>NZ_MUNT01000013.1 GCF_002001175.1 Rhodanobacter sp. C03 | reverse complement strand
CCGTGCACAGCTACATCGATTTCTACAACAACAAGCGCTTACACTCCGCCTTGGGCTATCGTTCTCCCATCGAGTTCGAGGCCCGTTGCGGCTAACCAACCGGTGTCCACTTTTGCGTAGGAACTCTTCGGCTACGCCGCCGCTTAACTCCAGCGTTAGGGTGCAATGTGGGAATTACTCTGATCATTCTGCTGTCAATTGTCGGGCTTGGGATCTACTTCATCCCAAGCTTTGTCGCGTACGGGCGCGAACATCCAAACGAAACAGCCATCATCGTCCTAAATTTATTTCTTGGGTGGACAGTCATCGGCTGGGTTGGTTCTTTGGTATGGGCATTCACCACCAGCTCTACGCGAGTCCCACTTCCGGAAGTTAGGGTTGCCGACGAAGGCACCACAAAAAATTGCCCCTTCTGCGCCGAGCCAGTAAGGCAAGAAGCAATTAAGTGTAAGCATTGTGGCAGTGCGCTAGCTGAAAGCATCAGTACCGCGCAGTCCAGCGCAGCACCAACTTCATCGGCCACCACGGACGAGCGAGCGATGCAGTTATATGACATCACTCTCCAAGGCGACAAGTATGTATTTCGTGGCTACCGGTACGACAAGCTTAGTGACGCAGTAAGTTATGCAAAGAAGCAAGGAAGTAGTGATGGGCCCTAACATCTCATTCGAGGCGGACGGCTTCGCCGCCGCTTAACTCCAGCGTTAGGCATCACAAGGAGAGTGTCAGTGGGCACCAAGTTCTGGATCAAGTTTACGGGAAGTCGACAAAACTCTTCGCTTTGAACAGCACAAACGACAAACACAAAGAGCATCGCGACTGAAGTCGCTCCTACAAAAGCTCCTACAAAAGCAGCCAGAGCGCCGCCCTACTCCTTCTTGATCGCATGCCCCCCAAACTCATTGCGCATCGACGACAGCAGCTTGTCGGCGAACGAATCGTCGTCGCGCGAACGGAAGCGCTCCATCAGTGACAAGGTGATCACCGGCGCGGACACGTTGAGATCGAGTGCGGCGTCGACGGTCCAGCGGCCTTCGCCGGAATCGACCACGTACGGCGCGATGCCGTCCATGTTCGGGTTCTTGCTGAGTGCGTCGGTGGTGAGGTCGAGCAACCAGGAACGCACCACGCTGCCGTAGCGCCAGATCTCGCCGACCTGGTGCAGGTCGAGGCCGAAATCCTCCTTGTGCTTGAGGATCGAGAAGCCCTCGGCATAGGACTGCATCATGCCGTACTCGATGCCGTTGTGAACCATCTTGGTGTAGTGGCCGGAACCGACCGGGCCGACACGGCCCCAGCCATGGTCCTTGCCGGGCGCCAGCGTTTCGAAGATCGGCCGCAGCGCTTCGACGGCTTTCTCGTCGCCGCCGATCATCATGCTGTAGCCCTCCTTCAGGCCCCACACGCCGCCGCTGGTGCCGCAGTCGACGTAGTTGAGTTTCTTGTCGGCGTAGGTGGCCGCGCGACGCAAGGTGTCCTTGTAGTTGGAGTTGCCGCCGTCGATCACCGTATCGCCTGGCGCGAGCGCGGACAGCAGCGCGTCGACGGTGTCGTCGGTGATCTTGCCCGAAGGCACCATCAGCCACAGCACGCGCGGCGCGGGCAGCGCCTTGACCAGCGCCTGCAGCGAATCGACCGACGCTCCGCCCTGCGCCTCCAGCGCCTTGCGTGCATCCGCGCCGGGATCGAAGCCGGTTACCTTGTGGCCACCTTGCAGCAGACGTTCCGCCATGTTGGCGCCCATCTTGCCGAGACCGATCATGCCAAGTTCCATAACGTGTCCTTAGGTTGAGGTAACGAGATCACAAGTCGGCCATCTTACGCAGGCCGCCGATAAATCGGCGTGAGCGCAGCAATCCTGCATGAGGATGACGGTCAGCGTGCCAGCCAGCGCTGCAATCTTGTGCGCAACCGCTGGGTGATGCGGGTACGCACATAGGCCTTGGCGGCTTCGCGGATCGCCTCGGCCTGGGTGGGATAGGCGTGGATGACTTTCGCCAGCGTGCGCAGGCCGATGCCGGCGACCATGGCCAGGGTGATCTCGTTGATCATCTCGCCGGCATGGCGGGCCACGATGGTGGCGCCGAGGATGGTGTCAGTGCCGTCGCGGATATGGATTTTCACGAAGCCGATCTCTTCGCTGTCGGTCACCGCGCGATCGATCTGGTGCATCGGCACGGTAAAGGTCTTGACCGGAATGCCTTTGCGATTGGCCTCGCGTACGTACATGCCGACATGCGAGATTTCCGGGTCGGTATAGGTACACCACGGAATGACCAGCTTGCTGAGGCGCTTGCGGCCGCGCATCAAGGCGTTGTGCACCACGATGCGCGCCGAAGCGGCGGCGGTGTCGGTGTACTGCTCCTCGAGACAGACATCGCCGGCGGCATAGACGCGCGGATTGCTGGTGCACAGGAAATCGTCGACACCGATGCCGTTGTCAACATCGTAGTCGACACCCGCCGCTTCCAGATCCAGACCCTGCACGTTCGGCGCGCGACCGACGCCGGTGAGGATCGCATCGACCTCGATGGTGCTGCGGTAATCGGCGCTGACCAGATCGACCAGCTTGCGGCCGTTTTCCACACGCACGGCGGTGACCTGCGTATTGAGCCGCACCTCGAGGCCGTCACGCGCGAAGGCATCGGAGAGAATCTGCGCGGCGTCGCGCTCCTCCCGTTCGAGAAACAGCGGCTTGTCCTGCACGATGGTGACATTCGCGCCCAGATGCCGAAACGCCTGGGCCAGTTCGCAGCCGACGGGACCGCCGCCGATCACCAGCAGGCGCTGCGGCAATTCGGTCAGGTTGAAGACGTTGGCATTGGTCAGGAAACCGGCTTCGCGCAGGCCCGGAATGGTCGGTACGTGCGGCCGAGTGCCGGTGGCGATCATGGCCTTGGCGAAGCAAAACTTCTGCTCGTTCACCATCAGCGTGTCCGGCCCGGCAAAGCGCGCATTGCCGAAGAACATGTCGACGCCGAGCGCGGCCAGCCGACGTACCGACGAGCCGCCACTGAGGTGGCTGCGGATGCGTCGCACGCGATCCATCGCTGCGGCAAAGTCCACCTGGATGTTGTCCGGAACCTTCGCGCCGTAGCGGGCGGCATCGCGCATCTCGGCATACAGCCGCGCGGTGCGGATCAATGCCTTGGAAGGCACGCAGCCGGTGTTGAGGCAGGTGCCGCCGATCAGGTGTCGTTCGATCATCGCCACCTTGACGCCCATGGCGATGGCCAGTTCCGCGGCGGCCACACCGGCGGATCCGGCGCCGACGATGATCAGCGCGTAGCGATCCGCCGGCTCCGGATTGACCCACGCCTGCGGATGCACGTCGGCGAGCCGCTTGTCTTCGTAGGCATCCTGCGGCGTGGTGACCGATGCATCAAAAGGCGACATCAGTTCGCTCCCCCGGGATGGCCTTGCCGCAACCAGCCGCCCTCGAATCCGGCGCCCTGCAAGCCGTCGCTGATATAGCGGCAGCCACTCGTCAATTGCCAGATGAACTGACTGCGGTGGTTCTCGATCATCATGAATACAATGCCCTGATCGAGTCCGTAATGACCTGCCGACACCCATGGCTGCCCATCGCTGGCACCCACGGAGGGGTTGAAGCTGCTGGACAGCCGATCGTCGGTCAGCATCTGCGGATAGCGCGTCAGTATGTTGCGCATGGCTTCAAGCACCCGCTCCGGCGCGAACGGCAGCGATCCCAGCACAGCCGACGGAGACAGCGTGCCGTCATCCGGGCCATATGGCACGCCGCGTGCCGCGTAGCCGAACAGACGCCGTTCCTCATTGAACACATCAGCCTGCTCATCGGTAGGACCGTCGCAAGCGGAAAGTCCCCAGCAATTTTCGTCGTAGCCCGCGAATTCATGTGGGTTGAGCTGGGTATATCTGCGCTGGATGGAAACGGCATTGCAGCTGTTCTCGAAATAATCGGTGTCTTTCTCGCGCATGAAACTGTCGCGGATGCCGCGCAGATCGATCCATGCATGCGAGAACTGATGCACGAACAGTGGGCCGGCATACAGGTAATCGTGGTCGTACAGGTTTTCCCACTGGTAGGTAGCCGTCCACGCTGCGTAGCAATCGCCCATGATGGGATAGGTCGGCGACCCCAGTGCCAGCACGTAGAGCACGATCGCCTCGCTGTAGCCTTCCCAGCCGTAGTGCAGGAATCCGCTCTCGGGCTTCCAGCCCTGCTTGATGGTATCTCCGTCATCCTGCGCCCAGCGCCAGTCGATGCGCTGATAAAGGAAATCGGCCAGTTCGCGCAACTCGGCTTCATCGGGCGTATCGGCCGTGAAATACATGCTGGCGGTGAGCACGCCGGCCATCAGCAGCGCCGTGTCGATCATCGACAACTCCGACTGCCACACACGCGCACCGGTGTGGATGTCGAGGAAGTGATAGTAGAAACCCTTGAAGCCGGTTGCCGTGGGGCTGCCGCTCTGGTCGCTGTCGCGGAAGAAGCGCAGCGCGGCGAGACTGCGCTGGACCGCATCGGCACGCTCCATCCAGCCGCGCTCCACGGCCACCGGATAAGACGACAGCGCAAAACCGACCACGGCGATGCTGACCGGCGAGTTGTCGCGCGAGGTATCGGCCACCAGGCCATTGCACGGATTCATGTTCTGCACGAAGTAACCGAAGGCGGCGCGCTGCAGCCGATCGAGCAGGGCCTCGTCCGTGAGGGTGGAGAGCTGGGTCATCGGGGATTCCACGCCGGATCTGGCTGCCGTAGTCAACAATGGCGCCCGCGCGACATGCCGGCCCGAACGTGTTGCGCCTTGCGCGTCAACCCGGGGGCGCTGGCTGCGCACAGCTCGCTTCGGTCATTCATCGCGTCATCCTACTCTGCGGCAAGGTGAAGCAAAGGTCGACGCTGACGTCTTGACGCCACGAATGCCAATACATGGCGCATGCTGGCGCTTTCGCCGCTACGGACAGGACGATCCATGCCATCCCCTTCTTCGCGCACCATCGACCCACGCCAGCATGGCCTGCTCTCGAACGCTCATTACAGCGTGATGCTGAGCAGCAGTGGTTCCGGCTATAGCCAGTGGCATGACCTGGCGGTGACGCGCTGGCGCGAGGATCCCACTCGCGACCCCTGGGGCAGTTACCTGATGCTGCGTGACGAAGACAGCGGTGCGGTGTGGTCGACCAGCCAGCAGCCACTTGGCCTGCGCATGCCGGATGACGCGGTGGCGTTCGGCGCCGGACGCGCCAGCTTCAGCCGTCGTCACCACAGCCTGCACAGCACGCTGGACGTGGCGGTGGCGCATGATGCCGACATCGAACTGCGCCGCCTCACCCTGAGCAATCATGGCGACCGCACGCGCACGTTCTCGATCACCTCGTATGCCGAGCTCGTGATCGGCCCGATCGGCGCCGACAACGCGCACCCGGCGTTCTCCAAGATGTTCGTCGAGACCGAATGGGATCCCGCGCATGGCGTGCTGCTGGCCACCCGGCGCCGGCGTGCCAGCAGCGAGGCTGAAGTCTGGGCGGCGCACGCGTTGCAGGTCGTCGGGCAACCCGTCGACGCCACGCCCGAATACGAAACCGACCGCGCATGCTTTCTCGGGCGCGGCCGCACGCTGCGTCAGGCGCAGGCCATGCAGCCGGGTGCCGCACTGTCGAACAGCAGCGGTTGCGTGCTCGATCCGGTGTTCAGCCTGCGTCGGCGCGTCACGCTCGCTCCCGGCGCCAGCGTAACCTTGCTGCTGTGGACGCAGCTGGCCGACTCGCGCGAGGGTGCGCTGGGATTGACCGCCCGACTTGGCAACGCGAATGCCGCCGAGCTGCTGTTCGCCGATGCGGCCAATCATGCCGAAGCCGAACTGCAACGGCTCGGCATCGACGCCCCCCAGGCAGCACGCTTTGCGCACTGGATGAACGCCGTGTTGAGCAGCGATCCGGACCAGCGCGCAGCACCCGACGTACTGGCACGCGGTCGCGGTGGCCCACCTGCGCTGTGGGCGGCCGGTATTTCCGGCGATCGCCCGATCGTGCTGTTGCGGCTCGGTCACTCGGACGCATTGCCACGCGTGCAGGAGCTGCTGCTGGCGCAGAACTATTGGCGCAGTCAGCGATTGGCGGTCGACGTGGTATTGCTGAACACCGCCGACGACGGCGATGCGCTGCAGAGCGTGATTGCCTCGCTGGTGAGCACGCAGCAGGCGCAGTTGAAAGCCGACGATCAGCTGCCCAAGACCGAGCTGTTTGCGCTGCGCGACAGCGCGATCAACGATGACTTGCGCAACGGCCTGCTGACGGTGGCCCGCGTAGTGATCGACGATGCGCAAACCACACCCACCGCTGATGAACCCGCGGCGACGATGGCCATGCCGGCGGTCATTCGCGCGAGCACACCAGCGGCTGCCGTTGCGTTGGCTTCTGGGCCGCCGGAATTCGGCAACAGCCATGGTGGCTTCAGCGACAACGGGCGCAGCTATCGCATCGACCTCGACGACGAGCACCCCACGCCGGCGCCGTGGGTGAATGTGATCGCCAACCCTGCGTTCGGCTTCCTGGTCTCGGCCGAAGGTGGTGGTTATGCGTGGTCGTTGAACAGCCAGCAGAATCCGCTGACGCCGTGGCCAAACGACCCGGTCAGCGATAGTCCGCACGAGGTGCTGTATCTGCGCGACGAGGACACCGGCGTGTTGTGGAGCGCCACCGCGCTGCCGATACGCGTCGACGACGCGAAGTACACGACCACCCATGGCAAGGGCTGGACCCGCTTCAGCAACGACGCACACGGCATCGAGCTGGAGCTGATCCAGTGCGTGCCGACGAGCGATTCGCTGAAACTGTCACGACTGCGGCTGTGCAACCGCTCGGGACGAGCGCGTCGTCTGTCGATCACCGGTTATGTCGAGTGGGCGCTTGGCGCTAACGGCACCACGCCGGCGCCCTATGTGATCACCTCACGGGATGCGTCGACCGGCGCGCTGTTCGCACGCAATCCGTGGCGACCCGATTTCGGTGATCGCGTGGCGTTTATCGACCTTGCCGGTCAGCAACATTCGATGACCGGCGATCGCCGCGAATTCCTCGATCCGCTCGGCACGATCGCGCGACCAGCCGTACTGCGCGACGATCGGCCGCTGTCCGGCCGCCTCGGCGCCGGGCTTGATCCGTGCGGTGCGTTGCAGACACGCATCGAGCTGCCGCCGGATACGCAGATCGACATCGCCTTCATGCTGGGCGACGCGGCTTGCGCAGCCGATGCCCAGGCCCTGGTCACGAAATACCGCGCGATCGAAATCGACAGCGTGCTCGCCGAGGTCGCCACGCAATGGAACGGCCTGCTCGACACCGTGCAGGTACGCACGCCGGATCGGGCAATGGACATCCTGCTCAACGACTGGCTGCTGTACCAGGTGCAGGGTTGCCGCTTGTGGGCGCGCACCGCGTACTACCAGGCCAGCGGCGCGTACGGTTTCCGCGATCAACTTCAAGATGTGATGGCGCTGTGCGTCGCGCGCCCCGACCTTGCGCGCGAACATCTGCTGCGTGCCGCCGGCCGCCAGTTTGCCGAAGGCGACGTGCAGCATTGGTGGCTGCCGCCAGGTGGCCAGGGCATCCGTACGAAGATCAGTGATGACCGCATCTGGCTGGCCTATGTCGCCATGCATTACGTCGGCGTAACCGGCGACGACGCGGTGCTGGATGACATGCTGCCGTTCCTTACCGGTCAGGCGATCCCTGACGGCGCCACCGATGCGTTCTTCCAGCCGGCGGCATCGGATCAGCAAGTCTCGATCTACGAGCACTGTGCGCGTGCGCTCGATTCCAGCCTCACCCACGGTGCCCATGACCTGCCGCTGATGGGTACCGGCGACTGGAACGATGGCATGAACGCGGTCGGCGAAAAGGGGCGTGGCGAGAGCAGCTGGCTGGGCTGGTTCCTGCTGAGCACGATCGCCGCGTTCGCTCCCTGTGCCACGCAACGCGGCGAGAATGAACGCGCCGCACGCTGGCTGGATTACGCCGATGATCTGCGCGCGGCGCTGGAACGCGCGTGGGACGGCCAGTGGTATCGGCGCGGCTATTACGACGACGGCGCACCGCTCGGTTCGCACAGCAGCGACGAATGCCGGATCGATACCATCGCCCAGTCGTGGAGTGTGATGGCCGGCGCGAGCGACCAGGCACATGCGGCACATGCGATGGCTTCGGTCGACCAGTTGCTGGTGGATCACGAGCACCAGATCGCGCGCCTGTTCACCCCGCCGTTTGATCACAGCCAGGAGAACCCCGGCTACATCAAGGGCTATCCGCCTGGCGTGCGCGAGAACGGTGGCCAGTACACGCATGGCGCGACCTGGTCGATCTTCGCCTGGGCGAAACTCGGCGACGGCGATCGAGCCGGCGGGATGTTCGATCTGCTCAATCCGATCCGGCATAGCGGCAACGTCGCAGCGGTGGCGCGCTACAAGGTGGAACCCTACGTCGCTTGTGCGGACGTCTATTCGGTGGGCGCACTGACCGGCCGCGGCGGCTGGACCTGGTACACGGGTTCCGCCGCGTGGCTGTATCGTGGCGGCTTGGAGGCGGTGCTTGGTTTCCATCTGCAGGGCGACAAGCTGCGTATCGATCCGTGCATCCCCAAGGAGTGGCCCGGCTTCCAGCTCACCTATCAGCACCGTGGCAAGCAGCATGTGAGCCGTTACGAGATCAGCGTGGAGAATCCGGACCAGGTCTGTCGTGGGGTGGTGAACGTTGAACTGGACGGCCAAACGCTTGTTTCCGGTGATGCGGTAGCGCTGGCTGATGATGGACTGACACATCGGTTGCGTGTCGTGCTCGGCTAACGATCGACAAGCTCTTTCGTTACTTCAGCGCTCCCCGAATCTTCAATTTTCGTCATTCCGGCGAAGGCCGGAATCGCATACCTTACAAAGCGACTGATAGATCATCTTCGCTGTTGAAGATCGATTCCGGCCTTCGCCGGAATAACGGAAGATGTGAGATCACCGCGAGTACGCTCCCATTACTTTGGCTCTCTCCGCGGCGGAGAAGGGGCAAAGCTAGCGGCGTCGCGTGCGCGAGGCACCCAGCTTGCGGGTCAGCGTGTTGCGTCCCACGCCGAGTGCCTGCGCCGCGTTCTGGCGATGGCCGTCGCTGGCCAGCAGCGCCGCCTGCAGCAGGGTCTGGTCGAGTGCCTCGCGGGCACGCGCATGGATATCCGCATCGCCCTTGGCCAGCGCATCGACCGCCCATTCACGCAAGGCATCGGTCCATTCACCGCTGCCTGAAGTACCCGCAACGGTGGCGCCCAAGTCGGCGGGCAGGATCTCCGCGCCCGGCGCGATCACCGTGAGACGACGGCACAGGTTTTCCAGTTCGCGCACGTTGCCTGGATAGTCGCGCTGCGCAATCAGTTTCAACGCTGCGCGCGAGAAACGCTTCGGCGGCAGCTTCAGCTCCTGCGCGGTGGCAGCAAGGAAGTGCTGTGCAAGCAGCGGAATGTCGCTGCGCCGAGTGCGCAGTGCCGGCAGCTCGATGCGGACCACGTCGAGCCGGTGCATCAGGTCGGCGCGGAACTGGCCGGCGGCCACGCGGGTGGCCAGATCCTGATGGGTAGCGGCGACGATACGCACGTTGCCGCGGATCAGCTCGCGGCCACCGACGCGGTAGAACTCGCCGCCGGCGAGCACACGCAGCAGTCGCGTCTGCAGCGCCAGCGGCATGTCGCCGATCTCGTCGAGAAACAAGGTGCCGCCTTCGGCCTGCTCGAAGCGGCCGGCGTGGCGACGCGTGGCGCCGGTGAACGCGCCGGCTTCATGGCCGAACAGTTCGCTCTCCAGCAGTTCGGACGGAATCGCCGCCGTGTTCAACGCGACGAACGGCTTGCCGCGCCGTGCGCTTTCCTCGTGCAACGCGCGCGCCACCAGTTCCTTGCCGGTACCGGTCTCGCCGGTGATCAGCACGTTGAGGTCGCTCGCTGCCACACGACCGATCAGGCGAAATACCTCGCGCATCGGCGCGCTCTCGCCGAGCAGTGCATGATTCGGTGCGATAACGTTGCCGGCAACAACCGCCGGCGTGGCCACGCTGGCGAGTGCGCGCTGTACCGCGGCCACCGCCTGATCGAGATCGAATGGCTTGGCCAGATAATCCACCGCGCCGGCGCGATACGCCGCGGCGGTGGTGGCGACATCGGTATACGCACTCATCACGATCACCGGACCGATGCCCCGCGCCTGCAATTCGCTCAGCAGGCTCAAACCATCCTCACCGGGCATGCGCACGTCGGTGAGCAGCAGCGCAGGACGTGCTTGTTGCAAAGCTGCACGCGCGCTGGCCACCTCGCCGAACTCGCACACCGCGAGACCGGCATCGCGCAGGGCCTCGGCCAGCACGAAGCGCACGCCGCGATCGTCGTCGACGATCCAGATTTCTTCAGTCATGAGCCACTCCTGCGGAGTCTTCTTTTTGTAGGAGCGGCTTCCGCACAGCCAACGGCTCGATCAGTCATGCGCTCTCTCCAGCGGCAGATACAACGAGAACACCGTTTCGCCGGGCCGGCTCGTGCAGCGCAGCTCGCCGCCATGTTCATGCGCGATCTCGCGCGAAAGCGCCAGCCCGAGACCGGTGCCATCGGCGCGACCGGATACCAGCGGCTGGAACAGCGTGTCGCGCAGCTGCGTGGGCACACCGGGACCGTCATCGATCACGTCCACCCGCAACGCCATGCGCAAGGTTCGCTCGCCCAGGCGCAGGCCGTGTTCGACCCGCGTGCGCAGCGTGAGCGTGTGTGCACCGGCTTCCAGCGCATTGCGTGCGAGGTTGAGCAGTACTTGCTGCAGACGACCCGCATCGCCGTGCAGATCCGGCACGCTGGGGTCGTAGTCGTGGCGCAGTTGCGGCGGCGACGGTTCGGCCTGCAGCAAGTCGGTGAGCCGTTCCAGCAGCTGATGGATATTCACCGGACCAAGCTGCGCCGCGCCATCGTGATGCAGCAGGCGGTTCGCCAAGGTGCCGAGCCGATCCGCCTCGTCGATGATCAGCCCGGCGAGTGCCTGCAAGTCCGCATCGCCAACCCGTCGCTGCAACAGTTGCGCCGCACCGCGCAGGCCAGCCAGCGGGTTCTTCACCTCATGCGCAAAGCCGCGCAGGGTTGCCGACAACGGCGAGCTGGTCGTCAACGGTGTCGCCAGCGCATGCACTTCCAGCAGCAGGCCATCGTCGAATGGCTGCAGTGCGATGTCCGCCATGATTTCGCGACCGCTGGCCGCGACCAGCAACATGCCACGCCACTGCAGCGGCCGCTGCTCGGCCAGTGCACGTGAGGCTTGGGCCAGTGCGGCCTCATCCAACCACAGCCCCAGCGATTGCCCGATCGCACTGCGCGGCCCCAGCTCCAACCACTCGGCCAAGGCCGGATTGATCCACTGCAGGCGCAGCTCCGCGTCGACCCGGGCCAGCCCGGTCACCATCTGCTCCGCACATGTACGCCAGTCGGCCTCGTTCATTGCACCATGATGGGCAATGACTCGGAATGGTGCAAATGCTGCAGTTCGGTATAAAAAAACCCGCAGAGGGGAGTCTGCGGGTTGGGGGATCCATCTAATTGCATGGCACGGAGGGGAACCACGCCATGCGGTGGGAACGGTGTCTCACGACATGTATTTAATGTACTTGATGGTTCGTTAATGAAGTGTAACCGGACCTCTTCTGCGGTCGGGTGCCGGAATTCCGCCTCGAAAGGTCAGGGCGGCAGCAAACGCGCATAGAAAAGCCCTGCTGGTATGAGGCTTGAAAATCAGGCCACAGCAGGGCTTTGGAGTTACCCAAGGCGGTAACCTGGAGACTCAGAGCGAGTAATACATCTGGAATTCCAGCGGATGGGTGCTGGCGCGGTACCTGGTGACTTCCTTCATCTTCACTTCGATGTAGGCATCGATGAAGTCGTCGGTGAACACGCCCCCGGCCTTGAGGAAGTCGCGGTCCTTGTCCAGCGCTTCCAGCGCGGCGTCGAGGCTGGAGCAGACCTGCGGGATGTTCTTCTCTTCTTCCGGCGGCAGGTCGTACAAATCCTTGTCGGCCGGCGCGCCCGGATCGATCTTGTTCAAGATGCCGTCGAGGCCGGCCATCATCAGCGCGGTGAACACCAGGTAGCCGGAGTTCATCGGATCCGGGAAGCGCACCTCGATGCGACGACCCTTCGGGCTGGCCACGTACGGGATGCGGCAGCTTGCGGAACGATTACGCGCCGAATAGGCCAGCATCACCGGCGCCTCGAAGCCTGGCACCAGGCGCTTGTAGCTGTTGGTGGTGGAGTTGGCGAACGCGTTGATCGCACGGGCGTGCTTGAAGATGCCGCCGATGTACCACAGCGCGGTCTGCGACAGGCCACCGTAGAGATCGCCGGCGAACAGGTTCTCGCCGTTCTTCGCCAGCGACTGGTGCACGTGCATGCCGCTGCCGTTGTCGCCGACCAGCGGCTTCGGCATGAAGGTGACGGTCTTGCCGTTCTGGTGCGCCACGTTCTTGATGACGTACTTCATCGTCATCAGCTCGTCGGCCTTCTTCACCAGCGTGTTGAAACGCACGCCGATCTCGCACTGGCCCGCGTTCGCCACTTCGTGGTGGTGCACTTCGACCACCTGGCCGAGCGATTCGAGCACCTTGCACATGTCGGCGCGCAGGTCGCCCAGCGAGTCGACCGGGCTGACCGGGAAGTAGCCGCCCTTCACGCCCGGACGGTGGCCGGAGTTGTTGCCTTCGTACTTGTAGCGCGACGACCACGCTGCTTCCTCGGAACCGATCTCGTAGAACACACGGCCCGGATCGTTCTGCCAGCGCACCGAGTCGAAGATGAAGAACTCGGGCTCCGGACCGAAGAACGCGGTGTCGGCGATGCCGGTGGATTTCAGGAATGCCTCGCCGCGCTTGGCGATCGAGCGCGGGTCACGGCCGTAGGCCTGCATGGTCGACGGCTCCAGCACATCGCAATGCAGGATCAGCTGCACATGCGAGCTGAAGGGATCGAGGTGGGCGGTGTCCGGATCCGGCAGCAGCACCATGTCCGATTCGTTGATGCCCTTCCAGCCGGTGATCGAGGAACCGTCGAACATCTTGCCGTCCTCGAAGGTCGACTCGTCGATCGCGTGGGCCGGGAAGCTGACGTGGTGATGCACGCCGAGCATGTCGGCGAAGCGGAAGTCGACGAACTCGACCTCGTGTTCCACGATCAGATCGAGCACTTTTTGGGCAGACATGGCGAAACCTCAGAGGGAAAGGGATATCGCTTTAGAGCAATCCTCGTGCCATGACGCGAAACCGTTGTGGCACAAGCGTGGGCGGGGTAAGCGGGTATGGCGAACGCCTAGGCTAGCACCAACGCAACACGAAGCGATGACAGATTTTGCACCGTTATGGTGCGCCAAGCGCAGTGCTTCGGGTCCAGCTCCATGCCGCCGGTTTCGACGTCTGCCCGGTCAGTCGCATGCGGTGTCAGGGTCCGATCCCAATGAAAAGCCCCGACTCACACCGAGGCTTCTCATCCCGCGCGACAGGTAGCCGACCGCCTAGAAGTCCTGCTTGAAGCGGATGCCAATCGTGCGCGGCTGGCTGAAGCCGGTATAGACCTGCCCATCGGGGTATTGCGGCACCATATTGTGAGCTCCGCAAATCGTCACGCCGCACTCTGTGAACTTGTACTGCGCCGCGCGCGTGTCGAACAGGTTGTCGATGTAGACACTCACCGACCAGCTGTTTTTCTGGATGCCTGCGGAAATGTCCATGGAATTGTAGGAAGGCAGATTGCCCAGCAGGTTGTTCTCAACTGCTCGCAGGTCGGTCGTACGCTCCCCCACGTGCACCAGCGCCCCCTGGACGTAGGCGTCATCGCCGCCCAGGTTGAAGGCATAACGCGCGATGAGGTTGCCCTTGAATCGGGGTGTTATCGGCAATCGCGTTCCGGTGGCGGCCTGTGGCCCGTCCAGACCCGTGGATGGGTTGATCGTACCCACGGGACAATTCGTGGACGGGTTGCCGTTGGGATCGGTGAAACCGCAATACGGCGCAGTCAGCTTGGCGTCGTAAAAAGCGACACCCGCCGTGAGAGTCAGGTTGTAGCTGGCCTGCCAGTTCAGCTGCGACTCCAGCCCGTCGATGCGAGCCGAATTGGCGTTCTCGATGATGGTCAGACCATTCGGGCCCAGGACGTTGAACTGGAAGTGATTCCAGGTTTCGCGGAACACCGCGCCGTTGAATGACAGCCGGTTGTCGAGCCAGGTGGTTTTCCAGCCGAGCTCGAGGTTGGTCAGGAAATCCGCCTGATAGGGCGGAATATCGCCAGCGCGGTTGACGCCACCCGGACGGAAGCCCTCGGAGCGGGTGAGATAAATCATCTTCGAAGGCGAGATATTCCAGGTCAGATTGAATTTGCTGAGCGAGCCGCTTTCCTTCACCTGCTTGTTGAAGTCCATGCACGGGGCGCCCTCGAACGGATCAGGCGAGACGCAGCCGGCCTGGCCATAACTCGAGTCTGGCGAAAAGCCCGAACTGAAGCCGTAGTAGCCGTACAGATTGTTGCGGGTGCGGAAATAACGATCACCTACCGTCGCGGTGAGCACGTCGGGAATGAAGTCGAAGGAGAGTTCGCCGAATACGGACTCGTCATGGTCGTAGCGCATCTGCTTGGTCAGCCAGATGGTGTTCGGCCAGCCCGGCACGGACAGCGAGTCAGCCAAGCCGTTGATCTGGTAGTCCTGCATGATGTCGTGCTTCTGTTTCTGCCAGAACGCGCCGGCGACCAGGCGCAGGCGATCGTCGCTGGGCGAAGCAATGCGCAGTTCGTGGCTGCTGTTGGTGTAGTGGTCGCGGTCGGTGATGAACTCGGACGGATTGATCAGGGCGCCGCTGTTGTCGTGGATATAGGCGCCGTACTGGAGCAGGGTGTCGTACCAGAACGAGTAGTCGTTGTAGTCGGTCTGCTCTTCCTGATTACGCTTGAGATGAGCATAGGCGTAGGTCAGGTCGAAGTTGCCGATCTTGCCTTGCACGGTCAGCGCACCCTGCCACCAGCGGTCATCGACGCGCTCGGGGTAGAAGTGAGTCACGTCCAGGCTGCCGATGGCGGGATCGCTGGCGAAGCTGCCATGCGAAATCGTCTGCTGCCCCATCAAGGTCGGGCTGATCGACCAGTCGTCGTTGAGATCGACCTTCAGCGCTGCGCGCGCACCGTTGGTGTTGACGTCGTTGTAGTCGTTTTTGGCGTGCCCGATGCACTGGAGGCTCGAGCTGGGTGAATTGTTGTCGCTTGGTACGCAGCCAGGTTCGTTGCTGACGGTGATGCCGGAAACCGGGAACGTGCGCGTGCCGGCCACGTTGTCGATGTAGCCGGCATCATGTTCGTGCCAGCCGACGAGCCGGACGGCAGCGTTGCTGCTGATCGGCAGATTGAGCATGCCCTCGAAGGTGTCGCCGATGCCACCGTGATCGACCTGGTCGATGCCAACGGTGTAATTCGCCGCAAAAGCACTCGGATCGGGCTTGTTGGTGATGATGCGCAAGGCGCCGGCTTCGGCGCTGGCGCCATACAAGGTGCCCTGCGGGCCGGCCAGCACTTCGATGCGGGCAATGTCGTACATGTGAATGTCGAGCGGACCCTGGATCGTGGTCACCGGCTGGTCGTCGAGATACACGCCCACGCTCGGCTGCGACCCGGAATGGTTGGTGTTGCCGCCGCTGGCCACGCCGCGCATGTAGATCGTGGCGAAGCCGGGACCGGTGGCGATGCCGCCGCCGCCCTGCTGGAAGGTGACGCTGGGCAGGTACTTCACGTAATCGGTGAAGTTCTGCACCTGCAGCGCCTCAAGCTGATCCGCCGCCAGCACGTTGATGCTGATCGGCACCTTCTGCAGATCCTCGGTGCGCTTCTGCGCGGTCACCGTCACCACGCCCAGCGTCGTGCTTTTCGGCTTTGCGGCCGGTGTCGTGGTCGACGACGCGGGCGGCGCGGTGTCCTGCGCGAAGGCAGGCGCCGCCATGGCCAGACAGATCGCCGCAGTCAGCGGCAACCGGTTTAGCCGCACTCGTGGCGTTCTCGTGCTTTGTTTGGATCTGTTCGCGTGCATAAGCTCCCCTCTTAAAGTCCACGACCATCCAGCGGAATTTGTTACTCCTCCAACTCCGGCACCTCGGGATAACTCTCCAGTACCGGCCCCAATGCCAACTCCAAAGGCGCCAACCATGGTGCGTAATGCCGCCAGTGATCCACCCCCTCCCGGTAGATCGGCTGGCGTACCTGCTCCGAACTGGCGGTGCGCACCGGCCGCGGATTCTGGAAGAAGCGCAGGCACGATTCCTCGAACGGCAGGCCGCAATACTCGAGCAGGCGGCGCACTTCTCTCTCGGTGTCCTCGACCATGCGCTCATACACGACGCGGTGGACGCGCCCGGGCAACACGGTATCGAAATGCGCCATCAGCGCGACGTAGTCGCGGTAGTAATGCCCGATATCCTCAAGGCCGTAGCTGAAGTTCTGCCCGCGTGCGAAGTGCTGCTTGAAGACCGAGAAACCACAGGCCAGCGGATGCCGGCGCGCATCGATGATCTTCGCGTTCGGCAGCATCAGCTGGATCAGGCCGATGTGCATGAAGTTGTTCGGCATCTTGTCGATGAACAGCGGCGCAGCGGTCTTGCGCTGGATCCTCGTGTGCGCGAGGTAACGCTCGCCGAGCGCGCGCAGGGCATTGGCATCAAGCGCGGCCAGCGCTTCGTGGTACGGCATCGCGCTGTCGGTATCGGCTTGCGTGCGCAACAGGCGCGTGATCGAGGTGACCTCGGGCAGCTCCATCGTGCCTTCGACCTGGCTGTGGCTGGACAGGATCTGCTCGATCAGGGTGGAGCCGGCCCGCGGCAGGCCGACGATGAAGATCGGATCGCGCGCCGGACTGCCACCCCCCGCACGCGCGGTAAAGAAGTTGCGCGTGTAGTGCTCGCGGATGTGCTGCACCCGCGCGCTGGTGTCGTCGGCGCTGTAGTGCAGTTGCGCGCGACGGATCGCATTGCCCTGTGCGTAATGGCGGAAGGACGGCTCGTACTCGCCGGCATCTTCCAGTGCCTTGCCAACGGCAAACTCCAGGTGCAGGCGATCATCCTCTGAGAGAGCCGTCTCGGCGAGATCCGCATGCGCCAGTTGCCGACGCATCGTGGCCAGGTCATCGGCGCTGAAGCGGTAGGTCTTCAGATTGGCCAGGCTCCACCAGACTTCGCCGAAGGACGGTTCGAGCTCCAGACTGCGACGATAAGCAGCGATAGCGCGGTCGCTGTGCCCGGCAGTTTTCAGCGCATGGCCGTAACTCACCCACACTTTCGCATTGCGCGGGTAATGTTCCAGCAGGTCGGCATAAATGCGGATGGCCGGCTCGTAGTCGCCGATCCGGCACAGCACCGCCGCCTTCAGATTGCGGCATCCGGGATGACCGGGTTCTGCCGCCAGCAAACGCTCGATCTCGACCAGTGCCTGTTCCGGCTGGTTGCTGCGATGCAGGACCAGAGCGTAGTTCTGGCGTGCGGCATCGAAGCTGGGCGCCAGCTCCAGGCAGCGCGCGAGCAGGTTCAGTGCATCCTCGTTGCGGCCCAGCCTAGCGGCGACCTCGGCAAACATGCGAATCGCGGCTACGTCGGTCGGCGCCTGCTTCAGGTGCTCGCGCAACGAGGCCTCGGCCGCGGGGATACGGTTCTCGGCCAACGCGATGGCGACCTCCAGCAGGCGCGGATCATGGGTGGAATGACGCACGTGGCTGGCGTACGCCGCGTCGGCCGCCTCCTGCTCGCCGGCCGCCATGAGATGGTCGCCCAGCAAACGCCAGGCTTGCGGCAGGTTGGGCTTCAGCGTCACCGCCCGACGCAACGCATCGATCGCTTCCTGCCCGCGGCCGGCGCGTCCCAGGGCCACGCCGAGGTCGAGATGGACCATCGCCCAGTTCGTCTGGGTCCGTGCCAAGGGCACGAGGATGTCGAGCGCCGCTTGCGTATCGCCCTGCAGTGACCGTGCCGTTGCCAGCAGTCGCAGCGCGGCCGGGTGGCCCTCGGCCACGGTCAGTATCTCGGTGAGCTGCTCGACGGCAAGCGCCGGATCCGTATCCAGCAAGCGCGCGGCGTGGGCCAGCGCCTGTTCCAGCGTGCCGGTGGCAGACGCCTCCGTCACTGCTCACCTCGCTGTGACGATGCGGCCTGCCGGTGTGGGTCGGCTCTCAGGCGGCGCGGCAGAGGCATGGCGCGTTGCATGGACGACGGCAACTCCTCACAGGTCATTCGGCAATCTACAGCTGAATGCAACAAGCAGATAGTAGGTGCCGACAAAATAGGTTCGCCACGACCTGAGCGCGATCGTTACCGGCCCAACAAGCGGTCGATCGAATCCATCGCCCACGATCCGGACCGGTCATCTTTCGCGCCTGCAAAACCCGTAAGCTATGCCGCTTCCTGCCGGCACGCCAGAGTCTGTCGGCGCGCTTCCACTCCATCTGGGACTGTCTCGTGACCGACCTGATCCACGTCATCCTGCTCGGCATCATCGAGGGCGTCACCGAGTTCCTGCCGATCTCCAGCACCGGTCACCTGCTGATCGCCGAGAAGTTCGGGCTGGGTGAGCGCTCGGACCTGTTCAACGTCGGGATCCAGGCCGGCGCGATTCTGGCGGTCACGTTTATCTATTGGTCGCGGATCTGGCAGCTGTTCACGCAATGGCGCGATCCGGCCAACCGCGATTATCTGCTCAAGCTGTTCGTGGCCTTCATGATCACCGCGGTACTCGGCCTGGTGGTGACCCACTACGGCTTCAAACTGCCGGAGACGGTGACGCCGATCGCATGGGCGCTGGTGATCGGCGGCTTCTGGATGCTCGGTGCCGAAGCACTGGCCGCGAAACAGGTGGATCGCACCCAGGTGACCTGGCGGGTGGCGATCCTGGTCGGCCTCGCGCAGATGGTGGCGGGCGTGTTTCCCGGCACCTCGCGCTCGGGCGCGACGATCTTCACGGCGATGCTGGCCGGCACCAGCAACCGCGCCGCGGCCACCGAGTTCGCCTTCCTGGTCGGCATCCCCACGATGTATGCCGCGACCGGCTACGAGCTGCTGAAAGTGATGAAGAACGGCGGCGTGGTGCACGAAGACTGGAGCGCGCTGATCGTCGGCTTCGTGGTCTCGCTGATCGTCGGCTTCATTGCGGTGAAGTGGCTGCTCGGCTACATCCGCACGCACCGCTTCACCTGGTTCGCGATTTATCGCATCGTGCTCGGCGTGGCCCTGCTCGCCCTGGTGCCGGCGGGCGGCTGAGGCCCACTCGACGCGGGCCGCTCTCAGGCGGCCACGCTCTCCGCCGTGGCCACCATCGGTGCCTCAACTGCTGCCGGATGCTTCGGATAGGCCGGCTCGTTGGTGCGGTCGAAAAGCTCGCGCACCCATTCGATGAAGGCCTGCACGCGGGCCGACAGGTGCTTCTTCTGCGGATAGACAATCCACACCGGCTTGCCGGTCGAGGCGGTATCGGTCATCACCAGTTCGAGCATGCCCTTCTCCAGCATGCAGGCAGCCAGCATGCGCGGTATCTGGGTGATGCCGAGACCCGCCACCACCGCTTGGATCACCGACTCACCATCATTGATCAGCATGTGCGCGTCGATGTCCACGGCGAGCGGGCCGCTCGGCGTATCGAACTGCCATTGCCGCGGACGACCGTTCGGGTAGACATAGTTGATGCAGCGGTGGTCCTTCAGATCATCGATGCTGCGCGGCGCACCGTGCTTGCGCAGGTAGTCGGGTGAGGCGCACACCACGTTGCGCAGGTAACCGATCTTGCGCGCGATCAGGCTCGAATCTTCCAGCTGGCCAACGCGGATCGCGCAATCGAGGCCTTCGCCGTTGAGATCCATCGGCAGATCGCTCATCGACAGCTCCAGACGGATGTCCGGGTAACGCTGCTCGAATTCGGCCAACCGGGGAATCACCGCGGCACGGCCGACCGACAGCGAAATACCCACGCGCAGCTTGCCGGTGGGTTTGCGGTTCGAATAGTTGAGTGCCTCGGTCGCCTCGGCCAGATCGGCGAGTATCTCCTTGCAACGTGCATGGAACGCGGCCCCATCGTCGGTCAATCGAAGCGATCGTGTCGAACGGAACAGCAGCCGTGCGCCGAGCTGGGCCTCCAGTCGCGCCACCGCCCGGCTGACCCCGGACGGCGTCATACCCAGCTGGTTGGCGGCGGCGGCGAAGCTCTTGGCCTCCACCACCCGGACGAAGGTCGAAATTGCGGAAAAGTCTTCCATTGCCTGGATTCCTGACCGATTCGTGATTGTGGATCACGAGTGTAATGCGCAAGGAACGGGTTTTCTATACCGGAAAGTACACCTATTCTCTCGACCCTTCGCCGGGGATATGCGCCCGGCCTACAAGGTTCTGGGAGCGCAACAATGAAAAAACAATGGATGCTGGCACCGCTGGTTGCCGCCGGTGTACTGGGCAGCTGGATTCTTCTGCATGGCAACAGCAGCCAGGCCCAGAGCGCGCCCGGCGGCCCGCCCCCTGAAGTGACGGTGGCGCAGGCCTTGACCCGCGAGGTTAGCGACAGCGCCGAATTCACCGGCCGCCTGCAAGCGGTCAATACGGTGCAGGTGCAACCGCGGGTCGGCGGCTTCGTGGACTCCGTGCATTTCCAGGAAGGTGCCCTGGTGCACAAGGGTGACGTGCTGTTCCAGCTCGATCCTCGCCCGTACCAAGCCGAGGTCGACCGGCTCAGCGCCAATCAGGCCCAAGCCAAGGCCGCCTTGAGCCTGGCCGAAACCAATCAGCACCGCGCCGCGATGCTGCTGGCCCAGCACGCCGTGGCACAGCAGGAAGCCGACAGCGAGGACACCGCCGAACAGAGCGCACGCGCACAGCTGGAAGCCAGCACCGCCGCACTGGCCGCCGCGCGGTTGAATCTGGATTTCACCCAGGTGCGTTCGCCGATCGACGGCCGCGTCAGCAATATCCGCATCACCCCCGGCAACCTGGTCACCAGCAGCGACGTGCTGACCAGCGTGGTCACGGTGAATCCGGTCTACGTCTACTTCGACGTGGACGAACAGACCTGGCTCAAGCTCGACCATCTGCGTGCAAGCGCGGCGCAGGCCGGCCGCGATGCGCGGATCGAGGCGACGATGGGTCTGGCCGACGAATCCGGGTATCCGCATGACGGCCGCCTCGACTTCGTCGACAACCAGCTGCATACCGACTCCGGCACGATGCGTCTGCGCGCGGTGTTCGACAACCGCGATGGCCTGTACACGCCCGGCCTGTATGCGCGTGTGCAGCTGCAGAGCGGCCAGGCGCGTCCGCGCCTGCTGGTGGATGACCGTGCGATCGGCACCGACCTGGGCAACCAGTTCGTCTATGTGGTCGACAAGGAGCGCAAGGTGGAATACCGCAAGGTCAGCACCGGCGCGTTGTTCCACGGCCTGCGGATCGTCGACAGCGGGCTCGACGCCAGCGATGTGGTGATCGTCAACGGCCTGCAGCACGTGCGCCCCGGCGCCGAGGTCAACCCGCAGAAGGTGGCGATGCAATACCGCCTCGACGACAGCGACAAGGCCTTCGTCGATGCCAACCCGGCCACGCCCACTTTGAACAATGACGCGCCTACCGCGCTGGCCACCACGGCCACCGGCAAGCGCGCGCAGGACTGATTCCCACACCATGAAAAACATTGCCCAGTTTTTCGTCGACCGGCCGATCATGGCCGCCGTGCTGTCGCTGCTGTTCGTGATTACCGGCAGCATCGCGGTGTTCCAGCTGCCGATCAGCGAATACCCCGAAGTCGTGCCGCCCACCGTGGTGGTGCATGCCAGCTACCCCGGCGCCAATCCCAAGGTGATCGCCGAGACCGTCGCCACGCCGCTGGAAGAACAGATCAACGGCGCGGAAGGCATGCTGTACACCTCCTCGCAGGCAACCAGCGACGGCGCGCTCACGCTGACCGTGACCTTCGCCCTGGGCACCGATCTGCAGACCGCCCAGGTCGACGTGCAGAACCGCGTGGCGCAGGCCTTGCCCAAGCTGCCGGAGGAAGTGCAGCGGCTCGGCGTGACCACCCAGAAGAGTTCGCCCGATCTGACCATGGTGGTGCATCTCACCTCGCCGGATCAGCGCTACGACATGCTGTACCTGTCGAACTACGCGCGGCTGCACGTGAAGGATGTACTGGGCCGGCTCGACGGCGTCGGCGACGTGCAGATCTTCGGCGCCGGTGAATACTCGATGCGCGTGTGGCTGGATCCGCAGAAGCTGGCTTCGCGCGGACTCACCACCGGCGACGTGATCAACGCGATCCAAGAGCAGAACGTGCAGGTCGCGGCCGGTGCCTTGAACGCACCGCCGGGACCGAGCAACTCGGCGTTCCAGCTCAACATCAACACGCGTGGCCGACTGGTCAGCGAAGAGGATTTCCGCAACATCATCGTGCGCACCAATGCCGATGGCGGTGTCACCCATCTGAGTGACGTCGCCCGCGTCGACCTGGGTTCGAACAACTACGCGCTGCGCAGCCTGCTCGACAACAAGCCGGCGGTGGCGCTGCCGATCTTCGCGCGGCCCGGTTCCAATGCGATCCAGATCTCCAACGAAGTGCGCGCCACCATGGCGCAGTTGAAGAAGGATTTCCCGCAGGGCGTCGACTACAGCATCGTGTACGACCCCACGGTCTTCGTCCGTGGCTCGATCGAAGCGGTGGCGCATACGCTGATCGAAGCGATCCTGCTGGTGGTGCTGGTGGTGATCCTGTTCCTGCAGACCTGGCGCGCCTCGATCATTCCGCTGGTGGCGGTGCCGGTGTCGCTGATCGGCACATTCGCGGTGATGTACCTGGCCGGCTTCTCGCTCAACGCGCTGTCGCTGTTCGGACTAGTGCTGGCGATCGGCATCGTGGTCGATGACGCGATCGTGGTGGTGGAAAACGTCGAGCGGCATATCGAACTCGGGCAGTCACCGAAGGAGGCCACGCGCAAGGCAATGCACGAGGTCACCGGCCCGATCGTGGCCACCGCGCTGGTGTTGTGCGCGGTGTTTATCCCGACCGCCTTCGTCAGCGGCCTGACCGGTCAGTTCTATCGCCAGTTCGCGTTGACCATCGCGATCTCCACGGTGATCTCGGCGTTCAACTCGCTGACCCTGAGTCCGGCGCTGGCTGCCGTGCTGCTGAAGAGCCACGACGCGCCGAAGGATCGTCTGACGCGCTGGATCGATCGCGCGTTCGGCTGGCTGTTCCGCCCGTTCAACCGCATGTTCCATCGTGGCTCCGACCGTTATGTCGGCGGCGTGAAGCGCATCCTCGGCAAGGGCTCGATCGCGCTGGTGCTATATGCCGGCCTGATCGGCCTGACCTGGCTCGGCTTCTCGCATGTGCCGACCGGCTTCGTGCCGGCGCAGGACAAGCAGTACCTGGTGGCGTTCGCGCAACTGCCCGACGCGGCTTCGCTTGACCGCTCCGAGGATGTGATCCGGCGCATGGACGAGATCGCACTGAAGCAGCCGGGCGTGGAGCACGCCGTGTCCTTCCCCGGCCTGTCGATCAATGGCTTCACCAACAGCACCAACTCGGGCATCGTGTTCGTCACGCTGAAACCGTTCGAGGAACGCCGCAGCGCGGAGCTGTCGGCCGGTGCGATTGCCGGTGCACTGAACCAGAAATTCGCGGCGATCCAGGACGCCTATATCGCGGTGTTCCCGCCACCGCCGGTGATGGGGCTGGGCACGATCGGCGGTTTCCGCCTGCAGATCGAGGATCGCAGCGACCGTGGTTTCGACGAGCTGTACAAGCAGACCCAGGGCCTGATCGCGGCCAGCCAGAAAGTGCCGGCACTGGCCGGGCTGTTCTCCAGCTTCCAGGTCAGCGTGCCGCAGGTGGACGCCGACGTGGATCGCGAGAAGGCCAAGGCCGAAGGCGTGAACCTGGCCGACGTGTACCAAACCATGCAGGCCTATATGGGCTCGCTCTACGTCAATGACTTCAACCGTTTCGGCCGCACTTATCAGGTCAATGTATCGGCAGACCCCGCGTTCCGCCATTCGGCGCAGGACATCCTGCAACTGAAGACGCGCAACGCACAGGGCCAGATGGTGCCGCTGGGTTCGTTCGTCACCGTGCAGCAGGGTGCCGGTCCAGATCGCGTGCAGCATTACAACGGTTATCCCACCGCCGAGATCAATGGCGGCCCCGCGCCCGGTTTCAGTTCCGGCCAGGCACAGGCGGCGATGGAAAAACTGGCGAAGGAGAACCTGCCGGACGGCATCAGCTTCGAATGGACCGAACTGACCTACCAGCAGATCCTCGCCGGCAACACCGCGATCTTGGTGTTCCCGCTGTGCGTGCTGCTGGTGTTCCTGGTGCTGTCGTCGCTGTACGAAAGCTGGTCGCTGCCGTTGGCGGTGATCCTGATCGTGCCGATGGTGCTGCTGTCCGCGATTGCCGGCGTGTGGCTCTCCGGTGGCGACAACAACATCTTCACCCAGATCGGCTTGATCGTGCTGGTCGGACTGGCGTGCAAGAACGCGATCCTGATTGTCGAGTTTGCCCGCGAACGTCAGCACGAAGGCATGAGCCGTCATGAAGCGGTGCTGGAAGCGGCAAAGCTGCGCCTGCGCCCGATCCTGATGACCTCGTTCGCCTTCATCATGGGTGTAGTGCCACTGGTCACCTCGCACGGTGCCGGCGCCGAGATGCGGCATGCGATGGGCGTGGCGGTGTTCTCCGGCATGCTCGGCGTAACCATCTTCGGGCTGATCTACACGCCGCTGTTCTATGTGCTCATTCGTGCCCTGGTCGAGCGTCGCGAGGCATGGGCGCGCGAGCGCGCCGCCGCACACGCCCAGCCGGCGCTGGAGAACCATTGAGATGAAACCGTTGCTCAGGATCGCTGCCGTCGGTATCGCCGTGGCCTCGAACATGCTCGGCGTGACCCTGTCCGGACTGATCTACACGCCGTTGGTCTACGTCGTCATTCACGCCCTGGCGGAGCGCCGCGAGTCACGCGCACACGCTATCGGGTCGGAGAACCATTGATGAAATTTTTCATGCACAACACCGTGCGGGCATCCTCCGCTCGTCATTCCGGCGAAGGCCGGACAAAAGCGAGCCATGCGAGCGTTGAACAGCCGAAGGCTGGCCCCGGAGGGGCGAGCGTAGCGAGTCATCGCTTCTCCGCGCACCCCGATGAGCGAGCAAGTGCGATCCCGGCCTTCGCCGGGATGACGGCAGTTTTTCGCGCGTCGCTACTCGCCGCGGCCCTGGCTCTCGCCGGCTGTGCCAGCGTGGGCCCGAACTATCACGAAGTGAAACCCGCTGCGCCGCAGCTGCAGGGCCTCGATGCCACGCAGGAAAGCAATGCACAGTTCCAGGCCGCGTGGTGGAAGCAGTTCAACGACCCCACGCTGGATGCATTGATCCAGCGTGCCGCCGCGAACAACCTGGACCTGCGCATGGCGGTGGCGCGACTGCATGAATCGCGTGCGCTGCTGAGCAGTGCCAAGTCCGATCAGTTGCCCACCGTGGACACCGATCTGAACTACACACGCAGTCGCGGCCAGCAGCCTGGGTTCACCAGTCAACGCACCACCGTCACCACCTATCAGGCCGGTTTCGATGCGTCGTGGGAACTGGATCTGTTCGGCGGTGTGCGTCGGTCGGTCGAAGCCTCGCATGCCGATCTCGGCGCCAGCGAGGCGGCCCTGCACGATGCCCAGGTCAGCCTGCTGGCTGAAGTCGCGCGCAACTATTTCGAGTTGCGCGGCAGCCAATTGCGGCTGGACATCGCCCAGCGCGACATCGACAACCAGCAGCAGACCGTGCACCTCACCGAAGTGCGCAATCAACTCGGCTCCGGTTCCGAGCAGGACGTGGCCAGCGCCAAGGCGCGGCTGAGCGCGGTGCAGGCGCAGCTACCTGTGCTGCAAACGCAGGTCAGCGCCAACGAATTTCGGCTTGCCGTGTTGCTGGGCGAGCGACCGGGTGAACTCGACATCGACGTCTCCACGAAGAGCTTCACGCCGATCGCGATCAACCTGCCGATCGGCGACGCCGGCGACGTGCTGGCGCGCCGACCTGATGTACACATCGCCGAACGCGAATACGCCGCCGCCACCGCGCGCATCGGCGTGGCCAAAGCGGATTTCTTTCCGCACATCACGCTGGGTGGCTTCCTCGGTTTCCTGGCCGGACGCAGCAACGATTTCGGTAGTCCGTCGACACGCGCATGGTCGCTGGCGCCGAGCATCAGCTGGCCGGGTCTGAACGTGCAGCGCGTGCGTGCCAACCTGCATGCCAGCGAAGCACGCGCCGATGCGGCACAGGCGAACTACCAGCAGACCGTGTTGCTGGCGATCGAGGATATCGACAACGCAGTCACCGGCTTCAACCAGCAGCGCGTGCGCGTCGATCGCCTGATCGAACAGAGCACGCAGAGCAGGCGTGCCGCGGAGCTGGCGCAGGTGCGTTACCAGGAAGGCGCCACCAGCTTCCTCGAACTGCTCGACGCCGAACGTACCCAGCTGTCCGCCGAGGACGATCTGGCCCAGGCCGAAGCATCGATCAACACCCGCGCCGTGGCGTTGTACAAGGCACTCGGTGGCGGCTGGCAGGCTTGCGGTGACGAACATTGCAGCGCTGTCGCCAAGGCTGACCCCAGCGTCGCGCCATGAACAGTCGGATGGCCAAACGCACGCCGGTGGCGACACCGGTCTATCGCGTGGCGCTGGTCAGCGGCGCCAATCGCGGCATCGGTTTCGAGGTGGCACGCCAGCTCAGCGAGCGCGGCATGACCGTGTTGCTGGGCGCACGCGACCTCGACAAGGGGCTGCACGCGGCGCGCAAACTGGCCGGTGCAGCGGGTGAGGTGATCGCCGTGCAGCTCGACGTCACCCATCAGGACGAAGTCGATGCCCTCGCGCGCTGGATCGAGGTCACCTACGGCCGGCTCGACGTGCTGGTCAACAATGCCGGCGGTCACTACGACCACGATGCCGAAGCAAGCACGCCCGACCTCGCCTCGGCACGCGATGCGCTGGACACGAACCTGTTCGGCGCCTGGCGCCTGTCCAGCGCGACGCTGCCGCTGATGCGCAAGCACGGCTACGGCCGCATCGTGAATATCTCCAGCGGCTGCGCCACCGCATCCGATGGCAGCAATTGCGTGGCCTACCGCACCTCCAAAGCCGCACTCAATGCGTATACGCGCACGCTGGCGTCAGAACTTGAAGGGAGCGGCATCGCAGTCAACGCGGTGTGTCCGGGCTGGGTTGCCACCGAACTCGGCGGCCCCGGTGGACGGCCGGTGGAGCGCGGCGCCGCCGGCATCGTATGGGCGGCCAGCCTGCCCGTGCCGGCGCCGACCGGACGCTTCTTCCGCGACGGCGAAATCATTCCCTGGTGAACGGTTTGAAATGAATCGGCCGCAATGAATCAGCGCTGCACGATCACCGCGAACCAGTGCCAGCTGCGCACACGTTCGGCAATGAGCTTGGTGCAGGTCAGCATCGGCACCGCCAGCAGCGCACCAGGAATGCCCCATAGCCAACCCCATACCAGCAGCCATAGCAGGATCGCGATCGGACTGAGGCGCATGCTGTGGCCCTGGATCATCGGCGTGATCAGGTTGCCTTCCAGCGCGGTGATGCCGGCGAAGGTCAGCACCGGCAGGAATACATGCAGGCTCATCTCGTTCGCGTAGAGCATGCACACCACCGCCAGCACCGAGGTGGTGACGATCGCACCGACGTAGGGAATGAAGTTGGCGAACATCGCCACCGCGCCCCACAGCAATGGATCCGGCACCTTGTACAGCCACAGCATGCCCGCGGTAACTGCACCGAGCCCCGCATTGATCAGCAGCGCGGTCAGCAGGTAGCGCGAGACCTCGGTCTGGATGCCGCGCACGATCACCACCGCATGCCGCTTGTAGCCAAAGCTCGGGGTGATCTCCACCAGCCGGCGCAGCATGGTGTCGCCATAGACCAGGAAGAAGAACACCAGCAGCACCACGCTGAGTACCGCGGCCAGCACCTTGGGCGTGGTGGAGACCACGTCCCAGGCACTGATCGTCATCGGTGGGGATGGCGTGGCCGCGGTGTGGATGGTGCTGGTGTTGCCGCTGACCAGGGTCTGGGTGGCGCGGTTTGCCGCCTCCAGCGGCTGGGTGAGGTGCTTCAGTTTCGGTACGAAACTCTTGAGCGCCTGCGGTGCACCATGGAACCAGCCGATGGCCGGTTGCGCCAGCATGCTCACGCCGCTGCCGATGCCGACGATCAGGCCGATCATCAGCACGCTCGCGGTCAGCCAGCGCGGCAGATGGATGCGTGTCCCGGCAGCGACCAGCGGATTCAGCGCCAGCCCGAGGAAGGCGGCCAGCACCAGCGGAATCAGCAGCGCCTTGGTCAGCGTGATGGTGTACATCAACGCGAAGAACAGCAGCATGTTCAACAACCCACGGATCGCGCGCAGATGGCGACGCATGCCGCGCGCCGTCTGCAACCCGCGCATCATCTTTAACGGTGGAGAGCCCGGCGTCAGCTGTTTCGGCAACACCGCATCTTCGTTGGCAGGCTCATCCAGCGGAGACGGCAGTTGTTCGGGCTCGCTCATGACGGTTCGCCGCCATCCACATTCGCTTCATTGTTATCGTTATCCGCGCGGCGCTCGGACGCAGCGAATCCCGCCATGCCCAGTTCGGCCAGCAGGCGCGTGCCATGCGTAACCATCTCGGCCAGCCCGCCGCCGAGCAGCGAGCCCAGCCCCGGCACGCGCAACGGATGCACGTTGAGACTGCCCAGCGCGAAGCCGGCACCGGCCGCCACACCCACCGTGGTCAACGGATATTGATGGCCACGGGTCAGCAACGCCGCAGCCGGCGTGCTCAAGTCCTCTCGCGCCGCACTCATGCGCAGCTGCGCCACGCGCACCTTGGCCAGTTGATCGAAGACGTTCATGGCCGATCCTCCTTCCCGTCATCCTGCGCGGCCGCGCTCTTGATCCCGCTCTCGGCCTTCTGCAGGGTGTCACGCATCATCGCACTCCATTCGTTGCGCGTGGCGGGCAGGCTCATCCAGTGCATGCAGCGACGGAACAGCATGATCGAACCCAGCAGGAACAGCACCTGCAACACCGCCAGCACCAGTAACGCCCAGATCCATGAGCCGAACCACGCTGCCAGCACGACGCCGAGCAGGCCCAGCACGGTCAGCCCGAAACCGACACCGGCCACCGTGGCGGCCAGACCGGCCAGCAGCATCCACGACACCGCGCTGCGCGCCAGCCCCAGTTCCGCCGCCAGCAGATGCAGCTGCGCACCGAACAGGCGCTTGACCGCGCGACCGAGCTGGCCGATCTCGGTCAACAACCCAGACGACGACGGCGCCGGATCCGGCGCCGCCGCTTCGCGGGGTGATTCACCCTCGTTATGCATTCCCTGCCCCCGCGTCGTATGGATCAACGCCGCAGGATACGGCCAAGCAGCCAGCCCGCGCCAAGTGCGATGGCGACCGACTGCACCGGCTTCTCGCGCACGTATTCGCGTGCCTGCTCCAGCCATGCATCGGCGCGATCCATCGTCTCGTCATAGACCTCGCGGCCACGCTCGCTGATTTCGGCCGCCTTGTCGGTGGCGCGGTTGGCGGCATTCGCGGCCTTGTCGGTGGCGTGATGCAGGCCTTCCTCGACATGATCGGCAGCGCGATCCACCGCGTCCTTGGTACTGGTCACGACATTTGAAGTGGCCTGCTTGACGCGCTCGGCACTCTCGTCAATGCGATTGCCGGTGAGCGACTCGGGGGTTTGTACCTGCTTGTTCATTGCATGCTCCGGAAAGACTTCAGTGTGGCGCAAACGTGTTGCAACGGACGGCCATTCAACTGGCGCGACGGAAGAACGCGATGACCGCCAGAATCAGAAAAATGATGAACAGGATCTTCGCAATGCCGGCCGCGGCACCCGCGATACCGCCAAAACCCAATACCGCGGCGATGATAGCTATGACCAGAAAAACCAGGGCGTAATGAAGCATGGTGGTGTCCTCTTGAATGAAAGCCAGCGGCGGCCAGCGAGGCCACGTGCTGCCATTCACCCATAGCCCGTGCCATGCGGGTGTGAAGGGAAACGGCGCCGCCGTGCACGCGGCGCCGACGTTTGGCTCAGCCCGCTACCGCCGGATTGAGGCTGTAGGTGCCGATCAGTTCGGCCTCGGCCAGCACATGGCCAGCCATCGCCGCTCGCAGTTGCGCCGCCGTGAAACCTTCCGCCAGCGGCAACGTGGCTACGTCGAGTGCACTGATCTTGAAGTGATAGTGATGCAGCAAGGCATCGTTCCACGGCGGGCACGGACCGTCGTAACCGAGATATTCGCCGCCCATGTCCGCGTCGCCGGAGAACCAGCCGGTGTAGTCATTCACGCCCTGCACACTGCCCGGCGGCCCGATCGGATCGCGCTTGCCGCCCAGGGTGATCCCGTCACTGCATGAACCCGCACCCAGCTCGGCGTACTCGGCCGGGATATTCGCCATCAGCCAGTGCACGAACTCCACCCGCGGCAAGTCCGCCGGCACTGTGCGACCTTCTTTGTTCACGTCATCCCCACGGCTAGGCACGTCGGTATCGATGCAGGTGAGTACGAATGAGCGAGTGACCGATGGCGCATTCTTCCAAGCCAAGTGCGGGCTCAGGTTGTCCGACAGCGCGAACGGATTCGCGCGCTTGCCGAACGCGTACTCGGCGGGGATCGGCTGGTTATTCTCAAAATTGTCGCTGCGTAGTTGCATGAATATCTCCGTCTAACTTCAAATCTCGTCATTCCTGCGAAGGCAGGAATCGCACTTCAACAGCGTCACAGACCACTCAGCTACAGAATAGTTGGATACAGATCACACCACTCAGGATTCTCACTCTCAATCAACCGCATCTTCCAAGCCCGCTTCCAACCCTTGAGCGTCTTCTCGCACAGGATCGCGGACTCCATCGTCGGGTGAAGCTCGTACCAGACCAGCGTATGCACGCCGTATCGGTTGGTATAGCCCTCCACTACATCGTTCTTGTGCTGCCAGATGCGTTTGACGAGATCGCTGGTGACGCCAATATAGAGGACGCCATTCTTCCTGCTCGCCAACATGTAGACACAGGGTTGTCGCCGATCCATGGCGTTTTCTCCAATGTTGAAGTGCGATTCCGGCCTTCGCCGAAATGACGAATATGTGAGAGATTGGTAACCAGGATATTGCGGACTTTCGCCTTTTAGCTCGTCATTCCGGCGAAGGCCGGAATCGCACTTCACGGCAATGCAGGAATGACATGGTCGGACTCAAGGCTTGTACGTCACCCGATACACCGCTCCCGCCAGATCATCACTCACCAGCACACTGCCATCCGGCAGCGGCTGCACGTCGGCCGGGCGGCCCCACGCGCTTTCGTTCTGCTCGAAGCCGGTGATCAGCGGCTCGTACGACAGCACCTTGCTGCCGTTCAACCGCACCGTCATCACCCGGTAACCGGATTTCTTGCTGCGGTTCCACGAGCCGTGTTCGGCCACGATGATCGCGCCCTTGTAGCTGGCCGGGAACTGTTTGCCCTCGTAGAAGCGCATGCCGAGCGAGGCCACGTGTGCGCCGAGTTTCAGCACCGGCGGCACGTAATCCTTGCAGCTCTTGCCCTTGCCGAATTCGGGATCGAGCGTGTCGCCCTGATGGCAATACGGATAACCGAAGTGTTCGCCGCTGCGGGTGATCTCGTTCAACTCGTCGCTGGGCATGTCGTCGCCCATTTCGTCGCGGCCGTTGTCGGTGAACCACAAATGCTTCGTCCCTGGCTGCCAGTCGAAACCGACCGTGTTGCGAATGCCGCGGGCCACGTCCTCGATACCGGAGCCGTCCGCGTTCATGCGGGTCAGCTTGCCGTGATCCGGACCCGGATCGCAGATGTTGCATGGCGCGCCGATCGGCACGTAGAGCTTACCGTCCGGACCAAATGCGATGAACTTCCAGCCGTGGTGCGTCTCGGTGGGAAACTTGTCGGTGACCACCATGGGCTTGGGCGGATCGTCCAGATGGTTCTCGATATCGCGCAACACATAAATCCGGCTGACCGCGGACACATACAAGTCACCGTTCTTGAATGCCACACCGACCGGCAGCTGCAAGCCACTGGCGATCACGCGCACCTTGTCGGCCACACCGTCGCCTTTCGTGTCGGTCAGCGCGTACACCTTGCCGGCGCTGTTGGAACCCACGAACACGGTGCCTTTCGCGCCCAGCGTGATCTCGCGCGCATTCGGCACCTGGTCCGAATACACCGCGATATGGAAACCCTGCGGCAGGGTCAGCTTGTCCAGTTGCGGCACGGCAAGCACCGGTAGCGACAACAGGGTCAGCAACAACGACAGCAGCAGACGCATGACGGCACTCCTCGAAGTGGAACGCCCAGCGTATACCCGGGCGCGTGAAGCCAGAAGCAATACCGCTCTGCTAACGTGGTGTCCTTCACAAGGGGACGATATGAGCGAGTTGGACGACCTCACCACGCTGGTGCGCGCCGCCACGCCACTGCTGGTGATCGAGACGGTGGACGAGCAACGCGTGATCGAATGCTTCCGCCATGTGATCGCGCAGGCGCTGCATCCGCTGTGGCGCTGGACGCTGACCGACGGCTTGAGCCGGCTCGACTTCGCCCAGCTCGAGGGCGAGATCGCGCCGGATGCTACCGCCACGCTGGACGCGATCCGCATGCAGGGCGAGCGCGGCATCTACCTGATGTTCGATTTCCATGGCTTGCTGCGCTACGCGATGAGCCTGCGCCAGATGCGCGAGATCGTGCAGCGGCAGCGTTCCGCCGCGCACACCATCGTGCTGGTCGGCGCCAAGGTCGAGCTGCCGGAAGAGCTCGAAGCGCTGGCCCTGCGCGTACCGCTGTCGCTGCCCGACATCAAGGAGCTGGCCGGCATCATGCGCGGCGAAGCGGTGGCCTGGCAGCGCGAGCAGGGTCGCAAGATCGAAGTGGACAACGACGCGGCGCGCACCATCGTGCGCAACCTGCTCGGCCTGTCCGCACCGGATGCGCGACGCATCGTGCGCAAGCTGATCTACAACGATGGCGCGCTCGGCCCGCAGGACCTGCCCGAACTGATGCAGTCGAAGTTCGACCTGCTCAACCGCTCCGGCCTGCTGCACTACGAATACGCCACCGCCAGCTTCGCCGATATCGCCGGGGTCAGCCGCGTGCGCGAATGGGTGCAGCGCCGGCGCGCCGTATTCCTCGATCCATCCGCCGCGCCGACGCTCGATCCGCCCAAGGGTGTGTTGTTGCTCGGCGTGCAGGGTTGCGGCAAGAGCCTCGCCGCGAAGGCGATCGCCGGCGGCTTCGGCGTGCCGCTGGTGCGGCTGGACTTCGGCATGCTGTACAACAAGTACCAGGGCGAGACCGAGAAGAACCTGCGCGACGCGCTGAGCAGCACCGAGCTGCTGGCGCCGTGCGTGCTGTGGATCGACGAGATCGAGAAGGGCCTCGCCGGCGGCGGCGATGACGGTGGCGTGTCGCGCCGCGTACTCGGCTACCTGCTGACCTGGATGGCCGAACGCAAGGCCAAGGTATTCGTGGTCGCCACCGCGAACGCGGTCAACGAGCTGCCCGCTGAGCTGCTGCGCAAGGGCCGCTTCGACGAGATCTTCTTCGTCGACCTGCCGCAGGCATCCGTGCGCAGCGAGATCTTCGCAATGCACCTCACCCGCCGCAAACTCGACCCCGCCAGCTTCGACCTGTCTGCGCTCGCCGGCGCCAGCGACGGTTTCTCCGGCGCCGAAATCGAACAGACCATCGTAAGTTCACTCTACGACGCCGCTGGCAACGGCACGCCACCGGATCAGGCGACCCTGCTCAATGCGTTGAAGCAGACGCGGCCTTTGTCGGTGCTGATGCGTGAGCAGGTCGAGACGTTGCGGACGTGGGCAGAAGGACGGTGCGTGGCAGCGGATTGAGTGACCTCAAGCCGTGCTGCACAACATCGACGCGGCTCTGACCGGGCGCCCTGTTTCGGCGTAGTCTTGAACGCCCATCGTCAGGAGGGTCGAACCATGTTTCGTCGTACCTGCAAGCTGCTCATCCCGCTGATCGTGACGTTGCTGCTCCCCGCCGTCGGCAGCGCCGCTACTGCCGCCACACCCGACAGCACCACCGCGGCACTGCAGCAGGCGATGAACGGCCACTGGCGATCGGCCGCCAACCAGGCGCGCGATCAATATCGCCACCCGGTCGAGACCCTGCAATTCTTCGGTATCAAACCGAACATGACGGTGATCGAACTGTCGCCCGGCGGCGGCTGGTACACCGAAATCCTCGCGCCGTTCCTCTACGCGCATGGTCACCTGATCGAAGCAGCACCGGCGACGGCCGCGAAATTCACCGCCAAGCTCAAGGCCGATCCGGCGGTGTACGGACATATCGCGAAAGTCATCCCGTTCGCACCACCGGATCAGGTGAATCTAGGCGCCAACAACTCGGCCGACATGGTGCTCAGCTTTCGCAACACACATGACTGGCTGAACCATAGCCCGGCCACCCTCGACGCCGTCTTCAAAGCCGCGTTCAACGTGCTCAAGCCCGGTGGCGTGTTCGGCGTCACCGAACACCGCGCCAAACCGTTTGCCGATGGCGTGGAAAGCGCCGGCGCCTTGCACCGCTTGCCCGAGGATTACCTGATCACACTCACGCTCAAGACCGGCTTCCGCGTGGCTGGCGTGTCGGAGATCAATGCCAACTCGAACGATCCGGAAGACATCAACGTGCACCGCCTGCCGCCGGATCTGGCCGGGCCCGACAGCGAGCACGCGAAGATGAAGACGATCGGCGAGTCGGACCGGATGACGTTGCGGTTTGTGAAACCGTGAGGGCGTGGCCCTGATAACGGCTTCAATCAGTGCGTATCGAGGCAGGACAAGGATGTCACCCGCCATGTTGATTCTTGCTCCATTCGTGGCACAGTCATCGGCCGAATAACTCCACCTGATTCAATTATTCATGGAAGCGGAAGACCTGCCGAAGCTGGTGAGCGTGCGCATGCCGTATGGCAAGTATCAGGGCCGGCTGATTGCCGACCTGCCCGGTGCGTATCTCGCGTGGTTCGCGCGCAAGGGCTTTCCGAACGGCGAGCTGGGCCGGTTGCTGGGATTGATGCTGGAGCTGGATCACAACGGGCTGTCGTCGCTGCTCGATCCGCTGCGCAAACGTTAGCAGCGCTGTGCGTGGTTACACTGGCGCCCGATGAATACCTACTTACATGAATTCAGCAGCGTCACCAGCGCGCTAGCCGCCGATGGCTGGTGCGTGGTGCCGGATCTGCTGTCGGCCGCGCAGACGCAGGCGTTGGCAGCCGAATGCCGCGCCATGCACGAGGCGCAACGGCTGATACCGGCGCGGGTTGGCGCCGCACGAACGGCAACGCCGTTGCGCGGCGACAGCACGCACTGGTTCCAGGCCGGGGCGATGAGCGTGCCGCAGCAGGTATTCACCGATCGCCTCGACGCGCTGCGCCTCGCACTCAATCGCGAGCTGATGCTTGGTCTGGTCGAATGCGAATCGCACTATGCGGTCTATCCGCCGGGCGCCGGTTATACAAGGCATATCGACCGCCTGCGCGACAGCGATGCGCGGGTGGTGTCGGCGGTGTTCTACCTCAACGAAGACTGGCAGGACACCGATGGCGGTGCGCTGCGACTGTATCTGGACGGCGGCTCGCACCGCGACATCTATCCGCACGCCGGCAGCCTGCTGCTGTTTCTATCGGCGCAGTTCGAGCACGAGGTGCTGCCGGCCACGCGCGACCGCATGAGCATCGCCTGCTGGATGCGGCAGCGGACGTTCGGTGTGATTGGTTGAGCCGCGCGTAGGAGCGCACCCCCGGATCGGGTCCGGGGCAGGCTCTGCGCGCTATGCTTTTTTGTAGGAGCGACTTCAGTCGCGATGCTTTTGCTGGTCTTGCAAAAAGCTATCGCGACTGAAGTCGCTCCTACATGGCGTTCGCGCACGACCCTTGTGGACTGGATGCGCTCCTACAGCGCCGCTCCGAGCAGCTCGATTTCAGCGAGAGCCTGCTTCGTGCCATTCGGCTCAAGACGCAGCCGGTAATACGTGTACTTGCCCGGTGCACGCACCGCAAAGGCACGCGTCTGCTGCCGCCATGCAAAGCGCTCGTGCTGACGAGTATCCAGCGTGTGCCAGTGCTGACCATCGCTGGATGCCTGCAGCAGCCAGTCCGAGGGTGCGGCGGCGCTGGCGCCGGAGGTGAGCGTAAGCAGCGCAACCTCGCGTGGCCGCGCGAAGTGCCAGCTGATCGTGACCGGCACCGCGGGCAGCGCGGCCTCGGTGTTGCTGTCGTTGTCGGACAGCGCCGCCAACTGCGGGATGGCTGGCGTGCTGCTGACTTCGCCCTGCCCGCCATCGGTCAGATCACGCAGCAGCTGCGGCTTGCCGTGGGCAGTGAGTGATGGCGGCATGGCAGCCTCGTCGCTACCCCACGCCGAGGGCTGCGGCCCCATCGTGAAATCCAGCGTGGCGCCCTGCGCCAGCAGTGCGTGCGGCAGGGTCAGCTGGTTCCACGGCTGGCCATTGACACGCAGGCTCTGGATATAACGATTGCTGTCGCTGACCGCAGGCGCATCGATCACGATGTGCTTGCCGTTCTCCAAGCGGATGTCCATGTGCGGGAAATACGGCGCGCCGATCACGTAGTCGGGCGTGCCCATGCGCAGCGGATAGAAGCCGGCGGCGCTGAACACGTACCAGCCCGACATCTCGCCATTGTCCTCGTCGCCGGGATAGCCCTGGCCGATCTCGCTGCCGACGTAGAGGCGCGACAGTACGTCGCGCACCTTGTCCTGCGCCTTCCACGGCTGCCCGGCGAGGTCGTACATGTAGATGATGTGGTGCGCGGGCTGGTTGCTGTGGCCGTACTGGCCCATGCGCACGTCGTGTGCCTCCAGCATCTCGTGGATCGGCTCGCCATAACTGCCGACGTGGAAGTCGCCAGGCGTGGCGAAGAACGCATCGAGCTTGGCGGCCAGTCCCGCGCGCCCGCCGTACAACGCGGCGAGACCGGCACCGTCCTGCGGCGCGTGGAAGGCCATGTTCCACGCGTCGGTCTCGGTGTAGTCGTCGCCCCAGCGGATCGGATCGAAATCTTTGGCGTCGTAGCGCCAGTGGCCGGCGGCATCGCGGCCGACGAAGAAGCCGACCGCGGGATCGAACAGGTTGACGTAGTCGAGCGCGCGGTTGTGGAAGTACGCCACATCATCGGCGTAATGCTTGGCATACGGATCGTCTGCCGCGGGTTGCTGCGCCAGCACGGTGGCCAGGTTGCCGATCGCGAAGTCGTTGATATAGCCATCCATCGACCACGACAGCCCTTCGTCCACGCCAGTGTCGGTGTAGCCGTTGAAGACCGAACGCTGCAGGCCCTTGCGACCGGTGCCGGCAAGCGGGCTGACCACCGTGGCGTCCTTCAGCGCGGACTGATAGAACGAACGCACGTCGAAGTTGTGCACACCCTTCAGCCACGCATCGCTGAACGCCACGTCGGCGCTGGTGCCGACCATCAGGTCAGCGTAGCCGGGCGAGGACCAACGCGCGATCCAGCCACCGTCGCGGTACTGCTGCACGAAGCCGTCGATCATCTCGCCAGCCTGCGTGGGCGTGAGCAAGACATAGGCCGGCCACGCGGTGCGGTAGGTGTCCCAGAAACCGTTGTTGACGAATACCTTGCCGTCGACGATGCGCGCACCAGACTGCGTGGGTGTGTCGGCACCGGTTGGTGCAGAGAACGGGCTTGCATAGCGATAGTGCGGTTGCGCCGCCGTGCCGGTGTTCTCGTAGGCCTCGTTCGGATACAGGAACAGGCGATACAGATTGGAATACAGTGTGGTCAGCTCGTCGCGGCTGGCACCCCGCACGCTGACGATGCCGAGTAGCGCATCCCATTGCTGCTGCGCGCGCTCGCGCACACTGTCCAGCGTATCGGTGGGTGCGATCTCCAGTACCAGATTGTGTTGCGCCTGTTGCACGCTGATGAGCGACGTCGCGATGCGCAGGTTCACCGTCTTCGTCCGTACGGTGTCGAAACCGAACCACGCCGCGACGTGGTCACGCCCCGCACCAGTCAGTCGCCCGCTGCATTGCACCGGCTGGTCGACGTTGCCGTAGAAGAACAGGCGTGTGGCACCAGCGGAGAGCCGGCTCTTCACATCGGACCAGCCGCTGAAACTGCGGCCGTCGGCATCCAGCGTGATGCCGCCGTGGTCGTTGATGTTGTCGAACAGCAGCTGCGAGCGGTTACCGGTGAAGGTGAAGCGGAACATCGCGGCATGGTCGGTCGGCGCAATCTCGGTGACGATGCCGTTGTCGAATGTCACGCGGTAGCTGTGCGCCTGCGCGCTTTCATTCGCGTGACTGAAGCTGAGCGAGCGTGCCACGCGGCCGAGCAGCGGCGTGCCATCGGGCTGCGCCTCGGGCATCAGTTGCAGGGTCTGCCGGTCGCCCATCCACGGACTCGGCTCGTGTGACAACGCGAACGCCTGCAGCCGCGGACGATTGTCCGCGCCGTTGTGATCCTGGTACTGGTACAGCCAGTTGCCGCTGGCGTCGGTCACCGGCGTCCAGAAGTTGAAGCCATGCGGCACGGCCAGCGCCGGGTAGGTGTTGCCGCGCGAGAAGTTGGCGTTGGCATTGCTGCCGCGGCGCGTGTCGACGAAGTCGCTGGGCCGACGGCGCGTATCCGGCGGTTCTGCCCCGATGCGCAGGTCATCGAGGTAACCCTCGAACGTGGCGACCGGACCGTCATGATCGAGCACGATCTGGCGGATGCGCCGTCCCGCGGCGACATGACCGAGATCGCTCGCTACAAGATTCCACTGATCCGGATACAGAACGCGGCCATCGCCCTGCGCCCGCGCAGAGGCGCCGATGCGATGCTGGTCAAGCGCACCGGTGGTGCTGAGCCGGCTGCCGTCGTCGAACAGCAGATCCACCGCGACGTAATTGGCGGGGTTGCGCAGATTACCCTCGATACGCTGGGGGAAGATCACATAGGAAAGCTGGGTGTCGGCCTGCACCAGCAGGTCGACATCGAACAGGCGCTGCTGCTGGGAACCTGCCGCGCTGCCACGGTAATGCAGCGAATGCAGTCCACTGAAGCCCACATCCGGTTTGGCTGTGAGCGCGACGGACCGAGGCGGCCCGCCCGCGACCTGCGCCATGAATGCGGCGTGTGCCGGCGGTGCCATCGGCAGCGGCTCGCCCGCCTCGAACGAGGTCTGGAAGCTGCTGTCGTGCGCCTGCGCCGCCATCGCAACCGGGCCGAGGCACACCGCCGCGATCATCCCGACGGAACAACCCGCGCGCTGCCATGCCGAAACCTTCATGTCGTCTCCTCACCGATACGTTGATGCCCGCGCGATCCTTGCGCCAACGACCGAGGAGACCGTTGCCGACCCGTCGGCATGACACGGAAGGCTCGTGATTTGAAGCAATCCCCATTGCCCCTGTCAAACCGTGTTGCGGTATCGAGGCGATGCGGTCGCCGCCGATCAGGCGACGACCGCCACTGAGGTTACCAGCCCAGCACGGTGCTGCCGTTGTCGGGCGAGCCATCCGGATGGGTGAACCAGTACACGCGGTTGCGCTGATCGGGGCAGCCCTGGCCGCTGGTGTAGCTGGAAACCACGCCGCTGAGCGTGCCCACGCTACTGCGGTAGCAGCCGCCGAGCGAATCGTTGAACGCAAACGACTGCGCGCTTTGCTGTCCATTGTGGGCGGTGAGATTGCCGCTGGCGTCGAAATCGAGCGTGTCGGCACTGTCCACCGTGTTGGCTACGTTCGCCGAGTACAGCTGGATGCCGAACAGCTTGTGCGACTCGTTTTTCGCATAGCCCTGATGCACGCTGGTGGCCGCAGTGAAGCTGCCATCCGCAGCCGCCTGCTGGTTGTAGTCCAGATGCAGCGGATAACTCACCTGTTCATCGTATTCGCCGGTGATGTATCGGCCGATGCTGCTGCGGCTCGCACCGGTGACGGAGGTGAGCTGGTCGCTGACCTGGCGGTAGGTGGTGTCGTTGATGGTGAAGCCCTGGGTATCGGCAAAGCTCACCGTCTGGTCCACCGTGGTCTGCACGCGCCCGTGCGAGGTGTCCGCGTAGCCCGCGATCATGAAGTGCCGGCTCAGGTTGGTGTTGATGTTGCCGCTGACATTGCCCGAGGCGTCCTGCTGCAGCGTGTCGCTGATGGTCGGCGTGGGCGGCTGGCTGGCCAGGGTGTTGCTCACGACCTGGCCGCTGACCTGCTTCGCATGCGCATCGAGATACACCAGCAGGCTGGCAGTTGCCGAGAAATAGTTGTTGGCACCTGCCACGCTCAGCGCGACCTGATGCGGCGCACCGTTGCTGAGCACGCCGGCGAACGGTGTGAGATCGACCCGGTACGGCATGAAGTTCAAGGTCTGCACGCCGGGAGTGGGCCGCCACAGATAGGGATCGATGCCGCCGGTGTAGATCCACGGATAGACCGGCGCCACACCGGCCGGCTGTCCGTCGATGCTGACCTCGGCCTCGCGGAAGTTGCCGCCGCCACATTCATCCACTTCAGCCGCGTACTGATCCGGCACGCAGGTGTACCAGAACTCGTCGGCGTTCTGGCTTTGCACGAACACGTCCAGATAGGCGCGCTCGACATTGCCTGGCAGGCTCAGTGTTTTCACCAGCTGGCTGGTGGAGTTGCCCAGCACGGCGGTATTTCCTACCGCATCGCTGCCCAGCGGATACACCGCATCCGGCACCTTGGCCGGCGGCGCCAGGATCGAGGCCGGATAGAACAGCAGGCGTGCGCTGCCGTGGATCACGCCGGTATAGGTGCTGTCGACGACGTTGCCGATGATCGCCTGACCGTTGCCGGCCGCGGACAACAGCGTGCTGTAGTCGGTGAGATCGCGCTCCACGTGCCAGCTCGGCGACACCGTCGACGAGGGTTCCTCGGTGGTACCGAAATACAGATTCACGCCACCCAGCCATAACGTGGCGGTGCGGTCGAACTGGCGCCCGGCGGTTACCGAGAAATCCGCCTCCAGCACCACCTTGGCCCAATGCTGGCCGCAACCGGTCGGCGGCGTGTAGGTGTAGGGGCGCGTGTTGAAATCGGTGAACGTGTCGTCCTGGAACAACTGCACCACGCAGGGCGTACCCGGCGGTCGCGGCACGAGCGGATCGGCCACGGTGACGTTGTTTGAACCGACCGGACTGCTGGTGGGCGGCGCAGCGGATGCGCTGCAGGCAAACGTGAGAGACAACCCGGCCAGTGCCAGGCAACGACTGACGAATCGCTTCGGCAACATGCGCAAATCCCCGCGTGATGGTGCCCCCTGTCCGCCTACGCTAGCACGCGGAACGCATGCGGGAATGCCAACGCCGTGGAAATGTCGGATATCGGCGGCAGCCGACCGGGCCGACGGCTCAGCCGGCTGCGCTGTCGGCCAGTGCGTTGAAGCGCGCAGCGATGTAATCGTCGGTGAAACTGGTCATGCCGTAGCCGCGGATGAAGCCGCAGTGGCCGCCGAAATCGGCGATGTCCAGCTCGACGGTCGGCGGCAAATGGAGTTTCTCGAAGGCATCGACCGGGATTACCGGATCATCGCGCGCGGTGAGGATGGTGGCCGGGATCTGCATCGCCAGCAGCGCATCCCCGGCCACCGAATAGCCGTCCAGATACTGCTGCAACGACGGGAAGTCGGTATGGCGCAGCACCATCGCCTCGGTCAGGCCGCGCAGGTTCTGCTTCAGTTCGGCCATCTCGAAATATTCGTGCTGCGGAAACGCCTTCTGCTTGGCCTGCAGCGAGTGGCGCCACTTGCGCATGAAGTAGGCCTGGTAGAACCACGGCGCGGTTTCTTCCAGCGAGAACAGACCCTCGCCCGGATCGATGATCGGGCACACCGCCAGCACATAGCTCAACGGGATACCGACGCGCGAGGTCTGCAACGCGGCACGCAAGGCGAAGTTGCCGCCCAGTGAGAAGCCGGTCAACGCCATCGGGCGTGCCGGCCAACGCTGTGCGATATCGCCCAGCGCATGCACTACCTCGTCGATGCGGCAGGAATGGAACAGCGCCTCGTTGAGTCCGTAGCTGTCGCCGTGATCGCGGAAGTTCAGCCGGAAGATGTCCCAACCGTCGGCGAGCAGGCGGCTGCCGGTCTGCAGCACATAGGTGGAATCGACGCTGCCTTCCCAGCCATGGAACAGCACGGCAAGCCCGCGCGACTGCGGCCGGATCTTCTGCGCGGTATAGGCCCCGGTAAGGCGCACGCCACCGCCGCCGTCGACCACCACCGGCTCGGCATCCTGCAGCACCATCTGCGCGGCACGTGGCAGCAGCATGCGGCGCACGCCGCTGGAGGACAGCATGGTCTGGATGTGACCGCTGCGCAGCGGCCAGGGCGGACAGAAATCCTTTCCGCGCGGCAGGCTCATGCGCGGCGGCCATCCGGCATCGTGGTGTCTTCCAGCGCCGCGGCGATGAGTTCGCGCGACTGTTCGGCCATGCGCCGCCGCGCGTCCGGGCTAGCCGGCACCGGCGTGAGGAAATGCACTTCGGCATCCATCGGCGCCTCGCCAAGCAGGCGCACGATGTTGTGCACGAAACTCTCGTTCTCGCGGAAGCCGGCATCGATGATGCGCCGCCCACCACGGGCAAAGCGCAGTGCCACCGGCTGTACCGGTACTTCGGCATCCAGCGCGGCCTGGAAGATGCGCGCATGGAACACCTTCAGCACGCCGTTGTAGCCGGTGCCGCCTTCCGGGAACACCGCCACCGAACGGCCATCGCGCAGCCGCTCGACCATCACCTGCATCACAGTGGACAGCGAGTGGTTGCTGCCGCGGCGGTGGAAGATGGTGCCACCGTTCGCCGCCAGCCAGCCGACCAGCCACCAGCCGGCGATCTCGGCCTTGGCCACGAAGCAGGCGGCGCGCTGGCTGTGCAGCATTTCGATGTCGATCCACGAGGTGTGGTTGGCGACGAACAGCACCGGATCGGCCAGCGGCTGGCCAATCCGCACCGAGCGCAGACCGAAGATGCGCAACAGCTTGACCGACCACCAGCGGATCATCCGGTGCGCAAACGGCTCCTTGCCGTCCTGCATCACCACATGCTGGTTCCAGCTGAGGATCAGCGAACACAGCAGGATGCCCAGCACGATATGCAACAGCAGTACCGGCACGCGCCACAGATAACGCAGCGGGCGCAGCAGATCGCGTTCGGGGACGGTGGTGGTGTCGATGCTCATCAGTCGATTAGTTTAGCGGGCGCAAGCGCTCAACGCTCCAGTTGGCTCAGTGGCAGTGACGGCGAACGTTTCACCGTGCGCAGCACGAAGCTGGAGTTGACATCGGCAACACCGGCGGCGTTCAACAGATGGTCGAGCAGGAAGCGCGAGAAATCCTTGAGGTCGGCCACATAGATGTGCAACAGGTAATCCATGTCGCCGGTCAGCGCGTGGCAGGCGATCACTTCGTCCCAGCCGTTGACGTGCTCGACGAAGCGCTCGATCGCTTCCGCTTCGTGCTTGGCCAGCTGCACGCGCACGAACGCCTGCAGGCCCAGGCCGACCGCTTGCGGATCGATCTGCGCGGCATAACCGGTGATGATGCCGTCGGCTTCCAGCCGCTGCAGGCGACGCAGGCAAGCCGACGCCGACAGACTGACCCGCTCGGCCAGCTCGGCATTGGTGATACGGCCCTCGCCTTGCAGTACGGCGAGCAGACGCAGATCGGTACGATCAAGGCTTGCCATGTGCAATAAAACTCCCATCCAATCGCAATCTACGCAAGCATAGTGCATTAAGACTGGCATAGACGGCAACAAAACAAGCTTCGTGTGCAAGATCCACCGTATGCTGTTGCTTCAATCGTCCCTGTCACGCCGGAACCCGCCATGGAAAACACCACGCCCCGCAAGATCGAACACCAGCAAACCGATCGCGGCTATGTACCGGTGTATGCCACCGGCGTGGTCGAGCAACCGTGGGACAGCTACAGCCAGACCGATCATGAGGTCTGGGATACCTTGTTCAAGCGCCAGCGCGAAATGCTGCCCGGCCGCGCATGCAAGGAGTTCATGGCCGGCGTCGAGCGCTTCGGCCTCGGCGACGGCGGCATCCCGAAATTCGCCGAGCTCAACAAGGTGCTCGGCGCCACCACCGGCTGGGAAGTGGTCGCGGTGGAAGGCCTGCTCCCCGACGAGGTGTTCTTCGATCATCTGGCCAACCGCCGCTTCCCGGTCAGCTGGTGGATCCGCAAGCCGGATCAACTGGATTACCTCAGCGAACCGGACCTGTTCCACGACCTGTTCGGCCACGTGCCGCTGCTGCTCAACCCGGTGTTCGCCGACTACATGCAGGCGTATGGCCGCGGCGGCATGAAGGCGTTCGCGATCGGCCCCGAAGCGCTGATGAATCTCACCCGCCTGTACTGGTACACGGTGGAGTTCGGCCTGATCAACACCGACGAGGGCATGCGCATCTACGGCGCCGGCATCGTCAGCTCCAAGGGCGAGTCGATCTACTCGCTGGATTCGCCGTCACCGAACCGCATCGGTTTCGGCCTGGAGCGCGTGATGAGCACGCGCTACCGCATCGACACCTACCAGCAGACCTACTTCGTGATCGACGGCTTCGAGCAGTTGTTCGAGGCGACGCATCCGGACTTCACGCCGATCTACGCCAAGTTGCACGAGTTGCCTGCGCATGCGGCCGGCGATGTGCTGGATGACGACCGCGTGTTTACCCGTGGGGATCGCGAAGGCTGGGCAACCAATGCAGATAACTGAGGCTTGACTTCAGCTTGAAGCATGAGGGCCGGCCAGCATGCCGGCCCTTTTCATTTTCACTGGCTCGTCGTGAAGAAATCCGCTGGATGATCTTCACTACACTCGCTATCTAGTAATCGTAGATGTGCTCTATGGATAGTGGCTGCCCATCAATGCTGCGCAGCAGTGCGCTCAGTGAATCCACCTGCACGGCAAGAACCACGCGCTTTTTGCCTGGTACTGTACGAATGGACTGTGTGAACAGGATGTCCTGCGCAGGCACAGGCGGATCCCAGGCGGTGGGGGCAATCAGGCTCAGCAGTATCGGACCACGATTTCCCGCGATCTCCTGGAACCGTGCACCGAGTTTCGCAAGCACGGCGGCTTCATTGGTGAACTCCTGATAGCGCGGAAGCGTTACCAGCGCCGTGCCGCCGGCATCCTGCCTGAGCACCTTCATCTGCGGAAGTTCGGTGCTGGCGCCATCGGGCACGCGATCAAGGATAACGGCCGTGACGGGAACCGGCTCGTCGTAGCTCGCCTTGGTGGCCACGCCAATCAACCAGCCGTACGCGGCCTTGACTCCGTATTCCGTCGTCAGCGCGTACTTGCGTTCCCATTTTCTTATCGCATCGGGTCCCCAAAGGCTGGTGTCCTTCCACAGGCCGATCAGCTTGCTGCGAAAATCGAATTTGTACCAAGGCTCGACGCGAATGAAATCGACGTAATCCTGCGCCACACGCGCGGCATAACGATCCTCCTCGGTCTGGCCGTGGGTGCGCGTGAGTTCGGCCACCCGGCCGATCAGCGTTTCATAACCCGCGCGCAGGCCGTATTCGACGGTCGTACTCACGCCAATGACCATGATCATGACGTGGTATCCCCAGTTCATGGGGTATCGATTCCGGGTGGCCTCGTAGACAGCCCCATAGCCTTGCCAGAACTGGCCGATGTGGCCAAGGAAGGGGAAGTCGCTCGGATTGTGCTCGCGAACGAACACCGCATATTCGGCCGGGCTGAAGACAAGAAACCATTCCGGATAGGTGAGAAAGGTTTGCTCCGGTCCGCGGCGATGCTCCTGCGGCGTCACGATGGCTTCGTCGGCAGCGAATGAGTTCCCCGCGAATGTCGCGACGAGCATCGATGCAAGGATCACAAACCAGCCGCAGCGCACCCAGGCGCGTTTGCGCATCATGCGGCACGCTCGCGCGAGGCTTTGACAAAGGACATCAATACGTTGTCGGAAGGGTCATTCGCCTGCAGCAGACGATTGCCGGAATCGATGAGCCCAGCCGCCTGCAGACGTTCGCTCCAGCTAGCTACCGGGGCGAAGAACCTCAATTCATTGCGATTGGTTTCCCACGGCAGACCAAGGCCGGCGTTGAACACGGTATGCGCAAGCGACACGAAATCGTGCATCAGGGGCGTCGTGACATCGTGGTCGCGGAGAATAAGCACACCGCCAGGACGCAGGATGCGCTCGATCGAAAGGATGAAATCATGCAGGCGTTCGGGCTGTGCATGGTGCAGACCGATATAGCACGTGACCACATCCACGCTGGCACTCGCCACATCGGTCTCGGCGATCGGCGCGTAGTCGTTCATCGGCACGAATCGACCAAGTTTGCCGATCTGGCCGCGCTCGACGACATCCACCGGAGACCCGCCTGGCGCGACATCATTCACCAGCACGATGTCGCCTTCCACGCGCACGTGTTTTCGCAGTTCACTGATGTAGCGACCCGTGGTGCCTATCTCGACGTAACCATGAACCGACCGACGATCACCCAGCAATTGCAGGGTCTGGCGCGCCATCTCGCGCTTCTGCTTGAGCAAGGCGGGGACGGCATAAGTCAGCTCGGAGAGCATCGGCTTGATGCCGGGGAGGTCGCGCTGGAGTTGGCGGTAGATGGCTTCGTCGTCTTTGTGTTCGGCGCAGGCAGCCTTGATCAGGGCATGGAATCGGTCTTCCGGATATAGGCGATAGATGTTCTGCAGGAAACGGTAGAAGCCATCATGCATGCGCCTGTCGTCGAACACACGATGGAATTCACAGCCAGCCGCGTGGCCAACAGGCTGGTTCCCGACGGCCAGCGTAGGTGCGTAATAGGTATCCCAGATCACATTGCGCCAGCGAAAATCCGGATCCAGCCGACGCTTGAGCGCGAACAGCTCTTGCGCGCGCGGGTATGCCTTGTGGAATTGCTCCGGAGTGGCATGTACCTGATAAGGCAGATAGTAGGCACCGCTGCATTCGATGGCCGCATCGATCAACTCGCGGGTCCACACCGCCACGCGATTCCTGGCGTTCACGCGCGTTCGCTGCTTGTAATAGAGAACAAAGGCAAACGTCTCGCCGCGCGCCCAGGCCAGTAGTGAGCCCGGGTCGGCCGCGGCGTGACGCACCGAAATATTGAGCACGTTGACGCGATGCCGTTGCAGGATTTCGGCCATCCTGGTCACGAAATCCTGATAGCGCTCTACCGGTACGAAATACTCCTGGAGCACGAAGGTACGGAAGACGCGCGAACGCGGTTCCAGTTCGGCGACATCGGCACCGGCTTCATAGTTGCGCCAATGCACGCGCTTGCTCGAATACAGCAGCGGATCGATCAGGTATTCCTTGCGCCACTTGCCCAGCGGCGTCTCGGAAATCGCCCAGATGAAGTATTTCTGCAGGGGATACGTACGCCGCGTCGGAACGAGACGGTACGGCACCGTGACCGGATCATCCGTTTCCTCCCAGGTGATCGAGCGTGCCCGCGTGAACTGCGGTGGATAAAGATCGGCGTTGTGAAAGATCGCCCGGGGGGCATTGCGCACCTTCTCGGTGAAGTGGGCCAGATACGTATTGGCTGGCAACTTTGCAGTCACGCGTTTGACGCGCGTATTCCTGGCCAGGTCGAGTTCCGCCTCGACAATGACGCCAAGGCCACCATAGCCACCGATGGCGCCGTAGAAGAGCTCGCTGTTGACGCTTGGCGAAGCTTCCACGCTTTCGCCTGAGGCCAGCACGATCAGAATCGAGCGGACCGCCAGGATCAGCGGGCCCTGGCCCATGTACCGACCGTGCACGTTGACGCTCAGCGAACCGCCAACGGTGAAGTTGGCGTAGCTCTGCATGATCTTGATCGACAGATCATGCGGATCGAGAAATCGTTGCAGGTCGCACCAGCGGATGCCGGCCTGCACACGAATCGTGCGGTGCAGTGGCGAGAAGCTCACCACGCCATTCATCCGGCGCATGTCGATATGCAAGGCGCCGGGGCTGGCGGTCTGGCCACCCATGCTGAAACGTCCACCGCCAATACAAATGGCGCCGCTTGTTCGCTTGATGGCGACGCGTATGTCTTCCGTGCTCGTGGGAGTTACCACCGCCCACACAGGGACCGGATTGAGGCCGGTAACGTCATTGACGATCTGCTGGGCGTCACCCGTAGTCAGCGGAGTGGCGCTCATTTGACGACCTGATAGTCAGGATAGAACTCCGACGGATCGCGGCCGTAGCGATTGGGCCCCGCACTTCCGCGCAGGAATCCAAGCTCGGTCACCAGCAGAATCGGGCCGGCGATGGGAATGAGAATCACGAGAATCCACGCGCCACGCTTGTTGCGATCATGCAGACGTTTGGTGATGAGGGCGACGAGTACTACAAAGAATGGTGGGTACAGCAACAGTGTGCTGGCGTGCCCGAACGCGCGTTCAAAGCCCATAAACAGCAAGATGAAAACTATCCATGCTGCTATGGCGTATGCCCAGAAGGTCGAACGCAACAGACGTCCCCGGAAAGACAGAAACACATCTTTCATCCGCATGCACACATTCCTTATGGAAGCTTTTGGCTGATTGAGACAAGTTAACCATCAAGCGCGCGACACCTAGCCGCCTGCAGTGTTTCGGCACGCCTTGAAGCACATTCATACCGGGAAACGGTTCGGTGGTCCAGATGCCCCCAAGGCAGATTTTGGCGCCCTAGCGCGGCACGGCACCCACCCACGGCTTGATGATGCTGATCCACAGCAGGTAGCCCTTGCGGTTCATGTGCAAACCGTCCACGCCGAACAGCTCGGGCTGTGGCCGACCGTCCTTGCCGAGAAGAAGGGTGAAGGCATCGAGGTAGGTCACACCCTTCTGTGTGGCGGCATACGCGCGAACCAGTGCATTCGCCTGGCGAATCTTGGGCAGCAATACCGCACGCGCCACGCTGGGCTTGATCGCGATGAAGGCGATCGGCACGCCAGGATCGACGGCGCGCGCCTTGCGCACGAAGGCGGCGAAATCGTCACGTACCTGTTCCGGACTGCTGCCTTCCTGCAGGTCGTTGTCGCCAGCGTACATGACGATGGCGCGTGCGTGGTATGGCGCCACGATGCGATCGGCGAAGAAGGTGGAGTCGCTGATCACGGAGCCGCCGAAGCCGCGATTGATCACGTTCACTTCCGGAAAATCCGCTGCCAGCGATTTCCAGTGCTCGATCGACGAGCTGCCGATGAACAGGATCGAACCCGCTGCCGGTGCATGTGCCCGATCGGCCGCCTCGAACGCGGCGATCGCCGGATTCCACTGCGCATGACCGTTCTCGCGCGCCTGTGCCAGCAGCGGCAGCAATGCAAACAGCAGGATGATCAGTCGTTTCATCATTCCACCCTGGTCTATGGAGCAGGCCCCGAGATTAGCGTGGACGCGAGAGTTCGGACACCTTGAGCACCATCGCGATGTGCTGTCCGTTCCAGCGATAGATCATGTGCTCGGACTGCACGCATGGTGCCACCACGTCCGGATGAAACGCGGCGAGGCATTCACCGCCAGGATGCCGAACACTGTCGTAGACGAGGCCGTTGGAACCGGCGCCGCGCAGTTCGCGGGCCAGTACGACGCTGGCAGCGTAACTGTCCGGATCGTGCGCTGCCGGCCAGCCGCCGCGGATATCGTGCAGCTTGCTGTCGACGCTGGTGCGATAACAGCGCATCTGGATATCGCAGGCCGGCTCGGCGGTAGCGGCAAGGAACTTCTCACGGTGGTACACGGTTTCCTCCACCGCGGTGGCGACGCTGTGCGCGGCGTAGAACACGCCCCATGTGCCGTCGGAGAAACGGCTGCCTTCGGGATTGAGATGGGTGAACGCGGCCATCACCGGAGTCGAGCCCGGTCCGCTGATGCGATGCTCCTTCGGCACCAGCTTCAATGCACCTGCTTCTTCGCGCAGGCGTGGATTGGTCAGCGCCTCGATCGCGAATACCGCATCGAGATCGGCCGGCTCGGCGATGCGGTCGTACACGCCCACCGGCGGAAACCGGCTCGGCACGATGCGATACGCCTGGTTCCAGCGGATGCGTTTGATCGGTGGCGGGTTGGTCGGCATGTGACGTCCAGGAAACTCGGCTCTGGTGGGAGCGACTTCAGTCGCGATGCTGTTGACTCTCGGGCTTCGCTGGACTGGAAAGCATCGCGGCTGAAGCCGCTCCTACAACAGCATCGCAAGCACGCGTCTCGTCAACCGCGACGTGCGCAGGCACGACTCGGTTCAACCGCGCTGTGCATCCAGATACTGGCGCACCACGAACAAGTCGGCGACATTACCGGACAGCATGCGCTCCAGCGCGGAATGACCCCCGAACAGCGACGCCTGGTTCGGTTTGTGCAGCCACGCGTCGGCCTGCGTCGGATCGGGGAACAGGATCTGCAGCGATTTCCAGATGCCGAGCAGATAACTGATCCGTTCGATCGTGTCGCGAGCGAGCATGGCATCGCGCTGGCGCTTCCATTTGTAGAACGTGGATTCGGGCGGATCGCCGAGCAGCTTGCGCTGGTCGGCTATGCGCAGCTTCCAGTGTTCGGCCAGCTGGAAGAACGCACGCAGCGCGGGACCGCCCAGCGCATCGGCAGGTGTGGTTTCAGGCAGTGGACGGGCCAGCATACTCAACTCTCCTTGGAAAGTTAAATGTAAAAATACTCCATTTATGCAGTAGTGCGCAACCTTGGCCAGGATCGTGCCAGCGTGCTAAAACAGGCCACCTGCCTACAGGCCACCTGCCTGATGGAGAGACTGTCATGCTCCTGCCGATCGTCTTCACGCTCGCCCTGCTGTCGGTACTGCCCACGCCAAGTCATGCGGCGGTAAAGCAGGCCACGCCCGACAGCCTGGTGATCCAGGACAGCCGCGTGCTGCATGTCACGCCCGCACAGGCCTATGCAGCACTCGTCGACGTGGCGCGTTGGTGGAACAGCGAACACACCTGGTCGGGCAGCGCCACCAACCTCAGCCTCAAGCCTGAGGCTGGTGGCTGTTTCTGTGAACGCTGGAAGGACAACAGCGTGCAGCACATGCAGGTGCTGTGGGCGAGCAAGGATCACCTGTTGCGCCTGCAGGGCGGCCTGGGACCGCTGCAGAACATGGCCGTGCAGGGCGTGATGACATTCACCCTCAAGCCGGGTGATGCTGGCAGCACGCTGCAGTTCGAGTATCGCGTGAACGGCACCAGCGGGAGCGGCCTGGACAAGCTTGCCGCTGGCGTGGACGGGGTCCTGATGCAGCAACTCGATCGACTGCAGCGTTATGCGGAAACCGGCAACGCGAACTCAGCCAGACCCTGATCGCTACGGAGCCTTCTCCCCCTTCGCACAGTCGCAACCGTAGTCCGGCTCCGGACCACCCTCGGCGATGAAGCGGTCGATGCGTTGCTCCAGCACCGGCAGCGGCACCGAACCGGTGGACAGCACGGTGTCGTGGAAGTGGCGCAGGTCGAACTTCGCGCCCAGCGCCTTTTCCGCCTTCGCGCGCAGGTCGAGGATTTTCAGGTAACCGAGTTCGTACGACAGCGCCTGGCCCGGCCAGCTGATGTAGCGGTCCACCTCGTTGGCGATCTCGCGTGAGGACAGTGCGGTGTTGACGGTCAGGTAGTCGATCGACTGCTGGCGCGTCCAGCCTAGATGGTGGATGCCGGTATCGACCACCAGCCGGCAGGCACGCCACATCTGGTAGGTGAGGAAGCCGAAGTGCTGGTACGGCGTCTGGTAGATGCCCATCTCGTTGCCGAGGTATTCCGAGTACAGACCCCAACCCTCGCCGTAGGCCGAGATGTAGCCGTTGCGGCGGAACGCGGGCTGGTCGTGGCTCTCATCCGCCAGCTCCAGTTGCAGCGAGTGCCCGGGATAGGACTCGTGCAAGGTCAGCGCGGGCATGTTGTACAGGGCGCGCGATGGCAAGTCGTAGGTGTTGACCAGATAGACGTCCGGACCGCCGCGGCCGGAGGTGTAGTACGGCGCGATGCCAGCCGGCACCGGTTCGATGGTGAAGCGCTCGCGCGGCAAGTGCCCGAAGAACCTGGACATCTTGCCATCCACTTCCTTGGCCACCCATGCGCTCTTGTCGAGCAGCTCCTGCGGCGTCTTCGCGTAGAACTGCGGGTCGCTGCGCAGGAACTGCAGGAACTCGGCGAAGCTGCCCTTGAAGCCAGAGTCCTGCATCACTTGCAGCATCTGCGCGTGGATCTTCGCCACCTGATCCAGGCCGATCTGGTGGATCGCATCGGGGCTGAGGTCGAGCGTGGTGTATTCGTGGATCTGCTGGCGATAGAACGCCTTGCCGTCCGGTAATGCCTCAGCCGCCAGCGTGGTGCGCGCATGCGGTACGTAGTCGTTGCGGAAGAAGCTCAGCAGCTTCTCGTAAGCGGGGATCACGTTGTCACGGATGCGTTGCAGCGCCTGGCCCTGCAGCGCCTGCGCCTGATCGGCCGGGATCGACGCCGGAAGCTGCTTGAACGGCGCGTAGAAACTGCTCTGGGTGGGATCCTGCAGATCGGCGACGGCGGCGATCGACACATCGCGGCCCTTCAGCACTTCGCGTGGCACACTGAAACCACGCTGCAGCCCGGAGCGCATGTTGGCGATCTGCTGGTCGAAATAAGCGGGGATCTGATTGAGCCGATCCAGATACTTGCGATAGTCGTCGGCCGTGCGCAGCTTGTCGCTGCCAAGGTCGTAGTCGATGTCGGACCAGAATGCCGAGTCGCTGTTGAATGGCATCTGCCAGTTCATGAACTTCTGGTCGGCGACGAAGTTGCCGATCTGCTCGCGATAGACCGCGTAGTTGACCTGGTTGGCCGGCGACAGCTGCGCCACGTCGATGCCGTCGAGCTGCTTGAGCACGTGCTGCCAGTAATCCAGCCGCTGCTGCTGGCTTGCCGCGTCGACGTCGTCGAGGCGGCCATTGTTCGGTTGCGATTCGCCCGACGCGCTGACCCCGGCGTGGCCGGTGCGCCAAGCCCACTCGCTGCTGTAGATCTGCTTGAAACGCGCATTGTTGTCCTGCGCGGCCCATGCCGGTGAGGTCAGAAGCGCGGCGCCCAACAGCAGCCATGGCATGCCCGGGATGATCTTCACTGCAGGGGTTTCCTTGTTGGTTGCGGCGCAGGTGCGGCCGCCAAGGCTGCATCTTCCACGCTCCAGAAGTCGAGCGCCTGTGGCAAAAGCTGGGGTAGCGTCGCCCGCAGCAGGAGGTCACGCACCGCGTCCTTCAGGCGCGCCACGCGCAGCATGATGTCACGCGCGCTGAGCCATGTCGCGAAATCCGCCAGCGCCTCCAGCGCGGTACTGTCCAGGTCGGAAGACTCCTCCAGGCTCAGCACCACCACGCGGGTCCCGGCATGCTCGTCGACCCGCTGGCGTGCCAGTGCCAGGATCGATTCCGCGTTGGCGAAGAACAGCGGCTCCTCCGGACGCAGAATCAACATGCCGGCCTGCTCATGCGCACTCGGATGTTCCGCGATGTCGACGAAATCGTGACTGCCGGGAAGCTGGCCGAGTACGCTGAGGCGTGGCGTGGCGAGCTGGCGCAGCAGCATCACCAGGCTGAAGGCGATCGCCACCAGCAGACCGTTGAGGATGCCGAGCGCAAGCACCGCGAGCACCGCGGCAAGTGCCACCAGCCGGTCGCGCTTCCACTGCAGGTAGGGCCGAAACACGGCCAACCGCCATGACTTGCTCACCGCATGGATCACGATCGCCGCCAGCACCGGCTCGGGAATGCGTTCGATCCAGCGCAGCAACAGCAACACCATCAGCAACACGCTGCCGGCGGCGACCAGCCCAGCCAGCCGCGAGCGCGCGCCAGCCGCCTCGTTCGCCGAGGTGCCGGAATAGCCCGCGCCAAGCGGCATGCCGTGCAGCAGGCCCGACAGCGCATTGGCCACGCCGAGCACCAGCAGATCGCGATTCGCGTCGACCGGATCGCCATGCTTCAGGGCGAACGCACGGATCGCCCCGTACGACTCCGCGTACAGCACCAGCAACAAGGCCGCGGCCAGTTCGATGCTGGGCAGCCACTCCCCGCTCGATGGCCATGCCGGCATCGACCAGTCCGGGGTGAGATTTATCACCCCGGTCAGGGTCACACCGTACTGCGCCAGCCAGCCGGAAGCCGCCACGCCGAGCACGATCACCAACAGGCTGCCAGGCAAACGGCGCACCCGTTCGCACAGAAACAGCAGCAGCAGGGCGACCACACCGGCGCCCATCGTGGCTGGCTGGATCTGGCCGATCGATTTGAACAACGTCATAAGCAACAGCGGTACGAAATCGCCGTGCAGGCCCGGCAGGCCGAACAGGTTCGGCAGCTGCTTCAGCGCGATCACGCAGGCCAGGCCGAATGTGAAACCGCGCAGCACCGGCCGTGCGATCAGATGCGACAGCCCGCCGAGACGTGCGAACCCTGCGACCAGGAAACACCCGCCGGTAAGCAGCACCAAAGTGGCCGCCACTGCAGCGCGCGACGCGCCTGCGGGACCTGCCAGCGCGAGTGTTCCGGCCGCCAGTACCGCCGCCGAGGACGAAGTGGCCGAGACGATCGCGTAGCGGCTGCGCCCGAGCAGGCCATAGCAGACCAGACCGACCAGCAGCGCGATTACACCGGCTTGCGGCGGCAGCCCGGCGATGCCCGAGTACGCCACCGCTTCGGGCAGCAGCAGGCCGGCGATCGACAACCCGGCCAGTACGTCGACGCCAAGCGTGGAACCCGGCGAGACAGCAGCGGCCGGGCGTGCGCTCATTCGATCGTCCCGCTCCAGCCCGGCAGGTACGCCGTCTCCTGGCTATGCGCCAGCAACACGGCCTCCTGCAGCAGCTTCGCGCTGATCTTGCCACCCGGCAGCTTCAGTCGACGTCGGTAGAAATCCGCCCACAGGAACTCAGAATACGGCAGCGCATCCTTGGCGCAGCCACCGGCCACACGCACCCGCGCGGCAAGCGTGCGATAGGGATCATCCGCCATGTCACCGAGACTGGTCGGGATCGCGGCGTAGTCGGTGCGGGTCCCGTGCTGGTCATACGGATGCGCCCAGCGACTGAATTCCATGGTGCGCCAGAACACGTCCGGCTGCAGCCACGAGAAGTCACGCTGGATCATCACCGGCACGCTCTTCACGCCCTCTTCCATCAGTGCCAGGCCGAGGTGGTGGTGGTCGACGATATAGACGCGCTGCTTCGGCCCCAGCACGCCGGGAAACCAGTGCGACTCGAGGAGTTCCTTGCGCTTCTTGCGACCGAGTATTTCCCACTCTGCGCGTTTGGCCGCAACCTCGGCCTTGCCGACGGTCAACTGGGTCGGCCGCAGCTTGGCAGGAGCGATCGACAACAACGGGTGATGCAGGCCTGACGACATCGCACGACTCCTTCGGACCGACGCAGTGCTGCCGAGCGTACCCGAGCCGGCACCGTGTTGGGCTCATGTGTCAGACGTAATTTTCTGCGGCGTCCAGCTATTCCATGCCGGCGTAGTAGCCGCGCATCGCCAGCAGATAGGCGTCCAGATTGCGGCCGTCCCCTTCGTCGAACAGCTCGCCGGTCTCGGCGAGTTCATCGATGCGATCGGGCCGGAAGTTGCGGAAATCCAGACGCAGCCGGCACCACGTGCCGAGCGTCCACTTGCCACCCCAGAACGCCAGGCACAACGGCTCGACCTCGCGCGTGCTGACGCTGCCCGCCTCGTCGCGATAGGCCAGTTGCAATACCTGGCGCGCCTCGATCGCCGCATGCAGACGATCGATCCGCGCAGCGAACGCCAGCTTGTGTTCATCACGCCAGATCGGCGCGTAGATGCGCGTGCGTGCCGAACGCTCGCGCAGTTCAGGCGGCAGTACCGCCTCGATCTTCATCAAGGCAGTCTGTGCGCCTTCGGCCAGTTTGGCGCCGGCAAATGCACGGACGAAACGCGTGCCAACCACCAGCGATTCGAGCTCGTCGGCGGTGAACATCAGCGGCGGGATGTCCGAACCCTTGCGCAATACATAGCCGACGCCGGCCTCGCCCTCGATCGGCACACCGGAGAGCTGCAGGTCGGCGACGTCGCGATAGACCGTGCGCAGGGAGACACCCAGCGTTTCCGCGAGCTGGCGCGCGCGCAAGGCCGTGCGGCGCCCGCGCAGGGCGTTGATGATGAGGAACAGGCGATCGGCACGACGCATCCGCACATCATCGCCGAGCCGGGTGACGACGAACAGCGCCGAACGTCACGCCATGTGCTGTTCATGGCATCAGACCCATCGAGATCAGGCCGCCTGCGCAGCCGCCAGTTCGGCATCCGCCGCGGCCGCGCGCTGCATCGCAGGCCGCGCGAGTACGCGATCGATATAGGTGCGGATCACCGGCAGCTCCGGCACCAGCTTGAACATCGTGGTCCAGTTCAGCGCGGTGCCCCACAGCACATCGGCCGCACTGAAGGTATCGCCCAGCAGGTATGGCCCCTGTTCCAGTTGATCCGTGAGCGTCTTCAGCATGGTGTCGAAGTCGCCATATGGACAGGTCGATGGTGCCGCCGGCTCACGCTGCATCGACTTGTCGACCAAGGCCGGCTCGAAGCACGATCCGTAGAACACCAGCCAGCGCAGGTAGGGCCCGCGCAACGGATCGCCGATCGGCGGCGCCAGCTTCGCTTCGGGATAGAGGTCGGCCAGATACAGGAACACCGCCGGCTGCTCGGTGATCAAGGCCTCGCCATGGCGGATCGCCGGTACCTTGCCCATCGGATTGATCGCGAGGTAATCCGGCTTGCGCTGCTCGCCCTGCTTGAAGTTCAGCACGTGCAGATCGAACTGCACGCCGAGTTCCTCAAGCAGTGCACGGGTACCACCGGAACGGCTGTTCGGGGCATGGAAGAACGTGACTTTCGGGTTCATGGCGATTCCTCGCGATGGTTGTCAGTGATGTAACGATCAAAGATGCCGCGTTTCCGCCGGCGGCGACTGCCAGTTGTTGGCGCGACCGTCAGCGTAGTGCAGTGGCGCATCGATCAGTTCCTGCGGCTCGACACCGTCGAGGCAGGCCAGGCTGACGCTGTAGAAGTTGCCGCCGAGCACATCCAGATGGCCACGGCCGAACGGACGGACGCCGCAATGCCGACAGAACAAGTGGTGCATGCTGTTCGAGCCGAACTGATAGTCGGACAGCGCACCCTCTCCCGACAGCAGGCGGAACGCGTCCGGTTTCACGATCACGCCCCACGACCGTGTCTTGGTGCAGATCGAGCAATTGCAACGACTGGTGCCCGCGGCGAGGTCGATCGTCGCTTCGAGGCGCACCGCACCGCAATGGCAACTGCCGTGATAGGTCTTGTTCATGACTTGCTCCGCTTGAAGAAGTTGCCGTGATACAGGGCCGCCAACGCGACCAGCAGCATGCGTCGGCGGGGTTGGCCGGCAGGCGCCGATTCGGGCCGCTCGTTCGAAGCATCTGCGGCCGGCCAGCGGTACTGTCCATCCATCAGCAAGCCGCGCAGATGAAGCGGTCGGTAGGCCATCAGGGCGCGTTGCAAAATCGGATTCATGCAGGTGTCCTCATGCCGCAGCCAGGGTTTCGCCGACGCACCACGGCGGCAGCTGGGCATGCTTGAAAAGCCGGTACCAGTGTTCGCGGTCGCTGGGGCTGTACAGATCCAGCGTGTGGATCACCTCGCGGGCGAACTCCACGCTGCCGAGATGACTGGCGGTGATCGTGCCGCCATCGCTGACTGCCAGCACCTCGCTGTCGTACTGCCCGGCGCCGGCATAACCGGGCACCTGGCTGGCGATCTGGCCGGGCCAGTTACCGGTGTGGCGGCAATCATCGAGCAGGCCCGCGCGGGCCAGCGCCAGCACGCCACTGTCGATGGCGGCTACCGGTGCACCAGCTGCGTGCAGCTCGCGAATGGCGGCCGCGGCCGCCGCGCCTTCGCCGCGCTGCCACAGATGACCGCCAGGCACGATCAGCAATGCTGCGCACTGAAGGTCGAGCTGCGCCAGCGCCAGCTCGGGCTGAACGGTGAGGCCACCCATCGATGTCACCGGTGTCCGCGAAAAACCCACCGTCTGCACCCGCCAATCGCCGGGGCGCCGGATCTCGCACAACGCCAGCGCGGCCTGCCAGTCGGCAAAGCCGTCAAACACCAGGAAATAAACCGTATCGCGCATGTTGTATCCCTCCGCTGTGGAGGGACAGCATGCCCAGCCACTACTGCCAACGTAGTGTCAGTAACCGGTCGGCTCGATGACTATTCGGGCCACCGGTCGGCACCGTGCTGGCGCTGTTCAGCCGGAGCCGGGACAATGCGCCATTCTTCTGCACGGACCCGACATGAAGCCCATCTCGCTGATCCAGTTCCTGATCGAGGAACGCCGCGCCGGCCATATCAATGCCGAACTTTCGCTGCTGATCGAAGTGGTCGCGCGCGCATGCAAGCGCATCGCGGTGGCCACCAACAAGGGCGCGCTCGGCGGCGTGCTGGGCATGGCCGGCAGCGATGATGCGCTCAGCATGAACATCCAGGGCGAGGCGCAGAAGAAGCTGGACGTGATCTCCAACGAGATCCTGCTGGAAGCGAACGCCTGGGGCGGCCACCTCGCCGCCTGCGCGTCAGAGGAGATGGAAGACCCGCAGCAGATTCCGGACGGCTATCCGAAGGGCAACCACCTGCTGTTGTTCGATCCGCTGGACGGCAGTTCGAACATCGACGTGAACATCTCGGTCGGCACGATCTTCTCGGTGCTGCGCTGCCCGGACGACGTCACTGAGCCGAAAGCCGAACACTTCCTGCAGCCGGGCACCACCCAGCTCGCCGCCGGTTACGTGGTGTACGGCCCGGCCACCGTGCTGGTACTCACCTTCGGCCACGGCACGCATGAATTCACGCTGGAGCGCGAGGTCGGCAGTTTCATGCTGAGCCGGCGCGGCATCCACATCCCGGAAGAAGCCACCGAGTTCGCCATCAACATGTCGAACCAGCGTCACTGGCAGGCGCCGATGCAGCGTTACATCGGCGAGCTGCTGGCCGGCAAGGAAGGTCCACGCGGCAAGGACTTCAACATGCGCTGGGTCGCCTCGATGGTGGCCGACGTGCACCGCATCGTGACCCGCGGCGGCGTGTTCTATTACCCACTGGACGCGAAGATCCTCAAGCAGGGCGGCAAGCTGCGCCTGATGTACGAGGCCAACCCGATGGCCTTCATCATCGAGCAGGCCGGCGGTGCGGCGACCACCGGACGCGAACGCATCATGGAACTGCAACCGACCGGACTGCACCAGCGCGTGCCGGTCTTCCTCGGCTCGAAGAAGGAAGTCGAGGTGGCCACGCATTACCACCTGGAAGCCGACGGCGCGCATAGCTGACACAGTGGCTCCCTTCACCTGAAACAGGTGGAGGGAGCCGTGCAAGAGCAACCCCGCGGCCTGTCTTGCGCCCCGGTCGCGCCATGATCTGGTCATAGACTCGTACCTCTCATCCTCTCCCGCGCGATCCGACCGATGTCCTTCCGCCGCCACCTGCTGCTATTGCTCGCCACGCTCGCGCTGAGCGCCTGCTTCGGTGGCAGCAAGCCCGCGCCAGCGCCGCCGGTCATCGTGCCGCCGCTGGCACCGCTGAAGCTGAAAATCGGACTGGCGCTCGGCGGCGGTGCCGCGAAAGGCTTCGCGCATATCGGCGTGATCAAGATGCTGGAGGCCAGCGGCATCCATCCCGACGTGGTCGCCGGCACGAGTGCGGGCAGTGTGGTCGGCGCGCTCTACGCCAGCGGCATGGACGCGTTCCAGTTGCAGCAGACCGCGTTCGGTCTGGATGAAACGAAGATCCGCGATGTGCGGCTGTTCTCCGGCGGCCTGGTACAGGGTCAGGCGCTGCAGGATTACGTCAACCAGCTGGTGCACAAGCAGCCGATCGAGCAGTTGAAGATTCCGTTCGCCGCGGTTGCCACGCAACTGGAAACCGGCCAGCGCACGGTGTTCGTGCGCGGCAACACCGGCCAGGCGGTGCGCGCGTCCTCCAGCATTCCCGGCGTATTCGAGCCGGTTGAAATCCGCGGCAAGCATTACGTCGACGGCGGCGTGGTCAGCCCGGTGCCGGTGGACGCGGCGCGCCAGCTCGGCGCCGATTTCGTGATCGCGGTGGACATCTCGACGAAGCCAAACGGCAACAACCCGCAGGGCATGGTGAACATCGTAGGTCAGACCATCGCGATCATGGGCCAGCAACTGGGTGCACAGGAAATGGCGCGCGCCGACGTGGTGATACAGCCGAACATCAGTGGTATCGGTTCGACCGATTTCGAGCTGAAGAATCAGGCGATCCTCGAAGGCGAACGGGCCGCGCTGGCGGCGATCCCGGGCATCCGCGCCAAACTCGCGGCGATGGCCGCCGCACGTCAGGCCGCTGCCGAGGTGCCGCCAGCACACTGATCGCAGGGCAGGCGGCTGGGTCATGCCCTTCTGCACTTGGCGTGCGGAAGGACCGGCTGTAGCGTGATGGTTTCGCCACACCGGAGCCCACCATGCTGAAACGTCCGCACCTGCCCGTCCCGATGCTGTTGCTGGCCATGGCGCTCGCGCCCGCGGTGTGCGCCGAACCGGCCAGCGTCGATCCGCGCATCGAGCAGTTGCTGACCCAGCTGACCAGGACGCAGCCGATCGAGGCCGTGGCGATCTCGCCCGACGGCAAACAGCTGGCCTGGGTGATCGAGCAGCAAGGCAAGTCGACGATCACCGTGGCGGCGGCCGACGGCAGCCATGCGCATCCGGTGAGCGCGGCGGCGAAGCGCGGCAGCTGCGCTGAGTCCGGCATCGCGTGGGCGCCGGATTCACGTCATCTCGCGTTCGTGTCCAACTGCAGCATCGACATGACCAGCACCAAGGCGATGCAGAACGACATCTATCTGGCCGACACCGCCGGCAACGGCGCACCCGCGCGACTGGCCCAATTGAAAGGCTACGCGCGTGCGCTGCAATGGACCGCCGACGGCAATTCGCTCGGCTTTCTGTATGTGCCCGGCGCCACCCGCCACGCCAGCGCGCTGGCGGCGGCGAAGCCGGCGGCCGGTGAGGTGGGTGTGACCGGCGTGGAAGTGCAACACGTGGCCAGCCTCGATGTCGCTAGCGGCAGGCTGCGCGAACTCACTCCGGCCGGCATGTATGCGTACGAATTCCACTGGTCGCCGGACGGTTCGCGTATCGCCTATACCGCCGCGTTGCCGCCGGGCGACAACAACTGGTGGATCGCCAAGCTCTACGTGCAGTCGGCGCAACCTGATGCTGCCGCCACCGTGCTGGTCGACCCCGCGAATGCCGACAGCGGTTCACTGCACGGCCTGCAGATCGCACTGCCGCGCTGGTCGCCGGATGGCTCGCGAATCGCCTTCATCGGCGGGCTGATGAGCGACCAGGGCGCCACTGGCGGCGACATCTATGCTGTGCCGAGTGCAGGCGGCGCGCTCAGCAATCTCACACCCGGCATCCATGTCACGCCATCGTGGTTCAGCTGGAGCGGGCTGCAATCGCTGCTGGTGAACCAGATCAGCAACGGCCAGGTGCAGCTCGCCGACTATGCCGTGCACGACGACCGCGCGACCCAGCAGAAAGTGTGGTTCACCCTGCCGGCCAACGTTGGCGATGGCACTGCCGCCCTGGCGGTATCACTCTCGCACGACCAGCAAAAGATCGCCTTTATCCAGAGTTCCTATGCCGCCGCGCCCGAAGTGCATGCCGGCGCACTCGGCAGCACGCCACCACCCGCGGTCACCGCCATCAATGCCGCGCTGAAACCGAGTTGGGGCAACGCCGAATCGGTCGAATGGAACAACGAGGGCCTCCATGTGCAGGGCTGGCTGCTGTATCCGGCCGACTACGACCCGAAGAAAACCTATCCGATGATCGTGGTGGTGCACGGTGGGCCGTCCAGCGCGGTGATTCCGAGTTGGCCCAGCGTGGGCTACGGCGGCGCACCGCTATCGGCACTGGGCTATTTCGTGCTGATGACGAACCCGCGTGGCAGCTACGGCCAGGGCGAGAAGTTCGTGCAGGCGAACCGCAAGGACTTTGGCTACGGCGACCTGCGCGACACCCTCGCCGGCATCGACGCGGTGGAAAAGAAGCTGCCGATCGACGACAAGCGCCTCGGCCTTACCGGCTGGAGCTACGGCGGCTTCATGAGCATGTTCGCACCGACCCAGACCCAGCGCTTCCGCGCCGTGGTGGCCGGTGCCGGCATCTCCAACTGGCAGAGCTATTACGGACAAAACCTGATCGACCAGTGGATGCCACCGTTCTTCGGTGCCAGCGTGTACGACGATCCGGCGGTGTACGCGAAGAGCTCGGCGATCAACTTCATCAAACAGGCGAAGACACCCACGTTGATCGTGGTCGGTGACCGCGACGCCGAATGCCCGGCACCGCAATCGTTCGAGATGTGGCATGCGCTGCGCGCGCAGGGTGTGCCGACCTCGCTGGTGGTGTATCCGAACGAGGGACACCACTTCGTCGACCCGGTACATCAGCGCGACGTGTTGCAGCGGGCGCTGGGCTGGTTCGAGAAATACCTGCCCGCGACGAACTAGTTCGCGCCGCAAAGGCTTTGATGATGACCTGACCTATGGCCGCCGGCATCCAACGCCCGACGGCCTTTTCATGTTCGCGGCAGCAATAGCCACGATGATTCACGCCGCTGCCACAAGTCATGCTTGACACGTACCAAGTGTATTGCTGTACTGATACACATGGATGCCTCACTGCTCACCGTTCAACCCACCGCGCCGGAACCGATCTACCGGCAGATCGTCGGACAGTTGCGCCGACTGATTGCCGGCGGCCAACTCGCTGCCGGTGACTCGCTGCCTTCCGTGCGTGACGTCGCCGGTTTCCACGCGATCAATCCGATGACCGTGTCGCGCGCCTACGGCATCGCCGAAAGCGAGGGCCTGCTCGAGCGCCAGCGCGGCAAGGGCATGGTGGTGGCCGCCACGCGCAAGGCCATCCAGACCGAAAGTCATCGGCTCGCCCTGCTGGAACCGCAACTGCAGGCGCTGGTGCGCCACACCCGTGAACTCGAACTGCCCGCCGAACCGGTACTGCGGCGGCTGACCAAACTGCTGGGGGAATGAGATGAACGCGATGCTTCGTGAAACGGAATCCACTGCCGCGCCGCTGAGCGTGAGCGGACTCGTCCACTGTTACGAGGGCAGCAACGTGCTCACCGGTGTCGACCTGACGCTGGAACCGGGCAGCGTGCTCGGGCTGATCGGCCGCAACGGCGCCGGCAAGTCTACCCTGATCCGCACCATGCTCGGCCTGTTGAAGCCGCTCCGCGGTGAAGCACGCGTGTTCGGCGAGCCGGCGCTGAAGCTCGATGACAACACCAAGGCACGCATCGCCTATGTGCCGCAGCAGCCCGAAGCGCTGGCGTGGCTTACCGCGCAGCAGATGCTCGATTATGTCGGGCGCTTCTATCCGCGCTGGGACCAAGACTTCGTCAGGAACACGCTGGAGCGCTGGCAGATCCAGCCGAACAAGCTGCTCGCCAAGCTGTCGCCGGGCGAACGCCAACGCGTCGATCTGGTTCGCGCATTGGCCTCGCAGCCGGAGCTGCTGGTGCTGGACGAGCCGGCCGCCGCGCTTGATCCGGTGGCACGTCGCGAGCTGTTGCGCGAAGTGGCGCTACGCGCTGGCGAGTCCGGCACCACCGTGCTGTTCTCCACCCATATCGTGTCGGATCTTGAGCGGGTCGCCTCGGACGTTGCCTTCCTGCATCAGGGCAAATTGCTGATGCGTTGCAGCGTCGACGAAACCAAGGAGCGCTACGCGCGCCTGTGGTTGCCGGGAAAGATGAGCGCAGCCGCACCGGTGGCGTCGCTGAGTCGGCGCCGCTACGACGACGGCAGCCTCAGCCTGGTCATCGAACGGGATACCCGCGGCCAGTGGCCCGAGGCTGCACATCTGCCCGGCGCCCGCGTCGATACGCTGGGACTGGAAGATCTTTTCGTGGAGATCGCCGAATGAATCCGCTGGCATTGCTGCAGGTGCCATGGCGCTCGGCGCATCGCTCGCTGCGCTGGTTGTCGGTGGTGGTCTTCGTGCTGTGCCTCAGCGGCGCCATCGCCATCGGCACGCTCGTCGCGAAGCCTGAACGCTGGGTCGGTGCGATTACCCTCTACGGCTTCGGTCTGCTCTATCTCTGGGCGTTCTTTTTCTCGACGTGCCTGTTGTTGGCCATCGACATGCGTCAGTTACGCGTGCCGGCTGTGCAGAGCCACATCGTGCTCAGCCTGTTGCTGTATGGCGCACTGACGATCGGACTCCCCGCTGGCGTCATGGCGATGTTCGACCTGCCCGTCTGGAATGCGGTAGTCGTGCTGGCGCTGTTCGGCGCCTGCGGGCTGGTGTTCGCGCTGTTGCCGCGCTTCGTGGCCGTCTTCATCGGCCTGATGCCTTCATTGCTTACCGCGTTATGGCGCCGGTTCGACCTGCCCGGCATGGCCGATCCGCGCTTCGCCCACTGGGGCTTCTTCGTGGTGCTGATTATGCTGGCCACGGTGATCCTGCGCTGGCGCCAGTTGCTGCTTGCCGGACCAAATGTCTCGATGGGATGGTCGTCGCCGATGGTGATCCAGTTCCGCAGCGGTAGCTGGGGCCAGTGGAACAACATCGGCGACAACCGGATGCTGCGCCAGCGACCGGACTGGCTGCGGCCAGTGATCGATTTCGATCACGTCGGGCCGGCAAATCCACGCAAGGCGCTGCGGATCGCACTGGGCGGTTGGTACCTGCCGCAGACCATGCGCAGCTACCTCAAGCAACTCGCACTGCTGATCTGCATCGTTCTGCTGCCGATGATCGGATCGCTTCTCCTCACCCGCTCGGGCCATCTCGATGCGCATGTCGGCGAAATAGCGAAAGGCGCCCTCCTCGGTGCATTCGGTTCGCTATCCGTCATCGCCGGCCCGATGATCTGTCTGCTCACCATGGTGTGGATCAGCAAACGTTGGCAACGCGCCAGCGCCGAACTTTCCCTGCTCGCGCTGTTACCGGGTCTCGGCAGTCCCATTCATGCGAAGCAGTCGTTGCTGCGGGTTGGCCTGGGTTTGCCCTTGTTGATGCATGCCCTGCTCGCCTTGCCGGCCGTCGTGGCGATGCTGTGGTGGCAGAGCCACGCGGTGCTGTTGTCGTTCATGCTGCTGGCGCAACTGGGCGCGGCGACGATCACCGTGGCCATCGTTCTCAACCTGTTCGGAGGACGCGCGCTCACGACCCCGGCGATCAGCCTGATGCTGACCGCTGTGTTTGTACTGACCGTGCTGAGCCTGTTCCTGCCTACCACGGCACTGGGAAACCATCCGATGTCGTGGGCCGCCTCGCTGCTGCCGCCACTGGCGATCGCATGGCTGCTGCTGGTTGCAACGATGTCTTGGTTAGGGCGTCGCGGCTGGCGCGACCTGATGCAACAACCTCATCCGTTCCTGGTGCATTGAGGCCACGCGACACGATTGCTTCAGAACAACTCACCCTGCGGCGACGGCTTGCGCGGCGGCACGAAAGGCGATGTATCGAGTTGGAGTTCGCGCGCACGGCCGAAGCCGTGCTTGCGGCAGGCCACCTCGAAGCGTCGGCGCAGCAAGTCGGCGAACACGCCTTGGCCGCGCATGCGGGTGGCGAAGTTGCTGTCGTAGTCGCGACCACCGTTCATCTGCTGTACCAGGCTCATCACGTGCTCGGCGCGCTGCGGTGCGTGCAGAGCGAGCCATTCGCGGAACAACTGCTTCAACTCGTACGGCAGGCGCAGCGTGGTGTAGCCGGCGCAGCGCGCGCCGGCCTCGGCGGCCTGCGCCATGACGGCTTCCATATCCTTGTCGTTGAGTGCTGGAATGATCGGTGCCACCAGCACGCCGACCGGTACGCCGGCGTCGGCCAGGGTGCGGATCGCCTTGATCCGCCGATGTGGCGCGCTGGCGCGTGGTTCGAGTTTCGCGGCCAGATGGTTGTCCAGCGAGTTGACCGAGACGAATACCTGCACCAGCCGCTCGCGTGCCATCGGCACCAGGATGTCGAGGTCGCGTTCGACCAGTGCATTCTTGGTGACGATGGTGCACGGATGATGGCATTCGGCGAGCAGTTCCAGCGCGGCGCGGGTCAGCCGCCACCGCTTCTCGATCGGCTGGTACGGATCAGTATTGCTGCCGATGTTGATCGGGCTGATCACGTAACCGGGTTTGGCCAGCTCGGCGCGCAGCACCTCGGCGAAGTTACCCTTCGCGCGCAGCTTGGTCTCGAAGTCGAGACCGGGCGACAGATTGAGATAGCTGTGCGACGGCCGTGCAAAGCAATATATGCAGCCATGTTCGCAACCGCGGTACGGATTAATCGCCTGGCTGAAAGCGATATCCGGCGAGTCATTGCGGCTGATCACGCTGCGGGCGCGCTCCTCGGTGACCTCGGTGCGCGGGCGCGGCGCCTGCTCGTCCAGCAACGCGCTCTGCCAGCCGTCGTCCTCGGTCTGGTGGCGGATGTTCTCGAAGCGGCCTTCGGGATTGGAAGCGGCACCACGGCCCTTGATCATCCGGCTCGTTTGAGCTTGATCGTGCGGGGTTGGCGGCGGCAGCGAATCATCCATCGGCACAGTGTGCCGCGGCGATGTCTCAGCCGCCGCGACATCTTTCAGACGCGTGACCCAGCGCCTGCCAGGCGCACTTCGACGGCGCTATGATGCGCGCGTCCGGCCGCGGCAGGCGGCGTGTTTCACGTGTCAGGGGCCCATCATGCGCTGGCTGTTACTCGTCCTCACCTTGTTCGCCTTCCTGCTGTGCTTCACCCGTCACAGCGCAGGTGCTTGGGGCTTCTGGCTGCTGATCGGCTTGGTTGGAATCGCCACCACCACGCTGGCGTTCGCGCAGGCGCGCATCGCCGACCATTCGCGCAGCGACAGTCTGTCCGAGTACGACCTGATGCGGTTGCGCGAGGGCAAGGATCCGCTCAATCACGATCGCCTCGGGCGGTAGAACGGGTCGAATCCACTGTAGGAGCGCTCCTACGACGAGGTTCGCTGAAGCCCAAGCTCGGCCGTCATCGCCTCGCGCATCAGGAATTTCTGCACCTTGCCGGTCACCGTCATCGGGAACTCGTCGACGAAGCGCACGTAGTGCGGCACCTTGTAGTACGCCAGGTGATGACGACAGTAATCCTGGATCTCGGCTTCGCTGGCCGCGCAGCCTTCGCGCAGGCGGATCCACGCGCAGGCCTGCTCGCCGAACTTCGCATCGGGCACGCCGAACACCTGCACGTCCTGCACCTTCGGATGGGTGTAGAGGAATTCCTCGATCTCGCGCGGATACACGTTCTCGCCGCCGCGGATGATCATGTCCTTAAGCCGCCCGACGATGCTGCAGTAGTCGTCCGCGTCGATCACCGCCAGATCGCCGGTGTGCATCCAGCCGGCCTGGTCGATCACCTCGCCGGTGCGCGCTGCGTCGTCCCAGTAGCCGAGCATCACCGAATAGCCGCGTGTACACAGCTCGCCCGTCTCGCCGCGCGACACCACCCTGCCGTGTTCGTCGACCAGCTTCACCTCGAGATACGGGTGGATCCGCCCGACGCTGCCGACACGGCGTTCGAGCGGATCCTCGGGCACGGTCTGGAAGCTGACCGGACTGGTCTCGGTCATGCCGTAGGCGATGGTGACCTCGGCCATGTGCATCTCGCTGGCCACGCGGCGCATCACTTCGATCGGGCACGGCGAGCCGGCCATGATGCCGGTGCGCAGGCTACTCAGGTCGAACTCGGCGAAGCGCGGATGTTCGAGTTCGGCGATGAACATCGTCGGCACACCATGCAGCCCGGTGCAGCGTTCCGCCGCCACTGTTTCCAGCGTGGCCAGTGCGTCGAAACCCTCGCCCGGGACCACCATGCAGGCGCCGTGGGTGACGCAGGCAAGATTGCCCAGCACCATGCCGAAGCAGTGGTAGAACGGGACTGGGATGCAAAGCCGGTCCTGTTCGGTGAGATGCATCGCCTCGCCGATGAAGTAGCCGTTGTTGATGATGTTGTGGTGGGTCAGCGTGGCGCCCTTCGGCGCACCGGTGGTGCCGGAGGTGAACTGGATATTCACCGGATCGTCGAAGCCGAGTTCCGGCTCCAGCGCATGCAGCTTGGCCAGCGCCGCGGCATCGCCGAGCGCCGCCAGCTGCCGCCAGCTGCGCGTGCCCGCCGCCGCTTCATCGAGCAGGATCACCTCGCGCAGTGCCGGCAGTCGTGCCGCGTTCAACCGACCAGGCGTACTGGCGGCCAGTTCCGGCACCAACTCGCCCAGCATGTCCAGGTAGCGCGAGGTCTTGAAGCGGCGCGGCAACACCAGCGCACAGCACGCCACCTTGTTGAGCGCGTATTCCAGCTCATGCGCACGGTAGGCCGGGTTGATGTTGACCAGGATCAACCCGGCTTTCGGCGCAGCGAACTGCAGCACAACCCACTCGGCCCGGTTCGGCGACCAGATGCCGACACGGTCGCCACGCTGCAGTCCCAGCGCCAGCAAGCCGGCGGCGATGCGCTCCACTTCGGCATGGAATTGCCGATAGCTCATCCGCACGTTTTGCGCGCGCACCACCAGCGCCGGGCGCTCGGAATGGGCGGCAGCGATGCGGTCGATCAGCGAGCCCAGCGTGTCGCCCAGCAGCGGTTTGGAGCTTCCGCCGTGGACATAGCTTGGTGCGGCACTCATCGGTGCTCTCCCGAGGTCGGCGTGCGAATCCGGTCGCCAGCATAACGCTTGCGTTGGCGTGCGGATCGCGGCAGCTCGTGCACGGCGATGAGTGGGCAAATCACCATTCAATCACGGCCACTGCACAGCGGAACACGGACGCTTGTCCCGACGCGGTGCCGTCCGGCATCGCCTGCTCAAACCTGGGAGTTCATGATGACTGCATCCGGCCTGATCGTCTTTCTGCTTATCGGCGCGATTGCCGGCTGGCTCGCCGGTCTGATCGTGCGCGGCTTCGGCTTTGGCCTGCTCGGCAATATCGTGGTCGGCATCGTCGGCGCCCTCCTCGCTGGCTGGCTGCTGCCGATGCTCGGCGTCGGCTTCAGTCTTGGCAGCCCGATTGTCACCAGCATCGTCTACGCGATGATCGGTGCCATCGTGCTGCTGGTGCTGATCGGCCTGATCCGCCGCGCCTGAGCGCTTCTGTCCGAACCGGGTCATCGCCGGCCATGCCGCGGTGGCCCTCGCCCAGGCGGCGCGCTACTCTCGCACGCCTATGAGCGAACTCAACCAGCGCGATTTCACCCTCGAACCCGATGACAACGGCCGCCTGGCCAACATGTGCGGCCCGTTCGACGAGCATCTGCGCCAGATCGAGCTGCGCCTTGGCGTGGAGATCAACCACCGCGGCAGCATCTTTCAGGTGATCGGCGAGGAGGTTTCCGCCAGGGCCGCGCAGAAAGTACTGCAGGCGCTGTATGCCGTGACCGAGGACGAGGCACTGACTGGCGCCAGGATCAACCTGCATCTGGCCGAATCCGGTATCGACGCGATTACCGCCGATGCGGCCGAAGGCGCGCAGGAAGTGGCGATCAAGGTCAAGCGCGGCGTGATCAAGGGTCGCGGCGCTAACCAGGCGCGCTATCTGCACGCGATTGCCAGCCACGACATCAATTTCGGCGTGGGCCCGGCCGGCACCGGCAAGACCTATCTGGCCGTGGCCAGTGCTGTCGAGGCGCTGGAGGCAAACCGCGTGCAGCGCCTGCTGCTGGTGCGCCCGGCGGTAGAGGCGGGCGAGAAGCTCGGTTTCCTGCCTGGTGACCTGTCGCAGAAGGTCGATCCGTACCTGCGCCCGCTGTATGACGCGCTGTACGAGATGCTCGGCTTCGAAAAGGTGGCCAAGCTGATCGAACGCAACGTGATCGAGATCGCCCCGCTCGCCTATATGCGCGGCCGCACACTGAACGATTCCTACGTGATCCTCGACGAGGCGCAGAACACCACCGTCGAGCAGATGAAGATGTTCCTGACCCGGATTGGTTTTGGCACGGTGGCGGTGATCACTGGCGACGTCACCCAGGTCGACCTGCCACGCAGCACCCGCTCGGGCCTGCGCCAGGCGGTGGAAGTGCTGCGTGGCGTCGGCGGCATCAGCTTCACCTTCTTCACTTCGCGCGACGTGGTGCGCCATCCGCTGGTGGCGAAGATCGTGCGCGCCTACGAGACGTTCGAGCAAAAGGAAGAGGACGGCAAATGAGCCGGCAGTCGCGCGCCTCAGTCCACCAGGAACTCCCTGCGGTCGTGGGAGCGAGTTCGGCCGCGAAAGCCGCTTCCCGGGTCCGGCCAAAGGCATCGCGGCTGAAGCCTCTCCCACAGGGAAATGCCACGGTGCACCTCGGCTACGCGGTGCCGCGCAATGGCCTGCCCGCTCCGACCAGCTTTCGTTGCTGGGTCGAGGCAGCGTTGCGCGGCGCGAAGCGGCGCAAGCCGGCCGAGCTGGCGATCCGCATCGTCGATGCCGACGAAGGCCGCGCGCTCAACCATGACTATCGCGGCAAGGACTACGCCACCAATGTGCTGTCGTTTCCCGCCGAATTGCCGCCCGGGGTGGCGCTGCCATTGATTGGCGATCTGGCGATCTGCGCCTCTGTGGTGCTACGCGAGGCGGCCGAGCAGGGCAAGCTGGCGCGAGATCACTGGGCCCATCTGACCATTCACGGCGTGCTGCACCTGCTTGGCTACGACCATATCGAGGACGGCGAAGCCGAAGCGATGGAAGCGCTGGAAACCCGCATCCTGGCCGGTCTCGGCATCGCCGACCCATACGCCTGAATCTGCGCAGCCGCATTCCGGCGCCCGATACAGCCGTCCAAAGCAGGGCTTGTGCTCTGAATTGTCACGGATTTTCCGCTAGACTCGTGGATACCGCCCGCTTGCGGGCAGCACTCCAACCGTGAATGAACGACGACCCTGGCAGTACCAGCGGCCCGGCACACCGTACCTGGTGGGACCGGCTGGGCCACATGTTTTCCGGCGAGCCACGCAACCGCAGCGAACTGCTTGAGGAGTTGCGCGCCGCCCAGACCAACGGACTGCTGTCCGTCGACACCCTCACCATGGTCGAGGGTGCGCTCAAGGTCAACGAACTGAGCGTGGACGACGTGATGGTGCCGCGCGCGCAGATCGTGATGCTCGCGGCCGAATCGTCGCTGACCGAGATCCTCGCCACCATGGTCGAGTCCGGCCACTCGCGCTTTCCGGTGCACGGCGAGGACAAGGACGAAATCCTCGGCATCCTGCTGGCCAAGGATCTGCTGAAGTTCTTCGGCGCCGCCGAGCATTTCGACATCCACGCGATCCTGCGCCCGGCCGTGCTGATTCCCGAATCGATGCGTCTGAACGTGCTGCTCGACGAGTTCCGCCGCTCACGCAACCACATGGCGCTGGTGGTGAATGAATACGGCGGCGTCGCCGGCCTGATCACCATCGAGGACGTGCTCGAGCAGATCGTTGGCGAGATCGACGACGAGCACGACGACGACGAACCCGAACTGATGCACGAGCAGCCCGGCGGCGACTGGCTGGTCAGTGCGCTGACCCCGATCGAGGATTTCAACGAGCAGGCCGGCACCGCGTTCTCCGACGAGGAGTACGACACCGTCGGCGGCATGGTCACCTCCGAGTTCGGCCACCTGCCCGAGGTCGGCGAGGAGGTGGCGATCGGCGGCTTCCTGTTCCACGTCACCGAAGCCGACGACCGTCGCGTGCAGCAGTTCCGCGTGGCCCGGCACGAGGAGCGCTAGGGCCTCGATACCCTCCAGAGAAGGTCCAGGTATTCTGTTACGGACGTCCAAACCCCAGGATCTTCTGGTGCGTGGCTGTGCAGCAGCACGAACGCCATCCATGCAGTTGCATCACGGCACTCCTTGCTACACTCGAAGTTCTAGCGCCGCCGGGCACTACGGCCTGCCGCGGTTCTGCATCCTTCACGTCGATGCCAGCAGGAGCCCAGCCATGTCCAAGCTTTATCCGGTCAACCCCGCGTTTGCCGCAGCAGCGCGTATTCGCCACGACGATTACACGCGCCTGTATGCCGAATCGGTCAGCGACCCGGAAGGCTTCTGGGGTCGCATCGCGCAGCGGCTGGACTGGATCAAGCCACCGACGAAGATCAAGGACGTCTCGTTCGACCCGAAGGATCTGCATATCCGCTGGTACGAGGACGGCGAACTCAACGTGTCGGCGAACTGCCTCGACCGCCACCTCGCCGAACGTGGCGACAAGACGGCGATCATCTTCGAGGGCGACGACCCGAACGACTCGCGCCGGATCAGCTATCGCGAGCTACATGCCGAAGTGTGCAAGTTCGCCAACACGCTGAAGAACCTCGGCATGAGCAAGGGCGATCGCGTGGCGATCTACTTGCCGATGATTCCCGAGGCCGCGGTGGCGATGCTGGCCTGCGCGCGTATCGGCGCGGTGCATTCGGTGGTGTTCGGCGGTTTCTCACCCGATTCGCTGGCCGGGCGCATCGCCGATTCCGCCGCGAAGCTGGTGATCACTGCGGACGAAGGCGTGCGCGGCGGCAAGAAGATCGCGCTGAAGGCGAACGTGGATGCCGCCTTGGAACGCCCCGGCACCAACAGCGTGGAAACCGTGGTGGTGGTGCGCCGCACCGGCGCCGCGGTGGCGATGCAGTCGCCACGTGACCGCTATTGGCACAACCTGATGGACGGCCAGTCGGCCGATTGCCCGGCCGAGCCGATGGAAGCGGAACACCCGCTGTTCATCCTGTACACCTCCGGCTCCACCGGCAAGCCGAAGGGCGTGCTGCACACGTCCGCCGGTTATCTGGTCTACACCAGCTATACGCATGAGCTGGTGTTCGACCTGCGCGAGGACGATGTCTACTGGTGCACCGCCGATGTGGGCTGGGTCACCGGCCACAGCTACGTGGTGTACGGCCCGCTGGCGAATGGCGCCACCACCGTGATGTTTGACGGCGTGCCGAACTATCCGGATTTCAGCCGCTTCTGGCAGGTGATCGACAAGCACCAGGTGAGCCTGTTCTACACCGCGCCAACCGCGATCCGCGCATTGATGCGCGAGGGCGAGGCACCGGTAAAGAAGGCGTCACGAAAATCACTACGCCTGCTCGGCTCGGTCGGCGAGCCGATCAATCCGGAAGCGTGGGAGTGGTATTACCGCGTGGTTGGCGACGAGCGCTGCCCGATCGTCGATACGTGGTGGCAGACCGAAACCGGCGGCATCCTGATCACCCCGCTGGCCGGCGCGATCGATGCCAAACCCGGCTCCGCTACGCTGCCGTTCTTCGGCGTGAAGCCGGCGATCGTCGATGCCAATGGTGAGCTGCAGGAAGGTGCCAGCGAGGGCAACCTGATCATCACCGACTCCTGGCCGGGCCAGATGCGCACGGTCTACGGTGATCACCAGCGCTTCATCGAGACCTACTTCAGCGCCTATCCGGGCAATTACTTCACCGGCGATGGCGTGCGCCGCGACGAAGACGGCTACTACTGGATCACCGGCCGCGTCGACGACGTGATCAACGTCAGCGGTCACCGCATCGGCACCGCCGAGGTAGAGAGCGCGCTGGTCTCGCATCCCAAGGTGGCCGAGGCTGCGGTGGTCGGTGCCCCGCATGACATCAAGGGCCAGGGCATCTACGCCTTCGTCACCCTGATCGCCGGGGAACAGGGCAGCGACGAACTGCGCAAGGAACTGGTCGCCTGGGTGCGCAAGGAAATCGGCCCGATCGCCACACCGGATTATCTGCAGTGGGCACCCGGCCTGCCGAAGACCCGCTCGGGCAAGATCATGCGGCGCATCCTGCGCAAGATCGGTGAGAACCTGCCCGACCAGCTCGGCGACATCAGCACGCTCGCCGACCCCGGCGTGGTGAAGAACCTGGTCGACGAGCGCTTGATCAAATAGCGGTGCTGATCGTGCCGCGTCATCTGCGTATGCGCTTGTACATGGACCATGGCGACGGCACCATGCATCGATGACCACAGCCCATGCACCGACGTTGGCGAGCCTGGCAGGACGCCTGCACGATGACGAGATTCATGTCTGGCATCTGGCCTATCGGGCTACGCAAGGCCGAGCGCCATTGCGCCGCGTGCTGGCGGCCTATCTCGGCATCGACAGCGACGCTGTCACGCTGGTCACCGGGGAACATGGTCGGCCGGCGCTCGCCGCCGACCTCGACCCGTCGCTCGGTTTCAACTGGTCGCATAGCGGTGACCACGCGTTGATCGCGATCGGTCGACAGGTCCAGCCCGGCATCGATCTGGAACGTCGGCGCGAACGGCCGCGCGCGCTGGAGATCGCCCGGCGTTATTTCAACGCAGACGAATCAGCCGCCCTAGCGGCACTGCCGGCTGCGGATCGCAGTGTTGCCTTCCTCGAACTGTGGACGACCAAGGAGGCGGTACTCAAGGCACTCGGTCGCGGAATTGCCTTCGGACTGCATCGGCTCAGCATCGCCAGCGACGGCGATCGGCCGATACTGCGCCAACTCGACGGCGACGACGTCCACGCCTGGCAATTGCAGCGGCTCACGCTGGATCCTACGCTGCTGGCCGCACTGGCCTGGCGCGGCGGCCCGCGACAGATCCGACTGCACACGCTTGCCAGTGACGGGTGATCGGTGCACTGTCGTCGTTCGCGCGCGACCGTCGTGCGATGAACACTGCCACGTCTTCCCGTCAGAGATCGTAACTCCGCGATGACCCTGCTCAGCATCAACCTCAACAAGATCGCCGTGCTGCGCAATTCGCGCGGTGGCCACGAACCGGATATCTGCCACGCCGCGCAGACCTGCATAGATACCGGTTGCGGCGGCATCACCGTGCATCCGCGACCGGATCAACGCCATGTACGACCCGATGACGTACGCGCACTGGCCGCCATGCTGGCTGGCCGGGTGGAGTACAACATCGAGGGCAATCCGTTTGCGCCGGCACGCGGGGACTATCCCGGCTTGATCGCGCTGGCGCGTGAGGTACGTCCCACCCAGGTGACCCTGGTGCCCGATGGCGATGGCCAGATCACATCCGATCATGGCTTCGATCTGGCACGCGACATCGAGCGGCTGCGCCCGCTGGTCGCCGAATTGAGCGAGCTCGGTTGCCGGGTCAGCCTGTTCGTCGATGCCGTGGTTCAGGATTTCGCTGCGGCGACAGCGATCGGTGTGCAGCGCATCGAGATCTACACCGGGCCGTATGCCCAGGCGTTTGCCGATGGGCAAGCTGCCGCCACGCTGGCCGCATGCGCCGAGACTGCGCGCCGTGCACAACAGGCCGGGCTCGCGGTGAATGCCGGGCACGATCTCAGTCAGGCGAATCTGGGGACGTTCAAGGCAGCGATTCCCGGTCTGGCGGAAGTCTCGATCGGCCATGCGCTGATTGGCGAGGCGCTGTACCAGGGACTGGCCAGCACGGTGCGCAACTATCTGCAGATCCTGCGCTGAGCCGCGCCAGCACGGCTGGCGTCGAAATCAGCAGCGCATGACGCAAAAACCCCCGCACGAGGCGGGGGTTTTTGTTTGTTCTGCGTGTTTGTTACCGCGAGTCGGCAGCCAGCTGTCCGATCAATTGGCTTCGGTGAAGCCAATCTTGGTCAAGTTGTAGCTCTTCGCATCAGCCAGCACCTGCGCCACGTACTGGTAGGCGACAGCGTCATCCGCAGCAATCTGGATTTCCGGCTGATTGCTCTGCTGGGCGATCACTGCGAGCTGGGCTTTCAAGCCCAGTTCGTCGACCGGCGTGTCGTTCCAGTAGAACGCACCGGCCTGATCGATCTTCAGATGAATCGGATCCAGCGGATTGGGCGGATTGATGACATTCGGGTTCGGCTGCGGCAGATCGACCTTGATCTTAAGCGCCGGGATCGGCGCCGTGATCATGAAGATGATCAGCAGCACCAGCATCACGTCGACCAGCGGCGTGACGTTGATGTCCGACATCGGTCCACTGGTTTTGGTAGTGAAGGCCATTTCTCGTCACCCCTTCGGCGCGTCATGGGTCATGAAGCCGACGTGCACCATGCCCGAATCCTTGGCATCGCCGATCACCTTCTTCACAATTTTGAACTCGGTCGACTTGTCCGCGCGTATCTGCAATTCCGGCTGCGGCGACTTCTGTGCTTCCACCGCAAACTGTGCCTTCAGCTCGGACTCCGTGACCGGGTGGTCATTGAAGAACAGGCTGCCGTCCGACTTGACTGCGAGATCAAGCGGCGGAGTCGGCAGATCCTCATCCTTGGTCTTCGGATTCGCGGTGGGCAAATCAATCGTGATGGAGTGCGACATCAGCGGCGCGGTGATCATGAAGATGATCAGCAGTACCAACATCACGTCGACCAGCGGCGTGACATTGATTTCCGACATCGGACCACCGGAATTGCCACCAGTGCTCATCGCCATGGGTCAATCCCTCACTTCTGGCTTTCGACGCGCGAGCCGGTAGCGAAGAAGTCGTGCAGGTCATGCGCGAATTCGTCGAACCGGGCGTAGGTCAGACGGTTCGAACGGCTGAAGAAGTTGTACGCGAACAGGGCCGGGATCGCGGCGAACAGACCGAACGCGGTCATGATCAGCGCCTCGCCCACCGGGCCAGCAACGGCGTTCATCGACGCGTTGCCGGTAGCGGCAATGCCGATCAGCGCGTGATAGATGCCCCACACGGTACCGAGCAGACCGACGAACGGTGCGGCCGAGCCGACCGTGGCGAGCAGGGTCATGCCGCCTTCCAGACGCAGGCTCTCGCGAGCGACAGCCTGACGCAGGGCGCGGTCGATGAATTCCGAGCGGCTCAGCGATTCGGCCAGACGACCGGTCGTGCCCGCCGTGCTCTGCTGGTGATGGGCTACCGCCGAAGCAGCGTCCAGCGCGATCTTGGAGAATGGTTCACTCTTGGGCTGCGATTCCAGTTCGCGGATTGCGTCCTGGGTGGAGCTATTGCCCCAGAAGCCGTCGATCACCTTGTCGGCACGAGCCTTCACCGTGGCATTGCGAATGCCGTTGGCGATGATGAAGTACCACGACAGGAACGACATCACGACCAGCGTGACGAAGACGACCCAGCCGAGCCAGTCGAAGTTCTGCATCAGGTTGCCAAAACCCATCTGTTTCATGGCTTCAGCGTTGGTATTGCCACCCATGGCCTGTGCGGCATCGGTTGTTGCAGGAGTCTGTAGGAACATAACGCTACCCTAGGGAAGTCAAGCGTGAACTGTAACTGTAATCCATTGGAGCTGGATTACAGCTGATTGATAGGTGAATTACATCTGACCGCCGAGATTGAAGGTGATTGGAATGCGGGCGTAACCCTCAACCTTCTTTCCGTTTTTAACCTCTGGATTGAAACGCCAGTTTCTCGCCGCATCCATGGCCGCACGATCGAGCTCGCGGAAACCACTCGATTTCTCCACCTTGATGTCCTTCGGCGATCCATCGACGCCGACAAGGATCAGCAGAGTCACCGTACCTTCATGGTGTTGCCGTACGGCTTGTGGCGGGTAATGCGGATCCGGTCGGCTGCCATAGCTGAGATCCGAACCCGCCGCGATATCCGACGGAGCCGCAGGTGGTGCCGGCGGTGCCGGTGGCGCTGCCGGGGTCGCATTGGCCGAAACCTCTTCCAC
>NZ_MUNT01000016.1 GCF_002001175.1 Rhodanobacter sp. C03 | reverse complement strand
CGTCCATGGTGAACATCCAATAGCCGCCCACCACAAAAGCGCAAGAGACCAACAAAAGAAACAAGAGTTTTGACTTGCTTAAGGGGATGGTGACTCGCTGCATACTGTCCTCAAGATGCCTAACGCTGGAGTTAAGCGGCGCCGGAGGCGTCCGCCTTGAACGAATGGTTAGAGGGCACCCCGAGACACCCCCGCGACTAGAACGACTATGGCAATACCGCAGAGAGCAATGCCAAACCACGCAGCGTAGGACGCTTGCCTCGATGGCTTTGCACCTGGACGACGAAGCCGAATAAGCGCATTTGCGCCAAAGATTGCTCCGACAAGCGGCGACCCGATTCCTGGCACAACTCCAAAAAGTGCGAGGGCGCCGAAGACAATTGCTAGCAGTGCCGACAGAAGGATCATGTGCCCTCTAACGCTGGAGTTAAGCGGCGGCGAAGCCGTCCGCCTTGAACGAGTTGTTAGCCATACTCGCCGATGATAGCGATGCAAGCACTAAGAAGCTTTGGCCTGAACTCCGCCTCGACTTTCGCGAGCTTCGCATCATGCTCCAACAGCGCCGGATGTGCCCAAAGCAGGCGCTCGTTGCCAATAGGCAGGCCAAGAGTTGCCCGATTGAATTGATGAAAGATTCGATACCGTTCATCGCCTTGAAGAGCCAGCTGGAGGAGAACCCTGTTTATACGCACGCAGCCGACACTGATGCCTACTTGCAAGGACAGCAGAGCTTTGGCAGCAGAAACGAGCTGCTTTTTTCGGGCGACCTCTTGCTCTGGGGTCATAAAGGCTAACGCTGGAGTTAAGCGGCGGCGGAGCCGTCCGCCTTGAACGAATTGTTAGGGGGCGGACAGCGCAGCAGTGATGTCTGTGACGCGAGAATCCTCTAGGACGTTGCGCCGGAACAAGAAGATATGACTATTGCTGTGCGTTGAGAAGCGACTTAGCTCTGCGACGACCTCAATTGGGATCAGAGCGCCATAGAGAACGGATAGATCTGTCGCGTAGACGACCGCCGCCAGAGTATCAAATGGGCGTAGTGCCAAGTTACGAAGCGCACTGAGCTGGGTTGATTTGTTGTGCGGCGTGAGTCTGCGGCCCTTGATTTGATACCTGGTGCCATCAGTGCCACGAGCGTCATAGCCAGCTTGCGATTGCGACTCAAGCGAAAGCCCTAGAACGCGAGATACAAGAGTCTCGGTGTAGTCAGCCACGGGGTTGTTTGAGCTGCGCACAATGCCGCGGTCTCTTAGCGCGGACATCAACGAGCAGTAAGCGCCTAGCAGTTGCTTGTCGTCGAGTTGCGACCAATCCACACAAGCCCCCTAACGCTGGAGTTAAGCGGCGGCGAAGCCGTCCGCCTTGAACGAATTGTTAGGCCGCACCGCGCGCAGCCGATGGTACTACGCCATTGAAATGGCCGACAGAATCATGGCGAGCAGCGCCAGCATAGCAATTGAAGCGGATGCTTGAGCCGACCTTAGAAGCAAAAATTGACCTCTTGAGAGCGGCGGCAAGGAAACCCAAGGCAGCAGATATTTGAACTTGAGAGAGAGGACTTGGCCGCCGCGAACGCTGGCCCACGCGCAAAGAACCTGTTGTGACGCCGCAGGCAGTCTTGGCGTGAGGATTCCTACGAGCACGACGTGAACGCCAAAGAAGGCCAGCGTAGCGAAAAGGAGTGCGTCAGTAAGGAGGTTGCTCATGCGGCCTAACGCTGGAGTTAAGCGGCGGCGTAGCCGTCCGCCTTGAACGAATGGTTAGGTGCCCAACGCGGAACGTTTACGGCGCAGAACCAGCACAACACGTGCGAGCAACATTACAGCAAATGCAATAGCAGCCACTTGGACAAGCGCTGGATGACTGGCAGGTGAGTTGGGCTGGAAAGCAAACCAAAGCATGCCGAATGCAAGAACGAACATGACAAGAACAAGCAAGGACTTGGCGACACCGACAGAAAATGGAAATGCCAGAAGTGGTGCTGCAGCCAACAAAAACCCAGCACCAGCAACATAGCCAGCGACAGGATCGGTTTTGACCGCGCCCGATGCCGCTACGAAGACCCAGGTTACTCCGAGCAAGGCGATGCACACGCCTACAAGGAAGATGAAAACCTTTGTCAAAGTGCGGAGTTTCACCTTGGGCACCTAACGCTAGAGTTAAGCGGCGGCGAAGCCGTCCGCCTTGAACGAAATGTTAGACGGGTGCGACACGACGCGCTTGAGCGATGACTTGTGGCCAGAACGAGCGCAGAACATGAGCAACCGGCTACCCCAAAACTACCAGCTCTGAAGGCTGAAGACTTGCCGCAACGCTAAGGAAAGATATTGCCAAAGCGAAGCGCTACAAGTTGCCGTGAAGCTGGGCGAAACACACGACACGAAGAACTAACACGAGCAACCGCCTAACGCTTGAGTTAAGCGGCGGCGTAGCCGTCCGCCTTGAACGAAATGTTAGGCCGCAACTTGCGCAGCCTGCCAGATAGAGGAACTACGGAACCCGTAACGCCAAAGCGCCAAGCACTGAGGAATGCACAACAAAATTGCCGCAACAAGCATGTAGTAGTACATGGCAGCATGCGACTGCCACGCGAGCCAAGCAACTAGGCCAACGCCGTACACAGCCTGCACTGCGAACAGGAAGGAATATACGATCCAAAATTTGCGCCAGCCTATAGAGATGCGACGCAAGTAGCCCCACAGACCTACAAGTGCGTAAGCGTTGAAGACAGCTAACAACGCATCCAGCAGCGAGTGAATGCCAAACCACGACGAAACTGTTGTGAGGGCAACTACAACGAAGTAGGCCCACCACAAGCTCTTCCAGATGCGCGATTCGGTTTGTGTCATTGCGACCTAACGCTGGAATTAAGCGGCGGCGAAGCCGTCCGCCTTGAATGAGATGTTAGACGGTTGCGACGAGTTGCGCTTGAGCCAACTGGGCTTGGATGAGCGCAGAACCTTGAGCAACCGACTGCCCCAAAACTACCAGCTCTGAAGGCCGATGGCTTGCCGCAACGCTAAGGAAAAAACTGCCGAAGCGAAACATTGCAAGTTGCCGCGAAGCTGGGCGAAACACACGCTACGAAAGACCAACATGAGCAACCGACTAACGCTGGAGTTAAGCGGCGGCGAAGCCGTCCGCCTTGAACGAGATGTTAGGGCTCAAGCGCGGCATAGGCTACTAGTGCGGCTGCCATAACAACCTGCCAAGCTGGTAACGAAAGAAGGCGATCGACATTGGCTACGCGGTCTCCGATTTTCGAAAGCGCATGCTCAAACGTAACATTGAAGCTGGCCAGTACAGCTACTTCTTTGGCGTTGAAGGCAGAAGAAAAGAGATTGCTCTCTGGATGAAAGTCATCAACCCACCAACAAACGAACTCGTCAAAGGCATAGCCGTCGCTGCGACAGACCTCACTTTGAAAATTGCGTTGCTTCTCGGCTGATGCAAAAAACTTTAGCAAGTCGATGCGTGACTTTCGAAAAGTATGTGCAGCCTCGTCCATTCAGTTGAGCCCTAACTACCTAATAGACCGACCTGGGTCGGGTTATACATCTCGCGTCACCCAGGACCAGAACCTCTATCCCGCTGATGCGCTTGACGTTCCTCACCCTGAGTCGGGCTATACAACCAACGCAAACCCCGATTGAGATCGTCACACACTAAGCGCTAGGGTGTCACCCTTTACCCCCACTGGAGTGACCCTCATGGGGTGAGCAAGTCCCTGCACCAGCCACACCTCGTCTTATGGACCAGGTCTCAATTGTTTGCCGCCGACGGCACCTAAGCCGACGCACAGAAGAGGCCTACCGGTATTGGATCCGTCAGTACATCTTCTTTCATCGCAAGCGCCATCCAAGGGATGTCGGTCCCGCCGGTACCACCCCTTTAATCAACGATCTGGTCGTTAGGCAAATCGATTCACGTACACCTCACCACGTTGTCACCATGTTTCCAGCACGCAGCCGCTGACATTCGCCTTGACCGAAGAACACCCACTATCACTACAACAAGCCAGCATGCGACCAACGATTCGGCCGCAGCTCTACATCGGCTGTGCGGGGTGGGCCATTCCGAAGGCTTCGTCAGAACGATTTCCAGAGGACGGTAGCCACCTGCAACGATACGCGCAGGTGTTCAACGGGGTGGAAATCAACTCGTCATTCTACCGTTCGCACCAGCCCGCCACCTACGCGCGCTGGGCGTCCTCGGTACCAGGCGATTTCCGCTTCGCAGTGAAGATGCCACGCACCATCAGCCACCAAGCACGATTGTTCGAATGCAGTACAACATTGCACGCCTTTTTGAGCGAGGTTCACCAGCTCGGTTCAAAACTCGGTTGCCTGCTTCTGCAGCTGCCGCCAGGTCTCGCGTACACGGCGTCGGTAGCGCTGCCGTTTTTCGAGATGCTGCGTCGTCTGCATCTTGGCCCTGTGGCATGTGAGCCTCGCCATGTCTCCTGGTTCGCGCACGCAGTGGATCGCCAGCTGATAGACCACGACATTAGCCGCGTCGCCGCCGATCCCGCGCCCCTGCCGAGGGCGGCGGTGCCCGCGGGTGATCCGGCCTTGCAATATCTGCGTCTGCACGGGTCGCCGCGGATTTATTACGACAGCTACCCTGAGGCGACTCTGCACCGGATTTCCCTCAAGCTGCGGCGACCCGCGTCGCACACCGCCCAGCGCTGGTGCATCTTCGACAACACTGCACTGGGCCATGCCACGTCCAATGCACTGGACATGCTCGACTACTTGGGAGACGACGAGCCTCCGGCCTGATGGTTGGCAATGAGCATAGCGCGCATCATGTGACGGCGGAGCTCTATCAGGCACTCGCTGATATTGGCTTTGCCATCCCAGGAGGAAGTTCCGCTTACTGGGTTGGGAACGCGGTGGGAAGCATCAACTACATAGATCTTGATCGAACCCCGAAGAAGCTTGCAAGCACCATCAAGACGCTGGCTTCCAACGCCGTCCACTTCGCCGCACAACTTAAAGAAAGGCCCTACCCTGCTCCTTGATAGCCCTGAAATCGTCGATCGATCAGGCTAAACGTTGAGCGAGTCAGATGGACGAGATTTACTGATCGGACTCAACATCAGCCAAATCTGCGCACCATTGCACATGGTCCAGCCACCCACGTTCTTTTCCAAAGGCCTGTTCAATTTCGCGGGCGATCCGATCTCCGATGTGCGCGCTGGGCTTTTGGGCCGCAAATCGGCTGACCTGTGCTATTGACTTGCCGAGCATCTCGGCCAACATCGTCAGGCCCCCAGCGTACTTTCCGCCGCGGTTTGCTTCGAGCTCGAGCTTCTTCACGAGAATGCGAACATTACGATGCCGAACCTCTTTGATATCCATCTGTTCGACTAGGCGCTGCCAACGAGCTTCGCTCTCGGCCAAGGCGTCCTCAGACCTTTTTCGGTCGGTAACATCCATGACGATACCGACGTAACGCTGGTTCACACCATCCAAAGAAACCACCTCGCCTCGGCGCGCGATCCATCGAATCTCACCCGTGATCGGATCGATGCGCCGGCATTCCGAATAAGCGATGGGATTGGGCAAGTCGTAGCGTTGAGGCCCCACGACGGCATGTCGATCATCAGGGTGTGCAAGCATGGCCAGCAAACCATCTGTCACTTCGACGTCGGCGCTCAATCCCCATATGCGTCGATATTGATCAGAAACATCAAGGCGGCCGGAGTCCGGATACCATTCAAACGTGCCCACTCCGCCAGCTTCTTGGGCCATGCGAAGGCGCTGCTCTGCTTGAAATCGCTCAGTGGCATTCTTGACGACCGCAAACACTCCGACGGGTGTTCCAGCCTCATCAACCACTGGGCTGTAGTTGATGTCGAGCCAGACGTCCTCAGGCTCGCCATGACGTAGCAACACCACGTGTTTATCGCGGTAATTGACGGTGTTTCCATCAAGTACATCCTTCACTACTTGTGTCCTGAAGTCCGCTATTTCCGACCAGCTGTCGCTGACCTTCTGGCCAAGCAAGCCGGGATGACGAGCGCCGGCGATGTCGCAGTAGGCGTCGTTGTAGAGCATCCAGCCTTCAGTTCCCCACTGAAGGGTCATCGGCGCGTCGGAACGCAGAACCAGAGATGTAGCCGCTCGCAAGCATCCAGGCCACTGGCTCAGCTCTCCCAAGGCGGTTTTCTTCCAGTCGAAGGCTCGGATCAGTTCGCCGAGTTTGGAACCACCACCCAGAAAGGGAAAAGGATCTATATCGTTCATTTCTGCCTACAGTATTTAAATGAAAGAATGAGGCGAGTGAAGTCAACGAGGAACCACTCATCAATTCTGACGAGCTGGCTGGGATCCATCATTCTAAAATGTGAACATTGACAATGATGCTGCGCCGACTTTTACGGCCTGCTCACTGAGACGTTGTCAGGTTATAGGCATGATCATCTTTGACGTTCCCTATTCGCCCGCGAAAGGTATGTGGCTCGTGCAAGTGAGCAACGGTGGCCATCCGGAATTCAAAACCCGCGTTGACGCAATCAGGTTTGCCGTCGGCGCAGCCCGGAAGGTAAAGCATCGCGGCGACGAGGCCCTGATTACCGTCGAGGGCGTCGACGGGCAACGGCGCGCATTCGACCATGATGCAAAGGGGATCGCCTAGTTGCTATTCGCGCGTTGAAAAGATGGTGACGTGATCATCGAAGCTTGGTTCTGTGATGCCTGTTGGGTGCGCGCAGTCTTCTGACCCTGAACCGAATTTTGGACACAAAAAAGCCGCAGAGAATGTTCTCTGCGGCTTGTCTGTTTGGCGGAGAGAGAGTCCGTCAGCCTGTAGTCCAGTCCTGTCCAAACAAGTCCTCACAAATGGCTTAACCAAGCCGTTTACAGCGTGAATATGTCCAAACACGCCCAAAGGCGTTCAACCAAATCCAGTGTATGATCATGGGTAGAAACAGGGGTAGCCAATGGCTCGCGCACTCGAAAAACTGTCCGACCTGAAGGTTCGCAAAGCCAAAACACCCGGGTACTTGGGCGATGGCGGCGGCCTCTATCTCCAGATTTCTGCTTCCCTCTCCAAGTCATGGGTATTTCGTTACCAGATCAACGGTCGCGCCCGAGAGATGGGCTTAGGTGCCTTCCATTCTTTTGGGCTGAGTGACGCTAGAAAGCGCGCCATGAAATGCCGGCAGATGGTCACCGATGGCATCGACCCCATTGACGATCGCAAATCGGCCCAGCAGCAGAAACGACTAACCGAGGCGCGAACGGTGGCGTTCGGTCGCTGTGCCGGTCTGTATATCGAAGCGCATCGCAGCGGCTGGAAGAATGCCAAGCATGCTGCTCAGTGGGAAAGCACGCTCGCGACTTACTGCAAACCGATCTGGGATGTGCCGGTCGATAGGGTCGATACGGAGCTCGTTATGCTCTGTCTAAACCCCATTTGGACAACAAAGACCGAGACAGCAAGCCGATTACGGGGGCGGATCGAGTCGGTGCTGGCGTGGGCAACGGTTCGCAAACTCCGAACCGGTGACAACCCCGCGGCGTGGCGTAACCATCTGGATCACCTTCTGCCTAAACGCAGTGAAGTACAAAAGGTCAAACCCAGGCCCGCTTTGCCCTACGCTGAGATTCCTGCATTTATGTCAAAGCTTCGCCAGCACCAAGGGTTATCCGCTCGCGTGCTGGAGCTGCAAATTCTGACGGCTACGCGGCCAGGCGAATCTGCAGGTGCGCAATGGGATGAGATCGACCTAGCAAAAGCCCTTTGGATCATTCCGGCTGAACGAATGAAGGCGGAAAAGGAACATCGAGTGCCCCTATCACCTGCAGCAATCGAGTTGCTACGTTCGTTGATACCGAAAGTGAAGGGCAAGCTGGTCGTTCCATCCGGCCATGTGTTCCCTAGCGTCAAAGGTCAACCCCTAACCACAGCCGCGGGCGAGAAGCTGATAAAAGGCATGCACGCTTCAGATATTGCCAAGGGAGGCACCGGACACATGGATCCGAGGGAAAAGAGGCCTTGCGTACCCCATGGCTTTCGATCCAGCTTTCGTGACTGGGCAGCAGAGACTACGAAGCACTCGCGCGAGGTTATTGAGAAGGCATTGGCGCATCTCCTCAAAGATGCCTCAGAAGCAGCCTATCAACGTGGTGACTTGCTGACTCGGCGCGCCAAGTTGATGAACGACTGGGAGCGGTATTGTCGTTCTACGGCATAGTCTTGCATGCCCCCGATCCGCTATTTGCAGCGGATCGTGGTTCTATCTCGTAAGCGTCGACATTGAGATCCCATGCACGCATGATCGTCGTATCAGGCTTGTGGCACCGACACGTCGCCCCGAAGCGCCTGCCAGATACCTAGTAGCGAGAGGGCCAGAAGAACCGACGCCGTGGCGAAGAGAAGACGTCCGCCGATCGCCTGATAGACCATTACACCGATGATCCCGCCCACCAGGAAGGAAAGCACCGTCTGTGCATGAAGCCGAAGCTTCAGCTGATAGGGCGCAGCATCCACCCCAAGCTCGCGGCCACGAGCGATGTCGAACAGCATGCTCAACTCGATGCCAATATCCGTCGACATACCGGAAACATGGGTTGTTCGCACACGCGCACCAGAAATCGTGGTGACGACCGCATTCTGCAGACCCATAAGAAAACTCAACCCCAGGATCAATGTAGGCCCACGGTTAGCCTGAGGAAGCCAGAGACAGGCACATCCAAGCAACGCCATCAAAACTGCCTCTGCGAGGATGCTGACAGCGTAGATACTACGAATGCGTCGACGCTTGCCCGCATTAATAAGCAAGGTCGACACCGCAGCGCCCAGCACGAAAGCCAAGACAATCGACAAATAGAACATGCCTAGCAACCACTCTCCCAGTGCGGCGTGATCGGAGAGCGCCGAAACGTTCCCAGTCATGTTGGCGGAGAAAAAACCTACTGCGTGAAAAGCAGCCGTGTTCAGCGCTCCGGCAATCGCGGCCAGGGTGCAGGCAAGGCGACGATCGACATCGCTGCTTCGCGCGTTTCCTTCCCTTACCAACATTGAGACTGCCCCGTTCAACGTGAGGTTGGTGCAATGGCATCACTGTAGACGGTCAACGAATCGCGTGCCATCTGAAGCGGTGCGGCGAACCCATTGAGCGTTGCCTAACACAATGATGAGGAATTGGTTCCGATCCTGCGTAACAGGGAGCCGAAGCGACTTGATCTAGATCAATAGTCGGCTGAACAGCGTTGTCAGAATACCTCCAACCATAGTTAGGGGGTGCCATGCCAAATACCGAGTACTACAACGACAAGGTCGTGCGCCAGTTTCTGCTCGGCGCCGCGGTATGGGGAATCATCGGCATGTCGGTAGGCGTCTACGCCGCCGCGGAGCTGATGTGGCCCGCGCTGAATTTTGATATCCCATGGCTGACCTTCAGTCGCATCCGTCCTGACCACACCTTCGGGGTGATCTTCGGCTTTGGCGGCTGCGCGTTGATGGGCACCTGCTATTACGTGGTGCAACGTACCGGTCAGGCGCGGCTGGCGCTGGGCCGGCTTGCCGAGTTCACATTCTGGGGTTGGCAACTGATTTGCGTGCTGGCCATGGTGTCGATGCCGCTGGGCGCGACCCGCGGCAAGGAATATGCCGAGCCCGAGTGGATCGTCGCCATTCTCATCGCCGTGGTATGGGTCAGCTTCGGCGTGGTGTTCTTCGCCAGCCTGACGCGCCGGCGCATCCGCCATATCTATGTCGCGAATTGGTACTACGGCGCCTTCATCATCGCGGTCGGCCTGTTGCATATCGTCAACGGTCTCGTGCTGCCGGTGTCGATGTGGAAGTCGTACCCGATCTATTCGGGCGTGGTCGATGCCATGGTGGAGTGGTGGTACGGCCATAACGCGGTAGCGTTTTTTCTCACGGCCGGCTTCCTCGGCATGATGTATTACTTCGTCCCGCGGCAGGCCCAGCAGCCGCTGTGGAGCTATCGCTTCTCGATCGTCAATTTCTGGGCGCTGATCTCGGTCTACATGTGGGCAGGCGCGCACCACCTTATGTACACCGCCCTGCCCGACTGGGTGCAGTCGGTGGGTATGGCATTTTCGCTGATCCTGTTGATGCCCAGCTGGGGCTCCGCAGCTAACGGGCTACTCACCTTCAACGGCTCGTGGTGGCGACTGAAGACCGACCCGGCCGCCAAGTTCATGGTGATGTCGCTGGTGTTCTACGCCGCGGCCACCTTCGAAGGTTCGATGATGGCGATCAAGACGGTGAATTCGTTGTCGCACTACACCGACTGGACAATCGCCCACGTACATTCGGGTGCGCTCGGCTGGGTCGCGATGATCACCATCGGCTCGCTTTACGCGATGGCGCCTCGTGCGCTAGGTCGACCCGCCATGCACTCGCATCGCGCGATGGAAGCGCATTTCTGGCTGCACATGATGGGTACGCTGATGTACATCTGCTCGATGTGGGCCGCCGGCATCACCGAAGGCATGATGTGGCGCGCCACCAACCCGGATGGGTCGCTCACTTATTCCTTCCTCGACAGTCTGATTGCGATCAAGCCGATGTATTTGATCCGCTGGGCCGGTGGCCTGCTGATCCTGTCTGGCATGGTGGTGATGGCCTGGAATCTGTGGCACACCGCAGCAGACGCCCGTGCCCGACTGATCAAACCGATTCCCGTGCCGATCCCGGAGCCGGTGCCCAATCAGGTACCGGCCCCCTTGCCGGCTGCCGGTTGAGGATCACGACATGGCATACAAGCATTTTGAAATCATCGAGAAAAACGTCGGCCTGCTTGGCATCCTGATCGCTATCATGGTCTCGCTCGGCGGCCTCGCTGAAATCACACCGCTGTTCATCGAGGCACATACGATCAAGGCGCCGTCCGGGGTCAAACCGTACGACCCGCTGCGCCTGGCTGGCAGGGACATCTACGTACGAGAGGGCTGTTATCTGTGCCATTCGCAGATGATCCGCGCGCTGCGTTTCGAGACGGAGCGCTACGGTCACTACTCCACCGCCGACGAATCGGTCTACGACCGTCCGTTCCTGTGGGGTTCCAAACGTATCGGACCGGATCTAGCTCGTGTCGGAGGCAAATACTCGGATGACTGGCAGCGCATGCACCTAATGAACCCCCGGCAGGTGGTGCCGCCATCAAACATGCCAGGTTTCCCCTGGCTGGCCGACAAGAAACTCGATGCGGCGGAGATCCAGGCCAGCATGCGCACGCTGCGCCGATTGGGCGATCCGTACAGCGACGCGGACATCGCCGGCGCGCCAGCGGCGGTGAACGGCAAGACCGAGATGGACGCGCTGATTACCTATCTGCAGGGCTTGGGTATTAAAAATGAGCCGACGAAGACAACCTCGGCGGAAGCCAGCGATGGAGGCCAACCATGAGTCCGGTATGGGGACAGATCGCGGGCGCTTTCATCCTGGCCATGATGATCACCTTCATTGGTATCTGGATCTGGGCTTGGCGCAAGCGCCACAAGAAAGTGTTTGACCAGATGGCCCAGTTGCCGATGCAGGAAGATACGGAAGAACAACCTGCCGACACGCAGGCAGGCACACGGGAGAGTCGTCCATGAGCACAGGCTGGTCGTTGTGGGTCATGTTCCTGGTGGTGTTCAACCTGGGCATTACATTGTTCCTGTTCCTGTGGGGACCGTGGGTAAAAATACCGACGTTGCCCGACGGCACCAGTGGCCACATCTGGGCACACGGTGCGCTGCGCGAGGGTGTGCGACGACTGCCGCGTTGGTGGTTGCTGATGTCGGCCAGCATGTTCATCGCCGGCTTCACGTATCTGGCGTTGTTCCCTGGCTTCGGCAACTTCAAGGGTTTACTGGGCTGGACCTCGCATGGCGAACTGGCGCGCAACGTGGCCAGCAACAATGTCGCGTTCGCCGAGGAGATGAAGCGCTTCGAGCTGTACCCAGTCGAGCAACTCGCTGGCGATCCAGCCGCCCAGCAGATGGGCAAGGAATTGTTCGGCGACGACTGCGCGGCCTGCCATGGGCGCACCGCCAAGGGCAATCAAAAACTTGGTGCGCCCGATCTCACTGACGCCGACTGGTTGTACGGCGGCGACGGTAAGTCGATCACCGCAAGCATCCACGATGGTCGTGCCGGTGTCATGCCGCCGTGGGCGAGTCTGGGCGAGGACAACGTGAAAAATCTCGCCCAATATGTGCTTAGTCTGTCCGGCTCACCGTACGATGCTGCCAAGGCGGCGGCCGGCAAGCCGCTGTTTGTCACCTGCGCCGCCTGTCACGGCCCGGATGGCAAGGGCAACCAGGCGCTTGGCGCACCCAATCTCACGGACCACATCTGGCTGCACGGTGGCAGCGTTGCCGATATCGAAGCCACCATCGGTGGCGGCAGGCAGGGCCATATGCCGGCGTGGAGCCGCCGCCTCAGTGACGACCAGATCCACGTGCTGGCCGCCTATGTCTACCACCTGTCGCACCGCGATGATGCCACGCCATGACGCCCGCGATTTATCCAGCGCATCGAGCTGGTATCGCCAGCCGGTGCTGTGGCTTGGTGTGGTGGTCTTCGCCGCATCGATGGCCGGGTGCGTATGGCTGATCGTGGTGAGCTCCCGTCACGCCGATATCCCGGTGGACACGTCGCACACCGTGTTCGGGGTGCCAAGCAGCAGCCATAGCAGCAACGGCCCTCCACCATGAGTACCCATGCGGCATGGGTCCAGCCGCAACTGGCTGCGCAGGTATTGCGTACACGCCGAGATGGTCATAGCGAGATCGCTCTGCGGGTCGAAGGACTGCACAACGCGCAGCAGGTATTGCGACTGGAGCAACTCATCCACGGGTTGCCCGGCGTGCAGCGGGTGGCCATCGACGCACCGGCCAAGCGCGTACGGGTAGTGTGGGACAGGCAGCACACATCACTGCCGGTTCTGCTCGAGGCGTTCACTGGCGCACGTTGCAGGGCGCAACCGCTGCGGCATGACAGCATCGACGACGCCCGTTCGCGCGAATCGCATGACGCATTGAAGCGCCTGCTGGTCGCCGGCATGTTCGCGATGCAGGTGATGACCTATGCGTTCGTGATCTACATCGGCGTCGTCGACTTCGTCGATTTCACTACCCGCGGCCTGTTCCGCTGGCTGAGTCTGTTGTCCACCGTGCCCGTGGTGTTCTATTCGGCCAAGCCGTTCTATGTCGGCGCACTGCGCGAACTGCGCCGCCACCAGTTGGGCATCAACCTGTCGGTGACGCTCGCGGTGCTGCTGGTATTTCTCGCAAGCACGATCAACACCTTGCGCGGCAGCGGCGACATCTACTTCGATTCGGTCAGCATGTTTGTGTTTCTGCTGCTGGCCGCACGCTACGTGGAGTTGCGCGCGCGGCATCGCAGTGGTGCTCTTGGCGATGCGGTGATCGATGCCGCACCGCTGCTGGCGGAGCGTCGGCATGCAGACGGCAGCCTGGAAACGGTGGCCGCGATCGAGCTGGTTGCTGGCGATCACGTGCACATCGCCGAGGGCACCACGGTACCGGCAGACGGCGTGCTGGAGAGCGCCATGGCCGAGGTGGACGAGGCTTTGCTGTCGGGCGAATCGCTCCACGTGCAGCGTCAGCGCGGGGAGCGGCTGATTGCCGGCAGCATGCTGCTGGTCGGCCCTGCCGAGCTGCTCGTGGAACACACCGGCGAGGCGACAGCTGCCGCCCGATTGAGCGCGCTCAGCACGCGTACGCGCAAGGCGCGCATGGTGTCCGCGCCCGGGGGCGAACGCGAAGTCGGCCGTTTTATCGGCCGCGTACTGCTGCTGACCGCGTTGACGGCGCTGGGCTGGATGCTGGTGGACCCAGCGCGCGCGTTCGAAGCGGCGGTGGCGGTGCTGGTGGTCGCCTGTCCATGCTCGTTCGCACTGACTCGACCGGCCACGCTGACCCGCGCTCTCGGCGTGTTGGCTGGACACGGAGTGCTCGTCACCGACAGCAGCGCGCTGGCCACGCTGGCGCGGGTCGATTACGCGTTGTTCGACAAGACCGGCACGCTCAGCGTGCCGCAACTGGCAACCGCCGCGATCGAACCGCTCCGCGGCGATGATCCCGATGACGTGCTGCAGCTGGCCGCCGCACTGGCCCATGAAAGCTCGCATCCGCTGGCGCGTGCGCTGGCCAGCACCGCCCGCCAGCGTGGCCTGCCACAGCGGGCGCAGGCAGTTGAGGTCAGTGCCGGCGCAGGCATCAGCGGGGAAGTCGATGGTCGCCCACTGCGTTTGGGGCGCGCCGATTTCGCGCTGGCGCCGAGCGGACATATGGTATCGGCAAGCCTCTCAAATGCGCTGCTGCTGGCCGATCAGAACGGACCGATCGCTGCCTTCCATCTCGACGAACAGCCACGCAAAGATGCCCGCCGCACGCTCGACGCGCTGCGTGCCGACGGCATCGCGCTGGTAATCGCCAGTGGCGACAGTAAATCGCGCGTGGCCGCGCTTGCCGCTCGTCTGGACATCCACGACGCTTACGGCCGTCAGTCGCCCACCGACAAGCTGCAGCGGCTGCAGGCAGCCCGCCAGCGTGATCACGTCACCTTGGCCGTCGGTGACGGAAGCAACGACGCGCCGGTACTGGCGGGCGCGGACGTCTCCGCCGCGCTGGGTAGTGGAACCGAGTTGGCACAGGCGCATGCCGACCTGCTCTTGCTGGATGGAGGTCTGGACGGCCTCGTGCAAGCACGCTCGATCGCGCGCCAGGTAGCTCTCGTGGTTGCTCAGAGCCGGCGCTGGTCACTCGTCTACAACTTGTGTGCCGTGCCGTTCGCCGCGCTCGGCTTCGTGCCGCCGTGGCTCGCCGCCATCGGGATGTCGCTGAGCTCATTGGCAGTCGTGCTCAACGCATTGCGCGTGGGTCGCGACAGTGTCAGCGAACCCACGGCGAAGCAACGCGAGATGCGCGTATGAACATCCTGCTTGTACTGATCCCGGTAACCTTGCTGGTGGTGCTGATCGCGACAGTCATTTTCTTCTGGGCCGTCAATCACCAGCAGTTTGACGATCTGGACAGCCCGGGAGTTCTACCACTGCTTGAAGATTTGGCTCCGGGCGAAGCGCCTCCGGAAAGGGCCACGCAGGCAGAGGACTTTGCCGCTGGCACTGACCCAGATCAAGGCTGACTGCGCATGAGCACGCCAAAATGAAGCCACTCTTCTTCCCCACCATTCCTCATTGGAGCTTCTACTAATGCGAAAACTAATTGCGATCACCCTGCTCGGCCTGTTGTCCACCCCACTGCTGGCCACTGAGTGTGCAACCACTGTCGAAGCCAATGATGCTATGCAATACAATCAAAAAAGCATCACCGTGCCGAAGACCTGCAAGACCTTTACGGTGACCTTGAAACACACCGGTACGCTACCGAAGACTGCGATGGGCCATAACTGGGTGCTGGCCCACAATGCCGACGAGCCCGGCGTTATTGCCGACGGCATGCAGGCAGGTGCTGCCAGCAACTATGAGAAGCCGGGCGACGCCCGAATCATTGCGCATACCAAGCTGATCGGTGGTGGCGAATCCGACTCCGCGACCATCAGCGTAGCCAAGCTCAAGACTGGCGAACAATACGCATATTTCTGCACCTTCCCAGGCCACGCGACCCTGATGAAGGGCACGCTGAACCTGAGCCAATAAGTGGCGCCCACAGCACGTTTCCGGCTGGTACCGGATACGTGCTGTGGGCAAACGCCCCTACTTTCGTGTATTCCGACTCCTGATGCACCACGTTCCGCATGAACTCACCATTCCTTGACGAATTCGCGATCGCTACGCTAGTCGACCGCTTTTACGAAAGGGTGCGATGCGATCGGAAACTGGGCCCAGTATTCAATGCCGCAGTGCGTGACTGGGACGAGCACAAGCGCTTACTTGCCTCCTTCTGGTCATCAGTAGCATTACGCATCGGAAGCTGTCGCGGAAACCTGATGGCCGCACACCGACCGCACCCGATCCTCGCCGAGCATTTTGACCGCTGGCTTACCCTGTGGCGTGAAACCTGCGCCCAAGAGCTGGACGAAGCGAACGCCGTACTGATGCTGGAGTATGCCCAGCACATCGGCCGCAGCCTCAAGCTGTGGCTCGGCCTGCATGAGCGAGCACATAACTTTGTCGTGCCCGTAGTCGGCATCACCAGAGAGTAGCTCCCCAGCTCGGTCGAGGCACTCCGCGAGCCATGCTTCACCAATCACCCGGAGCCAGCTCCAGGGTCGGGTGTACCCGACACATGAGTGATTCAGCGCCTTCAGGTTTCACAGTCGTAGGGCTTGAACATCTCCCTAAATCGCTACCGACCTACTGAAACACCGGTGCCGTCGTACTCACTGCCTAAAACTGGCCGTCGATACTGATCGACTGATCATTGAATGCGACTGTAGAGATGATGCGCCTTATTAGAAGAAGGCCGTCTACAGATAGAACATGATCTTGGCCAAGAAAACGATGCCAATCATCAGGCCGAGTACCACGCGATGGGTATGCCGGAACCGGCACACGTTCATCCTGCCGCTCCGCATAGCCCGCATCGCATTAACAAACACGCCGAGTACGCCGAACGCCAGCAGCATCTTCAGCAGCAACAAGTTGCCGAAGCGCGTGCCAATACAGCTGATGCCAGCACAACGAATGTCGAACAACATGCCGCCACTGGCGAACAGCAGAATCACTACCAGCGGCATGAAGCGGCGTGCCCGCGCCATCACCGCCTGTTCGATACGCTGCATTATGGCCCCGTCGAAGTGTCGATGTAGGGACTCGATCACCAACACCTCGAACGCCACCGAACCGACAAACAGGATCGCGCAAGACAAATGTATCAACACTATCCATGGATACCAGACAGCCATCACTTTCTCCCAATACTGGGTGAACGAGTCTGCGCGTAGCCCATCCTGGACGCGCTGATATGGATCAAGCGAGAGCCTGTGTGAGTTGTTGGCAAGACGACGGCGGCGCCACCTTAACCCGGCTTGTTGTCCACCCGCGGGGTCAGGTAGATCCATGCCGAACGCAGCACCCATGGCAGAAAAGCCAGTAGCCAGCCGTACGCAGCGACCACCAGCCATAGGTACATATCGCCGCCCAATTCCGCGCGGATGCGCAGCAACACGACGATCTGCAGCAGTCCGAAGCACAGCCACGCTACCGCGCCCATCTGCAGCGGCCGACCGGAATGGCCTTGGGTCACCCGCGTCACCATTGCGACCAGCATCGAGCCGAAGTAACCAATCGCCAATGCATGCAGAGGTGCACGTCCGAGCAGCAGATGACCGCTGGCCGCGTAAATCACGTCCTGCAGCGCATACAGCACGAATGCCAACGGCAGCCAAGCGAATGCCAGATGCAACACAGCAAGCAGACCTGGCCGCATCGCCTTCCAAGGTTGCCACGCCAGCGCGTGCCAAGCGAACACCAGCGCCAGCGGAACATCAGTTAGCCACAGCCAGCCCAACGCATTGCGCCAATCCAACAGCGCATGTACTAGCAGCAACACCCACACAACCGGAAGGCTCCAGCGCGGACGGATCACCCTGTAGTCGGCTGCCACATTGCCGCTAAAGAACGGTAGCATTCGGTGCGTTACCGTAAAGAAAATGGGCAGGAGCAGACCAAATGTCCCCAGCCGGATCGCCAGCGTAGCGCACTCGAACGGACCGCCGAACAGAGAGACCAGGAACGCGAGAAGCCCTAGCGTGCCCAAACCCACCGCCAGAAGACACGAACGCGCATGGTTGTCGCGCTCACCCGACGCATGCAACACCGTCGCCAGTGTCCAGAAGCCGATCACGTAACCCGCCAGCATCACGATGAAGCCGAGCTTGAGCAGCCACGGCAAGTCGAGCAGCCCCACGTTCGCCAGCACATAACCGCCGAATACGCAGCCAGCGACCGGTACATACCGCCCGCGCGGCAACGCCGGTCGATTCAGCCAGCGCGGAAAAACTGTCAGTAAAAAGCCAAAGATGAATAGCGGAAACAAACCGTATTGGATCAGCATTGCATGCGCCCAGCCGGGGGCTATCGATGGCTGCGGCCAGCCACCCAGCCCGAAGCGCATCCAGGTTAGTTCCAGCGCCCACCAAAGCATACTGAGCAGCACTGCAACCGTGCCGGCCAGAAACAGCAGCCGATGCGGCGCCGACGCCAGCAGGGCTGGCAACTCCGCGAACATAGCGGGCTTGACTCTTGAAGATGGAGATTCAGCCATGACGGCGTCAACTCAAGTGAGAACGACCTGTCATGTTGACCGCCATTCGGGGCGACATTCTTGATCTGTGTCATATGGAGGCCGTACCGATTGATCGGCAATCATGGCTGCGGTTCGCGACCGGGTCGAAGGGCGTATGACTTCTTGCCTAGTTGCTCCAAGGAGGTGCACATCATCGGCCTCGTAAAGTGTGGATGGGATTCCCAACCTCATGTTTTGCCCTCTTAGGCTTAGACAGGATAGCTTGCGGAGCGATTGGCCTGACAAATAGCACGCGATGCTCTCCAACCGACGTAAAGCTGGATTTCCGATGGTGGTGCTCGCCTTGGATAGGAGCAACGCAGCATTTCGTCGCGGTTTTTGACCTGAATCAATGCACGAACTACTCGCGCTGCACAAACTAAGCACATGAGCCGAGCCATCACTGCACCTGAATTCGATCCGGCGACAATCGCCCGCTATGACACGGACGGACCGCGCTATACCAGCTATCCCACAGCACCGCAGTTCCGACGCGATTTCGTCGAAGCCACGCTACGCGAAGTGATCCGCGCGTCCAACGAAGAGCCAATCCCGCGTTCGTTGTCGCTCTACGTTCACGTACCCTTTTGCCTCAGTCCGTGCTTCTACTGTGGATGCAACCGCGTAATTACCCGCGATATCGGCAAGGCCGACCGCTACTTGGAACGGCTGTACCGCGAGATTGAACTTTTGGCACCACTGTTCGACCGTGATCGGCCAGTGCGTCAACTACATTTTGGTGGTGGCACGCCGAACTTTCTCGATCTACCGCGGATGGCCGAGCTGATGGAGTCGTTGGCCCAGCACTTCAGCTTCATACACGAGAGCCGGCGTGAGTACGGCATCGAGATTGATCCGCGCTTTGCCGATGGCAACTACATCCACGGCCTGGCGGAGCTTGGCTTCAACCGACTGTCGGTAGGCATCCAGGATTTCGATCCGGAGGTGCAGCAGGCTGTCAATCGTATTCAGAGTGTGGAGCAGACACGTGAGGTATTGCAGGCTGGGCGGGCCGCAGGCTTCGTGTCGGCCAGTGTAGACCTGATATACGGTCTGCCACGGCAAACGATGCAGGGATTTGACCATACACTCTCGGAAGTGATCGGATTGGAACCAGACCGTGTAGCCGTATACGGTTACGCGCATATGCCGCACCTGTTCAAGGCGCAACAGCAGATCGACACGGCCGAACTGCCCGATCCGGCGACGCGGCTAGCCTTATTTGGTCAAGCGCTGCAGCGGCTCTGTTCGGCCGGCTACGTCTACGTCGGCATGGATCACTTTGCACGCCCCGACGACGAGCTGGTACGCGCACAAAGGGCGGGCACACTGCAACGAAATTTTCAGGGTTACTCCACCCATGGCGACTGCGACATCGTAGGCTTGGGTGTGAGTGCGATCAGCCGTATTGGCAACAGCTACAGCCAGAATGCCCGGGATCTAACCGGCTACTACAGTGCCCTGGACAATGCCCGCCTGCCTATTGTTCGTGGGCTGCTGCTGGACGAGGACGATGAGATTCGTCGCGAAGCGATAAGTGAGCTGATGTGCCATGGTAAGCTGGACATGTATGCTTTTGGTGCGCGTCATCGTCTAATCTTCGGGGAATATTTCGCTACTGAACTGGCCCGGCTGCAATTGCTTGCCGATGACCAATTGGTGACCTTAGACTCACGTATCATCCGTGTAACGTCGCGTGGACAGCTGTTGTTGCGTAGTATCGCGATGTGCTTTGATGCGTATCTCGGCCGAGAGAGCACGGCACGCTACTCGCGTACCATATGAATGGCACGATCACCAAAGATGCTTCCCAGATGCGTTCCAGCGATCAGATAGGCCGCCTGCCCCAACCACCCAGTCCGATCGCTGATGATGGTGATGAAAACCATTTCTGTCGTACCTGTGCGTTTGCCAGCGTTTGTCTCGCAGTGGGCTATGGCAAGTCCGACCTAAGTGCACTGCATTGTCTGGTCGAGCACGTAGGACCGTTTCGAGCCGGTGAATATGTCTTCCACAACGGAGACCCATTTCGCGCAATCTTTGCGGTGCGTGCTGGCACAGTAAAGACCAGCATGGTTGATCGCGACGGGCGCGAACAGGTGCTTGGCTTCTACCTACCCGGCGAAGTAATCGGCCTAAACGCCATCTATCCGGATCATTTTCCGTGCGATGCAATCGTGCTGGAGAACGGACATTTCTGTCGCTTCTCATTCCCGGCCATGAGCGCGTTGGCCGCTCGTATCCCAGCCGTACAGCAACACCTTTTCCGCATGCTCAGCAAGGAGCTGGGTGCCGCCAGCCTACTCGCGGGTGACCATAGCGCCGACGAACGCATGGCAGCGTTTCTCGTGGATCTAGGTGAGCGTTATGCCACGCGAGGCTTTTCTGGCACTCACTTTCAACTAAGCATGTCACGCGGCGATATCGCCAACTATCTCCGTCTAGCCGCCGAGACAGTGAGCCGAGTTCTTAGTCGCTTCCGCAGCCTCGGGTTAATTGAAATCGAAGGGCGCGAACTGGTGCTAAACAATCCAGCCGAGCTGCGCAGGATAGGTCAGAGTCTGCTACCTAACTGAGCTAGGTGTCGCAGAGAGCGAGTCCAAATTCAGGTGACCGTGCGCCCGAACCAAGAGCCTGTCGCATTCGACAAACAGGCTATGGCATGGATGGCTCCCAAGCTTCATCCAGTCTTTCTCTGTTGAAGCAATTGGCCATGCAGGCGGCAATGCCGTCATCTGCAATTTTTCCCCAGCGCGCCAGCCTCTTTGATCCGCGCTTAAACCCAAAGCCCTGAGGCTAGTGGTGTCATAAATTGGCACTACTCTCGCACTGGAGCCACCTGGTTCCACATGTGAACGGCCATTTCGGCGATCGTTTTTCGAGCTAGCATTATGCGGCAGCTTGACGCAGAAAGCATTTGTCGCTTTCGAAACTGATCCAAATCAAGTAGGCAAAAAGATAGTGATTTAGGCTTAAGCCAGGACTCACAAAGGAGAGACCTTATGTCACGATTGCTGCCCTCTTTACTGGCTGCCGCTGGCCTGTTGGCGATCACTGCTTACATCGGTTCATCCGCTTACGCGGCACACTCCGCTGGATCGATCAATGGGTCCACAACAGTCACAGGGGATTTCGGACCTCCCCAAGGACCGCCCATCGAGGAGAAGCTGGTCGCTCCCCCGGGCGTACCGGCACCGATTCATCGTGATCATCCTGCACGCGTGATCGTTCGCCTTGAAACGCAAGAAGTGGTCAAGGAAATTGCCGATGGCGTGCGTTATAACTTCTGGACTTTCAACGGCACTACGCCAGGGCCGCTGATCCGCGTGCGGCAGGGCGATACCGTGGAGCTGCATCTGAAGAACGATCCCAATTCGCACATGGCGCACAACATCGACCTTCATGCCGTGATGGGACCAGGTGGTGGCGCAGCCTCCACCGTCACACCACCGGGACATGAGAGCGTATTTACTTTTAAAGCGCTGCGCTCCGGCACCTTCATCTATCACTGCGCGACAGCACCCGTACCGATGCACATCGCCAACGGCATGTATGGTGTGATCGAAGTCGAGCCACCAGAAGGTTTGCCCAAGGTTGATCACGAATATTACGTGACGCAAGGCGACTTCTATACCACTGGCACCTACCACGAACCCGGCTTGCAATCGTTTGACATGCAGAAAATGCTGTTGGAGCAACCGACCTACGTTTTGTTCAACGGTCGCGAAGGCTCCTTGACGGGCGCCAACGCGCTCACCTCAAACGTGGGCGATACGGTGCGCCTGTTTGTCGGCAACGGAGGCCCGAACTTAGTGTCTAGCTTCCATGTCATCGGCGGCATTTTCGACAATGCCAATGTCGAGGGCGGCACCTTGATCAACCATAACGTGCAGACCACCCTGGTTCCAGCGGGTGGCACCACTATGGTCGAACTAAGCACGCCGGTACCGGGGACCCTGCTGCTGGTCGACCACTCGATTGCTCGTGCCTTCATGCAGGGAGCATTGGGCGAAATCAAGGTGAGCGGGCCGCCACAACCGGCGATCTACAATAAAGTATCCAGCGGTCCGGTAAGCGGCGCGGCGGAACCCGTTGCCGTAGTCGCCGAAGTCTCCAATGCAAACTCGGCCATGGCCGATGGCAAGCGTGTGTTTACTCAGATCTGCTCCGCCTGCCATCAGGGCAACGCAATGGGTCTGCCTGGGGCTTTCCCGCCACTGGCGATGTCCGATTACCTCAATGCGGATCCAAAACGAGCGATCGGCATTGTGCTCAACGGCCTCAGTGGAAAGATAACCGTCAACAGCACCGGCTACGAGTCGGTAATGCCAGCCCAGGGTCCGAACCTCAACGATGAAGAGATCGCCAACGTATTGACCTATGTGTTGAACAACTTCAACAACAAGGGTGGAAGCATCAGTCCGGCCGAAGTCAAGGCCGTCCGTGCAGGCGGCAAACCAAACTGAGGTCGAGTCGATCGCACCACCGTGTCGATGCCATCGGCTGTCGTCCCAAGGAGGCTATATCCGTGTCAAACCGGCTCGCCGGATGCCTGTTGCTGCTGGCGATATCGCCAGCAGCAACAGCTGCAGACTATGTGGCCATTCCCGCTGGCCGGTTTGTAAGTGCCTTGGCCATAGACGGCAGCGCCTCGCGTATCGCGATTAAGCCATTCACGATGCGGGCCGAGCCGGTGACTAACGCCGAATATCTGACCTTCGTGAGCAAATATCCACAATGGCAGCGAGGCAGAGTGTCGCCCCTGTTTGCCGGACCGCAATACCTAGCAGCGTGGCAGGGGCCACTGATCCTAGGCGCCGCGGCACAACAACAACCGGTGACCAATGTCAGTTGGTTCGCCGCGCGAGCTTTCTGCGCCAACGAGCACGCGCGACTGCCTAGCTGGTACGAATGGGAATACGTGAGTGCCGCTGATGGCACCCATCGTGATGCCAGACAGGATCAGGCTCGCAACCAGACGTTGCTGTCGGCCATCCTGGCCAGTAACGGTGAGCGCCCTGGTGTGATCGGTCAGCATCACGCCAATTTCTATGGGTTACGTGATCTCAACCAACTGCTGTGGGAGTGGACCGGCGATTACGCCGCGATGTTTCCCAACGCCGATTCGCGGGTTGCTGGCGGCGGCGCCCTATTGGCACTATGCGGCGGCTCGGCGTTGGCCTTTGAAGACAAGAACCAATACGCGCTAATGATGCGTGTTGCCGCCCTGACTGCACTCAAACCCGCCGATGACGCACCGCGCGTTGGCTTCCGTTGTGTTCGTGACTTGCCTGGAAAATGACCATGCGCTTCCCTCTACATGTACTGCTGCTGATGGGGCTGGTGCTTGCTCCACCGCTGGCATTCGCTTCGCCCCCCGCTGCCACACCACTACCGAAAGACTCGATATATGGAATTCCCACCCTGATACTGCGAGATCAGCAAAACGATGTCTTCTCGTTTGCCTCACTACGTGGGGAGCCGCGTCTCGTTGGTATGTTCTACGGCTCGTGCAAAATGGCCTGTCCGCTCGAAATCGAAACATTGAAACGCATCGAGCATGCGATCGCGCAGAAAAGACCAATACCGGTGTTACTGGTGACGTTCGACCCCACGGTCGACGACGTTGCGATGCTTCGGCAAGTGGCGGACGAACATCATGTGCAAACGCCGCAGTTCCGACTGGCCCGCCCTGAAGAAGGTGATGAAGGCATGCTGGCAGGGGTATTGGGCATTGCCTACCGGCCGTTGCCAAGTGGTGGCTTCAGCCATAACGTGGTGGTGGCCCTGCTCGACGCGGAGGGCCGCGTAATTGCCACGACCGACGCCTCCGGAGCACCTGACCCAGCTTTCGTGAGAGCGATTGTCGACTTGGAAGCAAAACGCTAACGCCTTGAGGGCCGTTCGGCGCCTGCCGCGTTGACTAAACCTAGTTCGGTTACGGTTGCGTCACAGTAGCCAGGCAGGCTTGATTTACGTCAATGCCCATATGCATGCTGAAGCGTAACTTGACGGCATCACTGAGCAATTGAGAGACAGTCATGTCGTTTGATGTCGTGGTGGTGGGTGCGGGTCCTGTCGGGCTGTGCTTCGTACGCTCACTTGCTGGCAGCGGCTTGCGCATCGCGCTGGTCGAACGCCAGGACGAGGCATCCTTGAGGGCGCCACTGGACGACGGTCGCGAAATCGCAATTACCCATCATTCGCGGCGGCTATTGATTGAATTAGGTCTCTGGTCACGGCTGAGCGAGGAGGAGCTCAGCGCCTTACGTGACGCCAAGGTACTCAACGGGGATGATCACGACGGGTTGTTTTTCAGCCACGAAGAAGCGGGGAAATCGCTGATGGGCTGGCTGCTGCCCAACCATGCGATTCGTCGCGCAGCCTACGCCGCGGCGGCGGAGTTGCCTGAGGTGCGAATCGTAACTGGCGTGAGCGTAACCACAGTACGCAACGGCAGCGATGGCGCCGATGTCGTTCTCGACAATGGCGAAATCTTGCGAGCACAGCTAGTAGTGGCCGCCGACAGTCGATTTTCCAGCTTGCGTCGGGAGGCGGGCATCGCTGCCGGCATGCACGATTTCGGCAAGGTCATGCTGGTATGCAAAATGCGTCACGAGCGGGTGCATGATCAGACGGCGTGGGAGTGGTTTGCCTTCGGCCAGACTTTAGCGCTGCTACCATTGCATGATGCTCACACATCCTCCGTGGTAGTGACGCTACCACCACAGCAAATGCAAGCACTGCTTGCGCTGGATGATGCCGCACTGGGCGTCGAGATGGCCGCGCGATTCCAACAACGCATGGGCGCAATGAACGTGACCGGCCCGCGCTGCGCTTACCCACTGGTGGGCGTGTACGCTCGACACTTCGTCGCTGACCGTTTTGCAGTGATCGGCGATGCTGCGGTCGGAATGCACCCGGTCACGGCTCATGGCTTCAACTTCGGATTGCTCGGGCAAGAGACTCTGTCTCGGAAACTACGTGCGGCGAGAGCCGCCAGTGAGCCGATCTGGAACCCTCAGCTGCTGCAGAGCTACGAACGCGAGCACCGTCGTGCTACCCGCCCGCTGTATCTGGCGACGCAACTGCTGGCCAAGTTGTACACCGACGATCGCCGCCCGGCACGGGCGCTGCGCAAACTGGCGCTGGATGGTAGCGCATGCCTTGGGCCGTTCAAGCGCATGGTGATGAGCGGTCTGACCGGCGACCGCGACGGAAGTCAATCGCCTATGACTCGGATACGGAGTCTGCTACAGCGAATGCGACCGGCATAAGCTCAGACATTGCGAGGGCCCTTTCGACGCGCTGGTTTCTACGACATCGACGTCGATAAGTGGTAGCCGCTCGCCTTCCTGCTCAGCGCTCATTTGCGGGTACCGATCAGCTGAACTGAATTAGCTGGTTTGGTGCATGGCTGTTTCTTATACCGCTGATCATCGGAAGGCATATCGCTGTCGCAGACGATGCGTGGATAGCCGTACGTTGGAGAACCCGGTTTGCAGCCGCCTTCTAGTGCCGGGCTAGCGTGTCTGTGCCTGCCGATTGATGCCCTACGCAGGACACATTGTCACAGTTGATACCCAGATTGCCCGAACTTGACGCGAATCAGATCGCGTGCCACTGCGCGCTACGAAACTGCGCACACCCATCACGAGAGCCCATCATCATGCGCAACAAACTCGCCACCGCAACTATCGCAGCCCTTTTCTGCACACTCAGTTTCGGCGCGCACGCCGATACCCTCAGCGATCTGTTTACTCAAGGCACGGTGGACGGCCAACTTCGCGTATATGATTTCAATCGCGACTACGGCGTGCAGACCGCAGCGAAGCCGAATGCCCAGGCATTTTCCGCTGCGATCCTGCTCAACGCGAAGACTGCCTCGTTGTACGGTTTCAGTCTCGGCGCTTCGCTGGTGAGCGCCAATTCGTTCGAGACGCAATCGGACAACGTGAAAAAAATCGATAGCACGCTGATGGGTCCCGGCAACTCCCTCACCGCGCTGAGTCAGGCCTATCTGCAGTACCAGAACAGCTGGGTGCTGCTGAAAGGTGGCTATCAGTACATCGATACGCCGTGGCTGGGCAGTATGGATGGGCGAGTGATTCCTGCCTCGTATGACGCATTGACCGCTGACTTCAAGCCTCTCGCAGGCTGGGACATCGTTGCGCTGCGCACCTTCGGCTGGAAGAGCCGTACGTCGGACAATTATTTCGATGACAACCTCTACTACCCCACCACCTATCATGGCGACTCCCTGTACGCCGGTAACGCACCGCTGCCGGCCACGGCACCTTCGGCTCCTGGTACTTGGGCGTTGGGCTCCACCTACGTCAACGGTGGGCTGAAGGTACAGGGCTGGTACTACGACTTCATGGATTTCGCGCACATGGGTTATGCCGACGGCAGCTATGTGTTCAATACCGGCACCGGTTTCAATCCCGTTATCGGCGCTCAGCTGTTGACCGAAACAGGTGGATCGGACAACACGCTGGTGGATACCCAGGCCAAATTGCTGGGTGTAGCCGGCGATGACGTGAAGAGCCGTGCTTGGGGTGCCGATCTCGGCCTGGTCATACCGAACGGCCGCTTTGATGTGTACTACAACAAGCTGTCGCAGGAGGACGATGCCGTTGGCGATGGCGCCATCATCTCGCCGTATACAGTGGGTTGGTCCACCGATCCGCTCTACACCACCTCGATGATCCGCGGCCTGGGGGAAGCGGGTCCTGGGCACGCATGGAAGGCCAAGGCGGCGTATGATTTTTTTGGAAGCAAACTGCAACTGGTTGCCGCTTACGCCAAGTACACGACTGATCTCTTCGGCGACAGCCACGATACCTATTTCGACATCATCTACAACTTCGACGGCTACCTCAAAGGCCTCCAGCTGCGCGATCGGTGGGAACTCTCTTCCGGCGGTACGGGCAACCTGAATCCCGGCAATGGGTCGTTCACCTACAACCGCGTGATGCTCAGCTACAAGTTCTGATCATGACCGCCGCGGTGTCGAGAAAGATGGAAGACTTGCAATAACCACGCTCTGAAAGCGCCATGTGGTCGTAGCGGGCTGCGTCCATCGAGACGGCTCCGATCAACGGTTGTGACAAGAGAGTTCGGTCCAGGAAAGGAAAACGGCGGGTAATGCTCGCCGCTTTTCGTTCCCACCATTGCGTACTGCCCATGCAAAGGACTCGCTAAACCTTGACTGCACGCAATTCCGGGGAGCGCAACGATCGACACCGGCATATTCCCCTCGCCACGTGGTGTGACGAATTCAAGTCCGAATGCACTTAACTCAGCCTTCGCCTCGAACACTTAGCGCTATGCCTTGAATGGTCGCGTCACCTGCCCGGAATCGGGGTGATCAATCGACTGAAGAGGCTGCATTGCTCCGTGACCTCGATGCATAGCCATCGGCCACCCGAGACCCATTAAGGCGTTGGTCGACCTGTCAGTAACGGTGTACCTAGGCAAGCGCTGCGACATTTGCGGCGACGAGTCACGCAGTTTCGTTGCCATTCCTGATCCAGATCAGCTGGGCGCCAAGGCAAGTTGCATAGCATTTGCGTAGCCCCTTTCCGCAAACAGGAATGCATCGATGAGTACAACTAATCTCCCATATGGCCAAGCGGGTCCACAGGACCGTACCAGCAAGGTACTGATCTGGGTGCTGCTGTTCGTTACCGTTGCCTGCTTGCTGGGCATGGCCGCAGCGACCCGCAGCACGTATCAGCAGGCCGCTCCACTACCTCAGCAAATGGTTACCAGCGATGGTACGTCGGTCATGGACTATGCCGACATCGTTGGCGGCAAATCGGGCTTCCAGAAAGCCGACCTGATGGATTACGGCAGCCTGTATGGCATGGGCTCCGCCTTTGGCGAAGACTACACCGCCGAGTATCTGGTGCAGTTAGCGAAAGAAGTCCGGAACAACCTCGCCCTGACGCGTTATGGCAAGCCTTTCGATGCCGTCGACGCCGACGAGCAGGAGGGCATCACCCACGCCATGCGCAGGCAGTTGCAAGGCATCGACCTGAGCCAGCAGCAAGTCGTCCTTCCGGATGCTGTGGCCGCGGCGATTGGCACGCTGCATCCACGCATCGCCACGGCGCTGCTCACTGATGATTTCGCCAAAGGCTACACGGGTGCGCGCGCGCTGAACCCATCCAGCGCCGATCAGACCGCAAAGCTCCTACTCTATTCGTCGTTAACCACGGTCGCACGTCGTCCCGGCAAGGATTATTCATGGACTACCAACTGGCCGGCAGAACCGCTGGTCGGCAATGCCCCCACGTCAGCGACCTTCGTTTGGACGTGGGCATCCTTCACGATGGTGTTCTTCGCCATCGGCGCGGCGCTGGTGATCTTCCGTCTGTGGATCCAGCCAAAAGCCCCAAACGAAACCTTTGAACCGGTCCTGCACACTTTCATGGCACCCACGCCTAGCCAGAAGGCGCTATGGAAGTACTTCCTGGTCGTAGCAGGCGTTCTTCTGGTGCAAATCCTTGCCGGCTCGATCATGGCGCACTACTACACTGATCGCGCCAGCTTTTACGGGTTCAATGTTGGCAAATGGCTGCCGTTCGCATTCCTGCGCAGCGTGCATCTGCAAGCACCGATCATCTGGATCGGTGTGAGCTGGATTGGCGCCGGGCTGTTCCTGGCGCCGCTGATCGGCAAACGCGAGCCCAAGGGGCAGCGACTGCTCGTCAACCTGATCTTCTGGGTCTTGTTAACGATCGTGGCTGGCGCCCTGATCGGGGACTATCTGGGCATCATGGGGCTGCTAGACAAGAACTGGTTCTGGTTCGGCAACCAGGGTCTCTCATATCTGGAGTTGGGCCGCTTCTGGCAAATCCTGTTCTTCGTCGGCTTGGCCGTCTGGTGCATCGTATTGCTGCGCGCGTTCTGGCCTACCCTCAAATCGCTGTCTAGGCAGAGCGGTGGCTCGCTGTACGGCCTATTCCGTATCGAACACCTGCTGTGGATAAGCACGCTTACTGTTGCAGTGTTCTATGTGTTCGGCATGATTCCGCTGGGCTCACCCAATCCCTCGTTTTCGATCACCGACTTCTGGCGTTGGTGGGTGGTTCACCTCTGGGTGGAGCTCGCGTTTGAACTATTCACCGCCGCGGTTACCGGCTATTTCCTGATGGCGCTGGGCTTGGTGTCGCGTCAGATGGTCGAGCGTGCCGTACTGTTCGAGTGGGTCCTCATCGTGATCGGCGGTGTACTCGGTACCGGTCATCACCTGTATTGGGCTGGCGAGCCTGGACTCTGGGTCGGTGTCGGCAGCATGTTCTCCTTCATCGAGGTGCTGCCACTGGTCTTGTTGGTACTGGAGGCCATCGAGCAGCAACTTCACATCAAGCAGAAAAAGGACTTTCCGTACAAGCTCGCCTATCTCTACATCCTCGGCTCTTCGTTCTGGAACTTCGTTGGTGCCGGCGTGTTTGGAGGAGGCACGCTGAATGCACCACTGGTCAACTACTACGAGCACGGCACTTTCCTTACCCTCAATCATGCACACACATCCATGTTCGGCGCCTTCGGCCTGTTGGCGATCGGCCTGATCTACATGGTGCTGCGCTATCTCAACGGTGACCGGCCGTGGAGCGATCGAATCGGCGTGTGGGCGTTCTGGCTCTACAACATCGGCGTGGTGATGTGGATCGTGCTGAACTTCTACCCGATCGGCTGGCCACAGCTGGAAGCTGTCTACACCCACGGCTACGCTTACGCACGCAGCATGCAGTTCTACAACACGACTACCTTCTGGCAATGGATGCGCATGCCTGGTGACGTCGTATTCGCCATGGGCGCCGTGCTGATGGCTTGGGACTTCATGGCCAAATTGTGGGCGCAGCGTACTGCGGGAAAGCTAGCTGTCTTGCCATCAAGCGCGGGCAAAGCCATCAAGAATCATTGATGTAAGAGTGAATCGCCCACAAAAGAGGGCCCGCAATAGCGGGCCCTCTTTTGTGATGCGTCCATGGTGGATCACTCCATGTCGTTTTCGTCATTTGCTCATGACCACAGGATGGTGGTATCCAATATTCGGAAGAGTCATTTGTCGATCGCGGCTTGATATGCATCAGTGTTGACGAGGCGGGTAGAGGTGCAGACTGACTGCTCATCCACCGTGGCTCCATCCATCTCATGTCGAGCACTGAACCGGGCACACATATTCCCGATGGCAGCAAGTTTCTAAGTCCGCAAGGCACGCCCGCGGTCAAGGGCGGTATCAAACCGAACGCCGCCAGCGCGATGCCGGATGCCGATCGCAAACCGCCATGGCTACGCGTCAAACTGCCGGCTGGGGCACGCTACGAAGACGTGCGCCAGATCGTACACACAAACAAGTTGAACACCGTATGTGCGGAGTCGAAATGTCCGAACATAGCTGAATGCTGGGGCCGCGGCACTGCCACTCTGATGCTGATGGGATCTGTGTGCACGCGCGCTTGCAAGTTCTGCGCGGTCAGTACCGGCAATCCCCACGGCTGGCTCGATCCACTGGAGCCGATACATGTGGCCGAAGCTGTTGCGCTGATGAAACTCGAGTACGTCGTGCTGACTTCGGTAGACCGCGATGATCTTGCCGATGGTGGAGCTGCGCATTACGCCGCGTGCATACGGGCGATTCATGAGCACTCATCTCAGACGGCCGTCGAAGCGCTGACGCCAGATTTTGCCGGCAACCTTGGTGCAGTCGCTACTGTACTGGACGCAGGCCTCATCACCTACGCGCAAAACCTAGAGACGGTGGAGCGGTTGACCCATCCAGTGCGTGACCAACGCGCCGGCTATAACCAGACGCTGGGTGTACTGGCATTTGCCAAGCGTCATGCGCCGAATACTCTGACCAAGACCAGTTTGATGCTTGGATTGGGTGAAACAGACGCCGAGATCGAACGCACGCTGGACGATGTTCGAGACGCTCATGTCGATGTAGTCACGCTGGGCCAATACATGCGGCCAAGTCCACATCACTTGCCGGTGCAGCGTTTCGTCACACCAGAGCAGTTCCTCCAGTATCGCGAGTTGGCGCTGAGCAAGGGCTTTTTGGAGGCGGTTGCGGGGCCCTTGGTGCGCTCGAGCTATCGCGCCGAACGCGTGTTGGAGCACAACAATCTCGGCTTATGAAGCAGCATCTGCTGCCGGAGGCATGTCGGGTTTTCCCAGGAGTATCGACATGGACGTTCACCTTTTCCGGACGCCAAATCGAAGCTGACATGCCTGCGTCGCCAACTGCTTCTACAACCGCTCCAGGCAGTGGACCTCAGGAATAGATGTTCAGCTGAGGTAGGTAACGCCTTGGATCCACAGCGAATCCACGAGTCCCGGAATGGGCTGATTAGTCGATATCCAGAACAGCAAGTGATGAGCCGACGTCGACACTCGGCCGCTCTCGCGATGACCGACCGCACCATCGTCAACGCGCCACCATCCCTGCCCTTGCCTTCCCTCGCCATCACATTGATTAGCTCCACCCCCAACGGAAAGGAGTACACTGAAATTATAATGATTCTCATTTGTATTGAAGTGCGCTAGTCCGAATCGATATCACGACTCAATGGTACGAAACCATCGTGATCACCGACGTCTCTGCGCAGAACTTCCCTCTCGAAGAAGTCCCGTATATGTCAGCTACAGCCGTCGAAGCCCTGATTCGTCCGAAATCGCGCTGGACCCGCTTTGCCGTTGTGGCAGGTCCCGGCATTGTCGTGATGCTGGCGGATACCGACGCGGGGAGCATCATCACCGCCGCGCAAAGCGGTGCGGAATCTGGATATCGGTTGCTGCTGTTGCAGGCAGTCATGATCCCCATCCTGTTTGTAGTACAGGAACTCACGATCCGCCTGGGTATCTTCACCGGTCAGGGCCATGGCCACGCGATCAGGCAACACTTCGGGCCCATCTGGGCATGGATTTCAGTTTCAACACTGTTGCTTGCCTGTCTCGGTGCATTGATCACTGAATTGAGTGGCATCGCTGGTGTAGGAGCGCTCATAGGCATTCCGAACTGGCTCAGCATGACCATTGTGATCATCGGACTCACGTCGATGGCCTATAGCGGCTCGTACCTGTCGGTGGAACGCATTGCGCTAGCGGTCGGCCTGTTTGAATGTGTGTTTTTGTATGTCGCGTGGCAGGCAAAACCTGATATCACCGCAGCCCTCACGGAAGCGTTGAAGATGCCGCTCACCAATAGCCGATACCTCTACCTGATCGCCGCAAATATCGGCGCGGTGATCATGCCCTGGATGGTGTTCTACCAGCAGTCAGCAGTGGCCGAGAAGGGACTGGTTGCTGCCGACCTCCCCGCGGCGCGCTGGGATACAGCGATCGGATCAGTTGTCACTCAGCTCATCATGGCTGCCGTGCTAGTGGCAGTCGCTGCAACCATCGGGCGCGTTGACCCCGGACACTCTCTGGATACAGTTCAGAAGATTGTGCAGGCGATCACGCCCTTTCTCGGCGAACGGACAGGAACACTGTTATTTGCGCTAGGCATGATCGGCGCGGCGCTCGTCGCGACCATCGTCGTCACCCTTACGGCAGCGCGCACCCTCGGCGAAATCATGGGCTACAAACACTCGCTCGCCCAGCGCCCGCAAGAGGCTCGGTGGTTCTATGGCGTGTACACGGTGACCTTGGTCCTGGGAGGCCTTCTAGTGACCTCTGGCGTTGACCTGGTAAAACTCAGCGTTGGGGTACAGGTCATGAATGCGCTGCTGCTGCCTATCGTCCTCGGCTTCCTTTATACGTTGGCCCGACGGGCACTACCGGAACCATATCGCCTCAAGGGGGCTTATGCCGTTGTGGTGGGCATCATGATGGCGATGACCGCCGGACTTGGTCTATACGCAGGCATCATCGGGACGCTGACTTGAGTTCGATGGGTTTCCAGAGAGCCCTTACACACGTCTCAATGCTTGACTTCAATCAAGGCGCCTCTCAAGTCCACTTGGCAAACTGCACACCATGACCCATGGTTGCTCATGCTCGACGGCTCGGTGCGGTACTCATGGCGAGCCGGGGGTCTGTTCGTCTACATCACACCAGTTATCCCACAGCACATCACACGCATGATGCTATCCGACCAACGGGTTTCAGCCCGCGAGGACCAAATTCGTGACCCATGTTGTCACCGAGAATTGTATCAACTGCAAACATACCGATTGCGTTGAGGTGTGTCCGGTGGACTGCTTCCACGAGGGGCCCAATTTTCTGGTGATTGATCCCGACGAATGCATCGACTGCACCCTGTGTGTGGACGAATGCCCGGTTGGTGCGATCTTTCCTGAATTTGACATGCCTTCCGGACAGGGAGGCTTTCTCGCGATCAATGCTGAACTAGCACGCGAATGGCCGGTACTCACCAGCAAGATTGCTGCCATGGAGGATGCCGCCGAATGGGACGGCGTGCCGGACAAACTACCCCTACTCAAGCGCTGAACGGTCAAAAGAAAAGCGAACGGCTTTGCAGTCACTTGATATGGGCAACGACCTCGGCGAGCTAGCTAATAAAGTGTACGCGCGGAGAGCGCCCGCTCGATCCGTCAATAAGGAACACAGGCATTGTTGAATAGCAAAGATCCCAGACGAAGTAACCGCCTTTGGCTCCTAGCCGCAAAACGCCGATAGTTCGTGGGCCTGCCGCCTCACTCGATCGGCAGACCGGTAATGCCGAAATCAATCACCGTGATATCGGGATTACTTTGCCGATAGGTGACCGTCAAATTATCGCCAAGGCGCTCGCGCAATTGGGCGATGAGCGGGAGCGGATCGTGATCGTTCACGAAACGCATTGTTTCACCGGAACGTAAAACGCCGATAGCACCAAAGATCGCCGAGTGACGAAAACGGCGTGCAACACCGCGGGCATCAAAAGTATGAACGTTAGCATTCGTGGAGGCTTCGAAGGACATGATGTTGACACCCTACTGAGGAAAGTTACCTCAACATACGCCGCCGCCCGCTCGGTACCACTGATTTAGATCAAACGATCCATCGGTTACTTCAGCTGGCGCCTCTCCTCACGATTACGTACCAGTGCTGTCGAGACGAAAACGCCAATCTCGTACAACAGAATCATCGGAATGGCCAGCATGATCATCGACAACATGTCGGGTGGCGCCAGCACCGCAGCGACTACAAAAGTACCGACGAAGACGTAGCGCCGTACAGCTCGCAGCTTAGCGGGTGTCACGATGCCTAACGCTGCCAGCAGCACAACTGCGACGGGAACCTCGAAGCAAAGACCAAAGGCGAAAAACATGGTCAGCACAAAATCGAGGTACTTCCCAATATCTGTCATCATCGACACCCCTGTCGGAGTGCTCATGGTTAAGAAGTGGAATGCTGCGGGAAGAATCAGGAAATAGGCGAATGCGCAGCCCGCATAAAAGAGCAGTACAGCGGACGCCAACAGCGGCAGAGCGAGACGCTTCTCGTGACGGTATAACCCCGGACTGACGAAGGCCCACAGCTGATAAAGCACGGCTGGCATTGCCATGAACAGCGCGACGACAAATGCCAATTTAAGTGGGGTGAGAAACGCACTGGCCACCTCGATCGCAATCATGTGCGAACCATGTGGAAGACGTTCCATCAGTGGTTGTGCAAGCCAGTCGTACAAGTGCTTGGAAAACGGCAGAACAACCAACAGCACGAACAGCACGCTCAGGATCGCTTTCAGCAGCCGCCCACGCAGATCTAGCAAGTGAGCCATCAACCCATCCCTGCCCTTGGTTCCAATTGGCGATGCGGCGATCATCGGATCGTCGCCGGGACAGTGATAGCGCTATTGAGGGATTCGATGCGCATGGCCGCAGAACGGACGTCAGCCACGGCTGCACGTAGTTCATCGCAGGCGTCCACCGTTGTATTTCGAATACCGTCCGCGGCGAAGGCAAGTTCACGTAAGGCCTGCGCCAGCTCCGTCGGAGCCTCGCGATACTCCTTCGCCATGCCATCATCCTTAACCACCGGGGACATAACATTCTCGGTGGCAGCGAGTTTGGCCGTTGCCGCGCTCTGCCAGGCTTGTGACATATCGCTGGCCTCATTCCAAAAAACCGTGTTCGATGCACGAACATTTTCAACCGTCGACTGAATATCTTCGACGAGTGGTGTCACCGTCGCCTGGACACCGGTAGCCACATTGGCAATGTCATCCCTGATCGATTGCATTTCAAGCTCGCGCGTGACATCGGCCTGAACGTCGGCCCAGACGGAACGGGCACGCCGCGCCATCGCACCGACGGTGCGTGCAACTCCCGGCAGACGCTCGGGACCAAGCACGATCAACGCCAGCACGGCAATCAGAAGAAGCTCATTGAAGCCGATTCCAAACACAAGGCTACGACACGCGTTCGCGTTCGGCGTTCTTGACTTGCGCGGAGGTATCTACAGGAGGGTCGGCCTTTAGCTGCTCGGACGGGCCGGTTTCAACACCACCCTTCATACCTTTTTTGAAATCACGAATGGCCGCGCCAAGATCGCCGCCAGCATTGCGTAACTTTCCGGTGCCAAAGAACACCAGGACGATGACAAGCACCAACACCCAGTGCCAGATACTATCAAGACCAAACATAGATCACCTCACAACTTGCAGCGCTAAATGCGCGATGCGGTTGATTTCAATACTTCGACGAGACTGCGTTCACCCCGATGGGAGGTCCATCAATCCACTTTTTAGCAACATGACAGCGCGGTCTGTAACTTTATCCACGTGATATGGAACCCGCTACAGGCCGTTGACAGCTGCATCACTTTTCCCCTCGGTGGCGTTCGACGGATGATTCCAGTCAATACCCTCACTCTCCTGCAAAAAAAGTGCTCCAGTCGCAGTTCATTTCCCGGCCGTAGCACATAGGCAGGGAAATATCGCGTCGAATCAAACTTCAATGGTTTATCGCTGCTCTTCAAACAGGCCTCACTGCGAGGTCCGGATGATGCTTCGATATACATTCCGCATATCTCGCAAACGTCATCTTTCAAAATGGCCACGGGCCTCTGGGGTGGTAGGGATTGATGGTCCCCACAGCCGACGAGAAGGAAGACGAACGCGAGGCTCGTACATCTTGCAATAGCGGCCTTCACGTCGAACTTCACACTTCCCTGTGGCGAAAAATGGAAGGTCAACGCTTATCGTCGCCGAGAATCACGTGAACCTGCCAAGACAAGCCTTCCATGGCGCTCATGCTAGGCCTTGACGTAATCAATCATATTGACCTTTGTCAACTGGCACGCACCGGCACGAATGGCAAAGTGTCACAGGCGCCCAAGGCTCCTGGATCTCGCTGGGCCCAAATACGCAAATCGTCAGCCCCGATTGATACTACAAAGTTTCGCACTGAGCCGAATGGCGTGGTTAGGGAGTACTGGATAACGCTCTCTGACCGAAGGTCGAACGTCTCGTCGACACGACAATTGGATGTCGTTTGATCCAGATCAGCGCGTCAACGTGATACGTGTGCTGCAATACCGATTATGCATCACGTTAGCCGTCCCATTCAGCAGGTTGCCACTGACGTGAAGTGGCCTGAATACGACCTGAGAGGGCGTCCCTGCCCCGAACCGATGCAACGTGCACTCGAATTTTCCGACGCGTTGGAGCCGGGGGAGAGCGTGTGTGTACTCACCCCACTGTGGCCAACGCCACTGCTTGAAGTTCTGGACGCACGCGGCCTTCAGACCAGAGTGTACGCACTGGCTTCCGGTGGCATGCGTGTGTTGATTTCCCGACCCGATCACGATGGTACAGCTGGCGCTTGAGAAGGCACCGCCGACGGCGTTGCCGCGCCGTTTCCTGCTCAGCGTACCGCTGTGGGGAATGTTCGCAGGCATACTTCTAGTCGTCGACGGTGATGCACTTCTGCGCACGCGTTGGCTGCCGGAAACTCTAGCGCTGGTGCACGCATTTACTCTCGGTGTTCTCGGCAATGCGATGTTCGGCAGCGTGTTGCAATTCCTGCCGGCAGCGGCTGGCGTACACGTGCGTGGCAGTACATCGCTCGGGCCTTGGTTGCACGTACTGTTCAATCTCGGCCTAGCCCTGCTGATGACGGGACTGCTTGCTGGTTGGCGCCTCGGCCTTCTGGCTGCTGGCGTGCTGCTTCCGACAACATTCGTGCTGCTATGCGCGATGACTTTGCCGGGCACGCTCTCGGCTGTTGGCCAACGTCTTTTGCGGGCAGGTATTGGCGTATCACTGGTGTTTGCTTTGTCTACAGCATTGCTTGGCGGTTGCCTGGCACTGGGTCTTGGTGGCTGGTTGGAGATACCGCTAGCTGCGCTGGTCGACGTGCATGCAAGCTGGGGATTACTGGGGTGGACCGTACTGCTGATCGCCAGCGTGGCGCGCGTAGTGATGCCCATGTTCCAGGGAACTTCCGTGGTACCGGCGGCGGCACAAGCTGCATGGCTGATGAGCCTGCTGTTGGCGTTGCTCGCTGGGGCGTGGCTACGGCTGCTACGCGACGATGCCTCATGGCTACGCTTAGCACTAGCTATCCATGCACTGCTGTTTACTTGCTCTGCACTGTGGCTGCAATGGCGGGCGCCGCGGTCACGGCGAGGACCCTTGCTTTGGAGTTGGCAGGCCGGACTGGGCGCACTAGCGATTACCGCGCTTATCCTTCTCTGGGATACACGGAACGAATTATTGGCTGGCGCATTGGGGCTGTGTATCGCCCTGCCATTGCTGGTGAACGGTATGTTGCTGGAGATTGTGGCCTTTCTCGGCTGGATCGCCTTACACCGTCGTGTCAGTCGTGGCGTGCGGATACCCGGCATACAACGGCTTCTGCCTGAATTGGACAAGGCCCGTGTGCTGCTGGCGCAACTGCCGCAGGCATTTCTGCTACCAGCGGCTGTGTTGTGGCCACGCCTTTGGCTGGCGCGTTCAGCCGGGCTGGCGATGCTACTGGCATGGCTTTGCCTTTGGCTAACTCTTGATGGCGTGCGCCGACGCGCAAACCGCTTTCTGCTTAATATGGAGGATCATCCATGACTGGTAGGCCGCCGCTCGTCTATTCCTGCTCTGGCTGTTCCAGTGCGGCACAGATGGCCAATCACCTCGCACTGCAACTGGACCGCGCAGGCGTCGCGGAGATGTCGTGCATCGCCGGCGTTGGTGGCGGCGTGACTGGACTGGTCCGCACCGCACAAAGCGGGCGACGCATCCTCGCGCTCGACGGCTGCATACTAAAATGTGCCTCGGCCTGTCTGACCAACGCGGGCGTGGTGGCCGACACACATCTAGTTCTGTCCGACTATGGCGTAAAGAAACGCCAGCATGCCGATTTCGATGCCACCGAAGCACGACGCGTCTATCTGGACAAGGTGCTTCCGGCAGCACGAGCGCTGTTAGCGCTGCCAGCGGCCGCCACCGGGGAGACGGTCGATGTATCGACATCTTCCTGAGCATTTCGCCCTGTCGCGGGCGCGCGCCGTGATTGATCGTGTCGATGACGGCTTAATTCTTCTGCTGGCCGCACGCCGTCGGATGGTGCACGTGGTGGCGGCTCTCAAGCCACGTGCGGGAGTACCACTGCGCGATCCGGCGCGGGAGCGTCGGGTACGCGACCGTGCGCAGAAACTAGCAGCGCGACTCAATCTGCCATCGTCCACCGCAGAGGATCTACTGGACCTGGCCATCGGCGATGCTTGTCGCCAGCAAGGATTGATTGTTGACGTGGATCAGAGCGGTGCTCGCGACTCTGCTTCAATAATGGCGTCCACTATGCCTAGCCCCCCACATTTATCCTCCCTTGTTCCACGTCTGCTGCGCCTGTTGCCGCCACCACAGAGGATAGCTCCGCTGCTGCATGTCGCGCCATCGCGCTGGCAGCACACTTTACTCGAGGCAGGGATGGCGCATGTACTTGCCACTCCTTTGCGCGTGGGCGCACTCGACTTCATGCTTGGACGACGACTAGCCATCGAGGTGAGCGACCTGCGTATCCGCTGGGTGCTGGAGTTACGTGAAGGACGTTTGCGTGTGACCAATGACGCGCCAGAGGCCAGTGTGCGCGGTAGCGTCGCGGACTTGTTGTTACTGGCCTGCCGGCTGGAAGACGCCGACACGCTCTTCTTCCAACGCCGGCTGGTACTCACTGGCGACACGGAGCTTGGTCTTACGGCGCGCAATATGCTCGACCGGCTACCGTGGGAGGCGATACCGCTCGGCCTGCGCATTTTGCTGAACCGGAGCGCCCGCTTCACGCGCGCCGCCCGGGCGGCGCATCGACGTGAGGCAGCCTGACAGGTTGCTGCGGCACGTGTTTCTCCTACATTCCCTCTGCGGATCGCCATGACCGACCCCGACACGTTGCCATTGCCTATCTGGCGTGACGCACTTGAGCATGAATATGCCGAACTCGGTGCACGCCTCGAACACTTGGTGCCCTGCCTTGAATGGCCATTTCACCTACCCTGGATCGAGGCTATCAACCGGCTGAAGAAACAGCGTGGCGCCGTGATCATGGCGCACAGCTATCAGTCAGCTGAGATCTTTCACGGCGTGGCAGACGTCACCGGCGACTCGCTCGCACTGGCACAGGCGGCGGCGGACTGTGAGGGCCGCCTGATTGTGCTGTGCGGAGTCCATTTCATGGCTGAGAGCGCAAAGATCCTGGCCCCGGAAAAGACGGTCTTGATACCTGATCTAGAGGCCGGTTGTTCACTAGCTGCGTCGATCACCGCTGCTGACGTGCGCGCCTTGCGAGCGAAATATCCTGGAGTACCCGTAGTTAGCTATGTCAACACTTCGGCTGAAGTGAAGGCTGAGTCTGATGCCTGCTGCACTTCGGCCAATGCGGTTGAAGTAGTAGAGGCGATGGGAACGAACCAGGTGATCTTCCTGCCCGACCGCTTCCTTGGAAATTACGTCGCGAGCAAGACCAAGGTGGAGCTGTTGCTGTGGACCGGCCGCTGCGAGGTACACGAAAAATTTACTGCACAACAGGCTCGGCACGCACGCGAATACTTCCACGCCAAACTGATAGCACACCCCGAGTGCCCCCCAGAGGTATGGGCTGAGGCCGATTTCGTCGGCTCTACCAGCGCGATGGTTCGCTGGCTGGCTAAGGAAAGGCCGGAACGCGTGGCACTGATCACTGAATGTTCAATGGCGGACAACTTGCGTGCACAGTTCCCAGCCACCGAATTCATCAAGCCATGCAACCTCTGCCCGCACATGCAGCGAATCACCCTGCAGAAAATCTACACCTGTCTGCGCGACCTGCGGCATGAGGTCAGGGTGCCCACTGACATCGCTGTACGGGCCAGGACGGCACTGATGCGGATGCTTGCGATAGGCCGGCAGGAAACGATATGACGCGCGCAAGGCCACCTGTAGTGGTGGTGGGTGGTGGTGTAGCCGGACTGACCACAGCGCTGGCGTTGGCGCCAACGCCGGTACGCCTGCTTTGCCGCGCACATGATGGCAGCGGCACGGCCAGCGCGCTGGCGCAAGGCGGTATCGCTGCCGCTCTTGATCCAAGTGACAGCCCCGCCATGCATGCCCTCGACACACTCACCGCCGGGGCGCACCACAATAATGCTGCGATGGTGCAGTGGCTTTGCTCGCAGGCACCGGCGGCCATCGGCTGGCTGCAGGCGCAGGGCGTTGCATTCGACCGAGATGCGGACGGACATCTGCACCTTGGCCGCGAAGGCGGACATCTTGCCGCACGGATCGTGCATGCAGGCGGTGATGCCAGTGGTGTGGCGCTAGTTCAGGCGTTACGTCAACGCGCGCAACAGTCATCCCATATCCAGTGGCGCGGCGATATGGACGTGGATGGACTACTGCTGCGCGGCGATGCTGTCTGCGGCGTGTGTACCCACGATACGCGCGGCCATCGGCATGAAATGGAGGCCGCCGCAGTTGTGCTGGCCACCGGTGGTATCGGTGCGTTGTATGCGCGCACCAGTAATCCTCCCGGTGCAGACGGCAGCGGTTTGGCGCTAGGCATGTCCGCCGGCGCGCGAACTCGCGACCTCGAGTTCGTTCAATTTCATCCGACCGCGCTTAACGTTGCGGGCGTCCATTGTTTGCCGCTGATCACCGAGGCCCTGCGCGGTGCCGGCGCGCGTCTGTACGGCGCTACCGGTCAGCTGTTGATGGCCGATCAACATCCGCTGGGTGATTTGGCACCGCGCGATGTGGTGGCCCGTCGCGTGTGGCAGGCATGCCGCGATGACGGCTCCGCATGGTTGGATGCACGCGAAGTGGATGGTGAGTGGGAGCGGCGCTTTCCCACCGTCTTGGCGGCATGTCTTGCCGAAGGCATCGATCCACGACTGCAGCCGATACCGGTGACGCCAGTGGCTCATTTCCATATGGGCGGAATTGCGGCAGATGCAGATGGCCGTACAGGTGTGCCCGGTTTGTATGCCGTCGGTGAGGTAGCCTGCAGCGGCGTGCATGGCGCTAACCGACTGGCCAGCAACTCGCTGCTCGAAGGCGTGCTGTGTGGTCAACGCCTGGGTTTGATGTTGGCCACCATGGATTTGCGAGCAGCAAGCAGCGGTCCATATCGCTGGGTTGGGCGTGCCGCGAGCCTGCCACAGTCGCGGCTGGAAGCTCTGCGCATGTTGCTATGGCAGACCGCAGGACCGGAACGTGAGGCAACTGGCTTGCAGAACGCGCTGAAGGCATGTCTGGCTTGGGCCGATGAAGGTTGGCAGGCTCGCCTCGCACAACGGGTGCTTGAGGCAGCCCTATCGCGCACTCACAGTCTCGGGGCTCACTATCGCACCGATGCCGTCATGCCAGCTTGACTGCGCGATTGTGCCGCACGCCTAAAACAGACGCTGGCGTATGTTTGCACCCCCTTGACCAGCGTCATGGTGCCCGGGTGGAAAGCCTCGCAGACTGGTTAGGTCTTCCTCTGCAAACATGGCCATGAACCGACCTTCTTCGTTCGACTACGCTCAACTGCTTGCCTGTGCCCGCGGTGAATTTTTTGGTCCCGGCAACGCTCGTCTACCGTCGCCACCCATGCTGATGTTCGACCGCATCACCCGTATTGATGAACATGGTGGCGCTTCCGGCAAGGGCGTCATCCTTGCAGAGCTGGATGTCCGGCCTGACCTGTGGTTTTTCGGCTGCCATTTCGACGGTGACCCTGTGATGCCAGGCTGTCTTGGCTTGGACGCGATGTGGCAACTCAGTGGGTTCTTCCTGCCATGGCTGGGTGAGCCCGGTCGCGGTCGGGCGCTTGGCGTGGGCCAAGTGAAGTTTTCCGGACAGGTATTGCCGAGTGCAAAGTTAATCCGCTATGAGATCGATATCCGCCGAGTGCTACGTGGAAAGCTGTCCATGGTGATTGCAGATGGCAAAACGTATGTCGATGACCGGCTTATATACGTAGCCACCGACATGCGAGTTGGCCTGTTCCAGTCGACGGAGGGCTTCTGATGCGCCGCGTAGTGGTAACCGGCATGGGCATCGTGTCTTGCCTTGGCAACGCCGCGGATGCTGTCTCTTGCGCACTGAGCGAAGCACGCAGCGGAATTCGCGCCGTTCCAGAATATGCCGTTCGCGGCTTACGCAGCCAAATCGCCGGCGTGCCGCAGATCGATCTCAATGCGGTGATAGACCGTAAGTTGAAACGCTTCATGGGTGATGCAGCGGCCAATGCGTACGTGGCGATGCGAGCGGCCATTGCCGATGCTGGTCTTGCCATCGAACAGATATGCCATCCGCGCAGCGGTGTGATCGCCGGCTCCGGCGGTGGCTCAGCACAGTGGCAGATTGAGACTGCTGACCTTCTGCGCGAGAAGGGTGTACGTAAGATCGGTCCATACATGGTACCCCGCACGATGTGTTCCACAGTGTCAGCAACACTCGCCACCGCTTTCGGCATTCTCGGCCTGAGCTACTCGATCGCCGCGGCATGTGCCACCTCGGGCCATTGCATTGGCGCGGCAGCAGACCTGATCCGTCATGGTGCGCAGGATGTAATGTTTGCTGGTGGCGGCGAAGAACTGAACTGGGGTATGACCGCGCAGTTCGATGCGATGGGCGCTTTGTCCAGTAACTATAACGACGAGCCGCAAACCGCATCGCGCCCCTACGATGCGGGTCGCGACGGCTTCGTCATCGCCAGCGGTGGCGGCATGCTGGTGCTGGAGGAATACGAGCATGCAAAGGCGCGGGGAGCATGCATCCATGCCGAACTGGTCGGCTATGGGGTGACCTCGGACGGAGCCGATATGGTGTCGCCATCAGGCGAAGGCGCAGTGCGTTGCATGAGGATGGCAATGCAGGGCGTGACGTTGCCAATCGACTACCTCAACACCCACGGCACCGCCACCCAGATGGGCGACATTGTGGAATTGAGGGCTGTCCGCGAGGTATTCGGAGAATCCGTACCGGCAATCTCCTCAACCAAGGCTTTGACGGGGCACTCGCTCGGCGCGGCGAGCGTGCATGAGGCAATTTACAGCCTATTGATGCTCAGGGATGGCTTTATGGCAGGGTCCGCCAACATCGTCGAGCTTGATCCGCGCGTCGAGGGATTTCCCATCCTGCGAGAGACGCGTCAGGCGACGTTGAACACCGTGATGTCCAACAGCTTCGGCTTCGGTGGCACCAACGCTAGCTTGGTATTTGCGCGGGTTTGACAGCTATCAGCTGCCTGGGCGGGGGCACCCACGTGTCACCCCTTGCAAGACTATCCCTACCATTTGCATTTGCTGAAATCTGGCGATCGCTACGGTGGCGGCAGCTCAGTCGAGCCGATGAGCTGCGCTCCAAACCCGGCTGATGACAGGGACTCTGATATCAGATCTGTCCCTTCCGTGCCGCACAAATAGATTCATTTTGAAATTCATAGCAAGGGCCAATATCACATGCCACGAACGTCAGTCAGCGCCATCACGCGGCACCAAACCCTCGGCGAGGAAATCGCCAACAGTCTCAGTCACGGATTTGGCTTGTTGCTGGCTATCGCCGCCCTACCCATCCTGGTCATTCATGCGCAGCACGTGGGTGGCATCTCGGCGATCGTGGGAGCGGCGATATTCGGCAGCAGCGCCGTCCTGCTCTATCTTGCTTCAACCCTCTACCACGCAATCTCACACCAACGGCTCAAGGCCATCTTCCGAGCGCTGGATCACGCAGCCATCTATTTGCTGATCGCTGGAACCTATACGCCAATCACCTTGGGCGTGCTTCACGGAGGCTGGGGTTGGACCATGCTCGGCGTAATCTGGAGCCTGGCTCTGGCGGGGCTGGTGTTCAAGGCCATGGTAGGTCCGCGATTTCCACGCGTGTCCACCCTTATGTACGTCGCCATGGGATGGGTGGTGATGATCGCCATCCGGCCGCTGTGGCTACACATGTCGGCAAATGGACTGCTTTGGCTCGGAGCTGGCGGTTTGGCTTATACCCTGGGCGTGGTGTTCTTCGTGCTAGACGGTAGGATTCGATACAGCCATTTCATCTGGCATCTGTTTGTCCTTGCCGGCACAACATGCCATTTCTTTGCAGTGCTGCTTTACGCGTTTTGATCGACGAGAAGATTGCGCCTGCCCACACCGCTGCCCTCAGACAGCGGTGTGGAGCATCTGCATTCCCGGCTCGCCGTGCCAGTAGCCGTTGCGTATACCGATCCGCGGCGGCGCCACTGGCGAGCGACGCGCAAGGTGAAAGTGCGCCACGACATCGGCCATGCCACTAACTTGCGGATATAAACGAAGCACGTCGACGCCAAGTTCGCGAAGTGCAGGCAACTGGGGACCGAGATCGGTGACTTCCTCGCCCTGGATCTGGATGCCGTTGATGCGTAGGAACGGTCTACCCTCGCGAGTGGCAAGCGGCATGCCATCGGGGTATTCAATACAACGAAAATCGCATTGATCTTTGCCAACATCTAGGGCACGCGCGGTGAAGCAGCGCGCTGAGTAAGCCAGTGGCAGTCGACCAAACGCTATCACCTCAAGTTCCGGCATCGTGAGGTTCTCAGCGAGCATCGCCGCGCGAAGCTCACGCAACAGCACTTCGCCCTGCTCCACGCCAGGAACCCAGCGATGCAGACCATCTTCCATCAGTAATGCGAGTGCTCGATGGTTGTAGACATTGAGCGATGGACCGGCAACGAAGGGCACGCCACGCTCGCGGCACAACTGCACTGCGGAGAGATCGTTCGCCTCGATCCAGCAGTTACCGTCACTGACCAACCGTTTTAGTGCGCCGAGTTCAGATTCGGCTTCGATCAGTGCCAATGATGACAACACGACTTGCTTACCGCTCTCGCTAAGTTCCGCAGCCAGTGCGATCCAGCCCCCAGTGCTCATCTCTCGCCGTTTGCTACATACGGTCTCACCGAGATAGATGATATCAATGGGCCATTGCGCTGCCTCACGGTAAAAGGCCAAAGTGCGCTCGCGGGGCCAAAAATACTGTAATGGTCCCAAGCTTAGTTTCATCGTATTCATCGGTTCAGTGCCAATGACGGTGATAGGGGCCGAGCGTGGTCTGGTGACCCTCGGCATGTGCTGACAGCGAGCGTTGCCAGTCCGCTTGCAGCTGCCAGTCCTGCGGTGATCTGTGGTAACGATCCAGTGCATCACGCCAAGTGCGAGTGACCGAACTCACGTAGGCCACACCGCGTTGGCGGCCCTCGATCTTCAGAGCCGTCACCCCTGCCTGAGCGAGCCGAGGAAGCAACTCCAAGGTATTGAGACTGGTCGGCTCCTCAAGTGCGTGAAATACCTCACCGCCGACGTCAAAGCGTCCTTTGCACACTGTGGGGTAGCCCGCTGGCTCCGCGGGCTCAAATCGGTCAATCAGCACCTTGTTCAGGCGGACACTGCGTCGGCCGTCTTGCTCCTCCTCCCAGCGTACAAAGCTGGCCGGCGAACACACGCCGTGACGGTTCGGCGAAGCACCAGTGACATAGCTCGACAGCTGACAGCGCCCCTCAACCATGATGCATAGACTGCCGAATCCGAAGACTTCCAAAGGCACCGGCGAATTCATGCACAGTCGCTCCACCTGCTGGATAGAAAGTACCCGTGGCAATACGGCACGACTGATGCCAAAGCGCTCGTACATGTAGTGCAACGCGGGCGCAGTGGTAGCCGAACCCTGCACCGATAGATGTCGCGCCAGCCCTGGATGGGTACGTGTGGCGTAGTCGAGCACCGCCATCTCAGCCGCAATGATCGCATCGCAACCAAATTCCGCCGCCTTGTCCACAGCCGCCTGCCAGTGCGCCAGCCGTACGCTATCTGGATAGGTGTTGAGCGCCAGATAGACCTTGCGACTACGCGCATGCGCGTAGTCGATCCCTGCACTCAGCTCTTCGTCACTAAAATTGAGACCAGGGAAGGCACGCGCGTTGGTCTGATCGCGAAAGCCCGCGTAGACCGCATCCGCACCGGCATCAATTGCCGCCTGCAATGCCGGCAAATTGCCTGCGGGACAGACCAGTTGCATACGCACGCACCTTGGGAAATCGAACAGACCGCATCATGGCGCGTGCAGGTAGCAGTTGCCTTGATGTGCGTCAAATCGGGCATGGTCATCAGATAGGGTAGTTGGCTTGGTGAAACTCATGCTCGCCGACATCGCTGCGGTTCGGCACAGTCGGTACTTTCACAGTGGGCATGGTTGGCACTCCGCCATGGCCAGTGGAAGCACCCTACCGCACAATGCAGGTCGAGCTCGCGGACCGCTACGCCCACTGCGAGCCCTTGAGCTGGAAGCCTGCGACGCCTAACCGGCCACGCGGGTGGCCTGCATTGCGGCCCACATCACGTCAATGCGCTGTGCAACGGCGGCATCCGGCACGATCGGCCTACTCCATGTACGCACCGTTTCGGACGGCCATTTGTTGGTCGCATCGAGACCGAGTTTCGAGCCGATGCCGGCGGAAGGGCTCGAAAAATCCAGATAGTCGATCGGAGTATTCTCGACCAGCATCGTGTCGCGTGCTGGATCGACACGGGTGGAAATTGCCCAGATCACGGCCGACCAGTCGCGTACGTCGATGTCGTCGTCAGTGATGATCACGAACTTGGTATACGTAAACTGGCGCAGATAGGACCACACGCCCATCATCACTCGCCGTGCGTGACCAGCGTACTGTTTGCGGATGCTGACCACCGCGATGCGATAGGAACATGCTTCCGGCGGCAGGAAGAAATCGACGATCTCCGGAAATACCTTCTGCAGAATCGGCACGAAGATATCGTTCAACGCCATCGATAGCACAGATGGCTCATCGTACGGCGCGCGTCCCATATAACTACCATGGTAGATCGCGTCCCGGCGCAAGCGCATGCGTTCGATCGTGAATACGGGAAAGTGATCTTGCGCGTTGTAGTAGCCCGTGTGGTCACCGAACGGCCCCTCCAACGCGGTGTCGCCCGGGTAGATGAAACCCTCCAACAGTATTTCGGCACCGGCCGGCGCATCAAGGCCGGTCAGCTCGCTGCGCCATACGCGGGTGCGCTGGCCACGTAGCAAACCGGCGAATTCGAATTCAGACAACGTGTCTGGCACCGGCGCCACCGCCGCCAGCATTGTCGCCGGATCAGCCCCGACCGCCACCAGCACAGGGAATGGGCGCTCCGGATGCGAGGCAACCCAGTCGGCATAGTCCAGCGCACCCCCACGATGCGGCAGCCAACGCATGATTACTCGATTCGTTCCGATCGCCTGCTGCCGGTAGATCGCCACATTCTGCCGTGCCTTGCGCGTGCCACGGGTGACCACTAGGCCGAACGTGATCAGCTTCCCTGCATCCCCGGGCCAGCAATGCTGGATTGGCAGGCGCGAGAGGTCGATGTCGCCGCCTTCTACACCTTCGTACTCGAAGGCAGCCTCATGCACGTACTGAGGTGCGACGTGGGCTAGTTGCGCCAGCTCCGGCCATGTCGCCAGGGCTTGGCGCAGACTGGATGGCCAGCGCGGCTCCTTGATCGAAGCCAGAAGCTGCCCCAATTCACGCAGGGATGCTAATGGCCTTCCGGCCAACGCTGTCTCGATCCTTGAGCGATGGCCAAACAGATTGCCAAGCAGCGCGTGCGAAGCACCCAGCGGCCGCTCCATCAACAATGCCGGGCCACCTTCGCGTAGTGCGCGCTCGCTAAGCGCGGTTGATTCCAGGTACGGATCAATCGCTTCATTCACACGGATTAGCTGTCGATCTCCCTCCAGTCGCGAGAGAAAGCTACGCAGGTTGTGAAAGCTCACGGCGATGCCTGCGGTGGCTGGGGAATGGCCAGACTCTCATCACTGGCATGATCTATGATTTGCTGATGGATCAATTCCAGCTCGGCCAGCAAGCGCACGCGCTCCTCCTCGGCTGCGGAGGCCTCGGCAGGCCTAGCAGGCAGCGCCATACAGGAATCATAGGCACGCCCATCCTGCACATCGTAGATGAGCAGATCGCACAGGGTCCTGCCGAAGCGGCCAAAGCCTAAGTTGGCTAACGACATGTCGGCTTTCTCGAATCGGCGCGGCGGCATATGACGGCAGGCAGCATGTAGACGTATTGATTGCGTTTCATATCGCGCCATTGCCCGGGATGCGCCAGCGGCCATCTTGCAGGGTAGAGCGCAGTGCGGCGTCCCACGTCGAAATATCGATACCACGTGCGGCCAGCCACTTTCGATCGAACAGCGTCTGCGCGTAACGTTCACCACGGTCGCACAGCAGGCTGACAATGCTGCCATGTTCGCCGTGGGCCCTCATCGATGCGGCAAGCTTCAGGCAAGCAACCAAATTTGTACCGGACGAGCCTCCGTAGCGATGGCCAAACAGCTCCTCCAGAAGCCAAGCGGCGGCGATCGAGGCGGCATCGGGTACCTCGATCACCCGATCGACCAAATCAAACAAAAATCCTGGCTCTACCCGTGGCCGGCCAATGCCTTCGATCAACGTCGGCTGGCTTGCCCTGACGTTGGGATCCCGGCTGCGCCAGCCATGCACAAAGCCACTGCCCGTCGGCTCGGCTACGCACAGCTGCGTATAGAGCCGACGGTAGCGCAGGTAGCGCCCGATGGTGGCGGAGGTACCACCAGTTCCGGCACCACAGACGATCCACGCTGGCACCGGTCTGGGCTCCAAAACGAGCTGGCCGATGATCGATTCTGCGATATTGTTGTTGCCACGCCAGTCGGTAGCCCGCTCGGCCAGGCCGAACTGGTCAAGATGACAGGCGCCGCGCTTCGCGTGCGCAATCGCCCGCTCATGTACCTGCGACGGGTCATTGACGAGGTCGCACTCGCCTCCGAGCGCATGCACGTCGCGGATCTTGCCTGGCGCAGTACCCTCTGGCATCACTGCGATGAACGGTAGTCCAAGCAATCGCGCGAACCATGCTTCCGAAATTGCAGTGCTGCCAGAGGAGGCATCGACCACGGTTTGCCCTTCGCACAGTCGGCCATTGCACAGTGCGTACAGGAACAGCGAGCGTGCCAACCGGTGCTTGAGGCTACCGGAGGGGTGCGCGGCTTCGTCCTTAAAGTAGAAGTCGATTCCGTGAAAGCCGGGGAAGTTAAGCTTGAGTAGATGCGTGTCGGCCGAGCGGGCCGACTCCTGCGCCAGCTTCGCCAGCGCGTTGTGCACCCAGCATCGTTCGAACTCGCGTTGTGGATTGACCAATTTCAGGATCCTATCCAATGCCCGCCTTCCTGATCAACGTCGGGCGAGAGGCGTCAGTAACGGTCAGCGACTGCACGCGCCGGCCGAGGAATTCAAAGTAGCGATCGATATAACTGATGCCGTTCTCATGATCGATCAGGTACGGGTTCATCAGCGTATGACGCAGTATCAGCAGGCGTCTGTTTTCGCCGTCATGATTGAGAGTAGCCAGATCCAACCCCAAGGCATTGAGAATGCGTGCCGTCTCCACCAGCCCCAGCTCCTCCGGCCGCAGACTGGTTACCGAGCCGAAGAATTCCTTCAATTGCAGCGGCTGGCCTGGATCACAGCGCAAGGTGTCGTGCAGCGCACCGACGAATGCATTGGCACCAGCCAGCGATGTGTTGCCGCGCGGATTGAGCGCAAGACAGACCAAGTTACTGTCCGGCGCGAACGGCACCAGCGCGTGCACGCAGTCAGCCAGATCCAGTGCAAACCGCTGCGCACGTGCGTAGAACGCCTCGGCGGCACGTATGGTGGCGCGCGGCAAGCGGCCGAAATGGCGGTGATCCAGCGGCAGTACCTTGTGGGTCACATACGCCGCGGCCGCCGCCGCGCCAGCCTTGGAACCTTCTGGAATGAACTGGCCGAGGCTACGGTAACGAGCCAGGTAGTCGCTGGGCGTGCTGGTATGGAACACGTAGTCAGCGCGCTCGGCCAGCAACGCCATCGCGCGATGGTCACGGCAAATGAAGGCGCCCGTGCCGTAGGGTAAGTAACCAAGCTTGTGCGGATCTACTGTAGCCGAGTCAGTGTCGCCCAGTGCGGCAAATGCCGCATGCACCGCTGGCGTTGGGAACTGTACGTACTCAGTGGCTACCTCTTCTCGCCCGCGCAGGGTGCCATTCTCGTTACGGAACAACGTGGCCAAGTAGCCACCCCAAGCTGCATCCACATGTACCGAAAAGCCGAGCCCATGTGCTTGAGCTTCCGTGCGTGCAGCTAGAACCTCATCTATCGGATCAATCGTGCCGTACTCTGTGCTGCCTAACACTGCCACGCACATCAGCACCGGCTGCCGGATGCGGACGCAGCGTTCCAGGGTGCCCCGCAATGCAGAAGGATCCAACCGCATGCCTCGGGTCGGCAGAAGCTCCAATTGGTCGCGCCCGAGGCCTAGGAGCTTCAGCCCCTTGCTCCATGAGTAGTGCGCGGTTACCGGCGCCAGCACTAGTGGCACGCGCAGCTGCGGGTGCGCGGCGAAGAAGCCGACCAGACCGCGTTGTTCGACGCGCTCATCGTCCACTCGTTTCAGCCAGTGCGCCCGCTCGGTCGGCGGCTGCGCCGCCAGCCAGGTTTGCCACGCTTCCAGAACTGCGATGCCATCAGCATGAGAAAGATTGAAGGCGCTCCAATCATCTGGTGGCAATTCAAGTTGCGGCACACGCGCCGCACGAAGCGCAACCGGGAATGCCTTTAGCGCAAGTGCGAGTCGCAGCGCCTGGTAGTTCGCCAACGTACCGCCCGAGGTCAGATGCCCGAAGGCACAGGCCGGCTGCACCGGATCGTGCGGATAACCGAGCATGCGTGCCAGTTGAAGTCCAACCTGCACCTCCATATCAACCGTGACCGGCGCAGCGTCCTCGCTGACGTTATTGGGGTTGTACGGCAGCGTCAGTATCTGTGCTGCCAGCCCTGGTAACAGAAGGTCCGAAGCCATATGCCCGATGTAACGAGGGCTGTGGAACGGCACTGATTTCTTCAGTGCCGCGGACAAAAGATGGAGCTCGCGACGCATGCGCGATTCAAAAGCGAGGTAGTCGGGGTGTTGGGCTGCGCCGGTGGCAATAGCCGGTGGATCCTCCGGATGAAAATTGCGCCGCCAATACACGTGGTCGCGCAGGAACTCGACGATCAACCTTTCCAGAAGTGCGTCGTTCTCACCATAGGGACCAAGAAAGCAAGCATCCAGCGTGTGGTCGCGTGACTCCAATGCCGAGAACGGCTGTGCTGCGCTCATAGGAGCCTCTCGCATGTCCTGCCAGAAGTCAGATCGCAATATTCGACCGTGACCTTACCTTTCTGCTGAGTGAGCAAATCCGCACGCGCGCGATCCACACGAGATAGCTCGAGCGGAACCCAACCCAACGCTGTCAGCACACTATGGCCTATGACGTGAATTTTCACATTTTCACTGCTCATCGCACATCTCAGAGAATGTGCATATCCTGGTCCACACAGGGCGTAGTCCCATTGATGCAGATCAAACCACAGCAATATCTTTGGAATTTCAACCGCAGCGCAACTTGTGCGATACCGACTGACGACGGCATCTCACTTGCGTGAAGATCGTCAGATTCGCCTGACTGTCGCTAGCGAACACACCGCTTGACCAAACGTGCACTCGATGTGGTCAACGATCCCAAGTGACTTTCGCTGAATCGAGTACCTCTAGGGTCTGCTGCTGGTTGACCTTGCTCCTAAATTTTCCACCTCATAATCGTGATCAGTGGCGGCTTGTTTGGTCGGATCGGCTTGCCGGTGCTTCTCGAACTGCATCCGCGTAACGTACGGCGAAGCTTCGTTAGAATAGGTTCACCAGGGCTCGGCACGAACGCTATTCCAGCCGCCCGCGTTCGACGCATAGCCTCACCTACGGCGTGCGCTGCGATGGGCCGCTTTCGGGGCCAAGAACGATCAGCGCAATCAACACAAGAAAAATCAGTTTGCCAATATTGGCAACAAACATCAGACACCCCTAAGGCTTGCTGATGCTTCCACGATTGTCTTGTCCAACACTGCTTTCAGACAGAGCCTATGCCGCCAACTGGTCTTGCGCCCCAAGATCCCGCCCTTCCTCACCATTCATGTTTTTCTTAAGCCTCCGAATAGCTGACCCCAAATCCGGCCCATACGGCTCAACTTGCTTGCATCAAAAACCAACACAACCACGACTACAAGGATGATTCGATGCCAAATGTTCAAGATTGAAAGAATTCGCGAATAGGCCACTCGCCAATCTAATAGGCATTTGACGTCAGCGAGCCGACGGTAACCAGGCAGAATACTGCCGCCATTGCATCAGCCTAGCGTTCGCACGCAACAGAGGTACCTTCTATGTCAGTGCGATTTCCCGTCAAGCAGAGGGAGCTGCCTCTTTCGCTGCCCTGAATCAATCTCATGCGGAGCAGAGTTCGACATGCGCAGCAGATCAGGGAGTTCTTCCTGCTTAGCCCACGGCGAATCAGCAGAATGAGGTGGCCTAATACAAGCTTTGGCCAAGGCAAATTCCGGTGAGCCTTGAGTCGGGCAGCTATACCCAAGCATCGAGGTCAGCTCGGGAGTCACGTCGGGAAATCGCAATACTTCTCCGCCGTGCTTGCTAACGAATGCCTCGGCATCCTGCCTGGAGGCAAACGATGCAAACGTTGGTCCCATCAAGCCACTCAGTGGTTGCCAAGCCACGTAGTAGGCCTTACGCGCATCGACAAACGTATTGGCCTCGTTGGAGGGGTGCTGCCAATTGATTCGGGCGCTGTCTTGCACCAGCAGATGCTGCAGCCTTGTCATGTTTTCCGGTTGCAGGATATAGGCAAAGAAATCACGGGTTGAGCCGAATTTCAGGGGGAACTTGTCACCCTGAACATAGGCCTCCCCACGCGGCCCGGGGCCGGCCTCGATGTACATCCCACAGACCGCGCAGACATCGCCTTTATGGATGTCCACCGCGACCTGTGGTGCTGGCGCTTGCCTGCTCTCACAAGCAGCCAATGAAAGGACAACAAAGGCTACCAACAAGAACTCGAGGGCCCCGCCCTTCCCCTTGCAGCGCGGGCGCGACGTGTGCATTTTCATACCTCCTTTCGACGAAACAGAAACTGCGCCAGCTCAAACGGAATGACAATCCACAGCAACATGACCAGGTAGAGCACCCAAGGGCGATACACGTGGGTCGCCGTCATTCCCATGAACAGCTCGTTGCCGCTGCCCGATCCGAGCGTGGTCAGGTTGATCAGCCGAAAGACGTCGATCGGATTCAGGTAGAGCAAATGTGGGAAGAGAGATTGCTCCCACTCGTTGCCGCCGCTGAAGACCAGGATGGCCAGCAGGCAGAGGTCAAAAATGATCACCGTGCCCAACCAAGTCACCAGGGCCAAGCCTGCCGCACGCGCCTTGTCGTGGGTGATCACGCTGATCACGCTGGCCAATGCGACGAAGCTTGCCCCGAGCATTGAAGCGCTGAGCACGAAATTCCCCATGTTGAGCCAGGCCCCTGAGGTTCGCGCCTCGGGCTGCATGATCTGAATGATCACCACCGCCACGCCGAACCCCACCAGGGTAGCCGTCGCCAGCGCACAGCAGTGACCCACGAACTTGCCTGCGACCAGTTCGACTCTCGATATCGGGTAGCTGAGTACCAGTAACAGAGTGCCGTTGTCCTGTTCGCCAACCACCATGTCATAGGCGATCAACAGGCCGATCAACGGAATCACGAAGGCCGCCAGCGTGGTCAGGCTGGCCAAAGTCGCGTCGAACGAGGTAAAGCCTATCTTGCCGGCCGCGGCGCCTCCAAAGTAGGCAATGCTTAGGGCCAGCACGGCGAACAGCAACGCCACGGCAATCGTCCAGCGATTGCGGAAGTCGTCGCGAAACTCCTTCCTGGCAATGATCAGGATGCTGCTCATGGCTTTTGCTTCCCCTGCTGTTTTGTGCCTGCGCCAAGATAGTCATACAGGCGCGCCAGCGATGCCTCTTTGACCACAATGTCCTCGACAGCAGGGTCTGTTACAAGCCGTTGCAGCAGGGCCAGCTTGCCCCCTTCGGCGATCTGGATCTCGAACAGGCCGTCGAACCGCACATCGTGTGTCAGCGCGAATGTATCCAGTCCCCGAGCAAAGGCGACCGGATCGGCAGCGTCTTTCAGCTGCACCACGACGATGTCGGGCAACCCTGACTGCCGGCGAAGATCGCCAACGCTGCCCGCCGCGAGCAGCTGGCCCTGGCGCAAGATCAGAGCGCTGTCGATGTGCGGCTCAAGCTCAGCCAGCACGTGTGACGACACCAGCACGCTGTGCCCTTCGGCACGCAACTCGCCGACTATGTCATAGAGCTCGCGCGTAGCCTGCGGATCGAGTCCCCCGGTGGGTTCATCCAGCACGACGAGTTCGGGAGTTGCCAGCAGCGCCTGCGCTAGGCCCAGACGCTGTCTCATTCCCTTGGAATAGGTGGAGACCCGGCGATCCCTGGCATACGCGATGCCGACGCGCTCTAGCAGCTTACTCGCCTGTTCCCGCGATGCACGCTTCAGGCTCGCGAGGTAGTTGATCACCTCATTTCCGGTGAGGTTTCCGTAGAACGCCACGCTCTCGGGAAGATAGCCGATGCGACGACGCAGCGAGACCGCGTTGCTCCCCCATGGGGATTGACCCAACACCTCAACGTGACCGCTGGTCGGTGCGATGAGTCCCAGGATCAGCTTAATCAGGGTCGATTTCCCGGCGCCGTTGTGGCCCAGCAAACCAACCACCTTACCCATTGGCACGGTCGCCGAGACACCGGCCAAGGCAGCGACGCCCTTGTATTGCTTGCCGAGAGCGGAAATATCAATAGCGTTAATCATTTGCTCGCGCTCTCAAGTTTTCGGGAATCCTCATCAGAGGAAAGCTGTCCTGCACACTGGGCGGAGTGAACACTGGAAACGCGTGCTGCACATAACGCATCAGCAGGATCGAGGGGCTCGACATCAATACCCGTGCGCTCGGATATCTCCACAGCAGTACATCGACGCCATCGTTAGGCCGGTAAGGGACATCACCGATGCCATCACCGTTGAGATCCCAGCCCAAATAGTTGCTCCAGTAATTACCTCGGTGGTGCTGTGACCATTCCTCCGAATTGTTCTGCACATACATGACCTGGGTCTGGTTGTCGACGAAGGCATTGCCGTAGATATTGTTCTGGTCAGAACCTGCGGTGACATGGATGCCGATACGCGAACGCTCCAGCAGGTTGTCCGTGATCGTATTGCCCTGGGAGAGGTACACGAAGATTGCCTTGCCCTCGGCACCGTCGACGACCTGACCATCGGTATCGAATTGTCCCTGGATGTTGCGCACCTCGTTGCCGCGAATCTCGCTGTAATTGATGTAGTTGAGCAGGAACCCGTAAGACATGTCGTCATACGCCTGATTGCCGATGACTCGCAGATGATCGGATGCCATCAAGGCGAAGCCTGCGGTGTTGCCGGAGCTAATGTTTCCCTCTAACAAATTCCGTTTGGAATACATGTAGTGGACGCCGTAGCGCACGTCATGGATCCGGTTGTTTTCGATCTTGTTGTCCGGGCTAACGTAGACGTAGATGCCGTCCCGGGTCTTGCTCACGTCATTCCCGGAAATCGTGCACCCGGTGTCATTCCACAGGTGAATCCCGTCACCCCGATCCGACACGCGCAATTGCGGCACGCCAACGATGGTGTTGGCGTTAACCACCACATGGTTGGCACCGTCCAGATAGACACCGAACAGCACGTTCTCGATCCTGTTGTTTGAGACGCCCACATCATCCACCGCACGGTCAATGTAGATACCGGCATTCATCGCGGTCAGGTCCGTACCGGAGTGGCGGATCGTCAGGTCATTGATACGCACATGAGATGCTGACACGCGTATCACATCGCCTGAACCATCACCATCAAGCACTGCTCCGGGGCTGCCCACGAGCGATATCGACTTGTTCAGGTGCAGGTGCACATGGTGAACACCCGCGGGTACGTTAACCACCGTCCCCGCCGTCGCCTCGGCGATTGTCTTCTCAAGGGAATACGGCGCTTGCGCCGCCAGGCAGAGACCAGATGCAGCAAGCAGGAGAAAGAGCAGAGGCCAAAGGCTGCGGAAGTTCAACGGACACCTCGAGCTGAGGATGAGGCTGACCCGCCAGAACACAGGCTCCGGCGGATCCAGCCGTTCATCACGCTTCCACCAACATCCGGCCTCTCATCTCCAAGTGCAGCGCATGGCAGAAGAACGTGCAGTAGTACCAGTAGACTCCTGGCTTGTCAGCGATGAAGGTGACGGACGAAGTCTCCTGCGGGCTGATCTCCATGTTGATGCCATAGTTGCTGAGACAGAATCCGTGGGTCAGATCCTCGATGTCGTCGATGTTTGTGTCCACCACAGTCACTTCGTCGCCTTTCTTCACCGTGAAGCTGTTCAGACCGAACGTCGGCGCAGAGCTGGTCATGTAGACAAAGACCTTCTTGCCCTCGCGGATGACCTTGCTGTCCTTCTCCAAAACGATGCCGTGCTTCGTCGCCTGGGCGACGGTTTCGGCAAAGAACGGGTCCTTGCGATCCCAAATGCGCTTGATCTTGCCCGCCATGAGTCGGCTCGGAATGATCACGGCATCATGGGGCTCCGAGAAGACCGGTGCATCCGCCACCAGCACCATCTGGTCGCCGGAAATGTCGATCAATTGATCGTTGTCCGGATGCAGTGGGCCGACCGCCAGGAAACGATCCTTCGAGAACTTGTTCAGCGATACCAGCCACTTGCCATCCGCATCGCGCGTTTCGCCCAGCGACGTGTGGTTGTGGCCAGGCTGGTAGGCGACATCGAGCTTCTGGCGCAGGTAGTTGACCTTCTTGCCCGCATAGGCGTCGATCGCGTCCTGGATGTTCCATTTTACGATCTGGCTATCGATGAACAGCGTGGTGTACGCATTGCCACGACCGTCGTAAGCCGTATGCAATGGCCCTAGGCCCAGTTGTGGCTCGGCCACCACAGCATCACGCGGATCTTTGAGCTTGCCGGCAAAGTAGTCGTCGACCTTGCTCCACGCCATCAGGGTGACCGTCGGCGACAACTTGCCGGCGGCAGCGAAATACTTGCCGTCCGGGCTGGAATTGAGGCCGTGCGGGTTCTTCGGGACCGGGATGTACATGGTCAGTTCCGAACCATGGCGTCCGTCCACCACTGGCACCTTGGACGTGCCGATGGTCTTGAATTTGCCGGCCTTGACTGCCGCCTCTATGCGCTTGATGTTGAACACGACGGCCCAGTCGCGCTCGCCCTGCATCATGCCTGCAAGATCCACGGCCCCCTCGCTGTTGTAGCAGGTCGAGGCCACGTATTTGCCGTCGTAATCGCAATCGGTATTGTCCAGGTTCCCATCGACGATGACCTGCCATGCCACTTCCATGGTGTCGCCGTTCACCGCCGTGAAAACGCACTGGTATTTCTTCGGATCGTCCAGGTCACGGCCGTCGTTGGGACTGGGAACTCTGAATTCCGAGTTGGCGAACACGTAACCGGTGCGTGGCTCACGCTGCACGCGCAGGCCGTGGACGTCCGCTACATTGGGAATGCTGGTGATCTTGTCGGTGCGCATCACATCACAGCGGATGCGTGCGATACGACAGCCCGTTTTGTCGTTCATGAACAGGTAGCGCCCGTCGTAATGACCGTTCGTCTGACTCATATGCGGATGATGAAGGTCACCACCTCGGGGAAAGTTCTCGCCTAATACCCGCTTGCTCTCGTTGGTGATGCCCCAGCCGATGGCGAAGTCGGTGTTAAACACCGGGATGCGCATCAGTTCACGCATCGACGGCAGGCCCAGAATACGCATTTCGCCGGACTGGCCGCCGCTCCAGAAACCGTAGTATTCGTCCAGTTTGCCCGGCGCAACGTGATCCTCCGGCATGCCCGTGGCTGCAGGGGCGGGGGCCTTACTCGACACGGGCTGTTCGCCCGTCGACGCGCGGCCGCATCCGGCTAGCAGCGTGCCACCGACGCCGGCAAGACCCGCCAGTGCGCCCATTTTCATGAAACCACGGCGGCCAAGGTTCCCCGGCGAACCAGGAAGCGAGGCAATCTCCTCTTCCGTCAGCGCTCTGAACTGGCCGGCTTTCAATTCCGGATTCTGTTCGTTTGTCTTGTCGCTCATTGCTATCGCTCCTCAAAAATTAGTGGCATCCCAACCAGATTGCTGGCCTACCTAGGTCTTTCTGCCTGTGCATCAGTGTCTCCTGCATCTGTGGTGACGACACGCGTTGGCAACGGGCGTGACGCCTTCTCTTTTCTCTTTCGATGTTCGACCAGAGGTGGGCACTTGTGGTCGTCTTCGTAGGTCACCTGGCAGTCCAGGCAGTAGTGACACTCGTTGTAGTTGATCGGACCCAGCGGACTGATCGCCCTGACCTCGCACTCGTTGGCGCAGATCTGGCAGGGATGTCCGCACTCCTTGCGCCGACGCAGCCACTCGAACAGGCGCCAGCGCCCTGAAACAGCAAGGCCGGCACCTAGCGGACAGATGTAGCGGCAGAAGAACTTGTTGATGAACGCTGCCGCGACGAGCAGGATCACCGCGTAAAGAACAAAGCCCCAGGAGCGCATGAAGTGCAGATTGACCGCAGTCTTGAACGGCTCGACCTCCGCGAAGCGCTCGGACAGACCCACCGACTGCAGCGACAGGCCAAAGAGGAACAGCAAGATGATGTACTTGATCGCCCACAACCGCTCATGCACATACGGTGGTGGTTCCAGTTGCGGCACCTTGAACTTCAACGCCACCTTGTTGATCAGCACCTGCATGGCGCCAAACGGGCACAGCCAGCCGCAATACACGCCCCGCCCCACCAATAGCAGGGACACCGCCACGAAGGTCCACAGGATGAAGATCAGGGGATCCATCAGGAAGATGGACCAGTGGAAGCCGTGGATCACCGCATTGACGAAGGTCAGGATGTTCACCACCGAAAGCTGCGCCAGGCCGTACCAGCCGATGAACACGACGGTGTAGATCAGAAAGCCGACACGGACGCGTTCCAGCAGCTTTGGACGCTTGACCACCCAGTCCTGGAAAATCAGGATCAGCGACAGGAAGAGCAGTCCGGCTACCAGCACGGCAATCTCGAAGCGCTTGCCGTACCAGACCTTCACCCACAATGGAGCGTCATCAGGAATCGGACTGCTGTTGACCTTCGGCTGGATGACGTAGTCGGCAGGGATCTGGTAGCCCCCGCTAAACGTGCTGTAGATGCTTTTCAGCGGCCCGATCTGCCGCCTGACCAGCAGCTGCAGCGTCCATGGGCCACCGGCATTGAACCCCTGTCCATGGTGCAGGATGAAAATGCCGTTCTCGTTAAAGCTCGGCATCCCGGCCAGTTCCGGGTTGTCGAGCGCCACGTAATCAGTATCCTTGAAAAGGAACAACTTGCTGTCTTGGACAATATGCAGCCGGTCATAGATGCCGCCGCGCACGTAGCCCAATCCCTTGTACGAATAGACACCGTTGGCGACGACCGCAATCGCTTCATCGCCGGGACTGAGGTTCTGCATCATCGCTTTGTAGGTGGCGTCGCCGAGCAGGTTTCTGCCTACAGTCGGCGGGGTGATGTCGGCGTAATAGAGGTCAATGAAGGTGTCGTTCTCATGACCCGGTGATGGTGCGGTCGGATCGTCGACCAAGCCGCTCTCGGGCTGCCCCTTGAAGGCATCGATGACCGTCCCTCGAGTGATGTTCAGCTGGCGGAAAGCCCCGTTCCCCGTCAGCTGCTGCCAATTAGCCTTCTTGAGATAGTCGGCCCGGATGGTGGCCAGCGCATTTTCGGTGGCCGGCATACCGGTCACCAGATGCCGCGACACGGCTACTTCCAGCGCTGCATTCATGATCGTCTCATTGACCACCATCGAGGTGACGGTGGCGCTGCTGATCGCATCAATTTTTGTAGTCCCGGGAACATCGCTTCCACCGACGACGATCTTGTCCTTGACGCTGTGGCCGACATAACGCTCAACGAAATCGTAAAGTCGCTGCACCGGAATGCCGACCAGTAGGATCGGCTCATGCTGCTCGAGAACCTTGGTGCCGAGGATCTTGCCAGTCTGGTCAATCGCCACGAGGATATTGATTGGATCACCGGAATACGCCGGAACCGGCGCTACCATCACCGACTCGAACACGTAGCCGATAACCTTGTCACCGTCGTAGACCGGTGCTGCCGGCGGCTTTCCGGAGATATCCGCGAATCGGGTTGCGCTGGGAAAGTAGCCACGCACTTCGGGAAATTTCTGATCGACGCCTGCGATGGCTTCCATGGAAACAAGCATCAGCAGGCAGGTCACACAAAGCAGGAGCAGCCTCCTGGCGAGTTTGGCCGTGTGCAATACCCCGGAAAGACCAGGGCTTTCGGGTGGCCGTGTGCGCACGTCAGACCACCTCCGGATTGCCCGAAACTTGCGGGAGATCCTTCGAACGCCAGCTCCTGCTACCGTCCCTGGAGAAGACCAGCCATTGATCGTTCTGCGAGGCCATCACTTCGCGCAACCGCGGCACCGGCATCGAAGCGGCGGCGACGCTCATTGCATCGGCATCCACCGAGGTCTCCGCCATGACCGTGACGCTGGAGTAATTCAGTGGGGAATAACCCGTATGTGGATTGATCACATGGAAAAGCGTCTTGTCGGACGAATAGAAGATCCGGTAATTGCCGGACGTGCCAAGTGCGGCATTGCGTATTGTCACGACGGCTGCAACCTTGTTGATGTCGCCGGGATCAACGATGCCGATGTGCCACTGACGGTTGAAATCGCTACCGGAGATCGCACGCAGATCGCCACCTGCATCCACCAGGGCGTCTTCGATACCCGACTCTCTCAACGAGGCAATCCCCTGGTCGATGACGTACCCCTTCGCCAGCCCGTCCAATGTGACGGACATACCCGGATGGGTGAACCGTACGCCCTGCGCATCCAGCGCGATTCGGCGATAATTGATCAGATGATCTCGCTCCCCTATCTGTACACGATCACCCGCATCGAGTACGGCGGGCTGGCGCATCGATTCGAAGTACTCCAGGACGGGCAACACGCTGATATCGAAGTCACCGTCAGTCACCGCTGAAATCGCCAATGAGCGATGCAAAACGTCCCTGAGTTCCGGCGGCAAATTCTCCAGACGGCCATCACGGTTCAGGCGCGCCACCGGACCGGCCGGGTCGAAGCGCGTCAGCACCGCAACAGTACTGGCCATTCGCTGAAACGCGGCGTCAATGGCGACGCCCGCCTTGTCAACGTCGTCGGCCAGGCAGGTGATTGCTACCGAAGTCTGCATAAGCGTCTGCTCACGACGCACCTCGAACAGGTTCCGTCCCCGTTTGAGCACGAACCAGCCTGATCCTCCGACCAATCCTCCGGCCGCTGCCACACCGACGAAGGCCTTGAGGAGTTTTCGGCGACCGGGCGACCGAGGCTCGTCAGCTTTTTCCGGGACATGCATGACGTCAGCCTCCAGTGGCTGCAAAACGAACCAGACAGTATCTTCAGGAAAGCATTTGACGCGCTGCTTTAGGCTTTACGCGCATAGGCGACGCACCATGCGGTGGGGCTAATACTTCCTGCAACAACTTTGCAGGTTCCGTTGGACTTTGGCGTCTTGCCCGGGACGTAGTGGATGCAGTTGTCGCATTGATCCTTACCGTGCGGTGTGGACTGGTACATCATCGTGGCCTGGGGGGCCAAGGCTTGTGCATGCGCCGGTGCGGATTTCAGCAGACCGGTGGCTGCCACGGCCCCGATTGCCGCCATGGTCAGGCCGCTCTTCAGCAGGGTGCGACGGCTAGCATCGAATTCATTGCTGTTCTCTTTCATGGGTTTCTCCTGGGACTGTGTCGCTTCATTTCACACACGCATACCGCGTGCTGGCACGCATTTCACGTATTGCTGGCGACATCGGTGGTCAAGCCGGCGCTGGCCGGACTGGCCGCGGGCACGATGGGTGCGCCATCGGCACCAACCACAACGCCTAGGCGCTTGTGCATAATTGGGCTGGTCGTGGTGTACTGCAGATGCACCTTCTCACCAGGATTGAGGTGTTCCTTTACGGCGAAGGCGCACAACGCCGCCTCGTGAAAACCAGAAAGAATCAGTTTCTTCTTGCCGGGATAGGTGCTCACGTCGCCAACTGCATAGATGCCGCCTTTCGATGTTTGGAACGTGGCCGTATCGACCACGATCTGCTGGTGATCGAGTTGCAAGCCCCACTCCGCGATCGGCCCGAGTGCCGGATGCAATCCCCAGAAGACCAGCAATTGCTCAGACTCGATCCGTTGCACCACACCACTGCGTGCCCGTACACGTACCCACTTCAGCTCGCCTTCCGGCGCATCCAGTCCCACGATGTCGCCTTCGAAGAATTGCATGCGACCGGCGTCGCACAGTTCCTGCATGCGTTTGACGTGGGCGGGTGCCGCCCGAAACTTGGTCGAACGATGCACCAGCACGATGCTATTGGCACGATCGACCAGTGCCAGTGACCAATCCAGTGCTGCGTCACCGCCGCCGGCAATCACAATGTCCTTACCATCAAATTTGCTGGCGTCGATAACCTTGTAGTGGACCGCGTGACCCTCCACACCTTCGATGTCAGGCAATGCGAGCTTGCGAGGCGCAAATGCCCCGAGACCGCCAGCTATTATCAGTGCTCCGGTGTTGAACGTGGTCCCAGCACTGGTGGTTACCTTGAAGCGCCCACTTTCCAAGCGATCGACCGTGGTCAACGTCTCGCCCAAGTGGAATTGCGGGGCGAACGGTCGAATTTGTGCCTGAAGCCGCTCGATCAACTCACGTGCACTGCACACCGGTACCGCCGGGATGTCGTAAATCGGTTTGTCGGGGTACAACTCGATGCATTGACCACCAACCTGTGGCATCGAGTCGATGATGTGCGCGCTGACCCCGAGCAGGCCAAGCTCGAACACCTGGAATAACCCTACGGGGCCGGCTCCAACGATAACCGCATCTGTACAAATCGACCTTTCGCACACTGAAATACACACCTCTTGCGAATTCATCACGTGGGTAGAAGTCTGCGCGACCACGACGCGTCTGTTCTTGATATCGATCAATTTCAACCGTTCTCGGCCCGTGACCGAATGCCACACCAAAGGATTTATTTCGGGCACGACCACGCGATACGGCAGCGAAGCCATATACCGTTGACAACAAGTGGTTTCCGACCATCCAATGCGGGCGGCCAAGCTCAAGGAGCTTTCCATTTCGCCAATGACGGCGACGTGAACAAAAACTCGCCAAAATGCTCGAGGAACAGCTAGCGCCGCCGCGCCAATCAGATCGCTATTTGACCACGCGCGCGGATTTCCTCGCTGAAGATATGCAATAAGCGATCTGAGCGGCAACTCCACAGTTACCGCGGTGGAAACAGTTCGTATTTTCCATCCATGTATTCATGTGCGAGAGATGTGGCATTGGGTCGCAGTGCCGACGTTTTCGCAACTGAATATGACGTCGGTCAAGAGTCTTGGTGATGACACTCACCAGAATGCTTGCAGACCGCACAAGGAGTACCACCTGAAGCCCCCTTGCTGCTGCTCACTAGCCACTGACCTTCCCACTGGCGCTGGCCAGGTAGTAGCAATCAAGGGATCACATAATCCAATTTTCAGATTGAGAAAACGCATCCTCGCTGGATTGACAAGGAGGTTGCACGGAAATGTCAACGCTTAGCCGAGGTTTATTTGCGCTATGACCATAGATCTGCTGGAACCCGTGATCACCCCATGAAAATTGACGCCGTCCTTTGGATCAGACCGTGATGCCATTCATGCCACTAATTACCAAACCATTGGTTGTCGCCCTTGGGGTACTGATGCTAAGTGGTATACCGCTCACCGCAGAGGCATGTGCGACGTGCGGCTGCACTTTGAGCACAGACGCTGCGACCGGTTACTCATCGGAGTCGGGCTGGCGTATCAACGTCGACTACACCTATATCGATCAGGATGAGCTTCGCACCGGTAGCCACAGGGCAAACCTCGAGCAAGTGGTCAATCAACCCTCCGATCCCTCGCTTGGCGGCGGTGAAATCGAGCACGGCACGGCCAACCAGTATGTGAACCTTTCCGTGGACTATCGCTTTAATGCGGATTGGGGAGTCTCGCTGTTGATTCCCTACGTAACGCGCGACCACTCCACGTACGGCACTCAACTTCAGCCTTACACATCCGCTGAAAGTGCACCCGATCAGCTAAGCAATGCCAGCGTATCCGGCTTGGGCGACATGAAGCTACTTGGCAGCTATCAAGGATTCTTGCCAACACACAATCTCGGCATCCAGTTCGGCGTCAAGCTACCGACCGGCAACTACGGTGGTCAGACCGCCGATGGCCGCTTCGTCGGTACTCCCGTGCTGTTCAAGAATGGTCCCGGCGTCGGCCAATCCCTTGATACAAGCTTGCAGGCGGGCACTGGAAGCACCGATCTGATCGTCGGCGGTTACTACTTCCAACCGATCAGTCAGAACTTTGACGCCTTCATAGACGGTCAGTTTCAAGCAGCGATTTCCGAAGAGCTCAGCTCCGCTGGTGGCAACTATCGGCCCGGCAACCTGGCCACCATGAGCTTTGGTGTGCGCTATGAGGCGCACGCAAACTGGGTCCCTCAATTGCAGATCAACCTGCTGCACAAGAGTGCGGATCAGGGTGCGCTAGCCGACCAGCCTGACACTGCCGGCACGGTGGCTTACCTCAGCCCGGGCATCAGTGCGAGCATCACTAAAAAGTTGGAGCTCTACGCCTTCGTGCAGGTCCCGGTCTACAGCCATTTGGCGGGCTACCAGCTGTTTCCGGGCTGGACCGGCACGATGGGAATCAGCTTGGCGTTGTGACTATGCAAATCGTAACGTGCGTACCAGTTAGATTCGGAGTGCCGCCACATAGCGGTTCGCATCTTGTTTGAGGATCGCCCTGCTGTGCGAGTACCGATATTCACCACAAAGGTGTTTTGGCCTCGCATCGTGCTCGCGACTGCGTTGGCACTGGCACTTTCAACTTTCTCACCTACACAGGCAAACACACTTGTCATTGGCCAGACGGCGCCTCCGATCACACTAACCACACTCGACGGCAAGCAGATTGATACTCACGATCTGCGCGGCAAAGTGGTGATCGTGACTTTCTGGGCAACGTGGTGCCAACCGTGCAGGGAGGAGTTACCACTGCTCTCGCGTTATGCACGGGACCATGCGCAGCAAGGTTTGGTCGTACTCGGCTTCAGCCTCAACACACCGGATGAACTCGACCAGGTCCGCGCCGCGGCGGGCACCCTGAGCTTTCCAGTGGGTCTACTCGGCGACCCACATGTGCAAGGCTACGGTCGCATCTGGCGTCTGCCAGTCAGCTTCACCATCGATCGAAAGGGGCGATTAGTCGACGATGGCTGGAAAGACGACTCAGCAGCATGGACAGTCATACGTCTCGAACAAGTGATTACTCCACTGTTGAATCAAGAATATTGAGACTAAGAAACTCATTTATAGGCTCGGAAACAAATTATCGCCGGCTTGTCTGAGTAGAGCCGTAAATATAGGTTGACATGATGGCCTTGGAGTTCGCTGTGGTCGCGAATGCCACCCCTCGGCTCGGTGCTGGTGGCAGCTTTCGATCTCGCAATCAATAGGTATTCATTTACCAAGGTCCACACAGGTCGCACCAACGTGTTGTTGCGACGCCTGCCGTCACTGCTCAAGCCGCACCAGATTCCGGCCATGCACAGGTTGATGGATGTGACCTTATCCCTGTATTTGTGGCGGCCTAAGGTGGAGAAATCGGCCCTTCGTGATTCGTCCGTATCGTCTCTGCGAACAACGCGGGCGTGCTGTCTGCGAGACGGTCAAGACCATGATAACGCGTTGCGCTTCCCGCGATTTTGCGTTTACGAGATGGCAAAATCTGGTGCAGGCACCAACAGTTCGCGAGATTTGGCAGATGTATCAGGGTCGCACACGTGCCCAAAGAGCGGGCACGATCTCATGACGCAACTCTCCTGCCTTGAAACCGCTGCCCTGGTTTTGGATGATCACGTCCTGACCGAATTCTGCGGAGGGTGCTGACCTTGCATGTGGTACCACCGATGCAAAAACGACAATGGAGCAGACCTGTAATCCGATCGTGATGTCCGCGTATAGCCTGGAAGAAGTAACCGGGATCCCCATACGCACCAAAAAACCAACCCTATGCCTCGATGATGACCTTGAGCGCATGGGTCTCCGCGGCGTGGCCAAATGCTTCGTATGCATCAATGATCTTGGCGAGAGTGAATCGGTGTGTGATCAGCCGCGTCGGGTCGATCTTCCGAGATTGCACGGTTTTAAGAAGCATCGGTGTTGTCACGGTATCGACGAGCCGCGTGGTGATCGCGATGTTCCGATCCCACAAACGCTCCAGATGAAGATCTACCTTGGTGCCATGCACGCCGATGTTGGCGATGATGCCACCAGGTGCCACGATCTCTTCGCACAGCTCGAAGGTGGGTGGGACGCCAACGGCCTCGATCGCGGTATCGACGCCCCGGCCGTTCGTCAGCTGCAGCACTTTCTCGACCGCCTTGCCATCGGCGCTGTTGATAGTCGCGGTGGCACCAAATCGCCGGGACACTTCCAGGCGGTTGTCGTCCAGATCGACCATGATGATTCCCGCTGGCGAATAGAACTGGGACGTCAGCAGCGCTGCCAATCCGATGGGTCCGGCACCCACGATCGCGATGGTTGATCCCGGCTGCACCTTGCCGTTGAGCACGCCGCATTCGAAGCCAGTGGGCAGAATGTCGCTCAACATCACCAAGGCCTCTTCGTCAGCGTCGACGGGAATGTGGTAAAGGCTGGTGTCGGCGTAGGGAATGCGAACGTATTCGGCCTGCGTGCCGTCGATCGTGTTGCCGAGGATCCAGCCCCCATTGACGCAGTGCGAGTACATCCCCTTGCGGCAGTAATCACATTTCCCGCACGACGAGATACACGAGATGATCACATGGTCGCCTGGCTTGAAAGCGGTGACAGCGGAACCGACCTTTGAGACAACGCCGACGCCTTCGTGACCGAGTATCCGGCCTGGCGCGCAGGTAGGCACATCGCCTTTGAGGATGTGCAGATCCGTTCCGCAGATCGTCGTCTTGAGGATTTTGATGATGGCGTCCGTGGGTGCAGTAATCTCCGGTATCGGGCGATCTTCGAGAGCCTTCTTCCCCGGCTCCAGGTAAACAAGCGCTTTCATAATGAACCTCGTAAGTTCGTTGTGCCGGCAGTGGACGCGAAGCACTGAAAAGCCTCGGGCCCGGTGCGCGATGGCCCAGTCGACTCGAGTTGCCTGACTTCGGCATCAGTGAACAGGCTCGACCGTGTCAGCCGTATGGCTGCGAACACACAATGGCAACATCGAAACGACAACATCTTGATCGCGATCAAGAAGCAGGCATATGCCCCTATGTAAGTTCCGTTATCGATTCAGCCAGTACCACAGCCTCTTGCGCCTGCGGGATCTGGCAGGCGAAACCCAGTTTTTCGAGGCATGTCTCCATAGCCCGCATACCTCGCTCGTACTCTCCATGGACGAGCAGCACGCGTTTGCGACTTGTGTTGCCGAGCCAATCCAGCAGCGCAGATTGATCGGCATGTGCCGAAAATCCATTGATGGTCCAGATCTGCGCATTCACGTTTATTTCTTCGTGGAAGATGCGCACGCTTTTCGCGCCATCGACGATCCGTCTGGCCAAACTCCCATTCGCAGCGTAGCCGACGAAAACCACACTGCTGCGCTGGCGCCAAAGGTTGTTCTTCAGATGATGAAGCACTCGGCCGCCAGTACACATGCCTGAGCCTGCCAGGATGATGGCACCGCCTTCAATATGATTGATCGCCATCGATTCCGCAGTGTCCCGGCAAAAATGAAGATTCGGCATGGCAAAAGGATCGCTTTGCTCCAGCTCCTTGCGAAAATCATCGTCAAAGCACTCAGCATGGCGACGGAATATTTCAGTGGCCGAGATGGCCATCGGGGAGTCCATAAATACCGGCGTATGCGCGGGAACCTGGCCTCCCTGGATGCCTCGATGAAGGTAATAGAGAACTTCCTGAGCGCGCTCCAGTGCAAACGTGGGGATGATGACATTGCCTCCGCGTGCCAATGTCTGTTGTATCGCGCGATACAGTTCATCGACAGAATCGGGAAGCGCGCGATGCGGCCGATCACCATACGTGGTCTCCATCACCACGTAATTCGCTTCAGGTGCGGGAACCGGATTGCGCAAGATGGGCCGTCCTGGGTTCCCCAGGTCACCGGAGAAAAGTATGCGCAGTGGCTGCGCCCCCTGCTCGATGGTGACCAGGATGGACGCCGAACCAAGAATATGACCGGCATCCTGAAAACGTGCGCGGACACCGTCGATAACAGGCACGTCCATGTCGTAGGCCACCGGATCGGCAAAATAGTCCATGGCATGCAATGCATCGTCCAAGGTATAGAGAGGCTCGCTGTATGCTTCATCGCGCCGCCGCCCGCTACGTTGCGCACGACGCGCATCCTCTTCCTGCAGGCCCGCTGCATCCAACATTACGACGCGAGCGAGGTCACGAGTCGCCGCTGTAGCCAGGATACGTCCGTGAAATCCCTCACGAATCAGTTTGGGGATTCTCCCGCAATGGTCGAGGTGCGCGTGGGTCAGCAGCAGAACGTCGATGCTGGCGGGATCGAATCCGAAAGGCTCGAAATTGGCCCGTTCCTGCTCGCGGCCGCCTTGGAAAAGGCCGCAGTCGATCAGCACGTGCCGATCGCCACAACGCAGAAGATGACATGAGCCAGTAACCTCCCTGGCCGCCCCGTGGCAACTATAGATGATCTTTTCGGTACTCATGCTGGTGTCCTCCTCGCTGTCTCGGTCGGGTTAGCCTCACACAGGCTGACCATCGCTTCGGCGACCGGCTTGCTGATGTCGATCTGCGTCGTGTCGGTGATGACGCTGTTGCTGGTGACAACCAGCCCGGCTCCCTCAGCGAGCAGACCTTCAAGTGCACCCTCGGCGAATACGCCATGCACGGCTACGCACACAGGCGGCAAGGATGTCCTTGCATGCAGGCAGCGCAGCGTCTGAACCATGGTCTCGCCGCTGGCGATGATGTCGTCAACCAAGACCGGCGTGTGATCCCGCCACTTGTCCATCTCAGGCAGAAGGATTTCCACATCGCGATCGCCATGGCGTTCCTTGTGCGCCACCACGCTCGGTGCACACAGCAGGTTCGACACCGCCGTCACCCACTGCGCACTTTCCTGATCTGGCCCGACGATCAGCGGCATTGTTACGTGGGCATCGATCCAGACAGCCAGTTGCGATGCCACATGCACGACGTGCGCAGCGTTCGGATATACCTCGGCAAGCGTCGCGTAGCGATGCAGATGCGGGTCCACCGTGACCAACCAATCGAAGGTGTGACCCAGCCAATCAGCGAAGATCTTGGCGGAAATGGCTTCGCCAGGATGGAAGCGCTTGTCCTGGCGCATATAGGCCAGATAAGGGGCTACCAGGCCGACGCGCGCCGCACCCAGTTCGCGCGCGGTCGCTGCCGCCATCATCAAAGGGAGTGCCTTGGGATCCGGGCGATCCAGCGTGCATACGATCACGGCGTCGCCGCCCGGGGTTGGTGGTGCCATTCGAACCAGCGTTTCGCTATCCGGGAAATGGTGCAGCAACAGCTGCCGGCGTTGATAACCCGTATGCAGCGACAACAATTCGGCAAAAGCCTCATTGCCGGGCATGGCATAGAGCGAGTTCATGTGGACGCCTCGACGTAAACGATGCAGGGATGCCGGGATATGTATTCCATCGCGTAAGCCAGCTCACCGGGACTTTGCGCGTGGATCGTGAAAAGTGGTTGCCCGGCCACCACCACTTCACTGAGATGCGCGTCGAGCGTCAGCCCGGCTAGCGGTGCGGCAGGCGCACCGGCCAGCTTGGCGACGCGGGACAAGCGGCGATTGTCGATCGCACTCACACGCCCTGGCTGCGCGGCCGGAACAACTTGCTGATAAGCGGCCTTCCCCGGTGTACGCATACCGCCCTGCGCGGCGCAAATGGCTTGGAAGCGCTGCCACGCCCTGCCCGTCTCCAGGCAGGCTGTCGCCATCGCAAGCGAGGAGCCGGCGCTCGCAATGTCACCCAGCTCCAATACGGCGGCGGCGACAGTCAGGGCATGAACACGCAGATCAGCCGGGGCATGCGGTTCGTTGCGCAGCACCGCCAGGACATCGTGCGCTTCCAGCGCAGGGCCGATGCCGCGCCCTATCGGTTGGCTACCATCGCTGATCAACACGCGCAGCTGCAAGCCGAACGCGGCCGCCACTCGCTGCAGCAATGTAGCCAGCGACTCTGCTTCCGCTTGATCGCGCACCTTGGCGGTCGGCCCGACCGGGACATCGATCACCACGTGGGTGGAGCCTGCCGCTATTTTTTTCGACAGCACGGACGCAACCAGCTGTCCGGCGCTGTCGACGTCCAGTGCACGCTCGATGCGGATCAGCCTGTCGTCAGCGGGAGCCAGATTCATGGCGCCGCCCCAGGCGATGCAGCCGCCGCAGGTTTCCACGACGCGGCGTATCTGCGTTTCGTTCAGATCGACCGGCGCCAGCATTGCCATGGTATCGGCGGTACCTGCCGCCGAGGTAATCGCACGCGAAGACGTCTTGGGTATCGTAAGCCCCAGTTCTGCCGCGATTGCCACCACGATGGGTGTGGTGCGATTGCCTGCGAGCCCGCCGATGCAGTGCTTGTCGACAACCAGGGGTTGCCGCCAATGCAGCTGTGTGCCGGTCTGCACCATGGCTTTCGTCAGCGCGATGACTTCTTTGATACTCAGGCGATTGCCGCCGCCGGCGGTGATGAAGGCCGCCATTTCAATGGTGGAATAACGATTGCCGACGATGTCCTGGATGATTCCGTGCAGTGCAGACTCATCCAGTTCCTGGCCGTAGATCTTCGCCCGAACCGAAGCCAATGAGTCCACGCTCGGCGGATGAGCAATGATCACGCGCTCGTCGGCGCCAGGCTGCAAGGAAAGCCATGCCGACTCGGATAACCCGACCTCATCCGCGCCTAGCAAGCCGTCCTGAACGATGTTCAATGTCGCCAGCACTCGCTGCGTACCCACGCGGAGCTCAAGACGAGAATGCGCGCCGAATCCCTCACTGCGGCAAACGGGCGAATCCTTATTGAGGTACACGACATGCTCATGCCCGGTGTCGATGCCAAGCCGGCGTATGTGACCAGCTTCAAGGCGCGCCCCGGGAAACGTTTCGACCCCTGTTGTTTGAGCGGACATGGATATTCAGGCAGGTAATAATCGTGTTCCGGGAATGTTTACGCCGCTTCAGGGGTGGTCGACTTGACCTTCATCAATTGAAGGCTGCCTGAAGCCCGAGGTGATGCAGCTTAAGCATGGCAATAGAGCGAAAAAAAAAGAGATCGCATCGAAGCGATCTCCTTCTCCAAACAAAGGAAGTGACTAAGCGACGACCAGATGATCGATAACATTCTGTACGCCAGGCGCACTCCAGGCAGCCCATTCGACCGCACTGCGCTCGGCCAACGAATCGACCTCACCCGTCAACGTCACCGTTCCCTCCTCCACGCCAACCGTGATGGCGGTAGCATCGAAATGAGCGCGACGATACAGCGCTGCTTCAATCTTGGTCTTGACACCACGTGGCTCGATTCGCGGGCGCATGATGATCTTGTTGACTACGCCCTTAACGCCATACAGGTTGCGAACACTGGCTTCTGCAGCGTTTCGAACGAAAGCCCATTCGACTTCGCCAGAGAGCGTGACCCAACCATTTTCGACTACAAGCTTGACCGTATCCTTTGGAATCGAAGCATTCCAATCGATGGCTTGGGCGGCCGCCCAAGCAATTTCCGTATCGCTGCGCTGATGTGGGCCTGGCAAAACCACGTCGAGTTCGACCGCAATGCTCTTGATGCCCGCGACGCGCTGCGCTGCCCGCTCAGCGGCCCATTTCTGCGAATAGCTGTCGACATGACCCGACAAGGTAGCGACCCCTCCCGATACCTCCACGCCGATGCGACTGGTTTCCACCGAGGGCTCCCAGTCGAGCTCGTTCAGGATGTCTTCTTGAAGTTGACGATCATTTTTCATGAGCTTTCCTCAAATATTTGATCAGTGAATGCATTGCAGGCACAAGCAGGTCGATGCGAAGTGGAAGGTCGCAATCGATGCGTAGTCACTTTAGAAATGGGACATGTCCGCGTGTTGATCTAGATCAACCTTGCAGCACATTCCAACGGCGCCGCGTGCGCAGCAGATTACGGGTACGAAAGGCACGCCTCCCCTTGACGCAAATCAAACCGCCCCTCGCCCATAGGGCTTAAAAGATGGCAGTGACGCGTGGTGATCACCACACAACCCATCTAACCGGGAGGCCCTATGCCAAACCCCTTGTCCGCCAAACAACTGCAGAAAATGGACGCCTATTGGCGCGCCGCCAATTACCTGTCCGTTGGCCAGATCTATCTGCGCGACAATCCGTTGCTGGAAACGCCGTTGAAGCGCGAACACATCAAGCCGCGCCTGCTCGGTCATTGGGGCACCACGCCGGGCCTGAACATGCTGTACGTGCATATAAACCGGCTGATCAAGCAAAACGATCTCAACATGATCTTCATCACCGGCCCAGGCCATGGTGGACCAGGACTGGTGGCACAGACCTATCTGGAAGGCTCGTATACCGAACGCTATCCGGCGATCGAGCGTAACCGCGATGGTATGCGACGACTGTTCCGCCAATTCTCCTGGCCGTACGGCGTGCCCAGCCATGTTTCCCCGGATACGCCCGGCTCGATCCATGAAGGTGGCGAACTGGGCTACTCGCTTGCGCACGCGTTCGGTGCGGCGTTCGACAATCCGGATCTGATCGTCGCCTGCGTGGTGGGCGACGGCGAAGCGGAAACCGGAGCGCTGGCGACCAGCTGGCATTCGAACAAGTTTCTCAATCCCGCGCGCGACGGTGCAGTGCTGCCGATTCTTCATCTGAACGGTTTCAAGATCGCGAATCCGACCATTCTCGCGCGCATCAGCCGTGAGGAATTGGTGAACCTGTTCCGCGGCTATGGCTACGAGCCCTATTTCGTCGAAGGCAGCGACCCAGCCGCCGTTCATCAGGATCTTGCCGCCACGCTCGATGAGATCCTCGCCAGGATCCAGAGCATTCAGCAGGCAGCACGCGCGAAAAGCGGAACGATCCAGCGCCCGCGCTGGCCGATGCTGATCTTCCGCACTCCAAAAGGCTGGACCGGGCCCAAGACCGTCGACGGCCTGCCGGTCGAAGGCACCTGGCGTGCGCACCAGGTGCCGATTGCGCAGTTCGACAAACCCGAGCACGTCGCTCAGCTCGAAGCCTGGATGAAGAGCTATCGCACGGAAGAACTCTTCGATGGCACCGGCCAGTTCCGCCACGAGCTGGCCGCAATCGCACCGACCGGACACCGCCGCATGGGCTCCAATCCGCACGCCAATGGCGGGGAACTGCTGGAGCCGTTGGTGATGCCGCATTTTCGCGATCATGCGGTAGCTGTCAACGCGCCGGGTTCCGTCGAAGCCGAGGCGACACGTGTGCTCGGCGGCTTTCTGCGCGAAGTCATGCGTCTCAACCTGGACAGCCGGAATTTCCGCCTGTTCGGGCCGGACGAAACCGCATCCAACCGGTTGGATGCGGTTTATGAAGTTACAGGCAAGGAATGGATGGCCGACATCGATCCGGTCGATGACCATCTCAGCGCCGATGGCCGTGTCATGGAAGTTCTGAGCGAGCATCTATGCGAGGGTTGGCTGGAAGCCTACCTGCTCAGCGGCCGCCATGGTTTCTTTTCCTGCTACGAAGCATTTATTCACATCATCGATTCGATGTTCAACCAGCATGCCAAGTGGCTGAAGGTCGCGCGCCACATTCCGTGGCGTTCACCCGTAGCGTCATTGAACTACCTACTTACTTCGCATGTATGGCGGCAGGACCATAACGGCTCCTCGCACCAGGATCCCGGCTTCATCGATATCGTTGCGAACAAGAAGTCGGAAGTGGTGCGCATCTACCTGCCGCCAGACGCCAACTGCCTGTTATCGGTGGCCGATCATTGCCTGCGCAGCCGCAACTACATCAACCTGATCGTGGCCGGAAAGCAACCGGAATGGCAGTGGCTGGATATCGACGACGCCGCGAAGCACTGCGCCGCCGGCGCCGGCGTATGGGAATGGGCGAGCAACGATGGTGGCAACCCAGATGTCGTGATGGCCTGCGCGGGAGATGTGCCGACGCTCGAATGCCTGGCCGCCGTGACCCTGCTGCGCGGCTTCATTCCGGACATCCGGATCCGCGTCGTCAACGTCGTGGATCTGATGGTGCTGCAGCCGCAATCCGAACATCCGCACGGACTGTCGGAGCGCGATTTCGACGCGTTGTTCACCACGGACAGGCCGGTGATTTTTGCCTTCCACGGCTACCCATCACTGATTCACAAGCTGACTTATCGTCGGCGCAATCATGACAATATCCATGTGCGCGGCTACAAGGACGAAGGCACCACCACCACGCCGTTCGACATGGTGGTATTGAACAATCTCGACCGTTATCAGCTAGCGTTGGATGCCATCACGCGCGTGCACCGCTTCGGTCCTTATGTCCAACAGGCTACCGAGCGGTACTGGGCAATCATGGAACGGCACAAGCTCTATATCAGCGAGCATGGCGAAGATATGCCCGAGGTGGCTGCGTGGCATTGGCCGGCACATGGCCCCGCGCGTTAATCGCTTTTCTGTAGCCAAATTGATGTGCACATCCCATGCTGATGTGCACATCACATGCGGTTCGTATCAAGCTTTCTTCTGTGTATACGAACTGCACCAGCCTTTCGCATTGACGGCCTTGCCCGGGAACAACTGGCAGGGGCCATAGCCGTCTGCTGCACCTGAGTAGAACTGGCAGTTGGCGCAAGTGCTCCCGGCCTTATACAGGGTGTTCTTGGTTGTACTTGCATCCTCGACATAACCAAGCGCCTTAGCGGTAGGGTCGGAATCGGTTACGTGCAGCAAGTCGGAAGCGCGCACAAGCCCTGTGATGCTCGTCAGGGCGGCCGTTGCGGACATGACCACCGTCATCTTCAGAAATTGACGGCGGGACTCCAGATTTCTCTCACGATATGTCATGGGTGTTCTCCATCAGTACTCGGTTGATCGGGGCTCGCGTGCACGGGGCTGGCGCACATTTGCGATGGGCTTGATGGCCACGATATTTGCGTTGCGCCCGTACTTGATTGATCTAGATCAAACGTCTCGCCTTTGGTCGCGGCAGACTTTCATGCAACTGCTTCCACACCGTGCTCGGCGCTCCGGACACACCGTATTGCACTGAAATGTAACCGCATCGGGGAAGAACATGGCCGTCGATAGCACATCCCTTCGTGATTCATTTGGCCGAACCGGCCGCATCATGCTGGCGTTTGGTCTTTGTGTGCTTGTGGTGCTGATTTTCTTTTCGACACGCGTCCGTGCCGTGCCTGCTTTTGCCAGGCAGACGCATCAGCCCTGTGTGGCCTGCCATGTGGGAGGCTTCGGACCGCAGCTGACCCCGTTTGGGCGCCAGTTCAAGTTGCTCGGCTACACCCTGAAAGTGGGCAATGACGCCAAGGTGCCCCTGTCGACGATGCTGATCGAGTCGTTCACACATACGCAAAAGGCTCAGACTGCACCCCCTGCAAGCGGCTTTGGCACGAATGACAACACCGAGCTTCAACAGGCATCGCTCTTTTTCGCAGGTCCGCTCACCGACCACCTCGGTGCGCTCGCGCAGGCAACCTATTCGCAGAACGGCGGCCTGCTCGGATGGGACAACTCCGACGTGCGTTATGCACGCACGTTGACCACGGGTAGTCACACCACAATCTGGGGCGTGTCGCTCAACAACAATCCGAGCCTTACGGATGTGTTCAACACCGCGCCTGCCTGGCAGTTTCCCTATACGGCACCGGACTTGGCGCCCGGTGCACCTGCGGCGCCGATCTTGATGGGCGGCCTTGCACAGCAAGTGGTGGGCATAAACGGGTATGCGCAGATCGATAGTGCGTTGTATGTCGAAGCGGGCGCCTATCGCTCGCTGTCACCGTCCTTCCTGCGCACCGTCAATGGCGATTTCAATGGGCGCCTGGCCGGCATTACGCCTTATGCACGTGTTGCCTACACCTGGAACCTTCCCAAAGGAAATCTCGAACTGGGTGGCTTTGCCTTGGACGCGCGGCGTGGCTTGCCTGGTACCAATGCTGTTGGTGACGCCGTAGCGATCTCCGGTCCGACAGACAAGTTTCGTGACCTTGGTATTGATGCAAGCTACCAGTTCTTGAACGGCGGCAATCACCTCTTCACGGTCAATGCGCTCTACCTGGGGGAGCACCAGCGACTGGATGCCACCTATGCGGCGGGAGGGTCGTCCAATCTGGACAACACCATGCATGCCATCAATATCAACGGCAGCTACTGGTACAAGAACACCTGGGGTGCAACGCTCGGTGCGTTCACCAACGATGGCAGTCGTGACGTCACGCTGTACGGCAACAACGGCAGCCCCAATACCAACGGTGGCGTTGTCGAGTTGAACTGGAACCCGTATGGCCAAGCCAGCTCCTGGGCCGAGCCTTTCGTCAATGTCCGCTTCGGCCTCCAGTACACCTTCTACACGCGCTTCAGCGGGCTTGTTTACAACGTGGATGGCGCAGGCCGAAGGGCGACTGACAACAACACGCTCTATCTATTTACGTGGCTGGCATTCTGAGTGATTGACCACCATGGAGCGCCGTGCAACAGGCGAACACAGGCCGGAAATGCCTCATCGTGAACCAGACGCCTTGATTCTGGCCGAGTCGGAGCGGACACGTTTTCCGATGGATCGACATCAAGCGTGAGGCGTTGCCCGCTCATCAGGCTATTTACACCCAGCGAGGAGAGCAGACATGAGAGACATTCTGGCCTATGCCAATAGTTTCGAATCATGGTCGCCGGGCCTGGAGTACGCGGCACGTCTTGCCGCCTCCTTCGACGCTGCACTGACAGGCATCTATATCTACCCCGCGCCATTGCCGATAGCGCCTACCTATGTGGCGGCCGACTTTCTGACGTACACCATCGAAAACACCCGTCGATTGGAGCAGAGCGCGTGCGCAGCGCGGACGTCGTTCATCAATTGGGCGGCAAAGCTCGGCGTGCAAAAAGCAGCCTGGCAAGTGGCCGAAGGAGATGTACCGCACGTCTTGGAAAACATCGGTAATTGGCACGACTTGCTCGTGATCGACCGCACAACTGAGTGGCCGCTGGAAAGCACCCCACTGCTTGGCCAGGTCATACTGAAAAGCAGGCTGCCCTGCCTCATTGCCCCATCGACGAAGGCCCCGTCGTTATCGCTTGACTGCATTGCTCTGGCCTGGAACGGGTCGCCCGAAGCGATCCGTTCCATTCATGCAGCGCAACCGTTCCTGGCACGCGCCAAGCGGGTGGTGGTATTACGTGGGGCATCGCGGGATGCCATAAGCGAGATTGGCTGGAAGCCGGAGTTCGAGCTGTCCGACTATCTGCAGCGTCATGGCATTCGCGCCGAGGAGAAGCCTCTGATGGCCAATGACGAAGACGCTGGTGCAGCACTGCTCGCTTCCGCGAAAGCGGTTGGAGCCAACATGCTTGTTATGGGTGCCTATGGCCGCACCCGTTTCAGCGAATGGATCTTCGGCGGTGCCACCCGCCACGTGCTCAATCACGCCGACATTCCTGTGTTCATGCGGCATTGATGGATCTAGCACATCAAGAGGCCAACTTGATGCCGATCAATAGTGTAGCCTCGATGGCCTCTCAGAATTAACTTGCTCAGGGGTTGAGGTCACCTACTGATGAACGCTTCGACTTCCCTGGTGCGGCCGCTGATCGAGAACCGCACTTTCGACGAGATTGCCATCGGCGACAGCGCCAGTCTGAAGCGCACGCTTACCCAGCGTGACATCGAATTGTTCGCGGCAATGTCGGGCGACGTGAACCCGGCCGAGATGGACCCTGCCTACGCGCGCACGGATATGTTTCACCATGTGATCGCCCACGGCATGTGGGGTGGCGCGCTGGTCTCCACCGTACTCGGCACCCAGCTTCCTGGGCCGGGCACGATCTACCTTTCGCAGGATCTGCACTTCCGTGCACCTGTCAGCCTGGGTGACACGATCACCGTCAGCGTCGTCGCCAGGGAAAAGGATCCGGCAAAGCATCGCATCACGTTCGACTGCCGCTGCAGCAACCAGCATGATCAGGACGTGATCCTCGGCACGGCCGTCGTACTCGCACCTACCGAGAAGATTTGCTTTGCATACGACACGTTGCCAGAAGTACGCGTCATCGACCATGAGCGTTTCCATGCGCTGATCGCACGTGCCGCCGGTGGCACTCCCGTGCCAACCGCCATTGCCCATCCCTGCGATGACGTATCACTCATCGCAGCGATCGAGGCGGCAAAGGCGGGGCTTATCGTGCCGATCCTGGTCGGCCCCGCGGCGAAAATCCACGCGGCCGCCGAGCGTGGCGGTCTGGAGATCGGCAGCTATCGACTGATCGATGCGCCGCACAGTCATGCCGCCGCGATGCAAGCGGTGGCCCTGGTACGCAATGGTGAGGCTGGATTGCTGATGAAAGGCGCCCTGCATACCGATGAACTGATGCACGCGGTGGTCGCCGCCGATACCGGATTGCGTACGGCGCGCCGGCTCAGTCATATCTACTTGATGGATGTCCCCGATTACGCGCGTCTGCTGCTGATCACCGACGCCGCGATCAACATCGCACCGTCGCTGGCCGACAAGCGCGACATCATCCAGAACGCCATCGACCTAGCCCAGATCTTGGGTATTGCAACGCCGCGTGTGGCCGTCCTTTCGGCGGTGGAAACCGTCAATCCCGCGATCCCCTCGACGGTCGATGCAGCCGCGCTCTGCAAGATGGCCGAGCGCGGGCAGATCGAAGGCGGTATCGTCGATGGCCCGCTGGCCTTCGACAACGCGGTCGACAGTGATGCGGCACGCCAGAAGGGCATTGTTTCGCCCGTGGCCGGTAACGCTGATATCTTGGTCGTGCCCGACCTGGAATCGGGCAACATGCTGGCCAAGCAATTGACCTTTCTGGCCGGTGCCGACGCCGCCGGTGTAGTGATGGGTGCCCGTGTGCCGATCATCCTCACCAGCCGCGCCGATACGCCGCGTGCACGCATCGCCTCCTGCGCGGTGGCGGTACTCGTCGCCCGTGCGCGTGCCGGGACGCCTGCAGCAGCCGAGCACTGAGCGATGCCCAAGGCTATCCTCACGCTCAACGCGGGGTCCTCCAGCATCAAGTTCGCGCTGTATAAGCTCGACGCCGGCGTGGCACTGCAACAGGTATCGCACGGCCAGATCGAAAGCATTGGCGTCGCGCCACATTTCATCGCCCGGGCCACGGATGGCACCGTGTTGAGCGAGTACCGCTGGACATCGAGCGCCACGCTGGAGCACGAGGCGCTGCTCACGCCGCTGCTTGCGTGGATTACCACGCATCTGGGGCAGGAGGCGCTATGCGCGGTCGGGCATCGTATTGTCCACGGCGGCAGTACCTATAACCGGCCGGTCTATCTGGATGCGCAGGTAGTCGCCGACCTGACGAAGCTGACGCCACTCGCCCCCTTGCATCAACCGCACAACCTCGCGGCGGTCCGCGCGATTGCGCAATTGCGCCCCGAGCTTCCGCAGGTGGGGTGCTTCGATACCGCGTTTCACCATGGCCTGTCGGCGGACGCCGCACGACTGGCGTTGCCGCGCAGGTACGCGGCAGAAGGCGTGCGGCGCTATGGATTCCATGGGCTCTCCTACGAATATATCGCTGGCCGTTTGCGTGAGCAGGCTCCAGGATTGGCGGCCGGTCGGGTGATCGCGGCGCATCTGGGCAATGGGGCCAGCCTGTGTGCTATGCACAACGGTCAAAGCGTCGACACTACGATGGGATTCACCACGCTCGATGGACTAGTGATGGGCACGCGCTGCGGCAACCTGGATCCCGGTGCAGTGCTCTATCTGCAACAGGCCCACGGCCTCTCGGCGACCGATGTCGAACACATGCTCTATCACGACAGCGGGCTGTTGGGCGTGTCTGGCATCAGCAGTGACATGCGCATGCTTCTGACCAGTGACGATGCCTGCGCGCGTGAAGCCATTGATCTTTTCGTCTTCCGCATCGCACGGGAAACTGGTGCGCTGATATCCACCCTCGGCGGCATCGATGCCCTGGTCTTCAGCGCCGGCATCGGCGAGCACGCGGCGCCGATACGCGCCGCAGTCTGTGCCAGGCTCGGCTGGCTGGGGATCGAGTGTGATGCAGAGGCCAACAGTCGCCATGCAGCACAGATCAGCACTTCGAACAGCCGTGTGCCGGTGTTCATCGTCCCCACCGATGAGGAAGCGATGATCGCTTCTCACACTGCGCATGTACTGCAAAACGCGCGGTCACCTGTTTGAAGTGTCATCGAGGTGGCTGCTGACCACCGACATTCGCTGGGTTGATATCCGTTTCCCCGTTTTATTTTCGCCAAACTAACGTGCCTTGGCGCATGCAGCCTTGCCCTGTTCCAAGGAACGCGATGGCGACAGCGTGACGGGACTTGTCGATCCTCCCTGTTCCTCACGCCTGGAATACACCATGTTGCCCATGCCAAACATCGCCAAAGTGAGTGTCGCCCATGCGTTGAGGCACTCCGCGTAAGGGTTGGCTGCAGGCATCACCCATTGCGTCATGAGGCTGGTGGCATTGGCGACGGGATCTGTCCAGGTAAGCACGGGCGACGCGAAGGGGCCGATCTGACTACCGATCAGGGCCAGTAGTTCGGGTGGTTGGAAGGCGAACGGTGCAAAGGGCATGGCGCTCATGACTTGCTTCCTCGTAATAGATGCATATCGTCCATGGGTTATTTCGGTTCGATGGGCTTTGCCGACATGCGGACGGCAACACAGCTTTCAGTACATGTGCTGACCGCCGTTCATCGCGACATTGCTTCCTGTCATGAACGCCGCCGAATCACTGCAGATAAAGCCCACCAATGCCGCGATTTCCTCCGGCTGCCCCAGTCGCCCCACCGGAATCAGCGGAATGATCTTCGACTCCAGCACCTCCTTGGGCACCGCCGACACCATACGCGTCGCGGTATAGCCAGGCGATACCGTGTTCACAGTGACACCGTGGCGCGCGACTTCCAGCGCCAGTGACTCGGAAAAGCCATGAATGCCAGCCTTGGTCGCTGCGTAATTGCATTGACCAAACTGCCCCCTGGTGCCATTGATCGAACCGATATTGACGATGCGCCCCCAGCCCTGCTCCACCATGCCGCCGCAGAACTGCTTGGTGACGTTGAACATGGAATCGAGATTGGTATGCATGACGGCTTCCCAATCGTCCTTGCTCATCTTCAAAAACCGCCCATCGCGGGTGATGCCGGCGTTGTTGATCAGGATGTCTACCTTGTGGCCATCCTTCGCAATTGCCTCGGCCATGCGCTGGCATGAAGCAAATTCGGCGACATCTACCGGATAGGCCTTGTACTGGTATCCCGACGAAGCCTGATGGTCCAGCCACGCACCGACACGATCATTGCAGGGTGAATGCGTCACCAGCACGGTATCACCGGCATCGTGCAAGACTTTGGCGATCGCTTCGCCAATGCCCCCCATGCCACCAGTCACCAAGGCCACATGCTTAGTGGTCATGACCTGCCTCCCCAGCGGCCGCGTTGTTGAACATCTTGAAAAATCGTCACATCGCACTCCGTCGTATTGAGTGGACGATGCCATTGGGATGCAGTGCTCTTCTTGACCAAGGTCAAGCAATGCGTCGATGTTCTAACCACGGAAGATATCGAACGGCTCGACCTTGAGCACCTTGCGGATGCTGATGTAGCTCGAGACCGCAGCAATCAGCACCACCATGCCCAACGCAAGCCCGAGGTTGGCCATGGTGACCAGCGCCGCATAGTCAGGCAGCCGAGCCTTGGCTACAGCAATCAACAACGTGCACAGTCCGATACCCAGGCCATAACCGGTAAGGCTGGTGAAGGTCACCTGGAACAGGATCATGTAGGTCAGTTCGTAGCCTTTGGCGCCGATGGCCTTCAACGCACCGAACTTGTCCAGGTTTTCCAGCACGAAGGTGTAGAAGGTCTGCGCCGAGATCGACAGGCCGACGATGAAACTGATGATCGTCATCAGCATGATATTGGTGCCGATGCCGGTCTGGTATTTGTAGAAGTCCGCAATACGCTGGTCGAACTCGTCCTTGGTCAATGCCAGATAGCCCAACTGCGCGACCTCCTTCTTGATTTCCGGAATATCGCCAGGGCTCTTCGGCTCGACCAGGATGTAGGAAATCGTGAAACGCGTACTGGGGATGTATTCGATGGCGCGGCTGTAGGTGGTGTAGAGCGTCGGTATGCCGAACAGGCCGAAGGAATTCACCTTGGCGATGCCGACCACCACGCCGCGATTGTCATTGAGCTCGAATTCCTGTCCCAGCCCCGGACTGCCCAACTTGCCGTACTCGGCATCGTCGACCACGAAAAACCCGTTGTCGGCGTAGATGTCCTCGACATTGCCCTGCTCCAGCCTGGGGCGGCCAACCAGGCTGGTGTCGTCCAGGCCCATCACCGTCACCGCCTGATAAGTGCCGTTGCGCAATTTGACAAGGGCGCCGCCGGAGTACAGCGGCACGGCATAGTGCACACCGTCGATGCTGCGCACTGCATCGAGCAGGTAATCGGGCATCGGGATGCTGCTGGCAACCGTCTGCACGGCAGGATCCATGACCCATATCGAAGCGCCCACATTGGTAACCGTGGACGCCGAACGCGAAAGGATGCCGGCGAACAGTGAGGTCATCATCACCATCAGGAACACCGCGAAGGTGATGCCCAGCAGCAAGGCCGAGAACTTGCCGCGGTCGTTGACCAGCAATTTATAGGCGAGCTTGAAGATACCCGCGTATTTCATGGCTGCACCCTGCTCGCCTGCGCGGCATGTGTCGATGCAGGCATCGCCTCGGTATGCGGCGCCTTCCACCAGCCGCCGCCGAGCGCCACATAAAGTGCGACGGCATCCTGATAGCGCTGGGCCAGCGCCTGCACATAAGCCATCTTGCTCTGCCGGTACTGTTCATCGGCGATCAGCACATCCACATAGTTCACCAGGCCAGCCGTATAGTTGGCCTGGATCAGGCTCAATGCCTGCGCAGCATCGCGGGCGGCCTCGTCATTGGCCTGCATCGCTTCCGCATCGTGCTGCAACGCCTTGAGCACGTCGGCGACCTGCTCGAACGCGGTGAGCACGGTGCCGCGATAGTCCTGCAGCGATTTCTGGTAGGCGTCGATCGCCGCCTTGCGGTTGTACCAGCGCGTGCCACCCTGGAAAACCGGCATGCTGATATCTGCCCCTGCGCTCCAGTAACGGCCCTGGCTCTTGCCGAGCGCGCCGGTAGTATTGGCGGCTGATCCGTCATCACCGCCCAGCGTGATGCTCGGAAACATCGCGGCCGTAGCAACGCCGATTTCGGCGCTGGCCTCATGCAACTGGGCTTCGGCGGCAAGAATGTCCGGTCGCTGATGCACCAGATCGGAAGGCAGGCTGACCGGTAAGCTGGCGGGCAGATGCAGCGCTTCGAAGCGAATGGCGGGAAGCTGCGACTCGCCGGCGCTTTGCCCCAATAAAGCGTGCAGCAAGTGATCAGCCTGATCGCGCTTCAGTTCCAGCGATGCCAGTTGCGCCAGGTTCGATGCACGTGCGCTGCGCAAGGTGAGCAAGTCGCTGTAAACCTCGGCACCGGACTGTATGCGTGTATCGACCAGCCCGAGTTGCTGCGTCTGCAACGATACCAACCCATGCATCACGTCGATTTCGTCGGCATAGGCCTGGCGTGCGATCGCAGTATTCACCACATTGCCGGTCAAGGTCAGATAGGTGCCTTCCATGGTGTATCGATGCATGTCTACTGCGGCGTGCAGGCCCTCTACCGTCCTGCGCTCGCTGCCGAACAGATCCAGCGCATAGCTGACGGTAGCGCTGAGGGTGAAGAGATTGAAGATACCGCCGATGCCATGCTGGCCGAGCATGGAAGGAGATGTTCGCTCACGCGTAGCATCGGCACCCACACCCAATTGGGGGAAGAAAATGCCTTGCCCTGCGCGCAGGTTGTCCTGGCTTTCGCGCAGACTGGCCTGAGCCGACTGCAGGCTCGGATTGCCGGCGATAGCCGTACTGACCCATTGATCGAGCTCGGATGAGCCAAACAGGTGCCACCAATCCGCGTCAGGTGACTGCGACAGATCGAAATGCTGGGTCTGCCCGATCGCCGTCACGTCCCCCGGTAGGTCGCCGCTCGGCAAGTAACGCGCGACAGCGGGCGCGGACGGCTTCGTGAAATCCGGCCCGACAGTGCAGGCGCCCAACAGCAGCACGGTAACCGCCGCGGCGATACTATTTTTTAGCCACGTAGACATCGACCAGTTGCCCCGGATAGATGGCCGCATCGGCGGGTTTCTTGAAGCGGAAGATGATCGGCAGCACGCGCAGGTCCACGCGCTCCAGGCGCTGGTCGGAAAGCTCGATCTTGGGTGTCACATACGGCTGCATGCGCACGAATTCGAGCGGAATTTTCAGGTTGCTACCGCGTACCGACATCTCCGCCTTTATATGCGCCAGCGACGGCAGGCGGTCGACCAAAATTTCGTCGATGAAGCAGCGCACGGACAGATAACCTTGCGGTCCGCCCATCACGATGATCGGGTCGTAACCCTGGGTATAGGCGTCGTACGCGCCTTGCGCCGATACATAGCTGCCCAGTGCCGTATTCATGGCCAGCACGATGCCGTCGGCCTGCGCGCGTATCGTGTATTTCTGCAGCAGCGCATCGGAGGCTTGGTAGGCCTGTTCCAGGGCGTTGTATTGCATCTGCTGGTTGCGGATGTCGTAGCTCCACGCGCCGGCCTTGGTCAGTTCGTATTGGCGGCGTGCAAAGCCGAGATTGGCCTTGGCAACTTCCAGTGCATCTTTATCGTTGTCGAGGGTGTCCTTGCTGACTGAGCGCGGGTCGATCGCATAGGAAAGACGCTGCTTCTCGAAGGTATCGCTGGCTGTTTTCTGACTGGCCTCGGCCTGCGCAACCTGCGCGGTGGCGACCGCCAGCGTTTCCCTGCGCGGCTGCGCTTGCAGTTCCTGCAGAGTGGCAAGCGCTGCGTCGCCCTGACGCTTCTGTTGCTCGGCCAGAGCCAGCTGCACCGAGTTGTCGATCACCAGCAAGGGCTGTCCAGCGGCGACGTGATCGCCTTCGTGCACTTGGATCTGCGTGATGCGCCCGGACACATCCGGGTAGATATTGATGTTCTCGCCGCTGCCCTGAGAGCTTTCCACGATGCCGTTGGCGTAGATGCCATTCGCGTAGGAGTTGGTGGCCGGACTGAACACGGGTGGTTGAGCCGCCTGCTCCCGGCCGTAGAAGTAGGCGCTGGCGATCGCTATCAACGCACCCAGGGCGGCCACCAGGAAAATGATCCGGTTTCTCATAAGGCTTTCTCCGTCCCAGCCGTGATGCATCCGTCTTCCATGTGCACGACACGGTCCGCGAATTCGAGAATCCGCGCGTCATGGGTGACAATCAGGACACAACGGGTGGGATTGAGTACGTGCTCACGCACGAACTGCACGATCATGCGGCCGGTATCGCCATCAAGCGACGCGGTTGGCTCATCGAGTATCAGCAATTCCGGATCACCAACCAGCGCACGAGCGATGGCGACACGCTGCTGCTCACCGCCACTCAGCTTGACCGGCGGCAATTGCCCACGATCCTTCAGGCCGACAATGGCCAGCATCCGCTCACCCTTACTCAGCGACGCATTCCAGTCTTCCCTGCGCAGCACCAGCGGAATCGCCACGTTTTCAGCCGTGGTGAGCTTGGGAAACAGATGGAAGTCCTGAAATACGAAGCCGATCGTTCGTAGCCGGAATTCAGCAAGATCGTTGGCGCTGAGCTGCCACAGGTTGGCACCCTTGACTTTCACGGTACCTGAGCTGGGGCGCAGGATGCCCGAGATCATGCTGAGCAAAGTCGTCTTACCGCTGCCTGACGGACCAACGATGAAAAGCATCTCGCCGTAATGCGCTTCAAAGGTCGCCCCGCGCACGGCCAGCGTCGCGGCAGCCCCTTCGCCGAACGACTTGGTCAGACCGGTAGCTTGAATGGCCGCGTTTTCCATGGCGTAACTTTAGGCAGCCGCGGCCCTGGCCCATTTGAGCGAAGTCAATTGAATTCGCATTCAAGTTGCCGCGTGCATCAGGCAGCTACTGCAAGCCAACCGGCGCTAGCGTATGCTCTGGTCGGAGTGTTCCGTTGAATCAGGCACCACGGGGGATCGGAGTTTCAGATGGCCATGTCGCTTAGTCCTGCGTCGTCTGCGATGGCGCCGACACATCTGCTGGTCGTTGATGACGATACCGAGATTGCCCAGATCCTCAGCCGCTACTTCGGCAGCCATGGCTTTCGTGTCAGCACGGCCGGTGACGGTGCCCAGATGCGCCGCGTTCTGGACAGCGAAGCCGTGGATATCGTCATGCTCGATCTGGGGTTGCCTGGCGAAGATGGCTTCACCCTCACCCGCCATCTGCGTGAGCATTGGCATGGCCCGGTGATTATCGTGACCGGACGCGGCGAGTCGGTGGATCGCGTCGTGGGCCTGGAACTAGGCGCGGACGACTACGTCACCAAACCGTTTGATCTGCGCGAGTTGCTGGCACGCGTGCGCAGCGTCCTACGTCGCACTGCACCGCCAGCCAAGGCATCAGACGTCAAAGCAGGCCATCCCTGGCGTCTGTCGTTCGATGGCTATGTGCTCGATCCGCGATCGCACACCTTGTCCGGACCGCAAGGCGAACCGATTCTGCTGACCAGCGGCGAATTCACGTTGCTCGGGGTTTTCGTGGAACACGCCAATCAGGTCCTTACCCGCGACCAGTTGATGACGCATATCCATGGCCGTGATGCGGGACCGTTTGATCGTTCGATCGACGTGCAGATCGGCCGCCTGCGCCGCAAGATTGAGCCCGATCCCGCCCGTCCTCAACGGATCAAGTCGATCCGTGGCACGGGCTATCTGTTTTCGTCGACGGTCCAGCGGGTATAAGGCAGCGCCATGTTCAGCAAGCAAGCTCCGGACGCGAACCTGTTCCGTTCATTATTCGAGATGGCACCGGACGCGATGATCGTGGTCGATCGGCAGGGTGTCATCGTGCTGACCAATGCGCATGCGGAGCGCCTGTTCGGCTATGGAGCAGGTACGCTTGCCGGTTTGAAGGTGGAAGCGCTGCTGCCGGCGGCGCTGCGGCAAGCGCACATCGCACATCGCACCCATTACATGTCCAACCCGCGCGAGCGTCCGATGGGCGCCGGCTACGAGCTGACCGGCGTACGCGCTGACGGCCAATCCTTTCCCGTGGAAATCGGCTTGAGCCCGGTCGCTGCATCGATGGGAACGCTGTATGCGGCATCGATCCGCGATATCTCCGAAACGCAGCGTGCACGCCAGGCCCTGGAACGCGCCCGCTTTGACGCTGCCATGGCCCAGATGGGTCGGCGTCTGCTTGAGGCCACGCATCACAAACAAGCCATCGGCGAAATGCCCGAGTTAGTGGCAACTACCCTCGATATTCCCGCAATGGCGATTCTGCTGACCGACCCGCGCCATGTCCGCTTGCAAGTCCCCGCCTCGATGGGTCTGCCTCAAGCCGTGCTGGAGAGCTTGTCGGGCGATCCCGCGCTGCATGCCATGACACGTAGCGCGACGCCGGATGTCGATGATCAACCACCCGCGCAAGGCGCCGTCATCGAAAGCCTTCGCCGCATATGCCCTTCCTTGAGCGGCGATTACCAAGACGCCGCTCTCGTGTTTTTGCCCGATAGGCATGGACCCTTGGGGCTGCTGTTGGCGCTGGCTCACCAGAAGGGCTATTTCGACCGGGATCGACTGAATTTTCTACAATCAGTCGCGAACATTCTGGCCGCATCCATTCAGCGTGAACGCAGTGAAGAACAGCTGGCACATGCGCAGCGCCTCGATGCGCTCGGTCAGCTCACTGGCGGCATTGCGCATGATTTCAACAATCTGCTGACGGTGATTTCCGGCAACCTGCAGCTGCTGGAGGCCGACATGCCGGACGATCAGGCAACGCGGGAAACCGTCGAAAGCGCTTCACGCGCCGTCGAGCGCGGTGCGGCACTCACCCGCAAACTGCTTACCTTCTCACGCCGCCAGCATCTGTTGCCGCATGCCGTCCAAACAGTGCAATTGCTGGCCGATCTGAGCGACATGCTGGGCCGTACGTTGGGCGAACGTATCGTGGTGACCGCCGAGTGCGCCAAAACTACGCCTGCGGTATACGCGGATTCGGGAGAACTGGAAGCGGCATTGATCAATCTGGCACTCAACGCGCGCGATGCGATGCCGCGCGGTGGACGCCTCGGCATCACGGCACGCTCTCATAACGTCGTCAGTGTCGAGGAAGATGCCAAGCTACAGCCTGGCTCGTATGTAGTCTTTGCGGTATCGGATAACGGTGTGGGTATGCCGCCGGAAATCCTGGCGCATGTGCTGGAGCCTTTTTTCACGACCAAAGAAGCCGGCAAAGGCAGCGGACTCGGCCTCAGCATGGTATACGGCTTCGTAAAACAGTCAGGTGGACACCTCAATATCGAGAGCCAGCTAGGTTTCGGCACGCGCGTTGAGCTTTATCTGCCTGTTGCTGTCTCAGCCCATACCGAAGAACCATTGGTCATGACGTCGCGCCAGGGCCACGAAACAGTACTGGTGGTGGAAGACGAATCGGAAGTACGGCGCGTGGCTATCGCTTTTCTGCGCACGCTGGGCCACCCGACTTTCGAGGCCAACGACGCCACCACCGCACTTGAGCGATTGGCGGAACATCCGGAAATCGATCTGCTCTTTACGGATATCGTGCTGGGCGGAGACATGACGGGTTTCGAACTTGCAGCGCTGGCACGGGAGCGGTATCCACATCTTCCCGTGCTTTTCACTTCCGGGTACGAATACGCCGCAATGGATATCGATACCTCTGCTTCCGGCGCCTTCGAACTTCTACGCAAACCCTATCGCCGCGAACAGCTTGGTGCGGCCATGCGTCGTGTGCTGGATCGGGACGTCAGTACCTGATATCGCTCAGTTCAGCGCGGTGCTTATCCCGGCCATCGAGCGCAGCCCATCGACATCCAACACCCGTACTTCGCGGCGCTGCACGTCGATGTAGCTTTGATCGTGTAGGCGCGACAGTGCCCGGCTTACGGTTTCATGCTTCAGGGCCAGGAAACTGGCCATGTCGATACGGCTCATGCGCAAGATGAAATGCTTCGCGCTATAGCCCAGGCGTGCATAGCGTGCAGCCACGTCGAGCAGAAAGGCGGCAACGCGGCGTTCGGCGGCCAGCGTGCCCAGCATCAGCATCCATGAACGGTCGCAACGAATTTCCGCCGCCAATGCTGAAGTCAGGCGTGATTGCAGCTCCGGCATGTGCAGACAGGCCCGCAACACCGCCGGATATGGCAGTTCCCAGGCTTCGCTGTCTTCCAAGGCGATCGCATCGCTGGAATAGGTGTTCAAGCCAATCGACTCCACACCGATGAGGTCGCCGCGCATGCGGAATCCGGTCACCTGTTCACGCCCATCCTCAGCCAGTTCGCAGGTCTTGTAGGAACCGGCATGTACCAGATAGATCGCCTGGAACGGCTGGCCGGCGTGATAAATGCCCTGTCCGGCGGCATGTTTGCAGCGGCGGACCGGAACGTGTTTGCGAATCGCTTCGATGTCGATCCCCAGATCGTTGCAGGTGGCTGCCAAAGCCATGGACGCGTAAGGCTTGCCTACCGGTGTGGTGCGAACGTCTGTTGCTAGCAATGTCATGACACGTACCCCCGAGCTGCAGTTCATCTCGACTACGGGGGTGACTCTAGGTGCTGCCCGTAACGGCATTAGTTCGACTCGGCAACGGTTTGTAACGGTGTGTAACAGCACTCCGACTCGATCGACGCTTGATGCGCGTCAAGCCACCCCTATCGGGCCGGCCTAGGATTGATGGCGTATTTCAGCTTGGAGACCGCCATGCGCGCCGCCGATATCGGGACTTCCCGCGTCATCCAATTGAACGAATCGTCCACCATCAACGAAGCCGCCCGCACCATGCGCCAGCACGATGTGGGTTGCGTGGTGACGATGAAGAACACCCTGGCAGGTGTACTTCCCAGCGGTATCGTGACCGACCGTGATCTGGCCATCCGTTTTCTGGCCAAAGACCTAGGCGATGAAAAAAACTTGCACGACATTCAATCGCTGCCGCTGGTGACGTGTCACGCAGACGCGACAATCGATGAGCTCGTCGGCATGATGCTGGGCAGCCACGTCCGGCGCGTGCCGATTGTGGACGACGAAGGCCAGTTGATTGGCATCGTGTGCCTGGATGATGTGATGGCTGCGCTGGCCGAACTGATGCAGCGCGCCTCGCGCGCACTCACGGACGAACGTGAACTCGACTAAGTCGTTTCTCACCACGCGTTGGAGAGTATTCGCCTGCATAACGCGCCATGCGCCATGCTCAGCACCGATGCCAAGGCACCACACGGTTCCGGCGAAGGTTGCGCGTTACGTGGATACTCCCTTGCTGCGCGCGGCTTTCGCTCGAATTGCGAACGCAATCAATGCGCCATGAGCACCGGCAATTGGGCGTGTTCGAGTATATGGCGCGTCGTGCCACCGAGAATCAGCTCAGTCATCCGCGAGTGACCCCAGGCGCCCATCACCAGCAGGTCCGCATGCATGGCATACGCCTCATTGAGCAGCGCTTCACCGGCCTTGGCCGTCGACGGAAACGGCTGAGTCGAATGCAACTTGATGCCTTGCCTCGTGAGCCAATCACGCACCGGGAGCGGCGGCGGCGCGAAACCAGGCAACTCGTCGCTCGAACCATCGATCAAGCACACCATTTCGGCCTCACGAAGGAATGGCACGGCGGCGCGCAATGCGCGCATGGATTCCTGCGTGCTGTTCCAGGCCACCACGATTCTTTCCTGACGGAAGTTTCCCTCCCACTTGGGCGGAACGAGCAACATCGGTGAGGCGGCTGAAAGCAACACACGCGTCACATAGTCCATGCCCGAGGGGTAGCCGGCCTCACGATTCGGCAAGCGGCTAACCGTGATATCCGCCATGCACGAACGCCGCGCCAGTATCGGTACGTACACACCGCGGATCACCTCCCAGCCACCTTGAACACCGTGTTCGCGGCATAGGTTCATCCACCAGGCATCGCATTGCTTGGCTTCAACCTCCTCCGCATCCAGCACAGCCATAACATCGGGCATGTACATGGAAGACGGAAAGACCTCGACGATATTGAGCCCCGTCGCATAGGCATTATGGCGGCTTGCCAGTGCCAAGCCCGTTCGCACTACGGGATTGTCGTTGCTCATCTCTTCAGTGTTGACGAGGATCTCGAACATAACGGCTCACCTTAAGCAGGATCGACATACCAACATTCATCCAGGCGCTGGTAATGCGTCTTGATCTGGGTCAACCGTTGTCGACGCGACACCGATAAGCGGGATCCATAGGTGCGATTCCTGTTTCACTTGACCGTCGTCAAGTGCTTACAAGCGCCAGCCCGCTAAAAGATAAGTGTGGCCCCTAGCAAAGGGCTTCCTACCAAGTCGCGAGGTCTTCGCCATGTCTTCCACTACAAAACAACCCCAGGCCGCTCTTGAAGGTGATCACTGGATCGAACCCCTGCGTGACGGAACGCGAGTGCTGGTGCGGCCACTACAGTCGAAGGATCGCGCCATGGAAGAAGAGTTCATTCAGCGGCTTTCACCCGAGGCACGACGCTTCCGCTTCCTGGGTGACTTCAAGGAGCCCGACAAGGCCCTGCTCGACCATTTGATGCATGTGGACTACGTCCACGACATGGCTTTCATAGCGATGGCGCACGACAACGGTCATCTGCGCGAAGTCGGCATAAGCCGTTATTCGACCACCGGCGACGGCCAGCAATGCGAATGCGCCATCACGGTGGCCGACGACTGGCGCAATCGCGGCTTGGCGGTCGTTCTGATGCGCCATCTTATCGACGTCGCGCGCAAGCAAAAGCTGACCCGGATGTTTTCGATCGACGACGTCAACAACGAACAGATGCGTGAACTCGCCAAGTATCTCGGATTCAAGCGCGAATCGCATCCGGACGACCCGCGATCGGCGGTGTACTCGCTGACCCTGTGAAAGCCCGTGCATTCCCCTGCTGGAGACATCGCCATGCTCGCCAACAAATCTCATGAAACTTCCTATGCCAAGTCGAACGCGGCAAAGCACCCCGCGTCGCAATTCCACGACATCCTCGCCCTTGTCACATCCACCGGTCCGTGGAGTGCGGCACTCCTGAGCGCCATTGATCTCGCGGCACGGTGGAATGCGAATGTCACCGGCTGCTATGTACCTCCCAGCCTGCGCGAACAGCGCGCTTATGAATCCGATCCCACAGTGATAAGCTTGTTGACCGATGGCGAGTACAACTATCCCGACGAGTCCGCCGCCTTTCATGCCTTCGCCAAGGAGCTCGGCGCGCAACATACCTCATGGGTCGTGACGCATACGGCGATTGCGCCTACGCTGCGCAAGCTCGGTGCATGGCATGACCTGGCTATCATCGAACGCGACATGGTCGGTGAGACAGGCGTGTTCGATATTCTCGGTGAAGGCATGTTGAGCAGCCGTGCACCTTGCCTCGTGTTGCCTCCACACTGGGACGATACTGTTAGCTTTGATCGCATCGTGATTGGCTGGAACGGCACCGTCGAAGGCACCCGCGCTCTGCATAGCGCGTTGCCGTTGCTTCAGCTCGCCAAACAGGTGATCCTGGTCAACGGTGAAGTGCGTACGCCTTACGCCGACCAGGTCGGCGTGACGGAACCGGATCCCATCGTCTACCTGATGCATCACGGCATTGCCGCAAAGCCACATTACATCAACGTGCCGTCCATTGAAGCCGGCAAGTGCCTTCTGCAAAAGGCGCACGAAGTGCGTGCAGACCTTCTGGTGATGGGGGCTTATGGGCATTCACGTATCCGTGAACGCGTGCTCGGCGGCGCAACCCGGTATGTCATGGCGAACGCCGACATTCCCGTCTTTATGCAACACTGATTCAAGCAGAATGGTGCCTTCGCCAAATATGCAGTCGACACGGCCGCCTACGTGGCACGCCTTCCCGGCGTAATCGACACAATGTCGATTACGCCGATTCTTTGCACTAGCGTCACGGCCTACAAAAGCATCAAGAAACCCGGTTCACACCCTCGCGAATGGATCGCCATCTCGGGCATTTATTGGCGGCCATGGCCATGCGGGAGGGAGGAAGCGTTGATGTCGGTAAGCGCTCAGTGCTGCAGCAACATCGGTATCTTCGCGTTCTCGAGCATGCACCTGAACACACCGCCCGCTACCCGTTCACGAAGACGTGAATGGCTGAATGCGCCAAGCACAAACAAATCGGCACGAAGCTGTTGCGCCTCCCATATCAAAGCGCCACCGACGATCGCCACGTCACCATCAATTCGACGCTGATGCGCCGTTACACCATGTTGCGCGAGAAACCGATAGGGATCGAACTTGGGTAGGTCAGCATTGTGATCGCCATCCTCGTCTGTCCCATCCAGGATCCAGACCTCTTTGGCATCCAGCAGAAATGGCATCGCTGCGTGAATGGCGCGGGTAGCTTGAGGGCTTCCGTTCCAGCCGATGACAATGCGTTCGAAGGACGACGAGACTGTGCATAGCTTTGGCAGGAGGACACAAGGCAATCGGCAGGCCCATAAAAGATGGGTCAGAAAGGTCAGCAACTCGTTCGCTTCCATCATGTCGCTTTCAACAACCGCCAGATCGTGCCAGGCGGCGAGCTGCGTGATGGCGCTTCCAACATCGGCTTGCACGGCAGCCCAGTTCGTCTTGGCGACGCCGTTCTGGTTAGCAAAAAGCGTGAAGTCGGCTGCAGTCGGTGTACTGAAAAGAACATCGTCGCATCCCAGTGCGTGCATCGTCGACTCGACATCCAACACACTGAAATCGCGCAACATGGGGTCGACGTAGCAGCCTGTCAGCACGGACCCATAGCGTGAAGCCAACGAAGCGCCCATCACCGCCGCTGAGCTCCAGGGAGTACTCGCCGTCAGAAAAGCCACGATATTTGGGATCGTCATCGCGCCTCGCACGTGCGATTTATCATGATCGGAAATGGGCATCTCTAGCAGTTCAGCCATAACGTCTCTCCTTTTCTGACATCAGCGACAAACAAGCAACGGAATTTCGGCGCAGCTCAGCACCTTGTTGGTTTCGCTACCGAGTACCAGATGGTCCCATCCCGTGCGACCATGCGTCCCCATCACGATCAGATCGCAATCGTACTTTCGGGCCGCACCAATGATGGCGCTATAGGGGCGTTCGTCGAATGCGTAGTTGCCTTTAAACGGCACATCGGCCTCCCTGGCCAGTACGTGGATCGCCTCAAGCTGCTGCTGCGCGCGACCGATCGCTTCCTCGTGATAGTCATCTGAAGCGTGCCGAATCAGATCGGAAAAATAGGAAACGGCCGCCAGTGGCGCCAATACGTGAAAGGCATGGACGCGCGCGGCGATCTGTTTGGCCATTGCGATGCCAAGGCGGGCAGCCCGTAGCGACTGATCCGATCCGTCGATGGGCAGGAGGATATTCTTGAACATCGCGCACCTCCGAGGCTGGGTGGACCGTTGGATTACTTGCGTGCGTCGTTGATCAGGCTGAGCACCAGTGCCACCGAACAGATGCCGCCGATCCAGTCCGTCGCTGTCCAGGTGAATTCGTTGCCTCTAACTACGCTGATCAGGGCGCTGGCTACAGCAATAAGCAAAAGACCGGTCGAGAGCATCGAAAACGCTGGCGCAGTTGATTGGCTTTTCATCGCACACCTCGCTTGGATATTGGTGCAACGGCATGCGAACTGTCACATGACACGTCATCGTTTCTTACCGGCATCCGTTTGAGCGCGTGTCCATCGCTTTTCAGACAAAAGAAATCGCTCGTACCTGCACGAAGCTGCCCACAAAAACGCTCAATCTTTACGACGGTACGTTTTGCGAGTACCCGATGCTTCAGCAAGTTCAAAGCGGTGCTCCTTTTTCAATCAACTCGCTGACAGCTTAGGCAAGCAGGCACGGCTCATCTTGATGTTGATCAACTGATCATCACCATTTCCTCTTTTTCGACGCGGCACGGGATTACTCAACGACTTGACCACGATCAATATCGCGGCAATTGCACCGGGCATCATGAAACTCGACGTGCCTGAGCGTAGGCGCGGCATCCCTAAGACTCTGGAGGCTCTACCCATGTTCGCCGCAACCGCCATGCACCGGGAATCCACCGAAGCGCAACCGAAGTCGCTATTCCGGCACTTGCTGCTTCCGATCGACGGATCGGATCTCTCGCTGCGAGCCTTCAGTATGGGCCTCGAACTGGCGAAGACATTTGACGCCAAAGTGCTAGCGCTGCACGTCGTGCCACCATTCAACTCCTTCGCCTACATGACTGAACTTCTTGCTGCTACAGAGCTGAGTTTTAGCCAGCAAGCAGTTCAAACCGCTTCACGCTACCTGGACGAGGCCAAAGCACTGGCCAAGGCTGCACAAGTGCCCTGCGAGTGCCACTACGCCTTTGGCGAGCGCCCCCATCAAGCTATTCTGGACGCCGTCAACGAGCATCATTGCGACCTCATCGTCATGGCCACCCATGGCTGGCATGGCTTGAATCGGTTGATGCTGGGTAGCGAAACGCAAAAGGTACTGCTGCAAAGCAAGATCCCAGTACTGGTTTGCCGGTAACCTAAGGGCAAGAGCATGCCTTTTCGATGGGATCCTAACACCCGCGTGGACCAAGCACCGCTCAAGCCGGTCATACGGAAAGACGTCGCATCGGAAAGCACCCCCGCTGTCGATCCTGGCGGCACGTCCTTGTACAAAACCTTGTGGCATCGCCTGAAGCAGCACCCGTTGGCACATGTTGGCCCCGGACTGATCACCGGTGTCGCCGATGACGATCCGAGTGGCATCGCTACTTATTCACAGGCCGGCGCACAGTTTGGTCTCAACATGTTGTGGACCATGCCACTAGCATTCCCGATGATGGCGGCCATTCAATCCATGTGCGCTCGGATCGGACGCGTGACTGGCAAAGGTCTGGCCGCGAACATCAAAACGACGTTTCCGCCTTATGTGCTCAAAGCTGTTGTAGTGCTGCTGCTGATCGCAAACACGCTCAATATCGCCGCGGACATTGCCGCGATGGGTGAGGCGGCAGAACTGGTCACCACGGTCGACCGGCACGTCATGACGGTCGGCTTTGTTGTCGGCATGCTCGCTCTACAGATCATCGTGCCGTACCACCGCTATGTGTTTTATCTGAAATGGTTGACGCTTTCGTTGCTTGCATACGCTGCCGTGCTCTTTACCGTCCACGTGCCATGGAAAGAAGTCATCTGGCACACGCTTTGGCCGCATTTCGTGCCGAACACGGACACCGCTACCATGGCAGTCGCCATTTTCGGCACAACCATCAGCCCCTATCTTTTCTTCTGGCAAGCGTCCGAAGAAGTCGAGGACATGCGCCTGAAAGGCGAAGCGCGACCGTTGACGCAAGATCCCGGTGCCGCGGCGTCAGAATTAACCCGCATCAAGTGGGATACCTGGAATGGCATGTTCTATTCGGACATCGCTGCCTATTTCATCATTCTTGCCACGGCGGTCACGTTGCATGTCGCAGGCATCACCGACATCACGACTGCCGCACAAGCGGCAAGCGCGCTTCGACCACTCGCCGGCGATCTTGCCTATCTTCTGTTTGCACTCGGCATCCTCGGAGTCGGCCTGATCGGCGTGCCGGTTCTCGCAGGCTCCGCCAGCTATGCTCTTTGCGAAGCGATGGGCTGGCAATGGGGCCTGGAACGCAAGGCCAAGGATGCACGTGGGTTCTACGGCGTGATCGCCGTCAGTGTACTTGCGGCCCTGGTCATTCAGTACTCGTCCATTCCGCCGATGAAGGCCCTGTTCTGGAGCGCTGTGATTAATGGCGTCGTTGCCGTACCACTGATGGTGGTGGTTATTCTGCTGGCTTCAAGGAAATCGGTCATGGGCACGTTTACCGCCCCAAGGCTCATCATCAGGATCGGCTGGATCTCTACCGTCTTTATGGGCGTTGCAGCCATATGGATGTTGATCGCCAGTTAGATCATCACTCAACAGAGGTCGGATTGGCCCAACTTCCATTCGCACACAACTCTGTTAGTCAGTGAATCGTGGGCGCTCGGTCGATCGAAAATAATTTCAGCCCTACATCACCCCATAGAGAGCAGCAGGAGCTCTCGCGTATGAGCTGACGCCGTCAGTCTTGCACCAACTCCATGGGAGAAATCGTGATGTACAACTATCCAGTACTCGAATGTCTTCTTGCATTCGCGATCGTATTTTCGATCGGCTTTTTGTTGGCTAAGAGCAACCATAACGGTGACGCCGTGGCGTTGCCGAACGGAGTGGCTCACATATGACGCCACCATGCCCCCAGTGCCACACCGCGTTCGTCGTCCCTCGACGTCGCGCGCAAACCACGGCAGCCGCCATCGGCGGCATCGCTGGTGCTATCCAAGGTGCCTCCAGCGCGATGACGGACGCAAAGGAAAACGATGATCCGCTGGGTGTCATTGCTAGCGCGATCCTCGGCGGCCTGCTCGGCGGCGCAGCGGGCTGTGTAGCAGGTTCGGCAATCGGTGCGCCGATTGACCAAGCCCTACCCGACAACTTTCGTTGCCAGGCCTGCGGCCATGTATTTGATGCCAATCGCACTGATCCGGTTTTGACGTAGCGCCCCAAAAGCCAGCCGCATCGAGCCAACCGGGCTCGGGCCCCCATTTCTTTTCATCTTTCCTGACGACTTCGCATAGAGCCCGGCCTCACGGCCGGGCTCTATGCGTTTGTGCACATCACAAGGAGCACCTTATGAAAGTTGTTCGATCATTGACCTACACTCGCTACAAGCTCACTGACGAAACGACAGAGCAGGACGTTCTCGCCGCGGCCGAAGGCATCCTGAAAGGAAGGCTTGAACGTCAAGGCAGCATCGGCAATCCAACCGATGCCAACGACTTTCTTCGCATGCGCTTGGGTGCTCTTTTTCACGAGGAGTTTCACGTCCTGTGGCTGGACAACCGCCATCGCATTCTCGACTGTCAGAAGCTCTTTACCGGCACCGTCGATGGCGCCAACATCTATCCCCGGGAAGTCGTGCGGGCCGCGTTGAGCATCAATGCCAGCGCCGCCATTTTTGCGCACAACCACCCCAGCGGCGTTGCCGAGCCCAGTGCGGCGGACCGTGCAATTACCCACGAGCTTCGGGATGCTTTGCGGCTAATTGGCGTGCGGATTCTTGACCACATTGTTGTGGGTGCCGAGTGCGTCAGCATGGCCGGCAGAGGGCTGATGTGATGCAGATGCTCACTGCTGCCCTACCCTTTGCTGGGTTCTACGGTTCCCAGCACGATGCTGAGCTGGACTACGCCATGACGGCGATGTTCTCAAACGACCAGGGTCATCCGAATCAGGGTTTGACCGATCGCTTAAGCAGCGCCTGCTGTTGGTCGGCAGTCCACTGCGCGTACGCCAAGGAGTTTTCGGAATGCTTTTGCGAGGAAGCTGGGATCCACCACGCGCGTTTCGAGTCGATGGATTCCCCAAAGTTCTACAACTTCGAGACAGATCGCCTGTTTATCGAACTGCCGCTGGAAGATGCACAGCGGATGATGCGCGAGACATCGACGGCCTCACTCGCCCAGGTGGCCGGTGAGCGCCACACGTCCCGCAGCGGCTTCATCTCCTTCTACTCGCCCGACTGGAGAACGTGGGGTGACGTGACGTGCTGGGATCACAACCAACTTCAAACCTTGATTGAAGCGTATGTGCTCGACACCCATGGTGAACTGGATGAGACCGGCCTGATGGAGAGCGCACGAGGAAACGGAAGGCCTGAGGAGTGGATTGAGGACAACACGCCCGGGATCGAGCGGCTCTATCGCGTTCACGACTACCTGCGCACACGGGAGGCACGCACATGAAGAACTGCAGCGAACGGCTGGCCGAGAACAGGGCCACGCTCCACATGCACGGCAAGCTCATCGAGACGGTCGTGGAGATCGCATGGAACATGGCGCTCGCCCGCTTCCGGCCCAACGACAGTTACGAGTTCCACAACCTCGCGAAGAATTGGGCGGCAGAGTTCGAGGCGTTGTATGACGATCGTGTCGCGTCTTGTGAGTGGGACGAAGACTCCTGGCGCGAACGATGCGAGTACTTCACACGGGAGAAGGTAGACGAAGTGGTACTTGCAGGACTCGGTCGAATCCTGGCGCGAGACGAGCCCTGAGTGGCGTCGGCTATCTCCGGGTGGCCGACGCCCTCTTTCGCGTCGCCCCTGATGCGGATGTCCATTCCGGTGGTGCCGTCATCTCGTTTGACATGCCAGGAATGTCTCAGTTCGGCCAGAAGCGGTCACTCAGTGTATGTAGCTTGAGGAAACTGCTTCTCCACTAACCATCTCGAATGACTTTCCCACGGTTACGCGCCATCCGGACGCACAAATAGCGCCAAGTTGCCTTGATTCTGCTGCGATGGCCATTCTCTGCCAACGCGATCAAAGCCCAACTGGGCTAAGGTCCGGTGCATACCGTGATTCTCGACGCGAGACGTTGCGAAGACGCCACTCCCTGTAGCGGCATCGACTACTGCACTGCACAGGGGCAAGGAATGCCCCTGTCCCCTTGCGATAGGAACGACGTAGACCCACCCGAGCTCAAGTAGAAATTCCTTCGCATCAAGCACTGTGCGGGATCGCTCGAAGACTTGCGCACGATGACTCCGTGTGGGTCGCTTCAGGCCAGCGACCCCCAACAATTGGTCGTCCTTCTTGAGCAACGCGATGCTTTCCGCCTGAAGCACGCGATCCCTGAGTCCTTGAGCCAGCACTTCGCCGCCAACCAGCACAAGCGCAACGAACTCATCGATCGCCTTCGAATCGAACGCGGACGGTTTCTCGGCTATCACAATTGCGTTTCTGGCATGCATGTCAAAGGTACGGCCGCTTAGATTCACTTGGCCCGAGATTTCCTCGGTATTCGGATCTCGGAATACTTGTGAATGTGTTTGTGCTTGTCGTACACATGATGCAGATCACGGTCGATCCCTGATCGGCCACGGTAGTGCTCCCCTCGCTCGCCCCAGATCAGCCAAACCAACGCCTTGTTCGACGCCTCCAAGTACTGGTCAAGCAGATCCGCTCGCACGTAAGCGATGTGCCCTCGCACCGACTCGTCTCGACCTTTGAGTCGGCGATAGAGCGAACCAACTCCCTCTTGCTCGTAGAGATCCCAATGATACGGTCGAAAACCCAATCCCGTTGCCTGGCAGATCGCTGGTGAGGGGAAAAATGCGCCACTCCCATGGTTCAACTTGCTGTGATAACTCTCCCAGGAGTAGACGTGTACAGGCACTTCGACAGGTACACCAATTCCGGTCCATCGATCCGAAGAGACCACCTCTTGCTCTGAATCGGACACCGGCGGTGGGACGCCTGGCACCGATTCGAATGGCATCTCTCCGGCGTACTTGTAGTACTGCTCGCGAACCTTCGCGATGGCATCGTTGCCCGGATACTCCATGGAATCGAAGACCTTCCTGAGTTTGCTGACCTGATCCCGCTCAACCAACATGCCTCGCATAAAGGTAAAAACATTTCGATAGTCTGTTTTTGCGGTTTCTTCCAAGAACCCCTCAAGCAGCACCCAGTTCCCCACCACGTCGTCGACGACGCTTGGTTGCAGCAAGCTGCCGTAGTCCGGCACGGGGCCGTCAACAATCCACTGGGCAATGTCCTGCGGCGACCCCACGAACAGTTCGGGAAGCACTGGGTCCCACGATTTGACCGCGCCGAGAAAGGTCGGATCAATATCTGCGTCTACGGTTCGTTCGTCGCCACGCCATTCGGACAGGAGGTTTTTGTCGCTCCTCACCCCCCACATCTCGAAGTAGGCAATCCATCCGTACTTCTTGCCGTACCTGTCGACTTTCGTGCCTTCTTCGTCATGGCGTGAGGAGGACCGCATAGTCTTGTCGACTTCTCGAAACAACTCCGGGTCGTAGCCCAACTGAAGCATTCTGACCACGATCGCTTTCCTAACCCCTACATACTCTGTGTTTTCGAAGTCATAGTTGGATCGGTTGGCTACCAGCCTGCCGAGCGTGTAGTTGCCAAAATCCATAGATATGGCCGCTTGATCTGCTGCATCAATTCTCTTCGCACTTGTACGCGGCAGCTTGTCAAACGGAGACGGCAGATGGCTGAATGGCGGCTTGAGATAATTTGCCTCTTCGTGAGAAATGCAGGAGGAATCAATCCTCCTAGCTAACGTGATGATGCCCAAGCAGTACTGACGCAGCAGTGCATGCCGAGTAGGCGTCGCCGCGTGATCAGAAAAGTACGAACTGAAAATATTTCTGGCTACTGTCGGCAGTATTGATCTGGTAGTCGCGTTTGACTCATCCGACCACGTAGACAATGCCGCTCCGTAGGCCGCCGCGAACATTCGTTCCGGCACGTAAGGATCCGAAATTGTGCTGGACTCCAGCGCAAGCTCGTAAAAGCCATCTGGCATCACTAGGGCGAACGTATGTAGTGCTTTCGTTGAAAGGTCACGTAGGTACCTTGAGGTTGTTGTCAACATCCACATGACCCAACGAGCCCGCGCCAACTCCTTGCGATCTACGCCGCCGCGCGCCCACTTCACATCGAGATCGATCACATCCTTTCTGCAAATCTCCTCATTCTTACGCAGCCACTCGGACCACGACAGATCGCGCGCCGAATTGGTCATGCGGCGAAGTACCCCATCCGAGAAATCTGCATCAAATGGGTGAGCACTGGCCGCGCGCGTCATTCGAAGCAACGGGTACGCAGCATGAGCGAACCCGGATGAAGTGATCATTTCGTCATGGAACCGGTCAACAGTCTCCCGGTTGATATGGGCCGGGTCCCCTTTCGCAGAAAGAAGCAGCGCGCTAGAAACAAGACTTGTAGGCAGCACCTGCCATAGCTGACGCCCGCGCTTACGAACTGGAAACAGCCCGGCCATAGCACCAAAGATGTCCGTGGCGAGCGGGTGAGAATCCAGGCCACCGGATGACAACTTCAAGATATTCGCTGGGGAACAGAGCCATTCGTCGATGTCATCACGGTGGAGGAGATACTCCGCGATTACGTGACCAGCCATCAAGTCGTAAGTGAACGCAACCCCAAATCGCCCGGTGCCATTTGACAATCGTACGAGCACGCCCTCCGATTCCAAGCTCCTTAGTAGACTTTCGTTCCAAGAACCAGCGTCTTTGATAGTCTCGCGGGCAAATTGCTGCTCGATTCCACGAGTCTTTCGCTCCCACAGCAGCTCGCCAAGCTTGCGAAGGGCATCCTGCACTTCGTCCTGATAGAGACGCCTAGAGGAAGGCGACCGATCTGCAATTCGTACAACCAGTCGCCGGAAGTACTCGCTGAAAAGCGCGCTCATTGAGCGAGGAAGCGCTTCTACGCCGACAAGGTGCTTACGATCTGGATTTGCGACCTCGCAATAGATGCGAAGCGTAAGTGGATGCTGGAGGAATTCCAGAGGTAGATCTTCGTCAGTGGCATCGATCTTGTAGTGCTCAAAATATTTGGCAATCGCCGCCCTTGGATTGTCTTCAAACCCATTCATTGCGAAGGAGGACATGCCTTCGGGAAGGCAGTCGCCAGAAAACTGGTCTCGAAGGGTCACTATGAGCAGGACGTGGGGAAAGCGCTTCAGGATCTCGTCGGCCCTGAACAGCGGCTCTTTCCAATCTCTCGGATCCTCGGCCTCGTTCAGGCCGTCAATCACCACCGGCAGTCGTTTTCCGGCCCTCTCTCCAGCAGCATCGACCGCTTCAACAAATTGCTCGAAGCTCGGAGCGGCCTTTCCTCCAATCTTGAAACTACGTACTAGATCATCAAGATCCTGCCCGGCGTGCAAGTCCTTTCCAAATAGGACGACACCACCGAACAGCTCTGCAGTAGGACAAGTCAATCTCAGTGATAGCTCAGACTTTCCGGCACCTGCAGGCGCAAGGACGGCCGCTGCGCGAATCTCAACCAAGTCTCGCAGCGCAGCAAGCTCCGAATCTGCTGCATAGATGTCTGCAAGCAGGTTCGCGCCAACAAGAGCACATGGGGATCGTGCAGATCGCAGTCTTGCAACAAGCTGACGATGCCTTTGGGGGTTGTCAATGCCTTCTGCGGACAACTGCTTTATAGCCGCAATGTCGCCGAGACGAATGGCATCGTGAACATCCTTCAAAACACTAGCCGCAGCTGCGCTCTGCGTAAGCAATTCGCTCAGACCCGGATGCAGTTTCGTCGGAACACTTCCGAAATCTGCATTGATCTCACCTGCTTGAGCGTTCAACCGGTCGACTAGGTGAGAAAGGCTACTCCACACTGTATGGCTAAGCTGACACCGCAGTAGGGCTTCCTCAGTTGGAACAACATGGTGCACTTCGGGCTGGTATCGATGTCGAAATGGCGCGGCCGCGACCTTGTACTGGTCGGCAAGCGTTTGAGGAGTGATTACGAGCTCACCGAAGTATGATTCCCGTAGATTGGTGGCCACACCCGACAACAGTAGCTCGACGTCGTCCGACGTATTCAATGCGAGCTTTACACCTGGATAGGCTGATGCAAGCCCGTAATACCACTCCTGGTCAGCTTTCGTCAGCGTGTGCTTCGTCCATAAGACCCAGTCTGTTAGTCCTGGAAGATACTTTTTGGACTTGTTCAATCCGTCGACAATCTTGTCGCGCCTAGTCTTTCCAAGGTTTTGGCCATTGCTGATCCCGTACCACTTGCACTGCCAACCGAACCAGCGCGGTGGGTCACCTAAATCGCAGGCCGTGTGCAACTTGAGGTGGAACTCAACTCCGGCTTGGTTGGCGAGCTCTTGGAAATCTCCAAATTGCCCGTAGTGTCGCCGCATGACTGCGCGGCAGAGCTTCTCGAAGTTGACGTCCGCAGCGCCTGGCAGGCGAGCGAATGCTTCCCAATTCACTGCGGGCATCAGGTTCCGCCTCAATCCTGTTTGGATTTGTCTTCCGGGTAGTCATGTGCGGAGAAGATTTCTACCCGCGCGCCTGCTTCGACGAACACCTTGATGAAAGCCGATAGATCAGCTTCTTCAGTCCGAACTGTTATTCGATTGCCGTCTCTGTCGATGCTATGGTCCAACGCAAACTGTTCGAGATCAGTGGGTGATAGCGAATAAGCCCTATTGGCACGAAGCAACGAAAGCATATCGTCCGAGAATCGCTGATCCTCTGGCGCTGACCTCGAAATATCGTAGGCCTCGTCCTTAGCCGCCTGCTCGACAATTTTGTCAATGAACGTGTTGACATTATCGGCGTCGCGCTCCTGTTTGAACGTGCCTATCAACACCAAGTTCATTGAGTGCTCTGATCCATATGCGTTCCAAATTTTCAATGTACACCTCGACTCATCTCGCCTAGGGACACTCTGATTTATTTCCCGTCTGCGGCATCATAGCCAGCCGTTCCCAGGAAGCCCATCGCCGATGAAGCAGCGTTCCTTTGCCTCGCTGAGTTTCGAGTCCAAGAAGAAGCCGACACGGCG
>NZ_MUNT01000004.1 GCF_002001175.1 Rhodanobacter sp. C03 | reverse complement strand
TCCACACAATTCACCTGCGCACACTGTCAAAGATCATTCGCTTGTCGCCGATTTCTCGGTGACGCCCCAGAACGTTTCGTCCTAGGTGAGCCGCCCATTCTACATCGCTTTTAGTGACCGTCAACACCCTCGTTGAAGCTTTTTTCGAGGTCCCGGCGGTCCGTCTTGCGACGTCTGGGCGACTGCGGGCCGCGAATAATACGATCTGTGAATTTTTTAGCAAGCGTTTCTTGAGGTCGGTTTTGCAGATGTACTGCAAACGGCTGAGCTGGCATGCAATTTTCTTTTCCAAGCAGGCCTTCGACCCCGTCCATGCAGGGTAAAACGACACCTCGGATCACGCCAGTATGAGCTTCACGCGAGCAAAGTTGCGCTTGCCCACCTGCAGCACACCCTCAAAGCCGGCGTTGAAGACACGTTGCGCGTCCTCCACGACTTCGGCATCGATGCGCACGGCCCGCTCCTTCAGTTTGCGGCTGGCTTCGGAATTGCTCGCGGTCAATCCTGCCGCGGTCAGCAACGCCCCAAGCCGCAAGCCCTCGACAGGCACGACGAGGTCCGTCTGTGGCAACAAGGAGGTATCGCCCTCGCCACGCACGACCGCATGCCAGCCGGCGATCGCCAATTCGGCCGCCGCCGCGCCGTGGAAGCGCGTGGTCAGTTCCCGCGCGAGGCGCAGCTTGGTATCGCGCGGGTTGAGCACGCCGCTGGTGATGTCCTTCTTCATCTGCGCCAGCTCGTCTAGCGATACCTCGAAACTGAGCAGCTCGAACCAGCGCCACATCAGCTCGTCGCCGATTTTCATGGTCTTGGTGACAATGTCGATCGCCGGCTCATTGATACCGATGTAATTGCCGAGCGACTTGGACATCTTGTTGACGCCATCCAGTCCCTCCAGCAGCGGCATGGTCAGCACGATCTGTGGCGGCTGGCCGTGGTGCTCCTGCAGTGCGCGACCCATCAGCAGGTTGAACTTCTGGTCGGTGCCACCCAGCTCGACATCCGCCTTCAACGCGACCGAGTCGTAGCCCTGCACCAGCGGATACAGGAACTCGTGGATCGCGATCGGCTGCTGCGCGGCATAGCGCTTGGTGAAGTCGTCGCGCTCGAGCATCCGCGCCACGGTGTGCTGGGCGGCCAGCTTGATCATGTCGGCGGCCGTCATCTGGCCGAACCATTCGGAATTGAAGCGCAGCTCGGTCTTCTCCCGATCCAGCACCTTGTAGACCTGTTCGGCGTAGGTCTCGGCATTGGCCAGCACATCCTCGCGGGTCAGCGGCTTGCGGGTGACATTCTTGCCGGTGGGGTCGCCGATCATGCCGGTGAAGTCGCCGATCAGGAAGATCACCTTATGCCCCAGATCCTGAAACTGACGCATCTTGTTCAGCAGCACGGTATGGCCGAGATGCAGATCCGGCGCGGTCGGGTCAAAACCGGCCTTGATCCGCAAAGGGCGCCCGCTTTTCAGACGCTCGGCCAGATCCTCCCGCTTGATGATTTCGTCGGCGCCGCGCGCAATCGTGGCCAGCGCCTGCTCAAGCTCGCTCATGTATCTCTCTCTGAAGGTGACAGGACGGAGCCGTCGGGGGAATGCTGCCCGTGCGGCCGGCGTTAATTGTGCGTTAACCAGGAATGTCGCGCAAACCCTTGATGGAAAAGGCGTTGACGCCATTTACACATGACCGTTATGGTACGCGCAGTTTGTTACTTTGTACCGCGGGGCGCACACGGCATGACTGAAGAAAAAAAGGGGGCGCGGCATGCGCGCAAGCAGGCGATCAGTCGCAAGGCGCAGCGTCGACACTCCCACTTCTATGAACGCTGTGCACACTGGTCATTCAACCGTTCCGCAGAAGTCGAACCGATTCACTGGCATCGTGAGCGCTGGGTACTCGCCGGCACCGCCCTGCTGATCACCCTGCTGTCCGGTTTCATCATGCCCGCCTGGGCCAGCGCGATGCGCCCGGCGCCGGCACCGGAAGCCCATGCCCTGCTGTCACTGGCGCTGCCCAAGGCCGAGCCGATCAGTGCCGTGGCACCCACCGTGGACGACTGGCAGGTCGTGCGGGTGCAGCCGGGGCAGACCTTGTCGGACATCTTCACCGGTCGCGGCCTCGGCATGACCGACCTGCAGAAGGTCGTCGACGCGGCCGGCAGTGCGAAATCCGCGCTGCACAACATCCGCCCGGGCGAGGAATTCGACTTCCTGCTCGGCAGCGACGGCAGCCTCAAGGGCCTGCGTTTCGACCAGGATCAAGCCAGCCGCGCCACCGTGCGGCTCGACGGCGCGCATCCCACCGTCTCCATCCAGCAGCGCGACATGGATCTGCGCGAGCAGGTAGCGCACGGGGTGATCCGCAGCAGCCTGTATGCCGCCGGCGACCAGGCCGGCATGAACGCGGCGATGGTCGGCAAGCTCGCCGACCTGTTCAAGTACGACGTCGACTTCGTGCAGGATCTGCGCGTCGGCGACAGTTTCACCGTGATCTATGACGATCTCTACCGCGATGGTGTGCGCTACGGCGAAGGCAACATCGTCGCCGCCGAATTCATCAACCAGGGCCAGCGCTACACCGCCTATCGCTTCAAGAAGGCCGATGGCAGCGACGGCTGGTTCAGCGAGGATGGGCGGCCGATCCAGAAATCGTTCCTGCGCATCCCGGTCGACTTTACCCGCATCTCCTCGACTTTCAGCGCAGCGCGCCTGCATCCGATCCTCGGCCTGATGCGCGCTCACAAGGGCGTCGATTACGCGGCACCAACCGGTACGCCGATCCATGCCGCTGGCGATGGCGTGGTCAAGTTCAAGGGCTGGATGAACGGCTACGGCAATTTCGTGATCATCCAGCACAACAGCACGATCAGCACCGCATACGGCCATATGTCACGTTTCGCGACTGAGAAAGTCGGCCAGCGCGTGAGCCAGGGCCAGGTGATCGGCTTCGTCGGCATGACCGGTCTGGCCACCGGGCCGCACCTGCATTACGAATTCCGCGTCAATGGCGTGCAGCGCAATCCGCAGACGGTGACGTTGCCGCAGCCCGAGCCGCTGCCCGGAGCCCAGCTGGCCAAGTTCAGGACACAGGTGGTGCAGCCCCAGCTGGCCCGACTGACCGAGCTGGACGCGCGCATCAAGCTGGCGCGTGCGAACGCTCCGGCCAACAACGACAACTGAGCATTCGACGCGCGTGGATGACGCCTCGGCGCTTTATCTCGGCCTGATCTCCGGCACCAGCGCGGACAGCATCGATGCCGCGCTGGTCAGCTTCGACCATGGCGTGCCGCAGTTGCAGGCTTCGCACACGCACCCGTGGCCAGCCGCCCTGCGCGAACGCATGTTGGCGCTGGCACAGGACGAAGCCCCGCTGGACCTGGATGCGTTTGGACGGCTGGACGTCGAAATCGGGCGTCACTTCGCCGACGCCGCGCTGTACTTGCTCGAAGGCAGCGGCACATCCGCACGAGCCGTGCGGGCGATCGGCTCGCATGGCCAGACTGTCCGCCATCGACCCACCGGAGACCATCCGTTCACGCTGCAATTGGGCGACCCCAGCGTGATCGCGGAACGCTGCGGTATCGACGTAGTGGCGGATTTCCGGCGCGCCGACATCGCCGCCGGCGGGCAGGGTGCGCCGCTGTTGCCGGCACTGCATGCCATGCTGCTGGCCCGACCCGGACATGCCCGGGTGGTACTCAATCTCGGCGGCATTGCGAATATCACCGTGCTCGATGCCGCCGGTGGCGTACTCGGTTTCGATACCGGTCCGGCCAACGGGCTGCTGGATGCCTGGTGCCAGCGTCATCGGGGTGAACCGTTTGACCGCGATGGTCAGTTTGCCGCCAGCGGCCAGGTTGACCGCGCGTTGCTGGACGCCTTGCTGGCCGACAGCTATTTCGCACTGCCGCCACCGAAAAGCACCGGACGCGAGCACTTCCACCTGAGTTGGTTGGCCGCGCATGTGCGGCTGGCAGCGCTGAGTCCAGCGGACGTGCAGGCCACCTTGCTGGAGCTGACCGCACGCAGCGTCGCTGCGGCGATCGCACAACACGCTGCAACGGCCGAGGATGTACTGGTTTGCGGTGGCGGCACGCACAACGGCCGCTTGATGCAGCGGCTGAGCGAACTGTTGGCACCACGCCGTCTGTGCAGCACGGCGGAGTACGGCATCGATCCGGATTTTCTCGAAGCCACCGCGTTCGCCTGGCTGGCGCGCCAACGTCTGCTCGGCCTGCCCGGCAATCTGCCGGCGGTGACTGGCGCGCGTGGCCCGCGGGTACTCGGTGCGATTTACTCCGCTCCCGTCACCGAGTCCTTGCCGCGGGTGCTTTCCGGCGCCAATTGAGTTGGATGGGTTCGCGCCAACGCGCGCAGGGCTTCCTCGAAAACCCCGCGTTCCTCGGCATCCCAATGACCGCCAAGCACGCTCAGTGCCTGCGGGTCGCGCAGACTCTCGCTCAACCCCTGCGCGGCCGACACGCCCAACCCGTTGCGCAAGGCATCCAGCAATACGTCATTGATCGTGCATTGCCGCTCCTTGGCCAGCGCCTTGATGCGCTCGACCAGCAGGCTGTCGACGTGTTGCAAGACCATGTCCGGCATAGACGCCACTCCTTGTCACGCAGGGACTCGCCGTCTCATCATACTCGTCCGGATTCTGGCGCATCTGCTGGCGACTTCCGTGGCCTGGTTGGCAGTCTCACTCAGTGTGGCTGGGCGAGTTCGGCGCGGTGAATTGCGTGGCGCAACACGATCACCAATAACAGTCCCGGGATCGCCGACAAGACGGTGATCACGAAAAACGTCGACCAGCCCACCTGCGGCACCAGCCATGCCGCCACCGGCCCAAGAAATACCCGACCCACCGCCGACAGTGACGACAGCAGCGCGTACTGCGTCGCCGAGAAACGCATATTGCACAGCGCCGTGACCAGCACCACGAAAGCGGTACTGCCCAATCCGCTGAAGAAGTTCTCCAGTCCCACCACGGTGGCCAGCGCATAGATGTCCGGGCCGCTGTGCACCAACCAGATATACCCAAGGTTCACCAGCGCCTGCGCCACTCCCAGCAGCAGCAGCGCGGGAAACAACCGCATCCTCGTCACCACCCAGCCACCGGCCAGCGCACCGAGCAGGCCGGCCATCAGCCCGAAGGTCTTGTTGATCGCACCCAGCTGAGTCAGCGTGAATTGCGGCACTCGCAACAGGAAGGTAGTCGACAACGACAGCGCAAACGCATCGCTCAGCTTGTACAGCACCATGAGTGCCAGCCACGCCAGCGCCAGCACACCGTAGCGCTCGAAGAAATCCGCGAACGGCCGTACCACCGCCTCGGCAAAGCTCCGTGTGGGCCGCTCGTCCGGTGCGTCCGGCGACAGCACGTTGACCAGCGTCGAGCCCAGCATCAGTGCACCCATCAACCGGTATACCCATGCCCAACCCAGCCGGTCTGCAAGAATCAGTGCCAGTGCACCGGATACCAGCATGCCAAGCCGGTAACCACCCTGCGAGAATGCGGTGCCCCAGCCGCGTTCGGCTGGCGGCAGCAGATCGGTGCGATGCGCGTCGTAGGCAATGTCCTGGGTGGCGGAGGCGAATGCCAGCAGCACACCAAGGAACGCGATCGTGGTTGCCGCGCCTTGCGGCGTGTAGAAACTCATGCTGATCAGCGCCGCACCACAGAGCAGTTGCATTAACAGTATCCAGCCACGGCGGCGACCGAGAAACGGCAATGGCAGGCGATCCAGCAGCGGTGCCCACAGGAACTTGAACACGTAAGCCTGGCTGATCAGGGTGACCCAGCCGATCGCCTTCAGGCTCATCCCGGACGTGGTGAACCAGGCTTGCAGTGTGCTCAGCGACAACGCCAACGGCAGCCCCGAGGCAAACCCGAGCAAACCGATACTGAGGACGCGCCAGTTCCTTCCCGGCGTAACGAGGGCCGGCTCAGTCGGCATAGTCAACCGTATACGGCGCGTGGTCGGAGAAGCGTTCGTCGCGATAGATCGAGCAGGCTTTCAGGCGTTCGCGCAACGACGGTGTGCAGACCTGGTAATCGATGCGCCATCCGACATTGTTCGCTCGCGCCTGGCCGCGGTTCGACCACCAGGTGTATTCGATCGCGTCGGGCTTGATCGCACGGAAGCTGTCGACCCAGCCGCGCTGCTGGAACAATAGGTCCAGCCATGCACGCTCCTCGGGCAGGCAGCCGGAATTCTTCTGGTTCGAGCTCCAGTTCTTGATGTCGTTCTTGGTGTGCACGATGTTCCAGTCACCGCAGATCACGTAATCGCGGCCGCTCTTCAGCCACTGGTCGAAGATCGGCGTGATCCACTCCATCGCCTTGAACTTGAACTGCTGGCGCTCATCGCCGGAAGAACCGGACGGGAAGTACAACGACACTACCGATAGGTTGCCGAAGCGCGTCTCGATATAGCGCCCTTCGTTGTCGAACTCGTCCCAGCCCAGCTCGGTCAGCACCTGGTCAGGCTCATGTTTCGCATAGATCGCCACACCGCTGTAGCCCTTCTTGCTGCTGGCGTCGCGATAGAAACAATGGTGGCCATCGGGGCGGAACATCGGATCGCTGAGTTGATCCTCCTGCGCCTTGGTTTCCTGCAGGCAGACCACGTCGGCCTTCTGCTTGCGCAGCCAGTCGAATACACCCTTGGTCGCGGCCGAGCGGATGCCGTTGGCGTTGAGGCTGATGATGCGCATGGCGTCTCCCGATTGCTGATGGGCGATCATATCAACCGCCGCGCACGACCATCGTGGTCGGACCGCACATGCACGGATCACTGCTCATTCGTGTTGGAGCAGGCCGGGGCACCTGGTGCCCCGGCATCGAACCCATGGCGACGAGTTGTACCATGGTCCAATTCGGCACACGGCATCTGCGGCGTGCCTTGCCCTGCCCCCCTCTGCGAGAAGACCGTGCACGACTACCAGCGTGACTTCATCGAACTCACCCTCCGGCGCGAGGTGCTTCGCTTCGGCGAATTCACCCTGAAATCCGGTCGGCAAAGCCCGTACTTCTTCAACATGGGACGGATCGATTCCGGCGCCGCGCTGGCACAGCTTGGACGTGCCTACGCTGCCGCCGTGGTGAACGCCGGAATTAAAATAGACATGCTGTTCGGCCCCGCCTACAAGGGCATCGCGCTGGCCGCGGCCACGGCGATTGCGCTGGCCGACCAGCATCAGCGTGACCTGCCATGGGCATACAATCGCAAGGAAGCGAAGGATCACGGTGAAGGCGGCGTACTGGTCGGCGCACCCCTCGCGGGTCGCGTACTGATCGTCGATGACGTGATGACGGCCGGCACCGCCGTGCGTGAATCGTTGGCCTTGATCCGCGCACACGGTGCCACTCCGGCCGGGGTGCTGATTGCGCTGGACCGGCAGGAGCGCGGCCAAGGCGAATGTTCCGCCGCACAGGAAGTGGCCGCCGATTACGGCATCCCGGTAATCGCGATCACCGCGCTGGACGATGTGCTCGCCTACGCTGGCGAGCAGCCGCAACTGGCCGACGAACATACGCGCTTGCTGGCCTACCGCGAACGCTATGGGATTCAGCGTTGAGTTCACCCATAGCCGGTTAAGCTCAAGCGAACTTGATCACAGTAAACACCGTTGCCGCTGGCGTGAAGCCGCGCCACGCGATGCTGACGGCTATACTGGAAGACAAGGGGGAAAGTTCATGCGCAAGTTGCTGTCTGCCGTTGCCGTTGCCGCGCTACTCGCGAGTCTGCCGGTATACGCTCAAAAAAATACCGGTGGCGGCTTCCGCTACAAATGGCACGATGGTCAGGGACTGCTGCATTTCAGCGACAGTCTCAGCGCCGAAGCCATGAAGTACGGCTACGACCTGGTCAATGACCAGGGCGTGGTCATCCAGCATGTGTCGCGCCAGATGACCCCGGAAGAACGCGTCGCTGCGAACAAGCTGGCCGCCGAACAGGCCGCCAAGCAGCGTGCTGCCCAGGAGCTCGCCAATGCCGAAGCGCAGATGCTGGCGGCGTATCCGGACGAGGCGTCATACAAGATCTCGCAGCAACAGGAGCTGGATACCGTCGACCAGCAGATCCACACCACCCAGATCAACCTGCACAGCCAGGAAAAAGCATTGACCGACCTGCTCACCCGCGCGGCGGATCTCGAGCGTGCCAAGGAGCCGGTCCCGAAATTCCTGACCGACAGCATTGCCAGGCAGCGCGACGTAGTAAACGGACAACGCAACGTGATGCAACGCCAGCAGGCAACGCGCGCCCAGACGGTGCAACAGCAGACCAAGCAGTTGGAGCGTTATCGCGAACTCAAGGCGGCACAGGCGCAGCCCGCGCAGTAGGACCACCATCCCGGGTGTTCACTCATCATCCGCTGCGCGAAAAGATATGCAGAACAGGCCTCGATCAGCTGAGGCCTGTTCCGTTTTAGAAGGGCAGCTTCAGCTTGAAGTCGACCGCCAGCAGCTGCTTGCGGAAGATCTGCTGGATGCGCTTCAACGCCACCGGATTGTCTGCCTCGAAACGCAGCACCAGCACCGGCGTGGTGTTGGAGGCGCGCACCAGGCCCCAGCCATCCGGCCAGTCCGCACGCACACCGTCGATGGTGATCAGGGTGGCTTCATCGAAGCTGGCCTGCTGACGCAGCTTGTCCATGAAGCGATAGTGCTCGCCCTCGGCCAGCTCGATCTTCAGTTCGGGCGTGGAGACACTGTTCGGCAAGGTGGCAAAGATTTCCTCCGGCGTACGCCCCTGCAGGTCGCCGGCAAGTATTTCCAGCAATCGTGCGGCGGCGTAGATGCCGTCGTCGAAGCCATACCAGCGTTCCTTGAAGAAGAAGTGGCCGCTCATCTCGCCGGCCAGCTCGGCCGCGGTCTCGCGCATCTTGGCCTTGATCAGCGAATGACCGGTGCGCCACATCAGCGGGCTGCCGCCGGCATCGAGGATCTGCCCTTTCAGGTGATTGGTGCACTTCACATCGTAGATGATCGTCGCGCCGGGCTGGCGCGACAGCACGTCGCGCGCGAACAGCATCAGCAAGCGGTCCGGATAGATGATCTCGCCGGACTGGGTGACCACGCCGAGGCGATCGCCGTCGCCGTCAAAAGCCAGGCCCAGATCGGCGCCGGTCTGCTTTACCGAAAGGATCAGGTCCTCCAGGTTGGCCGGGTCGGATGGATCAGGATGGTGGTTCGGGAACGTGCCATCGACATCGCAGTACAGCGGGATTACCTCGCAGCCGACGCCTTCCAGCACCTGCGGCGCGATCGCGCCGGGAATGCCGTTGCCGCAGTCGACGACGATCTTCAGGCGACGCTCGGCGAGCACGTCGGAAACGATCTTCTCGACGTAGTCCGGTGCCACGTCGAGCTGGCGCAGGCTGCCCTGGCCACCACTCTCCAGCGCGCCGCTGGCGATGCGCTGGTACAGGTCCTGGATAGCGCCCTCGGACAACGTCTCGCCACCGACCACGATCTTGAAGCCGTTGTAATCCGGCGGATTGTGGCTGCCGGTGACCGCCACGCAGCAACCGGTGTTGAAGCGGTAGGCCGCGTAATACACCACCGGCGTCGGTGCGGCGCCGACGTCGATCACATCGATACCGGCCGCACGCAGACCATCGGCCAAGGCGCCGGCCAGCTCGGGCCCGGACAGGCGGCCATCGCGACCGACCACGATTTCGCGCAGACCCTTCTCGTTCATCAGGGCACCGATCGACTGACCGAGCGCGTGCGCGACCTGATTGTTCAGGGTCTTGCCGACCACGCCACGCACGTCGTACGCGCGGAAGATGCTCGGATCCACACTGACCATGGGAGCGATCGGCGGAGCCGGCCGCGCAGCGGGCGCCGGGGGCGCCACCGGTTTGGCCGAGGCAGGAGCATCCTCGATTTCCACGACCGGTACCGCTTCAGATGCTTCTGGCGCAGCCAGATGCACGCGCAGCCACAACAGAAAGCCGCCGCCACCCAGTCCCAGCAGGGCTAGCAGCCCGCTCAGCAACCATGAGTGCGGCAGCACGATGAAGGCACCCGGCAAGCCGACGCCCACGTTGAATGTGCTGCCGGGCACCAGCTTGCCAGTCGCTTCTGCCTGGGTCGATCCGGAGCCATGCGTAAGCAGATTCAGGCCACCATGCTCGTCACCCTGACGCAGATCCAGCCGACCACCGGCTGGCGAGATCGACTCGAAGCGCTGCCGCAGCGGTTCAAACGGCAACTCGATCCAGGCCCAGGCCTGTGCCTGCTGCGGCGGCCCCAGCGGAATCACCAGGCTCAGCCGGCGATCGCCGCCGCCGTAGGAAACACTCTGCGCCAACGGCACGCCGTCCGCGCTCTGCGCGGCCATCAACTGGGCTGCCTTGGCGTAACCAAAATTATGGTAATTGGCCTTCAGTACTTCGTTCAGATCGCCGCTGTACAACTCGAGTCGCTTCACCTGCGGCAGTTGCTGGCGCAGGGCGGCCGCGGACTGTGCGGGATCACTCATCAAGGTGACCGGGTCCGTGGTCGCCAGCACTTTCTCGATCTTGCCGCGCTGCATGGCGATCTCATCGGCCAGCGCCTGCACGGCCTGATCCTGGGCCGCGTGCACACGGGCAATCGCATCGCTTTCGCCGGCAATCAACCAGGTCTGCCAGGCACAGAACAAACCCAGCAGCAGCAGCAGCGTGCCGCCCACCAGCGGCAGCAGGTTGCGCCAGTCGAACTGCCATTGTCGCAACCGTTCCCTCGCGATATTTATCGCCATGTCCCGCCCCGCAGATTGTGCCCCGGTGGATCGGCCCGGCGCGCTACGCGCCAGCTCCAGCCTGTCATTGGATACCGGTCGAGCCGAACCCGCCGCTGCCGCGTTCGCTCGGCGCGAAGTCCGTCACGATATTCAGTCGCGCCTGCGCTACTGGCACCAGCAACAACTGAGCAATGCGATCGCCCACCGCGATGGTGTACGGCTGTGTACCGCGATTCCAGCATGAAATCATCAACGGGCCCTGGTAGTCAGCGTCGATCACCCCGACCAGATTGCCCATCACCAGGCCATGCTTATGTCCCAGCCCGGAGCGTGGCACGATCAGCGCGCACCAGCCCGGGTCGCCGATATGGATCGCGATACCGCTGGGTACCAGCGCGCTTTCACCGGGTGCCAGCGTCAGCGGCGTCTCCAGCGCGGCGCGCAGATCCATGCCGGCACTGCCCAGGGTGGCCGCCTGCGGCAGCGGAATGCTGTCACCCAACCGTGCATCGAGGATCTTCAACTCGATATCGATCGTCATGTGCGGGATGCCCGGTAGCGCTGGGCCACTTGGGCGATCAGCTGCCGGGCCAGCTCCGGCTTGGCTGCCCGCGCCAGCTCGACCGTACCGCCGGCCCAGTACAGGCTCAAGGCATTGTCGGCCGCCTCGAAACCGAGACCCTCACCGACCTGGTTGGCAGCAATCATGTCCAGTCCCTTGCGTTGCAGTTTGCCCTGCGCGTAGTTCGCCACATCATGCGTCTCGGCCGCAAAACCGACCAGGAAAGGATGCACGGTTTGTGCCGACAGGCTGGCCAGGATGTCCGGATTTTCGTCAAGCTGCAGAGCCAATGCGGCGCCCTCATGCTTTTTCAGCTTGTGCACTGACACTGCCTGCGGCCGGTAATCGCCGACGGCGGCTGCACCAATGTAGATGTCCGCCTGCGCCGCGGCCGCCAGCACCGCCGCATGCATCTGGACGGCACTGCGCACATCGATGCGCCGTGCCACGCCGGCCGGAGTGGCCAGGCTTACCGGGCCAGCCACCAGGCTCACCACGGCACCGGCCTGGGCGGCGGCTTCAGCCACCGCAAAACCCATCCGGCCGGAACTGCGGTTGCCGATGAAACGCACCGGATCGATGTCCTCGTAGGTCGGCCCGGCACTGACCAGCACGTTCAGCCCGGCCAGCACCTGACTACCGAACGAGGCCACCAGCGCATCGCGCAGTTCGTGCGGCTCCAGCATGCGGCCACTGCCGACATCGCCGCAGGCCTGCTCACCGGCAGCCGGTCCGAGCAGTTGCACGCCGCGTCGACGCAAGGTGTCGATATTCGCCTGCACCGCTGGGTGCGCCCACATCTGCTGGTTCATCGCTGGCGCCACGTACAGCGGTGCGGCGCTGGCCAGACACAACGTGGTCAGCAGGTCATCGGCCAGCCCGTGCGCCAGTCGTGCCAGCAGATCCGCGCTGGCCGGTGCAATCAGGATGCGCTCGGCCCAGCGCGCCAGTTCGATATGCCCCATCGCCGCCTCGGCGCCTTCATCCCACAGCGAGACGCGCACGCTCTGGCCGGACAGCGCCTGGAACGTGGTCGGGCTGACGAAATGGGTGGCGCCCTCGGTCATCACCACGCGCACCTCGGCATCGAGATCGCGCAAGCGGCGAACCAGTTCGCAGCACTTGTAGGCGGCGATGCCGCCGGATACTCCCAGCAGGATGCGGCGTTGGGCAAGACTCATGTAAGACAGGCCTGACAATCGGGCAGACCCGTAGCTTACCGGATTCATTCGCAGCTACCGCTGCCTGGAAGTGCCGCTGTCCGGCAGCTTGAGTGCATGAGCATCCGCGACTGGCCCGAAGGCGAACGTCCCCGTGAAAAACTGCTGGCGCGCGGCAGCGCTGCGCTGTCCGACGCCGAGTTGCTGGCCGTGCTGCTCGGCAGTGGCAGCCGCGGCAAGGACGCGATCGCGCTGGGTCGCGAACTGCTTGCCAGCGCCGGCAGTCTGGGTGCCTTGCTCGGTCAGCCCGAGCCACCGATCCGCATCGGCGGACTGGGTCCGGCCAAGCGCGCGCGGATCACCGCCGCACTGGAACTGGCCCGGCGCAGCCTGGCCGAGCAGTTGCAGCAAAAACCCAGCCTGGGCAACCCGCGCGACAGCGGCGACTACCTGCGCGCGCAACTGCGACATCTGCCGTATGAGGTATTCGGTTGTCTGTACCTGGACAACCGCCATCGCGTGCTGGGCTTCGAGGAGCTGTTCCGCGGCACCGTCGATGGCGCCAGCGTGCATCCGCGCGAAGTGGTGCGAGCCTGCCTCAGGCACAACGCCTGCGCGGTGATCTTTGCGCACAACCATCCTTCCGGCGTCGCCGAGCCGAGCGCAGCCGACCGCGCGATCACCCATGAGCTGCGCGATGCGTTGCAGCTGGTCGGTGTACGCGTACTCGATCACCTGGTGATCGGCAGCGGCGAGCCGGTGTCGATGGCGGCTCGCGGCCTGCTCTGATCCAAGACCTGCCGACATAAAAAAACGGCGTGGATGAACCACGCCGCGGGGCCGATTTGGGGAGGGGAGAGAGCGGCGTCTCCGATGCCGTGTCATGGAGGGGAGTCATGTCGGGCATCGCCAGTGTCGCAGCGCCGCATGACAGACCGATGACGCTGAGCCATCGCCTCGGCGATGGCCGCCAAGTCGCCGAAACTTATGCACAAACCGCCAAGACCGGCACTTGCCAAGGCAATCACACCTATCGCCCTAGACATATAGCATAATTAATTGATAAATATGGAATATTAGCTTTTGTTGTTCGATGTTTGCTGGAACACTATCGTTTCCCGACATTGACCCGCAGCTTTCCCCACAGACTTATCCACAGGGCGACACACCGCAGTGCATCAAAGTCCGCGATGATCCGACGATCTCTGATGTGCGAGCGGGCTTACACCGATGCAGCGCGGTTCGCCGGCATGACGGTCTGTTAGGATTGGCGGTTCCATTACGAATCCGACCTCACCCGTGAAAGAACAGTTGCGCGAACTGGTGCTGCAGGCGATCCAGACCCTGCAAGCCGATGCCACCCTGCCTGCCGATCTCGCCTTGCCGGGCTTCGTGATCGAACGCGCACGCAGCCGCGAACACGGTGATTTCGCCTGCAACGTCGCCATGCTGCTGGCCAAGCCGGCGCGCGCGAAACCGCGCGAACTGGCCGAGAAACTGGTGGCGGCGTTGCCCGCGAATGCGCTGGTGGAAAAGGTCGAGATTGCCGGCCCCGGCTTCATCAATTTTTATCTGGCCGCCGCGGCGTATCACGCCGAAGTGCGCCAGATCATGGCGGCAGGCGACGCCTACGGCCGCAGTGACAGCGGCGCGGGCAAGACCGTTGGCGTGGAATTTGTCTCGGCCAACCCGACCGGGCCGCTGCATGTTGGCCACGGCCGCAACGCGGCGATCGGCGACTGCCTGAGCCGGCTGCTGGACGCGACCGGCTGGAACGTGAAGCGCGAGTTCTACTACAACGATGCCGGCGTGCAGATCGCGAATCTGGCGATCTCAGTGCAGGCGCGCGCGCGCGGCATCACGCCGGATGACAGCAGCTGGCCGGAGAACGGCTACCGCGGCGACTACATCGCCGATGTGGCGCGCGCCTACCTCGACCGCGAATCGGTGGTAGCCGACGGCGAGACGGTCACCGGCGGTGGTGACGTCGACGACCTCGACGCGATCCGCCGCTTCGCCGTGGCCAGCCTGCGTCACGAGCAGGATCTGGACCTGCAGGCGTTCGGCGTCGGCTTCGACACCTATTTCCTGGAGTCATCGCTGTACAGCCATGGCAAGGTGGAGGAGACCGTGCGCGAGCTGGTCGCCCACGGCCACACCTACGAAGAGGGCTGCGCGCTATGGCTGCGCACCACCGACTACGGTGACGACAAGGATCGGGTGATGCGCAAGTCCGACGGCACTTACACCTATTTCGTGCCGGACGTGGCCTACCACCTGTCGAAATGGCAGCGCGGCTACGGCAAGGCCATCACCGTGCTGGGCTCGGATCACCACGGCTCGCTGGCACGGGTGAAGGCTGGCCTGCAGGCGCTCGATTGCGGTATCCCCAAGGGCTACCCCGACTACATGCTGTATCAGATGGTGACGGTGATGAAAGGTGGCGAGGAGGTGAAGCTCTCCAAGCGCGCCGGCAGCTACGTCACCCTGCGCGACCTGATCGATGAAGTCGGCCGCGATGCCACGCGCTACTTCCTGATCGCGCGCAAATCCGACTCGCAGCTGATCTTCGACATCGATCTGGCGCGTTCGCAGAGCAACGACAACCCGGTCTACTACATCCAGTACGCGCATGCCCGCGTGTGCAGCGTGCTGCGCCAGGCGCCCGAGAAGGGCTTCACGTTCGATCTGCAGGATGGCCTTGGGCAACTCGCGCGGCTGGACAACGAGCATGAGCAGATCCTGCTGACCGAACTGTCGAAGTATCCGGAACTGGTCGAGGCCGCCGCCGCGAACCTGGAGCCGCACCTGGTCGCCGCGTGGCTGCGCGAGCTGGCCAACGCGTTCCACACCTATTACAACTCGCACCAGTTCCTGGTCGAGGACGTCGCGCTGCGCAACGCGCGGCTCGCCCTGGTGGTGGCGACGCGGCAGGTATTGAAGAATGGTCTGAATTTGCTGGGCCTGGGCGCCCCGGAGAGCATGTAATGGCAGCACGCAAGGGCAAGGGCCGGCAGGCCGTGCGCAACAGCAGCGGTGGTTTTCCGGGCTGGGGTTACGCCGTCATCGGTATCCTGATCGGCGCCATCCTGATGGCCGTGATGATGCGTGGCAGCCTGCTGACCAGCCTGCGCCAGCCAGTGGGCCCGCAGGCGAATCCACAGGCCACGGCCGAGAACGGCAGTGATGCCGGCCTCGCGCCAGCCGCCAGCGAGAGCGCGCCGAAGAAACCGCAATACGACTTCTATTCGGTACTGTCGGAGAAGGAAGTCCGGATCCCGGATGCCGTGATCAGCGCGCAAGCACGCGCCGAGCAGCAACAGAAGCAGCTCGCCGCGCAGCAGCAGGCCCAGCAGGCCGCAGCACAACCGCAGGCCACCACCGAGCAGGCACCGCCGCCGGCGAATGCACCGGTCGCGGTCAGCCAGAACATCGTCGCTGCTCCCGCCAGCGCGTTGCCGCCGCCCAGCACGACTGGCAGCGGTTATCTGCTGCAGGTCGGTGCGTTCCCGAATGCCGCCGATGCGGAAACCCTGAAAGCGAAGATGGCCCTCCAGGGCTTCATCGCCAACGTGCAATCGGTCAGCATCAACGGCCAGACCTACCACCGCGTCCGCCTCGGTCCGTTCCATTCGGCGACCGAACTGGAATCGACCAAGCAGCGGCTGGCGTCGGCGGGAATCAATGCGATCGCCTTGAAAGAAGGCAAATAGCGCGCAGCGAACCGCAGCCGCGCAAGTGGCCCTGTCTGACCGCAACGTTACGACCCGCCTGGCTGGGGACTTTCACGCATGACAACCAAGACCGCATGGATTACCGGCGCCACCTCCGGGTTCGGCGCCGCCGCCTTGGAACGTTTCGTGACCGGTGGCTGGCGAGTGATCGCCAGCGGCCGGCGCGCCGATCGGTTGCAGCAACTAGTTGAACGCCACGGCGCTGACCGCGTGCATGCGGCGGCGTTCGACGTCCGCGACGAGGCGGCGATGCGTGCGGCGCACGCAGCTCTACCACCTGAGTTCGCCGGCATCGACCTGCTGGTCAACAACGCCGGTCTGGCGCTGGGCACCGCGCCGGCGCAGCAGGCGGATCTGGCGCAGTGGAAACAGATGATCGACACCAACGTCACCGCGCTGGTGACGATGACCCATCTGCTACTGCCGCAGTTGATCGAGCGCCGCGGCGCGATCGTCAACATCAGCTCGATCGCAGGCAGCTACGCTTACCGCGGCGGCAACGTCTACGGCGGTACCAAGGCCTTCGTCATCCAGTTCTCGCAGAACCTGCGCAGCGACCTTCACGGCACCGGCGTACGGGTGAGTTCGATCGAACCGGGCATGGCCGAAACCGAGTTCACTCTGGTGCGCACGGGCGGCGACCAGGCCGCATCAGAGAATCTCTACGCTGGCGCCCACCCGATCACCGCCGGCGACATCGCCGACACGATCTGGTGGGTCGCCAACCAGCCGCCGCACCTCAACATCAACCGCATCGAGGTGATGCCGGTCAGCCAGTCAGCGGCCGGGCTGCAGGTTGCACGCGACAGCTGAGCGAATACGCCCACGGGTGGGCAACAAACACGCTCTCCCCCCAACCCCGTGCTTCCGAGGGAAGCAAGCGCGGAGCAATCAGCGGGCTTCGCCGCGATGCACGTCATGCGTCACGAACGGATCTTCGGGATCGGGAGCGGCCAGCCACTGCGGATGCGCCAACGTGTGGCGCATGTCCTCCAAGCCGCTCTGCCAGTGGCCATGCATGCTGGCGCCGCTGAACTCGTAGTCTTTGTAGTGACTCTCGTACGGCTTGTCGCGGTAGATCAGATGGATCACGTTGGTCAACGCCGCCGCGGAACGCGCCACCGCGCGGCGATACGCCGGATCGTTGCGCCGGTCTTCCGGTACCAGCGCCATCACGTCGTGCAGCAGGCGTCGATGCTCCTGCGTGCGTCGCATGAATTCGGTCATCAGGCGGGTGCGGCTGGAGTACTGGATCTCCTTGCTGCGTTCGGCCACCTGCACCAGATCGCGCGGCAGGCTGCCATGCGCGTTCCACAGGTCGACCTGGAACACCAGCGTGTCGCGACTCGGACGCTCGCTCAGCACTTTGTACAGCGGCGTGTTGGAGACCACGCCGCCGTCCCAGTAGAACTCGCCGTCGATCTCCACCGCCGGAAAACCTGGCGGCAGGGCGGCAGAGGCCATGAAGTGTTCGGACCGCAGCGTGTCGCGGGTATTGTCGAAGTACGTGAAGTCGCCGCTGCGCACGTTCACCGCGCCTACCGATACGCGCATCGTGCGCGCGTCGTTGATGCGGTCGAAGTCGACCAGGCGCTCCAGCGTGGCGCGCAGCGGCGCGGTGTCGTACCAGCTCGCGCTGGCCGGACTGGTATGCCATGGCAACAGCGGCCCCAGTCGCGGCTGGAAAAAACCGGCCTGTCCCTCGGTCATCGCCCGCCATGCCGCGAGACTGCTGATGCCGTTCTGCCACAGCAGCGGCCACGCGCTCATATCGAACGCGCGTGCTCCGGGCAGCAACGGTTGCTGGCAGATCGTTTCCCAGAACTCGCGCAGCCGCTCGGCGCGCCGCTCCGGCGCGTTGCCGGCGATGATCGCCGCATTCAATGCGCCGATCGAGATACCGGCCAGCCAGGTTGGCTGCAAGTCAGCTTCGGCCAGTGCCTGGTAAACGCCCGCCTGATACGCACCGAGCGCACCGCCACCCTGCAGCACCAGGGCGACGGTGTGGTAATCGCGTGCCACGGTTTCCGTCAGCGTGGCCGGCGATTTCGGACGCTTGGCGTCAGCCACGGCAGTTACTGCATGTACCAGCCGTGGCTGACCACGATCGACTGACCGGTCAGCGCGGCGGACGGGAAGGTGGCCAGATACAAGGCGGTCTGTGCGATGTCCTCGACGGTGGTGAACACGCCGTCGACGGTGTCCTTCAGCATCACGTTCTTGATCACGTCCGCTTCGCTGATGCCAAGCTCCTTCGCCTGCTCGGGGATCTGCTTCTCGACCAGCGGCGTGCGCACGAAGCCGGGACAGATCACGTGCGAGCGCACGTTGTGTGCAGCTCCTTCCTTGGCCAGCGTGCGGGCGAGGCCGAGCAGGCCGTGCTTGGCGGCGACGTAGGCGGACTTAAGCCTGGACGCCTCGTGCGAATGCACCGAGCCCATGTAGATCACGATGCCGCCGCGATCGCCCTTGTACATGTGCTGCAGCGCGGCCTTGGTGGTGAGGAAGCCGCCGTCGAGATGGATCGCCAGCATCTTCTTCCAGTCGGCGAACGCGAACTGGTCGATCGGGTTGATGATCTGCACGCCAGCATTCGAGATCAGGATGTCGAGCGCACCGAACGCCGCGACCACCTTGTCGGTGCCCGCATTCACCGATGCCTCGTCGCTGACATCCATCGCCACGCCGATCGCCTTGCCGCCGGTTGCATTGATCGCCGCCGCGGTGGCATCGGCAGCCTGTTGGTTGATGTCGGCGATCGCCACGCTGGCACCGTTCTTCGCATACAGCTCGGCGATCGCCTTGCCGAGACCGCTGGCCGCGCCGGTGATCAGGGCGACCTTGCCATTGAGACTTGTCATGCGCTGCTCCTGTTTCCGTGATGTCTGGTGGTTTTTGTAGGAGCGCGCACAGGATGCGCTCCTACACTTCGTCAATGCGTGTCTTCGGCCAGATAGGTGTAGGCAATCAGGCCTCCGTTGAGCGTGCCATACAGCTGCTCGGCTTCGGCACCGCTCACGCCCGCACTGGCGATGCGCTCGCGATAGCTCTGGCGCAACACCTCGAGGTCGTAGCCGACGTAGTCGAGCATCAGGTCGGTGGTGTCGCCGCGGCGGATATGCGCGAACTCGTAGCTGTCGCCGGCCACGCGCACGTTCACCGCATCGGTGTCGCCGAACAGGTTGTGGATGTCGCCCAGCGTCTCCTGGTACGCGCCGACCATGAAGATGCCGAGTCGGTAGCTCTCGCCTTCCTTCAATGCATGCAGCGGCAGGCTCACGTCGACGCCATCGGCATCGACGTAGTGATCGATACGACCGTCCGAATCGCAGGTGAGGTCGACGATCACGCCGCGGCGGGTCGGCTCCTCGTCGAGCCGTGCGATCGGCGTGATCGGGAAGATCTGCTTGATCGCCCAGATGTCCGGCACCGATTCGAATACCGAGAAGTTGACGAAGTACTTGTCGACCAGCTTCTCGTCCAGATCGTCCAGCGCCGGCCGGTGCGAGCGTTCGGCCGGCAGCAGGCGCGCGCGCACCGCGTTGGCGATCGCGTAGTACATCTCGTCCAGCCGCGCGCGGTCGGCCAGCGCGAGCTGGCCCAGCGCGTACAGCGTCTGGCCTTCCTGCAGATGGTGTTGGGCCTCGTGGAACAGTTCCAGCGCGGGACGCCGATCCAGTTCTTCCCAGGTCTCGCGCAATCGGCGCAATACGGCCGGCTCGTCCGCGCACGGTGGCGGAATCGCGCCAGCCGGCACTTCCTCCACTTCGGTCACGTTGACCACCATCACCGCGTGATGCGCGGTCATCGCGCGACCGGCTTCGGTGAGGATATGCGGCGCGCTCAGGCCTTCGGCCTCCACCGCCTCGGCCAGCGACTGCACGATGGTGGCGGCGTACTGCTCGATCGAGTAGTTGATCGAGTTGTGGCTGCGCGAACGGGTGCCTTCGTAGTCCACGCCGAGACCGCCGCCGACGTCGACAATCTCCAGCGGTACGCCCATCCGCTTCAGCTCGACGAAGTAACGCGTGGCCTCGCGCATGCCGTTGGCGATGTCGCGCACGTTGGAGATCTGCGAGCCCATGTGGAAATGCTGCAGCTTCAGCGTGTGCTTGAGGCCGGCTGCATCGAGCCGCTCGATCAGGGTCAGCACCTGGTTCGGCGACAGGCCGAACTTGCCCTTGTCACCACCGGTGTTCTGCCACTTGCCCGCACCGATCGAGGCCAGCCGCACGCGCACGCCGAGCAGCGGTTCGATGCCAAGCGCTTTCGCCTCGCTGAATACATGGTCCAGCTCGGACAGCTTCTCGATCACGATATGCACGCGCAGGCCGAGCTTCAGCCCGATCAATGCAAGACGGATGTATTCGCGATCCTTGTAGCCGTTGCAGATCACGATGGAACCGGGCCGCGCCATCGCCAGCACCGCCATCAGTTCCGGTTTGGAACCCGCCTCCAGACCGAAACCCTGTTTGCCGGCGGCAACCAGTTCGCCGGCGACGCCGCGCTGCTGGTTGACCTTGATCGGATAGATCGCGGTATAGCCGCCTGCGTAGTTCCACTCGCCGATCGCCTTGGCGAACGCGCCCTGCAGCCGCGCGAGGCGATCGGCCAGGATGTCGGGAAAGCGCACCAGCAGCGGCAGCCGCAGGCCCTCGGCGCGCGCGCGTTCGACAATGCCGGGCAGCGACAGCGCCGGACCGCTGGCGCCGCGCGGGCGCATCACGATCTCGCCGGCCGCGTTCACGTCCACATAGCCATCGCCCCAATGCGGCACGGCGTAGGTGTGGCGGGCAGAGTCAGTATTCCAAGGATTCGACATCAGCGTAGCTCCTTATGCAGGCGCTTGTTACAAGCATGGATGATGTCGTCGCAGCGGCGAGCCTTGACGGTGTTGCTCAACGGAGGAGCACGAAGCCCGAGCGACCGGAAGCCTCGCACGCCGCGGGGTCGATCGGGCTTGTCGGCCACCAGACGCGCTGCGTCGGCGATGCCAGGGCGCCATTGTAATGGTCCGCTGTGACAATTGGCGCATGTCGCCGGGTCGCCGTGCCGGGACGTTCACCGCCGTTGCAGCTACAATTGGCGGTCTTTATCTTTCCATCCGGTTCGTCAGGAACAACCCGCCATGTCGCAGCAGATCAGCTGGTTCACCGAAGCCCATCAGGCTTCCGGCTCCTCCATCGGTTTCCGCACCGAGCAACTGCTGCACGCGGAGAAGACCCCGTTCCAGACCATCGAGATCTACAAGACCACCGACTGGGGCAACCTGATGGTGATCGATGGCTGCGTGATGCTGACCACCCGCGACAACTTCTTCTATCACGAGATGATGACCCACCCGGCGCTGTTCACCCATGCACGCGCCAAGCGCGTGGTGGTCATCGGCGGCGGCGATTGCGGCACGCTGCGCGAGGTACTCAAGCATGAAGAAGTCGAATCGGCGGTGCAGGTGGAGATCGACGAGCGCGTGACCCGGCTGGCCGAGGAATATTTCCCCGAGCTGTGCGACTCGAACCACGATCCGCGCGCCGAGCTGCTGTTCATCGACGGCATCAAGTACATGGCCGAATGCGAGCCGGAGTCGCTGGATCTGGTGATCGTCGACTCGACCGATCCGGTCGGCCCGGCCGAGGGCCTGTTCAACGCCGCGTTCTACGCCAGCTGCCACAAGGCGCTGCGCCATGGCGGCCTGTTGGTGCAGCAGAGCGAGTCGCCGCTGGCGCACCTTGATCTGATCAAGTCGATGCGCTCGGCGATGCGCACGTCCGGCTTCAGCGCGGTGAAGACGCTGCCGTTCCCGCAACCGTGCTACCCGACCGGCTGGTGGAGCTGCACGATGGCACGCAAGGGTGGGGACCTGTCCGGCTTCCGCGAGCGCGGTGCACTCGGCAAGAATTTCCCGACCCGCTACTACAACGCCGACATCCACAAGGGTGCGCTGGCGCAGCCGGAATTCATGCGCGAAGCGCTCGGCGAGTAACCCGCTCAGCGGTGCTGTCACTCCTCAAAACAGTGTGTTGCGCACCTTGGGCAACAGCACCAGCAGCAACGTCGCAAATGGGCCGAACAACAGGGATAACAGGAACCACAGCAAGCCGCTGCGGTTCTTGCCCTGCGCCAGTGCGGCGTTGATCAATGCCAGCGTACCCCAGCCGACAAACCAGGGTGCGCCATTGGCAAATGTCGAAAAATGATCCACTACGCGTCTCCCGAACCATGATCTGAGGCGCAGTCTTGCGCCAGAATTGTTCATCCTAGCAAGCCTTGCCGCGCTCGCCGGTGGATGCCTGACTGCGGATCAGGCGCGCTTAATCTGCGGGCAGTATGCTGAACGCTTTGATTGCGGACGGTAGCCCCTCATGCGTGGACTGCGTTTTCTCGCCCTGGCTTGTGCCCTGTCACTCGCTGCCTCCCCGGCATTCGCCGAAAAGAGCCCCGCTCCACCAAGCAAGGCCGCCAAGGCCCGCGACAAAGCCCAGCTGGCGTTCCAGCGTGACCTGGTCAGTGTGCTGGCGCCCAGCGCCGATGCGCAGCCGTTGCTCGGCGCCGCCTTGCTGGCGCGGCCGTTGTTCAATCAGCCAGACATCACCAGTTTCCATACCCTGATCGGGCGCGCGGCCATGGCTGAGGATGCTGACGCTGCAGTCAGTTGGGCCCGCCTGGCCGACTGCGATGCCAAGGCGAATGCGTGTCCCAACCCCGCCGCGCTGGAACTGTTGCAGACGCAGGCACCGGACAACGCCGCGGTATGGCTGCTCCAGCTCGCCGAAGACACGCGCAACCTGAAGCCGGATGCCGCCCGCCAGGATCTGACCAAGGCGGCTGCCGCCAGGCTGTATGACGACTACGCCGGTGCCAGCCTGAAGGCGCTGGCCAGCTCGGTCGGCGTATTGCCGCCGCCGGCCGGCACGTTCGATCCGGCACAGGCGGCCGGCGCAGTCGGCATGCAGGCCGTGCTGGTCTATGGCCTCGCCGGCAGCCAGCCGCAACCGGGCCTGCCGCTCACCGCCAAGCTGTGCGAGAACGCCGGCGACGACGCCTCGATCAAGGCCGACTGCCTGAAGCTGGGCAAGATTCTCGAATGGGGTTCCAGCCCGCTGTCGCGCTCGCTGGGCCTGCACCTGCGTGAAGTATTGGCGGACGATCCGGCGCAGCAGGAAGATGCCCGGCGCGCCCGGCTCAGCCTGGTCTGGCAGGTGCAGAGCTTCAACGCGCTGCTGGCCCGCGTCCCGGACGACAAAGCGCTGGCGCAGCATCTGCTGGCACTGGCCCGCAACGGCGGCACCGAGATGAGCCTGCTGCTGGCGGCGCTGCGCGACAGCAGCATCCCGACCGATCCACCGGCCGACTGGAAACCGCAGTAGCGCTGCCGCAACGCCGCTTTGCGCGGCATCCGCAGCCGTGTAGGCTTGGGTCACCTTCCGCGACAAGGGTGAGTCGATGCTTACGACGCTGGTGGCAAGCAGCAAGGGTGGTTGCGGCAAGAGCACGCTGGTGACCCAGCTGGCCTCGCACTGGGCACAGGCGGGGCAGCACACCGCCATCATCGATGCCGACCGGCAGGGATCCAGTTATCGCTGGGCCAGCCTGCGGCCGGACAACGTTCCTGGCGTGCTGGCCCTCGAAGGCGGTCGGCGGTCGCTGCAGAAACTGCCGCCGGATACCCAGCAGCTGCTGATCGACACGCCGGCCGGCTCCGGCGAGCGCGAACTGGAACCGTACCTGGAGCAGGCCGACGTGCTGCTGGTGCCGGTGCTGCCGTCATCGTTCGATCTGCATGCCACGCTCCATTTCATCGAGGAGCTGCGTTCGATCAACCGCATCCACCGCGGCAAGCTGCCGGTGGGGCTGGTCGCCAACCGGCTCAAGCCATGGACCCACGCCAGCCAGGACGCGATCGCCCAGCTCGCCGAGCAATCCCCGTTTCCGATCGTCGCGCAGCTGCGTGACAGCCAGGCCTATGTGCTGCTGAGTGCGCTGGGCAAGGGCATCTTCGATTACCAGTCCGAACAGGTACGCAACCACCAGCAGGACTGGAAGACGCTGCTGCGCTGGATCAAGCGCCAGCATTGAAAGGGATCCCTCTTGATGCAGTCCACGCGCACCTTGCGCGACCACACCCCACCGGAGTCTTCCATGCACGAACTGATCCTGTTGCGACACGCCGAAGCCGTGCCGATAGAAACCTCCGGTGATGACCAGCAACGTCCACTGAGCGCACACGGCAAGCAGGAGGCGCAGGCGGCCGGTCGCTGGCTGGCCGCGCACGGTGTACGGCCCGAGCGTGTGCTGAGTTCGCCAGCCCGGCGCGCCGATGAAACCGCGCGCTTCGCGCTGGCTGAAATGACGGGTGCGCCGGCACCACAGCTGGCGACGGAAATCTACGATGCCTCACCGGGCGAGCTGCTGGCACTGCTCGACCAGCATGGCGACAGCGGTACCTTGATGCTGGTCGGTCACAATCCCGGCATCGAGCGCCTGGTCGCGCTGCTGGTCGAGGGCCGCTCCGACGAATTCCGCGGCATGCCGCCCGGTGCGCTGGCCGTGCTGCACCTGGATGGCGCACTGGAACCCGGCAATGCCCGACTGGATGCGTTCTGGTCGCCGTGAGGCGATGGTTCACCGTCTGCCTGCTGGCCGGTCTGGCACTCGCCGCACCGGTCGCACGATCCACCGACTACCGTATCGCCACCGACCGTTCCTACGCGGTTTTCGCCGTACGCCTGCTGTGGTTGCACACGATCGACGGCCGCTTCATGCAGATCGCCGGTCAGGTACGGGTTGATCCGCACGGACTGGCGACCGTCGACGCGCGCATCGCCGTGAACAGTGCCGTGATGGATTCCGCGCGCTTCCGCCGCTGGATGCTGGCGCCGGAGTTCTTCGATGCCGCGCAATATCCGACCATCCATTTCGTATCCGTTCCGCTCGCGCTGTCGGTGCTGAGCCATGGCGGTGTCCTGGACGGCCAGCTCAGTCTGCGCGGGGTAACCCGGCCGATCCGCTTCGAACTGATGCCCTCTGCCTGCGGCGCAATCGCTGCCGGAGATTGCGTGATCGAGGCGCATGGCACGCTGGCGCGCAGCGAGTTCGGCATGAACGGCCATCGCACCGCGCTTTCCGACCAGGTACAGCTGGGTCTGTGGATCACGCTCAACTCCGCAACGGAGTGAACCGGTCCCCGTATCATGGGCGCATGTCTCAGCCGTACCGGACCGCCCGAATCGATCGAATCGCCCTGTTCAGCCTGCTCGCCGCAGTCCTGCTGCTGCAAGGCTGCACGCTGTCGCGGGCGCAGATCCGGCGCGCCGACGCGGTGGTCGCGGCCACCACCGATCAGAGCACGAGCTGCACGCGCGCCGATCATTGCGCGGTAGCTTCGCCGCTGCTGGATGCGGCAACCCAGGCACTCGCCGCATCCACCCCGGCGCAACCGGTGCATGTGGTGACCCTGCTCGACGACAGCGAACCGGCGCTGGCCGCACGCATCAACCTGATTCGCGCCGCGCAGCACTCGATCGACGTGCAGACTTATATCTGGGATCAGGACGACACCGGCCAACTGGTGCTGGACGAACTGGTGCAGGCGGCCCGACGTGGTGTGCAGGTGCGCATCCTGGCCGACCAGCTGTTCTCGTTCAACGACCCGGATCTGCTCGACCGGCTGGCGCGGGTCAGCCCGAACCTGCAGGTACGGCTGTACAACCCGACCTTCCACAAGGCACGCATCGAGCCGGTGGAATTCGCCGCCGGCCTGCTGTGCTGCTTCATGCACTTCAACCAGCGCATGCACAACAAGCTGCTGCTGGTGGACGACAGCATCGGCATCACCGGCGGACGCAATTACGAGGACCGCTACTTCAACTGGGACGACAGCTTCGACTATATCGACCGCGACGTGATGGTCGGCGGCCCCGCCGCGCAGCAGATGGCCGCCAGCTTCGAGCTGTTCTGGCAGCACAAGCGCGCGGTGCCGCTGACCCATCTGCGCGACGTCAACCGACGCATGCTCGCCGACAGCGCCGCGCCCACGTGGCCGCCACCGCATTACCGCCAGCCGCGGCGGGTTGCCCAGCTGCAACAGGTGGCGGAGGATGCCGCGTGGCTGCAGGCGTGGCTGGTCGAGCCGAGCCTGCGGGTCGGCAAGGTCGAATACTTCAGCGATCTGCCGGCGAAAACCGACAAGCCGGACAAGAAGCGCGCACAGAACTTCACCCGCCACATCATGGAGATGGTCGGCGACGCCAAACGCGAAGTATTGCTGCAGACGCCCTACCTGGTGATGAGCCGGCGGGCGCAGCGCATCTTCAAGCGGCTGCATCGCAACAGTGAGCCGCCGCGGGTGATCGTCTCGACCAATTCGCTCGCCTCGACCGACGCGTTCGCGGTGTATGCGCTGTCGTACAAGCATCGCAAGCGTTACCTGGAAACGTTCGGCTTCGAGATCCACGAATTGAAGCCGCACGCGCCGGGCGCGGCAGTGGACTACGACCTGGCCAACCTCGGTAGTGACGGCTTGACCCTGCCGCCGGAAACCGCCAGCCCGGCCAGTGCCAGGCGCGAGCGCTTTCATCTGCTCGGCAGTCACGGCAGCAACAACCGGCCGGCCCCGCTGCTCAGCGAAGGGCGCCGCTTCGGCCTGCATGCGAAATCGATCGTGATCGATGACGACTTCGCGATGGTCGGCTCACACAACTTCGATCCGCGTTCGGACCACTACAACACCGAGGCCGGCGCGATTGTCTACGACCACCGCTTCGCCGACCTGTTGCGCCAGAGCATCCTGCGCAGCACCGAGCCGCAAAACGCCTGGGTGATCGCGCCGCGGCAAGCTACGGTACCTGTGCTCAGCGACATCAATCAGGCCATCGGCAGCATCTCCGAAAGCCTGCCGCTGTTCGACCTGTGGCCATTCCGCTACGCCACCAGCTACGACCTCAATCCCGGCTGCCAGCCGATGCGCGCGAATGATCCCGGCTTCTACGCCTGCTACCAGCCGGTCGGCGATTTCCCCGACGTGGCGGTGTCACCGAAACTGGTCATCACCCGGCTGATCACCGCGTTCGGGGCCGGGGTGAAGGGCATTCTCTGACGCCTACGGCAACTGTGCGATGCGCTCACCTTGCGCGGAGAAGCGCATCGACAGATCGCCGCCGATGCCGTCGGGGTGATCCGCCGGCACCGCGAAACGCCAGCCGTGCACGCTGCGCAACGCGTGCGTGTCGAGCACCGGGTCACCGCTGGATTCGGCGACGCTGGCCACCTTGACGCGACCGCCGCCGTCGATCTCGACATGCACCAGCACGCGGCCGTCGAGATGACCTCGCAGCTCATCCCATGACTGCGAGGTGTCGCCGGGCATCGCCAACGGCACCAGTTCCGGCGGCTCGGTGAGCGGCATGGCTTGCGCCTCGCCGACAAGACGCTGGGTATCGACGCGATGCATTTGCGCCCCGCGGACCGGAACATGCCGGCGTGAGGGCAGGGCATGCCGTATCGACGCTGCGTGGTGGACGATGGCCACGCGTGCAGCCGGCCCGCGCCAGCCGGCGGTCAGGCTGCTGATCCACACGGTGCCAGCCACGCCAACCGCCAGCGCCAGCAGGCTCAGGCCGCTGGTGGTGCGCAGGCGCGGCATGAACCGATGCTTCCGGGTGAGGCGACTCCCGCAGGGGTCATGCTCACGGCCGTTCGAGGATCGCAGTGACGCCCATGCCGCCGGCGGTGCAGATCGAGATCAGGCCGCGGCCGGAGCCTTTCTGTTCCAGCATCTTCGCCAGCGTGGCGACGATCCGTGCGCCGGTGGCGGCAAACGGATGACCCACCGCCAGACTGGAGCCATGCACGTTGAGCCTGGCTGGATCGATCGCACCCAGCGGCGCATCGAGGCCAAGCCGGTTCTTGCAGTACTCGGCACTCTCCCATGCGCGCAGCGTGCACAACACCTGCGCAGCGAACGCTTCGTGGATCTCGTAGTAGTCGAAGTCCTGCAGGGTCAGGCCCTGGCGCGCGAGCATGCGCGGCACCGCGATGGTCGGTGCCATCAGCAGGCCTTCGCCGTGCACGAAATCCACCGCGGCGACTTCGGCATCGCGCAGATACGCCTGGATTTTCAAACCGCGCTGGGCGGCCCACTCGTCGCTGGCCAGCAGCACGGCAGCCGCACCATCGGACAAGCCGGTGGAATTGCCCGCGGTGAGCGTGCCACGGCCCGACGTTTTATCGAATGCCGGCTTCAACGTGGCCAGCTTCTCCATGGTCGAATCCGGACGCAGGAAGCCGTCGCGCTTGAGGCCACGGAACGGCACCAGCAGCTCGTCGAAGAAGCCGTCGGCGTACGCGGCGGCCAGCTTGTGATGGCTGTCCAGCGCCAGCTGATCCTGCGCCTCGCGCGGAATCTGCCATTCCTTCGCCATCTGCTCGCAGTGGTCGCCCATCGACTTGCCGGTGCGCGGTTCGGCCACGCCGGGGAACGAAGGTTTCAGTTCGCGCAAGGAGAACCTGTGCAGCGCCACTTTCAACTTGTCCAGCGGCGTCTTCGCCCGGTTCATCGCCAGCAACCGCTTGCGCAACCGCGTGCCGTAGACGATCGGCACGTCGCTGGTGGTATCCGAGCCGCCGGCGATACCTGCCGTGATCTGTCCGGCGGCAATCTTGTTGGCGATGATGATCGCGTTGTCCAGCGAGGTACCGCAGGCGCGCGCGGTGGTGATGCCGGGTGTGGTCGGCGCCAGCCCGGAACTGAGCAGCGCCTCGCGTGCCAGGTTCCAGTCCGACGAGTGCTTGATCACCGCACCCATCGCCACTTCACCCAGCTCCACGCCATGCAATCCGAACCGTTCGACCAGCGCGCCGAGCACCTTCACCGACATGCCGAAATTGCCGACGTCGGCATACGCGGTGTTGTTGCGGCAGAACGGGATGCGTACGCCGCCGATCACCCCGACGCGCCTTTGCGTGTTGTCCATGCCCAAACCAATCCGGAACTCAAGTCGTTCAAGGCTAACCCGCCATGCCGTGCGGCGGAAGCCCAAAACGCTGAATGATAGAATTGATTTTCTTTGCCGTTCGGAACTGCTGCCTGTGGAAGTGCAAACGCTGCTCGCCCTGCCTGTGGTGCTGGCGCTGGAACCGGTTGCCGGCGAAGCGCCAGCGCGCATGACCTTGAGTCGCGACGAGGCCGCCGAGCTGGTCGAGCTGATTGCCGCCGACCTGCATGCACTGGTGCCACAGGTCGATGCGGCGCGACTGGCGCTGGCCGGCGCACTGTTCGATCAGGTCGAGTTGCTGCGGCCCGGTTTCCCGGTATGGGCGACGCTGGATGAACTGGCCCGGCGCGTGCCGCGCGGCCAGCTGGACAACGTGGTCGCGTTCGGCAGCCACGACGGCCACATGCCGGCACAGCCACTGGAACCCTCGCCGATGTTCGCCGATGGCCCGATGCGCTTGTTGCCGCTGAGCCTGCTGGCGCCGGCAGAATTGGCCGAGACACTGTCCGAGCAGCTGGAAATCCAGCTGGTCGGTCGCGGCGAAGCCGGTCCACGCACCGCCGACTGGCTGATGCGCACACTCGGTATCCGGCTGGAGCACGTGCGTTACCTCAGCCGCAACGACCTGCTCGCGCTGACCTGCGTGCAGTACGAGCACGTCAACCTGGCTTCGTTGTGGACCCTGCTGGAGGCCGCGCTGCTGACGCCCTGGCGCAGCGAGTCCACGCTCAGCGCCCGTGGCCTCGCCTTGCACTATCTCGACGGCAGGGTGGAAGCGCAGTCGCCGGCGCAATGGCTGGCTGCCCAGAGCGGCGAGCCCGCGCAACGCGCGCATGAGTTGGCCGGCGTCGTGTTCGAGTTGCGCCAGTACGCGGCACTGCTCGGCGCGCATCAGTTGCCGTTGCGGCTGCAGCCGGTCGCCGGACAGCAAGCCGAGGCCGAGGCGGGTTATCTGCTGGAAACCCTGGCCGCGGTCGAGCCTGGCTACGACCCGCCGATGCTGTTCGGGCACGAAGCCCCCGCTCTCGGCGTGGTCGCGATCAGCGTGGCCCAGCGCGGCGCAGGCGGCAGCGCGCGCGCGTTGGCGCATGCCTATCCGCTGCAGCCGCAGGCGCTGGGGCCGTTGCTGGCACAGCTGGCCGACCGTTACGGCATCGCTCCCGAACTGCATGCACTGGGCCGGATCGTGCTGGATGAACACGGCCGGCTCGGCGCGCCGGCGGCCGCCCTGCATTGATTTCGTGATGGTTTTGGCTCGCGGCATTTGTGCCGCGACGGAAACTCGGCGCATGATGTTACGGCGCCGACAGGGGGCGCGCTCCAGCTGACGGAATGACCATGCGGCCGCACAAGTCTGCCGAGGTATTGCCTACGCTTCTCCACGGGTCCGACTGGCCCGCGCAAATCCTGCGCGGCGCTCCGGCCTTGCTGGCCTATCTCGACGGCGAGCAGCGCTTTCTGTATGCCAACGAGACCCATCGCAGCTGGCTCGGCCTGGATCCGCAGAGCCTGCTTGGCCGACGCCTGATCGACGTGGTCGGCAAGCGCAACCATCAGCTGGCCAGTGCCGCGCTGGAGCGGGCCTATGCCGGCCACATGGCCAGCTACGAGGGTGAGTTGTTCAACGGCGACGAACGGCGCTATGCCCACGGCAATTTCCAGCCGGACTTCGACGCCGCCGGCAACGTGCGTGGCATATTCACTGCGCTGATCGACATCACCGAACGGCGCACCCTGGAACTGCAACTGCACGAGAGCGAACAACGCTTCTTCGGCGCGTTCCAGCATGCGGCGATCGGCATGGCCCTGGTCGCACCGGAGGGCATGTGGCTGCGCATCAACGCGGCGTTCTGCACGATGATCGGCTACCGCGAGGACGAATTGCTGCAACTCACCACGCGCGACATCACGCACCCGGACGACCTCGCCTACAGCGACCTGCTGCATGCACGCATGTTGGAGGAGCGCGTCGAATCGTGCCATCTGGAAAAGCGCTACATGCACAAGAACGGCAGCGTGGTGCACGTGCAGCTGAGCGTGTCGCTGGTGCGCAGCGACGATGACGCCCCGCGCTATTTCGTGGTGCAGATCCAGGACATCAGCCAGCGCAAGGCATTCGAGGACGCGCTGCATCGCGAACGCGAACTGGCCGAGGTGACCCTGCGCTCGATCGGCGATGCGGTGATCACCACCGACGTGCAGCTGCGCGTCACCTCGCTCAACCCGATCGCCGAGGCGATGACCGGCTGGGCCAGCGACGAAGCGCAGGGCCGGCCGATCGAGGAGATCTTCCAGTTGCTCGATGCGCAGCACGCGCAGTCCGTGGCCAACCCGCTGCGCGCGGCGATCGAGCACAACAGCATCGTCGATCTCGCCGGCAGGACCCTGCTGCGGCACCGGCATGGTTTCGACACTCCGGTGGAGGACTCCTCCGCGCCGATCCACGACCATGCCGGCAACGTGATCGGCGGCGTGCTGGTATTCCACGACGTCAGCGAGACCCGCGCGCTGGCGCTGAAGATGATCCACCTGACCCAGCACGACACACTTACCGGGCTGCCCAACCGCAGCCAGCTGCATACTCACATCGGGCAGGCGCTGGCCAGCGCGGACCGCCGCCAGCAACGCGCCGCACTGCTGCATATCGACATCGACAACTTCAAGCAGGTCAACGAACTGCATGGAAACGCCGCTGGCGACCGCGTGTTGCGTGCGCTCACCGCGCAGATCCAGGGTTGTCTGTCCGGCGACGAGCTGCTGAGCCGTTACGGCGGCGACGAGTTCGTGGTGGTACTGCCGCATCTGGACGGCGTCGGCGCCGCCGCCGGGCTCTGCCAGCGCCTGATCAACCAGGCCGAACAGACCCGCGTCGCCGATCTGCCCGAACTGGCGTTGCGCGTCAGCATCGGCATCAGCGTCTATCCGGACGATGCAGACGAACCGGAAAGCCTGCTGCAGCACGCGGAGATCGCGCTGGTCGCGGCGAAGGCGCAGGGCCAGCACGGTTACCGTTTCTTCACCGCGTCGATGAACGAGCGCGCGCAGGCGCGCAGGCGGATCGAAACGGCGTTGCGCCAGGCGTTGTCGCGGCATGAGTTCAGCCTGCACTACCAGCCCAAGGTAGACGCCCTCGGCGGTCAGGTCGTCGGTGCCGAGGCCTTGCTGCGCTGGCACGCGGACGGACAGGAACTGTACCCGCCGGATCAGTTCATCCCGGTCGCCGAGGACAGCGGACTGATCCTGCCGATCGGTGCCTGGGTACTGCGTCAGGCCTGCAAGCAGGCGCGCCTGTGGCAGCAGCAGGGATATGCGATGCCGGTTTCGGTGAACGTCTCGCCGCTGCAATTCCAGCATGCCGATTTCTATACCTGGCTCGACGATGTGTTGAGCGAAAGCGGACTCGATGGCCACCTGCTCGAACTGGAACTGACCGAACGCATGGTGATGTCCGGTGGCGAGGCGACCGCCGGCCTGTTGCGGCGGATCCAGCAGCGCGGCGTAAGACTGTCGCTGGACGATTTCGGTACCGGTTACTGCAGCCTGTCCTACCTGAAGCATTTCCCGATCGACGCGCTGAAGATCGATCGCGTGTTCGTGCGCGACATCACCAGCGACCCCGACACCGCCACCATCACCAGCGCGATCATCGCGATGGCGCGCAGTCTCAACAAGGATGTGATCGCCGAAGGCGTGGAGACGCCGGAGCAGGGCGAATTCCTGCGCCAGGCCGGCTGCTCGCAGCTGCAGGGCTTCCTGTTCGGTGCGCCGATGCCCGCGGCCGCGTTCCAGAAATTGCTCGCCACCACCGGCTGAACGCGGCGCGCGGCCTCGTCAGGGGAACGGCTTTTTTGTAGGAGCGGCTTCAGCCGCGATGCTCTTGGCCGCGCATGCAGAAAAGCATCGCGGCTGAAGCCGCTCCTACAAAACCCTCAGGCCTGGCTCGGCAGCAGCGCCTCGTACATGAAGTAATGGCAACGCTGCATGCCCAGATCGGCATAGGTCGTCTGGGCACGCTGGTTTTCGGTCTCCACGTACAGACGCAAGCCAACCGCGCCAGCAGCGGCGGCGCGCTGCTCGACCTCGGCGTACAACGCACGGAACACGCCGCCGCGGCGTGCTGTAGGCGTCACGTAGACGCTCTGGATCCACCAGAAATCGCCGCAGCGCCAGTCGCTCCATTCGTAGGTCACCAGCAGACTGCCGACGGCTGCGCCGTCATGTTCGGCGATCAGATAGAAGCCCCGCCGTTGCTGCTCGAAGACACCGCGAATGCCACGCTCCAGCACGGCGGGATCGAGCCGCTTCTGCTCGGTCTCCCAGGCCATCGCGGCATTCCAGGCAAGCAGCTCGGGAAGATCGGCGGGCGCAGCGGCACGAATCAGCAGCGATGGCACGGAGCAACTCCGGTGAATGGAACAGTGTGCACATCCTAGCGTGCGCCGCCTTCACATGTTGGCGCGTATGGTCAAGGCCGGTGCCTGTACATCCGGATGCCATGGACGCATCCGCCGTGCGCTTGCACTGGCCTGTCTGCGACCCGATCGCGTGCATACCGAAGGAAAGCTCGAACTTTGAATATGGGAAGCACACTCGATCTGCTCAAGCTGCGCCGCCTGCGCGCCTTCCGGCGGCACCGCGCAGCCGCACGCACGAAACCGGAGCAGGAGCCGGCACTACGCGCGGAGCTGTTCAGCGCCGAGCAGATGGAGCGACACGGCCAGACCCTGGCCGGCCAGCATCGACTGAGCACGCGGGCGAGCGCGAACCTGCTGCTGGCGCGACTGGCCGACAACGAATCGGTGCTGATCCACGCCTGCGAACGGCTGACCGCAGCAACCCGGTTGCGTCGACGCATCACCCCGGCCGGCGAATGGCTGCTGGACAATTTCTACCTGATCGAGGAACAGATCCGCATCGCCCGCCGGCATCTGCCGAAGGGCTACAGCCGCGAGTTGCCGCGGCTGCAGAACGGCCCATCGGTCGATCTGCCGCGCGTCTACGACATCGCGCTGGAAATTATTTCGCATGGCGACGGCCGCGTCGACATCAGCAGCCTGAGCCGCTTCATCAATGCCTATCAGACCGTCACTCCGCTCAAGCTGGGCGAGTTGTGGGCGATCCCGATCATGTTGCGGCTGGCGCTGATCGAGAACCTGCGCCGGGTCGCCGCGCGGGTGATGGCGGACTGGCGCTATCGCGGCAAGGCCGCGCGCTGGGCCGACGCGATGACCAGCACCGCCGAGCTCGACCCGAAGAGCGTGGTGCTGGTGGTTGCCGACATGGCGCGCTCGAACCCGCCGATGACCGGCCCGTTCGTCGCCGAGATGGCGCGTCGGCTGCAAGGGCAGAGCCCTGCGCTGGCACTGCCATTGAGCTGGATCGAACAACGCCTGTCCGAGTCGGGTCAGAGCATCGAGCATCTGGTGCAGCTGGAGGCACAGCAGCAGGCCGCGCACCAGGTGTCGGTTGGCAACAGCATCGGTAGTTTGCGCGCGCTGTCGGCAATCGACTGGCGCGACTTCGTCGAGCACACCAGCCTCGTCGAGCAACGGCTGCGCGAGGATCCGGCCGGCGTGTATGCCACGATGGATTTCGCTACCCGCGATCATTACCGCCATGTGGTCGAGGCGCTGGCCCGCAAACAGCTGCCGAGCGAACAGCAGGTGGCCGACGCGGCGATCGAGCTGTGTGAGGACGACGCGTTGACGAGGGATGCCGCATCGCTGCAGCGGCATGTCGGCTTCTATCTGATCGACCGCGGTCGGCGAACACTCGAGCAAAAACTCGGCGTACGGCCGCCGCTCGCCGAAACTCTGCGCCGCCTGCTCGACCGGGCGCCGTTGCCGATCTACCTCGGCCTGCTGGCCCTGCTCACCTTCCTGTTCGCGCGCCCGCTGGTGCAGGCGGCTGCGCACGATCAACTGCCACTGTGGACGCTGATCGTGATCGCGATACCCGCGACGATACTCGCCAGCCAGCTGGGGCTGAGCCTGCTCAACTGGCTCGCCACGCTGACCGTGGCGCCGCAGCGGCTGGCGCGGATGGATTATTCGCAGGGCATTCCGGCCAGCGCACGCACGCTGGTGGTGATCCCGAGCATGATCGCCAGCACTCAAGACATCGAGGATCTGGTCGAGTCACTGGAGGTGCGCTTTCTCGCCAACCGCGACGAATACCTGCACTTCGCCCTGCTCACCGATTTCACCGATGCCGATCAGGAGACGCTGCCCGACGATGCGGCCCTGCTGCGGCTGGCGCGCCGGCGTATCGAGGCGCTGAACGACCAGTACGCCACCGCACAGGCCGACCGCTTTTTCCTGTTCCACCGACCGCGCCTGTGGAACGCGGCCGAACAGTGCTGGATGGGTCACGAGCGCAAGCGCGGCAAGCTGGCCGACCTCAACGGGCTGCTGCGCGGGAACGGACGCGAGCGCTTCCTGCTGATCGCTGGCGATATCGCCACGCTGCCGCTGGTGCAGTACGTGATCACGCTGGACACCGACACCCAGCTGCCGCGCGATTCCGCGCACAAGTTCGTCGGCGCCATCGATCACCCGCTCAATCGCGCGGTGTACGACCCCGAACTGCGGCGCGTGGTGGCCGGCTACGCGATCCTGCAGCCACGCGTGGGCATCAGCCTGCCCAGCACCGCGCGTTCGCGCTATGCGCAGCTGTACGGCAGCGACGCCGGCATCGATCCGTATACGCAGATGGTCTCGGACGTCTATCAGGACGTGTTCCATGAAGGCTCGTTCATCGGCAAGGGCATCTATGCGATCGATGCGTTCGAGCGCACCCTGGACGGCCGCTTCCCGGAAAACCGCATCCTCAGCCACGACCTGGTCGAAGGCTGCCACGCCCGCGCGGGCCTGCTCAGCGACGTGCAGCTATACGAGGAATATCCGTCGCGCTACAGCGCCGATGTGAAGCGCCGCCATCGCTGGATTCGTGGCGACTGGCAGTTGATGCCGTGGCTGCTGCCATGGGCGCCGACCGCACATGACGGCTGGCGCCGCAACGCGCTGACCGCACTGTCGCGCTGGAAGATCCTCGACAATCTGCGCCGCAGCCTGGTGCCAACCTCGCTGCTGCTGTTGCTGATGATTGGCTGGCTGGTGATCTCGCCAGCGCTGTCGTGGATGCTGGCGGTGCTGGCAATGGTGCTGATTCCGCCGCTGCTGTCGGCCCTGCTCGATCTGGTGCAGAAACCCTCCGAGGTGCAACTGGATCAGCATTTGCGCGCCGCGCTACGCGCGATGGGCCAGCACTTTGCACGGATGGCGTTGGCGCTCGCGTGGCTGCCGCATGAAGTGCTGTACAGCCTTGATGCGATCGTGCGCACGTTGTGGCGGATGCTGGTTAGTGGACGCCTGCTGCTGCAATGGCAGACTTCCAGCGACGTCGAGCGGCGCAGCAACAATGCACCCGGCACGTTGTGGCGCCTGATGTGGGTCGGTCCGCTGCTGGCGCTGCTGCTGACCGTGACGTTGACGCTGCAACGTCCGCTGGTGCTGATCCTCGCTGCACCGCTGTTGGTGCTGTGGCTGCTGTCGCCCACGATCGCCTGGTGGATCAGCAAGCCGCGCATGCCTGTCGTGTTTGCACCGACGGCGGTGCAGTTGCGTTTCCTGCGCACGCTGGCACGCCGGACCTGGGCATTCTTCGACGCCCATGTCGGCCCCGCCGACCACTGGCTGCCGCCAGACAATCTGCAGGAACAGCCCGCGCCCGCGATCGCCCACCGCACCTCGCCGACGAATATCGGGCTGGCCCTGCTGGCCAATCTGGCCGGGCATGATTTCGGTTTCCTGAGCACCGGCCGGCTGCTCGAACGCACGCGCCAGACGCTGGCTACGATGCATCAGCTGCCACGCCATCGCGGCCATTTCTACAACTGGTACGACACGCTGAGCCTGCAGCCGTTGGCACCGCTGTACGTCTCGGCGGTGGACAGCGGCAATCTCGCTGGCCATCTGCTGACCTTGCGCCCGGGCCTGCTGGCGCTGCTCGACGAGCCGGTGTTCCGGTCAAGCGCGCTGCAAGGCCTGCTCGATACGCTCGGCGTGCTGCACGACACGCTCGACAGCGCAAACACCAGTGCGCTGAAGTCCATGCAACAGGATCTGGAAAGTACGCTGGCCTCACCACCGGCCACCGCCAGCGCAGTCATGGCCGTGCTGCAGCGGCAACTTGAGCATACCCACACGCTGGCACAGACGCTCGTCGTCGAGCCCGACAGTGATGCGGCATTCTGGCTCGATGCCTTGCGCAGCCAGTGCAGCGATCTGTACGACGAAGCCATCGCGTTCAACCTCGATCCGCCGCCTGACGATGACGCCGGCTTCAGCGGCATCCCCACGCTGTCGCAGCTGGCACGGATCGAACCGCTGTGCTGGCCTTCCGCGCACGATGCCGACGCAGTGCGCGCGCGTGCGAACGAACGCATCACCGCGATCGAACAGCTGGCCCAGCAAACCGGCGAACTGGCGCTGATGGATTACCGCTTCCTCTACGACAGCGCGCGCGACCTGCTGGCAATCGGCTACAACGTCGACGAGCGCCGGCTCGACGCGGGCTTTTACGACCTGCTGGCCTCCGAGGCACGGCTGGCCAGCTTCGTGGCGATCGCGCAGGGCCAGCTGCCGCAGGACAACTGGTTCTCGCTGGGCCGGCTGCTGACCACCAGCGGCGGCGAACCGGTGCTGCTGTCGTGGACCGGCTCGATGTTCGAATACCTGATGCCGATGCTGGTGATGCCGAGCTACGAAGGCACCTTGCTCGACCAGACCTGCCGCGCCGCGGTGGCGCGGCAGATCGAATACGGCAACCAGCTGAACTTGCCGTGGGGCGTTTCCGAATCCGGTTACAACACGCTCGATGCGCATTTCACCTATCAGTACCGCGCGTTCGGCGTGCCCGGCCTGGGTTTGAAACGCGGACTCGGCGACGACGTGGTGATCGCGCCGTATGCCTGCGTCATGGCGATGATGGTGGCGCCGGCCGCGGCCACCCGGAACCTGCAGCGACTGGCGGAAGGCGGCGCGCAAGGGCGCTTCGGCCTGTACGAAGCGATCGACTACACCCCGGCGCGGTTGCCGCTGGGGCAGACCTCCGCGCTGGTGCGCTCGTTCATGGTGCATCACCAGGGCATGAGCCTGCTGGCGCTGGACTATGCGCTGCTGGGCAAGCCGATGCAGCGGCGTTTCGAATCCGACCCGCAGTTCCAGGCCACCAGCCTGCTGCTGCAGGAGCGCATCCCGCGCACCGCCGCGGAATACATACACACGTCCGGCGTCCCCGAAACGGACAGCCATTCGCGCGCCGCCGAAGCACGCCTGCGTGTGTTCGCCGATCCGGACCGGGCGCGCCCGGCGGTGCAGTTGCTGTCGAACGGCCATTACCACGTGATGCTCAGCAGCGCCGGCGGCGGCTACAGCCGTTGTGGCGAACTGGCGGTGACGCGCTGGCGCGAGGACATCACGCGCGACCACTGGGGCATGTTCTGCTACCTGCGCGATGTCGCCAGCGGTGAGTACTGGTCCACCACGTATCAACCCACGTTGAAGAAGACCGAGCTGTTCGAGGCGATCTTCTCCGATGCGCGCGCCGAGTTCCGCGTGCGCGAACGCGACTTCGACGCGCACACCGAGATCGTGGTGTCGCCGGAAGACGACATCGAACTGCGCCGCACCCGCATCACCAACCGCAGCCGCACGCGGCGCACGATCGAACTGACCAGCTACGCCGAAGTGGTGCTGGCGCCGGCACTGGCCGATGCGCTGCACCCGGCCTTCAGCAAGTTGTTCGTGCAAACCGAACTGGTGCGCGAGCTGCAGGCGATCGTGTGCACCCGCCGACCGCGCGCGCACGACGAAGCGGTGCCGTGGATGTGTCACCTGCTGGCGGTGCATGACGCCGACATCGACGAGATCTCGTATGAAACCGATCGCGCGCGCTTCCTCGGCCGTGGCCGCAGCGCGGCGCAACCGCAGATGCTGGATCGCGAGCAGGCGCAGCTGTCCAACAGCGCCGGTTCGGTACTCGATCCGGTGGTGGCGATCCGCTGCCGCATCACGCTGGAACCGGAGCAGTCGGCCACGGTGGATCTGGTCACCGGCATGGCTCCCAGCCGCGACGCCTGCGTGCAGCTGATCGGCAAATACCGCGACCGCCATCTCGCCGACCGCGTATTCGACCTGGCCTGGACGCACAGCCAGGTGCTGCTGCGCCAGCTCAATGCCAGCCTCGCCGATGCGCAGCTGTACGAGCACATGGCCACCTCGATCATCTACCCGAACGCGAACCTGCGTGCCGAAGCTGCCGTGCTGCGCGGCAACCGGCGTGGCCAGTCCGGCCTGTGGGGGCAGGCGATCTCCGGCGACCTGCCGATCGTGCTGCTGCAGATCAGCGACCCGGCGCGGATCGAGCTGGTGCGCCAGTTGGTGCAGGCGCATGCGTACTGGCGACTGAAAGGGCTGGCGGTCGATCTGGTGATCTGGAACGAGGATCGCGCCGGCTACCGGCAGGAGTTGCAGGACGCGATCATGGGCCTGATCGCCTCCGGCAGCGAGGCCAGCCTGCTCGATCGTCCCGGCGGCATCTTCGTGCGCCCCGCGCAGCAGTTGTCCAGCGAGGACCGGATGGTGGTGCTAGCCAGCGCACGCATCATCCTGGCCGACAATCGCGGCAGTCTCGCCGAACAGATCAGCCGGCGACTGGTCGAAACGCATGCGCCACGCTTCGAACCAACTCGGCCGAAGCGTATCGCCAGCGCACTCGCGCCAGTCGCATCCACGCTGCCCACGCTGCAGCTGGCCAATCCACATGGCGGCTTCACCGCCGACGGTCGCGAATACGTGGTCGTGCTGGCCGATGGCGCCAGCACGCCCGCCCCGTGGTCGAACGTGCTGGCCAACCCGCACTTCGGCACGGTGATCTCCGAGAGCGGCAGCGCCTATACCTGGGCCGAGAATGCGCACGAGTTCCGATTGACGCCTTGGCACAACGATCCGGTCGGCGATGCCGGCGGCGAGGCGCTGTACCTGCGCGACGAGGAAACCGGCCAGGTGTGGTCGCCGACCCCACTGCCCGCGCGTGGCAACGGCGAATACATCACCCGCCACGGCTTCGGCTATAGCGTGTTCGAGCATGTCGAGGACGGCATCCACTCCGAGTTGTGGGTCTACGTGGCGCTGGATGCCTCGGTGAAATTCTCGGTGCTGAAGTTGCGCAACGACTCCGGCCAATCGCGCAAGCTCAGCGTCACCGGCTACGTCGAGTGGCTGCTGGGTGATCTGCGCGAAAAGACCGCGATGCACGTGGTCACCGAATCTGATCCGGCCAGCGGTGCACTGTTCGCCCGCAATGCGTACAACAGCGAGTTCCCGAACCGGGTGGCGTTCTTCGACCTCGAAGATCCCGCACGCACCATCGACGGCGACCGCAGCGAATTCCTCGGCCGCAACGGCAGCATGCGCGCACCCGCCGCACTGGGCCGCGCACATCTGTCCGGCCGCCTCGGCACCGGCCTCGATCCCTGCGCGGCATTGCAGTCGAACCTGACCCTGGACGACGGCGAACAGCGGCAGGTGATCTTCCGGCTCGGGCTGGGCCGCAATGCCACCGACGCCGGCGCGCTGGTGCAGCGTTTCCGCGGCAACGGCTCGGCCGCCGATGCGCTGGCCAAGGTGCGTGCGCACTGGGCGCGCACGCTGGGCGCGGTGCAGGTCCGCACGCCGGAACCGGCACTCGATGTGCTGGCCAACGGCTGGCTGCTGTACCAGACCATCGCCTGCCGGCTATGGGCGCGCAGCGGCTACTACCAGTCCGGCGGCGCATTCGGCTTCCGCGACCAGCTGCAGGATTCGATGGCGGTGATCCACGCCGCGCCCGAACTGGCACGCGCACAAGTGCTGCTCTGCGCCGCCCACCAGTTCCCCGAAGGCGACGTGCAGCACTGGTGGCATCCGCCACTGGATCGCGGCGTGCGCACCACCTGTTCCGATGACTACCTGTGGCTGCCACTGGCCGCCAGCCGTTACGTACTGGCCACCGCCGATACCGGCGTGCTCGACGAGAAGGTCGGCTATATCGAAGGCCGGCCGCTGCATCCGGGCGAGGAGTCGTACTACGACCTGCCGCAACATTCCGGCCTGCGCGAAACGCTGTACCAGCATTGCGTGCGCGCGATCGAACACAGCCTGCCGCGCGGCACGCACGGGCTGCCATTGATCGGCAGCGGCGACTGGAACGACGGCATGAACCGGGTCGGCGAGAAAGGCTTCGGCGAAAGCGTGTGGCTGGGCTTCTTTTCCTGTGAGGTGCTGACGCGCTTCGCCGAAGTGGCACGGCTGCATGCGGACGAAACCTTCGCGCAACGCTGCGAGGACGAAGTCGCCAAGCTGCGCAACGCGTTGGAACAACACGCCTGGGATGGCGCCTGGTACCGCCGCGCCTACTTCGACGACGGCACGCCGCTCGGTTCCAGCGGTAACGACGAATGCCGCATCGACTCGATCGCGCAGAGCTGGTCGGTGCTGTCCCATTCCGGCTCGCCCGAACGCCAGCAACAGGCGATGACGTCGCTCGACCAGCATCTGGTGCGCCGCGATGCCGGCCTGGTGCAGCTGCTCGATCCGCCATTCGACAAGTCGCCGCTCGACCCCGGCTACATCAAGGGCTACGTGCCCGGCGTGCGCGAGAACGGCGGCCAGTACACGCACGCCGCGATCTGGGCCACGATGGCCTTCGCCGAACTCGGCGACAGCGCGCGCGCCTGGGAACTGCTGCGCATGATCAACCCGGTCAGCCACGGCAGCGACGCGACCACCGGAGGTGGCCCCGCAGAAATGGACGTCTACAAAGTCGAGCCCTACGTGGTTAGCGCCGACGTCTACGGGGTCGAGCCACACGTCGGCCGCGGCGGCTGGAGCTGGTACACCGGCTCTGCTGGCTGGATGTACCGGCTGATCGTCGAGTCGCTACTTGGCCTGCGTCTGGAAGCCGCTCGCCTGCGCTTCGCACCAGTGCTGCCGGTGGAGTGGGAAGGTTTCTCGCTGGACTACCGCCACCACGACACGCTGTACCGGATCAACCTGCGGCAGAGCGATGCCGGTACGGTGAGTACGGTGTGGCTGGATGGTGTGGCGCAGGCGGATGGCTGCATTGCGCTGGTCGATGACGGGGTGGAGCACAGCGTGGAGCTCAATCACCCGCGGGCATGATGACTATCCGATCAAGATGACAAGAAGCAGGGAAAGCAACTTGATTGCTTTTACCTCTTTACGGAAATAGTAACGCTTGACGTTACTATTTCCGCGCGATACTGTTTCAGCATGATACGGACGTTCCGCGACGCCGATACCGAAGCGCTGTTCCTCGGACGCCGTGTCCGTCGCTGGACGTCCATCGAAACCGTCGCCATGCGCAAGCTCGCCATGCTGAATCGCGCTGCACGCATCAATGACCTGCGGATTCCGCCGGGAAACCGGCTGGAGGCCTTGAAGCACGATCGCGCCGGCCAGTACAGCATCCGCATCAACGATCAATACCGTGTGTGTTTTGTCTGGCGCAATGGCGACGCCCATGACGTGGAAATCGTCGACTACCACTGATGGAGAGCTCTATGCGCCGCATCCCTTACCCCACACCTGGCGAAATTCTGCTGGAAGAATTCCTCAAGCCGATGGGTATCACCCAGTATCGGTTGGCCAAGGAAATCGGTGTGCCTCAGCGTCGCATCGGCGAGATCGTGGCCGGCAAGCGTGCCGTCACCGCCGATACCGGGCTGCGCCTGGCGCAGTTCTTCGGCACTTCCGAGGGATTCTGGACAGGGTTGCAGGATGACCATGACCGGGCGACCACCAAGGATGAGATCGCTGAGACATTGAGCCAGATCACACCGTGGAGCGAGCGACACGCGGCGTAGGATTGACCGACATTTAATTGCCTCCGTCCCCTCATTGGGCGTTTGATTACCCACTCGAATAGCTTAACTTCAGCGCGAATCAGGCAAAATGTATATGGATAATAATGCGAAGATTGGTACGCAGTTGTTTGAAAGCTTAAGTTTCGAGGATCGTATAATTTTTAATAAATTAGTAGCTTTATATACTGATCAGAGGGAGGCGCGGGACAGCGTTAATAATGCGCGTACTGGCGCATTGGTGTGTATTTCGTTTGGAATTGCCATAATTAGTTTAGGCATTAGAGTGTATCTGGACAAGGCGATTGGGTACTCTATTTTTCTGATAGCGATTGGATTGTTTTTGTGCATCGTTGGGTATGGCTTGTGGAAGAGTAAAGATAATGTTGAGCTTCGATCAGATTTACTTGATATGTTCAACGACCGAGGCATTTATGAAACGCCGCTCTTATTACTTGCCTTCGGAGGTTTCGTGGGGTCATACCTTGGCATTTTGTGGTCAGTGCTTTTTCGTCAATAGTGCCCGGTTTAATTGCGGGTAAAGGGGCAAAACGGTACCTGATTCGCGTTGAAGTTAAGCCACCAGCGCGGTGAAACAGCTCGCAAACGCCACTCCGGCCAAGGTTTGCTGGGTGCGATGGCAACCAGCAGCCGCGGCACAAGAATCTTGAGATCGAATCGGCGGTTGAATCGCCACTCGGCTTCGAGTGGTGCACTTCTGAATTGAATTCGCCGGGCGTTATGTATGAATTCCATCGGTATTCGTCGATCTGAAATCTACGATCATTTTCATTCGAACTCGGCGTGTCAAAAATTCTTTTTTGATCCGGCCAACGGTGCGGCATACGCCGCGTACTACAACAGTATGTACCTTCTCCAAGACTCAACGGAAAGTCTTCAGCTGCATCGAGCGCGAGATTTTTCCGAAGAGCCACTAACCGCATACCTTGAGTTTTGGGGGGTACTACAGGCAATCATTATTCAACAAGATTCGATCGTTGAGATTTACGAAACGATAGTTGGACAATCTCTCAATCCACATAAGATTCCTGCATGGAAGGAGGTTCGCGAACTTCGAAATATTTGCGCCGGCCACCCTGCAAAACTGGATCGTTCAAAGCACTTGCCTTTAAAGCGCGCCTTTGTGGGCCGAACCTTCGGGAATTACGAGACTTTCACCTACGAACAATGGCAACAAGGCGAAGGACGAAGCCACCCCCGAATACATCTTGGCAAACTCTTCGATAAACAGGCAGAAGCAGCAGAAGCGCAGCTGGCCAAGATACTATCCGCCATGAAAAGGCGCTGGCCGTAAGTGTGCCTGAGCTACACGCCTGGCTACTTCGCGGATCACTGGTGCAGCAAGGGACATGTACTTCTGTGTGTCGATGGAGAACTTCACACCGAGCTGGAAGACGGCCGCAAGTTCACTCTGACCGCTGGCATGAGCTATCAAGTCGCCGACAACGCGGAACCGCACCGGTCGTTCACCGAAATCGGGGCAAAGCTATTCATTGTCGATTGAAGGCCAAGTACACACCTTACCCATGACCCTCATCCGTCTTTTTCAAGAAGCTGACTGGCCCGCCGTCTGGTCGATCCTGCACGCGACCTTCCAGTCCGGCGACACACTCGCCAACTCGCCGCAAAGCACTGAGGCTGAAACACATCAGGCTTGGGTCGAGCTTCCGGCCGCGACCTTCGTGGCCTGTGCGCCGGACGGGCAGGTCGTGGGCAGCTATATCATCAAGCCCAACCAGCCGGGTCTGGGTGGACACGTCTGCAACTGTGGCTACGTCGTCGTCGCTGAGGCACAGGGTCAGGGCATTGCGTCGCTGATGTGCGTGCACTCGCAAGTGCAAGCGCTGTCGATGGGCTTCCTCGCGATGCAGTTCAACCTGGTCGTATCGACCAACGAACGCGCTGTGCGCCTGTGGAAGAAGCTTGGCTTCACGGTGGTTGGCACACTGCCGCGCGCTTTCCGGCACCAGCGCCTTGGTCTCGTCGATGCCTTTGTCATGTTCAAGGAGCTGGCGGGCTGACTGCCATGTAGTCAGGAACCTGATCTTCGATCAGGAAACCTGCTTCTTGAGCTTCTTGCCGGCAGGCAGCTGTGGCCCGACGCCGTGCATCAGCAGCGCGAGCGCATGCCGCGCGATCTCCTTGGCACCAAGCTCGCGGCGCAGCGGGTCATCGCGCCACATCTTCACCGCGGTGAGCGGCAGCATGGTCAGCCCGAGCAGGGACATGAATACCAGCGCAGGTTCGAGGTCCGCGCTCAAGCGTCCTTCGGCCTGCCAGCGCACGATGCACTGAAATGCGGATTTCTGGTGGGCGTCGCCGAAGCGCTCGCGGATCCGGTCCTTGAGCAGGCTGCCTTCGCTGAGCACGCCGCGCATCCAGATCGAGGCAAACCACGGGTATTCCTCCGCGATGCTCATGAAGCGTTGCACCAGCAGGCTGATCGCCGCCGCTGGATCGTCCGCGTTGGCCTCGAAGACTTCCTCGATGGATTTCCGGACCGGCAGGAAGCGTTCATCGATCAGCACATCGAGCAACTGCTCACGCGTCTTGAAGTAGTAGTGCAGCATCGCCGGCGTCACCCCGGCCGCCTTGGCAATCGCGGCGAGGGTGGTATCGGCGATACCTTGCTGGGCAAACAGCGCCAAGGCGCTATCGATCAGCCGGTTGCGCTGATCGACGGCGCTGGCGCCGCCGGTCGGTCGGCCGGGACGGCGTGGCACGGCGCCTCGTTTCTTTGCTGCTTTCGGCTCGCGTGCCGCCGGCTTGTCGGGATTTCGCGCTGCCATCTTGAGCTGGCCTGTTGACTGGTCGGGATACTTCCCCGTATATTAATTACCTAGTTAATTAATATCAAGACCAGACACGCCCATGAGCGCCGATATTTCCGCACCCGTCGAGGCCGTAGACACGGCTTCGGCTTCGCCGCATGCGAAGACACACGAGCATCCGCCGATCCGGCTGCTGTTCTCGGCCTTGCTGCTGGTAATGCTGCTTGCCGCGCTCGACCAGACGATCGTGTCCACCGCGTTGCCGACGATCGTCGGCGAGCTGGGTGGCCTGGAAAGTCTGTCGTGGGTGGTCACGTCCTACTTGCTGGCATCGACGATCGTGGTGCCGCTGTACGGCAAGCTGGGTGACCTGTTCGGCCGCAAGATCGTCCTGCAGGTGGCGATCGTGCTGTTCCTGCTCGGCTCGGCCCTGTGCGGGCTGGCGCAGAACATGGCCGAGCTGATCTTCATGCGCGCCCTGCAGGGCCTGGGCGGCGGTGGCTTGCTGGTGGTGACCATGGCGGCGATCGGCGATGTGATACCGCCGGCCGAGCGTGGCCGTTACCAGGGCCTGTTCGGTGGCGTGTTCGGGCTGGCCACGGTGATCGGGCCGCTGATCGGCGGCTTTCTGGTCGAGCATTTCTCGTGGCGCTGGATCTTCTACATCAACCTGCCGCTCGGCGTCATCGCGTTGCTGGTGATCGGGGCGGTCTTCAAGCCGCACGTCGCCCACGTGAAGCACAAGATCGACTACCCGGGTGCCGCCTACCTCGCGCTGGCACTGACCTGCATCGTGCTGTTCACGACCCAGGGCGGAACGATCCTGCCGTGGTCATCGCCGCAACTCTGGTGCACGCTCGCGTTCGGCCTGGTGTCGATCGCGGGCTTCATCTACGAGGAAAGCATCGCGGCCGAGCCGATCATTCCGCTCGAACTGTTCCGCGAACGTACCTTTCTGCTGAGCTGCCTGATCGGGCTGGTGATCGGCATGTCGCTGTTCGGTTCGGTGACCTTCCTGCCGCTCTACCTGCAGGTGGTCAAGGGCTCCACGCCTTCGCAGGCCGGCATGCAGCTGCTGCCGCTGATGGGCGGCGTCATGGTCAGCTCGATCATCAGCGGCCGGATCATCAGCAAGATCGGCAAATACCGTTTCTTCCCGATCGCGGGGACCGGGCTGGCGTTTGTCGCGATGGCGCTGCTCAGCACGTTGCAGAACTCGACGCCGGTCGAGGTGCTGTACGTGTATGTCGGCATGCTCGGCCTTGGGCTGGGCATGGTGATGCAGGTGCTCATCCTAGCCGTGCAGAACAGTGTGCATTTCAGGCACATGGGCGTGGCCACATCCGGCGCGACGCTGTTCCGCTCGATCGGCGGCTCGATCGGCGTGGCAGCGTTCGGCGCGATCTTCACCAACGGCTTGCATGCGCGGCTTGACCAGCTCATTCCCGCCGGGACCGAATTGCCCCGCACACTCGGACCGACCACGGTGCATCAGCTGCCGCCGGTGTTGCGCGAGGATTACCTGCAAGCCTTCGGCGGATCGCTGCACATGGTCTACCTGGTGGCCGCCGGCATCATCGTGCTGGCCTTCGCGCTGGCGTGGTTTCTCGAGGATGTACCGCTGAAGAAGCGTTGACGGGCCAGGGGCGCAGCTTCCTGCGGCCCTCGCGTCAAGCCGCACACGAGCCGACTTATGCATCGGTTTAACCTCGCTGCGTGCAGGCTGGAAAATCGAGTCGATGTACGGCATGTTGGGTGACCATATGACTGCCGCATCGTCTGCCCTTGCGTCACGCCATTGACGGCGTCCGCCAGCCCCATGGAGAGAGCAATCGCTATGCCGACACCCCGTTCGGATGCCCTGGTCTTTTTCGGCGCCACTGGCGACCTGGCCTACAAGCAGATCTACCCCGCCCTGCAGGCGATGATGCAGCGCGACGGGCTGGACCTGCCGATCATCTGCGTCGCGCATTCCGGCTGGACGGTGGAGCAGCTGCGCCAGCGCGCCCACGACAGCCTGGTGCAGGCGGCGAAAGGCCGCGATGGCGGCGTTGACGAGGCCACGTTCGCGAAGCTCTCGGCGCGGCTGCAGTACGTCGATGGCGACTACAACGATCCGGCCACCTTCCAGCTGCTGAAGAAGGCCTTGGGCAGCGCGACCCGGCCACTGCACTACCTGGCGATACCGCCGAGCCTGTTCGGCGTGGTGGCCAAGAGCCTGAAGCAGGCCGGTTGCGCCGATGACGCGCGCATCGTGGTGGAGAAACCGTTCGGCCGCGACCTGGCCTCGGCGCAGGAACTCAACCGCACCCTGCATGAGGTGTTCCCGGAGCCGTCGATCTTCCGCATCGACCATTACCTGGGCAAGGAGCCGGTGCAGAACCTGCTGTATTTCCGCTTCGCCAACAGCGTGCTCGAACCGGTGTGGAACAACCGCTACGTCGACAGCGTGCAGATCACCATGGCCGAGCAGTTCGGCATCGATGGCCGCGGCAGTTTCTATGAAGGCGTCGGCGCGATCCGCGACGTGCTGCAGAACCACCTGCTGCAGGTGACCTCGCTGCTGGCGATGGATGCGCCGATCGGCAGCGACCCCGCCTCGCTGAATGCGGAGAAGCTGCGGCTGTTCCGCGCGATGCGCCCGCTCGATCCGAACGAAGTGGTGCGTGGCCAGTTCAACGGCTACCGCAAGGTCGACGGCGTGGCGCCCGATTCCAATGTGGAAACCTTCGTCGCGCTGCGCCTGCACATCGACACCTGGCGCTGGGCCGGCGTTCCGTTCTACATCCGAGCCGGCAAGAACCTGCCGATCACCAGCACCGAGGTGATTGTCGACATGAAGACGCCACCACTGTCGGTGTTCGACGAGATCACGCCACCGCAATCGAATTACTTCCGCTTCAAGCTCAGCCCCGAGGTGATCATTGCCGAAGGCATGCGGGTGAAGAAGCCGGGCGAGGCGATGCAAGGCGAACCGGTGGAACTGGTGGCACGCCATCATGCTGCGGTGGAGAAATCACCTTACGAGCGCTTGCTCGGCGATGCGATCCGCGGCGACAACTCGCTGTTCACCAGCGACGAGTGCGTCGAGGCGGCGTGGGCGGTGGTCGATCAGGTGCTGAACCATGAGCAGGCGGTGAGCCTGTACGAGCCGGGCAGTTGGGGGCCAGCCGAGGCGGCGAAGATCATCAGCGGCGCGGAGGGCTGGCACAATCCTGCTCCTGAAGCGAGCGAGCCATGCTGAGCGACCACGCCAGCAGCGTCGCTTCCGTCGTCTTCCTGCTCGACGTCGACAACACCCTGCTCGACAACGACCGCTTCGCCGCCGACCTTGGCGACACGCTGGAGCAGGCGTTCGGCGCCACCGAACACGACCGCTATTGGGCGATCTATGCGCAGCTGCGTGATGAGCTGGGTTATGCCGACTACCTCGGCGCGCTGCAGCGTTTTCGTGCCGGACTCGACAATAATCCGGCGCTGCTGCAGATGTCGGCGTACCTGCTGGAGTATCCGTTTGCCGAGCGGCTGTATCCGCACGCGCTGGATACCGTGGCGCACCTGCGCACGCTGGGCCCGACGGCGATACTGTCCGATGGCGACGTGGTGTTCCAGCCGCGCAAGATCCAGCACGCCGGGCTGTGGGATGCACTGGATGGCGAGGTGCTGATCTACCTGCACAAGCAGCACATGCTGGTGGCGATGCAGCAGCGCTACCCGGCCGCGCATTACGTGATGGTCGACGACAAGCCGCAGATCCTCGCCGAGATGAAGCAGCGCCTCGGTCACAAGCTGACCACGGTGTTCGTGCGCCAGGGCCATTACGCCGCTGCGGCACCGGCCGACCTGCAACCCGCGCCGGACCTCACGATCGCGTGCATCGGCGATCTGCGCGGGCGTAAGCTGGAGGACTTCCTGCCAGACACGCCCGTCATCAGCCTTCCGGCAAACTGAAACAAACCGAATTGAACCGAAGTCATGGAGCAAGCATGAAAGCGACCCAGCAATTGCACGAACTCGGCCAGAGCCTGTGGCTGGACAACATCACCCGCACCCTGCTCGACGACGGCACGCTGGCGCGCTATATCGCGGATCTCTCGGTCACCGGGCTGACCTCGAACCCGAGCATCTTCGATGCCGCGATCGGGGACGGCGATGCCTACGACGCCGGCGTGCACGCCAAGGCGCTGGCCGGGCTGTCCGGCGAGACGCTGTTCATGGAGCTGGCGCTGGAAGACCTGCGCCGCGCCGCCGACCTGTTCCGGCCGATCTTCGACGCCACCGACAGCGTTGACGGCTGGGTCTCGATGGAAGTCTCGCCGCTGCTCGCCGCCGATACCGCCGGCTCGATCGACGCGGCCAAGCAGATCCACAGCCAGGCGCAGCGCGACAACCTGTTCGTGAAGATTCCCGGCACCCCGGAAGGCATCCCGGCGATCGAGGAAGCGATCTTCCTAGGCATCCCGATCAATGTGACCCTGCTGTTTTCCTGCGCGCAGTACGTGGCCGTCGCCGAAGCCTATATGCGCGGCATCGAGCGGCGCATCGCCGCAGGGCTCGGTTCGCGCGTGGGCTCGGTCGCCTCGCTGTTCATCAGCCGCTGGGACGTCGCCAGCAATCCGCAACTGCCGGCCGAGCTGCACAACAAGCTCGGCATCGCGGTGGGCCAGCAGACCTACCGCGCCTATCGCGAACTGCTCGCCTCGCCACGCTGGCAGAAACTCGAAGCTGCCGGCGCACAGCCGCAGCGCCTGCTGCTGGCCAGCACCGGCACCAAGGATCCGTCCCTGCCGGACACGCTGTACATCAGCGCACTGGCCGCCCCCGACACCGTCGACACGATGCCGGAGAAGACCCTGCTCGCGTTCGCCGATCACGGCCAGCTGCACGGCGTGATGGCCAGCGACGGCGGTGACGCCGATAGTGTGCTGGCGCAGATCGGCAAGGCTGGCGTGGATGTCGATGCGCTGGCTCTCAAGCTTCAAGTTGACGGCGCCGCGGCCTTCGTCAAATCGTGGACCCAACTGTTGCAGCGGATCGCCGACAAGATCAGCGCGCTGGCCGACAAATCGAAAGGACCCGCCCTGCGATGAGCCATCCCCCTCTCACGACACTCCCGCAGTGGCAGGCGCTCCAGCAGCACTTCGCCGCGATCGGCAGCAAGCATCTGCGCGAGCTGTTCGCTGCCGACGTTCAACGCGGTACACAGCTGACCGTCGAGGGTGTCGGCCTGTATCTGGATTATTCCAAGCAGCGCGTCGACGCTGACACGCTGCGCCTGCTGCGCGAGCTGGCCGTGGCCTGCGAGCTGCCGCAGCGGATCGAGGCGATGTTCCGCGGCGACAAGATCAACAGCACCGAGGATCGTGCGGTACTGCACGTGGCATTGCGCGCACCGACCACGGAAAAGATCCTGGTCGATGGCCATGACGTGGAGCCGGACGTGCATGAAGTGCTCGACCGCATGGCCGCGTTTTCCGAACGGGTGCGCAGCGGTGCCTGGCTGGGCCATACCGGCAGGCGCATCTGCAATGTGATCAGCATCGGCATCGGCGGCTCCGACCTCGGTCCGGTGATGGCGTATGAAGCGTTGCGCGATTACAGTCAGCGCGACATGACGTTCCGCTTCGTCTCGAACGTGGACGGCACCGATTTCGCCGAGGCCGTACGCGATCTGGACGCGGCCGAGACGCTGTTCATCATCTGCTCGAAGACCTTCACCACGCTGGAAACGCTGACCAATGCGCACGCTGCACGCGCCTGGTGCCTCAAGGCACTCGGTGACGAGAGCGCCATCGCCAAGCACTTCGTCGCGGTATCCACCAATGCCGAAGGCGTCAGCAAATTCGGCATCGACACCGCGAACATGTTCGGCTTCTGGGACTGGGTCGGCGGACGCTATTCGATGGATTCGTCGATCGGCCTTTCGACCATGCTGGCGATCGGTGCGGAGCAGTTCCACGAAATGCTCGCTGGCTTCCACGCGATGGACGAACATTTCCGCCATACGCCGCTGGAACGCAACCTGCCGGCGCTGATGGGCCTGCTGGCACTCTGGAACAACAACTTCCTCGATGCCGCCACGGTCGCGGTGCTGCCGTACGAGCAATACCTGAAGCGCTTCCCCGCGTATCTGCAGCAGCTGACGATGGAGAGCAACGGCAAGCACGTGACGCTCGACGGCAAGGTGGTGGACTACAACACCGGCCCGATCTACTGGGGCGAGCCGGGCACCAACGGCCAGCATTCGTTCTACCAGCTGATCCATCAGGGCACGCGCATTGTGCCGTGCGACTTCATCGGCTTCGGCCAGACCTTGAACCCACTGCCTGCACAGGGCGGCGGCGATCAACACGATCTGCTGATGGCGAACCTGATCGCGCAGGGCGAAGCACTGGCATTCGGCAAGACGGCGGACGAAGTGCGCGCCGAAGGCACGCCTGAAGCGCTGGTGCCGCACCGTACGTTCGAAGGCAACCGGCCCAGCAATACCATCCTCGCCGCGAAGCTGACGCCATATGCGCTGGGCACGCTGATCGCGCTGTACGAGCACAGCGTGTTCGTGCAGGGCGTGATCTGGGATATCGACTCGTTCGACCAGTGGGGCGTGGAGCTGGGCAAGCAGCTGGCGAAGACCACCATCGCCGAGCTGACCGCGAAGGACGAACCGAAACTCGCCCACGACAGTTCGACCAACGCCTTGATCCACCGCTATCGCCAGCTGCGCGACAGCCAGACACCGGAAGGTTCGTGATGCCACTGTAGGAGCGGCTTCAGCCGCGACGCTCTCATCGACCCATCGACCAGACCGCGAACAACGTCGCGGCTGAAGCCGCTCCTACAAAGTCAGCGGCACTCCATGAAAGGTTTCCAGAGAACATGAGCCAGAAGATCAGTCCACTCGCCGGCAAGCCGGCACCAAAGTCGATCCTTGTCGACATCCCGAAGCTGCTGGCCGCCTACAGCGACCTGAAACCGGATCCGTCGGTACCGGCTCAACGCGTCGCGTTCGGCACCTCCGGCCATCGCGGCAGTTCGTTCGATCGCAGCTTCAACGAGTGGCACATCCTGGCGATCAGCCAGGCGATCTGCGAGTACCGCAAGAGCAAGGGCATCGACGGTCCGCTGTTCATCGGCTTCGATACCCATGCGTTGTCGCAACCCGCGTTCGAGAACGCGCTGGAAGTGCTGGCGGCGAACGGTGTCGAGACGATGATCGCCACTGGCGGCGAATTCACCCCGACGCCGGCGATCTCGCACGCGATCCTGGTCTACAACAAGGGCCGCAAGACCGGCCTGGCTGACGGCATCGTGATCACGCCGTCGCACAATCCACCGGACAACGGCGGCTTCAAGTACAACCCGACCAATGGCGGCCCGGCCGACACCGACATCACCGGCTGGGTGCAGAACCGCGCGAATGTCCTGCTCGAAGGCGGTCTGAAGGACGTGAAGCGCCTACCGTTTGCGCAGGCGCGCAAAGCCACCACGACACACGAACACGACTTCCTCAACCACTACGTCGCCGACCTCGCCAACATCATCGACTTCGATGTGATCCGCAGCGCCGGCGTGCACATGGGCGTCGACCCGCTCGGCGGTGCCGGCGTGCATTACTGGGCGCCGATCGCCGATCGCTACAAGCTCGACCTCACCGTGGTCAGCGCAGAAGTCGATCCGCAATTCGCGTTCATGACGGTGGACTGGGACGGCAAGATCCGCATGGACCCGTCATCGAAGTACGCGATGCAGCGGTTGATCGGCCTCAAGGATCAATACGATGTTGCCTTCGCCTGCGACACCGATCACGACCGCCACGGCATCGTCACCCGCAGCAGCGGCCTGATGGAGCCGAACCGTTACCTGTCGGTACTGGTCGATTACCTGTTTCAGCATCGGCCGAACTGGAATCCCAAGGCCGCCGTCGGCAAGACCGTGGTCACCACTGCGCTGATCGATCGCGTAGTGAAGCGGCTGGGCCGCTCGCTGTATGAAGTGCCGGTCGGCTTCAAGTGGTTTTCCGAAGGTCTGTTCGATGGCTCGCTCGGCTTCGGCTGCGAAGAGAGCGCGGGCGCCTCGCTGCTGCGCCATGATGGCTCGGTATGGACCACCGACAAGGACGGCCTGGTGCCAGCGCTGTTGTCGGCCGAGATCACCGCGCGCCAGGGCAAGGATCCCGGCGAGTTGTATACACAGCTGGCCAAGGAACTTGGCGAGCCATTCGCCGATCGTGTCGAAGCGGCCGCTACGCCAGCGCAGCAGGCCAAGCTGGCCAAGCTGTCACCCGATCAATTGAAGAGCGACCAACTCGCCGGCGAGAAGATCGAGCAGGTGCTCGACAAGGCGCCGGGCAACGGCGCCGCGATCGGCGGCATCAAGGTCGTGGCGGCCAGCGGCTGGTTCGCCGCGCGGCCATCCGGCACCGAAGCGATCTACAAGATCTACGCGGAAAGCTTCAAGAGTCAGGAGCACCTGCAGAGCCTGCTCGCCGAAGCACAGAAGATCGTCGACGCCGCGCTGGCCTGACCACCGTCCCTTCCTGTAGGAGCGACTTCAGTCGCGATGCCCTTGCTCCGAGGTTCCTTTCAGCCTCAAAAGCGTCGCGGCTGAAGCCGCTCCTACAAATGATTCCTCACCGGAGAACCACCATGTCCAGCGCGCTCGATCAGCAATGCATCAACACGCTTCGCTTCCTGTCGGTGGACATGGTGCAGAAGGCCAACAGCGGCCATCCCGGCCTGCCGCTTGGCGCCGCGCCGATGGCGTATGCGCTGTGGACGAAGCAGCTGAAACATCATCCGGCGAATCCGCACTGGCCCGACCGCGACCGCTTCGTACTGTCGGCCGGCCACGGCTCGGCGCTGTTGTACAGCCTGCTGCACGTGACCGGTTACGCGCTGTCGCTGGATGACCTCAAGCAGTTCCGTCAGTGGGGCAGCAAGACGCCGGGACATCCCGAATACGGCCACACGTCCGGCGTCGAAGTGACCACCGGACCGCTCGGCCAAGGCCTGGCGAATGCGGTCGGCATGGCGATCGGCGAGGCGCATCTGGCTGCGCGCTACAACCGCGATGGCCATGACGTGATCGACCACCGCACCTGGGCGATCGTCAGCGATGGAGACCTGATGGAAGGCGTCGCCAGCGAAGCCGCCTCGCTGGCCGGGCATCTGAAGCTGGGCAAGCTGGTCTGCCTGTACGACGACAACTACGTCACCCTCGCCGCCGGCACCGACATCACGTTCTCCGAGGATCGCGCCAAGCGCTTCGAGGCGTATGGCTGGCAGATCATCCACGTGGCCGACGGCAATGATGTGGATGCGATCAGCGCCGCGCTGGACGCCGCCCGCGCCGACACCACGCGGCCGTCGCTGATCCTGGTGCGCACGCATATCGGTTTCGGTTCGCCCGAGCAGGACAGTTTCAAGGCGCACGGCTCGCCGCTCGGTGTCGAGGATACGAAGAAGACCAAGCAGAATCTCGGCTGGCCACTCGAACCCGATTTCCTGGAACCGGAACCCGCGCTGGCGCATTTCCGCGAGGCACTCGATCAGGGCGCCAAGGCCGAGGCCGAATGGAATGGACGTCTGGACGCCTATGCCAAGGCGTTCCCCGATCTTGCGAAAGAATTGCAGGGTCGCCTGCGCGGCGAATTGCCGGCTGGCTGGGACGCGGACATTCCCGTATTCCCCGCCGACGCCAAGGGTCTCGCCACCCGCGTCGCCAGCGGCAAGGTGATGAATGCGCTCGCGCCGAAACTGCCCGCGCTGTTTGGCGGCTCGGCGGATCTCGACTCGTCGACGCACACCAACCTGAAGGGATTCGGCGACTTCAACCCGGCCGCCACGCCAGGACAGGACACCCAAGGTTCCGACAGCGCCGGCTGGAGCTATGCCGGCCGCAATCTGCACTTCGGCGTGCGTGAGCATGCGATGGGCGCGATCACGAACGGGCTGGCCGCGCACGGCGGCTTCCTGCCGTACGGCTCGACCTTCCTGATCTTCTCCGATTACATGCGCCCGGCGATCCGGCTCGCCGCGCTGATGGGCGTGCATGTGGTGCACGTATTCACCCACGACAGCATCGCGGTGGGCGAGGACGGCCCCACGCATGAACCCGTGGAACAGCTGGCCAGCCTGCGCGCGATTCCCAACCTCACCGTGATCCGCCCCGCCGACGCGAATGAAACCGCAGAGGCATGGAAGGTGGCGGCGCAATCGGAGAAGCATCCGGTACTGCTGGCGCTGACCCGACAGGATCTGCCCACGCTCGACCGCACGCGCTACGCCAGTGCCGAAGGCGTGCGCCAGGGCGCCTATGTGCTGAGCGACGCGAAGGACGGCAAGCCATCCTTGATCCTGATCGCCAGCGGTTCCGAAGTTGCCCTGATCCTCGCCGCCGCTGATCAGCTGCAGACCGAGGGCGTCGCCGTGCGCTGCGTCTCGATGCCGAGCTGGGAACTGTTCGACGCGCAGCCGCAGAGCTACCGCGATCAGGTGCTGCCGCCGAACGTATCCGCACGACTCGCGGTGGAGCTGGGCGTCTCGCAGGGCTGGGATCGCTATGTCGGCGCCAAGGGCGACATGCTCGGCGTCAACCGCTTCGGCGCCTCCGCGCCGGCCGGCGTGTTGCTGCGCGAGTACGGTTTCACCGTGGACAACGTGGTGGCACGGGCGAAGGCGTTGCTGGCGCGCTGATCCGGCGCGATCGAGCAGCGTCGGAGGTTATGGCATCTGCGCTGTCGACGCGGCCATTTCATCGGCCGTGACCGGAACGGCCTTCCTGTGACGCAGCTGTTCGCGCAGTCGCAGAAACGGTCGTTCGGCCCCGTAGTACAACAAGGCACCACCCAGCAACGCTGCCACCGCATAGATCGCGAACGTGAGCACACCCTGCTCCAGCAGCCGCGGCGGCAACGTGCTTTCAACCAGATGAAACATTGCCTTGTGGATCAGGTACAGGCTGTAGGAAGTCAGTGCCAGCCACTCCACACCGGGTATCCGCAAGCGACCCAACCAGCCTTGTGCGCCGGCAGCGGCAGCCACCAGCAAGGCGAAGCCGAATGACAACAAGGGATAACCGATCACGCTCGGCAACAGACCGGCGCGATCGCGGAACAGCCACATCGCCAACGCCGTGATCAGCAGACCCAGCGGTAGCAACACCCGGTTAGCCCGCTCCTGCATCTGCTGCCACCTCGCAGGACGGAACGCCTGGATCGCCGCCAGCACCACGCCGGCGAGCAAGCCATCGAGCCGGGTATAGGTCGGGTAATAGATGCCCTCGACGAAGCGCAGGCCGAACTCGCTGGTGCTTTGCGCCGGCACTAATTCATGTAGCCAGACGTAACCGCGGATGGCCATGCCCGCCAGCACCACCGCGACACATAGACCGATGAATTTCGCCAGCGACGGGCGCCGCATCAACCACCAGGCCAGCAAGGGAAACAGCAGATAGAAATGCTCTTCCACGCACAGCGACCACACGTGCGAGAACGCCTTGTTGTGCTGATAGTCGATCAGCAGATTGACCGTATAGGTGAGGAACTGCCACAGCGGCTGGATGCCGTCCGCCTCGCGGAAACCCGGCACGCTGAAGTACAGCGCAAGCACCATCAGATACGCCGGCAATACACGGAGCGAGCGGCGCAGATAGAAATTGCCGAACGCCAGCGGCTCGCCACGGCTCAGCGGCTTCAACAATTGCGAACCGATCAGGTAACCGCTCAGCACGAAGAACAGGTCGACGCCGATCCAGCCGTAACTTTCCAGCAGGGCAAAGCGCTCGCCGATGCCACCGACGATGTACGAATGGAACAGCATCACCCACACGATCGCGATGGCACGCAACAAATCGAGGCCCGGCATCCGACTCACAATGTTTCCCTGCTTGAATGAAGTCCAGCTGGGCCGCCAGGTAACGACATGATGACCACGAGGCCGACCATCGTAGCTGTCCGTCGTGGGCGGCGCACCCGCCCTGCGCCGATACGCCGCTGCACCCGTACGCGGAACTACGCGACAATGCGACCTTGCCGAATGTCGCGGAGTTCCGATGAATCCCTCCATCCTGCGTATCGCTACCCGCAAGAGCGCGCTCGCGCTGTGGCAGGCCGAGCATGTCGCCGCCCTGCTGCGCGCGGCGCATCCGGGATTGACGGTGGAACTGGTGCCGATGAGCACCCGCGGCGACGAAATCCTCGACCAGCCGCTGGCGACGATCGGCGGCAAGGGTCTGTTCCTGAAGGAACTCGAGGTGGCGATGCTGGAAGGTCGCGCCGATCTGGCGGTGCATTCGCTGAAGGACGTGCCGGCCCAGCTGGAACCGGGTTTCGTGCTGCCGGCGATCCTGCCGCGCGCCGATGCGGCGGATGCGTTTGTCAGCAACCACTACCCGGATCTTGCGGCGCTGCCTCACGGCGCACGGGTCGGCACTTCGTCACTCCGGCGGCAGGCGCAACTGTGCTCGCTGCGGCCGGATCTGGTGCTGCTCGACCTGCGCGGCAATGTCGGCACCCGGCTGGGCAAGCTCGATGCCGGCAACTACGACGCGATCGTGCTGGCCTGTGCCGGGCTGGAGCGGCTGGGTTTGGCCGCACGCATCCGTTCACGGCTGGCCGCGCCGGACTGGCTGCCGGCACCGGGCCAGGCGGCGATTGCGATCGAGGCCCGCGAAGGGCAGTCCCATGTGCTGGCCCTGCTGGCTGCACTGGACGATGCGGACACCCGTCTCACCATCACCGCCGAGCGTGCGATGAACCAGGCACTCGGCGGCAGCTGCACGGTGCCGGTCGGCGCATGGTGCGTGCTCGGTGAACACCGGTTGCATCTGCGCGGCATGGTCGGCGATGCGGCCAGCGGCCGCTTGCTGCATGCCGAGGGCAGCAGTCCCGACGATCAGGCCATCGCGTTGGGCCAGCAGGTCGCCGCCGCGCTGCTGGCGCAAGGCGCGGGCGAACTGCTCGGGCTCTGATCCAGGATGGCGCAACGAAAACGGCCCTCCCGCTTGCGCGGGAGGGCCATCGATCCAGCGAGCCCTGACCGGAATCGATTTAGAACTTATAAACCAGGTTGGTCGTGGCCAGTGTGTCCATCTTCTTGATGCCCGGCAGCACGTCGCTGTTGTGGCGCACCTGGAAGCCGACCTTCAGCGCCAGCTTCGAGGTCATGCTCACCGCGAGACCGGCATCGTTCTGCAGGTAGGTGTTCTTCGAGCCCGCTTCCATCAGGAACGTGTCCTCGAACGCGGTATTGGTGGAGATCTGGAGCTTGTAGTTGACCAGGCCACGGGCGATCACTTCGTTCAGGGTCGACTGCTGTTGTGGCACGAGGACGCCATTGACCACGATATCGACGTTGGCCGGGCGGTATTCCTTGTAACCCGGGCCGATTTCGAACGACAGCTCGTTGCGGTCATCCTTCAGCGCGATGTAGCCATAACCGAGCGAGACCACGCCCTGCCACAGGTTGGCGCCGAATTCATCGTGCTCGTAGCGGGCGGCACCGACGATGTAGCTGCGCGGATCGAACTTGAAGCCGACCGAGGCGCCGCCGTCATAGCGGTTCGCGGTGGTGTTGTACTCGTTGGTGGTGTTGCCGGCGGCATCGACTACCTTCAGCTGGCTCTTGGCGCGCAGGGCGTCGAGGAAGAAGTTGTTCTTCCACTGGTCGTTTTCCTGGTTCAAGCCAAGCTTGGCGTCGATATTCTGGGAACGGGTATTGCCGGTGGCGGAGGCGAAACCGAATTCGCCCGAACCGGTCCAGCCGCCATTGTTGCTGGCAGGGGTCGGCGTGGCTGCAGCATCCTGGGCCTGCACGGCAAAGCTCGTGAGAGCCGTCAGCAGCAGGCCGGCGATCAAGGTCTTTTTCATCGGGGCAGTCCATTTGTTAATTAATAGTGATGCGTACCTTAACGATTTGGCTTGAACACCCAATGAACGGCATGGCAGCGCGGTTCAGGCTGCCCGGTGATTTCAGCTTGGCAGGTCGCGCCATTGGCAGGTGTGCTTGATATGCAAGCATGGTCCCGGCATTCGCGAGTACACCCGGCAGCCCAACGCTCGTGGCGCAAGGGCACGACTTGCGGCCACCTCGGGCCGCCACCATGCTACATAGCGCCCTTCCCCACGATATGCCGCCGAATCCATGGATCGTTACGAACGCATACTGAGCCTGCACCGTTTGCTGAAATCGGCGCACTACCCGGTTCCGCTGTCGCGCCTGTTGGGTGAACTCGAGTGCTCGCGCGCCACGTTGTATCGCGATATCGCGTTTCTGCGCGACGCGCTGCGGGCACCGATCGAAAGTGCCGGCGGCGAGCAGGCCGCATTCCGTTACGAGGTCGGCGAAGGCGAGCGCTTCGAGCTGCCGGGACTGTGGCTGACCTCCGACGAGTTGTCCGCACTGCTGGCTTTGAACGAGCTGATCAGCCGTTCCGGTCCCGGCGTGCTGGCCGGTGCGCTGGCGCCGTTCAAGGCGCGTATCGAGGGGCTGTTGTCCGATCAGGGCAGCGGCAAGGCGCTGCCGATCGAGCGCATCCGGGTGATTCCATGGGGCGAACGCAAGCTGGATCAGCAGGTGTTCCGCATCGTCGCTGGTGCGGTGCTGGAGCGGAAGCAGCTGCGCTTCCGCTACCGCGCGCGCACCACCAATGCCGACAGCCACCGCACCGTGTCGCCGCAGCGGCTGACCCATTACCGCGACAACTGGTACCTCGACGTGTGGGATCACGACCGCGAGGCATTGCGCAGTTTCGCGGTGGATCGCATCGCCGAGGCGCATGCGTTGGACGCCGCGGCGATCGATGTCGGCGAAAATGATCTCAACGAACTGCTCGCCTCCAGCTACGGCATCTTCGCCGGCAAACCGAAGGCGTGGGCGACCCTGCGCTTCTCGCCGCATGCCGCACGCTGGGTCGCCGACGAACACTGGCATTCGCAGCAGAAAGGCGAATGGCTGCCCGATGGCCGCTACGAGCTGAAAGTGCCCTACTCCAATTCCAAGGAGCTGCTGATGGACGTGCTCAAGTACGGCCCGGATGCGGAGGTGGTGGCGCCGCTGCCGCTGCGCGAGGAAATGAAGATCCTGCTGCAGCTGGCACTGGGCGGTTACCAGCAGACATTGGCATGAGCCGGCCTCCACGATGAGCCATACCGATATCGCCGAAACCAGCGCCGCACCGGCCGACGCCGTTACGCCACGCAAGCCCACCGTGGCGCTGGCACTCGGCGCTGGTGGCGCGAAGGGGCTGGCGCATATCGGCGTGATCGAGGAGATCGAGGCGCAGGGATTCCAGATCACCGCGATTGCCGGCACTTCGATGGGCGCCTTGATCGGTGGCGTATATGCGATGGGCAAGCTCGATGTGTATCGCGACTGGGCCTGCACGTTGGCCAGGCTCGACGTGTTCAAGTTGCTCGACTGGACGTTTTCCGGTGGCGGCCTGATCAAGGGCGAGAAAATCATCGGTACGTTGCGTGAATTGATCGGCGACGTCTGCATCCAGGAACTGCCGCTCGCCTTCACCGCGGTGGCCACCGACCTCGATCGCGAGCGTGAGGTATGGCTGACCCGCGGCTCGCTGTTCGATGCGATCCGCGCCTCGATCTCGATCCCGACGGTGTTCCGTCCGTATACGGTCGACGGGCGCCGACTGCTCGACGGCGCGCTGCTGAATCCGGTACCGGTCACGCCGCTGATTCGCGATCCGGCCGACTACCTGTTCGCGGTCAGCATGGATGGTCCGGCACAGCTGGCGCCAGTCGTGACGGCCACTGACGACGAGCCCGTGGACGAGACCAGCTATCGTCACCGTCTCGGCGAATTCTTCGGCCGACTGCTGCCGCACAGCGAAGGCAAGCCACGCGAGCCGGGTGCCTGGGATCTGCTCAACCAGTCGATGGACCTGATGCAGGCGAACCTCTCGCGCCTGCGTCTGGCCGCGTACGAGCCGGACCTGCTGATCCAGCTGCCGCGCAACGTATCCACCGCGTATGAGTTCTACCGTGCCCGCGAGCTGATCGAACGCGGTCGCGAACAGACGCGCGAGGCGCTGGCGCACTGGTCGAAGTCGGCGACGCCACAGCGCCAACCCTAGACCGCATACGGGTTCGACGGTCTCAACGCGGGCCGTGCGAGTGCAACCAGTTTTCCAGATAGGCCTTCAGCGCGACGGCGTTGTTGTGTTCCTCGTCGCGCGCACCGTAGAGCAGGGTGACCACGTGCCGTGCCGCGCGCTCGGCCAGCGGGCGCCAGTGCTCGGCCAGCGCATCCAGCTCGGTGGCGTAGCGATGCCGGAAGCCATCCCAGCGTGCCGGCTCGTGCCCGAACCACTGGCGCAACGCGGTGGATGGCGCCAGCTCCTTCGCCCACTGATCCAGCGGCACCGCTTCCTTCTTCAACCCGCGCGGCCATAGCCGGTCGATCAACACGCGGTAACCGTCGGCCTTCGCGGCCGGTTCGTAGACGCGCTTGATGACGATGCTCATGGGCGATCTCTCAAACGGAAGATTCCCAGCATACGACGACCGGATCAGTCCGGCGTGATATGGATCAGAGTTCCTCGACTCAGAGCTCTTCGACCTGGGTCACCTTGCCACGACGCATCAGCCACGCCACGCCACGCAGGTCGGCCAAGCCGACCCAAAGCCGATCGAGCATGCCGTACTTGGACACGCCGGCGGTGCGCGGGCGATGACCCACCGGCACGCTCTGGCTCTGGAAGCCGGCGCGCTTGACCAATGCCGGCAGGTAGCGGTGCATGTGATCGAAGTAGGGCAGGCGCAGGAACACCTCACGATCGAACAGCTTCAAGCCGCAACCGGTATCCGGCGTGGCATCGCGCAGCATGCGCGAGCGCACCGCGTTGGCGATCTTCGAGGAGATCCGCTTGTTGAAGCTGTCGCGCCGGGTGGTGCGCCAGCCGGCGAACAGCCGCGCTTCGGCGACGGCGGTATCGCGCGCGGCGAGCAGCTTCGGAATATCCGCCGGATCGTTCTGGCCGTCGCCATCGAGTGTGGCGATCCACGGTGACTTGGCTTCGCGCACGCCGTTCCAGACCGCGGTGCTCTGTCCGCTGCGGGTGACATGGTGCAGCACGCGCAATTCCGGGTGCACGGCCTTCTGTGCACCCAGCACCGCGCGACTGTCGTCGCTGGAGTCGTCATCGATGTAGATGACTTCGTAATCGACCTTGCCACGCAGGGCGGTGGCGATTTCGGCAAGCAGCGGCGGGATATTGTCGCGCTCGTTGAAAACGGGGACGACGACGGAAAGTTGCGGCATGGGGGAAGCCTTTCAGCAGGGGCAACGGCTGCATTCGACGCAGCAGGAGTGCAGTTTAATGCCAAGCGGCTGAGCGCGCTTCCTCCGACAGCACTGACCGCTCCTCCCCTGCTTGGAGGGGAGGATGCAAAGCTTCAGAGCCTCAGCGGATCTTGCCGAGAATCCCTTCCAGCTCATCGTTGCTGTGGTAGTGGATCACCAGCTTGCCGCGGCTGCCACGACCCTGTGCCAGTTCGACGCGGGTGGCAAAGCGTTCGCTGAGCTGGCGCTCCAGATCGGCGATGTTGGCATCGCGCGACGGCGTGCTCTTCGCCTTGCCCTTCGGCGCCTGCTGCGCACGGCGCGCGGCTTCTTCCAGCTCGCGCACGCTCCAGCCGTGGCGCGCCGCTTCCAGCGCCAGCCTTTCGGCATCGTGCTCGGGCAGGGTCAGCAGGCAGCGGGCGTGGCCCATTTCCAGCTTGCCTTCGTCGAGAAGCCGCTTGATCGATTCCGGCATCTCGGTGAGCCGCAGCATGTTCGACACGGATGCGCGCGAGCGGCCGACCGCGTCGGCGGCCTGCTGGTGGGTGAGGTCGAAGTCGTCGATCAGGCGCTTCAACGCATCGGCTTCTTCCAGCGGAGTGAGGTCCTGGCGCTGAATGTTTTCGATGAGTGCCATCGCCGGCACGGCTTCTTCGGACACTTTCTTGATCAGCGCCGGAATCTCGCCCAACTGGGCACGCTGCGCGGCGCGCCAGCGGCGTTCACCGGCGATCAGCTCGTAGCTGTTCTTGCCGAGTTCGCGCACCACCACCGGCTGGATCACACCCTGCGCCTTGATCGACGCGGCCAGTTCGTCCAGCGCCTCGTCGTTCCAGTGCCGGCGCGGCTGATACTTGCCCGGCTGGATCTGCTGGATCGGCAGCATGCGCAGCTCGCCTTCCTGCGCGATCACCGACGGCGAGGCCTCGCCGTCGCCGCCAAGCAGGGCATCGAGCCCACGTCCCAATCCACGTTTCTTCGCAGCAGCCATGCTTTATTCCTGATGGTTGGCGGCCGGCGCCTTGAGCGTCGGGCCGCTGTCGCCGTGCGCGGGTGCTGCCGCGGGCGGTTCAATGTCTTCGACCGGATCGGTGCGGGTCAGCGCACGCTCGCGCCGGATGATTTCGCCGGCCAGACCGATGTAGGCAATCGCTCCACGCGAACTGCGGTCGTAAAGATGGATCGGCTGCCCGTGGCTGGGCGCCTCGGCCAGGCGCACGTTGCGCGGGATGATCGAACGCAGCACCTTGTCGCCGAAATGCTGGGTGAGCTGGGCGGAGACCTCGTTGCCGAGGTTGTTGCGCACGTCGTACATGGTGCGCAGCAGGCCCTCGATCTCCAGCGTTGGATTCAACCGGTGACGTACCGCCTTGACCGTGTCCAGCAGGCTGGACAGACCCTCCAGCGCGAAGTACTCGCATTGCACCGGGATCAGCACGCCATCGGCAGCCGTCAGCGCATTCAGGGTGAGCAGGTTCAGCGACGGCGGGCAATCGATCAGGATGGTGTGGTAGTTCGCCGAGATCTTCGCCAGCAATTCCTTCAGCCGGTGCTCGCGCGCCAGCGCATCCATCAGCTTCAGCTCGGCGGCGGTGAGATCGCCGTTGCCCGGCAGCAGGTCGTAATGCGCATCGGTCGGCACGATCGCCGCGCTGATCTCCACTTCCTCCAGCAGCACCTCACAACCACCCGGCTTGGCATCGCGCTTGTTGATGCCCGAGGCCATCGTCGCATTGCCCTGCGGATCCAGGTCGACCAGCAATACCTTGCGCTTCGCGGCGGCCAGCGCAGCGGCGAGATTGACGGCAGTGGTGGTCTTGCCGACGCCGCCTTTCTGGTTGGCGACAGCGATGATGCGGGCCATGGATGGATAGCTACCGTACGCAGGAGAGGGTTTAGTGTAATGCCTCACTCCGCCGAGTGCCGGCCGCCCTCAGGCGTCGATCCGCGCGCCGCTGGCGGCATCGAACAGGTGCAGCCGCGGCGCCACCAAACCCAGCGGTACCGTGCTGCCCGGCTCGGGCAAGGCCCGCGGCGACACCCGTGAAACCAGCGCCTGCGCACCATGGCGCAGGTTGAGGAAAATCTCGTTGCCGACCGGCTCCAGCACCTCCAGCTGGGCGCTGAATGCGGCATCGCTGGCGTCCCGCGGCTGCAGATCCTCCGGGCGGATCCCCAGCACCACCTTACGGTCGCGCCACGGTTCCCAGGCCGATGCCTGTGGTGGTTCACCCAGCACGATATCGCCGTGTGCGGTGGCCAGCACCCAGCCGCGATCGTGGCGCAGCGTGCCGGACAGCAGGTTCATCGCCGGACTGCCGACGAAACCGGCGACGAACAGGTTGGCGGGTTTCCCGTAAAGATTCATCGGCGTGTCGATCTGCTGGATCACCCCGCCATCGAGCACCACGATGCGCTGCCCCAACGTCATTGCCTCGATCTGGTCGTGGGTGACGTAGATCATGGTGGCCTTGAGCTGGCGATGCAGCCGCGCGATCTCCACCCGCATCGACAGCCGCAGCTTGGCGTCCAGATTGGACAGCGGTTCGTCCAGCAGGAAGACCTTGGGGTCGCGCACCAGCGCCCGACCCAGCGCCACGCGCTGACGCTGTCCACCGGACAGTGCCGCCGGACGCGAGCTGAGCCGCGCCTCCAGCTCCAATGTCTTCGCCGCCGCAGCCACCCGCTGATCGATGTCGGCCTGCTTGTGCCCACGCAGCTTCAGGCCGAAGCCGAGGTTCTCGGCCACCGTCATGTGCGGGTACAGCGCATAGTTCTGGAACACCATGGCGATGTCGCGATCCTTCGGCGCCACCTCGTTGACCACCCGACCATCGATGCTGAGGGTGCCCCCACTTATCGTTTCCAGCCCGGCGATCATCCGAAGCAAGGTGGTCTTGCCACAGCCGGAAGGCCCCACCAGCACCAGCAGTTCGCCATCGGCGATAGCGAAGCTGGCCCCGGCCACACCGACGTTGCCGTTCGGGTAGACCTTGCGCAGCTGATCCAGGCGTACGGCGGCCATCGACATCTCCGGTGCAGTTGGCCACGATGGCCCGCCCTCGCCGGAGCATGCGCTTGTCTGCACAGCGGCGGGGCATTGGGCTATTCTGCCCGCGTAATCGTTTACATCAAGCACTTCGAGTTGCAGGGAGCACCATGACACGCCGCAGTTTCCGCTTTCCAGACGGCTTCCACTGGGGCGCTGCCACTTCGGCCTATCAGATCGAAGGCTCGCCGCTGGCCGATGGTGCCGGCCCCAGCATCTGGCAGCGCTTCGCGCATACGCCGGGCATGATGGTCAACGGCGATACCGGCGATGTCGCCTGCGATCACTACCGCCGCTACAAGGACGACGTGCAGCTGATGAAGGCGCTGGGCCTGCAGGGTTACCGCTTCAGCATCAACTGGGCGCGCGTACTGCCCGAAGGCACCGGTCGGATCAACCCGAAGGGGTTGGACTTCTATTCGCGACTGGTCGACGAACTGCTGGAAAACGGCATCGCGCCGAACGCCACGCTGTTCCACTGGGATCTGCCGGCCGCACTGGACGACCGCGGCGGCTGGCTCAACCGCGACATCGCACACTGGTTCGCCGAATACGCCGAGGTGATGTTCAAGGCGCTGGATGACCGTGTGCCGCGCTGGTCCACCCTCAACGAGCCGTGGGTGGTCACCGATGGCGGCTACCTGCACGGTGCGCTGGCGCCGGGTCATCGCAACAAGTTCGAGGCGCCGATCGCTGCGCACAACCTGATGCGCGCCAGCGGCGCCGGCATCCAGGCGTATCGCGCGCACGGCAAGCACGAGATCGGCGTGGTGTTCAACATCGAGCCGAAATATCCGCATTCGGACAGCGCCGAGGATCTCGCCGCGACCCGTCGCGCGCACGCCTACATGAACCAGCAGTTCGCCGATCCGGCGCTGCTTGGCAGCTACCCGCCCGAGCTGCAGGAAATCTTCGGCGAAGCGTGGCCGGATTTTCCGCAGGATGATTTCAAACTGACGAACCAGAAAGTGGATTACGTCGGCATCAATTACTACACCCGCGCTGTCGTGAAGCACGACCCGAAGGCGTATCCGCTGAAGGCCGTGCCGGTGCGCCAGCCGAACCGGACCCATACCGAGACTGGATGGGAAGTGTTCGAGCAAGGCCTCACTGACACGTTGACCTGGTTCAAGCAGCGCTATGGCGACATCCCGCTGTACATCACCGAAAACGGTTCCGCTTTCTACGATCCGCCGGTGGCCGAGAACGGCGTGCTCGACGATCCACTGCGCACCGGCTATCTGCGCAAGCACCTCAAGGCGCTGCACCGCGCGATCGACGCCGGAGTGAACCTGAAGGGTTATTACGCCTGGTCGTTGATGGACAACCTGGAGTGGTCGCTGGGTTTCTCCAAGCGCTTCGGGCTGTACCACGTCGACTTCGCCACCCAGCAGCGCACGCCCAAGGCCAGCGCGAAGCTGTATGCGCAGGTGATCGAGAGCAACGGCTGCGTGCTGGACGAATAACGCGTTTCAGATCAAACGCGACCGAGCACCAGCAGATGACGCTCGGCCGGCAAGCCCGGCACCGCCAGTTCATGCGTACTACGCACCACGAACCCCGCCGGGATGCCCGCCAACTCGTCATCCGGCCGCTTGCCCTTCATCGCCAGCCAGATCCCGCCCGGCGCCAGCAGATGGCCGCCCCAACCGAGCATGTCGGCGAGACTGGCAAACGCACGCGCGGTGACGCAGTCGTACTGGCCCTCGATGTCTTCCACCCTCGACTGCACGGCGCGCACACCTTCGAGCTTGAGCGCACGGATCGCCTCGCGCAGGAAGCGCACCTTCTTGCCATTGGAATCAACCAGCAGAATCTCGCGCCCCGGCGCGGCGATCGCCAGCGGAATGCCGGGGAGGCCCGGTCCGGTGCCGAGGTCGGCCAGCGTGGCGCCTTGCACATACGGCAGGATCGCCAGCGAATCGAGCAGGTGGCGGGTGATCATTTCCGCCGGATCGCGCACGGCGGTGAGGTTGTAGGCCGCATTCCAGCGTTCCAGCAAGGCCTGATAGTCGAGCAGCCGTGGTACCGCCTCAGCCGGCAGGGTGAGTCCCAAGGTGGCGATGCCTTGTTCCAGCCGAGCCTGCAAGGCGTCACGCGCTGCCATGGTGCTTCCTCTGTGTGATCCGGGGCCGGCAGTATCCGCGCCGGAGCGCGACGATGCCAGCGGCATCACGCCTGAAATTGGCAAAAGAAAACCCGCCGTAGCGGGTTTCAAGGCTCTCAAATCCCCTGTGGCGCGGACGCTCTCGGGCGCCCTGGCGCGATTCAATACTCAGGCTACATCCAGTTCGACCCGGGTCACCATCATGCCGCGTTCGCGCAATGCATGATTCAGCGATTGCTTCAGGCGTGCACCCAGGTCACGACGATCCGCGCGTTCGACTTCCGGCTCGTCATGCAAGGCATCGTGAGTCCCGCGGCGGATCAGCTGATCGACCTGTTCGAACACGGCATCGGCGCGTTCCGGCTCCAGCACCTGCCAGTACACCGTTCCGCGCACGTCATGCGCATCGGCCAGTGGCTCCTCGAAGCGCAGCATCTGACCAGACAGGTTGATCTTGTGCGCGACCCGATCCAGCAGCGGCAGCACCACGTGGATGCCCGGCTGCAGCAGCCTGGAGGGTTTGCCTCGGCGATACAGGCTGTACACCTGACCAGCCGGCACATGCCTGAGCGCGCTGGCGAGCAGCACGGCTAGAAGCGCAAAAAGCAGGGTCAGGAGGGTCATCATGGTATTTAAAAACAATAACTTGTCTGTAGTTTGTTCACTTGCTGCAGGAGGTTAAGGATACAGTCGCTTGAGTCTACAAATATTAACCCAGATTTAACGGCCTGACGGATTTTTTAACTATTCGGCAAATCCGCTGCGCCCGGAGGTGACCTTTTTTGTCTCATCAGGCTTCATCGGGTCAGTCCAGGCAGGGAAAACTGCCGTTTTGGAACCCAATGCCGCGCACATTGCGAGACCTGTTGTTGAGGAAGCATCAACCTTGCCAAAGCACGCCGATGCCGCTCCCTCTCAACGGGCCTGATCGACAAGGCAAGTCGATGGGCTATCGAAAAGCTGTCACTGGATCACTACGACGACGCGCCCGACGCGAACCGCATAGCTGGGTCGCGGAACGCGACATGGCGGCCGGTTATTCGCGACTGGCTCAACCATCCGGTTAACAAAGGTCGCGTCGGCATGACCGCGGCTTCTGCTCAGTTGCTGCGTCGCCGCAACCCTATTTCTCGGCTTTGATCGCTCTCCAGCCACGTATCCGGCGGCTTGCCCACTGCGCTTCCGGGTGGTATGCGAAAACCTTTTGCGCCGCAACAAAACTCTTGTTTACGAGTGCTTTACAACACGCCATGAAAACGATTACGTTGGCGCGGCGGCAGGGTTTCGATTCCATCGGACGACCCATTTATGGCGGCAACAACCATCAAAGACGTGGCGCGCGAGGCCGGGGTTTCCGTGGCCTCCGTTTCGCGTGCATTGAATGGCGGCGGCGGGGTCACCGCGGAAACCGGCCAGCGCATCCGCGAGGTTGCGAACCGCCTGCGCTATGTACCGCATGCGGCCGCGCGCACCCTGATCACCCGACGCACGCACACCATCGGTGCGCTGTTGCCGGATCTGCATGGCGAGTTCTTTTCCGAGCTGATCCGCGGCATCGATCTGGCGGCGCGCACGCGCGGGCTGCATCTGCTGGTTTCCAGTTCGCACGACGGTCTCGAGGATGCCGCCGCCGCCTTGCGCGCGATGCAGGGCCGCGTCGACGGCATGCTGATCCTCTCGGCACGCGTGGATGCGGCTTTCCTGCATGCCAACCTGTCGGCCGCGGTGCCCGCTGTACTGCTCAACAGCGCGGTGAAAAGCAGCGCGTACTCCGTTCTCAACATCGACAACCACGGTGGCGCGTGCGCGATGGTGCGACATCTGCTTGATGCAGGTCACACCCGCATCGCGCATATCGCCGGTCCGGCGGGCAACTTCGATGCACAGCAGCGCGAGCAGGGTTATCGCGAAGCGATGGCTGCCGGTGCACCGAACGAACCGCGGAATGTCATCGCTGGCGACTTCAGCGAGGAATCCGGCTATCGCGCCGGTCAGCAGCTGCTGGCGCAGAAGACACGCCCACATGCCGTGTTCGCGGCCAACGACATGATGGCGGTGGGCTGTTTGTACGCGTTTCGGGAGGCCGGCGTGAACGTGCCGCGGGACATCGCGCTGGCCGGGTTCGATGACATTCCTATCGCGCGCTACGTCACCCCGACGCTCAGTACGGTGCGCGTGCGCATCGCGGAGCTGGGCCGAAGCGCGCTGGAACATCTCGCCGAGCGGCTCGAAAGCACCGAACAGCCACCCACATCCGCGCAAACGCTCGGCTGCGAAATCGTCGTCCGCGAAAGTTGCGGCGCGAATCTCACCAAAGTGTCATCCGCACACACGCATCGTTCGTCAAAAAAGTAGCTACCGAAAACAAGTCAGTTGATATCCGGGAGGGGAACCATGAACACGCCCATGAACTTCAAGAAGAAACTGCTCGCCAACCTCATCAAGGCATCGGTAACTGCGCTCGCCGTCAGCACCTCGGTGCTTTCGATTGCGGCAAGCTCCGACGCCAACTTGCGCGGTCACGCCACCGCTGGCGCTGTGGTGACGGCCAAGCAGATTTCCACCGGTGCGGTAAGACGCACCAAGGCCGACACCGACGGCAGCTATGCGCTGGTCGGCCTGCCACCTGGCACCTATACGGTGGATGCCGGGCCGGGTACCGAAAGGACGGTCACGCTCAGCGTGGCCTCTACGGCCACCCTTAACTTGACCAATGCGCCAGCAGCATCGGCAACCAACGCGACCAACCTCAAGGCGGTGACGGTCTCCGCCTCCGCAATCAGCCTGCAGGAAGTGAAGACTTCCGAAGTAGGCACCGGGGTATCGCTGCATCAGATCAACACCACGCCTGAGGCTTCACGCAACTTCCTCGAGTTCGCCGACACCGTGCCCGGCATGGTGTTCACCCGGAATTCGGATGGCACCACCAGCCTGCGCTCCGGCGCACAGGCGAGCAGCGGGATCAATGTCTACATCGACGGCGTCGGCCAGAAAAATTACGTGTTGTCAGGTGGCGTCACCGGGCAGAACGCCAGTCAGGGCAACCCGTTCCCGCAGCTGGCGATCGGCGAATACAAGGTCATCACCTCCAATTACAAGGCGGAATACGACCAGATATCCAGCGCCGCGGTCACTGCCGAAACCAAGTCCGGTACCAACCAGTTCCATGGCGACGTGTTCGGCAGCTTCACCAATACCGTGATGCGCGCGGAGACACCCTTCGAGCAGTATGTGCACTTCAAGACCCCGTCGCATGAAAAGGATTATGGCTTCGACCTCGGCGGCCCGATCCTGCAGGACAAGGCACACTTCTTCATCGCCTACGAAGGCAAGGAATACGACACCCCGAAAACCGTGACGCCGGGTGTCTCCGGCTACAACAGCCTGTTGCCCGCTGACGTACAGTCGCAGATTGGACCGGTCGGCCTGCCGTTCAAGGAGAACGACTGGTTCGGCAAGGTCGACTTCGAACCGTCCGACAAGGACCGTTTCGAGATCAGCGGCCACTATCGCCACGAAACCTCCATCAGCGGCATCGGCGGTGTCGACACAGCATCAGCTGCGCTCAACACACTCAACACTGACAAGCGTTTGGACATCCGCTGGGATCACAGCACCGACAGCTGGTTCAACCGCCTGCAAGCCACCTATGAGGATGCGTTCTACACGCCGACGCCGGTGCTTATCGGTGACGGCAATGCTTATACGCTGACCGGAGCGCAGTTGAACACCACGATCCTGCAGACCGGCAATTCGCCGCTGGCCCAGCAGAACAAGGGCCAGAAAGGTCCGGCCTTGCAGGACGACCTGACCTTCAACGACTTCGAGTGGCATGGCGACCATGTGATCAAGATGGGCGTCAAGTACAAGGCGGTGAAGTTGACCGCGCAGGATGCGGGCGACTCCAACGCGCTCTACAACTATGCGGTCACTTCCGCTGGCACCGAGTCGATTCCGTACAAGGTGCAGTTCGGCTCGCCGACGCCGGGCCTGAGCCCGGTCGCCACCAGCTCGGACAAGCAGTTCGGCACTTATATCCAGGATGACTGGGCGATCGACGACCATCTGACTCTGAACCTTGGCGTGCGCTGGGACTACGAGGAGACCCCGTCATACCTCAACTATGTCACTCCGGCGAACGTGATCGCGGCATTCAACAGCCAAGATCCGAATGCACCGGCCGGGCAGACCTACGCGCAGACGCTGGCCAAGGGCGGCGTCAACGTCAACGACTACATCAGCACCGGCAACAACCGCAAGGCACCAAAGAACGAATGGCAGCCGCGCTTCGGTTTCTCCTATGACATCGACGGCGACGAAAACCACGTGGTCTTCGGCGGTGTCGGCCGCTCCTACGACCGTGACCTGTTCGAGTCGCTGCAGGTCGAGCAGACCAAGTCGGTACTGTCGCAGCCCACGCTCAACTTCAACACGCCCGATGTACCCTGCGTGGTCGGCCAGAACTCCTGCTACACATGGGATCCGTCCTACCTGAGCATTCCGACTCTGCAGGCCCTGGTTGCTGGAACCACCCTCGGCAAGGAAGTCGACATGGTCAACAACAACCTGAAGGCGCCGCACTCCGACCAGTTCAGCATCGGTATGCGCAACAAGATCGGCGACTGGAACACCAGCGTCACGTTCGCCGAGGTGCGCAGCTACGACGGCCTGGTCTTCACCCTCGGCAACCGCTATCCGAACGGCAGTTTCTGGCAGAACGGCAGTCAACCGTGGGGCAACGGCATCCCGGGTTTCGGCAGCCTGATCATCGGCAACAACGGCGTGAAAACCGACACTACCCAGCTGCTGTTGTACGCCGAAAAGCCCTATACCAAGGAATCGCACTGGGGCACGACGATCGCCTATACCTACAGTCAATCGCGTCAGAACAACGACAACAGCGATCCGACCGACCAATACGCGTTCGACTACGAGAAGATCGGCAACTATCCGTTCACCGGCTCCGGCGTTGCCAAGCACCGCCTGGTGGTCACCGGCACGCTGGATGGCCCATGGGGCTTCGTGATGGGCGCCAAGCTGACCCTGGCCACCCCGATTCCTGATCTCAACCTGGCCTGCTACGGAGCGCCAGCCACCAACCAGGACAGCAATGGCGTGGCCGGCAGCGGCTGCTACTCGGCCTCGGTGGTGCCACCGGGTGAGGGGCGCTTCCTGTTCGGCCCCAAGATCTTCGGTTATCGCGATCTCGACTTCCAGGCCACCAAGAACTTCAGGATCTACCATGCTCTCAACGCCTATGTCCGCGTCGACTTGATCAATGCATTCAACTGGGACAACTACGTCGATTATCTGGAAAGCTGGGGCACCGGCGGCGTGAAGAACAAGACCCCAGTAATCTTCAACCCGACCGGCGACATCACCGGTTACCCGCGCACGTTGAAGGTATCAATGGGCATAAACTTCTAGGCACGCTTGTGAAGGCTCATGCCGGCAACGGCATACCGGCCTGAAACAAAGCCCGCTCTGTGCGGGCTTTGTTTTGCGGCACTCCGCCGTGAACACCCTCTCACTACTCGCAGGCTTCGCATGACCGATCCTCGCATCAAGAACATTGTCATTGTCGGCGGCGGCACCGCCGGCTGGATGGCCGCGGCAGCGTTCGCCAAGGTACTCGGCCCCGCGTATTCGATCCGCCTGGTCGAATCCGAAGAGATCGGCATGGTCGGTGTCGGCGAGGGCACGGTGCCCCATCTCAAGCTGTTCAACGATCTGCTCGGCGTCCACGATATCGAGTTCATGCAGAACACGCAGGGCACCTTCAAGCTCGGCGTGCAGTTCAATGACTGGGGTCGCCTCGGTGATTCGTACATTCATGGCTTCGGCACGATCGGCCACGACGTGAGCCTGCTGCCGTTTCACCAGTTCTGGATCAAGGCGATGCAGAAGGGCGTGGCCTCGGAGATCGGCGCCTACTCGATCAATACGCTGGCGGCGCCGCGCGGCAAATTCATGACGTCGGCCACCGACGTACCTGCCAGTTCGCCGCTGGCGGATATCGCCTATTCCTATCAGTTTGACGCGACTCTGTATGCGAAGTTTTTGCGCGGCTACGCCGAAAAGCGTGGCGTGCGCCGCACCGAGGGCAAGGTCGCGCAGACCGTGCTACGTCCCGATGACGGCTTCGTTGAAGCAGTGGTGCTGGAGAGTGGTGAACGCATCGAGGGTGACCTGTTCATCGACTGCTCCGGCTTCCGTGGCCTGCTGATCGAACAGGCACTGCACACCGGCTATATCGACTTCACCCACTGGCTGCCATGCGATCGAGCGCTGGCCGTCGCCTGCGAAAAGGTCGAAGAACCCACGCCGTATACACGCTCCTCCGCGCGTCCGGCAGGCTGGCAGTGGCGCATCCCGCTGCAGCATCGCACCGGCAACGGCTACGTGTATTCAAGCGCGCATGTCAGCGATGACGAAGCTGCGGCGACCCTGCTCAAGCATCTCGACGGCAAGCCGCTGGGCGACCCGCGTCTGCTGCGCTTCACCACCGGCGTGCGCAAGAAATCCTGGAACAAGAACGTGGTCGCACTGGGCTTGGCCAGTGGCTTCCTGGAGCCGCTCGAGTCGACCAGCATCTACATGATCCAGTCGGGCATCGCACGGCTGCTCAACCTGTTTCCGCAGCGCGACTTCAGCGAGGTCGTGGTCGATCGCTACAACGCGCAAGCAAAGTTCGAGTACGAACACATCCGCGATTTCCTGATCCTGCACTACCACGCCACCGAGCGCGACGACACGCCGTTCTGGAACCAGTGCCGCACCATGTCGATCCCGGCGCAGCTGCAGGACAATATCCGCCTGTTCCGCGACAGCGGCCGTTTCTTCCGCGATGCCGAGGAAATGTTCGCGACGACCAGCTGGGTACAAGTGATGCTCGGTCAGCGCATCGTGCCGCGGGGCTACCATCCGCTGGTCGACCAGATGCCGGACCAGGAGCTGGCCAAGTTCATGGCTGGTGTCGGTCAGGTCGTCGCCAGTTGTGTCGATGCGATGCCATCACACCAGGCGTTCATCGATCGCCATTGCGTCGCGCCCAGTCTGGCGGTCGCCTGACCGTTTTCCCTGAGCCATCTGGCAGGCAACCGCGACGACGGCTCCACATCACCCATCCCCGCGATAAAGAGCGTTACACCATGTCCAACAAATTTTTCCGGATCCTGCATACCACCGTACTCACCACTGCTTTGCTGGTACTCGGCGCTGGCTGGCAGTCACCGGCCACGGCCAGAACCGCCGAGCATGGCTATGCCGCACTGCCCAGGCAGCAACAGCTGCTGGTCGACGACCTCGAGCAGCGCACCTTCGAATGGTTCTGGCACAGTGCGGACCCGAAGACCGGGCTGGTGCCCGACTCCTATCCCGGCCACTCGTTCTCCAGCATCGCGGCGGTAGGTTTCGGTCTGACCGCCTACGGCGTCGGCGTGGAGCGCGGCTATATCACGCGCGAGCAGGCGATCCAACGCACGCTCGCAACCTTGCGTTTCTTCAAGCAGGCGCCGCAGAACGACAGCGAGGACGATGCCGCCGGCTACCACGGTTTCTACTATCACTTCCTCGACATGCAGACCGGCAAGCGGGCGATGCGCTCTGTCGAATTGTCCAGCGTCGACACCAGCTTGCTGCTCGGCGGCGTGCTGTTCGCCGAGTCGTACTACGACCGTGCCACCCCGCAGGAAAGGGAGATCCGGCAGCTCGCCGATGCGATCTACCGCGAGGTCGACTGGAGCTGGATGCAGCCGCGCAAGCCGCTGATCAGCATGGGCTGGACCCCAGGCGGCAAGTTCATCCCGGCCGACTGGAAGGGTTATGACGAAGGCATGCTGGTCTACATCCTGGCGCTCGGCTCGCCGACCCATCCGGTCGAGCCCGATGCGTGGACGGCATGGCTATCCACCAACCCGCTGACCTGGGGCAAGTTCTACGGCCAGACCTTTCTCAACTTCGCGCCGTTGTTCGGCCACCAGTTCACCGAGGTCTGGGTCGACTTCCGCGGCATCCGCGATGCCTGGAGCCGCGAGCACGACCTCGACTACTTCGAGAACAGTCGTCGCGCCACCTATGCGCAGCGTGCCTACGCGATCGCCAATCCAGCCGGCTGGACTGGCTACGGCAAGAACGTCTGGGGCCTGACCGCGAGCAACGGTCCGGGCGATATGACGGTGGAAAGCAGTGCCGGCGAGCGCCAGTTCCATGGCTACACCGCGCGCGGTGCCGGCCTGGATTACATTTCCGACGACGGTACCATCGCGCCAACCGCGGCGGCCGGCTCGATCGCGTTCGCGCCGGAGATCGTGATACCTGCGCTGCAGGAAATGAAGCATCGCTATGGCGCGTCCATCTACGACCAATATGGCTTCGCCGATGCGTTCAACCCGAGCTTCCATACCAGGACCGACCTGCGCACCGGCAAGCTGGTGCCCGGCCTGGGCTGGGTCGACACCTTGCAGCTGGGTCTCGACCAGGGACCGATCGTGCTGATGATCGAAAACTGGCGCAGCGATTTCGTGTGGAAGGTGATGAAGAAGAATCCGTACGTGCGCAAGGGACTCGAGCGCGCCGGTTTCACGGGTGGCTGGCTGGGCACGGAAACCCCGGCGCAATGAGCCACAACAGTCGCCCGTGTCGACCGCTGCACCAGCGCTCGATGCGGTGCGGCTTGCTGCTGGCATGCGTTGTTCTATGCACCTCGCTCATCGGTGGTTGTGGACATGCCGCAGCGGAAAACCACGAGCTCACGTTCTGGACGATCGGCCGCGAAGGCGAGGCGATCGGCAAGTTGCTGCCGGAGTTCGAGCGCACGCATCCCGATATCCAGGTGAACGTGCAGCAGTTGCCGATGTCGGCGGCACACCAGAAACTGCTCACCGCGTTCGCCGGTGGTTCGACGCCCGACCTGACCCAGCTGGGCAACACCTGGCTGCCGGAAATGGTGGCGCTGGATGCGCTGGAACCATTGCAGAAACGCGTCGACCGTTCCACCGTGATCAGGCAAGACGATTACTTCGCCAGCATCTGGGCGACCAATGTCATTGATGACAAGCTGTACGGCGTGCCGTGGTACGTCGATACGCGACTGCTTTTCTACCGCAAGGATCTGCTCAAGGCCGCCGGCTTCAACGCACCGCCGCGTGACTGGGCCGAATGGCGGCACATGCTCGCCGCGCTGAGCGATCCGGCGCAGCATACCTACGGCATCCTGTTGCCGACCAACGAGTACGAGCAGCTGATGTCGCTGGCGTTGCAGGAGCCCGACCCCTTGCTGCGCGACGGTAGCCGCTATGGCAACTTCGAGAGCGCCGGCTTCAAGCGCGCGCTGACGTTCTACGTGGATACTTTCCGCCTGCACCAGGCGCCGGCGATCACCAATGTGGAAGCGGGCAACCCCTGGTCGGAATTCGGTCGCGGCGTCTACGCGTTCTATCTGTCCGGCCCGTGGAATATCGGCGAGTTCCGCAAGCGCCTTCCTGCCACGCAGCAGGACGACTGGTCGACCACACCGCTGCCTGGCCCGGACGACGCCGGCATCGGCGCGGCCGGCGGCTCCAGCCTGGTGATCTTCCGCACGGCGAAGCACAAGGATGCGGCGTGGCAGTTGATTGAATACCTGTCGCAGCCGCAGGTGCAGCAGCGCTTCTACGATCTGCTCGGCGACATGCCGCCGCGACGCTCATCTTGGGCTGGCGGTGCCTTGCATGACGACCCGAAGGCACGTGCGTTCCGCGAACAGCTGGAGCGGGTCAGGCCGACGCCGGCGGTGCCGGAATGGGAGCGCATCGCCAACGAGATGCAACTGGTCGCTGCGCAGGCGATTGCCGGTGAGCTGACGATCGACCAGGCCGCTACGGAGATGGATCATCGCACCGACCGCATCCTGGAGAAGCGTCGCTGGATTCTCGATCATCCGCATCCGATGGTAGGAGACGCCCGATGAACCCGCCACGCACCGCGTGGCTGTTCCTCACGCCCGCCCTGCTGGTGCTCGGCGTGTTCTTCCTGCTGCCGGTGATCGCCGCGCTGGTGCTCAGTCTCACCGACTACGATCTCTACGCGCTGGCGAATATCCACAACCTGCGCTTCGTGGCGCTGCATAACTACTGGGCGTTGCTGCAGCGCCCGCTGTTCTGGTCGGCGCTCGGGCACACGGTGTATTTCGTGGCGGTCGGCGTGCCGCTGTCGATGGGCACCTCGCTCGGCGCCGCGCTGCTGCTCAACTCGCCGCTGGCGCGGTGCAAGCCATTCTTCCGCACCGCGCTGTTCGCGCCGGTGGTGACCACGGTGGTGGCGGTGGCGGTGATCTGGCGTTATCTGTTCAACACCAAGTACGGCATGGCGAACTTCGTGCTCAGCCATCTCGGCATCCATCCGCTCGACTGGCTCGGCGATCCGCATTGGGCGATGCCGACGATCATCCTGTTCGCGGTGTGGAAGAACTTTGGCTACAACATGATCATCTTTCTCGCCGGCCTGCAGGCGGTTCCGCCCGATCTGTACGAGGCGGCACGCATCGACGGCGCCTCGGCATGGCGGCAGTTCCGCCACATCACGCTGCCGATGCTCGGGCCGACGCTGCTGATGGTGAGCATCCTCACCGTCTCCGGTTATTTCCAGCTGTTTGCCGAACCTTATGTGATGACCGAGGGTGGCCCGCTGCAGAGCACCACCAGCGTGCTGTACCTGATGTACGACGAAGGTTTCAAGTGGTGGAACCTCGGCTCCGCCTCGGCGGTGGCGTTCCTGCTGTTCCTGATCATGTTCGCGGTAACCGCGCTGATGCTGAAGCTGGCGCGCCGCGGACACGATGGAGAGCCCGCATGAATCCCCGCCTGGCCAAGGCCCTGATCAATGGTCTGCTGCTCGGCGGTGCGGCGGTGGCGCTGTTCCCGCTGCTGTGGATGCTGTCGGTGTCGTTCATGCAGCCGGGCGAGGCCAGTGCGTTGCCGCCGCCGCTGCTACCGGCGCACGCCACGCTGGGCAATTACCGCGAGCTGTTCGTGCATGCCGGCATGGGCCGCTACTTGCTCAACAGCCTCGCGGTCGCGAGTACGATCACCGTGCTGTCGCTGGCGTGCAACCTGCTGGCCGGCTACGCCTTCGCCAAGCTGCGCTTCGCCGGTCGCGAGCGGCTGTTCCAGGCGCTGATCGGCGCGTTGGTGATTCCGGCGCAGGTGGCGATGCTGCCGCTGTTCCTGCTGTTGAAGTACCTCGGCCTGGTCAACAGTTATGCCGGCGTGATCGTGCCGGGCATGGCCACCGTGTTCGGCATCTTCCTGGTGCGTCAGTACGCCCGCGGCATTCCGGATGAGCTTCTGGAGGCAGCGCGCATTGACGGAGCCGGCGAGTGGCGCATCTTCGGGCAGATCGTGCTGCCGCTGCTCAAGCCGATCATGGTGACGCTGGCGATCTTCAGCTTCCTCGCCGCATGGAACGACTTCATGTGGCCGCTGATCGTGTTGACCGGGCAGGAGCATTACACGCTGCCGATCGGATTGGCCTCGCTGGCGCGAGAGCACGCGCAGGACAGCGAACTGATGATGGCCGGTTCCGTGATCACCGTGCTGCCGGTGATCGTGCTGTTCCTGGCGATGCAGCGCTATTACCTGGAAGGGTTGCTGCTGGGGAGTGTGAAGGGCTGAACCGGCACGGCGGATGCCTCACGTTGCTGATCGCACATCGCCGGGAGTCGACTGGGTAGGCTCGCCGCATCAGCTGGGAGTTGCATCGATCATGTCATTGCGTGGTATCACCATCGTCGTCATGGGCGTCTCCGGCAGCGGCAAGAGCCAGGTCGGCACGGCGCTGGCGCTGGCCTGCGGCGTCGACTTCGTGGAGGGCGACGCGCTGCACCCGCCGGAGAATATCGCGAAGATGGGCACCGGCATGGCACTCACTGACACTGACCGCTGGCCCTGGCTGGACGCGATCGCAGCGGCGATCAGGATGCAGCGAGGCCACGGAGTTGTGGTCGCCTGCTCCGCCTTGCGTCGCGTCTACCGCGATCGCCTGCGCGTGGCCGACCCCTGGCTGCGTCTGATCTATCTGCGGGTACCCCGCACCGAACTGGATCGGCGCATGCGCGAACGCGATCACTTCATGCCGCCTTCGCTGCTGGACAGCCAGCTGGCCACGCTGGAGGAACCTGGCGTGGACGAGCAGCCGATCATCCTTGACGCGGGTGGCGACGAGGCCGCAACGGTCGCCCGAGTCTTGGCTGGGCTGGCTCGGGGAAGCGGGCCCTGAAGATCAGAACTTGCCGGCGCGGAAATCGGCAATCGCCTCGTGGATCTGCTCGGGTGTGTTCATCACGAACGGTCCGTAACGCGCCACGCTTTCGTTCAGCGGCTTGCCGGCGACGACCAGCAGGCGTGATGGCTGATCACCACCGCGCAGCTGCAGTTGCTCGCCTTCGGACAACACGCCGAGCTCGCTGCGCTGCAGCGACTCGCCCCCGACCAGTGCCGATTCGCCCTCGAACACATAGGCAAAGCCGTGATGCCCGGTCGGTAGATCCAGCGTCAACGACGCGCCGGGCTGCAGGCTGATGTCCAGATACACCGGTGCGGTGACGATGCCCTCAACCGGGCCGGTCGCGCCGGCCAGCTCACCGGCGATCACCTTCACCTCGACGCCTTCGGCCGGATGCACCACCGGAATCCGCTCGGGGCCGATGTCCTGGTAGCGCGGCGCGGTCATCTTGTCCTTCGCCGGCAGGTTCACCCACAGCTGGAAACCCCACATCAGGCCGTTTTCCTGCTGCGGCATTTCCGAATGCAGGATGCCGCGGCCGGCGGTCATCCACTGCACACTGCCGGGCGTGAGGTCGCCGCGGTTGCCGCGGTTGTCGCCGTGCTGCATGTGGCCGGCCAGCATGTAGGTGACCGTCTCGAAGCCGCGATGCGGATGTTCCGGGAAACCGGCGATGTAGTCGCCCGCGTCGTCCGAGCGGAACTCGTCGAGCAACAGGAACGGATCGAGCATGTCGAGTCCGGGCTGGCCAATGATGCGCTTCAGCTTCACGCCGGCGCCGTCGGAGGTGTCGGTGCCGCGGATGCGGCGGGTGATGCGGCGATCGCTCATGGGTGGCTCCAGTCAGAGATGTCAGACCACCAAGATGGCCCTGTTGCTGGGCTTATCCAAGCGCCATGGCCGGAACGGATCGTTCCATCCCGGCAACGCTGCGACGACCGACTAGGGCTTCAGTGCACCCAGTGTCCGCTGCGCTGACGCGGCGGTGAGTTGTCGTCAACGTCATCTGGCTTCTGCTGATGCACCATCGCCTCCACCTCGGCTTCGGTGACCGGCTTGGCCTGCCAGTACTGGTTGACCGCGCCGAGCACGGCCGGCACCTGCGACAGACACTCGTCGTATTCGTCCTCGCTGAGTTTCTCGAACTCGGTGTCGGCGCTGAGGATGCCTTCATCTACCGCCAATGCCATCACCGGGCCAAGCAGTTCCATCAGTTGCGGATCTTCGGCCAGGCGGGTTTCCCACAGGCTCGCGCGCAGGTCGATGCCGCGGCTGAAACCTTCGCACCAGCCGGCAGCGGACAGCATCGGGCCGGTTTCCTCTTCGACTTCGCCGAGAATCGGCTCGTAGGCGTCGACATCGAGTTCGGCACTGATCGAATCGTTGAGCTTGGCCAGCAGCGCCAACACGCGGTTGCCCTCGTCCTCGTCGGCGAACGGCTCGTGCAGCACCTCGTGCAGCCATTCGTCCGGCAGCACCAGCAGCGGACCAACCGCCAGCGCGCTGAGCAAGCCATGCACGCCGTCCAGCAACAAGTCGCCTTCGCCGGTATGCGCGCGCAGGTAGCGATCCAGCTCATCCAGTTCGTTGTCGTCCAGCGAACTGGGCCATTCGGTTTTTGCGGTCATATATCCAGTTCCAGCGTCACCGGCGTGTGGTCGGAAGGACGCTCCCAGCGACGCGGTTCGCGGTCGATAGCTGCCGCCCTGGCGGCCGATTTCAATGCCTCGCCGATCAGGATCAGATCGATGCGCAGGCCCATGTTGCGACGGAACGCGGCCTGCCGGTAGTCCCACCAGCTGTAGTGCTGAGCGCCTGCTTCGAACAGCCGGAAGCTGTCGTGCAGGCCGAGGTCGGTGATCGCCTTGAGGCCTGCGCGCTCGGGCGGCGAGCACAGGATGTCTTCGCCCCAGGCGACCGGATCGTAGACGTCGCGGTCGTCCGGGCAGATGTTGAAATCGCCCAGCACCACCAGGTTGGGATGGCGCTCCAGTTCTCGCGCGAGGAACTCGCGCACCTTGGCCAGCCAGTCCAGCTTGTAGGCGTATTTCTCATCGCCGACCGCCTTGCCGTTGACCACATACAGATCCACCACGCGCAACTTGCCGATGCTGGCGGCGAGAATCCGCCGCTGCGGATCGTCCAGGCCGGGGATGTCGGTGACGATGTCGGTGGGTTGTTCGCGCGCCAGGATCGCCACGCCGTTGTAGGTCTTCTGGCCCGAATACACCGCGCGATAACCGGCCGCAGCCAGTTCGTCGATCGGGAACTTGGCGTCCTCCAGCTTGGTTTCCTGCAGCGCCACGATGTCCGGCTGTGCGTCGGCCAGCCACTGGGTCAGATGCGGCAGGCGCACCTTCAGCGAGTTGACGTTCCACGAGGCGATTTTCATAGTGACATTGTAAGGGATGCGCCAGTCCGGGCCGCCAGAAACCGACAATGGGTAACGAATTGAGCTGTTTGGGCGACTTTCGTGGCCGCCCTTGCCGCCAGCAGCGAGCGAGCCGAAATGGCTCTGCAATGCGGTTTATCACGGGGATTTGTCCGGCTCTGGGAGCCCTGAGGGGGTTGCCGGAAAGGGTTTCGTATACGAAACCCACCGAAACCTTGCATTCCGGTGTATGCTGAGCAGGCAAGAGTCTGAGGAAACTCGGTATTCCTGCCCCTCTGCGGTAAAGTGCAAATCGCTCCGAGCCGCAAACCATCAATGCTTCAAAGGTATGTTACATGTCGGATCGTCAGAGCGGTACAGTCAAGTGGTTCAACGACGCCAAAGGTTTTGGCTTCATCACCCCGGAAAGCGGTGACGACCTGTTCGTGCATTTCCGCGCGATCCAGGGCACGGGCTTCAAGTCCCTGCAGGAAGGCCAGCGCGTCACGTTCGTCGTCACCAAGGGCCAGAAAGGCCTGCAGGCTGAGGAAGTCCAGGTTGCCTAATTCCTTCGGGAATTGAGCGATCTTGAAAAGCCCGCTTCGGCGGGCTTTTTTTTGCCCCAGGTTTCATCGCATCGCGCCGCCACACCGGACGGCGCGATGAAGCAGCGCGGCGCGCGTCAGGCCAGACCGTGACTACGCAGCAGCGCTTCCGGCTGCGGCTTCCTGCCGCGGAACGCCACGAAGCTCTCCAGTGCCGGGCGGCTTGCTCCCACCGCGAGGAATTCGCGACGGAAACGCTCGCCAGTGCTGCGGTCGATGACGCTGCCGTTTTTCCCTGCATGCTCCTCGAACGCGCTGAACGCATCGGCCGACAACAGTTCGGCCCACAGATAACTGTAGTAACCGGCCGCATAGCCGCCCGCGAAGATGTGGCTGAAACCGTGCGGAAAACGCTGCCACGCCGGTGGATGCAGCACGGCGACCTGCTTGCGTACCTGCTCCAGCACCGCCAGCGTGCGTGCGCCTTGCGCCGGGTCGTATTCGAGGTGCAGCAGGAAATCGAACAACGCGAATTCCAGCTGGCGCACCAGGAACAGGCCGGCGTGAAAATGCCGGGCGGCGAGCATGCGCTGGAACAGTTCATCCGGCAGTTTCTCGCCGGTCTGGTAATGCTTCGCGAACAGATCCAGCGCCTGGCGGTTCCAGCCGAAGTTCTCCATGAACTGGCTGGGCAGTTCCACCGCGTCCCACTCCACGCCATCGATACCACCGATCGACGGCAGCGCGATCTCGGTGAGCAGGTGATGCAGGCCGTGGCCGAATTCATGGAACAGGGTCAGCACGTCGTCGTGGGTGAGCAGGGCCGGCTTGCCCTCGGTCGGCGGCGCGAAGTTGCAGGTGAGGAAGGCCACCGGCAACTGCCGATTCGCACCGTCGTCGAAACGCGCACGGCAGACGTCCATCCAGGCGCCACCACGTTTGCCGTTGCGCGCGTACAGATCGACATAGGCACCGGCGAACACGCGCCCAGCGGCATCACGTACGTCGTAGTAGCGCACGTCCGGATGCCATACATCGACGCCGTCACGGGCGGCGAGGGCGATGCCGTATAACTGCGTGGTGAGGCCGAACAGGCCCTCGATCACCGCCGGCAGCGGGAAGTAGGGCTTCAGTTGTTCCTCGTCCAGCGCGTATTGCTGCTGGCGCAGCTTCTCCGAGGCGTAACCGACATCCCAGGACTCGAGATTGTCCAGTTTCAGTTCGGTATGCGCGAACTCGCGCAGTGTGGCCAGTTCCCGCTGCGCCACCGGCTTCGCGCGCTTGGCCAGATCATGCAGGAATTCCAGCACTTCGGCCGGCGAACCAGCCATCTTGGTCGCCAGCGATTCTTCCGCCGCGGTGGGAAAGCCGAGCAGCTGCGCGGCTTCGTGACGCAGCGCCATGATCTTCTCGATGCGCGCGCTGTTGTCGAACTTGCCCGCGTTCGGCCCCTGGTCGGAGGCGCGCGTCTGATAGGCCCAGTACACGCGCTCGCGCAAACCCCGGTTGTCGGCGTAGGTCAGCACGGCCTGCACGCTCGGCTGTTTCAGCGTGACCAGATAGCCGTCCAGATCCTGATCCTCCGCGTACTGGCGCAGCACCGCGAGACCGGATTCGGGAACACCGGTGAGGTCGCGCTCGTCGGTGATGTGCTCGTGCCAGGCTTCGCTGGCGTCGAGTACGGCGTTGGAGAATTCGGTGGAAAGCTTCGACAGCTCCACCCCGATCTCGCGGTAGCGCGAGCGCGCCGGCTCTTCCAGCGCCACACCGGACAGCTTGAAGTCGCGCAACGCATGGTGGACCAGCGCGCGCTCGGGGCGCGGCAGCGTGGCGAAGTCCGCCGCGTCGGCCAGTGCCTGCACCGCGGCATACAGGTCGCGGTTCTGGCCCAGTTCGATCGCGTGATCGGTGAGTGCTTCCTCGGCCGGCCCGTAGACCTTGCGCAACGCTTCGTTGTCGGCCACCGAGTGCAGATGGCTGACCGGTGCCCAGGCGCGTGCCAGCCGTTGCTCCAGTCGTTCCTGGGTCAACATCACGGTCGCGAAATCACGCGGTGCGCCGGGCGCGGTGAGCGCCGCGATGCCGGCGCGGTAATCGGCAAGAATCGTCTCGATCGCCGGTTCGACCTGCTCCGGGCGGATCTGCGAGAACGCCGGCAAAGCGTCGTCGGCCAGCAATGGGTTGTCGTGACTCATGAACGCTCCTTTTCCAGCCGCCAGCGTGGCGACCGCGCGAGACGAAATCAAGCGTGGCGATATGACCGCGTCCGGCAGGATGCCGACCCGCTCCACATGGACCCGCTCCACACCCGGGCGCGCCGGCCGCTACCATGCACGAATGAATCCTCTGCGCAGTTTCAAGGGCATCGCGCCCACCCTCGGCGAACGCGTCTACGTCGACCCCGCCGCCAGCGTGATCGGCGACGTGGTACTCGCTGACGACGTGTCGATCTGGCCCGGCACGGTGTTGCGCGGCGACGTGAACTACATCCGCGTCGGCGCCCGTACCAGCATCCAGGACGGCAGCGTCGTGCACGTCGCCCACGCCGGCCCATACGGCCCGGGTTTCCCCTGCCTGATCGGCGAGGGCGTCACCATCGGTCACGCCGCGGTGGTGCATGCCTGCATGATCGGCGACTACTGCCTGATCGGCATGCACGCCACCGTCATGGATGGCGCCGTGGTGAAGAAGTACGGCTTCGTCGGCGCCGGCAGCCTGATCCCGCCGGGCAAGGTGGTCGGCGAACGCGAGCTGTGGCTGGGCAATCCGGCCAAGTTCGTGCGCCTGCTCAGCGACCAGCAGATCGAGCAGCTGCACTACTCGGCCGACCACTACGTGCGGTTGAAGGACGCGTATCTGGTATCGGCCTGATGGCTGTACGTCGCGTGTTGTTCTTGTGCAGTCGCAATCGCCTGCGCAGCCCCACCGCTGAACAGGTGTTTGGCGCGTGGCCTGGCCTGGAAGTGGATTCCGCCGGTCTGGCCGAAGACGCCGAGGTGGTGCTGACAGCCGAGCAGGTGGACTGGGCAGAACTCATCGTGGTGATGGAATCCAGCCATCGGCGGCGCCTTCAGGCACGTCACGGTGCCCGACTCAAGGGCAAGCGGGTGATCTGTCTGGATATCCCCGACCGCTACGACTTCATGCAACCGGAGCTGGTTGACCTGTTGCTGAAAAGAGCTAGTCAGCTGTTGCGCTGACGTCTCGCATGCAATCACATCCCCGGCGTAAGCCCGGCATTTGCCTGCTGGATGCGCTCGGCTTCCGCTTCATGCCGCTTCGTTTCGATGTTGCGTGCGGCGGAGAGTTTGCCGCCAAGCAAGGCCAGGGTGAAGTTGTTGCTGTCGAACTCGCGCAGCAGGTCGATCTCCCGCCGCGCCTCGTCCAGATCGTTCTGGTTGATCCCGCGCTCGATCTCCTCGGATGCGCGTGGAAAGGACTCGCGCAAGGCTTCCTGCGCAGTCCGGTTCTGCGGCTCCAACTGCAGCACGCTGAGGTAGAACTCGTAGGCGTTGCTGCCGGCCGGTGCCACCAGTCGGCCGTCATGCATGGCATCACGCGCCAGCCCAAGCAGGATCTGGGTGCCGCTCTGCGCGCTGTCGTTGGATGCCGCCGCCACGCCGGATGGCGCCGTCCCGGCATCGAGCATGGATGCCTCGGCGGTGGCATGGCTGTACCAGAACACGCCACCGGCCAGCACCAGCAGAAGCACGACGGAAACGAGGACAGGCGCGTGATGACGCGCCGTGACTGAGAATGAGCGAAACATGACACCTGCTGCGTGAGGATGACCGCGCGCGGAAGCCGCCGTCACCGGCGCGCTCCCGGCGACTGGGGCGACGATAGCCATGCTGTGTTTCAGCCGTGTGGCGACATTGCTTCAGCGCGTGGCCGTGGCCGCTTCCAGTTGCGTCAGCCACGTCATCGCATGGTTACGATCCGATCCACACATCACCGGTTCGGCACGCAGACTGCCGCATACCGCGGGCCGCTCGGGTTGGCCGAAGATCGCGCAGCGGTTGTCCGCCGTCAGTTGCACACAGCGCACGCCGGCCGGCTTGCCCTGCGGCATGCCGGGAATCGGCGAACTGATCGACGGCGCGATGCAGCAAGCGCCGCAGCCGGGCCGGCAGGCCAGGGCGCTCACGCGGTCTGCCGACGCAGCTGCTGGTACACCGGCTCGGTCTCCGGCCGCTGGCCGTGCCACAGTTCGAACGCATCGGCGGCGGTTTCCACCAGCATGCCGAGACCGTCGAACGCGTAACGCGCGCCGGCGGTCTTCGCCCAGCTCAGGAATCCGCTGGCCGCGACGCCATAGGACAGGTCGTAGCAGAGCGCGCGGGCACCAACCAGCGAAAACGGCAATTGTAGCGACGCGCCCAGCACTCCGGCCGAGGTGGCCTGGATGATCAGGTCGTAGCTGCCAATGTCGGCCAGATCCTCCCAGTAGCGGGTGTGCGCACGCGCGGGCTCGCCGATCGCATCGGCCAATGCATCGGCGGCCTCGGGCGAGCGGTTGACGATGGTCAGCGTCTGCACGCCGGCATCCAGCAGGTTCCACGCCACGCCACGCGCGGCACCGCCAGCACCAAGCAGGAGCGCGGTATGGCCGCGCAGGTCGACGCCGTGGCGTTCGGTGATGTCACGCACCATGCCGGCGCCATCGGTGTTGTGCGCGGTCAAGCTGCCATCCGCGAGTCGGGTCAGCACATTCGCGCTGCCGGCACGTGTGGCTGCCTCGCTGCGCTGGTCAGCCAGCGCGAAGGCCGCCGCCTTGTGCGGCAGCGTGACATTCGTGCCGCGACCGCCATCCGCGAAGAAGCGCCGCACCGAAGCGACGAAGTCGGTCGGTGCCGCGTCGATCGCACGGTATTCCAGCGTAATGCCGAGCTGCTGTGCGAATGCGTGATGGATCTGCGGTGACAGGCTGTGGTTGATCGGATGACCGAACACGGCGAATTGAGCGGGTTGCATGCAGATTCCATGGGTGGGTGGCGGCACCCATTCTACAAGCTGAGGTTTTCGCGAGCTTCGTCCGAGCCGGCTCTTTGCGGGAGCGGCTTAAGCCGCGATAGCTCTCGCCGCATGATCCAATTCAAGCAGGAGCATCGCGACTGAAGTCGTTCCCACCGTGTGCCGGTCGCAGCCGGTGAGATGGACGCGCCGCAAGCTGCAGCTGTCATCTGCCGAATGGACACGCGACATGCATCCGCACTTACTGCCTAACCTCCATCACCAACACCTGCTGGGCGCCGCCTCATTGTGGCTGGTTGCCGGCAGTGTCTTGCTGCTGACCACCCTGGTCCCGCTGCGCACCGACCTGCTCGGATGGACGCCGACGTTCTGGCTGGTCGGCGCACCACTGGTCGTCCTGCTGGTGCTGGAACCGTCGCTGCCACGCCAGTTGCTGGCGCTGTGCAGGCCGCGGCGCCATGCGCCGTATCGCGCGGTGTGGCACTGAGCGTTTGCGGCCGCCGACTCAGCCGGTGATGCCCTGCCGCTTGCGTTCCATCCGGCGCAGGAACTCCTGCATGATCTGCAGGTACAGCGCATCGCCGAGATGGGCGTCCTCGACACCGGCGTCGATCGACGGGTTGTCGTTGACCTCGATCACCACCGGCTTGTTGCCGACCTGCTTGAGGTCGACACCGTAGAGTCCGTCGCCGATCGGCTGGGTCGCCTTCAGCGCCAGCTTGATCACCTCGGCCGGCGCGTCGCTCACCGCGATCGTCTCGAAGCCACCGGACTTCGCGGTGCCCTTGGCGCCGTGGTTGTAGATCTGCCAGTGACCGCGTGACATGTAGTACTTGCACGCGTACAGCGGCTCGCGGTTGAGCACGCCCACGCGCCAGTCGAATTCGGTATAGACGTATTCCTGCGCCAGCAGCAGGGCACTGTGCTGGAACAGACCGCTGGCCGCCTGCTCCAGGGCCTGCTCGCTTTCCACCTTGACCACACCGCGCGAGAACGAGCCGTCGGGGATCTTCAACACCAGCGGGAAGCCGAGCTTGGCGACGACGTCCTTCATGCCCTTGCTGTCGTCGCGGTAAAGAATCTCGGTGCGCGGCACGGCCAGCTTGCGCGACACCATCAAGTCGTTGAGGAAGATCTTGTTGGTGCAACGCAGGATCGAGGTCGGATCGTCGATCACCACCATGCCTTCCTTCTCGGCGCGGTGGGCGAAGCGGTAGGTGTGGTTGTCGCTGGCGGTGGTCTCACGGATGAACAGGCCGTCGTACTCGGCGAGGCGCTGGTAGTCGTTCTTGCCGATCGGGTCGACCTCGATGCCGAGTTCCTTGCCGGCCGCGATGAACGCCTTCAGCGCCTTCTTGTTCGACGGCGGCATCTGCTCGGCCGGATCGACCAGCATCGCGATGTCATAGCGGTACAGCTTGCGCGCGCGCGGCTTGCGCCACAGCTTCCTGGAGAAGCGGTCGAGCTCCTCGGCGAACGCATCTTCCTGCGCGTCGTCCAGCGTCTGCAGGCCGACCGGCTTGATCGAGCTGACCTGCCACACGCGGTCGCGCTCGAACTCGATGCGCAGCAGCGGGCAGGGGAATGATTCGAACACCTGGCGCGCCAGGTCCTGCAGCGCCGGGTAGGCGGTCTCGCCGAAATAGACCAGGATGCCGAAATCGGTGGTGTCGCGGCCGCCGGCGGGAAGAAAATTCGTCAGCTTGGTATTGAGATCCTCGATGTCCACGCCGTACAGCGAGCGCCGGCGCAGGTCGTTCACCGTGCGCACCGACGGCATCACCTTGTGCCCGCGCGCCTCGGCCAGCAGCGACACGTAATAACCGGTACCCAGGTACTTGTAGCTGCGGCACAGGTTGATCACGTGGGTGCGTTCGTCGTCGCCACCGACGGGCTCGCGCAGGTAATCCATCGCGCTCATGACGTCGACGGACGGATAGTAAGAGCCCCAGTCGGAGGCCTTCTCGACAACGATGACCAGACGGGTCATGGCACCACTCAGGTGATCCAGCTATGGCGGGATGCCCCTGCGCGCGGCGCGGCGGGACACACAAGGCGCGCAGTTTGGCACAGGGCAGACGCTGCACAAGGGTAAAGCACTGAAGCGTGAATAAACGGCATAGCCCATGATCAGGAGCAGGCCATGAACACGCGCAGCAGACGCCGCCGGCTGCTAGAGTCCGCGCGTGCTAATCACCCCACTCCATTTGTTGCACGAGTACGCGCGCCACGTCGCGCCGGAATCCCCAGGCATGCATCCAACCCCTGCCAGTGCCAGCGTGCGCGTGCGCCGTGCCGAATCGTCCGATCTCGATGACCTGGTGGCGCTGGAGGAAGGGACGTTCGACAGCGACCGGCTGAGCCGCACGCAATACCGCCGCCATCTGGACAGCGACTCGGCACTGGTGCTGGTGGCCAGTGCCAATCACCGCAACTTTCTCGGTACCGCGGTGGTGTTCTTCCGCAAGGGTAGCCGCGTGGCTCGGCTGTACTCGATTGCCAGCAAACCCGAAGCGCGCGGCAAGGGTGTCGGCACCGCGCTGCTGGATGCCGTGGAAGCAGCCGCCCGGCAACGCCGCTGCCACGCGCTACGACTGGAAGTGCGCGACGACAACGCCAATGCGGTGCGCCTTTACGAACGACACGGCTATCGGCACATCGGCCATTACCCGCATTACTACCAGGACGGCACGCATGCCTGGCGTTACGAAAAATCACTCGATTGAGTCGCCCGGCTGCGACCGCCTGCCCAGTCGCCTCGCCGCGGGCAGCACGGGTTTATCATGTCGGCGCGATCGAGGGGACATGGGAACGTCGCGACACCGCGTGCAGCGGTGAGTCCAATCGTCCTGCTTCGTGAGATTTCCCGATGTCCATGCGTATCCTGACTCTTGCCATCACGCTGACCCTGGCGCTCGCCGGCTGCGCGAGCAGTCGCGGCCTGCACCCCGACGGCCAGCTGACCGATCCGCAACACCTCGCCACCGAGCGCAGCCTCGCTGAAGTGAAGCTCACCCCGGCGGCATGGCCGGCGCAGGACTGGTGGATCGGTCTGGGCGATCCGCAGCTGTCGGCGTTGATCGACGAAGCGCTGAAGAACAATCCCGGCCTGGCCGCTGCTGATGCGGCAGCCAGACTGGCGCAGGCCCAAGTGCAAGGTGCCAACGCGGCGCGCGGCCCGCAGCTGAGCCTGGACGCCGCCGCGCCCGGTGCCCGGCTGTCCAGCAAGGATTACAGCTATCCGGTGGAGGACCTGGGCACGTTCGCCTGGGCCAAGTCGGCCACGCTCGACTTTTCCTGGGGGCTGGATCTGTGGGGCGGCAAGCGCGCCGCCTGGGAGGCCGCGCTGGGCCGCCGCCGCGCCGCCGAGATCGACGCGCACGCGGCACGCATCCAGTTGTCGGTGAACGTGGCGCGCGCGTATATCCAGCTTGGCTATGCGTTCGCCCAGCAGGACGTCGCCGACGCCGAACTGCAACGCACCGGCAAGGTGCTCGAACTGGCCCGCCGCTACCTGGCCGCCGGCCTGGGCTCGCCGCAGCAATTGCATCAGGCCGACTTCGCGGTGGCCAGCGCACAGCAGCAGAAGGCCCAGGTCGAACATGCCATCGATGCCGTGCGCAGCAGCCTGTCGGTGCTGCTCGGCCAGGGTCCTGACCGTGGCCAGCAGATCGCCCGACCGCGCGTGCTGAAGCCGGCCGATCTCGCACTGCCGGACAACCTGCCGGTCGATCTGATCGGCCGTCGCGCCGATCTGGTCGCCGCGCGCTGGCGCGTCGAAGCGGCTGGCAAGGAGATCAAGGCGGCCAAGACCGAATTTCTGCCGAATATCAGCATCAGCGCCATGGCTGGTTTCGTCGCGGTGGGCGACAGCAGCAACCTGTTCGAGCTGTCCTCGCGCACCTACGGCATCACCCCTGCGCTGAGCCTGCCGATCTTCGACGGCGGTCGGCGCCGGGCGAATCTGGCGGCAGCCGACGCCGGCTACGACGGGCTGGTGGCGCAATACAACGCGACCCTGGTGCGCGCGGTCAACGAAGTCGACGACGACTACACCGCACTCAAGTCGATGCAAACCCAGATTGCTGCTGAACAGCGAGCACAGCAGGACGCGCAGCAGGCCTGGAACGATGCGATGAAACTCTACAAGGGCGGCCTCGGCAGCTCGCTGGAAACATTGATCGCCCGCCAGCAGTTGCTGGCGGCGGAGCAGCGCATGGCCGCGCTGGACAGCCAGCAGATGGATCTTTCGGTGCAGCTGATCCAGGCGCTTGGCGGCGGTTACGACGCAGGAAATACGGCGGCGCTGCCGGCCGCAGATGCCGATGCCGCCAAGACGAGTACCGCCAGTCGCCCTTCGGGTCGCTGAGACGGGTTTCCTGCAAGCCGGGTGGGTTCAACCGCCAAGTGGCGAGCCTATCCGCTGCGCGGTTGCGTCATCCGGACGCGCCACCAGCGCGCCGGTACGCATCAGGCTGATGCTGTAGTGACCCTGATCGACCAGCGGCAGGAACGCGCCGCTGCCGTAGATGGTGTCGACTTCGGGCAGCCACTGCGGGTACTGCTTGCTGAGGTTGAGCAGGTCGAAGGCGCTGGCCTCGCCCAAGTCGATCACCGTGCGTGGCGCGCTCGCCTCCTGGGCGGCATCGTCGTAACGGCCGGACAACCGGTCGAGCCGGTACAGCGGCGGCAGTCCAGCCAGCAGCGCGGGCAGTTTCCACTTCAGCACCACCGCCTCGACGCGCCAGTCGTCACCGGACAACTGCACTTGCCGGGTGCTGCCGTCGGGCCAGCTCAGGGTGAGCGCCCAGCGCTGCGGTGAAAGGATGCGCGCGTCGATATCGACAACGGGAGTTTCTTCGCCGAGCAATCGATAACCGCGCAGCGCGATACCGGTGCCACCGAGCAGCAGGGCGAGCGCGCAACAGAGCAGGCACAGCAGCGCGCGCCAGCTCGCGGCAAGCCGACGACCGCTGTGCAGGTGCCGGCGCAACACCACCAGCTGCACCAGCGTCAGCAGCAGGAATACCGCCGCCAGCACCAGCAGCACGGTCATCGGCATGCGCAACAGCGCGCTCCAGTCCATCGTGTCTCTCCTCGTCGCCTCGAAGTGCGATCTGTCGTGCATCATAACGGCGATAACCTGCGCCGCGGCCGGTTCAGCAGGCCTCGCTATACTGCGACTGTCCACAGGAAACCTCGCCATGCGCCGATCCCTCTTGCTGCTGTCGCTTTGTCTTGTTGTCGCCATGCTGACCGGCTGCGGCCAGAAGGGCCCGTTGGTGTTGCCGCCGACCAAGCCCGCCACGGCATCGAGTACGGCAAAACCGCACACGCCGGCCCCGGCGGCCAGCAGCGCAACACCGGCCAGCGACCAGTACTGATCGCGACCGCCTCATGCAACTGCGCTTCTCGAAAATGCACGGCATCGGCAACGACTTCGTCGTGCTGGATTGCCGGCATCGTGGCTTCCCGCTGGATACCGCGCAGATCCGCGCGCTGGGCGACCGCCACACCGGTGTGGGTTTCGACCAGCTGATCAGCGTGGAACCGGCGCGCGATCCGTCCTGCGCGTTCTACTACGGCATCTGGAATACCGACGGCTCGCCGTCTGGCCAGTGTGGCAACGGCGTGCGTTGCGTGGCGGCGTGGCTGCATCGCGCCGGTGCACTCGCACTTGGCGACAGCGTCAGGCTTGAAAGTCCGTCCGGCCCGGTGACCGTGCGCCTGCTCGATGCGCACGAAGTCACCGTCGACATGGGCGAACCGATGTTCGAACCGGCGCGGATTCCGTTCGCCACCGCGCAGCCGGCGCCGCACTATGCGATCACGGCGGGCGACGCCACGCTGGAGATCGGCGCGGTATCGATGGGCAATCCGCATGCGGTGGTCGCGGTGCAGGATCTCGCTGACCCGGCACTGCAGCAACTTGGCCCGCTGTTGTCCGGTCACGAACACTTTGCGCAGGGTGCCAACGCCGGCTTCGTGCATAGACTCGATCGCACTCACCTGCGCCTGCGCGTGCACGAGCGCGGCGCCGGCTGGACGCTGGCCTGCGGCACGGGTGCCTGCGCGGCGATGGCAGTGCTGCATCAGCGCGGTGAAGTCGACGACCGTGTGCAGGTGGAACTGCCCGGGGGCACGCTGCGGATCGACTGGGCCGGCCCCGGCCACACACTGTGGATGACCGGGCCGGCCACGTTCGCGTTCGAGGGTGAATGGACGGTTCCAGGCGGCACGCCCTGACGTGCCGGTTGAAGCGCGCCCGCGTCCATCGCACACTCCAGCCTGACCGCACGTCTCTCGACGTGCCCTGCCATGGTTCGAGGACATCCGCGCATGACCGCCACCACCCTGCTCGACGACGCCACCCAGGCCCGTGTGGTCGCCGCCTATCTGAAGCGCCATCCGGAATTCCTCAGCGAATATCCCGACCTGGCGGCGAAACTGACCATGCCGCGCGAGCAGGGCGCGGTCTCGTCGCTGGCGGTGTATCAGCTGCAGAGCCTGCGCGACAAGAACGCCGAACTGGAACGCCGGCTGGCCGAGTTGATCGAGATCGCCGCCGAGAACGAGAAGCTGATGGAGCGCGTGCACGCGCTGACCGTGGCGCTGCTGCGCGCGAACACGATGGAAGTGACCGCGCGCACCGTGGCCGCCAAGCTCAGCGCGGATTTCCATACCGAGCAGGTACGTCTGCTGCTGTTCGGCGACGAACCGCAACTGCCGCGCGCCGAATGGCTGCAGCAGATCGCCGGTGGCGCCGAGGCGTTGCCGGAGTTTGCCGAATTCCTGCAGCACAGCGAGCCGGTCTCCGGACGCCTGTCCGCTGAAAAGCTCACCCGCCTGTTCGGTCCCAATGCCGGACAGATCCGCTCAGTCGCGATGATGCGGCTTGGCGATTCCGGCATCCTGGCGATCGGCAGCCACGATCCGGACCGCTTCCAGCCGGGCATGGGCACGCTGTTCCTGAAGATGATCGCCGCGACCATCACCGCCGCCCTGGCGCGCTCGCGGGATATTTCCTGAGCCAGCATGACGCCTGAGCAACAGGTCGACCGCTGGCTCGACCGCCTCGCCGGCGAGCGACATGCCTCGCCGCATACAGTCGCCGGCTACCGCCGCGACCTCGCCAAGCTGCTGCGTTTCATGCAGGCACAGCAGCTGAACTCGTTCGACGCACTCGATGCGAACCGGATGCGCAGCTTCATCGCTGGCGAACATCGCGGCAACACCGGCAAGGAGGATGGCCTGGCGCCGAAAAGCCTGCAGCGCCTGCTGTCGTCCTGCCGCAGCCTGTTCCGCCAACTCAATCGCGAAGGTCTGCTGGCCGGCGATCCGCTGCTCGGCGTGCGTGGGCCGAAGGTACGCCGCAAGCTGCCGCAAGTGCTTGATGTCGACGAGGCCAGCGCGCTGGTCGAGACCGACAGTGGCGGCAAGCTGGCCGTGCGCGACCGCGCGATGCTGGAGCTGTTCTATTCCAGTGGCCTGCGCCTGTCGGAGCTGGTCGGCTTGCGCTGGATCGACCTGAACCTCGATGAAGGCGAAGTGCGCGTGCTCGGCAAGGGCAGCAAGACCCGTATCGTGCCGGTCGGCCGCCATGCGCTCGCCGCGCTGCGAGCGCTCGGTGCGGAGCAGGGCATGTCGGCAGACAGTGCGGTCTTCCGCGGCCGCGGCGGTGCACCGATCAACCCGCGCACGGTGCAGCTGCGCATGAACAAGCTGGCGCTGCAGCAGGGCATCCCCAAGCACATCCATCCACATCTGCTGCGGCATACCTTCGCCAGCCACATGCTGGAATCCTCCGGCGACCTGCGCGCGGTGCAGGAGCTGCTCGGCCATGCCGACATCGCCACCACGCAGATCTACACGCACCTGGATTTCCAGCACCTGGCCAAGGTCTACGACGCGGCGCATCCGCGGGCGCGACGCAAGTAAGTGCGAAGATCTGCCGTCCGCTGAACAAGCCTGCCTAGGTAAGCAGTAATAAGCCTGCGGAAAGAATCCACCCGCGACAATACGCAACGTAACCTCCCAGGCGCCTGCCACCGTGACCCTTTCGGAAATACCACTTTCCGGCCCTGTTCCCGCAGTGCTCGATCACGTCGTGCGCCGGTCGCGTCGCCATCTGCTGGGCGTGGGCGAACTGCCACCCCGCGACATCTTCCGCATCCTGCTGCTGCGCCCCAACCATCGGCTTGGCAACACGCTGCTGCTGACCCCGCTGCTGACCGAACTGGAGCGGCGCTATCCCGGTGCCGAGATAGACCTGGTCACCGGCTGCGAGGCTGCCGATGAGGTGTTTGCCGGATTTCGCCAGGTTCGCCATATCCATCAGCTGACCCGGCGCCCGGGTCATCATCCCGTGCACCTGCTGCGCACCTTGCTGCGCCTGCGGCGCAACCGTTACGACCTGGCCATCGACAGCACCCGTGGCTCGCGCTCCGGCCGCCTGCTGCTTTTCCTCAGTGGTGCCCGCCATCTGCTCGGCCTGCCTTCCAGCAAACGCGAACTGCGCGATGGCGGCTCGGCCTGGCAAGCCGCGCTGACCCATGCACCCAGCCATTTTTCGCTGGACGGTGTCTACGCGCTGCGCTGTGCAATGGGGCTGCCATTCATGGACCAGGAACACACCTGGCCGCCCATGCGCATCCACCTGCGTGCAGATGAACAGGCGTGCGGCCGGCGCTTGCTGAGCGACCTGCTCGGCCACGAACCGGAGGGTGATCGTCAGATTGTCGCGCTGTTCCCGAATGCCACCGGCAACAAGCGCCTCTGCAGCGAATGGTGGCTGGCCCTGGTCGATGCGCTGCAGGCGGCCCATCCGCAGTTGAGCTTCATCGAGATGCTTCCCGCGCATGGCCAGTCGCAACTGCAACTGCGCTTTCCCGCCTTCTATTCCAGCAACGTGCGCCGGATGGCGGCCCTGCTCGCGCAATGCAACGGCTACATCAGCGCCGACTGCGGCGTGATGCACCTGGCCTGCGCCGCTGGCGTGCCCACGCTGGGACTGTTCACGCGGGACAACTTGACCCGCTATCGCCCGCGTGGCCCGCATGACGAAGCGCTGTGCGTGGCCGAACGCACGCCGACCGAAGTGGCTGCTGCTGCGGCACCGTTTCTGCAGGCGTTGCCCTGCCGAAGCTAGCAAGCATCGCTTGCAATCGACGCGGCCGATCCCTATCTAGTCAGCTCCTTCCCGGAGCAAGACACGACCATGGAATCTTTCCACGCCACCACCATCGTCTGCGTGCGCCGCGCAGGCCGCGTCGTGATCGGCAGTGACGGCCAGGTCACCCTGGGCAACACGGTGATGAAGGGCAATGCGCGCAAAGTGCGCCGGCTCGGCAAGAGCGGTGACGTCGTGGCCGGATTTGCCGGCGCCACCGCCGATGCATTCACCCTGTTCGAACTGTTCGAACAGAAGCTGGAAAAACACAACAACAACCTCACCCGCGCCGCGGTGGAAATGGCCAAGGAGTGGCGCACCGACCGCCGCTTCGGCCGGCTTGAGGCGATGCTGGCGGTGGCCGACAAGGAAGTCTCTCTGTTGATCTCCGGCAACGGCGACGTGGTGGAACCCGAACACGGTTTGATCGCGATCGGTTCCGGCGGCCCGTTCGCGCAGTCCGCCGCGATGGCACTGCTCGAAAACACCGAGCTGGATGCACGCACCATCGTCGAGAAGGCGCTGAAGATCGCCGGCGACATCTGCATCTACACCAATCACAACGTGTCGATCGAAGAGCTGTAAGCGCCAAGCGCTGCTTCCTTGCACACCGTTCGCGCACTTCGTTGCGCATCTCCAAACACGAACATCCCCGGTGACTCCATGTCCGAATTGACTCCCCGCGAAATCGTCAACGAACTCGACCGCTACATCATCGGCCAGCACGACGCCAAGCGCGCCGTGGCGGTGGCACTGCGCAGCCGCTGGCGGCGGATGCAGCTGGAGCCGGGCATGCGCGAGGAAGTGACGCCGAAGAACATCCTGATGATCGGCCCCACCGGAGTCGGCAAGACCGAGATCGCGCGGCGCCTCGCCACGCTGGCGAATGCCCCGTTCGTGAAAGTGGAGGCGACCAAGTTCACCGAGGTCGGCTACGTCGGCAAGGATGTCGAATCGATCATCCGCGATCTCGCCGACGTGGCGTACAAGCTGACCCGCGAGCAGGCGGTCAAGCGCGTGCGCACGCAAGCGGAGGATCGTGCCGAGGATCGCATCCTCGACGCCTTGCTGCCGCGCCGGCAGAGCACGCCGACCGACTGGAGCCACGATGCACCCGCCGTACCGGCGATCGACAGCGACACCCGCCAGAAACTGCGCAAGCAGCTGCGCGAGGGCGCGCTGGACGAGCGCGAGATCGAGCTGGATTTCGCCATGAACGTGGGCGTGGAAATCATGTCGCCACCAGGCATGGAGGAGATGGGCGCGCAGTTGCGCCAGATGTTCCAGAACATCGGCGGCGCCAAGACACAGCAACGGAAATTGGCGATCAAGCTGGCGCGGCCGATGCTGATCGACGAGGAAGCCGGCAAGCTGCTCAACGACGACGAGATCCGCGCGCAAGCGATGGAAGCGGCCGAGCAGAACGGCATCGTCTTCATCGACGAGATCGACAAGGTGGCGCAGCGCGGCGACCACGGCCACGCCGGGGTCAGCCGCGAGGGCGTGCAGCGTGACCTGCTGCCGCTGGTCGAAGGCTCCACCGTGTCGACCAAGTACGGCCCGATCAAGACCGACCACATGCTGTTCATCGCCTCCGGCGCGTTCTCGCTGGCCAAGCCGTCCGACCTGATCCCGGAACTGCAGGGCCGCCTCCCGATCCGCGTCGAGCTGTCCGCGCTCAGCGTGGAAGACTTCAAGCGCATCCTGCGCGAGCCGCACAACGCGCTGACCAAGCAATACACGGCGCTGCTCGCGACCGAAGGCGTGGGTCTGGAATTCGCCGACAGTGGCATCGACCGGCTGGCCGAGGTGGCGTTCCAGGTGAACGAGCGCACCGAGAACATCGGCGCACGCCGGCTGCATACCGTGATGGAGCGCCTGCTGGAGAAAATTTCCTACGAGGCCGCGGACAAGTCCGGCGAAAACTACAAGATCGACGCCGAACACGTGGATAAAAGCCTCGGCAGCCTCGTTCAGAACGAGGATCTCAGCCGTTACATCCTCTAGCGCTCATGAAGCTCTAACAAGCCGATCACCCCAATCTGTTAAAATCGGCTCGTGAGCAACATTATTGAACTGAAAAGCACCGGCCAGCGCGCCCAGCTGCGTGAAGCGCAGCAGACCCAGACCCTGGTGCGGCTGTGGCGCGAAGACCTCGAACACGGCAGCTTCTGCGGTTACGTGGGTGGCGTCGGACGCGAATTCTTCCTGCTCTGGGTCGTCGGCGACGGCATCACCTACGACGGTATGTACGTGATGCGCCATCGCGACATCTCCGAGCTGGAGTCGCCGGACAAGCACCATGTGTTCTTCGAGAAGGCGCTGGCGCTGAAGCACATCCTGCCACGGCCACCGCGCGGATTCCCGCTGGACAACATCCGTGAAGTTATCCAGGCCGCCGGCGCGCAGGCCCCGGTGATCGGCGTGCACGTGGACAGCGAGGACGAAGCCGAGGTCTGTTACATCGGCCGGCTGGCCAGCGTCGACGACGACGGTTTCTACATGCAGGAACTCAGCCCCGACGCGGAATGGATGCGCGAGGTTTCGTTCTTCGGCTGGGACGAGGTTTCCACCGTCAGCATCGAGGACAGCTACGCGCAGTCCCTGCTGGCCGTCGCCGGTCCGGCTCCGGAACTGCTGGCACCAGGCAGCCAGGAATCGGTCACCCGCATCGAGTGATCGATGGCGCTGGTTTTCAGCGCTATCTGAGATCCTGCCTATTTCTGTCCGAACAGGATCTTGCGTGCTTCCTCGTCCGTGCGCAGGTCGCTCTGTTCCTTGATCGTCTCGCCCAGCGCGTAAGCACGCTGCGTCGCCGGACGTGCACGAATGTCTTCGAACCAGCGCTTGAGGTGGGGAAACTCCTCCAGCGTCATGCCTTGTGCCTCGTACGGCACGATCCACGGATAGGCCGCCATGTCGGCAATCGTGTAGTCCTTGCCGGCGATAAAGGCACGGCCGTCCAGACGTCTATCCAGTACACCGTACAGGCGGTGCGTCTCGTTGACATAGCGGTCGATCGCATACGGGATCTTCTCTGGCGCATAGCGATTGAAATGATGGTTCTGGCCCAGCATTGGGCCGAGCCCACCCACCTGCCAGAACAGCCATTCCAGAACGACGTAGCGCTCGCGTGTCGAAGCAGGCATGAACTTGCCGGTCTTCTCCGCCAGGTACTGCAGGATCGCACCGGACTCGAAAATACTCAGCGGGTTGCCACCGCCCAGCGGATCGGTATCGACGATCGCCGGCATCTTGTTGTTCGGCGAAATCTTCAGATACTCGGGCTTGAACTGGTCGCCCTTGCCGATGTTCACCGGCTTGATCTCGTAGGGCAGGCCGGCTTCCTCAAGGAAGATGCTGATCTTGTGGCCGTTCGGCGTGGGCCAGTAATGCAGTTCGATCATCGCTCTTTCCTCGTATGCGCAGGTAAAGAATCGGGGCAGCGCCCTCTTATTCAAGCATCGATCGATGATGCAACCAGGCCATGGCAACGCTTGGCGAAGAAACCCGGAAGTCATCGTCAACGCACACACCGGATCTCGCGTTCAGAGCCATGCTGTCCACTCTTTTCGGAGATATCGCGATGAAACCTGTCCTTCGCGTTGCCTTGCTCGGCTTCGCCCTGTGTATTGGCGGCACCGGCGTCGCTGTTGCCCAACCTTTTCAGGACACGCCGACTTCCAACGACTCGGCCGCCACCACGCCCGTGCATCAAGCGCCAGATCCCCGGCGCCAAACCGCGCGACTTAGCCGCAAGCTCCAGCTGACGCCAGCGCAGGCCGCCAGGATCGAGCCGATCCTGCAGAGCCGACAGCAGCAGATGCAGCAGTTGCGCGCGGATAACACGCTGGCCCCGCGCGACCGCCGCACGAAGATGCGCTCGATCATGCAGGACAGCAACAACCAGCTGCAGGCCGTGCTCACCGACAGCCAGAAGCAGCAATACCAACAGATGCAGCAGCAGGCGATGCAACACCGTCAGGACAAGAAGAATTCGACTGACGACGATTCCGGCAAACAGTAAGGCGATCCTGCGCACCTCCATCGAAGGGCTGGCTCGTTGTCGGCCCTTCGTCTTTACTGCGCGACGCAATCGCTTATGCTCAACCCTTTCACGAAAAGATCGGCCTGGGATGTCATGACCCGTATCGTTGTCGTCGGTAGCATCAACATGGATCTGGTAACCCAGGCGTCGCGTTTCGTCGGCCCCGGTGAAACCATCCTCGGCGAACGTTTTCTCACCGTGCCCGGCGGCAAGGGCGCAAATCAGGCAGTCGCTGCAGCCCGACTGGGCGCCGAAGTGGCGCTAGTCGGCGCCACCGGCGATGACGCGTTCGCCCAGCAACTGCGTCAGGGTCTGGCCGCCGAAAATATCGACCTCACCCACACCGTCCAGCTCGACGATTACGCCAGCGGCACCGCATCGATCACCGTCGCCGGCGGCGAAAACCAGATCATCGTCGTCCCCGCTGCAAACGCGCGCGTGACCCCGGCGCAGGTCGAACAGGCGCAGTCATTGATCGCCCGCGCCGACGCCGTGCTGGTGCAGATGGAGATTCCGCTGGAGACCGTGGAAGCTACTCTGCGCGTCGGTCAGCGACTCGGCGTACCGGTGATCCTCAACCCGGCACCCGCGCAAAAACTGCCCGCGGATTGGCTGAAGCTCGCCCGCTACGTCACGCCGAACCAGCACGAACTGGCGATCCTGTTGGGCGCCGATCCTGATGAGGATTTCCGCACATTGATGCAGCACGCACCATGCCCCGTCGTACTCACCCGCGGCGCCGAAGGCGCGTGGTACCGCGAGCAGGGCGAACCGGTCCATCAATCCGGTTTCCAAGTCGACGTGGTCGACAGCACCGGCGCCGGTGATACCTTCAACGCCGCGCTCGCCGTGTTCCTGCATGAAGGCGTCGCTACCGCCGTGCGCAAGGCCTGCGCCGCTGCCGCGCTGTCGGTCGGCAAGCTGGGCGCGCAGGGCGGTATGCCGCAGCATGATGACGTTGAAAAACTGCTGGCCCGAACTGGCTAATCACTTCGATATCGACCATACCGAGGATATCCTCGAAATGGTCTGCCACGTGTTCGCCGCTGGTCTGGCAGGCCAACCGCGCACGTTCGATCACGGGCAGGAAGTGCCGGTACTCGGAGTATTCCAGCACCTTGGCCAGTTGACGGGCCTTCCAGTATTCATTGCCATCATCCAGATGACGGATGCCGTCAAAGGTGGCTTGATGCTGGTTGCCGATGTGCTTTCCGGTCATGGTGCATCTCCTTGTGTATTGACGGCCTGCGCCAGGATGCGCTGCGGCAAACCCTCGATCTCGGCCAGTTGTGCGACGACAGCTTGATGGGTGCAACCCACTTCGGCGAGTTGGGATTTCAGGCGCTTAACGATACGTGTTTGTTCATCCAAATCCGGCGCAGGGATCGCCAATGCATTTAGCAATGCGCCGTTCAAATTTGCCTGGTTGCCACCACGGCCGTCGGATAATCCGCGCAAATCTTCATACGAGGCCATTAGCCAGTGATACAGAAAATCTGTGTCCCAAGTGCCGTTGGGTAGAATGGCAAAGCACGCTTGGTTGGTGGTTGCCTCAACTTCTAAAACCGCTGATTGCCCACGCGTTTTGCCTTGCCCGTACATGGCAACGAGCACCGTTTTCGGTGGCAGCAACGTGAGCGAACATTCCTTCAATGCCTGACGCGAGATGGATTCTTCCGTCATCAAGATGGGGGCGAAGGCAACCTCGCCGGTTTTCACCCAAGGAATATCAGCCCGAGACCAATAGCGTTTGTCAGCCCGCGAAGGTGTGGAACCGCTTGTAGTCTTGGCCCAATCTCCTAGTACCTTTCGAGGGGCATCGTGCAGCGCATCGAAGGCCTGTCGCATAACACGTTTGCGCAGCAGGGCCACATCCCGCAACTGACCCTGCGCTGCCTTACGTGCGGTGGCGACCTCGCTTAGTTCGGCTTGCAGGCCGTCGGCGATTCGGCGTTGTTGCTCGATTGGCTTCCAGGGGATCTGGAAGTTTTCAACCATCTCCTTCGTCAGTGCTTGTCGCGTTGCTCCGGCTTGGTCTTGCCAAATCAAGGATTGAAAACTGGGAGTCGAAAGCACGGCTTCCACGTAGCCGGGATACAACGACTCGTCGCAACGGATAATGCAGACGTGCTGATTTACGTTGGCGGGACAAACTTCGTCGGGCACAAGGCAAACCCGCCCGATAGATGCACCAGTGATATTCAATAGAACATCGTTTCGGTCGACTTTTGAACCGCGCATTTCTTCGTCAATCTTCGCGGATATATAGACCAACCCCTCTTTCGAGAAGCTGCCCATCAAGACGTTTTGACTTCGGATGAGGGGGACACCACTCGTCGAATATGCGCGATAGCCGCCGGAAGGTGTCTGGCCACTACCGATTTTTGTCGTGCGATCGCCAAGGCGAACAAAGTTACTCATGCTCCAAACAACCTCGCCTTCGCGTCTTGCATCACATCCACCGGCCTGCCCAGCGTGCGCAGCGCATCAATACCACCGGCCTGCACGATCTCCGGCACATCCCACAAGGAAGGCGTTTCCAGCGCATCGGTGCCGCCCTGTGCAAACTGCGCGCCCAAGCCACGCAGCACGATGGCGGGATTTGCTGCCATGCCAGCGAACCAGGCGTTGTTGCCATCGACATAGGCGGCGCCACGCTCAGGTCTCTTCAAGGCGCGCGCTTTGTAGCCATGGTGGCCGAAGAAATCGTATAGGTCGAAGTCGCCCATCTTATCCACTTCGCGGATCACCTCAGGGCTGAGGTGGTCGCCCAGCAGGTGGTCGATCAACTGGCGGCGCTTTTGCGTGGTGATCCACAGCGCGCGGAAATCATTGAGGTTGTGCGCCTCGCGTAAGACGCGGGCGATCACTTCGCGCCGGTACTCGTCGACCGGCATTGGCGTGGCTTGGCCGTTGCGGTTGACGAGGATAAAGCGGCCCTGTGGCGTGATGCTGACGTACTGGCCGCGGATTTCCGCCACGCGCGGGCCATCGTCATACCCGCCTTCACCCCCATCGCCGCCATCACCGCCGCCTGTTCCGCCCGTACGCGGCGGCGCAGTGATGAACTCGGTGCCGAACAGGTCGGTGACGCCGGTGTAGTCGTACAGCCAGAACTTGTATTTCTTCGTTGGCTCGTCGATGCGCGTGCCGCGCCCGACCATCTGGTAGAACTTGATCGACGATTGCAGATAGCGGAAGAACACCACGGCATTCAGACGCTCGATGTCCACGCCAGCTTCCAGCAGGTCCACGGTGCAGGCGATGAAGGCACGCTCGCCGCTGCCGCGCATGATCTCGATCTTGTCCGAGCCGCCGCTGGCGGTGCACTTGAAAGCATAGTCATCTTTGCGGGTCTGACCGTTGGCCTTGCACCACGCGGCATAGAGATTGTTCATCTGCATCGACACACGGTCGGCGTGCAGGTCGCGGGTACAGAAGATGATGACTTTCTGTTCCGGACCGCCGTTCTCGCACAACAGCTTGAACAGGTCTGCGCACATCGCCGGCGTACGTAGGTCGATGAACAGTTCGTCGTCGAAGTCCTTGCCGGCGTATTCGTTCTTGGTCAGGTCTTCTTCGGTGAGCGGCTTGCCCGTCCTGATGTCGCGTACGCCCGCCGTGAGGATTTCCTCGCGGGTAAAGATGCGCGCGTCGATGTCGGCCTTGCGCTTGACGATCTCACAGGCAGCCAGGTAGCCGTCTTCCTGAGCCTGCCCCAAGGTGTATTCGTAGACCGGTTCCCCGAAATACTCCACGTTGTGCGCGGTAATTTGTTCGTCCTGAGCGATGGCTACGTCCTCCTCGCTGGATCTTTTATCGCGCTTGGGCGGATGCAGCTTGCGCGGCGTGGCGGTGAGACCGATGTGGATGGCGGTGGGGTTGCGGGTGAGCACCTGCGACCACTGGCCCCACGCCGAGCGGTGGCATTCGTCGATGATGATGACGGAGAACGCATCCTTGCCGTAATGATCGGTGAGGAAGCTGCCGTCGCCGTTCTCGTCGATGCCCAAGGTCTGGTACGTAGCGATCTGGATGCGGGCGTTGGCGGCAGCATTCTGCCCCCGCACGTTCTGCACGATGCGGGCATTGCCGCCAAAGGCCGCTTTGAGTTTGGCGTAAGCCTGTTCGCGCAGTTCGTCGCGATCGCACAGGAACAGCGCGGGTTTGGGCAGCAAGCCGGCTTGTCCCATCCGCCACAGCAGATTGGTGGCGATGATGGTCTTGCCCGCACCAGTGGCGAGCGTGAGAAGCACGCGCGGTTCATGGCCCGCCTGCCGTTCGACAATGATCTTCTCGAACGCCGCGCGGATAGCCGCATCCTGGTAGTAACGGCTCAGGCTCCACGCCGGGCTGTCGGCCTGAAACAGCAACGCGGCTTCGGGCGTTCTTAGGTCGATACCTTTGTCATGCGCATAGCGGGTGCACAGATCGGCGTGATGGGGAAAGTCATCCAGCGGAAACGGGCCGGTCTGCTGACCACTGGGTTTGTCGTAGTCACCATAGAGATGGCCGTTGCTGGCAAAGACGTACTGCACGTCAAATCGCTGGCAGTCGGCATAACCCTTGGCCTGCTGCATGCCCTTGAGCGGGTCTTCGCTTTCCCTCTTGGCTTCCAGCACGGCCACCGGCATGGGGCTGGGCATGTTGCCCACCTGCACGCACAGAAGGTAGTCAGTGCGACCCGAGCCTTTGCGTCGACGCCCCTTCGGGCCGGTCGGTTCCACCGGCGCTGGGGTTTCCAGCTTGATGCGCTGCGGGTCGGCGTAGCCTTTGACACGCAACACCGGGTCAATGAGGTGAAAGCGGGTTTCTTCTTCGTTGAATGCCACCAGCCACTCCCCAAGCCTGTTCCTGGCATGTGTTCCAGAATCCAAGGGCAAGGATAGCGGAAGCGCCGGAGTGGTTTGGCGGGGAAATCTGGAATCGGCTCAGGCGGCGGGCAGGTAGCGGCCGAAATTTCCAATGACGACGTTGCGACCCTCCTCGATCTGCGCGTCCACAAAGTTGGACCACCATTGCAGCATTTCCTTTCGCTGCGACAGGTACTCGGCGCGGTTGTAGACACCGCGAACGCCCTTCTGCTCATGGGCCAATGCCTTTTCCACCCAGTCGGAGTTGAACCCCGCTTCGTGCAAGTGGGTGGACGCAGTACGGCGGAAGTCATGGATAACGAAATCCCTCACCTCCAGATTCAGGCTGCGGACCACGTTGTTAAGCGTGGACTTTGCGATGGGCTGCCTGAGGCTGCCCCGGCTAGGCAACACCCATTCAGAGCCGCTGGAAAGGACACGCAACTCCTGGAACATCGCCACCGCCTGCTCTGACAAGGGAACGAGGTGCGGCTTGTCCTTTTTCATCCGTTCGGCGGGAATGTTCCATTCGGCCTTGTCGAAGCCGAGTTCTTCCCAACGCGCCTCCAGCAGTTCGGATTTCCGCACCATGCACAGGATCAGTAAGTGCAAGGCCAACTTGTACTGCCGCTTGGCGGACGACTGGTAGATGCCACGAAGCAATCGGCCAATTTCCTGCGATGACAAGGCAACGTCACGGCTTCGGGCGGTAGCAATAAACCGCGCTTCCACCGCCGCCGCGGGGTTGAACTGTATTTTCCCGCGCGCAATGGCATAGGCGAACAGGCGCTTCATCGCGTTGCGCGTATGCAAAGCCATGTGGTCGGCGCCACGCGCCTTGATCGCGTCGGTGACCTTCAACACATCCTCAACTCTGACCTCAGCCACCGGTTTGTCGCCAATGGCTGGAAGCACGTCCTTGTTCAGGATACGGCGGATGTTTCTGGGTTCGCTGTTCGTCCGGTTGACGACATCGGCAAACCAGGCTTCGGCAAAGGCCCGCACCGTATCCTTTTCCGCTTCGGCGGCAGCGGTCTTCTCTGCCTGCTTCGCTCGGGCAGGCGATTGACCACGCACGATTTTGGCCCGGCATTCATCACGCCAGCGTCGGGCTTCGACCAGCGAGTACGCGGGGTATTCGCCTAGCGTGATCTTCTCTTTCTTGCCGTCGCGCCCGCCTATCCGGTATTGCATGCGCCAGACCTTTTTGCCGGTCGGCTGTACCTCGACGTACAGGCCATTTCCATCGGCAACCTGGAAAGAGCGTTCCTTGGGTTGCAGCCGTTGAAGCTTGGTATCCGTCAAAGCCATGTCGTGCCCCTTGAGTGCTTGGGAGTCGGCGCGTGCCCCATGAAGATGAACATTCGATCCAAATGGGGCGCATTTCTGCCGCACTTGGGGCACCTATGGGGGCACGCTAACAAGGCTTCCGCTGGAACGCAATGGCACCGTGTAGACGAAAAACCGCGTAAAAGAAGGGGTTTTTAGCGAGTCATCGGAACCAACGGGAAGCCGTCGGAACCGATGCTACTTGCCTATGCAGAACGAACCGAAGATCGCGCCGAGCAGATCATCGCTGCTGTAGCTACCCGTGATTTCACCGAGCGCGTGTTGCGCGTGGCGCAGCTCCTCGGCGGCGAGTTCGCCCGCGCGGCTATGTGTGAGCACGCTGGCAGCGTGGTCGAGATGCGCTTGTACTTGTTCAAGTGCCTGCACGTGACGGCGACGTGCGCTGAACGCGCCTTCGCCGCTGCCGGCACCAGCCAGTCGCTTGAGGTGTTCGCGCAAGGTGTCGAGGCCTTCGCCGGTTTTCGCCGAAGCCCACAGCCATAGCGCGCCTTCACGCGATTCGTGATGCGCATGCGCATGATCGCGATCGATCTTGTTGATCAGCACCAGCCGTTCGACGCTCGCTGGCACCGCGGAAAGCAAGGTGAGATCAGCGATGGCGTGTTCGGCATCGGTGACCAGCAAGGCCACATCCGCGCGCTGCAGTTCGCCATGCGCGCGGCGCACGCCTTCGCGTTCGACTTCGTCATCTGTCTCGCGCAGGCCGGCGGTGTCGGCCAGTTCCAGCGCGATGCCGTCGAGGCTGAGGCTTTCACGCAGCACGTCGCGGGTGGTACCAGCGGCAGCGTTGACGATCGCACGATCGCTGCCGGCCAGCGCGTTGAGCAGGCTGGACTTGCCGGCGTTGGGGCGACCAATGATTGCCACGCGCAGACCATCGTTGAGGCGCAAGCCACGTTGTGCTTCACGCAGCAGCTCGGCCAGTTCGCTACGTACGACTTGCAGCTGCTGGCCGATCCCTGGATCGGCGAGAAAGTCGATTTCCTCTTCCGGAAAGTCGATCGCCGCCTCGATGTGCACACGCAACGCGATCAACAATTGCAGCAATACCTCGACCTTGCGCGAGAACACACCTTCCATCGACTGCAGCGCGGCACGCGCGCCGGCCTGCGAACGCGCCGCGATCAGGTCGGCCACCGCCTCGGCCTGGGCCAGATCGAGCTTGCCGTTGAGGAAGGCGCGCTCGGTGAATTCACCTGGCCGCGCCAGTCGCGCGCCGAGCTCGCAGACGCGGCGCAGCAGCAGGTCGAGCAGCACCGCGCTGCCGTGGCCCTGTAGTTCCAGCACGTGTTCGCCGGTGTACGAGGCAGGAGCAGGGAAGTGCAGCAGCAGGCCGCGATCGAGCAGAGCGCCGGCGGCATCGCGGAACGCGGCGAAGTGCGCGTGGCGCGCTTGCGGCACACGGCCGAGCAGGGTCTGCGCGATCGCCGGCACCTTGGGGCCGGACACGCGCACCACGCCGACACCAGCCGCGCCGGGCGCACTGGCAATCGCGGCAATCGTCTCGGCGGTATGGTCGGACATGGTGCGCTGACTCTAAACGAAGTCAGCCGCGACGGTGACCGTGCGCGGCTGACGAGGTGTGCTCGATCAGGAACGGACTCAGGCCGCCTTGACGGTGTCGTCCCGATCGACGTGATGGGTGACCCACCACTGCTGACACAGACCGACCAGGCCGTTGACGGCGTAATACAGACACAGACCGGCGGGGAAGAACGCAAACATCACCGTGAACAGCAACGGCATGACCTTCATCATCTTCGCCTGGGCCGGATCCATGCCGGCAGCGACCGGATTCAGCCACTGAGTGCCCAGCATCACCAATGCGTAGATGATCGGCAGGATGTAGAGCGGATCGTGCGCGCTAAGATCCGGAATCCACAGGAACGGTGCATGGCGCAGTTCCAGGCTGTAGGTCAGTACGTAATACAGGCCATAGAACACCGGCATGGTGATCAGTACCGGCAGGCAGCCGCCCATCGGGTTGACCTTCTCCTTCTTGTACAGCTCCATGGTGGCTTGCTGCATCTTCTGCTTGTCGTCGCCGTAACGCTCCTTGAGCGCCTGGATGCGCGGTGCCAGCTTGCGCATCTTGGCGCTGGACTTGTACTGCACCGCCGTCAGCTTCCAGGTCAGGCCCTTGATCAGCAGCACCAGCAGGATGATCGCCACACCCCAGTTGTGCGCGATCCCGTCCAGGAAGGACAACACTCCGTGCATCGGCACGGCGATCAGCTTGAACATGCCGTAGTCGATGGTCAGATCCAGCCCCGGTGCGACCGCGTCCAGCGTGCCCTGCACATTCGGACCGAGGTACAGGCGCGCCTCGCTGGTGGTGCTCTGGCCCGGAGCCACGCTCAGTGCGGGGCCGACCGCACGGATCAGATAGCGCGGCTGCGCACTATCGGGGTTGATCGTCTCGGTGACGTAGTGATCGGTCTGGTCGGCCGGCGGAATCCACGCGGCGAAGAAGTACAGCCGCAGCATCGCCGCCCAGCCACCCTTGATCTGGCTGTCGAGCTGATCCTTCGGTTCCTTGAAATCCTTGAACGGCAACTTCTGAAACTTTTCGCCGGTGTACCAGGCGGCGCCCTGGAAGCTGCGTGATTCCGGGTTGGACATATTGGTCAGCCAGTTGCCGGTATGCGGCGGCTCGACCCGCAGCAGCTGCTGGTAGGCATTGCCGCTCCACGGCTTGTCGGCGCCGTTGTCGATGCGCTGGCTCAGGTCGATCACGTAGCTGCCGCGCTTGAAGCTGTAGGTCTTGGTGACCTTGAGCCCGGCGGCGTCCTGCCAGGTCAGGTCAACCTTCAGTTCGTTCTGGCCATCGGCCAGCGTGTACGCGGTTTGCGCGCTCTGGAACACGGCCTGATGGTTCGGCTGATCCTGAGCGGCGGTGTCACTGCTGCTGACCAGGCCGTTCTGCGCGACGAAATATTCCGCCTGCTCGTTGTCCAGCAGCACGGTCGGCGCCGGATTCGGCTCCTTGCGGGTGCGCGGTGCGTTCGGGTACGCCAGCAGATCCGCATGCACCACACTGCCGCCGCGGGTATCCACGGTCAGGTGCAGCACGTCGGTGGTGATGGAGATCAGTTGCGCCGGTGCGTGGCTGGCATCGCTGCCGATCGCGGCGAGCTTGTTGGTGTCGGCGCTGGTCGACGGGATGGCGCCCGGCACGCTGCCATCGGCGGCCGCCGGGACGCCGGCGCTGGTGGATGCGCTGGCGACTGCCGCCGGCGGTGGCGGAGCGTAGTCCTTCTCCCAGGCCAGGAACAGGAAATAGGCCACGGCCAGCAGGGCGAACATGAGGAAGGTGCGCGTTTGATTCATCGCGTAACAAATCCGGGTAACGCCACGACTGTTGAACGCCGCGGAGGGCAAAAGGAAAAGGTCAACGCACGATTGTGGTGGTGGCGTCAGCCCGCTTCAATGGCTGCAGCGCTCTCGGACGGCTTTGTCAGCAGCTTTTTCCACAGCCCGTCGAGCTCGGCCAGCAATTGCGGGCCGGGTACGCCGGCCGCCTGCTCACGCGCCATCACCATCAGGTCGATCGCCGGCAACTGGTGGCGGATGCGCCGGAACGATTCGCGCAGCAGCCGCTTGATCCGGTTGCGCTCCACCGCGCGTTTGGAGACACGCTTGGAGATCGCCAGTCCGAGCCTGGCATGGCCCAGTTCGTTGTTGCGATAACGCAAATGAAAACAGCGGCCGCCTGCGCGTCCGCTGCTTGTCCGCAAGGCGGCAAAGTCACCAGGCCGACGTAACCGCGCCTCGCGCGGCAACCCGGCGGCAACCATGGCCGGTGCTCCGCTTACGGGATCAGGCGCTTGCGACCCTTGGCGCGACGCGCGTTGAGGATCTTGCGACCGTCGGCAGTGGCCATACGGGCACGGAAACCGTGCGTGCGGGCGCGCTTGAGCTTGCTGGGCTGGAAGGTCCGCTTCATGGCTTACTCCGAAGGGAATGTGGATAAAAAGGTCAGAAAGTATGTCGGGTATCCGGCACTGCTGTCAAATGGCATTTGACCGTGACCTGTGGATAGCCATGTGGATATCTTGCGGTGGGCAGGCGGATGCAGCTGCTAGACTAGTCCATTCCCAGCGCGCAAGCGCCAAGCTAAGTGGCTGATTTTATCCATGAGTGATCTGTGGCGGCGCTGCCTTGAGCGTCTCGAAGGCGATCTGAGCGCCGAAGACCTGCATACCTGGCTGATGCCGCTGCAGGCGCGCGACGAAGCCGACTCGCTGCAGTTGTTTGCGCCCAATTCCTACACGCTGGATACCGTGCGCGAGCGTTATCTGCCGCGGATCGAGGCCGTGTTGCTGCTGTTGACCGGGCAGGCATGGCCGGTACGGCTGGATGTGGGGTCCAGCTCGGCGCGGGCCGCGCCGATGGTCAAGGCCGCTGCGACACCACGCGCCGCGCCAGTGCCGGCCGCGCCCGCGTTCAACCACAATCTCGATCCGCACTACACCTTCGAGACCTTCGTCGAGGGCAAGTCCAACCAGCTCGGCAAGGCTGCCGCGATGCAGGTGGCACAGAACCCCGGTCGTGCCTACAACCCGCTGTTGCTCTACGGCGGCACCGGTCTGGGCAAGACCCATCTGATGCACGCCGCCGGCAACCTGATGCGTGAACACAACCCGCAGTGCAAGGTGATGTACCTGCGCTCGGAACAGTTCGTCGGCTCGATGATCGAGGCCTTGCGCACGAAGAGCATGGACGAGTTCAAGCGGCGCTTCCGTTCGGTCGACGCGCTGCTGATCGACGACATCCAGTTCTTTGCCGGCAAGGACACCACGCAGGAAGAGTTCTTCCACACCTTCAATGCACTGTTCGAATCCAAGCAGCAGATCATCCTGACCTGCGACCGCTACCCGAAGGAAGTGGACAAGCTGGAGCCACGCCTGAAATCCCGGCTGGGCTGGGGCCTGAGCGTGGCGATCGAGCCACCGGACTTCGAGACGCGCGCGGCGATCCTGCTGGCCAAGGCGCATGAGAAGGGCGTGGCGGTGGACGAGAACGTGGCGATGCTGCTGGCCAAGCGCATCCGCTCCAACGTGCGCGATCTCGAGGGCGCGTTGAACACGCTGGCCGCACGCGCGAATTTCTACGGCAAGCCGATCACCACCGCTTTCGCCGAGGAAACCCTGCGCGACCTGCTGGCCACGCATGCCCAGGCGATCACCATTCCGAATATCCAGAAGATCACCGCCGAGTATTTCAACGTGCGGCTGCAGGACCTGCTGTCCAAGCGCCGCGTGCGCTCGCTGGCACGGCCGCGCCAGATCGCGATGACACTGTCGAAGGAGCTGACCGAGCACAGCCTGCCAGAGATCGGCGAGGCATTCGGCGGCCGTGACCACACCACCGTAATGCACGCCTGCAAGACGATCCGCAAATTCATCGAAACCGACCCGCGCATGCGGCAGGATTGGGAACAGTTGATCCGCACGCTGACCGGCTGAAGCCGGTTTCCGGGCGCGCGCAAAATTTATGGATAACCGGAGCCCGAAGCTGTGGATAATAGGTGGATGGATTCATCACTGAAGTTATCCACAAATAGCCCACCGTGAGATCGCAGCTTCAGACACAGCCTGATTTTCATTCAAGCTGCTGATTCTTAAAGAAATAGTGAAATAAAAAAGTTACCCACAGCGCCTACTACAACTACTAAACTTCTTTTAAAAGACAGAACAGCAGAGAAGGGGAAGCCAAGCCATGCAATTCAGCATCCAACGAGAAGCGCTGCTCAAGCCACTGCAACAGGTGGTGGGCGTCGTGGAACGCCGCCAGACGCTGCCCGTGCTTGCCAACCTTTTGGTCAAGGTGGCCAACAAGCGGCTCTCGCTGACCGGTACCGACCTGGAAGTCGAAATGGTGGCCACCGCCGATGCCGAGAAACTAGCTGACGGCGAAATCACCATTCCAGCGCGCAAACTGTTCGACATCGTGCGTGCGCTGCCGGACGGCGCAAAGATTGATTTGAAGCTCAATGGCGATCGCGTGGCGCTGAATGCCGGCCGTAGCCGTTTCACGTTGACCACCCTGCCTGCCAGCGAATTCCCCACCATCGATGAAATCGAACTGGTGGAGAAGGTCAGCCTGCCCGAGGAAGTCCTGCGCGACTTGATGGAACGCACCGCGTTCGCGATGGCAAATCAGGATGTGCGCTATTACTTGAACGGCATGCTGCTGGATCTGCAAGAACATACCCTGCGCTGCGTGGCCACCGATGGCCATCGTTTGGCAATGAAGGAAACCCAGTTGCAGAGCACGGTGACCACGCGCCGCCAGATCATCATTCCACGCAAGGGCGTCAACGAGTTGATCGGATTGCTGGAAACCGGTGATGGCCAGGTCGAGCTGGAGTTCGGCCGCAACCATCTGCGCGTGCGTCGCGGCGATGTGGTGTTTACCTCCAAGCTGATTGATGGCCGTTTTCCGGACTACGAAGCAGTGATTCCGCTCGGTGCCGACAAGAACGCTGTGCTGGACCGTGAGGTACTTCGGGGCGCCCTGCAGCGTGCTGCGATTCTTTCCAACGAGAAATATCGTGGCGTCCGACTGGAACTGTCGCCGGGCAAGCTGCGCATCGTGGCGCACAACCCGGAGCAGGAAGAGGCGGTCGAGGAAGTCGAGGCGGATACGCATGTGTCGGATCTGGCGGTCGGCTTCAACGTTGGCTACCTGCTCGATGCGCTGGCCGCGCTGCGCGGCGACAAGGCCCGGCTCAGCCTGCGCGACGCGCAGTCCAGCTGCCTGGTGCAGGAGCACGACAACGAGCACGCGCGCCACGTCATCATGCCGTTGCGGCTCTGACGGCTACTGCATGGTCGTTGCGATCTGCAGTAAAAACAGACAACGCCGGGGCGGCCAACAGGTTCCCCGGCGTTCTTGCATGTGGAGCCGCGCCAATGCGGCTTGAACAGTTGCGCATCCGCGGTTTGCGTTGCCTGACGGATATCGGCATTGCGCTGGATCCCGCCATCAATGTGTTCGTGGGCGCGAATGGGGCGGGCAAGACCAGCGTGCTGGAAGCCGCCTTCCTGTTGTCGCATGCCCGTTCATTCCGTAGCGGGGCAAGAGAGGCGCTGCTTCAGCGAGGCGTATCGCAATTATCAATATTCGCCGAATTGCGCCATGCCGACGAGCGCCCCTGTCGGCTTGGCCTTGGCCGTGATGGTGCGCGCTGGGAAGCCAAGGTGGACGGCGAAGGCGTCACGATCGGGCAACTGGTGCACGAATGCGCCGTGGTCTGCTTTGAACCCGGCTCGCATGCGCTGATCGCCGGCGCGGCAGAGGAGCGCCGGCGTTACCTTGACTGGGGTGTGTTCCACGTGGAACACGACTTTTTGTCCAGCTGGCGGCGCTACCAGCGTGCGCTGAAGCAACGCAACAGCCTGCTCCGTTCGGCGGCGACTGCTGCCGACGAGCTGTTCGCGCCGTGGGAGGCGGAACTCGCACAGTCTGCCCATCAGATCGACCGGCAGCGCCGTGCCTATCTGGATCTGTTGCGCCCCAAGCTGCTTTCCAGCATCGACGGCTTGCTGCCGGAGCTCGGTCAATTGGAATTGCGCTATCGCCGCGGCTGGTCCGAGGATGTGGATTTGGCCCAGCAGCTGCGCGAACAACGGGGCAGGGATCTGGCGCGGGGACATACGACGCTCGGCGCGCATCGGGCCGACTGGTCGATCGCGTTTGAACAGGCGCCGTTGCGCGAACACCTTTCTCGCGGTCAGGAGAAGCTCACAGCCTTGGCTTGCATGCTGGCGCAGGCTGAGTTGTATGCGGAACGCCGCGGTGAGTGGCCGGTAGTGTGTCTGGACGACCTCGCCTCCGAACTCGACCAAGCCCATCAGGCTGCCGTAGTGGCGCAGCTGACTGCGGCGCGCGCGCAGGTGTTGCTGACCGGCACCGAGGTGCCGCAGGCCTTGCGCGAGCTCTCCAAGCGCGTGTTCCACGTGGAACAAGGTCAGCTGACGCGCCTGCTATAATCGGAAGGTTGCCTCTCCCAAGAGTGCATAACCCTTAGCCCGGCCATTCACGGCGCCGTGTCGGGCGGGTCGCTGGCGCCAGGAAACGGTCGACGCATGAACGAATCCCTCAACGAATCCCACTACGATTCGAGCAACATCAAGGTATTGAAAGGCCTGGAAGCGGTGCGCAAGCGCCCCGGCATGTACATCGGCGACACCGATGACGGCACCGGCCTGCATCACATGGTGTTTGAGGTCGTCGACAATGCGATCGATGAGGCGCTGGCAGGCTATTGCGACACGGTGATCGTCACCATCCTCGAGGATGGCTCGGTCAGCGTCAGCGACAACGGTCGCGGCATTCCGGTCGACACCCATCCGGAAGAAGGCCGTTCCACCGCCGAAGTGGTGATGACGGTGTTGCACGCCGGCGGCAAGTTCGACGCGAATTCGTACAAAGTCTCCGGCGGCCTGCATGGCGTGGGCGTGTCGGTGGTGAACGCGCTGAGCGATCACTTGTGGCTGACGATCTACCGCGACGGTTTCGAGCATCTGCAGGAATATTCGCTCGGTGAGCCGCTGTATCCGCTCAAGGTGGTGGGCCCGTCGAGCAAGCGCGGCACGCTGGTGCGTTTCCTGCCCAGCCCGGCCACGTTCACCAGCAACATCGAATTCCATTACGACATCCTGGCCAAGCGCCTGCGCGAGCTGGCCTTCCTCAATTCGGGCGTCACCATCGACCTGTATGACGAGCGGGGCGAGGGTCGGCATGACACGTTCGCCTACGAGGGCGGCATCCGCTCGTTCGTGCAGCATCTGGCGCAGCTGAAAACCGCGCTGCACCCGAACGTGATCAGCCTGGTCTCGGAGCAGGACGGCATCACCGTGGAAGTGGCGATGCAGTGGACCGACTCCTACCAGGAGTCGATGTACTGCTTTACCAACAACATCCCGCAGCGCGACGGTGGCACCCATCTCACCGGTTTCCGCGCGGCGCTGACCCGTTCGCTGCAGAGTTACATCGAAAAGTCCGGGCTGGCCAAGAACGCCAAGGTCACCCTGTCCGGCGACGACATGCGCGAAGGCATGATCGCCGTGCTGTCGGTCAAGGTACCCGACCCGAAATTCTCCTCGCAGACCAAGGACAAGCTGGTCTCGTCCGAGGTGAAGACGGTTGTGGAGCAGGTCGTCAACGAGAAGCTCGGCGAGTTCCTGCTGGAGCATCCGAACGAGGCCAAGGCAATCGCCTCCAAGGTGGTCGACGCCGCACGTGCCCGTGAGGCGGCGCGCAAGGCGCGCGAGATGACCCGCCGCAAGGGCGCGCTGGACATCGCCGGCCTGCCCGGCAAGCTGGCCGATTGCCAAGAGAAGGATCCGGCCCTATGCGAATTGTTCCTGGTCGAGGGTGACTCCGCTGGCGGTTCCGCGAAGCAGGGCCGCAACCGCAAGACCCAAGCCGTGCTGCCGCTGAAGGGCAAGATCCTCAACGTCGAGAAGGCGCGTTTCGACCGCATGCTGGCCTCGGCCGAGGTCGGCACGCTGATCACCGCATTGGGCACCGGCATCGGCAAGGACGAGTACAACCCGGACAAGCTGCGCTACCACCGCATCATCCTGATGACCGATGCGGACGTCGACGGCTCGCATATCCGCACCCTGCTGCTGACATTCTTCTATCGCCAGATGCCCGAGCTGATCGAGCGCGGCCACATCTACATCGGGCTGCCACCGCTGTACAAAGTCAAGCAGGGCAAGCAGGAGCTGTACATCAAGGACGACACCGCACTGAACGATTACCTGATCTCCAGCGCGGTCGACAACGCGGCACTGACCTACAGCCCGGAGGCTCCGCCGATCACCGGCGAGGCGCTGGAAAAACTGTTGCGCGGCTACCAGCAGGCACAGGATCAGATCGCCAAGCTGTCGCATCGTTTCGACGTCACCATGTTGACCGCCTTGCTCGAGCACACCCCGCTGGAACCAGCCTTGTGGGCCGAGCCGGCTGCGATGCAGGCGTGGCTGCAACAGGCCGAGCGGCGGCTGGCCGCCAGTGGTCTGGGCAAGCCCACCTACAAGTTGTCGCTGCGTCCGGCACACGCCGAGCAATTGGCTGCCATCGAGGTGGTCCGCGAACAGCACGGACTCAGCCACACCTGGTTTCTGCCACAGCCCTTCTTCAGCAGCAACGAGTTCCGACCGATCCTGGCCATCAGCCAGCAGATTGCCGGCATGATCCAGCCCGACGCGGTAGTGCGCCGGGGCAATGCCTCGCGTGGCGTGCTCAGCTTCGTCGAGGCGCGCAACTGGCTGCTGGACGAGGCAAAGAAGGGCCGCAGCATCCAGCGCTTCAAGGGCCTCGGTGAAATGAACCCGGAGCAGCTGTGGGAAACCACGGTGAACCCGGAAACCCGCCGCATGCTGCAGGTCGGCGTCGAGGACGCGATCGCCGCCGACCAGATGTTCTCGATGCTGATGGGCGAGGCGGTGGAACCGCGTCGCGACTTCATCGAAGCGAACGCGTTGAAGGTCGCGAATCTGGATATCTGACGGGTTTGTACAGCGCCAGCTGCACGCCTGTTGTGCGGGTGTGTCGCTGGCCGCCGCGCGTTTGCATTGCTGGGAATCACCACGAAGCTGCGGCAAAGTCGCATTCAGCAGCATTGAGCGCCTAGTAAACGCCAAGTAATTGATTTTTAACAATCTTTTATGCGGCGGTGCGACTTGTTATCACTTGTCTGCTCGGGTTACGCTGCGCAATCCCCCGCGTCATTAGTGACGCGCACACTAGATGAGGATCACCATGAAGCATGCCCGTGGGTTGACGATGCTGGCGAGTTCGGCCCTGCTGCTGACCTTTGCCGCTAGCCCGGCACTGGCGAGTGACACTGCCAAGCCCAAGCAGGAAGTGCTGTATCCCAATGCCACCCGCGTTGCGCCGAAACTCGATCTGACCAATCAGAAAGAACAGAAGCAGCTCAATGAAGGTCTGGATGCGGTCACCGCCGGTGACAAGGCGAAGGCCGAGCAGACACTGCAACCGCTGGTCGATGGCAGCAAGAGCAAATATGCCCAGGCGCTCGCCCTGCAGGGCTTGGCCACGCTCAAATACCAGGACGGCGACTACAAGGGTGCGATCGCGCTGCTGCAGCAATCGCTGGCCAATGGGGTGCTGCCGAACGACACCTACTTCCAGCTCGAATACATGCTGGCGCAGTTCCAATTGGCGGACGAGCAGTACCAGGCATCGCTGGATACCATCACCAAGTGGCGCGCCGAGGGCAAGAAGGAAACCGCCAGCTCCTATGCGACCGAAGGCAACGACGACTACCGCTTGGGCAAGTACCCCGAAGCGATTGCCGCGATCAAGAAGGCACAGTCGCTGACCGACAAGCCAGATGCGAGCTGGAATCAGATTCTGATGGCCAGTTATGCCGAATCCGGCCAGGGCGACCAGGCCGCGCAGATGGCGCAGCAGAATTATGAGGCCAACCCGAATGACCCGCAGGCGCTCAACAATGCCGTCGCGGTGCTGATGCAGGCGCAGAAGAATCCCGAAGCGATCCAACTGATGGAGAAGGCGCGCGCCAACGGAACGCTGAAGACCGAAACCAACTACGTGAATCTGGGCAAGCTGTACCTGATCACCGGTCAGTCCAAGGACGATCCCAAGCCAGACGCGATCAAGGCGACCCAGGTGCTCGAGGAAGGCATCAGCAAGGGCGTGATCACCACCAGCTCGGACAACGAGATGCTGCTTGGCCAGGCTTATGAGATGGCGGACAACGTCAGCAAGGCGCTGGATGCCTATGGCAAGGCCTCGGCGACGGCTACCGATGGCGAGGCCTCACTGCGTGCAGGCCAGTTGCTGCTGACCGAAAGCAAGTACAGCCAAGCCAAGAGTCAGATCCAGCAGAGCATTGACAAAGGTGTGAAGCACAAGGGCACCGCCTACATGCTGCTGGCCGAGAGCGAGCGTGGCCTCAAGGACAAGCCGGCGGCGGTGGCCGCGATGAAGCAGGCCGCCCAGCAGCCGGAAACGGCAGAGAAGGCCAAGGCGTGGTTGAAGAAGGCTGGCGCTGGCAACTGATGCCGGACTGCGCAACCGTGGGGCGGATGGACGTCTATCCAATTACCCCACGGATGCTATACAAAAGTCATGTGCTGTTGTACCGTTGAAAACCTTTCCCTGCGTCACCACAGCGGCGAGTTCCGTCCAGGCAACAGACGGGTTCGAGATACGCCCTGTGGCAACGTTCTCTTCCGATTGACTAGCTTCAGACAGTGACAGATGGCCTCTAGTAACGAAGAAATCGGGCGCGAGCCGTTTAGCTGGAAACGCACCTGGGCATTGGCAGTTGCCATCGGGCTGCATGCCTTTGCGTTTCTGTTGCTGGTGGCGCCGATGGCGCCGCCAAACCAGCATCACAAAGAGAAAGAAAAAATTGTCCAGGTGAACTTCATCGAGCCGCCACCGCCGCCACCGCCGCCGCCACCGCCGCCGCCGGAGCCGCCGAAGCAGCCGCCGCCGAAGAT
>NZ_MUNT01000010.1 GCF_002001175.1 Rhodanobacter sp. C03 | reverse complement strand
CGCCCGCACCGATGGCGCCGATGCCCCCCACTCCTCCGGCACCTGCGTCGACCGCAGCCATGCCCAGCTCGGCGCCGACAGAAAACGCGGCCTCCCCGAGCCAGCAGGTCATTGTGCACAGTGCCCCGGCACCGGCTCCCATGATCGGGGCGGCACCTTCCTTCGAGCAGCTGTCCGGTGGCGGCAAATCGATCAGCGAGGAGCAGGCGGCCGCCTATCCACCGCTGGCCAATGACTTCCTGAATGCCAGCCACAACGGCAAGCGCGTCAGCAAGGCCCAGTACGACAACTGGGTCAAGCAGCTTCAGTAAAAGGTCACCTCCAGACCAAGCCGGTCACCGTCGAGGTGGCCGGCTTTCTTTGGGCGGACAGGCATTCTTCCGCCGATGTCCCCAGCACCCCCGACGTCGGGAATCCCGATTGATCGGTCTTGGATGGTTCTTATCTGGAGCATTCGCTCGATGAAGCCTCGTCATCTTGCCGTGCCACTGGCGTGGCTAGCGAGCCTGCTGGCCATGCCAGGGCATGCGCAAAATCCGGACCCGACCGATATCCGCGCCTGCACCGCGATCGAGAGCGACGCACAGCGACTGGCCTGCTACGACCACGCGACAGGTCGGGTGAACCTGCCCGTCGCACAGAAGCGGGTCGACCGGGAAACAACCACCCCGAATATCTTCAGTCGCGAACGCAGCAGTACCTCGACGACAGCGACGCAAGGCAACGATGAAGTAGCCCGGCCGCTGTCCCTGCTCGACAGCCGCTGGGAACTGTCGCCGGAGAGCAAGCTCGGCACCTTCAACGTGCGCGGCTACAAACCGGTCTATGTCATGCCGGTATTCGCCACCAGCAATCAGAACGACGAGCCGCACAGTCCCAACCCGGTCAACACGGTGACTTCGCCGCAGTCACTGGACAATGTCGAGACGAAGTTCCAGCTCAGTCTGAAGACCAAGGTCTGGCAGGGTGTGTTCGGCGATGCCGGCGACCTCTGGGTGGCTTACACGCAGGACTCGCACTGGCAGCTCTACAACTCTCAGGCCTCGCGCCCGTTCCGCGAAACCAACTACGAGCCCGAAGCCATCCTGATGTTCAACACCCACTACGAGGTGTTCGGCTGGGATGGACGGTTGCTGGGCATCGGCGTGGATCACCAGTCGAACGGCCAATCCGATCCGCTCTCGCGCAGCTGGAATCGGGTGATGGCCGATATCGGCTTCGAACGTGATGGCTGGACCGTGATGCTGCGCCCGTGGTGGCGCATTCCCGAGTCACGCGCGGACGACAACAATCCCGACATCAGCAATTACATGGGTCGCGGCGACATGCAGATCATCCACGAATGGAATGGCCAGGAATTCGGGCTGATGCTGCGCCATTCGCTGCGTGGTGGCAGCGAAAGCCATGGCGCTGCCCAGTTCACCTGGAGCTTCCCGCTGGCTGGCAACCTGCGTGGCTACATGGAAGCGTTCAAGGGCTACGGCGAAAGCATGATCGACTACAACCACAATGCCACTTACCTTGGCGTCGGCATCTCGCTGCTCGACTGGTATTGAGCGCGACGGGGTCAGCACCACCAACCGGTTTTCACGCCGGCGAGAATCTTCAGCATCTGTCCCTTGGCCAACGGCATCCGTCCGAGCGGCCCGAAACCGAGGTCGCGCATCCGTGCCAGGCCGTCGCGCTCAGACTGGAATAGCGGCGTCAGCCAGCGACTGAGCCGCTGGTACACCGCCACATGCTGCCGTCGTGCGCGTGGGTACAGCTTGAGCGCCGCCTCGATGTCGTCAGTGGCGGCCACCGCATCGGCCAGTGCCTGAGCATCCAGGAGTGCCATGTTCACACCCTGGCCCAGTTGAGGACTCATTGCATGTGCCGCGTCGCCAATGAATAGCACACGCCCGTGCACCGGCGTGTGCAGTACCACGTCGCGATAGCGTGCCCGTTGCAGTTGTTCAGGCGCGCGGATCGATGCAAGCAATGACGCCGCCTCTGGCCACAGCACCGTCACGCGCTCGCGCAAGCTCGTCAGTGCGGCATCGTCGAACGCATCCACCTGATCGCCCGGCAGGCTGAAATAGAAGGTGAGCCAACGGCCGTCGCGATCGGCTCGGCGTCCCACCGGCAACAGTCCGATCATCTCGCGGGTGCCGCCGTAGCGCTGCTGAAGTACATCGTGATGCGGCCATTCGTCGGCCGGCAACAGACACCACATTGCGCCCCATGGATACGTCTGCTGGCGTTGCACCAGCTGTGGCATCGATGCGCGCAGCCGCGAGTGTGCACCGTCGGCAACCACGATCAGGTCGAACGGGCCGTGTCGCTGGCCGGTGCTGTCGCGCAGATGGCGACCATCCGCTTCGATGGCTTCGATGCACACGCCGGTGTGGATCTGCGCGGCATCCGGATAAGCATCCCGCAACAGGGTGAACAGGCTGCCGCGAGTCAACCCGAGGCCGAAGCAGTCGGGAGCGTGGTCGGCATAGCGCATGTCCATCACGCAGCGGCCACGCACATTGCAGCCATACAGCCGCTCGATCCGCTGCCCCTGTGCCAACGCCTGCTCGTGCAGACCGAGCCGGGCCAGCACGCCGAGTCCGGTCGGCTGCAGCAGGAAGCCGGCGCCGACTGGACCAGGCGCCGCGGCCTGCTCGAACACGCTCAGCTGATGGCCCTGTTCCGCCAGAAACAGTGACGCCGCCTGACCGGCGGCGCCGTAACCCACGATCGCAATATGCCAGCGTCCCTGCATGGCGTGAGCGTCAGTGGTGGTGACCACCGGCGCCGTGCACGTGGCCGTGCGCCAGCTCTTCTTCACTCGCCGCGCGCACGTCGGTCACTTCGATCGCGAAATGCAGGGTCTTGCCGGCCAGCGGGTGGTTGCCGTCGATGAACACCTTGCCGTCTTCGACCTTGGTCACGGTGACGTTGATCTCGCCCTGCGGGCCGCGGCCCTGGAACTGCATGCCGGGCTGGATATCGTCGACGCCCTGGAACGCCTCGCGCGGCACTTCCTGCATCAACTCGACGTGATGCACGCCGTAGCCCTCTTCCGGCGCCACGTCCGCCGTGAACTTGTCGCCAACCGCGCGGCCTTCCATCTGCTTTTCCAGGCCGGGCACGATATGACCACTGCCGTGCAGATAGGTCAGCGGCTCGCGGCCTTCGGAGCTGTCGATGACCTGACCCTGGTCGTCGGTCAGCGTGTAGTGGAAGGCGGCAACGGAGTTCGGGGCAATCTGCATGGGAGTCTCGCGAATAGGTTCAAGTCCGCCGGCCAGATGCCGACACGAACCTGTAAGGTTACCAGAACCGCGGCCACCAGCCCGGCTGCAGGGAGCGGCCGGATTGGCGATACTGTGGCCATGAGCCAGCTGCCAAGCCGTTTTCGCCACCGCCTCGTTCCCGCTCTGTTGTTGATCGGCATCTGCTGGCTCACCGCCTCGCTGGCGGCAGCATCGGCGCCGCCTGCCATCACCGATGCCACCACCACGGCGATGCTGGCAGCCCAGATCGATGCGCAGATCGAGCAACCCCGTTTCAGCGCCGCCAGCTGGGGCATCGCCGTGGTGTCGCTGGACAGCGGCCGCACGCTGTACGCGCACCATGCCGATCAGCTGCTGCAACCTGCCTCCACCGCCAAGTTGTTCACCGCCGCTTTGAGTCTGGCCACGCTGGGCACGGATTACCGCATTCCTACCCGACTGCTGGCCGGCGGGCGCCAACACGACGGGCGCCTGGATGGCCCGCTGATCCTGTATGGCATGGGCGACCCCACCCTGGGCACCGCCGGCAGCACCGACTGGGCCGATCAGCTGGCTGCGCAGCTGGCTGCACGCGGCGTGCGACACGTGCGTGGCGATCTGATCGCCGACGACGGCTACTTCACGGGTCCGTCGTTCGGCACCGGCTGGGAAGCCGGTGACCTGCAGAGCTGGTTTGCAGTGCCTTCCTCCGCGCTAAGCGTGCAGGAAAACACCATCGACATCACGGTCAGCCCCGCCGCTGCGGTCGGTCTGCCGGCCAGCCTGAACTTCGATCCAGTCGACGCCGCACCACCCCTGCTCGGCCAGATCACCACCGCCCTGCCGCGCTCCACCAGCGACATCAACCTGTATCGCGCACCGGGCACCGGCACGCTCTACGCTTTCGGCAGCGTGCCGACGCGCGCATCGCCGCAGCATTTCAAACTGGCAATGACCGACCCGGCGTTGCAGGCTGGCCAGCAACTGCGCCAGGCGCTGGAACGCCAAGGCATCCACCTCACCGGCAAACTGCAGGTACGCCACTGGCCGCAGGACGATGCCAGCCTGCTGGCGCGCACCGAAACCGTTGCCGAGGTGTTGTCGCCACCGCTGCTGGAGATCCTGCAGCGCGGCCTGAAGCGTTCACAGAATCTGTATCTGCAGAACCTGCTGCTGAGCGTCGGCGTGCACCAGCAAGCCAGCGAACCCACGCCGCCCACCGGCTTCACCAGCAGCGAAGGTTATGGCATCCAGGCGCTGCAACAGCTGCTGCCGCAGATCGGGATTCCGGCGTCAGCCAGCCTGATCGGCGAGGGCGCCGGGTTGTCGCGCCGCGACCTGGTCACGCCGGATGCGCTGGTGCGTCTGCTCGGCTATCTGGCCGCGCAACCCTATGCTGCGGCCTTGCATGATGCGCTGCCGATCGCCGGCGTGGACGGCACCCTGATCGGGCGCATGCGCCACACCGCCGCCGAGAACAACGTGCATGCCAAGACCGGCAGCATGAACTACGTGCATTGCCTGGCCGGCTATGTCACCACAGCCGCCGGCGAACGGCTGGCGTTCGCGATCATGCTCAACAACTACGAGGCGCCGCCGGACGGCCTCCGCGCCAGCAGCGATGTGGATGCGATCGCGGTGCTGCTGGCAAACTATCGCGGCCGCGACTGAACGCGGCCGCCAACCGACATCAGCTAGCCAGTCGCGCCAGCATGTCCTTGCCGATTTTCTCCGGCGTATCGGTGGATGCGTAGCGCTTCACCACCTGGCCTTCTGCGTCGACCAGGAACTTGGTGAAGTTCCACTTGATCGACTCGCTGCCGAGGATGCCCTTGCCCTCGCTCTTCAACCACTTGTACAGCGGATCAGCGTGTTCACCGTTCACCTCGATCTTGGCGAACATCGGGAAAGTCACGTCGTACTGGGTGCTGCAGAAAGTCTTGATCTCGGTCTCATCGCCCGGCTCCTGATGACCGAACTGGTCGCACGGGAAGCCCAGCACCACCAGCCCGCGATCGCGCTGATCCTGCCACAGCGTCTCCAACCCCTTGTACTGCGGGGTGAAGCCGCATTTGGAGGCGACATTGACGATCAGCAGGGTCTTGCCGCGCCACTCGGCCAGCGAGCGCGGGGTGCCGTCGATATCGCGGGCGGTGAAATCGTAAACACTGGACATGGCCGGACTCCGATCGAATGATCAATCTGGCAGTCTACGCCATTGCGTGTGACGCTCGTGGCATAGATAGAATGACGCTCCCACCCGCAGGCCAAGGTCCGCCGTGATCCGCTTTGTCGATGTCCACAAGTCCTACCGTGTCGACGGCCGGGACATTCCCGCGCTGCAACCCTTCAGCCTCGACATTGCCGATGGCGAGGTATTCGGCATCATCGGCCTGTCCGGCGCTGGCAAATCGACGCTTATACGGCTGATCAACTTGCTGGAACGACCCAGCGGCGGTGACATCTTCATCAACGACATCGAGATGACCGTGCTGGCCGAGCCTGCACTGCGTGCGCAGCGCCGCAAAATCGGCATGATCTTCCAGCACTTCAACCTGCTCGCCTCGCAAACGGTGGCCGACAATGTGGCGTTTCCGCTGCGGCTGGCCGGCGAACGCGATGCTGCGGCCCTGCGCGCCCGCGTCGACGAACTCCTGGCGCGGGTCGGACTTAGCGCGCACGCCGACAAATACCCGTCACAGCTTTCCGGCGGCCAGAAGCAACGTGTCGGCATCGCCCGCGCGCTGGCCAATCGGCCGTCGATCCTGCTGTGCGACGAGGCGACCAGCGCGCTCGATCCGCAAACCACCGCCTCCGTGCTGGAGCTGCTGGCCGAGATCAACCGCGAGTTGAAGCTCACCATCGTGCTGATCACCCACGAGATGGACGTGGTGCGCCGCGTCTGCGATCGGGTGGCGGTGCTTGACGCCGGCGTGATCGTGGAGCGTGGCGCGGTAGCCGATGTGTTCCTGCATCCGCAGCACGCCACCACCAGGCGCTTCGTCAACGAGGCGTTGCCGGAAGAAGCAGCCAGTGAACTGACGCCGTTCGCGCAAGTGCCTGGGCGCATCCTGCGGATGAGCTTCCGCGGCGATACCACGCTGACCCCTGCGCTGGGGCGCGTTGCGCGTGAGACCGGGATCGACTTCAACATCCTCGCCGGCCGCATCGACCGCATCAAGGACCTGCCCTACGGCCAGCTCACCCTGGCGATGCAGGGCGAACACGTGGAAGCCGCACTGGCCGCGCTGCGCGGCGCGGGCATCGAGATCGAGGAGCTGCATCGATGAACCTGCTGCAGAAGTTGTTCCCGAACATCGACGACTGGAGCGAACTTGGCCGCGCCTGCATCGACACCCTGCTGATGCTCGGCGGCTCGCTGTTGCTCACCGTGTTGATCGGCCTGCCGCTGGGTGTGTTGCTCTATCTCACCAGCAAGGGCCAGTTGCGGCCGATGCCCAAGCTGTATGCGATCACCTCGCTGCTGGTGAACATCCTGCGCTCGGTGCCGTTCATCATCCTGATGATCGTGCTGATGCCGGTCACCTACTTCCTGGTCGGCACCAAGCTCGGCATCCGCGGCGCTATCCCGCCGCTGGTGATCGGCGCCGCGCCGTTCTTCGCGCGGCTGGTGGAGACCGCGCTGCGTGAAGTGCAGCAGGGCGTGATCGAGGCCAGCCAGGCGATGGGCGCCAGCCTGTGGCAGATCGTGCGTCACGTGCTGCTGCCCGAGGCACGCGGCGGCATCTTCGCCGGCATCACCGTCACCGCGATCGCCCTGGTCGGCTACACCGCGATGGGTGGCGCGATCGGTTCGGGCGGCCTCGGCGATCTGGCCTATCGCTACGGCTACCTCAGCTACAAGTCCGACTACATGCTGGTCACCGTGGCGCTGCTGATCGTGCTGGTGCAACTGCTGCAGATGATCGGGGACCGCATCGTGGCACGCTACAGCCGACGCTGAATGGCCGTCTTTGCATTTGGCGGTATGGACGGCTATTCTTGTGCGCCGCACAAAATATACGCCCATGAACAAGCTGCTTGCCCCCCTCGCCGCCCTGCTCCTGCTGGTCGGCTGCTCTTCCTCGAATGAGGCTGGCAAAGACACGCAGACGCTGACCGTGGCCGCCACGGCGGTTCCGCACGCCGAGATCCTCAAGCAGGTGAAGCCACTGCTGGCGAAGGAAGGCGTCGATCTGCAGATCAAGGTATTCGCCGACTACGTGCAACCGAACGCGCAGGTCGTCGAGAAGAACATCGATCTGAACTATTTCCAGACCAAGCCCTATCTGGATGCGTTCAACCACGAACACGGCACCAACCTCACCATCATCACCGGTGTGCACATCGAGCCATTCGGTGCGTATTCGCACAAGTACAAGAGCATCGATCAGTTGCCGGACGGTGCCAGCGTGACCCTTCCGAACGACCCCAGCAACAACAGCCGCGCCTTGCTGCTGCTGGCGAAGCATGGCCTGATCACCCTGAAGGATCCGAACAACGAGCTGTCCACGCAGAAGGACATCACCGCGAATCCGAAACACCTGAAGTTCCGCGAACTGGAGGCGGCGATGCTGCCGCGCACATTGGACGAGGTGGACCTCGCGCTGATCAATACCAACTACGCGCTGGCTGCCGACCTGAATCCGACGAAAGACGCGCTGCTGATCGAGGACAGAAATTCACCCTACGTGAACTACCTCGTCGGTCGTCCGGACAACCAGAACGACCCGCGCGTGCAGAAGCTGGCGAAGGCGCTGACCAGCCCCGAGATCAAGGCCTTCATCGAACAGAAATACCACGGCGCCATCCTGCCGGCGTTCTGACCAATCACCCCTGCGTCGCGGGTATCTCGAATACCTGGCGCAGGTAGGCCACATACGCCGGGTCCTCGCACATGTTCTTGCCCGGCGAGTCGCTGAGCTTGGCCACCGGCTGGCCGTTGCAGCGGATCATCTTGATCACGATGTTGAGCGGTGTCGGTCCCACGTCGTTGGTAAGGTTGGTGCCGACGCCGAACGCCAGCAGACAGCGATCGCGGAAGTGCGCGTACAGCTGCATCACCTTCGGGATGTCCAGGCCGTCGCTGAACACCAGTACCTTGCTGCGCGGATCGACCCGGTTCGCCCGGTAATGCGCCAGCACCTTCTCGCCCCATTCGAACGGGTCGCCGGAATCGTGCCGCGTACCGTCGAACAGCTTGCAGAAGTACATGTCGAAATCGCGCAGGAATGCGTTGAGTCCGTAGACATCCGACAGCGCGATGCCGAGATCGCCGCGATATTCCTTCGCCCACGCCTCCAGCGCCGCCACCTGCGAGTCACGCAGGCGCGGGCCCAGCGCCTGATGCGCCTGCAGGTATTCGTGTGCCAGCGTGCCCAGCGGAACCAGATTGAGTTTGCGCGCCAGCCATACATTGCTGGTGCCGGCCAGCTGCGGGCCGAGTCCGTCGCGCAGCGCAGTCACCACTTCTTCCTGCCATGCCCGCGAGTAACGTCGACGCGTGCCGTAGTCGGCGATCTTGCAGCCGGCGTAGTCCGGCGTATCGCGCAGCAAGGCAATCTTCGCATGCAGCCGCCGACGCCCTTCGGCAAGATCGAGGCCAGCGCTGGTGTGCCGAAAATACACCTCGTTGACGATCGCCAGCAGCGGTACCTCGAACAGGATCGTATGCAGCCATGGCCCGCAGATGCGGATCTCGATCTCGCCGTTGCCGGCAACGGCAGGTGTGATCTCCACATATTTTTCGTTGAGCTGGAACAGCCCAAGGAAATCGACGAAGTCGCTCTTGATGAAGCGCCACGTGCGCAGGTAGTCGAGTTCCTCCACCGTGAAACGGAGCTGGCACAGCGCCGCCAGTTCGGTGCGGATCTCGTCGATGTACGGCACCAGGTCGATCCCGGCATTGCGGCACTTGAAGCGGTATTCGACGTGCGCGGCAGGATAATGATGCAGCACGACCTGCATCATCGAGAACTTGTACAGATCGGTATCGAGCAGCGAGTCGATGATCATCAGTCGCTCAAGTAAGGGAAGAGGTGCGCGCTTGAACCATTATCCATAGTCGAAACATATTGCACGCGAACCGAGCTTTTATCCCGCGCAAAAATAAACCCCATCAGCCAGGGGAGGACTGATGGGGTTTGTCAGGCGGCCTCCAGGGGAGGAAAGACCGGCCCCTCAGTAACACGGTGTGCTGTGCCACTTCCTGTCGCCATCACGGCGATACATGTGCTTAGTGTGGCCCATGCGTTGTGAGTTCAATGTGCACACCGGAATTTGTTCAGCTTTCCGACAGGCTCGCTGCACGAACACTCGGATACAGCCGTTCAAGCACTCGTCGTCGTGACCGGCCTTACAATTTCTTTACGTCTCTGCCGGAGTCCGTCATGAAGCCGCTCGTCCTGTGCCTGCTCGCGCTGTGCCTGATCCTGCCCGTGCAGGCCACTGAATTGAAGGTCGACCTCGGCCACGGCGTCACCGTCTATCGAACCGATGTTCTGCTCAAGCGCACTGACGTGCGCACGATCAACGTGCCGGCCGACGTCGCGTTCCATCGCAGCATGCACTACCGCGCGATACCGCTGGCGGCGTTGCTCAAGGGCATCGACGCCCGCGCTCATCTGCAGTTCGTCGGCAGCGATGGTTTTGCCGTCGAGATTCCAGCCGCACTCATCCTGAACCAGCATGGCAGCGAAGCGTGGCTGGCGATCGAGGATCCGGTGCAACCCTGGCCTGCGTTGAACGCGAACCACGGTCATGCCGGACCGTTCTACGTGGTGTGGACGCAGCCGCAGGCCGCCCATGTCAGCCCGGAACAATGGCCGTACCAGCTGGCGACGATCCGCCGGCTGGACAGCGTGACCGAGCGCTTCCCGGCGATCGTGCCCGATCCCTCGCTGCCGGCGGGCAGCGACGTGCAGCGCGGCTTCATCGTGTTCCAGCACACCTGCTTCGCCTGCCACACACTCAACGGCGAGGGCGATGCAAAACTCGGCCCCGATCTCAACCTCCCCTACAACCCCACCGAATACCTGCGCGCCGACCTGCTGCGCGCCTACATCCGCAACCCGCAGTCACTGCGGCAGTGGCCACAGGCGAAGATGCAGGGCTTCGACGTGCAGGCGCTGTCCGATGCCGACCTCGATGCCGTGCTGGCCTACCTTCGATATATGGCCGGACGCAAGATTTTGCATTGATTCAATTGAACGTACGCCCCACACACCCGAGGCAGCAGCGATCGCCAGACACGGGTTGCAAGCAAAAAACTGAATTACCATTGCTTGCCGAGTTGCCAACAATGCAGACGATAAATTTCCGGGTGATTGACCAATTGCACTGAACAGCACAGGGGAAATTCAAGTATGGAAAGGGGACTCTTTGCCCTCGGGGCGTCCATTGCTGTCGCGCTCGCGACGGCGCCCGGCCTGACACAGGCACAGTCCGTTGCGACGTCCGGCATGGGACTAGCGGATATCAGTGTCGCGCAAGCACCACGAGTCGTGCGCACCATCGACGACCACACATTGTCGACGCTACGTAAAAGTCATCCCAAGTTCCTTGAACAGATTCGGCCCGACGAAGCATTGCCGGACTCGACCCCTCTGGATCACCTGCAACTTGTCCTCAAGCGCACCGCCCAGCGCGAGCTGGCCCTCGAAGGCCTGATCGTGCAGATGCACGATCCCAAGTCATCTCGATTCCACCAATGGCAGACCCCCGAAGAATACGGTGAGAACTTCGGCGTGGCCGACAGCGATATCGCCGCGGTGAAGTCATGGTTGCTCTCCCGGGGTTTCACTATCAACACAATCTATCCAAACAGGATGCAGATTGATTTCAGCGGTACCGCTGGCTTGGTAAATCACACATTCCATACACAGGAAAACCATTACCGGCTCGGCAATGGCGACTACTTCGCCAACGCCACCGACATCAGCATTCCGACGGCGCTGCAAGACGTCGTGGCAGGCGTCGCCGGACTGAATGACTTGCATGTAGCGCCACGCCAGAAACTCGCGCCTCGCGCGGAACCGACAACACCTCGAGGACAGGCCATCACCTACAACGGTGGCGAACGTGCGCTCGTCCCCAACGACTTGGCGACAATCTATGGCGTTGCCCCTCTGCGGGCCAACGGCGTTACCGGCACCGGCGTCACCATAGCCATCGTCGGAAATGCCGACATGGTGCCGGCAGACTGGGACAACTTCACCCAGGTTTTCAACCTCGCCCGGTTTGGTGGCACATTCACACTGCTCCATCCGGCGCCGGTTTCGGGAACGAACAACTGCACCGACCCGGACGCCATCAGCAACCCCGGCATACCGGCACCCAGTGCGGATGACACCACAACCCTGGAGTCCGCCGAATGGGCCACAGCCCTCGCCCCCGGTGCAAACATCGTGGTTGCCAGCTGTGCCGATGTCGTTGGCAAACCCTGGCTGGGAACAATCATCGCCGCCACAAATCTGATCAACGGCAGTGGCCGACCCGATATCATCAGCGTGGGTGTCACCCAGGACGAACAGTGGGATGCCGCCGACAAGACCACGATTGACCAGATGTGGCAGCAAGCCGATGCCGAGGGCATTTCAGTGTTCGCCGCCACCGGCGACAAGGGAACCACGCCGGAAAGCTTTAGCAGCTTCAGTCCGACTCAGGGGCTGGGCATCGGCGTCAATGCCTTCGCGAGCTCGACTCATGTCACCGCGGTGGGCGGCACTGACTTTTCTGACGTCTACGATGGCACGACCAGTCAATACTTCTTGCCAACGCCAAGCATCGTCGGTGGTTCGGCCATTTCGTACGTGCCCGAGATTCCGTGGAACGAGTCCTGTGGCAACGGTGTTCTTGGAAAGTATCATGGCTACAACAAGGTCGTCGGCTTCTGCAACGACATGATCCGGCACGACACCAACGCAACCGTCTCCTCTCCCAACGCCGACGACTGGGCCGACAACGGGGTCTTCCTGACCTTTCGCGCGAGCGCCGGCGGCCCCTCCTCGGTGGAAGCCAAGCCTGCGTGGCAGGGTATCGTGAACGATGCGGCCAACGACGGCTGGCGCGATGTCCCGGACGTCGCCCTGTTCGCAGGCTCAAGCGCCGATTACACCTGGCTCACGGTGTGCTCGCAGGCCTACCCGTGTTCGCCCGACTTCAGTTACTCGTTCGGACCCACTGCCGGCACGGCCATGTCATCGGCAATGTTTGCCGGCATCCAGGCCGTCATGGATCAGGGGCTGAACGATCGCAACCTCGGCAAGGATCAGGGCAATGCCGCGCCGACACTCTATGCATTGGCAGCTGGAGAATATGGCGGCGCAACCGGCACTGCACCGGCGACGCTGGCAGCCTGCAGCGCGGACAGCAGTACCAGCACTGCTGCGAATTGCATCTTTCACAACATCACCCGTGGGTCAACGTCCACCAATTGCGTCATACCCGCCTCATGGGGAACCAGCATCCCGAACTGCTACATCTTCAATACCTGGACGGTTGAATACATGGGTGCTGGAACGCCCACGTCAATTCCCTTGCTGGTTGGCATGACCACCAGCGACGCATCGCCAACCGGCTATGACGTCTCGAACAAGGCGTATACGGCGAGTGCTGGTTGGAGCTTTGCGTCAGGCCTGGGTTCGGTGAATGCAAAAAATCTGCTGATCGCATGGCGCGCCTACAACACCGCGAACAGGATCAGCCTGGCGTACTAAACGCACACTTCTCTGCATCGCGCAGGCAGCGACCCGGTACCCGAGTGGTGCCGGGTCGAGCGAATCGCAGCCGATCTGCGAATCATGAGTGGCCTAATCACTTTGACAGCGCTGCACCACGGGCGCGCTGGTCGCGTTCTAGTTCTGCGTGCCGCTGCTGCTCCGGCATCCTCGCCAGTTGCCGCACCTCGGCATAGAACGCCGGCCAGCTGCGTTCGGCGCGCTGGAACAATACGGCGAATGCCGGCGTCCACTGGTCGTACAAACCGAATGGCAACAGTCGGGCGTTGTTGATGGGTGAAGCCACCCAGTCGTCGTAACGGTGGTCGTTCGGCCAGTCGTGGTCGCGCCATTGCGCGTAACGCACGCGAAACGCCGCGATCTCGCGTTGCTTGCCAGCCGTCATCGTCGGCTGGTCCACGCCACTGGCATAGAGAGTCTTCAGACGTTCGCGCAGATCCAGCACGAGTCCGGTGAAACCATCATCCATCGCCTGCGCACGATCGTCCTGCGGTTGCAGGCCGCGTGACTGCCGCCATTCGCGCAGACCCTCAGTCTGCACGAAGCTGGCGAAGGATTCGTTGAACGCGGTGTCGTCCTTCACGTAGATCAGCTGGTGCGCCAACTCATGGAAGATCGTACTGTCGAGTTCATCGTCGTCCCAGCGCAGCATGCTGGAGAGGATCGGGTCGGCGAACCAGCCCAGCGTGGAATACGCAGGCACGCCGCCGATCCAGACATCGTCGCCGCGCGCCTGCAACTTCGCCGCATCGGCCTTCGCATCGACTTCGCTGAACCAGCCGCGATAGGCGACGCAACCCGTGACCGGAAAACATTGCGGTACGGCTTCCACCGAGAAGCGCGGCGTGGCAAACACATTCCACACCACGTACGGCCGATGCAGCTCGACGTAGCCGGTATAGCTGCGATTGTCCGGCAAACCCAGCCGCTCTGAAGCGAATCGGCGCGCCTGCTGCGCCAACTGCAGGCGCGCGGCGAGTTTCGGATCGGTGGCCGGATCGCTGACGACGGCGCTCACCGCACGCCGATGGATGACCAGCTCGCCCTGCCCATGTGCAGCCTGCGTGTAATAACGCAGGCTGCTGCAGGCACAAAGCACAAGGCCCACCGTCGCGATGACGATGAGCCTTGGAAAGCGGACGGGCTGCGGCACGAACCGGAATCGGGACATGCCGCCATTGTGCCTGAAGTGTCAGGACTGCCTGGTGCTGATGGACCTAGTGATGGTGGGTACTGCCGCTGCTATGCGCACTGCCATGGGAGGCACCACGTGCGGCACCCGACGCCCGCGCGCCATGCCAGTTACCGCCCGGGTAACCACGGTAGCCGCGGTAACCATACCCGCCACGGTAATAGCCCGAGCCGCCATACCAGAGGTTCACGCTCGGTCCGTAGCAGCAGCCGTAGTAACCGTAATAACCGCCGTCGTAATAGCCCGGTCCCGCGTAGTAGCCGTTGTAATAAGCCGGCGCCACCTGGGTGTAGTAGGCGCCGCCGTAACCGGAGCTACGCACGTAGCCCGGATCGTAATAGCAGCCTGACAACGTCGCCGCAGCGGCAATCAGGGCAAGACTGGCTAACAGGCGTTTCATGATCCGTCTCCACCGGAGTGACAACGCCATACTGGACCGTAATGCTTGAACGCGTACTGAGTTTTCGGCACATGGCTGGACGGCATTTAGCTGCCAGCCATGTGCCCTGGAAGGGCCGTCACCTGGCTCAGCCCTTGCGCTTGCTCTGATCGCCACGCTGGGGTGCCAGTACACGGCCATCGCCGCCCTCACCACCTGCAGCCGGGACAGGCGGATGCATCTCGGCACCATTCGAGCCACCCGGTACCGGATTGGCATCTGGCCAGCTCGGCCCTTGCCGTACCCGTTCCTGCTTGGCTTCGAGCAATGCCTGGATATGCGCCACCGCTTCTTCCGGGCTGATGTGCTTGATTGGCGCCTCGATCACCGGAAGCTTGCGCGCGACTGGCTTCTTCACGGCGACAGCTGGCTTGCTTACTGGCTTGGCCGTCGGCTGGCGCTTCGCCACGGCTGGCGCCAGCAGTTTGCCCGATGCCGGCTTGGCCACTGCCTTGCTGGGCGGGCGCGTGGCCACCTTTCGGGCGGCGGGCTTCTTCGCAACCGGTTTCTTCGCAGCAGACTTCTGCGGACCGGCTTTCCGGACGATCACTTTCCGGGCGACGGCCTTCTTTGCTGCCGGCTTCCTTGTCGCGACTTTCTTTGTCGCTACCTTCTTCGCAGCAACCTTCTTCGTCGCGGGCTTCTTCAATGCCGGCTTCTTCGTCGCTGTTTTTTTGGCGGCGAGTTTCTTCACCGCCGTCTTGCGCGGTGCCGCCTTAGCGGTGCTGCGGGAAGATGCCTTTTTCGCAGGTGCCTTCCTGGTAGCCGTTTTCTTGGTGGTCTTCTTTGCCGCGGACTTCTTCGCAGCCGACTTGCGGGTCATAGCCATGCGTTCGTTCTCCTGCGGGGATCAATGCAACCGACACGAGTATGCACGCCTCGGCCGCACCGGGCATCACGCAGTGCAAGAACCGTTCATTATCCGGGCACCGCCGTGGGCGCACGGATGATCGGTTCGCGAGGCGTCAGAAGCTGGGACGCATCAGTGCATTGAGAAAATGCGGCAGTACGCGCTGATCCACCAGCAAGGTGAAGATCACGCCGTAAGCCGCGCCCCACAAATGCGCACTGTGGTTGATGTTGCCCTGGCCGCGTCGGTCCATGTAGATCGAGTAGCCGGTGTACAACACCGCATAGACGATCGCCGGCATCGGGATCACCAGCACGATGATGCGCGACCACGGCGCTATCAGGATATACGCGAACAGCACCGCCGACACCGCGCCCGAGGCGCCGAGGCTGCGGTAATTCGGGTTGCCGCGGTTCTTCAGATAGGTCGGCAGGATCGAGAGCACCAGGCCGCCGATATAGAACAGCGCGAAACCAAGCATGCCCAGTCGATCGGTGAAGAATCCCTCCATCGCGCGGCCGAAGAAGAACAGCGTGAACATGTTGAACAGCAGGTGGTTGAAATCCGCATGCACCAAGCCGTAGGTCACCAGCCGGTGATATTCGCGCTGGCGGGTGATCGCCGGCGGCCACAGGATCAGGTCGTTCATCAGCCGGCTGTTCTTGAACGCCATGAACGAAACGATGCAGGTGATCGCGATGATGACCAGGGTGATAGGCATGAACGTTCCCGCAGCAGGTGACAAAGCTTGGCATCTTGGCGTCCCGGCGCGGTCTTGTCGACCGCCCCTGCCCAGAACACGGCGGCACGGCTATCATCCGCCGCCTTATGCGGCTTCCTGTCGCATCACGGAATCATGACTTTGCTTCGTTACCTGCACCTGGACGTCTTTGCCGCCACCCTCGGCGGTGGCAACCATCTCGGCGTGGTGATCGGCGCGGGTGACTGGAGCGACGAGGCGATGCAGCGTTTCGCGCGCTGGACGGCGCTGGTCGAGACCACCTTCCTGCTGCCGCCGACCGCTCCGAAGGCGAGTTACCGTGTGCGCATCTTCACCCCGCACAAGGAAATCCCGTTCGCCGGCCATCCCAGCATCGGCAGCGCCCATGCGGCGCTGGCCTGCGGAATGGCCGAGCCGCGCGATGGCCTGCTATGGCAGGAATGCGGCGCGGGCGTGCTGCCGATTCGTGTCGAGGGCAGCGGTGCCAGCCGCGAACTCTTGCTGCAATCACCCGGCGAGCGCGTACTGGAAACCGGCCGCGCGGCACATCCGCTGCTGCCCGCGGCGCTGGCCGGCATCGAACTCGGCGTATTGCCACCGGCACTGGTCGACGGCGGCCGGCGCTGGTGGCTGGCCGAGGTCGCCGACGAGGCCAGCCTGCGTGCGTGGCAGCCCGATCATGCAGCGGTCGGTGCATTGGCCCGGGCCAGCGACAGCATGGGCCTGTGTGCGTTCGCACGAAGCCACCGTCCCGACTACCAGCTGGTCGTGCGCGCGTTCCCGGCTGGCGTCGGCATCGTCGAGGATCCCGCCTCCGGCGCTGCCAATGGGCTGATCGCCGCCTATATCGCCCACGCCGAACCGCGCGGCACGCTGGCTCGCGGTTATCAGGTCAGCCAGGGGCGCGAGATCGGCCATGACGCGCGACTGCTCGTGCAGATCGACGGCACCTCGATCTGGGTGGGCGGACGCAGCCACACTGTCATCGACGGCACGCTGGACTGGGACCCGCGCGTGGCGTGATATCCATCCACCGCGCACGGATAAAACTTACCCGCGTTCGTCCAGGTGCGCGCGACGCGCAGCGACCAGCGCCAGCGCCGACCAGTCCAGTTCCGCATCGCCGGCAGCCAGCGCCTCCAGCAGGCTGTCGCGCAGCACACCGGCGAACGGCAGCGGCACGCGCGCCGCCGAACCCGCCGTCAGGGCCAGCTCGACATCCTTCAGGCCCAGCGGCAGCGCGAACCCGGCCGGCTTGAAGCGCTGCTCGGCGATCAGCTTGCCATAACCCTGATAGGCCGGTGCGGCAAACAGGGTGTTTGTCATCACCTCGAGGAAATCCGCGGCACTGATGCCGTGCGCACGGGTGAGCGCTGTCGCCTCGGCCATGCTCTCGATCGCCGCGGCCAACATGAAGTTACCGGCGATCTTCGCCACGTTCGCGCGCTCGGGCGCTTCGCCCAGCGGCCATAGCCTGCTGCCCATCGCATCCAGCAGAGGTCGCACGCGCTCGATCACGGCAGATGGGCCGGCGACGAGGATATTCAGCTTCGCCGCAGCGGCCATGTCCGGACGTCCAAACACCGGCGCAGCGACATACGACAGGCCGCGCCTCGCGTGTTCCTCGACGAGTTGCTTGGCCAGTGCCACCGAAATCGTGGCGTGGTTCACGTGCACAGTGCCGCGGTCCATCGCATCGAGCAGGCCGCCGTCGAGGAATACCTCACGCACGGCCTGATCGTTGGCCAGCATGCTGCACAGCACGTCACCCTGCGCGGCCCGATCGGCCGTACGTGCCACCTTGGCACCAAGCGATGCCAGAGGTTCGGTGGCTGCGGCGGAGCGGTTCCACACGGTCAGTGTGTGCCCGGCCGCCAGCAGGTTGCTGGCCATCGCGCTGCCCATCGCGCCGAGGCCGATAAATCCGACTTTCATGCTGGTTTCCTCATCGTCGACTCCGGCGCAGTGAAGCATGTGCCGTGTTCATGACGTGCGAAGCCGCAAGCTAAACCACCTCGCCCGCCGCCTGCCCCGATGCCCACGCCCACTGGAAGTTGTAGCCACCGAGCCAGCCGGTGACGTCGACTACTTCGCCGATGAAATACAGCCCCGGCACCAGCTTCGACTGCATCGTGCTGGAGGACAGTCCATCGGTATCGACGCCGCCAAGCGTCACCTCGGCGGTGCGATAGCCTTCGGTGCCGCTGGCGGTGATCGGCCAGGCGTTGAGCTGCGCGCCGATCTGCTCCAGCTCAGCCTCGCGGTACTGGCGCATCGGCCGGCTTTCGAACCATTGCTCGCACAGCCGCTGCGCCAGCCGTTTCGGCAGCACCTCGCCGAGCACGGTTTTCAGCTCCGCCAGTGGCCGGGCCGTGCGCTGTTCAATCAGCCATACGCCAACATTTTGATCCGGCAGCAGGTCGATGCGCAGGTCGTCGCCGGGTTTCCAGTACGAGGAGATCTGCAGGATAGAGGGACCGCTGATACCACGATGGGTAAACAGCAGGCCGGCGCGGAAGCGTTGCTTGCCCACGCGCGTTTCCACCGCGGGCAACGCCACGCCGGCCAGGTCCTGATAATGCTCCTGATGCTTGCCGCTCAAGGTCAGCGGCACCAGCCCGGCGCGCTTGGGCAGCACGGTATGACCGAACTGGCGGGCCAGTTCGTAACCAAAGCCGCTGGCACCCATGCTGGGAATCGACAGGCCACCGCTGGCCAACACCAGCGATTCGGCATGCACCTCGCCGCGTGCGGTGAGCACGCTGAAACCTTCCGGCGTCTTGCGCACGCGCTGCACGCCGCAGTTCGCCTCCACCGTGACGCCGGCGACGGCGCATTCGTCCAGCAGCATGCGCACGATCTGCTTGGACGAGTCGTCGCAGAACAGCTGGCCCAGTTCTTTCTCGTGGTACGCGATGCGGTGTTTCTCGACCAACGCGATGAAGTCCCGCGGGGTGTAACGCGCCAGCGCGGACTTGGCGAAATGCGGATTGGCCGACAGGTAGTTCGCCGGGGTCGCGCCGGTATTGGTGAAATTGCAGCGGCCGCCGCCGGACATCAGGATCTTCTTGCCGACCTTGTTGGCGTGATCGACCACCAGCACGCGGCGGCAGCGCTGGCCGGCGGCGATCGCGCACATCAGCCCGGCGGCGCCGGCACCAACGATCAGCACGTCTGTTTTCAAGAACTCACCATGGTTACGCCGCTTTGCTTTTGCTCGTCATTCCGGCGCAAGCCGGAATGACGAAGAGGGAATTCGCGCATTATCGCCCAGCCGCATCGCTTACACTTTGACTCTGTTTCCAGCGAGCCGCCGCCATGCCCTCCTTTGACGTGATTTCCGAAGTCGACAAGCACGAGTTGACCAATGCGGTCGACCAGGCCAACCGCGAGCTGTCCACCCGTTTCGATTTCAAGGGTCAGGACGCGTCGTACGCACTGGACGAGTTCGTCATCACGCAGAGCGCCCCCAGCGAGTTCCAGCTGCAGCAGATGCTGGACATCCTGCGCGCCCGGCTGATCGCACGGAAGATCGACGTCCGCGCGCTCGACGTCGGCGACCCGGAAACCAACCTGGGTGGCTCGCGGCAGAAGATCACCGTCAAGCAGGGCATCGAACAGCCGGTCGCGAAGAAGCTGGTGGCTGCGCTGAAGGCCGCCAAGCTCAAGGTCGAGGCGCAGATCAACGGCGACAAGCTGCGCGTCACCGGCAAGAAGCGCGACGACCTGCAGGATGCGATGGCGGTGCTGCGCAAGGCGGATGTCGAGTTGCCGCTGCAGTTCGACAACTTCCGCGATTGACGAAATCCCTGTAGGAGCGTCTTCAGCCGCGATGCTCTTGATCTGATCTTGGTCGATCCCGAGAAGCATCGCGGCTGAAGCCGCTCCTACAAAAAAGCCTGCGATCAGGCTTTTGACAGCAGCCGGCCACCCATCGCGGCGTTGACCGCCACCACCACGGCCACCGCCAGTGCGTGCGTCAGCAGATCGGTCGCAGCGGCATCGTAGGCATGGCAGATCTCCAGCAGGCTGGCCGAGGCTGCCGCGCTGGCGAGGCCGATCAGCACCGCGGTGAGCACCGGCCGCAGCGGGAAGGCGCGACGCAACAGCACGATCAGCAGCGCGGACAGCGGGATCGAGAAGCTGATGATGAAGACCAGGCAATCGGCGGACTGATGCATGTTGGCGATATGCGTACCCGGAGCAATCCACGTGCGCAGGCAGCCCATTCCGCTGGCGCCGATCCACAGCAAGGCACCCGGCAACGGCAGCCAGGCCCAGGCTGCGCGCCGTCCCGGCACACCCAAGGCAAACGCAGCCCACGCGGCGGTGATCGCGGTGATCACCGCCCCCATGCCGGCCCAGCCGAGATCCGGCGTAACGGCCCAGCGCCGCAGCATCGGATCCGCACCGTAATGCATCAGAAGCACGGCGGCGATGGCTGCCACCGCCAGCATCCAACCGGCGGTGCGCAGCCATGGCGGCAGCAGACGCCGCACCGGCACCAGGTCGGTACCAAGGCGGTCGATCAGTGCCTCATGGGGTCGCGGGTCGGACATGGCCTCAGGGTTCTCCATGGAAACGTTCACGCAGCGCCTTCAGCGCGCGATGCAGGTTCACTTTCAGCGCACCCGTGTTGCGCCCAGTGATTTCGGCCGCCTCGCTCAGCGAGCGCTCGCGCAGGCCCAGTTGCTCCACCGCCTCGCGCTGACCCGGCGGCAATTCGGCGATCGCCTCGCGCAGGCGCTGCGCACGCTGCCCGCTTTCGGTGGCGGCACTGGCATCGTCAGTATCGGGATGACTGTCGAGTGCGAATTCGTCGTGCAGCTCGCGGCTGTCGCGCCGACCGCGGCTGCGCAGCGCGTCGATCGCGCGGCGGTTGGCGATCGCGGTGAGCCACGCATCGTACGAACGGCTTGGATCGTAGGTGTGCCGCACGCGATGTACGGTGATCAAAGTCTCCTGCACCACGTCATCCAGATGGTCCTGCGCCACACCCTGGCGTCGCGCCGCCGCCTTGATCAGCGCCACCGAATCGGCCAGCAGTTTCTCGTAGGCGCGTCGGTCGCCGGCCTGCGCGGCAGCCATCCACGCCGCCCGACGCTGGTCGGGCGTTTCGCTGGTGCTGGCGGCGGCGGATTCGACTGGCACGGTCCGGACGAGACTCATCCCACGGGAAAGTCCACTATCTAGACCCATGAAGCCGGTGGCGGTCAAGGTTTGCGACATGCTCGGTCCACGACGGAACGTCTATCAGGTCTTCGCTGCATCTACGGCCAGCGTTACTTCGTACCTGCAGGTAACCGCTGCCAGACTGCCGGCGAATAACCAGACAACCTCCCACGGATGACGCTCCATGCTCGTGTTGATCCTCGCCTACCTCGGCGGCGTACTGACCATCCTCAGCCCTTGCATCCTGCCGGTGCTGCCGTTCGTGTTCGCCCGTTCCGACAAGCCCTTCATGCGCAACGGCCTGCCGATGCTGCTGGGCATGGCGATCACGTTTTCCGCGGTGGCCACCCTGGCCGCCCTGGGCGGTGGCTGGGCAGTCCACGCCAACCAGTTCGGCCGCTACGTGGCAATGGTGGTACTGGCCTTCCTCGGCCTGACCCTGCTGTCGACCCATCTGGCCGAGTGGATCAGCCGCCCGTTCGTGGCGCTGGGCAACCGGCTGTCGCAGCGCTCAGCCGGCGGTAGCGATTCGATTTGGGGCGCGGCCGGCCTTGGTGTAGCCACCGGCCTGCTATGGGCACCCTGCGCGGGGCCGATCCTCGGCCTGCTGCTGACCGGTGCGGCGCTGAATGGCGCCAGTGTGCAGACCACCTTGCTGCTGCTCACCTATGCCGCCGGCGCGGCGACATCGCTCGGCCTGGCGCTGCTGATCGGCGGCAAGGTTTTCGGCTTGATGAAACGCTCGCTCGGCGCTGGTGAGTGGGTGCGTCGCGCACTCGGCGTGCTGGTGCTGTGCGGCGTCGCCGCGATCGCGCTGGGGCTGGATACCGGCCTGCTCACCCGCGTCTCGCTGGCCAGCACCGGTGGCATCGAACAGAAGCTGATCAATGCGGTGCGCCCGGCACCCGCGCCCGAACCCGTGTTGAAAGCCGGCGACCCACTGCCGGTGGAAGGCCAGATGCCGTCGCTGGCCGGCGCCACGCAATGGCTCAACAGTCCGCCACTGGCCACTGAATCGCTGCGTGGCAAGGTGGTGCTGGTCGACTTCTGGACCTACTCCTGCATCAACTGCATCCGCTCGCTGCCGTATGTGCGCGGCTGGGCCGACAAGTACAAGGATCACGGCCTGGTGGTGATCGGCGTGCATGCGCCGGAGTTCGCGTTTGAGAAGGATCCGGCCAACGTGGCCAAGGCGGTCAAGGATCTCGGCGTCGATTACCCGGTCGCGCTCGACAACGACTATGCAATCTGGAAAGGCTTCAACAACGAATACTGGCCGGCGCATTACTTCATCGACGCGCAGGGGCAGATCCGCCATCACCATTTCGGCGAAGGCGGCTACCAGGAAAGCGAGGACGTGATCCGCCAGCTGCTCACCTCGGCGGGCCAGAAGGATCTGCCCGGCGGCTACGTCAGCGATGACCATCACGGCGTCGAAGCCGCCGCGTCGAACGACCCCACCCGCTCGCCGGAAACCTACGTCGGCTACGCCCGTGCGCAGAACTTCGTTGGCGGCAAGGCGGCGCATGACGACGCTGCGGAATACCACGCGCCTGACGCACTCGCCGCGGATCAATGGTCGCTCGACGGTCACTGGAATGTGCACGGCGAAAGCGCCCAGCTCGACCAGGCCGGTGGTGCCATCGTCTACCGCTTCCGTGGCCGTGACCTGCACCTGGTGCTCGGCCCCGCCAGCGACGGCAAGCCGATCCGCTTCCGCGTCACCATCGACGGCAACGCGCCTGGTGCCGACCACGGCATGGATACCGACGCCGACGGTAACGGCACGATCACCGCACAGCGCCTGTACCAGCTGGTGCGTCAGGCCAACGGCAGCGGCGAGCGGCTGTTCCAGATCACCTTCCTCGATCCGGGTGTGCAGGCGTATGCCTTCACGTTCGGCTGATCGCTTTTGCTCTCGTAGGAGCGACTTCAGTCGCGATGCCCTTGCGCGATTTGAAAAGCAATCGCGACCGAAGTCGCTCCCACAGAAACTCACCCACGGAGGTTGCCATGTCACGCATCGATGAAACCCTCGCGATGGATCGCCGCCGCTTCCTGCGCGCGGCATTCACCGGCGGCGCGCTACTGGTAGCCGGTGGCGGCCTGGTCATCCCGCGCCTGTTCGCCGCCGCCAACACTCCGATCGGCAAGCCCGACAGCGTGCTGCTGGAAATCTTCGGCGACGATGGTCGCGACCTTGGTCCGCGCCAGGTACCCAAGCTGGTACTGGCCGATGCGCAATGGCGGCAGCGGCTGTCGCCGGCGGCGTACGAAATCATGCGCCACGACGGTACCGAGATGGCATTCAGCGGCGAGCATGAGAAACCCGCCACCGCGGGCCTGTTCCGCTGTGCCGCCTGTGCCACCGCACTGTACGACGCGGCGACCGAATTCGACTCCGGCACCGGCTGGCCCAGCTTCTGGCAGCCGATCGCGGCGCGCAATGTTATCCAGCGTGGCGACAACAGCTTCGGCATGGACCGCACCGCGATCAGCTGCGCCGGCTGCGACAGCCATCTCGGCCATGTCTTCGACGATGGGCCGCGACCGACCGGCCTGCGTTACTGCATGAACTCGGTGGCACTGCGCTTCGTGGCACGGACAACAGGCTGAGCTGTACCGTCGATATACCGGCGATGTACCGGATATAACCCGCCTCCGATCAGCCCTCGACACCGGTATGCCGACACGCGCATATACTGCAGGCGACATCCACCCGCGGGAGATCGCACGCATGAATCGGCTGACACGTCTTGCTCTTGCATCACTGTCATTGGCGTCACTTTCACTGGCCTTCCCCGCGCTCGCACAGGCAGCGGATGGCTATGTCACAGGCAACGTCAATCTGCGTGCCGGCCCCGACCCGAGTTATCCGCTGGTAGACCAGCTCCCCGCCGGCACCGAAGTCGACGTACAGGGCTGTACCGATGGCTGGGAGTGGTGCGATGTAATCAACGCCAACGACGGCAGTCGCGGCTGGATCGCCGGTAATTTCATCCAGTACGAATACCAGGACCAGCCGGTGCTGCTGCCTGAGTACGGTGCGCAGATCGGCATTCCGATCGTGAGCTTCGTGATCGGCAGCTACTGGGACAACTACTACCGTGGACGGCCGTTCTATCGCGATCGTGCCACCTGGTACAGCCGCCCCATGCCACACCGTGCACCGCCGCGGCCGATGAACCGCCCGTATCAGGGTGGTGGCCCGGGACAGTGGCATGGATCCAATGGAAATCGTCCTGACCAGCGGCTAGGGCATCTGGGGCCGGTGAGTCCAGGGTATCCCGCGCATACCGATCAGGGTGGCAGGTCACCGGAGCGTGACATGCGTCCGGGTGGTAATCGTCCGGCAGCTCCTGCAGAAACGCAGCCTGCAGCACATGCACGCCCCGAGCCGCAATATCAGCGCCCGCAGCAGGCCGGTGGTCAGCCGCAGCGTGGACCAAATCCCGGGCCCCGTCCGGAGCAGGCCACCCAGGGTCGCGGTCAACCGCAAGCGCATGCGCGTCCCGAGGCCAAACCCGTCGAGCACAAGGACGATCATGGTGATAACGGCGGTCATTGAGAACTGATCGCGCAGACGTCAGCGGGGTCGGATGATTTTCCATCATCCGGCCCCGCTGCTTTAGTTAGACTGATGACTCACTTGAACCAGGATCTTCCGGTGCGCCGATCCCTGTTGCCGTTCGTCACCCTGCTGTTCGCCACCGTGCTCATGCTGTCGCACGCTGCCTCCGCCGCCGAGCCCACCCAACTGAGCGTGATCGACCAGCAGGTCGGTACCGGCGCGGTCGCCCGCAATGGCAGCGAGGTCGAACTCAACTACACCGGCTGGCTGTACGACGAGAACGCGAAGGACCACCACGGCGCGAAAGTCGACAGCTCGTACGATCACGGCCAGACGATCAGCTTCACCCTCGGCGACGGCAAGGTCATTCCCGGCTGGGATCGGGGTATCAAGGGCATGCGCGCGGGCGGTAAGCGCACCTTGCTGATTCCGCCGAAACTTGGCTATGGCGGCCGCAGCGTCGGCAACGTGGTACCGCCGAACGCCACGCTGATCTTCGATATCGAGCTGGTCAGCGTGCACTAGGGGGCACCATCGCACCCTTCCCGTGGCGCTCGCGACGGTCAATACTCCGGCATCGCATCTGACCGGCGCGTAGCCCATGACTGACCTGTTCGCTCCCGACGTGCTCGCCGCGCAACCGTTGACCCACGCGCTGGCGCTACCGGCGCGCTACTACACCGACTCACGCATGCCGGCCCTGGATGCCACGGTGGTGTTCGCGCGGAGCTGGCAGCTGGTATGCCATCAATCGCAGTTGAGTGGCGTGGGCGATCATGTGGTGACCGCGATTGCCGGGCTGCCCCTGCTGATCGTGCGCAGCGACGAGTCCACGATTCGCGCGTTCCACAACGTCTGCCGGCATCGCGCCGGGCCGATCGCCAGTTGCGATGGCCGCGGCGCGACCGCGCTGCGCTGCCGCTACCACGGCTGGACCTATGGACTGGATGGCGTGCTGCGCGGCGCACCGGAAATGGGTCGCACGCCGGACTTCGATCCGGCCACGATCCGCCTGCCGGAAGTACCTGTGCAGGTATGGCAGGGACTGGTGTTCGTCGCCACCGGCGAAGCCCCGCCATTCGACGAATTCGTTGCGGGCATCGACGCACGACTGGGACCCGATCGCTCGCTGGCCGGTTTTGAATTCCATCACCGCGCCAGCTGGGAAGTGGCATGCAACTGGAAGGTGTACGTGGACAACTACCTGGAGGGTTACCACGTGCCGCACATCCATCCGGGCCTCAACAGCGTGCTCGACTACCGCAGCTACATCACCGAGACGGCCGAGTGGTATTCGTTCCAGTTCAGTCCACTGGACAGCGGCGACGATCTATACGGCAGCGGCGAGGCGCTGTACTACTTCCTGTATCCGAACGCGATGCTCAACATCCTGCCCGGCCGCCTGCAGACCAACCGCGTGCTGCCGCTGGGCGTCGATCGCTGCCTGGTCGAATTCGATTTCTATTACGCGCCGGCGACCACACCCGAGGCGCTGGCACGCCGCGCCAGGGACATCGCGTTCAGCGACGAAGTACAGGACGAGGACGTGACGATCTGCCAGGACGTGCAGCGTGGCCTCGCCTCCGGTTCGTACGAGGCGGGTCGGCTCAATCCGCTGCGCGAAAACGCGGTGCATCACTTCCATGAGTTGCTGCGGCGCGCCTACCGCGAGCACGTCTGAGCGCCGGCCCATACCTGATAGGCAACGCATCAACGCTCATCCGCGCAAGGAAACTCGAGCCGGCCACGCCGCTTGCACGACAACTGCAACCGGCTCAAAGTGGCCCGGCATACATCGCCAGACATGAGGGTCTTGGGGAAGATGGTTATCGGACGACAACTCAGGAGGTGTCATCAATGAAACGTCTTGCATGGTTGGTTCTTTCTTCTCTCGCCTTGGCTATACCCGCCCTGGCTCAGGCCGCCGACGGCTTTGTCACCGGCAATGTCAATCTGCGCGCCGGACCCGACTCGGAATATCCACTCATTCTTACCGTTCCGGTCGGCACTCCGGTCAACATCCAGGGTTGCACCACCGGTTGGGAATGGTGCGATGTGATCACCATGGGTACGCGCGGCTGGGTCGCCGGCACCTTCATCCAGTACCAGTACCAGAACCAGCCCGTGCTGGTGCAGGAATACGGCGCGAACATCGGTATCCCGATCGTCAGCTTCGTGATCGGCACCTACTGGAGCAACTATTACAGCAACCGCCCGTTTTATCGTCAGCGCAATGTCTGGTATCGCCGGCCAATCATCAGCCGCCCACCGCCGCGGCCGCCCCATCGACCACCGCCACGCCCGCAGCCGGGCAACGGAAACAGGCCACCGCGCCCCGGTATCGGCAATCCCGGCAATGGCCACCGGCCATCGCCTGGGCAGGGTAATCGTCCCTCGCCAGGTCAAGGCAATCGGCCGCCACCGAATCAGGGCAATCGCCCTTCGCCTGGTCAGGGCAACCGGCCACCGCCGAACCCGGGCAATCGCCCCTCGCCAGGTCAGGGCAACCGGCCACCGCCGAATCAGGGCAATCGCCCTTCGCCAAGTCAGAGCAATCGGCCACCGCCGAATCAGGGCAATCGTCCGTCACCAAGCCAGGGCAACCGGCCGCCGCCGAATCAGGGCCAGCGGACCAAGCCACAGGCGCGGCCGGCACCTGCCGACAAGAGCAACAACGGCAACTGACGGATTCCCGCGAAACTGCCACCTGAAACGCCGCGGCGTTTCACTGTGACCGATCCCAGCATGGCTGGATCAGCATCTGCGGCGCTTGCTCAACCGCGTCCGCCCCATGGCCACCAGCCCTGTCCACTTTGCGCGTAACGATCCGCCGCACGCTCGAACGGATTGCGCACGCTGATGCCGCCACACAGCAGATACAGCGGCAGGAACAAGGGGCCGAGCAACAGGTATTGATACACATGCGCACGTTCGTGATCGGCCAGTGACACTGGTGGCTCGGCGCCGCGGCCGGCGCGATGCGCATAAGTAAGACACGGCGTATCCAGTCGCTCACCGGTATGCACTATCACGTTGCCGAGGGTCAGCGCACCACCCGCTCCCCACGGCCAGCGACGCACCACCAGCGCCAGTTCGCCCCGCTGCCAGCGCATGCGCGCGCCGAACGCGAAGCCGATGAGCGCTGCCAGCACACCGAGCAAGGTGTTCGGCAAGGTCCAGCATATGCCGAGTGCGACTACGCCGCGCAACAACCGGCGCGGCATGGGCACATTGGATTCATGGACTTGCTTCTGCATGCTCAACGGTTTCGGTTACCTGTTGCCAGCTTGGATTTGCCTGCTCGCGGCGCCATCTTGACGGCCATGGCGCTGCGCGCCACCCATTCCCGGAGTCTGCCATGAGTACGCCACTGAACATCCCCTGCCCGCATTGCAGCGCACTCAATCGCGTGCCTGCCGAACGCATCGGCGAGCAACCGACGTGCGGCCGCTGCAAACTGGCATTGTTCGACGGCCATCCGGTCGAACTGACCGCCACGAACTTCGACGCGATCACCGGCCGCGGCGATCTGCCCGTGCTGGTGGATTTCTGGGCGCCCTGGTGCGGACCCTGCGTCGGCTTTGCACCTGTGTTCGTGCAGGCGGCACGCCAGTTCGAGCCACGCCTGCGACTGGCCAAGCTCGACACCGAGGCAGAGCAGCAGCTGGCTCAGCGCTTCAACATCCGCAGCATTCCCACCCTGATCCTGTTCCGCCATGGACGCGAAATCGCGCGGCAGTCCAGCGCGCTCAACGCGACGCAACTGCAGCAGTTCATTGAAGCGGCGCTGGTGCAGGCTTGAAGCACCACCACCCATGCCTTTATGCACACTCCGACCGCGGCGCGGACGGTTAGGCTGGATTCTTTCCCCATGAGGAACGGATCCGTGCGCAAGTCCCTGCAAACCGCCGTACTGGCGGCCCTGATCGTTGCCGGATTCAACACATCGGCGCTGGCCGTCGACGCCCACAAGCCAGCAGCGACGCCGGATGCGGCCAGTAGCAACGGCTTCCATCTGCCGCCGTTTCCAGCCGATGCGCATGTAACACAGTCCACCACGGTGGACGGCAAGACCCTCAAGTACACCGTGACCGTGGGCGCGCTGCCGGTATTCGACGAGAAGGGCACCACCATCGGCCAGGTGGTGTTCACCGCCTACACCATGGCCGGCAAGGACCGCCCGGTGACGTTCGCGCTCAATGGCGGCCCGGGCGCCTCGTCGGTGTATCTGAATCTCGGTGCGATCGGGCCGAAGAAAGTGAACTTCGGCGTCGAGGGCGACAACCCGTCCGACCCGGCGACCCTGCACGACAATCCCGGCACCTGGCTGGGCTTCACCGATCTGGTGTTCATCGATCCCGTTGGCACTGGCTTCAGCCGCGCGCTGGTGGACGACAAGGAAGCGACCAAGCAGTTCTACAGCACCGACAACGACATCAAATACCTCTCGCGCATCGTCTACGACTGGCTGGTCAAGAGCGGGCGCATGACGTCGCGCAAATACCTGGTCGGCGAGAGCTACGGCGGCTTCCGTGGCCCGCGCATCACCGACTACCTGCAGACCCAGCTCGGCGTGGCGATGAACGGCGTGGTTCTGCTGTCGCCGTATCTCGATCCGGCCGCGTCGGACGACCAGGATGTGTCGCCGCTGCCGTGGATGCTCACGCTGCCCTCGATCGCTGCCGCGCACCTGGAACGCGAACACAAGCTGTCCCCGGAGTCGATGGCCTCGATCATCGAGTACACCCGCGGCGAATATGCCAGCGATCTGATGAAGGGGCGTTCCGATCCGCAGGCCACCGATCGCGTGGTGAACAAGGTGACCGCGCTGACCGGGCTCGATCCGCTGTTCGTGAAACGCTCCGGCGGCCGGCTGGAGACCCAGGCCTACCTGCGCGAGGTGTACCGCGCCGAAGGCAAACTGGGCAGCCGTTACGACTCCAACGTCACCGCGTGGGATCCGTTCCCGTACGCACCGCACCAGCGCACCGGCGACCCGATCCTCAACGGCATCATCGCGCCGACCACCAGCGCGATGGTCAACTTCGTCACACAGACGGTCGGCTGGAAAGTCGACGGCCGCTACAACGCGTTGAGCTACGAGGTGAACCAGCTGTGGCATGAGGACGACGACGCGAACAAGGGTTCGGTGTCGCAACTGCGCGAAGCGGTCGCCAACGATCCCGGTCTGCGTGTGCTGATCGCACACGGCTGGGACGACCTGTCCTGCCCGTTCATGGCCTCGGTACTGATCGTCGACCAGATCCCGGCGATGGGCGATCCGACCCGCGTACAGGTAAAGGAGTATCCCGGTGGCCACATGTTCTATGCGCGCGCTGACAGCCAGGCGGCGCTGACCAGTGACGTGCGTGCGCTGTACGGCGTGAAATAAGACGGCCTGAAGAATCGCGCAGCTTCGTAGGGCGGACAGTGTCCGCCGCTGTTTCGTCACGGACTCAAAAGCCGGCGGGGCGCGTGCCCGCCCTGCGAAGAACCGGCAACCAGCAGTCGCGGTGTCAGCGCGTCAGCGCGCTGGCACGTACCAGATACTGCAGGCTGAACATCTGCTCCGGATCGGTCCACACCTGCTGCACGGCCAATCCGGCCCGCGCGGCCAAAGCAGCGAAGTCAGCCAGCGAATACTTGCAGCTGTATTCGACCTGCATGGCTTCGTCCTCGCGGAACGCCACATTCACGCGTCCGATTTTTACCTGCTGTTCGCGACGACTGACGATATGCGTCTCGATGCGCCCGGCCATCGGGTTGTAGTGCGCCCGATGCGCGAACGCCGACAGCTCGAAGTTGCTGCCGATCTCGCGATTCAACCGGGCCAGCATGTTGAGGGTGAACTCGGCGGTGACTCCGGCGCGGTCGTTGTAGGCCGCTTCAATCACGGCTGGATCCTTCTTCAGATCCACCCCGATCAAGATACCGCCGGCGTCGCCCATTTCGTTGCGCATCTTTCGCAGCAGCACGGCCGCTTCACGGTTCTCGAAATTGCCGATAGTGGAGCCGGGGAAATACACCACCGTGCGCCGTGGCGCACGCGGCGGAATCGGCAGGCGCAGCGGCTTACTGAAGTCGGCGCACAGTGGCTGCATCGGCAATCGCGGAAACTCCTTCGTCAGCCGCTCCACACTCTGCCGCAACGGCTCGGAAGAAATTTCCACCGGCACATAGGCAACCGGTGAATGCAGATGTTCCAGCAGCATGCGGGTCTTGCGTGCGTTGCCGCTGCCGTATTCAACCAGCCGCACCTCACTGCCGAGGATGTCGGCAATCCTTTGTGCATGTGCGTCCATCAGCGCGATTTCGCAGCGGGTGAGGTAGTACTCCGGCTGCTCGCAGATTTCGTCGAACAGGGCGGAGCCGCGCTCGTCGTAGAACAGCCACGACGGCAGCCGCTTCGGCTTGAGCGCGAGTCCACGCTGGGCGATTTCCAGCAAATCGTTTACCGGCGGGCGACGATCGTCGTCGCTGACGCCACAGGGTTGCACACTGCTCATCGGTCCTGTCCCAGTCGCAGCCCGGCAAATTGCCAGCGGGCATGGGGTGGAAAGAAATTGCGGTAACTGGCGCGGATGTGATCGCGCGGGGTGACGCAGGAACCACCGCGCAACACCCATTGACCGCACATGAATTTGCCGTTGTATTCGCCCAGCGAACCGGGCAGCGGGCGAAAGCCCGGATAGCTGACGTAGGGCGAAGCGGTCCATTCCCACACATCGCCGTACAGCTGCAGAAGATTTTCACTACCGGCCGCCACACGCGGCTGGAAACGCTGCTCGTTCTGCAGATTGCCGCTGATCTCGATACCCTGCGCCGCCGATTCCCACTCGGCCTCGGTCGGCAACCGCGCACCAGCCCAGCGTGCGAATGCCTCGGCTTCGTAATAGCTCAGGTGGCACACCGGCTCATGCGGATCGAGCGCACGCACGCCGGCCAGGGTGAACTCGCTGGCTAGGTCGGCCTGCCAGTACAGCGGATGCTGCCAGTCTTCGCGCTGCACCGTGGCCCAGCCCTCGGAAAGCCACAGACCGGGTTCGCGGTAGCCGCCCTCGCGCACGAACGCCAGGTATTCGGCGTTCGTCACCAGCCGGTTGGCCAGTGCATGCGGCTGCAGCAAGGTGCGGTGACGCGGCGTCTCGTTGTCAAACGCAAAACTCTCGCCGCGATGACCGATCTCGACGATGCCTTCGCGACCATCGACAAAACGCAGTGGTACCGGCTTCATCTTTGTCACGACAGCCGGGATGGCTCGATAGGCAGGCTGCAGCGGATTGCACCAGAACGCATGCTTGATGTCGGTCAGCAACAGCTCCTGGTGCTGTTGCTCGTGCTGCAGACCCAGCTCGACCAGGGTGATCAGTTCCGCATCGTCATTGCCGGCCAACAGCTCGCTCACCGCATCGTCGATGTAGTGCCGATAGCCACGCACCTCGTCCAGCGACGGACGTGACAAAACGCCACGCTGCGGTCGCGCATGCATCGGACCGACCGACTGGTAGTAGGAGTTGAACAGGTAGTGCCACGCCGGATCGCGCGGCCGATAGGCGCGATCACGCCCGAGTACGAACTGCTCGAAGAACCAGCTGGTGTGCGCCAGATGCCACTTGCCGGGACTGGCGTCCGGCATCGACTGCACCAGCAGATCCTCGGCGCTCAGGCCCACGCAAAGCGCCAGCGTCTGCTGTCGCACCTGCCGGAAGCGTGCCGCCACCGACATCTGTACGCCCAGCGAGCCGATCGGCATTAGCGGTGCCTCGACGCGATCATCCGCGTGAGCGCTGCAAAATGGGGCCAGTGGCATGGAGGCTTCAGAAACATGGCCGCCAGCATGCCGTGCCCATCGTTCAAATCCCGTGATACCGAGATGGCTGTTTGATGGCAGCTCACGCGAGCGTATCGACCTTCGGCATGGCGGTCCTGAAACGAATGAGCCCGGCTTGCGCCGGGCTCTGTTCATGCTGGTTCAGACGGACTCAGTTGCTGTAATAGCCGTCATCGCGAACGTACTGCGCCGGCGGTGGATTGTTGTAGATCACCGTGCGACTCGCCACCGGCGGACCGTCCTGATAAACCACACCCGGCTGGGCGTAAACCACACCTGGCTGGCCGTAAACGACTGGCGGCGCTCCGTAATACACCGGCGGCGGACTCAGGGCACTGGCCACCAGACCGACCACCGCGCCAGTAACCAGCGCACCGGCAATCCAGCGACCGCCGCTCCAGTACCCACCACCATGGTAATAACCGTGGTAACCACCACGGTAACCACCGTAGCCATGACCGCCCCAGCCACGAGCCGACGCGCTTAGTGGCATAGCCACCGTTGCCGCGACTGCCAGACTGATGACTGCCAGCTTGCTCGCACTCATGAAACGCTTGGTCATGACACCTCTCCGTTAATGACGATGCCTATGCTCGGCTCGCCGCGCTTAATGTGGACTGAAGGGTTCACTTTTTGATGCGGGCGCTATCCCACGGGTTAATCCCGGCGTCAGGTTTGCGCCGCCGGAGCAGCCAGCAACCGTGGATGTCGGCGCGGCGGGCGAAGTCGAACGGGATGCTGGGTGCGGTCCAGTCCTCGATCTCGAAGCGTGGTTCAAGCTCCGCGCGATCGAGTTTGAAGCGCCGGAAGTTGTTGGAGAACACGATCACGCCATCGCGGGTCAGCCGTTCGCTGCAGGCGTCGAGCAGCTTCACGTGATCGCGCTGCACGTCGAAGTCGTCGGCGCGCTTGGAGTTGGAGAACGTCGGCGGATCGACAAAGATCAACCCGTAATGCCCGCGGTCGCGCTGCAGGAAGTCGAGTGCATCGAACTGCATCAAGCGGTGACTGGAACCGCTGAAGCCGTTCAGCGCGAGATTGCGCGACGCCCATTCCAGATACGTGGCCGACAGATCCACACTGGTGGTTTCCAGCGCACCGCCGGCCGCTGCATGCACGCTGGCGGTGGCGGTGTAGGCAAACAGATTGAGGAAGCACTTTCCATCCGCCAGCTCGCGCACCTTCGCTCGCACCAGCCGGTGATCGAGGAACAGTCCGGTATCGAGATAATCGGTGAGGTTGACCAGGAACTTCAGGCCGTCCTCGTCCACCTCGATGAACTCATTGCGCTGATCGAGCTGGCCGTACTTGGAGCCGCCCTTGCCACGCTCGCGCGTCTTGATCGCGATACGTTCACGCGGCACGCCGAGCACTTCGCCAGCGACGCGGGCGATCTCGCGCAGGCGCAGCCGGGCAATGTCGGCGGGTACGTCGGCTGGCGCGCGGTATTCCTGGATATGCAGGTGATCGTCGCCGTTCGTGTCGCCGTAAACGTCGATCGCCGCAGCGTACTCGGGCAGATCCTGATCGTAGGCACGCCAGCAGTGGATACCTTCGCGGGTCAGCCGCTTGCGCAGGTGCTTGAGGTTTTTCTCCAGCCGGTTCTTCAGCATCTGCGCGCCGGCCGACAGCGGCTTCGGTTCGCGCGGCGCTTCGTCCCGCTTGCTCAGGTCGAACGTCAGCAGCACGGTTTCCAGCGCACCGTTGTACAACGCATAACGCTTGTCCGCGTGGAGCTGCATCGCGCGACCGAGCTCCACGTCGCCGGCCAGCACGGCAGCACGCCAGCCGGTGAAACGCGTACGCAGCGTGTCGCCCAGTGCGCGATACAACTTCGGCATCTCGGCGCGTTCGCCCAAGCGCTCGCCGTACGGCGGATTGGTGATGACCAGGCCGTAGTCGACGCCCGTTGGCGGGGCGGCGTGCGTCATATCCTGTCGGTCCAGCGTGAAGAAGCCAGCTACACCGGCTTCCTGCGCATTGCGGATGGCCGTCTGCACCATACGCGGGTCGGCGTCGCTACCGAAAAACACACTGCGCAAGCCGCGCTGGCCGGTTTCGGCGCGCTGCTTCGCTTCGTCCAGCAGGCCGCGCCACAGCACGATGTCGTGTTGCTGCCAGCCGAGAAAGCCGAAATATTCGCGGCGCAGGCCCGGCGCCACGTCGGCCGCCATCAGCGCGCCTTCGATCAGCAGCGTGCCCGACCCGCACATCGGATCGAGCAAGGCGCCGCCGGCGGCATATACCTCCGGCCAGCGTGCACGCAGCAGCATCGCGGCGGCGAGGTTTTCCTTCAGCGGCGCTTCGCCCTGCACTTCGCGCCAGCCGCGGCGGTGCAGCGGCGAACCGGCGAGGTCAAGCGACACGGTCGCACGGTCGCGGCGCAGGCGCAGGTTGATGCGGATGTCCGGTTCGTCGGTATCGATACCCGGCCGGTTGCCGTCACGCTGGCGGAACTGGTCGACTACCGCATCCTTGGTACGCAGGCCGATGAACTGGCTGTGGGTGAGCTTGCTCATCGCGGTGCCGGCATCCACCGCGAAAGTGGCGTGCGCGGCCAGATGCTGGCTCCAGTCGATCTCCTGCACGCCGCGATACAGCGCATCGTCATCGGCCGCGTCGAACTCGGCCAGCGGCAACAGGATGCGGCTGGCCAGGCGCGACCACAGGCAGGCGCGGTACGCGGTTTCCAATGTCCCGGAGAAATGCGCGCCGGCCAGTGCCTCGCGCACGTCGCCGGCGCCGATCGCGATCAGTTCGTCGCGCAGCAGGTACTCCAGCCCCTTCGGGCAGGTCGCGAAGTAGTGGCTCATGAGCTGGCCACCAGTCGATCGAGCATGTGCCGAAACTGCGCAGCGATCATCTCCATGCTCGCGCTCAGCCGATGGTCGTCGTCCAGCACCAGCAGCGGCAGCCGACGCTGGGCAGCGAAGGCGTGCACACCCGCCAGTGGACACACGTCGTCGCGCCAGCCGTGAATCAGCATCGTCGGCACGTCGCGGCGCAGGTCGAACGCACGCGCATAACCGGGAATCCCGCTCGGCGTGGCCAGCAGCAGCGCGCCCGCCACCGGCACATCCAGCGAGACCAGCCCGGACACGAATGCGCCCATGCTGGAACCAACCAGCAGTGGTGGTGCATCGAGTGCCTCGATGGTGGCGCGCAGGCGGGCAATCCGTGGCGCCACCGAACCGGCATGACCGCGCGCGTCATCGGCACGGTAATCCGGACGCTGCGTGCGCCAGCCCAGCGATTCGGCCAGGGCAGCCAGCGCGCTGACCTTGGTGGCGTCCGGGCCGGAATCCGAGCCGTGCGAGAGAATGATCTGGCCGCGCATGGCGGTCTCCAATGAAAACTTCGAAAAGCCAAGGCGGCATGGTAACAGGCGGCGTTTCCGCCGAGCCTTGCCGCATGCGAGACTTGGCCGATGCCGATGACCATCCATGACCAGCCGCTGCCCTACGTCGCCCACCTGCCCGAGCGCCCCGCCAACGCCGTCGAAATGGTGGTGATTCACTGCACCGAACTGCCGGATCTTGCCACCGCCCGCGAATACGGCGAGAAAGCCTTGTATGACAACGGCAGCGGCAACAGCGGCCACTACTACATCGACCGCGACGGTGCGGTTTACCGCTACGTTCCCGGCACCCGCGTGGCGAACCACGTACGCGGGCACAACCCGAATTCGATCGGCATCGAGCTGGTCAACCTGGGGCGCTACCCGCACTGGTGGGATTCACGGCATCAGCAGATGACCGAGCCATACACTGCCGCCCAGATCAGCGCGCTGCGTGCCCTGCTGGCCCAGCTGCGCCACGATTTCCCGAACCTGCGGCAGGTTGCCGGCCATGAGGATCTGGATACCGCGATGATGCCGGCCAGCGACGACCCCGCGCAGGAAATCCATCGCAAGCTCGATCCCGGCCCGCTGTTCCCATGGGCCGAGGTGCTTGACGGCAGCGGGCTGAAGCGGATCGGTGGTAGCGACTTCAGTCGCGATAACTACGATCCGACGAATCATGCAGGGCATCGCGGCTGAAGCCGCTCCCACAGAAAGCCGAAAGTCTTTCGAGGCGCCCTATAATCGCGCCTTCGCCAACGCCACGAGCTTTCTCCATGTCGCCAAACCACGTCACCGAACTGGTCGATCTGCTGCAGCTTGAGCGGCTGGAGGACAACCTGTTCCGCGGCCAGAGTCGCGACATCGGCACACGCTTCGTATTCGGCGGCCAGGTGCTGGGACAGGCGCTGGCGGCGGCCCAGGAAACGGTGGATCCGCTGCGCGAGGCGCATTCGCTGCATGCCTACTTCCTGCGTGCCGGTGATATCGATGCGCCGATCGTGTACAGCGTGGAGCGCGCCCGCGATGGCGGCACGTTCTCGTCCCGGCGGGTGCTGGCGATCCAGCACGGCCAGCCGATCCTGAATGGATCGGTCTCGTTCCAGGTGCCCGAGCACGGTGTAGAACACCAGACCTCGATGCCCGAAGTGCCGGCGCCGGAAGACATCGAGCCGCTGCATCCGCTGCCGCCGGACGAACTGGCGCGGTTGCCGGTCAAGCTGCAACGCTGGCTCGGCATCGACGGCCCGTTCGAATTCCGCCAGGTGTGGCCACGCGACGAGCGCCATCCGGCCAAGCGCCCGCCGATCCAGCACATCTGGTTCAAGCTGACCTCGCCGATCAGCGACTCGGCGATCCTGCATCGCGCCCTGCTTGCCTATGCGTCGGACTTCCATCTGATCGGCACCGCCACGCTGCCGCATGGCATCTCATACATGACCCACAACGTGCAGATGGCCAGCCTTGATCATGCGCTGTGGTTCCATCGCCCGTTCCGCGTCGACGAATGGCTGCTGTACTCGTTCGACAGTCCCACCGCGCAGGGTGCCCGCGGGCTGGCACGCGGGCAGATCTTCAGCCGTGACGGCCGGCTGGTGGCTTCCACCGCGCAGGAAGGGCTGATCCGCGTTCGCCAACCCTGATCGCCCAACAAATCGGCGTGCAGCGGATCAAGCCCTGTCAAGCCGGGTAAACTGCGCACATGCGCCAGATCTATACCTCCCCCCGCCAAGAAAACATCGATCGTGTGGTCGCCCTGATGGCCGAACACGGCATCGAGGCCTCCGTGGCCAATCGATCCAACTACAACCGCCCGACCTGGCAACGCTTCAGCTACTCGCAGCGGCAGGACAACCGTGACAGCTGGGCGCAGGTGTGGATCACCAGCGCCGACGACTACACCAAGGCGCGTGCGCTGCTGCGCGAGCTCGGTATCGAGCCGGTGATCCGCCATGGCGAGGAGCTGGCTGATGCGCGCAATCCCTCGCCCATTGCACGGCGCGAGCACACCGTGGCCCGTGTGCGCCGCATCGTGCTGCTGCTCGTGCTGGCCGCGTTTGCGATGGTGGTACTACGCTACGTCCACGTCGTCTAAGACGTTCCAGCACCCGATGGTGCCGGGCCGTGCGGCAGGCATAGAATCGGGACATGCGCCGCACCGACCAAGTCCGCCTGTTCCAGACGCTGCCCCATGCGTGCGGCTACTACGCCGAGCGTACGGCGCAGAACCTGGTGATCGACCCGGCCGCGCCCCAGCTTGACCAGCTGTACGGACCGGCGCTGGAACGCGGCTTCCGCCGTGCCGGCGGCCATCTGTATTTTCCACACTGCCCGCAGTGCCGCGCCTGTACGCCATGCCGCATCGACGTGGCGAACTTCGCGCCGGACCGCACGCAACGCCGCTGCCTGAAACGCAATGCCGACCTCGTCGTCAGCGAATCGATCCCCGGTTACAACCGCGAACGGCACGGCCTGTACGAACGCTATCTGCAAAGCCGCCACCCCGGCGGCGGCATGGACGATGCCGAAGCCAGCGACTTCCGCCGCTTCCTCACCGCGCCGTGGAGTCCCACGTTGTTCATGGAACTGCGCCAGGGCGAACGCCTGCTCGCGGTGGCAGTCACCGACATTTGCCACAACGGCATTTCAGCCGTCTATACGTTCTACGATCCCGGCGAAACTTCACGCAGCCTCGGCACCTACGCGATCCTGCAACAGGTCGAACTCGCCCGCCGCCGTGGCGTGCCGTGGCTGTATCTCGGCTTCTGGATCGACGGCCATCCGAAGATGGATTACAAGCGGCGCTTCAGGCCGTTGCAGATTCGTACGGCCGATGGCTGGGTGACGATGGCGTAGGTCGGGTTGCCATGCTCAGCACCTGCCACTTGCAGCATCTGGTTTGCGAGCAAGCCTACGAGTTACGCTTGGAACTCATACAGAACATCTTCTTTCATATTGCCGAGAATTTCGGCACTGACATCGCGTGTGTGCACAATCTCTCGACCCATCAGCTGAATGTGATCTTCAACTGATCCGTCATACATGTGCAAAAGCAGTGCAACGCTAGAAGTCTTTCCAGAATTCAGTACTTCACAGATAAAGGCCACCCAAGACTCCATTGCTTCCGAATTGGCGGTGGCATTCGCCTGTTCGTGCAGGCTGAGATGTTCCTGCTTCTGCTGCAGTGATCTATCGATCTTTGCTTCACTCCAACCTTTAAGTCGAAGGCGCTTCCTTTGATCCATACTATCGCCGCGGCGTAAGGATCTGCCGCGGAGATGAGCTCCCAACGGGGTGCCGCAGTCACACTGCGCAGTAGTGGTCATGAAATAGCGTTCGGCGAGGTTGATCTGCTCCTTGATGCTTGCGTTCAACTGCGGCTTGAACTGCCTGCCGTATTTGTGGGCGATGGCATCAAGCTCAGCGTGAGCTGCCTCAGCAGGCAATACAGCACTAACAAAGTGGCACATGGCTTTGAGCACCTATCACTTGGCCGTAACCGTCACCTTGGCCACCTGCGGATACGGAAACAACTTCTCCAGCGGAATCGACAACCCATCATCGCCCACCACGCGGCAATGCCCGCGATTGAGCTGGCGCGGCTCGCTGACGCCGCAGCTGTGCGCGATGATGCCGACCTCCTTCATCACGTTCGTGGCGTAGTGGTAGACACGCTCGCTCTTGTCCATCACCACCAGGCCACGCTGCAGCTTCGGATCCTGCGTGGTGATGCCGGTGGGGCAGGTGTTGCGGTTGCACTGCAGTGACTGGATGCACCCCAGTGCCAGCATGAAGCCGCGCGCGGAGTTGACGAAGTCCGCGCCGATCGACAGCGCCCATGCCACGTCGTAGGCGGTGATGCATTTGCCCGAACAGATCACCTTGATGCGCTCGCGCAGACCCTTGACGATCAGCATGTCGAGTAGCGCCGGCAACGCCTCGCGCAACGGCAGGCCGACACCTTCCATCAGCGTTTGCGGCGCGGCGCCGGTACCGCCCTCGGAGCCGTCGACGATGATGAAATCCGGCGCGCTCTCGACGCCGCGCCGATGGATCTCGTCGCACAGTTCGCCGATCCATTCCACCCCACCGAGCACCGCCTTGAAACCGACCGGCTTGCCGGTGAGTTCGCGGATGTGCCGGATCGCGTTCATCAGTTCGGGCACGTTGCCGATGTCGAGATGGCGGTTCGGACTCTGCGAATCTTCGCCGACCGGGATACCGCGGATCGCGGCGATCTCGGCGGTCACCTTGGCGCCGGGCAACAGACCACCCATGCCGGGCTTGGCGCCCTGCCCCAGCTTGATGCTGACCATCTTCACCTGCTTGTGCGCACAGATCGCCAGCAGCTTGTCGTCGTCGAGCTTGCCGTCGGGCGTGCGCACGCCGTACTTGGCGGTGCCGATCTCGAACACGATGTCGCAGCCGCCTTCAAGGTGATACGGCGCCAGGCCGCCTTCGCCGGTGTCCATCCAGATCCCGGCCTTGGCCGCGCCGCGCGACAGCGCGCGCACCGCCGGTGCCGACAGCGCACCGAAACTCATCGCCGAGATGTTGAAGAACGGCGCATGGCTGTACGGCTCGCGCGCATACGGACCGATCGTCACGGGCACCGGCTTGACGTGATCCACGCCAAGATCCGGAAACGGCGCGTTGACGAAGAACGGTACGCCTTCGCCACGCAGGTCACGGCTGGAGCCGAACGCGTTGGTGTTGTCCACATTCTTCGCGGCGCGGTAGACCCAGGTACGCTCGGCACGATTGAACGGCATCTCCTCGCGATCGCTGGAATACAGGTACTGGCGGAAGAATTCGCCCAGATGCAGGAACCAGTAGCGGAAGTGGCCGATCACCGGGAAGTTGCGCAGCACCGCGTTGCCGGTCTGGTTGCGATCGACCACCCAGGTCACCAGTACCACCATCACCGCCAGTGCCAGCAGCAACAATGCGAAAGCCGTGCAGAGTTCCACCACGACGACCAGCCAGTGCGCAAATCCGCTCGATTCCATATCTGCCATTCTTTCAATCTGCTGCCGTATCGATCAAGCGTAGCGCATCACCCACGCTTACAACTCGATACGCAAATGCCCCGCCGCACGCACCGCCTTGCCCACCGCCGCCTCCAGCGACTCGGCGCGCGCCAGCGTCACCGCCATGCGCCGGCGACCACTAACGGTCGGTTTGCCGAAGATGCGCAGCTGCGTATCCGGCTCGGTCAGCGCCGCGCCGACACCGTGGTAGCGTGGTGCGGCGCCATCACCTTCGACCAGCACCGCGCATGAGGCCGACGGACCGTATTGATGGATCACTGGAATCGGCAGGCCGAGGATCGCACGCGCATGCAGCGCGAACTCGGACAGTTCCTGCGAGATCAGCGTAACCAGGCCGGTATCGTGCGGGCGCGGACTGACCTCGGAGAAGATCACCGCATCGCCCTTGATGAAGAACTCCACGCCGAACACACCCCAGCCGCCGAGCGCGCCGGTCACCGCGGTGGCCTGCCGCTGCGCTTCGGCCAGCGCCACTTCACTCATCGGTTGTGGTTGCCACGATTCGCGGTAATCGCCCTCTTCCTGACGATGACCGATCGGCGCGCAGAAGCTGACGCCATTCGTATGTCGCACGGTGAGCATGGTGATCTCGTAATCGAAATCGACGAAGCCTTCGACGATCACTCGGCCCTTGCCGGCACGGCCGCCAGACTGCGCGTAATCCCACGCATGCTGTAATTCATCTGCGCCACGCACCACGCTTTGACCCTTGCCGGATGAACTCATCACCGGCTTGATCACGAACGGATAACCGATTGCGGCCGCCGCTTCGCGATACTGCGCTTCGCTATCGCAGAAGCGGTACGGCGAGGTCGGCAGTTTCAGTTCCTCCGCGGCGAGTCGACGGATGCCTTCGCGGTCCATCGTCAGCCACGCCGCGCGGGCAGTCGGGATCACCCGCTGTCCTTCCTTCTCCAGCTCGATCAGGGTCGGTGTGTGGATCGCCTCGATCTCGGGCACCACCAGGTCGGGCTTTTCTAGTTCGATCACCGCACGCAACGCCTGGCCATCAAGCATGTCGATCACGTGGCTGCGGTGGGCGATCTGCATCGCCGGCGCGTTGGCGTAGCGATCCACCGCGATCACCTCGACCGCGTAACGCTGCAGTTCGATCGCCACCTCCTTGCCCAGCTCGCCGGCACCGAGCAGCAGGACACGCAGGGCGTGATTGGAATGTGGCGTACCAAACGGCTTCATCGGGTTCTCCGGCGCAGGCAAAGCGGCATTGTATGCGGCCCTGATGCCGATCAGGCCGCCCAAGCCAGGTTGTCCGTTGCCTGCCAGGCAGTTCCAGATCGGTACTTGTATCTGATATCTATTTGATATCTACTTTGTCTATCTCAGTGGAGACAACACCATGAACGAACGCAATGGCTTTTCCGTCGCAGGCATCCCCGTCATCGGTCTATGCGTCGTGCTGGCCGGCATTGGCGTCGCGCTGCTGTTCACGGCCGACTCGGGTGCGCCCGCAGGACATGTGATTGGCGCCGTCGCCTCGATGTTCATCGAGGCCTTCATGCTCAAGGGCTTCTTCCAGGTCGCTCCGAATGAGGGCCAGGTGCTGCAGCTGTTCGGCAAGTACGCCGGCACCGTGCGTGATGCGGGCCTGCGCTGGACCAATCCGTTCTATACCAAGCAGCGCCTGTCGCTGCGTGTGCGCAACTTCGAGAGCAGCAAGCTGAAGGTCAACGACAGCGACGGCAACCCGATCGAGATCGCCGCCGTGGTGGTATGGCAGGTGGTGGATACCGCCGAGGCGGTGTTCTGCGTGGACGACTACGAGAACTATGTGCACATCCAGAGCGAATCGGCGCTACGGCAGATGGCGCAGAGCTATCCGTACGATTCGCATGATGACAGCATCCCGTCGCTGCGCAGCCACGGCGACGTGATCAATACGCATCTGCGCGACGAGATCCAGACCCGTCTCGGCAAGGCCGGCGTACAAGTGGTCGAAGCGCGCATCAGCCATCTCGCCTACGCCCAGGAAATCGCCCAGGCGATGCTGCAGCGACAGCAGGCCGGCGCCATCATCGCGGCGCGCACCCGGATCGTCGAAGGCGCCGTGAGCATGGTCGAGATGGCGCTGGACCAACTCAGCAAGCGTGGCGTGGTACAGCTCGACGAAGAGCGCAAGGCGGCGATGGTCAGCAACCTGCTGGTGGTGTTGTGCGGCGAGCGCGGCACCCAGCCGGTGGTGAACACCGGCACCTTGTACAGCGGCTGAGGAGCACCGCATGACCACCGTTCTCATCATCACCGCGATTGCCGTCATCGCCAGTGCCGCCCGGCATCGCCGGCAGCACTGAGCACGCATGGCCGCCGAGAAAAAAGCCTACCCACTGCGCATCAGCGCTGCCGTACTCGATGCGATGCAGCGCTGGTCCGACGACGAGCTGCGCAGCGTCAACGCACAGATCGAGTACGTGCTGCGCGAGGCACTGCGCAAGAACGGCCGATTGAAACCCGACAAGGCCGCACCGTCGGCCGATGACGACAACCACTGAAGGTATCCAGGGAGCATGCGATGACTGCCACATGGGAATACAAGGTCGTGACGCTGAAGCACGGCGGCGGTGGCCTCAAGTTCATCGTGACGCCAACCGACGACGAGGCCATCGCTGAACTCAACCGCGAGGGCGCGCTTGGCTGGGAACTGGTCAATGCCCTCTGCGTCGGCCCGGGACAACCGACCGTGCTGTACTTCAAGCGCCCGCGCTGAGCAGCTTCCTCCAAGGAAAAGCACCATGATGAAACTTGCCTATGCTGCCTGCCTCGCACTCGGCCTCACTGTCGGCGTGACACACGCCGCCGGCACCGACTGCCAGGCCACCTCCACCCGATTGCTCGACCATCTGGACAAGGGCGACTACGCCGGTGCCGCTGCCGACTTCGATGACACTATGAAAGCCGACCTCGGTGCCGATCGACTAGCCAGGATATGGCCGGCCCTATCGCAACAGTTCGGCGCACGTGGTGCGCGCGAACAGCCCCAGCTCAGCCAGAGGGACGGCCGCACCCTGGTGATCACCCCACTGCACTACGGCCAGCGTCTGATCAATGCGCGGGTGTCCTGTGATTCCGACGGCAGGATCGGCGGTTTCTACATCAAGCCGCAGCAATCAGCGACGCCATGACACCGACGAGCCTCTGACCGCGATATCTCAATGAACGTTGGCGGCGACGGTCTGCAGTTGCGGCAACTTGAGCTCATTCCGCGTACCGTCATCGTCGATCACAAACAGGCGGCCATCGCGCTGCGCCAGTACCGCGACGTCGCCCACTGCGCTCGGACCGAGTCGTTGCAGCGGTCGCCCATCGGTGGCGTCGTAGACGGTCAGCTGGTTGGCCTGATCATCGGCGACCAGCAGCCAGTCGTGATTGGCGTCATGCCAGCGCATCAATGAACCGGAACCCGGCGGCGGCCGCACCAGACCGAAGCCGTTCAGCACGATCAGCAGCAACCCCGCCAACATGCCAGTGGCGAGCAACCATGGATGGGTGCGCAGGATCGTGGCGAGGTTCATGCCCGCATCTTGATGCGGCGGCATGACAGGCGAATGACGTAGGTACCGGCTTCAATCTTCGCGCGTGCGCAACGACAGGCCCAGCGCGATCCAGCCGCTGATGAAGGCCACGCCGCCGAACGGGGTGATGATGCCGGTCCAGCGGGGTGCGCCGAGCGCCAGCGCATACAGGCTGCCGCTGAACAGCACGATGCCGAACGCGAAGGCCGTCACCGCGACACGCCCGCTGCGGCCACGCCCCAGCCCCACGGCGAGGGTCAGCGCCAGTGCGTGCCAGACGTGATAGTTCACCGCGGTACGCCACAGCTCACTGTGGTGCTCGTCGAGTACACCACGCAGGGCGTGCACGCCAAACGCACCCAGCAACACCGCGCTGGCGCCGGCAACTCCGATCAGCAAGCCGGCGCGGGTACTGACAGGTTGTCGCAGCATGCGTGAATTCTCTGGCAGCCGAGCCCGGTACCGCAGCCGCTGTCGTATGCTTGATCGGTTGAAGACTCCGGATTCTCGCATGAAGCCCCGCCATCTACCGCGTGTCGCCCTGCTCTTGCTGCTGCTCGCCATCGGCCTGCTGCTGGGCGGTTGCCAGCGTAGCGAGCCGCTGCCGCTGCGCTTGACCAATGTTACCGGTCACATGCCGGATCTGGATTTCAAGCTCACCGACGATCATGGCAAGGCGGTCACCGGCGCCGACTATCGCGGCAAGGTGGTGCTGCTGTATTTCGGTTATACCCATTGCCCGGACGTCTGTCCGTTGACCCTGGCGCACCTGCACGTGGTGATGCAGCGACTGGGGCCGCTGGCCGATGGCGCACGCATCCTGTTCGTCAGCGTCGACCCGAGCCGCGACACGCCGGCGGTGATGCATGCCTACGTCAATGCGTTCGACCCGCGTGCGGTCGGCCTCACCGGCGATGCGCACGCGATCGAGGCGTTGAGCAAGCGCTACCGCTCCGCGTTCACCCGCGAGCCGGGCAACACCGATGGCAGCTACGAAGTCAGCCACAGCTCGGCGATCTATCTGTTCGACCGCGATGGCCACGCACGCGTGCTGGCCACCCCGTCCGCCGCGCAGGATGACATCGTCCACGACCTGCACCTGCTGCTCAGCAGCGGAGCCACGCCATGAAGCCGTGCCGCTTGTCGTTCCTGCTCGCCGGCCTGTTGCTGGCCGGCGGCGTCCACGCCACGGCCGCCGATCATGTGCACGCCAGTCACGCCTGGATCCGCGTACTGCCCGGCGACCTGCCGGCCGGCGCCTACGTCACGCTGCAGAACGACGGCGACCAGCCAGTCGCGTTGAGCGGTGCCAGCAGCACGGTATACGCCGAGGTGATGCTGCATCACAGTTCCAGCGAAGGCGGCATGAGTCGGATGACGATGGTCGATGCGCTGCCAGTGCCGGCCCACGGCACGGCGCTGCTGGCACCGGCCGGTTATCACCTGATGCTGATGAAGGCATCCGCACTGGTGAAGCCGGGCGACACGGTCAAGCTGACGCTCGAGTTCACCGATGGCAGCACCTTGGCCACTGATTTCATCGCCCGTCCGGCCAATGCCGTGGACGAGAATCACTGAAAGCACGCAAGCTTTACTTCATTCCACAGACGGGGTGGTCGTCGCGGACGAGCGCACCGTCGGTTGACGCAATGGGCGACGCGGCAAGCGTCCATTGCGCGACAGCCGCAACCACTGGCGTAGCGCCAGCAGCCCGCCGATCGACTCGATCAGGGCCGCCGGCACCCAGGTGATCACGCCGCCGATCAGCTGCCCGGTCAGCACGTTGAAGGTGAACGCGCGACCGCAGATCTCGAAGATCGGATAGAGATCCGTCTTGGAAAACGTGACGATGGCGCCGGCAAGGATCTGCGGCGTCATGGTGACTGCCGGCGACAGCACGCGCAGGCCGGCGGTCATCCGTCCCGGCGGATGCGGCCGGTGATCGAGCACCAGCGACCAGTAGGCGAACCCGCTGATCAGCATCGTCCAGTTCATGAAGCGATAGATCCGCCAGTCCAGCATCGCCAGCGTCTGCAGTGACGGGATCAGCCAGATCAGCACGAACACCACGAACAGCAGCGTCGCCACCAACGGGTTCAGGATCACCGCGCTGAGCAGTCGCCACGGCCATGAGCGCTGCAGTGGCCGCAGCACGCGCACACGCCACGCCAGCGGCAGGCCCGCGCGCAATACCGTAGCCGGATAGGTGGCCACGATCAGCAGCGGAGTCAGGTGATGTAGCAGCACCTGCTGGATGCGGTGCATGAAGAACTCATGCTCGGCGTAGTAGTCCAGATAGGTCTGCAGCGACAGGTAGATGATCGCCATGCCGATCCAGAACGCCAGCTGGCGGCCGAAGCTCACCGACAGGCGGCGACTGCCGCGCAGGTACAGCACGCAGGTCGACAGGAAGATCGCGAGAAACACCCACGAGAACTCCCACGGCACCACCCATTTCAACAGGGTTGCCATCACGTCAGTGCACCAGCGCCACGATTCAATCCGAAATCCTTCTGCGACCGGTCAGCATAGTGCCGCGCACGCCGCCTGCGTTGCGGCAGATTGCCGCTCGGCGTGTAACGCGCCAGCCATCACTGCGTGCGCTGACGGCTGTGCCGGCTGCGCCGCCAGCCGTAGAGCAGGCCGAGCAACACCACCAGTGCCGGCACCAGCACGATGTTGATGACCTTCACGCGCAGGCCAAGCGCGTCGATCTCGGCGTTGAGCTGGTGCTGCACGTCGCGCAGCTCCTTGTTGATCGCCAGCTGGCGCTGACGGAACTGTTCGATTTCCTGGCGCTGCTCGGCGGTGACGGTGCTGCCGTGATTGCCCCTGGACGACTGCAGCTCGTCGAGTCGGCGTCGGGTCTCGGCCAGTTCCAGCTCCAGCTCGTGTTCCTTCTGCAGGAATTTCTGGTCCGCCACGTTGCGCAGCGCATCCACCCGGGTGAACGGGCGCTGCGAGGTGGAACGGCCGCGTATCGACAGCAGCGCCGAGGAGCCGCTGAGGTTGTCGACCAGGTTGGTGACGAAATCGCCGTTGTTGGCAAACGCCTGCATCATCGTCTGGCCGAGCATGGTCTGCGGCTCCACCCACAGCCGGTCGCTGAGCAGATCGGTATCGGCGACCAGGATCACTTCGGCATTTGGCGCGGAATGGGCCAGGAATCCGGGCTGACCGGCACGCTCCGGAAACGCGCTGTTGAGCGTGCCGCGCAAGCGCGCCGCCAGCACATAGTGGGCGTTGTCCGGCTGGTAGCCCTGCAGCAGTGCGGCAGGATCGTTGCTCGCGTCCAGCACCCGCTGAACCGGTACCACCTCGGCCTCGGCGCTGCTCTGCAGCAGCGGAAGCAGTCGCGTATGCGCATCCGGAGCCAGATCGAAGTGGCCGATGCTGGACACATTGATGCGCTGCAGGCTGGCGGTGATCGCATCGTCGCGATTGAGCTCCTGCGCACCGAGACCGAGCATCGCCGGATGATTGAGGCTGCTGCCGGCCAGTTCGATCTGCAACGCGCGGGAGCGGTCCAGCACCACCTTGCCCGGGTCATACAACACACCCCATGCGGCGAACAAGCGCGGCAGGTTCGAGCTGTGGTCGGGAAAGGTCGCACTGTCGGCGCTGTACTGTGTGGTGTCGAGCTCCGCATCCGGATCGACGAATACCGCCAGATGGCCACCATGCAGCACGTACTGGTCGATCGCATACTGCGCATCGGGCGGCAGCTGCTTGGGATGGATCAGCAGCAGCACCTTGATACTGTCGTCGACGTGCTTCAGCGTGGCCGCGTCCAGCAGCTTCACGTCGAACAGCTGATCGAGCTGCTGCACGGCTGTCCACGCTGGCTGATCGAGCGCCGGATTGCCCGCGACCGGCAGCGAACTGATCACGCCGATCGGCGGCCTGCTGGTCTGGTTCAGTTCGTACAACAGTTTGGCGATGTCGAATTCGAGAAACGCCTCGCGCGCCGGGTCGAAGAATGGAATCGCCAGCGTCTTCTCCGGCGCACGATCCTCTGCCGCGTCGGTATCGGCCGTGACCGCCATGGCCCCGCCGGCCAGTCCGAAGAACACCCGTTCGCCGTTGCTGCCGCCATTGGCGGCGGTCAGGCCGCTACCTTGGGCGCTCGCTTCGTCATCGGAATACGGCACCGGGTCGATGACCTGCAAGCGGATGCGTCCATGTGAGCGCGCCACCATCTCCTGCAGCATCTCGCGCACGCGCTGCTCGTAACTGCGCAGTTGCGGCAGGTCGCGGGTCGCATGCTCGGAAAAATACAGAGTCAGTCGCAGCTGCCGCTGCAGCGTCCCGACGATCTGCAACGTGCCGGGCGTCAGCGTGTACAGCCGGTCGGTGGTGAGGTCGACCCGCGATGCATGCAACCAGCGGCTGCTGGCCACGATCAGCGGCACGAACACCAGTACCAACAACAGCAGTGCGGCATACAGCGCACTACGCCGGGTCAGCTTCAGCGGAGTGGTAAGCACAGGGGAAAGGCGTAGACGGAGCATGGGTCAGCGCGTCCGTTTCAGGTCGAGCAGCAGCACGCCGGCGAGCAGCCAGCCGATCGTGCTGAGCAGGAAATACAGCAGATCGCGCACGTCCAGCACGCCGCGCGAGATCGCCTCGAAATGTCGCAGCATGGACAGGTGTGCCACGCCATTGATCAGCTTGCGCGGCAGCGCGCCGGAGAAGAAATCCAGCACCTGCGGCTGCCCGGCCAGGAGCAGCAGCACGCACACCAGCGCGGTCAGGATGAACGCCACCACCTGGCTGCGGGTCAGCGCCGACAGGCAGGCGCCGATCGCGATGAAGGTGCCAGCCATCAACCAGCTGCCGAGATAGCCAGCCAGGATCACGCCGTTGTCCGGTGAACCCAGATAATTGACGGTAATCCAGATCGGAAAGGTCAGCACCAGCGCCAGCCCGATGAACAGCCATGCCGCCAGGAACTTGCCCAGCATCGCCTGCCACAGCGTCACCGGCAGGGTCAGCAGCAACTCCAGCGTGCCGCCCTTGGTCTCCTCCGCCCACATCCGCATGGTGAGCGCCGGCACCAGGATCAGGTACAGCCATGGATGCATCACGAAGAACGGTTGCAGGTCGGCCTGCCCGCGCTCGTAGAAATCACCCGCATAGAACGTGAGGATGCCGGCCAGCACCAGAAAGATCACCAGAAACACATAGGCCACCGGGGTCACGAAATAGCTGCGCAATTCGCGCCGCATCACCGCACCCTGCGGACTCATGCGCTTTCCCCTGTGGCCATGCTGCGCTGGACGTCGGCATGGGTGGTGATCTGCCGGAATACCTCGTCGAGCCGGCCACGCTCCAGCTGGATCTCCGACACCTCCAGTCCCTGTTGGCGCAGCAGTTGCTCGACCGCATCGAGGATGCGCTCGCCCGGTTTCGGGAACACCGTGATGCGGCCGTCCAGCGGATCGACCTCGATCGCCGCCACCTGCGGCAGGCGACCCAGCATTTCCTGCGACATGCCACTGCCCGGCGCACTGAACGACACCGCGCCGTGGTAGCGCGAACGCTGCTCCAGCTCAGCCGGAGTGGCGTCGGCCTGCAGCTTGCCGCGGGCGATGATCACCACCCGGTTGCATAGCGCATGCACTTCTTCCAGCAGATGGGTGGAAATCAGGATCGTGCGCTCGCGCGCCATCATGTCGATCAACTGGCGCACCGCGTGCTTCTGGTTCGGATCGAGACCGTCGGTGGGCTCGTCCAGCATCAGCACCGGCGGATCGTGCAGGATCGCCTGGGCCAGCCCGACGCGCCGGCGCAGACCTTTCGACAAGGTGTCGATGCACAGTCCCAGTACTTCCTCCAGCTGCAGCCGGTGCACCACCTCGTCGAAGCGCCGGTAGCCGACATCCGGCTTGAGCCCGCGCATGCGCACGATGAACTGCAGGAATTCGCGCACGGTCAGCTCGCCGTAGCTCGGCGCACCTTCCGGCAGATAGCCCAGCGCACGCTTCGCCAGCAGCGGTTCGCGCATGACGTCGTAACCGCAGACCCGCGCCGTGCCCGAGGTGGGCACCAGGAACCCGGCGATCATGCGCATCGCGGTGGATTTACCGGCGCCGTTGGGGCCCAGCAGGCCAAGCACCTGGCCAGGCTCGACGCGCATGCTCAGCGCATCCACCGCGGTCAGGTTGCCATAGCATCGGGTGAGCTGGTCGGTTTCGATCATGTCCAGTGGAGAGCTGTGGCGAAACGCATCATCGAGCGCCGGCAGATCCGGCCGGCGATGGCACGGGGCGTCCGGCAATGTACCGCAAGACATCCTGGAAGTTCGGCTGTGGCCGCTGCCGACAAAGAAAAGGCCCTTCCTTGATGGAAGGGCCTTTCGATGTTGCCACCAGGCTTCAGCTTAGTGGGCGGCGCTGGCGGCCGCGGCCGGTGCTGCCGCCGTGCTGGCGGGAGCCGGTGCCGTGCTGGGGCTGGCTGGTGCATCGGTGTCCGGCGACGGCGGCTGGATACCCGCCTCCTGCTCCGGCGTCTGCGCCGGCGCGCTGGTGATCGGCAGGAGCACGTTGTACTTGGCATAGCGGGTGATGCTACCGCTGGCGTCCTTCTGCGCCGGCGTGACCACGATGTCATAGACCGGGCTGACCACCTCGTCGAAGGTGTAGCCGTGGGTCTGCGCATAGGCCTTGAGCATCTCGCGGGTCTGTGGCACACCGGCGAACGTACCGTTCCACACGCCCTTCAGCACCGCACCGCCGAACGCCAGCGTGCCACGCACATCGTTGTCCACCACCAGGCGGCCGAAACGATCGCGGCTGCCTGCCGCGAGCGGCGCGCTGCTGGCGGCACCGGCCGCGCTGCTGGCATCGGCCGGAGCGCCGGATGCGTCCAGCGCCGGCGCGGTCGCCGCGGTCAGCTGCACGCTCTGGCCGTTGACGGTCAGCGTGCTGGAGTCGATCGGCAAGCCCACGTCGAAGCCGAAGGTCTGGTCACCGTAGTTGGTGATGAACAGAACCGCTGTGCCGGTCACGTTCACGCCCAGTTTCTTGGCTGCCGCCTGCAGCTCGGCCGTGGCCTTGGTGACCTCGTCCTCGACGGCGTCCTGGCCGTCCTTGCGCTGGGTCGAGACGGACACCAGCAGCATCGGCGTCGGCTGAGTCTGCGCGATATACGGAATCAACTGGCTGTAGTCGACGTTGGCCACGCCGGCCAGCACGTTCTGCAGGTTGTTCAGGCTGAACTGGACGAACGAGTCGGGGTCGCCATGGATGTACATGCTGGAGAACCGGTTGACCAGATTCCAGCCATAGGCCACGTCATACGACCAGGTGACTTGGGTCAGCTGACCACGGCTGCCCTGACGCTCCAGGTCCAGCGTGAAATGCTTGTCCAGGCCGCGCCAGTCGTTGTCCAGGTTCCAGACGATGCTGGCATTCTTGGTATTGCTGTCGATCTTGTCGAAATCCGGCGTGGCGCTGGCGATGGTCAGGCCACCGTTGCCCACCTTGGCATCGGTGCTGGTCCAGCTGACTTCGGCGCCCGGGCCGAAGGACTTGCCGGAAAAGCTGAACTGCACATTGCGATCGTAATTGCGCAGCACGGAGTAGTCCGGCAGCCGACGGAAGTTGTCGAGTACGTCATAGACCTGGCGCATATCCTTGCCGATCACCAGCTGGCGTTCCACATGGCCACTGCCGGGCATGATCACGGCCGCCACGACACCGATCACCGCGACGATGACCAGGGCAACAAGAAATTCAAGGACACGCATCATTCCAGAGTTCTCCGAGCGTCTCTACGCCATACCTAAAGATGTCGCCCCAATCGCCATATGCGCCTGCCCGAACAGTCGTTCCGAGGCGATGACAGGGGGTCGGCAAACGCCGAAGCTAGGGATGTTACTTGCTCGCGGGCTGGAACGCTATCCGCCGCTGCAGGCGCATCTGGAAGGCCAAAAACGGGGTCCGCAGATGGCGCGCGTCAACGGCGCCGGCTGCCGATTTCATCGCAACGCAGCAAAAACGAAGCTTGCTGCTGCCCAACCTGCTTCAGACGATCCCCATCTCCAGCGCCTTCAGCACGGCACGGGTACGGTCGCGCACACCCAGCTTGGAAAGGATGTTGGAAACGTGGTTTTTCACGGTGCCTTCGGCCACCTTCAACGAGTTGGCGATTTCCTTGTTGCTGTAACCGCCGGAGAGCAGGCGCAGGATCTCGGTTTCACGCTCGGTCAGCGGATCGGGCTGCTCGAGGCTGGTGAAATGGTTCTGCATCCGCGACACCCCCGCCATCAGGCGCTGGGTGACCATCGGCGCCACCAGCGAGCCGCCAGCGGCAACCGTACGTACGGCTTCCACCAGCTGCTCCAGCGAGACGTCCTTCAGCAGATAGCCCCGCGCACCGGCCTTGAGACCCTGCAAGACCAGCTGATCGTCGTCGAACGTGGTGAGGATGATCGTCGGCGGCAGTTCATTGCGCGCAGACAGCGCCTGCAGCACTTCCAGCCCGCTCATGTTCGGCATGCGCAGGTCCAGCAACACCACATCGGGCTTGATCCGCGGAATGTCCTGCACCGCCTGTGCGCCATCGGCGCATTCGGCGATCACGCGGATGTCTTCGGCCAGATCCAGCAGCGAACGAACGCCCTGGCGCACCAGATTCTGGTCGTCGACGAGACAAACGGAGATCATCGCGCATCCTCGGAGTAACGTGATTCAGGCTGGCCCGCAAAACGGCCGACCAGCAAAGGCGCATTCTGGCACGCCGTGCGAACCACCAACATTACGACACATTCAACGCCGGCGGTTCAAACCGTGACGTCGCGTGCGCCAGCGCCGTGTGCTCACCCAGCGGCAACCGTACCGTCAGCGCAAACCCCTGGCTCATGCCGGTGTCCAGCGTCAGGCTGCCGCCGAACTCGGCCAGCCGTTCGCGCATGCCGGACAGGCCATTGCCCGGCTCGACCTGCTCGGCGCCACGGCCATCGTCGCGCGCATGCAGGCCCAGCAGGCTTTCTCCGGCATAGGCAAAATTCAGCCATAGATTGCGCGCGCCGGCATGCCTGGCGGTATTGGTGATGATCTCCTGTGCGCAGCGCAGCAGTACTTGCGCGCGCCGTGGATCCTCCACACTGAAACGCGGCGGCATGATCACGTGCACATTCAGCCCGGGGACGCCCTCGGTGAGGCTGCGCAAGGCTTGGGTCAGATCGATTGCGTCATCCTGGCGCAGCTCGCTGACCACTTCGCGCACGTCGGCCAGCAGCAGTTTGGCGGTGCTCTGCGCCTTGCGCACATGCGCACCGGCCGCCTCGTTGGTGAGATGGCTGGCCACCTCCAGGTTCAGGCTCAGCGCGGTCAAGTGATGACCAATCAGATCGTGCAGATCGCGTGCAATGCGCATGCGCTCGGCGATCCGGCTGGATTCGGCCAGCAATGCGCGGGTCGCGCGCAGTTCGGAATTCAGCCGACGTTGCACCTCGCGCTCCTCGACCTGCTGGCTGGCCACCAGCGAGGCGACGAAGCCCATCGCGGCGAAACCCATATAAATGCTGGCCTGCATCAACGCCAGCAGGATGCTGTAGTTCAGTTCGGGAAAGGTAGCAAATACCGCGGCCAAGGCCAGATTCCAGAGCACGAGCCACGCCACGCTGAGCCAGAACGGCACCAGCCAGGGCAGCACGACCGACGACACCACCATCAGGATCGCCGAGAGACCGCTGTGGCTGTACCAACCCACAGCCAACGAACACGCCGTCATCAGCGCCAAGCCAATCAGACGGGTGCCGAGATAACGCTTGGAACCGAGATTGCTGGTCAGCAGCAGGTACAGCACGCCGAATAGCAAGTAGGACAAGGTCCACAACAGCAGCGCGAAGTTTGGTCGATGCAACTGGTCGAGGCGTTCCACCGCCCAGGTGGTGATCAATGGGGTGCCTGAACACAGATAGGCGAAAAAACCCGTCAGGCGGAGCAGTCGGATGTGATTGAAGAATGGCCAGCGCATGCCGCGCATCATTGAGGGTGCGCAGTTTTCGCGCAATGCGCGAGAAGTCATGCACGGCCATGGCGCCAACCGGACTGCCGGCCGCTTTACAAAGCCTTTACATGTGCCCTTGATGTGTCCTTGCGAGATGTGTCGGCAACGGCCGCATGCCATAATGGCCCTATCTGCGAGGCCGATCCGTCGACCTTGGTTCCTCTATCCATTTCATTGCGGAGCAACGAATGGCCCTTGCCATCCGCGACGTGCGCGAGCACGACCTGGATGCCGTACTGGCGCTCAACAACGCTGCCGGTCGCTCCATCCTCGCCCTTGACGCTACCCAGTTGCGCTATTTCTACGAGCACGCTGAATATTTCCGCGTTGCCGAAATCGACGGTCACCTGGCCGGCTTTGTGATCGCGCTACGTGAAGGCGGCGAATACACCAGCCCGAACTACCGCTGGTTCGCCGGGCGTTACCCGCAATTCCTCTACATCGACCGCATCGTGATTGCGAACACTTACCGCCGTCATGGTCTGGGTCGGGTCTTTTATTGCGATGTGCACAGCTACGCCGAAGTGCGTGTGCCGCTGCTCACCTGCGAAGTGTTCCTGGAGCCGCGCGACGACGTGGTGGTGCTGTTCCACGGCACCTATGGCTTCCAGGAAGTCGGCCAGCAACGCATGGGCGAAACTGGCCCGCAGGTCAGCTTGCTCGCCCGCGATCTGCCCAGCTACGCCTATGTCCGCGATACCTGGCTCGAACACGGCGGCCTGCCGGATGTGCCCTGGCTGGCCGAACGCGAACACCCTTACCTGCATGACTCCACCCCGCGCCGCCTCGCCGGAGAGCGGCGCCCATGAATGCAAAGATGGATACAACCGACGCCTGTGACCTGCGCTTCGGTCAGGTTGGTATTGCCTGCGTGCGTGTACGCCGGGTTGATGCCGCTGCGCTGTGCGACGAACTGGAACGCCGTGTGCGCGCCGCGCCGCAGATGTTTTCCCGTGCTGCGGTGGTGCTGGACCTGAGCCATCTGCTCGACCTGCCCGATGACGGCGCCGTCGACGCGTTGCTCGAAGCCGTGCGCAGCGCCGGCATGCTGCCGGTGGGCCTGGCCTATGGCACCAGCGAAACCGAGGCGCTGGCCAAACGGATGGGGCTGCCGCTGATCGCGAAATTCCGCGCTGCCTATGAACCGGTCGGCGGCAACCCGGTCGCCGACGAACCAGCCAGACAAGCCGAACCGGCCGCTCCAGCGGTGCAACGCGAGCCGATCCTGTCCGCGCCGGCACCCGGCAGCTTGCAGGGCGCCCAGCACCACGCCAGCTCGGTGCGCTCGGGGCAGCAGGTCTATGCGCGCGAGCGCGACCTGATCGTCACCGGCGCGATCGCCAACGGTGCCGAGGTGATTGCCGACGGCAACATCCATATCTACGGCAGCCTGCGTGGTCGTGCCATGGCCGGCGCGCAGGGCGACGAGAAGGCGCGCATCTTCGTCTCCGACTTCCGCGCCGAACTGGTGGCGATCGCCGGTCATTATCGCGTGTTCGAACAAATTCCTGACGACCTCGAAGGCCAGTCCGTGCAATGCTGGCTCGAAGGCGAAAAACTGCTGATCGCCAAGCTGTGATCACCTACAACAAGAACAATCATGCGGAGATGGGCCATTGACTGCTGAGATTATCGTTGTCACTTCAGGCAAGGGCGGCGTCGGCAAGACGACGACCAGCGCCTCGCTCGCCACCGGCCTGGCGATGGCCGGCAAGAAAGTCGCCGTGATCGATTTCGATGTCGGCCTGCGCAATCTCGATCTGATCATGGGCTGCGAGCGCCGCGTGGTGTACGACTTCGTCAATGTCGTGCACGGCGAAGCCACGCTGAAACAGTCGCTGATCAAGGACAAGCGCCACGACAACCTGTACGTGCTGGCCGCCAGCCAGACCCGCGACAAGGACGCACTGACCCAGGAAGGCGTCGAGAAAGTGCTCGACGGGCTATCCGAGGACGGTTTCGATTACGTCGTGTGCGATTCGCCGGCCGGCATCGAGAAAGGTGCCCACCTGGCGATGTATTTCGCCGACCACGCGGTCGTGGTGGTCAATCCGGAAGTGTCCTCGGTGCGCGATTCCGATCGCATCCTCGGCCTGCTCGCCAGCAAGACGCGGCGTGCCGAGCGCGGCGAAGGCCCGGTCACCCAGCACCTGCTGCTGACCCGCTACAACCCAGCCCGTGTCGCCATCGGCGAAATGCTCAGCGTCAAGGACGTCGAGGAAATCCTCGGCATCGAGGTGGTCGGCGTGATCCCCGAATCGGAAAACGTGCTGACCGCCTCCAACAACGGCATCCCGGTGATCGTCGATGCCAATTCACATGCCGGTCAGGCCTACAGCGACACCGTGGCCCGCATCCTCGGCGAAGAGCGCCCGTTGCGCTTTATCGACGTGCCCAAGAAGGGCTTTCTCCAGCGCGTGTTCGGAGGTTGATCACGATGGGTATTCTTGATTTCCTGAAACGCAAGCCGGAAGCGACCGCCAACGTGGCCCGGGAACGCCTGCGCATCATCGTGGCGCAGGAACGCTCCACCCGCGGTGCGCCGGACTACCTGCCGATGATGCGTAATGAGCTGCTCGAAGTGATCAAGAAATACATCCACGTCGATCTCGATGCGATCAACATCAATTTCGAACGCGACAGTGGTCACGAGATCCTGGAACTCTCGGTGACGCTGCCGGACGGCAAGGCTGCCGCCAAGACCGCCTGAGTTCCGGCGGCCGTTGCCGCCAGCCAGTCCGCCGGGCGATCACGCATCGCCCGGCATCATCGCCCGCCCCTCGATCTGCGCTGTCCGCGCACGCGCATGCATCCCGAAACCGTCAACCGCCCTGAACCCATCGATCCCGCCAGCAGCGTGATGCGCCTGGGGCAGATCGGTTTTGACGCGCCCGCTGCCTTGCTCGCCCGCTACGACCTGCAACTGCGGCGAGTGGCGCATGGCGAGCCGATCCCCGGCAGCTACTGGGGTGACGAGGAGGCCGGCATCATTGGCAATACCGTCCACGCCCGCGATGACACGCCGGTGCATTCGCTTCTGCACGAGGCCTGCCACCTGATCGTATTGCCGCTGGAAAGACGTCCAGACGTCCATACCGATGCGACCGACTCGATCGAGGAAGAGGATGCCACCTGCTACCTGCAGATCGTGCTCGCCGACGAACTGCCCGGCGTAGGACGCGAGCGACTGATGGCCGACATGGATGCGTGGGGCTACTCGTTCCGGCTCGGTTCGGCCCGCGCCTGGTTCGAGCAGGATGCGAACGAGGCAAGGGAGTTTCTGAAGGCACGCGGCCTTATCTGAGCCGTCGCAGCAGGCAGTAGCGCTTCGCACTTTTACCTGGCGTGCCAGTCACCATCGTCGCCCTTGCTGTATTTCTTCTTTACTGCCGACCATGCCACCTTGTGCGCGACTTCCTCGCGCGATTCGCTGCCGCGCCGCTCGCTCTTGTCGCCGTATTCGTCCCACGCGCTGTTGAACGCCTTTTTGTAGATTTCCTGAGCATGTTTCGGCACATGATCACGCACGCTATCGGGCAGATCGCTGATGGCTTTGTATGGCATGGCAGAAGGCTCCGTTGCATGGATCATGCATGGCTCCACCGTGCGCCCTGTGCGATCAAGCCGCCGTCAACTTCATGTTGCCGTGGCGGGAACAGCACGCCCCCGTTCAGCGACGCGATACGTGCTGATCGCCCGGCACATACCAGCGCCAAGGCTGGTCGATCGCACGCGTGATACCCACGCGCGTCGTCACCACGGGGACGGCAGGTGGCGGCGTGCCGTCGTCGATGATGTTGAAACCGGCGGCGCTCTCGACCAGGTCAATACCGTCCTGCGCACCGTCGATGCCCATCGCCTGACACAACCGCGCGGGGCCGCGGCACAGGTCGCGGTCGCTGCGACAGGCCGGTCGCGCAGCGCGCATCGCATCGAGGCCGCTGAGTGGTGCCAGCGCCCGCAACAGCACCGCAACACCCTCACCGGCTTCACCGCATACCGGGTTGCAGCACCAGTGCATGCCATAAGTGAAATACACGTAGAGCAGGCCCGGACCACCGAACATCGTCGCATTGCGCGCCGTCCGGCCACGCCAGGAATGTGCAGCGGGATCCAGTGCCCCGTTGTACGCCTCGGTCTCCACAATACGCCCGCTGCGACCGTCCGCATTGACCAGGATCTTGTTCAGCAAAGCCACAGCGACCTCGCACGGATCGCGCCGATAGAACGCACGATCGAGCGTGGCGCGCTGGTCAGCCATGTGCCAACGACCGCTGCGCATCCGCACTCTTTGACAGCAACAGAACCGTCAGGCGATCACGCATGTTCCCGAATGTCCGCACCGCTTGATCTGCGTCTGCTTGTCATCTGTCATTAGCCCACGGCCGATAGGGAAACCCGCAGACTACGCCGCTTGCGTTGCCTGCGCAGCCTGCCAACCAGGTCACAGCACCCACCGGCGCGACACTGGCCTGGCGCAGCGCCTCGGCCTAGAGTTTCATCAGGCAATCGGGACGCATCGCGCTGGAGGGCACCATGGCCACCCGCAGGCTTGTGCTGTTGTTCGACGGCACCTGGAACAAGCCGGAGTCGAACACCAACGTGGAGCACCTGCGTCGGTTGATCGCGACGCGTGATGCTGCCGGCGTCGAGCAACTCGTCAACTACATCCCCGGGGTCGGCGTGGCGTCGGGTTGGGTACACCTGCTCGGTGGTGCGTTCGGCTATGGCCTGTCGGGCAATGTGCTGAGGGGCTACCGCCGATTGTGCGAAACATGGCAGTCGGGCGACGATGTCTATCTGTTCGGATTCAGCCGCGGAGCCTATACCGCACGCAGTCTCGCCGGGCTGATCCGCAAGTGCGGCCTGCTCAAGACGAGCGCCGATGGCAGGATTGCCAAGAGCGCCATTTCCGTTGCGTACGACTTCTACCGCGACACCACGATCCAGCCCGATGATCCTGCGGCGGTGGATTTCCGTACACATCACTCCGTCGAAATCGACATCCATTTCATCGGCGTCTGGGATACGGTCGGCTCGCTCGGCATCCCGGATACCGCCTCGTGGTTCCCGTACGCCCGCTCGCGCTATCAGTTCCACGACACCGAGCTCAGCAAGATCGTCAAATACGCGTATCAGGCGCTGGCGCTGGACGAACATCGCGCCGACTTTGCGCCGGCTGTTTGGACGCGCAACCCATACAGCGTGAAACCCGGCGAGACCCTGACCACGAAAAAGATCGAGCAGATCGATATCGAGCAACGCTGGTTCATCGGTGCGCATGCCGATGTCGGTGGCGGCAACGACCGCGATGGTGCGGGGCGCAAACCGGATCCGCTGCCTGAGCTGCCACTGGCATGGCTGCAGCAGAAGGCGATCGCCGCAGGTCTCGCCTGCGATGAAATCCTCGTCCCGGAAATCGACGCCAATGCCGGCATGCCGCGCAACTCCTACGCGGAGTTCATGTATGGCCTGTACAAGGAATTCAAGCCGCCGTTCGACCGCACGCTGGGCAATGGCATCAACGAAAAGGTGGACGATTCCGTATGGCAGCGCTGGATGACGGATGCCAGCTACCGGTCGCCTTCGCTGGCGCAGGCACTGGCGCGCGCGGTGGTGCTGATGTCGTTCGAAAACGTGGCCGCACCGACACCGGTCACCGGTGCCCGGCCACCGACACCTTCGTAAGTCCTGCGATTGCCATGTGCCTCGCCAAACCGCCTCAGCGTGGCTCGGCGATTTCAGCTTGCAGCGCCGTGACCGTATCGGCGCCTGTCCGCACACGCTGCAGCGCGCGTGCAGCGACAACGCTGTACCACCACCATGCCAGCGTGCCGATCACGGTCAGCGTCGACGCACCCAGCGCAAGTTGCAGCATGCTGACCGACAGCAGTGGCGACAGCACGCCGGCTACGAAGCTGCACAACAGCAGACTGGCGAATGCCTGAACCGAGGAAATGCCGCCGCGCTGGTGCGGAAAACGATCCAGCAGCAACAGCGTCAAGGTGGGGAAAGCCAGCTGCACGCCGACGCCGTGCAGGATCAGCGGCAGCATCGACCACGGCAGCCGCGGCGCCGGGAATACCAGCGCCAGCAACAGATGCAGCGCACAGGCCAGCAACATCACAGCATAACCCAGGTTCACCGTGAAGCCTGCGCTGCGCCGCTCGGCCATCCGCCCGGACAGCCACGCGCCACCGATCAGGCCGATCACCACCGGCAGGAACAGCCACGGGAAACCGGATGCCGGCAGATGCAGCAGCTCGCGCACGATGCGCGGCGCCGAGGCGATGTACAGGAACAGGCCGGCAAAGTTGACCGAGCTGGAAATCAGCAACGGCCAGAACGGGCGATCACGGCCGAACGAAAGATAGCTGGCCAGCAGCGGCCGCGGCGCAAACGACGTACGCCGTGCCGGCGGATGGCTTTCTGTCAGCAGCAGAGCGAGCGCCAGCGCTAGCAGTGTGGTGAATCCGGCCAGCACCCAGAAGATGCCGTGCCAGCCACCCAGCGGCAGCAGCAACGCGCCGACCATCGGCGCGATCACCGGCGCCACCCCGAAAATCATCATCACCTGCGACATCAGTCGCTGCGCGGCAGCGCCCTCGAGCGTGTCGCGGATCACCGCACGCCCCACCACCAGGCCCGCGCCAGCACACACGCCCTGCAGACCGCGGCAGGCCAGCAGCATCGCGAACGAGGTCGACATCGCAGCACCCACCGAAGCGAGTGCATATACCAGCATGCCGGTGACCATGACCGGCTTGCGCCCGATCGCATCGGAGATCGCTCCATGGAACAGGCTCATCGCCGCATAGGTGACCAGGTACACACTGAGCAGCTGCTGTAGCGCGGTGTCGTCAACTGCAAAGCGAGCGCCGATCAGCGGAAACGACGGGAATACCGCGTCGATCGAGAACGGTCCGATCATCGACAGCGCCGCCAGCAACCAGGGCAGGGTGCGTTGTACGGTGCGAGGAGCTGGGTTCATGCGGAAGATGGGCACATCGACGGGGTTTGGCAGTATAGAGCCGCCAATGCGATCCACCTTGGCTTGACGAGCAGGTGCCCGGATCGACTAGGATGACCACTCGGGAGATGGCATGCCTCCCGTTTCGCGGAAGCTTTCGGCATCCCGGAACAAACCACCTCTCGCCCGGCGTTGAGGTTGATGATGCCTGCACCACCGGCTTCCGGCGGCGCAGGCGTGCCTGCCCCGTGGCAACCGGACACTTTCAACGTCAGGAGGCGCGCACGTGGGCTTGAACGGATTTGTAGCGGTGGGTATCGGCGGCGCCCTTGGGTGCTGGCTGCGCTGGGGCCTGGGCATCCTGCTCAACCCATTGTTCCCCACCCTGCCGCTGGGCACGCTGGCAGCCAACCTCGGCGGCGGCCTGCTGATGGGCTGCGTGATGGGGTTGTTCGATCATTTCCAGACCCTGTCGCCGGAGTTGCGGCTGTTCGTGTTCACCGGCTTCCTCGGCGGCCTGACCACGTTCTCCACGTTCTCGGCCGAATCCACCACTTTGCTGCTGCGTCAGCAATATCTGTGGTTCAGCGGCCATGTGGCGGCACATCTGGTCGGTTCGCTGGCGATGACCGTACTCGGCATCACCCTCACCCGCAGCCTGCTGCGTCATTGATCCGGAGTCGCCCATGAATCAGGAAACCGTGCAACAGGGCGTGCATCTGACCTTCTATTGCCATCTGCGCGCGAAGCATGACGGCATGCTGCTGTCCGAATGGCTGCTGGAAAAGGCCAAGGAACACGGCCTCGGCGGCGGCTCGGTATTCCGTGCTATCGCCGGCTTCGGTCGGCACGGTGTGCTGCACGAGGAACAGTTCTTCGAGCTGTCCGACGACCTGCCGGTCAAGATCGAATTCCTGCTGCGCGAGGATCAGGCCGATCTGCTGCTGCAACTGGTACGCGTGGCCGACGTCGACGCGACGTATGCACGCTGGCCAGCAAGCTTTGCCGTGCTGAGCAAGCACTGACATTCACCGGCTTCATCCACTGCGAGGCAAGGCATGGGCCAGGACGATCTGAAGAATCGCGCCAGCGAACTGCTCGAGCAGGCCGGCATCCATATCGACGGCGATGCGCCGATCGACCTGCGCGTGCATGACGAACGCGTGTATGCCCGCGTGTTCGCGCACGGCTCGCTGGGCCTGGGCGAGGCCTATATGGATGGCTGGTGGGATGCCGACGACCTGCCAGGTCTATGCACGCGGCTGCTCACCGCCGGGCTGGACCAGGAATTGAAAACCATCGACACCCTGCTCGCCCATCTGAAGGCGCGCTTCATCAACTTGCAGCGCGGCGAGCGTGCGTTCGAGATCGGCAAGGTGCACTACGACCTCGGCAACGACCTGTTCCACGCCATGCTCGGCAAGCGGATGGTGTATTCCTGCGGCTACTGGGCGAAGGCCGACAACCTCGACGATGCGCAGGCGGCCAAGCTCGACTTGGTCTGCCGCAAGTTGCAGCTGCAGACCGGCCAGCGTGTGCTCGACATCGGCTGCGGCTGGGGCGAGGCGCTGAAGTATGCCGCCGAACGCTATGGCATCGAGGGCGTCGGCATCACCGTGTCGCAGGAGCAGGCCGACTATGCGCGCGAACTTTGCGCCGGGCTGCCGATCGAAATCCGCCTGCAGGACTACCACGACATCAACGAGCGTTTCGACGCGGTGTATTCGATCGGGATGTTCGAGCACGTCGGCGGCAAGAACTACCGCGCCTATTTCGAATGCGTGCGCCGTTGCCTGAAAGACGACGGCCTGTCGCTGCTGCACTGCATCGGTAGCAACAGCGCACCGGCACAAACCGACCCATGGATCGAGAAGTACATCTTTCCGAACTCGATGATTCCCGCCGCCAGCCAGGTGACCGTCGCGCTGGAAGATCTGTTCGTGGTCGAGGACTGGCACAACTTCGGCACCGACTACGACCGCACCCTGACCGCCTGGCAGGCGAACATCGAGGCCGCGTGGCCCGCACTGGCGGCGCATTACGACGAACGCTTCCGGCGCATGTGGCGCTACTACTTGGCGGTTTCCGCCGCAGTGTTCCGCAGCCGCCGCGACCAGCTGTGGCAGCTCACGCTGAGCCCGTACGGCGTGCCTGGCGGCTATCGGGTGGCGCGCTGAGTCCATCGACTGCGCACCTGCTTCGTGCCACCGTTGCCAATGCCGCTCTCACCGCAAGGAAGACCCATGCCTCTGTTGCACCATGTTCGCCGCGGCGCGGCCGTTGCGCTGCTCGGCTTGCTGCTGACCACTCAGGCACTCGCCGAACCGGCGTTGTGGGTCGTGAAGAGTGCACAGACAACCATCTATCTGTTCGGCACGGTTCACCTGCTGCCGAACGACACCGACTGGCACTACCCGGCGCTGGACAAGGCGCTCGCCGCCAGCGATTCGCTGACGATCGAGCTGACCGACGACGACGCCGTGACCATGCAGGCACTGGTGCTGCAATACGGCCTGGACTCCGCTCATCCGCTGTCGGACAAACTTAGCGCCGCCGAAAATGCCACCCTGGCACAGGCCGCGCAGACTGCGGGCATTCCGGGTGGCGTGCAGACCCTTGAGATCATGCGGCCGTGGTTGGCTGCGCTGACGCTGGCCGTGACGCCACTGCTGAAAGCCGGCCTCGATCCCGCGCATGGCGTGGACAAGCTGTTGAAGGCACAGATGCAGCAAGCCGGCAAGCCGGTGAACGGCTTGGAGACTTCCGAGCAGCAGATCCGTTTTCTCGCCGACCTTCCGCCCGACGTCGAACTGAGCTTCCTGCGCTCGACCCTGCACGACATCGACAAGGGTCCCGCGGAACTCACCAAGCTGATCAGTGCCTGGAAGAATGGCGACACCGCCACCATCGCGCGGATCGAGGACGAAGATGTGCGCCAGCAGACGCCCGCGCTTTATAAACGCCTGCTGGTACAACGCAACCAGACCTGGGCCGGCAAGATCGCCGGCATGCTGCAGCAACCGGGCACCGTCTTCATCGCGGTCGGCGCCGGGCATCTGGCCGGACCGGACAGCGTACAGGCGCAGTTGCAAAAGCTGGGCATCGAAGCGGTTCGCCCATAGCGCCCGCTTTCTGGCACCATCGTCCGGTTATCCGCGCAGCCTGCGCGCTACCTGATCGATGCAAGCCCATGAACCTGCAAGCCAATTACGAACAGATCCCGCTCAAGGAATACGCCGAGCGGGCCTATCTCGACTACTCGATGTACGTGGTGCTGGACCGCGCGCTGCCCTTCGTCGGCGACGGCCTGAAGCCGGTGCAGCGGCGCATCATCTACGCGATGAGCGAGCTGGGGCTGGCCGCCACCGCGAAACCGAAGAAATCCGCGCGCACGATCGGCGACGTGATCGGCAAGTTCCATCCGCACGGCGACAGCTCCTGTTACGAAGCGATGGTGCTGATGGCGCAGCCGTTCTCGTACCGCTATCCGCTGGTCGATGGCCAGGGCAACTTCGGCTCGCCGGACGACCCGAAGAGCTTCGCCGCGATGCGCTACACCGAATCCAAGCTCAGCCCGATCGCCGAGGCGCTGCTGGGCGAGCTCGGCCAGGGTACGGTCGACTGGGTGCCGAACTTCGACGGCACCATGGACGAACCGAGCTGGCTGCCGGCGCGCGTGCCGCACGTGCTGCTGAACGGCTCGATGGGCATCGCGGTCGGCATGGCCACCGATATCCCGCCGCACAACCTGCGTGAGCTGGCCAGCGCCTGCATCCGCCTGCTGGACGATCCGGACGCCAGCGTGGCCGATCTGTTCGAGCATGTGCGCGGACCGGATTATCCGACCGAGGCGGAGATCATCACTCCGCGCGCCGACCTGCTGGCGATGTACCAGAGCGGCGGCGGTTCGGTGCGCGCCCGCGCGGTGTACCAGCGTGAGGAAGGCAACATCGTGATCACCGCGCTGCCACACCAGGTCAGCCCGTCGAAGATCCTTGAGCAGATCGCCGCGCAGATGCGCGCGAAGAAACTGCCAATGATCGAAGACTTGCGCGACGAATCCGACCACGAGAATCCGATCCGCCTGGTGATTGTGCCGCGCTCGAACCGCGTCGATGCCGACGAGACGATGCAGCACCTGTTCGCCACCACGGACCTGGAAAAGAGCTTCCGCGTCAACCTCAACATGATCGGCCTGGACGGCCGGCCACAGGTGAAGGATCTCAAGCGCATCCTCAGCGAGTGGCTAGCATTCCGTACCAGCACGGTCACCCGACGACTGGAGCACCGGCTGGCCAAGGTCGAGCGTCGCCTGCACCTGCTCGAAGCGCTGCGCATCGCTTACCTGAACCTCGATGAGGTGATCCGCATCGTGCGCAGCGAGGACGAGCCCAAGCCCGTCCTGATCGCCCGCTTCAAGCTCAGCGAGGAACAGGCCGACTACATCCTGGAAACCCGGCTGCGCCAGCTGGCGCGGCTGGAAGAGATGAAGATCAATGCCGAGCGCGACCAGCTCGAAGAGGAGCGCGCGAAGATCAGCGTGCTGCTGAAATCGCCGGCCAAGCTGAAGAGCCTGATCAAGGACGAGTTGCGCGCCGACGCCGCCAAGTTCGGTGACGACCGCCGCTCGCCGCTGGTGCAGCGCGATGCAGCACAGGCACTGGACGAGAGCGCGCTGGTCGTCAGTGAACCGGTCACCGTGGTGCTAAGCCAGAAAGGTTGGGCGCGCGCGGCGAAGGGCCACGACATCGACGCCGAAGGCCTGAACTATCGCGAGGGCGACGGCCTGCTCGCCGCGGTGAAGGCACGCACCACCCAGCAGGTGGCGTTCATCGATTCCACCGGTCGCAGCTACTCCACCCCGGCGCACACCCTGCCCTCGGCGCGCGGCAACGGCGAGCCACTGACTGGCCGCTTCAGTCCAGTGGCGGGCGCCAGCTTCGACGCGGTGATCGCCGGCGACAACGACACCCGGCTGATCCTCGCCACCGATTTCGGCTACGGTTTCGTCACCCGCTTCGAGGCGCTCACCGGGCGCAACAAGGCCGGCAAGCAGATCATCAGCCTCAGCGATGGCGCGCATGTCCTTGCGCCGCAGCTCAGCGCCGATCCGGCGCGCGACCGCATCGTGGTGGTCACCACCGAAGGCCATCTGCTGATGTTCTCGGTCGCCGAGCTGCCGGAACTGGACAAGGGCAAGGGCAACAAGCTGATCGAGGTGCCGAAGGCGAAACTCGCCAGTGGCGACGAGCGCGTGGCCGGCATCGCCGTGGTCAGCGAGGGCAAGGGCGAAGTCACCCTGTACGCCGGTCAGCGTAAACTCACCCTGAAATGGTCAGACTTGGTCGAGTACGGTGGCAACCGCGCCACGCGTGGTGGCCTGTTGCCACGCGGTCTGCGCCGGGTGGAGCGGATCGAGACAACGGCTTGATGAAGCGGCGGCAGGAACTTCCTGCTGCCCGGTGTTTCAAATAGGGATGTGCACGCCAACCCAGCATCGTGCGTTGAACACGTCATATCTCCGGAGCACGTCATGAACATGAAACGTTTGATCCTTGCCCTGGCAGGCACCCTGCTGGTCAGTTCGGTGGCGGCACAAACGGCCAGCAAGCCGCTGAACCTCAAGCTGCCACCGGGCGACGTGCCGGCCGCCAGCTCGACCGCCGCCCAGCCGGCAAGCTCCGGTTCCAGCCCGACCGCCGCAGCCAAGCCCGCGCCCGGCGTGTATTACGGCGATACCAGTGGCCACATGAGCGATGACCGAACCGCCAACGCACGCGCCTGCGATGATTCCAAGTACAACGACCCGCAGATGCATGGCAGCGTAGGCATGGGCGTGGTTGCCGGCAATCACGTCAGTGGGAGCTACCAGACCGGCGAGGTCAGCGTCACCAAGGCGCTTGGCGATTGCGAGCACCCCAGCGGCGGCATCGGCTTTTCGGTCAGCGTCGGCCAGGGGAATTTCCACGGTGGTCACGGCTTCTGACCTAGGGCACCGCATGGCGTTCTGGAAGCCCGGCTTGTCCAGCCCGCCGTTCATCTTGACCAGGTAGGGAAGCGATCAATGCACGGTGAGTACAAGATGCCTGGCGGCAAGCTGGTGGTGATCGACCTCGATCTGCACGACGATCGCCTCGCGAATGTGCAGCTGAGCGGTGACTTCTTCCTGGAGCCGGACAGCGCCCTACACACGATCAATGCCGCGCTGACCGGCCAGCCGGCGGATGCCGATGAGGCTATGCTAACCACCGCGGTGCAGACCGCGATTTCATCCGAAGTGATGATGTACGGCGTGTCGCCAGAGGCGATCGCGGTCGCCGTGCGCCGCGCCCTGCACCAGGGTCCCGACGCATGATGCGTACCGATTGGCGCGACCACGATTGGCAACTGATCCACACCGTTCCGCAATCACCCACGCTGCACATGGCGCTGGACGACGTGCTCACTCACGAAGTCGGTACCGGTCGACGCACACCGACGCTGCGCATCTGGGAATGGGCCGCGCCAGCGGTGGTGATCGGCCGCTTCCAGTCGCTGCGCAACGAAGTCGATGCGGCAGCGGCACAGCGCCACGGCATCGAGGTGGTGCGGCGGGTCAGCGGTGGCGGTGCGATGTTCATCGAGCCGGGCAACACGATCACCTATTCGATCTATGCGCCACTGTCGCTGATCAAGGGACTGTCGTTCCAGGAATCCTACGCATTCATGGACGCCTGGGTAATCGAGGCGCTCGGCGAACTGGGTATCAAGGCGTGGTATCAGCCGCTCAACGACATCACCTCCGCGGGCGGCAAGATCGCCGGCGCCGCACAGGCGCATCGCGGCGGCGCAGTGCTGCATCACGTGACGATGGCCTACGACATCGACGCTGCGAAGATGCTGGAAGTGCTGCGCATCGGACGCGAGAAACTGTCCGACAAGGGCACCACCAGCGCCGCCAAGCGGGTCGATCCGCTGCGCAGTCAGACGGGCCTGCCGCGCGAAGCGGTGATCGCGCGGATGATCGCCACATTCCGGCGCCTGCACGGTCTCAGCGATGACAGCTTGCGCGCGAATGAGCTGGCCGATGCCGAGGCCTTGGCACAGAGCAAGTTCGCCAGCGCAGCATGGCTGGCCGATGTGCCGTAACCCCCTCGATTCTGTGGGAGCGGCTTCAGCCGCGATGTTTTTCACGCGTGGCGCAGAGCATCGCGGCTGAAGCCGCTCCCACAAAAAACAAAACCATTACAGCCGCGTATACGACCACGACTGCATCCGGCCGTCGCGATACGGCATCACGCCGTGGAACGGACGCGGATCGGCATCGAACACCAGTGGCAGGAAGTGGCGATCGCCTTCCCACATCGGCAGCTCCATCAGCTTGTCTCGCGGCACCCACTCCAGCGTGCCCTCGGCATTGGCCGTCAATGGCGTCCCGGTGTAGCGGTCGATCACGAAGATGAAGCCGAGCCAGTCCTCGCCGTGCTTGCCGAAACCGGGCCAGTTCAACGTGCCACGCAACTGCATCGACTCGCAGCTGATGCCAGCTTCCTCGAGAATCTCGCGTCGCATGCAGGTGGCGATGTCCTCGCCCGGTTCCATCTTGCCGCCCAGGCCGTTGTACTTGCCCAGGTGCTGGTCGTCCGGGCGCGCGTTGCGGTGGATCATCAGCACTTCGCTGCGATCGGGCGACAGCACATAACCGAGCGTGGCCGTGATCGGGGTGTACGGCATGGATGGAGCCCGCGACAAAAAACCAAGTTTAGCGGCAGTCGTCGATCCACGCCGGACCGTTGCCCGAACATCCGACGAGGGCTTGCGCAGCTACCGCTGGCCGGCGACCATCGGCAAATGCCTGCTCTCGTCCCTGCATCGCCCCAACGTCTCCGTGCCCATCGATCCCTGCTCTGGCTGCTGGCGCTGGCGTTGCTGATCCAGCTGTCCGGCTGCACCTCGACGGCACAGGCACTGGACAGCAGCGAGCTGGCATTCGAGGGCCAGAACTACCGCGTCGTGCATCTGGATCTCAAGCGTGAACCGCTGAGCCTGCACTGGCGCGATCCGCAGAGCAGCCAGCCGTACGGCAACATCGAGGCCCTGCGTCAGTGGGGCAACGCCCACGGTCAGCGACTGCTGTTTGCCACCAATGCGGGAATCTATGACAAGCAGTTCGCGCCGCTCGGCCTGTATGTGGAAAACGGCAAGACCGTGGTGCCGCTGAACCTGTCGCACGGCAATCCTGCTTCCGGCAATTTCTCGCTGCTGCCGAACGGCGTGTTCGCCGTGTATCCGGACGGTCATGCCGCGATACGCACCAGCGCCGCGTTCAAGGCTGACGGCAAGCCTGTGCAATGGGCGACCCAGTCCGGCCCGATGCTGCTGATCGACGGCAAGCTCAACGAACAATTCGTGGATGACTCGGCCAGCCTGAAATGGCGCAGCGGTGTGTGCGTGAAAACTCCCAGCGAAGTGATCTTCGCGGTGAGCGAGGCGCCGGTGAATTTCCATACCTTCGGACGGCTGTTCCGCGACCAGCTGGGCTGTCGCGACGCGTTGTACCTGGATGGCAGCATCTCGCAGCTGTATGTCGATGGCGACGGCTACGCCGGTGCGCCGGCCTTCATGGTCAAGCCCTACGCCGGCATCTTCGCGGTGTTTGCCAAGCCGTGATGACACACCTCAAGGGGGCACGGCGCTGGCGCATCCTGCGCGCCCTGCTGGTCACCTTGCTGGTTCTGCTGCTCGCCGCCTTCGCTACCGGCTGGTACCTGCTCGCCGGGAGCCGCGCCCAGCTCGACGGCGTACGCCGGATAGCGAGTCTCTCGGCACCCATCAGCATCAGCCGCGACGCACTCGGCACGGTCACCTTCGAAGGGAAAAGCCGTACCGACCTCAGCTACGCACTCGGCTACGTGCATGCGCAGGAACGCTACTTCGAGATGGATCTGATGCGTCGCTCGGCGGCCGGCGAGCTGTCCGCGCTGGTCGGTCCGGCCGCGCTCAAGATGGATCTCAACCATCGTCGCCATCGCCTGCGCGCGGTCGTCGAGGCCGCCTACGCGCAGATGTCGACAGCGGACAAGCTCCAGCTCGACCGCTACCGCGATGGCGTCAACGCCGGTCTCGCTGACCTGCGCGTGCGGCCGTGGGAGTACCTGCTGCTCGGCAGCCAGCCGCAGCCGTGGCGCTCGGAGGACAGCGCGCTGGTGATCGCCGCGATGTATCTTGATCTGAACAGCGATGGCCTCAACGAACGCGAACTGAGCATCGCGCAGATGCGCGCAGTGTTGCCCGGCCCGCTAGTGGATTTCCTGCTGGCACCCGATCCCGACTGGGAGGCGCCGCTGAGCGGGCCGTTGTCGCCTTCGCCGGTGATTCCCGGCGCCGACGTGTTCGATCTGCGCCACGTCGCCCCGACCGGATCATCCATCAGCCTGACCGCCGCGCTGGCGCCAGCCCTCGATGCGCCGCGCCCCGGCAGCAACAGCTTCGCGGTCGCCGGCACTCTCACTGGCAGCGGCGCGGCCATCCTCGCCAACGACATGCACCTGGGCCTGCGCGTGCCGAACATATGGTTCCGCACGCGCCTGCGCTATCCCGACCCCGGCGCGCCGCACGGGCAGCGCGACGTCAACGGCGTCAGCCTGCCTGGCACGCCGGCGATCATCGCCGGCTCCAACGGCCAGATCGCCTGGGGCTTCACCAACAGCTACGGCGACTGGCTGGACTGGGTACGTGTGCTCCGCGATCCGGCCAACCCCGGCCGCTACAAGGTGCCGGAAGGTTGGGCCAGTATCGAGACTCACGACGAACACATCCAGGTCAAGGGCAGGCCCGACAGCATCCTCAAGGTCGAGGACACCCGCTGGGGTCCGATCATGGGCAAGGATGTCGACGGCACCCCGCTGGCGCTGGCGTGGATCGGCGCCCAGCCGCGCGGCTACAACGTCGAGCTGATGCAGCTGGAACACCAGCCCGATGTGTCCAGCGCGCTGAACCTGGCACCCCGGCTCGGCATGCCGCCGCAGAACCTGCTGGTCGCCGACAGCAGCGGACAGATCGGCTGGACGATCGCCGGCAACAGCATCCCGCTGCGCGCCAACATCGATCCGCTGCTGCCCTCCGACTGGTCCCGACCCGGCAGCGGCTGGCAGGGCTGGGCCACGCTCGCGCAGTACCCGCGCATCGCGCATCCCGCCGAGGATCGCCTGTGGACGGCCAACAACCGTACCGTCGGCGGTGACGAACTGGCCCTGCTCGGCAATGGTGGTCACGACCTCGGCGCACGCGCGCAGCAGATCCGCGACGACCTCCACGCACGCGCCGGCTTCACTCCCGCCGACCTGCTCGATATCCAGCTGGACAACCGCGCCTTGCTGCTGGCTCGCTGGCAGCAACTGTTGCTGCAGACACTGGCCGACAGCCAGGATCCGGCGCTGCAGCAGCTGCGCCAGCTCAGCGCTAACTGGCAGGGCCGCGCCGCCGTCGACAGTGTCGACTACCGGCTCGTGCGTGCGTTCCGCACCGAGGTCAGTCAGGCCGCGCTGGCGCCGTTCGTGGCACAGGTGAAGCACCGCTTCAGCGACTTCAGCTGGCCCGGCGAGAACAGTGCCGAAGCGGCGGTGTGGGCGCTGCTCCAGGCCCAGCCAGCGCAACTGCTCGACCCGAAGTACCACGACTGGCATGCCCTGCTCATCGATGCCGCGCGCAAGGTCACCCGCGAACTCGGCCAGCAACCCGGTGGCCTAGCCGCACGCAGCTGGGGCGAACGCAACCGCAGCGAGATCAACCACCCGCTGTCCGCCGCACTGCCTCACTGGCTCGGTCGTTTGATCGACATGCCCGAACAGCCATTGCCCGGCGACAACAACATGCCGCGCGTCGCCGCCCCCGACTTTGGCGCCTCCGAACGCTTCGATGTGGCGCCGGGCCACGAGGCACAGGGCATTCTGGAGATGCCCGGCGGCCAGAGCGACAACCCGCTGTCGCCTTACTTCGGCGCGGGCCACGCGGACTGGGTCAAGGGGCGGCCCACGCCGCTGCTGCCCGGGCTGGACCAGCACACGCTGACCCTCGAACCGTAGCCTAGAGCCTGTCGATTTGAGAAAAAATGTGATGTACATCACATTTTGCGTTATTGTCATAAAGTCGCAGGCACTGTCCGGGCACCACGATGGGCCGGCGCCTGAGCTGCGACCGACTGGATGGGGACTTCCCGGCAAGGGAATGCGCAACTTCGTGCGGGAGTGCAGTGCGTCATGACGCCAGCCTCCGTGATGCCGGTTTTCCGGTACCGCGCCTTCATCAGCTACAGCCACCAGGACAAGTCCTGGGCCGGCTGGCTGCACAAGGGGCTGGAAACCTACGCGATCCCGAAACGGCTGGTTGGCCAGACCACCGCAGCCGGCGCCGTTCCCGCGCGTCTCACCCCGATCTTCCGCGACCGCGACGAACTGGCCAGCGCCACCGACCTCGGCCGCAAGGTCAATGAGGCGCTGGCGCAATCGGCGAACCTGATCGTGATCTGCTCGCCACGTTCGGCGAGCTCGCCGTGGGTCAATGCAGAAGTGCTGGCATTCAGGCGCATGGGGCACGCCGATCGCATCTTCTGCCTGATCGTCGACGGCGAACCCAACGCCAGTGACATGCCCGGTCGTGAAGCCGAGGAATGCTTCGCGCCAGCGCTGCGCTTCCGGCTGGACAGGGACGGCCAACCCACCACCGAGCACACCGAACCGATCGCCGCCGACGCCCGCACGGGCAAGGACGGCAAGACCAACGCCAAGCTGAAGCTGATCGCCGGCATGCTGGATCTGGGCTTCGATGCGTTGAAACAGCGTGAGCTGCAACGACGCACCCGGCGCATGGCTGTGCTGGCAACGCTGGCGCTGATCGTGATGACGGTGACCACCGCGCTGGCGATTGCCGCGCTGATCGCCCGGCATGCCGCGGTGGTCGCCAGCCAAGCCGCCGAGCGCCGGCAGAAACAGGCCGAGGACCTGGTCGGTTTCATGCTCGGCGACCTCAACGACAAGCTGCAACAGGTATCGCGGCTGGACATCATGGAGACCGTCGACAACCAGGCGATGAACTACTTCCAGTCGCTGCCGACGACCGATGTCACCGACGCCGCGCTGGCGCAACGCGCCAAGGCACTGAAAAAGATCGGCATCGTGCGCATGGAGCAGGGTCATCTGCCCGCCGCATTGGAGTCCTTTCAGGCAGCACTGAAGCTCGCCACCCCGCTAGCCGACGCCATGCCGACGGATTCATCGCGGCAATTTTCGGCGGCGGAAATCTGGGCATACATAGGCGAGACCTACTGGTACCAAGGTCAGCTCCGCGCGGCGCAGCAGAACTTCGAATCCGCACAGAAGGTTCTGCAGCATACCGACTTGCCTACTTTCAATACTCCGCAGTTGCAGTACCAATTGACGATGATCGACAACAATATCGGCCATGTTCTCGAGGCACGCGGGTTATTGGACGAAGCCACCATCCAGTATGGAAACATGCTGACGCTCTGCCGGAAGCTGGTCGGGACCGGGCCCGAACAAACCCAGTGGGAAGCGCAATTGGGCGCGGCGCACAACAATCTCGGCAAGGTGGCATTGATGCGCGGCGACCTTGCGACGGCTGTCGCCGAATACACCGCCGATGACACGATAGAAACCGCGCTTTCCGCACGCGATCCCCAAAACAACAGCCAACGCGAGAACATGCTTACCGTTCGCGGCATTCTGGGACGCACGCTGGCCCTGACGGGCGACATCAAAACGGGCATGCGCGATCTTCAGGAAGCGGTCGACCTTGCCACACAATTGACAAAGGTCGATCCGAAAAACACCGTATTTCAGGAAGATCTTGCGCTGTATGCCTCACAGTCGGGCCGGCTGCAACGCCTGAACGGTGTTCTGCCTGCGGCTCGCGCGCTGACCGCGCAATCATTGTCCATCTTCCTTGCCTTGACAAAACAGGACCCGGCCAACACCGACTGGCAGCGCGAATTCGCCGAAGTGCAGCTCGAACAGGCCGAGCAGTCGCATGCCTCCGACCAGACCGATGCGGCACACGTGAAGGTGCAGACCGCGCTGACGATACTCGTCCCGCTGCGCTCCAAGCAGCCCGATGATCGCGCCACCCTGCTGGCAGCCATCGATGCGAAGCTGTTGCTTGCCGCAATGACCAACGACGCACAAACCGCCCGGCAGCTGCGCAACGATGCACTCGACGCGATGAAAACAGTGAAAAGTGGTCGTAGCGATCCACGCCTGCTGGCATTGCAGGTCGAGGCCTTGCTGGCACTTGGCAGAGAGGCCGAAGCACAGCCCGTGATCCAGCGACTGTGGAATAGCGGCTATCGCGATGCAGAGCTGCTGACCATGTTGCAGCACGAGCAGATCGCCTATCCGGTCAACGTGGCCTTCCAGAAAAAGTTGCTGGCGGCAACCGACAGCAACACCAAGAAGTAAAACCGGATACAGCGACCGGGGATATAGAAAACAACAGCAAGTGCGATACCGGTTCAATCTCTCATCAAAAGGAGTCGATCATGCCGAACGATCTCGATGTCACCTGCAACTCGGGCCTGGACACTTTGCTGGTCGTCACGTTGGAAAAAATCGATGAGCTCTGGTTCCTCGTTGTCACCCCGCTCGGTGACCCCACGCCAATCTCCCCAGGCCCGGATGCACAAAGAATCGTCTGGACTCTGACCGGAAATGCCAAAGAGGGGGTGTTCTTGGCACTCGATGGTGACTCTTCGGGTTTCGCCTGGTCTCGCTACACACCGCCACCTCCCCACATTTTCGGCAAGCCTGAGTTGATCGCACACAACCATCAACTGACGATCTGCGATCGCCACGTCGATGCCAGCACGAGCGGAAGCTGGAACTACATCCTGCGCGCCAGGATTGGCGGCAAGGATTTTTCGACAAAGGCACCATCGCAAAGAGGAGACGACTCGACTCCAACGATCAAGAATAAATAGCGCTACTCGACTGCGTATCGGCCGCCGACGCAAACCCCGAACCAGGTTTCCACCAGCAGGAAGTTGGCCATGGCTTTCCGGTACCGTGCCTTCATCAGCTACAGCCACCAGGACAAATCCTGGACCGACTGGCTGCACAAGGCGCTGGAGACCTATGCGATCCCGAAACGGCTGGTCGGCCAGACCACCGCGGCCGGCGTGATCCCGAGCCGTCTCGCGCCGATCTTCCGCGACCGCGACGAACTGGCCAGCGCCACCGACCTAGGTCGCAAGGTCAACGAGGCGCTGGTGCAATCGGCGAACCTGATCGTGATCTGCTCGCCGCGCTCGGCGAGCTCGGCCTGGGTCAACGAGGAAGTGCTGGCGTTCAAGCGGATGGGACACGCCGAACGCATCTTCTGCCTGATCGTCGACGGCGAGCCCAACGCCAGCGACCTGCCCGGCCGTGACGCCGAGGAATGCTTCGCGCCGGCGCTGCGTTTCCGGCTGGATGTGGACGGCAAACCCACCTGCGAACACACCGAGCCGATCGCCGCCGACGCCCGCACGGGCAAGGACGGCAAGACCAACGCCAAGCTGAAGCTGATCGCCGGCATGCTGGATCTCGATTTCGATGCATTGAAGCGACGCGAGCTGAAACGGCGTAACCGGCACCTGGCCGCACTGGCCACGCTGGCACTGGTTGTGATGACGGTGACCACCGCACTGGCGATCGCCGCGCTGATCGCACGGCATACCGCAGTAATCGCCAGCCACGCCGCCGAGCGTCGGCAAAAACAAGCCGAGGATCTGGTCGGTTTCATGCTCGGCGACCTCAACGACAAGCTGCAACAGGTGTCACGACTGGACATCATGGAGGCCGTCGACAATCAGGCGATGAACTACTTCCAGTCGCTGCCGACGATCGATGTCACTGACGCCGCGCTGGCGCAGCGTGCCAAGGCGCTGGAAAAGATCGGCAGCGTGCGACTGGGGCAAGGCCAGTTGCCAGCGGCGATGGCGTCGTTCCAGGCGGCATCGAAACTCGCCGCAACGCTGGCTGAAGCAGCACCCGAAAACACGGTGCGACAGCTCGCCTACGCGCGGATTTTGGCCTTCATCGGCGAAACCCACTGGTACCAAGGCCAGCTCGACATGGCACAAAGGAGTTTTGAGTCGGCGCAGAAAATTCTGCAGCCCGCCGAGTTGAAAACTACGAACAAGCTGCCGCTGCAGTTCGAGCTGGAGATGATCGACAACAATATCGGCCATGTACTTGAGGCGCGTGGTCGGCTCGATGACGCCTCCGTGCCTTACCGAAGTGCGCTGACCCTGTCCAAACAGCTGGTTGCGGCCAATCCCGACAAAACCGAGTGGGTGGTGGAATTGGGTGGTGCGCACAACAACCTTGGCAAGCTTGCACTGCAGCATGGCGACCTCGCGACGGCCGTCGCTGAATACATCGCCGATGATGCGATCGAGTCCAGATTGGCGGAACGCACTCCCAAGGACAACCTCCAACGCGAGAGCATGTTGAAAGTGCGCGCCATTCTGGGGCGAACGCTGGCGCTGACGGGCGACAACGAAAACGGGATGCGCCATCTGCAGCAGGCAGTCGAGATAGCGGCCTCACTGGTCCAGATCGACCCCCACAACAGCGGCTTCCTGGACGACCTAGGGCGCTACGCGGCACAACTGGCCCGGCTGAAGCGCCTCAATGGCGATCAAGCCTCGGCTCAAACGCTGATTGCACAGTCGCTATCGATTCTTCTTGGTTTGACCAAACAGGATCCCACTGATGCCACTCTACGGCGCGAGCTTGCCGAGGCGCAGACGGAACAGGCCGCACAATCACTGGCCACCGGAAAGGGCAGTGCCGCATATGTGCAGGTGCAGGCCGCATTAGGCATTCTTGACCCGTTGCTGGACACGCATCCCGACGATCGAGCAATCGTGCTAGCCACGATGACCGCAAAGTTGTTGCTGGCAAATACCAGCACAGATGTTCATGCCGCACAACAACTGCGCGCCGATGTCCTCATGGCGGCGCAGACCCCGAAAAGCGGCCGAGGCGATCCCCGTTTGCTGGCATTGCAGATCCAGGCGCTGCTGGCACAGGGCCAAAAGAGCGAAGTGCAGCCGGTAATCCAGCAACTATGGAGCAGCGGCTACCGCGATGCGGAACTGCTGGCCATCTTGCATCGCGAGCACATTGCCTATCCGGTCAATGTGACCTTCCAGAAACAACTGTTGGCGGCCAGTACCGCAACCGATCGCTAACCAGATTGAACACCGAGCACAAAAGTAGCAGCAGCATCAAGCGCGAAGATAAAATCCTCACCCACAGGAGTTCACCATGAACAATGATCTCGAGTTGAGCGTCACCTTGAACAATGACCTGCCCGGGCACTCTTTCCTCGTAGTCAACAGCGGCGGCCATCAGCACATATTTGGAAAAAGTGAGCACCCGCAAGCTATCGTCTGGACATTGGCGGGAAACGCCAGCAATGGTGAATTTTGTGCGCCCGGCGATTCCGTTCCGGGCTTCGCATGGCCCTTCGATGCACCTCGCTCAGGCATCTTCAGCGACCTCTCCAAGCCTGCGTCGAACAAGCTGCGCATCGTCAATCATCACACCGACAGAACCACCGAGGGACACTGGAACTACCAGCTTTTCGCGCGCTTCGGAGACCACGTGTATCAGACGCCCTGGACAACGACAAATGGATCTGCGAACACGGCCAATCCCTCGATAAAAAACACCTGACGCGTCGCCGGCGCCCCCACATGCATCAACCAATCACTTTCGCCCTGCACCACGTCGCACCATGCTGACGCCAACGGGAAATCCATCGGCACACACCATCGTGCCACTGGTGATCGGCGTGACCAGCCATCGCAACCTCGCGGCGCACGAGGTCGAGCCGCTGCGCCAACATGTGCGGGATTTCTTTGCGCAGCTCAAACGCGACTTCCCCGAGCTGCCGCTGATGGTGCTGTCGGCGCTGGCCGAGGGCGGCGATCAGCTGGTGGCGCAGGAGGCACTCGCCGCTGGCGCAACGCTGACCGCACCGCTGCCGCTCTCGCCACAGGCATACGCCAGCGACTTCACCGATGCCGGCCGCGCTACCTTCGCCGCGCTGTGCCAGCGCGCGGACGTGCTGCAATTGCCGTTGCTGCCCGGCAATTCCCTCGCCGGCATTGCCGTGCATGGCGAAGAACGTGATCGCCAATACGCGCAATCCGGCGTCTTCATCGCCAGCCATTGCCATATCCTGCTGGCGTTGTGGGACGGGCGTGCATCGAGACTGCTCGGCGGTACGGCGCAGGTCGTCCGTTTCCATCTCGATGGACTGATGCCGGGCCTGATCGAACGCCGCCAGGCCAATCCCGTGACGCTGGACGATCGCGACGAAAGCCTGCTCTACCACATCGCGTGTTCGCGCACCGACGAACATGGCCTGGTGCAGCCGCCGCTGCCGCCGTTGCAACCTCTGCAATCGCGCTGGGTCAGCCAGGAGCACACTTGTCCGGGCGACGCCGGCATGCCGGACGAGTTTCTCCGGATGTTCGCGCGCATGCGTCAGTTCAACACCGATGCGCAAAACTACGCGGACTACATCCAGGCCGATGCGGCAGGTTCCGTCGACAACCCGGCCGATGCGGTCAATGACGATCTGCTCGATGGCCTGTTTGCCAGCGCCGACTGGCTGGCCATCCATTTCCAGAAACGCGTGCTGCTGGCGATGCGCGGCATCTATATTCTCGCCGCGTTGATGGGCATCGCCTTTGTCTGCTATTCCGACCTCCCGACCGACTGGCCCTATCAGGACAATGCGATCTATGTGTTCATCGTCCTGTTCGCGGCAGGCGTGCTGCTCGCAAGACAGGCACGCCATCGCGACTGGCATCGGAAATATGTCGATTACCGTGCTCTCGCCGAGGGGCTGCGCGTGCAGCATTACTGGCACGAGGCCGGCATCGGCACCAACCGCTCCACTGCATTTGCGCATGACAACTTCATGCAGAAGCAGGACATCGAACTGGGCTGGATCCGGCATGTGATGCGCGCCGCCAGCGTGCACAGTTTCGATGCCGCGGTATCGGAGGACGGGTTGTCCCGGGTCATCGCCGAATGGATCGGCGAGCCCGGCGCTGGCGGCCAGCTCGACTATTATCTGCGCAAGACCGAACAACGCATCCGCACGCATCGAACGACCCAGCGACTCGGGCGCAGCTGTCTGTGGGTCGGCATCGCCCTCAGCGTGTTCCTGGCGTTGTTCCATCGCCGGCTCAGCCCCGATACCACCACGATACTGATCGCACTCATGGGCACGCTGGCGATCATCGCAGCGGCGCGCGAGTCCTACGCCTACCGCAAGGCCGACAAGGAACTGATCAAGCAATACCGCTACATGCGCAGCATCTTCGCCACCGCACGCAGGAAACTGGACGCTGCACACACCGCCGAAGGCCAATGCGACATCCTGCGCGCACTGGGGGATGCTTCGCTGGCCGAACACTCCGAATGGGCGCTGATGCACCGCGAGCGGCCGCTCGAACACGGCAAGCTGTGATCAGCTGCGTTTCCGTGCAACGAACGTCAGGAACTCGTCGTCCTGCACGCGGGCAGCCGGCCACAGCAGGCGGACGCGCATCAGCAAAGGCAAGCGGGACGGCGCTGGGTCGTAGGGCGACTTGCCCAGCTGCATCCGCAGGCTGCCCAGATACATGGATTTCCTGACCGCCGTGCGACGCTTCGTCTCGATGTTGTCGAAGCCACCGGCTTTCAAAAGCCCGACCAGTCCGGCCCGACTGAAAAGCACCAGATGCCGCGGGGTTTCCAGTCCGCGCCAGTTCCTGCCCCAGCGCCGTGCACCGCGGCTTTCGATATTCGGGGTGTCGACAAAGATCACGCCACCGGGTTTCAACAGGCGATGGACGGCCTGGATGAATTGCACCGGTTCGTGCAGGTGCTCCAGCACGTGGCTCAGCGTGACCGCATCAAAACTATCGGACTCGCCGGCGAACAGTTCGACGGATCCCACACTGACCTCGAGCCCGCGCTGCTTCGCCGCGGCGACCGCCTTGGGATCGGGATCGACGCCCATCACGTCCCAGCCGGCATCACGCGCATTGAGCAGGAAGTCGCCGTTGCCACAGCCGATATCCAGCAGCCGCTGGCCCGGGTGCGGTTTCGGCAGATAGCGAAATTCGGCATCGCGCTTCTGCCGTCGCTGCGGCAGCAGCTTCGCCAGCCAGACGCCCAGCTCGCTTGCCGGCTGGCGCCGGGTTCCATAACGCGAGTTCACATAGCCGTTCGTCAGCGCCCGCTTCAGGTACCGCACCGCACCGGGCTTGGTGGCTGTCATCCGTGGTTCGTCGATCGCGTGCGTGTAATAAACCCCGTAGGCCTTGCCGATGCTCGCCGCATTAGGCTGCGGATCGAGATAGGCGCTGTGGCAATGCATGCAGCGGTAAAGGTTCCACCGACCCGGCGCAACGAAGAACACATTGTCTACCAGGTTCTCCCGCAGCAGCTCCCGTGCTGTGCCGCTACAGACCGGGCACGCCGGCACGCATTCCAGTTCGTCGACAGGCCAGGGGGCATGCCACGCTGGCGTGGATTCCAATGCCTTGTGTTCGATGGTTTCGAGCATGCCGTGATCCGCGCGTTCCAGCCCAAGCAATCAATGAAGCGGACAGTGCCATAGCGGTGTCCGACGTGCCTATCGCAGTTCCTCGCGAACTAGCCGCCGTTCACAAATGGCCTGATAGACCGCTGGCAATCGTTCCAGCTCGTCCACCGTCACGCATTCGTCCACCTTGTGGATCGTGGCGTTGACCGGGCCGATCTCGACCACTTCGACACCCATCGGCGCGATGAAGCGGCCATCCGAGGTGCCTCCTCCCGTGCTTTGCTCAGGATCGAGGCCACATAGATCGCGGCACACCCCAACCACCGTCTCGCGCAGCACACCGTCCGGCGGCGTGAGAAACGGCTCGCCGGACAGATTCCACTCGAGCACGAAATCCAGGCCATGCCGATGCAGGATCGCCTCGGTACGCGCACGCAGATCTTCCGCACGGCTGGCGGTGCAATAGCGGAAATTGATCAGCGCCTTGAGCTCGCCGGGAATCACGTTGCTGGCGCCGGTGCCGGCGTTGAGGTTGGAAACCTGGAACGAGGTGGGCGGGAAATCACTATTGCCTTCATCCCAGCGTTCGGCCGCCAGCTCGGCCAGTGCCGGCGCGAATGCATGGATCGGATTCAGCGCCTTCTCCGGATAGGCCACATGCCCCTGCACGCCACGCACGCGGAGCGTGCCCGACAGCGAGCCGCGCCGGCCCACGCGAATCAGGTCACCGAGCTTTTCCTTTGCCGACGGCTCACCGACCACGCACCAGTCGATGCGTTCGCCAACGGTGCGGAAATGCTCGACCACCTTGCGCACGCCATCGAGATTGGCCGGCCCTTCCTCATCGCTGGTCAGCAGCAGGCCGACCCGGCCGCGATGATCGGGATGTGCCGCCACAAACTGTTCCAGCGCCACTACCATCGCCGCCACCGAGCCTTTCATGTCGGCGGCGCCGCGGCCGTATAGACGGCCATCACGAATCGTCGGTTCGAACGGCGGACTCTGCCACGACGCTTCCGGCCCGCTCGGCACCACATCGGTGTGGCCGAGGAAGGCCAGCGTAGGTCCACCTGTGCCGTGTGTGGCCCACAGATTGTCCACCTCGCCGTAGCGCAGGTGCTCGACATGGAAACCCGCACGCTGCAGGCGCCCGCCGATCAATGGCAGGCAACCGGCATCTTCCGGCGTCACCGAGCGGCGACGGATCAGATCACAGGTGAGATCGAGAACTTCGGACATGGATACTCGCCAGGCGCAACGGATCGACAGCGCTGCAGCATAGCAAGCGCACCGGTACGAGTGCGCTCGCGATCAATGCGCCTGCTTCGCGCTGACCCCGCCCTCGATGCTCAGCCGCCCCACCACGCCGAGCATTTCCAGCGGTGCCACACCATCGCCATGCGTGGTGACACCGCCGTCGATGTCGATCTCGCGGGCGGAGCCACCGGCTTTGACGCTGAGCGCGATCGCGGAGAGTTTCAGCACGACGCCCTTCACCAGCGAGTCGCCCGTGCCGCCGAAGGTTTCGAGGCCACGGCGCACGCTGAGGTAACCGATCGGCTGGCTGATCTGGATGCCGACCGCGCCATCGGCATGGGTGGTGATCCGATCGAACACCGCGCGATTGACTGTGCCGGCGTAAACGTTGAAACCGCGCGCGCCCTGCCCGAACGTCTCGATCGGTGCCTCGACCTCCAGCTCGTTGACCAGGCCGAAGTTGACGAAGCCGATGCCGCTGGGACCGTACGAGGTGATCTTTTCCTCGGCGACCCAGCGATCCACCGAACCCCAGTTGTCGAGCACCATGTCGTTCTGCCCGTAAGTCACCACTGGGCCGAGGTTGCGCACGGTATCGACGAACGCGTTGAAGACGGTGAACACACCGCCGGTGATCACGTCCGGCGTGCCCGGCGCGATGCGGCCATCGCTGTGGATCTCACCGGTTTCCAGCAGTGACACGGTGAGTCGGCCGCCCTCGAAGCCGGCGCCGCTGACGAAAATGCCGCTGCCAAGCACCGGCGCCGCGGCACGCCCGGCAGACAGCCCGACCAGCCGCGCGCTGATCACTACCGAAGCATCGGCCTGCATGTTCCACAGTGTGAACGCGCCCTGCAGCACATGCACGCCGAAACCCTGCGGTCGGTCGGTCTGCGCACGCGCATCGGCGCTGACCACATCCAGACCGGCGACCTCGACGTGGCCGCTGCGCACCTTGTCGCGCGCGAGGATCTGTACCTGGCCGATCGTGGTCACTTCGCCCAGCACCAGCCGGCCCAGGCTTTCCACCTGGGTGTCGTTGTGGATCGCGCGCCGGTCCGGCGAGGCGACCAGATGCAGGCCGTGAACCTCATTGTCCGTGGTCAGCTGCAGACCATCGATGCCGGCGGCAAAGATCAGCGCCGCGTCATCGCCCTGCCCCAGCAGCACCTGTCCAGGCGCCAATCGGATCGCCGGCACCTCGGCAAGCTCACCATCGACCACGATCTGATGTATGTCGGAATCCTGAGCCGCACGAACCAGTTCGGCGACGCTGCTGACGACGATCGAGGAAGCGCTCATGCTGTTCTCCAGGGCTGGGGGAGCCGTCATGCTACGTCAATTCCGACTCTGTCAAAGCATCGTTTACTGACGAAAGCGTGCCCGACAACATTCTTGCGAAACCTCGCCTCAACTGGCGATCGCCGCACCCAGCAAGTGACCCACCGCATACGTGATGGACGCGGCGGCCACGGTGATGCCGAACTGGCGCGCGATCGAAAACAGCATGCTGCGTCCGGTGAACAGCGAGGTGCCGATGCCGATCAGCGCCAGCCCAACGGCGGTGGAACAGGCGCTGGCCAACAGTGCCGTGTGACCTCCAAGGAAGAAGTACGGCGCCACCGGAAACAGCGCGCCGCAGGCAAACAGGCAGAACGACGAGATCGCCGCACCATAGGCCGAGCCACCGAGTTCGCCCGGATCGACGCCCAGATCCTCGCGCACCAGCATGTCCAGCGCGGCCCGTGGAGTCTCGGCGATGTGCTCGGCCAGATGTTCGGCAGCGGCCGGCTCCAGCCCCTTCTCGCGGTAGATGCCGGCGATGTGCCGCTGGCCATCCTCCGGCGACACCGCGAGGCGCTCGGCCTGCTCGGTGATCTGCGCCTGATAGAACTCGCGCGAGCTGTTCACCGACAGCCATTCACCCAGCGCCATCGAACAGGCACCGGCGACCAGCCCGGCCAGACCCGCGAGCAATATCGCGCGATCACCCGAGGCCGCACCAGCCATGCCCATCACCAGGCTGACGTTGGAGACCAGTCCGTCGTTGGCGCCGAGCACCGCTGCACGCAGCGTGTTGCCGCTCTGCGTGCGATGCCGACCACCAGGCACATCGAGTCCGTGCGGCGGCACGAAATGATCGCGATGGCCGCTGCGATCCACTGGCGTGTCGGCGTGATCGGCATGTTCCAGCCGCACCACCGTAGGCATCACGAACTCGGTGCCGAAGTGCTGCGCGAACCAGCTCAGCGCGCGTACGCGCAGGCCGATCCGTGCGGTCGGCACCGCCGTGCCGAGCTCGCGCAGACGCGCCTCCCAGAAACCCGCATTGGCCTGTTCGCCTGCGGCGATGCGTCGATAGACGCGGCTCAGCCGCGGGTCGGTCGCCAGTTCGGCCAGCCGCGAGTATAGCGCGGCGTTGTCGCGCTCGATCCGCAGATTGGTGCGGAATCGCCGCGCACGGTGATGGCTGATGTGGGCGCCCTGCTCCGGCATGTCTGCCTCAACGACCGAACAGTTTCTTGAAGCCGTTGTCGCTGAAGCCCACGCTCACCGAGCCGTCGGCCTGCACCACCACCGGACGACGGATCAACGCGGGATATTCCTTCAGCAGCAGCGTCCATTCTGGATCGCTGCCGGGATTCTTGCGTTGCGGCAGCAGGTTGCGCCAGGTGGTGGACGACTTGTTGACCAGCTTCTCCCAGTCACCGAGCTTCGCCGCCCAATCTTTCAGCGTCGCGGCCGGCACCGGGTTGGCTCGGTAGTCGATGAAATCATGCGCCACGTCGAAACGGGCCAGCCAGTTGCGCGCCTTCTTGCAGGTGTCGCAGTTAGGAAGTCCATACAGGACGGGATTCATTCGCCGCTCCGCAGCAGTTCGTTGATGCTGGTCTTGCTGCGCGTCTTCGCATCGACCTGCTTGACGATGATTGCGGCGTACAGGCTGTGGCTACCGTCCTTCGCCGGCAGGCTGCCGGACACCACCACGCTGCCGGCCGGCACGCGGCCGTAGCTGACTTCGCCGGTGGCACGGTTGTAGATGCGAGTGGATTGGCCGAGGAATACGCCCATGCCGATCACGCTGCCGCGCTCCACCACCACGCCCTCGACCACTTCCGAGCGTGCGCCGATGAAGCAGTTGTCCTCGATGATGGTCGGGTTCGCCTGCAGCGGTTCCAGCACGCCGCCGATGCCGACGCCGCCGGACAGGTGCACGCCCGCACCGATCTGCGCGCACGAACCGACCGTGGCCCAGGTGTCGACCATCGTGCCGGCACCGACGTAAGCGCCGATGTTGACGTAGCTCGGCATCAGCACCGCGTCCTTGGCAATATGCGCACCGCGTCGCACCAGTGCACCGGGTACCACGCGTGCACCGAGTTGCTGCAATTCGGCGTCGTTGCCCTGGGCGAAGCGCAGCGGCACCTTGTCGAAGGCCTGCGCCGGCCCGCCGTCGACCACGCGGTTGTCGTTGATGCGGAAATACAGCAGCACCGCCTTCTTGATCCACTGGTTCACCGTCCAACCGCCGTGGCCATCCGGTTCGGCGACGCGGCTTTCGCCGGATTCGAGCAGGTCGATGACCTGGCCGATGGCGGGCCGCAGATGGGTCTCGATCTCGGCCTGGGTCAGTTCGTTGCGGCGCTCGAAGGCGCCATCGATCAAGGTTTCAATGGCTTGCATGGGACGGCTTCACTGGTTGAAAGCGGATGGACGACAGATGCCGTGGGGCTGGTCGCAAAGAGTACATGCTGCGGCAGTCGATGCCGTAGCACAGGTGACATCCAGTCCCAGTTTCTCCAAGGATCGGCAGTTTCATCCGCCTTTAACCAGGCGCGGCAGTACATTGGTTGATCACGTGCAATAGAAATCATCCAATCTCGGCAAGTCGGTTTGTTCTTCCCACATCATCCCAAGGAGCGCCGAAATGAGTCAGCTAAAGATCGCCGTTTTCGTCGGTAGCCTGCGCAAGGATTCATTCAATCGCCGGCTGGCCCGGGCGGTGGAAAAACTCGCACCGGCCGAGCTCACCTTCAACCATGTGCGGATCGACGACCTGCCGCTGTACTCGCAGGATTTCGACGCCACCTACCCGGCCGTCGCCAGCCGGCTCAAGCAGGAGGTCGAAGCGGCCAACGGGCTGCTGTTCGTCACGCCCGAATACAATCGTTCGATACCCGGCGTGCTGAAGAACGCGATCGACATCGCATCTCGCCCGTGGGGTACCAACTCGTTTGCCGGCAAGCCCGCTGCGGTGATCGGTGCTTCGATCGGCACCGGCGGCACCGCGCTGGCGCAGCAGCACCTGCGCAATGTGCTGGCCTATCTCGACGTGCCGGTGCTGGGCCAGCCGGAAGTATTCATCCACTTCAAGGACGAACTGATTGCCGAGGACGGCACGATCAACAACGACGGCAGCCGGAAATTCCTGCAGGGTTTCGTGGACAGCTATGTGGCGTGGGTCAAGCGCTTCGCGAGTTGAGCGCAGGCCGGGACGAGCCCAAGCACCCAGCGAGGCAATCCGTTTTCGAAGCCAAAAACAGAAACGGCGCGAACCCGTGAAGGTTGCGCCGCTGCTGGTTCAAATTGGTGGGCGGTACAAGGATCGAACTTGTGACCCCTTCCATGTCAAGGAAGTGCTCTACCGCTGAGCTAACTGCCCATTTCGCATCGGCTTGCCGAGCGAGCTGCGCATTATACGGGAGTAGCGGACGCTCGACAATATCCCGCTGAGACAGCGACCAGCCTAACGCAGCGCCTGTTCACGCAGCTGGTGGATTTGGTCGCGCAGCTTGGCGGCGTCCTCGAACTCGAGATTCTGCGCGTGCTTGTACATCTGTGCTTCCAGCTTCTTGATCGCACCTGCGGCCTGCTGGGGGTTGAGCCCAGCGTAATCGGCCGCTTGTTCAGCTACGGCGGCGCGGCTGCGTGAGGATTTGCTGCCACGCCGGTTGCCTGCCTCGCTGCGCGCGCCTTCCATGATGTCGGCAATACGCCGCACGATGGTGGTCGGCACGATGCCCTGCTGCTCGTTCCACGCCAGCTGCTTCTCGCGGCGGCGCGCGGTCTCGTCCATCGCCGCCTGCATCGAGCGGGTGATCTGATCGCCGTACAGGATCGCCTTGCCACGCACGTTGCGGGCGGCGCGACCGATGGTCTGGATCAGCGAACCGGTGGAACGCAGAAAACCCTCCTTGTCGGCATCGAGGATCGCCACCAGCGACACCTCGGGCATATCCAGGCCCTCGCGCAGCAGGTTGATGCCGACCAGCACATCGAATTCGCCCAGGCGCAGGTCGCGGATGATCTCGCTGCGTTCGACCGTCTCGATATCCGAATGCAGGTAGCGCACCTTCACGTCGTGCTCGGCCAGATATTCGGTGAGGTTCTCCGCCATGCGCTTGGTCAGCGTGGTGACAAGCACGCGATCGCCGATCGCCACGCGCTTGTGCACTTCGCCGAGCAGGTCATCGACCTGGGTACGCACCGGGCGCACTTCCACTTCCGGGTCGACCAGACCGGTCGGGCGCACCAGCAGCTCAACCACTGCTTCGCCGGACTTGTCCAGCTCGTAGGCACGTGGCGTAGCCGAGATGAAGATCGAACGCGGCACGCGTTGTTCCCACTCCTCGAAACGCAGCGGCCGGTTGTCCATCGCCGACGGCAGCCGGAAGCCGAATTCCACCAGGGTTTCCTTGCGCGAGCGGTCGCCTTTGTACATCGCGCCGAGCTGCGGCACGGTGACGTGCGATTCGTCCACCACCAGCAGGCCGTCGGACGGCAGATAATCGAACAGGGTCGGAGGCGGTTCGCCGGGCTCGCGCCGAGTCAGATGGCGCGAATAGTTCTCGATGCCCTGGCAGTAGCCCACCTCGGCCATCATCTCGATGTCGAAGCGCGTGCGCTGGTCCAGCCGCTGCGCCTCGACCAGCTTGTTGTCCTTGTACAGCTGCTCCAGCCGCTCCTTCAGCTCGACCTTGACCGTCTCGATCGCGTTCAGCACGCTCTCGCGCGTGCTGGCGTAATGCGTGCGCGGATAGACCGTGTAACGCTGCACCTTGCGAATCGTCTCGCCAGTGAGCGGATCGAACAGCGACAGGTTCTCCACCTCGCCGTCGAACAGCTCGATGCGCAGCGCCTCGATTTCCGATTCAGCCGGGAACACGTCGATGATCTCGCCGCGCACGCGGTACATACCACGACGCAGCTCCATCTCGTTGCGGCTGTACTGCAGTTCGGTCAGCTGATGGATAAGCTTGCGCTGGTCGATACGCTCGCCCTTGGCCAGGATCAGTCGCAGCGACAGGTAGTCCTCCGGATTGCCGAGGCCGTAGATCGCCGACACCGTGGCCACGATGATCGAATCCCGCCGCGATAGCAGCGCCTTGGTCGCCGACAGTCGCATCTGCTCGATGTGCTCGTTGATCGAGGCGTCTTTCTCGATGAAGGTATCCGACGCCACCACGTAGGCTTCTGGCTGGTAGTAGTCGTAATAGCTGACGAAGTACTCCACCGCGTTGTGCGGAAAGAACTCCTTGAACTCGCCGTACAGCTGCGCCGCCAGCGTCTTGTTCGGCGCCATCACGATGGTCGGCCGCTGCACCTGTTCGATCACATTGGCGATCGTGTAGGTCTTGCCCGAGCCGGTGACGCCAAGCAGGGTCTGCGCGGCCAGTCCTGCCTCGAAACCGTCGGACAGGCGCTGGATCGCCTGCGGCTGGTCGCCGGCGGGCTGATAGGGAGCAACAAGCTGGAAGCGATCAGTCATCGGCTACAGATGTGGGCGCGGCAGCGCATTTTAAATCGGGCCTGCTGACAGTGTGCGTCAGCAGAAGCCGACATCCGGGCAACCGCCAGGCCGCTGGATGCATTCCATCGTCGCCCTAGCATGAAGTTCCGGACCGCGCAGGGATGATGCCGTGAATGTTCACAGGAAGGCTGGGCTACAGCGCAGGCAACGCGGCGCGACCCTGATCGAGCAGATCATGGTCCTCGTCATCATCGCGGTAATGCTCGGCATGGCCATACCGTCGCTGGGGCAGCTGCTGAGCCGCAGCCAGCTGCAGGTCGCCCAGATGGATTTCATCGCAGCCTTGCAGCACTCGCGTGGAACGGCCATCACCAGCGGCAGGTACACCCTGTTCTGCCCGAGCCGCGATGGCAGCAGCTGCAGCGATGAGATGCACTGGGAACGTGGCTGGCTCATCGGCCACGATGCCGATCGCAACAACCAGCCCGACCACGGCGCGCTGTATACCGGCAGCGGCTACGCCGGCAAGCTGACCATCCGCAGCAGCAGTGGGCGGCATTTTGCGCGCTTCCGCCCCGACGGGAGCGCCAGCGGCAGCAATCTCACCCTGCTGTTCTGCGCACGCGCCAGTGCGCAGCACGTACTGAGCGTGGTGGTCTCCAACGCCGGTCGTGTCCGTGGCGCCCCAGCCAGCGCGAGCCAGGCCGCCGAGTGTGCGCAAACGGATTGAGTGGGGATCCATCGCCACAAAAAGCAAAAAGCCGGCGATATGCCGGCTTTTGCCAATCTGGCGCCCGAAGTTGGACTCGAACCAACGACCCCCTGATTAACAGTCAAGTGCTCTAACCAGCTGAGCTATTCGGGCGTGAGCTGCGTAGTTTGTCGGGGCTTAGGTCAACTGTCAAGCCATTGTTGGCGATTTGTGCGGCGAAAATTTCAGCTCGTTACTACCCGATAGCACGGTACGTAAGCTGCGCCGCCAGGGAGCTTCATGCGGTGTTGCTCGACGAACGCCTGCAGCAGTTTGTCGAGCGCACGCATGATGTCCGCATCACCGTCGATTTCGAACGGACCAGACTTCTCGATTGCCAGCACACCCTCCTCCTTCACGTTGCCGGCGACGATGCCGGAGAACGCCCGGCGCAGATCCGCCGCCAGCTCATGCCGTGGTCGATCATGATGGATCTGCAGCGCGCGCATCGCCTCGTGGGTGGGACGGAACGGTGTCTGGAAGGCCAGCGGCACCTGCAAGGCCCAGTTGAAAAAGAATGCATCCTTGGTGTCCAGCCGGTGATTGCGCACCTTGTCGATGCCCTTGATCATCGAGCGCGCGACGGCAGCCGGATCATCCACAATGATCTGGTAGTGCTGCGCCACTTCGTCACCCAAAGCCAGCCGCAGGAAGCGGTCAATCTGCTCGAAATACGCGGACGACTGCTTCGGCCCGGTGAAGATCAGCGGGAACGGTGTGCCGACGTTGTCCGGGTGCAGCAGGATGCCGAGCAGATAGAGGATTTCCTCGGCGGTACCGACGCCACCGGGGAACACGATGATGCCGTGTCCCATGCGCACGAATGCTTCGAGACGCTTCTCGATATCCGGCATGATCACCAGATGGTTGACGATCGGGTTCGGCGATTCGGCGGCAATGATGCCCGGCTCGGTGATGCCGATGTAGCGATTGTTGCGACGCCGCTGCTTGGCATGCGCGATGGTCGCGCCCTTCATCGGCCCCTTCATCGCGCCAGGGCCGCAACCGGTGCAGATATCCAGCCCGCGCAGCCCCAGCTGGTAACCGACCTGCTTGGTGTATTCGTACTCGTCGCGCGAGATCGAGTGACCGCCCCAGCACACCACCAAGTTGGGATCGATATGCGGCTTCAGGATGCGCGCATTACGCAGGATCTCGAACACGCCCTGGGTCAGCCCGGCCGAGCCATCCAGGTCGAAGCCGATCTGCTCCAGCTGGGTCGACACGTAGACGATGTCGCGCACTACAGCCACCAGCAGCTCGTTGATGCCGCGAATGATCTGGCCGTCCACAAACGCCTGTGCCGGCGCATGGCTGAGCTCGATCTTGATGCCACGATCCTGCTGCTGCACCTGGATGTCGAAATCCGGATATTGCTCGAGGATTGCGCGGGGGTCGTCGCTGATGCTGCCCGAAGTCAGTACCGCCAGCGCGCAGCGGCGCAACAAGGCATGCAGGCCCGAGTCGCTCGCACCGCGCAGCCGCGCCACCTCGTTGCGGGAAAGGATATCCAGGCCGCCGACCGGCGAGATGCGCGCGCTGACCGTGGCTGATTTGTCGCGCGCGGCGGTGTTTGTATCGTTCATCCGGTTCATTCTCCTGACCGCTGTCCGCGGCATGCCTTCCATCATCAAACGTGAGCTGACCTTGTAGCTTCACGCGCCGAACCCGTACCGTCAAGCGCGCAAAAAAAAGCCGACGCCCGTGAGGGCGCCGGCTGCTTTGTAGCAACCCTTCAATGAATCAGAAGGTGTACTTCACCGTCAACTGCAACGACCAACGCTGGGCCAGATCGTCGCCATTGTTGACGTAGGTCGGGATGGCCAGCGGGGTGTAATTGCCATTCTTGTCGATGTAATTGGTACAGGTCGCCGCACCACCACAGGAGATGTCGTAGATGTACTTGCCGGTAGCCGCATCCACGCCGTAGAAGTCGGCCAGTGCACGACCGCCCGGGAACGTCACGCGCTTCTCGATGCCCCAGTTCTTGTTCAGCAGGTTGGTGAAGTTGTAGACATCCAGCTTGATCAGGCCCTTGTTGCCCTTGAACAAGCCCGGGATTTCCTGGCTGAAACTCAGGTCGAGCTGGTTGAGCCAGCCCGCGCGAGCGCCATTGCGCCTGGCCACCTGGCCCTGGTGGTCCTTCAGGTAGCTGTCGTTCTGGATGTAGCTGTAGAACTGCTGCTGCAGAAGTGCATCTTTCGCGGCGTTGCCGGTCGTGCGGAACTCCACCTGGCCCGGCTTCGGAATGAAGACCAGATCGTTGGTGAAGGTATCGCCATTGGCATCATTACCGAACGCCCAGCTGTACGGGTATGCCGAGTGGCCGTCGTAGAACGCGCTGGCGCTGGTCACATAGTCGCCGAAGAAGTGATGCTGCCAGTTCAGTGCAGCGATCACCCGCCTCGGCACCGAGTAGTTCGACATGCTCGCCACGTTCTCGTTGGAGTTCATGACGTAGTTGTACTTGTAGTTCGACGACGCCACGCTGGACGTACCCGGATTCACTTCGGTCGCGCGGTTCATGGTGAAGCCGAGCATGCCGGACCATTCATTGCTGAACGACTTCTTCAACTGCAGGGTCAGGCTGTCGGCCTTGCCGCGGTTGCTGTCCGCCAGATTGATCGTATTGGCACTGAAGGCCGAGTTGGAGTTGTAGACCGACTGCTGGTTCTTGGCCTTGGGATCCAGGTTCGGGTACCTGTAGTAGGAATTGCGACCATCCGGCAACTGCTCGGTAGGCGCGCCCAGGTTGATCGCCTGGTACCAGATCGCATCACGTTGAATGATGTGCTCGTAGTCGGCGGTCGCCACCAGGCCCCACCACGGCAGCTCCTTGTCGAAGCCCAGGCTGAGCTTCCACGCACTGGGAATCAGGAAGCCGGGCGAGATCGTGTTGACCGTCATCGCGCCGGAGCCCACCGGGCCGTCGTTCTGGGCGGACGGATCCGGACTGAATGGCGGCAGGGTCGCAGGGTTATTGCATGGCGCCTTCTGCGTCGGACCGCAGTTGAACTGGGTCTGGGTGATGCCGGAGTTGGAGAAGATGTTGCCGATCCACACGCCCGGGGTGTTGGACACGAACAGGCCGGCGCCACCGCGCAGCTGGGTCATGCGCTCGGTTTCGAAGGCATAGTTGAACGACAGGCGCGGCTGTACCACGCGGTTGCCGTTGATCGTGGTCTGGTTGGTACGGCCGAAACCACCGGTGGACTGGTTCCTGTTTTCGCCAGTGCCACCGACGACGCCCGGCGCCGCGGCGAACTTCGCGTTGTACAGCGGCAGATCGTCCATCAGCGGAATATCCACGCGCACGCCGTACTGCACCGACAACTGGCTGTTGACCTGCCAGGTGTCCTGCAGGAACACGCCGTACTGCTTCAGGCCGTAGCCGGCCGCGGTTTGCGCCAGATCCAGTCCGTTCGCCGGACGGTTGTACTGGTACTGGTAGTAGTTGCCGGCCAGGAAGTTCTGCAGACCGGTATTCGTGCTGCCGGTCAGATTCTCGAAGGTGTAGCTGCCGAACAGGTTCTGCACGAACAGGTTGTAGAACTGGTCCTTCTGGAAATCGACACCGCCCTTGACCGTGTGGTCGCCGAGGAACAGCGTGCCGGCCCACGCCGCATTCAGGGTCTTCACCTTGAGCACGTTGGCCTGGCTGGAGTATTCGGTACCGAATTCCACCGACGGACCCGGGTACACATTCGGATAGATCCGGATATCGGGCATCTGCGTACCGTTGTACGGGCCGCGGTTCTGGTCGAAGTTGGAATACGACACCGTGGTGTCGCTGGAGAACATGTCCGACCAGTCATCGTAGAAATGCAGCGCATAGTTCTTGTTGTCGACGGCAGTCTTGTACCAGCCGCTGGAGAGCACAAGGTTGGTCGTGCTGCCGGTGATGATCGGCTTGTTTTCCTTGGTCTCGGTATAGGTGAAGCTGGCGCGATGGTTGTTGCTGATATTCCAGTCGATCTTGGCAAGGTAGCGCTTGTCGAGCAGGTTCGAGTTGCCGCCGCCGACCGAGCCGATGTCGGTCAGGCCATACTTCGCCGCCGCATCACGCACCGCCTGCACCTGTGCGGACGTCAGGCCGGCGACCGGCGAGGCCGCGCCCGAATCGGCCGGGCCGTACGGACTGCCGGGGCCGATCTGCGTGCTCTTTTCGTACGAACCGAAGAAGAACAGCTTGTCCTGGATAATCGGACCGCCGACGGTGGCGCCACCCGTCCAGGCGCGCGAAAAACCCTTGTACGACACACCAGTCTGGTTGTCGCCGATCATCTTGTCGTTCTGGTAGACGTAGTACACCGAACCATGGAACTGGTTGGTACCGCTCTTGGTCACCGCGTTGACGGCAGCGCCCAGGCCACGGCGATTGGCCACGTCATAGTTCGCGGTGGAGATGTTGTATTCCTGGATCGTGTCCTGCGAGATCGGCGTGCCCAGCGTCGGCAGGCCGTTCGCGTTCAGGCCGAACGGATCGTTCGCGCTGATCGAGTCGACGGTGATGTTGTTGTAGCGGCTGTTCTGGCCGTTGGCCGAAATTTCGCCACGGGCGCGGTCGGTGATGACCACACGCGGATCCATGCGCACGATGTTCTGGATCGAACGACCCGGCGTCGGCTGGGCGTTCAGTTCGGCCAGCGAGATATTCGTGCTGATGCCCTTGTTGTCCGACGAGAACGTCTGCGACAGCGCATTCGCCGACACCGTCACACCATTCAGATTCTTCGCGTTCTGCGCCTGTGCGCCGCCGGCCATGGTCAGATTGACCGGGGTTTCCTGCGCCAGCTGCAGGTAGACATTGTTCTGCTCGACCTTGGTCACGCCGTCCTTGGACACGGTCACGTCGAACGGGCCGCCCACACGCAGACCCTGCGCCGCATAGCGACCGTCTGCGTCAGTCGTAGTGGTCTTGGTGGTGCCCGACGGCTCGTGCACGATCTGCACGGTGGCGCCAGCCAGCGGCTGGCCGTTGGCGTCCAGCACGCGGCCGGAGATGGCCGACGAGGTGTCCTGGGCCAGGGTGGGCGTAGAAGCAAGCAGCGCGGCAATGGCCAGCGGCAGCAATTTCGTGCGAATAGTGCTTTTCATCGAACATCGACCCCATGGTGATTCGCAATAAATGACGAGCCAGGGCAACAAAAAAAGACACCTCGCCCACCGGACTTGTTCCGTAGGGCAATGATTTTTTTGCTTGTTTTCCCTGACGAGACTGACCGCAGCCAAGCTATCTGGCACGTTCGGCCCGGCTAAAGTTACGCGCAGAATATTACAATTTCGTAACTTTGAGCAATATTTCGTAATTTTTTGCAGACCGCCCAAGGGGTTGTGTCAGCCACAAAAAAGCCGGCACCCGAAGGTGCCGGCCTGATGAACCACGCAGTCGTTGCCGTGGTGTGTGACTTCGCTTTTAGAAGAACGAGGCGCCGAAAGTCACCATGAACGTACGCCCCTGCAACAGCGAATAGTACGGCTGGGAAGCAAACAGGGTCACGCCGTTCTGGTCCTTGATCTTGGTCGGGTTGGCCGCGAGGAAGGCACTGATGTTGTTGGCATTGGTGAGCGCCTGGCGATCGGTGAGGTTGAACAAGTTGAGCTTGATGTATGGCTTGCGGAACCATGACGAGAAGTCATCGAACTTCCAGCCCGCACTCAGGTTGAGCGTGGTGTAGCCGCCCACACTCTGCGTGTTGGACCAGTCACCCCAGATCGCGCTGCGGTACTTCGCGTCCAGGCTTGCCCAGAACGGCCCCTGGTCGTAGCCCAGGCGTACGTAGCCGATGTTCTTCGGCGTATTCAGCAGGGTCTTGCCGTCGGTGCTGTAGATGCCGTCGCCCAGGCTGTTGAGATTCGCCTCCAGCGTGGACTTGGTGTACGCGTAGGAGCCATACAGCGTCCAGTTCGACGTGATCTTGTAGCTCGCCTCGGTGTTCAGGCCGCGCATGTGCACCTTGGGCAGTGACAGGTACACCGTGGCGAAGGTCGTCTCGTCGAAACCGGAAATCTGCTTGTTGTTGAGGTTGGACGCGTAGGCATCGACGCTGGCCGAGAACGTGTCGTTGTAGAAACGCCAGCCGAGGTCAGCCGTGGTTGACGTTTCCGGCTTGTTGATGAAGTCGCTCACCGGCACGGTCTGGCCGGGGAAATAGGCCGCCGCCGCATTTTGCAGGGTGGCGCCGTTGATCGGCGCGCGGAATGTCCGGCCCATGCCGAAATAGAACTGGTTCTGCTCGTTCAACTGATACTTGACGCCGGCCGTCGGACTCCAGTCGTGAAACGTCTGGCTGAAGTCGGCTACGCCGTACTGTGCGTAACCGGGACGCACCGAACCCGGGTACTGATAATCGAAACCACTGCGCTGCACCCACAGATAGGAGGCGCCCGCCGTAATGGTCCACTGGTCATTCGGCGTCCAGGTATCCGTGGCGAATGCCTTGCGGGTTTCGGTAGCCGTGTATTCGTTGTAGGCCTTTTGTGCCGAGCCACTCTGATAGCGGATCAGGTCGACGTCCCCCCAGTTGTCGGAGGGAACGCCCGTCGTCGGATTAACCGGAGTGAAAGACTGACTCTGCTCCTGGCGCGGACGCTCATACCACACGCCGTACTCGAGGCTGTTGTTTTCGCCGAAGTCCTGATTCAGCTTGGCAATGACACCGGGGCGCATCGTATACGTGTTGCTGATCGAATACGCCAGCGCCTTGTTGGTCTTGCCACCGACCACGCCGTTACCGTTGAGATCCTGATTGGTGTACTGATACCAGTTGTAGTTGTTCGCGGACGTCGATTCGGTGAAGACCGAGCCGCCGCCGGCGCCGCCGTTGCCGTACTGGATGTACGGCACCACCGACAGATGCAGGTTGTCGCTCAGCTTGAATTCGCCATCCATACTGACCAGCCAGCTGCGGAAGGGGTTGGTATGAAGCAGGTAGAAATTGGTATCGGTGGGCGTCAGCAGGGTCGCGTCATAGTTCTGATTGTAATTCTGCTGCGCCTGCGCCTTGGTCAGGCTGTCATAGGTGTTGTTGAACTCGCGGTTGTACTGGAACGAGGCCGAGATCGAGTTGTTGTCGTCGATGGTCCACAGCGACTTGCCATCCACCTTGGTCACTTTCTGCTGACCGGGACCACGCCAGAGGTCGGCCGTGTTGTCGGAGTAGGACAGCCAAGAACGCACTGGGCCGGTATCGCCGGTATTCAGACGCAGGAAGGTGCGGCGATAGTCATTGCTGCCAAACGTCTGGCTCACGTCCAGGCCGGCGGTATGCGAGGGGTCGATGGTGGCCCAGGCGATCGAGCCGCCGGCCGCGCCGGCGATCGGCGTATCCACGTCCGGATAGCCTTGCAAGACGGTGACGTCGCCGTAGTTCTCGCCATCACCATACTCGGTCGCATAGACCTTGTAGTTGCCGCTGTCGTTGATCGGCGCGCCATTGACGGTGGTACCGATCTCGTCGCTGGTGAAGCCGCGGATGCTGTAGTTGCCGTTGGCGAGGCCGGTATAGTCGTCAGTGGAAGCATTCACACCCGGAATACTCTCGATCATTTGCGAGAAGTTCACGCCCGGCGCCGCCTTGACGATCGCGTCGCGGGTGATCGTGGAAACCGCCTTGGGCGCCGTCTGCACCGACATCAGGCCGCCACCCAACGACAGCGACTGCGCGCTGACCTGGACCGTGCCCAATTGCTGTACGCGCTTGGTGTCATTGGAGGTGGTCGTATTGGAGGTGCTCGACGCATTGGCTCGTTGCGCCGGCTTGGTCGTGGCCGTCTGCGCGGTGCCGGTTTGATCCGGGGCACTCTGCGCCAACACCATCGATGATGCCATCCCGAAAACCAGGGCGATTGATACAGATAGGTAGGTTCGTTTCATTATGGATTCCATCTTGCAAGTTCAATCAAATGAATGACCGGTTCACTGGCCGATCGTATAGCCGTCTTTTCATGACTTTCCGGATCACTGGACATCCCCTGCCCAGTTCATCCGGCCATATCGGGAACTTTGGTAACTCACCCATGTTCCAAGCAACTCGTTTCAATCAACGACAAAGCAGTTTCATCAACAACATTTCGCAAATTCATGTGGCGCAAACCCATAAAAAGCGAAAGAAAAAACGCAAATTGCAGGCACAAAAAAACCCAACTGCATAGCTGGGCGAGAAAACGTGTCTAATTTCGTAATTACTTGTGATTATTCCACGCCAATCCGGTGGCATGCTGCTCTGATCCAGGCACTCCGCTATTGTCTTAGTTTTACCTTACAACAATTTTACAATATTTCCAGCCATTGACGGCCAGGTCAAATGGCCATGTCCAGTCGTTCTGTCGACCACAACGGGGCCACGGGCACATCACGCGGTAATCGCAAAGCCCAGCCTTCACTTCAGGAACAGGATCCCGTCTGTTCGCCTGCCGAGTACCACTTCATGGCACTCGTTGAGCCAACCTGTCGAAGGACGACAGCCATCAGGCTGACTTGCCGAGATAGCGCGCCCGCTTGAGCGGTTTGAGCGCGGCCAGATCCAGCATCACCAGCCCGTCCACGCAACCGGAAAACCCCGGATCCTCGCCGAAATCGAGGAATTGCACGCCGTCGGGTTCCACCAGGTCGACATACTGGCGATACAGCACCGGCAGGCTGACGCCGAGCGCATCCAGGTGATGCTTCAACTTGCCCAGGCCGGCGGAAGCATCGAGTCCCGCCAGCGCCAGTTGCACGCCACGAATGACCTCGGCCGAAATCACGAATGGCTGTCTCGCAGCAGCGAGCCCTGGGGCGCCAAAATAATGCTGGTGTGCCGCTGCAATCCATTCGCGCGCCTCGCGCGGCAGGCTGACCGACATGCTTACCGGACCGAACAAGTAGCGCAGTTCCGGATGGCGCTGCAGATACAGGCCGATGCCCTGCCACAGCTGATCCAGCGCGCGTGAACGCCAATACGCTGGTGCGATGAAACTGCGGCCCAGTTCCAGTCCCTGCGCCAGTCGGGATTCCAGTGCCGGCGAGTAATGGAACAGGCTGGAGGTATACAGACCGGCCATGCCACGCTCACAGATCAGCCGACCACCGTGACCGAGACGATAGGCACCGACAATCCGCAAGGCCTGCGGATCCCACAGCACCAGGTGCTCGTAATGCGGATCCCAGGCATCCAGGTCGCGCCGCTCCCCGGTACCCTCGCCGACCTTGCGGAACGTCAGCTCGCGCAGTCGACCGATTTCGCGCAATACGGTGCTGTCGGCCACCCCCTTGAACAGCAACGCCTGCTTGCCATCGCCGAGGTCGGCCAGCTTTTCGGCCCGTGCCAGTTCGGCGGCGACCTGTGCGGCCGGTTCGGGGTGCGCCAGTGGCGCCTGTCCACCAAAGATCAGGCCGCGATGCCGACCGACGCGGTAGACATGGCGGCGCATCAGTCGGGCGGCCTGCGTTGATGAGCCCGCACTGCGCTGTTCAAGCTCAGCGGGCGTGACCAGCGCGCCGATGCTGAAACCGATCCGTCGGCTGCCCGACGCCACCGCCTCACGCGGCAGCATCGCCGTACTCAGTGGCCGGGCAAGCATCGACATGCCGTAGAACATCGTGGAATTTCGCGCCGCAACATGCACCGGCAAAACTGGCACCTTGCGGCGCAACGACAAGCGCGCAAAACCATCTGACCAGCGCCCGTCGCGCACACCGTCGGCGCGCATCCGCGATACCTCGCCCGCCGGAAACACGATCAGCGCCTCGCCGTTATCCAGCGCGCGGTAGATGCCACGCAGACGCGAGGCCGCACCCTTGCCGAACACATCCACCGGCAACAGCAAACGACCCAGTTGCGGCACCGTCGCCAGCCAGTCGTTGCCGAGCATGCGCACATCGCTGCGTACCGAACCAATCAATTGCAGCAGCGCCAGCGCATCCTGCATGCCCAACGGATGATTGGCCACCACCAGTAATGGGCCATCGATCGGAATGTGTTCGCGCTCGCGCGAATTGACGTGATAGCTGGTGCCGAGCACATCCAGCACGCGCTCGACAAAATCAAAACCGGTGGCCGTGCCGACCCGATCCAGCACGCGGTTGAAACCATCTTCGTCGGCCAGTCGCCCGAGCATGCCGGCGACCGGACGACGGATGGCGGGGTATTGCGCGAGCCAGGGCAGGCGCTCGACCAGAGACTGCTCGATACTCAGCATGACCGTGTCCTCGAATCGACCTCCTCCATCCTGAAGGTCGAATGTGACAAGCGGTCGATGACGCGATGTCCCGCGGCAGCCTGTCCAGCGCGCCGTGGCTTCAGGCGACTGCGTTCAGACGGCCAGATGCAGGAACGACGCCACGCCGGCCATGAACATCTGTACCGACAGCGCGATCAGCAACATGCCCATCACGCGTTCCAGCGCGGTCAGCACGCTCTCGCCGAGCCAGCGGAACAGATAGGTGGCGCTGAGCAGGATCACTGAAGTGGCCAGCCACGCCAGCAGCAGTGCGACCACCCAGTCGGCAGTGCGCCCGGGCTGGGTGTTGGTCAACAGCAACAACGCCGCCATCGCCGACGGGCCGGCCACGCCGGGAATCGCCATCGGCACGATGAACGGCTCGCCCTGACCGGGCTTGCCGAAGATACCGCCGCCGTCAGCCGGCGGAAATACCATGCGAATGCCGATCAGGAACAGCACGATGCCACCAGCAATACTGATCGAATCCGGCTTCAGCTGCAGCAACTGCAGCAGGTGCTGGCCACCGAACAGGAAGGCCAGCAGCACGCCCAGCGCAATCAGCAATTCGCGCACCATCACCCGGCGCCGGCGCTTCGGCGGCACGTCCTTGAGCAGGCTCAGGAAGAACGGGATATTGCCCAGCGGGTCCATGATCAGAAACAACATGATTCCCGCGGACAACGTGGTCATCTGCGTTTCCATCTCGACTCCCTTCTCGTGAGGCGATCACCACGCCGGCGACACCGGCGCATGCATTCAGTCGACACGCAGATCCAGCACCGCACCTCGCGCCGCCAGTGCCTGCGCACTGAGCAGATAGACCGCGGCAGCAGCCGTGGCATCCGGCAGCGGGCGCCGCATGATGTCCTCGCCGAAATACGCCTGCCGCCGCAGCGCGGTACGCATCGGCGCCGGCAGCAGCGCATGCGTGCGCAGCGGACCGCTGTCGGTCTCTTCGTGCAGGATCGCCACGAAGCGCTCCAGCGCCGCCTTCGACACGCCGTAGCCACCCCAGTGCGCGCGTTGCAGCAGCTCGGGATTGTCCAGCATGAACACCGCGGCACTGTCGCTGGCCTGATTCAGCAGCGGCAGGCAGGCCTGGGTCAATGCGAACGGCGCCGAGACATTCACATGCAGCGCGCGCAGCCAGTCGTCCGGCTTGTGCATCGCGATCGGCGTCAGTCCGGTGAAGCTGGCGGCGCAATGCACGATGCCATCGAGTCGGCCAAGGTCGCGCTCCAGCCCTTCGGCCAGCGCGGTGTATTCGCGCGGCGTGGCCACTTCCATGTCGAGCGGATGGATCACCGGCTCGGACAAGCCTTCGGCCAGCATCGCGTCGTACAACTGCTCCAGCTGGCGCTTGCGCTTGCCGGTGATCACCACGGTGGCGCCGGCACGGGCTACCGCACGCGTCACTGCGCTGCCAAGGCCACCATAGGCGCCGGTCACCAGCACCACGCGATCGGCCAGGGTATCGGCAGCCGGCATCCAGTTCGCCGGCAAGCGGGCCACGGGCAGGCCGATCAAGGCGCCACTCCGGTCACGTCACTGGCCATGCGCGCCAGCTCACCGGCAGCGTTCAGATCCTCGATGATGTCGCAGCCACCGATCAACTCGCCCTGGATGAACAGTTGCGGGAACGTGGGCCAGTTCGCGAAATGCGGCAACGCGGCGCGCACCTGCGGATCGGCCAATACATTCACGGCATGGAACGTCGCCCCGGCGCTGGACAGCGCCTGCGCGGCGCGGCTGGAAAAACCGCACATCGGGAATTCCGGCGTGCCTTTCATGAAAAGCACGATGGGATGCTCGGCCAGCGTGGCCCGGATTTGCTCGTTAATGTCCATAGTTCGGTGTTTCATCTTTACAATGCAGACAGACCGATATTGTATCAGTCAGCCGTCGGCTGCCGTCCGCTGCGCCGACCTATCTCCCCAGCCACCGACAAGGAGCCTCATCATGGCGATCGAACTTCCCCCGCTGCCGTACGAGAAGAACGCACTGGAACCGCACATCTCCGCCGAAACGCTGGAATATCACTACGGCAAGCATCACCAGGCCTATGTGACCAACCTCAACAAGCTGATCGAAGGCACCGAGTTTGCGGATGCCGCGCTGGAAGACATCATCAAGAAGTCCTCCGGTGGCGTGTTCAACAACGCCGCGCAGATCTGGAACCACACGTTCTACTGGAACTCGATGAGCCCCAAAGGCGGCGGCGCACCGAGCGGCAAGCTGGCCGACGCGATCACCAAGGCGTTCGGTTCGTTCGACAAGTTCAAGGAAGAGTTCAGCAAATCCGCCGCCGGCAACTTCGGCTCGGGCTGGACCTGGCTGGTGCAGCGTCCGGACGGCTCGCTAGGCATCGTCAACACCTCGAATGCGGCCACCCCGATCACCGGTAGCGACAAGCCGCTGTTCACCGCCGACGTGTGGGAGCATGCCTATTACATCGACTACCGCAACGCCCGCCCGAAGTATGTGGAAGCGTTCTGGAACCTGGTGAACTGGGACTTTGCGGCCAGCAACCTGGTCTGATTGCGTGCGCCAACAAAAAAGTGGAGCCGGCAACGGCTCCACTTTTTTTGCGCGCGACAGTTTTGTAGGGCGGCCACTGCCCGCCGCTCTCGCTCGGTGAAACCAAAAGCCGGCGGGCAGTGGCCGCCCTACGAAACCAGGGTGTGCGCTACCTACGAGTGACCCAACGACTGCAGCACCGGCTCCGCCTGCACCTCACGCTCCAGCGTGCTGGCCAACGCACTCAACCGCGCTGCCAGCTGCCTGGCATCCGGCGCGCACAACGTGGCATGACCCACCTTGCGGCCCACGCGCGCCTGCTTGCCGTAATCGTGCCAGTGCGCATCGACGGCGCGCAGCACCGGTTCTGCCGTAGGCAGCTCACCGATCCAGTTGAACATCGCCGACACGCCGCGCGCGCCGGTGTCCCCCAGGGGCATGCCGAGCACGGCGCGCACGTGATTCTCGAACTGGCTGGTGTGCGCGCCTTCGATCGTCCAGTGACCGGAGTTGTGCACCCGCGGCGCCATCTCGTTGCCGAGCAACTCGCCATCCTTGACGAACAGTTCCAGCGCGAATACGCCCACGTAATCCAGTCGCTCGGCCAGTGTGCGCGCCAGTGTCGTGGCACGCCGCTGCAACGATTCGATATCCGGTGCCGGCGCCAGACTCATCGCCAGCACACCGTCGGTATGCCAGTTGCGGGTCAACGGCCAGATGCGGAAATCGCCGTCGCGGCCACGCGCCGCGATCACCGACAACTCGCGCTCGAACGGCACGAACGCTTCCAGGATCAGGCCATGCTTGGATGCCTGCGCGCCGAGCGCCGCCCACGCGGCAGCGGCATCGGCCGCACTCTTCAGGCGGAACTGACCCTTGCCGTCGTAGCCGAGCCGGCGCGTCTTGAGGATCGCCGGCGCACCGATGGCGGCCAGCGCCTGATCCAGTTCCTCGCGCGTATCCACGGCCATGAATTCGGGCGTCGGCAGGCCACATTCGCGAAACAGGGTCTTCTCGGCCAGCCGATCCTGCGCCACCGCCAGCGCCTGCGGCGCCGGCGACACCGTCACCCGCTCGGCCAGCCAGTGCGCCGTCTTGGCCGGCACGTTCTCGAAATCGAAGGTGACCACATCGACCTGCGCGGCAAACGCTTCCAGCGCGGCATAGTCGGCCCAATCGGCCACCACCAGCGGCGCGACCTGCCCCGCACAGGCGTCAGCCGAGCTGTCCACCACCAGGGTCTTCACGCCCAGCGGCGCCGCGGCCAGCGCCAGCATGCGCGCGAGCTGACCACCACCCAGGATGCCCAATACAGGCTGGCGGCGCGCACCCGTGCGCGCAAGTTCAGCAGGCGCGCTCATTGACGCGGATCCGGCTGCCCCAGTACGGCCTGGGTCTGGCGAGCGCGCCAGGCCTCGAGTGCCGTGGCCAGCACGGGATCGTGCAAGGCCAGCACCGCCACCGCCAGCAAACCGGCGTTCACCGCACCGGCCCGGCCGATCGCCAGCGTGCCCACCGGAATGCCGGCCGGCATCTGCGCGATCGACAGCAGCGAATCCATGCCGTTGAGCGCCTTCGACTGCACCGGCACGCCAAACACCGGCAGGCGCGTTTTCGCCGCCAGCATGCCGGGCAGATGCGCGGCGCCGCCGGCGCCGGCGATGACCACCTGGATACCGCGCCCCACGGCCTGCTCGGCATAGCTGAACAGCAGATCCGGCGTACGATGCGCGGAAACCACCTGCACCTCGTGCGGCACACCCAGCTCGGTCAGCACATCGGCCGCGTGCTGCATGGTTTCCCAGTCCGAACGCGAACCCATCACCACGCCAACGCGCGGCGGCTTGGTAGTTCCTGTCATGGCCGAGCCGTCCAAAAACCGTTATTGTACGGGCTTTCCAGCACCTCGACACCTTCCAGAAAACCCATCATGGACAAGCGTCTACTCGACATCCTGTGCTGTCCGGTCAGCAAAACGCCGGTACGCCCATTGAGCAAGCACGAGCTCGATGCACTGAATGAGGCAATCGCAGCCGGCCAGGTCGACTCCGTCGCCGGCACCGGTGTGCGCGAGCGCGTGGCCGAGGCGCTGATCACCACCGACCGCAAGGTGATCTACCGGGTCGAGGACGGCATTCCGGTGATGCTGCCGGAGGAAGGTATCGGCACCACGCAGCTGACGGCGTTCCCGACGACCCCGTAAGATCCTGCAGGCCTTGATCCGCCTGCGAGACCGCGCATGACACGGATACCCGCTTTGGCTTATCGTCATCACCCGTGCAGTACATCCGGGTTCCGGCCGCATATCGCAATGTTTCAGGGGATTGGCGATGAACGAAGCCAGTGATCCATCCAGAGTCGTCAATCTGAGCCAGCGGATGGATCCCGCCAGCGAACGCGTGGGCGAATTGCTCAACGCCGTGCGCGGTATTGCCAACCGGCGCCTGCAGCAGTGGATCGGCAACGCCTTCGAGCATGTCGACGACGCCCTGTTCGATCTGGCCGAGAAAGCCGAGAACAATGCCGCCCAGATGCACTATTTCGACGGCATGCGCGAAGTGCGCAAGCGCCGCCCGGCGGTGGAGCGCAACTTCCTGGGCGCGATCAGCCGGCAGCTCGGCGAACTGACCCATCCACCGGCACAGCCACCTGTCGCACCGAGCCCGATGGGAACGGTGGAACTGTCACTGGTGGCCGACAACGATCTGGAAGAGTCGCTGGCGATCACCAGCATGATCGGCAAGAACGAATCGCGGCTGTCGCGCGACCTGTTCGCCGTCAACCAGCGATTGTCGGTGATCTGCGGCGGTCACAAGATCGACGACGCCGGCAACCCGGTGGCGCCGGCGATCCTGTCGCAGGCGTTTCGGCAGGCACTGCATGAGCTCAGTGCGGACATGCGGGTCAAGCTGATCATCTATAAGCTGTTCGATCGCTACGTGCTGTCGTCGCTGGAAGAGCTCTACCAGGAGATCAATACCGAACTGGTCCGTGCCGGCGTGTTGCCGCAGCTGCGGCACTCGATTGTGCGCGGTGGCACTGCGAAGGCTGCAGCCACCGGCAGCGCCAGCGCACAACCTGTCGGCGCGCAGGCAGAGACTGGCGAGGATACCGGCGAAATCCCGAGTGACCTGCTGCAGACCCTGCATGCGTTGTTCAGTGCCCGTCGCGGCTCTCCGGGCGGCAGCGGCGGCAGCGGCGGAATACAGACGATGTCGAGTGGCCCGCTGCCGTCGGCCAACGAATTGCTCGGCGCACTCAGCGTGCTGCAGAGCCAGATCGCCAGCGCCGGTCCGTTGCCGCTCGCCCAGCCGGACGACGCTGCCGAACTCAGCCGTGAAGTGATGCAGCTGAAGGGACAGTTGCTGAGCCAGATCGGCGCCCTGCGCGGCGAACGTCCCAGCCACGTGGCCACCATCGATGAGGACACCATCGACCTGGTCGGCATGCTGTTCGAATTCATCCTGGAGGACCGCAACCTGCCGGCCGAGATGCAGGTCATGCTGGCGCGCCTGCAGATCCCCTACCTCAAGGCGGCGATCCTCGACCGCAAGCTGTTCGCGCACCGCCAGCACCCGGCACGCCGGCTGCTGGACTGTCTGGCCGAGCAGGCCAAGAGCTGGTCGGAAGAGTCCGACCGCGACCGCCGCCTGCACGACAAGGTGAAGTCGGTGGTCGAGCATCTGCTGCACGACTTCGACGATGACATGGGCATCTTCGAGCGCCTGCTGGTCGACCTGCAGCAGTTCCAGGACGTCAACAAGCGTCGCTCCGAACTGGCCGAACAGCGTGTGGCCGAATCCACCCGTGGCCGCGAGAAGCTCGAACAGGCGCGTCGTCGTGCCGCCCGCGAAATCCTCGATCGCATCGGCGAACGGAAACTGCCGCCGCTGGTGCATGGCGTGCTGGCGCGGGCCTGGGCCAACCATCTGGTCTTGACCCTGTTGCGCCAGGGTGAGTCCTCGCCCGAGTTCAGAAGTGCCCTGCACTTCGTCGATGACTTCATTGTCAGCACCCGTCCCGCGCCGGATCCGGAAAGCCGGCAGATGCTGCGGCAGATGCTGCCCGGCATCGAGCGCTCGCTGCGTCTGGGCCTGGCCAATGTGGCGTTCCAGGAGCACGACATCGAGCGTTTGCTGGGCCAATTGCACGCCTATTACCGGCAGCAGCTCGGCGAACCGGTGGCGGCGGCCGAGACCATTACCACCGACGAGGACACCGCAATGCTGGCGATCCCCGACAGCATCCAGCCGGTGATCGAACGCGATGCCGAGCCGGACGACACTCCTATCGAGGACAGTCTTGCGGTACCGCCGGACAGTCCCGAATGGCAGCAAGTCCAGGTGTTGCAGCCGGGTACATGGCTGGAGTTCAGCCACCTCGACGAGCCGATGGTCCGCGCCAAGCTGTCGTGGATCAGTCCGATGAGCGGGCGTTATCTGTTCGTCAACCGGCGCGGCCTGAAAGTGGCCGACTACTCGCCACAGGAGCTGGCCATCCTGCTGATCGACGGCAAGGCCCGGATACTTGCCGCCAATGCATTGTTCGATCGCGCACTGAGTGCGATCGTCGGCCGCCTGAGCCAGCCGGAGAGCCCTTCGCCGGCTACGGACACCGAATGAGTCCACCGTCCCTGCCGGCGGCGCCGGATGCCGCCCACATTTCCATCGATGTCGAACGTGCCCTCGCGGAGGATCTTGGCCAGGGCGACGCCACCGCTGAACTGCTGCCGATCGATGCCCACGCGCAGGCCGAACTGACCTGTCGCGACGCGGCGGTGATCGCCGGTACGGCATGGTTCGATGCCTGTTTTCGCCGGCTGGACCCCACCGTACGGATCGACTGGCAGGCGCATGACGGGCAACGGGTCAGTGCCGGCGCGATGATCTGCCGCCTGTCAGGGCATGCCCGCTCGCTGGTCAGTGCCGAGCGTTCGGCGCTGAACTTCCTGCAGTTGCTGTCCGGCACCGCCACGGTGACCGCCGAGTATGTGGCTGCCGTTGCCGGCACCAAGGTGCGTATCCTGGACACCCGCAAGACCGTGCCCGGCCTGCGCCTCGCACAGAAATACGCGGTGCGCTGCGGCGGTGGCCACAACCATCGCATCGGCCTGTACGACGCGATCCTGATCAAGGAAAACCACATCATCGCCGCCGGCAGCATCAATGCCGCAGTACAGGCGGCGCGCCGGTTGCACCCGGACCTGCTGCTCGAGGTCGAAGTGGAAAACTCCGATGAATTGGCGCAGGCACTGGACGCTGGCGTGGACCGGATCATGCTGGACAACTTCAGCCTGGCGCAGATGGCGGCAGCCGTGCAGTACACCGCTGGCCGCGTGCCGCTGGAAGTATCCGGCAACGTCGACCTGCACACGATCGGCGAGTTTGCCCGTACCGGCGTGGACTTCATCTCGGTCGGCGCGCTGACCAAGCATGTGCGGGCAATCGATCTGTCGCTGCGGCTGCAACTGAGCTGAGTCGCACCTGGTCGGCTTGCACACCGGCGTTCCCGCCCACACACTGCTGGCATGAATGATCTTTCCAGTCTGCTGCTGTTGCTGGTGCTTGCCACCATCGTCGGGCTGTGGCTGAAGCTCAGCGTGGCGCGCGAGCGCGCCGTGCGTGAAGCGCGCCGGCAATGCCAGCAGCATGGGCTGCAGCTACTGGACGAGACGGTCGGCCTGCGCGGCCTGCGGCTGCGTCGTGTCAATGGCCTGCGCCGACTCGAACGTTGCTATGGCTTCGAAGTAAGCATCGACGGGCACGATCGCGAACCGGGGCGGTTGTGGATGCTCGATGACGCCTTGACCAGCCTGAGCCTGCCGACGATCGCATCGTTGCCGCCGCGCGAGGCCCATTCTGGATCAGTGTCACACGACCCAGCCCTGCCCGCACCCACCAGCAATGTCGTGTTGCTGCATCCGCGTCCGCGCATGGATGACCGGCTGCATTGAAGGCAGCCCGCATGGGATCCCCAGCTCGCGTCGCAAAGCTGTTACTTGACTACGCGCAGATGCGGTGCGCCGCGCTTGGGCTTCTCGCCGCCTTCGTCGGCAGCGGGTGCCGGGGGCGTATCGTCGGGCTCTGGTGAGGACGGCGGCGGTGTGTCGCCGCCCTCTTCGTCGGCCGGAAACATCATGCCCTGCCCGTTTTCCTGCGCATACAGCGCCAAGATCGCCTGCACCGGAATCTGGATCGTCTGGCTGGCGCCGGAAAAGCGCGCCTGGAAGCTGATCCATTCGTTGCCCAGATCCAGATTCGCTACTGCGCGCATCGCGAGGTTGAGCACGACCTGCCCGTTCTTGATCACCTGCGGCGGCACTCGCACGCCCGCTACGGTGGCGTCGACCAGCACGTAGGGCGTGAGGTTGTTGTCACTGATCCAGTCGTAGATCGCCCGCAGCAGATACGGGCGATTGGAGCTCATTGGTACGGTGTCATGCTTGCTCATGGAGTTGCCGCATCGCCTTTTCCTGATCGGTCATGCTGCGCGCAAAACCCTGGCTGTGGAACAGTCGCTCACCGTAATCGACGATCGGCTTGCCTTCGCGGCCGAGCTCTACCCCGAGCCACGGCAGCCGCCAGATCACCGGCGCGACCAGACAATCGGCCAGGCTCATTTCCGGATTGAGAAAGAATTTTGATGCCTTGAACAGTGGCAAGGTAGACAGCAGCTGCTCGCGCAGACGTTTGCGCGCCGCCTCTACCGGGCGGCCACCGGCGCGGATAATCTCCACTTCCGGCAGCCAGTCCTTCTCGATACGCACCGCCGCCACGCGCAACCGCGCGCGCGACTGCGGATCGATAGGCATCAGCGGCGGATGCGGATAACGCTCGTCGAGGTATTCGCAAACCACCGCCGTATCGAACAGGGTGAGATCACGGTCGATCAGGGTCGGTGTGCTGGCGTACGGGTTGAGATCGATCAGATCCTCCGGCGGACGGGCCGGATCCACCAGCACCCGCTCATAACTGACCCCCTTGGCGGCCAATACCAGCCGCGCGCGATGACACTGGATGTCATCGGCCGTGGTGTAGAGCGTCAGTACGGTACGCGAGCGAACGCTTTGAACCATGCGCACTTCCTCATCGATGAGACGACTGCGGCGGCTCGTGGCCGCCGCAGTCGGAGATGCTACTGGGCGTCAGTGGACGTCCTTCCAGTATTCCTTCTTGAGCATGTAGGCCAGCAAGGTGAAGAACGCCAGGAACAGCAGCACCCAGATCCCGTAATGGTGACGCTGCAGGGCGGCCGGCTCGGACGCGTATTCCAGGAAGCTGGTCAGGTCGCGGGTGGCCTGCTGGAACTGCGCCGGCGTCAGCTTGCCCGGCTTGCTCAGCTCCAGCTTCTCCACCTCGTTGGTGCCCGGCTTGTATTCCGCCGTCTGCATGCCCTGCAGTTCCCACAGCGGGAACGGCATCGCGGCATTCGGCAGCGTGGTGTTGTTCCAGCCGATCGGGCTGTGCGGATCCAGATAGAACGTATTGAGGTAGGTGTAGACCCAATCCGAACTCTTAGCACTCGCTTCCAGCGACAGATCCGGCGGAGCCTTGCCGAACCACTTGCCTGCCGACTCGGCCGGCATGTGCGAAATCACCGGATCGTCGAACTTGGCCCCGGTGAAGTTGAGGTTCTGCATCACTTCCTGTTCGGACAGGCCCAAATCCTCGGAAATGCGCGAGTAGCGCACGTACTTCAGCGAGTGGCAGCCGACGCAGTAGTTGAAGAACAGCTTGGCGCCGCGCTGCAACGAAGCTTGGTCGCGCACGTCGGCACCGGACTTGAGCAGCCCGGATTCGCCTTCGGCGTGTGCCGGCATGGTGCCGACCAGCAAGCCGAGTGCCAGCGCGGCCGAGGAGAGAAAATGCTTCATCGTGATCTGCCGCTTAGTCATGCATCGTCACCCGATCCGGAACCGGCTTGGTCTTCTCCCAGCCGAAATGCGTATAGGCCCACAGGAACGCGAAGAAGCCGAAGTAAAGCAGGGTCATCAGGCGACCAAACGCGTTTTCCCAGGTCGTGAGGTCGACGTTGCCGAACCACTCGGGAATCACTTCCGCCGTGATGCCGGCACCGACCGCACCGAGACCGAGGAACGCGATCACGAACACGCCCAGCGCCACCTTGTAGCCGGTGCCGCGGTAGCGGATCGACTTGACCTGGCCGCGGTCGAACCACGGCATCAGGAACAGCACGGCGATCGCACCGAACATCGCCAGCACGCCCCACACGGCGGTGCCGAGGAAGGACGGAACCATGCGCACGATCGCGTAGAACGGCGTGAAGTACCACACCGGCTTGATCTCGGCCGGGGTGACCAGGTTGTTGGCCATGATCGAGTTGTCGTGCTCGAGGAACCAGCCACCGAAGGTCGGCGCGAAGAAGATGATGAAGGCGGCGATCAGCAGGAAGAAGCCCACGCCGAACAGATCCTTCACCGTGTAGTACGGGTGGAACGGAATGCCGTCGGCCGGCTTCAGCGCATCCCAGCGGTTGCCCTTGGGACCCTTCTTGATCTCGACGCCGTCCGGGTTGTTCGAACCCACTTCATGCAGCGCGGCGATGTGCAGCACCACCAGCAGCAGCAGCACGAGCGGCAACGCGATCACGTGCAGCGCGAAGAAGCGATTCAGCGTGGCATCGGCCGGCAGGAAGTCGCCCATGATCCACTCGACCAGGGTGCCGCCGATCACCGGGATGGTGCCGAACAGCGACACGATCACCTTGGCGCCCCAGAACGACATGTTGCCCCACGGCAGCACGTAGCCCATGAACGCCTCGGCCATCAGCACCAGGAAGATCAGCATGCCGAGCAGCCACACCAGCTCGCGCGGCTTCTTGTACGAGCCGTACATGATGCCGCGGAACATGTGCAGGAACACCACCACGAAGAACAGCGAGGCACCGGTGGAATGCATGTAGCGGATCAGCCAGCCCCACTCCACGTCACGCATGATGTACTGCACCGAGTCGAACGCGCCCGCCGCGCTCGGGTTGTAGTTCATGGTGAGGAAGATGCCGGTGACGATCTGGTTGACCAGCACCACGATCGCCAGCGAACCGAAGTAGTACCAGAGATTGAAGTTCTTCGGCGCGTAGTACTCCGTCATGTGCTTGCGGTACATCGGCATCATGTTCGGCGCGCGCTCGGTGACCCAGTCACCGATGTTCGTGAATACGTTGGCCATTACGCAGCCCCCTTCGGATCCACGCCAATCTGGATGGTCGAATCATCGATGAAGTTGTACGGCGGGATTTCCATGTTCTTCGGCGCCGGCACACCCTGGTATACACGACCGGCCATGTCGTAACGCGAATGGTGGCAGGGGCAGTAGTAGCCACCCTGCCAGTTCGGATCGAACGGCTCCGGCTTCATCTCGCCCACGAAGTTCGGCACGCAACCCAGGTGGGTGCAGATGCCGACCATCACCAGCCACTCAGGCTTGATCGAGCGGGTCTCGTTCTGCGCGTATTTCGGCTGCTGCGCGGCCGAACTGCCGTCCGACTTCGGATCGACCAGCCGCGGGTCCTGCTGCGGCAACGTCGCCAGCTGGGCCGGCGTGCGGTTGACGATGAAGACCGGCAGGCTGCGCCAGCCCACGATCAGCTGCTGACCGGGCTCGATCTTTTTGAGCGACTGGGTAACCGGAGCGCCAGCGGCCTTGGCGCGCGCGCTGGGTTCCCACGACTTGATGAAGGGCACAGCTGCCGACACGATTCCCAGACCACCGACCACCGCGGTGGTCGCTGTCAGGAAACGGCGGCGGCCGTGGTCGACGACTTCGTTCGCCATCAGGCTCTCCGGTACTTGCAATGCATGGTGGGGTTTTGGACCCCGCAAAAATCGCGTTAGTGTAGCGTCAGGCCCCGCCCCGTACAATAAAACCGCATCCCGGCGAAGTCGATCCGCCGTGACCCTCGCCATGATTTGCCGGAACTCCCTCCTTTCGACATGAAACATGCCGCCGGCACGCTTGCCTTCATTGCCCGCTTCGTCGTCCTCGGCCTGGCGGTGGCGTTCGTGATCGGCCTGTTCTGGCCCGGCAGCGGTGAGCGCCTGCGCGCACGTTTTGGCGTGGCCACGGTACCGGTCGCACCAACGACCACCACGCACATGGGCAACGGCCCAGTCTCGTACGCCGACGCAGTCGCCATCGCAGCGCCCTCGGTGGTGAACATCTACGCCAACAAGCTCGTCACCGAGCCGGCGGTGCGGATGTACGACAATCCCGTGCTGCAGCAGTTGTTCGGCGGCCAGCCCACCACTTATCAGCACAGCGAGCAGACCCTCGGCTCCGGCGTCATCGTCAGTGCGCAAGGCCAGGGCTACGTGCTGACCAACAACCACGTGATCGCCCACGCGAAAGACATCCAGGTATTGCTGTACGACGGGCGCATCGCCAATGCCACGCTCGTCGGCGCTGACGAGGAAACCGACCTGGCGGTCCTGAAGATCAACGCCAGCAACTTGCCGGTGATACGCATGGCCGACCAGCAGCCGTTGCGCGCCGGCGACGTGGTGCTCGCGATCGGCAACCCGCTCGGCCTCAACCAGACCGTGACGATGGGTATTGTCAGTGCGGTGGAGCGCCAGTTGAACAGCGGCAGTGCCGAGGAGTTCATCCAGACCGACGCGGCGATCAATCTGGGCAACTCGGGCGGCGCCCTCATCAATACCCAGGGTGAGCTCGTCGGTATCAATACCTTGCTGATCAGCAAGGCATACGGCGCCGAGGGCATCGGTTTCGCGATTCCGGTCGCCACCGCGCGCAAGGTACTGGATCAGCTCATCGCCACCGGCCACGTCGTGCGTGGCTGGCTGGGCGCCGATTATGCGTTCGTGCCAGTGGCAGCCAACGGTGGCCTGCCGGCAGCGGCGCGCGGCGTGGAGGTCACCGAGGTCTACCCGGGCGGCCCGGCCGCGCAGGCCGGCATCAAACCACACGACATCCTGCTGCGCATCGGCGATGACGATATCCTCGATCCGGCCGACCTGCGCCGGCGCGAAGCCGCATTGAAGCCAGGCAGCACGGTGGAAGTCTCCGGCCTGCGCAATGGCGCTGCGTTGCATGTCGAGGTCACCCTGACCCAACGGCCACCGACGAACGCCAGCCCATCCTCCGGCGAATGATTCAGCCGCGCCCGCCCGCAGCCGCCAGCGGTGGATGGATCGCCGCGCCATAGCGCTTGCGCAGGGTTTCCACGCGTTCTACATACACTTGGGTTTCGGCATACGGTGGCACGCCGCTGTAACGCTGTACTGCGCCGGGACCGGCGTTGTAGGCGGCGGCGGCCAGTCGTTCGCTGCCGTTGAAGTCGTGCAGCAGCAGGCTCAGGTAACGCGCGCCACCGCGGATGTTCTGGTCGGTGTTGAACGCGTCCAGCACACCCATGTCCCCGGCGGTGGCCGGCATCAGCTGCATCAGCCCCTGCGCACCCTTGAGCGACAACGCACGCGGATTGAACGCGCTCTCGGCATGAATGATTGCGCGCAGGAACGCCTCGTCGACCCCGTACTCGATGCTGGCGGCGCGGATCGTGTCGGCATAGGCGACCAGGTTCAGCGAGACGCTGCCCCAGCGGATCGTCGAATGCAGGTCGCAGGCGACACAACTGGCGATATAGGTGAACAACATGGTCACGCTATGGCTCTTCTGGCCAGCCGGGCGCAGGTTGGTGTATTCCACGCTGCCGTCCGCCTGCACGATGCGATAGACCGCGCCGCGCAGGACGCGCGTATCCGGGGCATCCGCGACCGCTGCCAGCGGTGATTCAGCGCCACGGGATTCGTGATAACTCCAATGACCCGGCGTGCCCGTGATGGCCGCCGCCAGCGGTGGTTTCGCTGTGGTTTCGACCGTGCCTTGCACAGCTGCCAGCGAGGCACGCTGCACCTTCGCTTCGCCGATTTCGCGTGCACTGGTCGCGACCCTGCCCTGCACATTGGCCAGCGAGGTGGGCTCGGCCCCGTCCGCTCCAAGATTATGCGCCGTAGTCTCGACCGAGCCAGTCACCCCGTTCAACGAAGTGACTCGCACCGGCGGCACCTGACGACGCGGGGTCGGTGCGACATAACTGCTGATCGCCCTGCAGCCGTGATAGCCGGCCTTGCTGCTGCTGTACGCCACCTCGCCGCTGGCGCCGGTGCACTGATACAGCGTGCCGGCGCGTGCCCCGGTGCACCAGCACCCGGCCCACAGCAGGGCACAGCCCAGCACGACCCGGGACAGGATCGAACGTAATGGGAAGCCCCCGGCAGGCCGATCGACGCTTCCCCCGTGGTTTGCGACGTCGAACATGGGGCGCAGTGTGCCGCCATGCGTTGCCGCCGCCAAGTGTGCGCTGACGATTTCGTGCACTACGGCAGCGCTTTCGTACCCGGTGCGCTTGGGTGGCGCGGACCCTCCCCACCCGACGAAAACCGTCTCTCACCGGCGCAAGTGCTTGATCCGCCATGCCGATCAGCTGGCGGCGTTGCCGTCGCACGGGTAAACTGCGTGGTTAAGCGAATTGCACCTACTGCTTCACGAACCAGGTATTTCCACGCCATGAGCGGCAAGCTTTTCATCAAGACCCACGGCTGCCAGATGAACGAGTACGACTCGGCCAAGATGGCCGACGTGCTGAAGGCGTCGCACGGCATGGAACTGACCCAGGACGAGTCCGAGGCCGACGTGATCCTGATCAACACCTGCTCGATCCGCGAGAAAGCGCAGGAGAAGGTATTCAGCCAGCTCGGCCGCTGGAAGCAGCACAAGAAGGATGGCAGGCCAGTGCTGATCGGCGTCGGCGGCTGTGTGGCATCGCAGGAAGGTGATGCGATCGTCAAGCGCGCGCCGTATGTCGACTTGGTGTTCGGTCCGCAGACCCTGCATCGCCTGCCCCAGCTGATCGAGCAGCAGCGCGCCAGCGGCAAGCCGCAGGTTGACATCAGCTTCCCCGAGATCGAGAAGTTCGATCGCCTGCCCGAACCGCGCGCCGAAGGCCCGACCGCCTTCGTCTCGATCATGGAAGGTTGCTCGAAGTACTGCAGCTATTGCGTGGTGCCGTATACCCGCGGTGAGGAGCTCAGCCGTCCATTTGACGATGTGCTCGTCGAAGTCGCGCAGCTTGCCGCGCAAGGCGTACGCGAAGTGAACCTGCTCGGTCAGAACGTCAACGCGTATCGTGGGCCCACCCACGACGGCGGCATCGCGGATCTCGCCGTGTTGATCCACGCGATCGCGCAGATCGACGGCATCGGCCGCATCCGCTTCACCACCTCGCATCCGCTGGAGTTCTCCGACTCGCTGATCGAGGCCTACGCCAACGTGCCGCAGTTGGCGAACTACCTGCACCTGCCGGTGCAGGCCGGCTCCGATCGTATCCTCAGCGCGATGAAGCGCGGCTACACCGCGCTGGAGTTCAAGCAGAAGATCCGCAAGCTGCGCGCGGTACGCCCGGATATTTGCGTGTCGTCCGATTTCATCGTCGGCTTCCCCGGCGAGACTGAAGCGGATTTCGAGAAGACCATGAAGTTGATCGAGGACATCGGCTTCGATCAGAGCTTCTCCTTCATCTTCTCCTCGCGCCCCGGCACACCGGCGGCGAATCTCGCCGACGACACGCCCGCGACGGAGAAGCACGCGCGACTGATGCGGCTGCAGGCGACGATCAACGAGAACGCCAGGAAGATCAGCCAGGCGATGATCGGCAGCGTGCAACGCGTGCTGGTGGAAAAGCCCAGCACGCGCGATGCGAGCGAGCTGACCGGTCGCACCGAGAACATGCGCTTCGTCAACTTCCCCGGCAACCCGCGCCTGATCGGCCAGTTCGTCGACGTGATGATCACCGAGGCGATGAGCAATTCGCTGCGCGGACGCCTGCAGCTGACTGACGCCGTGGCCGCCTGACACTTTCTTCGCACGACACCCCTGCGCTTCCCTGCCGAGACTCCCGCCGCATGCATCGCACCGGTTCCACCCTGCTGCTGTTCGCGTTGTTGCTGTTCGGCATGCTTTCCAGCGCGCATGCCAGCGTCGCCAATGCACCCGGTGCCAACCTCGAGGTGTCGCTGATCAGCTATGGTCCCGGTGCCACCTACTGGGAGCGTTTCGGCCACGACGCAATCGAGTTGCGCGACGGCGTTTCGGGTGAAGCGGTCGACTTCAACTACGGCGTGTTCGACTTCAACGAGTCGAACTTCTTCCTCAACTTCGCCCGCGGCCGCATGCATTACCTGATGGACGCCGGCTACAGCGAACCCGAGCAGGCCAGCTATGTGCAGGACGGTCGTTCGGTGACCCGCCAACGGCTGGCACTGAACGCTGACCAGGCCGCCGCACTGCGCGACTTCCTGCTATGGAACCTGCGCCCGGAAAATGCCGGCTACAACTACGACTACTACGCCGACAACTGCACCACCCGCGTGCGCGATGCGCTGAACCAGGCGCTCGGCGGAGTGCTGAAAACCCAGCTCAGCGCACGTGCCGGCGGCATGACCTATCGCCAGCAGACCGCCCGCCTGATGAGCGCACAACCGTGGCTGATGCTGGTGATGGATCTGGGCCTGGGGCCGTATGCCGACCAGCCGCTCAACGCGTGGCAGGAAAGTTTTCTGCCGATGGTGCTGCAGGCGCAATTGCGCGATGTGCACCTCGACAACGGCCAGCCGCTGCTGCTGAGTGAGCAGCTGTTGTCGCCGAACCGGCTCGATGTGCCGCCGACGACCGCACCCGACCTGCGCCTGCCACTGGCACTGGCCGGGCTGTTGCTCGCCGTGCTGATCATCGCGACACGACGCTGGTGGCCGACCGGTTACGCCCTGCTCGGCACGCTGTACCTGCTCGCGGCCGGCCTTGTCGGCGTCCTGCTGCTGGTGCTGTGGACGCTGACCGCGCATCACTCGGCCTGGGCCAACGCCAACCTGCTGCTGTTCAATCCGCTGGCGTTCCTGCTGCTGCCGACGCTGTGGCGATCGCGGCGCGGTCTCGCCGCCTCACGCTTCATCGATGGCGTGATTGCGCTGCAGCTGCTCGCGGCACTGGTCGCGATCCTGCTGCACTTGCTGCCCGGCACCGTGCAGCAGAACCAGCCATGGCTGCTGCTCGCACTGCCCTGCTGGCTGGTGCTTGCGTGGGGTCTGCGAAGAAATCGGTAGATCCGCGCTCATGGTTGCGCGGTCTGATGGCGTAGCCTCCGGCCCAGTGTCCGATGATTCAGTCGAACTTCTCGTCATGGATGTGCAGACGCAACCATTCCCGTGCGCGCGGTTGCTGGTAGCGGATATGGTGTATCCATTCTGCGACACCAGCAACGACCAGCAGACTCGCCAGCAGCCCCCAATCCGAGTGATTCAACGCAAATACGGTACCCACCGTTACGGCGATGCCGATCGTTGCGGATATCCGTTGGGCGCGTTTCGTGCGACTGCGCACGAGCGCTTCGCACCACCATTCGCGCCGATCCCGCGCAGCCACGTCGCGCAGTTCCGGGATGTTCTTGAGCCGCCAGTAAAACGTCATGCACCGCTCTCCCTGGCAGTAACGACGGGTCAGTTCGGCAGGCGACGTATCTTCGCACCGAGCACGCCGAGTTTCTCTTCGATGTTCTCGTAGCCGCGATCGATGTGATAGACGCGATCGACGATAGTGTCGCCTGTCGCCACCAGACCGGCCAGCACCAGGCAGGCCGACGCACGCAGATCGGTGGCCATGATCGGTGCACCGCTCATCTGCTGCACGCCCTTCACTACCGCGGTATTGCCTTCGAGCTGGATGTTTGCACCCAGACGCTGCAATTCCTGTGCATGCATGAAACGGTTCTCGAACACGGTCTCGATCACCACACCGGTACCTTCGGCAACACAGTTGAGCGCGGTGAACTGCGCCTGCATGTCGGTGGGAAATGCCGGATACGGTGCGGTGCTGATGTTCACCGCCTTCGGCCGGCGTCCACCCATGTCCAGCTCGATCCAGTCGTCGCCGGTCGAGATGTGCGCGCCGGATTCCTCCAGCTTGGCCAGCACCGCATCGAGCGTGTCGGCGCGGGCATGCCGCGTGCGTACCTTACCGCCGGTCATGGCGGCGCCCACCAGGAAGGTGCCGGTTTCGATGCGGTCGGGCAGCACGTCGTATTCCGCACCGTGCAGGCGCTCGACGCCGTGGATCACCATGGTCGAGGTGCCGGCGCCCTCGATCTGCGCACCCATCGCCATCAGGCAGTAGGCCAGATCGACCACTTCGGGTTCCTGCGCGGCGTTCTCGATCACCGTGGTGCCCTGCGCCAGAGTGGCAGCCATCATGATGTTTTCGGTGCCGGTGACGGTAACCATGTCCATCACGATGCGTGCACCCTTGAGCCGCTTCGCCTTCGCCTTGATGTAGCCGTTCTCGACGCTGATCTCGGCGCCCAGCGCCTGCAGGCCACGGATATGCTGGTCGACCGGGCGCGAACCGATCGCGCAACCGCCCGGCAGCGAGACCTCAGCCTGGCCGAAACGCGCCACCAGCGGGCCAAGCACCAGGATCGAGGCACGCATCGTGCGTACAAGGTCGTACGGCGCCACGCAGGTGCTGGTGGTGCGCGGGTCGACATGCATCTTCATGCGGTCGTCCAGCACCAGTTGCACGCCCATCTGGCCGAGCAGCTCGATGAAGGTGGTGACGTCGTGCAGATGCGGCACATTGCCGATGCTGACCGGCTCATCGGCCAGCAGGCAGGCGGCAAGAATTGGCAGCACGGCGTTCTTGGCGCCGGAAATGCCGACCTCGCCATGAAGCGGCACACCGCCACTGATCAGGATCTTGGCCATCGTTTTCCTTCAATAATTCGGAAAGAGGAATGGCGGCTGCAGCCTCAACGGCGCGCCGCGACTTCCTCGGGTGTCAGGGTTTTCAACGCCAGCGCGTGGATCGCGCCGCCCATCAAGTCACCCAGCGTGGCGTAGACCAGCCGATGCCGCGCCAGCGGCAGCTTGCCGGCGAACTGGCTGGCCACCACGGTGGCCTCGAAATGCACGCCATCGGCACCACTGACCTCGACCTGTGCTCCGGGCAAGCCATTTTCGATCATTGCCTGGATGCTGGCTGGGTCCATCGGGGGTTTCCAATACGGGAGCAGAGTCGGCACGGCATGGATGCAGGCGCTTGCCGAATCCAACATGCAGACTTATGACGTTAAAATGCGAATATGCCATGGTAATGGAAATCCGCTGGCACAGAAACGACGGTGATACCGGGAACGCCCTGACCGATACCTCGCGTCACGTTGATTCCGGCATCCGCCCCTCCTTCCATCGAGTCCCCATGAACGCACGCATCGCGCCACCTGCCCCGATCGACCTGAAGCCGGACGCCATCATCCGCAGCGCACGCACCGTCATCGCCACCGAAGCGAATGCCGTGCATGCGCTCGACTCACGGATCGGCCCGGAGTTTGTCGAGGCCTGCCAGCTGATCCTGGCCTGCAAGGGCCGGGTGATCGTCAGCGGCATGGGCAAATCCGGGCACGTGGCGCGCAAGATCGCCGCCACCCTGGCTTCCACCGGGACGCCGGCGTTCTTCGTGCATCCGGGCGAAGCCAGCCATGGCGACCTCGGCATGATCCTGCCGCAGGACGTGGTGCTGGCGCTGTCCTACTCGGGTGAGACCGACGAACTGCTGTTCATCCTGCCGGTGATCAAGCGGCAAGGCATCCCGCTGATCGCCATCACCGGCAAGCCCGGCTCCTCGCTGGCGAGCCAGGCCGACGTGCATCTGGACGGCAGCATTTCCAGCGAAGCCTGCCCGCTGGGCCTGGCGCCGACCACCAGTACCACGGTCGCGCTGGTGCTGGGCGACGCGCTGGCGATCGCATTGCTGGAAGCGCGCGGTTTCACCTCGGACGATTTCGCCCGCTCGCATCCGGCCGGCAGTCTCGGCCGCCGCCTGTTGTTGCGCATCAGTGACGTGATGCACACCGGTGACGATGTGCCACGCGTATCGCCAGATGCCGGGTTGACCTCTGCCCTGGTCGAGATGACCCGCAAGCACCTGGGCATGACCGCCGTGGTCGACGCCGAGCAACGCTTGCTGGGAGTCTTTACCGACGGCGATCTGCGCCGCGCGCTGGACGACGAAGGGGTGGATCTGCGCGGTGCAACCGTGGCCGAGCTGATGACCCGCGGCCCGAAGACGATCGGCGCCGACAAGCTGGCCGCCGAAGCGGCGCAGTTGATGGAAAGGCACCAGATCCATGCGTTGCTGGTGGTCGATGACGAACAGCACGTGGTCGGCGCGCTGAACATTCATGATCTGCTCCGTGCACGTGTGGTCTGATCTGATTTGCCTTGGCAAATCAGAAAATCAGGCAAGCCCGCTCTTGACGCTTTTCCACCCCGAACCCCAAAAACCGTGCCCAACTCCCCCTACCTCGCAAATCTTCCCGCCGACATCCTCGCCCGTGCCGCCAAGGTTCGCTTGGCCGTGTTCGATGTGGACGGCACCCTGACCGACGGGCGGCTGTGGTACGGCGAGGGCGGTCACGAAACCAAGGTATTCCACGTGCATGACGGCGTCGGCCTGAAACAGCTGCAGGCGAATGGCGTGCAGGTGGCACTGATCACCGCGCGGATCAGCCATCCAGTCGCGCTGCGCGCCGAGGAACTGGACATCGCTCACGTCTACCAGGGTCAGGCCGACAAGCGCGCCTGTCTGCTGGAGCTGCTCGACGCACTGCATCTCACGCCTGAGCAGGCCGCCTTCATCGGCGACGACCTGCCCGACCTGCCGCCGATGCGCATCGCCGGGTTGGCGGTGGCGGTGGCCAACGCGCATCCGTGGGTCGTCGAGCAGGCGCACTGGCAGACCAGCAAAAGTGGTGGCATGGGCGCCGCGCGTGAAGCCTGCGACCTGATCCTGCAGGCGCAGGGCAAGAGCGCCGCCGAGCGGGAGCGTTGGCAGTGAAGTTATGGCTCTGGCTGCGCGACCGGCGCCTGCCGGCCGCGATCATCGTGATCGCGCTCGCCGCGGGCATGCTCCAGTTGCTACTGTGGTGGATGGGGCCGTCAGCGGAAACCCATGATTTTGTGGGACCGCCACGTTCCGGCTATACGCTGATCAACGCCCGCGTGACCGAATACAACGTCGACGGCCAGCCCGGATTGCGGGTGCAGTCGCCGCACCTGGAGCGGCGCGAGGGCGACGACTCACTCTACCTCAATACGCCGACCTTCCAGATGCCCGCCAAGCAACCCGGCGTACCGGACTGGGAAGGCGAGTCGCTGTACGGCTGGGTCAACAAGCCCGGCACCCTGCTCAAGTTGCAAGGGCCGGTCCACATGCACCGCAATGCGTATGCCGACACCGCCGCCGCGGACATGTACACCACCGACATCACCGCGTGGCCCAAGGAAAACCGCATGGAAACTGCGGCGCCGGCACAGATGATCCAAGGCGACGCTAGAATGAACGGGGTCGGCATGCGTGCCAATCTCAACGACAATCACCTGGAGTTGCTCGATGACAGCCACGGCACGTTCCCACCACGCAAGCGCAAGTCGTAAGCTCGCCATCGGCCTGCTCTCGGCAGCGCTGCTGACTCTGCTGCCCACGCTCGCGCTGGCCAAGAAATCGGATCGCGATCTGCCGATGAATTACGTGGCGAAGACCACCAACGCGTTCAACGCGCCGAACACGGTCACCACTCTCACCGGCAACGTCAAAATCACCCAGGGCTCCCTGCTGGTCACCGGCGATGTGGCCAAGATGTACCTCGACGCCGATACCCAGATCGCCCGCATCGTGGTTACCGGCAACTTGGCGCATATCCAGCAGCTGGACGAGAACAACCAGCTGGTGCAAGGCGATGCCGTCACGCTCGATTACGACAACATCAACGGCATTGCCGTGCTCACCACCCGTGCCCAGATGAAACAGCAAGGTCGCGGCGAGTTCCATGGCGAAAAGCTGACCTACAACACCAACACCCAGCTGATCACCGGCGAATCCAGCGGCGACGGCCTGGTGCACGGCATCATCCTGCCCAAGCCCAAACCTGCTGCCACGGCACCGCAGCACGCCACCACGCCAGCCGCTACCAAGCCGGCTTCGGCGACTGCGCCGGACGCAACACCGGCCCCCAGCACCTCGACTGCTACCCACGGACAGCCGTAACCGATGCTCTCCGCCGACGGTCTGCAAAAAAGTTTCAAGGCACGCAAGGTGGTGCGCGATTTCGCGTTCTCGATCCGCGAGGGTGAAGTGGTCGGTCTGCTTGGCCCCAACGGGGCCGGCAAGACCACCTGCTTCTACATGGTGGTCGGTCTGATCGAGGCCGATGCTGGCAGCATCAAGCTGGACAAGCAGGACATCACCGGCCTGCCGATGCATGCACGCGCCAAGCTCGGCATCGGCTACCTGCCGCAGGAGGCTTCGGTGTTCCGCCGGCTCAGCGTGGCCGACAACATCATGGCGGTGCTGGAACTACGCGATGGCCTCAGCGAGCAGCAGCGCAACAGCGAGCTGGAAAGCCTGCTGGACGAACTGAAGATCGGCCATATCGCCGACCAGAAGGGCATCAGCCTTTCCGGTGGCGAACGCCGCCGTGTGGAAATCGCCCGTGCGCTGGCCGCGCAGCCGCGCTACATGCTGCTGGACGAGCCGTTCGCCGGCGTCGACCCGATCTCGGTCGGCGAGATCCAGCGCATCGTGCGGCACCTGAAGGAGCGCGGCATCGGCGTGCTGATCACCGACCACAATGTGCGCGAGACACTGGGCATCTGCGACCGCGCCTACATCATGAGCGAAGGCGAAGTACTTTCGCGCGGCACCCCGGCGCACATCCTGGCCGACGAAAAGGTGCGCGAGGTCTACCTGGGCCGCGAATTCCGCCTCTGATTGCCGTTACCCGGCAATCGGTTGCATGCGGCTATGGCCGCATCTGCGAGCAAGCGCTAGGATGGCTGCGAGTTCCTTCGACCTGGCTGGCATGAAACCCGCACTGCAGTTTCGCCTCCACCAGCAACTGACCCTGACGCCGCAGCTGCAGCAGGCGATCCGTCTGTTGCAATTGTCGCAGCTGGAGCTGGAGGCCGAACTGCGGCAGATCGCCGAGAGCAATCCGCTGCTGGAATTCGCCGAAGAGGCCGAGGACGAAGAAACCGTCGATCGCGAAAGCGCCGAAAGCGAATACCCGAGCGCCGAAAGCGTCGCGGCGGCCGGCAGCACCGATAGCGAAGACACCGGTGAATGGGCCGATGGCGGCGGCGCCGAAGCACCGATCGACTTCTCCAGCAGCAGCGTTGGCAGCAGTGGCAGCCTTGGCTCGCGCGGCGACGACGATTTCGAGCCACAAAACGCCGCACCGGAAACCCTGCAGCAGCATCTGCTGTGGCAGCTCAACATGGCCTCGTTCAATCCCCGTCAGCATCTGATCGCCACGGTACTGATCGACGCACTGAATGCCTCCGGTTACCTGAACGAAGGGCTGGAGGCGGTGCTGGCCGTGCTGCCCGCCGACCTGAAGGCGAGTCTCGACGAAGTCGACGCCGTGCGCCGGCAACTGCAGGGCTTTGACCCTGCCGGTGTGGGCAGCCTGGATCTGCGCGACTGCCTGCGCGTGCAGCTGGAACAATTCGATCCGGCCACACCGCAACGTGAACTGGCCCTGCGCATCGTCGACAGCGAGCTGGAACTGCTGGCGCGCAACGATATCGCGCGGCTGGCGCGCCGCCTGCGTGCCGGCGAGGATGATGTGGCCGCCGCCGCCGTGTTGATCCGCAGTCTCGATCCACGCCCCGGTGCGAGTCTCGATGCCACCCCGGTGGAATATGTCGCACCGGATGTCTACGCCTTGCGTGACGGCAGCCGCTGGCGGGTCAGCCTGAATCCGGATGCGCAGCCGCGGCTGGGGCTCAACCAGCATTACTGCGGACTGATCGCACAGGCGCGCGGCGAAGACGCCAGCTGGATGCGCGGCCAGCTGCAGGAGGCGCGCTGGCTGATCAAGAGCCTGGAATCGCGTGCCGAGACGCTGCTCAAGGTCGCCGAAGCGATCGTGCGGCGGCAGAGCGCGTTTCTCGATTACGGTCCCGAGGCGATGCACCCGCTGGTGCTGCGCGAGGTGGCCGAGGAAGTGGCCATGCATGAGTCGACCATTTCACGGGTGACCACGCGCAAGTACATCCATACCCCGCGTGGCACGTTCGAACTGAAATATTTCTTTTCCAGCGGGGTATCCACCGAGGATGGTGGGACTGCTTCTGCCACCGCGATCCAGGCCATGCTGCGCAAGCTGATCGATGCGGAGGATGCGCGCAAGCCGCTGTCCGATCAGGCGATTGCCGAGGAATTGCAACGCAAGGGTATCCAGGTCGCCCGTCGCACGGTCGCCAAATACCGGGAAGGATTGCGCATCCCCAGTTCCAGCGAACGCCAGCGTGCCGGTTGATTCACTGGCATATATTCACGGGAACTTGGTTAATCCAAAAACGTTCCCATACCTGATACCGAAGAATGATTGACGATGTACCGCCGCCACTCGGCCACGGTACGTCCACCCGCCGCGAAAGCGGCACTGCAGCACCAGAGGAGGCGCACGCTATGCAATTCCAACTCAGCGGCCAGCAGATCGAAGTCACCCCGGCCCTACGGGACCACGCCACCGCCAAGCTTGACCGCCTGACACGCCTCGACGAGAAATTGATCAGCCTTGCCATCGTATTGTCGGTCGACAAGCTCCGACAGCGGGCTGAAGGTACCTTGGGAGTGATCGGCGCCACCCTGCATGCCGAAGCCGTCGAAGCCGACATGTACGCCTCCATCGACGTCCTGTTCGACAAACTGGTCAACCAGTTGCGCAAGCATCGCGAAAAAGTCAGCGACAAGCATCAGCAGGAAGCGCGCGACGCGCGCCAGTACGGCTGATCCCTCCCGCGGTCTGCCCTTCCGGCAGGCCGCTTTCTTGCGAAGGCGCGTATCCGTCCAAGCTGGCACAATGGTCATGCCGTCGCAGCAGCCCGCCATGCGACGCAAGGATCTTCGCTTGGACCGGATCAGCGCGCGACAACTCTACGATGGCGTCCACGAACGCATGGCCCTGCGCTGGTTGTCGGGCATGCGCGGGGAAACGCGCGTGATCGAGCCTGGTGCCGCGCAGTCGCGCCGGCCTTCGCTGATCGGCTACCTCAACGTCATCTATCCGAACAAGATCCAGATCATCGGCACCGAGGAACTGAACTTCCTCGACACGCTTGATTCGCGCCAGCGCTGGGAGGTGATGCACAAGATCGCCGCCTACCAGCCGGTGGCGTTGATCGTGACCAAGGACCAGGCGGTACCGGCCGACCTGCGCGAGGTCGCTGAGGAAACCAACACGCCGCTGTGGATCAGCCCCAAGCGTGGGCATGAGTTGCTGACTTATCTGCAATACCATCTGGCACGCATGCTGGCGGCGAAGACCACCTTGCACGGCGTGTTTCTGGAAGTGTTCTCGATCGGCGTGCTGATCACCGGCGAAGCCGGCTCCGGCAAGAGCGAGCTGGCGCTGGAACTGATCAGCCGCGGCCACCGGCTGGTCGCCGACGATGCCACCGAGTTCACCCTGATCGCACCCGACGTGATCGACGGCACCTGCCCCGAGCTGCTGCAGGACCTGCTGGAAGTGCGTGGCCTGGGCGTACTCAACGTGCGCGAGATGTTCGGCCACATGTCGGTCAAGCCGTCCAAATACCTGCGTCTGGTCATCCACCTCAAGCCCATGCGCGAGGGCGACGAAACCGATGCATTGACCCGCCTCACCGGCGACATCGGCCATCGCGAAATCTTCGACGTACCGGTGCCGATGATCACCATCCCGGTGGCGCCGGGACGCAACCTTGCCGTGCTGGTCGAAGCCGCCGTGCGCAGTCACGCGCTGAAGAGCAAGGGCATCGATCCCGCACAGACCTTCATCGACCGCCAGGCGCACCAGCTGCGTCGGCTGCCGCCGTGGTGACCTCATGAACGAAACCGACACGCCCCTGCTCAATTCACTGGACGATCCGCACGAGATCCACCTGATCGTGCTCACCGGCATGTCCGGCGGCGGCAAGACGGTGGCGCTGCGCGCGCTGGAGGATCTGGAGTTCTACTGCGTCGACAACCTGCCCTCGGCGCTGCTGCCGCAACTGGTCGATGCCGCCACCAGCGGCGACCGCCGTGGCCGGCCGCGACGCATTGCGGTGGGGGTGGACGTGCGCAATCGCGGTGCCGATTTCTCGCACATGCCGACCGTACTCTCGCAACTGGCTGGCGCAGGCGTACAGGTGCATCTGATCTTTCTGGATTGCAGCGACGCGGTACTGATCAAGCGCTACTCGGAAACCCGCCGCCGTCATCCGCTGGCCATACGCGGCGTGTCGCTGGCCGACGCGATCGTCGAAGAACGCAAACTGCTGCGCCCGCTGATGGCGATCGCCGAGAAGGTGATCGATTCCAGCGAGCTCAACGTGCACCAGCTGCGCCGCCTCGTGGCCACCGGTTACGCCCAGGCGACGGCAGGACTCACCTTGATGTTCCAGTCATTCGCGTTCCGCCGCGGCTTGCCGCTGGATGCGGACTTCGTGTTCGATGCGCGTTGCCTGCCGAACCCGCACTGGCACGCGCACTTGCGACCGCTGTCGGGCAAGGACGCACCAGTACGCGAATTCCTCGACGCCGAGCCGCTGGTCAGCGAATACTTTGCCGACACCGCGCGCTGGCTGGATGCGTGGCTGCCGCGCTTCGAGCAGGACGATCGCAGCTACGTGACGATTTCGGTCGGCTGCACCGGTGGACGGCATCGTTCGGTCTACCTGGTCGAGAAACTCGCCGCGCATTACCGTGATCGCCGCGAAGGCGTACTCACCTTCCACCGTGAGCTGGAGTGAAGATCATGCCGCTGGCAAGCATCACGGAGAACCTCTCATGAACGTCGGCGTGCTGTTGATGACCCACGAGGCGGTCGGCAAGGCGCTGATCTCCGCCGCACATCACGTGATGCCGAAACTGCCGCTGCAGGTCGCTGCGGTGGAAATACCGCCGCAATCCGATCCGGATGTGATGCGCACACTCACTGTGCGCCATGCACGCGAACTCGATCAGGGCGACGGCGTGCTGGTGCTGGCCGACCTGTATGGCGCCACTCCATGCAATATCGGTCTGTCGCTGAGTGCGCTGGGCGTCCATCTTCGCTGCGTGTCGGGTCTCAACCTGCCGATGCTGCTGCGTGTACTCAACTATGCGGAAAAACCACTGGACGAACTGGCCGAGATCGCGGCCAGCGGTGGCCGCGGGGGAATCTTCATCGATCATGCTTGAACAAGAAATCATCGTTTCCAACAAACTCGGCCTGCATGCCCGCGCCTCCGCAAAACTGGTGCAGCTGGTGCAGGGTTTCAAATCCACCGTGTGGCTGGTCAGCAAGGGCCGCGAGATCAACGCACAGAGCATCATGGGCGTGATGATGCTGGCCGCCGGCATCGGCACGCCGTTGACCATCCGCGCCGACGGCCCGGACGAGCAATCCACCCTGGATGCCGTGGTCGCGCTGTTCGAGCGCAAGTTCGACGAAGGAGCCTGAATGGGCAATGCGCCTGCCAAGTTGGTGATCCTGCTGCGCATGCCGATCCGGCATGCGAGGTGCTGCGCGTGAGGCACGTACTCAATGGCACGATCGCCGCCCACGGCATGGCGCTGGGCCGGGCCCGGCTGGTGCAACCCAGCCGCTACAGCGTCGACACCCGGCCACTGGCCGAGGAAGAGATCGAGGCAGAGATTGGCCACCTGCACCGTGCGCTGGACACCGCACGGCAGGAACTGCGCGAACTGCGCGGCAAGTTGCATGGCGCATTGGCACGCGAGGTCAACGAGTTCATCGATGCGCACAGCCTGCTGCTGGATGACGCCGAGCTGCTGCGCGGGCTGGATGATCTGGTGCGGATCGGCCACTACCGTCCCGGTGCCGCACTGAAGAAACAGCGTGATCGCCTTTGCGCCGTGTTCGAGGCGATGGACGATCCGTACCTGCGCAGCCGCAAGGAAGACGTCGAGCAGGTGATCAACCGGGTGATCTCCGCCCTGCTGCGGCAGACCAGCCCGGAGGAACGCAAGCTGGCCGCGCGCGTGGGTGAGATCCTGATCGCCGACAGCATCGCGCCGGCCGACATGGCGCAGCTGGCCGGCAACGGTCTGCTCGGCGTGGTCGGCAGCTCCGGCAGCCCGTATTCGCACAGCGCGATCCTCGCGCGCAGCCTCGGTCTGCCGATGCTGGTCGGCACGCGCGATGCACTGTCCAACATCCACGACGAGGATCTGATCCTGCTCGACGCCGAGCGCGGCGAAGCGATCGTGCATCCCACCGCACAGGATCTGTCGCGCTACCGCGCCTGGCAACGCGAGGCGGTGATCGAGGGCCGCCGCCTGGCCAAGCTCGCGAATGCGCCCACGCGCACCCGCGACAACATCGAGATCTGCCTGCTGGCCAACGCCGAAACTCCCACCGACGTGGCCAGCGCGCGCGCGCGCGGTGCCGACGGCGTCGGCCTGTACCGCACTGAATTCCTGTTCCTCAAGCACAAGGGACTGCCGTCGGAAGACGAGCAGTTCATCGCCTATCGCGACCTGGTGATGGGCATGGGCGGTTTGCCGGTGACGATCCGCACGCTGGACCTCGGCGCCGACAAGGCCGATGCCGCCGGACTGGTGCTGCGCGGCGAGGACAATCCGGCGCTAGGCGTGCGCGGCGTGCGCCTGTCGCTGCGCTACCCCGCGGTATTCTCCACCCAGATCCGCGCGATCCTGCGCGCCGCCTGCTACGGCCCGGTGCGCGTGCTGGTGCCGATGGTGACTCAGCCGGACGAACTCATTGCGGTGCGCACGCTGTTCAAGCTGGCACGACAGGAATTGAAGCGCGAGAACATCGACCTGCCGGAGAAGCTTCCGCTGGGCGCGATGATCGAAGTGCCGGCCGCGGCGATCAACGTGCGCGCGCTGCTGGAACACGCAGACTTCCTCGCGATCGGCACCAACGACCTGGCCCAGTACGTGCTCGCCGCCGATCGCGGCAACGACGCACTGGAGAACATCTACAACCCGCTGCAGCCGGCACTGCTGCGGCTGCTGTCGCACGTGATCAGTGCCGGCCGTCGTGCGAAGAAACCGGTGAGCCTGTGCGGCGAGATTGCCGGCGACGTGAACTTCACCGCGTTGCTGCTGATGCTGGGCCTGCACGAATTCAGCATGCATCCGGGCCAGATCCTGCAGGTGCGCGACCGCCTCGCCACGCTCGACCACGCCCATCTGCGCCGCCATGCCGCCCGCCTGCTGCGCGCGCATACGCACGAGCAGGCCGAGGCGCTGCTGAGCGAGATCGTCGACGCGTCAGCCGCGAGCTGAAGCTTTCTGCCCCATGGCGACGACTCGGCAACCGGCTGCCTCAGCGACCCAATTTGTCACGAATTGTTTCGGCATCCTTTACACATCCCGGCGCATTGTTGAAGGTCAGGGGAAGGTCGAGGCATGCAGGTTCGGACGGCCGGTATTTCACTACGGCCGCTCCCGGCGCCTCGCGCATCCAATCAACGACATCGGGGAGAATCCATCGTGAAGAAATTACTTTTTGCCGGATTGCTGGGCGGCTTGCTGCTGGCCTGGTGGCTACCCACACCAGCCTTGGCGCAGAGCGCGTTTGACGGCACCTGGAAGGTCGACTTGAGCAAGGCGCACCTGCCAACGAAGCCGGACGTCCTGCTGCTGCAAAACGGCATGTACGAGTGCAAGACCTGCGCCCCGGCGTTCAGCGTCAAGGCGGACGGCACGGACCAGAAAGTTGCCGGACATCCGTATTTCGACTTGATCGCGATCAAGGTCATCGACGATCACACGATCCAGGAAACACAGAAAAAAGACGGCAAGGTCGTCGCCACTTCGCAAACCACGGTGGCGCCCGATGGGAAAACCGCGGCGTTCGAATTCAGCGACAGCAGCGACACCAATGCCGACCCGGTGACCGGCAAGGGCACCATGACCCGCACAGCGGCAGGTCCGAAGGGAGCGCATGCCATTTCCGGCTCATGGCGAACCTCCAGCGTCGCGAATGTCTCGGATAACGGATTGACCGTCACCTTGAAGGTCGAAGACAACAAGTTGAGCATGACCACGCCGACCGGTCAGTCCTACAACGCGAAGATGGACGGCACCGATGCGCCGTACATGGGCGATCCAGGAACCACCAGCGTCGCGGTGAAGAAGCTCGGCAAGAACAGCGTGGAAGAGACCGACAAGCGCGACGGGAAAGTCATCAGTGTCGCGAAGATGACCATCGCGGCCGATGGCAAGACGATGAATATCGCCGTCAATGACAAGCTGCACGGAACCACCATGTCGTACGTGGCAGCAAAGCAGTAGGCCTGCAACGACCTGCCTGTCACCTGAAGACTATCTTGTACAACTGCAGGGATTTCGCCGGCCATGGATGGCCTGTCGGCAGGTCAATGGAAGCGCGCAGGCTACGGCGCGAACTTAACCGCCAAAACCGGTGCCGTCGAGAAAGGCATCCAGCAGCGCGCCGCGATATTTTTGTCGATGCAGCAACAGCGAGAGCTTGCGGCGCAGGTCGAGGAACGGGGTTTTCAATGCCTTCAACCGTCCCGTCGCCAACGCATCGGTAACTGCCACCGCGGGCAGGCAGGCGATGCCGAGTCCGGCCACCACGACTTGCTTGATCGCCTCGATCTGGTCGAGTTCAAGCACGGTTTCACCCGGCGGCAGCTGCGCCAGCGCGCGTTCGCTGATCGCACGCGTGGCCGACCCCGGCTCGCGCAGCACCCAGCGAGCGCCGGCGAAATCCGCCGGCTTCAGGCTGCGCTTGCGTGCCAGCGGATGCTCCGGCGGCGCGCACACGACCAGCAAGTCGTCGCGCCACGGCCGCACTTCCAGCAAGGGATGAGTCACCGGCCCTTCGACGCAACCGATATCCAGGCTGTGATCGAGTACGCCGGCGGCAATCGTTTCGGTATTGCCCACGCGCAGGCGGATCGCCACCTGAGCATGCGCACGCACGAACGCACCCAGCAGTTCACCGACGCGGTAATTGCCCACCGTGTTGCTGGCGCCGATGCGCAGCTCGCCGCCCAGCGCCGTACCGTCCTCACGGCCACGGCGACCGAATTCAGCATGCCGCTCCAGCAACTCCTGCGCCAGCGGCAACAACTCGCGGCCACGCGCGTTCAGACGCAAGCGGCCGCGCTCGCGTGCAAACACCGGCGCATCCAGCTGCCGCTCCATTTCCGCCAGCGCCATGCTGGCGGCAGGCTGGGTCAGGTGCAGCCGCTCGGCGGCGGCACGCACGCTGCCGTGCAGCGCGATCTGCACGAATACCTGAAGCTGGCGCGGGCTGATGTTGATCATCAGCCTATCTTATACACATCATCAGATATTCCAAATTTTCCTGATGGATGCGGGCGCGGACAATGGCGCAATTACCGGAGCCCATGCATGAACGCGTCATCCATTGCTGCCCTTACCCACCCCACGATGCGCATGCGCACACCGGGCCTGTTGCTGGCGGTGGCAATTGGTGTGCTGGCCATGGTGCTGGGACGTTACGCGCCACTGATCGGCGGTCCGGTGATCGGTATCGTGCTCGGTATCCTCGTGCGCAATCTGTTGTCTCCGGGCGAACGTTACCAGCCGGGCATCGCCTTCGCCGGCAAGTACGTGCTGCAGTGGTCGATCATCGCGCTGGGTTTCGGACTCAGTCTCAGCCAGGTGGCGAAGACGGGTCTCGAATCACTGTCGGTCACGCTGGTAACGATGACCGTGGCCTTCCTCGCCGCGTGGCTGCTCGGGCGCTGGCTCGGTGTGCACGACAAGCTGAAGATCCTGATCGGCGTCGGCACCGCGATCTGCGGCGGCTCGGCGATTGCCGCGGTGACGCCGATCATCCGCCCGGATGATCACGACACGGCATTCGCGATCTCCACCATCTTCCTGTTCAACCTGGTCGCGGTGCTGCTGTTCCCGCTACTCGGCCACCTGATGCACATGTCGGACATGGGTTTCGGCCTATGGGCCGGCACCGCGATCAATGACACCTCGTCGGTGGTCGCCGCCGGTTACAGCTACAGCACCGCCGCCGGCGATTACGCCACCATCGTCAAGCTGACCCGCGCCACCCTGATCATCCCGGTCTGCCTGGTGCTGGCATTCGTCGTCGCAGCGCGTGAGAAGCGCAAGCACGCGCAGGGCGGTAGCACCGGTCACTTCAGCCTAGCCAGCATCTTCCCGTGGTTCATCCTGTGGTTCCTGGTCGCCTCGGCGATCCGCACCGCCGGCCTGATCCCGCCCGCCATCCAGCCGACGATCCACCTGCTGGCGGAGTTCCTGATCATCGTCGCGCTGACCGCGATCGGCCTGTCGGCCAACCTGCGCCGGATGGCCGCCAGCGGCATACGGCCGATCCTGCTCGGCCTGGGCGTGTGGATCGCCGTATCGGTAAGCAGCCTGCTGGTGCAACTGGCGATCGGGCAGCTTTAGAGGTGAATGGAGAGGAGTGAGAAAAGGGCGGATGCCCGACTCGTTACTCAATCCACACATTCACTTTCCACTTGAACTGGCCGCTGAAGCTGGCGCCGGCTGGCCGTGCATCAGCAAGCGCCGGATATAGGCGTGGACGTCGTCCTTCGACACCAGACCACGCTTGGACGTGTCGATGGCGTCGAAGTTTTTGGCAATGAACGCGACATGTCCGGCTTCCGCCTCATCCTTGCTGAGCAGGCCGTCATGACTTCTGTCAGCAGCGTCGAAATTCTTGTCCAACCTATTGACGCTGTCGACGATACTGCTGAGTCCGTTCTGTGCCGAGGCCAACAACGGGGCGCTCACGCAGGCGCCGAATACAAGCAAGATGAGCATCGCACGAAACATGGCAATCTCCTGTAGGCAAGAACCCTGCACACGACATCCACATTGAAAAAAATGTCCGCACATCGCGGCTTGTCCGTCTGCTCTAGCGCAGGCTTGAGCGCCGCACCATCAACTTCACCGGCAGCACCTGGCTTTCCACCGGCTCGCCGCGGATCAGGCTGAGCAGGCTGTCAACCAGGGCTTCGCCGGCCTGCCGGGTGTCCTGCAGGATCGTGGTCAGCGGTGGATTGACGAAGCTGGCCATCGCGATGTCGTCAAAGCCAGCCAGCGCGACATCCTGCGGCACGCGCAAGCCGTGGTCGCTGAGTGCATGCATCGCACCGATCGCGATCAGGTCGCTGGCGGCGAACACCGCGTCGAAACCGACCTCGCGCATGATCAGCGCGCGCATCGCCTCATAGCCGGAGCGTTCGGTGCTCTCGGCGTTTTCCTGCAAATCAGAGTCAAGCTCCACGCCAGCCTGCTGCAAGGCGGCGGCATAGCCGCGATAGCGCGCGAAGAATTCCGGATAGTGGCTGGAGGCGTCGCCGAGGAAGGCGATGCGGCGGCAGCCACGCTCCAGCAGATGCTCGGCCACCATCTGGCCGCCACAGAAATTGTCGCAACCGATCGAGACGCCCGGCTGATCCGGCAGCACCGCACCCCAGCGCACGAAGCGGGTGCCCTGGGCGACCAGTTTTTCCAGCTTGTCGGTGTAAGCCAGATAATCGCCGTAGCCGAGCAGGATCAGGCCGTCGGCCTTCTTGCTGTCGGCGAAATCGGCATGCCAGTCGCGCGAGAACTGCTGGAACGAGATCAGCAGGTCGTAACCCTGCAATGCGCAGGCACGGGTGATCGAGCCGAGCATCGACAGGAAGAACGGGTTGATGTGCGACTCGTCAGCGGTAGGATCCTCGAAGAACAGCAGCGCCAGCGTGCCGGTATGCATCCGGCGCAGGTTGGAGGCGTTCTTGTCGAGCTTGTAGTTGAGCTGCTCGGCGGCAGCTTCGATGCGCCGGCGGGTTTCCTCGTTGACCAGCGGGCTGCCGCGCAACGCACGCGACACTGTGGCCTGGGAGACCCCGGCCAGATGGGCAATGTCGATCGATGTGGATTTTCCCTTCATCTGCTGCCCGGTCCGGAACCCACTCACCGTACGGCGAAGCGCCGTCGGCTGTTCCGAATCCTAGCTGCTTTGCGCACCGCCTGCCGTATGCCTCCCGCCGCTCCTCGCGGCAGGGTCAACCCGGTGCTTGCGCTGAGGCTGCCTTCGGGATCACATCGTGATTGACGACACTCAGGCGCGCATGTCCTCCAGCTCGACCCCCTTGGTCTCGCGCACTGCGTACAGCACGAACAGCAGCGACAACAGCGCGAAGGCGGCGTACAGCCCATAGGCAAACGTGAGGCCGATTTCGGCCAGTGCCGGGAAGCTGCTGGTGATCGCGAAGTTCGCCAGCCATTGCGCCGCCGCCGCCACGGCCAGCGCGGTGGCGCGGATCCGGTTCGGGAACATCTCGCCCAGCAGCACCCACACCACCGGACCCCAGCTCACCCCGAAGAACACCACGTAGGCATTCGCCGCGACCAGCGCAACGATGCCAGTGGCACCGGGCAGGCTCAGCGTGGCGCCGCTGCCGGTGGCCTGCGAGAAGCACCACGCCATCGCCGCCAGGGTCACGGCCATGCCAGCCGAACCAACCACCAGCAACGGCTTGCGACCGATCTTGTCGACCAAGGCAATCGCCAACAGGGTCACCAGCACGTTGACCACCGAAGTGGCCACGGTGATCGTGAACGAGTCGGCCTCGCTGAAGCCGACCGAATGCCACAGGGTGGACGAGTAATAGAAGATCACGTTGATGCCGACGAACTGCTGAAACACCGACAGCAGGATACCGATCCATACCACCGGCAGCAGGCCGGCGGCCTTGCCGAGCAGATCGCTCAGGCGTGGTTGGTGTTCCGAACGCAGGCTGTCCTCGATGTCGTGCAGCTTGCTATCCAATGCTGTGTCGTTGTGCATGTTCAGCACTTGGCGCAGCACATCCCTGGCTTCCGCCAGACGCCCCTTGGCCACCAGATAGCGCGGCGACTCCGGCACGCCCAGCACCAGGGTGCCGTAGACCAGCGCCGGCAGCACCGCCGCCAGAAACATCCAGCGCCACGCACCCATACCGAACCACAGCGAGTGCGACGCACCACCGGCCGAACCGGCCAGCCACGCATCGCTGAGCAGCGCCGCGAAGATACCCAGCACGATCGCCAGCTGCTGCATCGAGCCGAGCCGGCCGCGGATATACGCGGGCGACACTTCGGCAATGTAGGTCGGCGCGATCACCGAGGCCACGCCGACGCCGATGCCGCCGACCAGCCGCCACAGGATCAGCTGCCACACGGCGCCCGCCAGTCCCGAGCCCAGCGCGCTGGCCACCAGCAGCACGGCCGCGACCTGCATGGTGCGCACACGGCCCCAGCGGTTCGCCAGCATGCCGGCATACCAGGCACCCAGCGCCGAGCCGAGCAAGGCGCAGGACACCGCGAAACCGGTCTGTGCGGCATCCAGTGTGAAGGCGCCGCGGATCGCGTCGACCGCGCCGTTGATCACCGCCGTGTCGAAACCGAACAGGAAGCCGCCCAGCGCTGCTGCCCCCGAGATCAGTACTACCCGTGCAGTGGCCCGTTGGCCCAGCCCATCATCTGTCGCGCCCACTGTGCTCATCGCGTCTCCCCAACGTTCATGGCATCAAGATGTTTGCACCCGAGTCTGCACTGTGCCCCCCGCCGTGTCCGGCTGAATACGTATGCAGCGTTTAGTGCTGCGGCGCACCCAGATGCTCGAGCATGCAGCGCGCCAGTTCGGGCTCGGCCAGCACTACCAGATCGGCACCCTGCTGCTGCAGGTGGGTCATGCAGTCATCGGAATCGGCACGGGCGATGATCTGCAGGTGCGGATTGGCCAGCCGTGCTACCCGCACCACCTCGCCACTCTCGAAGGCATCGGGCACGGTCACCACCAACGCACGCGCCTGGGGGAGATTGGCGGCTTCCAGCACATCATCCCGCGCCGCATTGCCGACGATCGTCTCGATGCCGTGCTGGCGCAGCATCGCCACCCGCTCCTTTTCCTCTTCCAGCACCAGTACCGCATGGCCCTGTTCGTGCAGCGACTCGCCGACCAGCCGCCCCACCCGACCATAACCGGCCACCACCACATGTCCGCTCAGCGTGCTGGTGACCAGGGTCTCCGCTGCCGGTTCGATACTCGCAGGCACAGCCGTGCCACCGAGCTGCCGTGCTTCGCGTGCATCCAGCCATGGCTTGGCGCGATCGAGCAGCTTGAACAGCAACGGGTTGATCAGGATCGACAGGATCGCGGCGGCCAACAGCACGTCCTGTGCTTCCTTTGACACCAGGTTCTGCGCCACACCCACGCCGATCAGGATGAACGAGAACTCGCCAATCTGCGCCAGGCTGGTGGCAATCGTCAGCGCGGTGCGCAATGGCCGTCCAGACGCCAGCACGATGCCGAACGCAGCCAGCGACTTGCCGATCACGATGATCGACAGCGCCGCCAGCACCACCAGTGGCTGGGTCAGCACCACCTGATAGTTGAATAGCATGCCGATCGAGACGAAGAACAACACCGCGAACGCATCGCGCAGCGGCAAAGTTTCCTCGGTGGCGCGCTGGGCCAGTTTCGACTCGCCCATCATCATCCCGGCGAAGAACGCACCCAGCTCGAACGACACGCCGAACAGGCCAGCCGCGCCAAACGCCACGCCGAGCGCGATCGCCAGCACCGCAAGGCGGAACAGTTCGCGCGAACCGGTATGTGCGACGACCTTGAGAATCCACGGAATCAGCCGCTTGCCGACCACCAGCATCATCGCCACGAACAGCACCACCTTGCCAATGGTCAGCGCGACGGTGCCGGCGATCGCTGCGAACGACAAGCTGGCGCCACCGGACTCGCCACCGCCCAGCGCCAGCCCGATCACCGGTAGCAGCACCAGCGCCAGCACCATCGCCAGATCCTCGACGATCAACCAGCCGACCGCGATGCGGCCACGTTCGGTTTCCATCAGGCGGCGCTCTTCCATCGCCCGCAGCAGCACCACCGTACTGGCCACCGACAGCGCCAGCCCGAACACGAAACTTTGCGCAAATGGCCAGCCCAGACCCCAGCCGAGCAACATGCCGAGCACGGTGGCCACCGCCATTTGGCCGAGTGCACCCGGAATCGCGATGTTCTTGACCGACAGTAGATCCTTCAACGAGAAATGCAGACCGACACCGAACATCAGCAAAACCACGCCCACTTCAGCCAACTGGTGCGCCAGATGACCATCGGCGACATAGCCTGGCGTGAACGGACCCACGACGACACCGGCCATCAGGTAACCGGCCAGCGGTGGCAACCTCAGCTTGTGCGCCAGCGCGGCAAACATGAAGGCCAGCACGATGCCGCTGACGAGGGTGCCAATGAGTGGGGCGTCGTGCATGCGCGATCCTTTCAGTACAACAATGGCAGCCGCGCGGGATGACCGCGGCGCGGCATGCAGAGATGTGCGCCGCCGCCATCTGACGACGCTGGCCTGCACGTGCAAGATCCTTCAGTTGTAAGGGCGATCCGTGGCCAGCGCAAGCGCCACGCGCACTTATTCCTGTGCGTTGATCACTGCGAGGAAATCGCGCCCATAACGTTTGAGCTTGGCTTCGCCGACACCGCTGATGGTGGCCAGCTCGTCTTCGTTCGCGGGAAGTGCGCGCAGCATCGCGAGCAAGGTGGCGTCGTGGAAGACCACGTACGGCGGCACGCCCTGCTGCTTGGCCAGCTGCGTGCGCAGCGCGCGCAGTTCATCCCACATCGACTGTTCATAGGCTTCGATACCGAGGCTGCCACCGGTGACAAGCTTGCTGTCGCGGCGGCGGCGACTGCCGCGCTCAGGCCGCGCATCCTCACGCAGCTTCACAGGCTTGCCGCCACTCAGCACGGCACGGCTGGCGGCAGTCAGCCGCAGCGTGCCGTAACCTTCGGCATCCGCTTCGAGCAGGCCGGCGGCGAGCAGTTGGCGGAACACCGAACGCCACTGCTTCTCGTCCATCTCGGCACCGATGCCGAACGTGCTGAGCTGATGATGATGCAGGCTCAGCACCCGCTCGGTCTCCTCGCCACGCAGGATGTCGATGACATGGCCGGAGCCGAAGCGCTGGCCGCTGCGATAGACCGCCGACAGCGCCTTCTGCGCCGGCACCGTGGCATCCCAGGTTTTCGGTGGCGCGATGCAGTTGTCGCAGTGGCCACACGGGCCGGGATAGATTTCACCGAATGTGCCCAGCAATAGCTGGCGACGGCAATCGGTGGCTTCGGCATAGGCCAGCAGCGATTCCAGCTTCTGCCGCTCGACCCGCTTGCGCTCGTCGGCCGATTCGGACTGAGCGATCATCTGGCTCATCGTCACCACATCGGACAGGCCGTAGATCATCCACGCCTCGGCCGGCAGGCTGTCGCGGCCCGCGCGCCCGGTCTCCTGGTAATAACCTTCGATGCTGCGTGGCAGGTCCAGATGCGCCACGAAGCGCACGTCTGGCTTGTCGATGCCCATGCCGAACGCAACGGTGGCGACCATCACCACTCCGTCCTCGCGCAAAAAGCGTTGCTGGTTTTTCGCGCGGGTCGCCGCATCCAGACCGGCGTGATACGGCAACGCCTCGACCCCGAGTTCGGCCAGCCATTCGGCGGTATCGTCCACCTTGCGCCGGCTGAGGCAATAAACGATGCCGGATTCACCCTGATGCCCCTGCAGGAATTCGGTGAACTGCCGCTTCGCGTTGTGGCGCAGACCGACCCGGTAGCCGATGTTCGGCCGGTCGAAACTGGACACGAACTGGCACGCCTGCTGCAGCGACAGGCGCTCGACGATTTCCTCGCGTGTGCGCGGATCGGCGGTGGCGGTGAGCGCGATGCGCGGCACCTGCGGAAAACGCTGATGCAGGATCGCCAGTTCGCGATATTCCGGACGGAAATCGTGGCCCCATTGCGATACACAGTGCGCCTCGTCGATCGCGAACAGCGCCACTTCCGTGCGTTCGAGCAGGCCGAGGAAACGTCCGGTCAGCAAGCGCTCGGGCGCCACGTAGAGCAGGCTCAGTTCACCCGCCAGCAGCTGCCGCTCGACCTCGCGCTGCTCTTCGGCGCCGAGACTGGAATTGAGATAGGCGGCAGCTACGCCGGCTTCGCGCAGTGCGTCGACCTGGTCCTGCATCAACGCGATCAGCGGCGACACCACGATGCCGGTGCCCTGGCGCAACAGCGCGGGGATCTGGTAGCACAACGACTTGCCGCCGCCGGTCGGCATCAGCACCAGCGCGTCACCACCTTCGCTCAGGTGTTCGACCACCGCCTGTTGCTGGCCGCGGAAACTGGGATAACCGAAAACGCTTTGAAGCAGGTCGAGGGCAGAGGCATTCATCGGCCACATGCTACCAAACCGGGCCACTCGACCCGCCGGTAAAACCTGCGGCGTATCGTCAGAGCCGCCGCCATTCAGGCGTCCGGCATGCCCCACAACGTGTGATCGAGATCACCATCCAGGCCGAACCGCGACAGTGGCACGCGGCCGTTCTTCACCTCGACGCCTTCGGCCCGCAGCAACCGGGATTGCTCGCGAAACCCACGGCTGCCGGGCGGCATCGCAATGTGACCGCTCGATCGCAACACGCGGTACCACGGCAGTTCCATGCCATCAGGTACTTCGCCCAACAGCCGACCGACCAGTCGCGCCCGTCCCGGCAGGCCCGCGCGGGCGGCGATGGCGCCATAACTGGCGACGCGGCCAGGTGGAATCGCGGCGATGGCAGCGTAAATACGGGTGGCAGGATCGTTCATGACAGGCGCGACTTGGACACGGAGTCGTGTCAGAGTAGCAGTGCTTTTCGCCAGCCAAGGAAGTCGCACCATGCGCCACTTCGAAGCCGTGCGTTCCCATATCGGCAGCCAGCACGAACTGCGCCACAACGATCCTTACCTGATCAGCTTCGACCTGAAACTGGCGCACGATCGTCATCAAGGCATCTATCTGGCCGAACTCGAGGACGAGTCCGGGCGCCGTTACCTGCGCATCTCGACCCCGATCGGACCGCTGGCCGGTACCGACCCCAGCCGCTGCCTGCGCTTCAACTGGCAGCAGCGCACCGGTTTCCTGGCGGTAGCCGATCTGGATGGCTCGCCCTACCTGCACCTGTGCGAAAACCGCCCCTACGAATTTCTCGACGGCGACGAGCTGCAACGTGTCGTTGGTGAACTGGGCACGCTCGGCGACCAGCTGGAACAGATCGTCGTCAACGGTGGCGACGCACTCTGAACTGCGCTTACAACTCCGTCGCGATAAGCCGCACCAGCCCATAGGCCAGCAGCGCGGTGATCGGCAGGGTCAGGATCCACGCCCATACCATGCGCTCCACCACCGACCAGCGGATCGCATTGAACCGCTTGGCCGCGCCCACGCCCATGATCGAAGCCGACACGTTGTGGGTGGTCGATACCGGGATGCCGAACGCCGAGGCAGTGAGGATCACCACGGCCGAACTGGTCTCGGCGGCGAAGCCGTTGATCGGATGCAGCTTGACCATCTTGTGGCCCAGCGTCTTGATGATGCGCCAGCCGCCACCGGCGGTACCGGCAGCCATGGTCAGCGCGCAGACCACTTTCACCCAGACCGGAATGGCGAAGCCGCCGGCGGTATCCTCGGCGATCCGCATGAACCCCAGCCACTGCGGCAGCTGGTCGAACTGATGCGCCGCGGTGCCGCCAGCCAGCGCCAGCGCGATGATGCCCATGCTTTTCTGGGCATCGTTCATGCCGTGCGCCACGCCCATAGCGGTGGCCGAGACAATCTGCGCCTTGCCGAAAAAGCTGTTGACGAACGGGGTGCGCCCGAACCGGCGTGACCAGCCATGCCGATTGGCGAACCAGGCCAGCAGCGCATATAGCCCGCCCATCAACGCAAAGCTGATGATGAAACCGCTCAGCGGCGACAGCACCATCGGGATGATCACCTTGGGGATCACGCCATGCCCGGTGATCCAGTTGCCCTGCACCCAGATCACCGACGCGAAATTGTTGCTTGATGCGGCCAGTGCGGCGCCGACCAGCGAGCCGACCAGCGCGTGGCTGGAACTGGACGGCAAGCCCAGCCACCAGGTAATCAGGTTCCATACAATCGCTGCCAGCAAGGCGCAGATCACCAGTTGCGGACCCACCGCGATCACTCCGGTGTTGATCAGCCCCGAGGCGATCGTGGCCGCCACGGCGGTGCCCAGCAACGCGCCAAACAGGTTGGTCACGGCCGCTAGCAGCACCGCCTGGCCCGGTGTCAGCACCTTGGTCGCCACCACCGTGGCGATCGAGTTGGCGGTGTCATGGAAGCCGTTGATGTAGGTGAAGGCCAGTGCAATCAGCACTTCCGCCACGACCAGGCCGAGACTCATGTGAAGTCTCCGGCGACACCAGCTTCAAGCCGCAGGAGCGTCCGTGTCACGATCAGGCAACGCGCGAGGGAAGGTATCACGGCGAACCCTCAGGAGTTTTTCAGCACGATCGAATAGACGATGTTGCCGACATCGCGGCACTTGTCGATCGCCTTCTCGATCAGCTCGAACAGATCCTTCGCCAGCACCGCGCGCATCACATCGCCACCTTCCACATACAAGGTTCGGTACGGCGACAGCAGCATGCGGTCACCTTCCGACTCCAGCGCCTGAAGGCGGTCCTGCAATTTCTTCACCGGGTCGATGCGCAGACCGCGCCGCAGCTCGCCGATCATCTGGGCCACGACTTCGCTGGAGCGCTCCAGCACCAGCGCACGCTGGGCGAAATCCACGCCATCGAGGCGCGCGGCCACGATCTCGTAACGCTCGGCGAACTTCTCGATCGTCTTGGGAATCTTGTACAGCGCCGAATTCAACGCCTCGATGTCTTCGCGATCCAGTGCGGTAACGAAGGTGTTCACCAGTCCTTCGCTGATCTGCGCAGCCAGCTCCTTCTCGCGGGCACGGGTGGCGGTAAATGCAGCCATCACCGAGCCCTGGCCCGGCTTGCTCAACAACTCATGCAGGGCCTTGGCGCTCTCGCAGACGGTGGCGGCGCTTTGTTCCAGCAAACCGTAGAACTTGTCGCCTTTGCCGAAAATCGTCTGCAGTGAAAACATGTTGGCCATGCCTGAAGGGGGTACGGAATGACGCGCATGTTACAGGACTGTCATGCTGCCCCGCACCACCACGGGCCGGCAGCCCTTACACTGTGGCACATGACACCCCTATCATTGCCGCGATGCTGACCGAAATCGCGCTCGTCCTCATCCTGGCCCTGTGCAACGGCTTCTTCGCGCTGTCGGAAATGGCGCTGGTCGCTTCCCGCAAGAGCCGGCTCAAGCAGATGGCGAAAACCAGCCGCCGTGCCGCACTGGCGCTGCGCCACGCCGAGGCGCCGGAGCATTTCCTGTCCACCGTGCAGGTCGGCATCACCCTGCTGATGCTGGTTACCGGCGCGATTGCCGGCGATGCGCTCGGCGGTCATATCGCCGATGCGCTGCATGACGAACAACTGGCCTGGCTGGCGCCGTATACCCGGATCCTCGGCATCCTGCTGGGCTTCGTGCTGATCTCGTTCATCCAGATTGTGATCGGCGAACTGGTGCCCAAGCGGCTGGCGCTGTCGGCACCGGAACGGTTTTCCTCGTATGCGGCGATCCCGATGTTGGTGCTGTCGCGGCTGACCGCGCCGTTCGTGTGGCTGTTGAACATATCAAGCAACCTGATACTGCGGCTGTTGCGAGTCAACCAGCATGGCCGCGGAGCCGTCACCGAAGAGGAAATCCGCCTGCTGGTCGCCGAGAGCGCCGAACAGGGCGTGCTCGACCCGGACGAACACAACATGGTCAACCGCGTGCTGCGTCTGGGCGACCGCACGGTGGACAGCGTGATGACCCCGCGCATGCGCATCGCGTGGCTGGATCTGGCCGCGCCGCGCGAGGAGAACATCGAGGTTTTACGACAGACGCCGTATTCGCGCTACCCGGTGTATCGCGGCGACGAGAGCGACGTGGTCGGCGTGGTCGAGGTCAAACGACTGCTGCACAGCTTTGCCGACGGCAAGCTGGAAATGTTCGAGCACCTGTCCAAGCCGCTGTTCGTGCCAGCCACCGCGCGCGCACTGGATCTGCTGGAAGAGTTCCGCGACGCCGAGACGCCGCTGGCGCTGGTGGTCGACGAGTACGGCGACATCGAAGGGGTGGTGACCGTCAACGACCTGCTGGCCGCGGTGGTCGGCGCCAGCCAGATCGGCCATGCCGGCGATGCCGAGGACGCCCCGATCGTGCAGCGCGCCGACGGCAGCTGGCTGATCGATGGCAGCCTGTCCACCGATGACCTGCGCGAACTGCTGCAGCTTGGCGAGCTGCCCGGCGAACAGGAACATGACTTCCGTACCGTCGCCGGTATGGTGATGACCGCGCTCGGCCATATCCCGCAGACCGGCGAAGTATTCGCGTGGCACGGCATCCGTTTCGAGGTGATCGACCTCGATGGTGCCCGCATCGACAAGTTGCTGGTTACCCCAGCGCCATCGCTGGAACCGTCGGACGACGAGCAGTAGGAACGCACCTTTGCGCGATGCTCTGATGTTTATTGCGCGAAGAACATCGCGCATAGGGTGCGCCTGCATGCGACCGGCGGCACAGCACTATTTGTTCTTCGCCAACCCCGCCATCCGCTGCGCATCGGCGAGGATGCCGTGCAGCACGCGCAGCTCGCGCTCATCCGGCTGGGCGCGCTGAAACAGCTTGCGCAGCCGCAGCATGATCGTGGTGGGTTCGCGCCCCTTGTGGAACTCGATCTCGTCCAGCGTCTGCGCCAGATGCCGATAGAACTGCTCCATCTGCGCGGCATCGGCCGGCGGTTCATCATGCACCGGAGGCACCGCTGCGGGCGCCTCGCCCAGCATCGCCACGCGCAGCTCGTAGGCCATCACCTGCACTGCCTGCGACAGATTGAGCGAGCTGAAATCATCCACGCTGGGAATCCGCACCATCGCATGGCAGCGCGCGAGCTCGTCGTTCTCCAGCCCGGTACGCTCGTTGCCAAACACCAGCGCCACCTGCTCGCCGCGGGCCGCCGCGGCCAGCGCCTGTTGCGCCGCCTCACGCGGGGAAATCTCCGGCAAGGTCACGCCGCGTCGGCGCGCGGACAAGCCGAGCGCGAGGCTGCTGCCGGCCAAGCCGTCGACCAGCTCCGCATGAATACCCGCATTGGCCAATACCTCATCCGCACCGGCGGCCAGCGCATTCGCCTCCCGATCGGGAAAACGCGCCGGCGCCACCAGCTCCATCCGCTCGAAACCCATCGTGCGGATCGCCCGCGCCGCGCTGCCGATATTGCCCGGATGCGAGGTGCGCACCAGTACGTAGCGGATGCGGGTGGCAAGGTCGTGAAGGTCGGTCATGCGATGCAGGCTGGGCGGTAAACAAGTGGGCAAGGATAGTGGTTTTCGGGCGACTGCAGCCCGGTCCGGGCCTGCCTCTGCTAGAATCGCCGGCCGCAACCCCGCTCTTTTGCAAAGTCGAAGCCATGCCCAGACCCCACGTTACGATCGCGGCGCGCGCCGCGCGTTCTGCAGGCAACGTGATCCTGCGCTACATGAACCGCATCGACGGCCTCAACATCGTCGAGAAGCAGCAGCTGGACTTCGTCTCCGAAGTCGACAAGCTGGCCGAGGCGGAGATCATCAAGGAATTGCGTCGCGCCTATCCCGACCACGCGATCCTCGCCGAGGAAAGCGGCGCGACCGGCAAGGGCCCGCTGCAGTGGGTCATCGACCCGCTCGATGGTACCCACAACTACCTGCGCGGCATCCCGCACTTCAGCGTGTCGATCGCGCTGCTGGAAAAGGGTGTGCCGATCCACGCGGTGGTATTCGACCCGTTGCGCGACGAGCTGTACACCGCCAGCAAGGGCGATGGCGCCTACATCAACGACCGCCGCATGCGTGTGTCCAAGCGCGAGAACCTCGGTGGCGCGATGATCGCCACCGGCTTCCCGTTCCGCCAGCGCGAACACCTGACCGCACAACTCGACATGACCCGCGCGATCCTCGGTCAGGCCGAAGACATCCGCCGCTCCGGCTCCGCCGCACTCGACCTGGCCTACGTCGCCGCCGGCCGCTACGACGGCTATTTCGAGATCGGCCTGAAGCCGTGGGACATGGCCGCAGGCGTGCTGCTGGTGCACGAAGCTGGCGGCCGCTACTGCGATTTCGCCGGCCGCGACGGCATCCCCGCCAGCGGCAACATCATCGCCGGCAACCTCAACGTGGCGAAGGCGATGGTCGATGCGATCGGGCAGCAGGCGACGCCTGGGTTGCTGAAGGCCTGAGCGTTCTCAACGCGGTTGCACGAGCAAGGGCGCCCTAGGGCGCCTTTGCTGTTTCAGGGTGCGGCTTCGCCGGCCTCGCGCAGAAATCCACGCAGGAACGGAATCGTGATACGCCGCTGCGCTGCCAACGACGCTACATCCAGCTTGTCCAGCAGATCGAGCAACGCACCCAGATCACGCGCATAACGCGCGAACAACCAGTCCAGCACGCTGTCATCGAGCTCGATACCTCGCGAGGCGGCCTGAGCTTTCAGCACGACACGGCGCTCGTTGTCGTCGAGCGGCTTCAGCGCGAACTGGGTGCAGGCGCCGAGACGCGAGCGCAAATCGGGCAGGCCGATACCCAACTGGGTTGGCGTGGCATCGGCAGCGAACAGCAACGCGCTGCCTTCGGCGCGAGCACGGTTGTAGAGGTCGAACAGCGCATGTTCCGCTTCGCGGTTGCCGGCGATCGCGCCGAGATCGTCCAGCGCCAGCAGTTCGCTGCCGGCGACGCCGCGCAACGCCGCCGCATGATCATCAATCGTTGCCAGTGGCAGATATTGCACGCGCCTTCCAGCAGAGTTCGCTGCCTGACACGCAGCCATCAGCAGATGACTGCGGCCGCTGCCGTTGGCGCCATGCAGGTAGACCCATGGCGCGCCAAGTTCAAGCGCCAAAGCCTGTACCGCGGCCAGCGCAGCGGCATTGGCACCGGCGTGGAAATGTTCGAAGCGCTGGCGACGTGGCCAGCGCAGGGCGAGCGGCAACTGCGGAATCATGGCGCGGCCCGATCATCCCCGGACGGTGCGATCGTGGTGTCGGTTTCGACCTCCCCATCGCGATGCACGGTGACGTCCACTTCGGCGATCACCGGATCGTCCGGCCCCTCCTCGTTGTACAGCTCGCTCATCCGGTAGCGTTCGAGCAGGTAGCGCAGCAGCACCATGATCACCGAGGCCGCCGGCAGCGCCAGCAGTACGCCGAGGAAGCCGAACAGCGAGCCGCCCGCGAGCACCGCGAAGATCACCGCCACCGGATGCAGGCCGATCTTGTCGCCGACCAGCTTGGGCACCAGCACATAGCCTTCCAGCAACTGGCCGACGATGAACACGCCGCAGACCAGCAGCACATGCGTCCAGTCGCCGTACTGCACCAGCGCGGCGATGATCGCGCCGGCAAAGCCGACGATGAAGCCCAGGTACGGCACGAAACTGAGCAGGCCGGCGACCATGCCGATCAGCGGACCCACGCTCAGCCCCATCAGGGTCAGGCCGGTGCCGTAGAACACGCCCAATGCCAGCATCACCAACAGCTGACCCCGCACGAAGGCACCGAGCACCTTGTCGGACTCGCGCGCCAGATAAGCAATGGTGGGCTGGATCGAGCGCGGCAGCATGCGATCAATCGTGCCGACCAGCCGATCCCAGTCGCGCAGCAGGTAGAACGCCACCACCGGGATCAGCACCAGGTTGGTCAGCCACATCACGATGCCCAGCCCGGAGCGCGACACCTTGCCCAGCACGGTCGACGCCACCCCGCCGATCGAGCCGAGGTGCGCCTTGATCGCGGCCAGCAGGCGATCGCTGTCGAACATGCGCGGATCCAGATGCAGGCGCGCCTGCAGCCACGGCCACGCGGTGTTCTGCGCCCATTCGCCGTAGCGCGGCAGGTTCTCGATCACGTTCTCGACCTGTCGCGCGATCAGCGGAATCAGCAGCAGCAGCACGCCAACCAGCACAACCATCAGCACCATGAACACGATCGTGGCCGCCCAGGCGCGGCTCAGTCCGAGCCGCTCCAGCCGGTCAGCCAGCGGATCGCCCAGATAAGCCAGCATGCCGGCGACCGCGAACGGCATCAGCACTGGCGACAGCAGCCAGATCAGGTAGACGATGACCGCCGCGATGGCGAGCATCTGCCAGTGTCGTGCAGTGTCCTTTTCGTGATTCACTCAATGCACCCAGCGCAGGTTGGCATCGGCGCCCTGATGCGGTTCGCCCTTCAGCAGCAGGCGGCCACTGGCGGCGAGGTTCGCGGCCAGTCCGCTCAGCGGCAGGGCTGCCTTGACGTACAGCAGCACGCCGTCGTCCTGGGCACCCAGTGTCGACACCTGGCGCACCGACGGATCGGCCTGCAGGGTGGCCAGCAGGTTGGCGTAGTCCAGCGCCGATTTCAGCCCGCTCACCCATAGCTTGCCCTCGCTGACACTGGCACCGACCACGTTGAGCTGCTTGCCGATGCGATCGACCATGCCCGTGCCGGCGGTAGCGAGCAAAGTGTCCTCGGTGGCGCCCTGACTGCTCCAGTGCTGCGCCTGTCCACCGGAAATCAGCGTCCAGTCGGCACTACCGCCATGCAGCTTGCCGAGCAGCACCAGACCGGTGTGGTATTGCTGGTTGACCGCTGCCAGCGTCGCCGAATCGGCCGCACCGAGCTTGGCCAGATCCAGCGTACTGCCCGCGGCCGGATACACCACGTTGGTACCGCGCGCCGCCGCCGCCGCGGCCAGACTGGCGAGCGCGGTCTGGTCGAACAGTGCGCCATCATCCCCCTGTACCAGCAGCAGCACCGGCGGCTTGATGCCGGTACTGGCGACACCGAGCTTGGTCACCAGCCGGCGCACCGAGCCGGGCTCGAAGTCCACCGCCAGGGTCAGCCCGGTGGCGGCACGCTGGTACTGGAACTTCTGCACGATCGATCCGGCACTCCCCAGCGCATCGGGGTAACCGGCATTGCCGCGCAGGTCCTGACCGCCGGCAACCCGCGTCAACACCTGCCCCAATGCGGTAGCGAAGGCCTGATCACGCTGGACGGCACTGGTGTCGGTGACCGGCACGATGACCGAATAGGGCGAACCGGCCGTTTGCGCGTACAGCGACGGCAGCGTGGCAAAACCCAGTAGCAGGGCAACGATCAGCAGACGTGACAGGCGCATGGACGTGGGCATCTTCGAGGGGAAAGCTCCGGGAAGTCTGCCCAATCGCGCCCCCAGCGTCCATCGGCGCCCGCGCGCAGCCACCAGCGCCGGGCAGCACGACTTCACAAGCTGCTAAACTTGCGCGTTTCATCCACGCCGGTTTCCGCCATGTCTGACGCCCTCACCTACCGCGCCGCCGGCGTCGATATCGATGCCGGCAATGCGCTGGTCGAACGCATCAAGCCGCTGGTCAAGCGCACCGCCCGCCCGGAAGTGATGGGCGGACTGGGCGGCTTCGGCGGCCTGTTCGACCTGTCCGGCCGCTACAAGGAGCCGGTGCTGGTGTCCGGCACCGACGGCGTCGGCACCAAGCTGAAGCTGGCGCAGATCCTCAACCGCCACGACACGATCGGCATCGACCTGGTCGGCATGTGCGTCAACGACGTGCTGGTGCAGGGCGCCGAGCCGCTGTTCTTCCTCGACTACTTCGCCACCGGCAAACTCGATGTGGATACCGCGGTCGCCGTGGTCGGCGGCATCGCGAAAGGCTGCGAACTGGCCGGCTGCGCGCTGATCGGCGGCGAGACCGCCGAGATGCCGGACATGTACCCACCGGGCGAATACGATCTGGCCGGCTTCACCGTGGGTGCGGTGGAGAAGTCGCAGATGCTCAGCGGCGACGGGATCGTCGCCGGCGACGTGGTTCTCGGCGTGGCCTCGTCCGGCCCGCACTCGAACGGGTACTCGCTGGTCCGCAAGATTCTCGAGCGCGCCGGCAACCCACTGGATCTTGATCTTGGCGGGGTGAAGTTGGCCGACGCGTTGATGGCGCCGACCACGATCTACGTGAAGGCCATGCTTGATCTTCTGCATAGCCAAACCGTGCACGGCATGGCACACATCACCGGTGGCGGCCTGAAAGAAAACATCATCCGCGTGGTGCCGGACGGCCTCGGCATCACACTGGATGCCAGCACCATCGTGCTGCCGCCGGTATTCGACTGGCTGATGCGCGAAGGCAACGTGGCGCGCGAGGAAATGTGGCGCACGTTCAACTGCGGCATCGGTTTCACCGTGATCCTGCCGCGCGATGCCGTCAGTGCCGCCTCGGCCCTGCTCGCGAAGCACGGCCTGGCCAGTTCGGTGATCGGCGAGATCGTGCCGGCGCAGGGCGACGAACGCGTGCGGATTGGCTGATCCAGTCTCCCAGCACCGTCGATGACCACCCCACTGCCACGCGTCGCCGTGCTCGCCTCCGGGCGCGGCAGCAATCTTGCCGCCCTGCTTGCCGCGCGCGAACGCGGCGAACTGCCGGTCGAATTCGTGCTGGTCGGTAGCGACAAGGCCACGGCCGGTGCATTGCGGCTGGCTGAGGCGGCCGGTATCCCGACACTGGCACTCGATCCGCGCAGCTATCCGGACCGGCGTGCATTCGACCTGGACCTGTTCGCCCGCATCAGTGCCAGCGGTGCGCAGTGGCTGGTGCTGGCCGGCTTCATGCGCATCCTCGATGGCGAGGCACTGCGGCCGTGGGTCGGCCGTATCATCAACATCCACCCCTCGCTGCTGCCGAAATACCGTGGCCTGCATACCCATCGTCGTGCTCTGGAAGCTGGCGACCGCGAGCATGGCGCCAGCGTGCACTTCGTCACCGCCGAACTGGATGGCGGCCCGGTGATCGCGCAGGCACGCCTCGCGATCGAAGCTGGCGACGACGAGCACCGGCTGGCGCAGCGCCTGCTGCCGCTGGAACACCGGCTGCTGCCGGCCGTACTGCACCTGCTGGCCAGCCAGCGGCTGCAATGGGATGGCCATGCTCCCCGCTTCGACGGCCAGCCGCTGCACGCATCGCTGGTGCTGGGCAATCACGGCCTGCAGCCCGCAGAGTGATCCACGGTTCAGCCCGGCGCCGGCAGACTCGCTACATGACTATCCGACCCCTGCTCGCTCCCCTTCTCGGCCTTGGCCTGTTGCTCGGCGCTCCGGCCATCTTCGCCGCCACACCCAGCAGCTTTACCGCCCACTACAACGTGCTGCAGGGCGGCGAACCGATGGGCGAAGCCACCGTGACCCTGCGCAAGGGCAGCAACGGTGAATGGATCTACAGCCGGGACGTCAAGGGCACCGCCGGCATGGCTGCCATGATGAGCGCCAGCATCAAGGAAACCTCGCGCTTCCGCTGGAAAGGCGATGTCCCCGAAGCGATCAGCTACGACTATCAGCTGGATGCAGCAATCAAGAACAAACAGCGCCACATGCTGGTCAACTGGGCGAAACAGCAGGTGACCGTCGACGAGGGCAAGGGCCCCAATGCCTACCCGGCGGTTCCCGGCATGGTCGAGCGCAACACCACGCCACTGGCATTGGGGCTGGCCCTGCGCGATGGCCAGCAGCAGATCGCGCTGCCGGTAGCGGTACGCCAGCAAGTACAGACGCAGAACTTCAAGGTGACCGGCAAGGAAACCGTCAAGGTGCCGGCCGGCAGCTTCAATGCCGAACGCATCGATCGTACCGATGCGGAGCGCGGCTTCAGCGCGTGGTACGCACCGGGCAGCTACCTGCTGCCGGTGAAACTCTCGCAACACGATGGCGGTGATCTGGTGATGGAGTTGGTCAGCTATAGCCAGCACTGAGTCGATCAGGGCGCGACAAGGCGCCGCTACGATTGCACGGAATCCCATGGCACTTCGGCCGGAAGCGGATGCGGAAAACGGATGCGCGCAATGTTTTCCTGCCCCGTCCGTGTCTGCAACTCCAGCGGCCACGCAAAGCGGTCGCTGATGCGCTGGGCGATCGCCAGCTCAAACCCATGCCGGTCCGCACCATGCGCACGCATGGACCGGGACAGGTCGACTGGCACCGCCGGATTCGCGTGGTTGCTCACGCTCACCACACCGGGCAAAACGGTGATCACCACGCGGCCTTGCTCGGTCTGCTGGCAGGCATTGCGGATCAGTTGCCAGCACAGCACGGAAAACACCTGGGAGGAGCCTTGCAGCGCAAAGCGCGCCGGCTCTTCCAGTTGCAGCTCGATCGGTCGGCCGACCAGCAGCTCGCGGGCAGACTCCAGTTCCAGCCGCAACACCTCGTTGACAACGAAGCGTTCGCTGTCGAGACCGACATCCGACTCGCGCGCGAGGATCAGCAACGCCTCGACCAGCGCTTCCATCTCAAGCGTGGCCCGCTTGATCCGGCGCACCGAACGGGAACCAAACTCGCTGATGCCCTCTTCGTCGACCAGCATGTCGACCGACATCTTGATCACGGTGAGCGGACTGCGCAGTTCATGGCTGGCGTCGCGGGTGAAGTTGCGCTCGCGCTGGTTGAAGCCGGCGACACGCGTGGCGAAGCCGTGCAGGCCACGCGCCAGCGAAGCCACGTCGGCATCGGTGTGCCGCGATAGCCGCTCTGGCCGCAGCATGTCCGGATCGGGTTGCTGATCGTCCCAGCCGTTGACCAGCCTGGCCAGCGCGCTGACCGGACGCCATTCGCGCTGCATCGCCAGCCACGCCAGGATGGTGGTGATGACGACCACCGCGATCACCGCCGCAAGGGGCGCCACGTCATAGATACCCATGACACACACGATCGCCACGGCCGCAAACTGCAACCCGAATACCCACGCGGTGTGCCGTCGAAAGGCACCCACCGGAAATGTCACTGCTGGTTTGACCTTGCTGTCCATTAGCTTCGCCGCTCAGCCTCAAGCTGTCTGGACGGTCGACGCCACCTCCGATTCAAGATCCGCGAGGCGATACCCGGCCGAATGGATGGTGTGTAACAGGGGCCGTGCGAAGGGTTTGTCTATGACTCGGCGCAGGTTGTACAGATGCGAGCGCAAGGTATCCGAATCGGGCAAGGTGTCGCCCCAGATCTCGCGTTCGATATCGCGCCGACTGACCACTCGCGGCGATTCGCGCATCAGGATCGCCAGCAGCTTCAGTCCGATCGGCGACACGGTCAGCTCCTGGCCCTCGCGGGTCAGCCGCAGCGTGGCGGTATCCAGGGTCATGTCGCCGACCGTGAGCACCTCGGTGGATACCTGGCGGCGATCGCGGCGGATCAACGCACGCAGCCGCGCCTCCAGCTCGCGCACCTCGAACGGCTTCACCAGATAGTCGTCGGCACCCGCTTCGAGTCCTGCCAGCTTGTCTTCCAGCGTGTCGCGTGCAGTCAGCATCAGCACCGGCGTGGATTTCTTGGCCTCGCGGCGCAGCTTGCGACAGACCTCCAGTCCTTCCAGACCGGGCAACATCAGATCCAGCACGATGACGTCGTAGCTGTTCGACACCGCCAGGTGCAGGCCGCTGACACCATCGGCGGCATAGTCGACCGAGTAGCCGCGACGCTCCAGGAATTCGCCGACCATCTCGGCTATCTGGCGGTTGTCCTCGACCAGAAGAATCAGTCCCGCTTGCTCGTCATGCATGGTCATGTCGTCCCTACCTCGTTCGGCTTCACATATGTGAAGAGCTAACCGGTTGCAGGGTGATGGTCGCGTGAATTGGCTTGCCCGCAATTCAGAACACGTTCGGTTTACTGCTCAATGCAGCAGCGGCTGCAGTTGTTTCCACACGGTGTCGAGCACCTTCGGCTCCGCGCTGGCGACCGGATGCAGACCGTCTTCCTGCATCTGCGCGGGATCGAGCGCAACCCCGTCGAGCAAAAACGGCACCAGCGCCGTGTGTCGGTCGCGTGCAAGATCCGCATAGGTCGCACGCAGGCCATCGCGATACTGTGGCCCGTAATTCACCGGCAGCTCGATGCCGAGCAGCAGCACCCGCGCCTTCGCCCGCTGCGCCATGTCGATCATCGCCGTGAGGTTGTCGCGCAGGGTCGGCAATGGCAGCCCTTGCAAGCCATCGTTGGCACCCAGCTCCAGCACCAGCACGCTCGGGTGGTACTTCCTGAGCAGCACCGAGAGGCGGTTGCGTCCACTCAACGAAGTTTCGCCGCTGATGCTGGCATTGATCGCCGTCCACTTCGGCACCATCTTGCCAAGACGCACGTCGAGCAGATGCACCCAGCCGGACTCGACCGGTATGTTGTGCGCGGCAGACAACGAGTCACCCAGCACCAGCACGGTTTTCGGTTGCGCCGCCTGGGCGCTGCCGATGCCACAAAGTAAGACCAACAGCCAAAGGCATCGACGCATGAGTGATTCTTCCCGTCCACTTCTTGAGGCCTGCGATGTTAGCAAGTCGGTCAGCGGCCCCGAGGGGAAACTGGAAATCCTCAGCAAGGTCAGCCTGCAGATCCAGCCGGGCGAGAGCTTCGCCATCGTCGGCGCCTCCGGCTCCGGCAAGACCACCCTGCTCGGCCTGCTGGCCGGGCTGGATACGCCGGATACCGGTCGCATCGGCCTGGATGGCCACGCGCTGGAGCAGTTGGACGAGGAAGCGCGCGCCGACCTGCGCCGGCGACTGGTCGGATTCGTGTTCCAGTCGTTCCATCTGCTGCCCGCACTCACCGCCGAGGAAAACGTGATGCTGCCGCTGGAGCTGGAAGGCAGCAGCGCAGCGCGCCAACGCGCCCGCGAAGCACTCGAAGCGGTCGGGCTGACTCCACGGCGCCGGCACTATCCGGCCCAGCTGTCCGGCGGCGAGCAGCAGCGCGTGGCGATCGCCCGCGCCTTCGTGCACGGCCCGCGCGTGCTGTTTGCCGACGAGCCCACCGGCAACCTCGACCAGCGCACCGGCCACCACATCTGCGACCTGCTGTTCGCGCTGAACCGTGACCACCACACCACCCTGGTGCTGGTGACGCATGACGCCACCCTGGCCGCGCGTTGCGATCGCCGAATCGAACTGGAGGAAGGCTGCGTGGTGTCGCCAAGCGTGGGCGCACGCGCATGAAAATGTTGCTGCTCGCCCTGCGCAGCCTGCGCCGCGAATGGCATCTGCCGGAACTGCGCACGCTGGCCGCGTCGCTGGTGCTGGCGGTGGTCGCGCTGGGCGTGGTTGCCACGCTGGCGACGCGGATCGAACGCGGCATGCTGGCCAGCGCCGCCGAACTGATCGGCGGCGACATCGGCGTGGCGTCGCCGCAGACTGTGCCGGAAAGCTTCGCCGCCGAGGCCCGCCAGCGCGGCCTGCAGATCACGCGCACCGCCAGCTTCCCCAGCGTGGCGTTCGCGCATCAGCAAACCCAGTTGCTCGACGTGCAGGCCACCGATGCGCACTATCCGCTGCGCGGCACGCTGGAGCTGGGCGACGCGAATGGACACGCCTACAACGGCCATGCACCGGCGGTGGGCCAGGTCTATCTCGATCATCGCGCGCTGGTCGCGCTGCATCTGAAAGTGGGCGAACCACTGCAGCTGGGCGGCCGCGATCTGACCATTGCCGCTGAGTTGCTGCGTCAGCCGGACGGCGGCGAGTTGTTCGCACTGGCGCCACGCGCGCTGATGAATCTGGCCGATGCCGAAAAGGCCGGTCTGCTAGGTGTCGGCAGCCGCGCGCGCCATCGCCTGCTGCTGGCCGGCGAACCGTCGGCGGTGCAGGGCTGGCGCGACTGGGCGCAGTCGACCACGTTGCCGCAAGGTGCCGAATTGATTACGCCGGAACAGACCCAGGAACGCATGCGCTCGGCATTCGATCGGGCCGGCGCGTTCCTGCGCCTGACCGCGCTGCTGTCGGCGTTGCTGGCTGGCATCGCCATTGCGCTGTCCGCGCAACGCTACGCGCGGCGCAAGACCTCGGAAGTCGCACTGCTGCGCGCCCTGGGTACATCACGCCGGCGCGTGCTGGGGCTGCTGCTCGGCACGCTCGGTGCGCTCGCCCTGCCCGCAACCGCGCTCGGTCTGTTGCTGGCGCTGGGGCTGGCACAACTGGCGTGGTTGTTCGCCAGCTCGTTGTTCGGCAGCGTGCCGACCGTGCTGCCGCTGGCACCATCGGTCGCCGCCGCCGCGATGGGCATCGCGGTGCTGGTCGGTTTCGCTTTGCCGCCGCTGGTACGGCTGGCCGAGGTACCCCCGGTGGCGGTGTTCCGCCAGAGCGTGCAGCGGCGGGTGCGGCGTTTCGATGCGCTGTACCTGATCCCGGTGCTGGTCGCCTTGGGCCTGATCTGGAGCCAGAGCAGCTCGCTGCAGCTGGCCGGCATCCTCGCCGCCAGCCTGCTCGGCGTGGCGGTGATCGCAGCGCTGCTGGCTGCCCTGCTGTTATGGCTGGCGCGCCGCGTAGCTCCCGGCGCGCATCCGGCGCTGCGACTCGGCCTCGCCGCACTGGCACGACGGCGTACGCTGAGCTTGATCCAGGCCACTGCACTCAGCCTCGGCCTGTGCGCGCTGCTGTTGCTGGCGATCGTCGCACCGGCCTTGCTGCAGGGCTGGCGGCAGGAACTGCCAGCGGATACGCCGAACTGGTTCGCGCTGAATCTGCAGGACGATCAGCGCGCCGGTTTCGAGCACGCGCTGGCCGGCATCGGTGGCGATCAGCTCAACATGCTGCCGCTGGCGGTGGGCAAGCTCACCGCGATCAACGGCTCACCGATCGACCAGCTGCACTTCACCGACGAACGCGCGAAGGATTGGACCGACCGGCAGTTGCGCCTGTCATGGGCCGATGTCCTGCCACCATCGAACCAGGTGATCGCCGGTCAGTGGCAGGGGGCGCATCCGACCCAGGCCGAAGTGTCGATCGACACCATGTGGCGCGACATGTTTGCGCTGAAAGTGGGCGACACGCTGAGCTTCAACGTTGGCGAAGGCAACATCGAGGCGAAGGTCGGCAGTATCCGCAAGGTCGACTGGAGTTCGTTCCGGGTCAACTTCTTCCTGCTGCTCGACCCGGCCCACGCCAGTGACTTGCCGCATACCTGGCTGGCCAGTTTCCATCTGCCGCGCGGCCATGCCACGCAACTGGCGCAGCTGTCGCGCGATTATTCCAACCTCAGTCTGGTCGATGTCGACTCGCTGCTCGACCGCGTGCGCGAGATCGTCGACCGCGTCGGCAATGCGGTGCGCTGGATCCTTGGCTTCAGCCTGCTAGCCGGCGCGCTGGTGCTGGCCGCCGCGCTCGCCGCCAGTGCCGCCGAACGCCGGCACGAGGCCGCGCTGCTACGCACACTCGGTGCACGTCGCAATCAACTGCGCGTCGCCGCCGCCTGCGAATTCGCCCTGCTCGGCCTTGTCGCCGGGCTCACCGCCGCCTTCGGTGCCGCCGGCGCCGGGCTGTGGCTGGGCCACGCCGTGTTCCATATCGACGGCTTCGTGCCTCCGTTGTGGCCACTCGCGTTCGCCGCGCTCGGCGCCGCCTTCGTGGTGATGCTGCTTGGGCTGGCCGGGACACGGAAGGTGACGCGGACATCGCCGATGCGCTTGTTGCGCGAAGGGTGAGCCGCCGCCAAGATCGCGTGTGCCGAACACTGCTGAGGAGATCGCATGTATACGCTCTACTACTCCCCCGGCACCGCCAGCATGGTGGTGCACCTGGCGCTGCTGGAGATCGGTGCGCCGCATGAGTTGCGGCTGGTCGATTTTGATACCAAGGCGCAGCGCGATCCGGCCTATCTGAAACTCAATCCGCGTGGCGTGGTGCCGACGCTGGTGATTGACGACCGGCCGTTGTCGGAATCGGCGGCGCTGCTGATGGTGCTGGCCGAACGTCACCCGGAAGCCAAGCTGGCGCCAGCGCCCGGCACGCCCGAGCGCGAGGCATGGCAGCAGTGGATCGTCTATCTCAGCAATACGCTGATGTCGACGTATCGTTTCTGGTTCTACCCACCGGAACTGGGTGCGGCAGAGCACACGCCGGAAGTGCGCGCCGCCCTGCAACGCAAGATCGAAGGCGTGTGGGTGCTGCTGGATGCACAACTCGCCGCACATGGGCCGTATCTGCTCGGCACCGAATTCTCCGGCGCCGACCTGCTGCTGACCATGCTGATGCGCTGGTCGCGCAACATGCCGCGTCCGGCCACCGAATGGCCCGCACTGAAGCGGCTGGCCGACCTGGTGCGCGCACGGCCGAGCTGGCAGAAGCTGTACCAGATCGAAGGATTGAGCGAGTGGTGAGCTACGGCGTAACGACAAAACGCACAGAGCCTCCAAAACCACCGTCATTCCTGCGAAAGCAGGAACCCAGCGCCCTTGGCTTCATTCGCACAAAGCAACTGGACTCCTGCCTCCGCAGGAATGACGAGCAAAAGCCAGTTGTTCGCGGCTCGCCGTGTTGAACGAGCTCGAACACCCGCGCACTGACTGGCGCGCGAAACTGCAGGCCGAATGGCTGTTGCTGCTGTTCGCCGCGCTGACGATCGTGCTGACCCTGCTCGACCCTCAGCCGTCGGCGAAGTATCAGCACTGGCTGCAGTTGCCGACGCTGGCCGGCCTGATGGGCCTGCTGATCGCGATCCAGGGCATTCGCGACAGCGGGCTGGTGCAGCATGCAGCCGTGGCCGTGGTGGCACGGGCGCATTCGCTGCGCAGTCTTGGCTTGCTCTTGGTCAGCGCGACGGCACTGCTGTCGATGGTATTGACCAACGACGTGAGCCTGTTCCTGATCGTGCCACTGACGCTGGCGATCGGCGGTATGTCGAACCTGCCGGTGCTGCGCATGGTGGTGTTGGAGGCGCTCGCGGTAAACGCCGGTTCCACGCTCAGCCCGATCGGCAATCCGCAGAACCTGCTGCTGTGGCAGCACTCGTTGATGCCATTCCTGCATTTCGCTGCAGCCATGCTGCCGGCGGCGGCCGTGATGTTCGTGCTGTTGGCGGCATTCACATGGCTGTGGCTGCCGCGCGACCGGATCGAACTGACTCCGGACAAGATCGATGGTCAGGTGACGTCGAACCGGCTCGGCGCATGGTCGACAGTCGCCTTGGTCGGCATGGTGCTGCTGATGGAATACCACCAGGCGCCGCTGGGTGCCGTACTGCTGCTGGTGCTGTTCGCGCTGCTGGCGCGTTCGAGCCTGGCGCGGGTCGACTGGCTGCTGCTGCTGACGTTCGCGGCGATCTTTCTAGGACTGGGCCATTTCGCCGAGCTGTCGCTGGTGCGCGATGCGCTGGACCGACTCGACTTCAGCGAGCCACTGACTCTATACGTCAGCGGCATCTTCGCCTCGCAATTGATCAGCAATGTGCCGGCGACGGTGCTGCTGCTCGACCGCACACACGATGCGATTGCATTGGCGGTTGCAGTGAACGTGGGTGGCTTCGGCGTGGCGATCGGCTCGCTGGCGAACCTGATCGCGCTGCGCCTGGCCAGGCAGCAGCATGGCCTGCGCCTGCTCCAGCTGGTGTCGATCCCGTTCCTGCTTGTGTGCGCGCCGCTGGTCTATCTGGTCTGGCGCTGGACCACGTCGTAGGAGCGCACAGGGTGCGCTCCTACGGAGACCGCGATCAATCGTCGTCTTTCGGCACGCTGACCTTGCCCTTGATGCCGCTATGACTGACGTCGCCGCTGCCCTTGGCGCCGAGGCTGAAATCGCCAGCCACATCGCTTACGGTGAGATCACCGGAACCGAGCGTATCCGCGCGCACGCTGCCGCCGACCGTGCGCAATACCACGTCGCCCGAGCCGATGCTGCCGACCTTGGCGTCGCCGGTGATGCCCGCCGCCTTGAAGTCACCCGAGCCAACCGACCCCAGTTCCAAGCTGCCGACATCGGTGACATCGACATCGCCGGAGCCCACGCTGGTGGCGAACTTGCCGGACACCTTGCGCACATGCAGATCGCCCGAGCCGACGTTGCTCTGCAGCTGTTGCAGACCACTGACGTCGGCGTCGCCGGAGCCCACGCTGACGGTCACCGGCAGGCTGGCTGGCAGTTGCACGGTGACATCGAGGCTTGCGTAGGAGTTGCCGAACAGGTTGAAGCTGACATGGTTATCGCCACCGATGTCGAGCAGCAACTGATCGCCCTCGCGCCGCTGGGTGACCTGCAGGCCATCCAGTGCCGCCTGGTCCGAAGCGCAGGCACGGCCATTGAGCGTGAGACCCTTGGTGCTGTCGCTGCCGGTCAGGTGCAGATTCTGGTTGTGTACCTCAATCTGCACGGCGCGAACCCCGGCCAGGTCGAGCTGCAAATGGCGCGGCGCCTCGTACTTGCACGAGGTGGCGGCGAATGCTGCGAACGGGGCCAGCAACAGGGCTGCGGAAAGAAGACGGCGCATGGTGACTCTCCTCGGATGGTCTACGGCATCAGATGCCGCTGGCGACCAAAGGGTTGCAACCATGGCGCGGGGTCGCGGAGTTTCAGGACTCGCGCTCGATCGCCTTGGCGCGTTGCCACAGTTGCTCCTGTTCGACGAGCGTACGCTCGTCGAACACACTGCCTTCGGCAGCCGCCAGCTGCTCCATCTGGCGGAAACGTCGCTCGAACTTCGCATTGGCATGCCGCAGCGCGCGCGAGAAATCGACCTTGGCATGGCGTGCCAGATTCACCATCACGAACAGCACGTCGCCAATCTCGTCTTCCAGCCGTGCCGGATCGGCGCCGTCCGCGAACTCGACGCGCACCTCGTCCACTTCCTCGGCCAGCTTGGCCAGTACCGGCTGCGGATCGGTCCAGTCGAAACCTGTGCCGGCCGCGCGCTGCTGCAGTTTCAATGCGCGCTTCCATTCCGGCAGTCCCGATGAAATGCCGGCCAGTGCACTGGCATCGGCCAGCGCGCCCTTGCTGGCGCGTTCGGCCGTCTTGATGTCTTCCCATGCCTGCTTCTGCGCTTCGACATCCGCATAACGCACGTCACCGAACACATGCGGATGGCGGCGGCGCATCTTGCCGCTGATCGCATCGGCGACATCGGCAAAATCGAACAGCCCGGCCTCCTTCGCCATCTGCGCATGGAACACCACCTGCAGCAGCAGGTCGCCAAGCTCGTCGCGCAAGTCATCGAAATCGCCACGATCGATTGCATCGGCAACCTCGTAGGCCTCCTCGATGGTGTACGGCGCTATCGAAGCGAAATCCTGCTGCAGGTCCCACGGACAACCACGCTCGGGATCACGCAGACGCGCCATGATCGCGAGCAGGTCATCGAGGCTGTAGCGGCGATCGTCGCTCACCGGATCATTCACAACCAGCCGCACGCAACCGCGCCGCCCAGTCGACCGCGGGATCGCCGACGGCGATGAACTCGGGATTGAGCAGTGACTCGCCGCGGTTGTAGCGGAATGCGCGCCCCTGCAAATCCATCACTGCGCCACCGGCTTCCTGCAGCACGCATTGCGCAGCGGCAGTATCCCATTCGCTGGTGGGACCCAAGCGCAGATAGACGTCCGCAGCACCGCGCGCGATCAGGCAGAACTTCAGCGAGGAACCGAGCGGCACCAGTTGATGGTCTGTACCGAGCAGAGCCTGCAACATGGAGTCCTGCAGGCTGCCATGCGAACGACTGCCGGCCAGTACCGGCGGCTGTGCCAGCGGCCGCGTTTCGATACGTTGCCAGTCACCATCGGCCTGCGTCTGCAACCATGCGCCATCGCCGCGCGACGCCACATACAACTCGCCAGTGACTGGCGCCAGCACGACGCCCAGCACGGACTGGTGATCGTCGATCAGCGCGATATTGACGGTGAATTCACCGTTGCGCTTCACGAATTCGCGGGTGCCATCGAGCGGATCGACCAGCCAGTAGCGCGACCAGTGTTGGCGCTCGGACCAGGCCAGTGCCTTGGCCTCCTCCGACAACACCGGCAGCGTCGGCTCAAGCTTGGCCAAGGCAGCCATGATGACCTGCTGCGCCGCCAGATCCGCGGCGGTCAATGGCGAAGCGTCCGCCTTGGTCTGCACCGCGAAGTCGCTGTGGTAGATCGCCAGGATCGCCGCGCCGGCAGCGCGGGCGATCTCACCAATCTGCCGGGCAAAAGCGGGGGGCGTACTCATGCGCGCTGAAAGCGCCCGGCGAGGTACTCGCGAGCCATGAACAACGCAGCGATCGAGCGGCCTTCGGTCACGTCATCGCGACCGAGCAAGGTATGCAGTTCGGACATCTTCCATGGCACCACGTCGAGTTCCTCGGGTTCATCACCTATCAGACGTTCGGGATACAGATCCTGCGCCAGCACCACATGCGCCACATGGGTCATGTACGACGGCAACAGCGACAGGTCGTGCAGAATCTTCAGCCGACGCGCACCGTAGCCGATCTCTTCCTTCAGCTCGCGCTCGGCGCCCTGCTCGGCAGTCTCGTCCTGATCCAGCCGGCCCTTCGGCAGGCCGAGTTCGTAACGACCGACACCGGCGCCATATTCGCGCACCAGCAACACTGTTTCGTCGTCAAGCATCGGCACAATGATCACCGCACCCAGGCTGCCGCTTTTCAGTCGCTCATAGGTGCGACGTTCGCCGTTGGAAAACTCCAGATCGAGCTGCTCGACGTGCAGGAAATGGCTGTCGGTGACGTCCCGCGTAGCGTGGATGATGGGTGGCTTGCGCATCTGGTCATTCTAGCGCCATGACCGCCGCGACGCAGGCGGTCATGGCGCCGTGCCGGCATCCAGGCGCAGTCGCTGCAACGCCTGCCGGTGGATCGCCGGCGTGCCGGCCAGCACGCTGCGCGTATCCAGCGTCAATGCTGCGCCAGCCAGATCGGTGAACACTCCGCCGGCCTCGCGCACGATCACCGCCAGCGCGGCGATATCGAGAATGTTCACGTCCGACTCGATCACCAGATCCAGCGAGCCACGCGCCAGCAGGTGGTAATGGCAGAAATCGCCGTAGCCGCGGATGCGGTTGCTGTCGCGGATCAAGGCGCCGAGCGCATCCCAGCGAGCATCGGCGGTCAGCGTCTTGACGTTGCCGGTGGAAATCGATGCCTCGCTGATCGTGCTGGTATCCGCTACTCGCACGCGCTCGCCATCGAGCCATGCACCGCCGCCGGCGCTGGCCCACATGGTCTCACCGTAGATCGGTGCGCTGGACACGCCGAGCACCAGCTCGTTGCCATCCATCAACGCAATCTGGGTGGAGAAAAACGGCGTGCGCCGCACGAAACTCTTGGTGCCATCGAGCGGATCGACCAGCCATAGCAGGCCACCGCGCTCGCCTTCGAGCCCGCCGCCGTCATAACCGAACTCCTCGCCATAGATCGCCGCCTGCGGCAACGCCGCCTGCAGGATTTGTCGAATCGCACGCTCCGCCTCGCGATCGGCAATCGTCACCGGCGTCGCATCCGGCTTCAGTTCCACCTCGACGCCTCGATGCCAGTAGTGACGAATTATTTCGGCGGCCGCAGCCGCCGCTTCGCGCGCGGCGGTCAGTGCCGACGCGACCATCTCGGAATTCATGGTGGTTTGGTGCTCTGGTTGGTGGCGGCAGCGCCCGGCAGGGTCGCCGCCAGTCCGCCGCTGCGTTGGATATGCACATCTCCGTCGGCACCCGGCTGTCCCAGCCCGGCCAGCCAATGGCGTAATGCCGGATCAGTCTGTCTGGCGCGCAGCGTTGCGTCCAGTCGCCAGCCGAGCGGACTCAGTTGCAGCTGGCCGTCGACCTGCAGCGGGCCCTGTCCGTCATCATGCCATTGCGCCTGAATCACCCCGGCCTGCGCTTGCGCCTGTCCGTGCAGATCGCCCAAAGCCACATCGCCATCACGTGTGTGCATGACGGCATGTCGCCACTGCGCCTGCGCCTGCAATTGCAGCGGCCAGCCACCTTGCAGCAGCGCATGTTCGATGTTCAGTTGCAGTTCGCCACGCGGCTGACCCAACGGCAGACTCGTGCGTGGCATCAATGTCCCGAGTTCGGCACGCAGGCTCACGTCGTGCCATTCAAGCTTGTGATCCGGCAAGCGTTGCATGCCACCGGAAAAATCGAGCGGCGGCCCATGAAACTCCAGCTGTGCCTGCGCCTGTCCGAACAGGGCGCGCCGCGACAGCGTCCATTGCAGTCGCCCCATGACGTGGCCATCGGCCGTCAGCACCTGGCCGGCATGACCGTCCCACAGCGAGCCTTGCAGCTGCTGCAGGCGCAACCCGTGTAGTTGCGGCCCGATCCACGGCAGTGCCAGGCGTGCCGGCAGAAACCACAGCAGCAACGCCACGACCAACGCCAAGATGCCGAAACCGATCAGGCATTTTCGCAAATACTTCAAACGTCGATTCCCGGGATGATCCATGCGCAGGCTTGAGTGCCCATCGTGGAGCACCGATGATAGCCGGATGATCATCCCTGCAAGCAGCAATGTCGCGCTCGCCACGCGCGATCTGAAACACCTGTGGCATCCCTGCACCCAGATGCACGATCACGAAAGCGTGCCGATGGTGCCGATCGTGCGCGGCGACGGCGCGTGGCTGATCGACGCCGACGGTCGCCGCTATCTGGATGGCATCAGCTCATGGTGGACCAACCTGTTCGGCCATGCCAATCCACGCATCGCCGCCGCGCTGGCCGAACAGGCGCGCACCCTGGAACACGTGATCTTTGCCGGATTCACCCACCAGCCGGCGATCGAACTGGCCGAAGAACTGGTACGCATCACGCCGCCCGGGCTGGATCGCGTGTTCTACGCCGACAATGGCTCGGCCGCTATCGAAGTCGCGTTGAAGATGAGCTTCCACTATTGGCTCAATCAGGGCCACGGCGAGAAGACCCGCTTCATCGCGCTGACTGGCAGCTATCACGGCGAGACGCTGGGCGCGCTGTCGGTCAGCGACGTGGCGCTGTATCGCAAGACCTATGCACCGCTGCTGCTGACGCCGTTCCTGGCGCCATCGCCGGATGCGTACGAGGGCGAGCCAGGCGAGTCACCGGAACAGATCGCCACGCGTCGCCTGGGCGAGATGCGCGTGCTGCTCGAACGACACGCGCATGAAACCTGCGCGGTGATCGTCGAGCCGCTGGTGCAATGCGCCGGCGGCATGCGCATGTATCACCCTAGTTACCTCACCGGCCTGCGAGCGCTGTGCGACGAGTTCGCGGTGCATTTCATCGCGGATGAAATTGCGGTGGGCTTCGGCCGCACGGGCACGCTGTTCGCCTGTGAGCAGGCCAACGTAACGCCGGATTTCATGTGCCTGTCGAAGGGACTCACCGGTGGCTTCCTGCCATTGTCGGCGGTACTCACCACCACCGGAATCTACGAAGCGTTCTACGCGGAATACAACGCCGGCAAGGCCTTCCTGCATTCGCATAGCTATACCGGCAACCCGCTGGCCTGCCGGGTGGCGCTGGAGACGCTGGCGATCTTCCGCGATGAGCCGGTACTCGAACGCAATCGCCAGCTCGCCAAGCACCTGGCCACACGCCTCGAACCGCTGCGCGACCATCCGCATGTCGCCGACGTGCGTCAGACCGGCATGATCGCGGCGATCGAACTGGTCGCCGACAAGGTCAGCCGACGCCCGTTTCCAGCAGTGGAGCGACGCGGGCTGCAGGTGTACCTGCACGGTCTGCAGCATGGCGCGCTGCTGCGCCCGCTCGGCAACGTGGTGTATTTCATGCCACCGTATGTGGTCACCGAGCAGGAGCTCGACCAACTGGTGGATACCGCCATCGCCGGCATCGAGCAAGCCGTGGGAAGCACGTCTCTACCATAGGCCGTCAACGCGTCAGGCGCCGCCCACGTCAATGCCCGCTGCCAATGCTCGGGTCGAGCATCTGCAAGGCACGGCCGGTATTGGGAGAGCCTGTGCGCTGCAATTCGTCGCGGCTATAACTGCGGCCGGTCACCGGCAGGCATTCGCCCTTCCTGGCCCGGATCAGGCTGCCGGTATCACGTATGCAATTACGGTCGCCAGGCTTGATGACCTGGTGCACTGCCGGTACCGATTGCTGCCCTAACTGGCTGACCTGGGCAGTACCCGCTGGCGGAGCACTCTGGGCGAATGCCGTCGCGCTGATGCCAAGGCCGGTCATCAGGGCGAACGTAATGATGGATAGCTTGGACATGGCGGAAAACCTCGGTTGCAACCTTGGGTGGGGCATCCATGCTGCGCGCTTGCGTCGCTGTAGACAAATGCATCGCCGTCGTTCATCTCGCTGGAATTCAGCTTGGCACCGCGCAGGCCAGCCGGCGCGCGCTCGGTTATGCTGCCCTTTTCGCCCAGCGACAGCTTCATGCGCACCATCCGTATCCATGTCGACCTGCCGCTGGCCATCGGCACCGAATGGCCCCTGCCGACACAGGCCGGGGAACATGTAGCCCGCGTTCTGCGTCTGACAGTCGGCGACCCGCTCACGCTGTTCAACGGCGATGGCAGCGACTACCCGGCCACCATCCGGAGTGTCGGCAAGCGCGAAGTCGTGGTGCGGGTGGATGACCGACAGGTGCTCGCCAACGAATCGCCACTGCCGCTGACCTTGGCGCAGGGCGTTGCACGTGGCGAGAAGATGGACCTGATCGTGCAGAAGGCGACCGAGCTTGGCGTAGTGCGCATCGTGCCGCTGCTGACTGAGCGCTCGGAAGTGAAACTGGATGCCGCACGCGCGGAAAAGCGGTTGGCACATTGGCGCGCGGTGGCTTCCAGTGCCTGCGAGCAGAGCGGTCGCGCGCGCCTGCCCGAGATCACCCCGGCGCTGCCGCTGCCGCTGTGGCTGGCTGGCCTGACCGGAGAGGATGCGTTGCGCCTGGCGCTGCTACCAGAGGCCACCCGATCATCCCGCGAACTGCGCTTCACCGCAGCGGGTGGCTTGCTGGTGGTGGGTCCGGAAGGCGGTCTGGGTGAACGCGACATCAACGCATTGACTGCCGCCGGTTTCGACGGGCTGCGATTGGGCCCGCGCATTCTGCGCACGGAGACCGCCGGGTTGGCCGCACTCGCGGCGTTGCAGGCCTTGCACGGCGACAGCTAGGCCTGTCGCCGTCCCCGATCTGCTTTCAGCCTTCGCTGTCGGACGACTCGCCGGATTCCACCGGCTCCGGCGCATCCGCCTTGTCGAGCAGGTCGAGCAGTTCGGTCTCGATCCATTCCAGATCGGGGATCATCGCGACGTCATCGCGCACCAATACCTGCGCGCGCACACCTGCCGGCAGCTGGCTGCCGTCGTGGGTGGGGATGATCAACTCTGCGTTCAACGTGGTCAGGCGTGGAAAACCCTGCGTCAGCACGGCGATGAACGGCAGTTTTTGGTTGCCGCCAAGCGCCTTCAGCACGGCCACACGCACACTCAACTCGGCGTCACCTTCTTCGGTACCGGCCAGTTGGGTGAACGACACCAGCGGCACCCGCCAGCCGCGCCAGGCAATACGCCCGAGCAACCATTCAGGTGCACCGGCGACCGGTTCGGGTTTGCTCTGGGTGATCACTTCGGCGATCGTGGCATTGGGCAACAACAGGCGCTGGTTGCCGACTGGCACCAGCACGCAACGGATTTCACGCGGCAGCGGATCACTCATGGAAACACCTCGATCAGGTGCGCCGCCAACTCATGCGGCGTACCGGAAAAACTGACCAGTCGTTCGGCGAAGATACCGCTGACCATATCGGCGAAATGCTCGCCGGACGACGACTCTACCCAGACCTGGCCGCCGCGATCATGGATCGCCTGCGAGCCCGCGACGGCATCGTTGGCCCGCCCCGCGAACACGATCGCCACTGCATCGCGGCCGAACGCATTCGCCGCCATGGTGAAGCTGGTGTCGATCGACGGGCCCTGTACCTGATCCGAAGCGATCGCCTGCAGTTCGATCTTGCCGTCACGACGCAGTATCACCTGCTTTCCTGCCGGCACCAGCAGCACCTCACCGGACGTGGCGCGACTGCCCTGCTCCGCCAGTCGTACCGGTAGCGGGCAAACTGCCGCCAGCCGCTGCGCCAACACAGCATCCGATTCCTGTTCGCCCAGGTGCTGGGTATGCAGAAAGGTCAATCGCGAACTTGCCGGCAATGCCGCAAGGAAGCTGCAGACGGAATCCGCGCCACTGGGGGCGGCCCCCAACAGGACGAGCCGGCTCAGGGCACCGCCCAGTTCGTCGAGCATCATCACGTGGTCATGCCCATCATGGTCATGCAAATAAGGTGTCGGAGCGATCGCCTCTTCGATCGACATCAGCTCCAGATTCATCACTGCCTCGACCCCGGGTGCAACCGGTCCGACATCCGGCGCGAGGAAATCGGCGGCACTCAATTTTTCGACGCCAAACGCAGCGGCATCGGTCCTGGTCGGCTCGGCAAGTAGCACATCGTCATCCAGCAGCGCCCAACTGTCGGGCGCACTGACCGGTGCAGCCATGGAAGCGACAGGAGCAGACTCGTTCGCAGATGCCGGAAGGGTCACGATCGACGGATCGTCCTGCGATGCCAGCTGCAGATGATCGAGCTGAAAGGCCGCAGCCTGCGGCAGGGTGGCTGCAGCAGTAAACGATGCCGCGTGATGACCCGCTCCTGCCTCGGTTGGAGTCGGCAGCACGCCGAAATCGCCATCATGCAACGGCGGCAACTCCTCGTCACTGGTGAAGCGCAGGCCAGGCCCGGATGCGTCATCGGCGTCGATGTGCAATTCATCGGAAGCCAGCAACGCCTCCAGTTCCGCTGCCAGATTTTCCGATTCGGCGCTGGCGCTCTTCTCGTACTGACCATCGAGGTCGTCATGCGGCAGCAAGTCCGACTCCAGCAGCATCGACTCCGACTCGGCTTCCGGCGTTGGCTCAGTGGCCGGCGCATGCTCTTCAATTCCGGATTCCGCCGGCACCGGTGCTGTCTCGGCAAATGCCGCTGCGGCTTCAGCCGGGGTTTCGAGTGTGACAGCCGCAATGTGGGCAGATTCAGGCTGCCCGACCGGCGCCGGTGTTTCGATGCCGCGGGCATCTTCCGGGCGCGGCGGATCGAGATCGCCTGCCGCCAGCACCTTGACCGCCAGATGCCGCGCCCAGCGGGCACGGTCCCAGCCATTCAAGTTGCGACTGGCCTGTGCATCATTGAAGACCACCCGCGGTCGGTCGCCATCGATCAGCTCGTACAGATGATCGAGCGCGTCGTCGGCACTGTCGTCCAGATTGACCACCAGCACATCGGCGCCCACCTGGTGCAACAACTCCCGATTGAGGCTGGCAACGCCACCCTCATGGACAATCCGCGCGCCACGCTCATGCAGCGCCTCGCGCAACTGACCGCCTAGTACCGTGTCGTCGAACAGCAGGGCGACCGCCGGCGTCGTATCAGTCATGAACCGGCTCCGCCGCACGCTGCTCAAGCACCTCGCCGATCTGCATCAGCAGCTCGGCCTCCTGGTACGGCTTGCCGAGGTAGCGATCCACGCCGATGTCGAACGCACGCTGGCGATGTTTGTCGCCGCTGCGCGAGGTGATCATGATGATCGGCACGTTGCGCAGGCGTGGATCGGCCTTCATGTGGGTCGCCAGCTCGTAGCCGTCCATGCGCGGCATCTCGATGTCGAGCAGCATCAGATCCGGCACGCGCTCGTGCAGTTTCTCCACCGCATCGACGCCGTCCTTGGCCGTGCTGACTTCGTACTCGTGACGTTCCAGCACACGGCTGGTGACCTTGCGCATGGTGATCGAATCGTCCACCACCATCACCAGCGGACGTACCCGCACTTCCTCGATGACTGGTGCCTGTACCGCACTGAGGCCATCGGACAGGCGCTGTATGCGACGGGTGATGCCGTGACGGACCAGCGGTGCCAGATCCAGAATGACCAGCACCGAACCGTCGCCCATGATCGTTGCGCCGAGCAGACCCGGCACCGAGCTGATCTGCGGACCGACCGACTTGACCACGATCTCGCGTGAACCGAGCACCGCGTCGATGCGGATCGCCGCACGCAGATCACCTGCACGGGTCAGCAGCAACGGTTGCTGCTCACCCTCGGCCGGAAGGCCAGGCGGCAGACCCAGCAATTCAGCCAGATCATGGATGCCATACGATTCCAGACCATACTGGAATGAGGGTTCGTCTTCGGCCAGCAGGATCGTCAGATCGTCCGGATTGACCCGCGCCACACCCTGCACCGACGTCATCGGTATCGCAAACGTCGCCTCGCCGATGCGCACCAGGATGGCCTGGGTCACCGCGAGCGTGAACGGCAGGCGCAGCACGAAGGTGCTGCCTTTGCCCTCATCCGACTCGATCGACAGTGAACCGCCGAGCTGCTTGATCTCGTTGGCTACCACGTCCATGCCGACGCCACGACCGGCCAGCTGGGTCACCTTGCTGGCGGTGGAGAAGCCCGGCAGCGTGATCAGCGAGAGCAGCTGGTTGTCGGTCGGCTTGGTATCGGCACGCAGCAGGCCACGCTCGATGCCGCGCTTGCGGATCGCCGCACGATCCAGTCCACGACCGTCATCGCTGACCCGGATCACCACCTCGGTGGCCTCGCGTGCGACCTGGATATGCACCGAACCTTCGGCCGGCTTGCCTGCCTTGCGGCGTTCGGCCGGGGTTTCGATGCCATGCGCGATCGCATTGCGCAGCATGTGCTCGAACGGTGCCTTGATGCGATCGAGCAGGTTGCGATCCATTTCGCCATGCGCACCATCCACGTAGAGCTGAGCACTCTTGCCCTGCTCCTGCGCGGCCTGTCGCAGGGTGCGCCGCAGATTCGGCACCATCGTGTCGAACGGCAGCATGCGCGTGCGCAGCAAGCCATCCTGCAGTTCGGTACTGACGCGCGACTGCTGGATCAGCAGGGTCTCGGCCTGTCGGGTCAGCTCGTCCAGCATGCTCTGGATCGACACCAGATCGGAGACCGACTCGGCCAGTGCACGCGAGTACTGCTGCAGCTGCGAGTAACGATCGAGCTCGAGCGGATCGAATGCCGCCAGGCCCGCTTCGCGATGCTCGCGCTGGAAGCGCGCGATGATCTGCGCCTCGGTCTCGATCTCAAGCATGCGCAACTGGCTGCGCAAGCGTGCGACGGTCTGCTCCAGCTCGACCAGGTTGAAGCGATAGCCGGCCACCTGCTGTTCGAGGCGTGACCGATAGATCGCCACCTCGCCCGCATGGTTGACCAGGTTGTCGAGCAAGTCGGCGCGAACACGGATCTGTTCCTGCGGGGAGCGTACCTCCTGCTCCTCTTCCGGCAGCAACTCTGGCAGCTCCAGGCCGTCCAGCGTGCTCGGCAGCACCGGCAGCGGTGTTGTCCGCACCGGCTTCGACTCCGGCGTCGGCATGACGGCCGTTGCCGGCAGTTCGTCGTCGGCCAGGGTGTGCTCGCCGGCCAGGCCCAACAGATGATCGATCGTGGTCTGCGGGTACGCCGGCGTCTGACCCTGGGAGATCTGCTGGGTCAGCGCATGCAACTGGTCGAAGCTCGCCTCCAGCGCCGCGATCAGTGGCCCGGTCTTTTGCGCATCGCGAACCGGCTTCTCGAGTACGGTCTCGATCGCATGGGCAAGATCGCCCACCGACGACAACCCGGCAATCCGCGCGCCGCCCTTGAGCGTATGCAGGTCGCGCTGCAATTCCGCCACATGGGCCAGCTCGGTTGGCTCGGCATGCCACTGCGCCAGCACGCCATCGGCGTGATCGAGGATTTCGCGCGCCTCGTCGATGAATACTTCGAGCAGGTCGGCATCGATCAGGCCCGATCCCGCCAGGGCGTAAGTCGGCTCTTGCGCCGGCTCAGCCTCAGTCGCCACGGACCCGTCGTTGGCAGCCGCATGCTCGGCGGCCAGTTTCTCGGCCGCAGCGTGCTCGTGTGCTGCCTGTTCTTGCGCAGCGTGCTCCGCTGCCGCTTGTTCCGCAGCCAGCTTCTCAGCGGCGGCATGCTCGGCCGCAACTTGCTCCGCAGCCGCTTTCTCGGCAGCAGCTTGCTCCACGGCCAACTTCTCGGTGGCTGCCTGCTCCGCCGCAAGCTTCTCAGCTGCAGCTTGTTCCGCAGCCAGCTTTTCGGCGGCGGCGTGCTCGGCCGCAAGCTTTTCGGCTGCAGCTTGTTCCGCGGCGGCATGCTCGGCCGCAACTTGCTCCGCGGCCGCTTTCTCGGCAGCCGCTTGCTCCACGGCCAGCTTCTCGGCAGCAGCCCGTTCGGCCACGGCAGCCTCGGGCTCGAACGCGCCCAGTGCGGCGACCAGTTCGGCGGCGAGTTCGGCATGGTGTGCGTCGTCCGGATGGATCTCCGGCAGCGGGGCGGCATTCGACGGCGCCTCGGTGCCCGTCTGCTGTGGCTGTTCAGCCGTAAGCCGATCCATGCTGGCATCCAGCGAAGCGCCCATCGCCGTTTCGTCGATCCCGGCAGGTGCCGGCGCGGCGGCTTCTGCTGCCGGCTCCACCTCGTCGGGATGCGGCTCGAACACCACATGTGCCACCTGCGACTCGGGATAGTGGTCGCGCATGGCAATGAGCTGCGAGGTCAATTCATCCACATTGGGCAGTTGCGGCTCAGCGACATCGAACTGGCTCATCACCTGATCGACCACATCGACCGACTGGCCGAGCAGGTGCACGCCATCGGCAGACAGCGGCAGGCTGGCGGCACGCAGACGCTTGAGCAGCCCTTCCAGTGGCGACAGCAGCTGGGTCAGCAGCGGAATGTCGACCATCGCGATGGCACCATGCAGCGTATGCACGGCGCGCAACAGTTCTTCGCCGATCGGCAACGCGTTACGGCTGCGCTGGATCGCCGCGCGAATGGTCTGCAGGTACTGCGCAACCTCGCTGCGCAGGATCTCCAGCAGTACCGGATCAACCGGCGGCATCACCGGGCCGGCCATGACCGGCATCTGCTCGACCGCTTCATGCGCGGCGGCGAAGCTGTGCGCATCGGTCACGCTCGCTTCCGGGACGGACTGCGCCGCCACGTCGAGCCGCGGCACGCGCCGGCGCACCACACGTCGAACTGTTTCGGTCGCAGCCGACGCGTAATCCTCCATGCGTGCCGGTTGACCGGCCGCCAGCTGCTCGGCGGCCTGCATGATGGCGCTGAGCGGTGCCGTCGGCGCGCCCTCGCCCTTGAGTGCGACCAGCAACTGAGGCAGCGAATCGATCGCGTGCCGCACCACCGCCTGCACGTTCTCGTCCGGCTGGATGCTGTTGTCCAGTACCCGGTTGAGCATGTCCTCCACTTTCCACGCGAACTCGCCGAGTACACCGGCACCGACCAGTCGGCCGGAGCCCTTGAGCGTGTGGAACGAGCGACGGATACCAATCAGTGACGAGATCTGCGCGGGGTCAGCCAGCCAGACACCCTCGGCGCTGCGCAGGTTCTCGATCTCTTCCTGCATTTCCTCCAGGAAGATCTCGCGGATATCGTCATCGATACCTTCCGCGTTCGTGTTGAAGGTGGTGTTGGCCGCCAGTGCATCGCGGACCGGCTGTTGTTCGAAGACCTCTTCCTCGATCTCGACCCAGTCACCATCCGGAAGCTCGGACGAACTCCCCTCCAGCATGGCCGGCGTGGTCGCTTCGGTCTGTGCCAGACGCAGTCCGTCCAGATTGTGGACGGGAGCGGCATGCGGTTCGCTGGTGCCAATGAACAAATGACCCAAGTCGTCGCCGGGCAGCAGGCTGACGGACTCGGAAAGTTCGGGATGTTCCTCGTGCTCGATGCCGTGACCGGCACGCGCTTCCGCTGGCGCCTCCACATCGGACGCGGCAACCGTTGCCGCAGACGACTCGCGCATCGCCGGCACCGGCCAGTAACCGAGCAGCCCCAGGCTATGCTCGGCCACGTCGAGAATATGTTCCAGACCACCGCGATGTTCACGCGCGGCTTCAAGGTAGTACTCCAGCGCCGCCAGCGCATCGGCCAGGTGATCCATCTGTGCCCCGCTGGGCACGCGGTGGTCATCCAGCAATTCGTAGCCGACGAAACGGCCCACGCCATCCGCCAACTCGGCCGAACGCGTCGCCGACAGCATGCGCATGGCGCCGGCAACCTCGTTCATCAGGGTCGGCGTCCCGGCCAGACGGTCGTGCTGCCAGCCGGATTCGACAAAGGCAACGATCGCATCCTTTACCTTGTTGGTATTGCTGATCGCTTCCTGCATCAGGGTCGTGACGACGCCCAGCGCCTCGCTGCGCGGCAGACCGTGTCCGGCTCCACTGGAAACCGGTTCACCTTCGGAGCCCAGACTCTCGATGTGATCGTCCAGTGAGGCCTCGACATACAGCAAGGCCCCGGCCACGTCGAGCAGGGTATCTTCGTCGGCCATGCGCAGGCGATTGGCGATCTCGTCGAGCACTCGCCGTTGTTCGTTGACCACCCGGCGCGGCACGGCCAGCGCCAGCATGCCCAGCGTATCGCCCACACGTTCGAGCACCTCACCCTGCGCGGCCAACTGTGCCGGATCACCATCCTGCTGACGCAGGAACAGATCCAGTGCTTCCTTGACTCGCAGCAGGTCGTCCTTCAAGGCGCGCGATACGGAATCAAGCAGCGCGCGGTTGTGCCCGGCCATCGAGCCACGGGCGTGTTCCAGTTCGCCGGCGGCAGGCAACAGGCCGTCCAGCGCATAAGTCGTGCGCAGCAGTTCCATATGCGGACTGCGCTGCTTGGCCTGGGCCACGATGTAGAGCAACTGGCTTGCTACTTCGTCCGCTTCGCCGCCACGCAGGCTGTTTTCACCCTGTTCGATCAGCAGGCGGATATTGCGGTCGACCTTGCCGATCAGCTGGCGCACTTCGGCTGCATGACTCCTGAGTGCACCCTGTTCCAGTCCCTCGAGTACTCCGGCGGTAATCCACCACAAGCGCCGGCCATGTACGTGATGGCAGCGCGCGGTAATCGCCAGCAGGGTCTTGCGCATGCCGATCAGCTGCTGTGCCGCATTCTGTCCGCGGAACCAGCTCAGCAACTGCTGCTGGAAGCGCAGACGCAAGTCCACCAACTCGCCACGATGCGCTTCGGCATATGCCTCGCTCATCGCCGCGGGCGCCTGCTCCGGCAGGAACGCGTCGAGATTGGGGTGGAACATCGCCGAGTCGGTCAGCGGCGGCTGCTCGCGACTGGCACGCAGGTCATTCAACAACGGCAGCAACACTACCGGTACGTCACGATGGCCACTGGACAACCGTTCGAGGTAGTCCGGCAGCTGCATCAGGCCGCGCATCAACGCGGCATAAGCTTCCTCGCGATGAGCGACATGCTCCTCAAGCAGCGCGATGGAGAGCGTCTCCATCTCCGCGGCCACCATCGCCGCGCCGTATAGCTCGACCATGCGCAAGGTGCCTAGCACCTGATGCAGGTGATCCGCACAGGTGCGCATGAACTCGCGCTTGCCCGGATTGTCGACGTAGGACTCCAGTGCCTCGCGGGCGATCGACAAGGTATCGTCGAGCTCCGGCTTGACCCACTGCAGCGTGGTGAAATCGATGTGGTCTTGAAGTCTCATGCGCCTCTCTCAGCGGTTGCACAACGCAAGCATCACGCAACCAACGAGACTGCCCCCCGTCTTGAATTCCGATGTCAACCCGGCAGCTTGAAATGCGCTACCGAGCGCCGCAGATCACTCGCCAGCTGCGCCAGGGTGCCGATCGAGTCGGCGGTCTGGCTCGCGCCCTGCGAGGTCTGCGAAGTAATTTCCTGAATCGCGTTCATTGAATGCGAGATGTCGGTCGCCGCCGCGGATTGCTGACGTGCCGCGCTGGAGATGTTCTGAATCAGCGCGGACAGATCGTGCGACACGCGCTCGATGTCACCCAGTGCGCTGCCGGCATCTTCCGCCTTGCGTGCACCGGCCACCACCTCGGCGGTGGTCTGTTCCATCGAGTTCACCGCCTCGTTGGTATCGGACTGAATCGTCTGCACCAGCGTCTCGATACGCTTGGTCGCACTGGTCGAGCGTTCGGCCAGTCGCTGCACTTCGTCCGCCACCACCGCGAAACCGCGACCCGCCTCGCCGGCCGAAGCCGCCTGGATCGCCGCGTTCAATGCGAGGATGTTGGTCTGCTCGGCAATGTCGTTGATCAGTTCCACGATCGAGCCGATCTCCTGCGAGGATTCGCCCAGCCGCTTGATGCGCTTGGAGGTCTCCTGGATCTGGTCGCGGATCGAGTCCATCCCGGAGATCGTCTCGCGCACCACCTCGGCGCCGTGCGAGGCGATCTTCACCGAGCGCTCGGCCACATCGGCCGATTCGGCGGAGTCCTTCGATACCGTATCCATCGAGCTCACGATCTGGTTGATCGCCGAGGTCGCCGAGCTGATCTGCTGCGCCTGCTGCTCGGCCGCGTCAGCCAGATGGCGCGCGGTGGTCTGGGTTTCCTGCGCCGACGACGACACCTGCTCGGAGGTCTCGTTGATGGTGGTGACCAGTGAGCGCAGCTCGTCGATGGCGTAGTTCACCGAGTCGGCGATCGCGCCGGTGATGTCCTCCGACACCGTGGTCTTGACCGTGAGGTCACCTTCGGCGAGCGAGCCCATCTCGTCCAGCAGACGCATGATCGCCTCCTGGTTGCGCTGGTTCAGTTCGGTACTGCTGGCGAAACGCTTGCGCTGGTCGCGCACCAGCGTGATCACCAGCAACAGCGCGAACGCCACCGCGGCGATCGCACCGAGCAGACCCCACCACACGTTCGGGAACAGCCGGCGCAACGGCAACTTGCCGATCTGCTCGGACAGGTCGTTCGCGCGCAACAGCACCGTCTGCGAATCCAGCGAGGCCTGATTGCCTGCGTGCTTCACGTCGGCAATGTTGCCGGCGGCGGCGACCAGCTTGGCCACCGGGTCGGCCAGCTTTTCCCAGCTGGCATCCATGTCGGTGAGGATTTTGCGCGCGTTGGCGTCGCCGATCGGCTTCACGCCGCTGTCGGCGTTGCCCCCGATCAATCCCTTCAGCACGTTGCCGTACAGCTGCGCATCGCGTGACAGGCCATCGGCTGCCGACTGCGCGTTGTCACCACCCTGCAGCACTTCCTGCACGCGGCGGATGATGCGGTCAGCCGACAGCATCTGACGGGACGTGCCCAGCATCTGTTCGGGGCTGCCGTTGCGCTGCTGCAGGATGTTGACCACCTGATCCATGCTCGAGTTGAGCAAGGGCATCTGCTGCGACAACGTGTCGGCGCGCTCCCCGGAATCGAGCACCACCGCCTTGTTGGAAAGGATCTTGCCGATATCGGCGTCGAGCTGCTTCCAGGAGGCGTCGAGCGCGCTCACGGCGCGCCCGGCCGGTGTGGCGTTGTTATCGGCGTACGCCTGCATGCCACCCGTCGCATCGCCCTTGTCCAGTCGCTGCACCGCCGAATCGATGGAGTTGCGGGTGCTCTCGAGCTCCTTGAAGGAGTCCGTGTTGCCGCTTGCCGATTCCAGCGCGAACTTGGCCGTCTGCTGTGACAGCACCTGGATCTGCGTGGTCAGCGCGATGGCTTGGCGATCCTCATCGTTCTTGATGTTCAACCGCCAGAAGTCAAACGCCGCCAGACCAATCGCAATCAGCAGCAGGACAATGAGTGCGGTGTAACCCCGTTCCCTGCTGACGCCCCCTGTAGTGCTCATGTTCACCTCATCCGTCTAGCTAATTACCAATAACGTTGCCGGCTCCGCATCAAAGCGCGGCAGCTGGCCAGGGAATTGTTGTCGTTCCAAGCTTCCGGCCACGATCGGCACCGGCCCTAAAATAACTGAAACCGTGTCCCGCTCAGGCCGCTGCCTGCCGGAAATCCGGTGCACGCACCAACCGATTCATGCTGAAAATCGCCAGTTGCTGCTCACCTACCCGGCTTTCGACGAAGCGGGTCAGCCGCGGATCTTCCTCGCGCTCGGCCTCGCGTCGCTGTTGCTCGTCCACCGTACGCTGACCGAACACTTCATCGACCAGCAGTGCCACGCTGCCGCTGCCCTGGCGCACCACCAGCAGGCGGGTGCGATCGGAATGCTGCGTGCGTTCGCCAAACAGGAAGCGACCGAAGTCGACGACCGGCACCAGGTTGCCGCGCACATTGGCCACCCCGAGCAGCCATGGCTGAGTGCCCGGCACCGGCGTGAGCGTGGGCACGGCCAGCAATTCGTTGATCTCGTCGATGCCACTGACCAGCACCCGCGAGCCAACACGGAAGCCGATGCCGCGCCACAGTCCGGGCGCCTCCAGTTTGTCCTGCGTATCGGAAGCATGCGCCAGCGACAGCCGCTCGTAGCGAGCCAGGATTTCGAACGGGGTGCGATTGACGGACTGGTTCATGTCGCGCTCGACAGATCATGGATACAGGTCAGCAATTCCTTCTCGTTCACCGGTTTGGTGATGAACGCGCGGGCGCCCTGGCGCAACCCCCACACCCGGTCGGTTTCCATCGACTTGGTGGTGATCATCACGATCGGCACCGCCGCCGTGATCGGGTCGCGGGTCAGCGTGCGGGTCGCCTGGAAACCATTCATGCCGGGCATGATCACGTCCATGATGATCAGGTCAGGCAGTTCGGCGCGCGCGCGCTCGATCCCTTCCTCGGCCGTACCGACAGCGGCGACCTGATGACCGGCACGCTCAAGCAGCGTGGTGAACACGCGCACGTCGGTCGGCGAGTCGTCGATGATGAGAATAGTTGCCACAGGTCCCCCTCAGAATCTGCAGTCAGCGATTGGGCACCGTGCTGACGTGGCGATGAATGGCACCAAGCAGCTCGTCCCGCGTGAACGGCTTGGTCAGATACTGTTCGGCCCCCACGATGCGCCCGCGGGCCTTGTCGAACAGGCCATCCTTCGAGCTCAGCATGATCACCGGCGTGGCACGGAAAAGCGGATTGTTCTTGATCAGCGCGCAGGTCTGATAACCATCCAGCCGCGGCATCATGATGTCGACGAAGATGATCGCGGGCTTCTGGTCGGAGATCTTGGCCAGCGCCTCGAACCCATCCACCGCGGTCAATACTTCGCACCCTTCCTTTTTCAGCAGGGTTTCCGCTGTACGGCGGATGGTCTTCGAGTCATCGATCACCATGACCTTGAGACCCGCCAAGTCATTTGCACTCACGTTCAAATTCACTACTCCCCCTGCGGCCCGCCCCGGGCTCAGGTTAGACACCAAGACATGCAACAGCCATGCCGCCAGGCGTGCATGTAAAAAATTTCGAAGCTGACAACCCTGTAACCGCTCTGCGGCGGTGCATCCCGTAACTTTGCTGTTTACCGCCTGCCCGTCAAAACTGTCAAGCAATACTTCGAGATGGCGCACAAAGGTGACCCATAGTGGCACCATCTGGCCACCTGCGACAGCTTCGAAACCATGACGGACTCGTCACTCGGCGAACTCCGTGTCAGCCATCCCACTTAAGATAGTCCCCTGACGATCCTCGCCGCCCGCACGCGCAGCCGCATCCGGGCCACCAACGGAGAACCACGATGGCCCTTTCGGTCGGCGTGCTGATGGACCCCATCGGCGCGATCAAGATAGCCAAGGACACCAGCTTCGCTATGTTGCTGGAAGCCCGGCGACGCGGACATGCACTGCATTATTTCGAGCAGGGCGACCTGGCGTTGCGCGACGGCGCGCCGTGGGCACGCATTGCCGCGCTCGACGTGCGCGAGGATCCGCAGCGCTGGTTCACCCTGGGGCAGGCGCAGTGGCGCGACCTGCGCGAACTCGATGTGGTGCTGATGCGCAAGGATCCGCCGGTCGATGCGCAGTTCATCTACGACACGATGGTGCTGGAAGCCGCTCAGCGCGGTGGTGTGGCCGTAATCAACGATCCGCAGGCCTTGCGCGACTGCAACGAGAAACTGTTCGCGTTAGCTTTTCCGCAGTGCATCGCACCCACGCTGGTCTCCCGCGACGCCGGCGAACTGCGCCGCTTCGCCGGCGAGCACGGCGAGGTGGTGCTGAAGCCGCTGGACGGCATGGGCGGCCGCGGCATCTTCCGGGTCAAGGCGGCCGACAGCAACCTCAATTCGATGCTGGAAACCCTGCTCGGCGGCGATGCCCACGGCGCAGGCCGGCAACTGGCGATCGCGCAGAAGTACATTCCGGAGATCACCGCCGGCGACAAGCGCATCCTGGTCATCGATGGCGAACCGGTACCGTACGCGCTGGCACGCATCCCGCAAGGCAATGAGTTCCGCGGCAATCTCGCCGCCGGCGGCCGGGGTGAAGGCGTGCCTTTGTCCGATCGCGACCGCTGGATCGTAGCCCAGGTGGCACCCGAGCTGCGCCGGCGCGGCCTGCGCTTTGTCGGACTGGACGTGATCGGTGACTACCTGACCGAGATCAACGTCACATCCCCGACCTGCGTGCGTGAACTCGATGCCCAGTTCGGGATTAACATTGCCGGCCAGTTGTTCGACGTCATCGAACAGCACGTCTCCGGAAACCGCACTACGTGAGTACCCCTGCAACCGTTTCCAGTGCGCCGGACCCGATCGGCGCCACCTTGCTGTTCTCTTTGCTGCTGCATGGCGTGCTGTTGCTCGGCATCACATTCCACTTCGTGAAACCCAGCCCCAGCCTGCCGACGCTGGACGTGACCCTGGTCAACGTGGCGAACCAGCAGGCACCGGACAAGGCGGATTTCCTGGCCCAGGCCAACAACAGCGGCGGCGGCCAGAGTGACCGCGCCGCGCGGCCGTCGCAGATGTTCTCCGGCGCGCTGCCCAAGCCGGACCCTGGCACCGCCGCGCAACCGGTCGAGGCCGCTACGCCACAGCCGCGCGAGGCCACACCGACGCGGATGGTCACCACCACGGGCGCTACCGACCTCACTGTTTCCAGCGATACCGCGCAGACCCAGGTCGACCCCGAGGAGCCGACCCCGACCGCGGCCGAGCTGAAGCGCCAGCAGGCGATCGCCCAGCTCGCGGCCGAGTTGCGCCAGCAGACCGAGGCGCTGGCCAAGCGGCCGAAGAAGAAATTCATCTCGGCGAACACCAAGGAATACGTCTACGCCAGCTACATGCGCGGCTGGTCGGACCGGGTGCAGCGGATCGGCAACCTCAACTATCCCGCCGAAGCACGCGAGCGCAAGTTGTATGGCGATCTGCTGCTCACCGTCGGACTCAACCGCGACGGCGGCATCAAGAACATCACGATCATCAAGAGCTCCGGCCAGCCACTGCTGGATGCGGCCGCCGAACGCATCGTACGGCTGGCCGCGCCGTTCCCCCCGTTGCCGACAGATACCCATGTCGACGAGCTGTACATCACCCGCACCTGGCAATTCCTGCCCGGCGATGTGCTGCGCAACAAATAGTCCCGTCCTCACCTGCGTTTCGCGCGACTTGGGGCCGCTCGGCTTACAATGGCCGCATGAGCACGACTGCATCGACCACCCTCACCGGTCACTTCCTGATTGCCATGCCGGGCCTGGCCGATCCACCGTTCTCCCGTGGCGTGGCCCTGTTATGCCAACACGACGAAGGTGGTGCGGTCGGCCTGCTGGTAAACCAGCTGTCCGAATACCGGTTCGGTGACGTGCTGGCGCAGATGCGGCTCGAATGCATGGACAGCGAACTGGCCGACGCCGCGGTGCTGATCGGCGGCCCGGTGCAGCAGGAGCGCGGCTTCGTGCTGCACAGCGAACCCGGCGACTGGGAGTCCAGCTACAGCATCAATCCCGACTGGTCGGTCACCACCTCGCGCGACATCCTGGTCGCGATGGCCGCCGGCGAAGGCCCGCGCCAGGCCATCATGGTGCTCGGCTACGCCGGCTGGGATGCTGGTCAGCTGGAACAGGAACTGATGGCGAACGCGTGGCTCACCGCCGAGGCCTGCGGTCGCGTAGTGTTCGACACCCCACTGGAGGATCGCTGGAGCGCCGCTGCCGGACTGGTCGGGATCGACCCGCGCCAGTTGTCCGGCTATGCGGGCCACGCATGAGTTGTGTGCTCGGCTTCGATGTCGGCAGCCGCCTGACCGGCGTGGCCATCGGCAATGCATTCACTGCCAGCGCGCGCGGGTTGACCACCGTGGCGGTAAAGGATGGTGAGCCGGACTGGCAGCAGCTCGATGGTCTGCGCAAGGAATGGCTGCCGGACACCTTGATCGTCGGCCTGCCGCTGGCGCTCGATGGCGGCGAACAGGCCGCCAGTCGCCACGCCCGCCGCTTTGCCGCACAGTTGCAGCAGCGTTACGGCCTGCCGGTCGTGCTGGTCGATGAACGCCACAGTTCGCAGGAAGCCGCCCAGCGGTTTGCCGCCGCCCGCGCCGCCGGCCTCAAGCGCCGCCGCGACGCGGTGACGATCGACGCCGAGGCCGCCGCGATCATCGTGGAACGCTGGCTGGGTGGGGCCGATTCGCTGCCCGCTGATACCGCCGATCACTGACCCTTCCCTTCGCCATCCTCAGACCTGCCGCCATGAGCCCTCGCCTGCGCCACCTGACCACCCTGGAACATCTTCCGCGCGAAACGATCGAGCGCCTGCTCGACCGCGCCGAGGCGTTGCGCGATGCCTGCGCACATGGCACCCGCAAGCTCGATGTACTGGCCGGACGCACCGTGTTGAACCTGTTCTTCGAGCCATCCACGCGCACCCGCACCTCGTTCGAGCTGGCGGCCCGGCGACTCGGCGCGGACGTGGTCAACTTCGACCTTGGCCTGTCATCCACCAGCAAGGGCGAGGAGTTGTTCGACACGCTGCACACGCTCGAAGCGATGCATCTGGACGCGATCATCGTGCGCCACAAGCACTCGGGCACGCCGGACGAGCTGGTCCGCCACGCGATGAGCGGCGTGTCGGTGATCAATGCCGGCGACGGCAACCGTGCACATCCGACCCAGGGCCTGCTCGATGCGCTGACGATCCGCCAGCACCGGCCGGATTTCGAGAATCTCACGGTGGTGATCTGCGGCGACATCAAGCATTCGCGCGTGGCGCGTTCGGACGTCCATGCATTCACCACCCTCGGCGTGAAGCAGATCCGCCTGTGCGGCCCGGCCGCCTTGATGCCGACAGCAGAGGAATTCCCGCATTGCCGGCACTACGACGACTTCGATGCGGCGATCGAAGGTGCCGATGCGGTGATCACGCTGCGCCTGCAGAAGGAGCGCATGGCCTCGATCGACCTGCCGGACGAAGCGGCCTACTTCACCCGTTACGGGCTGGACCAGCGCCGCCTGGCACGTGCCGCGAAGGGCTGCCTGGTGATGCACCCGGGGCCGATCAACCGCGGCATCGAGATCGCCCCGGATGTAGCCGACGGTGCGCAGTCACGCATCCTCGAACAGGTCGGCAACGGCGTGTTCGTGCGCATGGCCGTGCTGAACGAAGTGCTGGCCCGTTGATACCCCAAGTGCGATCCCCGGATCCCGCAGCGCCGGGCGACAATTGACGCACTGCGGCAATGCGCCAAAGCGGGCATAATATCCGCGCAACATCCATCACCTCCGGGGATCTACATGCGATCGACGATGCGATTCATCGCGCTGGGCTTTGCCGGCGTCATGCTGGTTGCCTGTGGGCACAAGGACAAGGATGCACCACTGGCCTTCGTACCGGCGGACACGCCGTACGTGGTGGCCAATCTGCAGGTACTGGATGACGACACCCGCAAGGCCCTGCTTGCCCAGGCCGACGCGCAGCTGCCCTCGCAGCTGGCCCAGATCAATGCCGCCGCCGATCGCATGGCGCTGAAGGATCCCGACGGCGCGCGCCTGCTGCGCGCGTTGAGTGCGGAGTTCAACGGCAAGACGGTCGAGAGCTTCGCCGACGGCGCCGGCTTCAACCTCAAAGGCTACTCGGCGCTCTACGGCCTTGGCCTGGCGCCGGTCATGCGTTTCGAACTGAGCGACCCGAAGGCGTTCGAGGGCTTCGTCGGCCGGCTGGAAACTGCCTATGGCAAGAAGCTCGATGTCGTCAATCTGGGCACGCAGAGCTACCGCAAGTATGTCTTCACCGCGTCGGGCACCGAGGTGATCCTGGCCACGGTTGGCAAACAGGCCGTGGCTGCACTGCTGCCGGCCGATGCAGCGCCTGCCATGTTGCGCCAGGCGCTTGGCTTGGATCGGCCACAGAAGAATCTGTTGGACGATGGCCGTCTGACCACGCTGGCCAAGGCCAAGGGCTATCAGCAATGGGTCGTCGGCGATCTGGATCTGACCCGTGCCTTGCCGCTGGCACTCGGCGGCAAGGACCCGTTGCTCGGCGCAATCCTCAAGGCGCATGCCGAAGCCGAATCCGCCAAGACCGGTGAACCCGTCGCCAACCAGCTGCAGACCTCACCGAGCTGTGCGACCGACGCTGCCCGTATCGCCGCCCGCGTGCCGTCATTGAGCTTCGGCTATATCCGGCTCGACGCGAAGCACCAGGACGCACGGTTCGACGTGGCGCTGGCCGATGACATCAGCAAGGCCTTCGCCGGCCTCAAGGTGGAACTGCCCGGACTGGGCCGTGCCGGCACCGCGCCGTTTGATCTGACGCTCGCGCTGCCGGTCGCGCAGCTGCGCACATTCTGGTCGGCCCAGGCCGATGCGGTGACCGCCAAGCCATTCACCTGTCCGGCATTGAACGATCTCAACGACAGTTTTGCCAAACTCGGCCCAGCCATGCAGAAGGCGGCGATCCCGCCGTTCGGCGACATGCTCGGCCTGCGCATCGCGCTGGACACCCTGGTGCCCGGTCAGAACGCCAGCCTGCCGAGCTTCAGTGGCCGCATCGTGCTCGGCAGCAACAATCCCGCCGGCCTGCTCGCGATGGGCCAGATGATGGTGCCCGCGCTGGCGCAGTTGAAACCCGTCAGCGGTGGCGGACCGCTGCCGCTGCCGAAGGACATGACCAGCATCCTGGGTCAGCCGGCCTGGATCGCTCTCGGCGACAAGGCGCTCGCGCTGGGCATCGGTGCCGGCGAGGACGCCAAGCTCGGCGACACGCTCAAGGATCCCACCGGCGATGCCGGCGGCATGACCCGCATGCACCTGAGTGGCGCGATGTACCTGAACTGGCTGCAGCTGATGGAGCAGAAGGTCGACAGCCTGTCTGCCGCCACCGCCGCACTCAGCAAGAGCGACGAGCCGTCGATCGACAGCGACAGCGCGGATGACGCCACGCAGGCGGCCGCCAACGCCGCGCGATCGAAGGCGCAATTCGCCGCGATGAAGGCTCAGGCCGAACGGGTCGACAGCATCGATGCCGAAATGCACGTCGACCATGACGGCATGGTGTTCAGCACCCAGACCACCCTGAAGTAATCCGCTACGGCGGCAGTCACCGAAAACCGGGGTGCTACGGCGCCCCGGGGGTTTCATGCGTGATCACTTCGTACCTGACCACAGCCTGGCCGAACATCCAGCCAACATCTTCATGACACGCCTTTCGCATCCGTAATCGTCTGCTGAATCAAACCCTGCCACCGCCACGCGATATTCACGGGATGGCTGTTGCGATGGATCACGGAAGTCGGCAGCCACGACCACCGTCGCCGACCAACCCCACCCCTGTCAGGAGATTGCCATGCGTACCCATTCGATGATCCGCAACAGCTTGTTCGCCACCGGCTTGATGGTCGCCTTTGCGGCGGCACCGTTTGCCCAGGTTGCTGCGCAGGACGCCGGCTCGATGCAGAAGTCGTCCGACAACCAGACCGTACCGGACAAGGCCGCCGATGCCTGGATCACCACCAAGGTGAAATCCGAATTCGGCACCACCAAGGGCATCCAGGCCACGGATATTTCGGTCTCGACCAGCGATGGCATGGTCACCCTGACCGGCAATGTCGCCAGCGCCAAGGAAAAGATGCATGCCGAGCGCGTGGCCAAGCAGGTCAAGGGCGTCAAGGGCGTCGATGCCAGCGGCCTGGCCGTCAGCGCCACGCCAGCACAGTAAGTCCGCGACGGATCTGCAGAAATGAAGAAGGAGCCCGCGGGCTCCTTCTTCATTTCCATTGTTGCGATGACGCTCAGCGATTCAGCAGATGGTTGCCGCCGCCGAAGTTCTGCGCATCGCGGTCTTCCTCCAGCTCCACCCCATCCAGTCCCTGCGACAGCGTATGCGCATCGCCGCCCTGTGCCAGCTTGATGCGCAGACGCACCTCGTTGGAGCTGTCGGCGTGACGCAGCGCGTCCTCGTAGGAGATCTCGCCGGCGTGATACAGCTCGACCAGACTCTGATCGAACGTCTTCATGCCGAGCAAGGTGGACTCCTTCATCAATTCCTTGAGCTTGTGGATCTCGCCCTGGCGGATGTAATCCTGCGCCAGCGGCGTACCCAGCAGCACTTCCACCGCGACCCGGCGCGCCTTGCCGTCGGGCGTGGGGATCAGCATCTGCGCCACGATGCCTTTCAGGTTCAACGACAAATCCATCAGCAGCTGCTCGCGCCGATCTTCCGGGAAGAAATGCAGGATGCGATCCATCGCCTGGTTGGCGTTGTTCGCGTGCAGCGTGCACAGCACCAGGTGACCGGTTTCGGCGAAGGCGATCGCGTGGTCCATGCCCTCGCGTGTGCGCACCTCGCCGATCATGATCACGTCCGGCGCCTGGCGCAGCGTGTTCTTCAGCGCATTTTCCCAGCTGTCGGTATCGATGCCGACTTCGCGCTGGGTGATGATGCAGCCCTCGTGCTTGTGCACGTACTCGATCGGATCCTCGATCGTGATGATGTGACCGGTCGAATTCAGGTTGCGATAGCCCACCATCGCCGCCAGCGAAGTCGATTTACCCGAGCCGGTGGCACCGACGAAAATGATGATGCCGCGCTTGGTCATCGCCAGCTGCTTGATCACCGGCGGCAGGTTCAGTTCCTCGGTGGTCGGAATCTTCGAATCGATCCGGCGCAGCACCATGCCGACGCAGTTGCGCTGGTAGAAGCACGACACACGGAAGCGGCCAACGCCCTGCGCCGAGATCGCGAACTGGCATTCGTGGGTCTTCTCGAACTCTTCGCGCTGCCCCGGCGTCATCACGTTGAGCACCATGTCGCGCGACTGCTGCACGCTGAGCGGACTCTGGGTGATCGGCACGATGCGGCCCTGCACCTTCATCGAGGGTGCCACGCCGGCCGTGATGAACAGGTCCGAGGCCTTCTTGTGCACCATCAATTTGAGGAACGAGGTGAAATCAAAATCGCTCATGGCGGGCCTCCTCCGGAGACAGGGAACGGGGTACTGGAAGCGTAGAGCAGGCGCAGGACTGGCAGTTGCCGATCGTGTCCCGCTTCGCGCTTCCGGGTTTTACTTGAAGCTGTCTTTGTTCTTGGCGTAACTGGAAGCCTGCTGACGCGTCACCAGACCGCGCTTGACCAGATCCTGCAGACACTGGTCCAGCGTCTGCATGCCGAACTGCTGACCGGTCTGGATCGACGAATACATCTGCGCCACCTTGTCCTCGCGGATCAGGTTGCGGATCGCCGGGATGCCGACCATGATCTCATGCGCCGCGATACGGCCACCGCCGACCTTCTTCAGCAGCGACTGCGAGATCACCGCGCGCAACGATTCGGACAGCATCGAGCGCACCATCGGCTTCTCACCGGCGGGGAACACGTCGATGATGCGGTCGATCGTCTTCGCCGCCGAGCTGGTATGCACCGTGGCAAAGACCAGGTGGCCGGTTTCCGCCGCGGTCAGCGCCAGGCGGATGGTTTCCAGATCGCGCAACTCGCCGACCAGGATGTAATCCGGATCCTCGCGCAATGCCGAACGCAGCGCCTCGTTGAAACCATGCGTATCGCGATGGACCTCGCGCTGGTTGACCAGGCACTTCTGCGAGGTGTGCACGAACTCGATCGGATCCTCGATCGTGAGCATGTGGCCGTATTCGTTCTTGTTGACGTGGTCGACCATCGCCGCCAGCGTGGTCGACTTGCCCGAACCGGTCGGGCCGGTCACCAGGATCAGGCCCTGCGGCTGCTCGATCAGCTCCTTGAAGATGCGCGGGCAGCCCAGATCCTCCAGCGTCAGCACTTCGGACGGAATGGTACGGAACACCGCACCGGCACCGCGGTTCTGGTTGAACGCGTTGACGCGGAAACGCGCCAGGCCGGGGATTTCGAACGAGAAGTCGGTCTCGTAGAACTCTTCGTAATCGCGCCGCTGCTTGTCCGACATGATGTCGTAGATCAGCGAGTGCACCTGCTTGTGCTCAAGCGCGGGAATGTTGATGCGGCGCACGTCGCCGTCAACGCGAATCATCGGTGGCAGCCCGGCGGACAAGTGCAAGTCCGAGGCCTTGTTCTTCACCGAGAAAGCAAGCAGTTCGGCAATGTCCATCTGTCGTTCCCCTCAACCGATCGCCTGGATGGCATGAATTGGATGCCGCAACAGGAGGCGGTGAGGTTCGCGGGCATGCTGCGCCGCAGCGCGTGGCGCAGTCGCCACCAAGCCATCCGAACGAAACCGATTCCCCTTGCAGCCGCGTCGATACTACTCGCGCAACCGGCTGTGCGGCCAGTCTTTCCCGTCGCCGATGTACAAACTGTCGACCCGGTTTGCAGCGCTGCCCGGAAAACCGTCACCCCATCGTCGTCGGCGGCAGCAATCGATCGTTTGCACGACCACCCATACCCGCAAAACCACCTCGCAACTGCACCGGCTCCGGTAAGGTACGCGGTCTGGACGAATGAGGAACCCTGCATGACACGACTTGCCTTCATCGGCGGCGGCAACATGGCGCGCAGCCTGATCGGCGGCCTGCTGAAAACCGGCGTAGCGCCGGCCACCATCAGCGTGGCCGAGCCGCTGGCCGAAGCCCGGCAAGCGCTCGGTCGCGAATTCGGCGTCGCCTGCTATGCCGAGAACCGGCTCGCCGCGGCCGATGCCGAAGTCATCCTGTTGGCGGTCAAGCCGCAGATCATGCCGGCGATCCACGCCGAGCTGCGCGACACCCTGCAACGCAATCGGCCGCTGCTGATCTCGATCGCCGCTGGCGTGCGGCTGGATCAACTGGAGCGCTGGTTCGGCGCCGGCCTGCCGATTGTGCGCTGCATGCCGAACACGCCGGCGTTGATCGGTGCCGGCGCCACCGGCCTGTGCGCGAACAGCCGAGTCAGCCCATCGCAGAAGGCGCAGGCACAACATATCCTCGACACCGCCGGCATCACCCGCTGGATCGACGACGAGGCACAGATGGACACCGTCACCGCGCTGTCCGGCTCCGGCCCGGCGTATTTCTTCGCCCTGGTCGAGGCACTGGAAGCCGCTGCCGTGGCGCAAGGCCTGCCGCGCGATACCGCGCGTGCGCTCGCCGCGCAGACCTGCCTCGGCGCCGGCCGCATGCTGGTCGAGGGTGGCGAGGATCCCGCCATCCTGCGCCAGCGCGTCACCTCGCCGAACGGCACCACCCAGGCTGCGCTGGAGAGTTTCAGCGCCGATGGCCTGCCGCGCATCACCGCCCGCGCCGTCGCCGCCGCCACCCGGCGCGGCGTGGAAATGGCCGCCGAGCTGGACCGGCTGTCATGAGTTATCTGCTGAACGCGCTGTCCATGCTGGTCGAGTTGGCCTTCGAGGCCGCCATCACATTGTTGCTGCTGCGCGTGGCTGCGGAAGCCTGCCGCGCGGATTTCAACAATCCGCTGAGCCAGTTCGTCTATCGCTATACCAACCCGGTGCTGGCACCCATCCGGCGCGTGTTGCCGAACTGGCGCCGGATCAACCTGGCCGCCCTGCTGCTGGCGTGGCTGGCGATGCTGCTGAAACGCCTGCTGCTGTTTGCCCTGCTCGGCGTGATGCCCCATCCCATCGGCTTGCTGCTGCTCGCACTGGCCGAGTTGCTCGACTTCGCCCTGCTGTTCTACATCGTGCTGCTGTTCGGCTGGTCGCTGCTGAGCATGTTCGCGGTGGATCGGCGGCAACCGCTGCTGCGCCTGGCCGGCACCATCGTCGAACCGCTGCTGCGCCCGCTGCGGGGCAAGCTGATTGCCGGCAATATCGACTTCGCGCCGATGGCGGTGATGATCGTGTTGTTGCTCGCACGCCTGCTGATCGCCGCACCTTTGATGGATCTGGGCGGCACGCTGGCCATGGGCGGCTAGCGGGGCCACTCCCTGCGTAAGCATTGCTGGGCAGTCCGCTGCCCCGCTAGCATGCGTCGTCATCCTGATGGAACGTCCTGCATGAAAGCGAGATCGCACCGCATCCACCTGTGCCTGCTTGCCGTGGCCATCGTCGCCGGTGTCGCGGGCTGCAATCGCGCACCGGCTCCGCAAGCACCGGCGCCGGCAGCTCCTGCCACGGCGGCGGCTCCGGTACCGAAACCCGACGTGGTCGCAGCCAACATCGATATGTCGGTGAATCCCGGCGACGATTTCTTCAGCTACGCCAACGGTGCGTGGCTCAAGAGCCACCCGATTCCTGCCTCGGAAGCCTATTGGGGGATCGGCAAGCTGGTGCAGGAGGACCTCTACGCCAACCTGCGCAAGATCAGCGAAGACGCCGCCGCAAAGAAGGACGCCACGAGCGGAAGCGACGAGCAGAAGATTGGCGATTTCTGGAACACGGCGATGGACAGCGAACTGGCCGAGCGCCAGGGTATCGCTCCGCTCAAGCCCGAGTTGACACGCATCGATGCCGCCACCGACTTGCCCGGCGTGCTCGATGCGGCCTTCGCGCTGCAGCCACTCGGCGTCGATGCGTTCTTCGGTTTCGGCGTGCAGCAGGACGAGAAGCAGAGTGACGTGATGGCGGTCTACGTCGAGCAAGGCGGCCTTGGCCTGCCCGATCGCGACTACTACTTCAACAGCGAGGCCGGCGTGACCAAGGCGCGCAGCGCCTACGTCGATCATCTGCGCAGGATGTTCAAGCTGCTCGGCGCGGACGGCCCGGCGGCAGATGCCAGCGCGACCAAGGTCATGGCTTTCGAAACCGCACTGGCCAAGGTCTCGCGGCCACTCGCCGACCTGCGCGACCCGCAGAAGAACTACAACAAGATGGCGCCGTCCGAACTGACCCGGAAGTTCACGCCGGGCATCGCATGGAACGAGCGGTTGCAGGCATGGAAGCTCGCGGCACCGTACGTGATCGTCGGTCAGCCGGAGTTCTTCGGCGGCCTGCAGAAACTGCTCGCGCAGACGCCGGTGCCGGTGCTGCGCGATTACCTGCGCGTGCATCTGCTCGACAGCTATGCACCGACGCTCGGCAAGGCCATCGACGACGAGCATTTCGATTTCTACGGCCGCGTGCTGTCGGGCCAGAAGGAGCAGCGGCCGCGCTGGAAGCGCACTCTCGATGCGGAGAACCACGCGATCGGCATGATCCTTGGCCGCATCTTCGTCAAGGAATATTTCCCCGAGCAGACCAAGCAGCGCTACAACAACCTGGTCGAGGCGATCCGCACCGCCTACGGCGAACGCATCGACCATCTCGACTGGATGAGCGCCGCGACCAAGGCCAAGGCGCACGAAAAGCTCGCGGCCGTGACCAAGAAGGTCGGCTATCCGGACAAGTGGAAGGACTACTCCGCATTGCAGATCGGCCGCGATTCGTACGCGCAGAACGAAATGAACGCACGGCGATGGGCGTTCAACGACCAGCTGTCGAAGTTCGGCAAGCCGGTCGATCGCACCGAATGGGACATGACGCCGCAGACCTACAACGCCTATTACAACCCGTCGAACAACGAGATCGTATTGCCGGCCGCGCAGTTCTCGATTCCCGGCTTCAAGGACGCCAAAGTCGATGATGCCGTCGTCTACGGCTATGCCGCAGCCTCGACGATCGGCCACGAGATCACCCATGGCTTCGACGACGAAGGTCGCCAGTTCGACGCGAAAGGCAATCTCGCCGACTGGTGGACGAAGGAAGATGCACAGAAATTCGGCCAGCGCGCCGACGTGCTGGTCAAGCAGTTCGACGCGTACGAGCCGCTGCCCGGCCTGCACATCAACGGACGCGCCAGTCTGGGCGAGAACATGGCCGACTTTGGCGGTGTGTTGATCGGGCTCGACGCGTTCAAGAAAACCGAGCAATACAAGAAAGGCGAGAAGATCGCCGGCTACACGCCGCTGCAACGCTTCTTCCTCGGTTATGCGCTGTCGTGGATCTTCGAGGAGCAGGACGCCTTGCTGCGCCGCGGCCTGCTCAGTGACGTGCATGCCCCGGCGAAGTGGCGCGTGAATGGGCCGCTGTCGAATGTGCCCGAATTCTACGAGGCATTCGGCGTCAAGCCCGGCCAGCCGATGTGGCGTGCCGAAGCCGATCGCGTGAGGATCTGGTAATTACGTCTGTACCGATCCGCGCCGCAGGGGCGCGGATCATCCCTGCCGGGCCGCCCACTCGGCGATGATCCGATGGATCTCGTCGAGTCCATCGAACAACGCCGCCGGTCCCGGCTGCAGGATGATCGGTGACTTGATTTCGTAAAGGTCGCCGTTGCGCACCGCCGGAATGGTTTCCCAACCCGGCCGTGCCGCGACTTTCTCCGGCCGGAAACGCTTGCCGCACCACGAGCCGAGAATGATGTCCGGCGCACGCCGCACCACTTCGTCGCCGTTCGGCAGGATGCGCTGCTTCGCCAGCGGCTCGCGGGCGAGTTCGGGAAAGCAGTCGTCACCGCCGGCGATGCCGATGATCTCGGCGACCCAGCGTATGCCGGTGATGATCGGCTCGTCCCACTCCTCGAAATACACCTTCGGCCGACGCGGCAGTTGCGCGACCGCGGCACGAATCCTGGCGATGTGCTGCTCGGCACGCTGCGCATAGACCTCGGCTTTTTCGTGTGCACCGACCATCGCGCCAAGCCGGCGGATATAGGCAAGAATGCCGTCCACGCTGCGATGGTTGCTGATCCACACCTCGATGCCAGCCTTGATCAGCTCGCGCGCGATGTCGGCCTGGATATCGGAGAACCCGATCGCCAGATCCGGTTCGAGCTTCAGGATCTCGCCGATCTTCGCGCTGATGAAGGCCGAGACCTTCGGCTTCTCCTTGCGCGCCCGTGGTGGCCGCACAGTGAAGCCGGAGATACCGACGATGCGATCCTGCTCGCCGAGCGCGTACAGCACCTCGGTCGGCTCCTCGGTGAGGCAGACGATGCGCTGCGGATAATGGTCTGGCATGACCTGATCGGTCACGCGCTCAATGCCCAAGCACGGACACCGTGACCTTGCGCTGATGCGGGTCGATACGGTGCTCCCACAGATAGATGCCCTGCCAGGTGCCGAGCAGCAACTTGCCGCCATGCACCGGCACGGTGAGGCTGACGCCGGTGAGGATCGAGCGGACATGCGCGGGCATGTCGTCCGGACCTTCGGCATCGTGCCGGAAGATCGCGTCGCCATCGGGTACTGCGCGGGCAAACCAGCGCTCCAGATCCTCGCGCACCGCGGGATCGGCGTTCTCACCAAGCAGCAGCGAACAGCTGGTATGCGCCGTGAAGATGCTCGCTATGCCGACCTGCACGTGGCTCGCGGCCACCGCGTTGCTCACCGGTGCCGTGATCTCGCTGAAGCCGCGGCCGCGCGTATGCACGATGAAACCTTCCTGCGCGACATGATCTGCGGACAACGGTCGGGTCATGGGTACAGCAGCCGGCTGGTCCAGGTCTGGCCGTGGCGGCTCCACCGCACCCGTTCGTGCCAGCGGAATTCGGCGCCATACCAGAACTCCAGCGTATCCGGCTCCACCACGTAGCCGCCCCAGTGCGGCGGGCGGGTCACATCGCGCGCCTCGAACTCATGCTCGTAGCGTGCCAGCCGTTGCTCGAACGTCTCGCGATCGGGCAGCGTCTGCGACTGCAACGAGGCCCAGGCGCCGATCTGACTGCCGCGCGAGCGGCTGGCAAAGTAGGCATCCGACTCCTCTTCCTGCAACCGGCGCGCGGCACCTTCCACGCGCACCTGCACACCCTCGCGCAGCTGCTTCCAGTGGAAGCACAGCGCGACTTGCGGGTGTGCCTCCATCTGGCTGCTCTTGTCGCTCTGGTAGTTGGTGTAGAAGCGGAAACCGCGCTCGTCGACCCCCTTCAGCAGCACGATGCGCGAGGCGACGCGGCCGGAACCGTCGGCCGTGGCCAGGTTCATCGCGGTCGGTTCGCGATCACCGCTGGCCGTGGCCTCGTCCAGCAGCCGCTGAAAGGTATCCAGGATCTCGTGTGTGAGCATGGTGTCTGAAACTTTCCTTTTGCATCGTGGCCGACACGCGCCATCATGGCGCGAATGAACATGACCGATAATAGTGCAATGCCCCACTCATCCTGCATCGCCTTGACGAATTCATTGATGGCTCGATTCCCTGCCATGGCATGTTCTTGCGCTGACCAGGACAACCGCGCCGACGAAATGTCCCGTCGGCACGACCCGGCAGTCATCAGGCTACCCGCATGTCACCTGGTGCGGTGCTGATGATGTCGCTTGCCAGCCAGCAGAACGAGGCCCTTGCCGGCCACCTGCTCGACCAGTACGCCGGGCGCATTGCCCGTTCACGGCGACCATACATCCTGGGCCTGTCCGGCCTGCAGGGCAGCGGCAAGAGCACGCTGGCGCGGGTGATGAAAGCCCAGGCCGAGGCACGCGGCTGGGCCACCGAAGTGCTGTCGCTGGACGATTTCTATTACTCCCGCAGCGACCGTGAAGCGCTGGCGCACCAGGTACACCCCTTGCTGCGCTCACGCGGCGTGCCGGGTACGCATGAGATCGAGCTATTGCTGTCGGTGCTGGCTGCGTTGCCGCACGCCTCGGACAAACTGCCGGTGCCGCATCCGCGCTTTGACAAGGGCCGCGACACGCGCATTCCGCCGTCGCGCTGGCCGCGTGTCACGCGACCGCCGAAGCTGGTGATCGTGGAAGGCTGGGCCTTGGGCGTGCGCCCGCAACTGCAAGCCACACTCGACATCCCGGTCAACGAGCTGGAGCGCACGGAAGATGCCGACGGCAGCTGGCGGCATTGGGTCAACAAGCAGTTGCGCGGTTACCAGCCGCTATGGCGCAAGTTCGACGCGCTGATCGTGCTGCAGGCGCCAAGCTGGGAAATCGTGCGCGACTGGCGCGGCGAGCAGGAACAGGATCTGCTCGCGCGTCACGCGCCGCTGGCGATGGATGCCGCTGCGATGCAACGGTTCCTCGCGCACTTCGAACGACTGAGCCGGCACGCACTTGCCACGCTGCCGGCACTCGCCGACAGTTGCGTGGAATACGACGAGGAACGGCATGTAACCGGACTCAGCCACGGCTAGCAAGGTCAGACTCAGCCCCCAAGCACACCGGACGATCAGGTATTACGCCGCCGGCTCCACCTGCACCGCGGTGCCATATGCCAGCACCTCGGTGACGCCTTCAGCGACATCGTTAGCGTCGTAGCGCATTGCCACCACCGCGTTCGCGCCCATCGCCGCGGCATGCTGAAGCATCAGCTCGAACGCCTCCTCACGCGCCTTCTCGCACAGTTCGGTGTAGATCGTGATGTTGCCGCCAACCAGGGTCTGCAACGCGGCACCGAGATTGCCAACGACGCTACGCGAGCGCACGGTGAGGCCACGCACGATGCCGAACGAACGCACGATGCGGCAACCGATAATCTCGTTGCCGGTACTGACCTGATGATGGGGGATGGGATTGGCCATGCGGGTTCTCCGTGGGTGAGGAATAGTCAGGCATCAAGCAAGGCAGCATACCCGTTGCGCGAGTCCGGCCAGTGCGGCACGAAACCGCTGGTACTCAAACGCGCATTGCTGAGCCGCTTACTGCCGATCCCAGCCGGCGCCGGGCCGTCACCCGCCGGCGGCGCGCCGATCAGGGCAGACAGGTGGTCGTACAACACATCGAGCGGCAACGGCGTGTCATCCACCCCAAGATACAGCGGCAGGGGATCCACCAGCGACAGCAGATGCGCGATCGCCGCGGCGGCATCGTCGACATGGATGCGGTTGGCCCAATGCGGCTGGGTGCGCGGCACGCTGACCTGACCGGTGCGCAGGCGTTCGATCAACTGCATTCGCCCCGGCCCGTACAGGCCGGCCAAGCGCAACTTTATCGAAGCCACCGGCTGCGCGGCGAGCCACTGCTCCGCCTCCAGCAACACGCTGCCATTGAATCCCGGCGGCGCCGGCGGCGTGTCTTCATCGACCCAGTCTCCAGCGTGTTCGCCATATACAGCGCTGGAGGAAACCAGCAGCACGCACCGCAGTGACGCCTGATCGACCGCGTCGAGCAGGTGTCGCAAGCCGTCCACGAACGTGCGGCGATAGGCCTCTGCATCGCGCTGGTCCGGCGTCGGCAGATAGACCACCTGGGTGATGCCGGCGGGCAGTTCGCGCAGGGTTTCGGGCCGGGTCAGGTCGCCACGCAACCAATGCATGCCGCTGTCGTCCGACGCCGGCGGCTGACGCCGCAACGCCCACACTTCATCGCCACGCGCCCGCAGTCGCTGCGCCACGCGCAGGCCAAGGTCGCCACAGCCAGCCAGCAGCACCCGTTCGCTCATCACTGTCCTTGCACCTGCCCTGTTAGCATTTGCCCATGAATCCGTCGTGCAACCTTTTCATCATCGGTCCGACCGGCGCCGGCAAGACGTCGATCGGACGCCGGCTTGCCGCGCATTATGGACTGCCGTTCGTCGATCTCGACCAGGAGATCGAGCAGCATTGCGGCGTCGACGTGAGCACGGTGTTCGAGATCGAGGGCGAGGCAGGCTTTCGCCAGCGCGAAAGCGCGCTGCTGGACGAGTGCAGTCAGCGCCCCGGGGTGTTGCTGGCCACCGGTGCCGGCGTGGTATTGGCCGAACACAATCGCGCTCATCTGCGAGAGCGCGGTTACGTGGTGTGGCTGCAAACCACGATCGAGCAGCAGCTGGAACGGCTGGAGCGCGACCATCGCCGCCCGCTGCTGGCCGTACCGAACCGACATGAACGCCTGCAGGCGATGGCGCAGATCCGCGAACCGATCTACCGCGAACTGGCCGACCTCACCGTGCCCGGCGAACACGGCAGCGTCGCCGCCGCCAGCGAGCGCTGCATCGCACTGATCGATCATCATTGGCAGCGTCCATCCCACGCATCATCACAGCAGACCGCATGAACCATCCGGCAATCCAGACCATCACCGTCGCGCTCGGCCAACGCAGCTATCCGGTATGGATCGGCAGCGGCCTGCTCGCCGACCACGCGCGCTGGCGCACCATGCTGCGCGGGCGGCATGCGCTGGTGATCAGCAACATCGCGGTGGCGCCGTTGTACCTGCCGCGCATCGAACAGGGGCTGGCAGGCCTGCACTGGTCGTCGTTCCTGCTCGACGACGGCGAGGCGCACAAGAGCTTCGCCAACGTCGGCCGCGCGCTGGAAGCGCTAGGTCAGCTCGGCGCTACCCGCGACGCCTGCGTGATCGCGCTCGGCGGCGGCGTGGTCGGCGATCTGGCCGGCTTCAGCGCTGCGTGCTGGATGCGCGGCATCGACTTCATCCAGATGCCGACCACCCTGCTGGCGATGGTCGATTCCTCGGTTGGCGGCAAGACCGGCGTCAATCTGCCCGTCGGCAAGAATCTCGCCGGTGCGTTCCACCAGCCGCGCGCGGTGATCGCCGACATCGATACGCTCGCCACCCTGCCCGAACGCGAATACCGCGCCGGCCTCGCCGAAGTGATCAAGGGCGCGGCAATCGGTGACGAGCCGTTCTTCGCGTGGCTGGAACAGCATGCCGACGCGCTGACGGCACGCGATCCCGCCACCGTGCTGGAGGCAATCGCACACAAGGTGCGTTACAAGGCCGGCGTGGTCGCCCGCGACGAAACCGAACAAGGCGAACGCGCCCTGCTCAATCTCGGCCATACCTTCGGCCACGCGCTGGAAACCGCCGGCCACTACACCACTCTGCTGCACGGCGAAGGCGTGGCGATCGGCATGCTGCTGGCGGCGCAGTTGTCCGAGCGGCTGGGCATGAGCAGCGCCGCCGATACCGCGCGACTGCGGCAGTTACTGGAAAAGCTTGGTCTGCCCACGGCGATCCCGCCCGGCATGGACGCGCAGCAGCTGCTGGCGCTGATGCGGCTGGACAAGAAGAACACCGCCGGCGTGTTGCGGTTGATCCTGTGGCGCGGCATCGGCCATGCGGAGATCGTCGCGGGCGTCGCCGAAGCCGATGTACTGGTCGTGTTGCAGGCTGCCATACCGGCTTAAGCGACCCCTGCGTCACCGGCGCGCTCGCTACCCGGCCGCCAGCCTTCTAGAATGCTCATGTTTGCGGCATGCCGCACAGTCCATCCGGAATCCATGCGCCTCTATCTGCAAACCGTGCCCGGCAGCGCCGACGCACCCCGCTACGTCCAGATCACGCTGGAGCAGGATCTGCTCGGCGGCTGGACGCTGTACCGCGAGTCCGGCACCCAGGGCGGCCGCGCCACGATGAAGCGCGAACAGTATCTCGAGCGCGACGAAGCCGTGAGCGCCTTTGAGAAAGCCCGCGATGCCCAGCTCAAGCGCGGCTTCCGCTTGATGTTTGCCCAAGGCCTCGAAGGCCCGTACGGACGTTGATCGAAATGAATGATGTGCTGAAGAACGGCCGCTTCCTGCGCGCCCTGCGCCGGGAACCCACCGACACCACGCCGATCTGGGTCATGCGCCAGGCCGGCCGCTACCTGCCGGAATACCGCGCCACTCGCAGCCGCGCCGGCAGCTTCATGGGCCTGGCGCAGAACCCCGAATTTGCCTGCGAAGTCACCCTGCAGCCGCTGGAACGCTTCGAACTCGACGCGGCGATCCTGTTCTCCGACATCCTCACCATTCCCGATGCGATGGGCCTGGGCCTCACGTTCGCGCAGGGCGAAGGTCCGCAGTTCGCGCATCCGGTACGTACCGCTGCCGATATCGCCAAGCTCGCCGTACCCGACATGGACGGTGAACTGCGCTACGTGATGGACGCAGTGCGGCTGATCCGCCGGGAGCTGCACGGCCGCGTACCGCTGATCGGCTTCTCCGGCAGCCCGTGGACGCTGGCCTGCTACATGGTCGAAGGCCAGGGCTCAAAGGATTTCGCCACGCTCAAGGCGATGTGCTGGAACGAACCGAAGCTCGCCCACCAACTGCTCGACACGCTGGCCCAAGCCGTCACGCATTACCTGATCGCCCAGGCCGCCGCCGGCGCGCAGGCGCTGATGATCTTCGACACCTGGGGTGGACTGCTCGGCCCCGCGCCGTTCCGCGAATTCTCGCTGCGCTACATGACGCAGATCGTCGCCGCCCTGAAGGCTGACCCGCATGCCCGCGAACTACCCGTGATCCTGTTCTCCAAGGGCGCCGGCCAGCACCTCGCCGAAATGGCCGACACCGGCTGCGCCGCGCTCGGCGTCGACTGGACCATGGATCTGGCCGACGCCCGTCGCGCCGTCGCCGGCAAGGTCGCCCTGCAAGGCAACCTCGACCCCGCGATCCTGCGCGCCAGCCCCGACGTGATCCGCCGCGAAGCCCGCACCGTACTCGACAACTACGGCAACCACCCCGGACACGTGTTCAACCTAGGCCACGGCATCACGCCGGAAGTCGATCCGGAGCATGTCAAAGTGCTGGTGGACGAAGTGCACGCCTATGGGCGCATCCTTCGCGGCAACTGAGCAATGCTTCAAGGAATCGACCGATGGGCTGGCTCGTCACCAAGTACCTGATCACCGCCGCCATCGTCGTGCTCGTCTCCGAAGTCGCCAAACGCAGCGACCGCCTCGGCGGCCTGCTTGCCGCGCTGCCGCTGGTTACCGTGCTGGTGCTGATCTGGCTGTACGTCGAGCGCCAGCCGCAATCGAAAATCGCCAACCATGCCTGGTACACGTTCTGGTACGTGGTGCCGACGCTACCGATGTTCCTGGCCTTTCCCTTGTTGCTGCCACGCCTCGGCTTCTGGCCGACGCTGCTGGCCTGCGTGGTGATCACGGTGGTGTGCTTCTGGCTGTTTGCACTGCTGGTGCGGCGGTTTGGGATCGAATTGCTGTAACCCGCTCCCCCACCCCGACCCTTTCCCAAAGGGATAGGGACAAAACTGGCCTAGGCTGCCATCGCCCATTTTTGGCAGCACAGCCACCTCCCCGTACAATGGCTTGCTTATCCCCATGACAAAGCGCGCGCCTTGCGCGCGCCACCGAGCCCAATCCCGATGGAAAAGAGTTTCGAACCCGCCCAGATCGAGTCGAAGTGGTACGAGCGCTGGGAAACCAGCGGCGCGTTCCAGCCGTCGGGCAAGGGCGATCCGTATTGCATCCTGCTGCCGCCGCCGAATGTCACCGGCACGCTGCATATGGGGCATGCGTTCCAGCAGACGGTGATGGACATGCTGGTGCGCTACCAGCGCATGCGCGGCATGAACACGCTGTGGCAGGTGGGCACCGACCATGCGGGGATCGCCACCCAGAAGATCGTGGAGAACCAGCTGGCGGTCGAAGACAAGACACGGCATGACCTGGGTCGCGACGCCTTCGTCGAGCGCGTGTGGAAGTGGAAGGAGGAGTCCGGCTCCACCATCACCAACCAGATGCGCCGCATCGGCGCCGCCGCGGACTGGTCGCGCGAGCGTTTCACCATGGACGAGGGGCTGTCGGCCGCGGTGCGCAAGGTGTTCATCGACTGGTATCGCGCTGGGCTGATCTACCGCGGCAACCGGCTGGTGAACTGGGACCCGGTGCTGGGCACGGCGGTGTCCGATCTCGAAGTGAACAATGTCGAGCGCGACGGCCACATGTGGTCGATCCGCTACCCGGTCGTGGACAGCAACGAGAGCGTGGTCGTGGCCACCACTCGGCCGGAGACCATGCTGGGCGACGTCGCCGTGGCCGTGCATCCGGAAGACGAGCGCTATGCCCATCTGGTCGGCAAGACACTGAAGCTGCCACTGACCGATCGCGAGATTCCGGTGATTGCGGACGACTATGTCGACAAGGACTTCGGCACCGGTTGCGTGAAGATCACTCCGGCGCATGACTTCAACGACTACGCGATCGGCCAGCGCCATAAGCTGGCGCCGATCACCATCTTCACGCTGGCCGCCAAGGTCAACGAGAACGCGCCGGAAAAATATCGTGGCCTCGACCGCTACGACGCGCGCAAGCGCGTACTGGCCGATCTCGAAAACACCGGCCTGCTGGTCGAGACCAAGCCACACAAGCTGCAGGTGCCGGTGAGCGATCGCTCGGACGCCGTGATCGAGCCGATGCTGACCGACCAGTGGTTCGTCGATCTCACCTCCGACACGCTCGCCGATGGACGTCCGGGCGGCCGCAAGGCGATCACCCAGCCGGCGCTGGATGCCGTGCGTTCGGGCGAGATCAAGTTCGTGCCGGAGAACTGGGCGACCACGTACACGCAGTGGCTGGACAACATCCAGGACTGGTGTATCAGCCGCCAGCTGTGGTGGGGACATCGCATCCCGGCGTGGTACGACGAAGCCGGCAACATCTTCGTGGGCGAGGACGAGGCGGACGCACGCAAGTCTGCCACCACGGCGCCAGTCGGCACGCTGCGCCAGGACGACGACGTGCTCGACACCTGGTTCAGCTCGGCACTGTGGCCGTTCTCCACAATGGGCTGGCCGGCGAACGGGCCGGTGAAGAACGAGCGCGGCGAGATCGTCGCGAACTGGGAGCAGGACAAGATCTTCCTGCCCAGCGCCGTACTGGTCACCGGCTTCGACATCATCTTCTTCTGGGTCGCGCGCATGGTGATGGCGACCAAGTACTTCACCGGCCAAGTGCCATTCCGCGAGGTCTACATCAACGCGATCGTGCGCGATGCGGAAGGCCAGAAGATGTCCAAGTCCAAGGGCAACACGCTGGACCCGCTGGACCTGATCGACGGCATCGAGCTGGAGCCGCTGGTGGCGAAGTCCACCAAGTCATTGCTGATACCGCAGGTACGCGAGAAGGTCGAGAAGCGTGTCCGCAAGGATTACCCCGACGGCATCCCGGCAATCGGCACCGACGCGCTGCGCTTCACCTTCGCCGCGCTGGCCAGCTACAGCCGCACGATCAACTTCGACATCAAGCGCGCCGAAGGCTACAAGGCGTTCTGCAACAAGTTGTGGAATGCGGCGCGGTTTGTGTTGATGAATCTGCCCGAAGGCGAGATCGCGGCACCAGCCGGCGCGCCAGTGACCGAAGCGGAGCGCTGGATTCTCACACGCTTGAAGCAGACTCTCGGCGAAGTCGAACAGCATTTCATCAGCTACCGCTTCGATCACCTCGCACAGGCGCTCTACGAGTTCACCTGGAACGAGTTGTGCGACTGGTTCCTCGAGCTTTCCAAGCCGGCATTGAATGGCGATGACGCAGTAGCTGCCGCATCGACTCGCCACACCCTGCTGGTGGTGCTGGAAAGTGTGCTGGGCGCGCTGCACCCGATCATCCCGTTCATCACCGAGGAAATCTGGCAGTCGGTCGCGCCGAAACTCGCCCTCACCGAAAACAGCCTGATGCAGCGGCCATGGCCACGCGCCGATGAGATCGTTGCGGATGATGCCGCCACCGCCGAGATCGAATGGTTCAAGAACGTGCTGAGCGGCATCCGCCGGATCCGCTCGGAAATGAACATCTCACCCGCAAAGGCGATCCCGCTGTTGCTCGCCGATGGCGACGCCAGTGATCGCGCCCGCGCGGCGAAATTCGCTGCGCAAATCGCCTTCCTTGGCCGCACCGAAACGCCGCAGTGGATCGAAAGTGGCGCCGACGAACCGGCCGCCGCTGCTGCCGTGGTCGGCACGCTGCGCGTGATGATCCCGCTCGCCGGACTGATCGACCTCGGCGCCGAAAAGACACGTCTGGCCAAGGAAATCAACCGCATCGAAGTCGAGATCAAGAAGTGCGAAGGCAAACTGGGCAACGCCAACTTCGTCGCCAATGCCCCCGCCGAAGTGGTCACCCAGGAACGCCAGCGCATCACCGACTGGAACACCACGCTGACCGCGCTGCGCGAGCAGGCGCAAAAGCTGGGGTGAGCTGGTAGCCGCGCTTTTCGCTCGGGCCCTTGCTTGCCGCTTTTCTGAATAGTGCGCACAGAATGTGCGCCGCTCTAGCGGGAACTCCTTGCGGCGGTGAGTGGTGGGCGACAGGCCTGCAGGGTGATTGGCAGGGATGCCAATCACCCTCGTCAGAATAGAAGTCCTGTCGAAAAACCCGACCGAGACTCACGGACTCGCAGGGCAAGCCCAAAGATCCCTCATCTGGCCAGCGTCGCATTGTCGATGACGAAGCGGTACTTCACGTCACCCTTCACCATGCGGTCATAGGCCTCGTCGATCTTCTGCACGGGAATCATCTCGATGTCGGAGACGATGCCCTTCTCGGCGCAGAAATCCAGCATCTCCTGGGTTTCGGCGATGCCGCCGATCAGCGAGCCGGCGATCGCGCGGCGCTTGAAGATCAGGTTGGTGATGTTCGGCGACGGATGCGGGTGCTCCGGCACACCGACCAGCACCATGGTGCCGTCGCGCTTGAGCAAGCTCGTGAAGGCATCCAGCGAATGGCTCGCGGCCACGGTATTGAGGATGAAGTCGAAACTGTTGGCGTGCGCCTTCATCTCGTCGGCGTTGCGCGAAACCACCACCTCGTCTGCGCCGAGGTCCAGCGCCGCCTGGCGCTTGTTGTCCGACGTGGTGAACGCCACCACATGCGCGCCCATCGCGTGCGCGAGCTTCACGCCCATATGGCCCAGCCCGCCGATGCCGACGACGCCGACCTTGCTGCCGGGACCGACCTTCCAGTGCCGTAGCGGCGAGTAGGTGGTGATGCCGGCGCACAGCAGTGGCGCGACCGCGGCGAGCTGCGCTTCGGGGTGACGGATCTTCAGCACGAATTTCCGATCCACCACGATGCGCTGCGAATAGCCGCCCAGCGTGTGCCCGGGTGCGTCCGCGGTCGGGCCGTTATAGGTGCCGACGAAACCGTTCTCGCAGTACTGCTCCAGCCCCTCGTCGCAGGCGGCGCAATGCTGGCAGCTGCCGACCAGGCAGCCCACGCCCACCGTGTCGCCGACCTTGAAGCCGGTCACAGCGCTGCCCACGGCGCTGACGTGGCCGACGATCTCGTGGCCCGGCACACACGGATAAAGCGTGCCGCCCCACTCGGAGCGCACGGTATGCAGGTCGGAATGGCAGACGCCGCAATAGGCGATGTCGATCTGCACATCCTGCGGGCCGGGCGCGCGGCGCGCGATGTCGATGGATTGCAGCGGCTTGTCGGCGGCGTGTGCGCCGTAGGCTTTGGTGGTCATGGGGTTTTCCTTGCTGGGGACTGAAAGTAATGGGGTCAGGCGGTCGGGCCCACAAGATATTCCTCGTCGGTCACCTTCTCCATCCACTCGACCACCTTGCCGTCCTTCGCTTCCTGGACGGCGATGTGGGTCATCGCGGTGGTCGGTGTGGCACCGTGCCAGTGCCGGTGGTTCGACGGGCAGCAGATGATGTCGCCGGCGTTGATCTCCACGATCGGACCGCCTTCGCACTGGGTCCAGCCCTTGCCGGCGGTGACGATCAGCACCTGCCCCAGCGGATGGGTATGCCAGGAACTGCGCGCGCCGGGTTCGAAGGTGACGATGCCGCCGGACACGTTCGCGCCACCGATGCCCTTGAACGGCGAATCGATGCGCACCTTGCCGGTGAAGTACTCGGCCGGCCCGGTGACGGAGGGCTGCGAGCCGTTGCGGATGATTTCCATGTGGACGTCCTGCGGATAGATGAGTGTATGGGGCCGGACGTGACAAACCTGTTCGCTTACGCCGACGTGCCTTCGTCGACCACCCGCAAGGCGTTGAGCGTGCGCGGATAGCCGATGAACGGCAGCAGTTGAGTCAGCGTGTCGATGAGCACCTGGCGGTCGTTATCGACGGCCAGGTTGCCGGCGACGTGACCGGCCAGTTGCGGTTCGCAGCCGCCCAGCGCCGCCAGCATTGCGAAGGTCAGCAACTCGCGGGTTTTCAGGTCCAGGCCTTTTCGGGTGTAGTAGTCGCCGAAGCAGTTGGCGGACAGGAAGTGCTGGATGTGCAGCTGATCCTTCGGCGATTGCGCAACCATTGCGTCGATGCGTTCGCCGAAGAAGCGCTTCTGTATCGCAAGCCCCTCGGCATGCCGTGTCTGTGCCGTCGTGGTCGACTGTCCTTCCAGCGGCAGGTTGATGCCACGGTTGCGGAAGACTTCATTGGTGGCGTGGATGAAATCGAACACCCTACCCATGCCGGCATAGGGCACGGCCTGATAGATGATCTCCTTCACCTCCACCGGCGTCACGCCGACGTTCAACGCGCCGTCCAGCATGGCGCGGTACTCCCCAACCGCATGGCAGGCGATCAGCGCTGCCAGTTGCACCATCAGGCGCAGGCGGATATCCATGTCGCTGGCCTTGATGATCTCGTCGAACGCCCAGTTGTCGAAAATCTCGATCAGCTCCGGATCGCTGACCTTCAGCGTCGAGATGTGGCCGGGGAACAATTGATCGTGATTGCTCTGCGCTGCTTCAGTGATTGCCATCGTGCTGCCTCATGGATCCTGTTCGTTCACTTGCCCGCTTGCGCTGCCAGGTGCGCCGGGTAGCGGTCACCCTGCACCTGGATCTGTGCCAATGATTCAGCGATCCATCGAAGATCATCAGCACTCAGCGCGATATCCGCGGCGCCGATGTTCTCCTTCAACCGATGCAGCTTCGTCGTGCCCGGAATCGGTACGATCCACGGCTGCTGCGCCAGCAGCCATGCCAACGCGATCTGCGCCGGTGTCGCCTGCTTGCCGGCCGCGATGCGCCCCAGCAGGTCGACCAGCGTCTGATTGGCCTGGCGCGCCTCGGGCGAGAAGCGTGGCACGTTGTTGCGGAAATCGTCCTTGGCGAACCAGGTACTTGCGTCGATCTTTCCCGCGAGAAAACCCCTGCCCAGCGGACTGAACGGCACGAAGCCGATGCCCAGTTCCGCGCAGGTCGGCAACACCTCCTGCTCCGGTTCACGCCACCACAGCGAATACTCGCTTTGCAGCACGGCAACCGGCTGCACCGCATGCGCGCGACGGATCGACTGCACGCCGGCTTCCGACAGGCCAAAGTGTTTCACCTTGCCTTCCGCGATCATATCCTTGACGGTGCCGGCGACGTCTTCCATCGGTACGTTCGGATCGACGCGATGCTGGTAGAGCAGGTCGATGTGATCGGTCCGCAATCGTTTGAGCGAGGCCTCGGCGACCGCGCGGATGCGCTCCGGCCGGCTGTCCATGCCGGTCTTCGAATCGCCATTCTTGAAACCGAACTTGGTCGCGATGACCACGTCGTCGCGAAACGGCGCCAGCGCCTCGCCCACCAGTTCCTCGTTGGTGAACGGGCCATAGGCCTCGGCGGTATCGAAGAAGGTCACGCCGACTTCGACAGCCTGCCGCAGCAAGGCGATCGCGTCCTGTTTCTCCATCGCAACGCCATAGGCGTGGTTCAGTCCCATGCAGCCAAAGCCGAGCGCGGAGACTTCGAGTTGGCTGTTTCCCAATATGCGGGTCTTCATTTCGTTGACTCCGATGATCCAGCGATTACAGGCCTGTCATTTTCAATACGCTCTCGGGCAGGCGGGCTCCCTGCAGCGTGATTCGCGATGCGGCTTCGTCAATCTCGCGAAGATCGCCGGCAGTGAGCTCGACAACAAGCGCGCCAAGGTTTTCATCAAGTCGATGCAGTTTCGTAGTACCGGGAATCGGCACGATCCACGGCTTCTGCGCCAGCAGCCAGGCAATGGCGATCTGGGCGGGGGTCGCACCCTTGCGCGTGGCCACGCCACGCACGAGATCCACCAGCGCCATGTTCGCCTTCAGCGCTTCCGGCGCGAAGCGGGGAACCGCCGTGCGGAAGTCCGTGCTCTCGAACTTCGTCGTTTCATCGATCTTGCCGGTGAGGAAGCCCGCGCCCAGCGGGCTGAAGCAGACGAAGCCGATGCCCAGTTCTTCGAGAGTCGGCAGGATCTCGGTTTCCGGTCCACGCCACCACAGCGAGTACTCACTCTGGACGGCAGTCACCGGCTGCACGGCGTGTGCGCGGCGGATGGTTCCCGCGCTGGCCTCCGATAGGCCGAAGTGATTGATCTTGCCCTCGCGAATGAGGTCCTTGATCGCGCCGGCGACATCTTCGATGGGCACGTTCGGATCGACACGGTGCTGGTAGAACAGGTCGATGCGATCGGTCCTGAGCCGCTTCAGCGCGGCCTCGGCGACGGCCTTGACATGCTCCGGGCGACTGTTGACGCCGCCGCTTCGCTCACCCGTCTGAAGGTCGATGTCGAAACCGAATTTGGTCGCGATCACGACCCGGTCGCGCACCGGCGCAAGCGCCTCGCCCACCAGTTCCTCGTTGGCAAACGGACCGTACGCCTCCGCTGTGTCGAAGAAGGTCACGCCGCGGTCCACGGCCGCGCGCATGAGCGCGACCATTTCCTGCTTGTCAGCTGCGGGTCCATAAGCGGAAGTCATGCCCATGCAGCCGAGGCCGATGGCGGAGACTTCCAGATGGCTGTTGCCAAGTTTGCGGGTTTGCATGAGGTAACTCTTGCCGGAAATCGGGATACAGGCAGTTTGCGCGCGAATGTTTGCCGTGATTAGCCGCTGCAATACGAATGCTTTTATGATCTGAGCTCATCAATCAGCCGGGTCCGCCCATGCCCCGCGAGAACTACAACGACCTGCTGGCCTTTCTGACGGTGGCGCGCGAACGCAGCTTCACCCGCGCCGCCGCGCAGCTGGGCGTGTCCCAATCGGCGCTCAGCCACACCATCCGCGGACTGGAAGCCCGGCTCGGTCTGCGCCTGCTTACGCGGACCACGCGCAATGTCGCCCCGACCGAGGCGGGCGAGCGGCTGTTCCGGGAGCTGACACCCAACTTCGGCGACATCGATGCGGCGGTGGCGAACCTGAGCGAGCTGCGCGACAAGCCCAGCGGCACGCTGCGCATCACCGCTGGCGAGCATGCCGCCACCACGATCCTGTGGCCGGCGCTACGGAAACTGTTGCGGGAATACCCGGACATCCACGTCGAGGTGATCACCGACTCCAGCTTGACCGACATTGTCGCCGAACGTTTCGATGCCGGCATCCGGCTGGGTGAGCAGGTGGCCAAGGACATGATCGCCACGCCGATCGGGCCGCCGATGCGGATGGCCGTCGTCGGTGCGCCCGACTACCTCGCCTCACGTCCGCCGGTGCATACCCCGCGCGACCTCACCGGACACGACTGCATCAATATCCGCTTCCTTACCCACGGCGGCCTTTATGCGTGGGAGTTCGAGCAGGACGGTCACGCCCTGAACGTCCGCGTGGAGGGTCGGCTGGCCTTCAACAACAGCCGGCAGATCCGTACGGCAGCCCTCGACGGTTTCGGTCTGGCCTGTCTGCCCGAAGACATCGTGCTGGCGGATATTGCGGCAGGCAAACTGGAGCGCCTGCTGGGCGACTGGTGTCCGCCGTTTCCGGGTTATCACTTGTACTACCCGAGCCGGCGCCAGCACTCGCCGGCGTTCTCGCTGCTGGTGGAAGCCTTGCGCTATCCGTGAGGCCGCGGCATTGCACTTCTGCAAACACTCAAGACATCGAACGAAGTGCCCGTCGGAATCGAAGCGGAGATTCCCGATATCGTGCATGGCGCCCCGGGAGTGAACGACGTATCGTGATCGCTCCCCGACATCAGGCTCCCCATGGCAACGCCGAAGCCCTTCCCCCAAGCAGGCTTCCTGAGCCAGCTTGAGTCCATCAGCGCATCCGCGCCCCTGACCGCATCCACGCCGATGCCGCCGGCACTTGCGCGCATCCTTCTGGCCGCGGATGGAACCGATGGAACCGGCCAGCCGACGCCAGCCATCGCTCACCTGATCCAGCTGCTGAAGGCCTACAAGTCGGTCCTGCAGGCGTCATTCGATACCGACGTGGTAGCCGATGAATTGCGGCGTTACCAGAAGTTCGCCAGGCCGGGGCAGCCATCGCCCCATATCATCCAGCTGCGACAGCAACAGGCTGCCGCGCGGCAGGCTTCCAGTCAGTCGAAGCAATCGTTCATCAAGGCTGCCGCTGCGTTCGTGCGAGAGGCTGCCGTCGAGGTGCCGCAGCGAGTGGCGCTTGAAGTGTTCATCACCCGCTGGATCGATACCAACGTGCCGACGGAATTCGTCTCCGCGACATGACGGCGCGTTGCCGAGGCGTGCGTTCTGTTGGGCCGTCGGGCAACCGGCACGTTCCATGTGCCGGCATGCATGCCCTGCTCCGCCCTCAGCGCAAAATCGCTGCCGGATCCTGCTTCGCCTTCAGTGCACTGCACAGCTGGATCGATTCGCCGGTCTGCGCCAGGCCGCGATCGACGCCGGCCGCATCGTTCAGTCGCGGCTTGAAGAACGCCTGCAGGCGGTCGGCCTCCGCGGACGAACAACCACCACCCGCCGAGAGCCGTGGCAACGCACCACCGGCGAAGCTGCCGGTGCGTGCCAGCACCTGCGTGTAGTGGCCGGTGAACCATTGCCACATCGCATCACGCTGGGCCTCGGTGTCGCGGGCGGCGCGCAGCAGCATGGCCATCTCGCCGACCTTGACGTGCTTGTCCAGCGCGAAGTTGCGCACCTGCTCGGTCAGGGCCGGATCTTCCACGCTGGCGAGGCCGCCGAGGATGCCGTTGCGCAGTGCCGCGTCGCTGGTTTTCGGCAATTCGGCGATCAAGGCATCGACGGCAGGCTTGCCCTGCTCTTGCACCGCCACGCCGAGCGCGTCACCGAGCAGGTCGGGATCCGCCGCGGCCAGATTCAGACGGCCATCTGCTTTCGGTTTGAGTGCTGCTTCACCCTGTTTGAGCAGGGCTGCACGCACTTCGGGCAGCTTGAAGTCGAACGCCAGGCTGCTGGCCAGCGAGCTGCGCAGCAACGAGTCGCCTTCGGATTCGCCGGACTTGCGCTGGTAGCCCAGCTGTTCGAGACGCGGCAGATAGGCGTCCTTCGCCCACGTAGCGAGACGGCCGCGCTGGGCATCGGTGATCGCTTCGTACTGGTAGATCCAGCCGAGCTGACCCAGCGGCGCGGTGGCGACCTCGCGGATCTTCGAGCTGGTCAGCGGTTTCAACGCGGCCAGTACATCACCAGCATCCAGGTCACCGTGACGGAAGCTGGCGTTGATCGCGTCGGCATAAGCCAGCTGCTCGGTGTCGCTGAGCTTGTCCACGTGCGCGGTCAACTCGGCCAGTTCATGCTTGCCAAGACTGAAGCGGTAGTAGCCACCGGCATTCGCGTTCGGCATCACCCAGGTCGGCTGGCTGGCGCCGGCCAGCACCATCGAACCAGTCGCCTTGTCGAGCATGTCGCAGCTGACCTTGCTGGACTGTGCTTTATCTTTGCCGTTGGCGGCGGTGCCGTAGCGCACGCACACCGGCACGCCCCAGATGCGCTTCGTATCGCCGGTGCTGCCGATCGGCAGATAACGACTCTGGCTCAGATGCAGCACGGTCTTGCCGTCCTTCTGTTCCAGCTGCGTCTGCACGTACGGCACGCCGGACTGGTCGAGGAAGCTGTTGAACGCGTGCTTGAACGCGTCGCCCTTGCCCGCAGCGGTGGCGATCGCGCCAACCAGATCAGCAGCTACCGCATTGCCGAACTTGTGCTGCTGGATATACGCCTGCATGCCCTTCTGGAAAGTCTTTTCGCCCACGTAGTTCTCGAACATGGCGATCACGCCGGCACCCTTCTGGTAGGTGATGCCGTCGAATGCGGTCTCGATGTCGCCATTGCCGGTGATCGGCTGGCGAATCCGGCGCGCGCTGACCAGGCTGTCGCTGCTCATCGCGCCCTGCGCACCGCGCACGCGGTCGAGGTCGGCGCGGTATTCCGGATGCACCTGCATCGTCACCTTCTGCTGCATCCAGGTGGCGAATGCCTCGTTGAGCCAGATGTCGTTCCACCATTCCAGCGTCACCGTGTCGCCGGTCCACTGGTGCGCCAGCTCATGCGCGGTAACGTCGAACGAGCCCTGCACGTTGCGCGCCGGCGAATCCTTGTCGAGCAGCAGCAGCCAGTCGCGGAAAGTGACCAGGCCGGCGTTCTCCATCGCACCGGCGGCGAAGTCCGGCGCGGCGAGCACGTCGAGCTTGTCCCACGGATAGCCGAAGCCGTAATAGTTCTCCAGCGCATGGATGATGCTTGGTGTTTCACTGAGCACATGCGACATGCGATGCGCCTCGCCGGCGGAGGCGATGCCGCGCAACGGCAGCGGCGTGGATCGATACGCATCGGGCGAAATGTCCGGGCCCTTGGCGATGTCCCACGGACCCACGCCAAACGCCACCAGATAGGTCGGCAGCGGCAGCGTCTGTGCAAACGTCAGCGTCTTCCAGCCGTCGCCAGCTGGCACTTCCTTCACCTGCTGGGTATTCGCCACCGCGGTGTCGGCATTGGGTATCGTCAGGCTGATATCGAACGGCGTCTTGAAGCCCGGCTCGTCGAAACTCGGAAATGCGAAGCGCGCGCTGATCGGCTCCATCTGCGTCATCGCATACGGCTGGCCTTTCGCGCTGACTTTGTACAGGCCCTGCAACTGCGCGTTGAGCGGCGCCGTGTAGTCGAAACTCAGGGTCAGTTCCTGCGGCTTGAGCGTGCTGCCGAAATCGACCCGCACCACGCCGGCCTTCGGATCTGCTTCAACGTATTTGCCGACGTGCACCTTGCCGGCAGCATCGGTGATTTCCACCTTCGATACCTTCAGCTCGTTGCCGTCCAGCCACAAGTGATCCGATGCCTGGGTCAGCTTGACCTTGATCGTGGTTGTGCCGGAAAAATCCTCTTCCGCCGGGTCGACCTTGAACGACAGCTGGTACGACTGCGGCACGGCCCAGCGCGGCAGGCGGCCCTGTGGCGCCTGATCGGCGGTGGCGGCAAACGCCGCGCCGCAGCAGGCGGCCAGTGCGGTAAGCAGAAGTGGGCGAACGAGACGGCGCATGACGGATTTCCCTGGGACGAAAACAAACGCCCACGCTAGGCCGAGGCATGACTTGCGACCCAGTGCCAAAAGGCATGGACAGCTTGATCCCCGCCACGAATGCGAAAAACCCCGGCCATCGCTGACCGGGGTTCGGATTTTTCCGGTTTACCGGTGACCGGACTCAGCCAGCCACATCAGCCTGCTCCAGCGCCACCGCAACCGCATGGATCACCGCGGCGATACGCGCCGCGCTCTGGATCGACTGCGCCGACAGACCGTGCTTGCGCAGGGTCTTCTCATGCGACTCCAGGCACATGCCGCAGCCGTTCACCGCCGACACCGCCAGCGAGGCGAGCTCGAAGTCGATCTTGTCGCCGCCCGGATTGGCCATCGCGTTCATGCGCAGGCCGGCGCGCAACGTGCCGTACTCGGCGTCGCCGACCAGGTGCACGAAGCGGTAGTAGATGTTGTTCATTCCCATGATCGCGGCGGCGACGCGGGCACCGTTCAATTCCTCCGCGCTGGCGTGCTGCGCGGCTTCTTCGTTGATCGCCGCGGTGAGCGGCTTGTAGCGCGATGCAATCGCCGAAGCGAGCGCGATCACCGCAATCTGTTTCTGGGTCAGGCCGGGCGCACCACCCTCGGTCAATACGGACTCGAGGTTGAGACGCAGGTCCTTGGCGTAGTCGGGCAACTGGCTTTTCAGATCGGCAAGACTCATGTCGGTATGACTCATGGGACACCTTCAATAAATTCGGGGCATAAAAAAACCGGCGGCGAAGCGAACCTCGCCGCCGGTGGGGTCACCCGCGCGTCAGCGGGGAGAGGGAGGGACTCCTGACGCGCGGGGTGTTGCAAGCGAAACGCCGGAATCAGGCGACCTTGAGGGTCTCTTCGCCCTGGCTCCAGTTGCACGGGCACAGCTCGTCGGTCTGCAACGCGTCGAGTACGCGCAGCACTTCGGCCGGGTTGCGGCCGACCGAGCCGTCGGTGACGTAGACGAAGCGGATGATGCCTTCCGGATCGACCAGGAACGTCGCGCGCTGCGCCACGCCGTCGTCGGTCAGGATGCCCAGCGCATTGGTGAGCTCTTTCTTGATGTCGGCCAGCATCGGGAACTTCAGGTCGCGCAGGTCCTTGTGGTCCTTGCGCCAGGCCAGATGCACGAACTCGCTGTCGGTGCTGGCGGCGAGCACCTGGCAGTCACGATCGGCGAACTGCTGGTTCACGTCGCTGAAGCCCTTGATCTCGGTCGGGCAGACGAAGGTGAAGTCCTTCGGGTAGAAGAACACGCAGGTCCACTTGCCCTTGTAGGTGTTGTTGTCGATGTTCTGAAACGCCTTGTCCAGGCTCTCGATCGAGACGGTGGCCGGGACGTTGAACTGGGGAAACTTGTCGCCAATGGTCAGCATGGAGTTAGCCTTCGGTAATGGATTAGGGGGTTGAGAGACGCCTTGCAGCAGGTGCCTTGACGAACAAGATAGCGTCCGCACTTGCATTGTTCAAATTGATTGTTACCATCGCAATCATAGGTTGAGCCTATGGCCTGGATGAGGCGTGCGATGAACCTGCGAGATCTCCAGTACCTGGTGGCGCTGGCCGAGCATCGGCACTTCGGCCACGCCGCCGATGCCTGCTTCGTCAGCCAGCCGACCCTGTCCACCCAGATCAAGAAGCTCGAGGACGAGCTTGGCGTGCCGCTGGTCGAACGCACGCCGCGCAAGGTGCTGCTGACCGAGGTGGGTCGTGACATCGCCGCGCGCGCGCGCGATGTACTCAACGAGATCGAGCAGATCCGCGGCGTGGCCCGGCGCACGCTGGATCCGGAATCCGGCACAGTGCGGCTGGGCATCTTCCCGACCCTGGGCCCGTACCTGTTGCCGCACGTACTGCCACTGGTACGCACGGCGTTTCCACGACTAGAGCTGTTGCTGGTCGAGGAGAAGACCGAATCGGTGCTGCGCATGTTGCGCGAGGGCAAGCTGGATGCCGGCATCCTCGCCCTGCCGCTGCACGAGGACAGCCTGCACAGCGAGTTCCTGTTCGAGGAACCGTTCCTGCTGGCGGTCTCGGCCGAACACCCGCTGGCACACAAGCAGGGCCAGTTGAAGCTGGCCGACCTGTCCAACCAGAACCTGCTGTTGCTGGAGGACGGCCACTGCCTGCGCGATCAGGCGCTCGAGGTGTGCCACATGGTCGGCGCCGGCGAGCACAGCGGCTTCCGCGCCACCAGCCTGGAAACACTGCGGCAGATGGTGGCGGCGAATGTCGGCATCACCCTGCTGCCGGTCACCGCGGTGAAGCCGCCGGTGGCACCGGTGGAGAACCTGCACCTGATCGAGTTCAAGGGTCATCCGCCGAGCCGGCGCATCGCCATGATCTGGCGCAAGAGTTCGGCGATGGATGGCTTCCTGAAACGCCTGGCGCAGATCTTCCGACAACTGCCCGCCGACCTGCTCGACGCGCATACCGCCGCCACGCCACTGGCCACGGAAGTCGCACCCATAACGAAACGCCGCGCTGCACGCCGATAGCCGCCGGCTATCCGTTCCATCGAGACAATCAATTTCATCCCCTGGCCGCCGGGCGCTAGGCTCGACAGGTCAAGACCGCAAGGCCGACTCGTATTTCCCTCCCAGCCACACGCCACGAGGTGATGTCATGAGCAACCTGAAAGGCTCCAAGACCGAGCAGAACCTGAAAGACGCCTTTGCCGGCGAATCGATGGCCAACCGCCGCTACCTCTACTTCGCCGCCAAGGCCGACGTGGAGGGTTACAACGATGTCTCCGCGGTGTTCCGCTCCACCGCCGAAGGCGAGACCGGCCACGCGCACGGCCACCTGGAATACCTGGAAGCCGTCGGTGATCCCGCCACCGGCCTGCCGTTCGGCGAAACCCATCTGAATCTGAAGAGCGCCATCGCCGGCGAGACCCACGAGTACACCGACATGTACCCGGGCATGCACAAGGCTGCGCGCGAGGAAGGCTTCGACGAAATCGCCGACTGGTTCGAGACGCTGGCCAAGGCCGAACGTTCGCACGCCAACCGGTTCACCAAGGCGCTGGGTGATCTGGGCTGAGTTATCGCTGACCTGCATTTTGTAGGAGCGGCTTCAGCCGCGACCGATGTACCGGATAACCGCGGCGCTGCGTGACAACGCTGCGCCGCGGTCGCGGCTGAAGCCGCTCCTACAACGCTTCGAGGACACGACCATGGCCGAGCCCATCAGCGGCACACGCGAAGGCAATCTGGACGCACCCACCCGACATCCGCTGGACTGGACCAATCCCGAATTCATGGATCAGCAGGCGCTCGACGCGGAACTCGAACGAGTGTTCAACATCTGCCACGGTTGCCGCCGCTGCGTCAGCCTGTGCCACGCCTTCCCCACCCTGTTCGACCTGATCGATGAATCGAAGACGATGGAGATCGACGGCGTCGACAAGGCCGACTATCCCAAGGTCACCGAGCAGTGCTACCTGTGCGACCTGTGCTACCAGACCAAATGTCCGTACACGCCGCCGCATCCGTGGAACGTGGACTTCCCGCACCTGATGCTGCGCGCCAAGGCCACGCACTTTAATGAGCATGGTGCACCGCTGTCGGCGATGATCCTGTCCAACACCCGCGCCGTCGGCAAACTCGCTTCGATCCCGGTGGTGGTGCAGGTGATAAACGCTGCCAACCGCAATCCGGGCGCGCGAAAGCTACTGGAAAAAACCATGGGCGTCGATGCCGAGGCGCGGGTGCCCGAGTACCACACACCTACCGCACGCAAGCGCCTGCGCGATCTCGACGGCAGCGGCACGGCGACTCCTGCCGGCCGCACGCGCGGCAAGCTGGCGCTGTTCGCCACCTGCTACTGCGACCATTCCGACCCAGTGGTAGTCGAGGATCTGGCCGCAGTGCTGACGCACAACGTTATCCCGACGCGACTGGTCGAACAGGAAAGCTGCTGCGGCATGCCCAAGCTGGAACTGGGCGATCTGCAGACGGTGAAGAAATACAAGGAACGCAATATCCCGGTGCTGGCGAAGATGGCGCGCGAGGGCTGGGATTTCACCGCGGCGATCCCGTCTTGCGTGCTGATGTTCAAGCAGGAGCTGCCGCTGATGTTCCCGGACGATGCCGACGTGGCGCTGGTGCGCGAGCGCTTCTTCGATCCGTTCGAATACCTCGCCGAGCGCCACAAGGCCGGCCTGCTGCAGACCGACTTCAAGCAGTCGCTGGGCAAGGTCGCCTGGCAGGTACCGTGCCACCAGCGTGTGCAGAAGATCGGCCCGAAGACGCGCGACATCCTGCAACTGGTGCCGGACACCGAAGTCATCACCATCGAGCGCTGCTCCGGCCACGACGGTACCTACGGTGTGAAGCATGCGACCTATGCGCTCTCGCGCAAGCTGGCGAAACCGGTGGAAAATCGCGTCGAGCAAGCCCACCCCGATCACTTCACCAGCGACTGCCCGATGGCCGGCGGCCATATCGCCCACGGCCTCGACGACAAGCCGCCAGCGGAACACCCGCTGAGCCTGCTGCGCAAGGCCTATGGCATTTGAGGAGCGCATGACGCCACGCCATAGCCGTCACTCTTTATAGTCGTCATTCCCGCGAAGGCGGGAATCGCAGTTGCCTTTACTCCATAAACAACCATGGATGACCCGCTCCGTTGTTGTAAAGCGATTTCCGCCTTCGCGGGAATGACAGCAAAAATAAAGCCTCGACCGCGCACTCAAGCATCACGCTAAACTATCCAGGATGCAGCATGCAAAAACTGACCCGCGCCGACCTGCTCACCCTCGAAGCCTACGCGCAGCAACGCGGCGATTTCCGTACCCGCGTGATCGTGCACAAGAAAAAACGCAGCGTGCATATCGGCGAACACCTTACGCTGATCTTCGAGGATCGGCTGAGCGTGCAGTACCAGGTACAGGAGATGCTGCGCATCGAACGCATCTTCGAGGGCATCGGCATCCAGGATGAACTCGATGCCTACAACCCGCTGATCCCGGACGGCGGCAATCTCAAGGCAACCCTGCTGATCGAGTATCCCGACGTCGAGCAGCGCAAGCTGGAGCTGGTGCGCCTGCGCCATATCGAACACGCCATCACGCTGAGCGTGCAAGGACACGCACCGGTCACCGCGATCGCCGACGAGGACATGGAACGCAGCAACGACGAGAAGACTGCCGCCGTGCATTTCCTGCGCTTCGAACTCGATGCAGCGATGATCGCGGACTGGAACGCCGGCGCGCCGGTCACTCTTGCTTCGACCCTGCCGGCGATGCCGATCGAAGCAACCCTCACGCCCGAACAGCGCTGCATGCTGGCGGCCGACTTCAACTGAGCATGCGCAAGCTCCTTGTTGCCGTCGCCCTGCTGCTGGTGCTGTGCGGCGGCGTGTCGTGGTGGCATCACCGCCCACTGCATCAACCACCCGGCGTGCTGGCGCCAGACGAGCCCGAGCAGGACAACATCGAGGATGGCGCGAAGCTGCAACGCGACGACGTGACCCTCACTACCCGCGCCCGCTTCACTCTTACCGCCCGCGTGCTGGCGCGCGCCGACTATTCCTGGGGAGCCGACGGCAAATTGATCCCCGAAGATCTCGCGCTCGGCTGGGGCCGCATGTCCGACAGCGCGGTGCTGGCGAACATCGACATCAGCCAGTCCGACCGCTTCTACGAATGGCACGTGAAACAGTTCCCGATACCACGCCGCGAGATCGAAACGCACAGCGCCAACATGCACATGATCCCCGCCGACGCCGGCGTGCTGCATGACCTCAGGGAAGTACGTCCGGGCGAAGTCGTGCACATCGAAGGCTTCCTGGTCGACGCCAGCCGCCCCGGTGGCTGGCTCTGGAAAACCTCGACGACGCGCGACGATGTTGGTGCGGGTGCGTGCGAATTGGTTTATGTGGAGAGCCTCAGCATCGTGACGCTTTGAAAGCTGTTACACCCCGATTTTGACGGCGTAACTCATACACCCTCTAAAGTGCCGGATAACACTGGAGCTTCACTGCCCGCCCGGCACATCTGCAGGCGCACAAACCGTTGCTAGACAAGTGAATTCGGCGCTTGCCCAGGTCGCAATGAGGGCGACATACTCAGCGCAACACCCCAGATCTGGGGTCTACTAAGCGTTATGCCTCAGGGGGAGATTCGATGCAGTTCTTTAACCATCACGAGAGCGCGGCTATCGGCATGTGCAAACATTGCTGCAAAGGCCTCTGCGCGGCTTGCGCCACCGATCTTGGTTACGGGCTGGCCTGTCGCGAGCTCCGTGAAGAACAGGTCACATCCACGCATGCCATGGTTACAAAAGCCGCACGCCTCCAGTCAGTTAACCGCTCCAACAAATACCTCGGCCCAGCATTCTTTATTGTTCTAGGCTCCTTGTTCGCCACATGGGGCTTCGTGACGGAGGGCGGGGTTACAAATTTCATCTTTCCCATGGGAGCCGTTTTAGTTCTGTATGGCGTCTTCCTTTTAAGTGCCGTACGTAAGGCATATGCGCAGCCACAGGCATAACTACTCGTTCAAGGCGGACGGGATAGTTCCTTCGCTTTAGTGGACACCCTGAACTACCACTTCAGGAGTCCACAAGATGCCCAAGCCAGGCCCGCGAACCACCTATCGTTACACCCATGATTTCAAGGCG
>NZ_MUNT01000007.1 GCF_002001175.1 Rhodanobacter sp. C03 | reverse complement strand
CCGTGCACAGCTACATCGATTTCTACAACAACAAGCGCTTACACTCCGCCTTGGGCTATCGTTCTCCCATCGAGTTCGAGGCCCGTTGCGGCTAACCAACCGGTGTCCACTTTTGCGTAGGAACTCTCCGGCTTCGCCGCCGCTTAACTCAAGCGTTAGGCCTTTTATGAAGAGACTTGGTGCCGTCTTTTTTTCGCTCGCGTGTGTCCTGGTACTGGTACCGATTCAGTCCGGTGCTGTGTGCCTCAGAGGACACCCCTCTGTCACAGCGGAGATTGCCACAAGTAGCTCGGTCGTTATTGGAACTGTTATGACTGCAAGAGACGTCACAGGTGATCCGGGAGACCCTGGCGGAATCACAAGCACGATCTATACATTGAAAGTGACCGAAGTTCTTTCCGGACGCTCGCGCTCACAGATCCGTCTTGTCTCTGACAATACATCGAGCAGATTTCCTATGGATGTTAGCAAGAGCTATATCGTCTTTGTTCAATCGAACGGAGGTGAGCTATACACAGATAGTTGTGGCAATTCGGGCGCTTTGCCCAACGCGAGCAGCGTTGTCAAAAAGGTGCGAGGTAAACTCTAGGCTACGCCTAACAGTTCCTTCCAGCGGACAGCCTACGGCTGCCGCTTAACTCCGGCGTTAGGTTGCATTGACAGATTGGTCATACCTGCTGTTTGCTTAAGCTATCTATGCCTTGGGCTTTCTCGGCCTATTCGGCGTTACTTTGCTGCCCCTTCGCGCGCTTTATGCACTACGTCGCAACGCATTTCTTTGGCAGCTTCGGCGCCGCTTGACTACAGCACTGACTGTCACTCCAGGGGAGCACATGGGTCTTCGTATCCGGCAAGTGTTGGCGGCTGTCGTCATTGGCACCACATCGTGTGTCGCATCTGCGAACGATGTTCTGCTTGTTCACTACGACATCGTCGGCAAGAGTGCCAATGACTTGCGCCAAGAGCTCAATACCAAGGGTCCGACTGATAAAGACGGCAAGAGATTTGATGGGATTACTCAATGGCATGTCGCCTGGACATTCCACTATGCGCCCACAACTGAAGGCTGCAAGCTCACTGAAATAAGGACGTCGGTCGAGGGGACAACTACCCTGCCTCGTTGGGTGGACGGAAGCAACGCTTCGAATTCTTTGATCAGAAAATGGCAAGACTACATGGCCGCACTGAGCCTTCATGAGGATGGGCACTATGCTCATGGCGTCGGGGCTGCGAAGGAAATAGAAGCGCTGGGTCAGTCATTTCATGTATCTGACAATTGCTCAACCATCGCCAAAGCGTTTAACGATCAGGCCAGTTCGATACTGGAAAGGTACAAAGCCATGGACGCGACATACGATAACGACACCAATCATGGACAGACTCAGGGCGCGAGATTCCCTTGAACAGCAAGCAGCCCACAACTTATTCGAGCTGACCCGACAGTTCCCGCGATTTGGCACACCTCCTGAACCAACCGTTCAGGAGTCGTCACGAGCCATGTTTCAATAGCGCAACAGGCTGTGCAGTTGCTGGCTTCCTGACCAACGATCACGCCCGCGCAGCGCAAGCAGTTCGATCACCACACCCGCGCCCACCAGCTCGCCACCGAGATGCTCGACCAGCGCGCGCGCTGCCGCCAGCGTGCCGCCGGTGGCCAGCACATCATCGACGAGCAGCACGCGCTCGCCGGGCCTCAGCGCATCGCGCTGCGCCTCCAACCGGTCGCTGCCATATTCCAGCTGGTAGTCCACCGTCACCACCGGCGGCGGCAGCTTGCCGGGTTTGCGCAGCGGCACGAAACCGGCGTGCAGTTTCTGCGCCAGCGCAGCGCCGAAGATGAAGCCGCGAGCCTCGATGCCGCACACCGCCTGCACGCTGCTGCCTTGCCATGGCTCGGCCAGCGCATCAATGCAGCGGGCAAAGCCGCCGGCGTCGGCGAGCAGCGGGGTGACGTCGCGGAACATCACACCGGGCGTGGGGAAATCCGGCACGGCGCGGATCAGTGCGGCGAGGTCTTGCATGAAACTTCCTTGGGGATGGGGCGACCGCTCGAACCGCAGGGTTCGACGCCGCTCAGCATGGCATGGCGAGCGGATCGTCAGGCAGATCGCCGAGCTCGTCGATCGCCAGCCGCGCCTCGCTGAGCCGCGCCTCCACCTCACCCACGATGCCGCTGGCGAGCGACAGGCTCGATTCGGGCACCATCACCGCGATGTAATCCATCGCCGGCAGCTGGCCCACCGCGCCGGTGAGGTATTCGCCGGCAATGAAGGCCGGAATGCCTTCGGCCTCCAGCGCATCCTTGACCAGATGGGCATCGAACAGGTTCTCGGCGCGATAGATCGTGTGCATGGCTTGCACGCTACGCCCCCGCACCGCTGCGGGGCAAGGTCTTGGGGCGAATCCGGGCGATCTGCGCCCGACGGCGCCGACAGGGTAAACTTGGGCGTTTCCGCCACCGCACGCGAGCTTTGCCTGATGTCGACTGAAAATCCCGTTGCCGCTCCCGCCACACCGACGGCGGCCATTCCCCAGGATTTCATCCGACAGATCGTGCGCGACGACCTGGCTGCGGGCAAGCATCACGTGGTACACACGCGCTTCCCGCCGGAGCCGAACGGCTATCTGCACATCGGCCACGCCAAGGCGATCTGTTTGAGCTTTGGCATCGCGGGCGAGTTCAAGGGCTGGTGCAACCTGCGCCTGGACGATACCAATCCGGGCAAGGAAGACCCGGAGTTCGTCGAGGGCATCAAGGACGACGTGCGCTGGCTCGGCTTCGAGTGGCATTCGCTGCGCCATGCCTCGGATTATTTCGAGGTGTTCTACCGTTCGGCGATCAAGCTGATCGAGGACGGTGTCGCCTATGTCGATGACCTCAACGCCGAGGAGATGCGCGAATACCGTGGCACGCTGACCGCACCTGGTCGCCACTCGCCGTACCGCGAGCGCAGCGTCGAGGAGAATCTCGACCTGTTCCGCCGCATGCGCGCGGGCGAGTTCGACGACGGCAGCAAGACGCTGCGCGCGAAGATCGACATGAGCGCCGGCAACATCAACCTGCGCGATCCGGCGATCTACCGCATCCGCAAGATCGCCCACCAGAACACCGGCGACGCGTGGCCGATCTACCCGATGTACGACTATGCGCATTGCCTGTCCGATGCGATGGAAGGCATCACCCACTCGCTGTGCACGCTGGAGTTCGAGGATCATCGCCCGCTGTACGACTGGTTCGTCGACAAGGTCGACCTGCCGAATCATCCGGAGCTGTGGCAGTCGGTGGTCGCCGCCGGTCTGGAGGCGAAGCCGGCCAAGCCACGCCAGATCGAGTTCTCGCGCCTCAACCTCAGCTACTGCATTACCAGCAAGCGCAAGCTGGCGCAGCTGGTCAGCGAGGGCTATGTGGACGGCTGGGACGACCCGCGCATGAACACGCTGCGCGGCCTGCGCCGGCGCGGCTTCACGCCAGCCGGACTGCGCCTGCTGATCGAGCGCGTCGGCGTCAGCAAGCAGAACAGCGTGATCGACTATGCCGTGCTGGAAGGCTGCATCCGCGAGGATCTGGACACCACCGCGGCACGCCGCATGGCCGTGCTCGATCCACTCAAGCTGGTGCTGACCAATCTGCCGGAAGGCCACGAGGAAACGCTGAGCTTCGCCAATCATCCGAAGGATGAGAGCTTCGGCACGCGCCAGGTGCCGTTTTCGCGCGAAGTGTGGATCGAACGCGAAGACTTCGCCGAGGTGCCGCCGAAGGGTTTCCATCGCCTGAAACCCGATGGCGAGGTGCGCCTGCGTGGCGTTGGCATCGTCAAATGCGAGCAGATCATCAAGGACGCCGACGGCAACGTGACCGAGTTGCATGGCACGCTGGATCCGGACACCCGCCACGGCCTGCCCGGCGCGGACCGCAAGGTGAAGGGCACGATCCACTGGGTCAGCGCGCAGCACGCGGTAGCCGCCGAGGTGCGCCTGTATGACCGCCAGTTCAACGTGGCCGCGCCGGAGAATGAGGAAGACGGCAAGAGCTGGCTCGAGCACGTCAACCCGGATGCCAAGCGCGTGGTGCAGGTCTGGCTGGAGCCGGCTGCCGCGCATGTCAATCCGGAGCAGCGCTTCCAGTTCGAGCGGCTCGGCTACTTCGTGGCCGACCGTGTCGACCATCGCGCCACCGCACCGGTGTTCAACCGCACTGTGACCCTGCGTGACGTGTGGGCGAAACCGGCCGGCCAGTAAAGGAGAACCTCATGCTGCCTCAGCAAATCCACCTCACCCTGCCGCCATGGATCGGCGAGGTCGCCGACGAGAGCCGGATCTACCTCACCGATGAGGACAAGGTCGGCCTGGCGATCGAGCTGTCGAAGCACAACGTCGAGCGCAGCCACGGGGGTCCATTCGGCGCGGCGGTGTTCAACGAGGCCGGGCGACTGATCTCGGTCGGCGTAAACCGCGTGGTGCCGCAGACCTGTTCGGTGGCGCACGCGGAAATGATGGCGTACATGACCGCACAACAACGGCTTGCCGCGTTCCGGCTCAACGAACAAGGCGGCCGCTACATCCTGGCCACCAGTGCACAGCCGTGCTGCCAGTGCTACGGCGCCACGGTCTGGGCCGGCGTCGACGAGCTGCTGATCGGCGCGCGCTCGGAGGACGTCGAGGAACTCACCGAATTCGACGAGGGCCCGTTGCCGGCCGACTGGATCGGCGAACTGCAGCGCCGCCACATCGCGGTACGCCGCGACATCCTGCGCGATCAGGCGCGCACCGTGCTGGCCGCCTACGGCGCTGGCGGCACAGCGTATTGAATCGCTGGCGCGCCGCGCTGCCCCTGCTCCTGCTGGTGCTGGCCGGCATCGTGCTGTTCGCTTCCGGCTGGCTGGATCGACTGACCCCGCAGCAGTTGGTGGCCCACCAGAATGAACTGCATGCGCATATCGCGGAGCATCCGTGGCTGAGTCGGCTCACCTTCATCGGCCTGCTGACTCTGGCTACGTCGACCGGCCTGCCCGGCACGATCGTGGTGATCCTCGCCGGCGGCTTCGCGTTCGGCGTGGTCGACGGCACGCTGTGTTCGTCGGCGGGACTGACCCTGGGTTCGCTGATCCTGTATCTGGCCAGCCGCTACGCGTTTGGCGCCGGCAGCCGCCATCCGCCGGCGATCGTGGCGAAGCTGCATCACGGCTTCGAGCAGCATCCGGTGAGCTACACGCTGTTCCTGCGCTTCGTGCCGGTGGTGCCGTTCGGCGCGGTGACGATCGCGCTGGCGTGGCTGCGCTGCCCGCTGTGGCTGTTCGTCGGCGCCAGCTGGCTCGGTGGCACCGTCGCGTTGATCTTCGAAACCTCGATCGGCGCCGGCCTGGGCGCCGCCATGAGCCGGAGCGACACGTTCGGCCTGGGCATGTTCATGCACAGCAACGTGCTGCTGCCGCTGGGCGCGCTCGCCCTGCTCGCGCTGCTGCCGCTGCTGATCGAACGACTCACCCGGCCCTACCGCCACCCCAGGCACCCCGTCGATTAAGTCCGCTGCGCGGCGTTGACCTCCGACCACGCAGCCCGGCCATCCAGCCGACACCTTTCGGCCGGGCTGCCGAGCAGGGCATTTCGCGCTAGGCTCCATACCGGCGGGTACCGCACCGGGGGCTCGGGTAGACAAGATGGCCAGGTTCTGGATGAAACGGCTCTGGCGTCGCGCCTCGCTGATGCAGCGGCTGGCCTTCGTCGCGCTGGTACCCACCTTCGTCACCGCATCCCTGCTGGTGACCATCCTGACCCATTACCAGCTGATCACGCTGCGCGACATGGGGCAGAACACCGCCGATGCGGTCGCCACCCAGGCGGCCTCGATCACGGCCGGTCCGTTGCACGACATGCAGCGGCGCGAGCTGATTCGTATTGCGCAATCGATTGCCAACCTTCCGCACGTGGCACATGTACAGATCCGCGCGGCGAATGGCGAGATTCTCGCCGATAGCAGTGGCCGCAGCGTGGCCAAGCCGCAGGACAGCCTGACCGTGGTGCGCGACGTGGTCGACAGCGACCAGCCGGACGCCGAACCGCTGGGTTCGGTGATGATCGACGTGAGCCTGGGCGAGGCGATTGCCGCGCAACATGCCAGCCTGCGCATTGCCCTGCTCGCTTTTGTGGCGAGCCTGCTGGTCGCGACGGTGATCGCGTGGCAGGCGGCAAGCTGGATCAGTGCCCCATTGCGGCGGTTGGCCCGTGCGGTGCACGAGCTGGGCCGCGGCGATCGCCCGGTCGCCGTCACGGTCACGGACAAGACCGAAATCGGCGAGTTGCAGCATGGCTTCAACACCACTGCGGCGGCCCTGTTCGACATCCAGCGCGGCATGCAGCAGGAAATCGAGCAGGCCACGCAGGAGCTGGCGCGCAAGAATACGGCGCTGGAGGCGGCCAGCGTGGCCAAGGCACGTTTTCTTGCTGCAGCGTCGCACGACCTGCGCCAGCCACTGTATGCGCTGACCCTGTTCTCGTCGGCGCTCGCCGTCGATGAAAACGATCCGGTGCGGCTGGATCGCATCGCGCATATCCAGGAATGCGTGGCCGCGCTCGATCACCTGTTCAGCGAACTGCTCGACCTGTCGCGTCTGGAAACCGGTGCGATGCAGGTCGAGATCAGCGAGTTTCCGCTCGACGATGTCTTCGAGGAGGTGAACCGCAACTTCCGCATGATCGCCGAGCAGCAGGACCTCCGCCTGATCCTGCGCACCACAGATCTATGGGTACGCAGCGATCGCACCATGCTCGCCCGCATCCTCAACAACCTGGTCAGCAACGCGTTGCGCTACACCCACGAGGGTGGCGTACTGATCGGTGCGCGCCGACGTTTGAACGGCACGGTGCGGGTCGACGTCTGGGATACCGGCAGCGGTATCGCGCCCGAACACATGGAGCGCGTCTTCGACGAGTTCTACCGGGTGGACCACCCGGGCTCGGCGGACCGCTCCGGCAGCCAGCATCGTGGTCTCGGCCTGGGGCTGGCCACCGTGCAGCGGCTGGCCGAGCTGCTCGATACCCAGGTGGTTCTGAAATCCCATGCCGGACACGGCAGCGTGTTCTCCTTCCATGTGTGCGAGGTACCGGCACAGCACGTGCGCTCCCTGCAGATCGAGGAGTCGCCGCTGGATGTGGCAGGCATGCGCGTGCTGGTGATCGACGACGAGCCGGCGATCCTTTCCGGCATCCGTTACCTGCTGCGCAGCTGGGGCTGCGAAGTGGCGACGGCCGAGGACCGCGCGCAGGCGCTGGAAGCCGCCGAAGCGTGGCCGACCCAGCCCGATATCGTGATCTCCGATCTGCGCCTGCGTGACGGTGAGAGTGGCCTGGACGCACTGGCCGCGCTGGACCATTACTACCTGCGCGACGGCCTGCCACCGTTCCCGCGCTTGCTGATCACCGGCGAAACGCGTAGCGACCGCCTGCGCGAGATCCAGGCGGCGAAGATTCCGGTGCTGTACAAACCGGTATCGCCGGAGCAGTTGCGCGAGGCGATGATGGCCGTCTGGACGTCCTCACGCAGCATGGTGTGAGTTTGTCTTCCGGCGGCGCCGTCAAGCACCCGTTCAAGTCGCCGGGGCGGCACCGAGCAGTTTGAACAACGACTCGATCTGCGCCGGTCCGCTGGCGCCCGGCGGCGCTTCCGGATGCGTCTGCGCCCACTCCAGCGCGGTGATCAGCGGCACCCACGACAATCCATCATGGTCCTGCTTCGCCTCCAGCTGCCACAACGCGCGGGACACCCGCGCCGCGATCGGCAGGCAATCGATGCTGTCGGGCGTGGGTTGCGCGCAATGCTCTGTCGGTGAAGTGACCAGGTACTCGCGACAGGCCAGCGGGCGCTCCGCGTAGATCGAGCAGGATTCCTGCTCGAGAAACGGACAGGCCACGCCGTTACGGAAATAGTCGATACCGAGCTGTCGCCGCGAAGTCTCGTCCATGCGCGCCGGTGCGCGCAGCCGCTCGAGCATGCCGCTGGCGGCCAGCTTCGCGCGGGCGGCCTCGAACCGGGCCAGCACTTCGCTACGTCGCGGCTCCGGCATCGCGTCGACCACCTGACGCAAACGGTGCGCCTCGGCCGGCGCGATCGGCACCAGCTGCCGGCAGCAGGCACCACAGCCCTTGCGGCAGGAGATCGGATTGCCTTGCGCCGTACTTTTTTCCACCGCGGAATCGACCACCGCGTCAGTGAGGCCACGCAGCAGGTGCAGCAGCTGGCCTGGCGTGGCCGGGCCGGTCGGCACCGTCAGCTGCATCTGCAACGGTTCCCCATCGAGTACCAGTTCGATGGTCGCCGTGACGCTTGCGTTCTGCTGTGTCGGCTCGTTCGCCATGGCGTCATGCCGCTCAGTGCACCTGATAGGACTGCGTATTCAGTTGCAGCACGGCGTCGAACTGCACCTTCTCGCGCTCGGGGCCAAGATTCATCAGCGCCTCCACCCGGAAACGCAAGGCGCGCTCGTAGGCACGCTGTGATTCCAGCACCACGCGCACCCGGGTCAGTCGCGGCTCGTGCAACCCGATCGCCGTTTCCAGCGCACGGCGGATGCGGTCGCGATCGCGCGGACTGAGCAGGCTGTAGGAGGAAAAGTCCGGGATGCCGAACGTCAGCGAGGACTTGCGACACTCCACGAATGCTTCCGGCAATACCCGTGCGGCTTCGGAGCGCGTATTCAGCAGCGCCTCCAGATCGCGCGACACCAGGTCGCGGTAGTCGGTGAGCGACATGCCCCGGCCGCTGTCTTCCGGCAGCGGCTTGTCGGTGAGGCGATCGAGGACGGAGCGCATCGGTGATCCTCAATAGCGATAAAGATGGTGCTGCACTGGCGTGATCACATCGTTGCATTGAGCTTGCGGTCCCAGCCGGCGTGCATCTTGCCCTCGCTGGTACCCTTGCGGCCCTGCGGCTGGTAGGTGAATTCGATCCGCGTGTAAGTGAGCACCAGGCGCTCACACGGTATGGCGGTATCGTCATCCGTTGCCACCGCCCAGCGCGACACCATCACGTCCTGCAACTGGATCTGCAGGTACTCCAGACCTTCTGCGCCGGACGCCTTGCGGCAGGTGAGGATCGCCTTGGCAATCATCTGGCGCGAGGTAGCTGCCTTCAGCAACGGCGCGGATGCCGCGTCGACATGCTTGCTCAGATGAAGATCGCCGACGCGCACGCTGCCCGGCACGGCTCGTCCAGTGGCGGCCTCCTCTAACCGATTTGCGCTGGTGAACACCGGCAGGTCATCGCGCCCCCCGGACGCCCTGCGCACGTCGCGCGACTCGGCGGCATCGTAGTCGTTGACGCCGAACGACCAGCCGAGGATGTCGATCTCACCGGCATGCTCATCGTCGTTCGTCTCGCCCCGGACCCCGTCCAGCTTCAGGAAGAAATCGTTGTTCGAGGTCGTCCTGATCTTCAACTCCGGCACTTCGATAGGCATCGATCTTGCTCCACCTCGTCCGCATCACGCATCGGCACGACATGCCGCAAGGCACGCCGTGCCAGTGCAGTGGCCTGGTTTCAGGACGACCCGCTCACGCCGCCACGTTCGTATGGCGGTTGTAGCTGATGGCAATCGAGCCCTCGAGCGAACCGTCCACCTTCTGCGGCTTGTATTCGTAGCTGATCTTGGCGTAGTTCAAGCCGATCGATTCGTTCGGTATCGGACTGCTGCCGCCGGATGCGCTGGAGTGATAGCTGGAGATCAGCACGTCCTCGAGGGTCAGCTTGAGATACTCCTGCTGCTGGCCACCGGCCTTGCGGCAGACCAGGGTCATGGTCTTGATGTGCTGGCCGGTAGCCACGGCCTTGAGCAACTTCGGCGTCGACTTGTCGGCGTACTTGCTGATCGTGATGTCGCTGAAATCGGCCTTGCCCGCGCCGCCACCGCCGCCGGCGCCGAAGGTGCCCTGGTTGGTCGCTCCCCACGACCACGACTGGATTTCCAGCTCACCCTTGTGTTTGTCATCGGTGGACTCGCCATCGATGCCGTCGATTTTCAGGAAGAAGTCGCTCTGTGACATGGATCAATCCTCGATAGATTCTCAACGCGCCGACTTCGGAAGCTCGGCCACCAGACGCAGCGAGACGCTCAGTTCGTCCAGCTGGTAATGCGGCCGCAGGAAAGCCACCGCCTTGTAGGCCCCGGGTTTGCCGGGCACATCCACAACCTCGATGCTCGCCTCGCGCAGCGGGTACTGCGCCTTCATTTCCTGCGAGGCGTTGTCGTCCAGCAACACGTACTGGGTGATCCAGGTGTTGAGGAAACGCTCGACGGAGGAACGCGAGGCAAAACTGCCGATCTTGTCGCGCATCATCGACTTCATGTAATGCGCGATGCGGCTTACCGCGAAGATGTACTGCAACTGCGAGGCGAGCCGTGCGTTCGCGTTGGCGGCATCGGTGTTGTATTCCTTCGCCTTCTGCGCCGACTGGGTGGAGAAGAACGCCGCGTAGTCGGTGCCCTTGCAGTGCACCAGCGGGATCATGCCCAGGTCCGCCAGCTCCTTCTCGCGACGGTCGGTGATCGCGATCTCGGTGGGGCACTTCAATGCCACCTCGCCGTCGTCGGTGGCGAATGTGTGCGTCGGCAGGCCTTCCACCAAGCCGCCGCCCTCGACGCCACGGATCGCCGCGGTCCAGCCGAACTTGGCGAATGCGTCGGTGATCTTGCTACCCAACGCATACGCCGCGTTGGTCCACAGGTAGCGGCTGTGATCCTTGCCGGACACGTCCTCGACGAAATTGAAGCTCTCCACCGGCGTGGTATCCGGACCATATGGCAGGCGGCCGAGCACATGCGGCATCGCCAAGCCCACGTAACGCGAATCCTCCGAAGCGCGGAACGACTTCCACTTCGCGTATTCGACGGTGTCGAACACCTTGGCCAGATCGCGCGGACCGGCCAGGTCGGTGAAGCTCTCGAAGCCGAACATCTCCGGCGAGGCTGCCGACAGCAGCGGTGCATGTGCCGAGGCGGCCACGTGCGACATCTCCTCCAGCAGGTACATGTCCTCCGGCTGCCGGCTGAACTCGAAGTCACCGATCATGGTGGCAAACGGCGCGCCGCCGAAGGTGCCGTATTCCTCCTCGTAGATCTTCTTGAACAGCGTGGACTGGTCGAAGTCCGAGGCGTTCTTGAAGTCCTTGACCAGATCCTTCTTGGTGCAGTTGAGCACCTTGATCTTCAGCGTGGTGCTGGTCTCGGAATTGTCGACCAGGTATTTCAGGCCGCGCCAGGAACCTTCCAGCTTCTGGAACTCTGGCGCGTGCATCACCGCCGAAAGCTGGTCGGAGAGCAGCTTGTCGATGTCGGCGATGCGCGCATCGAGCGAGGCGATCGCATCGTGCGAGATGCTGATCTGGCCGTCGGTGACCTGGTTCACCAGCTCGGCGATCAGGTCGCGGGTACGATCACGCTCGCTGTCGGTCTTGGCGATGCGACTCTGGCTGAGAATGGAATCGAGCAGACTACCTTCCTGAGTGGCGGCGGCAGTGCCCTGCGCGGATTCTTGCTGTGTGCTGGCCATGTCTTGATCCCTGCGATATCCGTGATGGAGAAGTGCGTCAGTCCGATCGGACGGCGACTCGGTTACGCCGCCCGGCGTGACGATCGGCTCAGCTTTCCGAGCCGCCGCCGGAGCCGACTTCCTTGGTCAGCCGCGTGATCTGGTCGGTGTTCTGCAACACTTCGTTGAGCAGTTCCTCGAACTTGTCGTTGCCGGCCATCTTGTTGCGCAGGTCGGCCAGCTTCTGGCGCGCCTCCAGCAGCTTGCGCAGCGGTTCCACCTGGTTCGCCACCGCTTCCGGCGTGAAATCGTCGAGGCTCTTGAAGTTCAGCTCCACGCCGACCTTCGAACCGTCGCCCTTGAGCTTGTTGTCCACCTGCATCTGCACGCGCGGCTTCATGCCCTTGAGCACGTCGTCGAAATTGTCCTTGTCGACATTGACGAACTTGCGCTCCTTCAGCTTCGCCAGCGGCTCGGCCGGCTGGCCGCTGAAATCGCCAATCACGCCGGCGACAAACGGCAGTTCCTTCTTTTCGATCGCATCGCCCACTTCCACGTCGTAGGTGAGTTGCACGCGCGGTGCGCGCACGCGATCCAGCTTGTGCTGCGTGCTTTCTTTTTTGGCCATGACGATTCCCCGGCAGTTGGGCGACGCCCGTTGCGCGAATGCGCAACGGCGATGGCAGAGAAGTCTAGGAAGCCGCCGGGCGCGAGAGAATTAGCCGTACGGCCAGTCGGTGGCCTATGACTTTGGGGGTGGTATACCTTTCCGTACCATCCAGTTGGCCTTGCGCGCGCAGCGCAAGGCCAACGACCGTTCCAACCAGAGCCGTTCTCGCGGAGTTTCCCCATGCCACGCATCGACCCGAACCAGCTGAGCCTACGTACAGGCTCCAACTATCCCCAACCCTACGCCCCGCAAGCCGCCGGGCGCAGCAAGCTGGCGCTCGGCAACGCCGGCGGCCTGACCGATTTCGGCGTCAACCTCAGCCGGCTGCCACCCGGCGCCTGGTCCAGCCAGCGCCACTGGCACTCGCACGAGGATGAATTCGTCTATCTGCTGTCCGGCGAACTGAGCCTGATCACCGATGCCGGCGAACAAGTCCTGCATGCCGGCGATTGCGCTGCATTTCCGAAAAACGCGCCCGACGGGCATCACTTGATCAATCGTGGCACCGAGACGGCGGTGTATCTGGAGATCGGCAGCCGCTCCGACGCCGATGTGTGCACGTACCCGGATATCGATCTGTGTGCGGATGAACGAGGCTATACGCACAAGGACGGAACGCCGTATCCGCGGTGAGCGCAACGCATTGCCTCCTGCCATTTCAGCAGAGGAGGCAACAGGGTCACTCCCCAGGTATCCCCACCCGATCGCGGATCGAGGCGAGCACGGTGCTGTCGCGGACCACTTCGCTGAGCCATGCGTCGAGCGGTGTGTTGGCCCAGGCCACCGCCTTCTCCAGCATGTAGGCGACCGGGTTGTGCGGTTCGGTACGGCGGAAGAACACTGCGATGTCGCTGATCGCGCGCAGTGCCGCTTCCTTGCTGGCGGCACTGTTGCCGGAGAGATCCAGGGTCAGACCGCCGCCCGCGGTCATGCCGGCAGGCATCGAGGCGAGCGGGCTGGCGGCCAGCTGATCATCGCCCGCGTCGGCGGCAGCGCTGCCGCCGACGCCCTTGGCCTGCGCCGCCTTGCCGACCAGCTGGCGGATCCGTTTCAGCGCGTCTTCCACTGCTGCCAGTGAAGGCGCGGCACGACCGAGCCGGGTATCGGCGATGCGCTTGAAGACATCGAATGTGGCCAGTGCGGCATCGGCTTGCTCCAGCATGCGCAACACCACCTCGCCGGTGGATTCCAGCATCGCCTTGTCGAATGCGTCGCCGCTAAGCCGGCCTTCGTCCAGCGCCGCCTTGTGTGCCTCCTGGTTCTGTCGCGCCAGATTGTCGACCTCGCGCGAGTCCTGCCAGGACAGCAAGGTCATCGGCTTGGCGCTGCTGGTCAACGGCACCTTGCGCAACGCATCGCTGGCATAGATGTTGAACCAGGCGAGCTTGGCCGCGCGCTCTTCCGGATCGTCGCCATCGAGTTCCGGAAACAGGCCTTCCCACTGGTTTTCCAGCAGGCCGTTGAGCAGTTCGAACGACTGCGCGGCACCGGCCAGGCCTTCCATCGAGATCAGCGCCTCGCCCAGCCAGACGGCCATCTGCAGATCCTTGCTCTGCTTGGTCAGCACGTCGCTGGCGAGGCGGGTCACCAAGCGCCAGTCGGCGATTTTCAGATCGGTCTGCCATTCGCCCTGGCGCAGGTTGGGATCGTCGGCGCGACGTGCCTCGCGCACGCGATCGTAGACATCACTGAAACTCACGTCCTCGCCACAAGGGCGGTCGGGTGAGATAGGCGCCAGCAGTTCGGTGATATCGATGCTCATGGTGTTCTCCCTGCGGAGCTCGGTGGTCCGCCCCAGATTCAATTCGGTCGTGGTTCAATTCGGTCGCTGTCGGTTCGGTCGTGGTCTATTCGATGATGGCGCTCGGCATCGTCACCGGCGTATTGCGTGCGCTCAGGTACTGTTTCATCGCATCGGACAGATCGACGCCGAGAAATACCTGCGCCTGACTGAAGCCGACGTCGCGCAGACGTCCGGTGATGTCGGCCCACTGCAGCGGGGTGTACGAATCGCGAAAATCCGCCAGCACGAAGCTGTGCGAGCCGCCGGCAAAATCCTTCAACAATTGCAGGAAACCGTCCTGTCCCGAGTAGAGCTTGGTCAGCACCAGCGGTTCGGGCGCGGCAGGCGCAGCCGCACCGGCTGCGCTGGCGGAACCGGCCGGCACCAGCGCCACTTCGGCAGGCGCTGGCTGCTCCAGACTGATGCGCAGGCTGGCCTGCAGGCAATTGGTCGGCGACCAGAACACCGCGACCTTCGATTCGGCCAGCGACTGCGCCTTGCTGCTGGCGCTGTAGCTGTGATCCTTGCAATCGATCTGCAGCACGGTGCCGAGTGCGCCTTCGGTCAGGCTGCCGAGCTGGCTCGGTCCGGTGAAACTGAAACTGCCAACCAGGAACGGCTGATCGGTATTCAAGGTCGGCTGCGCCTGGCTCTGCGCAGCCATCATCGACTGGAAACCCGGCGTCAGCGGCAGCGCGATGCCACCGACCTTGATCGGCGTGTGCTCCTTCTCGCTGACGAACGGCGCCAGCCAGTCGTTGACGAAGGCGTTGAGCTTGCCCTGGGCGCCATACAGCGCCGCCATCTGCTGCTCGGGCGGCAACTGCTTCAGCGGCGTCACCACGCCATCGTTCCAGCGCTGCTGCACGTAGGCCGCGGCGCGTTGCAAGGTGAGGTACAGCAGCAGGTGCGAAGGGCCCTGCACCACCGACCACGCGCCCAGGTCGTCACCCATGAACTTTGCCGCATAACTGTCGTCGGGACGGTCGACCGACTGCAGCAAGGTGGCGTATTCGGAGGCCGGCGGTTGCGTCGGCGCCCCCTTCGCACGATAGATATCGGCCACGATCTGGTACAGGTTCTGCTCGCCGCCCTGCGCCTGCAGGCGCAGATAGCCGTTGGCGAACAAGGCCTGCTGCTTGTCCAGCACGTCGCGGCGCGTATCCAGCATCGCCAGCAGCCAGGTCGGCGGGGTCAGCTTGGCGCTGCTGAACCAGCCACCCACGGTATGCCCGAGAAACGCGCCGAACGGTTTCCAGCCGCCCCAGCCCGCGGCCTTGGTCTGCGCCCAGGCCTGGTGCCAGCGCAATGACAGTGGCAACTGCAGCGGCAGGCTCAGCAGGTTGTGCTGCACGCTGTCAAAAAAAAAGCGGTATGGATTGTCGTTGCCGGCCGCGCGCGTCGCCAGTTCATCGGTGTGTCCCTTCCACAGGTTCACGCCGTCGAAGAAGCGGCTCTGGAATTGCGCCCAAGCATGGAAATAACTGGTGAAGTAGGCACTGCGAAAGCCGTCAGCCAGACTTTTTTTTTCCGCCAGGGTGTCGCCGATGGTGTCGGTCATCGGCGACACCACGCCGTTCCAGGTTTCCACGGTATAGGCACCGGAGATCGTCGGCAGGCTGCCAGCGTCCACGCCGACCAGGCGATCCGCCGGCAGCCAGTCATCCTGCAGGCGCGGACCGGTCATGCGTGCATCGGCCCACACTTCCAGATCCTGCGGGCGCGGCGTGTAGGCGGTCAGCAAGCGCTGCAGTTCGCCCTGCAGGCGATGCTCCTCATCGTCCAGCACGGCGCCTTTCTGCCAGCGCAGGTAGCCGAGGTAGGTGGTGAGCAACGCATCCGCGTTGTCGCGGTCGCGGCGCGTATCCGCATCGGCGGTGAAGAACGGCGCGAACAGCCGTGAGCGCGGGTCGAACACCACGTTGTACGGCACTTCGCTGTCGAGACAACTGGCGCCACGGCCACGGCAATGCTGCAGGATGCGCAGGCGCTGGGTGATCGCCAGCACGTGCTCGATGCCGACATGGCCATTGGCCATGTCGCTGTCCAGCATCTGGTCATAGGGCGCCAGGATCAGGCTGGAAAAATCGCCCACCACTTCCTGCTTGAGTTCCTCGATATCGCGATCGGAACGGCGCAGGCCGAAACCCAGCTGGCTCTTGTCGGTGCTCGCCTCCAGTTGCTCGATGGTGCGGCCACAAGCCGCCACCCAGCCGATGCGCCCGCTGGCGCCGGCATTCTCGCGACCTTGGCAAGCCGCCCGCGTCTGCGCCAGCAATTGCGCATCGTCGGTGCGCGCCTGGCTGAGGCCATAGGTGAGATAAGCGGACAGACCCAGCAAGGCTGCGACGCCGAGTGCGGCAACGCCCATCCGTCCGGCGCTCCCCTTCAAACTGGGCATCGCCAACGGTTGATCGGCCGGCAGGAAGCGTGTGAACAGGTCGGCGACAAACGCACCCGCTGGCGTATCCGGGCCCGGACCACCGGCGAAGTACAGGCCGCGCCAGCGCGGCGTGCGCTGGAACGGATTGTCTTCCAGCAGCAGGCTGACGAACTTGCGCAGGCCGCCTTGCAGGCGCGTGATCGACTGCACGAACTCGAACACGCCGCGTCGCCCCTTGACTTCGTGCTGCGTCGCCAGCGCGGTGAGCCGCAGTGCATGCAGGCGTTCGGCCATCGGCGCGAACAGGCTGTCGAACTTCGTGCTGGTACCGGCGCTGACCGCTTCGTTCTCCGGCAGGCGCCAGCCCATCGCCTGGGCGAACGCCTCGGCCGGCACCGCGGCACGGAAGGCGCCGTAGCCCGTCAACGCCTCCAGCCCGGTGACCAGTACATACACCGGCAGCTGGATCTGCAGGTGCTCCATGCTTTCGTCGACCAGCCGGCGCAGGCGCATGCTGACATCCTTCAGCGCGTCGCCATTGCCGAGCAGGCTGCGCGCACCGATGCACACCACGATGCCGTTGAGCGGCAGCTGGTCGCGCTCGCTGGCCAGCTGCATCAACGCCTGGTACCACAGGCCGCGCTCGGTGCGCGCCGAGGCGTCGCAGACCAGCTGCGGACTGGTCTCGATCGCGATCATCGACTTGAAGAACCACCAGCGCCACACTGCGTCGGCATCGCCACCGGCCGGCGCGGGAAACGGCGAAGTGGTGCTCGCCGCCTGCAGCAGACCATGCACGCCGGCGTCGGCATCGCCGAGGAACAGCATCCATGGCACGCGGTACAGCGAATTGCGGCCACCGGCCATTTCCGGCGAGCGCTGGATCGCGTGCTTGGCCTCCTGGATGGCTGCACTCATCTTCGCCAGCGGTTCGCGCTCGTCATCCGGATTGCCCGGACCGAGGTCACCGATGCGCTGCCGCGCCCGACCCGCGCGCGAGTATTTGCGTGCGCCCTTGGTGAACCACCACAGCACCGCCAGCGCAGCGAGGCACAGCCCCAGCAACTGCCAGAAGCGCGGCGGCACGCCGGGAATCAGCGCCGGCGCGACGAACACGATCAGCACCAGCAGCACGATGCCGCCGAGTACATACAACGCGGGTCGGAACCAGGTCTTCTGAGTGAGGCTCATGGCAGTAGTCCTCAGTGCGCCGGTTCGGTCTGCATGGTCATGAAATCGGCCACAAACTTGTCGTCTGTGCGATTGGCTTCGATCGCCTGCTTGAGCAACGGCAGGTAATCCTTGGCCGGCTCAACGTCCGGCCGAAACCCGGTATAGATCGGCTTGGACGTGGTGACCACGGTGATCAGTTCCTGTCCGAACGGCGGCTCGACGGTGATCCAGCCACCGCCCTGCGCCAACTTGCCCACGTCGAACTGCTGGCTGGCCGGAATGATCTGCCCGCTGTGCGAATCGCGCGGATTCGGCAGGATGTGCACCACCTCACCTTCGACCGTGTAGTAGTCGACAAAGAGATAGCCATCGTGATTGGCCTGGGCGAGCTTGACCATCACCTGCTCGTCCTTGACGAAGCGGTCGCTGTGACCGGTGGTCGGCGTCACCGCGAGGCCGTCGTGGCGATCCAGGTTGCGCTGTCGGTACGGCGTGAGCAGCTTGACCACTTCGCAATGCGGCCAGATCAGTACCTTCACCTGATAGCTCGACGTCTTTACGCCCTTGATCGCGTCGATGTCGCTGTGCAGGCGCTCCAGATCCACCGGCTTGGAAACATAGCCGCTCACCGCGGTCACGCCATCCTTGTCCACCGTGGCGGAAAGATCGGCGCAGCTGTAGCCGGTGATTTCCTGATCCACCAGCTGCTGCACGCTGGGGCCGGCCACCCGCTCGGGCGACAGGAAGAACCACACCAGGTAGGCCAGCGGGATCAGTAGCGCCACCGCCACACCGATCTTCATCAGCAGTGCATCCCACTGTTTGGGATAGCGCGGACCCGACGGATCCTTCATCAGATACGGTTGCGGCGTGATCTGTTCCTCGCGCAGCGTATGCAGCGGCGCGGGCGCCACCGGCAACTGGCGACTGTTCAATTCCTTGACCTTGCCCAGCTCGCCGTGATCGCCGGTCTCGAAGTAGTACTGGCCGACGAAGCCGAGCAGCAGCGCGTGGTAGTACACCTCGCGCACCTCGTCATCGCCGCCCTTGAGGTTGGACAGGTGCTCGAAAAACTCGTTGCCGGCGTTATTGGTGTTGAACAGCGACACCTGCAGCGGACTGGCCTGGCTCCACCACGACGGATTGCGCGTGATGATCTCGTCGAACCAGGCGACCACTGCGAACGCCGCCGACTCCACCGCCGCGGACGGCTTGCCGGCCGTGAGCGCGGCACTGCGCGCCTGCTCGATCAGCGTACGTGCCTGTGTATAGGCCTCATCCACACTGCCCTGCGCCGTACCTGCAGCGATCTGTTCATCGATCGCCAGACCGAAGGAAAACAGTGGCGTGAAGTACTCGAGCATGCGCGCCATTGCGGTTACTCCTCCGCGCCCACGGGATACAGCTTGATCACCGTCTGCTCCGGCGGCAGGTCACAGAACACCGCCATGTTTCGCGCGTTGCGGATGTTCTGCCAGAACGGATGCCGGGTATCGACGAGGAAGTAGGTGGTGTTCGGGGTCTTCTGCGGCAGTTCCTCCGGCGGTACCGGCAGCAGGTCGATCTTCAGGCCGAACAGCGCAGCCTGCAGCAGGCGCGGCATCTCTTCGACCGAGCAGATCTTGCCGGTGCGCGACAGCCGTCCGAACAGGTCCTGCCCGTGCAGCTCGGATTCGAAGGCGAGATAGAAGCGCGTCTTGTCCGAGTCGAACAGGTTGGTCGGCAGCTCGGCCTTGTACAGCTTGCCGTCGTAGGTCAGCGTGATGCCCACCTCGGCACCCACGGTGAGCGCCTTGATCAGCGTCTCGGCGCGCTGGAACGCGATGCGGAAGCAGGCACGCAGATTGTCGTGGTCGTACGGCGGCAGCTCGGTCTCGGCTGGGTTGTCGCGCAGGCCGCCGGCGAAACTGATCTCCTCGGAGAACACCGAGAATTCGGCGACCAGCTCACGCAACTGCTGGTACAGCGGATACGGCCCGATCATGCTGACGCGCACGGTTTCCTGCAGGTCGGCGATGTAGCGCGCGAAGGTCTGCATCATCACCACGCGCATCACTTCCTGCGCACTGGTCGAGGCGGCGCGGATGCCGCGCTGGCGCTTCACACTGGAGAAATCGGCGCCGCGCGACACCAGCAGGTCGCGCAGGCTGCGCGTCCAGCGGCTGAGGTTGACCGAACCCTGCAGCGCCACCAGTGGCGGAATGTAGTCCGGCGACAACTTGAACCGACCGGGCCCGTTCGGCACGATCTCGGCGAACTTGTACGACTCGCACGCGGCGAGCAACGCGTCGGCACCTTCATCCAGGCTGCTGACGATCTGCGCCTGGTAGCCGAGGAAATCCACCTCGGCCGCCGGCGCCTGCGGATCGTACGGATCGACCCGCGACTCGCCGTCCAGCCGATGCCGCGCCGGCAGGCGGCTGCGTTCGTCGGCGCGGCCGAGGCCATCCAGCGTGCGTTCGCGCTTGAGCACCAGGTGCAGCGAGATCGGATCGTTGTTCGGCACGCTCAGTTCAAGCAGGCTGCGTTCGGGTACGCGTGCATTGCCGCCGCCCTCGGCGGTAGCCGCGACACCGCCGCTGATCAACTCGCCCTGCCGGGTCAGCAGCACGAAGCGCTCCAGCGTGGCCATGCCGGTGGCCAGTGCATCTTCGCGCAGCACCAGGGCTTCATAGCCCCAGTGGTACGGCGAAAACTGCCGGTGCAGCCGCAGCGCATACGCCTGCTGCCAGGCATCCTGCGCTTGCAGATGCTGTGGCGTGAGAAAGCCGCCCTGCGCCCAATGAACCTGCCGTGCTGCCTGCATGACTTGCGTCCTGTGTCAGTGTTGCGCTGCGTCGCTTACCACGCCTGTGCGCTTACTTCGAAACCGCGCCGCGCGAGTCCGACGAGCAGTCCGTCCTTGCCGGTGAGATGGATCGCGCCGACCGCGACAAAGCAGCCGCCTGCGCGCAGCAACGGCTCCAGTTCCTCGATCCAGCGTGCATTGCGTTGTTCGATCAGACAGTCGCGTGCATGCCGTTCGGCCAGCTGTGCCTTCGCGTCCAGCCCGTGCATGGCATCGATATCGGCGAGCCAGCCGGGTAGATCGCCGGCGCGATAGAACGCCAGCGCACGCTCGGTTTCCGCGCGCAGCTCTTCCGGATCGGCCAGCCGCTGCTGCAATACCGGCGCGTAGTCGGCCGGCGTGGTGCAGTCGAGCGCGGCGAGCTGATCTTCCAGCGTCTCCAGATGCACCAGCTTCAGGCCATGCCCGCGGGCGGTGTCTTCCACCACGCTGTCGATGCTGCGCTGTCGCGGATCGCCGGCGTTCTGCGCAGGCTCGTCCACGCCTTCCTCCAGCAGGGTCATCGCCACCCACGGCTTGAATCGGTTGAGCTGGACGCCGCTGTGCCCGGGCAGCAGGGTGACCAGCTCGATGAACTGGGTACCGCCGATCAGCATGGCCAGACTCTGATCCGGCGCCAGCAGGCGATAGCGGTCGTAACGCCGTTGCCATGCGGCATCGCCATCCACCTCGTTGACCAGGGTGTGCTGCGCCTGCACGGCATGGCGCACCCGTTCCGCATCCAGCCCCAGCTCGGCGGGCGATCCGATGTGGATCGTGCCGAACAGCAGGCTGTCCGGCGCACCGGGCTGCGGCGAGTGGATGCGGAACAGCACGCCGCGCGCGGCGCGCCAGTCGAAGTCATCGGTGGCCGCCACGGCAATGGCCGGCGACGGCGGCGCCACCTGCGATGATGAAGATGATGAAGATGCCGGACCCGTCCTCGCTAACGCTGTTGCCGCCGGCGAAGACGCCGATGTCGATGCGACCTGCAGCAGTGGCTGCGCCCACGCCAGCGAACCGGCCAGCAGGCCCACACACAGCAGGAGCAGGCCATGCCAGCCTCGCCACCGTGCCGCTGTGAGCGCCATTGTCATGGCCGTTTCCCTGTCGTGAATCATCAGCGATTCTCACGACGCCCCGCCGTAACGGCCATATCACGGAGAGCCTAGGCCGTTCGGGTTGGCGCAGATGTGTTGCTGCCGGCAGCCGCTGGGGCTATGTTGCTGCGGGCACGGACGTGTCGCGGCGGGAGTGCCGCGATGCCGCCACGGGGAACCGATATGCGGATACTGATCGCGGACGACCATCGGCTGATCGTCGAAGGCGTCAAAGTCAAACTCGCCGAACTCGGGACAGACACCGAGTTCACGGTGGCCATGGACGTGGACGAACTACGCCATTCGGTCCAGCACGACCCTGCGCCCGATCTGGCCCTGATCGACCTGACCATGCCCGGTGGCGACGGTCATGAACACCTGATCGAAACCATCCGCGGGTTGCCCGGTGTGCCGGTCATCGTTCTTTCCGGTTCGGAAGATCCGACCCTGATCAAGGAACTGCTGGCTATGGGTGTGCAGGGCTTCATCCCGAAAGCCTATTCGCCCGAAGTGATGCTGTCAGCGGTACGGCTGGTGCTGTGTGGCGGGGTCTACGTGCCGCCAATGCTGTTGCAGGAACTGGGCAACTTCGCCGGCGCAAACACTGCCCATGGCGAGCCGGCCGCGTCGCTGGAAGATCGGCTGCGCAAGTTGCTCACCGAACGGCAGATCGACGTGCTTCGACTGTTGTCGCAGGGCAAGCCGAACAAGGTGATCGCGCGCGATCTGGGTATCAGCGAAGGTACCGTCAAGATCCATCTGGCGGCGATCTTCCGTGCGCTCAACGTGCGTAACCGGGTCGAGGCGGTGGTGGCTTCACGGCGTATCAGCGGGCTCTGACGGCGACATCCCGCCGGGCCGATGTCTGTCACGACAGGTGTCATACAGCGCGCGGCCGTAAAGCGTATGCTTGCGTGGTCAGGATCTGAATGATCACGTGCGCATGGCGGCCGTATAGCCATCGGCTGCAAGGGAGTGGGTTCGTGGCGGGGAAACACAGTGCTGACAAACGGAAGTCCCATCACTCGTGGGTCACGTTCCGACGTGCCGCACTGGTGGTATTGCTGGCCCTGAACTGGCTCCCGCTCCATGCCGCAACCGCGCATGCCGGCAAGCCGCAGGCGGCGCTGACGTTCGGCATCCTGCCGATCGGCGGCCCCTCCGAATCGCTGGATGCCTGGCGGCCGATGCTGGACGACATGGGCAAGGCACTGCAACGGCCGATCCACAGCATTTCGGTAAGCACTTACGAAGGACTGGCCCAGGCCATGTCCGAGGAGCGCGTGGACATTGCCTTTGTCTCCGGCGTGCTGGCGCTGGACGCGGTCAACCATGACCGCATGCAAGTGATCGCCCAGCTCACCCGCGGCGACGGTTCGCGCGGCTACTACTCCGTGCTGTTGGTACAAAAGGACTCGCCGATCCGCACGCTGGATGACCTGTACCGTCAGCCCGGCCACTGGCGCTTCGCCCGCGGCGAAGCGCTGTCGACTTCGGGCTACCTGGTTCCCGAGACCCAGCTGTTCGCCAGTCACAAGCTCGATTCGGACACCTTCTTCGCCAACGTGGTGGTGAACAACCACCAGAACAATGCGCTGTCGGTGGCGAACGGCGAAGTGGATGTGGCGACCAACAATACCGCCGACCTGGAACGCTTCGCCCAGCACTTCCCCGAACAATATGCGCGCCTGCGCATCCTGTGGAAATCGACCCTGATTCCGCATGCCGTCATCATCGTGCGCAAGGACCTGGCGCCACAGCTGCGCACGGCGATCGTGGACTTCATCACCCACTACGCCAAGACCGGCCCGAATGCGGCAGCCGAGCTGGGCAGGCTGAAGCTGATCCACGACATCAGCGGCTTCGCGCCGGCCGGCGATGCCATGCTGGCGCCGTTCGCCGATGTCGACTACACGCTGGAGCGGCGCCGCGCACTCAGTGCGCAATGGGTCAATGACGCCGCCATGCAGGCACGCCTGCAGAAAATCGAGTACGACCACCAGCAGCTGCTGCATAAGCTCAAGGCCAACTCGTCGATGGATCTGCCCAATCACGGCGACCAGCCCTGAATCAACGCGTCCCATCGATCCTGCGATTGCCACGCCTGCGAACTTGTCGAACCTACTGGCCTGCCGTGTGGTTCCCCCTGCCGCCATAGCGCATCCGAGGTATGGCATCGCCAGGCGCACGCGCCAATCATGGTCGACATCCTCACGCATGGAAATCCGCCATGACGTCACGCCATGTTGCGTCACTCCGCTCGTTCGCCCGGTTCACGCTGGGCCTGCTGCTTGCCGGCAGCGGTGCGCTGCTGGCGCAAGGATTGCCGCCAACGGCTGCCAGTGCGGCAACCAGCGCGAGTGCCAGTCCAGTCGGCGCCGATGCGCTCGGCCAACCGTTCGTGACGAAATACGCGCGCTTCCAGCCGGTGCCGTTCGACACGCTGCCTGGCTGGAGCACCGATACGCTGCGCGCGAGCCTCGACGTGTTCAGCCGCAGCTGCAAGGTGCTGTCGCGCAAGAGTGCGTGGAGCCAGGCCTGCGCCGAGTTGAGCGCGACCGATGCCAGCAGCGATGACTCCGCACGACATTTCTTCGAAGCGCATTTTCAGGTCTATCAGGTGATGAATCCGGACGCCAGCGCCGACGGCCGCATCACCGGCTATTACGAACCAAAGCTGGATGGCAGCAGTACGCGCACCGCGCAATTCCGCTTTCCGGTATACGGCACCCCGCGCGACCTGTACCAGCTCGATGCGCGCTCGCTGAGTGGCGCCAGCCGCCAGTGGTTCCGCGCCGAGGACGGCCATCTGCTCGCCGCTGCGCCGAACACCGCCGATGCGCATGAATACGAACTCGCGCTCGACAACGATATGCCAGGGATGGCCGACAAGCGCTATCGCGTGCGTATCGACGGCGATCGCATCGTGCCCTACTACAACCGCCAGCAGATCGAGGCGCAGGGCATCGATGCGCCGGTGCTGGCCTGGGTCGACGACGCCTATGCGCTGTATTCGATGCAGGTACAGGGCTCGGGCAAGATCAAACTGGAAGATGGGCGGCTGGTGCGCGTGGCCTATGCCGAACAGAACGGCCAGCCGTTCCTGCCGAACGCGTCGTCCAGCGATACCGCCCTGGCCAGCAGCGCGATCAAGACCCGCGGCCTGCGGCTCGGCGCCGCCAGCGCCGCGGACGAAGCGGCCAACGCGCCGAGCGAGGATGTCACCTCGATCATCGCGCAGCTCAAGCAGGGCGGTGGCAGCACACCGGTCCCCACCGCGCCGGCAGCTGCAACGCGCACAAACAGCCAACACGCCGCGCCGGTCGAAAGCAACGCCGACCGCGCAGGCAATGCGCAGGTGCAGGCGATCATCGCCCAACTCCAGCACGGCAGCGGCAACGCATCCGCCAGCGCGCCGTCACCGATGCCGGCAACCGCGCCCACGGCGGCGCCGAAGGCTCACGATCCGCAGGTGCAAGCCATGATCGCGCAGCTACTCGGCAAGGCGCCGCCGCCCGCGGCTGCCGGCGCCACCTCGCGACGCGACGATCCACCCGGCGACAACAGCCGGATCAGTGGCAGCGACGCCGCGCGCGTGGCCGCCGATCCGCATCACCGCGGCGCGGCGAAGCACCTCGCCGCCAGCAGCAGCGGCGCTGGCAGTGTCAGCGGCATCGGCGACCCCAGCTACGTGTTCTTCCGGGTCATTCCCGACGGACCGCAGGGGCCGCTCGGTGCACTTGGCGTCCCGCTCACCGCCGGTCGCTCGCTGGCCGTCGATCCGCGCACCACCCCGCTCGGCGCGCCGGTCTTCATCACCACCGCCGCGCCCGGCGGTGCCGGCAGTCTCGACCGCCTGATGTTTGCGCAGGACACCGGCGGCGCGATCCGCGGCAGCGTGCGCGGCGATTTCTTCTGGGGCTTCGGCGACGACGCCGGCAGCATGGCCGCCTCGATGAATGCGAATGGCCGCATGTGGCTGCTGCTGCCGAAGGGGCTCACGCTCGGCGCGCTGAATCCGAAAGTACGCACACGCGGCCTCGACAGCGCCGCTGCCGCACCGGATTGCGTCATCCCGGATGACGAGAGCTGCGTGGAGAACTGATCGAGTCCCGTCGATATGGCTTTGCCAGCCAAGGAGTACGTCCATGTCCAACAACATCACCGGCCAGAACCTGCGGCTGCACTGGACGGATTTCATCGGCCATGTTCCACAAAACCGGCCGGCCAACCAGGTCGCCTTCACGTCAGCCTCGTACAGCATCAATTTCGGCATCGCGCAGGCCTATGCGTCGATCGGCATGCGCGTGCCCAACGCGCAGAACGATCTGGGCTTCGTGGTCAGCAACCTGCAGATCAAGGTGACGTTGAACCGTCACCTGATGTGGTCGGTGACCAGTGCGCAGACACCCGAACTGCTGGCTCACGAACAGGGTCACTACGATATCGTGGCGCTGACGATGAGCGACCTGTTCAACGACCTGCTCAGTCCGCCCACGGTCATGGCCACGGAAAACGACGTGAGGGATTTCGCGAGAGCACTGCAGACCGAGGCGGCGCGTCGCATTGACGCGATGGAGAGTTCCGCGGCGGGCGATGGACTCTACGACCAGCAAACCAATCACAGCTTGAATCAGCCACTGCAGGCTCACTGGGACAGCGCTTTCGCCCTCGCGCGGCCACCGACCGGCCTGCGTTTCGATCTCGCCCTGGGAACGCAGAACATCACACCGTAGGTGTCGCGGAAACAACCGGGACGCCATACGTACTACACCCTTCGTGGAATAGAGCGCGCCGGCCGGCTGACCGAGACTCTGTGGACCGCGGCGCGATTGCCGCGACGACGGTCGTGGCCATGCTCGACGAACTGCTGCCCTACTACGAAAACGAGCTGACCAGCCTGCGCTCGCTGTCGAAGGAGTTCGCCGCACGCTATCCCAAGATCGCCGCACGACTGTCGCTGGAAGGCGATGTCTGCGAAGACCCGCACGTGGAACGCCTGATCGAGTCGTTCGCCTTCATCGCCTCGCGCATCCACAAGAAGCTGGACGACGATTTCCCGCAGATCACCGAAGCGCTGCTATCGGTGCTGTACCCGCATTACCTGCGACCAGTGCCGTCGATGTCGATCGCGCAGCTGGCACCGGCGCCGGGTGCCGAGCTGACGGCGATGCAGCAGGTGCCGATCGGCACCCAACTGCTGACCCGGGCGATCCAGGGCATGCCGGTACGTTATCGCACGGCGTATCCGGTCGAGGTGTGGCCGCTGCAGGTGACCGACGCGGCATTCGAATCGGTCGAACGTTCGGCGTTCGCCGTGCGCAGCGCCGACGTGGCCGCCAGCGTGCGGGTCCGCATCGAGGTGATCGGCAAGACCACCTTCGCCGCGCTGGACCCGCACCAGCTGCGCTTCTACCTGGACGGCGAGAGCCCGCTGGTACATGCACTGCATGAGCTCCTGCTCAACAGCGTGGAGTCGGTCAGCGTGGTGGCGCCGGACGGTCAGCCGCAGGTACCTCCGCTACGACTGCCGGATGACTGCATACACGCGGTCGGCTTCGATCTCGATGAGGGTCTGCTCGACTACGACCCGCGCAGCTTCCTCGGCTATCGCCTGCTGCAGGAATACTTCACCCTGCCGGAAAAATTCCTGTTCATCGACATCGGTGGCCTCGACCTGAAGCGCTTCGGCACGGCGATCGAACTGCGCATCGCCTTGCGCTCGTTCGGACGTCCGGAACGCACCGCGCGGATGGAACAGACCGTGGGGCGCGACACCTTCCGGCTGCATTGCACGCCGATCGTCAACCTGTTCACGCAGCAGGCCGAACCGATCCGGGTCAGCCAGGAACTGAGCCAGTACCCGGTGATCCCGGATGTGCGCCGGCCGCTGGGGCTGGAGGTGTATTCGATCGACCATGTGCAGCGGCTGGTACGCAGCGGCGAAGCCAGCACGGGCAGCGAGTTCCTGCCGTTCTTCTCGACCAAGCATGGCCTGGGCGGCGACGACAGCGGGTGCTACTGGTATGCGCAACGGTTGCCATCCGCGCGACCGAACGACGACGGCACCGAAGTGGCAATCGCGCTGGTGGATCGCCAGATGGATCCGCGCGTGCCGGTGGTGGAAACCCTCTCCATCGCGCTGACCTGCACCAACCGCGACCTGCCCTCGCAGCTGCCGTTCGGTGGCGAGGAGAGCGTGCTGCAGGTGGAGGATGGCGGCGTGATCGCGCGGGCACGACTGCTGAAGAAGCCGACGCCGACCTGGCGCGCGCCGATGCGCATGGCCAACCAGTGGCGGCTGATCTCGCACCTGTCGCTGAACCATCTTTCGATCATCGAGGGTGGCCGCGATGCGCTGCTGGAAATTCTCAGCCTGTACAACTTTGCCGAGTCGGCCACGCTGCGCAAGCAGATCGCCGGCATCGTCGCGGTCAGCAGCCAGCCGTCGCTGAGCCGGGTCGGCAAGGCGCCGCGGCAATCGTTCGTGCGCGGCACCGATATCGAACTGACCTTCGACGAGGAGCAGTACGTGGGCTCGGGCGCCTACCTGCTCGCGCGCGTGCTTGAGCTGTTCTTCGGCCTGTACTGCACGGCCAATTCCTATACGCGGCTGACCGCGCGCAGCGTGCAGCGTGAGGAACCACTGGCAGCGTTCGCGCCGCGTGCCGGCGCACAGGCGCTGATCTGATGAGCATGATCTGATGGATAAACTGATCGACTCCGCGCACACCGAGGCACCGGCTCCGCTACCGCTGCCGTTGCTGGCCGGTGCCTTGACCGTGCCCGGCCTGCTGCCGCATGCGCCGCTGGATGCGCTGCTTGCCGAGCCGGAGCGCTACAGCTTCTTCCAGGCCGTGCGTCTGCTGTACCGGGCCCACGGCATGCCGCCGCGCGCCGGGGTGTCGTCAACCCACGATGCATTGCGTTTCACCGTGCCACCGTCGCTGAACTTCCCGCCGTGCGAGTTGCATGCACTGGATCGCGCCAGCCAGGACGAGAGCGCAGCACCGCGCTACACGATGAGCGTGAATTTTCTCGGCCTCACCGGTCCCTCCGGCGTGCTGCCGCGACATTACACCGAATGGCTGATGACTCAGCTGAAAGCGCGCGACACCGCCTCGCGCGATTTCCTGGACATCTTCAACCATCGCCTGCTCAGCCTGTTCTGGCGTGCATGGGCCAAACACCGCACCGAACTCAGCCAGGAACTTGCTGGCGAAAAGGGCGGCAGCGGCAGCGGCGTGTTGCGCCATATCTACGACCTGATCGGGCTGGGCACACCGGCGCTGCATGCCCTGGTGGAGCCACGTACGCGCGGCAGCAGCACGAAAACCAGACTGCCGGCCGCCGCGCTGGGCTACTACAGCGGCCTGGTGGCACAGCGCCCGCACGGCGTGGACGCCCTGGCGCAAGTGATCGGCGACGTGGTCGATGCACCGGTGGAGGTGATCGGCTGTCATGGCACCTGGCAGCGCATTCCCGTGCGCGACCGCACCCGCCTGGGCCGGCACAACCAGCGCTTCGGCGACGGCTGCGTGCTTGGCTCGCGCTTCTGGGATCGGCAGACCACGGTGCGCGTGCGCATCGGGCCGATGCGTCTGCGCGGCTTCGATGCGCTGCTGCCACAGCATGCCTTGCTTGGCGCGGTGGTCGAACTGCTGCGCTTTCTCACTGGCCTCGCACTCGACCTGGAGATCCAGCTGGTACTCCGGGCCGAAGCCGTACCGCGCGCGCGCGTGGGTGGCGCGCATCCGGCGCGACTAGGCTGGAACAGCTGGCTGGCCGGTCGCCGCAGCGAACAGCCGGCGGACGAATGCCGCTTCGTGTTCAGTGGTTTGACGTAGAGCACTTCTCCTGAGGGAGAGGGAAACAATCGACGGGAGAGCAGTCATGGCAGTCAATTTGCGCGCGCTGGTAGCGCGACTCAACACCACCTGTCGCGGTGCGATGGAAGGCGCGGCCGGGCTTTGCCTGTCGCGTACGCATTACGACGTGGAGATCGAGCACGTGCTGCTGAAGCTGCTCGAGGTCGACAACAGCGACATCCGCCGCATCCTGCGTCAGTTCGACGTCGCGCCGGAACGGCTGGAAAAGGAACTCAACCAGATCCTGGCCGGCTTCAAGACCGGCAACACGCGTACACCGGCACTCTCCGGCCACATCCCCGAACTGCTGGAACAGGCGTGGACCTACGCCTCGATCGAGTTCGGCGAGACGCGCATCCGCAGCGGCCACCTGCTGGTGGCGCTGGTCGCGGTGCCCGAACTGCGCCGCCTGGTGGCGGCCAAATCCCTGCAGGACATCAACGTCGAGACCCTGCAGAAGAACTTCCACGCCTTGGTCGAAGCCTCGGTGGAAGCACGCGAAGCACGCAGCTTCAACGAAGGTGATGGCGCGCCGATGGCCTCGGCCGGCGGTGATGCTGGCGAAGGCGGCAAGCCCAGCGCCACACCGAACCTGGACAAGTACTGCAGCAACCTCACCGCGCGGGCGCGCGAAGGCAAACTCGATACCGTGCTCGGCCGTGACGAGGAAATCCGCCAGATGGTGGACATCCTCACCCGCCGCCGCCAGAACAGTCCGATCCTCACCGGCGAACCCGGCGTCGGCAAGACCGCGGTGGTCGAGGGTCTCGCCGCGCGCATCGCCGCCGGCGACGTGCCGCCGATCCTGAAGAACGTCGAGCTGCTCTCGCTCGACCTCGGCATGCTGCAGGCCGGCGCCAGCGTGAAAGGCGAATTCGAGGCACGCCTGAAAGGCGTGATCGACGAAGTGAAGTCGAGCGCCAAGCCGATCATCATGTTCATCGACGAGGCGCATACGTTGATTGGCGCTGGCGGCGCGGCTGGCCAGAACGATGCGGCCAACCTGCTCAAGCCTGCGCTTGCACGTGGCGAGCTGCGTACGATCGCCGCCACCACTTGGGGCGAATACAAGAAATATTTTGAAAAAGACGCCGCCCTCACCCGCCGCTTCCAGGTGGTGAAGGTGGACGAACCCGACGAGGCGCGCGCCGTGAGCATGCTGCGCGGCGTGGCGAAGGCGATGGCCAAACATCACCAGGTGCGCGTGCTGGACGAGGCGGTGACCGAAGCGGTGAAGCTCTCCGCACGTTACATCGTCGGCCGCCAGCTGCCGGACAAGGCAGTCAGCGTGCTGGATACCGCGTGCGCACGCATCGGCATCGGTCTCAACTCGATTCCCGCGCCGGTCGAGGACAGCCGCAAGCGGCTGGAGATCCTCGCCACCGAACGCGAGCAGCTGGCCAAGGAAGCCGCCGGCGGCAGCGACCACAGCAAGCGACTCGCCGAGATCGACGCCGAGACCGCCGAGCTGCAGACCACGCTCACCGCGCTGGAAGCGCGCTGGAAGGAGGAACTCGATCTGGTCGGCCAGATCCACGGCAAGCTCGATGCGGTCGAGGCGCTCGCCGCCGATGCGCCGGAGCGCGCGGGCCTGGTCGAGGAACTCAATGCGCTGCGTACGAAACTCAAGGCCTTGCAGGGACAGGCGCCGATGGTCAACGCACTGGTCGATGGCAATACCGCTGCGCAGATCATCGCCGCGTGGACCGGCATCCCGCTCGGCAAGATGGTCGCCGACGAAATCCAGAACATCCTCAAGCTGCGCGAGCAACTGGAGGAACGCGTGATCGGCCAGAGCCATGCACTGGATGCGATCGCCCAGCGCGTGCGCACCTCGCGCGCCAACCTGGAAGATCCAAACAAACCCAAGGGCGTGTTCCTGCTGGTCGGCACGTCAGGCGTGGGCAAGACCGAGACCGCCATCGCATTGGCCGAGATCCTCTACGGCGGCGAGCGCAACATGATCACCATCAACATGAGCGAATACCAGGAGGCGCACACCGTCTCCAGCCTCAAGGGCTCGCCGCCCGGCTACGTCGGTTACGGCGAAGGCGGCGTGCTCACCGAGGCGGTGCGTCGGCGGCCCTACTCCGTGGTGTTGCTCGACGAAATCGAGAAAGCGCATCCGGACGTGCTGGAGCTGTTCTTCCAGGTGTTCGACAAGGGCGTGATGGAAGACGGCGAAGGGCGCGAGATCGACTTCAAGAACACCATCATCATCCTCACCTCCAACGCCGGCACCGAGCTGATCATGGAAGCCTGCGCCGGCGACGGCGAGGTGCCCACGGTCGAAGCGCTCAACGACATCCTGCGCAGCGAGCTGCAGGACCACTTCAAGCCGGCCTTCATCGGCCGCACCACGGTGATCCCGTTCTATCCGCTGCGCGACGTCAACATGAAGAAGATCGTGCGACTGAAGCTCAACAAGATCGTCAAGCGCATCGCCGCCAACCACGGCGCCCGTTTCAGCTACGACGAACACCTGGTCGACACCATCGCCGCCCGCTGCACCGAAGTGGATTCCGGTGCCCGCAACATCGACAACATCCTCAGCGGCAGCCTGCTTCCCGAAGTCGCCGGCGAAGTGCTCGAACGGATGAGTCGCAGCGAACCAGTGCAGGAGATCAACGCCAGCGTGGGCGAGGATGGACGGTTTGAATACAGCGTCAACTGAAAAGCAAGGAGACAACCATGCGCCCAATCGTCCTTTCAGATCAATTTTTCTGGAATCTCCACCAATCGGTGGGGAAAAACGCCAGCAATGGCAATTCGATGGATATCAGCTTTGTGCAATGGAGTTTTGTAGAGGCTTGCGCCCGCGAAAGCGGGATCCCTGCAGCCACTCTCCAGATATATCGCTCGGTGCGTGTAACTGGCTCCTGCAGCAGCAGAGATGACGATCCCTTGGTGGCGGCAATTCTAGCCATGCAAGGACACGTACACAGCCAACGTCCCCATACCGTGATCGATGGCCATATCAGTGTTGCGAATGGCATCCTTTATGCGCCAGGCGCGGAGTTTCTAATACTGGATATCAATCTGGCAATTGCCGGGTGGTATCCCAACCTATACCCGCGGCTTGATCTCATTCCTGGATGCCCGGCCGCCATCGCCAACGTGTCGCGGCAAGCAATTCCTCGTGTGTAACCGAAAGATGGCAGTACTTGCCCTGCGTCATCTTGCGTAGCGAGCTCCAGGACTACTTCAAGTCGGCCTTCATCGGCCGCACCACGGTGATCCCGTTCTATCCACTGCGCGACGTCAACATGAAGAAGATCGTGCGGCTGAAACTCAACAAGATCGTCAAGCGCATCGCCGCCAACCACGGCGCCCGCTTCAGCTACGACGAGCACCTGGTCGACACCATCGCCGCACGCTGCACCGAAGTGGATTCCGGCGCCCGCAACATCGACAACATCCTCAGTGGCAGCCTGCTCCCCGAAGTCGCCGGCGAAGTGCTCGAACGGATGAGCCGCAGCGAACCAGTGCAGGAGATCAACGCCAGCGTGGGCGAGGATGGTCGGTTCGCGTATGCACGGTTGTGAGTCGGCGCGGCGTCTTCCTCAACATGCGGCAGGCACCTTACCAAGGTTGAACACGACGCCATATGGGTCGCGCAGGTAGCAATGTGGAATGGCTGCGTTCTCCTCGATGACGACGCAACCTGCCGCGACCAGCCGATGCTTTTCGGCCTGAACATTGGCCACGAGAAAGTCGAAGACAGGCCCGTGTTCCGGGCCCTTCTCGACATACAGACAGAACGAACCCGTCTCGAAACCCACCAGCGTCTCGCTCCGGTGCGTGACCGGCAGGCCGAGCACGGTTCCATAAAACCCCACAGCCTCGGCCCAGGCATCGGTGCGGATGATGACGTCACGTGACGAATGGATTGCGCTTGCCATCGTGATCTCCGCGGTTGTCAGGTGCCACCCGACGCCATCTCGCTCATCAGCGCCAACTGGTTGCCATCAGGATCGGTGAACTCCGCCAGCCACAACTCGGACTGCGGCGTGCGGTGCACCAGATGCGGCTGCGCTTTGAACACCACGCCCTGGTCCTGCAACGAAGAAAACACCGCGTGGATATCGGCTATCTGAAAATAGATGGCCGAACCCCTTTGCGCCTCCTGACCCGCTGGCATGACACCGACCAGCAGCCGGACACCGCCGCAATTGAAGAAAGCCATTTGTGGAGGCGCCGCGAACAGAAATGGAATGCCGAGAACGTCTCGATAGAAAGCCACGCCACGATCAAAGTCGTCGACGGGGATCAGGAGCTGAGCAATCTTTGCGTCTGCGAGATTCATAGCGATTCCTCAACCTCGTATCTGCTGTTGTGGCGCTTGGCAGTGAAATCAGGCGGCGCGTGGCGTTGGCAGAAATTCTCTGGTGGAACTCTCAACCGTAACTGAAAGCCATGGCGAGAACACGACCCAAGGCAGTCGACCACCCGCCGATTCACAGTCCAACACAGAATTGAAATTCGGGATCAGACCTCCACGACCTTAACTCAACCGTCCGCGAAACCGGCAGCAGTCCACTCCGCCCCCTTATCAGCTAGGTATCCAAAACATCCCGTACGGATCAATGCGGCTCAGCGGGTTACCGCCGACATAGGCGTACATATTGGCGAAGCGGAACATCAGGTCGAAAACAGTTATACGAAGCGCCGGGTAGTTACCCTAACTGCAAGGTTCACTGGCGACCAAATTCGGGCAATGCATAATGTGCTGCAGACTATTTCTGGCTATAGCATCTCCTTGGCTTGCGGATTTTTCCAACCAAAAAATTGCTCTTGTTTTGTTTTCACTCGAATCCTCAAGGATCATTGAACCATAGCCACGTTGACCACCCGCATCTCCATCTTCTGCGGAAATGAGATACCAATATTCCGCAAGGCGTCTATTATTTATTGTTAAAAGAAAATGTTCACCGAGTCTATTAGCCGCGGCGCCTGATCCCCGTAAAGCCTGAGCTGAGTATGTCGCAACTTGCTGGTCAGTTAGAGCGACGCCTTCATTCCCATTAATTGAAACTTGATGCGTCATCCAAGTTGACATTGGCGCTTGCTGCGCAATAGCAGCAGTTGCAAGGAGTATTGAAGAAAACATGCACACAACAAATTTCATAGCGATTCATTCCTGCAGTGTCAGTGTGGGAAGGTATGTAATGAATTGCCCAGGCTCGAGGATACTAGGGCCAAAGTCGGGGTTGGATGGGACATATGATCCCGCAGCTCTATAAAACCCGTCAGGACTAAGCCACGCAATGGAATTCGGAGCCGTAACCGACGCGTCGAGATCGTCGGCCAGTTGCTCGGCAAATGATGGTGAGCCATCAGCAGCAGGGACTCCAGTATCACAAGATACCAATGTGACCGGCTCACCTGGCGCATAGTTATCGTCCGATTCAATCATTGCCGCGATCTGATCAGGTGTAAGGGGAGTACCATCTGGCGCAGACATGCTTGTTGATGATCCATGACCGCCAACAATATACTGACCGGGTACATCTGGAATAGCTTGCGCGTATAGATATATATCTTGAAATACCGGGAATAAATTCAGATTTATCAACCCTAGCGGATCAAGCCCGTCCAATGGATTGCCGCCGACATAGGCATAAGTCGATATACCGCCCGCCAATCCGATCGGATCACTCTGCAAATACCGCCCTGTCGCGGATTCATAAGTACGATTGAGGTTGTAGTTCGTCCCCGACTCCGCATCGTAATACTGGCCCGGATAGCGCAGGTTGAGCACGTAGCCGGTGGTTGACGTCGGCTGCTGTTCGCCGAACGGATTGCCCTGATAGGCCCACGACCAGATCACGGTGCCCGCACTGTTGGTCACCGCCCGCGGCGTACCGAGTTGATCGGCGGTCACGTAGTTGACCGTACTGCTGGTCACGCTACCATTGATCGTGTTGTCGATCACCGCCACCGGCAAACCACCCAACCAGATGTAGTCGCGGTTGGTGGTGCCGTATTCACCGATCAGTTGGCCTGCTTCGTTGTAGGCATAACGCTCGGTCGTTGCCGCCACCTTGCCGATGCGTTCGCCCAGGGCGTTGTACGTGTAGGTGCCCACGGTCTGACCATTGAGCTGCGCCAGGTCCAGGCGGTTGCGGGCGTTGTAGTGGTAGCCGGAGGTGTTGGCGCCGATGACGCTGCCCGTGGTATTGCCATCGACATCATTGGCTTGGGAAGCATTGCCGATGCTGGCGAGCTGGTGCGTACCGGTGGTGTAAAGGTACGCACCCCCGGCCAGACCCGTGGTCGTCTTGCTCAACCGATCGCCGGTGGGATTGTAGGTGTAGCTCTCCAGCGTGCTGCCGTTGCTCTCGATGACCTTATTGAGCCGATACAACGGATCGTAGTTGTAGGTTTCCGTTGCTGGATTGGCACCCGGTGCATTGCCCAGGGCTTTGATGTCGCCCATCGCATCAAGAGCAAAATGCAGCGCCAACGCCGGACTGGTCAGGTCGGTGAGCCGGTAGTTGAGGTCGTAGGTGCGCGTAATGATCTGGCCGTTGCCCAGCGTGTAGCTGCTGATCGGCCCGAACGGCATCCATGTAATGCCGCTGACCACCGTGGGTGGTGCCGAGCTGGCGCCGCTGGGTGTGACCGTGACGCCGCTGACGTGGCCGTTGATGTCGTAGGCATAGCTGATCGTGGTGTGATTGGGCGTGCTTTCGCTGTTCAGTCGATTCGCCAGGGTGTAGCCGTACAGCGTGGTGTCCGTATGGGTCGAAGCTACCTGTTGTTTCTGGATGACGTTACCGCGCACGTCGTAGCAGAAGATCGTGGTGACGTTGCCTTCCACGATGCGCGTCAGCCTACCGATCGGGCTCGATGCACTGCAGCCGGTGACCGAGTTGGCTTCGTCGTATTTGTACGTGACGTTGAGCGTGGTGTCGGCGTAGCTGGTGCTGGCCATGCGATTGTCGGCATCGTAGGTCGAGGTACCAACGATGCCCTTCGCATCGGTGTGCACGAGACGATTACCGGCTGCATCAAAGGTGTCATTGCTCGTGCCGGTATCCGGGCTTTGCAGCCTGGTGCGGTTACTGAGTCCATCGAAGGTGTTAGTGGTGGTAAGGGCCGTTGGATCGATGACGCTCGCCAAGCGATCCAGCGCATCGCGGTTTATCGTCGTTTTAGTGTTGCTGGTCGCCGGATCGGCGCCGTTGTAGTTGGCAATCGTGCTGCTCAGGCGGTTCAGCGCATCGAAGCTTTGCTGGCGCTGATAGCCCAGGGCGTCGACGCTGTTGACGAGATTGCCATTGGCATCGTAACTGGTGCTGGTGCTCGCACTGAAGACAGTGTTGTTCAGACCGTCGATCACCGTGGTGAGCTGGCCCAAGGTGTTGTAGATCCGCGTGAGATTTTTCACCGGGGTGCTATTGGACACCGGATGGATCAGCTCACCGGTCTTGTTGCCGGACGCATCCAGCGTGTAGTGGAGATCGTTGCCCTGCGCATCGGTGATGTCGGTCAGGCGATGCGCACCGTCGTAGGTAAACGTCGTGGTGACGTTGTCGGGATCGGTGATGGTCTTGACTGCTCCGTAAGGCCAATAGTGGAACGAGGTGATGGCGCTACCGACGCTGCGCGTGGCGAGCCAGCCGCGTGGCGTATAGGTCAGGTTGGTCACCACACCGTTGGCGTCCTGCATGCTGGTGACGCGCCCGGCACCGTCGTAGACCAGATACGTGGTGACGTGGCCCAGCGGATCGGTGATCGACTTCAGGTCACCGTGATGATGGTTCACGCCATCTAGCATGTAGTACGCATAGCTCGTCACATCCGATACATCAGTGCGCGGACCATCGACACTCAGAAGCAGACCAATCACGGGACATTGAACCGTATCAACACCGCCGCAGTAGTGATAACCCCACTGCCGCACACCAGCCGGGGGCACCGTGGTATTTGCGCATGTATAAGACATGGCACCCGGCACCGCTGGGTCAATCTCGCAGCGCGCGTTCATCTCGTCCAGATAGTTGTATGCCCAGGCGGTTGCGGTTACCAGAGTGCCTTGGGCATTCTGCACCTGACGAGTCAGCGGCTCGCGTAACCCCCCATTCCAGACGGTCGTGGTGGTGCGCTGATTGGCGCTACCTACTCCGTCGATCTCGATATGCAGCAAACCGTAGGAATTGTATTGCGTGGTCGTCAGGTTGCCCTTGAAATCGGTATAGGACGCCGGGTAACCGTTGGTGTCGTAGGTACGGGTCTTCCATCGCTGATTGCAGTCGGGAGTGCACGATTGATCGATGGATCCGATCTGGTTCAATCCATTGGTCTGCGAAAAACTCATCGTGGCGTTGTGGCCCAACGGATAAGCGGTCGTCGCTGTTCCGTCACTGTTGTAGGTCACTTGCGTGTTATTCGCGCCCTCACCAAAAAACGTTAAAATCGCGCGATTTTCAGCATCGTATCCGGTGGTGCTGTAGCGGCCGCCACTCTCATCCACGATGCCGGTCAAGTACGGGCTATAGAGGGAGCTTGCCTCAACTAAACCAGACTCATTGTAGAGGTATTGCTTGCTGCTGAGGTCCGGGTAATTAACAGCCGTAATGGCACCGTCCCCATTACCACCGTAGACATAAGTCAACGTTCCCATGTCGGGTAACGTGACCTGAGTGACGAGACCACTGCTGTTATACGCAAAACTGAGTTGGCGATTTCTTGAGTCGGTGACTGTGAGCAGCAGACCCGGCGAAGGTGCGATCGTGGTCGGCGTCGATGGCGTGCTGTATGTCAGCACTATACCTTGACCGGTCTGATCGGTGACCGATAGCAACAAGCCCGCTGTACTGTACGTTTCGGTATGACGATTGGCGCCGATAAAAACGGTGTATAGAGTCGCGACACCCTGCGCATTGTCGGTTTCCGTGAGTTGATCGACCAATGACAAGGGGTTGACCCATCCGCCACCGCCCTTCGTGAACGTCGTTTGCGAGCCATCGGGACGCGTCATGATGATGGTCGAGGTCGGGCTGCCCAGGATGAGAAGCGATCGATCGAAACTATGGCGCCATTGGGCACCCATGAAACTACGGGGTGTCGCGTCGTTGCTGTTATAGAAACGGCTGAGAGTCAGCCAAGTCGTGTTGTCAACGTAATCATCCTGCTTCAGGTATTTGTTGCCTGTTGATGCATTGATGGGATCGCCGACGTCAGGCGCGGCACTATTGACCTGATCCCCTTCTCCGTCACCGTTGACGTTGCCATCGCCAACGTTTGCAGAATGGGCTGTTCCATAGATGTCCTCATTTCCTCCCGTGCAGCCACCGCCATCTTCAATATAGGCAAAAATATCTGGACTTGGATCTGTTGGATCAGGACCTAGAACAGCAGTCCAGTCGCACCCGCCCCCAAAGCAAGAGATGAATTGATTTTCATAATCAGCAATCGCCGCATTGACAGTCAACTCGGGAGGCCCTGTAAAGACAGGGAATCGGGGGCCGCTCACACAGCCACTTCCACCCGGGAACCAAGCGCCATACTTGTATGGCGCCCCATAAGTAACGTCAGGAGCGAGCCCTGCCGGGGATGCGAGGGCCGTGAGTGCTTGTGGTTTGGCGGTAAAGCCTGGGAAGGTCAGCGCGTTTGGTACCTGAACTGCCTGCGCATGGGCAACGGCGGAATGAACCCGAATAGCAACTGCAGTGGGTGGGTCAGTGGCCCGCGCCGCCCCTATAGAACCGATCAAAAGACCCAGCGCCAGAATGGCGAAACGTGCAAAGTCCATGTGCCTTCCCCAATGCTGCATCGTGCCCCAATGCTGCATCGTGCACGGATCACGTCGATGTGCGTGGCTTCCGGGAACCCGTGAATTCCCGATGAGTCTTCCTGTGGCTGTTAGCGTGTCTCTGAATCGATTCGCGGCATGCCCGGCTTTCAAGCATTCAATTTTTCAGTTGCGAGCATGCGTCACTTCGGCAGAAATCTATACACGGGAATCCCATGAACGATCGACGTGTCAAACAGCAAGAAAATACGTAGTCGGCAGCAACTGGTACTCGCTGGCTTCAACGCACTCGCCCTGACAACCCGGCTTTTCCGGCTGCTCGTGCACTGCGGATACTTGAGACTCTTAACCCCTGAGATCACCGTGTCGGCAACCTCGCCTCACGTCTACGCCACTACGTCTCTAGCTATTGCTTCTGGTGTCCAACATCGCCGTACGATCTTGCGCGAACTTTTGTTCAGCAAATATCAGTACGCGCCTACGACAGATCGCGGCTTTCTCTGACATAGAAATCTCTGCAGGCGGCTTCAAGAAGGAGCGAGCTTTTTGACAGAACGCCAAAGCATCTCCTGATGTCATGCGGATGGACTCGAGTGGTCCAATCGGCCACTCGGCCTACCCCATACCGCGAATGGTCGCGGCGGTGGCGAATCCGCAGGATAGGGGCATTGTCCCGTCCTGCGTCGCCATGCCGTACTCGACCAAGCAACGTCCCTTCCACCTCACCTCGCCGTTGAGCGAGGACGTGTTGCTGCTGCATCGTTTCGAGGGCGATGAGGCGCTGTCGCAGCCGTTCGAGTTTCGCCTGACGATCGTTTCGGAAGACGATGCGATCGATGCGAAGAAGCTGGTCGGCAAGCGCCTTACGCTGTGGGCCAACCGCGGCGACGAGGACGACGACGGGGGTGCGTGCTGGAGCGGCATCGTGGCCAGTTTCGGGCGCAGCGGTTCGCAGTGGTTTGCCGGCGCCGGCGACAAGCAGGAAATGACCACCTACGAGGCGGTGCTGGTGCCGTGGTTCTGGCAGCTGAAGCTGGTCGAGGACTGCCGCATCTTCCAGAACCAGAGCATCCCCGACATCGTCGACACGATCCTGGGCGAGCTGCAGCTGGGCAAGCACGAAACCGATCTCTCCGGCACCTACGCGCCGCTCGACTACTGCGTGCAGTACGACGAGAGCAGCTTCGATTTCATTGGGCGGCTGCTGGAGGATGCCGGCATCCATTATTTCTTCAAGCACGATCCGCACGAACCGGCCGACGTGCTGGTGATTTCCGATCACCAGGAGAAGGACTACAAGGGCCAGGTGACGAACCTGCGCTTCGCCGCCAACTGGACCGAGCAGTACGAGGCGGTGGTGTTCGCGCTGACGCGGCGGCAGCGCATGCGCACCGGCCGCGTGATGATGCGCGACTTCGACTTCACCAAGCCCACCCAGAACCTGGAAGCGGGCGTGGACACCATGCTCACGGTGGGCGCGCAGAAATCGTTCCAGAGCTTCCGCTACCCCGGTGGCTATCTGGATCACAGCGGCGGCGACGATCGCACCAAGTTGGCGATGGAGATCGAGGAAGCCGGGCACGAACTGCTCGATGGTGCCAGCACGCATCTGGATATTCGCCCCGGCGTGGCATTCCAACTGGACGATGCACCGAACGAGGTGCTGGAACCGGCCTGGCGCACGCTGCGCGCACATCATCGCGGCGAAAACAATCTCGACGACGACAGTGGCGACAGCTATTACCGCAACGACTTCAGCGTGATGCCGTTGGCACTCCCCTACCGGCCGCCGCGCGACACGCCGCGCCCGCGCATGCGCGGGCCGCAGACGGCGATCGTCACCGGGCCGGCCGGCGAGGAGATCTACACCGACCAGTACGGCCGGGTGAAGGTGCATTTCTTCTGGGATCACCTGGGCAAGAGCGACGACAAGAGTTCGTGCTGGATTCGCGTATCGCAGGCCTGGGCCGGCCGCGGCTGGGGCGCGTTCTTCCTGCCGCGGATCGGCATGGAGGTGATTGTCGATTTCCTGGAAGGCGATCCCGACCATCCTCTGATCACCGGCTGCGTTTACAACGGCGACAACACCGTGCCGTACGCGCTACCCGGTGAGATGACCAAGAGCACGCTCAAGAGCTGGTCATCGAAGGGCGGTGACGGATTCAACGAGATACGCTTCGAGGACAAGAAGGGCAGCGAGCAGCTGTTTACGCATGCCGAGCGCAATCGGGACGCTCGCGTGAAGAACGATTCGATGGAATGGATCGGCAAGGATCGCCACCTGATCGTCAAAGGAGATCAGCTGGAGAAAGTGACGGGCGACAAGCACCTCACCATCACCGGCGACCAGAACGAAAAGGTCGATGGCACCGTGTCGCTGAATGCCGGCACCAACCTGCAGCAGAAAGTCGGCTCCAACGCAGCGCTGGATGCGGGCACCGAAATCCATCTCAAGGCCGGCGTGAACCTGGTTATCGAGGCCGGTGCGACGCTGACGCTGAAGGTAGGCAGCAACTTCATCAACATCAATCCGTCCGGCATCTCCATGCAAGGCACGATGGTGATGATCAATAGCGGCGGTTCAGCGGGAACCGGGTCGGGGAGCTCGCCAACTGCCCCGAAAGATCCGCTGGAAGCGGACCAAGCCAAGCCGGGTGAAGCGATGCCTCCCCCTGCTCCTGGCGATGCTCCGCCTCCGCCAGCATCCCCTCAGGCCGGCGTACTCAAGGATGCCGCCAAGTCCGGCACGCCCTTCTGCGAGAAATGCGAAGCCGCGCGAAAAGCCCAGGCATCAGGGCAGACCTAGGTGAATGAAGCCATGCCGTACGCCCACGCAGAAAAAGTCCTCAGCACACTGTGGCCAACGCACCCAGACGATGGCACCCAGCTGTACGCCGTGCTCGACGGTGCACGCAACGACGGCATCTATCCCTCCGTCGTCAGATCGGAATGCGAGTTCGAATGTCTCTACACCGGCGAACTCGCACCCGACCTCGTACGCGCAGCACCCTACCTGGTAAAGCTTGAACGCGACCATGCCTTTATCGATGCACTGGTCAGAAATGGTTGGGGCGACAGCTGGGGAATCTTCCTGCGCGCGTCAATACCGTTCAAACAACTGCGCCGACATCTGCGTACCTTTCTGATGGTCTACGACCCCACCATCAAGCCGATGTATTTCCGCTACTACGACCCGCGTGTGCTACGCACGTTTCTGCCTACCTGCGACAAGGAGCAGTTGGCGATGATGTTCGGACCTGCACTGTGCTTCATGCTTGAAGATGAAGACCCGGACGTTCTTTTGCGGTTTTCGATCGCGTCCGGCTCGCTGCAGTCTCAAGCCATCAGGATGGCCGAGCAGACCTACGCCGGCTCGTCGGCTGGGTTCGGGAGATAGCCATGCTGACGATCCGCCAGACTCAGATGGATGTGCTGGAGCGTGCCGCCACCCTCGCTTTCGAGGACCGAACCTACGCTCATCTGAAAGAGTATTTCCCCGGTCATTGCCATTTGCTCGGCGAGAAGCAGATGCGCCGGGTCATACGGTATGGATGGGAGAAATCCAAGAGTTACGGCTTCACCGCGGAATGCTGCGTGCGCATGTACATCGAATTCATGTGCCTGCTCGGCGGCGGCTTCGACACCGACCCCCTGTTGCCATGGGCTGCTGAAATCCTCAAAGAGTCCCCTTCCGCCGACCAGGTCGCGCGTGGTGACCGCTTCTATGCGCGCGCGTGGGAATACATCGAACACATCATTCCCGACTACCGCGACGCGAGCGGCACGCCGAACACCGCACGCTTTGCAGCGGAACTGAAACAGCTTCGCACGATGCCGGACGAATCGCTCGGCCCGCACAACCTTCCGGTGTTCGACCATGCACTGCAGGCACGCTTGCGACAGGTGTTTCCGGCCAAGTGCAATAACATCGGCACGGAGCACGTGCAGTTACTGGTTCGCACGGCGATCGGGACCGGTGCGGGCTACGGTATCACCGGTACGCGCGGCATCACCCTGATCGCCACGCTGATGTTCGTGCTCGGCAGCGGTTTTGAGCGCGATCCACTACTGCCGTGGATTGCACCGACATTGAAGGATCGTTCGATCCGCACGCCGACCAAACGCGTCGACAAGCTTTATCTGAAAGCGCTCGGCGTACTGGGAAACTGGTGGGATTTCGCACACCAGACGGGAACCTAGGCAGTGCCTCCCCACGATAGACCACCCACGCCAAGTTCCAGCGGAGCCAGCGCGTGTCCGCCAGGCAGCAGCGCATCGTGTCCGTTTCAGTGCAAGCCGATATCCAGCATCAGCATCGTTTCACTCAAATTCCTCTCCGATCACGATCTTCTCAAGGACAATGAAAAGGATTGGAAAGACAGCGGTGTCCGCTATCAGAAACCCGAATGGACCACTAGCAAGGGCGACCCGGTCACGCATTCGATGGACCTTGCCGTATCGGTCGAACTGACTCTGCAGATCGAACCACCTGATGCCTGTAGCGAGGTCGGCGACATCCGTGGCGAAAGCATTCTCAACGGTCTGGTCTTCGAAAAGACCGGCGTGACCTTCGCCCCCGGCCCCCTGACATTGCACATGGAGTCCGCGGGAAAGCTCGAGAAGACGGTGCACGTCCTGAGCAACAGCATCCACTGGAGCACAACGACCAGTACTGCACTGTCCGACAGTACGTCCGACACCATCTTCGTCACCGTCGACCAGCCGCGCGACACCGGCAACCACACGCACGCAGTCACCCGAAAACGAATGCGCATGGCGATGGAACTGGTGTCGCCAATGGCCAGCACCAATCCACACCACGTTGTACACGAACTCATGAAAAAGATTCCGGGCTATGCGCTCAAGGCGAACCCGGCCGTGCCGTCGAAATTCAATCATCCGAAATACTTCAACAACGAAGGCGGTGCATGGCCCATTGCCGACTACATCGAATACTCGGCTGAGTGCCAGGCGATCGTTCGCTTCGCACGAAAAATCATCCTGCAGCTCGGCTTCCCCGGAGAAGCTGTCATGGTCTATGTCTATGCCGATCCCGCATCGCCCAAAACCGCCAAAGAGGATCCAGAGAGCACGGCCATGCCCGCCCTGCACCACCATCCCGGCTACTCCCTGGTCGACCAGGAAGTGACCGAGCACGATGTCGGACGGCGATACCCACCATCGCAAACGAAGATGCCGGACGGAACCACCAGCATGGGTTTCAACGCCTTCGAGGCCTGCCTGAAATTCACGGCCAAGAACGGCCCCGAAGGAAAAAGCGGGTCACTGGAAACCCACTACTACCCCGGCGGCGAGAACGGAAGCCGCGAGAAAAGCGCCGATGCGGTGCTCAAGCATTCATTTCAGGCGCTTGTCCAGTTTACCTCTGCCTGGTACCCGAACGACGACGACCCGAACAAGTTGCCGGGCCTGAAAATCACAAAGATCATCGCGATCTATGATGATTGAAACCCGAACTGCCTCCCTCATGAAACGACGTGGCGAACCACACATCTTCAGCGTACGGCAAGTACTCGGCCTGATCTTGTTGTGCTTCATGACCACAGCGATATCGACCGCACGTTCCACGCAGCGACACGCCTCAAACGAGAATGCCATGAACGCAAGCGAGATCATCGAACACTGGCTGCAACAGATCGAACGCATCCCCGCTGGAGATTTCATTGCCATCGCGGACTTCGAGACGTTCAACAGCGGCGCCAGGACCGAATCCATGCAATGGTGCGAAACCATGTTGAGTCAAGCCGCCAACCCGTACGCGCCGCCAAATCATGCAAGCCACAGCTACCATCCAGCAGGCAAGATCGGACTCGATCTTTTGCATCATGCGTATGTTCTCGATGGATCGTCTGTCGATATTTTCGAAGGTGTCAATTTTCTCATCGTGCGACTTCCGGCCCCCCGGACGGGAGCCTGGGACAGAGCATCGATTGAAGCCGCGGCCAAACTGATGCTTCGGGCCATTAACCCCGGCGAAACCGAAGCTTTTCACTATCCATCGAACATGGCGGATGGCACCCTCATGTCCACCGCGCCGATGCAGGACCCGTTCCTGACGACGTCCTGGTTCCAGCGCGAAGACATGCTGCTACACCATGGCAAGCTTTTCATCGTGCTCTACAAGCGGCAACCCGCAATCGTCGGATTCCAAAACGATGCCCAGTGGTTCGAAGACGAGCTGCGCACCGTGCCGAAGCACTGAACTGCACCTATCCGGACATGCGCGGAGGATTGCCGTTGGCTGGGCTTAGACCACGCGGCCTAATCCTTCACGCACATAGGCAGTACCGGGCCAAAGCCACAAGATAGTCATATCGTCGGTGCGCTTGAGCTGCACTTGGCAGTAGCGAAGCGTGTGATCCGGCGCGATGCCATCGGGAGCGTTGTGCAATGTGTTGGGGCGACAAGACACCATCTCCCAGCGCCAGCGGCGCGAGCAGTTGCGCGCCGGGCAGCAAGGCGCCGTGTCCGTTGCAGGTCAAGGTGGTAATCACCCTGTCGGCGGCAGTAGCCTGCCCGGGACATCCGTTGGCAATTACCGCAGTCGGCACTCCATCTGGGGGCACCTTCAGTTGGACCGTGTCAGGTGGTGACGCGGCACTGGTGGATGGCACGGGAAATCCGGTGAGCACTGGCGATACCGTGAATTTGCGCAGCTTCAAGCCTGACGATGCCACCGGCAAGATTCCCGCCAAGACGGCTTCAGTCTCCGTCACTTATACCCATCCAAACGGTACCGCAAGCGATTCCAAACCTGTGCCGATCCACGGCATCGATTTTGAAGTGACCGACACCACCGTCACCGGTGGCGTTACCCAGGCTAACGAAGCCGCGCTCGGCGTGGACCTGGGCAATGCGCCAGGTATCGCCACCATGTCCACAGATCCCAAGGTAAAGATCAAGCTCGATGCGTCTTGCCCGAGAAAAACCGATTGCGCGCAAAACCACCAGGTCGGATTCCTGCAGACCGTGCTCACCAATGATCGACGCATGCGCTATACCCACACCTTGATCGAGATAACGGTCGTTTTGCCCATCCGCGACCAGATCAACGGACCCAAGCCGTTTTATGAAGGGGTAACGCCATTTACCGGAGATGGCGACCGACAAACCGTCCATCATGAGGACAGCCCCAATCAATCCACTGACTGGGTCGACCCGCGCGGCGGCGCGCCTGCCCCACCTCCACCGATCAATCGGCAGCTGCGACAGATGTTCTTCTCCGATGGTTTCAAGGTCTGGCTTGTAGTGCAGAACATCGAATGGGCCGTGCACGACAAGGCGACGTCGTTTGTGTTCCTGCGCAACTTCGAATGGTCGATGCAGCTCAACGTTGCTGTCGACACGACACAGCCGGTGGGCAACCGCTGCACGCCGTTCTCACAAAACCCCACCATAGGTCCGGTTGGCATCGGCAAAGGCGGCGGCACACCGAATCTTGCCGACCCCTACCCCAACGTCAATCACACCGTCAACACGAATGCAGCGCCAGGCATATGATCCCCGTGAATTCAGGTTCCATATTTGCAGTCCTTGCTGGAGGAACAATGGCCATGACCGCGTTCGCCGGAACCGGCGCAGATCAGATCTACCAGTCGGGCATCGAATCGCTGGCTGCCAGGTCTCCGCTGATTGTTGCCGGCAAAATCACGCACTACAACCGAGTCGTCACTTCGTCATCCGCCGGCCTTGAACCTATTCCACTGATCTGGACCGTTTCCGCCCAGATCGAACAACTGCATGTCATCAAGGGGGCTGCGACCACCACAATTTTGACTTTTACACGTGTAGAGCACTCGTCAATGGTGCCTTCCAATCCGGATATCCCGTATTGGCAAGCTGATTACGGCGACCTGGTACCCGGCCAGACTGCCGTGCTGTTTCTGCAAGGATCCACCGGGAAACCGGCCACCGTGTTGCCGGCAGGCGAGGATGCGGGGGCACTCGTTATCCTGCTTGGCGATATTGTTCGATTGCAGGAGGTCCCAGGGGCTGGGCAGTCGGCCGCGTGGCTGGACTATCTTCGCACCAGCCGCAGCGACAAGGCGCGCGAGGCGGCACTACGCGTACTGCTTCAGCATAAGACTCCGTGGAATTCACTGGCTCCGGCACTGGAGTCGTTGCTCAAGGATCCGATCACAAGCGTAGATCTGCGTGGTTTCATCTTCGGCATCGTGGTGTTCGCCATCACGCATGAAGGGCTCGCCGCGCCTCAAACCGACCCTGTGCGGTTTCTGTGCCGCGAATTCGTTGCCGAGCAAAACCCGCGATCGTCACTGCAGCAGCTATTGCAGCTGAAGCTTCTCCTGCGATACACCGGACAGAGCGAAGAACGGCAAGAACGCCTGCCGATGGAGAAACTTGTGATCGAAGCGTTGAATCAACGGGCAGCGATGAAGCCGTTGCCGGCCGAACTGGAAGAACAGTACCGGCAGATACGGGCGACGTATCCCGCAGTTCACTGAATCGACCGGAATCGAATGCGGATCGACATCCTGGCATCCCAAGGCGTGATTTCCGCGAAAACCCATGAGGTCACACGATACAAGGACAACTCACGCTGCCGGATCGATGCGCTGGAGCATTCCGGTCTGCGGCAGCGTACTCAGGGAATCTGTTCCGTCATCTGGCCCGGCACGCTGACCGTCACCACGCCGCCCCACATGCACATGCAGGTATGCGTGTTGTCCAGACAAGGCTGGTTGCCCAGCAGCACCGTCGGCGTTCCAGCAACCCACGGCGACGTGGTGGCAGGGATGCACGGTTGCGGCGTCAGCACCCCCAGCGCAGCCGTGGTCGCGGCGGCCACCTGTGGATTGCTCGGTGACATGCACATGCCGAACGGCATGATGTTGGTCATCGGGATGTGATCCATGATCGTCGCCGCCGGCTGATTACCGGAGAGCATCCTGTTCACCGGCAGCACCACCAGGCTCGATGGCGCCACACCGAAACTGCACATCAGGGTGGCGCCGTTGACCACATGCATCGGCATGAGCGTGTCCTCAGCCGCCGCTGGCGACGATTTCGACGCGACGATTCTCGGCCGCGGTCGGATCGGCCTTGTTGAGCAATTCGCTGGCGCCCTTGCCGCTGGCGCTGAGCCGGTCGGCAGCCACACCATGTTCGGTGAGGAAACGCTTCACCGAGGCGGCGCGCATCTGCGACAGATGCATGTTGTAACCCGCTGAGCCCACGCCATCGGTATGACCGATGACCTGGAACGTGCGCCCCTTCAGTTCGTCCGAACCCAACGCGGTGGCCAGATTGCTCATGGTGGTGGCGGAGGCGCCTTCGATGCGGTCGGAGTTGAACGCGAACTGGATCTGCATCGAGATCGAGGCCGGCGGTGGCGGGGCCACCGGCTCATCAGCCACCTTGCCGGCAGCTTCCGCGCCACCAAGGCGCAGCGAGCGGGTGGCGCCGGTGTTGACCGAGTCATCGTCCTTGACCTTCAGCTGATCGACGATCGACTTCACCGACGGCGTATCCGAAGCATTCGAGGACGGCGGTGCCGAGCCGGCATCCTGTGCCACGGCGCAGGTGGCGACCAGCAGCAGGGCGGCGGCGAGGCAGGACAGCGGACGAATGGCGTTCATGGGAACTCTCCGGTCTTCGCGCACGAGGGCGCAGCGGTGGCTGGTATTCGATATCCCGCAGTGTGTGCAGGGCACCGCATTTTTTCGATATGCAATTCGCTCTATGCCGCATGTTGCTATGCCGAACTGCGTATCGAATCGGCTACTCGAATTTTCTAGAGTGCATGTGTCGCGGCCATGGAAGCCGCTGCGCACAAGGCATAAGGAGATTGTGCATCGCACTACGAATCGACCCGATATCGACCTTTGCCATGACTCCCATGCAACGACAACATCACTCCGTGGCCACCTGTCCCGGCCGGAATGCCCCTGGTGCCCCCGCGGCACCGGCCACACGGCAACGCTAAGGTCATGCTGCGCCGACCGACTGCCTTGCTGCCACGTCTGCTCGCCGACGGGGTGCTGCCGTGCGCGCTTGCCGCACTCGCGCTGACCGCGACGCTCACGATCCGCCAGCTGCGCGACATGGACGACATGGCGCACATGCGTATCGCGCTGCACCTGGAGCAGCTCTCCACCGCGCTGGATCGCGATGCCGGCCATGCAACGCAGCGCCTGCTCGATGATGCGTTGCGCATGGGCGAAGCCGACCGCTTGCAGCGCATCGACCTGCAGCAAACCGATGGCGTGCAGTTGCACAGCGGCGCACCGACCGCGGCGCCACTGGAAGACTACCGGCGCGAGTCACCCGTCGGCGACGGCCGGCACCGAACACTGACCCTGCACGTCGATCCGCAGGCGCGCTGGCACGCGCAGCGACTGGTATGGCTGTACGGCGCCCTCAACAGCTTCGGCATCGTGTTGCTGACCCTGCTCGCCATGCACAGCATGCGCTATCGCGTGCTGCAGCCGTTGCAGCGGATGCAACGTGCGCTGGACGACTTGCTCAGCGGCGCCAACAGCATCGCCCAGACAGATGAAGCCCACCGGGAATTTGCCCGGCTGCAGACGAGTACCAGCGCGCTGGCCGCACTACTGGCAGCGAACCGGCTCGACCGGACATCAATCCAGCGTGCCACCGCGATCGACGCACTGGATCAGTTGCGCCAGAGCCAGGCGGCTTCGCGCAGCAAGACGCAGTTCATGGCGCTGGTCGGCCACCACTTCCGGCAGCCCTTGCAGGCGATGCAGCTGATCACCGCCAGCCTGCATCCGGGCATCGACGCAGAGCAGCAGGCGCTGCTGGCACAGATGCACACCAGCATCGGCGTGATGACCAAACTGCTTGACGCTCTGCTTGAAATATCGCAACTGGATGCCGGCGTGGTGGAAGTCGCGTCGGCCCCGTTCGGCGTGGCTGATCTGTTTCTGCATGATCGCAGTTGGCAGCTCGACGATGCACGGCAGCACAACGTCAGCCTGATCTGGCGCGTGAGTCACCATCACCTGCACGGCGATGTCGAACTGACTGCGGCCCTGTTGCGACAACTGGTCAGCAACGCGATCGCATGCAGCGGCGCGCATGGGCGCGTACTGGTCGCCGCGCGCTGGCGGCGCCATGGCGTGCGCATCGAGGTGCGCGACAACGGCGTGGGCATCGCGGCGATCCATCAGCAGCGCATCTTCGAGGAATTCGTGCAGTTGCATGGCGACGGCGATCGCCGCGACGGCTATGGGCTGGGACTCGCGATCGCGGCGCGCCTGGCGCAAGTGCTGGGCACGCAGATCGGTCTGCGTTCGGAACCCGGGCGCGGGAGCACCTTCTGGTTCGAACTGCCCGACATGATGGCGATCGAGCGTCATGGCAGCGCCGACGCCCGTCGCGCGCTGCCGCTCATGCGCTGAGCGCCATCGCTGCCGCAGCCAGCAAAGGCAGCTGTCATCCGAATGAGCTATGCCCTACTGGGAATAGGCCGCGCTGTCGTGGCTGCCTAGACTGCCGAAACGTCAGGAGCCCGCCGCATCACGTGGCCGACTCGCAAGTTGGGAGGGACACCACGTGCGCGCACAGCTCATCCTGATCCGGCTAGCCACCGCGATCATCACGATTCTTGCCGGCAACCTCGCCGCCCAGGATCTGCCGGCCCTGCGCAGTCACGATGCGGCCGCCATCGATACTTCGACCGCGCTCAACGCGCAGGCGCGCATGGACGATGCCGATACCGCGCTGGCGCTGAGCGCCGATGGCGCCCTGCTGTATGGCGCCAGTCCGCTGAAGATGGACGGCTATCAATATTGCAGCCTGGCGGTTGCGCTTTCCGAAAAGGGCGAGTTGCGCCAAAGCGTGCGCGCGGCGAGCCAGGCGCTGTATCTCGCCCAGCAAAGCAAGGACAGCGAACTGCTGGCGCGCGCCTACCGCGACCTGGCGATCGTCTACGGTTACGGCGGCGACTACGACAAGGCGGTCGCCTTCGCCAACGCCGCACTCAAGCAGACCGTGAAGGATCCGACCCAGATCGTCGGCCCCGCACACAAGGTGCTCGGCGATGCGGCCGCGCGCCAGGGCGACTACAACGGCGCGATCGCCGAATACCGGCTGGCGCTACCGGGCAGTTCGGATCATTACCGTCCACTGGTGCAGCTGTCGCTGGTCAACGCGCTGATTGGATCAGGCGACCTGGCCAGTGCGCGTACCGAACTGGGCAGCTTGAAGATCGCCGCGACCGACACGCTGCTGTCGACCGAACTGAAACGTACCGAGGCCAAGCTGCTGCTGGCCGAGAAGAAGCCGGCCGACGCGCTGGTGCTTTATCGCGAACTGGAACACTCGGCCAGCGGCGACGACGGCGGCTACCAGCGCTTCTGGGCCGAGGACGGCATCGCGCGCAGCCAGCTGGCGATGGGCGACAAGGCACAGGCGGCGGCGACCTGGACCCAGGCGCTGGACGGGCTGGATCAGGTCCGCGCGCAATTCCGCAGCGAGGAATTCAAGATCGGCCTGTTCTCCGATGTGCAGAGCGTCTTCGCGCAAGCAATCGATCTGTACTCGCAAATGGGCGACAGCGCGACAGCGTTCGACCTGTCCGAGCGTAGCCGCTCGCGCGCGTTGCTGGACGAGGTGCGCGACCGCGCCAAACTCGCCCCGGGCGTGGCGTCCACCATTCCGGTGGCCGAGTTGCAGAAACAGCTGCATGCCGACGAACGGGTGGTCGAGTTCCATTCGCTGCCCGACCGCCTGCTGGTCTGGGTGGTCGGCGACGACGGCCTGCGTGAGCAGAGCTATCCGATTCCACACAAGGACCTGATCCGGCTGGTCGATGCGTTCCGCCAGTCGATCATCGCGGGCCGACGCAGCGCGGTAGGGGCCGCCGAACAACTCGGTGAACTGCTGATCAAGCCGTTGAACCTGCCGCTGAATGCTCGCCTGATCGTGGTGCCACACGGGCCGCTGCACTATCTGCCGTTTCAAGCCTTGCGCGTGGACGGCCATTACCTGATCGAGCAACACCCGATCTCGGTGACGCCATCGATCAGCATCGCGATGCAGCTGATCCGGCGCGGCACCGTGATGAACGGTTCGCTGACCGCGTTCGGCAATCCGGACGTGGCGCCGCAATACGCACTGCCCGGTTCCGAGGCCGAGGTGAAGGCGCTCGCGGCCGCATTCCCGGGCACGCAACTGTTCCTGCACGACCAGGCGACCAAGAGCCGCTTCGAGGCCAGCGCCGGCAAGACCTCGCTGATCCACGTCGCCGCGCATGCGCAAGCCGATACCATCGATCCGCTGTACTCGCGCATCCTGCTTGCCAATGAAAACGGCAAGGTCGATTTCCTCGAAGCACACGAAGTGCTCGGACTGAATCTCGACAAGGTCTCGCTGGTGACGTTGTCGGCCTGCGAGTCGGGACTGGGTCGCGTCGCCGATGGCGACGAGGTGCTCGGCTTCACCCGCTCGTTCCTGTCCGCCGGCAGTTCCGGCCTGATCGTCTCGCTGTGGCCGGTCTCCGACGACGCCACCAAGCTGCTGATGTCCACGTTGTACGGCGAACTGGCCAAGGGCAGCGACGTGCAGGTGGCCATGCAGCGCGCGCAACTGGCCGTGCTGCATACCAAGGGCATGGATCATCCGTTCTTCTGGGCGCCGTTCGATGTCATCGGTGACTGGCGCCTCACCGTGGGAGCCAAGCCATGACATGCCTCGCGAGGATTGCGCTGCCGCCGCGACGTTTGTCGTTGGCGATCGTGTTGGGACTATTGGCTTTGCCCGCGTTTGCCCAGACCACCAGTCAGGGTCTGCAGTCACAGGCCACGCCACAGATTCCCGCCGACAACCAGCAGGCAGCACCGTTGCCGCAACCGCAGAACGTACCCGCGCCGCCGCCGGTGACTGCGCCACAAGCCAGCTTCGTGCTGCGCCGGGTGGTGTTCAACGGCGCCAGCGTGTTCCCCGCGACACAGCTCGACGCACTGGCTGCCGAACATATCGGCAAGCCGGTGACGCTGGCTGATCTGGACGAATTGGCGAAGCGGGTCACGATGCTCTATCACAAGGCCGGTTTCATCTTCGCCACCGCGCTGGTACCGGTGCAGGAAGTGAAGGACGGCGTGGTCGAGATCAGCGTGATCGAGGGCCGCCTCGGCGAGATGAAGGTCGAGGTGGATCCGACCGCACCGATCAAGGAAGCACGCATCCGCGCGATGCTGGCGCCACTGGTGCCAGGGCAGCCGCTCAACGGCAAGGTCTACGAGCGCACCATGCTGCTGCTGTCGGATATACCCGGCATCAAGGCGCAGTCCTCGCTCAGCTCGGGCGTTGCGCCTGGCACCACCGACCTCGATGTGAAGATCAGCCGTGCCCATCCGGTGACCGCCTCGGTGGGCATCGACGACTACGGCACACGCGAGTCCGGCATATGGCGCTTGGGCGGTTCGCTGCGCTGGAACAGCCCGTTCGGCATCGGCGACAACCTGGATGCGCGTGCGCTGTTCTCGGAACATGGCGGCACCACGTTCGGACGACTGTCCTACGAGGCGCCGCTCGGCAACGACGGCATCCGTGTCGGCGCCGGCGTCGCCCGCGTCGACTACACCCTCGGCGGCGCCTTCCAGCCATTGGACGCGTATGGCACCGCACTGATCGACGATGCATCGATGACCTTCCCGGTCATCCGCCAACGCGACCAGAACCTGTTCCTTCGGCTTTCCGTGGACCAGAAGCTACTCACCGACAATCTGCACGCCGTGGATTACAGCTCGCACAAGCAGGTGCACGGCGTGGGACTTGGCTGGGCGTGGGAACGTCGCGACGACTTCGGTGGCGGCGGTTATTTCAGCAGCAACGGCGTGCTGTATGTGGGCGACCTGCACATCCGCGACCCGGCCGCGCGCGCCTACGACCAGAGCATCTACGGCAGCCACACCGAAGGCAGCTTCACCAAGCTCACCTTCCAGTTCTCCCGGTTGCAGGCGCTGGCGCCGAAGCAGACGCTGTTCCTCGGCATCGGCGGCCAGTTGAGCAGCGGCAACCTGGACGCGTCCGAGCAGCTATCGCTCGGCGGCCACGATGCCGTGCGTGCCTATCCGCAGGGCGAGGTGCTGGTGAATCAGGGCATCATCGCCAACCTCGAATACCGCTATGCGCTGAGCGCGGACATCACGCCCTATGCGTTCTACGACGCCTCGCGCGGCTGGCTCGATCGCTCGTACACGCCACCCGGTGGCCGCCCGGTCCGCAGCCTGCGCGGTCCCGGCCTGGGCCTGAACTGGGCGAAGCCGGGCAATTTCTCGCTCGACCTGACTCTCGGCTGGAGCGACACGCGACCGGCCGTGACCAGCGATGGCAACAAGCGACCGCGGGTGTTTCTGCAGTTCCAGAAATTCTTCTGACACCCGATGGCGCGCCTGCGCGCCATCACGCGAACGGCGGCGCATCGGCGTCGCGATCGGAGATCTGCCATGAGTGCATTCAAGCCCGCTTACCTCCCAGCCTGCCGCCCACTGGCGCTTGCGATTGCGCTGGTTCTCGCGCCGATCGCCTCGCCCGCGCTGGCGCAAGTGGCGCTTGGTGAACTGCCGCGTGTCGGGACCGTGACAAGTGGTAGCGCGAGCATTTCGTACAACCCAGCCCAGAACACTTCGATCCCGCTGACCCAGAGCACCACCATCACCCAGACCACCAAGGGAGCGATCATCAATTGGGGCTCGTTCTCCATCGGTGCGCAGAATACGGTCAACTTCAATCAGCAGGTCGCGGGCAGTGTCACCCTGAACCGGGTAGTCGGCTTCGCCGGCGACAACCCGACAGCATCGAACATCCTGGGCGCGATGAACGCGTCGAACGGCAGCGTCTTCCTGGTCAATCCGGCCGGCATACTGTTCGGCAGCGGCGCCCAGGTGAACGTGGGCGGCCTGGTGGCCTCCACCCTGGCCATCAGCGACAACGCCTTCAATGCAGGCGTAACGAGCAATTCGTTCGTGTTCGGCACCGCGGGCGTAGTTCAGCAAGGCAATGTCGACAATGAGGGGACGATCACGGTGCCGATCTACGGCACGGTGGCCCTGCTCGGTGGCCGTGTGCAGAACGGCGACGGCATCAACGCCGCATCGATCAATGCGCCACAAGGCACGATCGCGCTCGGGGCAGGCAGCCAGATCACCCTGGACATCGGTGGCGACGGACTGACCCAGCTCACGATCAATGTCGGCGCGACCAATGGCAACGGCATATACGCACAGAACAACGCCGGCGCGAACTTGAGCGCCGACGGCGGCCAGATCCTGGCGCAGGCGTCCGGCGGCACAAACGATGGTGTCGTGTCGTTTGCATCGGTGGTCAACAATGGCGTGATACAGGCACATTCGCTGCAGTCCCGCGCAGGGAAGATTGTGCTGACCAGCGGCTCCGATAACGGCACCAGCGATCAGGTACTGGTGCAGGGTGGAACCCTGGATGTGAGCGGGAACGGTGCCGGTGGCGGCAGCGTGGAGGTCGATGGTTACAACGTCGGCATCCTCTCGGAAACGACCGAGGTGGGTTCGATCCCCTCTGTGCTGGACGCTTCCGGCTCCAGCGGCGGCACGATCAGCCTGAACGCACGCAACGTCGCCGAGATCGACAATCTCTCGACGCTGAACGCCAATGCCGTGACCAATGGCAATGGCGGATCCATCATCGCCGAGGGTGCCAATGGGCTTTACGCCTACGGCAGTTTCAGCGCGCGCGGCGGCTCCACCAGTGGCAACGGTGGCCTGATCGAGACATCCGGCAGCGGGCTCGACCTGCGTGGCATCCAGGTCAGCGCCGGTGCCGCCAACGGCGCAGCCGGCACCTGGCTGATCGATCCGTACGACGTGTCCATCGTTCACGGCAGCGCTGTCGGCACGTTGCCGGTCAATCCTCCTTTCGTACCGCTGACCACCTCGACGATCCAGGACGGTGACATCAACGATGCGTTGAACGGCGGCTCCAACGTCACCATCACCACCGGCACCAGTGGCAGCACGACCAACGGCAATATCACCATCAACGGCGGCGTGGACATCCTGCGCAACGTGGGCACCGCACCCTTGACCTTCCGCCTCGACGCCAATACCAATATCTCCGGCAACGGCCCATTCACTATCCAGTCCACGGTCGGTGCGTTGAATCTGGTGTTCGACAGCGATGCCAACAACGGCAGCACCAACAACGGCGACATTTCGTTCAACACCGCGAATCTGCTGACCAACGGCGGCAGCATCGCCATGTTCGGGCAGGACGATCCCGTCAATGGATTCGCCCAATCCTTCATCACCGGCATTTCACTGCAGCAGAGCACGCTGGACACGCGTATTGCGGGTAGCGATGCGAACGCGGGCGGTACGATCAGCCTGCGCGGCCTCGCCGGCTACTATGGCGGGGGGACCGGGGTCTCGTTGACCCAGACCGATCTGCACAGTTCCACCGGCAATATCGACATCTTCGGCATGGGCACCGGCGGCGGCAGCGGTGTCTCGCTGTTCGCCAGCACCCAGGGCGCCGCCAGCCTGATCACCACCACCAGCGGCAGCCTCGCGATCACCGGCATCGGCAGCAGCGGCAGCTACCAGTTCGGCAGTCTTGATGGCTTGTCGGCCGTCAATTACACGCTGCAAAGCACGACCGGCACGATCGATCTGCGCGGCTACGGCGCAGTGAACGGCGGCTATGTCAGCACTCCCGCATTCAACGATGGACTGGTACTCGACAGCCTGACCACGGTGAGCAGTGGCAGCGGGAATATCTATCTGAGCGGCACGTCGGCCGGCAGTGGCGCCGGCGTCAGCCTGGTCAGCACGCAAGGAGACGGCACCATACTCGCGTCGCCGACCATCGACAGCGGCAGTGGCAACGTCGTTGTGCGCGCGCATAACGATGGCACGACCGACGCGCTGGTATTGGACGGCACGCTGGCCAGCACAGGCACGATCGACCTGCGCCCGGGCGGGGTCGACGCCAATGGCGCGCTGACCGAAAATCCGGACGATGCGATCGCCCTGGGTGGTGCGACCGGATTCGCCCTGAGCGCGACGGAAATCGGCAACATCACCGCGCATGACCTGGTGTTGGGCAGCGACATTCAGGCCGGTGCGATCACCGTTTCCGCACCGATCACCTACACCCATAATCTCACGCTCTACAGCGGTGCCGGCGGCGGCATCGCGGTCAACGGCGCACTCAACCTCGGCACGAATACGCTGGCGCTGATCAGTGCGGGCGACATTACCCAGGCCGCAGCGGTCACCGCGGCATCCCTGCTCGCGCAATCCAGCGCCGGCCTGGTGAACCTCGACAACGCCGGCAACAACGTCTCGTCGGCCACGCTGGCCGGCTCGGCGAACGGCGACTTCACCTTCGTCAACGCCGGCACCGTCGGCATCGGCAATGTCGCCGCCACCGGTTTCGGTGCCGCCGCCAATACGCCGACCGCGCTGAGCGGATCCGGCGTCAGCGGCAACGACGTGCTGGTGCGTGCGCTCACCGGCAACATGATCCTCAATGCAAACGTCAGCGGCAGCAACGTCGACCTCGTCAGCGCCGGCATCTTCGATAACGCCGGCGGCGACACGATCACCGCGACCGGCGACTGGCACGTATGGGGCAACACCTGGGTAGGCGAGACTCGTGGTGGCGTGGCCGGCAATGGCACGCTGCCGAATCTCTACGGCTGCACCTTCGGCGCACCCTGCGCGCTCACACTATCCACCACCGCAAATCAGTTCATCTACGTGACACAGCCGGTGGCCACGGTGAACTTTGCGAACAGCACGCGTGAATACGGCTTGCCCAATGCAGCGATCAGCTACAGCATCAATGGATTGATACTTGGCGATCAGGCAACGAATGCCATTGCCGGCTCGCCCCTGACTACGGCCACCCAGGCCAGCAATGTCGGCAGCTATGCCATCAATGGCAACTTCACCTCGCCGGCAGGCTATCTGGTCAATGTCATTCCGGGTGCGTTGGCGATTACCCCGGCCACGCTCACCTATATCGCCAATCCGTACAGCCGTATTTACGGCGATCCGAACGGCACGTTCTCAGGCATGCTCACCGGCTTCCGTCTGACCGACACGCAAGCCAGCGCCACCACCGGCACGCTTGCCTTCACCACAGCGGCCACGCAAGCCTCCAACGTGGGCATTTATGCAATCGACGGAAGCGGCCTCAGCGCCACCAATTACGTGTTCGTGCAGGCGGCCGGCAATGCCACGGCATTCACCATCAATCCGGCCACGCTGACCTATGTGGCCAATCCGCTGCAGCGGCTCATCGGCACACCGAACGGCACCCTGGGCGGCAGCGTCACCGGCTTCAAGCTCGACGATACCCAGGCCAGCGCCACCACTGGCACGCTCGGTTTCCAGAGCCCGGCCGGTACCGACTCGCCCGTGGGCAGTTATGGCATCTTCGGCAGTGGCCTCAATGCCACCAATTACGTGTTCGTGCAGGCCAACGGCAATGCGACCGCCTTGACCATCGCGCCGCAACTGGACACCTACACGCTCGACGTGGTTCGCGAGATGCCGGTCACCTACGTCTACGACAGCAACTTCGGCATCGTCGGACTGTGCCCGGCACCTGACCTCGCGGCCGGCAGCCGCGAGCAGGAAGGCGACACGCTGGCACGCGAGTGGTCGCGGGTACGTTCGCGGCCGAACTTGGCGAACTGCATATCGTCGAAGCAGAAGAACAGCTGCGGCGACTTCTGAGCTTCGCGCAAACAAAAGCCTGCAGGGTCGGTGACCATGCAGGCTTCGAAACTGGTGGGTCGTCCGGGATTCGAACCCGGGACCAATAGATTAAAAGTCTACTGCTCTACCAACTGAGCTAACGACCCATCATTGCAAAACTCAAGCGGACAATTTTACGGGCTGGGCGGCAACCGCACAAGCAACGATGCTCAGACGTAATGCGTGGGGTCGGCCAGACCAGCCTCGCGGAAACCCTGTGCGCGCAACCGGCAGGCATCGCAATGGCCGCAGGCGCGACCGGCGTCGTCGGCCTTGTAGCAGCTGACCGTGGCCGAGAAGTCCACACCCAGGCGCTGGCCTTCGCGCGCGATATCGGCCTTGCTCATGCGCATCAGCGGCGCATGGACACGAATGCCGGCGCCCTCGACGCCAGCCTTGGTGGCGACATTCGCCAGCGCCTCGAACGACTCGATGAAGGCAGGGCGGCAATCCGGATAACCGGAGTAATCGACCGCATTGACGCCGCACCAGATGTCGCTGGAACCGAGCACCTCGGCCCAGCCCAGCGCGATCGACAACATGATGGTGTTACGCGCCGGCACATAGGTCACCGGGATATGGCCGTCGCCGTCGTGTGCACTGTCGTCCAGCGGCACGTCGATATCGGCAGTGAGTGCCGAACCGCCTATGCTGCGCAGGTCGATGCTGACGGTCTTGTGCTCGACCGCGCCAAGCATCTTCGACACACGATCGGACGCGGCCAGTTCCGAGTTGTGGCGCTGACCATAGGCCACGCTGAGCGCGTGCACCTGATAGCCCTGCTCGCGCGCCAGCGCGATGGTGACCGCCGAATCCATACCGCCAGAAACCAGCACGACAGCCTTGCGCAATGAATTTTGAGACATGATGTATTCCACACAGAAGTGACTGGTCACCGGCCGCAAACGCCACCGGCAACACAGGCCGGCGCGCATAAATCGTGGTCCGCTTCAGCAGCCGGTCAATGACCTGCTGCATCGTTCCACAGCAGCTTGTGCAACTGCATCTGAAAACGCACCGGCAACTTGTCGGCGATAATCCACTCGGCCAACTCGCGCGGCTGCACCGCGCCGTGCACTGGCGAGAACAGCACCATGCAGCGCTCGGCCAGCGCATGCTCGTCCAGCATCGCGCGTGACCATTCGTAGTCGGCGCGACTGGCGATCACGATCTTGATCTGGTCGTGCGGCAGCAGATGATCGAGGTTCGACCACAGGTTGCGCTTGCTCTCGCCCGAATCGGGAGCCTTCAGGTCCATCACCTTGCGCACGCGCGGATCGACCGCGGAGACGTCGAGCGCACCGGAAGTTTCCAGCGATACTTCGTAACCGGCGTCGCACAGTTTCTGCAGCAGGATCAGGCAGCGCTTCTGCGCCAGCGGCTCGCCGCCGGTCACGCAGACATACCTCACGCCATGCGAGGCCACTTCGGCCAGGATGTCGTCGATCGCGTGCCAGTTGCCGCCGTAGAACGAATACTCGGTATCGCACCAGACGCAGCGCAGCGGGCAGCCGGTCAGCCGCACGAACACCGTGCGCCAGCCGATCGCATCGGCCTCGCCCTGGATCGAGTGGAAGATCTCGGTGATGCGCAGCCGTTCGCTGACTGCCGAGGCAGGCGTGGAAGCGTCCACGCTTGCGCTATTGCCGTTCACCACAATGACCTCAGTTGGCCGACTGCAACTGGATGCGTTGCAGGCGTTCCTTGGCCAGGCTGGCAGCCTTGGAGCCCGGGTACTTGGTGGCTACTTGGGTCAGCGTCGCCTTGGCGGCCGCGTTCTGCTTCAACTCAAGCTGGCTGTAGCCAACCTTGAGCATGGCATCGGGTGCCTTGTCGCTTTGCGGAAACTGGCTGAGCAGTTGCTGGAAGGACTGCAGCGCCACCGGATAATTGGTGGTGACGTAGTACGACTCACCCAGCCAGTACCAGGCATTGGGCGTGAGCGGGTGATTCGGGTATTGCTTGATGAAGCTGCGGAATTCGCGCGATGCCTGCACATAGTCGCCGGCACGGATAGCCTTGAAGGCCACGTCGTAAGCGCCCTGGGCGGCCGCCGGATCGGCGCTGCCTGCCACTGCGGGCTGTTGTTGAGTGGCATTGCCTGCAGCGGGAACTGCGCTAGCGGCTGGCGGTGTATCGCCCTGGGCTTGCGGATTGCCACCGGCCGCACCACCAGCGCCCCCGTTCTCAAGACGGCCCAGACGGGCATCGAGATCGGTGTACTGGGCCTTGTTCTTGTCTTCGAGTTCCTGCTGCTTGTGCTGTAGTTCCTCGATCTGCCCCTGCAACTGCTGCACCTGTGCCTGCAGTTGCTGCATCTGGTTGACCATGCCGATACCGGACTGGTCCTTGTTCTGTGCCTGCTGTTCCAGCGCTGCGACGCGATCGGCCAGACTCAGCCGCGAACTCTGCGCGCACACCGGCAACGCGAACAGCATGGCGGACGCGATTGCGCCCGCCATGCCGATCCTGGCTGCAAAGCTGTTAGCCAGTTGCCTCATCCTTACTGCGCCGTGTAGACGATCTCGACGCGACGGTTCTTGCTCCAGCAATCCTCGTTGTGCTCACGGCACACCGGCTTCTCTTTGCCGTAGCTGATCACTTCGAGCTGGCTGGACGAACCACCGGCCGACTGCAGCGCGCTGGAGACAGCATTGCCACGACGCTCGCCGAGGCCAAGGTTGTACTCACGCGTGCCGCGCTCGTCGGTGTTGCCTTCGAGACGGATGTGCGACATCGGGCGATCCTGCAGGTACTTGGCGTGGCACGCCATGATCTGCTGGAACTCCGGCTTGATTTCGGTCTTGTCGAAATCGAAGTACACGACGCGCTGACGCAGGCAGGCATCGGTATCGAGATCGGCCGGGGTGTACTTGCCACTGGACTGGTTGGTTTCAGTCTGGGCAACCTGTTCCGGAGGCTGAGCCTGCGGCTTGACTTCCTGCTTCTTGGAGCAGGCGGCCGCGCCTACGCAGAGCAGGGCGACCAGGGCGACGCGAACGGTCTTATTCATGGTGACGTTCCTTACGAGTTGAGTTCCGACTAACGATGACGATCTGGGTTACGGGACAACGACGCCGGTTAACCGGCTGTTATTTTGACATGTGAAAGGTCGATTGTGCATGACAGTGCACAACCGACCTGACTGGCCATGGCGCGGCGAAGCGTCACAACCTGAAACCGACATGCGCCAGAGCGCTGTTCGGGCCCACTCCTTGGGCTTTCATGCTGCCACACATGGTGCGAAGCAGCACGGAAAATCAGCGTTGCCGGTACGGACCCCAAGCTGGCTCCTGCACATTGCCGTCGGCAAGTGCGAGCCGCTGCCGGACCATCCCGTCGTTGGATACTGAATACAGAACTCCACGACTGCCCTCGGTGGCGGCGTACAGCAGCATGCTTGCGTTGGGCGCAAAGCTGACGGCGTCGTCGATCGGCCCAGGCGAGATGAAGCGTACCTGCCCACCCAAGCTACGATCCAGAATTACAATACGATACACGTTCCCGTTGCCCTGCACCATCGCGATCTGCTTGCCGTCGTAGCTCACCGAGGCCTTGGCGTTGTTCTGACCCTGGAAACTGATCCGGTCCGCACCGCCGCCGCCAGCCGGAACCTGGTAGATCTGTGGCCGGCCGGAACGATCGGAAGTGAAAAAGATACTCTGACCATCCGGCGCCCAGGTCGGCTCGGTGTCGATCGCCAGATTGTTGGTCAGTCGGGTTTCCTGACGACTGGCCAGATCCAGCACGTAGATTTCCGGGTTGCCTACATAGGACAACGCCAGCGCCAGCTTGCGGCCGTCCGGCGAAAAGGCCGGCGCACCGTTGATGCCCTTGTGCGACGAGACCAGCTGGCGCGAGCCGGTGGTGATGTCCTGGATATAGATGTTCGAGTTGCCGCTCTCGAACGACACATAGGCGATCTTGCGGCCGTCCGGCGACCATGCCGGCGACAGCAGCGACTCCTTCGAACGAGCCACCACCTGCGGGTTGAAGCCATCCGAATCGGCCACGATCAGCGAATACGTGGTGTTGTTGCCTAGGCCGACCGCGGTGATATAAGCGATTCGGGTCCAGAAGGCGCCGCGCACACCGGTGATCTTCTCGTAGACCTGGTCGGCGATCTGGTGCGCAATGCCGCGCAGGTCGCCGGCCGGAACTGAAGGGAACGCCTGGGCCAGCAGACTCTGCTGCTTGTTGACATCCCACAGCTCGTACTCGACTCGCAACATGCCGCCGCCGGCATCCTTGACGCGGCCGACCAAGATGTAGTCCTGCTTGAGCAGGCGCCAGGTGGCGAACTTGATGTCCGAACCCTGCGACGGGAATTCCACGATGTCGCTCTTGGCCAGCGAGCGGAACTTGCCGGAGCGGTTGAAATCGTTGCGCATCACGTCGGCGATATCGGTCGACAGCGGCGCGCCGCCGGCCTGGGCGAACGGTATGACCGCGATCGGAGTGGCGGTCTTGACACCTCCGACGATGTCGACATTGAGCGACTGGGCGGTTACCGGGCCACCAAACCACGTCGCCAGAGCGAGCAGGATGACGGCGAAGCTTGAGCTGAATTTGCGCATGGGCTTGATCACTGCGGCCTGAAGGTGAAGGTAAGGTTGCGCTGGAACACACTTTCAAAACCCTTGTACGGCAAGGTCTTGGTGCGCAGCACCGCATTTTCGACCGAACGTCGGCCGGCATCGTCGTAAGGACAACTGGAATCCACCGTGGCACTCAACACGTCGCCACCAGGTGATTGCACGATATGAACCTGGCACGCAACACTCGGCATGTTATCCGGACGCAGCCAGTTCGGCGTGACCGCATTCTGAATGGCCGCGGCATACAGGTCGGCCAGGCTGCTGTTCGGACTGTTGTTGCCGGTCTGACGCTGGGCAGCATCCGGCAGATCGGCCTGGGCGTCGTCCTGGGCATTCTTCAGGTCATCCATCTGCTGCTTGGCCTGCTTGGCCTTGTTGTCGAGCTTGTTCGTCTGTTGTGCCGCCGCGTCCATCTTGGCGAACAACGCGTCGAGCTGCTTCTGCTTTTCCTCTTTCTGCTTGGCAGCCTGCGCATCCAGCTCGGCCTGACGCTGGCGCTGCTTCTCTTCCTGCAGTTGCTTCGCCTCGGCCTGCTCCGCCGCGTCTTCGACCACGCGCTCCTGATCCTTGACGTCCGGATGCTCGGGCGGCGGTGGCAAGGTCTTCACCTGCGGCGCCTCGACTTGCGGCGTCGGTGGCGGCACCGTCGGCGGTGGCGGCACGGTATCGGGGATCGGCTTGGTCTTGACGGCCTTGGGCGGCGGACTGCCAGTCGTGCCGATCAGGGTCGCCTCGATGATCTGGCCCTGCAGCTCCAGCGGTTTGGAACAGGTGATCGGATTCATCCAGGCCGGCAGGCCCAGGGCGTTGAAGACATTCTCGTAGCTCGAACACGGCAGGATCGCGAGGAACAGGAACCCCACGATGCCGATGTGCAGGATGGCGGAAAATACGACCGCCTTCGGCGTGCCCTTACTTTCGTCCATTGGACGTGCTCTTGCCCTGCTCGGGTTGACCCATCAAGCCCACCTTGGCGACACCCGCCTGCTGCAGATCGGCCAGCACCTTGAACACGCCGCCATAGGCGCCACGCTCGTCGCCGCCAACCAGCACGCTGACCTCGGGGTTCTCGCGCACGAAGGCGCCTACCTTGAGTTTGAGCGCGTCTTCGTCGACGAGCTCCTTCTTGGCGCCACTCAGGGTCAGATAGAGCTGGCCGTCCTGCAGCACCGAGACCAGTACCGGGTCCTTCTTCTGCTGCAGCGACTTGGCATTGGCCTGCGGCAACTGTACGTCGACGCTGGAGTTCATCATCGGCGTGGTGACCATGAAGATGATCAGCAGCACCAGCATCACGTCGATATACGGCACGACGTTGATTTCGGATTTCAGCTTGTAGCGCTTCTGGCGCCGGAGGGTTGCCATGACTGCTGCTCCGCTCAGGCCACGTCGTCGGTCTGGATCTGCCGCTGCAGCACCGAGGAGAACTCTTCCTGGAACACGTCATAGCGCGAGGCGATGCGCTCGACCTTGGTGGCGTAGCGGTTGTACGCCCACTGCGCCGGAATCGCCGCGAACAGGCCCATCGCGGTGGCGATCAACGCCTCGGAAATGTGCGGTGCGACCACCGCGATGGTCACGTCCTTCATCTCGCCCAGGCCCTGGAACGCGCCCATGATGCCCCACACCGTGCCGAACAGGCCCACGTACGGGCTGATCGAACCGACGTTGGCGAGGAACTCCAGATTGCGCTCGAGCCGGCCGATCTCGCGGGTGCCGGCGACCTGCATCGCGCGCTCGGAACTCTCCATCACGCTGCGCACGTCATGCGTCTTGCGCTGGCGCTGGCGGGCGAATTCGCGGAAGCCCGACTCGAAGATGTTCTCGATACCGCCGTTCTCGGCACCGCGGTTGCTGACCTCGCGGAACAACTGGGCCAGGTCGCCACCGGACCAGAAGCGCTCCTCGAACGCCTCGGCGTCTTCCATCGCCGCCTTGGTCTGCGTGTACTTGCGGATGATGATCACCCACGACAGAAACGAGAACACCAGCAGCACCAGCAGCACCAGTTGCACTGGCAGGCTCGAATCCGCGATCAGCGAAAAAATGTTCAGTCCACCGTTCATTGCTTGAAGGTACTCCGCCAGTCGGCTTGGTTGTCAGGGGGCAAGTTCTGGAATCAGATCGGTCGGAATCGGTGCCGCACGCATGCGCGGGATATCCACGCAGGCTACGCGCACTTGCGCGCGGATCAGGCAGCTGCCGTCCGTCGCCCGGGTGATTGTCTGGGTGAACAGGATACTGGCTGCGCGTCGTTCTTTGACTTCGACCGTTACCGACAGTTCATCATCCAGCAGGGCTGGCTTGAGAAAGTCGATCTGCATGTCGCGCACCATGAAGGCCAGTCCGGTGGCCTGCTTGAACGCCATCTGGTCGACGCCGAGCGTGCGCATCCACTCGCTGCGGGCACGCTCCATGAAGCGCAGGTAGCCGGCGTGATAGACCACGCCGCCGGCGTCGGTGTCTTCCCAGTACACCCGCACCGGCCAACTGAAAGGCGGCTTCTGCAATGACTCAGCCATCGCCGTTCCCGGCATTGAACAGGTCCACCGGCTGTATCTGGCGCGGCGGCGGGGTCAGCCCCAGATGGCGCCAGCCTTTGGCGCTGACCATGCGGCCACGGGCGGTGCGTATCAGATAACCCTGCTGGATCAGGTACGGTTCGACCACATCTTCCAGCGTGCCGCGATCCTCGCTCAGTGCTGCTGCCAGCGATTCCACCCCGACCGGACCACCGTCGAAGTTCTCGATGATCAGGCTGAGCATGCGCCGATCCAGTTCGTCGAAGCCTTCCGGATCGATCTTCAACATGTCCAGCGCGGCCTTCGCCACAGCCAGTGATATCTCGCCATCGGCACGCACTTCGGCGTAATCGCGCACACGGCGCAGCAGGCGGTTGGCGATGCGCGGTGTGCCGCGCGAGCGGCGGGCGATTTCCTGCGCGCCTTCCGGCGCACAGACGATGCCGAGGATGCGCGCGGCACGGCGTACGATCGCGGTGAGCTCCTCGGTGGTGTAGAACTCCAGCCGTTGCACGATACCGAAGCGGTCGCGCAACGGTGCGGTGAGCATGCCGGCGCGTGTGGTCGCGCCAATCAGCGTGAACGGCGGCAGGTCCAGCTTGATCGAGCGTGCGGCCGGACCCTCGCCGATCATGATGTCGATCTGGAAGTCCTCCATCGCCGGATACAGCACCTCCTCGACCACCGGCGACAGGCGATGGATCTCGTCGACGAACAGCACGTCGTTCGCCTCGAGGTTGGTCAGCAGTGCCGCGAGGTCGCCCGCACGCTCCAGCACCGGACCGGAGGTGGAGCGCACATTGACGCCCAGCTCGTTGGCAATGACATGGCTGAGTGTGGTCTTGCCCAGCCCGGGCGGCCCGAAGATCAGCACGTGATCGAGCGCACCGCCGCGCTTGCGGGCCGCCTCGATGTAGATCGACAGCTGCTCGCGCACCGCCTGCTGACCCAGGTATTCGGCCAGCCGCTTCGGACGGATCGTGGCTTCCAGCGCCTCGTCGTCGAGCTGTGCGGCAGCGGTGATGATGCGGTGGTCGGTCATGCCTGCATTATGACAGGCCGGCGCCAGACATGTAGGAGCGCACCCTATGCGCGATGGTTCTTACCAATAGAAGAAACAGCATCGCGCACAGGTTGCGTTCCTACATCACAGCTCAGATCTCCACCTGCGCGCCAAGCTCGATCAATCGGTTGCCCGGAATCTGGAAGAACGCCGTGGCGGGCACGGCATTGCGCGCCATGAATACGAACAGCTTGTCGCGCCACAGCACCATGCCGGGACGCCCCTTGTCGGCGACGATATTTTCGCGCGACAGGAAGAAGGTGGTATCCATCAGGTCGAATGGCAGCCCGGTGCGCGAACACAGCGACAGTGCCTGCGGAATGTTCGGATCCTCGGCGAAACCGAAGCGCAGCTCCAACTTGTAGAACTCGTTGCCCATGGCCGTGATGTGGATGCGCTCATCGGTATCCGCCACCGGCGTCTCCAGCATGTCCACCGTCAGCAGCACGTTGCGCTCATGCAGCACCTTGTTGTGCTTGAGATTGTGCAGCAGCGCGTGCGGCACCGAATTCTGGTTCGCAGTGAGAAACACCGCCGTGCCAGGCACCCGCAGCGGCGGATGCTCCGTGATATTCGCGACGAACGGCGCCAGTGCCAGACCGCCCTGCTTGATCTCGCGCACCACCAGTTCACGGCCGCGGCGCCAGGTGGTCATCAGCACGAACACACCCAGGCCCAGCACCAGCGGGAACCAGCCGCCGTACTCGACCTTGATCAGGTTCGCACCGAGGAAAGACAGGTCGATCGTCAGCAGCAGCACACCGGCTGCGATCACTGCGAAACGGTTCCAGCCCCACTGATGGCGCGCCACTACCAGGGCCAGCAGCGTGGTGATCGTCATGGTGCCGGTCACCGCAATGCCGTAGGCCGCGCTCAAGCTGTCGGAGCTGCGGAAACCGAACACCGCCACCAGCACCATCACCAGCAGGAAGCTGTTGACCCAGGGCACGAAGATCTGTCCGGACATTTCACGCGAGGTGTGCACTACCTGCATGCGCATCGAGTAACCCAGCGACATCGCCTCGCGGGTCATCGAGAATGCGCCGGAAATCACCGCCTGCGAGGCGATCACGGTGGCGATACAGGCCAGGCCGATCATCGGATACAGCAGAGCCTGCGGCACCATCTTGAAGAACGGGTTGTCGATTGCCTCGGGGTGGGCGAGCAGCAGGGCGCCCTGGCCGAAATAATTGAGCACCAAGGCCGGCAGCACGAAGCTGAACCAGGCCAGGCGGATCGGCCGCTTGCCGAAATGACCCATGTCGGCATACAGCGCCTCCGCACCGGTCAGCGCCAGCACCACGCCGCCGAGCGCGATGAACGCCTGCATCCCGTGCGAGAAGAAGAAGCGCACGCCGTGGACCGGATTGATCGCCCACAACACCTGTGGATTTTTCGCAATCAGATGCACGCCCAGCAGCGCGATCACGATGAACCAGACCACCATCACCGGTCCGAACACGTTGCCCACGCGAGCCGTACCGTGACGCTGCATCGCAAACAGGAAAAACAGGATCACGGCCGTCACCGGCACCACCCAATGCGCCATGCCAGGCGCAGCCACCTTCACGCCTTCCACTGCCGACAGCACGGAAATCGCCGGCGTGATCACCCCGTCGCCGTAGAACAGCGAGGCGCCGAAGATGCCGAGGATGGCCAGCACCCAGCGCAGTTTCGGCTGCTCGCGCACGCTGCGCTGCGCCAGCGCCATCAGCGCCATGATGCCACCCTCGCCCTTGTTGTCGGCGCGCATGATGAATACCACGTACTTCAGCGACACCACCACGATCTGCGCCCAGAAAATCAGCGAGAGCACGCCATAGATGCTTTCGGGCGTCGGCTTCATGCCGTCGTGACTGAGCGTGGTCTGCAAGGTGTACAGCGGACTGGTGCCGATATCGCCATAGACCACACCGATCGCGCCCAGCGCGAGCGCCGCCAGGCGCCGCTTGGTTTCCGACTCGTTCGTTCCGTGCATGGTTTCCTGACTCACGAATTCAACCTCCGAGCGCGGCGCGCAGCGCCTTGCGGATGATGGCTTCGGCGTTGTCGCCCTCGGCGGCAACCTTCTGTACCAGCCGGGTGACTTCAGCCGGTTTGTAACCCAGCTGTTGCAGCGCCACGGTAGCCTCGCCGGCCGCATCGAGCGGCGCACCGGCACTCTGGATGGACGCGCCAGGCAGGCTCGACAGTCCGTCCAGCCGATCGCGCAACTCCACCACGATGCGTTCGGCGGTCTTCTTGCCGATACCGGGGATCTTGGTCAATGCGACCACATCGCCGGCATGCACCAGTCGCGCAAAGTGATCGGTGGCAACACCGGACAACACCGCCAGCGCGATCTTCGCGCCGATCCCGCTGACCTTCAGCAGGCTGCGGAACAGCGCCCGTTCGGCCTCGTGCAGGAAGCCGTACAGCGTCACGCTATCTTCCTTCACCGCATGATGGGTGAGCAGGATCACTTCCTTGCCGATGCCCGGCAGGTCGTAGATCGTCGACATCGGCGCTTCGACTTCATAGCCGACACCAGCGACTTCGATCAGCAAAGAAGGTGGTTGCTTGGAAATCAGGATGCCGCGCAGACGGCCGATCATCGGCGCCGTCTCCATGCCGTGCGCGGAATGCCGACACGCGCGAGGCTGGCACGGGTGTGCGCATGGGTCACCGCGATCGCCAGCGCGTCGGCGGCATCGGCCTGCAGCGGCCCCTTGAGGCCAAGCAGCACGCGAATCATGTGCTGCACCTGGGTCTTGTCGCTGCGACCACTGCCCACCACGGACTGCTTCACTTCGGTTGCTGCGTATTCGTGCACCACGATCCCCTGACTGACCACCGCGCAGATCGCGGCGCCACGTGCCTGCCCCAACTTCAACGCCGAATCGGGATTGCGCGCCATGAACACACGCTCGATCCCGCACTCGACCGGCTGATGCGCGGCGATGATGTCACACAGTTCGTCAAAGATGCGTTTCAGGCGCAACGGAAACGTGGCCTCGCCGGCCACCACCAGGGCTCCGTGAAAGACGTGGGTGAGCTTGCCCGTATCGTCCGCATCGATGATGCCCACGCCGGTACGCTGGCTGCCCGGGTCAATACCTATAATTCGGGTCATCTGGGATGCGATGCGAAGGCGCGCGGCCTCCGACTTATTCGGCGACCTCGGCGGGCAGCATGGCGTTGTGCGACACGTCACTGACATCGTCCAGTGCATCGAGCTTTTCGAGCAGGTCGAGCAGCGATTCCAGCGCGTCGTCGGGTACCGCGACGCGATTGTTCGGACGCATCACCACGCCACCATGCTGCGCACTCAGGCCTGCTTCGACCAACGCCTGCTGCACGGCCTCGAAGTTCTCCACCGCGCACAGCACGACACTCTCGCCGTTCTCGTTGACCACGTCATCGGCACCGGCTTCAAGGGCTGCTTCCAGCACTTTTTCCTCGGCCGCCGCATCGCCATGGGTGATGAACACCAACTCGCCACAACGGGTGAACTGGAACGCTACCGAGCCGCTGGTGCCGAGGTTGCCGCCGTGCTTGGTCAGCGCGTGACGCACTTCGGCAACGGTGCGCACCGGGTTGTCGGTGAAACTTTCGATGATCAGCGCAATGCCGGCCGGGCCGTAGCCCTCGTAACGCAGCTCCTGCATGTCGGCGCCACCGTCGGCACCGGAACCTCGCTTGATCGCTCGATCGATGGTATCGCGGGTCATGTTCGCCGACAGCGCCTTGTCCACCGCCGAACGCAGCCGCGAATTGGCCGCCGGATCGGCAACGCCGGCGCGCGTGGCGACGGTGATTTCGCGGATCAGCTTGGTGAATACCTTGGCGCGCTTGGCGTCCTCGGCACTCTTGCGACCTTCGATGGACGGGCCTCTACCCATGACGATGCCTGCACTTGGATCAGATGAATGAACCGCGAATTTTACCTGATTTCGGCTCGCGTGCCGGGATTCCCCCACGCGGCGGCGGAGCGCGGGTTGGGCCGCTCAAGCGGCCTCGAAGCGGCCCTGATGCAGGAACCGGCCCGTGCGCTGAGCCACCTCGGCGGAAAACAGCAGGCCGGTATGGTTTGCTTCGACTACGCAGTGAGCGGTCAAACCATCCAGCCGGGTTTCCTCCACCGCCACGGTGCCGTCGTGCTCACCGGCAAAACGGCCGAGCATGGCGCCAAGACCAAGCGGCATGCGGCCAGCGATCATGCCGACTTCGCGCGGCCCGTCCCAGCGTTCGAAACCCTGCTCGAGCAATTCACGATTGTGCCCCAGCAGCACTTCGCCACCACGTCCCCAGGCGGCGAAACCGCGCGCGGCCGCACTGCCCTTCACTGGCGAACCCAGGCAGACGATGCGGCCGGGTGGCAGCTCGCCATCGAGGCAGGCACGCAAGGCCAGCAGGCCGCCGAGGCTGTGACCGACCAGATGCACCGCATCGGCCTCCGCTGCCAGGCCGGTCATGCGCGCCTGCAGTCGATCGAGGATGCGCTGCTGGGTCGCCGCCACGCTGAGGTAATCGAATCGGTGCACGCGAAAGCCAGACTCGATCAGCCGACGATGCAACATGGACAGCGCGAAACCGCGCATCCATAGACCGTGCAGCAGGATCACGTGCTCGCTCATGGCATGCCGCCGGAAGGTCGCATGGGGAACTGTCGGCGGATCAGCCGGCAGCCTCCTTGCTGGGCGCCACGCGCACATGCAGCTCTTTCAGCTGCGCGTCGCTCACCATCGATGGTGCGTCGGTCATCAGATCCTGCGCACTGGTGGTCTTGGGGAACGCGATCACGTCGCGGATCGATTCGGTGCCGGCCATCAAGGCGGCGATGCGGTCGATGCCGAACGCGAGGCCGCCATGCGGCGGCGCGCCGAATTTCAGCGCCTTCAGCAGGAAGCCGAACTTCGCCTCGGCCTCGGCCGCGCCGATGCCGAGCAGCTCGAACACCGCGCTCTGCATCTCCGGCCGATGGATACGGATCGAACCGCCGCCGATCTCGTTGCCGTTGAGCACCATGTCGTAACCGCGGCTCACCGCAGTGGCCGCGTTCGCACGCAGGTCGCCGATATCGTCCACCCTTGGCGCGGTAAACGGATGGTGCAGGGCGACGTAACGCTGTTCTTCCGTGTCGTATTCGAACATCGGAAAATCGGTGACCCACAGCGGCTTCCAGCTGTCCTCGACCAGACCGCGATCCTTGCCGGCCTTCAGCCGCAGCGCACCCATGAAGTCGGTGACGGTCTTCCAGCTGCCAGCACCGAAGAACACGATGTCGCCGCTCTGCGCGCCGGTCGCCTTGAGCACACCGTCCAGTGCCACATCGTCGAGGAACTTCGCCACCGGCGAGTTGATCCCGTCACGACCCTTGGCCAGGTCCTCGACCTTCAGCCAGGCCAGACCCTTCGCGCCGTAGCGCGAGACATATTCGGTCAGAACGTCGATGTCCTTGCGCGACAGCGTGCTGCCGCCCGGTACACGCAACGCGGCAACGCGACCGTTCGCATCATTGGCCGGCTCGGCGAACACCTTGAACTCGACATGCTTCACCGCGTCGGCGATATCGACCAGCTCCAGTGCAATGCGCAGGTCGGGCTTGTCGGAACCGAAACGACGCATCGCCTCGGCCCAGCTCATGCGCGGGAAGCTCGCATCGAGTTCGACGCCCTGCACTTCGCGGAACACGTGGCGGATCAGTTCCTCCACGAAATCCTGGACGTCCTGTTCCTCGACGAAGGCGAACTCCAGGTCGAGCTGGGTGAATTCCGGCTGGCGATCGGCACGAAGATCCTCGTCACGGAAGCAGCGCGCGATCTGATAGTAGCGATCGAAGCCGGCCATCATCAGGATCTGCTTGAACAACTGCGGCGACTGCGGCAGCGCATAGAACTGGCCCGGATGCACGCGGCTGGGCACCAGGTAGTCGCGCGCACCTTCCGGCGTGGCCTTGGTCAGGATCGGCGTCTCGACGTCCTGGAAACCGCGCTCGTCGAGGTAGCGGCGCAAGGTCTGCACCAGCTTGATGCGCTTGCGCATCATCGCCTGCATTTCCGGACGACGCAGATCGAGGTAGCGATAGGTCATCCGCATGTCCTCGTTCGGGTTTTCATGCAGCGCGAACGGCAGGTCCTTCGCAGCGTTGAGAATCTCCACGGTGTCGGCAACGAGCTCGACCGTACCGGTCTTCAGCTTGTCGTTGACCGCAAGGCGCCTGCGCAGCGTGCCGGTGACACGCAGGCAGTATTCGTTTCCGATCTCGTTCGCCACGGCAAAGGCGGCGGCGTTGTCGCGATCGATCACTACCTGGGCCAGGCCCTCGTGGTCGCGCAGGTCGACGAAGGCAACGTGTGCCTGCAGCCGGATCTTGTTGACCCAGCCGCACAGGGTGACGGTCTGGTCGATCAGCGACTCATCGATGAGACCGCAGTAATGCGTGCGCATGCGCTTGAAACTCCGGGCGGGCCGCAGCGCGGCCGATTCAAATGAAAGAATCAGATGGAAAAGACCCGGAATATTACCACTGCGATGCCTGCTGGCGGGTTTCCCGCCAGCAGTTGCGGGCTGGATGCCCCACAACTGCTGTCGAAAATCGGTTACCAGCGACGGTCGATTACGAACTGGCCGCGGCAACCGTGGTTCACCCAGACGCCGGCGCGATTCCAGCCCCAGCTGTAGCCCTCGGTGCAACGGGTGTCGGACATCTGCTTCACCAGCCGGGCGCGGCCTTGGCGACCGAGGTCGACCTGGCACATCTGATAGCGCTTCTGGTTGCTGTCGCACTGCAGGCGAATCTGACGGTTCCAGTCAGGACCCGGTTGCCAACCACCGCCGGGACCGCCATAACCGGGGCGCCCCCGGTCAGCCTCCGCAAACAAGCCGCGGCAACCGCGATCCACCCACAGGCCCTGCCGATCCACCCCCCAACTCTGGTCGCGGACGCAGGCGCCCTTCGATTCCTGCCGAGCCAGCTGGGCATCGCGCCATGGCATCGCGCAGCGATTGAACTTGCCGTTGCTGCTTTCGCAGCGAATCGTCCTGCCATCCTGCGCCTGCACGGTCGGCGCGACAACCAGACACAACGCGGCAAGCAAGCTCACCGCGATGCCGCCAAGAACCCCGTATGACTGCTGCATAGGTATCTCCCTAGAAGAATGCCGCCACGCCTGTCGCGGACCACACCCACCGTACTTGAATATCCGTTGTCACCACCAGCTTTGCCTGCAACGGCAATCGCTCACTCGCCGCCGGTCTTGTTACCTGACGCTGCCGGTGCCGGTGCAGCGGCGGGCGTCGCTGCGGCCGCAGCGGGCACGGTAGCTGCTGCGCCTTCACTGCTGGCGGGTTTGCCGCCCTCGCTCGAGTCAACCAGGTTGCGTTTCTTGTCACCCTCTTTCTTGAAATCGGTCTCGTACCAGCCACTGCCAGCCAGACGGAACGACGGTGCACTGACCCGTCGCCGCAATTGCGGCGCATCGCAGGCCGGGCATATCGATGGATCGGTGTCGGACAACTTCTGCAGGCGATCGAAGCGGTGACCGCAGTGGTTGCACTCGAACTCGTAGATGGGCATGAAAACTCCGGACTGGTGCACGAACCCGCGATGGGTAGCAGGCCATTATCGGCACCTTGCGCCTTATTTCAACGTACCACCCGTCGCGTGGCCTCCACCCGTCCGCGGGAGTAGCCTGCAATCAGAGGGAATCATCAGGCCGGCCATCACCATCGATGACCACACTCACGAAAGGATGCATGATCTTTTACATATGGACTGATAGACGTCTATACGTCTATTGACGAGATCGCGTAGTGACACTAGTCTGCAGTTGTTGCGATGCAGCAACCCCATGAGCCCGGAGAGATTCCATGAGCAAGCGCTTCAACCCGACCGTCCCTGCGCGGCTGTCAGCCGCTGTGCTGATTGCACTGGCCGGCACCGCCGCGGCGCAGGATGCCACGGCACCCACCCCGCCGCCTGCCAAGGCCAAGAACCTGGGTACGGTGATCGTCACCGGCACGCGCGCCAGCGACCGCACGGAGAGCAGCTCGCTGACACCGATCGACGTGGTCTCGGCCAAGGTGCTGCAGCAGACCGGCACCAACGACCTGCCGACGGCGCTTGCCCGGATCATCCCTTCACTGAACTTTCCGCGGCCGGCAGCAGCCGATACGGCGGACACCCAGCGCCCGGCGCAGTTGCGCGGCCTGTCGCCGGACGAAGTACTGGTGCTGGTGGACGGCAAGCGCTGGCATTCCGGTGCGATGGTGCTGACCAATGGTGTGCTCGGCCGCGGTTCGCAGGCGGTGGATCTCAACACCATCCCCGTCGATGCCATCGACCACATCGAGGTGCTGCGAGACGGCGCTTCCGCCCAGTATGGCTCCGACGCCATCGCCGGCGTGATCAACATCATCCTGAAGAAGGGCGCCGCCGGTGGCGACGTGCAGGTCACCGGAGGCCAGTATTCCGCCGGCGATGGGCGCCAGTGGCAGGGCTCGGCCAACTTCGGCATTCCGCTTGCCGGCGACAAGGGCTGGATCCGCTTCACCCTGCAGGATGGCAACGAGGACTACACCAACCGAGCCCGCCCGGACAACCGCTCGCCGGCCTGGGAAGCGCTCGGCGTGAACTACCACCAGGGCGATCCGGCGGTGCACGACCAGAACCTGATGATCAACTCGCAGTACGACATCACGCCGGACGTGCAGTTCTACGCCTTCGGCCATTACGGTCACCGCAACAGCACGTCGCCGGCGTTCTTCCGCTATGGCACCAATGCGCCGACGCCGAACAACGCGCTGATCGGTCAGGTGTACCCGGACGGCTTCCTGCCGCTGGAGAACGCCAACTCCACCGACCAGTCGCTGGTCGCCGGCTTCCGCGGCACGCTCGATGGCTGGCGCTGGGACCTGAGCGGCAACTATGGCGGCAACCGCGTCTCTTACGAGACCCAGCACAGCCTCAACTACGCCTACCTGCATGATTTCGGCAGCACGCCGACCATCTTCCATGATGGCATCCTGCGCGCCGCGCAGCAGGCACTGGATCTGGACATCGCCAAGGACGTGTCCACCAGCTGGCTGCCCAATCCGGTGACCGTGGCGTTCGGCGCCGAGTATCTGCGCCAGACCTACGGCATCGATGCCGGTGCGTTGCCGTCCTGGTACGTCGGCACGTCCGGCGTCTCCGGCGGCGCGCAGGGTTTCGCCGGCTGGCAGCCGGTGAACGCGGTGGATGCCTCGCGGCAGGACGTTGCCGAATACCTGGACCTGGAAACCAACCTGACCGACAAGCTCGGCATCTCCGCGGCGGTGCGGCACGAGCACTACAACGACTTCGGCAACACCACCTCCGGCTCGCTGGCTGGACGCTTCGACTTCACCGACCGCTTCGCGCTGCGCGCCAGCGCCTCGACCGGCTTCCGCGCACCGACGCTGGGCCAGCAGTACTTCTCGCAGACGTCCTCGCTGTTCTACGCCACCGGCAATTCCGCCGGCCTGCCGACGGGCATCTACAACTCCGGCCTGGTCTCAGTGAACAGTCCGATCGCCCAGCTGCTCGGGGCAGAAGCGCTCAAACCGGAGAAGTCCGAGAACTTCACCTTCGGCGCGGTTTGGAACCCCACCGATGCAGTGAACCTGAGCCTGGACCTCTACCAGATCGACATCCAGAACCGCATCGCACTATCCGGCGCCATCTCCACCACGGCACCGGTGGTGGTGAACTACCTGGCCGCGAACGGCATCAGCAACCTCAACTACAGCAGCATCTCCTATTTCACCAATGCGGCCGACACACGCACGCGCGGCGTCGATTTCGTCGGCACCTACGTGGCCAGCCTGGGCGACGCCGGCACGCTGACCTCGACCCTGAGCGCCAACTACAACCAGAACGTGGTGACCCAGGTGAAGCCGAACCCGGCAGTACTGACCAACCTGGGCGTTGCCTATACACGCCTGAGCCGGCAGGACATCAAGGGTTACCTGGCCAACAGCGCGCCACAAAGCAAGCTCATCCTGAGCGAACAGTACGCCGTCGGATCGTGGAGCTTCACCGGGACACTGACCCGCTACGGCCGCTACACCAGCTACGTCAGCAGCCTGGCCGCTTACAACGTGGCGACTGGCGTGGTGGATCAGACCTTCACGCCGAAATGGGTGCTGGACCTGGCCGCCAGTTACCGCCTGAACAATTGGACCTTCACGATTGGCGCCGACGATGCGACGGACACCTATCCGGATGTGAACATCGCCAACAACAGCAACCACGGCACGCTGCCCTACTCGACCTTCTCGCCGTTCGGCTACAACGGTGCCTACGTCTACGGCACGGTGCGTTACAGCTGGTAAGCGCTGCTTTCATTTGCGATCAAGAAAAATCCCGGCGTTCGCCGGGATTTTTCTTTGAGATCAGGCCGCCCTGAATTGCAGGTGGCCGCCTTCGGCATCGACCTGTATCCGCGCCCCGGCCGGGTAACGCCCTTCCAGGATTTCCCGCGCCAGCGGATTCTCCAGCTGTTGCTGGATCGCCCGCTTCAAGGGTCGCGCACCGTAGACCGGATCGAAACCGGTGTTGCCGAGCAACGCCAGCGCGGCGTCGCTGACCTCCAGCTTCAACTGCCGCTCGGCCAGACGCTTTTCCAGATTCACCAGCTGGATGCGTGCGATCGCGCGAATCTGCGTCTTGTCGAGCGGACGGAACACCACGATCTCGTCGAGCCGGTTGATGAACTCGGGGCGGAAGTGTGCCTGCACCACGCCCATCACCGACGCCTTCATCTGCGTGTACTGCTCCTCGACATCGCCACCTTCGCCGTTCTCGGAGGCGTCCTGGATCATCTGCGAGCCGAGGTTCGAGGTCATCACGATCACGGTATTGCGGAAGTCCACCGTGCGGCCCTGGCCATCGGTGAGGCGGCCGTCGTCCAGCACCTGCAGCAGGATGTTGAACACATCCGGGTGTGCTTTCTCCACCTCGTCCAGGAGGATCACGCTATAGGGGCGGCGCCGCACCGCTTCGGTGAGATAGCCGCCTTCCTCGTAACCAACATAACCCGGCGGCGCGCCGACCAGCCGGCTCACCGAGTGCTTCTCCATGAACTCGCTCATGTCGATGCGCACCATCGCGTCGGTGGTGTCGAACATGAATTCGGCCAGCGCCTTGCACAACTCGGTCTTGCCCACGCCGGTGGGGCCCAGGAACAGGAACGAACCGTTCGGCCGGTTCGGATCGGACAGGCCCGCGCGCGAACGGCGGATCGCATCGGACACCGCGCGCACCGCCTCGTCCTGGCCGACCACGCGCCTGTGCAGGTCGTCTTCCATGTGCAGCAGCTTTTCGCGCTCGCCTTCGAGCATCTTGGCGACCGGAATGCCGGTCCAACGCGCCACCACTTCGGCGATTTCCTCGGCGGTGACCTTGTCCTGCAGCAGCTTGAAATCCTGCGTTTCGGCAGCCTGTGCGGCAGCGAGCTGCTTCTCCAGTTCCGGCAGGCGCCCGTACTGGATCTCGCTCATCTTCGCGTAGTCCTGTCCGCGCTGCGCCGCATCCAGCTCCTGCCTTGCCTGCTCGATCTGCTCTTTCACCTTGGTCACGCCCTGCAGCGCGGCCTTCTCGGATTTCCAGATCTCGTTGAGGTCGGAGAACTCGCGTCCCAGCTTCTCGATGTCGGTTTCCAGATCGGCGAGGCGCTGTTTCGATTCGCTGTCTTTCTCCTTCTTCAGCATCTCGCGCTGGATTTTCAACTGGATCAGCCGGCGTTCGAGACGGTCCAGTTCCTCCGGCTTGGAGTCGATTTCCATGCGGATGCGCGAGGCCGCCTCGTCCATCAGATCGATCGCCTTGTCCGGCAGCTGGCGGTCGGCGATGTAGCGATGCGACAGCGTGGCCGCGGCGACGATCGCCGGGTCGGTGATCTCGACGCCGTGGTGCACCGCGTAGCGCTCCTTCAGCCCGCGCAGGATCGCGATGGTGTCCTCCACCGAGGGCTCGCCCACGAACACTTTCTGGAAGCGGCGTTCCAGCGCGGCATCCTTCTCGATGTACTTGCGGTATTCGTCCAGCGTGGTGGCGCCGATGCAATGCAATTCGCCACGTGCCAGCGCGGGCTTGAGCATGTTGCCCGCATCCATCGCGCCATCGGCCTTGCCTGCGCCGACCATGGTGTGCAGTTCGTCGATGAACAGGATCACCCGGCCTTCCTGCTTGGACAGGTCGCTGAGCACGGCCTTCAGGCGCTCCTCGAACTCACCACGGAATTTCGCCCCGGCGATCAACGCGCCCATGTCCAGCGCCAGCACGCGACGACCGCGCAGTCCTTCCGGCACTTCGTCCTTGATGATGCGCTGGGCCAGCCCTTCGACGATCGCGGTCTTGCCCACGCCGGGCTCGCCGATCAGCACCGGATTGTTCTTGGTACGCCGCTGCAGCACCTGGATGGTGCGGCGAATTTCCTCGTCGCGGCCGATCACCGGATCGAGCTTGCCGGACTCGGCGCGCGCGGTCAGGTCGATGCAGTATTTCTCCAGCGCCTGGCGCTGCTCCTCGGCGTTCTCGCTCTGCACCTTCTCGCCGCCGCGCAGCTTCTCGATCGCCGCTTCCAGATTCGGTTTGGTCGCACCCGCCGCCTTCAGCGCAGCGCCCAGCTCACCCTTGTCATCCAGCGCCGCCAGCACGAACAGTTCGCTGGCGATGAACTGGTCGCCACGCTGCTGTGCCAGCTTGTCGGTGAGGTTGAGCAACCGGGTCAGCTCGTTGCCTGCATGGATATTGCCTTCCTGCCCACTGACCTTCGGCAAGCGTTCCAGCATGTCGTTGACGCGCTGTTGCAGCGCCGGCACGTTGACCTGCGCCTGGGTCAGCAACGGCCCGGTCGAACCGCCCTGCTGGCCAAGCAACGCCGCCATCACGTGCACCGGTTCCAACATGTTGTTGTCGCGGCCCACGGCCAGCGATTGCGCGTCCGCCAGCGCTTGCTGGAAACGCGAGGTGAGTTTGTCCTTCCGCATATCGAGATCCCCTGCAAGAGGTGAAAGGATTTGGCGGATCCGCCGCCACTGTCCGCAAAGATGCGGACAGTGGCGGACGATTCAAGCAAAAGGCATGACGACAGCGCGTCAACGCCAGCCGATCAGCTCTCGGCTAGCCAGATCAGGCTGGCGAAGCGACCGCTGCGCGCACCGTCGCGACGATAGGAATAGAAGCGTGCATCGCTGAACGTATCGAAGCCGCCGCCGTGGACTCGCGTCACGCCCGCCGCGGCCAGCCGCCGCCGCGCCAGCGCCGCCAGATCGCACAGCCAGTGACCCGGTCGCGTCGACACGAAACAGGAAGCAGCCGGCGCATCGTGGTCGACGAACGCGGCACGCACGTCCTCACCCACCTCATACGAGGCCGTACCAATGCATGGCCCCAGCCACGCCAGCAACCGGTCACGCGGCGCATGCAGCTGAGTCAGCGTCGCTTCCAGCACGCCAGCGGCGAGACCGCGCCAGCCGGCATGCGCGGCACCAATCTCGCTGCCATCGTCGGCACAGAACAATACGGGCAGGCAATCGGCGGTAAGGATCGCCAACACGGTGCCGGGAATATGCGATATCGCCGCATCCGCCTGCGGCTCGTCCATGCTGGGCAACGGCCCCAGTTCAGCCACGCTGATGCCGTGCACCTGGCGCAGCCAGCGCGGTGCTGCCGGCAGCCCCAGCGCCTGCTGCAGCGCGCTGCGATTGGCCGCCACCGCATCGGCCATGTCGCCGCTGCGCAGGCCCAGATTGAAACGTCCGAACGGCGGCGCCGAGATGCCCGGCCCATGGCAGGTGGTGATGGCAGCATGGACACGCGACGGCGCCGGCCAGTCGGGGAAGATCCAGGTATCGGTCATGGTTTCCGGGGAACGGGGAACGCGGGGAACACCAAGCATCGCACACACTCCGGCTTGGTTCCGTACCCGGCTCCCGTGCCCTCAATAGTCGTCCGAACCATGTTCGAGCAGATCCGCGCGCAGTGCCTCGATCAAGGCCAACTGGTCAGCCGGCCGCTCGGCACTGAACGACAAGGCCTCCCCACTGATGGGATGGATGAACGACAGTTTCTCGGCATGCAGCGCCTGCCGCCGAAAACCGCGCAACATGGCGATCAGCTCCGCGCTGGCCCCCTTGGGCAGCTTCAGGCCGCCGCCGTACAACGGATCACCGACCAGCGGATGATGGATGTGCGCCAGATGCACGCGGATCTGATGGGTGCGGCCGGTTTCCAGCTGACATTGCAGCAGACTGTGCGCACGAAAGCGTTCGCGCAGCCGGTAATGGGTCACCGCACGCTTGCCGTCTTCCTCGTCGCGGACCGCCTGACGCAGGCGGTCGCCCATGCTGCGGCCGATCGGCTCATCGACCGTGCCGCCGGCCACCATCGTGCCCAGCACCACCGCCTCGTACTGGCGTTCCACCTCGTGGCGCGACAGCAGGTCGACCAGCGCGGTATACGTCGGCAGCGTCTTCGCCACCACCATCAGGCCGGAGGTGTCCTTGTCCAGCCGGTGCACGATGCCGGCGCGTGGCAATTCAGCCAGCCGCGGATCGTGATGCAGCAACGCGTTGAGCAGGGTACCCGCCGGATTGCCGGCACCCGGATGCACCACCAGGCCGGCCGGCTTGTTCAGCACCAGCAGATGCTCATCCTCATGCACGATGTCCAGCGCGATATCTTCCGGCGCGCTGGTGACCTCATTTTCCAGTTCGACCTGCAGCCGCACCTGCTCGCCGCCACGCAGCAGCTGTCGCGGTGGCGCTACGGCGCCATCCAGGGTCACCGCGCCGGACTTGATCCAGCCGCTCAGCCGCGAGCGCGAATAATCCGGGAACATCTCGGCCAAAGCCTGGTCGAACCTGCGTCCCGCTGCGCCCAGCGGTACCGTCCCCTCGTGCTGAATGGTGGTCATGCCGGCATCCGCGGGCGGTGGCCGGTTTCGGCTATCATGCCTTTTCGATCAAACATCTGAATCCTGTCCTCATGCGTGTAATCAAGTTGCCGATGCCAAAATTGCCTGCCCTGAAGGTACTCGCCGTGCTCGCGCTCGCCGTGTCGATGAGCGCCTGCTCGATGTTCGGCCACAAGCGTGACAACGTCGACACGATGCCGGTGGACGCGCTCTATAACAAGGCGCACACCTCGATGGAAAACGCCGACTTCACGGCCGCCAGCACGGCCTACAAGCGCCTGATCGCACGCTTCCCGTCGGGCATGTACAACGAACAGGCCCAGCTCGACCTGGCCTATTCCCAGTACAAGGACAACCAGCCGGATGATGCGCTGTCGACCATCAACGCCTTCATCAAGACGTATCCGACCAACAAACATGTCGATTATGCCTATTACCTGCGCGGTCTGATCAATTTCGATCGAACCACCGGCTTCGTCGAGCGTTTCACCGGGAACGGCAGCGCCCAGTCCCGCCGCGATCAAGGCTACAACCTGCAGTCGTTCGACGACTTTTCCGAGCTGTCACGCCGCTTCCCGGACAGCGCGTATACCGCCGACGCGCGCCAGCGCATGATCTTCCTGCGCAACACGCTGGCCCAGTACGAAATCAACGTGTCCGAGTTCTACCTGCGCAACAAGGCCTATGTGGCTGCCGCCGATCGCGCGCAGTACGTGGTCGAGCATTACCAGCAGGCGCCGCAGACCGGTGACGCGCTGGCCATCCTCACGCGCAGCTACCTGGCGCTGGGCCACAAGGAACTGGCCGACCAGACCCGCCAGGTGCTGGCACTGAATTACCCGAATCACCCCTATCTGGCCGATGCCAAGTGGCCGCATGCGCCGTCCACGCTGCGCAAGCTGGTGCCGTTCTCCGGGCATCACTGAGTTTCGACCAGCAGGATCATTCGAGCCGGCGAGCAATCGCCGGCTTTTTTTATGTGCGACGTTCCCGCACTTGTCGCGCACTCCCGGTAGCGGCACCTGCGGCACCTTTTGCCGCATGCGTGCATCCCATCACGCCGAACGATCCGTCCATCGACTGCTGCGACAACGCGCCATCTGTGTTGCGCATCCGGCAGCCCACTATCCTTGCAACCCTAGACCGGCATCCAGAGTACCCCTTGAAAGTCATCCCGCTCGGCCTTTGCGCCATCGCGCTTGTCTTGTCCAGCAGCCGGTTGCTGGCCGCCGATCCCGCACCTTCGACCACCACCCTGGCACCGGTGTCGGTACATGCCAGCGACAGCATGGTGACGGAAACGCCGAGCGTGCAGGTGCGCGTCACCCGCAGGCAGCTGCAAAAACAGAACGTCACCAGCAGCGCCGACGCACTGAAGTACGCACCGAACATGATGGTGCGCGCACGCTACATCGGCGATCCGAATGCGGTGATCAGCGGGCGAAACGCCGGTACCCTGCAGAGCGCGCGCAGCCTGGTCTATGCCGACGGCCTCCTGCTGTCCAACCTGATGACCAATGGCTACAACGGCGCACCGCGCTGGGGCATGGTGGCGCCAGAGGAAATCGGCGCCGTCGACATCCTGTACGGACCGTACTCCGCGCTGTACCCGGGCAACTCGCTGGGTACCACGGTACTGATCCACACCGTATTGCCGCAGCGGCTTGTCGCCAGCGTCAGCACGCAGATCTTCAACCAGGACTACCACGACGCCTATGGCGCCGGCGGTCACTACAACGGCCACCAGGTTGCCGCCACACTGGGCAACAAGCAGGGCCGCTGGAGCTGGCTACTCGAGCTGAACCGGCTCGACAACGACGGCCAGCCCTTGCAGTACGCCACCGCGACCGCTGGCGGCAACGTGGCAACCGCGGTACCGGTGACCGGTGCCACATTTGATCGCAATCCGAATGGCACGCCGCGACTGGTGTACGGCGCCAACAGCATCGAACACACCGTGCAGACCCAGGCCAAGTTGAAGCTAGGCGTGGATATCAGCGACCACGTCGCGGCGTTGTTCACGCTCGGCTGGTGGCATGACGACGCCGAAGATCGCACCCGCAGCCTGATCCGCAATGCCACCGGCCAGTCGGTCAGCGGCGGCACGATCAGCGCCGCCGGCCAGACCTGGACCCTGCCCGCGAGTGGTCTGGCACCCACCGCCAGCATCGACTCGCACATGCTGTATGGCGCCGAGTTGAATGGCCGCTTCGACAACGGCTGGCGCTGGACCGCCGTGGCCAGTCACTACGATTTCCTGCGCTCGCAGGCTGCCACTGCGAGCCTGGCGGAGCCTGGCACTCCCATCGGCGGCCCCGGCACGATCGCAGACATGAGCGGCTCGGGCTGGAGCACCTTCGACCTGCGCAGTTCCGGCCCACTCGGCGATCAAAACACACTGTACGCCGGCGTGCATGGCGACCGCTATGTGCTGGAGTCGAACGTGCGCAACGCCAGCGACTGGCTCGGCGAGGCCGATGGCGCCCAAGTCAGCGCATTCGCCGGCCGCACCCAGACCCGGGCGGCCTACCTGCAGGACGTGTGGAGCTTCGCGCCCGCGTGGGCGCTGACGGTCGGCGGCCGGCTGGAGCAATGGCGCGCCTATGGCGGCCTGCTCGGCAACGCCAGCAGCACGCTGCACTACGCGGATCGGCAGCGCACGGATTTTTCGCCGAAGGCATCGATGAGCTGGGATTTTGCCGAGGACTGGCAGCTGCGACTGGCGCATGGCAGGGCCGTGCGTTACCCGACCGTGGCCGAGTTGTTCCAGGGCACGATCTCGGCCAACGCGATCATCAACAACAACCCGAACCTCAAGCCCGAGATCGATGACTCCACCGACCTCACGCTGAATCGTCGCGTGGCCAATGGCCACTGGCGCGTCTCGCTGTTCCAGGATCGGATCGCCGATGCGCTGTATTCGCAGACCGACATCACCGTCACGCCCACCGTCACCAGCGTGCAGAACATCGACCTGATGCGCGTACACGGCATCGAAGGCGAGCTGGGTCTGACCGATGTGTGGACACCCGGACTTGATCTCTCGGCCAGCCTCGCCTTCAGCGACGCGAAGACCCTGCAGGATCACCAGTACCCGCTGGCCGACGGCAAGTATTTCCCGCGCATTCCGAAGGTCCGCGCCAGCCTGTTTGCCGACTACCGCTTCACGCCGCAGTGGGATGTCTCGCTCGGCATCCGCCATTCCGGCCGCCAGTACGGCACGTTGAACAACAACGACTTCGTCGACACCTACGGCGCGGTGAGCAGCTTCACCGTGGCCGACGCGAAACTGCGCTGGAAATTCTCGCCCGGCTGGACCGCCTCGCTCGGCGTCGACAACCTCACCAACGCCCGCTACTGGGTCTACCATCCCTACGCCGGCCGCACCGTGTTCGGCCAGCTGCGCTGGGATCTGTGACCCGCGCACCATCGAGACTTTCCATGCGTTCGCTGATTCTTGTCCTGCTCTGCCTGTTGCCACTGACCGCCATCGCGCATGACGACATGGCGATGATGCATATGACCAAAGGTCCGGCGCTCGGTGCCAGCGCGGCATTCGATACGCACGGTCGGCTGTGGCTGGTCGACGCTGCGAACGGCCACGTGCGACTGCGCCATTCGGATGATCTGGGCAAGACGCTCAGTGCACCGGTCGAGGTGAACGCCGAGGCCGAGCCGATCTACGACAGCGCCGAGAACCGGCCGAAGATCGCGTTCGGCCCGCACGACGAGTTGTATGTGAGCTGGTCGCAGCCGCGCGCGAAACCGTATACCGGCTTCGTGCGCTTCGCCCGTTCGCTGGACGGCGGCGCACACTTTTCCGCCCCACTCACCGTGCATCACGACCGCGCCGAGATCACCCATCGCTTCGATACGCTGGGGGTGGATGGTCATGGCCGCGTGGTGATCGCCTGGATCGACAAGCGCGACCTCGAGGCCGCGCATGCAAAGGGTGAGCGCTACCTCGGCGCCGCCATCTACTACAGCTGGTCGGATGACGAAGGCCAAACCTTCGTGCCCGAACGCAAGCTGATCGACCAGAGCTGCGAATGCTGCCGCCTCGCCATCGCGCGCACGCCGCAGGGTGACGTCGCCGTGTTCTTCCGCAGCATCTTCGGCGACAACATCCGCGATCACGCCTACGCCGTGCTGCCTACGGACGGCCAACCCGGCCACGCCGAACGCGCCACCTTCAACCAGTGGCAGATCGCCGCCTGCCCGGAACACGGACCCGGTCTCGCCATCGGTGCCGACGGCACGCGCCACGCGGTGTGGTACGAGTCCAAGGACAAGCCGACGATCTGGTACGGCCAGCTCGATCCCGGCCATCCGCCACAGCACGCACTGGTGGTCGCCAGCACCGGCGCCAGCCACGCCGACGTGGCTGTGCATGGCAAGACGGTGTGGATCACCTGGAATCAGGTCGGTGCCAATGGTTATGCCCTGATGCTGCGGCGCTCGCTCGACAACGGCGCGCATTTCGATGCGGCGCGCGAGATCGCCCGAAGTGCGGACGCGGTCGGTTCGCCACAGCTGCTGCAGAAGCAGGGTCGCGCGTTCGCGGCATGGAACACCGCGGATGGTTTCCGCCTGATTCCGCTGGATGCGCCATGATGAAACGCCTGCTGCTTGCGCTCATCTGCCTGCTGCCGGCGGCTGCCTTCGCCGGCTCGCTGCAGCCGTTGACGGCGACCGAGGTACCCACCCTGTTGCAGCCACCAACGCACGGCGAACGGATCATCGCGCTGTGGTCGCTCGACTGCGCCTATTGCGAACCAAACCTCGACGCCCTGGCCTCGCTGCAGCGTGCACATCCACGCGATATCGAGCTGCAGCTGGTCACTACCGACAGCATCGAGCAGCACGAGGCGATCGAAGCACGCCTGCACCAGATGAAGCTGACCGGATATTCCGCACACGCTTACGCCGAAGCCTCACCCGAACGCATCAACTTTCTGCTCGATCCGAACTGGGGCGGCGAGATGCCGCGCGTGCTGGTGATCCGTGCGGACGGCAGCCGGCTTGGCATCAGCGGCGCATTGACGCCGGCACAGCTGCAGAAGCTGCTGTAGGGATCGTCTTTCTGTAGGAGCGGCTTCAGCCGCGGCAGCTTCTGGATGATCTGAAGCAAGAGCATCGCGGCTGAAGCCGCTCCTACAATTGCCTCGCCATCAGCCCCGTCTCAGGGCTGCGCGACGCTATCGGCCGGTGCCGGCGGCTCGGCGGTACCGTCATCCTCGTCGCCATAGATCGCGACGTGCGGCACGCCATCAGCGCCGATCCAGCCGCGGTACATGCCGTCGGTATTGAACGGGATCGCGATATGGCCGTCCGCATCCAGCGCGATCGCGCCGCCATTGCCGCCCATCGACGGGATTTCCTGATTGATCACCTGCGCGGCGGCACGCTTCAGCGGCACGCGCATCTGGGTCACCATCATGCAGATCTCGTGCGCGGCGACGGTACGGATGTAGTACTCGCCCCAGCCAGTGCCGGACACCGCGCAACCGCTGTTGGCATAGGTACCGGCGCCGATGATCGGTGAATCGCCGATGCGGCCCCAGCGCTTGTCAGTCATCCCGCCGGTCGATGTACCAGCGGCGAGATGGCCCTCGGCATCCAGCGCCACTGCACCGACCGTGCCGAAGTGTTTGGCCGTCTCGACGTCCGAATGCGGCTGTTTCGCCGCATCCTCTTTCAGCGCCTTCTGCAGCTGCTGCCAACGCTCCTCGGTGCGGAAGTACGCGGGATCGACCAGGGGGATGCTCTGCTCCTTGGCGAATTCCTCGGCACCGGCGCCTGCCAGCATCACATGCGGCGAATGCTCCATCACCGCCCGCGCCAGCAGGATCGGATTCTTCACCCGCTGCACGTCCGCCACGGAACCGGCTCGCAGCGTGTTGCCGTCCATGATCGCCGCGTCCAGCTCGCTCTTGCCGTCGTGGGTGAACACCGCACCCTTGCCCGCGTTGAAGTTCGGATCGTCCTCCAGCACGACGATCGCCGCAGCCACCGCATCCAGCGCCGGCTTGCCCGCCTTGAGCTGGGCGTAGCCGTTCTGCAGCGCCAGCGTCATCGCCGCACGCACGGCCTTCTCTTTCGCCGGCGTCATCTCGCGCTTGATCACGCCGGCACCGCCGTGGATCACCAGCACGGGTGAGACGGCGGCATGGCTCATGGCGGCAATTCCGAAGGTAGCGAGGGCAAGCAACAGGCGGGGCGGCTTCACGTGACTCTCTCCCTGAGGGCAACCGGGTCAAGTATAGCGAGCCGCCTCGCGATGCTCAGCAACCGATGCTGGGAGTCAAGTCAATCTTGATGGTGTCGTCCTCGGCCACGTTGCCGTCCTTGTCGGCGACTTTGTTGCCCACCTGGATCGTCCCCATTTGTCCCGGCAGCATACGAATTTTCGGGTAGCCCGGCTTCGACAACGAGCCTCCGTTCAACTCTGCCTGAACTTCCAGTTGTCCGTGTTCGGCTGGCACGACGGTGAAGCGCCCATGCCACGGCGGTAGCTTGCCGATATTGCCCTCCGTCACCTCGTAGTACTGGCCCGGTTTCTGGCACATGGTCGCGTGCAGCCTCGGCGGTTGATCGCCAATACTGAGCACCACTTTCAACGTGTAGCGCTCGACGGCACTGATCTTCGCAACGCCGGATGATGCCGCCGTCGACTGCGTTGCGGCATACACACTACCTGCGCCCACCAACGCTGTGATCAGGACAAAGGCCAGACCGCATCCGCGGCGAAACTGTCCGGGCTGACGCTGCTTCAACATGGCAATACGCTCCGTGAGTGGATGACGAGGGGACCACGTGCACCCCACCGGTAGCGCGAACACGGCCGACTGGGTTTTCAACATCGCATTCGCATAGCTGCGTCGCTGCTCGCTGTGCTCGCGCAGCACGGCGGCGTCGCAGGCCAGCTCCTGATCGTGGCGCAGCGCGCCAAACGCCCACCACGCCAGCGGGTGGAACCAGCACAGCGCGGCCGTCACTTGCGCGAGCAGGCACCAGCAGCCGTCGCGGCGCTGCGCATGCGCGGTTTCGTGGGCGAGGATCAGCGCGCGTTCGGTGACGTCGTAACGCTGTTCGAAATCCGCCGGCAGCACGATGCGGGAACGCCACGCGCCGACCAACGCCGGCCCGACGTCCGTACTGATGGCGCGCAATACGGGCCAGCGCGACGACAGTTCGCCCAGCGGCGTGGCGCCCCGCAGGCGAATGCGGTACCGCCGCTGCGCCAGCGCAGCCAGTGCGAGGACCACTACGATGCCGAGCAGCCAGACCATCAGGGCGCCACTGCGCCAGCCGATACCGGCCGAACCGTCGACATGGGAAGACAGCGCGCCACCCACGGAGGTGAGCGTAACCACCACCTGCGGCAACGTGATGACGCCGTCAGCAGCGGCATGCGGCAACTGGCTGACCAGCATCGCCAATGGCGGCAGCAGCCAGAGCTGGAACGCGCGCTCGGCACCGAACAGGCGCCGGCACGATTTGCGTAGTGCCGCAACGATGAGCACCGCCGCGGTGAAGGCGAGGATCAACAGCCAACCGCGCCCGAGCCAGTCAATGCCGGCCAACTCAATGCTGTTCATCGTCGAGCTCCTGTAGCAGTTTTCTCAGTTCGGCGATGTCCTTCTTCGACAGCTTGCGTTGCTCGGAGAAGTGCGCGACCAGCGGCGCCACGCGGCCGCCGAACAGGCGATCGAGCAGGCCCTTGCTCTCCTGCTGGACGTATTGCTCGCGGGTGAGCAGCGGCGTGTACAGGTAGCGGCGGCCGTCGCGCTCGGCATGCACGGCTTTTTTCCGCAGCAGGCGATTGAGCAGGGATTTCACCGTGCCCTCCTGCCAGTCCTGCGCGGGGCCGACTTCGGCGAGGATCTCCTCGGCACTGCGCGGTGCCTCGCGCCACAACACGTCCATCACCACCGCTTCGGCTTCGCTGATTGCCATGGGTCACCGTTTACACGTGTAAGTGAATCGATGTTTACACGCGTAAATGATTGCGTCAAGCCCGTCTTTTCTCCTCTGCGGCCACGTCTGCGACCTTGGTCCAAGGCCGGTCGCCGCCAAACCGTCGTATCCTTGGCAGCTGACTCTCCCCACCGGAAGGCATCGCAATGGACAAGGTTTACCCAAGCGCAGCAAAGGCCCTGGATGGCCTGCTGGTCGACGGCATGACGATCGCCGCTGGCGGTTTCGGCCTGTGCGGCATTCCCGAGAACCTGATCGGCGCGCTACTGGAAGCCGGCACCAAGGGGCTGACCATCGTCGGCAACAATGCCGGCGTGGATGATTTCGGCATGGGTCCGTTGCTGAAGACCCATCAGGTGAAGCGCGTGTACGCGTCCTACGTGGGTGAGAACAAGGAGTTCGAGCGTCAGGTGCTGGCCGGCGAACTGGAGCTGCACCTCACCCCGCAGGGCACGCTGGCCGAGAAGCTGCGCGCCGGCGGCGCCGGCATCCCCGGCTTCTACACGCGTACCGGCTTCGGTACCAAACTCGCCGAAGGCAAGGAAACCAAGGTCTTCGGCGACAAGGAATACGTGCTGGAGGAAGCGATCCACGCCGACCTGTCGATCGTCAAAGCGTGGAAGGGCGACGCCCACGGCAACCTGGTGTTCCACGAGACCGCGCGCAACTTCAATCCGATGATCGCCACCTGCGGCAAGATCTGCGTGGCCGAAGTGGAGGAGATCGTGCCGGTCGGCTCGATCGATCCCGATGGCGTGCATGTGCCGGGCATCTATGTCGACCGCATCGTGCAGGGCGCGAAGTACGAGAAGCGCATCGAGTTCCGCACCGTCGCTGGCGTAGTTGGTGGCAAGGAAAGCCCGATCCGCGTGGCGATGGCCAAACGCGCGGCCAAGGAGCTGCGCGACGGTTTCTACGTGAACCTCGGCATCGGCATTCCCACCATGGTGGCGAACTACATTCCCGACGGCGTCAGCGTCACCTTGCAGTCGGAGAACGGCCTGCTCGGCATCGGCCCGTTCCCGAGTGAAGACAACATTGACCCCGACCTGATCAACGCCGGCAAGCAGACCATCACCACCCTGCCCGGTTCGAGCTTCTTCTCCAGCGCCGACTCGTTCGCGATGATCCGCGGCGGCCATATCGACCTGTCGATCCTCGGCGGCCTGGAAGTGTCCGCGCACGGCGATCTGGCGAACTGGATGGTGCCGGGCAAGATGGTCAAGGGCCCGGGCGGCGCGATGGATCTGGTCAGCGGCGTGAAGCGTGTGGTGGTGCTGATGGAACACAACGCTAAGGACGGCTCGCCGAAGATCAAGGACGCCTGCGACTTGCCACTGACCGGCAAGCAGGTGGTCGACCTGATCATCACCGACCTGTGCGTGTTCGAGGTGGCCAAGGGCAACGGACTGACCCTGATCGAACTCAACGACGGCGTCACACTGGACGAGGTGAAGGCGAAGACCGGCTGTGCGTTTGCGGTAGCGCTGGCCAACTGATCGGCTGATCGACACACCTGTAGGAGCGACTTCAGTCGCGATGCTTTTGGGCTTGTCGAAGCTGAAACATAAGAGCATCGCGGCTGAAGCCGCTCCTACAGGATCCGCTACTGCGCGAGAAACGCGCGTACCGCCGCTGCATCGAACGGCCAGTCCAGCTCGCGGCCATCGCGCGCATCGCGTAACACCGGCACCCGCGTGCCGTAGCGCCGCTCCAGCTCCAGCGTGTCATCCACCCACACGCTCTCAAATTCCGGCGCACGCGCTTCGGCGAGCACGGCCAGCGCCAAGTCGCACAAGTGGCAATAATCGCGCTGATACAAGGTCAGGTCGGACATGCGCTTGCGAATGGACTGCCAAAGGCGGGGACGCCGCGTAGAATAACCGGTTCACTTCCTTCCCCGGCAGCAAACCCATGGCCGTCAGCATATTCGACCTGTTCAAGATCGGCATTGGGCCGTCCTCCTCGCATACGGTGGGACCGATGCGCGCGGCGGCCCGTTTTGCCGAACGCTGGCTGGAAGAAAAAGGTGTGCTCGACCGGGTAACCCGCGTGCGCGCCGAACTATACGGCTCGCTGGCGATGACCGGCCGCGGCCACGGCACCGACAAAGCCGTGCTGCTGGGCCTGGAAGGCCAGCACCCGGACACCGTCGATCCCGACCAGATCCCGGAAACCCTGCAGCGCATCCGCAAGACACAGCGCCTGCACGTGCTCGGCAAACACGAGATCGAGTTCGAGGAGAAGCGCGACCTGGTCTTCAACAAGCGCCAGAAGCTGCCGTTCCACACCAACGGCATGCGCTTCAGTGCCTACGATGCCGACGGTAATGAACTGGCCACGCGCGACTACTACTCGGTCGGTGGCGGCTTCGTGGTGAACACCGACGAAGCGGCGGAGGATCGCATCGTCGCCGACACCACCGAGCAGCCCTACCCGTTTTCCAGTGGCGACGAGATGCTGGCGCTGTGCAAGCAGCACGGCCTGACCATCGCCCAGCTGATGATGGCGAACGAGACCGTGTGGCGCAGCGAGGCGGAAACCCGCGCCGGCCTGCTGACGATCTGGAAGGCGATGCAGGATTGCGTCAACCGTGGCCTGCGCTCGCCCGGCGTGCTGCCCGGCGGCCTGAAGGTGCATCGTCGGGCACCTGCCATGCTGGAAGAACTGCGCAACCAGCCGGAAGCCGCACTGCGCGATCCGCTGACCATCCTCGACTGGGTGAACCTCTACGCGTTGGCGGTTAACGAGGAAAACGCCGCCGGCGGCCGCGTGGTCACCGCACCGACCAACGGCGCAGCCGGCATCGTGCCCGCGGTCGGCCACTACTACCTGCGCTTCTGCCCGAAGGCGGACGACGACGGCATCATCGACTACCTGCTGACCGCCGCCGCGATCGGCATCCTTTACAAGGAAAACGCCTCGATATCCGGCGCCGAAGTCGGCTGCCAGGGCGAAGTCGGCGTGGCCTGTTCGATGGCCGCCGGCGGTCTCACCGCAGCACTCGGCGGCAACGTGCTGCAGGTCGAGAACGCCGCCGAAATCGGCATGGAACACAACCTCGGCCTCACCTGCGACCCGATCGGCGGCCTGGTGCAGATCCCCTGCATCGAGCGCAACGCGATGGGCTCGGTCAAGGCGATCAACGCCAGCCGCATGGCGCTGAAGAGCGACGGCAAGCACCGCGTCTCGCTGGACAAGGTGATCAAGACCATGCGCGACACCGGCCGCGACATGAAGGACAAGTACAAGGAAACGTCGCGCGGTGGCCTCGCGGTCAACGTCATCGAGTGCTAAGAGCCTGACTTTTGCCGGGTGACACACCCGGCGCAGTCTGCAACCATCGGTTTCTTTGGGCGCTGCCGGTGCCCGCGCAGGAGTTCGCATGTCCTCATCCAGCCCTCTTCGCCGCGACGTCGGCCCATTCGCCCTGATGCTCACCGGCCTGGGCTCGATCATCGGCTCCGGCTGGCTGTTCGGCGCATGGAAAGCCGCCGGCCTGGCCGGCCCCGGTGCGGTATGGGCCTGGGTGCTGGGCGCCGCGATCATCATGACGATCGCGCTGACCTATGCCGAGCTGGGTGCGATGTTTCCCGAATCCGGTGGCATGGTGCGTTACAGCCACTACTCGCACGGTTCGCTGGTCGGCTTCATCGGCGCGTGGGCGAACTGGATTGCGATCGTGTCGGTAATCTCGGTCGAGGCCGAAGCCTCGGTGCAGTACATGTCCGGCTGGAAATGGCAATGGGCGAAGGACCTGTACATGCATGTACCGGGCGGACAAGGTGAGCTCAGCCACGTCGGTCTGGGCATCGCCGCCGTGCTGGTGATCATCTATTTCCTGATGAATTTCTGGAGCGTGAAGCTGTTCGCGCACTCCAATACCGCGATCACCGTATTCAAATTGGTGGTGCCGGCGGCGACCGGACTGCTGCTGATCGCCAGCGGCTTTCATCCCGAAAATTTCTCGGTCGGCATCCACGGCGGCTCGCACGTCACTGACTTCGCGGCGATCCTCACCGCCGTGGCTACCGCCGGCATCGTGTTCAGCTTCAACGGTTTCCAGAGTCCGGTAAACCTCGCCGGCGAAGCGCGCAATCCAGGCCGGAGCATTCCGTTCGCGATTATCGGTTCGATCACGATCGCCACCGTCGTCTACCTGATCCTGCAGGTCGCCTATATCGGCGCGGTACCACCGGACCTGCTGGCCAAGGCCGGCTGGCACGGCCTCGATTTCAGTTCGCCGTTCGCGGATCTGGCGAAGATTCTCGGCCTGTTCTGGCTGGCGAACCTGCTGTTCCTCGATGCGTTCATCAGCCCCAGCGGCACCGGCATGACCTACACCGCCACCACCGCGCGGATGATCTACGGCATGGAGCGCAACGGCACGCTTCCGAAGATCCTGGGCCTGGTGGATCCGAAGTCGGGCGTGCCACGCCCGGCGATGTGGCTGAACCTGGTGGTGTCGTTCCTGTTCCTGCTCTTCTTCCGCGGCTGGGGCACGCTGGCGGCGGTGATCTCGGTGGCCACGATCATTTCCTATCTCACCGGCCCGGTCAGCGTGATGACGCTGCGCCGTACCGCGCCGGAACTGCACCGTCCGCTGCGCCTGCGTGGCCTGCCAGTGCTCGCCGGCATCGCCTTCATCATGTCGACCGAGCTGCTGTACTGGGCGAAGTGGCCACTGACCGGCGAGATCATCCTGCTGATGGTGGTCGCGCTGCCGGTGTACCTGTACTACCAGGCGAAGAGCGGCTGGCACGACTTCGCCCGCCAGATGAAAGGCGCATGGTGGCTGGTGTTCTATCTGCCGACGCTTGCCTTCGTCTCGTGGGCTGGCAGCACCACCTTCGGCGGCCGGGGTTATCTGTCCTATGGCGTCGATCTGGGCGTGGTCGCGGTGATCGGACTGGTGTTCTATCTGTGGGGCGTGAAGTCCGGCTGGCGTACGCCTTCGGTGGAAGCGGCGCAGCTGGAGGCGCAAAGTGATCCGGCCTCGCCGCTGGTGCCACCGGATGAGACGACGGCGGAGCGCATCACCGGGCACTAGGCTGCGACCATTCAGTCAAACTAAAACGCGTGGCTGATCGCCGCGCGTTTTTTATTTCAAATGCCTCGCCCGGCTTCACGCACGCATCCCAACGGCGGCATTAGTTGTACAGTGAATTCCTGGATCTCGACCTTCACGTTGATCAATCGAGGGACGTCAGATGAATCCGCAGAAACCGGTCGGTGCGAAAGTAAAAATCTCCAAGAACGGCCCCTATCTCGTTTCCGGCAGCCTCCCGCTGCACAAGGAGACCATCGGCACCAACGAAGCCGAGGAATCGGTAAAGTGGCAGAAGGGGCAGCACTATCCCGCGCAGGAACAATACGCACTGTGTCGCTGCGGCCACAGCGCGAACAAGCCGTACTGCGATGGCACGCATGCCAAGGTGGGCTTTGACGGCAGCGAGACCGCGAGCCGCAAACCGTATCTCGAACAAGCCCAGGTCATCCGCGGCCCGGCGATGTCGCTGACCGACGTCGAAGGTCTGTGTGCGTTCGCGCGCTTCTGCGATCCGCGCGGCAAGGTATGGAATCTGGTCAACGAAACGGACAATCCCACCGCCAGCAAGCATTTCGTCAGCCAGACCTGCGACTGTCCGTCGGGACGACTGGTGGCTTGGGACAACGAAACCGGCAAAGCGATCGAACCCGCGTTCGAGCCATCGATCGCCCTGATCGAGGATCCCGCCCAGCACTGCTCCGGGCCGATCTGGCTGCGCGGCGGCGTGCAATTGGTCGGCGCCGACGGCTTCGAGTACGAAGTGCGCAATCGAGTAACTCTATGCCGCTGCGGCGAATCGCAGAACAAGCCGTTCTGCGACGGCACGCATGCGTCGATGGGATTCAGCGACAGCGAGTGAACGATCTGCGCGCCGCACCGTGGTGATCAGGCATCGCTGCAATATCCCGGCTGTATGGACATGAAAAACGCGCGGTGAAAAGCCGCGCGTTTTTCATCAGCCGATGAGACGCAAGTAAAGAACCACCGCACTGTGCCAGCAGCTCCGGGCATTCGTCATCAAGGGTTACGGTAGGGACGACCCTCGTAACGGCGCAGATGATAGACGCGGTGAACATTGCCGGCGCCCATCCAGCCACCGATCGCCGCGGCCAGCAGCGCCAACAGGCCCGTCAGGAAAGTGACCCAGAGTGCCACCGAGGTGTAATGCGCGGCGCGATCGGCATCGGCCTTGATTTTCGTGTTTGCCGCATTGGCCTCGTTAGCCAGACGCGGCAGCGATTGATCGATCGCTTCCGAAGAAACACCGTCGGCCATCAGCAATGCCCGCGCCGTGTCCGTGCGGTTGCCAAGAATCGATGCGACCACAGCATCATCAGCGCCGCCGTGCATGTTTGGCCTTGCGTCATTCTGCGAGTGCCCGATCAGCCCACGCACGTTCGCCTGCAGGATCAGCAGCGCATCGTTGTCGCTGGCAGCCGCAGCGCCCATCGTCATGTTGCCGCCGCGATCCATCGCTGCACGATGATGCAGTGCCTGACCCAAACCAAGCGACAACCACAACGCGGTGGCTGTGATCGAAAGGCCCCATACGGCGATGCCGTGCATGGCGCCCATGGTTTCGTCGGCCTTGCCGTCGAACCAGCTGGCGAACAGGCCGCCGACGAACAGGCCGGCAGCCCACGTCACGATCAACCAGATTGCGGTGCCGACGCCGATACCCTTGGCCGCGCCAGCCATGTCATGCGGATTGAAAGCCGCAAAGCCCAGTGCCAGGCCGGCGACATACAGCAGGCCGGCAATGGCGGTGGCAACCAGCCAACCGGCGAAGATGGCACTCCAGCTCATGCTCGGATGGATTGTTGCAGGTGATGCGACAACAACAGTTTCAACACTTTCATTCATGGGTGCCATGACATGATTCCTCTCGTGATGCGGATGCGATGGACGATGCCCGCAAGCGTCGGGTCAGGCACAACCGCGCAGCAGCGCGATGAGGATCAGCACCGGAATCGGCACACCCAGGAACCACAGCAGTACATAGCCGATGCCGCCGCGCTGTTTGCCGGCGTCGCCCAGCTCGGGCGTCTTGTTGATCTCGGACATGGGATTTCCTCCGTACAGTGACGATGGGTGAATGGATCACCTGCGTGGGAGGCACGGTGGCTCGCTCCACGTCGTCGCGATGTGACGGGAAATCTTTGATCGTGCGCCGACGGAACGGTCGGTCGCACGCTTTCACGGTTCGCGGATCAGATCGATCCGAACAGCTTCACGCCAGTGCCAGCACATCCCCCAGCAAGGCCTGCGCCGTCACTTCCGGTCCCGCGCCTGGCCCCTGGATCACCAGCGGCTGGGTGTTGTAGCGGGTGGTGGTGAGCGCGAACTGGTTGTCGGTGCCGTACAGGCGTGCCGCCGAATGGGTCAGTGGTACTTCGACCAGGCCGACGCGGGCGCGGCCGCGCTGGTTGAGACGGGCCAGGAAACGCAGCACGCAACCACGCGATTTCGCCTCGGCGTGCAGCTCGGCGATCGGCTCGTCCAGTTCCTCCAGGCGAGCCAGAAACGCCTCGGCGCCCAGCGCGCGCAGGGACTGGGGTACCAGACCCTGCACATCGACTTCGTCGGTGCCGAGCGAGAAGCCCGCGTTGCGGGCGATGATCAGCAGCTTGCGCGCGACGTCCTCGCCGGACAGATCCGAGCGCGGATCGGGTTCGGTGTAACCGAGCTTGCGCGCCTCGCGCAGCAAGGCGGAAAACGGGCGACTGCCGTCGTACTGGTTGAACAGCCACGATAGCGAACCGGAGAACACGCCTTCCAGCGTGAGCAGGCTGTCGCCGCAGGTACGTAAACGACGCAGCGTGGACAACACCGGCAGGCCGGCACCGACGGTGGCCGAATCACCATAGCGACCGCCGTTCGCCAGCGCCGCCTGCAACGCACGCCAGCTCGGCAGTTCGCCACCCGCCAGCGCCTTGTTCGCGGTGACCACGTGGTAACCAAGCGCCAGCCATTCGGCATGACGCGATGCCAGCGAGGTGCTGGCCGTGGCATCGACGATCACTTTGCTCGCGGCACCGCTGGCATCCAGTGCAGCAAGCAGGATTGCGTTGTCTCGCGCTGCGCCCTGGCTATTCAGTTGCTCGCGCAGGCTGCGGCTGGCGAGGCTGGTGGCATCGGTCTGTTGCCGGCGCGAGTTGGCTGCGCCGACCAATCGCACCTTGGCCGCAGCCGGCGTATTGAGCAGCTTCAGCAGCGCACCACCGACCACGCCGGTACCGAGCAGCACGATGGCAATCGTTGTTGTAGGAGCGGCTTCAGCCGCGACCTCGGTGCGCCGCGCTGTCGCGACTGAAGTCGCTCCTACAGTGGCCTCGACATCCAGCACCGCGCTCACGCGATCACCCGGCGTTTGGATTTTTCCACGTTGGCGGCACGCAGGAGTGCCGCTTCAAGATCACGCAGCAGGTCGTCACCATCTTCGATGCCCACCGACAGCCGCAGCAAGCTGTCGGCGATTCCGGCAGTGCGACGCGCCTCGGGCGCCATCGATGCATGCGTCATGGAGGCCGGATGCGCGATCAGGCTTTCCACGCCGCCCAGCGACTCGGCCAACGAGAAGTACTGCAGGCCATCGACAAAGGCCTCGATCTGCGTCACGTCGCCTTCCAGCTCGAAGCTGAGCATGGCGCCGAAACCCTGCTGCTGGCGCGACGCCAGCGCGTGACCGGCATGACTGACCAGGCCGGGGTAATACACCTTGCGCACGGCCGGATGCGCGTCCAGTTGTTCGGCGATGCGTTCGGCGTTTTCCTGATGCTGGCGCAGCCGTACCGACAAAGTGCGCAAGCCGCGCAAGGTGAGATAGCTGTCGAACGGCGCGCCGGTGAGGCCGTTGCAGTTGGCCCACCACTTCAGCTGCTCGAACACGGCCGCGTCGCGTGCCACCGCGGCACCGCCGACCACGTCGCTGTGGCCGTTGATGTACTTGGTGGTGGAATGCACCACCACGTCCGCACCGAGCAGCAGCGGCTGCTGCAATGCCGGCGACAGGAAGGTGTTGTCGACCACCAAGAGCGCACCGACCGCATGCGCGGCCTGCGCCACGTGACGGATGTCGGTGATCCGCAGCAGCGGATTCGATGGCGTCTCTACCCATACCAGCGCAGGCTTCTGCGCCAGGCCTGCGGCGAGCGCCACGCTGTCGGTGAGATCGGCGAACACCACGCTGAAGCGGCCCTTCTTCGCCCACGCGTCCAGCAGCCGCCAGGTGCCACCGTAGCAATCGTGCGCGGCCAGCACCGTGGCGCCCGCCGGCACCAGTTCCAGCGCCAGCGCCACCGCCGACATGCCGCTCGATGTCACCACTGCGCCGGCGCCCTGCTCCAGTTCCGCCAGCGCATTGCCGAGCAGGTCACGGGTGGGATTGCCGCTGCGCGAATAGTCGTACGGCCGCTTGCCGCCGAGTCCTTCGAACGCGTAGTTGGTCGACAGGTGCAGCGGCGGCACCACCGCGCCGTGCTGGGTATCCGATTCGATGCCGGCACGCACGGCGCGGGTACAGGGGGCGGACTCGCTCATGGGTGGATCTCCGAATTTCTTGTGCAAAGGGTGAATTGGATCTTGTATGGGAGCGACTTCAGTCGCGATGCTTCTGCGCCAAGCGGTCGAAGAGCATCGCGGCTGAAGCCGCTCCTACAGGCTTCTGCAGGTTCAGCTCAGCGCTTCGCGCAACAGCGGCGCGAGCTGCTCGGGTTCTTTCAGGAAGGCATCATGGCCATACGGCGACTCGACCACTTCCAGCGTGGCCGGGCCACGCAAGCGACGCTGCAGCTCGCACAGGTCGGCCAGCGGCACCAGCCGGTCGGATGGGAAACCGATCAACGTGGTCGGCGTCGGGATTTGTTCCGGCGCCACGTCATGCAGATCGATCGATTCGGACAGTGCGAGGAAGCGGTCGGCGTCGAAGCGCCCGACGAAGCGCCGACCCTGGTGTTCGAGGTAATCCTCGACCGGGAAATGGAAGCGCTCGTCGCGCCATTCCGGGCCACCGGCAAAGCGCCGGCCGAACTCGCCGCTGCCGCGGTAGGTGGTGATCGCCAGCTGGCGCGCCAGCGCCAACGCCTCGTCGACCCGACCGGCCGACTGGCCAAGCCGCACGATCCCGCGCTGCACGCTGCGCTGTGCCGTGGCCAGCGGATGCGGCCGGTGTGCGCCGGCCAGCAGCAGCAGTCGGTTCACGCACCGCGGGTGCCGCGCAGCAAACGCCAGCGCCACCATAGCGCCGTAGGAAGAGCCCACGACGGCATGCGCCTGCGGAATCGCCAGCCCCTGCAGCAAGGCGGCCAGTGCATCGGCCTGATCCTCGCTGGAGACCGAACCGACACCCAGCTCGTCCGGGGTCAACCAGTCGATCGCCAGCACGCGCCAGCGCTGCAGATCGATCGCTGCACCGCTGCCGACCAGCGCCTGCCACCAGCCGGGAGTGGCATGGCCATCCAGCGCGGTGACGTCGCGGTTGGCTGAGATGCCGCCCTGCACGATCAACGTGGGCGCATCCGGCGCGCCGCACCACAGATAGCGGACTTCGATCTCGCGCGGGCCGCTGCCGTATTTGGGACTGATGACCAGCCGCCGCGTGCTGCGCTGGGCGGTCAGGTCCTCGCGACGTGATTCCGCATGGAAACGTGCCGGCGAATGGCTGGAATCGGGATCGGCGAGTGGCAGCGGCTGAAAGGTCATGCGGTTCTCCGGTCGCATCGCCTGCGGGTTGCCGGAGCCGGGTGTCATACATGCACAGTGAATGAAACTGCGGCAGGAATGACGCCCATCTCTCGGTGGCGCCGTGGCGCCGCCGCAGGATTTGGCACCGTGACGGGAACGCTTCCCGCTGGTTGCCCCGGCATCAAAGGGCCTATCCCTCCGCCGGTCTCGATGAGTGGACAGGATATTGAATGCATGAGTTCAACTTGTCAATAGACGTCTAAACATCTAAACGTATATGCATCCCGTGAACGTCATGCATATATCAATGACAAGCCAAATAAGCGACGCCATTGGCGCAGCCACGCAGGACGGTAACGCCCCTCTGGCACACCACGTCGAAGGAAAGCACCATGGCTATGTAGCCTGGCAATGCCCGACTTCACCTTCGGCCCTACCGAAGAACTGATCCGGCCGCATGATTACGCCGAAAGCCACCAAATGGCGCTCTTCTCGTACCCGAAGGCTTTCACCCGGCATGCACCACTGCCGGACCGGCTGACACAGACCCTCCGGGCTGAGCCATGTCGGTACGCTCCTGCATGGCCAGCACAGGCATCGCTTCCCTGAGCCATCGCCGCTTCATGCGCCTCCTGCTAACGTATCCGCATGACCGCACCCTTCGACACGTCAACGTTGCACTCCCGGCTGCAGGACGACGGCTTTGCCTTCCTCACCGCCGACCAGATGCGCGACCTGTTGCAGGCACCGGCATTGAGCGACTGGCCCGCATTCGCCGACAGCTGGAACGAGCTGGGACCCGATACCTATCTGGCCGCACGCGGCCGGCACCGGCGCCGGCGGCATGCGGCGTTCGCCGCCGATGCGAGCGGCGAAATCCATCGCGAGCCACACCAGCCGCATTACCAGAGCCTCAGCTACAACACGCTGCAGGGCGACATCCAGCGCTGGTTCGAGCCGGTGCAGCCGGCCATCGCCGACGGCGCCAGCCTGCGCCGCATCCTGGCCTTCAGTCGGGAACTGTTCGGCGCACTGGCGCCCGCCATCCACCGCTGGCATATCGAAGTGCACCAGTTCCGCATCGAGGCGCGCGCCGACGAAGCGGGCGAACCGACGCCGGAAGGCGTGCATCGCGACGGCGTGGATTACGTGCTGGTGCTGCTGATCGATCGCACCAATATCGAGAGCGGCACCACCACCATCCACGCCCACGACGGCAGCCTGCTGGGCAGCTTCACGCTCACCCACGCACTGGACGCCGCGCTGGTCGACGATACCCGCGTCTGCCACGGTGTCACCGCGGTGACACCGCTCGATCCCACAAAACCCGCACACCGCGACGTGCTGGTGGTGACGTTCAAGGCGGCGAACTAAGCCGCGCCGCCAGCGTCAGTCCCTCACTGACACTGGCGGGCATGCCCGCTTTCGCGACGGCGGCCAACATTCCCGTTACGTACGATCGCGTAAGATGCATGCCTGATCATTCGCCAGGCCATCTCATGTCCCTCGATTCATCACATCGCGGGGACTTCTCTGCCGACTCGCTGCCAGCTGATACCCATGCTGATCGATCGGGCGAGCGGCTGAAGTTCAGCGGTGACAATTCGTTCCATCGCGAACTGCGCCGTCGTGTCGATGCCGAGTTCAAGCGCAGTGGCACCCGCCAGCGCGACAGCGCGCAGATGTATCTGAAGACGACGGTCATCCTCGCCACCTTCGCGCTGGCCTATGTCGCGCTGGTGTTCTTCGCCGCCACCTGGTGGCAGGCGCTGCCGCTGGCCCTCGTGCTGGGCACGGCGATGGCCGGGATCGGCTTCAACATCATGCACGACGGCGGCCACCAGGCGTATTCGGAACGGCGCTGGATCAACCGGCTGATGGCGCTGGCGCTGGACCTGGTCGGCGGCAGCTCGTACATCTGGCAGTGGAAGCACGCGCGTTTCCACCACACCTGGGTCAACGTGGCCGGGCACGACAGCGACATCGACCTCGGCGTGCTGGGCCGGCTGTCGCCGCAGCAGCGGCGGCGTCCGTGGCACCGCTGGCAGCACTTTTATCTGTGGCCGCTGTACGGTGTCACCGCGATCCGCTGGCACCTGTTCGGCGACTTCCGCGACATGATCACCGGCACCGTCGGCGAGCGCCCGTTCAACCGGCCGAAAGGCTGGGATCTGGCCGGGTTCGTGATCGGCAAGCTGGTGTTCTTCACCGTCGCCTTCGGCCTGCCGCTGGTCTTCCATTCGATCGGCAGCGTGCTGTTGTTCTACAGCCTTGTATCGGCGGTCGCTGGCATCCTGCTGGCACTCGTATTCCAGATGGCACACGTGGTGGAAGAAGCGGCGTTCCCGGTGCCAGACGAAAGCGGCCTGCAGATCGACACGCCCTGGGCGATCCATCAGCTGGAAACCACGGTGGATTTCGCCCGCGGCAACCGCGTACTGAGCTGGCTGATCGGCGGGCTGAATTTCCAGGTCGAGCACCATCTGTTTCCACGCATCTCGCACGTGCACTACCCGCTGGTCGCGCGCGTGGTGGAAGACGCCTGCCGCGAATACGGCGTGACCTATCGCGAACACCGTACGTTCGGCGCCGGCATCGCGTCGCACTACCGCCTGCTGCGGCAATTGGGCCGGCCGGTCATCGCGGCCGCGCCGACATCAATGCTGGTGGCCGAGCCGCTGGCGCAGAACTGAATCCCGGGTTCGACCCCTCCGCGGGTAAGTCCAGCAACAGTTACCTGCGGTTGTCTAACGTGAATGGCGCACTGACGCGAAATGCACGCGCTAAGCGCCTGCCGCTTGCCAAGCTGCGTGTGCAGTTGAGTGATGCTCATGCGTGCGCACCCCTTGTCAGGCCCCCTTGTCAGGGATGCATGCGCCAGATCTTGCCACTGCCCTTGACCTGTGGCCCCGCCACAAGCCTGGCACTCATAAGGACACATCCATGAAGACAAAATTAGCTTTGGCCATGTGCGCTGCCCTGTTGCTGTCCAATGTGGCGCTTGCGCAAACCGCCGATCAAAGTGGTGGCACGGTCGAAACCACCAAGACGGTTACCACCACCGTGCAGCATATCGGTGGCAACCACGAGACCTGGTACAAAGAAGGCGGCGTGGTCCCGGTCGAATATCGCGGCAACACCTATGTCGTTCAGAAGTGGCAGACCGAACATTTGAACGAACCCACGCAAGGGTCCCACTGGGTGCGTGGCGACAATGGTGATTTCCTGCTGGTCGATGAAAGCACCGGCGCGATCACCAGTATCGTCCATCAACACTGATTGACCCGCCATGGGCACGGCTTCTGCCGTGCCCATGCAAACGGACCCATGGATTCCATGGGTCCGTTTTTGTTATAGCCTTTCATTTCGGGAAGCATGGGTCTTTGCCTGCTTCTGTAGTTCGTGTTTGCGATGAGCCGATACGGCTGCGACACTGCCGCCACGGCGCTCCAGCCATGGAACGCCACCATCAGCCATCCAGGGGGAGTTGCCATGTCCATCGCTGCAAACATCGTGATCGCCGTCATCGCGTTGCTGCACCTGTGGTTCCTGATTCTGGAAATGTTCCTGTGGACCAAACCCGCGGGTCGTCGCGCGTTCGGCACCACCGCGGAATTTGCCGAGCAGTCGAAAGCACTCGCCGCCAACCAGGGTCTCTACAACGGCTTCCTCGTCGCCGGACTGGTCTGGGGTCTCTGTCTCGGCAGCACCGGCTTCTACGTGAAGGTGTTCTTCCTGGGCTGCGTGCTGGTCGCCGGCATCTTCGGCGGACTGACGGCAAGCCGGAAGATTTTGTGGATACAGGCGTTGCCGGCGGCAATTGGGCTGGTACTCCTCCACCTGCCCTGATCAAACCGACGCCCATGGCAACCCACTCTCGCGAAGCTGTCGGACAACGTTTCAATCACGCGCTGATGCAACACGCCCGCGAGAAAACCTGGGCCGCGCTGCATGGCATCCGCGAGCGCATGCGTCCGGGCATCGGCGAGGACGAGGCGAAGCTCGAAGCGGCCGTCGTGTTCCGCGAGCTGGGCTTCGAGCGGCTGTGGCATCCGGTGATCATCCGCATCGGCGCGAACACCACCAAGACGTATCGGCAACGCTCCGACCCGAGCGTGCGACTCGGCGAGAACGACAGCTACTTCATCGACCTCGGGCTGGTGTTCGACGGGCATGAGGGTGATGTGGGCGACACGTTTGTGGTCGGTCATGCACCTGAGCGACAAGTCTGCGCCGATGCGGCACGCGCGCTGTTCGGCGAAGTGGCCGATGCATGGCGCACGCAGGGGCTGAGCGGTCAGGCGCTGTATGCGTTTGCCGGCGAGCGTGCCGAGGCGCTGGGCTGGCGCTTCAACCATGCGATCAAGGGGCACCGGGTCAGTGACTTTCCGCACGCGATCCACCAGGGCGGCGATCTCGGCGATCTGGAAGCGGCGCCATCCAGCGGGCTGTGGATACTGGAGATCCAGATCGCGCATCCGAGCGAACCGTTCGGTGCGTTTTACGAAGATTTGCTGACGCGCTGATCCGCGCGAATCCGGCGACCTCGTCTGCACTGCAATCACCTGTCATGAACGGTGATGGGCGTTATCCTGCGGCCTTATTCAGACCCGCGTGGATTTCTTTCAGGGTGCACCGTATGCCGTCGAAGACAAAGCCTGTGTCCACAACAACCGCCACCGGCAAGAAAGGCACGTCGTTGAAAGGCCGCAAGCCGCCAGCAACCCGATCCGCCAACGAGGAGCTGGAAATCTCCACCGAGGAGATGCAGTCGATCAACGAGGAATTGCAGACCGTCAACGCCGAACTCAACGCCAAGAACCAAGCGCTGAACCTGCTCAACAACGATATCCGCAACCTGCTGGACAGCACCCACATCGCCGTCTTGTTCCTCGACCGGGACCTGCATATCCGCAACTACACGCCGGCGATGACCAAGCTGTTCCATCTGCGCGACGGCGACAGTGGTCGACCGATCAATGAAATTTTGCCGGGTATCAATTATCCGGAATTGAAAAACGACGTGGCCCATGTGCTGCAAGACATGGTCGTCACCGAACGCACGCTGCGCGGCGATGGCGACGCACCAACGTTTCTGCTGCGCATGCGGCCCTACCTGACCGTCGACAATGTCGTCGATGGCGTGGTGCTGACCTTCGTCGACGTCACCCTGAGCCAACTGAACAACGAACATGCCCGGCTGGCGGCGATCGTGAACTCCTCGCGCGATGCCATCTTCGGCTTTTCACTGGGCGACCGGATCACCAGCTGGAACGCCAGTGCTGAACGCATCTTCGGCCTGCCGGCCGCGCAGATAGTCGGCAAGCCGTTGAACCAGTTGCTGCCGCCCGAGCCGTCCGAGGAAACCAGGCTGTTCTTCGCCAGCCACCACCGGACCCGCCGGCTGGACGAGTTTGAGATGACCTGGGTACGTCCGAACGGCGAATCGGTGCCGCTGGCGCTGAGCTATTCGCCGGTATGCGACGACAACGGCATCTTGTTTGCCGGCAAGCTGATTGCGCGCGACGTCACCGAGCGCGTGCGCGCGGCGCGGCATACGGAAATGATACTGGGCGAGCTCAACCATCGGGTGAAGAACACGCTGGCCACGGTGCAGGCGATTGCCCAGCAGACCCTCGCCAACGCAACGCACCTGCCTGACTTCGCGGAGAGTTTCCTGGCGCGGCTGCTGGCGATGTCACGCACGCACAACCTGCTGGCGCGGGATACATGGGCAGGCGCGCCACTGACCGGCATCATCAACAATGAACTGGCGCCCTATCGGCATGACGATGCCTGCACGAATGATGAGCGAGTGCGCTTGCAGGGCGATGAACTCATCCTGCCGCCGAAACAGGCGCTGGCGCTGAGCATGGCCTTGCACGAGCTGGTCACCAATGCCGCCAAGTACGGCTCGCTGTCGGTACCCGAAGGCCGGGTCTCCGTCACCTGGACGACACGCGCGCAGGATCAACGTCCATGGTTGCTACTGCAGTGGATGGAAACCGGTGGCCCCCCGGTGGTACCACCCACCCGCCGCGGCTTTGGCACACGCCTGATCAATGAAGGCGTGCCGTATGAACTGGATGGTGAGGTGACGCTCGCATTTCCCCCCAGCGGGGTGACCTGCACTATCGATGTGCCACTAGATGAGGTAGTGCCCTGATGACTACTGACAGCCAACTGCCGTGCATCCTGGTCGCCGAAGACGAGATGATGCTGGCGATGATGCTGGAAGATCGCCTCAATGCCTGGGGCTACAACGTCATCAAGGCCGCGCGCGTGAGCCATTGCCTGGAGCTGGCCGAGTCTGCACTGATCGACCTGGCGATCCTCGACATCAATCTGGCCGGGGAGCAAAGCTTCCCGGTTGCCTTGGTGCTGCGTCGTCGCGGCATCCCGTTTGTGTTTTCCTCCGGCTACGACGGTCAGGACCTGCCCGAAGTCTGGCGCAACGAGAAAATCCTGCAGAAGCCCTACGACACACGGCAGCTGACCGCGGCGCTGACTGCCCTGCGGGCCGCCTGAGAGGCTGATGTCGCCGGCGGATCCCCGACGTTCATGGCAGGTCGCAGGCACGGCCATTGCTGCCGCCCGGGCGGGCATTTCGCCCAATCAACCTGCCAATGACAAGCCGGACCCGAAAACACGCTAAAATCAGCGGTTACGTCCTTGCCGCTCCTTGTGGGTGCGTCCCTCGAACCAGGTTCGAGGCTTGACCATCCCCGGGATTGGCTGTGCCAGCGGAACGCATCATGCAGCTCCGCGGATCACTTCAGCTTACCCATCATCCATCACGCTCGACACTTCGGAACCCAGGTCATGGCCAGAACCAAACCACTCAACCTATATCGCAACATCGGCATCATTGCGCATATCGATGCGGGCAAGACCACGACCACCGAACGCGTGCTGTACTACACCGGCAAGAAGCACCAGATCATCGACGTGCATGACACGAAAGATGGCAAGGGCTCGACCACCACCGATTACATGGAGCAGGAGCGCAAGCGCGGCATCACGATCCAGTCGGCGGCGGTGACGGCCGAATGGAAAGGCCACCAGATCAACGTGATCGACACCCCGGGACATGTGGACTTCACCATCGAGGTGAACCGCTCGCTGCGCGTGCTCGACGGCGCCGTGGTGGTGTTCGACGGCGTCGCCGGCGTGGAACCGCAGACCGAGACCAACTGGCGCCTGGCCGACCAGTACAACGTGCCGCGCGTGTGCTACATCAACAAGATGGACCGCATCGGCGCCAGCTTCGCGCATTGCGTCAAGGGCATCCGCGAGCGCCTGAACGCACCGGCGCTGCTGTGCCAGATTCCGCTGGGCAGCTCCGACGAATTCATCGGCATGGCCGACCTGGTCGCCAACGTCGCCTACATCTGGGCGTCGGACGACAAGGACAGCACCTGGGAAACCGTGTCGTTCGAGGAAGCGAGGGCGCGCCTGAAGTTCGGCTCCACTGTCGACAACGACTGGATCGACCAGTTGCCGAAGCTGCGCGAGGAGATGATCGAGCACGCGCTGGCGATGGACGACGACGCGTTCGGGCACCTCATCGAAACCGGTGAGCACGATCCGGCGAAACTGAAGGAATGCATCCGCAAGGGTTGCGTCACCGGCAAGCTGGTGCCGGTGTTCTGCGGCTCGTCGTACAAGAACAAGGGCGTGCAGCAGCTGCTGGACGCCGTGGTCGACTACATGCCCTACCCGGGCGAGAACGGCGGCATCTCGATCGTCGACGAAGACGGCAATATCATCGGCGAGCAGGAAGTGCGCGACGACGCGCCGGCGCGCGCGCTGGCGTTCAAGGTCATCAACGACCAGTTCGGCACGCTGACCTTCTGCCGCATCTATTCGGGTGTGATCAAGAAGGGCGACACGCTGCAGAACGTCACCCGTGGCAAGAAGGAGCGCGTGGGCCGCATCGTGGAAGTGCAGGCCAACGCGACCAAGGAAATCGACGAAGTGCGCGCCGGTGACATCTGCGCGTTCGTCTCGATGAAGGACACCGAGACAGGCGATTCACTGTCCGATCCGGCGCATCCGGCCCTGCTCGAGCGCATGCGCTTCCCGGATCCGGTGATCAGCGTCTCGGTCGAACCGAAAACCCGCGGCGACGTCGACAAGATGTCGACCGCGCTCTACAAAATGGTCAAGGCCGATCCGTCGCTGCGCATGGAAGTGGACCAGGAAACCGGCCAGACCGTGCTCAAGGGCATGGGCGAGCTGCATCTGGAAATCACCATCGATCGCATGCGCACCGAGCTGGGCGTGGAAGCGAACATGGGCAAGCCCAAGGTCAGCTTCCGCGAGGCGTTCGGCAAGACCGTCGAGCACACCTACACGCACAAGAAGCAGACCGGCGGTACGGGTCAGTTCGCCGAAGTGAAGATCATCTTCGAGCCGGGCGAGCCAGGCACCGGCGTGGTGTTCTCCGACGAAGTGGTCGGCGGTCGCGTACCTCGCGAGTTCATCCCGGCGGTTGAGCAGGCCATCACGAAGGAGTCCCGCCAGGGCCAAGTCGCCGGCTACCAGGTGCTGGACTTCAAGGCACGCCTGATCGACGGCAAGTTCCACGACGTCGACTCCTCGGCGCTCGCCTTCGAAATCGCCACCCGCGCCTGCTTCCGCGAGGCGCAGAAGATGTCCAAGCCGAAGTTGCTCGAGCCGGTGATGAAGCTGGAAGTGGTCACCGAGGCGACCTACCTGGGCGACGTGATCGGCGACATGAACCGTCGTCGCGGCTCGATCACCGAACAGGGCCAGAAGGGTGCCAATGCCTTCGTGCAGGGCTTCGTGCCGCTGGCCGAAATGTTCGGCTACATCAACTTCCTGCGCTCGGCCACCAGCGGCCGCGGCAACTTCACGATGATCTTCGATCATTACGAGGAAGTGCCGGCAAGCATGGTCGAGAAGCTGATGGAGAAGGAAGCGAAGTAAGCTTTCGCTTTCGATATCGCGCTGATCTGATGTTCAGCGCAAAAACAAAAGAGTCCGGGGAGCCATCCCCGGGCTCTTTTTTTCGCGGCGACGCCGTCACGGCAGGCGCCAACGCACGTGCCTCGACGTATACAAGTGCGCGAGCTGCTGCGCATACTCGGGCCTCGTCAAAGACATGCACAGAGGACCTCGAATGAGAGCATCACGAGTACTTGCGCCCGCGGCGGCCGCGCTGGCCTTCTGCGCCGGCGTCGGAATGGCCCACGCCAGTACGTCCTCCGAGGTACTGCCCGAAACCATGGGCATGCTGAAGCATGCCATCAGCATCCACACGTCCGAGGGCGAGCATCAGGTGCCGGTGCTGGCCGCCTACCTGGCCGACAAGCTCAAGGCCGGCGGCTTTGCTGCTGGCGACGTCGAGATTATCCCGGTGGGCGAAACCGCTGCGCTGGTCGCGCGCTATCGCGGTACCGGTGCAGGCAAGCCGATCCTGCTGTCCGGGCACATGGACGTGGTGGCGGCGAATCGCAAGGACTGGACCCGCGATCCGTTCACCCTGGTCGAGGAGAACGGCTATCTCTACGGTCGTGGCAGCGCGGACATGAAAACCGCCGTGGTGGTATTGGTCGAAACGTTGATCCGGCTCAAGCGCGAAGGCTTCAAACCCAGCCACGACCTGATCCTGCTGCTGTCCGGCGACGAAGAGACCGCGATGGCCTCGACCCGCGAGCTGGCCAAGCGCTATCACGATGCCGACTTCCTGCTCAACGCCGACGCCGGCGGCGGCACTCTGGATCCCACCACCGGCAAGCCCACGGTGTACGAGATCCAGGCAGCCGAGAAGACCTATGCGGATTTCCAGATCAGCCTGACTTCAGCCGGCGGCCACTCCAGCGAACCCAATGCGGACAATGCCATCTACCGGCTGGCGCGCATCATCGACCGCGTGGCGGCCTACCAGTTTCCGCCGATGATCAACCCGATCACCCGCGCCTCGCTGCATGCCACCGGCACCCATACGCCCGGCCCACTGGGCGCAGCGATGATCCGCTTCGCCGCCCACCCCGACGATGCGGCCGCCGCGACCACCATCTCGACCGACCCGGCCTACGTCGGCCAGATCCGCACCACCTGCGTGGCGACGATGCTCAACGGCGGCCATGCGCTCAACGCGCTGCCGCAGAGCGCCAGCCTCAACGTGAATTGCCGGATCTTCCCGGGCACGCCGGTCGCCAGCGTGCGCGGCACCTTGATCAAGGTGATCGACGACAAGTCCGCCAGCGTGACCGTGCTGCCGCCGCCACCGGTGGACAGCCCCGCCTCGCCGCTGCGCCAGGACGTGATCGCCGCGGTGACCGAAGCCGTGCACCAGCGCTTCCCGGGCGTGGAAGTCGTGCCCGGCATGTCCGCCGGGGCCTCCGACAGCATGTACTTCCGCAATGCCGGCGTACCCAGCTACGGCATTGATGCTGCCTTCACCAAACCCGACGACACCTTCGCCCACGGCCTCAACGAGAAGCTGCCGGCCTCGGAAGTTGCTGCAGGGCTGGAGTTCTGGCATCGAGTGCTGATGCATTTGGCGAAGTAAGAAGCAGCGGCCTTGAAGCCAGTGCCGATAACAACTCAATTGGGGCCGAGGCATCAGGACTACCTATGAGACCCTTTTGCCTATTCGCCCTGATACTCATGATTTCGCCCGGCATGAGTTTTGCCAGCAATTTGTTGACCGTACCTACTGAGAAACTCATAACCGACTTGGAACAGCTCGATACGCAAGCTCCAGGGCTTAATGCAATGGCGTCTTTTGCTGGATTCATCGCAGAAGACCATCCGCTCCAATTCGAAGTCGGAGTCCTCGGGACGCCCCCTCCCACGGTCAACCCACAGATGCGCGAATTGGTACGTCGAGGAGTAGAAGTACTTCCACAACTTATCAACCATCTCAATGACACACGTCCTACCAAGCTCACCGTTGGCTCAAGCTTTTTCATGTTTCGCTATTTCAGCGATGAGTACCAGCCAAGGTACCGTCCAACACGGCTTCCTGAGGGAGGCAGATATCAACCACGCAAGAATTTGGAGCTGTCCTTCGAGGGTAGCTACACCATTTGAATTGGCGATGTTTGCTATGCGCTTATAGGCCAGATCGTGAATCGGAATCTTTTACCTGTTCGCTATCAGCCATCGGCTGGCCTTGTTATCAACTCTCCCATTGCAGCTCCGAAATTGATTGAGCAGGTCAGAAGCGATTGGGCTGATCTAGAAGTATCTGCGCACAAGATCTCTCTTATCGCAGATGCCCATTCCAGCAACGCTACCGGGGTCGCTTATCCCGCCTTGATTCGTCTGCGCTTTTACTACCCCGACCAGTACGGGATCTTGAAGAGGGGCAGTCTTATTGAGCAAATCGCCCATTTCGAGTCCGATGAAAAGAAATTGCAGTAAATCGCTCCTAATGCGTGCAATGAGACCCACCTAGCTATGCAACCAAGCACGAACCCAGCCGGGAGATCACGGTATCATTGCCGGTTCGCGTTCCAGCTGACCTACCCTCATGTCCACCCATCTCCAAGAAACCCGCCGCCGCCGCACCTTCGCCATCGTCAGCCACCCTGACGCGGGCAAGACCACGCTGACTGAAAAACTGCTGCTGTTCGGCGGTGCGATCCAGATGGCTGGCTCGGTGAAGGGGCGTAAGGCAGCTCGTCACGCGACGTCTGACTGGATGGCGCTGGAAAAGGAACGCGGCATCTCGGTGACGTCGTCAGTGATGCAGTTCCCGTACGAGGGCAAGATCGTCAACCTGCTCGACACGCCGGGCCACGCGGACTTCTCCGAAGACACCTACCGCGTGCTGACCGCGGTGGATTCGGCGCTGATGGTGATCGACTGCGCCAAGGGCGTGGAGGAGCGCACGATCAAGCTGATGGAAGTGTGCCGCCTGCGTGACACGCCGATCATGACTTTCATCAACAAGCTCGACCGCGAAGGCCGCTCGCCGATCGAGCTGCTGGACGAAGTGGAGTCGGTGCTCGGCATCGCCTGCGCGCCGGTGACCTGGCCGATCGGCATGGGCAAGCGGCTGAAGGGCGTGTACCACCTGATGCTGGACGAGGTGCACATCTTCGAGCCGGGCAAGAATTTCACCCGGCAGGATTCGACCATCTTCAAGGGTCTCGATGCGCCGGGCCTGCTGGAGAAAGTCGGCGACGAGGCGATGCGCGAACTGCGCGACGAACTCGAACTGGTGCAGGGCGCTGCGCCTTCGTTCGAGATGGACGAGTACCTGGCGGCCCGACAGACGCCGGTGTTCTTCGGCTCGGCGGTGAACAATTTCGGCGTGCAGCTGCTGCTGGACTTCTTCGTCGAGCATGCACCGTCGCCGCGCCCGCGGGGTACGCTGAGCCGCGAGGTGCAGCCGGAGGAAGAGAAGCTTTCCGGCTTCGTGTTCAAGATCCAGGCGAACATGGATCCGGCACACCGCGACCGCGTGGCGTTCATGCGCGTGTGCTCGGGCACATATAACGCCGGCATGAAGATGATCCAGACGCGCACCGGCAAGGACATCCGAATCGCCAACGCGCTGACCTTCATGGCCAGCGACCGCGAGATCGTCGAGACCGCGTATCCCGGCGACGTGATCGGCCTGCACAACCACGGCACCATCACGATCGGCGACACCTTCACCGAAGGCGAGGCGATCAACTTCACCGGCATTCCGAATTTCGCGCCGGAACTGTTCCGCCGTGCGCGGCTGCGCGACCCGCTGAAGATGAAGGCGCTGCAGAAGGGTCTGGCGCAGCTGTCCGAGGAAGGCGCCACCCAGTTTTTCCGTCCACTGATGAGCAACGACCTTATCCTCGGCGCGGTCGGCGTGCTGCAGTTCGACGTGGTGGCGTACCGTCTCAAGGACGAATACAACGTCGACGCCAGCTTCGAGCCGGTGACGGTGACCACTGCACGCTGGGTGCATTGCGACGACGAAAAGAAGATGGCCGAGTTCCGCGAGAAGAACGCGATGAACCTGGCGATCGACGGCGCCGGCGAGCTGGTCTACATCGCGCCGACGCGGGTCAACCTGCAGCTAGCGCAGGAGCGCTGGCCACAGGTGCGCTTTGCCAACACGCGCGAGCATGCCGCCTCGGTTGAGGTCTAGACGCGCCAGCTCCGCATGACTTGCGTCACTGGGGCCTGATCCTTTGCACTGCTAGCCTGCGGGCCTCACCTCTCGCGGATCGACGCATGCCGACCACCCAGCTGCCGACCACCCAGCGCGCCTTCATCACACCTGCCAACGTACCGGGCTGGCAACGCTGGCTGGTGTTGTCGCCCGGGGCGCGCATCGTGTTCTTTGCAGCGATGCTGATCGGTTTCGGCATGCTCACGCGTGTTGCGATGGTCGCGCTGGGTTGGACCTTGAAAACGGCCGACCCGCTGCACCACGCACTGGCGACACTGGGCATGCAACTGCTGCCGGCACTGCTCGGTTACGCGATCTTGGTGCGACTGATCGAGCGGCGACGCATACGCGAGCTTTCGCCGCGCAGCATTCCCACTTACGGCGTCGCCGGCTTCCTCATCGGCGCCGCCCTGTTCAGCGCGGTAGTTGCCGTGCTGTGGCTAGCCGGCAGCTATCACGTGACCGGCACCGACCCACAAGTGGATTGGCTGCCGGGGGTGCTGGTGGCCGGCATCGGTGCCGGCATCGGCGAGGAGATCATTACCCGCGGTGTGATCTTTCGCATTGTCGAGGAAGGACTCGGCACCTGGTGGGCGCTGGCGATTTCGGCACTGTTCTTCGGTGCCGCGCACATCTTCAATCCCGGCGCCACGCTATGGAGTTCCGCTGCAATCGCGATCGAGGCCGGCCTGCTGCTGGCCATGATCTATCACATCACCCGTTCGCTATGGGCCTGCATCGGCCTGCATGCGGCGTGGAACATCATGCAAGGCACGGTCTACGGCATCCCGGTGTCTGGTGGCGCCAGCAAGGGCTGGCTGATCTCGAACCGCAGCGGACCGGACTGGCTGAGCGGCGGCGTGTTCGGCGCCGAGGCCTCGGTGGTCGCACTGGCGCTTTGCTCGCTATGCACGCTGGCCCTGTTGATCGTGGCATTGCGACGAGGCTCGATCGTGCCGCCAGGCTGGCAGCGCGCATCGCTCCAGAAATGAAGTAGCCGGCTATCGCTTGCGACAGCCGGCTCTGCTTCCCTCATGCGCGGCGTGGAGTCCTGCTGCGCCCGCGCCGCTCTATGGCATTCCTTCCTACTTGTCCGCGCGGGTCTTGAACGCGCGCAACTCATCGGGTTCGAAGTCGTCCACCGAGATGAACTCGAACACGCCTTCACGCACGCGCTTGAGCAACGCCGCCTCGCTGGCATTCAGCACGCCGGCCTGCTCGGCCTCGGCCAGCTGATCCATGTAGTCGTGCGACTTGAACTGGCCACTCTTCTGCGCCTTGCCGAACTTGCGGTCGACCGGCTCGGCAAGGATCACGTCCGGCAGCAACGCATGCATGCGGCCGATGGTGTTGTTCGGCGTCGGCGTCAGATAGACCCATTCGAGCAGGCGATCGCGCGCCTCGCTGGGCGCGGTGATCAAGGCGGCGACGCGGCGACCCAGACGATCGGACGGCGGCACTTCACGACGACCGAACGGGAACACCAGCGCACGCAGCAGCCACGAGACCGGACGCACCGGGAAGTTGCGGATCGCGCCGTCCAGCGCCATCTGCATGTTCCACACGCACTGGTGGAACGCCCACGCCAGCAGCGGACGATCCGCTTCCGGGCGGCCAGTGTCCTCGTAGCGCTTGAGCATCGCGCTGGCGATGTACAGATAACTCAGCACGTCGCCGAGGCGCGCGGACAGTTTCTCCTTGAACTTCAGCTTGCCGCCGAGCACACCCATGAACACGTCCGAACACAGCGCCAACGCGGCGGAGTAGCGATCCAGCTTGCGGTAGTAGCGGCGGGTGTACGCATCGCCGGCCGTTTCGCCCAGACGCGAACCAGCCACGCCCATCGCGAAGCTGCGCACTGCGTTGGACAGGCCAAACCCGAGGTGACCGAACAGCAGCCGGTCGAACGTCTTCAGCTGCTCGCCGCGATCGGTGATCGACAGCGTCTGCATTTCCTTGAGCACGTACGGATGGCAGCGGATCGCGCCCTGGCCGAAGATCATCAGGCTGCGCGTCATGATGTTGGCACCTTCCACCGTGATCGCGATCGGCACGCCCTGCCATGCGCGGCCGGCGTAGTTCTTCGGGCCGAGCTGCACGCCCTTGCCGCCAAGCACGTCCAGCGCGTCACCGGCGATCTGACGACCCCATTCGGTGGTGTGGTATTTCGCGATCGCCGAGGTCACCGCCGGCTTCTCGCCACGATCGACCGCTGCGGCGGTGGCGCGAGAGAGTGCCGCCGTCGCGTAAGTCAGCCCACCGATCCGCGCCAGCGCCTCTTCCACGCCTTCGAAGCGCGCGATCGCCAGGCCGAACTGCTTGCGCATGCGCGCATACGCGCCAACCGACGCGACCGCCGCGCGCACGCCGCCGGTGGCATTGGACGGCAGCGAAATCGCGCGACCGACCGACAACACTTCAACCAGCATGCGCCAGCCATGGCCGGCCATCTTCGAGCCGCCGATCAACACCGACAACGGCGCGAAGATGCCGTTGCCACGCACCGGTCCGTTCTGGAACGGCACGTTCAACGGGAAATGGCGCCGACCGATTTCCAGCCCCGGTGTCGAACGCGGCAGCAACGCCAGCGAGATGCCGAGGTCGTCGGTGTCGCCGAGCAGATGCTCCGGGTCGTACATGCGGAAGGCCAGGCCGACGACCGTGGCGACTGGCGCCAGGGTGATGTAGCGCTTGTCGAAGGTGAACCGGATGCCGACCGTCTCGACGCCATCGACGACCTGCTTGCAGACGATGCCGAAGTCGGGAATCGAGGTGGCGTCGGAGCCGGCATATGGGCCGGTCAGTGCGAAGCAGGGAATCTCCTCGCCCACGGCGAGACGCGGCAGGTAGTAGTCCTTTTGTTCATCGCTGCCGTAATGCAGCAGCAGCTCGGCCGGCCCGAGCGAGTTCGGCACCGCGACGGTCGAGGCCACCGTGGCCGACATCGTCGCCAGCTTCTGCAGCACCGCCGAGTGCGCCAGCGCGGAGAACTCCAGGCCGTTGTAGCGCTTCGGGATGATCATGCCGAAGAACTTGTGCTGCTTGATGAACTGCCACACGTTCGGCGGCAGGTCGGCCAGTTCGTGGGTGATCTGCCAGTCGTCGATCATGCCGCACAGTTCTTCCACCGGGCCGTCGAGGAAGGCCTGCTCCTCCACGCTCAGCTCGGGCTTGGGCTGCTTCAGCAGTTCGTGCCAGTCCGGCTTGCCGGAGAACAGCTCGCCCTCGAAACCGACCGTGCCCGCTTCCAGAGCGGTCTGCTCGGTCTCGGACAGTTTCGGCGTGACTTTCGCGAACAGCTTCAGCAACGGCGCACTGATCTGCCGGCGACGGAAGTCCACCAGCAGCAGCGGCACCGCGATCGCCAGCTCGATGATCAGCAAAATGATCATGGTCCACGGCGCATGCGCTATCAGACCAACCACCAGCGTGGTGGCAATCGTGGCGATCGCCCAGGTACGCAGGCTGCTGCGATGGTAGGCACAGGTGCCGGTGGCAATCAGCGCCGCCAGCAGGGTCAGTATCACGGACATCTTGAGCACCTCATCACGGTTGAACAGCGCCGGCATGCTGCCGGTCAGCTGATGGATCCAGACTCTGCACGAAGCGGACGACTTCGCGCGTGAACGCATCATTCGCATCACCTGCCACCATATGCGTGGCATGCGACAGCTCCACATGCTCGGCATGCGGCACCAGTTGCAGGAATTCATCGACGGTGGCGCGCGAGACCACGTCGCTGCGCGCGCCCGAAAGCAGCAGCACGGGGGCATCGATCTTCGCCGCGGCCGTCTGCAGGCGCGGCTGATAGCGCTCGCTTTCCTGCACCAGGCTGCCGGCCAGCAGGGCCGGGTCCCAATGCCAGCGCAGCCGGCCATCGGCGCCTTCGCGCAACAGCGGACGCAGCTGCTCCTCGCTCTTGCGCTCGCGCCGCTGCGGCAGATAGTTGGAGATCTGCTCGGCCGCCTCGGTGTAATTCGCGAAGCCATCCGGATGCGCATGCATGAAGGCGAGGATGCGTTCCACGCCCGCGGTTTCCCAGCGCGGGGTGATATCGACCAGCACCAGTGCGCGAAACGGCGTCGGGCGCATCTCGCCGGCAAGCACGATGCCGAGCAGGCCACCCATCGAGGCGCCGACCAGGATCGGCGGCTGTGGCTGGGCCGCGGCGAGCCGCAGCAAGTCATCGGCGAACTGATCCATATGGTAACCATGACCAGAGCCCGCACCAGCCGCCACGCGATCGCTTTCGCCATGGCCCCGGGTATCGAACGTCACACAGCGGCAACCGGCATCGGCCAGTGCCACGGCCGCACCATTCCAGGCACCGCGGGTCTGGCCGAAACCATGCGCGAACAGCAGCGTCGGATGGCCCGCCGGGTTGCGCGTCTCCACCGCCAGACCCAGATCGGCAACGGGGAAACGACTGACGGTATGGAAAGGAGGGATATCAGAAACCATACGGAAGAGTATGGATTGCCTCGGCGAGTGCCGTCAACCGCCCCATCGGCGATCCCCATGCAAGTTGCAGAGCCTAAGCATTCAGCCAGATTGGCCGCACTACATTACAAATACACAGGGTGTGGCTACCATACGCACATGAATGTCAGCAGCAAACCCGAACGCACCCGCCTGTCAGCTGAAGATTGGGAACTCGCCGCCCTGCACCTGATCGCCGAACAAGGCGTCGGCGCGTTGGCCGTGGAGGCCTTGGCGCGCCAGCTGGGCGTGACCAAGGGCAGTTTCTACTGGCATTTCCGTACCCGCGAAGCGTTGCTGAACGCCGCGCTGGAACGCTGGGAGCAGTATGGCGAACGTGAAGTGCTCGGCCAGATCGAACAGATCGCCGATCCGCGCAAGCGCCTGCCCGAACTGTTCCGCCGGGTCGCGCACGAGCTGCAGCCGCATCGCGTGTACGCCGCACTGCTGAAGGCGCTTGATCACCCGCAGGTGGTGCCGGTGATGGCACGCGTGTCGCAGCGGCGCATGGAGTTCCTGACCACCGCCTATCGCGAAGCCGGCTTGCCGGCGCAACAGGCGTTGAACCGCGCGCGGTTGACGTATGCCGCCTACGTTGGCTTCCTGCAACTGAATTTCACGCTGGGCCTGCCGCGGATCAATCACGAGGAATTCGACGCCTACGTCGAACATATGATCGCGACCCTGATTCCGGCCTGACCTGCTTCACAATTATCCCCGTACGGCGCCATCTGGCGCCGTTTTTGTTGCAAGAAACCTTGCAATACCAGTGCACGCAAACTACCGTTTCAGTTCAATTTTTCCGAAGACCTTAGAGGGACACGATGGCCAGCAAGCTGGATGCGCTCGAGCATTGGGTAAACGAAGTGGCGGCGCTGACGCGTCCGGCCCAAGTTCACTGGTGCGATGGTTCGGATGCCGAATACCAGACCTTGGTGCAGCAAATGCTGGCCGAGGGCACCCTGATCGAGCTGAATCAGCAGACCCATCCGGGCTGCTATCTGCACCGCTCCCATCCTTCTGACGTGGCACGCGTCGAGCACCTGACCTTCGTCTGCCATCCCGACGAGCAGGATGCCGGCCCGAACAATCACTGGATGGATCCGGCCGCGGCGCACGCGAAGATCGATGCGCTGTTCGACGGCTGCATGGAAGGCCGCACCATGTACGTGATTCCGTACTGCATGGGGCCGATCGACTCACCGCTGGCGCGCTGCGGCGTGGAGATCACCGACAGTCCGTACGTGGTCGCCAACATGAAGATCATGACCCGCATGGGCGCCGCGGCGCAGGCGCGGATCGAGCGCGAGGGTGCGTTCATCAAAGGGCTGCACTCGACCGGCGAACTCGATCCCGAGCGCCGCTTCATCATGCACTTCCCGGCCGAACTGTCGATCAAGTCCTACGGCTCCGGCTACGGCGGCAATGCGCTGCTGGGCAAGAAATGTCATGCATTGCGCATCGCCAGTCATCAGGCGCGCAGCGAAGGCTGGCTGGCCGAGCATATGCTGATCGTCGGCATCGAGAACCCGCAAGGCGAGACGCACTACATCGCCGCCGCATTCCCGTCCGCCTGCGGCAAGACCAACCTCGCCATGCTGATACCACCGGAGGGCTATCGCCAGGACGGCTGGAAGGTGTGGACGGTGGGCGATGACATCTGCTGGATGCGTCCCGGCGCGGATGGCCGTCTGTATGCGATCAATCCGGAAGCCGGTTTCTTCGGCGTGGCACCGGGCACCAGCGACGCGACCAATCCCAACGCGCTGAAGAGCACCACGCGCGACACCATCTTCACCAACGTCGCCGTCACCGCCGACAACCAGCCATGGTGGGATGGCCTGCCCGGCACACCGGTCACCGACTGGCAGGGCCGTCCCTACGATGCGACCAACGGCGCCGCCGCACATCCGAACTCACGTTTCACGGTCAGCGCACGGCAGTGCCCAACCTGGTCGGAACAGGCCGAGGCCGCGCAGGGCGTGCCGATCAGCGCGATCGTGTTCGGCGGTCGGCGTCCGTCGCTGCTGCCGCTGGTGATGGAAGCACGCGACTGGAACCATGGCGTCTTGATGGGTGCCGCGATGGGCTCGGAAACCACGGCCGCCGCCACCGGCGCGGTCGGTGTGCTGCGTCGCGATTCGATGGCGATGAAACCGTTCTGCGGCTACCACTACGGCGACTATTTCGCGCACTGGTTGTCGCTCGACCAGCCGGGCGCCAAGCTGCCGAAAATCTTCCACGTCAACTGGTTCCGCAAGGGCAAGGATGGCAAGTTCCTGTGGCCGGGCTTCGGCGAGAACCTGCGCGTGCTGGAGTGGATGATCAATCGCGTCGAAGAGCGCGTCGATGGCGTCGAAACACCGATCGGCATTCTGCCAGGCGACGGCGAACTGAAGCTGGGCGGGCTCGCGCTCGACCACGCCCAACTCGACGAACTGCTCGCGGTGGATCACGCCGGATGGCGGCTTGAGCTTGCTGCCATCGGCGAGTATCTGGACAGCTTCGCGCCACGCCTGCCGGAACGCCTGCGCCAGGAGCAGCAGCGCGTGGCAAGCACACTCGCAGCCACAGACCAGCCACGACGTGAAGCGACGGCATCCTGATCGAACACCGGCACGGGCAGCTCTCGCGGACCTGCCCGTGCCCGCACCGCGACAGCGGTGCAAACCCTTTCGCGTGACGGCGCATCCAAGCTGGCAAGATGATCGCCGCCTGCCCTGCTTCTGGAAGCTCCATGTCGCCTGCCCCTACGGGAGCCAACGACACCGATGACGTGCGCGCCGCGGCTGCCGGTGATCGTGCGGCATTCCAGCGGCTGTACCGGCTGCATGTGGGTCGCGTGCATGGTGCGGTCTACCGTCTCGCTGGCTACGACCGCGCCCGTGCCGAGGACCTGACCCAGGATGCGTTCATCCGCGCCTGGCAGAAGCTGCCTGGTTTTCGTCACGAGAGTGCATTCGGCACCTGGCTGTACCGGCTCGCGGTGAACGTGGCGCTGATGGACATCCGTGCGCGCAACGCCGATCCGGTCAGCATGCTGGATGACGAGCAAATGCCGGACACCGGCGCGACACCGTTTTGTGCCGCCGAACGCGAGGAACTCGAACACGCGATCGGCCTGCTGCCGCCACGCGCCCGCGCCGTGCTGGTACTGCACGACATCGAAGGCTGGCGGCACGAGGAGATCGGCAACGAACTGGGCATGGCGGTCGGCACGTCGAAAGCGCAACTGCATCGCGCTCGCGGCCTGTTGCGCAAGACATTGGGAGAAAGGTCATGAACGAATTCGAATGGCGCCGGCAACTGCGCGACCTGCATCAGCCACTCACGCCACAACGCGATCTGTGGGCCTCGATCGACGCCGCATTGGGCGACGACGCACTCACTCGCGCATCCACGATCCAGCAGCCGCATGATCATCAGCCGGGACACCGGCGACGCTGGCTGATTGCCACAACCGTTGCCGCATCGGTGTTGCTGGCCGGCGGTATCGGCTGGCACCTGCAACACGTGATGGGCGCGACAACGTTGGCCAGCACGATGACGAAGCCGTGGAAACCCGCCGATCCGCGCCTGGCCGGCGCCGCGATCGAGCTGGACGCCGCGCGCATGGAGCTGCAGCAGGCCATCCAGCAGGCACCTGATTCGCCTGTATTGCAGCGCCTGCTCAGCCGTACCGAACATCAGCAAACCCAATTGCACCAACTGGCCGCTCAGGCCGGCTGAACCAGGACCGATCATGAAAGTCACCCGCTATGTTCCCCTGCTGCTGTGTCTGTGCGTTGGCCAGGCCCTGGCCGGCACGCCGATCCAGCTGAGCCACGACGCCACGCCGACGGTGCATGTCAGCGTCAGCAACATCGCTGGCACGGTGACCGTGACCGCGTGGGATCGCAATGAGGTGCAGGTCGGTGGCCAGCTTGGCGAGGGTGCCAAGCCGCTGACGATCACCGGCAGCAGCAACAACCTGGCGATCAAGGTCGAACCTCAGGGCGGCTCCAGCTGGTTCAGCTGGAGCAGCGGCAACCGGATGGCGCCCACCACGCTGGAACTGCATGTCCCCAAGAGTGCGTCACTCGACGTCGGCGTAGTCAGCGCACCGCTGGTCATCGACGGCATTGACGGTGGCAACATCGAGGTCAACACGGTCAGCGGCAGGACGCGTATCAATGCGCGCACGCCGGCACTCAAAGTGGAAAGCGTCAGCGGCGGCATCGAGCTGGCCGGGCATGCCGAGCAGGCCGATCTGCAAACCGTCAGTGGCGACATCCTCGCCCCCGTGCTCGGCAGCGACGTGAAGCTGCAGACCATTTCCGGCCGCATCCAGGCCAACGGTGGACCGTGGAAGAAGCTGACGCTGAGTACGGTATCCGGCGACGTGCAGTTGACCGGTGCCCTCGCTGCCGACGGCAAGCTGGGGATCGACAGCATGAGCGGCGATGTGCAGCTGCAACTGCCAGCAGCCACGTCCGGCAGCCTGCACGCCAGCAGCTTCAGTGGCGACCTGCGCAGCGATTTCGGTACGCCGCAAAAGCCCGAGCACGGGCCCGGCAGCAGCCTGGACACCACCCTCGGCAATGGTCGCGGCACGATCAACGTCGAAACTTTCAGCGGCGATCTGCGCGTCCGCAAGCTGAACTAACCCAGATCTGTTCTGGTATCACCAACGAAAACGCCGTCGCATGAGCGACGGCGTCAGCAGATCAGCAACAACCAGCTCGATATCTAAGGATCAGAGATCCTGGTGATACTGCACATACGGTGTGCGCGACTGATCCGGCTCGGGACCTGCCGGCGTATTCGCCGGAGTGCCGGAGGACCACAGGTTCTGTGCGCCGACGCTCAACGAGCCGCGCCACGGCAAACGCCAGGTCACACCCAGGTCGATGCTGTTCCAGCGCCGATCCGCATTCAAACCACCCGGAATACCGGCCTCAGGCTGCATGCTGCGACCGATCAGGACGCCGCTCAATGCACCGTGGTCGATGCCAAAGCTCAATGCCTTCTGCTCCAGCGTGTTGACGCCAAGCAAGTTGCCCGGAAGCAGGTTGATACGACCTACGCTGGCACCCAGATCGATGCCGCTCTTGCTGCCCAAGGCAAGCCGGCCACGCGCATTGAGCTGTGAACTGCTGTCAAAACCGGACAGGCCATCGACGCCCGAGGCAACACCCGGCAGCACCCGCGGCAAGACCGTATTGTTGTTGTCGGGCACGCTATTGGCGCCGACGCTTACCCCGAGGCTGTAACGCCCCGTGGCATAAGTGGCTCCCACTTCGCTGCCGATGATACGCAGCGGCTGGTTGACCCACGAGTGCTCACTGACTTCGGCATGCGCCTGCAGGTTCGGACCCAATCCATATTGCAGACCCGTCGTCATGACACTGGCTGCATCAACCACATGCAGCGCCAGCGGGGCATTCTGGCTCAACGCATCGGCGCCGTTGCTGCTATTCGCCTTGAGCGCGAGCAGACGACCATCGGTGCCACGCCACAAGGGCACGACCACGCCAGGCGCGACTTCGGTCATCTGATCCGGTGGCTGCGTCAGCAGACGCTGGGCCAAGGCGCTGTCACCGCTCACAGACTGCCCGGCTGCAGCAAACGGCAGCAGGAAAATCAGCAGCAGGGCGGACAGGCGACGCATGACCCGGGCAAACCACTCACAGGTGTTCGGAATATGGGTAACAACTATATCTTGTTTTACATTTTACTAACACCCCCAAACCAGCTACAACGCACAAAATCGCATGGTTTGTGCCATTCTCCGACGGGTTCGATTGTTCGCAGGTTCACGGCATCGGGATCGCTGGCGACGAGCCCAACTTACACGATATAAAGGCGTTCAACGCAGACCCCGTCGGATCGCCCAGGAACTGACCATAGCCCCATGAGTGCCACGCCAACGATCCGTTCATCCGGGCCGCCATCCGCGGCGCAGGATCTTGCGGCCTTGCACCATGCAGCCGAACGCTTGTTCGAGGCCGCCGACGTCGGCAGCGTCATGGAAATCTGCGAACTTGCGTGGAGCAGCTTCGGTATCCACGGCCGATTGCGCTGGCGTCGCGTGGACGAGCAACCCATCCACTTGCCGTCAGGTCAGCTCGACTTGGCGGAGGACCCCCAGGGTTCGCGGAAGCTCACGCTGGAAGCGACCGAGCTGCCGCTGCCCGATGGGGTGCGTGACTCGCTGGTGTGGCTTGGACGACTGGCCGATGCCCGACTGCGGCAGCTCGCCGAAACCAGCCGCCTGTATGAGGCGATTTCGCGACTGGCGCTGGCCGAACGCTTGCAGCGTGCACTCTACGCGATCGCCGAGCAGGCCGGTGCCGGGCACGACATGCCCGAGATGATGCGCTCGCTGCATGCCATCGTCAGCAGCCTGATGTATGCGGAAAACTTCTATATCGTGCTGTACGACGCCGCCACCGACAGCGTCCGCTTCCCTTATTACCTCGACATTGCCGACAACGATCCGCCACCACCCGATCAGGAGCTGCCGCTGCGCGACATGCTGCACAGCCTGACCTGGAACCTGCTGCAGGAAGGTCGCCCGTTGATGGGCTCGATCGAGGAACTGCGGCAGCAGTTCGGCGACCGTTTCGTCCTGGTCGGGCCGAGTTGCGAGCATTGGCTGGGCGTACCACTGCTGCGCAGCGATCGCGTGGTGGGTGGCATCGTGGTGCAGAGCTACCGCACCGACACCCATTATTCGCAACATGATCTGGAGCTGCTGAATTACGTGGCCCAGCACGTGCAGACCGCGCTGGAGCGGCGCGAGGCGCATATCGAGCTGGGGCACCGGGTGACCGATCGCACCGCCGCGTTGCGCGAGGCCAATCGCGTGCTGCGCCAGCAGGTGCTGCAACGCCAGCGTGGCGAACGGTTGCAGGCGGCACTGTTCCGTATTGCCGAACTCGCCAACACCTCGGAAGGACCGGAAAAATTCTACGCGGCGATGCACCAGGTGATCAGCGGCCTGCTGTACGCGCGTAACTTCTACATCGCTCTGGTCGATGCGGAGAGCGGGCACCTGACCTTCCCTTACTCGGTGGACGATGTCGACAGCGTGCGACCACCACGCGCACACGGTCGTGGCCTGACCGAATACGTATTGCGCCATGGCAAGCCGCTGCTGGCGGACCCGCGGGAAGTCGAGCGACTGATTGCGCTCGGCGAGATCAGTCACTTCGGCGCCCTCTCGGTGTGCTGGCTCGGCGTGCCGCTGATATTGGGCGGCAAGGCGATGGGCGTGCTGGCCCTGCAGAGTTATTCGCCCGAGCACACCTACAGCGAACGCGACCAGGAGCTGCTGACTTTCGTCAGCTATCACATCGCGAACGCGCTGCAACGCAAGCAGACAGCCGCATCGCTGAAGCAGGCCTATGCCGGGCTGGAGCGCCGCGTCACCGAACGTACCCGCGCACTGGCGCTGGCCAACCGCGACCTGCGCGAGCAGATTGCCGAGCGCGAGCGGGTCGAGCGCCGGCTGAAGTACGAAACCTTGCACGATTCGTTGACCGGACTGCCCAATCGCTCCCTGTTGCTGCAACGGCTGGAGCAGGCGATGCAGCGTAGCGTCGCGAACCCGAACGAGCAGTTCGCCGTGCTGTTCATCGATCTCGACCGCTTCAAGGTGATCAACGACTCGGTCGGTCACCTGGTCGGCGACGACCTGCTGTTCCAGGTCGGCGGCCGCATTCGTGCCTGCCTGAAAACCCGCGATGTGGTCGCACGCCTGGGCGGCGATGAATTCGCGGTATTGCTGGATGGCATCCACGACACCGGCAACGCCACCCTGATTGCCGAGCGCATCATCAACGAGCTGCAGACACCGTTCCGGCTCGGCACCAAGGAGATATTCACCTCCGCCTCGATCGGTGTCGCGCTGTCCAGCCCGCATTACCGTCAGCCAGAGGAACTGCTGCGCGACGCCGACGCGGCGATGTACAACGCGAAGGACGGTGGCCGCCACCGCGCGGCGCTGTTCGACGACCGCTTGCGGCGCGAAGCGCTGTCGCTACTGGACATGGAGAGCGACCTGCGCCACGCGCTCAACCGCAACGAATTCGAACCGTTCTACCAGCCCATCGTCGAACTCGACAGCGGCCGTGTGGCCGGTTACGAGGCCCTGCTGCGCTGGCATCATCCCGAGCGCGGCCTGCTGACGCCACACGACTTCCTGCTGATCGCCGAGGAGTGTGGCTGCGCCGAGGCGATCGACTGGCAGATCTTCGAACAGGTCTGCACCCAGGCTGTGCGCCTGATCGGTACCGAAGGCTTCATCAGCATCAATGTCTCAGGCCGGCATTTCCGCTCCGTCGACCTCGATCAGCGACTGCTCGCGCTGTTCGAGCAGTACGCCGTACCACCTCACTGCATCCGTATCGAGGTGACCGAACACGCGTTGCTGGAGAACCCGACCCAGGTCAAGCGGATACTGAAGAACTTGCGCAGCCGCGGCATCGGCATCGCACTCGATGACTTCGGCACCGGCTACTCCTCGCTCAGCTATCTGCACCAGTACCCGTTCGATACGCTGAAGATCGATCGCTCCTTCATCACCGAACTGCCGCAAGGTGACGAGGAAACCCAGGGGCTGGCGCTGGTGCGCGCGATCCAGGTGCTGGCCGACTCGCTGCAGATGAAGGTGATCGCCGAAGGCATCGAGGAAGAATCGCAGCGGCAGGCCCTGCTCCGGGTCGGTTGTCGCTACGGCCAGGGCTTCCTGTTTGCCGCCTCGCAGCCGGCCAAGACCTGGCTGAGCAAGAACAACAACCCCTTACTGCTGACCTGAGAGTCTGTTCAAAATCCCCTGAGGCCTCGCGTTGTCATTGCGTGGTATCCGGCGCGATCGGCGCCGCGTGGGCGCTGAGCAGAAGCTCCGCATCGATGCGATCGAAGTGATAGCGTTGTGCACAGAATTCGCAGATCACCTCGATCTCGTCGCCCCGCGCCGCCAGCGCCGCCTCGACTTCGTCGCGACCGAGCGAGCGCAGCATCCCGGTCACCCGCTCGCGGCTGCAGCTGCAGCCGAACGCGAGCGGGCGTGGCTCGAACAGACGCACCGACTCCTCATGGTAAAGCCGGTACAACAGCTGCTCCGGCGCGGTCGCCAGCAATTCCTCCACGCCCAGGGTGGCCGTCAGATGCACGACGCGGCTCCACGCATCGTCGTCCTTGGCGGCGTGGTGACCACCTTCGTCCGGCATCTTCTGCAGCATCAGCCCGACCGCGTACTCATCGTTGGCAGCCAGCAGGATGCGCGCCGGCAGCTGCTCGGACTGGATGAAATAATTTTCCAGCGCATCGGCGACACCCGCGTGCTGCAGGTCGACCAGCCCCTGGTAGCGCTGACCACGCTCGACGTTGCCGATGGTGATCGCCATGCCCGCATCGGGCAGCGCCTTCAACACCAACGGCTCGGGCAACGGCTCATTCCAGCGCGCCAGACCACGCAAACGGCCATGGTCTGTGCATTCGGCAAACAAAAGGCGCAGTGCGCCGCTGCTCTTCAGCTCGACCGACAGCGCGCCATCCAGCTTGATGTTGCCGGTCAGCAGCGCGCTGGCTGCCAGTGCCTCGCCGAGTACCGCTCGCACGGCCGGCGGATAGTCGGCGCGACCGGCGACTTCGCGCCAGGCCGGCCCCAACCGCACCACCGCACCACGCACACCGGCGTGTTCCAGCAGAAAGCGGTGCAACACATCGTCGACAGGCAGGTTTTCCACAGCAAGGCTCTCATGAGGTCAAGCGTCACAGATGGGGGCGCGGCAGCGTCGGGACAACGCCCCTTATACTGCCCCATCTTCCTGCGCGTACCGCCATGCTTCCTGTGCTTCGCCGCCCCCTGCTGATTCGCCTGTTGCGCTCACTGGCGATCCTCGTGCTGGCATGGCTGGCGCTGAGCTGGTTGCTGGTGCTCCTGCTGCGCTTCGTGCCGCCATGGACGTCGGCGGTGATGCTGGAACGCCAGCTGGGTGCATGGGTGCACCGCGAGAAGGATTTCCAGCTGCGTCAGCACTGGGTGCCGTGGGGCCAGGTCACGCCGTGGGTGCCGCTGGCGATGGTCGCCGGAGAGGACCAGAAGTTTCCCTATCACCACGGTTTCGACTTCGACTCCATCCACAACGCGATCGACGCCGCCGACGATGGCAGGCGCCTGCGCGGCGCCAGCACGATCAGTCAACAGACCGCCAAGAACCTGTTCCTGTGGAATGGCCGCAGCTTCGTACGCAAGGGACTGGAGGCGTATTTCACCGTGCTGATCGAGCTGACCTGGCCGAAGCAGCGCATCCTCGAGGTGTACATGAACATCGCCGAGCTGGGCGATGGCATCTACGGCGTGGGTGCGGCCAGCGACGCGTATTTCCACAGTGCGCCGGCCAGACTCACGCCGGCGCAGGCCGCACGACTGGCCGCGGTACTGCCCAGCCCGCGCCGGCTGCACGCGGATCAGCCCAGCGCCTATGTGCTGCGGCGCGCCGGCTGGATCCAGCAGCAGATGTATCAACTGGGCGGGCCGCCCTACATCGAAGGCCACGCACCATCACGCCAACCGCATTGAGCGGCGCCCTCGCCTGACTCGCCGCGGTTGGTTAGCATGAACCCTTCTCTCGCTGGCGCCGTCCATGCCGCAACTTACCGTCGTCGTGCCCGCCTACAACGAGTCAGCCGTGCTGGGGACGTTTCACCAGCGGCTGCGGGAAGTGCTGGACGGCCTGCCGCTGGATTCCAGCGTGCTCTACGTCGACGACGGCAGTCGCGACGACACCTGGTCGATCATCGAGACACTGGTCGCTGGTAACCCGCGCACCGGCGCACTCAAGCTGTCGCGCAACTTCGGCAAGGAGGCCGCACTGACCGCCGGCCTGGACGCCGTCGCGAACGGCGCCGCCGTGGTGATCGATGCCGACCTGCAGGATCCACCTGAGCTGATTCCCGCCCTGGTCGAGCAATGGCAGGCTGGCTACGACGTGGTATACGCCACGCGCAGCGCGCGCAAAGGCGAAAGTGGTTTCAAGCGGTTCACCGCGGCGGCGTTCTACCGCAGCATGGAACGACTGTCGGATACCACGATTCCACGCGACACCGGCGACTTCCGGCTGCTCTCGCGCCGCGCACTGGACGCGCTGGGGCAACTGCGCGAACGACAGCGCTTCATGAAAGGCCTGTTCAGCTGGATCGGTTACCGCCAGACCTCTGTCCGTTACCTGCGCGAGCCACGCCAGGCCGGCACCACCAAGTGGAACTACTGGCGACTGGGGCAACTGGCGATCGAAGGCATCACCTCGTTCTCCAGCGCACCGCTGCGGCTGGCCACCTGGGTTGGCCTGGCTTCGGCCGGACTGGCCTTCGTCTACGGCCTCTTTGTGCTGGTCAAGGCGTTGTTCTACGGCGATCCGGTACAAGGCTATCCGACCCTGATGCTGGTGATCCTGTTCCTCGGTGGCGTGCAGTTGCTGGCGCTCGGCGTGATCGGCGAATACCTCGGACGCAACTATGCCGAAAGCAAGCATCGGCCGCTGTATTTCATCGAGGAGCACCGTTTGCCGCGCGATCCACGCTGAGCCGATCGCGCCAGCCGCGTGGCTTCACGACTTTGCTACACCTCGGAGCGGCACCGGCGTTAGACTCGTCACAGACGGCCCACCAGGGGGCCAGTGGGAGATCCACGCATGAGCCAGGTCAAGCATCTGCTGGAAAGCAAGGGCAGCACGATCTTCAGCATTGCACCGGAAGCGCCGGTGCTCGAGGCGATCAAGCGCATGGCCGAACACCGGGTCGGTGCGTTGCTGGTGATGCGCGGCGAGCGATTGGTCGGCGTGGTGTCGGAACGTGACTACGCGCGCAAGGTGATCCTGCAGGGCCGCTCCTCGTCGCAGACCGCCGTGTCCGACATCATGAGCAGCGAGCCGCTGACGGTTGGCCCGGATACCGATGTATTCGACTGCATGCGCCTGTGCACCGACAGCCGTATCCGGCACCTGCCGGTAGTACAAGGCAATGCCGTGATCGGGGTGATCTCGATCGGCGATCTGGTCAAGGCGGTGATCGACGCCCAGGCCGAGCAGATCGAACACCTGCAGCGCTACATCACGAGCTGAGCCGTAGCGGGAATCCCGCAAGAGGACTCTCTGCGGTCCGCCGGCAAGTATGGCCGCCAGACTCAGATGGACGATGCTTCGTCCGCACGGATTCGCGCATGTTCGTCAGGCGCCAGATCGGGCGACCATCCGGCACGACGAGCCACCATCGTCGCCAACACCGCGACACCGGCGCCCAGCAAGGCCAACCCACCGATACCCCAACCCAGCAGGCGCAGGCCGCTGACGGCGCTGGTGACCACGACATCGCCAAAACGCCACACCGCGGTCTCGACGAAATTCTTGCCCTTGTAACGCGTCTCGCGCGGCACCCGCGTATACAGCGCATCCACCGCCGGCTTGGTCATGCCATAGGCGAAGCCGCGCGTGATCACCAGCATCACCGCCAGCAGCGGCACGCTGTAGCCGAAAAACAGGACGCTGCCACCGCCGATCAACGCTACCCCGGCCAGCAACGCCAGGTTCACCAGTGATGGCACCACCAGGCCCCAGCCAGCGCCGCGACGCACCAGCAACCACGGTGTCACGCTCAGCTGCAACGCCGCGCCAAGCAGGTTGGTGGCCAGATCCAGGTCGTTGTAAAACGAAGTGCGTGCCACCGCATCCGCGAGATGCGCCTTGGCGTAATCAGCCACCAGCGCATAGGCCAGCGTGCCGATGCCATCGCCGAACAACATCAGCAATGCCATGTAGCGCAGGAACGGGCGCGACCACAACTCCTTGACGCCTGCCCACAGCGAGCCGCCGATCACTTCATCGCCACGGCTATCCGGTCGCCGCTCATGTTGCGCGGAAAGCCGCAGGAGCAGGACCAGGGCCAGAGCCAAGGCCACCGCCGAAACCAGCAGCAGCGGCGCCACGCCGATCAACTGCACCAATAACTTGGTCACCAGCGGGCCGAAGATCGCCCCGGCCATGCCACCCAGCGCGATCAGCGAGAACACCCGCCGGGCCTCGCCACTCGAGAAGATGTCGGCCATGAAACTCCAGAACAGCGACACCACGAACAGGTTGAACACGCTGCCCCAGACGTAGAACACCACACCCAGCGCACGGGCGCCGAGGCGGTCCTGCTCCACGAACGCCGGCACGAACGCGAGCAGGCACAGGATGAAGAAGCTGTAGCTCCAGCCGAGCAGCCGCTTGCGTGGAAAGCGCGCCACCAGCAAGCCAAACACCGGCGTCAGCAGCAGCATCACCACGAACACTGCAATGTAGAACAGCGGCAGCGACTCCGAGCCGACCGCACCGATCAGCTGATCCCTGACCGGCCGCATGATGTAGTACGACGTCATCACGAAAAAAAACGCCAGCGCGGACAGCGTCGGCGCAGCGCCTTGTTCCACAACGGCTTGACGGGGCAAACTCACGGGCACATCCAGCGTGGGGCGCGGCAAGACTAGCATGCGTGCATGCGCGCCCCGCCAAGGCGGGGATTCCATGCCGAAGCTGCCTACCGGCAACACCCATGCATTAGCGTTCGGCGCGACCCGGGCCACGAGCATCGCGTGAAACGCCACTCTTCGGTGGGAGCGACTTCAGTCGCGATGCTCTGATGCGTGGAATGGCTCAAAAGCATCGCGACTGAAGTCGCTCCCAGCAGAGCATTCGCGCACAGCGTGCGCCTACAGCGGCAACGGGCAATGCAGGCTGGCGCAGATCACCCGCAGCAATTCGGCTTCTACCACGCTGACCACGCCATCGGCCTGGATCGCACTGGTCAGGCCCTGGATCAGCAGATCCTTGGCCGGCGGCATCAATCCATCCAGATCGTCCAGCGCGCGCTCGAACGGCGCCTGCCATGCGGTCGGTGGCGCCTGCCACGGCATCGCTGCGCCAGGAAACATCTGCTGCATCGCCAGCAACCAGGCGCGGCGCGCCGACGCTTCATCCGTGCTGCCATACGCTGCGACTACAGCGCAGACCAGGGCCGCACTGTCGCGGCAGGCCGGCAACTTCTTCAACCCATCCAGCGGCGCACGGCGCGGCTGCTGCGCTTCGAACAGCTGCACGCGCAGCAGACGGGTCAAGCAGTACTCGTCCAGGTCGACCCGGCCATCCAGCCGCACTAATGCATCCAGCGTGCTCAGCAAGGTCTGCCGACGTCCCTCCGGCAACTGTTTCAACGCAGGGAAGGCCAACGCTGCCAGCGGCAGCCGCAACTCCGGCGTCAGCGTTTCGACCTCGGCAAAGACCGTACTCACGGCCTGCTGCACGTCGTCGCCAAAACCATCGGCAAGCAACTGCCGCTGGCGCGCCTGCAGGTCCGTCTGCGCCGACATCGCCAACGCCAGCACCACCGACAAGGCCGACTCCGGCTGTTGCACGGCGCCCATCAAGTCGGCCGGGATACTCCGATGCACCACGCCGGCCTGCGCGAAGCTAGGCACACCCGCTGAGTCGATGGAGGCCTGTGCCGCAACCGCCCCCACCAGCACGGGCGGCAACGGTGGCGGCACGGCGAACCCCGGTATATCCAGCGGGTTCGACGCCTTGCTGACCACAGCAGCCGCGGATGGCGTCGCGGCACCCTGTTGCAGCGACCTCGCCAGTTGCTCCAGTTCCTCTTCGCGAAAGCCTGGTTCCAGTGCACGAATACGCTGCAGCAGCGGCGGATGGGTGGCGAACAACGCGTTGAACTTGTCGGCCTCGCCGAACAGCATGTGCGCCACTTCGTGCTTGTTCGCTGCCTGCAGTTCGGAGCCTTCGCTGAGGATCGCGATTTTCTTCAGTGCGCCGGCAATGCCGTCGGTCTGACGGGTGAACTGCACGGCCGAGGCGTCGGCCAGCGATTCGCGCGAGCGCGCCACCGCTGCCTGGATCAGACGGCCGAAGAAATAACCGATGTAACCGACCACGATCAGTGCCAGCCCGATCATCCACACCTGGCCAGCACCGCCATCGCGCCGACTGCTGCGGCCACCGCCAAACCACACCACCTGCCGCCCCACGATCGCCAGCACCATGATGCCGAACAACAGGCCCATCAGGCGGATGTTGAGTCGCATGTCGCCGTTCAATACATGACTGAACTCGTGTGCGATCACGCCTTGCAGCTCGTCGCGACTCAGGTTGTCGAGGCAGCCCTGGGTCACGCACACCGCCGCGTCGGACGCCGAGTAGCCGGCTGCAAAGGCATTGATGCCGGGCTCCTGCTCCATCAGATAGATGTCCGGCACCGGCACGCCGGCGGCGATCGCCACTTCCTCGATCACGTTGCGCAGCTGGCGCAGTTGCGGATCGCGCGTATCCGGCGTCACTGGCACCGCGCCAACGCTTTCCGCCACCGACTTGCCGCCGCCGGACAGGCTCATGATGCGGAACAGCGAGCTGAGTCCGATCCCTGCCAGCACCACCACGCTGCTGGTGAACAGCAGCGGCAGATTCGACCGCGCGGGTTCACCGTCGAGCGGGTGATGACCCATGCTGAGCCACACCACCGCGTCGATCGTCAGCACGATCGCGATCACCGCCAGCACGAACAGCGCGACCAGTCGCCGGCTGCTGCCGCGTACGCGCGCCTGTTGCGCAAAGAAATCCATCGAGACTCCCGCTGCAAAGCCATCGCGACTCAAGTCGCGATGGCCGTGGCGATCAGGTGAAGGAAACCTTCGGCGCGGCACGTACAGCCGGGTCCTCGACCTGCAGCGGCTCGGCCGCGGCGAAACCGAAGCTGTTCGCCACGAACGAGGCCGGGAACACCTCGCGCTTGTTGTTGTAGGTCAGCACGGAGTCGTTATAGGCCTGCCGCGCGAACGCGACCCGGTTCTCGGTCGAGGTCAGCTCCTCGGAGAGCTGCATCATGGTCTGGTTGGCCTTCAGATCCGGATACGCCTCGCTGAGCGCGAACAAACGACCCAGACTTTGGGTCAAAGCATTTTCGCTGCCGGAAAGTTGCTGCATCGCAGCCGGATCGCCGGGGTTGGCCTTGGCACCGGCCAGTCCGCTGACCGCTGCGTTGCGGGCCTGTACCACCGCCTCGAGCGTACCGCGTTCATGCGCGAGATAACCCTTGGCCGTTTCCACCAGATTCGGGATCAGGTCGTGGCGCCGAGTCAGCTGCACGTCGATTTGCGCAAAGGCATTCTTGTAGCCGTTGCGCGAAGTGACCAGTCCGTTGTAGATCGCCACGAAGTACAAGACAATCAGAACGACAACAACCAGAAAAATGATCAGGCCCATCGTCACACTCCCTACTCAGCGGCGCATCCCCACGCCGGAACCACGCCAGAATACCATGCAGTTTCGCAAAATTTTTCTACCGCTCGCGGGCGCGCTCGGGCTGGTCTGTGTGCCAGTCTGCGCGGGTACGACCGGCGCTTCGCTGCAGCCCCCCGCCACTGCCAAGATGGCGCACCCCGCGATGCCGGCGCTGCCTCCGGCGCGCGTCCAGAGCACGCTCGCCGACTACCAGCACTGGCTGGATCGACTCGCCGAGCGCAAGGCTGTCGCCGGCCTGGTGACCGCCGTGGTGATCGACGACAAGGTGGTGTTCGAGCGCACCGTCGGCTACGCCAATGCAGCGACCCAGCAACCGGTGACAGCGGACACCGTGTTCCGGCTCGCCTCGTTGTCCAAGGCCTTTGCCACCGCGATCACCGGGCTGCTGGTGGACGACGGCAGGTTGAGCTGGGATACCAAGCTGATCGACGTGTTGCCGTACTTCAAGCTCAAGGACATGCAGGCCGCTTCGGAAGCCACCGTGAGCGACATCCTGGGACAACGCCTGGGCCTGCCACCCAACACCTACGACAACATGCTCGAGGGCGACATTCCCTATGAGGAACTGGTGCGCAAGCTGGACGAGGTCGATCTGGTCTGTGGCGTCGGCCAGTGCTACGGCTACCAGAATGTCGCCTTCGGCATGATCGGTGACGTGGTGCTCGCGCGCACCGGCGACTTCTTCTACCGTCAGGTCGACAAACGCCTGTTCTACCCGCTGGGCATGACCAACGCGAGCTACGGCCGTGCCGCGCTGGAATCCAGCAAGAGCTGGGCACGCCCGCATTCGGCGACCAGCCATGGCTGGAAACCCTTCGAGCCGAGCGAGACCTATTACCGCGTGGCCCCGGCTGCCGGCGTCAATGCCAGCCTGCACGACATGGAGAAATGGCTGATCGCGCAGATGGGCGGACGTCCGGACGTTCTGCCGGAAGCACTGCTGGATGTATTGCATACGCCGGGAGTCGCCACGCCCAGCGAGCTGCGCGCCACGCCCTGGCGCCGTGCAAGGCTGACTGACGCGCACTACGCGCTGGGCTGGCGGGTGTATCAGTACGGCGGTGAAACCCTGGTCTTTCACGCGGGTGCCGTGGCCGGCTATCGCACCATGATCGGCTTCTTCCCGAAGTACCGCATCGGCGTGGTCACCCTGTGGAATTCAACCGGGCCAGTCCCGAGCGGGTTGATGCCGATGGTATTCGACGGCCTGCTCGGCCTGCCGCACGTGGACTGGGCCGGCATCGAAAGCGATGCCCCAGCCCGCAAGGTTGTGCCACCGAAGAAGAAACGCCGCACGACGCATCGCCATCTGTGAGTGGTGGCCGGTGGACGCCACGCAACACTCATGAGCATCCAAACGTAACCGGCGCATACATGCGCCGGTTACGTTTGTGCCATCAGATCAGAGGTTGAATTCGATCTTCAGCTGCTGCGTGGTGGATACCGCCACACCATCCTTCATCGCCGGCTTGAAGCGGTAGCGGCGCACCGCATCCATCGCGGCGTTATCGAACACCCGCTTGGGCTGCGCGTCGACCACGTGGATGTCGTCGGTATGACCATCCGCTGCGATCGAGTACGACACCACCACCCAACCGCTCTGATGCGCGCGCAGTGCCGGGGATGGATAGGTCGGCGTGACGCTCTTCAGCAGTGTCGCATCGCTGGTCTCACCGCCGGCTGTCGGGCTACCCGCCGCCGCAGTCGCCTCCGCCGCCGCCGGCTTGGCCGCCGCCTCGGCTGGCTGATTTGCCGATGGCGTTGCATGCGCCGACTTCTCTTTTTGCTGCTCGGCCAGCTGGTTCTTCTGCTGCTCCGCCGCCAGCTGATCCGCCGCCTGTTTGTCTGCAGCAGACTTCTGGGTCGCCAGCTGCTGCGCCTTCTGCTGATCCAGCTCCTGCTGCTGTTGCTTGTCCAGCGTCTTGCGCTGGGCATCCAGCTTGGAACGCAGGATGGTCAGTGTGAAGTTGGTCGGGTCGGCCTTGGCCAGCAAGTCGATCTGACGTTGTGCTTCATTGAAGTCACGCGAGTTGATCGACTGCTCCGCCGAGTTGGCGGCGAACGGGAACGTCTCGCGCAAGGCATCCGAAGCCACCTTGTTGCCGGGGTCCTTCACCAGCACCCGCAGATAGAATTCGAAGGCGTTGTTACCGACTGGCGCCAGGTAGCGTTGCTGGTTCATCGCAGTACGCGCTTCGGTCAGCAGCTGGTTGACGTCCATCGCCGCCACGTCCGCAGGCGGCGGCGGTGCCACCTGTGTTCTAGCGGACACTGGTGTGGACGGGTGACCGCCCGAATCGGCCATGATCAATTCCTGATGCGGCTTGATGATCAGGAACCAGGCACCCACAACAAGCAGGGCAATGATGGCAATGATGGCAATGATCAGGGGCTTGGCGGCCCCACGCGCATGCCGGCGCGTATTGAGTATGTATCGGGTATCCATGGTCTCTCACTGAGTGTCGACAGATACCCGCGCTTTTTCCCCCTGTCGATCCAGGAGCGACGAGTCCCCCGGACTCACCGCGGCGCGGATATGCAGAAGGTAGCTCCAATGACGCAACACGGCAAATCGTGCGTGATTTCACGACGCGCCGCGAAAAATCGCTACAGGCATCGATGAACGCCTCCCGCACTGGAACACCGGGACGAAATGACCGTGAAACAGGGGCGCCGCCGTCGCGACAGGATTTCGCGACCCCGGAAACGAAGCGTCCCGGCCAGGCCGGGACGAAGGCTTCTCGAAATACTCTCCCCGCGCTGGGCACCGCGGGGAGAGAAGTATCGATGACTTGTCTTATTGGATGTATCGCATGTTGCTTACTGCGTGTTGCTTACTTCTTGGCTTTTGCGGTCTTGGTGGCCTTGACCACCTTGGCCGGTGCAGCTTTCTTGGCGGCAGCCTTCTTCGGCGCAGCCTTCTTCGCGACCTTCTTTACAGCAGCTTTCTTGGCAGCGGCCGGTTTCTTGGCGGCTTTCTTGGCGGCCGGCTTCTTGGCAACCTTCTTCACAGCAGCTTTCTTGGCGGCCGGCTTCTTGGCGGCGACCTTCTTCACGGTGGATTTCTTGGCGGCCTTCTTGGCGGCCGGTTTCTTTGCAGCGGATTTCTTGGCAGTGGCCATAGTTCGTCTCAGCTCCTCATCAGTTGGCAGTGGTTGCCCAGTAAAAGCGTGCAGGAACGCTTCGACCAACAAGTCGCTGTTGGTAGCGTGCCGAAGATTATTCACTTGACGGTGGGTGCGCAAATCAGAAAGCCGCCGCAAAACATGCAGCGGAATCGAGACAGTGATCTTGCGTACTGCATTGGCCTTTTCACCGTGCTCGACATAAGGCTTGATGAATTTTGCTGTTGCCATAACGCGCATTCCCCGTGATCTGTTGCGAAAGCTATCCCTGAATATTTCAGCTGTCAATTGATTTCAGCAATGAAATCAAACCACTTCACCCACCCCCAAGGCCATCCATCCACCCGTTTCAACGGCTCTTTCAGGTCATGTACGTGTCAATTTGTTTAGACATCCATACGTCCGTATAAAAATCACATGAAAAATTGCAACATCGATTAAACCTTTGCACAGCAAGGCTTGCGAGGGATGTGGCTTGTCGCTACACATGAATGACACTTGTCGATCCATGTTTTCGCGAGAGCATTTTTTTCATCCCGAAGTGCCGCATCCGGCACATGAACGGGACGCTACTGGAGCCGTCAAATCAATCTTCCGGGCGACAAAAAAATTTGCCCCGTCGACCTGGAAAACGTCGTCACGGCACTTCGACGCACGACCAGGGCGATCTGACGACACGCGAAAATCAGTGCCGGAATTTTCCCCCGTGCACGCCCCGGCCACGTTGGTGAGTTGCACGGAAACATCAACGCGATCACATCAAAACGATGTGGAAAAAGTCAGCCGCCACATTCCGGACGAACCCGCATGATCGAGTTCAGCGATGCATGGCCCGGAAACAAAACCGGCCGCACAGGGCGGCCGGCAACATGACAACGATGCAACTGACGATTCAGTGGTCGTCGTTCTCGATCAGTTCTTCGTATTCGTTCGCATCGAGCAGTTCGTCGAGCTCGGCGCGGTCACTCGGCCGCACCAGGAAGATCCAGCCCGCGCCGTACGCGTCTTCGTTGATGGTTTCCGGCTTGTCGTTGAGCAGCTCGTTGACTTCGACCACTTCGCCGGAAATCGGCGCGTAGATATCCGAGGCGGCTTTCACCGACTCCACCACAGCGGCGCCGGTGCCGGCCTTCACGGCCGAGCCGATTTCCGGCAGCTCGACATAGACCAAGTCGCCGAGCTGGCCTTGTGCATGGTCGGAAATACCCACGCGAACCAGGCCGTCGTCTTCGGCGCGGGCCCACTCGTGGGACTTCAGGAATTTCAGATCGCCAGGAATCTCGCTCATGATCGGGTCCAGTCGTTGTGTTCAGATGAAGGTGCAAGCGGCGATTCTAGCCACATCCACCGTGTAGAAAACGTGCCATGGGTGACTAACGTGCGGTGGCCGCACTCAGATCCCTTCGCAGGGCTTGCCGTCTCGCACGAACGGGTACTTGACCAGCCGCACCGGCACTTCGCGGCCACGGATGTCCACGCGCATGTCGCCGGCCGTGCCCGCCGGAATGCGCGCGAACGCCACCGCCTTGTCGAGGGTCGGCGCAAAGCTGCCGGAGAGGATCTCGCCGTCGCCGTTCGCGGTGAGCACCTTCTGGCCATGACGCAGCACGCCCTTGTCGTCCAGCACCAGCCCGACCATCACGCGCGGCACACCGGCAGCCTTCTGCTGCTCCAGCGCGGCGCGGCCGATGAACGCGCGACCTTCATCCAGCGCAATCGTCCACCCCAGGTTCGCCTCCCATGGCGACACGGTCTCGTCCATGTCCTGGCCGTACAGGTTCATGCCCGCTTCCAGCCGCAGCGTATCGCGCGCGCCGAGGCCGGCCGGCGCGACGCCGGCAGCCGCCAGCGCCTCCCACAGTGCGACGGCATGCTCATCCGACACGATGATCTCGAAACCATCCTCGCCGGTATAACCGGTGCGTGCGACGAACAGCGGCATGCCGTGCGGCCCCTGCGCTGCCGCCGCGGCAAACTTGCCGAGCTTCTCGATGCGCGGGCGATCGACCTCATGCAGCAGGCCCAGCACCTTGGCGCGCGCGCTCGGGCCCTGCACCGCGATCATCGCGAACTCGGGACGCTCCTTGACCTGCACGGCGAACGCGGCGGCCTGCTGCTCGATCCAGGCCAGATCCTTGGCGCGGGTACCGGCATTGACCACCAGCCGGAAGAACTCCTCGCCCAGGTAATACACGATCAGGTCGTCGATCACGCCGCCCTGCTCGTTCAACATGCACGAGTACAGCGCCTTGCCATGCACTTTCAGCTTGTCGACGCTGTTGGCCAGCAGGTGACGCAGAAACTCGCGCGAGCGAGCGCCATGCAGGTCGATCACCGTCATGTGCGAGACGTCGAACATGCCGGCATCGCGGCGCACCGCATGATGCTCCTCGATCTGCGAGCCGTAGTTGATCGGCATGTCCCAGCCGCCGAAGTCCACCATGCGCGCGCCGAGTGCACGATGGGTGGCATTGAGTACGGTCTTCTCGGTCATCGCGGGACTGCCTGGCAGGGAAAGACCTGCATTATCGCCGCCGGCCCGAGGCAATCCAAGCGATACCGGCCGCGGCGCGGCATTCCCTCCGGTCAGGCCAGCACGGGATAGGTCGGCTCGACATCCAGCGTCGCCGCGCACACCGATGCCAGTTCCAGCAGACGCAGATCGGAACCACGGGCGCCGACCAGTTGCAGTCCGATCGGCAGACCATTCGGCAGCGTGCCCATCGGCAGGCTGACGGCCGGGCAACCGGCCAGACTGGCGAAGCTGGTCAGGTCGGCCTGCGAATCCGGCACAGAACCATCCAGCGGGAAAGCGCCCTGCGGCGTGGTCGGCAACACCAGCACATCGACCTGGGCGAACAGCCGGCGCATCTTCAGGGTGGCCGCATCGAGCACCTGATCGGCTACCGCATAGTCGGCGGCGGTCTTGCTCGCCGCATAACCGAGCATCTGGCGGAAACGTGCGGACACCGGGCGTTCGCTATTCGCCAGATCGGCGGCGAAGGTGCCGAGCATCTCGGCCTCCATCAACAACAGGCCGGCGCGGCGGTTGCGTGCAAAATCCCAGTCGGCAAAATCCACCGTGCGCCGATCGCCCAGCGCATGCGGCAACTTCGCCAGCGCCGCCTCGAACACCTCGATCACTTCCGGCTGCACACCGACCGCCGCCAGATCCGGCAACAGGCCGGCGCGCAGATTGCCCGGCTCCCAGTCCGGCAGTGCGAACGCCACCCGGCGCCGACGCGAGCGCGCATCGTCGGCGTCATAGCCGGCGAGCACCTGCAGCAACACGGTGAGATCGTCGGCGCTACGCGCCAGCAGGCCGACCGCATCAAGCCGGCGCGCCGCCGGCACCAGGCCGCGCGCGGAGATCTCGCCATGCGTCGGCTTCAATGCATACACGCCGCAATAGCTGGCCGGGATGCGGATCGAACCGAGACTGTCCGAGCCGACTGCCGCCACCGCCAGCCCCGCCGCTACCGCAGCGGCAGCACCACCGGAGGAACCACCAGCGCTGTAGCCGTGTCGATGCGGATTGTGGGTGGCACCGAAATGCGGGTTGTCGGTCGCCGCGCCCAACGCGCCCTCATCCATATTCGTCTTGCCGACCAGCACCGCGCCGGAGGCACGCAGCCGCGCCACCACATGCGCGTCGTCCTGCATCGGGCGCTCGCGACCCGGCAGACCGGCGCGTGTCGGCCAGCCGGCCATGTCGAAATTGTCCTTCAGCGCCAGCGGGATGCCGTCGAGCCGTCCGATCACCCCATCACGGCGGCGCCGATCGGCCATATGCGCCTGCTCCTGCAGCAGGCCCGCGCGCACATCCACATAAGCATTGAGTTCGGGATTGAGCCGTTCGATCGCATGCTGGTAGGCGTCGGCCAGCGCCTGTGGCTGCACCCGCCCCACCGCCAGCCAGTGCAACAGCTGGCACAGCGATGAACGGCGCAGGTCGAGATCGGCGATCGGCGGCATCGAATTCATGGAAGCTCCTTGCAGGTTCGACGATTATCACCGCGTCTGGTGAAACTATTGCAAGCGGTGACGCAGCACGCGTTGCCGCGCGGCACGCGAAACCGGACAATGGCGGTCTGATCCATACCGCCACGCACGGCACGTAGCTGCCGCCGCCCCAGCACACCGGAGTCCGCCATGAGCGAACGCGAAACCATGGAATACGACGTTGTCGTCGTCGGCGCCGGTCCGGCCGGGCTGTCGTTCGCGATCCGCCTCAAGCAGCTGAAGCCCGACGTGAGCGTGTGCGTGATCGAGAAAGCCTCGACCATCGGTGCGCAGATCCTGTCCGGCGCGGTGATCGAGCCACAGCCGCTGGATGCGTTGCTGCCGGGCTGGCGCGACCGGCCACCACCCATTTGCGTGCCGGCCGGCGAAGACGAGTTCTGGCTGCTCAGCAAGACCGGCGGGCGCAAGCTGCCGGTGCCACCGGGCATGAATAACCACGGCAACTTCATCGTTTCGCTGGGCGCGATGTGCGCCTGGCTGGCCCCGCAGGCCGAAGCGCTGGGGGTGGACGTGTTCCCCGGCTTCGCCGCCGCCGACACCATCCATAACGAGGACGGCTCGGTCGCCGGCGTGCGCATCGGCGACATGGGCGTGGCCAAGGACGGCACGCACAAGCCCGGCTACACCGAAGGCATCGACATCAAGGCCAAGGTCACTGTGCTGGCCGAAGGCGCCCGCGGCAGCCTGACCAAGCAGCTGATCCAGCGCTTCCAACTGGACTTGGCCAGCGATCCACAGGGCTACTCGATCGGCATCAAGGAACTGTGGCAGCTGCCGCCCGGCCGCGTGACGCCGGGCAAGATCGTGCACAGCTTCGGCTGGCCGGCGGACACACATACTTATGGCGGCAGCTTCCTGTACCACCTGGACAAGGATCGGGTGGCGCTCGGCTACGTCAGCGGGCTCGACTACAGCGACCCCAACTACCAGCCATGGGAAGCGTTCCAGCAGTGGAAGAACCACCCGATGATGAAACCGTTGCTGGACGGCGGCACGATCCTCTCGGCCGGCGCCCGCGCCATCGTCACCGGCGGCTACCAGTCGTTGCCTAAATGCGAGATGCCCGGCGCCTTGCTGATCGGCGACACCGCCGGCCTGCTCAACGTGCCGAAGGTGAAGGGTACTCATCAGGCGATCAAGAGCGGCATGCTCGCCGCCGAACACCTGATTGCCAACGATCTCAACTCGACCGGCTTCGACGCAAAACTGCGCGGCTCCGACGTGATGGCTGAGCTGAAAAAAGTCCGCAACATCAAACCCGCGTTCAAGAAGGGTCTGTGGTTCGGCATGTTGAATGCCGCATGGGAAACCGTCACCGGCGGCGCCTCGCCGTGGACGCTGAAGAACAAAGCCGACTGGTCATCGCTGCACAAGCTTGGCGCGCAGGAGGAACCGAAGCGCGACTACGTGCAGCGCACGCTGGCCCCGCGCGATCGCCTCGCCGGCGTCTACTTCGCCGCCACCGAGCACGACGAGGACCAGCCGATCCATCTGCACGTGGCCGACACCAATATCTGCGTCGACCAGTGCACCACCGAATACGGCAACCCGTGCACCCGCTTCTGCCCGGCCAATGTCTACGAGATCGTCGATGACGGCGGTGCCAAGCGTCTGCAGATCAACGCGGCCAACTGCGTGCACTGCAAGACCTGCGACATCAAGGATCCGTACGAGATCATTACCTGGGTTACGCCGGAAGGTGGCTCCGGGCCGAATTACCAGAATCTCTGAACGAAACGAATTTCGCTACCTGGCCAAGTCCCTCTTGGACCTACGCAGAACCCATTGAGGATTCCCTTCTGATCAGCACGATGCGGTGGCGGCTCCGACGCCTGCACTACCTACTGAAACGGGTGGGCGGCAGCGTGGCCCAGCGCGGTCTGCGCGGTACGTTCTCTCGCGTTACGCAAGAGTTGCGTCCTCGCGCAACGGCAGACGCCAGTTGGACGCTTGAGTCGCTGGACGCGCCGTTTATCCCGTTCACCGTGGCGTGCAGCGAAGCCCCGCGCGTTTCGGTAGTCATCCCGGTACACGGCAAGCTGCCCTATACGCTCGCCTGTCTGCGTTCGATCGCGCATCACGGCGCTGAGGCGGCTTTCGAAATTATCGTGGTCGACGACCTGTCGCCCGACGAAAGTGCCACCACACTGACGCAAATCACTGGTCTGCGCCTGCTCAGCAACACCGAAAACCTCGGCTTCATCGGCAGCTGCAATGCAGGTGCCGCGATTGCCCGCGGCGCATTCGTGCTGTTCCTCAACAACGACACCCAGGTCACCCCCGGCTGGCTCGACCGGCTGCTGGATTGCTTTGCCGAGGAAAGTGGTTGCGGCATCGCCGGCAGTCGCCTGGCGTATCCGGATGGGCGGCTGCAGGAAGCCGGCGGCATCGTGTATGCCGACGGGGAAGCATGGACCTATGGTCGCTTCGAGAAACGCAACGATCCGCGCTTCCTGTACCGCCGTGATGTCGATTACGTTTCCGGCGCGGCCTTGATGATCGATACGGCGCTGTTCCGTGCGATCGGCGGGTTCGATACGCGCTACGCGCCAGCGTACTGCGAAGACATGGACCTGGCATTCGCCGTACGAGCTGCAGGACGACGCGTCATCTATCAACCGGCCAGCCTGGTGGTTCACTGCGAAGGCATCAGCTCGGGGCTCGATCCCTTTGGCGGGGTCAAGCAATACCAGCTGATCAACCGCGCGAAGTTCACCGAAAAGTGGCACGACGCGTTGCTGCGCCAAGCCAAGCCACGTACCCCTGTGGAACAGGCCATTCATCATCATGGTGCTCGCCACATATTGATCGTGGATGCCTTGACGCCAGATCCTTCGCGCGACTCCGGTTCGCTACGGCTGGTCAATATCATGCGGCTGCTGCGTGAACAGGGATGGCGGGTCAGTTTCATGGCCGACAACCGGCTCGCCACCGAAGACCAGATCGGATTACTCGGCCGTCTGGGCGTCCACGTCCTGTGCAAACCCTGGGCGCCCACGCTGTCCACCTGGCTGGCACGGGAAGGCGCCGGGCTGGATGCCGTGATGCTCTGTCGCCACTACGTCGCGCAACCGCACATGTCGCTGGTGCGCAAGTTGGCGCCGAGCGCCAAGATTCTGTTCGATACCGTCGACCTGCACTTCCTGCGCGAACAACGTGCTGCAGCGCACTCCAACAATGCCGCATTGACGCGGCAAGCCGAAGCATCACGGCGACGCGAGCTCGCGCTTGTGCGTGCGTGTGATGCCAGTTTCGTGGTCAGTTCGGTCGAGTTGCGCCTGCTGGCAGAGGAAGTACCCGAAGCACGGGTCGAGCTGCTTTCCAATGTGCATGAAGTGTTTGGACGCACCCAGGGCTTTGCCGGGCGCAGCGGACTGGTCTTTGTCGGAGGCTTCGGCCATCCGCCCAATGTCGATGCGGTGCGCTGGCTGGTCGAGGAGATCCATCCGCGCGTCCGCGAACAGCGACCGGATATCGTCCTGCATCTGATCGGCGACATGCCCGATGACGCCCGGCAACGATTCAGCCGGATCGGCACAGAAGTGCATGGCCGCGTCGATGACCTCACGCCGTGGATGGAAAACTGCCGGGTGGCGCTTGCTCCGCTGCGCTATGGCGCCGGCGTGAAGGGCAAGGTGAACATGGCGATGAGCCACGGCCTGCCGGTGGTGGCGACCTCGATTGCAGCGGAGGGCATGAATCTGGTCGATGGCCAGAGCGTATTGCTGGGCGATGATGCAGCAGCCATTGCGGCAGCCGTACTGCGCCTGTATGACGACGAAGCCCTGTGGCTACGACTGTCCGAGGCTGGCCTTGATAACGTGCGCCAGTACTTCTCTTTCGATGCGGCTCGCGCCGTTCTGCAGCGCGTGCTCGAGTGATTCGATCGATCCTCCGCAATGCGCAATTCATGCATGGGTTTGCTGTCGAGGTAGAATGACGGTTTTCGGGCTCCCCAGAGAGCTGCCCACAAGGTCAAGGAACCGCGAATGAAGATTCTGGTCGGCTACAAGCGCGTGGTGGACTACAACGTGCGTATCCAGGTCAAGCCCGATGGCAGCGGTGTGGTGACCGACGGCGTCAAGCTGTCCGCCAACCCGTTCGACGATATCGCGCTGGAAGAAGCGCTGCGCCTGCGCGAGAAAGGTGTCGCCGAGGAAGTGATCGTGGTTGGTATCGGCCCGGCCGATCTCACTGCGCACCTGCGCAACGGCCTGGCGATGGGCGCAAACCGCGCCATCCACGTGGTCACCAGCGAATCGGTGCAGCCGCTGACCGCCGCCCGCGTCTTCCTCAAGCTGATCGAGAAGGAGCAGCCGGGCCTGGTGATCCTGGGCAAGCAGGCGATCGACGACGACGCCAACCAGACCGGCCAGATGCTGGCCGCGCTGTGGGATCGTCCGCAGGCCACGTTTGCCAGCAACGTCGAGATTGCTGACGGCAAAGCTACCGTGACCCGCGAAGTTGATGCCGGCCTGGAAGTGATCGAGACTGAGCTTCCGGCAGTGATCACCACCGACCTGCGTCTCAACGAACCGCGCTTCATCAAGCTGCCTGACATCATGAAAGCCAAGTCCAAGCCGATCGACACGATCGAATTCGGCTCACTCGGCGTCGAGGCGCACGATCATCTGAAGACCACGCACTACGCAGCGCCGGCCAAGCGCAGCAAGGGTGTGATGGTGAAGGACGCCGCCGAGCTGGTCGCGGTGCTGAAGCAGAAAGGTCTGCTGTAACCCCCATTCCTGCAGGAGCCCACCCTGTGGGCGATGCTTTCGCCTTGCATCCAGAGCATCGCCCACAGGGCGGGCTCCTGCACAAAGTTTCGGAGACACACATGAGCAAGATTCTGGTCATCGCCGAACATCTGGGCGGCAAACTCAACTCCTCCACCGCACGCGCCGTGAGTGCTGCTGCGGCCGTGAAGCCTGAAGTCATCGATGTGCTGGTGCTGTCCGATGCGCCCGACGCCATCGCCGCCGAAGCGGCGGAGATCGACGGCGTGAGCCGCGTGCTCACCATCGCAAAACCCGAGAACGCGCACCCGCTGGCCGCCGTGCTCGCGCCGCAGATCGCCAAGGCCGCCGCCGGCTACAGTCACGTGTTCGTGCCCTCCACCACGTTCGGCAAGGACATCGCCCCGCGCGTCGCCGCCCTGCTCGGCGTGGCCCAGGTCAGCGATGTGATGAGCGTGGAAGCTGCGCATACCTTCAAGCGTCCGATCTACGCTGGCAACGCGATCATTACGGTCGAGGCCGACGCCAGCCACACGGTGGTCGCCACGATCCGCTCTGCCTCATGGCCGGCCGCAGGCAATGGCGCCAATAGCGCACCGATCGAGGCATTGAGTGTCGACGCGGCACTGCCCACGCATACCCGCTTCGTTGAACTGAAGCAGGGCAGCAGCGATCGCCCGGATCTGCAGAGCGCCAGCAAGGTCGTCTCCGGCGGCCGCGGCGTCGGCTCGAAGGAGAACTTCGAGATCATCTACAAGTTCGCCGACCGGATCGGTGCCGCCGTCGGTGCCTCACGCGCCGCAGTCGACGCCGGCTACGTGCCAAGCGAGATGCAGGTCGGCCAGACCGGCAAGATCATCGCCCCCGCGCTGTATATGGCGATCGGTATCTCCGGCGCGATCCAGCACCTCACCGGCATCAAGGACGCCGGCACCATCGTCGCCATCAACAAGGACGGCGAAGCGCCAATCTTCGAGATCGCCGATTTCGGCCTGGTCGGCGATTTGTTCAAGATCATTCCGGAACTGGAACAGGCACTCGGCTGAGTGCCCGTTCGCAGCGCCGCAACAGCTGCCAAGCCAGTGCCGACCAGCCATATGGCGTGATAGCGCGGTCGTCGGAGGACAGCTCCGCGCATCGCTGCTGCGGTGATTCCACCAGCGCCGTCAGGAACGCTTGCAGGCTGGCCCGATCGTTGCGACAGACCCAGCCGCGCCCCCATCCCCGAATCAGGGCATTCGCCGGGTCGTCGTCGACCGAATGACAGTGCAGGATCGGCTTGCCGCTGCCCAGATATTCGAACAGTTTGCCCGGCGTCTGCGCGGCCAGCGCATTGCCGATGTTCACCAGCACATCGCACTCGGCCTGCAATTCAAGTACTCGATCATGCGACTGTTCGCCGAGGAATACGATGCGCTCCGGGCAGCGTGCGGCGAGCGCCAGGTATTCCGGCTTGACCTCGGGCGCCACCACCGTCAAGCGCACGCGCGGTTGCGCGAGTACGGCCTGCAGCAACGCCGTCGGATCGCGGAACGGATAGAAGCGTCCTGTATACAGCAGATGCACATCGCCACCTGCTTCCAGACCATGCAGCCGGGGCGTCCACGGACCGTGAGGATGGCGATCGTCATAGCCCTGGCTGAGGACGAATACTTTGTCCGGCGCGATGCCGTGCCGCGCGATCAATTGATCGCGCGTGGCGCCGGTCGTCACGCTGATCGCCGCGGCCGTCGCGCAAACCCTCGCCTCGAGACGACTGGCGCGCCGGCGCCAACGTCGCGGCGTATAGGGCGCCAGCACCGGATCACCCAAGTCCGCCAGCCATCCGTCGACCTTGCCAGCCGCCTGCAAGCCAATCTCCAGGCTCACCGCGGGCTCATGCGAGCTGATCACGACATCTGGCCGGATGTCTGCAAGCAAGCCCGGCAATGCTGCACAGGCCGACGCGCGCCATTGCCCGCGACTGTCCGGATAGCACCACAGGCTGATCAGCCGATCCAGGCGCTGATGCGCACGACCTTTCCAGTTCAGTGCCGCTGCATTCGTCGGCACGGTTGGGACGGCGCCCGGTGTATCAGAAGCAGTTGCGCTGATGGGGCGTTGCGGACGTTGACGTCGCGCCAGCCAGCCCGCCAGACCACCTGCGTTGCAACGGTGGACGACGACGCCTTCGGGCACTTGCAGCGAGATGCCTGAATTGGGCAATTGCGGCGCCAGCACGTGTACCTCGACGCCCAGCCGAACCAGTTCACGGGTCAGGTAATGCCAGCGAATGGCCTGCGGCGAGGCGAGCGGCGGGAAATCATAAGCGATCAGCAGGATGCGCACGGCCAAGATCCGTTCGACTCATTCGGCGATGCAGGGGCTCGTTTCATGTGGTGCGGCACCAAGCGAGGGTGGCGCATTCTGTCACGATCCGCTGCGCCTCAGCTTCGCGTGTAAACGAACACCCGTGCCGGCGGCAGGTTGCGCCAGGCCAGGCCGACCGACGTACTGCGCAGACCCAGTTGCTGACGCACCTCATCATTGAGCGGACTGGTCAAGCCGTAGGTGTACTGGATGAACACTCCGCCGGCGCGCAACACCTTGAAGGCTGCGTCCAGGATGTCGTGTTGCAGTTCCTTCGGCATCGACAGCAGGCCGAGGCTGCTCAATACGGCATCAACCTCGCCACAGACGAACGCCCCGCTCCTGTCAACCAGTTCCGGCAGATGACGCGCGTCGCCGTGCGCAAGATGCAACTGCGGAAACCGCCGCGCCAACAACTCGTGCAGTACCGGATTCATCTCCACGGCCAACAGCTGCTGCTGCGGAATGCCATGTCGAACCACGGCGTCCGTGATGGCCCCGGTACCAGCACCGAGCTCCACGATATGCCGGACCCCGGATGGCAATGCCGCCGCCATCAAGGCACCCAGCTGCCGCCCGGACGGGGCCACCGAAGCCATGCTGCGCGGATTCTTCAACCACTGCCGGAAAAACGTCAACCACCGCATCCGCGCCGGCATGGCCATATGCTGATCGGTATTACTCACAATCTTGATGTCTCCCGAATCTTTCCCGGAGCGGGCTTCCAGCTTGTCCGGATGTCGTGGTCTCATGCACCGGCGCGTCGTGTCGTTGATTGAAGGCCGGCCCGTACGGGTGTAACCGCATGGTAACATCTTGCGGCGATCCAGATCGAAACAGGGACGACGTATTCCATGAAACAGGCTCTCGTGCGCTCCGTGCTGGGCGCATTCATATTCCTTTGCGCGTGCGCTTTCGTAACTTTCTGCTACCTGCAGACTGGCTGGCTCGAACCCGAGCTGCAGCAGCGTTTTTTCATACTGACGCTGATGGCCTGCACCGTAGGCATCCTGCTGTTCGCTTCGGGTCGTCCGACGTTTGCCCTGGTCATGGGCGGCTTCCTGTTTTTCGCGCTCAAGTTCATCGCGGTGATGAAGCTGCGCTATCTGGAATCGCCGTTGATGCTGGCGGATTTCACGTATTTCGCGCGCACCAGCCTGGTCGAGACGCTTGAGCACTATCCGCATTTCCGACGTCTTGCACTGGCGCTATGCGTCTTCGTGCCGTTGCTGGTTGGGCTGATCTGGTATCTGAGCCGCAATATTTTCACGCGCCTGCGGTTGCTGCCGGCCGCCGGCATACGTCTGGCGGGTGCCGCCATCTGCGCACTGCTGTTCGGCAGTTGTCTGCTGCCGTCCGGCCCGTTCGCCTCGCTCTACCACGACGGGTTGTGGGACAAGCTGAAGGGCAATGCCCAGCTGACGGATTTCTTCATCAACATCCATGACTCGCGGCCGCATCTGCCACCGCTGGCCAGCGCCGTACTGGCGGAGCAGAACTGGGCACTTACTGCTACGGGTATGCCGGCTACGCATACGCCTTATCCAGACATTGTCCAGGTGCTGGAGGAGAGCACTTTCGATCCGGCACACTTCACCGGCTGCACCATTGCGCAATGCCGCGTCAGGATGTTCCAGCCCGATGCCGACACGCGCGCACATGGCATGCTGCGCACGCATACCTTCGGCGGTGGTACCTGGGTCAGCGAATTTACTGCGCTGACCGGCATGCCGCAGGACATTTTCGGTCAGGCCGGCATGTACGCGCCCTATGTGCTCGCCCCGCGCATCCACGATTCACTGCCGATGCTGCTGCATCGGCTGGGCTACCTCACTGTTGCGATCTATCCGGCCGGCGGCAATTTCATCAATGCCCGCAACGCCTACCGCGAATACGGCTTCGACCAGTTCTACGACATCAACGATCTGGGCTTGACGATGTGGCATACCACCGATGCCCAGATGTTCGCGGCAGCCAAGCGCGTCTACGACAAGATCAAGAAACCGGGCCAGCCGGTGTTCTTCATGATCCTCACGCTGGAGCAGCACGGCCCGCACGACGACAAGCCGCTCGCCTCGTTGCCGGCTCCGTTCAACCAGGGCCTGCTGCCCGCATTGCCGGCCAAGCAGGAGCTCAACCTGAGCACATACCTGTCCCGTCTGCAGTCCTCGGACGAAGGCATGACCCAACTCGAGAACGATTTTCTCAAGCGTTCCGAACCCACCGTGATCGTCCACTTCGGCGACCACCTGCCGTCGTTCAGCGATGCGATCGTGAAGATGCCGCAGACGCTCCCCGCCGAGCTGCAACGGTACAAGAACAACCTTACCTACTACATGATCAAGAGCAATTTCGATGCCCCCGAACTGCCCGCGTATCCGATGCTGGATATCGCCTACCTGCCCAGCAGAGTGCTGCGGACGGCCGGTCTGCCGGAAGACTCCTATTTCTCGGCACTGACCACAATGGAAACGCGCTGCCACGGTCTGTACGTGGACTGTCCGGACAAACCCATGCTGGAGTCCTACTACACCTGGATCTTCGATCGGCTGCACGTTTACCAATAAGGCATCCCATTCACTCTTACGCATTTGCTACAACGGGACCGACTCATGCACAAGTTCGCTGTTTCCATTCTTTGTGTCGCCGCATTGGGCGGCTGCAGCTCCCAAGATGCCAAGTTCAGCACGTCGCCGGCGGCGTTGGAGGATTGTGGTGCCGCCACATTATCCAGCGCGGTAGTGGTCAACTGGGATGCCAGCCGCACGAAAGAGAAAGGCGTCAAGATCTGGGTGAGCAACGCGCAAAAGCCCAGCCGCTCTGGCATCTGGGGCGCAGACCAGAACGGGACCCTGTGGATGGGCGGTGGCCTGGTCGGATCGGCGACCACGGGGCAGTGGATGCGCCCCGGCACGAATCTGACTCTGACCGACGATTCCGGCGACGACACCCTGGCAAAAATCACCATCCCCAGCCTGCCATGCAAGAAATCAGCCGGTTGAATGATGACCGAAACACTTTGATCGCATGCCTGTGATCGGGAAATGACTCACCACGATTTACCCGAAGATCCTTTGGACCATCCGGCCCGTATCCAGCCATGCCCAGGGTTCCCTACGATTCCATTGGCCCGACTAAGTTCTGCCAGAGGCAACCAACCCATGATGTGCAAGTCTGTTCTCATTGCTCTCGGCACCGTGGCACTGGCTGCGTGTCACGGCGGCACCCAACTCAGCGCCACGCCCTCCGCGCTCAGTAGCTGTCCGGAAAGCGCGAACGGCAGTGTAGTGACTGTCCAATGGAATGCCTCGAAAGACGTCAAGGATGGGACGGTGAAGTTGTGGGTACGCAGCCCCAATGGTGACGATGCCGAGCCGACAATGTGGGCCGCGCAGCTCCCGGAGGGCTCCCTCGCCACGGGCAAATGGGCGGTACCCGGCATGCAGATCTCGTTGACCGATGCAAATGGCGCCCACACCCTGGCGCAAATCCGCATCGGGCGCACTCCCTGCAAGCACTAGACGAGCGTCAACGCTCTGATTTGCCTGCATCGGCTACGTTGCCGGCGTTCCGCCAATGGATACACCGGCCCGTCAATACAGTTCGGATTCCTGCGCAATCAAGCCCAACAGGCGCGTCTTTTACTGCGGTACGCCGCATGCATCTCGGTGCGGCGTGCCCTGCGCCCGGTGTGCGACCTCTTCTACTGTGGCACCCACCAGCAGCCCCGATCTGCCGCATCATCGAGATCGCAGTTGGCGGCCTATCCCATTCCATTAGGCGCCCGTGTTCACTTGTCCAGGACAAACAGCGCCGCCATTCGCCATTTCCCCGGTCATTGAAACCTTGCTCTCCGAACACCGCGCGTCGCTGCAGAGTGCGCACCTGCAATGCTCATGATAAGCCGCGGCTCAATTGCATCTCCCCGCCACATCCAGCTTGTGCTGGCAGCCCACCTCCAACTGCGCTGCGTTGAACTGCACCTGGCCATACTCGGCGCCATGCTGATAGTGATCCTTCGCCCAGACTTGCCGAACCACTGAATCCAGCGCCAGATAACCGTCCTCGGGCAACCCTATTGTGTCAAACAGCAGTGCAGGCAGTTCGTAGGAACTGAGGTCAACTTTGCGCTGAAGCAGCGGCCGATTGGACACCAGCATGTATCGAGTGTGCTCTTGGATCTCCGGACCATTGTCGTCGAAGTTCAAATCCGCAAACGCATGTGGAAGTGCCGGCAAATGATCACCGTAGAACAGCAGCACAGTCCAGCGTGGCCGTGCCAGCAAGCGTTTCGCGAAATCGCCCAGCGCCTGGTCGCCATTGACCAAGTGGGACAGGTAATACGTCATCTCCTCGGTGCCTGCTGCCGACAGGCCGCGCGGCAGCGAGTGGCCACCCAGCACGTTGGCCAGCGTGCCCGCATCGGAATCCCACGGGCCGTGGTTCTCCATCGTGATCACCATCGCGTATTGCGGACCGTGTTGGGCATCATCGAGATGCGCCAGTACGAAGTCGAATAGCGCATGGTCAGAGACATACTCGCCGGCGCGCTCGGCATCGGCAAAGGACTTCAGGTAATAGGTATGCTGGAATCCGAGTTCGGGCATGACCTTCTGGCGATTCCAGAAGCTGCTGTGAAACGGATGGAACAACGTAGCCGAGTAGCCGAGGGCCTCCAGCCGATGCGGCACGCTCGGCATCCACGCGCCGGCCAGCCCGTAATACGGATAAACGATGGAAGGGAACGCCTGGATCGGATAGCCGGTCAGCGTCTCGAACTCCGTGCGTATGGTGCCGCCGCCGTAGGTCGGCGTGGTCAGGCTGCCAGTGATACCGGTGGCGGCCAGCCGTTCGAAATTCGGCACGAACTCACCGAAGTCGACCCCTTTCAACACACCGGGGTCGAAGAAGGCCTCGCTCTGCACCACCACAATATCCGGCAATTCGGTCGGCGGCTGACGCGCCATGCGCGCCTTCAGATCCTCGGCGTGGCTCGAAGCGAAATCGTCGATGAGCGACTGGTCGGCCTTGGGTATCACGGTTTGCGCCTCCTGCGACATCCGCACCAGTGCTGCCATGAAACCGACCTGCTCCACGCTGTCAAACGGAGTCCACAGCTGGAAGCCGGGGAGCGCCTCATCCGCGTAAGCGTCTCGCCAGACACTGTTACCCCGATACAAGGTAATGATGGCCGTCAGCGACAACACCACCCATGCCATGCGACCCATCCAGTGCGGTCGCCGCCAGCGGCGCTCCATGCGCCAGACCGCCCACAACACCGCCACAAACACAAACAGAGCCAGCAGCAGGACGAAGCGATGCCGGGTGTAGTTCTCGAAGAAGCCCATGTTGTGCAGCACCTGATGCCAGAGCACCAGATCGCCCGGCATCAGGGGTTCGTTTAGATTGATCTCCTTGATCGCATTTATCGCGAACACGATCCATGCGAGAACGCCACCCAGAATGAGCGTCAGCAGTAAGCGTCCGCTCAACCCATAGATAAGCAGGATGACCAGAAACACCGGTAGCGCATTACGCCAGAGCAGCGCCGCGTCGAACGACCCGTACAGAGCCGGATCCATCCACCACACCAGCACGACGCTCGTCAGCACCATGGTGAAGATGGCGAAGATCGCCACCGCGATATCGCGGCCCCACGGTTGTATTGTCATCCGTCCCCCATCCCACAACTTCCAATTCCGTAGAAACGCACATCCGGCGTTTGGATAACTCAAATCGTATCAGTTTCGACCAGTTCTACGACATCAACGATCTGGGCTTGACGATGTGGCATACCACCGATGCCCAGATGTTCGCGGCAGCCAAGCGCGTCTACGACAAGATCAAGAAACCGGGCCAGCCGGTGTTCTTCATGATCCTCACGCTGGAGCAGCACGGCCCGCACGACGACAAGCCGCTCGCCTCGTTGCCGGCTCCGTTCAACCAGGGCCTGCTGCCCGCATTGCCGGCCAAGCAGGAGCTCAACCTGAGCACATACCTGTCCCGTCTGCAGTCCTCGGACGAAGGCATGACCCAACTCGAGAACGATTTTCTCAAGCGTTCCGAACCCACCGTGATCGTCCACTTCGGCGACCACCTGCCGTCGTTCAGCGATGCGATCGTGAAGATGCCGCAGACGCTCCCCGCCGAGCTGCAACGGCACAAGAACAACCCTACCTGCTACATGATCAAAACCGATGACGCGCTGGCTGAAATCACCGGCAACAGTCTGGCGTGCAGGAAACGACGAGATGAGCCGTCTAAATAATGGCGCTACCGTTCACAAGCCCGAATCGACCCCTGTCACCTGCTAGTGCGGACCATGCGTTTCCGCCAGCAGGCCAAGCAGCCCGGCCCGCTTGCTGCGATACACCGCGTGCATCTCGGTGCCGCGCCCGCCTTGCGCCCAGTGCATCGCCTCTTCTGTCGCAGCCCGCATCAGAAGTTCCCGATCGGCGCGATCATTCAGGTCGAAGTTCGCCGCGTACGCGACGTCAGCCAGGCGCCAGAGAAAGGCATTGCGTACATAGCAGTTGACCGGAAGGAAATGCCGCTCGAGTTGTCCGATGATGTCCTGGCTGCGGATGCCTTCAAAACAGCCCGCCGAGAAATCCGTATCCGGAATCTCGGCATCCACCCTGCCCGTATTGTGATTCGTGCGTTTGCTCGCCGGCCACGCAGCGAAGATCCTGTTTGCGATCTCCCATGCTTCCGGCCATAGACGATTGCCGTTACGGCCCACCTGCTCGCCGATCAACCAGAACTCGCCGCCGGGCGAAAGAATCTCGGCGATCGCGGCCAGGACACGCTCCAGCTCCACCAGATGATGCAGGCCTGAAGTGATGTTCACCACATCGAACTTGCCCAGTTGTGGGCCAATGTCGTTGGCATCTCCCAGCACACGATCCACCGTCACCATCGTGGGCATATGCATCACCGCCTGATCGAGCAGACCGGCGTTGACATCGACGATACACAACTCCACCGGTACCCCGGCCGCCTCCAGAATGCTGCCTTCAATGGCCGCCTCGCCGGCACATAGCGCAAGCATGCGCAAAGGCCGATCCGGATGTTGCGCGGACAAGGCGCGCAGTCGCCCTGGAAAATCCGGTGCCTGTGCCGGAATGACCATGGCCAGCATCCGATTGGCATAGGCAAAGGCGTTTTCGCCAGCCAACGGCTCTACACACCGCAAATGGTCATGCAAAGCCGCGCGCAGACTCGCTTCGACAACACCCTGATCGACTGAGCGCGATGGCATCGCGCGTCGCGGGCTGCTGTCATCGACGCTGGCACGACGGTTGGTATGCCGATCACTGTAAAAATCGTTCGAATACACCTGACTGAAGTGCGCAATTTCGTTCTGCAGGCGCCATGCATGGTGGGTCCGGGCACGCAGCAGGTCGAATTCATCACGCGCGCACACCACCAACCCGAGCAGTCCCAGCCAATCCGCAGACGGCTGCCCCAGCGGGCCGGCACCGCAACGAACCTCGATGCGCAGCTGACAACCCAGCGGTACCGGCAGATCGATCGACAACTCGCGCAGACTGGCCGCCGTCTGCGTATTGTCCAGTCGATGGGACAGCAGCCGCTGTGCCTCCCCGCCATCGCATGCGCACCACACTTCCACATCAAGTCCGTCGTCGCTGATCTGTGGTACGCCGCGCAGGCAGCGCATCCACAGGATCGGTTCGCGCGGTGCAGTCAAGGCAGGGAGTTGCAGGCATTCGCCGGCCTGCATGACCAGTCCACGCTCGCGTTGAGGTATGTGCGGAAACTCAATCCAGCGATCAGCCATCGGTGCCTGCTGGTCAGCGAATGCCTTGAAATCCGCCTGCGGACCGTGAATGGATCGCCGCAGACGGGCATGCGCCACGCGCGCGAAGCGCCAACGCCCGGCGAACCTCGCAACAGCATCAGGGCGAGGTCCCTCCATCGGTTTCATCGAAACTATTCGCAGATCCGCTACACCTTCGTCCAGCACAAATGACGTAACCATCCTGAATCCTCGTTCGACAGCAGCAGTGATTCTGCGGTCAATCATTGCACGACCCGATGAACGTCAAGCACCGTCCCGTTGTCCGATGCGAGTGGATCATGCGTCGCCTCAACCACCCTCAGACGCCGATTTCGGTGCACGCTGGCCGCCCGGATTCCCATCGCCGCATTTCCCCGCTGCATCCAGTTTGTGGCGACAAGCCACTTCCAGCTGTGCGGCATTGAACTGGATCTGGCCATACTCCGACCCATGCTGGTAGTCGTCTTGCGCCCAGACGTGCCGAATGGTGGACGCCAGTGCGAGATAACCATCCTCGGGCAATCCCACCGTATCGAACAGCAAGCCCGGAAGGTCGTAGGCGTTGAGGTCGAGCTTTCGCGAATTGAGCGGCCGGTTGGACAGCAGCATATAGCGGGTGTGCTCTTCGATATCCGGGCGACCATCATCGAAACCCAGATCGGTGAACGCGTGCGGAAGCGCCGGCAGATGGTCACCGTAGAACACCAGTATCGTCCAGCGCGGCCGCGCCAGCAGCCGTTTGGCGAAATCGCCGAGTGCCTGATCGCCATTGACCAGATGGGCGAGGTAATACGTCATTTCCTCCGTACCCTTTGCCGACAGGCCATGCGGCAATGGACGTCCATTCAACAGGCTGGTCAGAGCACCGGCATCGAAATCCCACGGCCCATGATTTTCCATCGTGATTGCCATGGCGTACTGCGGGCTGGTCGCGGCCTCGTCGAGATGCGCCAGCACGAAATCGAACAAAGCGCGATCCGATATGAATTCACCGGCACGCGCCGCATCACCAAATTGCTTTAAGTAATAAGTGTGCTGAAACCCCAGCGCAGGCATCGTCTCTCGACGATTCCAGAAACTGCCACGGTACGGGTGAAACAGCGTGGTCGAGTAACCAAAGGCTTCAAGCCGATGCGGAACGCTTGGCATCCACTGGCTAGCCAGTCCGTAATACGGGTATGCGATGGCGGGAAACGCCTGCATCGGGTAACCGGTCAGCGTCTCGAACTCCGTGCGGATCGTGCCACCGCCGTAGGTTGGCGTGGTCAGGCTTCCGGTGATGCCTGTCGCGGCAAGGTGCTCGAAATTCGGCACAAACTCTCCGAAATCGATACCGTTCAAGACACCCGGATCGAAGAAGGCCTCGCTCTGCACCACCACGATATCGGGAAGCTCTGTGGGAGGCTTGCGTGTCATGCGAGCACTCAGATCGTCAGCGTGACTCTGGGCGAAGCGGGCAACGAGCATCTGGTCGCCCCGAGGAAGCCTTACCCGCGACTCCTGTGACATCCTGACGAATTCCGCCATGAAGCCGACCCGCTGCACGCTTGCGACCGAGTACCACAGCTGGAAACCAGGCAGCCCCTCGTCTGCGTACACTCTCTGCCAGGGACCATCGCCCCGATAGAGCGTGATGAGGGCTACCAGCGCCAATGACGCCCACAGTAAACGCGGCATCCAGCGAAGCCGCTGCGAATGGCGCTCCATGCGCCAGATCGCCCACAAAACTGCGGCAAACAGGAGCGCGGCGAATAGCAGAAGAACGAGTCGATGGCCGGTGTAATGCGCGAAAAACCCGATGTTGTGAATTACCTGATTCCCCAACAGCAGGTCACCCGGCAGCAGGGGCTGGCCCATGTTGAGCTGCTTGATCGCATTCACTTCAAATACAAGCCGAGTGATGCCACCGCCGATTACAAGGGAAAGCAGGACACGGCTGCTCAAACCGTAAATCATCAGGATGAGCAGGAACACCGGCAGCGCATTGCGCCAGAGCAATCCAGCATCAAACGATGCATGCAAGGCGGGGTCAAGCCACCACACCAGGACGACACTTGCCAGGAAAATGACAAGAACCGCTGCCGAGATGCCAATGCATGATCGCGTTGTCATTCAGTTCCTTACTCCGTGAAGCAGTCTTCAAGCTGGCAAGACCGCATGAAAATACCGTCCACGCTCAGGAGCGGATCCGTTACCGCAATCACCAACCATGTTGCGAGACACTGTCAGGGAACAGCCTGCGCCTTGTCCAAAACGGTGTCAGATGAGTCATTTGCCAACATGTCAATGATGGCGCGCTCCACACAGACATGGGTCATGCCCGACCACCATCACATCATGCCCGGATATCGTTCAGGTGAGACCGGTTAACCGAGTGCTTCGCGCAGCACAGCGACAATGCGTTGTGCCGCATGCCCATCGCCATAAGGCGAAACACCACGCGCCATCTCGTGATAGGCCTCTTCACTATCCAGCAATCGCGAAGCCTCCGCCACAATGCGGCCCTCGTCGGTACCGACCAGCCGTACCACACCCTCATCGACTGCTTCCGGGCGCTCGGTCTCCGTGCGCAATACCAGCACGGGTCTGCCAAGCGCAGGGGCCTCCTCCTGCACGCCACCCGAGTCGGTCAAAATCAGATAGGCGCGCTTCTGTGCCTCCACGAACGGTGCGTAATCCAGCGGATCACACAGACGGATGCGCGGATGGCCACCAAGCAATTCGTGCGCCGTGGACTGCACATTCGGATTCGGGTGCACCGGATAAACCACTTCGATATCCGCGTAGCGATCGACCAACTGACGGATCGCGCGACAGATCGCACGGAACGGCTCACCGAAATTTTCCCGACGATGCGCCGTGACCAGGACCAGCCGCTTGCTGGGATCCAGCGGAATATCCAGCGGCCAGTCGGTCGCAGCGACTTCGAGCAGCGCATCGATCACCGTATTGCCGGTGACGTGGATCGCGCTGGCGGCGATTCCCTCGCGCATCAGGTTCTGTCGCGAGCGTTCGGTCGGCACGAAATGCCACTTGGCCAGATGGCCCGCCACCAATCGGTTCATCTCCTCGGGGAACGGGTTATCCAGATCGTGCGTACGAAGACCGGCCTCGACGTGCCCGAACGGGATACGCCGATAGAACGCCACCAGTGCAGCGGTCATCACCGTGGTGGTATCGCCCTGGGCGAGCACCACGTCGGGTGAAAGCTCGGCGAACTTTTCATCCAGCGCCGTGATCAGCCGCGCGGTCAACTCAGGCAGCGCCTGATTGGCGCGCATGATGTCCAGATCCACATCCGGCCGAATATCGAACAGCGACAACACCTGATCCAGCAGTCCCCGGTGTTGCGCCGTGGCCAGCACGGTCACCCGCGCCCACGGCTCTCGCTTGAGCGCCTTGATCAGGGGCGCCATCTTGATGCCCTCAGGGCGGGTACCGACGATGCAGAGAATATGTTTCTGGTTCATGAAAATCCGGATGGAAGCCTACGACTTGTCTTTTTAAAGCATCACAGGATGCATTATTCGGTGCGGGCGCGATTGCTCAGCAACGCATGTACGGGATGCCGTGGTTCTGCCGCGACATCGAAATTCAGCCACGACAACAGCAGCTGGGTCCCAAGAATGATCGGCAGCGCAGCCAGCATGACCGTACCCGCCGTCGCTGGTGCGTGATCGACCAGCGAGGCCCACCAGCGACAGGCGCCAAATATGAGACCGAACAGCAGCAGCGGGAACCCTATCAAAAGTTCCATCGAGGCCGCAGAGAATCCGCGCAGGAAATAACTGTAAATCAATCTCCGGCTGAAATTCCGCAGATTGCCGCGCAAAAAGGGAGCAATCATCCGCATCGGCCGGAGACTTGACGACTCGTCGCCGTAAGACGCACTCATCGGCATTTCGGTGACAACCGCGCGCAGCTGATTGAGGTGATACAGCAGATCCGATTCGAAGAAATACCGTTTGGCAATGTGTTCGAACTGCAACTCGGAAAGCATCGCGCGATGAATCGCCGTGAAGCCATTGGTAGGATCGAACAGCTGCCAGTAACCGGAGGAAAGCTTGGTCAGGAATGACAGCGCACCATTCCCGATCAAGCGTACAGTCGGCATTCCCGATACATCCGAAACGCGATAGAAGCGGTTGCCCTTGACATAGTCTGCCCGCCCTCTGAGCAGGGGGCTTGCCAGCCTTGGAATCAGTGCCGGATCCATCTGACCGTCACCATCCAGTTTCACGACTGCCTCTGCCGGAAGATTGCAAGCAGCCGCGTAGCCGGTCATCACTGCCCCACCCACGCCAAGATTCTGCGAGTGCCGAATGATCGATACCCGCGGATCACGACACTGTTGCTCGACGATGTCCCCGCTATGTTCCGGGCAAGCATCATCGACGATGATGATCCAGCCGACCTCGGGGCCGATACGCTGGATTACTCCAAGAATCTGGGCACTTACGCGGAAACAAGGTATGACTACCGCGATGCGTGGATTCATGTTGGCGCTCATGCTCAGCGATACACCCAATGGCGGGAAACGAGAAAGCTCAGAATGGCAAGCACGCCCTCGACCAGCGGCTTGCCGAGCCATGCAATCTGCAGGCTGAGGCGGGTGGCCGCCTCCCCGACAAGAACGGTACTTATCAGCGTCATCACCAGCCACAGTGCAGCGAAGCGCGCAAAGCGCTTTCCGCCCAGCCGGGCCGAACCCTCCGATCCGAACGTGAACCGGCCATTCGCCACGAAACCCAGCAAAGCGCCCACGATTCTTCCCGCAACATTGGCAACCGGAGTTTGCACACCCGACGCGCTCAGGGCCACAAAAACTCCCCAGTCGACCAGTACCAGGCAACCCCCGATAAAAAGAAAGCTGATTCCCTGACGGACGATGCTCATCGCTTCGCCTTCCGCGCTTGGAGCCGCTGCTGATTCCAGGCTTTTACCCGGGTGACTATGTTGCTGCGCCACTGGAGGGCCAGATCCCGATCGTACGACAGGTCGGCGCCGAACCAGGCATTTGTCGCGGTCGATTGCAGGTGCAGATCCACAGGCGTGGCTGGACTGGCGGTGATCGTCATTCCTTCGAGTTTGCCGGCAATCGGCTGGTCCAGCGAAATCCCGGCCGTTCCCGCGGGGTTGCAATTTATCCACTCGGAGCGTTGCCAGGATGACTTGTCTTCCCTGGTCAGCTTCCAGCTGATGACAATGGGAACATCCTTCGCGACGCAGCCGAACGTCAAATCAGCATGCGCAATGGTTGACGTTGCCGGTGCCGCAGATGTGTCAAAGGTGATATTGACCCCATAGGGAGCTATAGGCACCACAGTTCCCGGCTTGCCTCGATGCAGTTCCCACAGCTCAATCTTGTCTTCGGTGCGGACCTTGACGCCCCCGGTCTTTTCAATGGCTGCGTCCAGCGCCTGCGTGTGCATGTCGGTCGCCAGGGTGATCAGGTCGGCGCCACTGCGATCGAAGACGGCCGCCCATTTTGCGCCACTGACATCCCCATTCGCCCCACTGGCTAGTGTGGACAATTCAAGATCGTACCAATTTGTCACGAAGGCATTACCCGCGAGTTCGGCAGCAAATGGGCTTCGATCATCGAGCATCAAGGTCCGCGCCTGTTCTCCATAGGCGACCCGGATAAATTTGGCCATCACACGTGTCGGCGCGTATTTGGCGATGACAGCCGACTGGCCGTCGGCCAGCAAATCCTGCAGTACGCCATTTCGCATTTGCCAATTTGCGTTGGCAGCGTACGCAAGGTCGACAAGCACCAGTGCCACCAGCAGCATCGGCACGGTGCGCGCACGCAGCCTTCTCCAATCGACAAGCGGCACACCACTGAGCATGACTGGCATCAACAATGCCATCGCCGGTTCCGCATAGCGCAAATACTGGATTTGGGTCAGCGGGAGAAGAAACGCCGCAGTCGCGACCAGCGCCATGGCTCGCGTGTCCCGACGGAAAAGTGCAATCAGCAAGCTTCCCAGCAAGGCAATCAATGCAAAACCGGCCACCCCATCGTTATAGCCACCCTCGATGTAATTCGTGGTGTGGAAGACGAGCTGCCAGAGAATGTTCCAGTGGAATCCCGTGTCCCAGTGCAGATCGTGAAAACTGACTGGCGGGTAATACACCGAGTGAAAGAAGTTGTTGAATATCGGCAGTACGGGATTGTTTGCCAGCAAATATGCGTAGAGATAACTTGAGCCGCCCACCAAAAACACCGTCAACACCGCTAGCGGCAAGGCACGCCACGGAAAGCGCCATCTCCATTGCCAGAGCAGCCACAATCCGAGCGGACCGGCGATCATCAGGTTGCTCACCTTCAACCCCAGCAACAAACCGAAAAGCAGGGCCAGCAACACAAGCAGCCGACGACTGGGTGCCAATGCTTGCTGGATCAGCAACGCCACACCCACAGCTATCGCGGCCGTTGCTCCCTCTGTCTGCATTCCGGTGAGCGTGTCAGCGGTCAAGGGCACACTTGCGTAGATGGCAACCGCAAACCAGCGCATCATGGAACTCAGGTTCAGCGCTCCGCCGAGACTCCACATGAGTGTTGCCGTGAGTACAAGCCACAATGTGTCAACCGCACCACGGGATTCAACTCCCGCGATGACTTGCACAATCCCCTGCAGGACATCGCCAGCCCACGCGGAAAGCGCCCATACGCGAGACCCGGCATCCATCCGGTAATAGCCCAATCCCTGCAGCTGGTAGGGCAGACCGAGGTGATAGGCCAGATCGTCATAGTGAATGGTGGGGACCCACGCGCAGGTCGAGACCACGCCCATCACCAGCACTGCCAACGCCGCAACTCGAGGTGCGCCTGCCACCGCATCCGACCAGGATTCCCTGAGCGGCCGCAACGCGTTGACTACTGCGCGGCGACGGAACACGACGATGAGCAGCAAAACCAGCACGTAAGCTGCATGGCCGTGAACCGGGAACGGCAACAGCCATCCAGTAACTCCACAAAGAACCGCAAGCCCGGCAAGAATTGAAAGCGGAAGTCGGGCATTCCGATCTTCCTCAACAAAACAGCTTCCTACAGCAATCGCCGCGATGGTGATCATCGCCACGGACAGTACGGCTGCAATACCCGCGAAATAAGTCAGTCCGAACAGCCAGACGATCGCTGCAGATGTTGCCAGCCGACATCTGAAGAGCCTGCTCGCGACAACCGCCAGCATCAGAGAAGCGATTCCCAGTCCCGCCAGCAGCAACGTAGGCGTCCATGTGATCTTGGCCCACATCGTGTTGACCATGAAACCGGCGATAAACAAAAGGAACCCGGCAATGAGCAGGATCCACGGTGCAGCACGAATAGTGGGAGGCACTGAAGCATTCATGGATGAATCAATCTGCCGCGTCAGGAGTAGGTGGCGAAATAGAGGGGCGTGTCATGTCATTCATCGAACCAAACGCCTAGCGGAGAGTTTGGGTACAAGCGGCGATGGTATCGGTTGCGTGGTACCCGACGGAGCCGAGCCTTGACGCAGAACCAGATGACCTGACTGCTCGATCAGGCACGTGCCGGACACATGTGCGCAAACATCGTCATCAGGCCCGGAAAGGCTGACCACATTGGCGGTGATGTCCGGGTTTCCATAGCGGATGCGCAGAAAGCTGCCATGTCCCCAGGAAAACGGATCGAAATAGGTCTTCGATACCGCGATGGTCAGCGGCACGGGTGGTGGCCTTCCCTGCATTAGCCGCACATAGTCGTTGTGAAGCCGCTCGCTGTATTCGCCCGTAGTCAAGTAAAAGTTGCGGGATGCTTTCCAGCCACCGGTGAAAAAAGGCCAGCCGATGATCAACCCGACAGTCAACCAAGTGATCACCGTGGCCACCCGGCAGCGCGGTGCGACAGCACAGAGCACAAAGGCCACAAAAAAGTGCGGCACATAGAGATAGAGTGCACTCTGCTGGTTGGGCATCAGCAACACCGCCGCCAGTAACGCGACTGCCGATACCATGGCTGCCAGCGTTTTGCGCGAGCTGCATCCCAGCAAAAGCATGGCTACCAGCAGGGCATAGGCAGCCAGACGCCAAGCGAAATCCTTGTCCGGCGCAGGCATATAAAACGCCATAGACAGATAGGAAATGGCATTTTCCAAAATCGTCGATAACGACAGGCTCATGCTGTAGATGCCGCTGCTCACGAACGGTTTCTGCAGACTGAACAACCTGAGATAGATCAGTCCGTACACCAGTGTAAGCAGCACGTGCGGCGCAAGACGGGAAAGGCGACGACGCAAATCCTTGCTCTCGATCAGCAGAAACTCCCAGCTAGCCAACACCACGACCAATGCCAGCGCAAACTCCTTGGTACGAATGGCGAGTACGTGCAGGCAGAAGGCGCCGACCAACCACAGCGGTGACCAGCACGATTCGCGGCTGGAATGCACATAGAACAACAGACACAGCAGGCACCAAGTGGCGCCGGCCAGATCAAAGATCGCCGCCACCCAATGCACTGCGATCAAAGTCGAATACCAGGAAGCGGCAAGCACAGCCGCCAGCAGAGCCCTGTTTCGGGGCAGATAATTTGCGGCGAGGAAAAAAAGCAGGATGCTGTTGAATATGTGCAGGAGCAACCAAAGCACGTTGTAGGGATGCGCGTTGAGCCCAAACCACTCGTACATCCACTTGATGAAGAACTCGCCTGCCGGACGATCGTTGTAGACCTTCTCCGGCACCAACCGGAACGTATCGATGTCAAAAGCCACGCGTTCGAGCCAGCCCCAGTCGTCCGCGTAGAAGAAATGATGGGCGGCGAGCGCCCATCCGCTCACGGCATACGCTGACACTGCGATAACTACGAGGCACGCCAGCCAAGGTAGCCGCGCGACTGCCCCTTGCGGGGCCAACGCCGCGCTGCCCCCGATGCATCGCGAGTTGTCGGCCCCATGCATCACGCAGCACCCTCCTGCAATACGCCTCGTCTCATCAAGAGGCATTCCGGCGATCGTTGACCAACGAACGGTAGTGGATGATCGCCCGGGCCAGGAGCCGCCCAGGCACACTCTTCAAGCTTAGGCACGGTTTCTCGATCAGATGCCAGGATATCGCAGCAAGAACCAAGGCCGGCATGAACGCAAACAATGCGTTGCCGATCGGAGGCAGCGAGGGAAAGTGATGAGCGATCACCTGTTGCATGGGAAAGCCCCACAGGTAGATGCCATAGGAATAGTCCCCGAAGCGGTTGAAGCCGTGCCACGGTATGCAATAGGCGAATGCAAACACGAAGGCGCTCAGCGCCAGCGCAAACGCATATGGGTATATGGCAGTTGGACGCAACAGATAAGCCGCCACGACCAACGCCGCCACATAAGGCCAGCCCACCGGTATTCGGTAACGATGGATGTAGCAGAACACACCGATGGCGAAATAGCCTGCCAAACGAAGGAACGACGGAACCGGCACCCAAAGCAGATGAGCCGGCTGGAATATGCCGCATGCAACCAACGCAAGCAGCAGCAAGGTGCATAGCCACTTCCGCGAGAGGACCCCGAGCACGCCCGCCAACCCCACCCACAAATACATGCGGACTTCAGCCGGCAATGTCCAGATGGAGCCATTGACGGTGGTCAGCACAGGGTTGTGGATAAACACGCCAGGCAGATCCCAAACCATGTTCGTCTGCAGTTTGAGGTTCTGCATGACGTAATGCACGACCTCATGGTTGCCGAAGTACGCGCTGGCGGAAAATTCCGTATAGATGGCGCCAAGCACGAAAGCCGAGATCAGCATGCAAAACAGGAAGGCCGGAAAAATGCGCAGCACGCGGGCCCAGATGAAATCACCCAGATGTCGACGCCGCAGATAGCTCCCGGTAATCATGAAACCACTGACCACAAAGAAAATATAAACAGCGATATCGCCGGAATAGACGCCCCAGCCCCAACGAGCAAGCACATCGCGCGTACCGATTATCGCGGCGCCATGACCGTAGATCACCATGCTTGCGGCGACGAATCGCAGCAACAAAAAGTTGTCACGACGACTTTCAAGACCATCGAAAAGCGTCTTGTATGAATTGACCTGGAGCGCCCGGACGGCAGGCGGCGCACCTGTCGAACCGCTGCTGATCTGCACCTTATTGTCCCCGATACTTATGCGGCACCCAGGCGCCCCACTTCGCCTCGTAAGTCACCTTGTTCTGCTCGAACAAGGCCTGCCGCGTTTCCTGCTTGAGCTTGTTGAACGATGCCGACAGGTTGTGGTGCACGAACACGTCATCGGCACAGGCGATAGCCCAACCGGCCTGGTCTACCCGGCGGCAGTAGTCATCGTCCTCGAAGAAACCGATGCCGAACGCTTCATCCAGCGGCCCCACTTTCTCGTAGACCGAGCGGCGCATCATCACGCAGAAGAAAGCGGCCGTGCGCAATGGCGTCAGCTGGCCCGCGTGACGGGTGGTGTAATCGGCTGCCGCGTGCAGCATGCCGTCCATGTCGTCATAACTGATGTCGATGCGAGCTTCGTTGCCGATATTGTTGGTCACCGGGCCGATCATGCCGAGCGTCCTCGTGTAACGAAGGTGCGCGACGAGTGAGGCAATCCAGCCCGGCGTGACGTGGGTGTCGTTGTTGAGCAGCACCAGGTACTCGCCGCTCGCTACGGCAAGACCCTGGTTGTTGGCGGCGGCGAAGCCGCGATTGTCCGGATTGAGGATGATCTGGCGGTCTTTCCCCGACGCAGCCCATGCCTGCAGATAAGCCGGCGTGTCGTCAGCCGATGCGTTGTCGACCACGATGACTTCGAGATTGGCGTAGTCACTGTAAAGCTCGAGACTGCGCAGACAGAGCTTGGTCAGATCCAGGTTGTTGTAGGTGACCACAATCACGCTGACCCGCGGCTCCGGCAGCGTGTCGACACCCTGCACCAGGTCGTGTACGCGATGCGCCCATGTCTGTTCGGCCGCGAACTGCTGCCTTCGTGCGATCACGGCGGGATCCGGCGTGGCCGCCAGCGCAGCGCCCACGGCATCCACGAATGAGGCATGGTCGGTGCCGGTGCGTACCAGTTCACCAAACTGGCGAATCTCCGGCAGCGCGATCGATACCACTTCCTTGCCTGCGCTCAAGTACTCGTAGACCTTGACCGGGTTGGTGGCCAGGGTCAGCGGAATGACCTGGAACGGGAGCAGGCAGACATCGAAACCGGCGAGATAGAACGGCAGCGTCGCATAAGGCACTTCGCCGGTGAACTCGACGTTGGCAAGATGCTGCAGGTGCTGCTTTGCGCCGGTGGTATCGGCGCCGATCATCAACACCAGACAGTCGGGGAATTGCCGTGCCACCTGCTCCAGCAGGTCGAGGTCGAACCATTCGGCAATCGCGCCGTAGTAGCCGATCACCCTGCGCCCTTGCGGGTCTTGGAAGATGCGCTCGGGATGCGTGGCAAAATGCTCGTACTGACAGGCGTTGCGAACCATCAGCAGTTGTCGATTGTGCTTTCCGGCTTCCTCATGGAGCCAATCCGAGGTCACCACCAGCAGATCGGCCGTGCGCATCAGGTCAAGCTCGCGCGCGAGCACGTCCGGGCTATTGTCGGCGAAACCGCCGTGGTGATCCATGCAGTCATAGGTCAGCCGCTGGTTGGGCAGAATGCGCGCGGCCTCCAGCCAGTACGGATGTTGCACCAGAGACAGGCATGCCCAGCTCCGTGTCCAGGCTAACAGCTGACCGATGCTTGCACGCAGCTGTTGCTGTGCATCGGGAGTGGGTATCGCGTGGTAGATCGCCGGACTGCCTTTCAGGTGCAGCTGGATCTGGAACAGACGCCCGCCGCCGTCCAGCGACTCGATCGCGAAGCCCGGTTCAGCGCGATCGATGAAATTATTGGAGATGTAGAACACCCGATGACCGGCAGCCGCCAGCTCGCGGGCGAGGTGTTGCGGACGCTGGATGCGGAAATGCCAGTCGATCACCGACCAGACGAAGACATCGCGCTTGCCATCCGCCTGCGGCGCCAGGTGGGTCCTGGGTTCAATCACAGGCATGACCTGGAGCGGATCAACTAACGACGCCGACGGTTCCGGGCTGGTCACATCATCGCGATGCAGCAGTCCGCGCAGCTTCGCGCGATCGGCGTCGCCCAGCCCGCCATGACGAAGCAGGCGCAATGCGAAACGCATGGGGCGCGTCCAGCGCCAGGATCGGCTGGACCTGATCAGATCGAGCTCATCGCGTACCTGCTCCAGCATGCGGATGCGCGCATTGCGCTTGGCGATCTCGCCCCGCGCCTCGATTTGCTGCACCTGCAGAGCCTCCACCACTTTTTCTGCCGCCAGCCTTGCAGCCTCGGTTTCCGCGGCGCGTTGCGTCACTCGTGTGAGCTCGGCATTGCTGGCAGCGGCAGTCATTGCGGCCATTTGCGCCACTCGGGCAAGCTCGGCATTGCTGGCAGCCGCCGTCACTTCGGCCACTTGCGTCACTCGGGCAAGCTCGGCATTGCTGGCAGCAGCAGTCAGTGCGGCCTCATGCGCTACTCGGGCAAGCTCGGTGCTATAGGTGGTAGCTGCGACGGCCGCCTGTTGCGTTACCTGATCAAGTTCACTCCTGGTGGCCTGCAAGGCACGTCCGCTCTGACCAAGGTCTTCTTCCACCTCATTCAATTTTCGTGCGGCTTGCGCCAACTCCGCCTGGTGCAGTCCGCGCTCATGAACCCATGTCGACGCCATCACATCGGTAACCAGATCCGCCGATGACGCAATCCGGATATCGTAGATTTCATTCGAGGGAATCGGCAGGTAGCCAGTGACCGCCAGCGACTCGCGATCAAGGACCCCGATCACCGCCGTGCTGAACTCACCCACTTCACCCGCTTTGAGGTTCCTGGATCGACTCAGGCCGACGTAGACGAATTTTTCTCCGACAGCGAGGCCGCGTGTATATCCGGGCAACATGACTTTCCGCTCAAGTCGGCAATGCCGGTCGTAGATGTGGACGGCGCGATCCTCGGAGCTGCACAGCCAAAGCTGGTCACCGACGACGACTAGCGAATGGGGTTGCGACAACCCGTCAATCAATAGCTTGCCGCTCCGCACGTCGACCACTCGGCCAGCCTGCCGGGTTTCGCCCTTGTAACCACGATGGGATGAAAACGTGCCAAACATCGAGGCAATGACCTGGCCGTCATGCAAGGCGATGCAATTCACATGCGCGCAATCGGGTTCTTCGCCAAAGCTCCAGCTTTCCTGTACCTGAAATGCCTCGTCCAGACGCACTACCTGGTTGGTCTCGGTGAACACCGCGTAGATGCCATCCTTGCCCACGAGGACGTCATGCAGATCGCGCGGCTCCTGCGCAATGGTCACGCTATTCAGGATGCCCTGGCGGATCTCCCGGAACGAACGACTGCCGTCCGCCTGCACGCACCAGACCATGCCGTCGTCGGTAAGCGCCAGCCCCGTCGTGTCCTCATAGGTCAGCGGCACCAGCAGATGCCGGTGCGCATACAGCAGGCCACCACCGTTCGGAGCGGAGATGAACAACGGATCGTGGATGTTCAGACTGGTACGCAATTTTGGATCCTTGTCAGCATTTTCCACAGATGAAACCAGGGCGAAGGAATGTCGCGGCTACCCGGCGTCGCCTGTCTTGGCCACAGTTTCAACATCGAACTTCACTTGCAGATTGGCGATGCCCTGAGCCGCACCGGTATCCCCCAGAACCGCCAGCACCATCACATCCGAACGGCGATCGATGGCGATGGTGTCCTGGCCGAATTCGTCGAACTGCGAAATACCGAACATCATCAGGTACTGCTTGGGGATGAGGTGCGTCTTGAACTTCCAGCGCACCACCACGACGTCGCCTTCGTCGTAGTGGAACGCCTCGCCGCTCTCCAGGAAGGTGTTCGTGCTGTAAACCAGCTCGCCTTCCGGCGTGCGGATCTGCATGCCGAATATGACCCGGCCAAGTGGCAGCTTGAATGCATATTTGACCAGGATCTCCGCCTGCTGTCCGGGTGACAGCATGGGCACGCCGGTCTGGCCCACCACGTGCAGATCGGCCACCAATGCCTTGCCATTGCCGACCCGGATCTCGTCGCGATTGTAGCCAGGGCGTTGTGACAGCACGTCATCGCTGCCCGAAGCGAGCAAGGCTTCGACCGCCTCGCCGGACGTCTCGCCGAGCACCTTGACCGCCGCCGCCTTGTCGGTCGAATCCGCCACATGCGCACCGAAGATCAGCTTCAGGTAATCGGAGATCGCGCCGCGAACCGGGCCATCGTAGATCTTGCTGCCGGCATTGATGACCACACCGCGGCTGCACATGCGCTCCACCGCGTCCGTGGAATGCGTGACCAGCAGCAAGGTGCTGCCCGCCTCCTGCAGTTCCTGGATGCGCCGATGGCATTTCCGCTGGAAGTACGCATCACCCACGGCAAGCGCCTCGTCCACCACCAGCACGTCGGGTTCGACCGCCACCGCCACTGCGAACGCCAGCCGCACGAACATGCCGCTGGAATAGGTTTTCACCGGCTGGTGCACGAAGTCGCCGATTTCGGCGAAGGCGAGGATCGAATCGAGTTTTGCATCCACCTGCGCGCGCCCCATGCCCAGCAGGCCCGCTTTCAGATAGACGTTTTCCAGACCGGTGAACTCCGGGTTGAAGCCGGCGCCCAGCTCGAGCAGGCCGGCTACCCGCGCATTCACCTCGATATCGCCGGTGGTCGGCTCGATCAGCCCGCAGACGATCTGCAGCAAAGTGGATTTTCCGGAACCGTTCTTGCCGATGATGCCGATGGTTTCGCCCGGCCAGACTTCGAGATCGAGATCGCGCAGCGCCCAGAATTCCCTGGCGTAACTCTTGCGTCCCATCATCTGCATCAGCCGGTGATGCGGTTGCGCATAACTGAGGTAGCGCTTGCCGATGCCGCGGGCACGGATCAGCGGCTTCGTGGCTGGCGAGTGGATGATCTCAGAGGACATCGATGAATCCTGCACGGGTACGCTGGAACCAGCCATAGGCCAGCCAGCAGGCGATCAACGCCAGGCCGGTATAGATGGCCAATGCCGACCAGTCGGGCCACTGGCCCGCAAGCAGCACCTTGCGCGCCTCGACAATCAGCAGCGTCAATGGATTGAAGCGCATCACCGCCTGTACTGACGACTTCATGCTCTCGAGCGGAAAGAACACCGGCGCGGTATACAGCAGCGCCAGCACGATCAGGCTGGTCATCTGCCCGACATCGCGCACGTAGACGCCCAGCGAGGCCAGCAGCCAGCCGGCGGCGGTCGATATCAGCACCAGCGGCAGCAGCACCACGGGGAACAGCAGGAACGTCGACGCGATATGGCCGGTGAATACCAGCGAGAACAGTGCGAGCACGATCAGACTCACCAGGGCGTGATACAACGCGGTGAGAGTGGAAACCCAGGGCAGGATTTCCAGCGGGAAGATCACCTTCGTCACGTAGTTCGCGTTGTCCGTCACCAGCTGGCTGCCGCGGGAAATCGACTCGGCAAACACGGTGTGCATGATCAGGCCCGCAAACAGCGCGGTCGCGTAGCCGCCCTTGCCGTCGCCCATGCCGCCCCAGCGCGCATGAAAGACCTCGGTGAAGAACAGCGTATAGATGCCGAGCATGAACAACGGGCTCATGAACGACCAGGCCAGGCCGAACAGCGAACCCTTGTAGCGACCGATCACATCCTTTCGCGTCAGCTGCAGGATCAGCTCCCGGTGTTTCCAGGTGCTGCGCGCCAGCGATATCGGCGATACCGAGTGTTTGAACATCAGGTGTTCCTGTGATCTTGCGAAAATCTGCAGCGGGCCGAAGCATGGAAAGCCGCCCGCGAAAGCGGCAGTACGGGCATCAGCCCAGCGCGTGGCTCAACTCGGCCTGCAGGTCGGCGATATCCTCCACGCCCACCGACAGCCGGATCAGCCCGTCACTGATGCCCAGCCGCTTGCGGTTGGCGGCCGGAACGGATGCATGGGTCATGATGGCGGGGTGCTCGATCAGGCTCTCGACACCGCCGAGTGATTCGGCCAGCGCGAACAGCTCGCAACGCTCGAGCATGCGCCGGGCCTTTTTCAGGCCGCCCTTCACCTCGATCGTGATGATGCCGCCAAAGCCGTCCATCTGGCGCTTCGCCAGCGCGTGCTGCGGATGGCTCTTGAGGCCCGGATAGATCACCCGCTCGACCGCCGGATGCTTCTCCAGCCACTTCGCCAGTTCCAGAGCGCTCTCGCAATGCGCCCTCATGCGCAGGTGCAGGGTCTTCAGCCCGCGCATCGCAAGGAAGGAGTCGAACGGACCGGCGACGGCGCCGACCGAGTTCTGCAGGAAGCCCATCTGCTCGGCGAGTTCCTGGCTGCCGGCGACCACGATGCCGCCAACCATGTCGGAATGACCATTGAGGTACTTGGTGGCCGAATGCAGCACCAGATCCGCGCCGAATTCCAGCGGGCGCTGCAGCATCGGCGAGCAGAACGTGTTGTCGACCACCAGGATCAGGCCATGCTTCTTGGCGAACGCGGCAACCTTGGCCAGATCGACCAGCTTCAGCATCGGATTGGTCGGTGTTTCGGCCCAGATCATCCGCGTGTTGGGCTTGAGCGCCGCCTTCATGGCGACGGTGTCATTCAGATCGATGAAGCTGAAATCCAGCCCGGCCGAACGCCGCCGCACCTTTTCGAACAGGCGATAGGTGCCGCCGTAGAGGTCGTCCATCGCGATGACATGGCTGCCCGAATCGAGCAGATCCAGCACCGTCGCCGCCGCCGCCAGACCGGAGGCAAACGCAAAGCCGGCCACGCCACCTTCCAGTTCCGCCACGCAGCGCTCGTACGCCATGCGGGTGGGGTTCTGTGTGCGTGAATACTCATAACCCTTGTGCTTGCCAGGACTCGCCTGCACGTAGGTCGAGGTAGCGTAGATCGGCGTCATGATCGCGCCGGTGCTGGGATCCGGATGCTGGCCGGCATGAATGGCCAGGGTTCCCATCCCATGTCGGCTACGCTTTGTGCCAGTTTTCATCGCTGTCCTCACAGCCCGCCGGGCGGGCTGCCTCGTGTTGTAAAGTCCGCCATCTTAGCTTCTATGCCACTCGTTGCCGAATGAGGGCAAAGTTCGCGTTCATGCAGAAATGGGCAAACTGCAGCCTTTGCATGGCCGAAAGGCAGCCGTGCGACCTCCAGGCGCTTGGTCGACGAGGCAAGAGCAGGCATCATTTGCTGTCTGTCCGGCGGCCAAGCCAGCCGCCCAGGCCACTGTCTCCGTCAAACCATGGACGTACTTGATGAATAGCCCATCCACAGGGACCCAAACGCTGCTGGTCACCGGCGGCGCCGGCTTTATCGGCGCGAATTTCGTGCTGCAGGCGGTGGCCGATGGCCTGCGTGTGGTCAATCTGGACAAGCTGACCTATGCCGGCAACCTGGATACGCTCAGCTCGCTGAAGGAGGCCTCTGCTCACACGTTCGTGCAGGGCGATATCGGCGATCGCGAGCTGGTGGCGAAATTGCTGGCCGAGCACCGTCCTGATGCCATCGTGAACTTCGCCGCCGAGTCGCACGTGGATCGCTCGATCGACGGGCCTGCCGAATTCGTGCAGACCAATGTGGTCGGCACCTTGGGCCTGCTCGAATGCGCGCGCGACTACTGGCGCGGACTGGAAGGTGCCGCGCGTGACGCGTTCCGCTTCCTGCACGTGTCGACCGACGAGGTGTACGGCTCGCTCGGTGCCGAAGGCAAGTTCACCGAGCAGACGCCGTACGCGCCGAATTCGCCGTACTCCGCCTCCAAGGCAGCGTCCGATCACCTGGTGCGCGCGTTCCAGCATACCTATGGCATGCCGACGCTGACCACCAACTGCTCGAACAACTACGGGCCCTACCAGTTCCCGGAAAAGCTCATTCCGCTGATCATCCAGAAGGCGCTCGCCGGCGAACCGCTGCCGGTCTACGGCGACGGCCGGAACATCCGCGACTGGCTGTTCGTGGGCGATCACTGCAGCGCGATCCGGTGCGTACTGGACGGCGGTCGCGTCGGTGAAACCTACAACGTGGGCGGCAATGCCGAGCGCGAGAACATCGCGGTGGTGAAAACGATCTGCGCCCTGCTTGATCAGCGCCGCCCGTTGCCCGACGGCCGTGTCCGCGAGTCGCTGATCACCTACGTCAAGGATCGCCCCGGCCACGACCGTCGCTACGCGATCGACTCCAGCAAGCTGCAGGACGAGTTGGGCTGGCGGCCGTCGCAGACGTTCGAAAGCGGCATCGCGCAGACGGTGGACTGGTATCTCGCCAACCAGTCGTGGAGCCAGCGTGTGCTTGATGGCAGCTATCGCATGGAGCGTCTGGGATCATGAAGGACGTGCTGATGAGCACCACACAAAAAGGCATCATCCTCGCCGGCGGTTCCGGCACCCGGCTTTATCCGATCACCCGCGCGGTCAGCAAGCAGCTGCTGCCGGTGTACGACAAGCCGATGATCTATTACCCGCTGGCCACGCTGATGCTGGCCGGCATCCGCGAAATGTTGATGATCAACACGCCGCACGAGCAGGAAATGTTCCAGCGCCTGCTTGGCGACGGTTCACAATGGGGTATCGACATTCAATACGCCGTGCAGCCGTCGCCGGATGGACTGGCGCAGGCGTTCACCATCGGCCGTGATTTCGTCGGCGGCAAGCCCAGCTGCCTGGTGCTCGGCGACAACATCTTCTACGGCGTCGGCCTGACCGAGCGACTCAGGCGCGCCGCCTCGCGCGATCACGGCGCCACCGTGTTCGGCTATTGGGTGAAGGATCCGGAGCGCTATGGCGTGGCCGAATTCGACGCTGCCGGCCGCGTGATCGGACTGGAAGAAAAGCCGGCCCAGCCGAAGTCGAACTATGCGGTCACCGGCTTGTACTTCTACGACGGCCGCGTGTGTGATTACGCGGCGGCGCTGAAGCCTTCGCCACGCGGCGAACTCGAGATCACCGATCTCAACCGTTGCTACCTCGATGACAATTCCCTGCATCTGGAACAGCTCGGCCGCGGTTTCGCCTGGCTCGACACCGGCACACACGACTCGCTGATGGAAGCGGGCAACTACATCGAGACGATCGAGAACCGGCAGGGCCTCAAGGTGTGCTGTCCGGAAGAGATCGCCTACCTCAACGGCTGGATCGATACCGAGCAGTTGCTGGCGCTGGCCGCACCGCTGGCCAAGACCGGTTACGGCCAGTATCTGCAGCAATTGACCAGGCAAGGCCCCGTACGATGAAAGTGATAGACACAGGACTGTCCGGCGCGCTGATCCTCGAACCGCAGGTATTCGGCGACGCCCGCGGCTTCTTCTACGAGAGCTACAACCAGGCGAAGTATCGCGAGGCTGGCATCGATCACCACTTCATCCAGTCCAACGTCTCGCGCTCGGCCCGTGGCGTGCTGCGTGGCCTGCATTACCAGTGGCCGAACCCGCAGGGCAAGCTGGTCAGCGTGCTGGAAGGCGAGGTGTATGACGTGGCGGTGGACATCCGCCGTGGCTCGCCGACGTTTGGAAAGTCGTTCGGCGTGATGCTGACCGCCGACAACCATCGCCACTTCTGGGTACCGGAAGGTTTTGCACACGGCTTCTGCGTGCTGTCGGAATTCGCCACCTTCACTTACCAGTGCACCGCGCTGTACGACGCCAAGGCCGACGCCGGTATCCGCTGGAACGATGCCGATCTCGGCATCGACTGGCCGCTCAGCGCACCGCTGCTGTCCGACAAGGACGGCAAGACACCGCTGCTGAAAGACGTCGCCCCTGAGCGATTGCCGATTTTCGTGGCATGAGGCTCCTGCTGCTCGGCGCCAATGGCCAGCTCGGCCGCACGTTTCTCGAGCACGCCGGCCTGAATGCACGCGGCGAAGTCATCGCGGCCAGCCGCGACGGCATGCTGACGACGGGCGGCCGCGGCGAGATCGCCGATCTTGCCGAACCGACCAGCCTGCCCGTCCTGCTCGACCGCGTGCGGCCCGACGTGATCATCAATGCCGCCGCCTATACCGCGGTCGATCGGGCCGAGCAGGAAGAGGCGCTCGCCACCCGCGTCAACGGCGAAGCGGTAGGTGTCCTCGGTGCATGGGCCGCGGCGCACGATGCGCTGGTGATGCATTACTCGACCGACTACGTGTTCGACGGCAGCCAGTCGCAACCGTATGCCGTCGATGCACCCACCGGCCCGCTGGGTGCCTACGGCCGCAGCAAGCTGGCCGGCGAACAGGCCCTGCGCGACAGCGGCGCGCATCATCTGACGCTTCGCACCGCGTGGGTGTACGCCGCGCACGGCCACAACTTCCTGCGCACCATGCTGCGGCTCGGCGCCGAGCGTGAGGAACTGCGCGTGGTGGCCGACCAGCACGGTGCACCGACCGACACCACGCTGATCGTCAACGCCAGCGTGGCGGCGCTCGATCGCTGGCAAGATGCCGATGCTGCCCGGCGTCGGCAGCTCAGCGGTACTCACCACCTGGTCGCCAGCGGCGCCACGACATGGCATGGCTTCGCCAGCGCGATCTTCGAGCAGGCCGCCGCGCAGGGGCTGATCCCACGGCAACCGCACGTGGTTCCGATCACCAGCGCCGAATTTCCCACACCAGCGGTGCGTCCCGCGTGGTCGCTGCTGGACAATCGCGGCTTCCAGCGGCACTTTGACTATCCGCTACCCGATTGGCAGCACGGACTGGGCGAGGTCATCCGCCAGCTGATCACTTCAGGATCCTGAGTCATGTTGATACCCCTCATTCTCAGTGGCGGCAGCGGCACCCGCTTGTGGCCGGTATCGCGCAAGAATCTGCCCAAGCAGTTCCTCGCGCTGGCTGGCAAGGGTACGCTGTTCCAGCAGACCATCGCGCGCACCCGCCAGCTGCCGGACATCGCCGCGCCGATCGTGGTGGCCAGCGAGGACCATCGCTTCCTCGCCGCCGACCAGTTGCTGGAAGCGGGTATCGACGACGCCACCATCGTATTGGAGCCGCTGGCGCGCAACACCGCGCCGGCGATTGCGCTGGGTGCGCTGCAGGCGCTTGCACGCAATGCCGATGCGATGCTGCTGGTGCTGCCGGCCGACCACCTGATCGGTGACACCAGCGCCTTTGTCGACGCGGTGAAGCAGGCCATGCCGCTCGCCGCGCAAGGCTGGCTGGTCACGTTCGGCATCCGTCCGGATCGCCCGGAAACCGGTTTCGGCTATATCCGCCGCGCCGAGGCGATCGGCAGCGATGGTTACCGGGTGGAGCAATTCGTCGAGAAGCCCGACCTGAGCAAAGCCGAGGCGTACCTCGCCGATGGCGGCTACGACTGGAACTCCGGCATGTTCCTGTTCAAGGCCTCACGCTATCTGGAAGAACTGACCGCGCACGCGCCAGCGATGCTCGCTGCCGTGCGCGAGGCGCATGCCAAGGCGTCCGCCGACCTGGATTTCGTGCGCATCGACCGCGATGCGTTCGCACTGGTGCAGGACGATTCGATCGACTACGCGGTGATGGAAAAAACCCAGCGCGCCGCGGTGATCCCGGTCAGCTGTGCGTGGAGCGACATCGGTTCGTGGTCGGCGCTGTGGCTGACCGGCGACAAGGACGCACAGGGCAATCTGTGCGAAGGCGACACGATGGCGATCGACACGCACCATTCCTTGCTGCGTTCCCACGACCGCCATCTGATCGCCACCGTCGGCGTCGACAACCTGATCGTGGTGACCACACCCGATGCCACCCTGGTGGCTCATCGCGACGCCGCACAGGACGTCAAGAAAATCGTCGAGCAGCTCAAGGCCGCCAACCGCAGCGAACATTCACTGCATCGGGTGGTGCATCGGCCGTGGGGCAGCTACGACTCACTGGAAGCGGGCGAACGCTTTCAGGTCAAACGCATCGTGGTCAAGCCCGGCGCCAGCCTGAGCCTGCAGAAACATCATCATCGTGCCGAACACTGGATCGTGGTCTCCGGCACCGCCGAAGTCACCTGTGACGACAGGATATTTTTGCTCGGCGAGAACCAGAGCACCTATATCCCGCTCGGCAGCAAGCATCGCCTGCGCAATCCCGGCAAGGTCGCGCTGGAACTGATCGAGGTGCAGTCCGGCAGCTACCTGGGTGAGGACGACATCGTGCGCTTCGACGATGTCTACGGCCGCGCCTGAACCACTGAATGTCCCAATAAAAAAACCGCGCTGATTGCGCGGTTTTTTTATTGGGTTTCACGGCGCCGCTTATTCCACCGTGACTGATTTGGCCAGGTTGCGTGGCTGATCGACGTCGGTGCCGCGCAATACGGCGACGTGATAAGCCAGCAGCTGCAGAGGTACGGTGAATACCGCCGGCGCAATGAAGCTGCCGCCGGACTCCACCCGCAGCATCACGCCGTGACCGGCCATGTCGTCCATGCCGGCGGCACCATCGGCGAACACGATCAGGCGGCCGCCGCGGGCACGCACCTCCTGCAGATTGGACTTGAGCTTGTCCAGCAACGGGCCGTTCGGCGCCACCGCCACTACCGGCATGTCCTCGTCGACCAGCGCCAACGGGCCATGCTTGAGTTCGCCAGCCGCATAGGCCTCGGCGTGGATGTAGGAAATTTCCTTGAGTTTCAACGCGCCTTCCAGCGCAACCGGATACTGCGCACCGCGACCAAGGAACAGCGCGTGCTGACGATGGATGAATTCGGCCGACAGCTCGATGATCGCCGGTTCCAGCTTCAGCGCGCTCTCGATCGCGCGCGGCAGATGCTGCAGTTCGGCGCAAAGCACCGCATAGCGCTCCGGATCGAGCCCGTTGCGACGCGCCAGTTCCAGCGCCAGCAAGGCCAGCCCGGCAAGCTGAGTGGTGAATGCCTTGGTGGAGGCCACACCGATCTCCGGGCCGGCGCGGGTCATCAGCTTCATATCCGCTTCGCGTACCAGCGAGGATTCGGGCGAATTGCAGATCACCAGCGTGCCGAGGTAACCGCGGCGCCGCGACTCGCGCAAGGCGGCCAGCGTGTCGGCGGTTTCGCCGGACTGCGAGATCGCCACAAACAAGGTGTCAGCTGGCACCACCGCCTCGCGGTAGCGGTATTCGCTGGCCACTTCCACGCTCACCGGAAGTCGTGCGTATTCCTCGATCCAGTACTTGGCGACCAAGCCGGCGTGGTAGCTGGTGCCGCAGGCAATGATGTGCAGGCCACGCGTACGCTGCAGCAAGGCGTCGCTGTCGATGCCGAAAATGTTCGGCAACACGCCATGCGGGCCGATGCGCGCCTCCAGTGTGTCGGCCACCGCGCGCGGCTGCTCGAAAATTTCCTTCTGCATGTAGTGGCGGTACTCACCACGTTCGACGGCGTCGGTGGACAGCTCACTTTCATGCACCGCGCGCTCGACCGGATGCCCGTCGAGCGTGTAGATCTGCATGCTTTCACGGCTGATCTCGACCACATCGCCTTCGTCGAGATAGACCATCTTGTTGGTGACCTGGATCAGCGCCTGCGCATCCGAGCCGAGGAAGTTCTCGCCAATGCCGAGGCCAACCAGCAGCGGCGCACCACGACGCGCCCCGACCACCCTGCCGGGCTCGTCATGACTGATCACGGCAATCGCGTAGGCACCTTCCAGCTCGCGCACGGTGACCAACACCGCCTCGCGCAAGCCCATGCCCTGGTTCATGCGTCGATCGATCAGCGCCGCCATCACTTCGGTGTCGGTTTCCGAGGTGAACACATGCCCGCCCGCCTGCAGTTCGGCGCGCAGGCTGACGTAGTTCTCGATGATGCCGTTGTGCACGATCGCGACGCGACCGGCCACATGCGGATGCGCGTTCGCTTCGCTGGGCACGCCATGGGTAGCCCAACGGGTATGCGCGATGCCGGTGCCCCCGGGAAGCGGATCGGCAAGATACAACGCCTCCATCTCGCGCACCTTGCCCTTGGCGCGCACGCGCCGGATCTCGCCCGGGCCAAGCACGGCCACGCCCGACGAATCGTAGCCACGGTATTCCAGCGCCTTCAGGCCGGCGATCAGCAATGGGGCGACATCACGCTGGGCAGCGGCAGCAACAATTCCACACATGGCAAAGCTTCCTTATGCTGGATGTGGAGCTCCGGGCTCCGACACGAGAGGTCATCTTGACGAGGCTGCATTACTGCAGGCTTTCATGACCCACCGGTTGATGCGACTGCAATGCCTCTTAGTTCACCTTGCGCCGCAGATAGTTCAACAGGTCGATACGGGTGATCAGGCCCAGGAATTGTTCGCCATCCACCACGATCGCCACGTGCCCGCGCTCGAACACCGGCAGCAGCGCCTCGATCGGCTCGCTCACCGCGAGCATCTGCAGGTTGGTCATCATGGCGGTGGAAACCGGGTCGCGAAAACGCGTTTCGTCGGCATGCACATGCATCAACACGTCCGATTCGTCGACGATGCCGACCAGCTTGTGGCCATCCATCACCGGCAGCTGCGACACGTCATACAGTTTCATGCGCGTGTAGGCAGTGATCAACAGTTCGTTCGGGCCGATCACCACGGTGTCGCGCTGCGCGAACGGGCGCAACAGCAAGTCGCGCAGGTCGCCGTGCGGTTCACGCTCGAGGAAGCCGTTGTCGAGCATCCAGTAGTCGTTGTACATCTTCGACAGGTACTTGTTGCCGGTGTCGCAGACCAGGGTCACCACCCGCTTCGCTCTGGTCTGTTCGCGGCAGAATTTCAATGCCGCCGCCAGCAGTGTGCCGGTCGACGAACCACCCAGGATGCCCTCTTTCGCCAGCAACTCGCGCGCCGTCAGAAAGCTCTCCTTGTCGGAGATCGCATAGGCTTTCTTGACCCGTTTGAAGTCGCTGATGCCGGGCAGAAAATCCTCGCCGATGCCTTCGACCATCCAGCTGGCGGACTTGGTCGAGAGCGTGCCCTCGTTGATGTACTGAGTGAGGATCGAGCCGACCGGATCGGCCAGAATCAATTCGGTCTGCGGCGAATGCTCGGCGAAATATTTGGACAATCCGCTCAAGGTGCCGGACGAGCCACAACCGACCACGATCGTGTCGACCTGACCATCCATCTGTTCGAGGATTTCCGGGCCGGTGGTCTGGATATGCGCGGCCGGATTGTCCGGATTGCCGAACTGGTTGATGAAATAGGCGCCGGGTGTTTCACGCGCGATGCGCTCGGCCATGTCCTGGTAGTACTCGGGGTGACCCTTCGCCACATCCGAGCGGGTCAGCACGACTTCGGCACCCATCGCCTTGAGGTTGAAGATCTTCTCGCGGCTCATCTTGTCCGGCACCACCAGGATCAGCCGGTAGCCTTTCTGCTGCGCGACCAGCGCCAGCCCCAGGCCGGTATTGCCGGCAGTGCCTTCGACCAAGGTATCCCCCGGACGGATGCGGCCATCCTTCTCGGCGCCCTCGATCATCGACAGGCCGATGCGATCCTTGATCGAGCCACCGGGATTCGCGCTCTCGAGCTTGAGGAACAATTCGCACGGCCCGGTATCCAGGCGCTGCGCGCGCACCATCGGGGTACGTCCGATCAGTTCGAGGACACTCTGGTGGACCGTCATGGGGGCTCCGTGGCAAGGGGTGCCAGTCACGCGAACGCATCGACCGGCCAGACCAGCATGATAACCGAGCCACCTGTCAGCGGCCGAAAGCGCCGCGGCCCCGGTCCCCTTTCCCGTGAACAGGAAAGAGGCCGGGGCCGCGTGTCACGTCAAACCGCAGGTTCAGTGGATCTGGTGTGCCCGATCCGCCCACATGCGTTCGAGTCGTGCCTTGGCGAGCAGCTTCTCCTTCTTCATGCTGGCCAGGGTGAAATCATCAATGGGTAATACACCGATGTCGGCGTCGTGCACCTTGCTGTCGAGCTGCCTGTGATGCTGATACAGCCGGCGGAACTCGGCATCGGCTTTCATCAATGCCTCGACATCTTCACGTTGCTGGTTTTCAAACATGATCCGACCTCCTCACGAGTGGGTGTGCGGGGCCCCGGCAAGGACTTCCGCAGACAATTGAACGCATGCGCACAACCACGCCCCGCGCCGGCATACCGGTACACGGGAGGAGAAGAAAACGGGGAATGAGTGCATGGTTCAGGTCAGTGACCCATGCGGCAGGAATGCCTCATGGGACTTCGACCCTACTCCCCCGATCCGGGGGACGCAAGCCTGTCGAACACGCTTGCGCCGATCGCCTTGATGGGGATGAAAAAGCTGTCAAAACAGCCTTTTACGCCAACCTAACCAATGCCCGCGACGCCCCCGCGCTGGCTGCACGCAGAGGGCAGCCAGCAGCGAAAAGAGCCGCGGGCTGACGTTCAGGGTTGGCCGTCAGGCTTCTTCTTGCTGGATTTTTTCGGCTCGGTCGCCGGACTGCCATCCTGCATCTGCGAGCGCATCGCCTTGGCGGCCTCGGCGGCCAGTGAAGCTTCGTGGCGGGCGGCCTTGGCCACCTTGGCCTGCGCGGCAGCGAGCTTCTTCGCCTGCTCGGCTTCGGCACGCGCCTGATCGGCCGCCTGCGAATACGCCTGGCCCTGCTCCTGCGCCCGCGCGGCCTCTTCCTGCGCCAGCTGGGATTGCAGACGCTGGCGCTCCAGCTCGCGGCGCGCGATCTCCGTGTCGCGGCGGCTGTTGTCGAGCAGGATCTGATCGTGTTCGCGATCAAGCTGGGTCAGCTTGATCTGGGCGTCCTGCAGCTGCGCGGCGGCCTTGGCCAGATCCACGCGCCGCTCTGCCAGATACAACGCATGGGCCCGATCATGCCGGCCGGCCTGCGCCAGCCGGTTGATCGCATCGCGCGCGCGCGCCTGCTCGGCCTGTGCATAGCTGCCCAGGCTGGGGTCGTTGGCGAGCTGGTCGAGGCTGCTGCTCAGACGACTGATGTCGATATCGTCCTGCCGGGCGTGCGCCGTACCGAGGGTGGCAAGTGCCAGTACGATCGCGGCAAGCGTGATGGTGAACCGCTTCATGGCTGGCCTCCCGGGGTACTGGAGCTTGAGGCTGGAGTACTGGAGCCCGCAGCTGGTTGCTGGCTGTTGTCGGGCACGGTCTGGAAACCGCTACCCGACGGTGGTGCGGACAACGCCGACGAGGCCGGGGCCGGCATGTCCTCGGTCGGCGCCGGATTGGATGGCGCGGCGGCCGCCGCGGCATCTTGCTGCTTGGCGGCCGCCTCGGCCTGCTCGCCTTCGGCGCGCAGGCTGGAATTTTCCTGCACCTTGCTCTGGATCTGCGCGCGTGCCGCGCCGAGCCGCGCCTTGGCTCGTGCCAGCTCGGCATCAGCGCGCGACTCCTCGGCCAGGCTGGCTGCATCGGCATATTTGCGATCGGCCATCGCCGACTGCGCCTGCTGGAACTTGTCCTGGGCGAAGCCCAGATCGACCGGTGCATAATCGGCCGCGCCCGCATCACGGGCCGCCTGCAGCTGCGTCTGCGCCATGTTCATCGAGTCATCGGGCGGAGGCACCGAGGCACAGCCCGCCAGCACCAGGGTCAGCGCCAGAGTGGCAGCAGTCGCACGGATGGGGCCAGCAAGCCGGATCCGCTGAAAAAAGATGTGCACCGTCACAATCCTCATAGTGTGTCGCGGCGTATTGTGGGCAGGCATAATCCATCATTGCAACGCGCATTTTCGGAAACAGGGGGATTTCGTGGATATCGGTTACTTCCTCAAGCTCATGGTAGACAAGGGCGCGTCGGACATGTTCCTGACCACCGGCGCCCCGGTGAACATCAAGGTCGAGGGCAAGCTGTATCCACTGGGCAATACTGGCCTGCCGAGCGGCATGGTCAAGAAAATCGCCTACTCGCTGATGGACGAGGGCCAGGTACCGCAGTTCGAGCGCAACCTCGAACTCAACATGGCGCTGGCCGTAAAGGAAGCCGGCCGCTTCCGCATTAACGTGTTCAAGCAGCGCGGCGAAGTGGGCATGGTGATCCGCGCGATCAAGAGCGAGATCCCCAGCGTCGACCAGTTGCAGCTGCCCAGCATCTTCCGCGACCTGATCATGGAGCCACGCGGGCTGATCCTGGTCGTAGGCGCCACCGGTTCCGGCAAGTCGACCACGCTGGCGGCAATGATCGACCAGCGCAACACCCACTCGCCGGGCCATATCCTCACCATCGAGGACCCAATCGAGTACCTGCACCGGCACAAGAAGTCGATCGTGAACCAGCGCGAGGTGGGCCTCGACACCCACAGCTACCACGAGGCGCTGAAGAACGCGATGCGCGAGGCGCCGGACGTGATCATGATCGGCGAGATCCGCGATACCGACACGATGGAGGCGGCGATCGCGTTCTCCGAGACCGGTCACCTGTGCCTGGCCACGTTGCACTCCAACAACGCCGACCAGACGCTGGAGCGCATCCTCAACTTCTTCCCGGAGTCGGCGCACAAGAACGTGCTGATGAACCTGGCGCTGAACCTGCGCGCGGTGATCAGCCAGCGCCTGGTGATTGGCAAGGACGGACGGCGCATTCCCGCCGCCGAAGTGCTGCTGAATACCCCGCTGATCCGCGACATGATCCGCCGCGGCCAGATCCACGAGATCAAGGAAGCGATGGATCGCAGCCTGCAGGAAGGCATGCAGACGTTCGATCAGTCGCTGTACCGGCTGTACAAGGACGGCCGCGTGGAACTGGAGGAAGTGCTCAACAAGTCCGATTCACGCGACGGCCTGGCGCTGAAGATCCGGCTGGCCGAAGGCGGCAGCAGCGATCAGGAACTGGTCGGCAACGATCCGTACGGGATGGGCTTCTAGAGTCAAGGAGTGAGAGAAGGCACAGCCGTCTCGCTCTGCTCACTTCTCATCGCTCACTTCTCGCTCTTCGGCGCGTCCGGCTGCGCTTCCGGCGCGGCACGCTGGAACGCTTCCAGGTCGTTGCACGCCTGACAAATCCGGCGCAGCGTGGGGTAATCGTCCAGCGGCAACTTCCAGCGCAGCGCGTTGTAGAACTGCGGCACCAGACAGGCGTCGGCCAGACCCGGCGTGTCGCCGTGGCAGTAGCGGCCGGTCGCGGCATGATCGGCCAGCATCGCCTCCAGCGCCTTGAAGCCGCTGGCGATCCAGTGCCGCGACCACTCGCCACGCTGTGTTTCATCTGCGCTGAACTGCGATTCGAGCTGTTGCAGCACCCGCAGATTGCCCAGTGGATGGATGTCGCAGGCGACCACCATCGCCAGCGCGCGAACCCGTGCACGCCCCCGCGCATCGACCGGCAACAGCGCGGTTTCCAGCTCCGGGTGTATATCGTCGAGATATTCCATGATCGCCAGCGACTGGGTGATCACGCGGTCGCCGTCGAGCAGGCACGGGATCAGCCCCTGCGGATTGACCGAACGATAGGCCGCCGCGTGTTGCTCGCCGCCATCGCGCACCAGATGTACCGGCCGCGATTCGTAACTCAAGCCCTTCAGATTCAGCGCAATGCGCACGCGATAGGCGGCGCTGGAGCGCCAGTAACCGTAGAGCACCAACCCATTGGCCATGATCGTCCCCCTGCACGAAGCTGCCAGTTTAATCGCAGTTTGGTCCGGACAGATCGCCGGCGGCAATGCCTCTTCCGACGGGGCGCCGTTTGCATCGACGGGTGGGTCGCCGGACAATAGGCGGTTACCGCCAGCCATGGCGACCACAACCCATTCCTGCAATCCCATTACTACCGGAGTTCTGCCGTGTCAGTCATCCGCATGAGTGACCTCGATTTGCGCGACCAGCGCGTCCTGATCCGCGAGGATCTGAATGTGCCGATCGACGACCACGGCCAGATCACCTCGACCCAGCGCCTCGACGCCGCCCTGCCGACGATCCGGGCCGCCCGCGATGCCGGCGCAAAGGTGCTGGTGCTGTCGCACCTGGGCCGGCCAAAGGAAGGCCAGTTCGACGCTGCATCCTCGTTGGCGCCGGTCGCGCAGTGGCTGGGTGGCAAGCTTGGCTCGCCGGTACGGCTGGTGGCCGACTACCTCGACGGCGTCGAGGTGGCCGCGGGCGAAGTGGTGCTGCTGGAAAACTGCCGCATGAACGTCGGCGAGGGCAAGGACGACGAGACGCTGGCGAAGAAGTACGCCGCACTGTGCGACATCTTCGTGATGGATGCGTTCGGCACCGCACACCGCGCCCAGGCGTCCACCCATGGCGTGATCCGGTTCGCGCCGATCGCCGCTGCCGGCCCGCTGCTGTCGGCCGAGCTGGACGCGCTGGGCAAGGCGCTGGAGCATCCGGCGCATCCGTTGCTGGCGATCGTCGCCGGCTCCAAGGTCTCGACCAAGCTGACCCTGCTGGACAATCTGATCGGCAAGGTCGACCAGCTGATCGTCGGTGGCGGTATCGCCAACACGTTCATCGCCGCGATGGGCCACTCGATCGGCAACTCGCTGTACGAACCGGACCTGATCGATGCGGCGAAGAAAGTACTCGCCGACGCGAAGCGCCGTGGCGCTCTGGTGCCGATGCCGGTCGATGTGGTGGTGGCACCGGCGTTTTCCGCTCAGGCGCCGGCCACGGTGAAGCCGGTCGACCAGGTCAACGACAACGAGATGATCCTCGACATCGGTCCACAGACCGCGCAGAGCTATGCCGAGCTGATCGCCAAGGCCGGCACGGTGGTGTGGAACGGTCCGGTCGGGGTGTTCGAGTTCGACGCGTTCGGCAAGGGCACCGAAACGCTGGCACGCGCCATCGCCGCCTCGCCGGCGTTCTCGATCGCAGGCGGTGGCGACACGCTGGCGGCGGTGGACAAGTACGGCATTGCGGACGATGTCTCGTACATCTCCACCGGCGGCGGCGCCTTCCTCGAATTCCTCGAAGGCAAGGAACTGCCGGCGGTCACCGCACTGAAAGCACGCGCGCTCAAGTAATGCTCTGCCTGTTTGATCTCGACGGCACGCTGATCGATTCCGAGCACGGCATCATCGCCTGCGTGAAACATGCGTTGGCGAAGCTTGACGTGCCAGCGCCGACGCAGGAGGAACTCCGTGGATGGATCGGGCCGCCGCTGCGGCACAGCTTCGCGCCACTGCTGGATCACGACGCCGCACGGATCGAGGCGGCGGTCGATCACTACCACGAGCGCTTCCATACCGATGGCTGGCGTGAACACGACATCTATCCTGGTATCGAATCGCTGATCGAACGACTGCTCGACGCCAGGCACCGGCTCGCCGTGGTTACCAGCAAGCCGCAGCGACATGCCGCACCGATCATCGCGCACCTGCCGTTCGGCGATGCGTTCCTGCGCCTGTACGGACCTGATCCGAGCAGCGCGCACAGCGAGAAGGCCTCGATGATCGCCGCCGCGCTGGCGGACTTCGACGCCAGGCCAGAAGACACCGTGATGATCGGTGATCGCCGTTTCGATATCGAAGGCGCGGTGGCCAACCATGTGCGCGGCATCGGCGTGTTGTGGGGCTTCGGCAGCCGTGCGGAACTGGAACAGGCCGGTGCCAGTGCGATTGCCGCCACGCCGGACGAACTGGTCGGCTTGCTGACGACCTGACTGCTTTCCGCGCGCAATAAAAAGCCGCGGCATCCCGCGGCCTTTTATTGCCAGTCAGGGCTTCGCTCAGCGAATGACGCGCTTCACCGCATCCACCACATGCGCCACCGTGAAGCCGAAGTGCTCGAACAACTGCGGTGCCGGCGCCGACGCACCGAACGTGGTCATGCCGACGACTTCGCCGTCCAGGCCCACGTACTTGCACCAGAAGTCGGCCGTCGCCGCTTCCACCGCCACGCGCGCGCGGCACCAGCCGGGCAGCACGCCTTCGCGGTATTCCAACGGTTGTGCGTCGAACACCTCGGTGCACGGCATCGACACCACGCGTGCCGCGATGCCTTGCTGGGCCAATGCGCGCGAAGCCTCCATCGCCAGCTCCACTTCCGAGCCGGTGGCGATCAGGATCGCCTGGAACTTTGTGTCCAGCGGATCGGAGAGCACATAGCCACCGCGCATGATGTCGGCGACCTGCCGTTCGTCGCGCTGCTGATGCTTGAGGTTCTGCCGCGAGAAGATCAGGCACGACGGCGCGCCCTTGCGCTCGATCGCCGCCTTCCATGATGCGGCCGATTCCACCGCATCGCACGGACGCCACAACTGATTGTTCGGGATATAGCGCAGCGAGGCCATATGCTCGACCGGCTGATGGGTCGGGCCGTCCTCGCCCAAGCCGATCGAGTCGTGGGTGTAGACATGGATAGCATGCGCCGGGATCAGCGCGCTCATGCGCACCGCGTTGCGTGCGTAGTCGGAGAACACCAGGAAGGTAGCGTCGTACGGAATGAAACCACCGTGCAGCGCCAGGCCATTCGCGATCGCGGTCATGCCGAACTCGCGCACGCCGTAATAGACGTAGTTGCCCTTGCCGTCCGCGCTGTTGCCGTTGGCGGCATCCAGACTGCCCTTCCACTTGGTCAGGTTGGAGCCGGCCAGGTCGGCCGAGCCGCCGATCAGTTCCGGCAGCAGCGGACCGAACGCATCCAGCGTCATCTGCGAGGCCTTGCGCGAGGCCACGTCCGGGCCTTCCGCCTGCAGCTTGGCGATATATGCCTGCGATTTGGCAGCCCAGTCGGCTGGCAGCTCGCCGGCGAGACGACGCTTCAGCTCGGCGGCCAGCTCCGGATGGGCCACGGTGTACGCCGCAAGCGCCTCGTTCCAGCTCTGCTCGCGCTTGGCCCCGGCCGCCTTGGCATCCCAGCCGGCGTAGATCTTGGCCGGGATCTCGAACGGGGCGTAGTTCCAGCCCAGCTGCATGCGGGCGGCGGCAATCTCGGCCTTGCCCAGCGCTGCGCCGTGGCTTTCTTCCTTGCCCTGCTTGTTCGGCGCACCGAAACCGATGATGGTCTTGGCGCAGATCAGGGTGGGCTTGTCGCTCTGCGCGGTCGCGGCGGCAATCGCCTTCTTCACCGCCTCGGCGTCATGGCCGTCGACACCACGGATCACGTTCCAGCCGTACGCCTCGAAGCGCGCCGGCGTGTCGTCGGTGAACCAGCCATGCACTTCGCCGTCGATCGAAATGCCGTTGTCGTCGTAGATCGCGACCAGCTTGCCCAGCTGCCAGGTGCCGGCCAGCGAGGCAACCTCGTGCGAGATGCCTTCCATCAGACAACCGTCGCCGAGGAACACGTAGGTGTGGTGATCAACGACCGCGTGACCCGGGCGGTTGAAGTGCGCCGCCTGCACCTTCTCGGCTAGCGCAAAACCCACGGCATTGGCCAGACCCTGGCCGAGCGGGCCGGTGGTGGTTTCCACCCCGGGGGTTTCGCTGGCTTCCGGATGGCCGGCCGTCTTCGAGTGCAGCTGGCGGAATCGCTTGAGCTGCTCGATCGGCAGGTCGAAGCCGGTCAGGTGCAGCAAGGCGTACTGCAGCATGGAGCCGTGACCGTTGGAAAGCACGAAACGGTCGCGATTGGCCCACTTCGGATTCGTCGGGTTGAACTGCAGGAAGTCGTTCCACAGCACCTCGGCGATATCGGCCATGCCCATCGGCATGCCCGGATGGCCGGAATTGGCCGCCTCCACGGCGTCCATGGCAAGGGCGCGCACGGCGTTGGCGAGTTCGCGGCGGGTGGTCATCAGGTGTTCTCCGGGGGCAGGCGTCGGCGAAAAGCGGGCATTGTCGCCGATCACTGGGCATCTGTCGCCCGAAGTTCGGAGCGGGATACCGCGGTGCCGTGCCATCGGTGACTTGATGTTAACCACGGCTTAATTTTGAACCTGCCGGTATTGAAACTCTTCACATTCAACCCGCTCTAATGCCTCGGCACAGCTACACAGCAGTGCGCCCTCTGCGTCCAACCGAACCCCCGGAACGCTGATGGACCAAAAAAATAATGGAGTACCCCCGATGAAAAAGACATTGTTCTCGATTGCCTTTGTTTCTGCCGGTCTGGCCTTGGCTCCAGCGGCGTTCGCGCAGGATGCTCAACCGAGCAGCGGCGGCAACTACCAGTCCAGCCAGCCCGTGGGCAGCGGCAACTGGCTGATCGACCTTAGCGCCGGCCGCACCGATGGCTACAGCCAAAACAGCAATTTCGGCAGCGGCTTCGGCAATGGCTCCGGCAGCCTGTTCAGCAACAAGAACGGTCGCCGCACTGGCTACAGCGTGCTTGGTGGTTACCGCTGGAAGGCGGGTTCGGATCTGGGCCTGGGTCTGGAGGCTGGTTACACCGACCTGGGCAATTACAAGCTCAGCAATCTGGGCAACAACGGATCCGTCAATCAGAGCAGCACGCAAAACGCGCTGCGCGGCTGGATGCTGGGCGGTAACGGCCGTATCAACTTGCTGCCGCAGTGGTATCTCAGCGCGCATGCCGGCTACTTCCATGCCAACAACAACGGTGGCGCGTACAACAGCACCCTCAATCAGGATCTCTTCCATGGTGGCGACAGCGGCGGCTACTACGGCGGCATCGGCACCGGTTGGGATATCAACCAACACTTCGGTGTGGGCGTGAAGTACGACTACTTCCACGTGTCGGCCGGCAGCATTCATGACGTACCGACAAACGCCGACTTCGCCGTGCGTCGCTCGACCGGCATCGTTTCGGTGGACGCCGAGTACCGTTTCTAAGCATCGCTTTCACTTCACGACATCAGCAACATTGAGTCACACGGGCGCCTTCGGGCGCCCGTTTCCTTTTCAAATTCATGAATTTGCCGCAAATATTAATTCAAGCTTAATACTATACTGATGAGTATTGAATCTTTGCCAGGCAGCTCCATCTAAGTGCCAGTGCTTGCCTGACTTCGGTTCGGCCACACCCGGCGTCGCGCCCATTTCCCCAACCGGCCGGCGACCGTTCCAGTCATAACAGGAGAATCTCCATGAAAAAGACCCTACTTGCTCTCGCCCTTGCTGGCGCCGGTGTACTCGCCATCCCTGCTGCGTTCGCGCAGAACGCGCCCGCCGACAACGGCGGCTGGTTCGTCAATGGCAACGTCGGCCGTACCGCCATCAATCAGGGCCCGTACGACAACGGCCATGACACCGGGTATGCGCTCAACGGTGGCTACCGCTGGTCGCTGGCGCCGAACTTCTCCCTCGGTGGCGAAGTGGGCTACAACGACCTGGGCAACATCCGCGCCCACAACATCTTCAACAGCCAGTCGGTGATCGCCCCGGGCAAGTCCCAGCTGCACGGCTGGACTGCGGGCGCCAATGCCCACCTGAATCTCAGCCCGAACTGGTACCTCAGCGGCCGCGCAGGCCTTTATAGCTGGACCGGCCACGGCATGAGCAATGACGTCAATCCGGTCAACAAGGGCCTGAATGACAACAGCTGGTACGGTGGCGCCGGTGTGGGCTACAACGTCACCAGCAACCTCAGTGTCGGCCTGAACTACGACTACTTCGACGCGAAGAAGCACAACGTCGACCTGAGCACCGACATGGTCTCGGCCAGCGCGGAATACCGCTTCTGATCGATTGATCCATGGTCTGCAACTAAAACGGGCGCCGCAAGGCGCCCGTTCTTTTTCTACCTCAGCATGCCTGGATGCCTGCAGAGTGCGCTTCCGCGCGATCAGCCCTTCCACTGACCCAGTGCAGCCAGGCCATTGTCGCGCGCGCGGGCGTGCACGGTCTTCTGTGCGTCGGCGTAGTTCGCCTTCATGTCCTTCGCCCACAGCTTCAGTGCCGCCTGCTGCATGGCGCGACCGTAGGAGAACGACAGCGGCCACGGATGCGGACCGATCTGGTTCATCGCGTTCAGATGTGCAGTGGACTGCAAGTCGGTCTGGCCGCCGGAGAGGAACACGATGCCCGGCAGCGACGCCGGCACGGTGGTCTTGAGCACGCGCACGGTGGCCTCGGCCACTTCCTCGACGTCGACCTGCTCGTCCGAATCCTTGCCCGGAATGACCATGCTGACCTTCAGGATGGTGCCTTCCAGCATCACGTTCTGCTCGTACAACGCATTGAACAGGCTGCGCAGCACGGCTTCGTGCACCTCGTAGCTGACTTCGATGCTGTGGTCGCCGTCCATGATCACCTCGGGCTCGACCATCGGCACGATGCCCGCTTCCTGGCACAGCGCGGCATAGCGGGCCAGCACGTGGCAATTCGCTTCGATCGCGGTGGAGCTGGGGTTGTCTTCGCTGATGTTGATCACCGCGCGCCACTTGGCGAACTGCGCGCCCAGCTTGGCATATTCCTGCAGGCGCTCGCGCAGACCGTCCAGGCCTTCGGTGACCACGTCACCCGGGAAACCGGCCAGCGGCTGCGGGCCCTTGTCGACCTTGATGCCCGGGATGATGCCGAGCTTCTTCATCAACGTGGTGAACGGCACGCCGTCCTTGGTCGACTGGCGGATCGTCTCGTCGTACAGGATCGCGCCGGAGATGTGCTCGTTCAGGCCCGGCGTGGTGAGCAACAGCTCGCGGTAGGCGCGACGGTTTTCCTCGGTGTTCTCGATGCCGACGGCCTCGAAGCGCTTCTTGATGGTGTTGGTCGACTCGTCGATGGCGATGATGCCCTTGCCGGGCGCGACCATCGCCAGGGCGATGCTTTCGAGATCTTCAATACTCATGACGACTCCGTATAGCGAGGCAATCGCAGCCCACGCAAAGATTGAAGCCGCCTCGGGAGCGAAGCGGCATGGTTCAAAGCGTCAATTATAGGCCAGTTTGGCCAGACTGACGTGCGGCCCGCGCGAGCGTCTGATCAATACCGATTCAGGGTGCGTAGCCGGGCAGCTTGCATGCATCCATCAGCTGCTGGCGCTGCGCCGGGTCCGCAGGCGCATTGAACACCACGGTGTAATAAGTGGACACCGGCTGGCCGATACGGTTGCTCAGCGACGGACCATAACGAAAATTGGCCACCGCACTGCGCGCGGCCGGACCCAGATCGCTCTTGGGTACCAGCTTGGCCACCTGCACATCCAGCGGCACGCCGTCGGAGCCGACCGTGTAGGTCACCGCGGCGCAACCGGGCTTGTCCAGATTCAGCCCGCTGTTCGGCGCATCCATCTGCACCTTGGGGTTGATCTGGATCCAGTAGCGGTAGAGGTCCTGCTGGTCGACCTTGTGCGCCTGATCCTGCGCCAGCAGCGTTGCCATGAAACCCATTGTCAATGCCAGCAACAGGCCTTGGCGAAGCGGTCGAAACATCGTTTTCATGGCGATCTCCTGTGCGGACTACGGCAAGATCAGAGTGTAACCGGCCGGTGCGCCGACGGCAGTCGACCACCGTCGGCCGGACAGCCGGCAGCAAGCATCAAAGATCGCGCAGGCTCTCCACCATGCCGTCGGCGCCGACCGAAAGCAGCTTCAGGGTATTGGTACCGCCGCCCTGACCGACATGGTCGCCGTGGGTGAGTACCACGCGATCGCCTTCGCTCAGGCGGCCCTGCGCGAACAGCTGCTGCACCGCAGCGCGAGCGGTAGCCGCCGAATTCTGGCCCACGTGCGCAACAAACTCGACCGGTTGCACATCGCGCAGCATCAACATGCGTCGACGCGCACCGGCCAGCGGCGACAGTGCATAGATCGGCACCGCGGTGCGGTAGCGCGACAGCCATTGCGCGGTGGCGCCGGACTCGGTCAGCGCCACAATGGCGCGCACACCGAGCTCGCCGGCCAGCAGCATCGCGGCCAGCGCGATTGCCTGGTCGGTGCGATCCAGCCGGTGCGCCGCGGTGGTCAGGTCTTCCTTCGGCTCGAACTGGCGCTCCGCGCCGAGACAGATTCGGCGCATCGCCGCCACCGCCTTGTCCGGATGCGCGCCGGCGGCGGTTTCCTCCGACAGCATCACCGCGTCGGTGCCGTCGATCACCGCATTGGCGACATCCAGCACCTCGGCGCGGGTCGGGATCGGCGAACGCACCATCGACTGCAGCATCTGCGTGGCAGTGATCACCGCCCGATTGCGCTGCACCGATTCGCGGATGATCTTCTTCTGCAGGCCAGGCAATTCGGCATCGCCGATCTCCACGCCGAGGTCGCCACGCGCCACCATCACCACGTCGGAGGCGTCGATGATCTCGCCCAGTACCGGGATCGCGTCGGCGCGTTCGATCTTCGCCACCAGCGCCGCGCTGCCGCCAGCCTCGAGCAGCAGGCGACGCGCCTGGTGCATGTCTTCGGCCGAGCGCACGAACGATACGGCGAGGAAGTCCGCACCGATTTCGGCAGCCAGCTTGATGTCGGCCTTGTCCTTGTCCGACAGCGCCGTGACCGAGAGTCCGCCGCCCTGCCGATTGAGGCCCTTGCGATTGGACAGCTTGCCACCGATCAGCACGCGGCAACGCACCTCGGCACCAACCACCTCCAGCACGGTCAGCGCGACCAAGCCGTCGTCCAGCAGCAGCACGTCGTCGGCATGTACGTCGTGCGGCAGTTCGTAGTAGCTGACGCCGACCCGCGTGGCATCGCCGGCCGGCGCATCCGGGCGGCAATCGAGAACGAACAACGCGCCGTCGGCCAGTTCCACCGGCCCGTTCGCGAACGTCTCGATGCGGATTTTCGGACCCTGCAGGTCGGCCAGAATGCCGACCTCGCGGCCGGCCGCGGCCGCGGCGATACGCACGGCGTTGGCGCGTGCGCGGTGATCGTCGGGCTGGCCATGCGAGAGGTTCAGGCGAACCACGTCGACGCCTTCGGCGATCAGTTTCTCGAGCATGCCCGGCGCATCGGTGGCGGGGCCGAGGGTGGCAACAATCTTGGTGCGGCGTAGTGGCGTGTCGGTCATGTCGCCGAGGCTAGCAGATGCAGGACGGTTCGCCACCCTGCATTCGTATGCAATGCGCTACACGTCACTGCCATCGTATGCGCCGGTCGGATGTTACGTCTCGCGTCTACGGCGTGAGTGTGAGGTTGAGCACCTCGGCCAGGCGGCGGCCACCTTCGCGCAGGCGCATTTCGGCCACCGGCAGCTCGGCATCGACATAGGCCTGACCGATCTTGTGGTCAGCCGGATAGAAGCCGGCTTCGGCGGTGATCCGGCAGGATTCTTCCGCCCACTGTGCGTAAGGGTTGTCGAGCGGCGCGATCGGCAACGGCATCGATACCGGGCCATGCGCATCGAGCGTCTGCGCATACGCCTGCACGTCGAGGCCACGGGTTTTCAGCATGCCCGAATCCCACACCCGATGCAGGTTGCTGCCCTTGCCCTCGAACTGCACCTGATAGGTGTTGCCGCCCTTGTCGTCACGCGAGCCGGCATGCAGCGGCTGATGGATGTCGCCGGCGAAATGCACCACGAATTTCAGCGCCTCGAGGCGGGCAGCATCCGACTGGCTGCGATCGCCCAATACATCGACATAGTGCTGCAATCCCGCGACCACGCATTTGCCATCCTTGCAGTCGCGCGGCGGCGTGTAGTTGCAATCGCCGGTGCGGAAATCGATGTAATGCAGCGGACGCGTCTGCTTCCACAGCACCGCCTGTGCCGGGTCATCCTGGATCTGGTCCGGCCAGCTGGAGATATCGGCCAGCGAGTGGGTGTGATCCGGCGCCAGCAAGCGTTCCACCTCGGCCTCGGCGGCCGGGCTCAGATGCCGCTGCGCCAGTTCGGCCACCACGCTGTGGCCGAGCGGCCCCCACGCCTGCACGGGCGCAACGATCAGACAGGCGAGCAAGGCGGTGGTGAGGCGGCGGGTAGCTGACATGCTTGAGGATTCCTGCAAATGAATCGCTGGAGTCTGCCACAACCGATTGACCGCTTGGCAAGCCTCGTCTGCGCGACGCGGCGATATCGGCCGCCTCTTTCTCCGCGCATTCGACTCGCTGGACATGGTCAAGCACCGGGCCCGGTTTGGCTGTAAAATCGCGCTTTTGCCGGCCGCCTGCTGCGGTCACATGTTCATTTTCATCTGTTCATTCCCATCTGGAGGACGCCCCTCATGACCATCAAGGTCGGCATCAACGGCTTCGGCCGTATCGGTCGCAACGTGCTGCGCGCTGCCGTGCAGAACTTCGGCAACGACATCGAAATCGTGGCGATCAACGACCTGCTCGAGCCGGACTACCTGGCCTACATGCTCAGCTACGACTCGGTGCATGGTCGTTTCAAGGGCGATGTCAAAGTGGAAGGCGGCAACTTGGTGGTCAACGGCAAGACCATTCGCCTGACCCAGGAGCGCGATCCGGCCGCACTGAAGTGGGGCGACGTGGGCGCCGACGTGGTGATCGAGTCCACCGGGCTGTTCCTGGACAAGGTGACGGCGCAGAAGCATCTGGACGCGGGCGCGAAGAAGGTGATCCTGTCGGCGCCGTCGAAGGACGACACGCCGATGTTCGTGTTCGGCGTCAACGACAAGAAGTACAACGGCGAGGCGATTGTTTCCAACGCCAGTTGCACCACCAACTGCCTCGCCCCACTGGCGAAAGTGCTGCATGACAAGTGGGGTATCAAGCGTGGCCTGATGACCACCGTGCACGCCGCCACCGCGACGCAGAAAACGGTCGACGGCCCGAGCAACAAGGACTGGCGCGGCGGTCGCGGCATCCTCGAGAACATCATTCCCTCCTCGACCGGTGCAGCCAAGGCCGTCGGCGTGGTGATTCCCGAGCTCAACAAGAAACTCACCGGCATGTCGTTCCGTGTACCGACGTCGGATGTTTCGGTGGTCGACCTCACCGTCGAGCTGGAAAAGCCCGCCACCTATGCGGAAATCTGCGCCGAGATGAAGTCGCAGAGCGAAGGCGTCCTGAAGGGCATCCTCGGCTACACCACCGACAAGGTCGTCGCCACCGATTTCCGCGGTGATGCGCGCACCTCGATCTTCGACGCCGAGGCCGGCATCGCGCTCGACGACACCTTCGTCAAGCTGGTCAGCTGGTACGACAACGAGTGGGGCTACTCGAACAAGTGCCTGGAGATGGTGCGGGTCGTCGCAGCCAAATAAGGGTGCCCTTTCCCGAGATAAAAAACCGCGCCAACTGGCGCGGTTTTTTATGGATCGAGCTGACCGTCGTCGACCTCCACGAAACCAGCGCAGCGGCGACATGCCGCACGGGTCAACCGCGGGTACGTCCTACCATGGACGGCATGGACACCTCATCCACCCTCGACGAAGCAGGCATCACACGGCTGGTCGACCGCTTCTACGACAAGGTCCGTACTGACCTGCTGCTCGGCCCGGTATTCAACACGGCCGTGCATGACTGGGACGAGCACAAGCAGTTGCTGACGTCCTTTTGGTGTTCGGTGGCATTACGCGCCAACAGCTACCGCGGCAATCCGATGGGCGCCCATCGCGCTCAGCCGGCGATCCGCCCCGAACATTTCGAACGCTGGCTGGCGCTGTGGCGAGAGACCGCACCCGAAATACTGGATGAAGCCGGCACAGCGCAAATGATCGAGTACGCCGAGCGTATTGGCCGCAGCCTGCGCCTGGGTCTGAATATTCCGGAACATCCGCAAGCACGACCGCTCGGCATCCCGATCGTGGGACAGCCTCGAAAATAAATTCGCAACGCGTGGGCTGGGTTGCCCACGCGTTGCTCAAAGCATCAGCTCAACGCAGCTAGGGCCGCGTCGTAGTTCGGCTCATCCGCGATCTCGCCGACCATCTCGGCATGGATCACCTTGTCGTGCTCGTCCAGCACCACGACCGCGCGCGCAGCCAGACCCGCCAGCGGGCCGCTGGCAATCGCTACGCCGTAGTCGTTGAGGAACTGGTGCCCGCGCATCAGCGACAGATTGACTACCTGACTCAGCCCTTCGGCGCCGCAAAAACGTGCCTGCGCAAACGGCAGGTCGGCCGAGATGCACAGCACCACGGTGTTGTCGAGCTGGCTGGCCGACTCGTTGAAGTGACGGACGGACATCGCGCAGGTCGGCGTATCGACGCTCGGAAAAATATTCAGCACCTTGCGCTTGCCCGAAAACTTCGACAGCGTGACGTCGGACAGATCACCACCGACCAGGCTGAACGCCGGTGCCGGCGTACCCACCGCCGGAAACTGGCCGTCGATGCTGATTGGCTGACCCTTGAGCGTGACGTTGGACATGTTGCACCTCGCGAGAAATAAAGGGCCTACAAGTAGAACATGGCCGTGGCCAGAAAGACGAGGCCAATATCAGGCCGGTATCACCCGACAGGCATGTCGAAGCCGTGTGAGCCGGATATGGGCCACGCCGGTACAATCACGTCTGCGATCCTGCCCAGTCACCCCATCGTCCGTATGCGCAATCCCCTGCAAGAACAGCTGCTCAAGGCCGGCCTGGTCAACAAGAACAAGGTGGCCCAGGTGGTGCGCGAGCAGACCAAGCAGCGCCAGGGTAAAACGCCAGTGGCGCCCACCTCCGAGCAGGTCGATGCTAAGCGGCTGCAGGCGGAGCGTGCCGAACGCGATCGTGCGCTGGCGGCCGAGCGCAACGCGCAAGCGCACGCCAACGAGCAGCGCACCCAGATCCACCAGATCGTCGAGAGCCAAAAACAGAAACGCGAAGGCGAGATCGCCTACCGCTTCACCGATGGGGAGAAGATCCGTAGCGTGCTGGTAAATGAGGCGTTGCGTGCGCAGCTGGCCAGCGGCGCGCTGGTGATCGTGCGCCACGATCAGGGCTACGAGCTGCTGCCCCGCGTCGCCGCCGACAAGGTTTACGCCCGCGATGCGGCGATGATCGTGCTCGACCATGGCCGCAGCACCGACGCCGGCAGCGATCACGACGATGAGTACTACCAGCAGTTCCAGGTACCGGACGATCTCATCTGGTAGCGATTGCCCACCCGTCCGGGGGTTCCTGTCGGCCATGCCATCGCCGCGCCACTCGCCATGGCGCGGCTTCACCACCCGCCGATAAAGCACGTGTTGTTACATGACAGGATCCGACGCGTGCCCTGTCAGCCAAGGCATCAACCCTGGTATGGCGCGATCTGCTGCTCGATCGAACCGAAGATCGAGGCCCCGCCGGCATCGGTGATGTCGATCTTCAGGCGGTCACCAAACTTCAGGAACGGCGTGCTCGGCTTGCCGTCACGCAGGGTTTCCACCGTGCGCTGCTCGGCCAGACAGGAAGCGCCCTTGCCGGTGTCCTCGTTCGCGATAGTGCCGGAGCCGACGATGGTGCCGGCGGTCAGCGGCCGCGTCTTCGCCACGTGCGCCACCAGGTCGGCGAAGCTGAACTGCATGTCGACACCGCACTCGGCCTCGCCGAACCACGCACCGTTCAACCAGGTGCGCATCGGCAGGTGTAGCTTGTCGCCCTGCCACGCGTCGCCCAGCTCATCCGGCGTCACCAGTACCGGCGACAGCGCCGAACGCGGCTTGGACTGAACAAAACCGAAGCCCTTGGCCAGCTCGCCCGGGATCAGTCCGCGCAACGACACGTCATTGATCAGGCCGACCAACTGGATATGCTCCGACGCCTGCGCCGGCGTCACCGCCATCGGCACGTCGTCGGTGATCACGATCACTTCGGCCTCCAGATCGATGCCGTAATCCTCGCTCTGCACCACCACCGGATCGCGCGGGCCGAGAAAGCCGGCGCTGGTCGCCTGATACATCAGCGGATCGGTGTAGAACGACTTCGGCACCTCGGCGCCGCGAGCACGGCGCACGCGCTCGACGTGAGGAAGATAGGCCGAGCCATCGACGAACTCGTAGGCGCGCGGCAGCGGCGAGGCGAGTGCCGCCATGTCCAGCGCAAATGCGCCGCTGGCGTTGCCTTCGTTCAATTCATCCGACAACGCGTTCAGTCGCGGCGCACTGTTGGACCAGTCGTCGAGCGCGGCCTGCAATGTCGGCGCGATGGCGCTGGCCTTCACGGCCTTCGTCAGGTCACGGCTGACCACGATCAGCGTACCGTCGCGGCCGCCTTCCTTCAGACTTCCCAGCTTCATGCGTTTCTCCAGACTGAACGGTGCGGCGGCTTACGCCTGCGACGGATCGAAATGCTTGCGGATGCCCTGCCAGCACTCATGATAGTTTTCCTGCAGCTGCGCCGAATCCAGCGCCTGATGCGTGGGTCGGATCACCTTGCGCGTCTCGAACATGAAGGCCATCGTGCCGCCGATGACGTCCGGCTTCGACAGGTCAGCGACCGAGGCTTTCTCGAACGTGGCCGCATCGGGCCCGTGCCCGCTCATGCAGTTGTGCAGCGAGGCGCCACCGGGCAGGAAGCCTTCGGCCTTGGCGTCGTACACGCCGGTAATCAGACCCATGAATTCGCTGGCCACGTTGCGGTGGAACCACGGCGGCCGGAACGTATGCTGCGCCACCAGCCAGCGCGGCGGGAAGATCGCCAGGTCCACATTGGCGGTGCCTTCCTGCTCGCTGGGCGAGGTCAGCACGGTGAAGATCGACGGATCGGGATGATCGAAACTGATCGAGCCGATCGTGTTGAATCGACGCAGATCGTATTTGTACGGCACGTAGTTGCCGTGCCAGGCGACCACGTCCAGCGGTGAATGACCAATCTTCGCCGACCACAGCGCGCCCTGGAACTTCGCGATCAGCTCGAACGCGCCCTCGACGTCTTCGTACGCCGCGTGCGGGGTGAGGAAATCGCGCGCATTGGCCAGGCAGTTCGAGCCGATCGGGCCCAGATCCGGCAGCCGCAGCAAAGCGCCGAAGTTCTCGCAGATATAGCCGTGCGCCTCGCTGTCCACCAGTTCCACACGGAAACGCACACCACGCGGAATCACCGCGATCTCCTGCGGCTCGACGTCCAGCACACCCAGCTCGGTGGCCAGTCGCAAGGCACCTTGCTGCGGCACGATCAGCAGCTCGCCGTCGGCGTCGTAGAAAAACCGCCCCTGCATCGAGCGATTCGCCGCATAGACATGGATGCCCACGCCGGCCTGTTCGGCCGGACCACCGTTACCTGCCAGCGTGACCAGTCCATCGACAAAATCGGTCGGCTGGGACGGCATCGGCGGTGGATTCCAGCGCAGCTGGTTCGGCGTCGCCGGCGCTTCGTCGAAGCGATTGTGGAAGGTCGCATGCGCCAGTGGCTGGAACGGCTGATGTACGGCCGCCGGACGGATCCGGTACAGCCAGCTGCGACGGTTGCTGTGGCGCGGCGCGGTGAATGCGGTGCCGGACAACTGCTCCGCATACAAGCCATGCGCCACCCGCTGCGGCGAATTCTGCCCTACCGGAAGCACGCCAGCGATCGCCTCGCTGGCGAACTCGTTGCCGAAGCCGGATTGGTAACCGTTGCTGACGATCGTCGCCATGAGGACAGATCCTTACAGGAAACCGCGCTTCATCTGGTCGCGCTCGATCGACTCGAACAGCGCCTGGAAGTTGCCTTCGCCGAAACCTTCGTTGCCCTTGCGCTGGATGATCTCGAAGAAGATCGGACCGATCGCGTTCTGGGTGAAGATCTGCAGCAGCTTGCGCTGTTTGGTCTCCAGGTCGGCATCGATCAGGATCTTGTTCTTCGCCAACCGCGCCACGTCTTCGCCGTGATTCGGCACGCGCACGTCGATCACCTCGAAGTAGGCGTCCGGCGTGTCCAGGAATTCCACACCCGCCGCGCGCATCTTCTCCACGGTGGTGTAGATGTCGTCGGTGAAGCAGGCGATGTGCTGGATGCCTTCACCGTGGTAGGCGTCGAGATATTCGTTGATCTGGCTCTTCGGGTCGCTGGATTCGTTGAGCGGAATGCGTACGACGCCATCCGGCGCGGTCATTGCCTTGGAGACGAGGCCGGTCTTGGCGCCCTTGATGTCGAAGTAGCGGATCTCGCGGAAATTGAACAGCCGCTCGTAGTAGTCCGACCACTTCTGCATGTTGCCGAAATACAGGTTGTGGGTGAGGTGGTCGATGAAGGTGAGGCCGAAACCCTGCGGGTTCTGCTCGGCGCCTTCGATCGGTGCGTAATCGGCGTCATAGATGCTGCCGGCGCTCCCGTAACGGTCGATCAGGTACAGCATGCAGTCGCCGATGCCCTTCACCACGGGCGCGTCGACCGCCTTGCTGGCAGCCTTGTCGCTCACCACCTCGCCACCGTTGCCGAGCACGGTCGCAAGCACTTCAGCAGACGGCTTGGTGAAACGGATCGCAAAACCGCAGGCGCTGGGGCCGTGCGCCTTGGCGAAATCGGCGGCAAACGAATCCGGATCTTCATTGAGCAGGAAGTTCACACCGTTCTGCCGGTACACGGTGATCGGCCTTGCCTTGTGCTTCAGCACGGCCGTGAAGCCCATACGCTTGAACAGGTCGTGTAGTTCGCCGGCACGTCCCGCGGGTGCGGCGAACTCGACGAATTCGAAACCGTCGATGCCCATCGGGTTCTCGAAGGTAGTGACCTGCATGCCAAGGTTCGGCTGGGCGTTCATGGCAATCTCCTCATATCGATTACGCCATTCATGGCGCTCTCCTGTCTGTCGGTGCACGATGGCCGGCACGAGAGCGTGCCACCATCGGGATAATCTCTACGTTATAGTTACATATGAAACCATTTGCAAGGAACACCGCCGCAATGCCTGCCAAGCGCCGCCCTGTCCCCGCCACTGCCGAGCACGCCCCGTTGCAGCTGGAGCATTTCCTGCCGTACCGGCTGTCGATCCTGTCCAACACGATCAGCCAGGCGATTGCTGACGACTACCAGCGCCGCTACGACATCTCGGTGACCGAATGGCGGGTAATGGCGGTGCTGGCGCGCTTCGATGGCCTGTCCGCACGCGAGGTGGCGGAGCGCACGGCGATGGACAAGGTGGCGGTGAGCCGTGCTCTGGCGAGCCTGGTCCATGCCGGCCGGGTCAACCGGACCACCCACGATGATGACAAGCGCCGTTCAGTGCTGAGTCTCACCGAAGCGGGCTGGACCATGCACGACGAGGTGGCGCCAATGGCGCGGGCGCGCGAACGCGAGGTACTGGCCAAACTGGACGCCGACGAACGCGCCTGGCTGGCGCGGATTCTGGACAAGTTGCAAGGCTGAGAAGGCCCATCAAGATATGGTCTTCGATGGACTCTTTTGTTATCCGCCTTGACGTGGGCAAGTGCCATCCGATCGGCGCTTTGGGGGCATAATCGCAAAAACGGCAGGCGTGGCACCCTGCGGGCGCCACCGAAGTTCCAATGGCTGTGAACACGGTCGGATCGGGGCCCGTGGACCTGCGCTCCGACAAGGGGAGCCGAGCGTGCTGCTGCGGATCAACCTGATACTGCTTGTCGCCTTCGCACTCGGCATGTTCGCGATCTCCCTGATCGTGACTTCGACGCTGCAGGAAAACGCGACGCGCGAGGTGCTTGCCCAAGCCGGCTTGATGCTGGATAGCGCCGCGGCGATTCGCTCGTACACGGAGACCGAGGTTGGGCCGCTGCTCGACGACAAGATGGTCAGCGCGTTCCGCCCGCAGAGCGTGCCGTTCTATGCCGCGACGCAGAACTTCCTCACGCTGCACAAGGAACACCCTGACTACTCCTACAAGGAAGCCACGCTCAACCCGACCAATCCACGCGACCGCGCGACGGACTGGGAGGCGGACATCGTGCAGCGCTTCCGCAACGACGCCCCCACCAAGCAAGTGAGCGGGACACGCGACACCCCGATGGGGAGAACCCTGTTCATGGCACGCCCTATCCGCGTCGAGCCCGGGTGCCTTGGTTGCCACAGCCTGCCTTCAGCGGCACCTGCAACCATGCTCGCACGCTATGGCAGCGACAACGGGTTTGGCTGGCAGCCCAACGAGATCGTTGGCGCGCAAATCGTCTCGGTGCCGTTCGCCAGCGCCGAGTCCAGCGCCGGACGCGTCAGGCGCGACGTGCTGACCGCTATCGCCGCGATGTTCGTCAGCCTGTTGCTGATCGTCAACGCATCGCTCTATGTGCTGGTCATCCGTCCGGTGCGCCGGATCGCGCGAATCGCCGACCAGGTGAGCCTCGGCGATACCTCGGCCGCAGAATTTCCGAGTGGCGGAGGGTCTGAGGTCACGGCGTTGTCGGCCGCCTTCAACCGCATGCGCAAGAGCCTGGACAAGGCGCTGCGGATGCTGGGCGACTGAGCCATGACACACGACATCTTCGTCAGCTATTCGCAGCCGGATCGGGAAGCCGCGTTCGCTCTCGTCCAACGCCTGGAGGCACGCGGCATCGGCGTGTGGATCGCGCCGCGCGACGTCTCCCCGGCGGCCGACTGGGCCGCCGAAATCATCGATGCGATTTCCAGTGCGCGGCTGATGGTTCTGGTTTTCTCCGGCAGCAGCAACGACTCGGGCCAGGTACGGCGCGAAGTCGAGCGGGCCGTGCACAAGCAATTGGCCATCCTGCCGTTCCGGATCGAGGATGTGCTGCCATCGAAGAGTCTGGAGTACTTCCTCAGCGCACAGCACTGGATGGATGCGTTCCCGCTACCACTCGAGCCGCACATCGATCGCCTGTGCGATTACCTCGATACAGCCCTCGGCGGATATGTCGCCCGCGACCTCCCATCCGAACAGCGGCCATCGCGTGTCACCGTGCCGGCAGATGCCACTCATCCGGCCGCCAGCGTCGATGCTGCGCACTTGCGCCTGCTGGAGGCTGAACTCGTCAGGCGCATCGGACCCGTGGCCGGACACCTGGTACGACGGGCCACGCAGGGTGGCGGCGATCTGGATGCCATTGCGCAGCGCCTCGCACTAGAAATTGATGGCGAGCCGGAACGCCGGCTATTCCTTGAAGCCTGCTGGCGTATCGGCAAGGGCAAATAGCGGACGCGGCACCGTGCGTGCCCCGTTCTCAGCACTCACCGCACGCCGTGCATCAGCCGGTTGATGAGCGGCGAGATCAGCAACAGCAGCACGCCGGAGCCGGCCAGCAACCAGAAGCTGAAAGTGAAGCCGCTCAATGCCGAAGTGGCAGTCATGCCGCTGTCGCCGCTGATATGCCCGGCCAGCAGCCCCGACAGATTGCCGCCCACCGCCAGCGACAGAAACCAGCCGCCCATCGCCAGGCCGACCAGCCGTGGCGGCGCCAGCTTGGTCACCATCGACAGACCGATCGGCGACAGGCACAGCTCACCCACCGTCTGCAGCACGTAACACAGCACCAGCGGCCAGAACGGAATCAGCCCAGCCGCACCGAGCAGTCGCGACAAGGCATACATCAGTACCGCAAAACCCAGCCCATTGAAGATCAGGCCAAGGCCGAACTTGCGCGGAATCGACGGTTCGCTCCGGCGCGCCGCCAGAAAACTCCAGACCACGGTGACAATCGGTGCCAGCACGATGATTGCCAGCGGACTCACCGACTGGAACCAGCCGACCGGGAACGTCCAGCCACCGAACATCTGCCGGTCGACCAGGTTCTCCGCCAGGAAATTGAACGAGGTGCCGAGCTGGAAGTAGAACATCCAGAACAGGATGTTGAAGGCGAAGATGATCAACATCGCCACCACGCGATCCACCTGCACCCGACCATGCCTGACCGCCTCGACCAGCAGCATCACCGCCACGCCGGCAAAAAGCACGCCCAGCATCCATGACAATCCGGTCGTGACGAACGCCAGCAGCAGATACACCAGCGGCACCGCCACGATCATGCCCAGCAACACCCACACCACGCGCATCCGGCCGGCGGCCTCCGGCGCAGGCCGACCCACACCCTGCAGGCCGCGCCGTCCGAACCAGAACCAGAACAGACTGAGCAACATGCCGACGCCGGCAGCACCGAACACGATCCGGTAGTTCTGCTGCATCGGCGTGTCAGTGAAATAGCTGGCCATCCAGCCGGTCAGCAGCGGCGCCAGCAACGCACCGCCGTTGATGCCCATATAGAACAGCGTGAAGCCGCGATCCCGACGCGGGTCATCGCGTCCGTACAACTGCCCGACCATGGTGGAGATGTTCGGTTTGAACAGCCCGTTGCCGACGATCACCATCGCCAGGCCGACCAGGAAGATTTCGCGACTCGGCAGCATGACGACGAACAACCCGAGCGCCATCACCAGCGCACCGAGCAGGATCGAGCGCTGGTAGCCGATGACCTTGTCCGCCACGTAGCCGCCGAAGATGCTGGAGGCGTAGATGAGCGCGGTATACGCACCGAAGATGCTGCTCGCCCAGGCCTGGCCGGAGGCGTCGCCGTTGTAGAAATGCGCCACGATGTACAACGCCAGCGCCCAGCTCACGCTGTAGAACGCGAAGCGCTCCCAGAATTCGGTCATGAACAGCATCCACAACGGGCGTGGATGACCGAGCATCTGCGGATAGTTCGGTGCGGCGCTTGTCTCGACAGCCTGGTTCATGGGTTCCCCTGCATGGTCCCGGGGCGGCGCGACGTGCGCGACCCGGCATCATGATTCATGTCGGAAGGTGTAACCGCTGCTCGCGCGCGGCGTCAAATGCGCCGCAGCACAACTCAGCTTCCCAGCACGGTGCGCACGTCCAGCAGCTCGGGGAAAAACTCCAGATCGAGCGCCTTCTTCAGGAAGCTCACGCCGGACGAACCACCGGTACCGCGACGATGGCCGATGATTCGCTCCACCGTTTTCATGTGGCGGAAACGCCACAGCTGGAAACTCTCTTCAACGTCCACCAGCTGTTCGCACATGTGATATTCCGGCCAGAAATCCACGCGACCTTCGTAGATGCGCTTGAGCACCGGCAACAACGCCTCGTTGCGTTGATAGGCCTGGGTCCAGTCACGCTGCAGCAGTTCGGCCGGTACGGCATGGCCGCGTCGCGCCAGGTAACGCAGGAATTCGTCGTACAGGCTCGGCGCTTCCAGGACCGCGCGCAGCTCGGCCTGCGCCGCCGGATCGTGGTCGAACACCTTGAGCATGCCGGCATTCTTGTTGCCGAGCAGGAACTCGATCTGCCGGTATTGCAGCGACTGGAAGCCCGATGACGGCCCCAGCACGCCGCGAAACTCCAGATACTCCGACGGCGTCAGCGTCTCCAGCACAGCCCATTGCTCGAACAGCTGGCGCTGCACCTGCTTCACCCGCGCCAGGATTTTCAGACAGGCGTCGATATCGTCCACCTGCAGATGTGTCACCGCCGCCTTCAGCTCATGGATCAGCAGCTTCATCCACAGCTCGGACACGTGATGCTGCACGATGAATAGCATCTCGTCGTGATGCGGCGGCTGGCTCAGCGGCTGCTGCGCGGACAGCAACGTGTCCAGATGCAGATAGCCGCCGTAGGTCATCTGACCGTTGAGGTCGGTCTGGATGCCGGCTTCGATATCGCGCTGGTTCTCGCTCATGCGGCTGGGCAGTCCGGCAAAAGACGGTCATTTTAGCGGTTGTTGCAAGCCATCCCGTACGCCTCCGCATGCTGCGCTGTACCTTGCAGTGCAACATGCCGGCCTGTTATCAAGTGCGGTCTTATCCGGACATACGGTCCTCACCGAGCCCCGGTAAAATGCCCTGTTCCCGTGCTTCCCCCTCTCTTCCTCACCCCGGAGCGAGTCGTGACCATCGCCGCCAAGTTTGAAATCGAATACCTGCAATACCTCGACGCCGAGGGCAAGCAGGTCCGTGACGATCTGCCCGAGTTCGCCAAGGACCTCGGCCATATGGTCGAGCTGTACAAGCTGATGCTGTCGACCCGCGTGTTCGACGCCAAGTCGATCGCGCTGCAGCGCACCGGCAAGCTCGGCACGTATGCCAGCTGCCTTGGCCACGAAGCCGCGCATGTCGGTATCGGCAGCGCGATGCGGCCCGAAGACGTGTATGCGCCGAGCTATCGCGAATACGGCGCGCAGCTGTACCGCGGCGTGCAGCCGCGCGAGGTCTACATGTACTGGGGTGGCGACGAGCGCGGCAACGACTACCAGAAGGAACCGGCACGGCACGACTTCGCCTGGTCGGTGCCGATCGCCACGCAGTGCCTGCATGCCGCGGGTTCCGCGCTGGCGTTCAAGATCCGCGGCGAGAAGCGCGTGGCGGTGTGCACGATCGGCGACGGCGGCTCATCCAAGGGCGACTTCTACGGCGCAATCAACATCGCCGGCGCGCAGAACCTGCCACTGGTCGCCGTGATCGTCAACAACCAGTGGGCGATCTCGGTACCGCGCAAGATCCAGTCCGGAGCGCCGACGCTGGCGCAGAAGGGCATCGCCGCGGGCCTGTTCTCGATCCAGGTGGATGGCAACGACATCATCGCGGTGCGCAAGGCGATGGAAGATGCGCTGGAGCGCGCCCGCAGCGGCAAGGGCGGCAGCGTGATCGAGGCGGTGACCTATCGCCTCGGCGATCACACCACCGCCGACGACGCGCGTCGCTACCGCGGCGAGCAGGAAGTGAAGGACGGTTGGGAAAAGGAGCCGATGAAGCGCCTGCGCAACTGGCTGGTGGCCAAGGGCGTGTGGGACGACGCGAAGGAAGAAGCCTGGAAGGCCGAGTGCGACGAGTGGATGGACAACGAGGTGAACGCCTACCTCGAGACCAAGACCCAGCCGGTCTCGGCGATGTTCGACTACATCTTCGCCGAAGTCCCCGCCGATCTCGCCAAGCAGCGCGATTACGTCCTCTCGCTTGAAACCAAGGGTCATTGAGTCATGGCACAAATCACTCTCATCGAAGCAGTTACCCAGGCACTCGCCTATGAGATGGCCCACGACGAAAGCGTCATGGTGCTGGGCGAGGACGTCGGCCTCAACGGCGGCGTGTTCCGCGCCACCCAGGGCCTGCAGGAAAAATTCGGCGAGCTGCGCGTACTCGATACGCCGCTGGACGAAACCACGATTGCCGGTGTCACCGTCGGCCTCGCCGTGCAGGGCATGAAGCCGGTTGCCGAGGCGCAGTTCGAAGGCTTCATCTATCCGATGATGGAACAGATCGCCTGCCACGCCGCGCGTATGCGCAACCGTACTCGCGGTCGCCTCACGGTGCCGGCGGTGTTCCGTGCGCCGTGGGGTGGCGGCATCCGCGCGCCGGAGCATCACTCCGAGGCGAACGAGCACCTGTTCACCAACATCCCCGGCCTGCGCGTGGTGATGCCGTCGTCGCCGGCGCGTGCCTACGGCCTGCTGCTGGCTGCGATCCGCGACCCGGATCCGGTGATGTTCTTCGAGCCGAAGCGCATCTATCGCCAGTACAAGGAAGAAGTGCCGGACGACGGCGAGGCGCTGCCGCTGGACGTGTGCTTCGTGCTGCGCGACGGCACCGACGTGACCCTGGTGACCTGGGGCGCGCAGGTGAAGGAAGCGCTGGAGGCCGCCGATGAACTCGCTGCACAGGGCATCAGCGCCGAGGTGATCGACGTCGCCACGCTGACCCCGCTGGATTTCGACACGATTGCTGAATCCGTACAAAAAACGGGCCGCTGCGTGATCGTGCACGAAGCGCCGAAGACCGCCGGCTTCGGTGCCGAAATCGCCGCACGCCTGGCCGAGGAGTGCATGTACGACCTGCTCGCGCCGGTCGAGCGCGTCACCGGTTTCGACACGCACATCCCGCTGTTCCGCCTGGAAATGAAATACATGCCGAGCGTGGAGCGCGTCGTCGACGCCGCCAAGCGCACCCTGGCCGCCAGCTAACCTTCAACGGACCCGATCCCATGGCTGATATCAAGACGTTCTACCTCCCCGACCTCGGCGAAGGCCTGCCCGACGCGACGATCGTCGAGTGGCACGTGAAGGTGGGCGACAGCATCAAGCTCGACGCGCCGCTGTGCTCGATGGAAACCGCCAAGGCGGTCGTCGACGTGCCATCGCCGTACACCGGCAAGGTCACCAAGTTGCACGGCGCCGCTGGCGACATCATCGAGACCGGCTCCGCGCTGGCCGAATTCGAACCGGATGCGAACGCCAAGCAGCGCGCCGAATCGCAGGATACGGGCCACCAGCATGGCCCGAAGAAAAGCGTCGGCAGCCCGGCCGCAGACGATGGCCACAAGGTGGTCGCTTCGGATGAAGGTGGCGAAGTCGAAGAGACTGCCGCGGCACGCGAAGACGAAGGCACCGTGGTCGGTGCGATGGTCAGCGGCAGTCACGTGCACGTCGAGCAGGCCGCCAACATCGGCGGTGTGAAGGCCGTGCCCGCCGTGCGCGCGCTGGCGAAGAAGCTCAAGGTCGACCTGACCCGCGTGCGCCCGAGTGGAGCCGATGGCGTGGTCACCATGAAGGACGTCAAGGACGCCGCCGCCAACGGTTCGGCTGCGCTCGGTGCTGCGCCGGCACGTGGCGTATCCGCCTCCGCCGGTCGCCACCTAGCCCCCGAGCTGCCGCAGCCTGAAGCTGCTCGTACGCCGGTGTCGCTCGCTGGCAAGCCGGTGCGTACGGCACCGCCGTCGCAGCAGGCCAGCGGCCAGCCGGAACAGCTGAAGGGTGTACGTCGCAACATGGCCCGCGTGATGGCTGACGCTCACGCCCAGGTCGTGCCGACCACCCTGGTCGACGACGCCGACCTGCACGCCTGGATCGGCAAGCAGGACATCACCGCGCGCCTGATCCGCGCGATCGTGTTTGCGTGCAAGACAGTGCCGGGCTTGAACGCGTGGTTCGACGGCAAGAATCTCACCCGTACCTTGCATCCGCATGTCGACATCGGCATCGCGGTGGATACCGACGACGGCCTGTTCGTGCCGGCGCTGCGCAACGCCGATGTGCTCGACGGTGCCGGCATCCGCGCCGCGATCAAGCGCCTGCGCACGCAGGTCGAGGATCGTTCGATCCCGGCCTCGGAGCTGTCCGGCTACACCATCAGCCTGTCCAACTTCGGCATGTTCGCCGGCCGCTACGCGACGCCGGTAGTGGTACCGCCGACCGTCGCGATCGTCGGTGCCGGCAAACTCAGCCACGACGTGGTCGCGGTGATCGGTGGTATCGAAGTACATCGCCGCATGCCGCTGTCGCTGACCTTCGATCACCGCGCCGCTACCGGCGGTGAAGCCGCGCGCTTCCTCAAGGCGATGTTGGACGATCTGGCACTGCCGAACTGATCTGAGTTGCCACGCATCAACAAACAGGGCGCCCGAAGGCGCCCTGTTTGTTTTCCGGCGCTGGTCAGTAGTCGCGCACGTCCAGCAGCATGAAGCAGCGGGCGCTGTAGTCGTGCCCGCTCAACGGCCACGCAACAGAATCGAGCGCAAGCGTTCCTGCGGTCCAGGGTTCGTTATCCAACAGCGCTTCGCAGCGCGCATTGCCGTCCGTCCCGTGCTGGTGCACCAGCCGCAGCCAATGCAGCTCCGGTGCCAGTGCCTCACGCTTCAATGCAGCTTCGATGGCTTCCAGCGCTTCTGATGAAATGGCCGCGATGCTTTCGTCAGCACCACGCAACGTGAACGGGCCGATGAATACGTCCCACGTGCGCACACCGATCTCCCACGCGGCGATCCGCATCTTGCGGTCGTCGGTGACGTACCAGCAGGCGGCCAGCAGCAGATGAAAAACATTCATCTCGAACGTATGCAAGGCATCGCGACAACCGGCATCGCCGTTGCCAATACCGGCGAAACTCTCCTCGATGCGGCGCTCCTCGCTCAGTACCACGTCGACATCGAGGCGACCCGGCTCACCTGCGCTGCCCTCATGCCACTCGGCGCGAATCGCGGGGAAATCGTCATCGGTGACCAGCCAGCCGTCTTCGTCCGCCTCCAGTTCGACATCATGCCGCTCGAACAACCGCAGCAGGTATTTCTGTAGCGCCGCACTATCCATTGTCATTCTCGATTGTCCGCATCGACCGCGGGTGGCAGTTCGCGCCAGGTCAGATAAACGCGCAGATCGAACTCCCATTGATGGTAGTCCGGCAGCATGTACTGGCACAGCTGGTAGAACGCCTTGTTGTGATCCTGCTCTTTCAGGTGCGCCAGTTCATGCACCACGATCATCTGCAGGAATTCAGGCGCAGCAACCTTGAACAGCGCCGCCACACGGATTTCCTTCTTGGCCTTGAGTTTGCCGCCCTGCACGCGCGAGATCGCGGTATGCAGCCCGAGCGCGTTGCGCACCACATCGAGTTTGCTGTCGTACAGCACCTTGTCGATGCCTGGCGCATTTTTCAGGTACTGCTGCTTCAGATCCATCGTATAGGCGTACAGCGCCTTGTCGCTCTGCACCGCATGGCGATCCGGGTAGCGTTTTGCCAGATGCTCGCCGAGGCGCTGCTGCGCGATCAGCTGGCGCACCTTGTCCTGCAAGGTTGCAGGGTACGCCTGGAGATATTTGAGCGGCATCATGGAAGCTATTCTCGCATTGCGCCGGGTTCACGCGTGTTGGCGTAGAAGGAACGCGCCGAATTCAGCGGAGATCATCATGCACCACAGCCGTCTCAGCACCCTCGTCCTCGACTGCTGCGGCGACGATCTCGCGGCGGCCACCGCGTTCTGGAGCCGGGCGTTGGGCAAGCCAGTCGCCAATCCCGATCAGGACGGTGACGGCAAGTACGCTGAACTGGGAACCGCCACGGATGAGCCGATCATCCTGCTGCAGCGGGTGGATCACCCCAGCCGCGTGCATCTGGATATCGAGACCGATGATCTGGAGGCGGAAGTGAGCCGGCTGGAACGACTCGGCGCGAAGCGGATGTCCTTCGTGCGCGGGCGCTGGTGGGTGATGGAAGCACCCAGCGGCCACCGCTTCTGCGTGGTGCGCCCGCAGCGCGATGCCTTCGGGCCTCACCTCCATCGCTGGGACTGACGCCAGCCAGAATCAGCGACGCCGTCCCCAGCACACGTGACGCAACAACATCGCCAGCACCAGCACCACGGCAAACGCACCGTAGCCATACAGCGCGGGCAACACCTGCTGCCAGATGCCTCCGCTCGCACGGCCAAACTGGTCGACCGGCGGCAGCTCGACCATGTCGAAGCCGATCACCGCGCATTGCGCCGCGCCGATCATCGCCAGCAGCAAGGCCACGAAATCGAAAATGCGCCGGCCCGAGGTACGCGGGAGGCTTTTCGGATAAGCCCAGTAGGCCCAGCACAGGATCAGCAGCCACGGGGCCAGCAACAGGATGGCGAGGTAACGCATCGATCAATCACTCCGTCGGCTTGAGCCGCTGCGCATCAATCCTGCGCAGCGAGCTGATCCAGCGCCTGGCGCAGTTGCCCCAGTGCCTCGTCACGCGACTGCTCGTCGCGATAGTCGGGCGTGCTGGCAACCTGCTTACCATCCAGATCCAGGGTCATGCCCTGCGGCTGGATCTGCAGCACGGCACCGGCGGCACCCAGCGTCTTGAGGCGCTTCTGCAGCGTGCCAGCCGCCTTCGGATCGGCGAACGGGATCGACAGCAGCAACTCCTCGCCTTCCGCGGAGAACAGGCGAAAGCGGAAGTTACCATCGGCATCGCGGAAACTGGCGAAGCGCGGCATTTTGTCCTGCTTCGTGACCGTCTTCGGCGAGGCCGCGCTGGTCGCCGAGGTACTGGCCGAACGCAGCCCCAGCGCATCACGCAAAGCGGCAAGCTTCGGCGTGGCGATCGCGCGCGCCTTCTGCGCGCCCTGCTGCAGGATCGCCTCGATGGCGGCGGGATCGGTCATGAATGCTTCGTAGCGTTCACGCATCGGCGCCACATCGGCCTCGACCCGTTCGTACAGCACCTGCTTCGCGTCGCCCCAGCCGAGGCCGTCCAGCAGGGCCTGGCGGAACGCCGCCGTCTCGGTCTCGTTGGCAAACGCACGAAAGATGGTGAACAGCGAAGCACTTTCCGGATCCTTCGGCTCGCCCGGCAGACGCGAGTCGGTGACGATGCGCATGATCGTCTCGCGCAACTGTTTCTTGCCACCAGCGAACAGCGGAATCGTGTTGTCGTAACTCTTGGACATCTTGCGGCCATCGAGCCCAGGCAAGGTCGCCACCTGCTCCTCGATCAGCGCTTCGGGCAACACGAAGAACTCGCGGCCATGGATATGGTTGAAGCGCTGGCCGAGGTCGCGTGCCATCTCGATATGCTGGATCTGGTCGCGACCCACCGGCACCTTGTGCGCGTCGAACGCGAGGATGTCAGCTGCCATCAGCACCGGATACATGTACAGGCCGGCGGTGATGCCGGCGTCGGCGTCCTCGCCGGTCTCCGTATTACGGTCCACCGCCGCCTTGTAGGCGTGCGCGCGGTTCAGCATGCCCTTGGCGGCGACGCAGGTGAGGAACCAGGTCAGCTCGGGAATCTCCGGAATATCCGACTGCCGGTAGAACGTAACGCGTTGCGGATCCAGTCCAGCAGCCAGCCAGGTCGCGGCAATCTCCAACCGCGAGCGCTCGATCCGCGCCGCGTCGTCGCTCTTGATCAGCGCGTGGTAGTCAGCCATGAAGTAGAACGCATCGACATCAGCGCGCCGGCTGGCTTCGACGGCCGGGCGGATCGCACCCACGTAATTGCCCAGGTGCGGGGTACCGGTGGTGGTGATGCCGGTGAGAACTCGAGTCTGCATAGGATTCGCTTGTAATGTCTTCGGGCCAGTGCAATCAGCGCAGCAGCGTGGATTTGCCAAACAGCGATTCGACCAGGTCCACCGCCAGCTTGGCGGTCTGATTGCGCTTGTCGTAGGCCGGGTTCAGCTCGACGATGTCCAGCGACGCCATGCAGCCGGTATCGGCGATCATCTCCATGCACAACTGCGCCTCACGGTAATCCGGGCCACCACGCACGGTGGTGCCGACGCCGGGGGCGATGCTGGGATCGAGGAAATCCACATCGAAGCTCACGTGCAGATGGGTATTTCCGTCGACGCCGGCCAGCGCCTCTTCCATCACGCCCTTCATGCCGATCTCATCGATGCGGCGCATGTCGAACACGCTCATGCTCGCCTCGCGCACCAGCTGCTTTTCACCCTCGTCCACCGAGCGGATGCCGATATAGCGGAAAACATCAGGTGTCGTTGCCGGCGTGCTGCCACTGAGTCCCGTGAGTTCGGCCGGTCCGGTGCCGCACAGGCAGGCCACCGGCATGCCATGGATATTGCCCGACGGCGTGGCCTGCGCGGTATTGAAGTCGGTGTGCGCATCCAGCCACAGCACGCGCAGCCGCTTGCCTGCGTCGTGACAATGACGCGCCACCGCCGAGATCGAACCGATCGCCAGGCAGTGATCGCCACCCAGCATGATCGGGAGGCGCCCTGTTTGAAGCTCCTGGTGAACAGCCGTATAGACGGCCGTATTCCAGGCCACCACTTCATCCAGGTGACGGTAGCCATGCGTAGGCGGCTGCCATGGATTGAGCGGTCCCTGCAGGTTGCCGCGGTCGATCACGGTCAGTCCGCGGCGTTCCAGCCTGGCTGCCAGGTTGGCCACGCGCAGCGCTTCTGGCCCCATCGCGGCACCGCGATGCCCGGCGCCAATGTCGGTCGGCACGCCGATCAGTGAAACGGTCTGCTTGTTCATGAACTTGTCTACCTGCCTGTGGCATCCGACCGGCGCAGGCTTGAACCATCGCGACGCCATGCCGGTATAGCGGCGACAGCCAGCAAACACGGTCCGCACCGTTCATCCCGGTCGAATTGCCGCCGTCTCCGTGAAAAGGCGTTCGCGACATGCCGCATTGCGAACTGGCGGAGTTTACCGGAATGGGATCACCGCCGCCGCGCGAGCCGCGCCTAGTCACCAATAACCACCAGCGCTGCAGCAATCCGGCAGAAGAGTGTTATCGAATTCCCCTTACGCAGCCGGCCGGCGTACTTCGACGGCCTGCCGCGTAGCGACCCGGCAATATGCTGCCGCCTACACCAAATCATTTCGCCCATCGCCAAACAGCGGTAACTAGCGAACCGCATTCCATCGCGCTGGAACTTGCCACATGACTCAGCTGGATTCAGTCTGGCGACTTCGTGCCAGTTCATCCTCGCGGCGCGATTGCGCGCCCGAACACCAAGTTACAAGCTCGCCACAAATAGCCACGCCTGCTGGCCTGGTATCCCGTGCGATTTTCCCCATCAGCATCCCTGCAAACAGCGACACAGCCCGCCAGAAGGCGGAGTGCGCAATAAGCGTTTGCATGTCATTACCCCCGGCTGCCCCCGTGCAGCCGCCGAACCGATCGTAGCAAGTTTTTACGCCGTGCGCAGCGTCGCGCTTTCCTGGGCAATCGCTGCCGTGGACAATCGCCACGTTCGGCCGCGCAGATACCGCGCCCTTGCTCAGCGGTAGCTATACAGGCCCTGCTTCTGCGGGTCCGGCACGCGGCCGTATTTCGCCAGAATGACCGGATCCGAATACTCGCCCCGATCCGTATCCGCGCCCTGCGCATACACCAGTACGCCTTCGCATTGCATGGCGAGCTGCTCGCCACTGCGACGCGCGAGCGCCTCCATACCGTGCAGCACCGGCTTTTCGGGCAGGACGGCGCCATCCACCTCGTGAAAGCTTTGCACCACGTAGAGTGTTTCCATGATCCGGCCCTCGCGTCGATCTGCCAAGCCTGCAGGCGCAGAAGTGCAGGATTTGCGATAAAGCTGTTAAGGGTGTTTTGAATTATTCAGCCAAGTCGCGTGGGCCTATGCAGTCATCACAAACCTTTTTCGGTCCATCCGCTCTCATCGACTACCAGCCATCGAAAGAGCACACCGACATGACGACGCGACACCTCTGGCAGGCACTCGGCAGCACACTGCTGGCAAGCATGGCTTGCGCCGCCATGGCCCAATCCGATGGACCATCCGGCGCAAAAAGCGCGACCAACGCGACCGACAGTGCGTTCATGCAGCATGCCGCCGCCGCTGGTCTGGCCGAAGTGCAGCTGGGTCAGCTGGCGCTGGACAAGTCTTCCGATGCGCAGGTTAAGCAGCTCGCGCAGCGCATCGTCGATGACCACAGCAAGGCCAACGACCAGCTGAAAACGCTGGCCCAGAACAAGCAGGTGACGTTGCCCGGCGATCCCTCGTCGGATGCCCAGAAAGAGAGCAAGGATCTGCAGGCGAAAAGCGGTAGTGCGTTTGATCAGGCGTGGACGAAGGACATGGTCAAGGATCACCAGCAAGCCGTGAAGATGTTCACGCAAGAAGGCAAGCAGGCGAAAGACCCGGAGGTACGCCAGTTCGCGCAGGCCACGCTGCCTACGCTCACGACCCACCTGCAGCTGGCGAAGAAACTGGCGGCGATACCTGACGCGCGCGACAAGGCCATGGATCAAACCACCAAGGCCATGGCGAACGATCCCATGAGCAATATGCCGGTTGCCGCCCCGACGACCACGCCACCAGCCAGCGTTGCGCCGACACCAGCCGTCAAGCACTGAACAGGTGCGACTTGCGGAAACGTCATCAGCCGCCATAGGCGGCTGATGACGGCAGCTTGTCGAGTCAGCGGCCCTTGCTGTCGCTGCCACCGAAGCGGTAGTTGAATTCGACGAAGTAGGCGCGACCGACCGGGCTGAACCAGCTGCGCGAGTAATACGGATAGCTGGTCCAGGTGCTGTCCGGCGCCGGCTTCTTGTCGAACAGGTTGTCCACCACAAACGTCAGCGAGGCGCGTGGCGTGAAGCGGTAGTTGAGCGAGCCGTTGTAAACGAAGGTAGGAGCGAGCCGCTGCGTGCCGTCGTAGTTGGGCAGGCCGCCCAGGCGCGAGCCATGCACGGTGGTGGTGAGCTTGCCCAGCGTCCAGGCTACCGAGTAACTGGCCTTGCTGCGCGGTATCACATAGTCGTACAGGTCGGTGAGCTCGTTCACCACGGGATCGCCCTTGAACAACTGCACCTTGTGGGTAGCGACATAGGTGAGCCCGAGATTGAAATCGAACGAGCCCGCGCGCGGCGTTTCGAGCAGGTAATGCGTGTTGAAGTCCACCCCGGACGTACGATCCACCGCGGCATTGATCGGCAACACCAGCACCGAGGTGATGCCATCCGGATTATTCGACGCCGTCGGCGAGTTGCGCACCACCTGGCTCAACACCTGCTGGCACAACGCGGAATTGATGTCGACCGGCACGCCGGCAGCGTTCTGACCCAGCCGGCAATCGGCCTCCTCGCGCAGGATGGTGTCGCTGTCCTGGTACTCCACCTCGTTGTTCAACTTGATGATGTAGTAGTCCGCACTGATGTCCAGGTTGTGGATCGGCGAGTAGACGAAGCCGTAGGTGAACGACTTGCTGGTTTCGTCTTTCAGCGCGGTGCTGCCGTGGCTGCGGCCGTTGAAGCCCACATCGCCATTGCTGCAGTCGTCGTAGTAGTCGGGACCGGACTCCGGTTCATCGCGGCGGCACAGGTAGTAATCGGTGCCACTTGAGCTCGAGCCACTGAGCCCGGCATACAGATAGGAAAGATCCGGCGCGCGGAAACCGGTGCCGGCCGAGCCGCGTAACAACAGGCTGTCAAACGGGCGGTATTCGATGCCCAGCGAGTAGGTGAACTTGCCCGCCGTGGTGGAGCCGTATTGGTAGCGGTCGTAGCGACCCGCGGCGGTAAGCGTCAACGTCGACAGCAGCGGCGCACTCAACTCCCCGCCCACGCCGACATGATCGCGCGAACCCACCGCGCCGGTGTTGTGCAGGCCGAAGTAGCTGCCGTCCAGCGACAACGGATCCGGCTTCAGCCCGTAGTACTGGTTGCCGTATTCGGCCACGCCGGCGAAACCTGCCGAGCCGCCCGGCAAGGTGAACAGATCGGTGTTCGTCATCGTCAGGCTGAAGTTTTCGGAGCGACTCTTGTCGTGATCGATCGAGTCCTGCGTGATCGAACGGAACTGGGCGACGGTGAGCGGCGTATACAACCGGCTGATCGGTGCGTTGTAGATGTCGTAGCCGCTGTCGGGGTCGACGCCGAGCGACGGGCCCAGATACAGCGCCTGCGCCCTGGCCGAGACCAGCGCCGGCTCCTTGCTCTCCAGTTCGTTCTGCGAGTGCCCGAACAGCGCCTCGTAAGTCCAGCTCGTGTCGGGGATGCTGCCCTTGATACCGGTGTTCAGCGACAGCGTGTTGTTGATGTTCCTGATCAGGCCGGGGCCAAAGCCGCCGTTCTCCTCGATCGTGAAATATTTGCGCTGCCACTGCTCCACCTGGCCGGTGGCCTGGTTGTAGAACGGGATCGGCGAGGAGTCGCCATTGAGCTGGTAGCTGTTCTCCCACTGCAACGGCGTGTTGTAGCTGTCCTGATGCGAAGTGGCCGCCTGGATGTCCAGGAAGGCCTCCATGTTGTCGGTCAGGTGGTAGCTGGCGGTGCCGTAGAAATTCACCGCCTTGCGCCCGTTCTCCAGGGTGCCGTAGCCGACGTCCTTGTAGCTGCCGCAGTAATAGCCGTAATTCCTGCGGTACGCGTAGACGATCGAGCCACGGTCGTACGAAGACAGTGCATCGCAGGTGGCCTTGCCCGGATCGATGTAATTGTCGTCCTCGTCGATGCGGGTGAATACCTGACTGGCGGCAATCCGGGATGGATCGCCCGGAGCGTCCAGGCGCGAATCGGTGAAACTGCGCTGGTAGGCCCACAGTGGCAGCTGATGGACGAACTCCACGCCGAATACCGAATCGAAGCGGCCGCTGGAAAAGCCGCTGGAGATCTGCAGCCGCTGCGAAGCGCCGCCGCCGTGCTGCGTGTCGCCCACGCGGAAATCCACCGTGGTGCCGTCGGCCTTCTTCTTCAGGATGAAGTTGATCACTCCGGAGATCGCATCCGAACCATAGATCGCCGAGGCACTGCCACTGAGAATTTCCACGCGATCAATCAGCGAGGTGGGCAGGTTCGAGATATCGGTGAAATTGCTGTTGCCGCCGTAGGACTGCGGGTAGTCGGCGATACGCCGCCCGTTCACCAGCACCAGCGTGTGATTCGGTCCAAGCCCGCGCAGATCGACCGCCTGCGCGCCGGGCGAGAAGCCGTTGGTGTTCTGGTTAGTGTCCAGCGCGCCCAGATTCTGGGTCAGCGAGGCCATCAGGTCCGTCACGTTGGCAAAGCCGTTGCGGGTGATGTCCTGCGCGGTGATCGTGACAATCGGCGCCGGCCCCTCGACCTGCGCCCGTGGAATGCGCGAACCGGTAACCAGCACTTCCTGCAGCTTCGTTGCCGCGGGGGGCGGCGTCGCCTGCGCATCCTGCGCCTCGTCGACCGGCTGGTCGGCGGCGATCGCCGCGGTACAACTCAAGGCAGCCAGCACGGCCGTGGCCAACAATATCTTGCGCATCGATTTCCCCATGGAATGAATTCCGCGTATCCGCACAGCCCCCGCCGTGCCTTGCGCTCCCCCGCTCATCGCCTGCAATCGACGCCTGCCTGGCATCTGCCGCGATCCCCGGACCGAGCTGGATTTAACGCAGAGCTGCGCAAAAATGGCAAGTTATTGCGATTGTGTTAGATATTGCGACACGACTCATTACGCAAGGATCACCGCATGCGTCTTCCCGGCCGATTGCTGGCGCTGCTTGCGCTGCTCACTACCTGCACCTTCGGCGTGGCCAGCCCGGTGCCATCGCCACCCGCAGCAGACGCATCGGCGGACTCACGTCCGCAGGCGTATCAGGACCGGAATTTCGACTATTTCGTGACGGGAGACCCACGCTTGCCGCGCGCCGCGCACACCGAAACCGGCTTCGCCCTGATGGGTGGCGGCGGCAGTGTCGATGCGGCCTTCGAGTTCATTGCCCGCCGTGCCGGCGGCGGCCATATCGTGATACTGCGCGCCGACGACAGCTTCGATCCGCACAATGGTAACTACGGCGAGCAGTTCGCCACCCAGTGGGGGCCGGTGGTATCGGCCGAAACCATTGTGTTCCACAACCGGCAGGCGTCATTCGATCCGCGCGTGCTGGCGGCGCTGCGTGGCGCCGACGGGATTTTCCTCGCCGGCGGCGATCAGGCGCACTACATCAACTACTGGAAAGGCACGCCGGTGCAGGACGCATTGAACGAGCATGTGCGTCTGCATCGCCCGATCGGCGGCAGCAGCGCCGGCCTGGCAATCCTGGGCCACTACAGCTACACCGCGCTCGCTGGCGGCAGCATGGAATCCAGCGCGGCGCTGGCCGATCCCTACAACGCCGAGATGTCACTCGAAAGCGACTTCCTGCACTACCCGCAGCTGGCCCATGTCGTCATCGACACCCACTTCTCGCGGCGCAGCCGGCTCGGACGCCTGATCACCTTCGTCGCCCGCTTCAACCAGGAGTTTCCGGCCGGACGAATCTTCGGTGTCGGCATCGATGAACATACCGCGCTGCTGGTGGACCAAGACGGCAGCGGACGGATTGCACCGGGCTCGCTGGGCAGTGCATGGCTGGTACTGCCGCAGCGCCCGGCAACCACCCTGACCGCCGGGCAGCCGCTGTCGATCGACGATGTCCGAATCGTGCGCGTCGACGCGGCCGGCAGCGTCAACCTGCTGACCGGCAACGTGGAGCACCCCACGGCCGAGACCACGATCTCCATCCATCGCGGCAAGCCCACGCGGGCTTCACCAGTTTCCCCCATCATGCAGCGCAAGCTGGTGCCGCCGAATGAAGGCTGAGTGCCGGCATGCCGGATGAGGCTTGCATTCAACCCATGAAAAAAGGCCCACATCGCTGTGGGCCTTTTGGTCTTTCTGGTGCCGGCACCCGGATTCGAACTGGGGACCTACTGATTACAAATCAGTTGCTCTACCAACTGAGCTATGCCGGCGAAGGTCGGGGATTCTAGCAGGCTCGGCCGTGCATGCTCAAAAACAGCCGGTGCTGTGCGAGCCGATCCCGCTGGCGTGGATGCGGCTGCGCCAGTCGAAATGGCTGCCGTCGGCCACCACCAGGTCGAGCCAGTATTCGGGCACGCTTTCGCCGCGCTCGCTCATGCGGGCGGGAAAGCCGGCGGCAATCACCTCGTCGCGGCGCTTGCGCGCATTGGCCGGATCCTTGAATACGCCCAGCGAAATCGCATTGGGCTGATCGCCGGAACTGACCACGAAGTAATCGCCGATATTGTGCGCACCGAGCTGCCGCGCCTGCTCCAGCGCCTGCGCGCGACTGCCGGCGGCCGGCAGATACACCCACCAGCCGCTGGTCTGGCTGGTCTGCTCCTGGCGCGAACGCAGCCGTGTGGCTTGCGTGGTCAACGCCTGCCGCGCCGTGCGCAGGTCCTGCGGGGTGGCGAACGGACCCAGTGCGAGGCAGCTGTAGCTGATGGCCGCTGGCGTGGCGGTCGCCGACGACGACGCAGGAATGGGAGCCTGGGTCGAAGCAGCCGGTGTCGGCAGCTCCGACAGCAGGCGCAGTTCCGTCACGCCGGGATCGGTGGGGTTGCCACCGCGGGCATACGGCTGGCCCAGCAGCAGCCACGCACCTACCGCGATATTGAGCGCACTCAGGAGTACAAACAGCAGACGCAGAAACATCGAACCCCCAGCACCGACAGCAACCGCCATTCTATCCGGCGGAAGCTGCCACCATCTGCGTATCCGCCCACAGCGCCAGACCGCGCAGTACGCCATCACGGCTAAGCTGTGCCGGCAGCGACAGCAGCGGCAGCAGGGTCGCCGCGTCGCCACCGTCCAGCAGCAGCATGGGTGAGCCGCCCATTCGCGGGGCCATGCGTGTGGCGAAGCGTTCGATCAGTGCGGCCGCCGCCTGCCAGCAGCCCGAGGTCACCGCGTCGGCGGTGTTGTCGGCCAGTTCCAGAATCTCGCCGGGCCGCTGCGGCCGTACCCGCACGGTCGCACCCAGCAGGGATTGCTGCATCAGCTGTGGCCCCGGTGCGATCAGCCCGCCAAGATGCTGGCCGTCCGCGGTCAGGGCATCAAGTGTGAGCGCCGTCCCCACGCCCGCCAGAACGCACGGCGCAGCCCCGTTGGCGTGCGCCGCCAGCATCGCCAGAAAGCGATCCACGCCGAGTCGCTGCGGCTCGGCATAGGCATTGCGCACACCGCAGGCGCTGGCCGGCGTGTGCAGCCAGTGCGGCAGGCGGTCGAACAGCCGGCTCACACTGGCGCTTACCTGTGCTTCGCGCTCGCTGTCGACCACGGAGGCAGCGACCACCATCACAGGTCGCGGCAAACCAGCCCACGCCACGTCGAGCGCCGCGGCGACATCGGTCTGCCAATCCACCGCAGCTTGTGCCAGCCACGCCCCGGGCTGTGCCTGCAGTGCCCATTTCAGCCGGGTGTTGCCCAGATCGAGCAGCAGCTTCATGCGCGGCGCACCGTGACATCCGCACTGTCGACCTGGCGCAGGCTGCCGTCGGCCAGGCGCACCTGCAGGGCGCCGCGGGCATCCACGCCGGCACCGATGCCATCGAACGCGCCGAGCGCACCGCTCAGCTGCAACAGCTGGCCGCGCAGCAGATCGTGCCGCGCATACTCGGTGACGAAGGCGGCGAAACCGTCACGCTCGAATTGCTGCAGGCCTTCCACCAGGGCTGCGATCAGTGCCGCCGCCACACGATTGCGATCCGGCGGCGTGCCGCCCGCCAGCGTGGCCAGATCACAAGCCGGCTGCCCGGCCTGCGCATGCAGCGCTGGTGTCAGTCGCAGGTTGAGGCCGATGCCGATGATCGCCGCGCACGGCCCCTGATATTCACCGCTCAGCTCGACCAGGATGCCGCCGAGTTTGCCCGTCGCCGGGTGCGCGTCAGCGCCGGCCAGCAAATCATTCGGCCATTTCAGGCCGGCTCCGCGGATGCCGAGCGACTCCAGCGCGCGCAGCACGATCACGCCGATTGCCAGCGACAATCCGCTCAGGGCAGCGAAACCCGATTCGAAGCGCTTGAGGCAGGACAGATACAGATTCAGCCCCGGCGGCGACAACCACGTGCGTCCACGCCGGCCACGTCCGGCGCTCTGGGTTTCCGCCAGCAGCACGCCGAGATCTTTTGCCGAAAGCCCACGTCGCTGCAGTTCGCTGGACGTCGAATCCAGTTCCCAATGCACCTCCAGTGCGCCCAGCTGGCGTGCCAAGGATGCCGGCAACGCGGTGCGAATCTGCTGCGCATCCAGCATCTGCAGCGGCCACGGCAGCCGGTAACCGGCCGCCCCGCGCGCCTCGATCGGCACGCCGCGAGCGCGCAGAACCTCAACCTGCTTCCAGATCGCCGCGCGGGTCACCCCGGCCTGCTCGGCAAGGCCGGCACCGGAGAGCGGCTCACCCGCGGCAAGCATGGCCAACAGCTGCGCCGGCTGCATCAGCCGTTCCAGCTCGCCGGAGCAGTATCCGGCCAGCGGCGGCAAGGAGCGAAGAAGCGGTTCTGGCTGGGCATGTGCGAATTCTAGCCCGGCCGACGCGACGCGCGGCATCCGGCGAGATTGCCGACGTGGTGGCGACCGCGACGGCAGCACTGGCAGCGCCACGATGTTTCTGCGACGATCCGGGTCTTCGCTTGCGGGTCAGGGAGTTTGATCGCCATGCGCGCCACCCATTGGCTTATCGGTTGTGCCTTGTGCATTGTCGGGATCGGCAGTGCTGCCGCGGCGAATCTGGACACCCAGGAGCAGGACAGTGCCCAGCACACGGCTACCGACAACAGCAGTTCGCGTGACGCCAACAACACCGGCGGCGATGCGCTGGGGCTGAGCCGCGATACGCCATCGCACAGCACGGGCAGCGACGGCTCCGGCAACACCTCCAGCAACGGCAACGATCGCTCCAGCGGTGCGCCCTCCACACCGGCGCGCGCGCGCCAGCCGCATCTGGGCTGGCAATCGCTGCTACCCGGATCCATCCAGTAGCGCCAGGCATCATGCTGGGTCGTTGGTGGCCCTCACTGTGGGCCCGTCTCGAACCCGCACCGATTGCCGACCCGCTGTGGCGGCGTGCACTGGCCGCTTGCCCACTCGCACGTCGACTGGATCCCGAGCGACAACACCAGCTGCGTCGGCTCGCTGCGCTGTTCCTCGCCCGCAAACGCTTCCATGCACTGGCCGGTGCCGTGCTGGACGACTACTGGCGGCTGCTGATCGCCATGCAGGCCTGTCTGCCGGCGCTGCAACAGGGTGCCGCCAGCCTGCGCGGCTGGCGCGAGGTGCTGATCTACCCGGGCGAGTTCAAGGTGCGCCGCAGTCATCACGATGACCGCACCGGTGTCGTCACCGAGGGCGACGAGGTACTGATCGGTGAGGCATGGGAACGCGGCCCGCTGGTGCTGTCGCTGGCCGATGTGCAACTGGACCTGGAGCAGCCGTGGGATGGCTACAACGTGGTCGTGCACGAGATGGCACACAAGCTGGACATGCTCGACGGACCGCCCGATGGCGTACCACCGCTGGTGGACATTCCGCGACGACGCTGGATCAGGCAATTCCAGCTCGCCTACGATCGTCTGCTCAGTATGCCCGCGGACAGTCACGACAGCCCGATCGATCACCATGCGACGGAAAGCGCCGGCGAATATTTCGCCGTGGTCAGCGAACTGCACTATTCGCAACCCGCGCTGCTGCGCCAGGCCGAGCCCGCGGTCGCCGGATTGCTGGAAGCGTTCTACGGTCGCTCGCCGGCCGAAGGCCGCGAGCCGCCCGGATTCTGCCGGCCGCGCTGAACGTCCGAATAAAGCGGCTCAGCTCGCTGCGAGGCTCACGCTGAAGCGGGCACCACCGAACTCCGGTGAGCGATCGACCACCAGCTCGCCCTGATAGGCATGCACGATGTCCTGCACGATCGACAGCCCGATGCCGTGGCCCTGCACCCGTTCGTCGCCACGCACGCCTCGCTGCAGCACCTTTTCGATCTTCTCCTCGGCGATGCCCGGACCATCGTCCTCCACGCTCAACCACAGGCCTGGCCGCTGTCGCCCAGCCTGCGGCTGCATCTTCACCACCAGCAGGACACGGTGGCCGCACCACTTGAATGCGTTTTCCAGCAGGTTGCCCATCAACTCCAGCAGATCGCCCTGCTCGCCGTAGAACACCGCGCCATCCTCGATATCGAATTCGCACAGCACATTCTTGACGGCATAGACCTTCTCCAGACTCTGCACCAGATCCTCGGCATGGCCGGCGATCGGTACCGCGCTGGCGAAGGTGCGGCGGCCGGTGGTGGCGGCACGCGACAGCTGGTAGGCGACCAGTTCATCCATCCGCCGCACCTGGGCAAGCACACTGCCACCCAAGCTCGGCTCACCACCCGCGGTCGACTCCAGCTGCGAACGGATCACTGCCAGCGGCGTCTTCAAGCTGTGCGCCAGATCGGCCAGGGTATGCCGGTAGCGGGTGCGCTGTTCGCGCTCGTTGTTGATGAAGGCATTGATGCGTTCGGTCAGCCCGGTCAGTTCCAGCGGATACTGGCTGTCCAGCAATTCGCTGTCGCCGTGTTCGACCCGGCTCATGTCGCTGGCCACCTTGCGCAGCGGCGTCAGGCTCCAGCGCAGCAGCAGCAGTTGCAGCACGATCAGCATCACGCCGAGGATCGACAGCCAGATCACCAGGGCGTGGCGGAACGCCGCATTCGCACCTTCGAACTGCTCCTCGGTCTGCGCCACCGTCATGGTGAGCGGCACCGACTTGCCCTTCTCATCGGTATCGAGCGCGACGCCGTAGCTGTAGTAGTACAGCCGCCCCATGCGCGTATCGATCGGGCCGACGAACAGGCTCTGCCCCGGCTCCAGCGCTTTCAGGAAGCTGAAGTCGCGGCCGATCGCCGACGAGGACTCCCAGTGATAGCCGTGCTCACCCACGGCCACCGCATACAGCCCGGAACCGGGCCGCGAAAAATTCGGATCGGGCAAGGTGTCGGACGAGGGTGACAACAGCTTGCCGTAGCGGTTGACGTCGGTATTGGTGATGTAGGCGAGGGCGAAATTCTGCAGGCGGTCATGCAGCGCGCTCAAGGCGCGCTCCTTGTTCGCCTGCGACAGGGTCAGCCCGACCAGACCGAGAAAGCCGGCCAGCACGAAGCCGGTAGCGATCGCCGCGCGGGCCGCCAGTGACAGCGGCCGGCGCGGCGATTCCGGCTCATTCGTCGTCGCCGTCGGTGCGCGGGATGGCAAAGCGGTATCCGCGTCCACGTACCGTCTCGATGGGTTTGAGGGTGCCTTCCGGATCGAGCTTGCGCCGCAGCCGGCCGATGAACACTTCGAGCACGTTGGAGTCGCGGTCGAAATCCTGCTGGTAGATGTGCTCGGTGAGGTCGGCCTTGGAGACCAGTTCGCCCGCGTGCAGCATCAGGTATTCCAGCACCTTGTATTCGTAGCTGGTCAGGTCGACCAGCTTGCCTTCCACTGTCACCGTCTGCGCGGTGGTATCCAGCTTGATCATGCCGCAGGCCAGGATCGGCTTCGACCAGCCACTGGCACGACGTACCAGTGCGTTGATGCGCGCCAGCAGCTCCTCGACGTGGAACGGCTTGACCAGGTAGTCGTCGGCGCCGTACTTCAGCCCCTCGACCTTGTCCTGCCAGCTGCCGCGCGCGGTCAGGATCAGGATCGGATAGCGCTGGCCGGCCTCGCGCAGCGCCTTGACCAGATCCATGCCGGACATCTTGGGCAGGCCCAGGTCGATGATCGCCAGGTCGAACGGCACCTCGCGGCCGAGGTAGATGCCCTCCTCGCCATCCTGCGCCGCATCGACCGCAAAACCGTCCCGCTTCAGGCGTGCCGCCAGCGTCTCGCGCAACGGCGCCTCGTCCTCCACCAACAGGATGCGCATCAGTGTTTCTCCTTGCTGCCCGGATTCTTGCCGGGCGGATTCTTGGTTGAAGGTGTCGAAACCGGATTCTTGCTCGCCTCGGAGGAAACTGCCATCTCCCGCACGTGCCCGTCCGGCGTAAGTACCTTGATGCGGTATTCCTGCCGATGCCCGATCCCACGCTGCTTGGCCGACAACACCTTGCCGCCGGTCTCGTGCTGCACCTTGAGCACCGCCTGATCCAGCGTCAGCGCAGGCGCCGCCGACTGCGCCGAAGCAGCCAACGCCGCACCCAGCAGCAGACATACCAGCAGAACCAGGATGAAGTTTTTGTGCGTCGTCATGCGTGAAAATCCCGCCCGGCACTGGCCGGTGCGTCCAGCGTAGGCAATCAGGGCTGAATACTGACCGGATGGCCGCCAGCTGTCACGCCGCCACCGGGCAGGGCGCCAGTGCCTGTTCGAGCAAGTCCCAGACGGCCCCGGGCAGATGTGCGCCCTCGCTGAGCGTGCGCCGGAACGCGCGCGCGCCCGGCTCGCCCTGATACAACCCCAGCACGTGCCGCGTGATGTGCTTGAGCGCGGTACCACGCGCCAGCTCGGCCTCGATATACGGTCGCATATGCCACAGCACGCTCGCGCGCACCGGCAGCGGCTCGCCGTACAACGCCGCCTCGACCTGCGCCAGCAGATACGGATCGTGATACGCCGCGCGGCCCAGCATCACGCCATCCAGCTGGGCCAGGTGCACCTGCACCTGCTCGACCGTGGTGATGCCACCGTTGATCACCACCACCAGCTGCGGGAACTCGCGCTTGAGCCGGTACACCCGCTCGTAGTCCAGCGGCGGGATCTCGCGGTTCTCCTTCGGCGACAAGCCTTTCAACCAGGCCTTGCGCGCATGCACCACCAGCACCTCGACGCCGGCTTCCAGCATGGTCTCGGTGAAGTGCTGCAGGCCGGCGTAGTCGTCCTGGTCATCCACGCCGATGCGGCATTTCACCGTCACCGGCACGCTGACCGCGTCGCGCATCGCCTTCATGCAGTCGCCGACCAGCGCCGGCTCGCGCATCAGGCAGGCGCCAAAACGGCCCGACTGCACCCGATCGGATGGGCAACCCACGTTGAGGTTGATCTCGTCGTAACCAGCCTCGGCGCCGAAGCGTGCCGCCTGTGCCAGCTCGTGCGGATCGCTGCCACCCAGCTGCAGGGCGACCGGATGCTCCTGCTGGCTGTGTTCGAGCAGTCGCAGCTGCTTGCCCCGCACCAGTGCCGCACTGGTCACCATCTCGGTATACAGCCGCGCACGCGGCGACAGCAGGCGATGGAAGTAGCGGCAGTGCCGATCGGTCCAGTCCATCATCGGAGCGACGCACAGACGCCAGTCGTCTGCAGAGAGAGCGCTGGTTCGTGGAGAAAGCGGGTTGGACATGCCGTCATTGTAGTGGCTGGCAGCCTTCGACTCGCCTTGGGGTAGCCGGCACAGGCGTCGCGCGGCCTGCTCGCGTATCCTTGTGCACTGTCGCCGAGCTCATCCCGGCGCTCGCAAGGCGCCGCAGCAATGCCGCCATCCGGCGTCCCCGACCTGCCGGATGGACAGGCACACAGTTCCCGATATCCGATACGGCAATCACACGAGACAACCCACCATGGTGGCATTCGCGACCGAGCACGTGATCGACGTGCAGCACTGGAACGACACACTCTTCAGCTTCCGCACCACACGCGACCCCGGCTTCCGCTTCGACAGTGGGCAGTTCGTGATGATCGGGCTGGAGACGGACGGACGTCCGCTGATGCGCGCGTATTCGATCGCCAGCGCAAGCTGGGAAGAGCACCTCGAATTTTTCTCGATCAAGGTCGCCAACGGTCCGCTCACCTCACGCCTGCAGCATCTGCAGCCAGGCGATCCGCTGATCGTCACGCGCAAGCCCACCGGCACCCTGGTGCTGAATGACTTGAAGCCTGGGCGGCATCTGTACCTGCTCGGCACCGGCACCGGGCTCGCTCCGTTCATGAGCATCATCCGCGATCCGGATACCTACGAACGCTTCGACAAGATCGTGCTGGCGCATGGGGTGCGTCATATCAACGACCTCGCCTACGCGCATTACCTCGAACACGAACTGCCGCAGCACGAATACCTCGGCGAGCTGGTGCGCGAGAAGCTGATCTACTACCTCACGGTGACACGCGAGCCGTTCCGCAACCGCGGCCGCATCACCGACGCGATCGTCGATGGCGTGATGAGCGAGACCACCGGCCTGCCGCCGCTGAACCCCGAGAGCGACCGCGTGATGCTGTGCGGCAGCCCGGTGATGCTGGACGACCTGTGCTCCCTGCTCGACGGTCGTGGCTTCCACGCCTCGCCGCGCACGCGCGAACCGGGTGATTACGTGATCGAGCGGGCCTTCGTGGAGAAGTAGCACAAGGGCGAGAAGTGAGTGGAGAGGAGTGAGCAGTGAGAGAGAAGCTGCTTGCTGATGCTCTTCCACTCGATCCTCACCCCTCTCCACTCATTTCTGCTCCAATGCCGACACCACCGCTCCGGGTCCGACATGATGGACATCGCCTTGTACGTGCTCGCCGCGCTGCTGATCGTCGGCGGCCTGGCCGGCGCCGTGCTGCCGTCGCTGCCGGGCATTCCGATGATCTTCGGCGGCATCTGGCTGGTCGCCGCGGTAGATGGCTACCGGCATCTGGGGCTGTGGTGGCTGCTGATCATCGGCGTGCTGGGCGCCATCGGGGTGATAGTCGATTTCGTGGCGAGCACGCTCGGTGCCAAACGCGTCGGCGCCAGCAAGCTGGCCTTGTGGGGCGCCACGCTAGGCACCTTGGCCGGGATGTTCTTCGGTATCCCTGGCCTGCTGTTCGGGCCCTTCCTCGGCGCGCTCGCCGGCGAACTGGCCTCCGGCACCAGCATGCTGCGTTCGGCCCATGTCGGCATCGGCACCTGGCTCGGCCTGCTGTTCGGCACCCTGATCAAGCTGGTGCTTTCGTTCGTGATGGTCGGCCTGTTCGGCGTGGCCATGCTGCTCGGCGGAGCCGCGTCAGCGACGTGAGCTGGATCGGGTTGCGGACGCTGCGTGGGCCGCGCTCTTCGCCAGCCATCCGGCGAATTGCGCAGTATCGCGACATACCGCCACCGGCACGATGATGTAATGCCGGCTCGGCGCCGCGCCCGGTTTCGCGATCAGCCGTGAGGCACCCTTGAGCTGCAGCAAGGCCAACTGATCGGCCGGTGCCAGCTTCAGGGCCAGCCCGGCGATCGTCAGCCATGCACACGGCTGTTCATCGAGATACGCCATCAGACCGCCGAACATCGGCTTGAAACGCAGGTCGTGCGGCTTGCCCAGATGGGTCGCCGCATCCTCGAGTTCGCGGCGCATGCGCTCCAGCGCAGCGGGCACGCTCACGTCCGTGCTTCGGGGATCACGTACAACAGCACGGCAAGGTAGTGCAGCGTGCTGCCGGTCAGCACGAACACATGCCACAACGCGTGGTGATATGGCAGCCGCCGCCACAGGTAGAACGGCACGCCTAGCGTGTAGGCCACGCCACCGCCGATCAACAGCCACATGCCGCCGGCCTGCAGGTGCGCACTGAGCGGCTTGAACGCGATCATGCCGATCCAGCCCATGCCGATGTACAGCAACACCGCCAACCTGTGATAACGCTTGAGCAGGCCCAGCTCCAGTGCGCTGCCGGCCACGGCCAGCGTCCACACGGCCGCGAACAGGCTCCAGCCCCACGGACTTGGAAGCGCGATCAGGGTGAACGGCGTATAGGTGCCGGCGATCAGCAGGTAGATCGCGATGTGATCGAACGCGCGCAACGCCGGCTTCGCGGCGGCCACGGAAATCGAGTGGTACAGCGTGGATGCGGTGTAAAGCAGCACCAGCGAGGTGCCGAACACCGCGCAGGCGATCACCGCCAGCGCATCGCCGTGCAACGCCGCAAAAGCCACCAGGGTGGCCAGCCCGGCAATGCTGAGCACGATGCCGATGCCGTGGATGACACTGCTGGCCAGCTCGTCGCCGAAACTGTAGTGCGGGATCGCCGCACCGGATGTGGCGGACATGGGTGACTCCTGGCGGGACGGGGACGCCATGCAGCGTCCAGCTACCTTACCCGGCGCCCCGGCGCTTGCCTATCGTGATACATCCGCTGCAGGTCAGCCGGCATCGTTACTGCTCGATGATGAACGCGCCGAACGCCACGCCGAGATTCCAGCCTTCGCCCTTGCCGCTGAGTGCCAGCGAGACATTCCCCTTGGTCAGCACCTGCGCCGTGGCCGCATTGTCCTGCGTGCCGGCATGCGCCTCGGCATTGGCGTAATGACCCAGCACGTCATGCACGTCGCTGATCCCGCTGAATTTGCCGATGCCGTCGCTGATTTGGGTCTTGCCGAAGGTGAGGCCGCCACCCTTGGTGCGCAGTTTTACCTGCAGGCTCTGACCGTTGCTGCAGCGAACCGTACCGCTGCCGCTGGCGGTCTTGTAGAACACCGACCAGCCCGACAGCTGGAAGCTCATCTTGCAGGAAAGATCGCCGGCCCGGGCCGGCGAACCCGCCAGCAGCCCGGCACACGCCAGTCCCGCCAGCGTTGCCCATTTGATCAGATTCATCCGTCGCCACTCCGACCCAGTCGGCCCGTTGCTGCTGCCTGATTGTTGCAGGCCACGCCCGACGATGGGCAGGAGCCGGTGTTAAATCCTCCTTCACCTGAATTGCACATCGATCCTATGCGCGTGCGCCGAAGCTTGTGCATGCGGATGAAACATCCATCCCCCTGTCATCCGCGTTCTGCCCCGCCTCTCCGCGGGGCTTTTTTTGCACAGGGGAATCGCTTTCCAGCCTCCCCGGTATCAAAACGGGCATCGCGACCCGCTGAAATGGCCGTCCAGCCGTCCACTTGCGCCATGACGCGCGACAGGCATACGCTGCAGTCGCGGCCGCACGATCCCCCTGCCTGTGTGCAGCGTGACGACCGCAACATCCCAAACTGCCGTCAGGAGGTCGCTTATGTCGTCCGCAAGCCTGGCTGTTGCTCATCGCCCCCATCCCAACCCTGCACGCATCGCCGCGCTCAGTACCGCGATCGCACTCAACCTTACCGTCCTCATGATCGCCTCGCGGCCGATCACTCCAGCGCAGCTGGTACTGGTCCGGCAGCTGGCGCCGGTGCCGTTGATCCACTTGATCGATCCCCCTGCGGTGCCGCCACCACCGCCAGCAGTCGAACTGAAACCGCTGCCGAAGCCACCAACCCTGCCACAGACGCATCTGCGACCGCTGCCGCTGAGCGCACCGCCGCTGGTGGTCCCCAGCGCCGACGGACAGATCGCCGCGCCACCGGTCAGCGCGCCGACCCTGGCGCCCGCCAGCGCCGTGCCCGGCACCACTGCGGTGACTGCCGCACCGGTCGAGGCCAGCCTGGCCTATCGCGCGGCGCCGCTGCAGTTTCCAGTCCAGGCCTTGCGCCAGCGCATGCAGGGCACCGTTCTGCTACGCGTGTTGGTGGATGAAACCGGCAAACCGGTGGATGTCCAGGTGGAACACGGCAGCGGCTATGCCCTGCTCGATCGCAGTGCGCGTGAGCAGGTGCTGGCCGGCTGGCGCTTCCAACCGGCGGTGGTGAACGGCCGGGCGGTGCGCGCGTGGGCACGCGTGCCGGTGAGCTTCGCCTTGCGTTCGGAGTAGATAAAGCGGAAGGCCCGGCCGGCGATACATGCCGACCGGGCCCTTCCACGGCAACTGTGATGCCCGAATCCGTGTGCTGTACGTCCATCTTCGACGACGTTCGGCGACTGCGCGCGCGGCCGCCCTGAACCACCACCATGAAAGCAATCCAGAGCCGCCGGCGCGGTCCCAGCATGGATGCCACGCGCGCCCGGCGCATGGTGCAGAAGTCATGGCAAAAGGCCGCCACCGGCTTACGCGTCTTTAACGACTCGCATGCTCCACTGACAGCCAGTTACCCTGTCGAGCTTCATGCATGGGCAAGCACAGCCGCACCCTGAAAACCCTGCGCAACATCGCGCTCGAATACAGCAGCAGCGGACAACCGGATCTGGCCTCGATGGCACGAGAGCTCGGCCGCGTGGTGCACCAGAATGCCCCGACCCTGGCCAATCGCCTGGCTCCCTTGCGTGCGCGCCAGCGCGGCTTTGAGCGTTGGTTGCTGGCCGAGCGCAGCAAACCCGCACTCAGCGTGCTGGTGATGGCGTGGCCACCGAATCACCTCACCCCGGTGCATGACCATGCCGGCCTGTGGGGCTTGGAAGTGACGCTCGCCGGCGCGCTGGAAGTGCAGTCCTACGCACGCGACCCCACCTCGGGCGACCTGCGCATGCTGGGCCGCGACTGGCTCGGTCCGGGCGATGGCACCTGGTTCGAGGGCGACGAAAACCACGTCCATCGCTGCCGCAACCTGTCACAACACGATACCGCGCTGACCCTGCACGTCTACGGTGGTGAGCTGGCCCAATTCTTCGCCTACGAGCAGGTTGAGTCTTCCGGTCGCTGGATCGCGCAGCCACAGCACAGCAGGATCACCGGCCGCCTGCGCGGTTGACCGCACGCCACCACACGCACAGGGAATTCCATGTTTCGACGGGTCGCCATCATCGGCGGCGGTGCCGCGGCAGCTACTTTGCTCGGCGAACTGCTTGAGCGCCAGCCACCGCAGCCACTGCATCTGGACTGGTACACCGGCGGTGCCGAAATGCCGGCGCGTGGCGTCGCTTATGGCACCGGTTCGGAGCGCCATCTGCTGAATGTGCGCGCCGCGTCGATGAGCATGTTCGCCGGTAAACCGCGCGGCTTTCTGGATTTCGTGCAGCGTGACGATCCATCGATCAGCGGCACCGATTTCCTGCCACGGCGCCGCTACGGCGATTATCTCGAGGCGGAAGTCGCCCGCGCGCTGCAACAGGGCAAGGCGCACGGGCATGACGTCAACATCATCCCGTTCAGCGTCGACGCCGTGGTACCGGAAAGCGACGGCGTCACCCTGATCCACGGCGACGAAAGCCATCGAGCCGATGCCGCCGTACTGGCGCTGGGCGCGTTGCCGCCGCAGCCACTCGGCGGGGTCAGCGCCGCCGCGCTGGACAGCGGGCGATATGTGGTGGATCCATGGCCGTTGCTGGCCAGCGCCGCCGAGTTCAATCCCCCACCGCGCAGGGTGGTGGTGATCGGGCTGGGCCTGACCGCGGTCGACGTGCTGCTGGAGCTGGCCGCGCAATGGCCGCAGACCGAGTTCACCGCGGTCTCCCGCCACGGCCTGCTGCCCGAGGCGCACCTGCACAAGGCCGTTGCGCCGGCCGATGACAGCGCCGAGCTGATCGATTCGATGCGCGACGCCCCGGAGATCCACCGCTGGCTGCACCTGCTGCGCGAGGCCTGCGCGCAAGAAACGGACTGGCGCCCTGTCATCGACAGCCTGCGCCCGCATACGTCCGGCTTGTGGCGCGAGCTGCCGCTGGAGCAACGCGCGCGTTTCCTGCGCCATGCGCGCTGGGCGTGGGAACGCGTCAGGCACCGCATGCCGCCGCAGATACTCACGTCGATCACCGCGCTGGAACAAAGCGGTCAGCTGCAACGTCAATCCGGCCGCCTGCAATCCGTGCAACTGGTCGACGATGCCCTGCAGCTCACCCTGAGCCACGCAGACAAGACGCGTACGCTGCACGCCGACCTGGTGATCCAGACCGTCGGCCTGGATACCGATGTGCGCCGCACCCGCCATCGATTGGTACGCCAGTTGCTGACCAACGCACACATCACCGCGGATCCGCTCGGTCTCGGTGCGCAGGCCGATGGCGCCGGCCGCCTGCTCCACGGCAACGCCAGCTGGCCGCGCCTGTTTGCCATCGGCAGCCTGTTGCGCGGTACGCTGTGGGAGTCCACTGCCATGCCGGAGATCCGCCAGCAGGCCCGCAACCTCGCCGATCAGCTCCTGGGCGACTAGCCGGCTTGCCTAGCCTGCCATGACCGTCAGCATGCTCACCGCCGGTATCGTGCTGCTGCACCTGCTGGGCATTGTCGCGGCGATGCATGCAGTGATGCACACGCGCACCCCGCAGGGCGCGATCGGCTGGGCGCTCGGCCTGTTGCTGCTGCCGTATGTCACCTTGCTGCCCTACCTGTACCTCGGTTCCAGTCGCTTCCTCGGCTATCGCAGCGGGCACAAGCTGCGGCCGGCCGCGCTGGCGCCGACCAGTACCAACGGACACGCGATCGATCCGGGCTGCGCCCGCTTCGCCGCGATCAGCGCGTTGCAGGGGCGACCGTTCCGCGGCGGCCACCGGCTGCGCCTGCTGATCGATGGCGTGGCTGCCTTCGATGCCATGCTGGCGGCGATGGCGGCGGCGGAAAATTATCTGCTGGTGCAGTTCTTCATCATCCACGACGACGAACTCGGCCGGCGCCTGCAGCAGCTGTTGCTGCAACGCGCGGCCGCCGGCGTGCGCGTCTGCGTGCTGTTCGACGGCATCGGCAGCCACGCGCTGCCGCAGCAGTACGTCGACACCCTGCGCGCCGGCGGCGTGGCGATTCACCGGTTCGCCACCCACCGCTGGCGCAACCGGTTCCAGCTGAATTTCCGCAACCACCGCAAGATCGTGGTGGTGGATGGCGTGTGCGCCTTCGTCGGCGGCCTCAACGTGGGCGACGAATACCTCGGCCTGAAGCCACCGCTGGCGCCATGGCGGGATACCCAGCTGGAACTGCGCGGGCCGGCGGTAGCCGATCTGCAACAGCGTTTTGCCGAAGATTGGCAGTGGATCACCGGCAGCCTGCCGCCGATGCTGGCGCCAGCACCCGGCACGGGCGAAGCCAGCGCGCTGATCGTGGCCAGCGGACCGGCCGACGAACTGGAAACCGGCTCGCTATTCTTCACCGCGACGATCAATGCCGCACGCGAACGCGTATGGCTGAGCACGCCGTACTTCGTGCCGGACCACTCGGTACGCGCCGCGCTGCAACTGGCGGTGCTGCGCGGGGTCGACGTACGCGTGCTGATTCCGGCGCGACCGGATCACCGCACCGTGTTTCTCGCTTCCACCCTCCACGCCTATCACGCCGTGCGCACCGGCATCCGCGTGTTCCGCTACCAGCCCGGCTTCCTGCACCAGAAGGCGCTACTGATCGACCACGACAGCGCCGCAATCGGCAGCATGAACCTGGACAGCCGTTCGTTCCGGCTCAATTTCGAGATCAGCGCACTGGTGGTCGACCCGGCGTTTGCCGGCGAGGTGGAGACGATGCTGACGACCGACTTCAGCCGCGCCCATGCCATCGACGAACGCGAATACCTCGACGCGCCCTACCTGCGCCGGGTGGCGATGCACGTGGCGCGGCTGTTCGATCCGCTGCTGTAGGCGATAATCTGCGCATACGCTGGCCGCACATCATGAACGGGAATACGCTGTAGGGAAGCATCCGCCGAGGAATCTCCGCATGCAACGACTGATCCTGCTGCTTTGCCTGCTGGTCGCCAGTGTGGTCTGCCACGCCAATGCATCGTCGCCCTTCGTCGAGCGTTCCGTGAGCCTGCACGGCAAGACCTATCGCTACCAGGTGTTCGTCCCGGACGGCTGGACGGCTAGACAGACATGGCCAGTCGTGCTGTTTCTGCACGGCAGCGGCGAGCGCGGCGACGACAATCAAAGTCAGCTAAGTCAGGGCCTCCCGCCGTGGCTGAAGGATCATGGCAAGGACTTCCGCGCGGTGGTGGTGATCCCGCAGGCACCGGACGACAGCGCATGGAACGGCGAGACCGCACAGATGGCGCTGAAGGCACTGGACGACAGCATCACGGCTTACCACGGCGATCGCCGCCGGCTCTATCTCACCGGCCTGTCGATGGGTGGCTACGGCGCATGGCAGATCGCGCTGGACCATCCGGGCATGTTCGCCGCCGCCGCGATCATCTGCGGCGGCATCGGCCATCCCGACGACGGTGATCCGCTGCACATTGAAGGCATCCCGGCCGGAGTGGCCGACCCGTATGCCTGGGTCGCCGCGCACATCGGCAAGCTGCCGGTATGGATCTTCAACGGCGCCATCGACGACGTGGTCCCGCCGGAGGAATCACACCGCATGCACGCGGCCTTGCAGGCGCGTGGCGACGACGTGCGCTACACCGAATTTCCCGGCGTCGGGCATGGCTCATGGCCGATGGCATATGCCACCACCGAACTGTGGCCATGGATGCTTTCGCATCGGCTTGGCAAGGTGCGTGCCGACCATTGACGGGCGCCCGGCCGCCCGTGTTCGCCTTCTGGAGCGATAGCTGATGGCTTAGCCTTCAGGGGTACTGCGCGGACTGACTGGGCTGTCCAATGCGACCATCGTGTCGCCAGGCAACGCATCCTTTTCAGCTACAAGGCTTTTGGATGAGCCTTTGGCAGGTTTCAGGTCCATGGGAATGGTGCGCGCTCCCAACGCAAATTGGATCGGAATACTGAGGTGTGTAGCCACCGGCTCGCCATCGACGATGATGGAATGTACTTTTGCTTTTTTGACCGCCGCGATCGCGTTGATTTCGAAGTCTTTGGCTGAAACTCCATCCGTCGTCAGCGCTTGTCCGAAGTGCACATCAGCCACACTGCCGTCTGCTTCGATCGTCGCCAGAACCGTGATTTTTGCCTCGGTTCTCTCCCGCACCATTGATCCAGGGTAAGCCGGATTGAGCATTTCGAAACGCGGCCCATTGCCGAGATAAACCACCTGCACATCAAAGTCACCGTTGCCCCGCGGCTGCGCTTTCAGTTCGATGGTTAGCCAGGTGGTCGTGATTACGGGCTTTCCTTGCACCCGTGCCGGATAAAAGCTCCAGCCCGCCAGCGTGCGTTGAACCAGGCTTGCATACGGCTCGTCCAACTTCTGCATGGGCGTGATATCGCCCAGATGGCCTTGCGCATCGACCTGCACCTGCACCTTGATCGGTGGCGTGGTGGCAACCTTGTCCTCCGCGCAGACCAGCGGCGGCAGCAACATCGCGACCAGCAGCACCCATGCTCTCAACGGCATCATATCGACCCCCTGTCGTATCGCCCGATAACTGCCGGTCACGATACCGCCATAACCGCTACTTGTGCTCGCTGGATCCTCGGCGCCGGCTCCCTTCGCACAGCACCCAGCCGATGTAGATGCCCACCGTCACACCCAGCAACTCGCACAGCACGCGCAGCCCCATGCTGTCCGGATCATGCACGAGCGCGAGTTTTGCCTTGAGCAGTTGCAGCGACTGCAGACGCGCGTAGTTGAAATAAAACAGATCCGACAGGTCGCCGCTCACCGTGAGTATCGTGGCCAGCAGAAACGACCAGCCGATCTGTGGACCGTAGCTCCAGCCGTTGCGCCGCCCCAGCCAGTGGAATAAGCCGAACAGCAGCAACCCCGCCAACGCGGAAATCACTCCGGCCTCGATGCCACCGACGATGCCGTAGCCCATCCAGTCCTGGTTGTAATGCATGGTGCCGCAGCTTCCGTCTGAGATTGCCCGGACATTATGCCTGCAGTCGCACGCGTGCCGACCGACGACGTGGCCGCGCTAGACTCTCATGTCACCTGCCGCTTGAACTCCTCGCATGAGCCAGCTCATTTCTCCCCGTGCCGCCCTGATCGTCGTCGACGTGCAGCCGGACTTCATGCCTTGCGGTGCCTTGGCCTGCCATGAGGGCGATGCGATCGTGCCAAGCATCGACCGGTTGCTGCGCTCGCGCGTCTTTCGCCATGTCGTGGCGACCCAGGACTGGCATCCGCGCGGGCATGTCTCATTCGCCAGCTCGCATCCAGGCCGTGCCCCGTTCGAACAGATCGACCTGTACGGCCAGTCGCAAACGCTGTGGCCGGATCACTGCGTACAGGGCACGCCCGGTGCCGAGCTGCATCCGGCCATCGACTGGTCGCCGCTGGATGCGGTGCTCCGCAAGGGTAGCGATCCCGGCGTGGATTCCTATAGCGGCTTTCGCGAGAACCACGGGCCGGCTGGCGCGCGCCCCAGTACCGGGCTGGCCGGCTGGCTGCGCGAGCGCGGCGTGGATGAAGTCTTCGTCTGTGGATTGGCGCGCGACGTCTGCGTGCTGTGGACCGCGCAGGATGCCGTCGAACTCGGCTTTCGCGCCCATCTGCCATGGGATCTCAGCCGCCCGGTGACGCCGGATACGGATGCGGCGACCCGCGTCGCGCTGCTTGCGCAGGGCATCGCGATTACCGAAGCAAGTGAACTGCGGCGCGAGTGAAGCGACTGGTCATCCGGGCCTGAGTATTCCGTGCGATCGAACCTCGGCAATCGACCACAACTGCGGCAGCCGGATCGCGAACAGTCCGGCGCTGCGCGTGCGGCGATCCAGCTTCAGCAGTTCCTTGTCCTTGCTGAGCAGCCAGCGCGCCCCCGACGCCAGCGCCAGTTCCAGAAATTTCTGGTCGTCCGGATCGGCGCAACGCGGCAGCGGAAGATCGTCCTCACCCAGCGTCGATGCCTCGGGCGGCAGTAGCTGGATCAACTTGTCGAAAGCATCGCGCAACCCCGGACGTTGCCGATCGTCGATCGGCAGTTGCGGGTAGTGCAGCACCCGCTGCCATTCCTCGCGACAGTCGTCGCGTGTCACCGCCTGCACCGCCCCGCTGCGCAGTGCCGCCAGCACGTGTGAGCAAAGCGAATCGTCGAACACGAACAAGTCCAGACACACATTGGTGTCCAGCACGATGCGCGGCACCGGATGATCAAGGCGACTCATCGCAGCAACACCGGATAACGCCCTCGCATGAGTGCCGTCGTTCCCATCAGGCGTCGTTTTCGGACGACGCACTCACCTGTGCATCGCCATCCGCATCGATCCGGATGCTCAGCGTGATCGGTCGGCAACAGACCTGGCAGTCCTCGATGTAGTGCTGGTCGCCGGCCGAGGCATCGACCAGGATCTCGATGGCTTCGCCGCAATACGGACACGCGATATCGAAGGGCGTAAGCATGAGTGCATTACCGGGACAGGGGTAGCGCAGCTTGCCACAGACTGGCTACGCCGGATGCCGGGGGACGCGCGCTACAATCGTCGTGCCCTGCCGCCCCCAGCGTGGGCGGCATCCATCCTTGCGAAGAACTCCAGGCAGATGCTGCACTTCCTGAATCGACCACGGATCATCGACATCGGCGGGCGACCGTTCGTCAGCCAGGGGCTGTCGCGGCGCATCTGGGATGACGTCTATCATCGCGCGCTGATCATAAGCTGGCCGGCTTTCTTCAGTCTGGCCGCGGCGGCTTTCCTGCTGCTCAATACTCTTTTTGCCGGGTTCTATCAGCTCGGCACGCAACCCATCGCGAACCAGTATCCGCATGGCTTTGCCGGCGCGTTCTTCTTCAGCGTGGAGACCCTGGCCACGGTCGGTTACGGCGACATGCATCCGCAGACCGTCTACGCGCATATCGTGGCCACGGTGGAAATCTTCACCGGCATGGCGTGCATCGCGGTGGTTACCGGACTGATCTTTTCGCGCTTCTCGCGCCCGCGCGCGAAGATCATCTTCACCGACCATCCGATCGTGCGCATGATCGACGGCAAGCAGACCTTGATGGTTCGCGCGGCCAACACCCGACAAAACGTGATCGCCGAAGCCTCCGCCCAATTGCATCTGCTGCGTCTGGAAACTTCGCCGGAGGGTTTCAAGCTACGCAAGATCCACGACCTGCAACTGGTACGCGATCGCCATCCAATCTTCGTGCTGAGCTGGAGCCTGATGCATGTGATCGACGAAAACAGCCCGCTCTATGGCGAAACGCCGGAAACCCTGGAGAGTACCCAGTCCGCCTTCCTGCTGAGCCTCGAAGGCATCGACGAGACGACCTCGCAATCCATGCTGGCGCGCCAGCGATGGAGTCATCAGGATCTGCGCTGGAACCATCGCTACACCGATCTCGTCCACGTCGACGATGCCGGCATCAATATCATCGACTACAGCGTCTTTCATGAAGTGCTGCCACTGGACACGGACGAAAGCCCGTCCGGCTGATGCTGCGTCATGCTTGCCAGGCGATACACTGTGCCTTCCCTCTAGCGGATCACCACCGATGGCCGAGCGCGAGTTCGACAACTACCTTGCCCGCTCCGGCGCCACGCTCGAAGGCTCGCGCTATACCGCCTATCTCGCGGTGACCCCGCGCAAGAGTGGCTTTCCGATGTACTTCGCGATCTGCGAAAACCGCAGCTTCCGCGACAAGGGCATCGCCGAAACCGCCGCCGCCAAGGCGCTGGCCGACATGCTGGGGCTGGAAGACGACGGCACACCGATTTTCCCGGACGACTACACCGGCTTCGATGACGACAAGCCGACCAACGAGCCGGAATAATCCTGCACCCGGCGCCTGTCGAGCGCGCCGGGCCGCGTCAACTCACAGCGTCAGCAGCACCTTGCCGATTGCCTCGCGGCTTTCCAGATAGGCGTGTGCCTGCGCGCCGTCGCTGAGCGGGAAACGCGCGGCGATATTTGGCTGCAGCTGGCCGGCGCGGATCTGCGCGAACAACGCGACCGCCCGCTCGCGCCGGATCGACGCGCTGGTCAGTACGTTCCACAAGTCGCCACCGGTCAGCGTCAGCGAGCGATCCATCAGCAGGCGCGGATCGACCGGATCGGGATCGCCCGCTGCCATCCCGTAGAACACCACGGTGCCGCCGATGCGCGCTGCGGCGAGGCTGTCGCCGAGGGTGCGCCCGACCGAATCGTAGACCACGTCAGCGCCACGGCCCGCGCTCAGTTGCTGTGTCTGCGCGAGCAACTCGTCGTAACCACACGCGGCATCCGCGCCGGCCGCCAGCACGGCCGCGCGCTTCGTCGCGCTGGAGGCCACGCCCAGCACGCTCGCGCCCAGCGCCTTCAGCATCTGCACCAGCAGCTGGCCCACGCCGCCGGCCGCCGCGTGCACCACCGCCACATCGCCGCGCCGCACGCGATAGCTGTCGGTCACCAGATATTGCGCGGTCAGACCCTGCAGCAAGGTCGCCGCGGCGGTATCGAACGTGATGTCATCCGGCAGCGGGATCAGCTTGTCGAGATCCACCGCGACCAGCTCGGCATTCGCATGCGGCATGTCGGCAAAGCCGACGCGCGTGCCCACCGGAAACAACGCATCGCCCGCAGCCGGCTGCTCGATCAAGCCCGCGCCCTCGTAGCCGAGGATCCAAGGCGCCGTGCCGCTCAGGTGATAGTTGCCGTTGCGTCGGTAGACGTCGGCGAAATTCAGCCCGACGCTCTTCATCCGTACCAGCGCCTGACCGGGAGCCGGCACCGGATCGGGCTGCTCGGCCCAGTGCAGGACGTCGGGACCACCGAAGTGATCGAAGATCAAGGCGAACATGGGCGATACTCCGACGCGGAAGGGATTGGCCATTGTCCACCGCCGGGCAGGAAATCGCATGCCGGTTATGCCATCCACACGGTTCCGCCGCGACCGGCTAGACCGCCGTCAGGAACCGGCCCAGTGTGCTGTTGAAAGCCGCCGCCGATTCCAGGTTGCAGATATGGCGACCATCGACTTCGGCGTAGCTGCCCATGACCACGCCAGCGGCAATCCAACGCAGATCGGCCGGCGTCGTAACCGGGTCATCGTGACCGGCAAGCGCCATGGTCGGCACGCCGATGCGATCGAGTTCGCCCCGGAAATCGGCATCGATCAAGGCCGCGCAGCAGCCGGCGTAACCCTCGACCGAGGTCCGCTGCAGGCGCCCCAGGATGTCGGTCACGACAGTGGGTTCCGCCGCTGCGAACGCCGGCGTGAACCAGCGTGATACGGTGCCTTCCGCGATCGATGCCATGCCGTGTTCGCGCACCTGGTCGATGCGTGCACGCCAGCCCTCCGCGCTGCCGATCTTCGCCGCGGTGCTGCACAGCGCCAGCCGATCCAGTCGCTGCGGTACGTGCAGCGCCAGCCACTGGCCGACCAGGCCACCAATCGACAGTCCGCAGAAGTGGGTTCGCTCGATGCCGAGCGCATCGAGCAGGCCGAGCACGTCGCGGCCTAGCATCTCGATCGAATACGGACCCGCCGGGATAGCCGAGCAGCCATGCCCGCGACGGTCGTAGCGCAGGATATGAAAACGCTCGCCCAGGACTGCGATCTGTCGATCCCACATCGTCAGGTCAGTGCCGAGCGAGTTGCAGAACAGTAGCCACGGTGCATCGGCGCGACCATCGATGCGGTAGTGCAGGCGCACGCCATTGACGGTGACGAAACTGGGTGCCGGTTCCATCACGACGCTTACACCCGCTCGATGGCGAGAGCGATGCCCTGCCCCACGCCGATGCACATCGTCGCCAAGCCGCGCTTGCCACCGCTGGCTTCCAGTTGGCGCAGCAGGGTCAGCGCCAGACGCGCGCCGCTCATGCCGAGCGGATGGCCGAGCGCGATCGCGCCGCCGTTGGCGTTGACGTGGGCGGCATCGTCGGCGAGCCCGAGCTGGCGCAGGCAGGCGAGGCCCTGCGCCGCGAACGCCTCATTGAGCTCGATCGCGTCGAAGTCGTGGATGGTCAGGCCGAGTCGCGCCAGCAACTTCTGCGTGGCCGGTACCGGGCCGATGCCCATCACGCCGGGCAGCACGCCGGCGGTGGCCATGCCCAGCACCCGCGCACGCGGGGTCAGGCCGTGGCGCTGCGCCGCGGCGGCCGAGGCCAGCAGCAGCGCTGCCGCACCATCGTTGATGCCCGAGGCATTGCCGGCGGTGACCGTGCCCGGATGGCCGAACAACGGCTTGAGTCTGGCCAGCCCGTCGAGACTGCTATCGGCGCGCGGGTGTTCGTCCACGCTGACCTGCACGGTTTCGCCACGCTTGCGGCCCGGCACCTGGACGGCGATCCGTTCACCATCGAAAAAACCGGCGGCTTGCGCGGTGGCATAACGCTGCTGGCTGCGCAGCGCGAACGCATCCTGGTCCTCGCGCGAGATGCCGTACTGCGCGGCCACGTTTTCGGCGGTCTGGCCCATCGACTCGACGCCATACAGCGCCTCCAGCGCCGGATTGACGAAGCGCCAGCCCATCGTGGTGTCCTCGATGACCTGATTGCGGGCAAACGGTGAGGCCGCTTTGCCCATCACGAACGGCGCGCGCGACATCGACTCGACGCCACCGGCGATCGCCAGCTCCAGCTCACCGGCACGAATGCCGCGCGCCGCGCTGCCCACCGCGTCCAAGCCGGAGCCGCACAGGCGGTTGAGGGTCATGCCTGGCACGTCGGTTGGCAGGCCGGCCAGCAGCAGGCTCATGCGCGCGACGTTGCGGTTGTCTTCACCGGCCTGGTTGGCGCAGCCGAGGAATACGTCGTCGATCTGCTTGGCATCCAGCCCAGGGTTGCGCGCCAGCAGCGCCTTCAGCGGCACCGCGCCGAGGTCGTCGGCGCGGATGCCGGCGAGCGCGCCGCCGTAGCGGCCGATCGGTGTGCGGATGCCATCGACAATGAATACCTCACTCATGATTCACTCCCTTCCTGCTTGCCGTGGGCGGCATCGGTGCGGGCCTGCAGCGCGCGCAGCGTCTCCAGTTCGGCGACTTGTGGCATCGGGGTTTCAACCACGTTGGCGGCGAACTTGATCGGCCAGCCGGTGGCCTCGGTGATCTGTTCGCGGCTGATACCCGGATGGATCGACACCACGGTCAGCTCGCGCGTTACCGGGTCCGGTTCCATCACGCACAGGTCGGTGACCACGACCTGCGGGCCTTTGCCGGGCAGGCCGGCGCGCTGGCGCGCTTCGCCGCCGTCCATGTGGCCGACGCTGGTGACGAAGTCGAGCTTGTCGTCGAAGGCGCGCTTCGACTGACGCATGATGATGAACACCTCCTTGGCCGAACCGGCGATTTCCGGCGCGCCGCCGGCGCCGGGCAGGCGCGTCTTCGGGGCGTCGTAGGGACCGATCACGGTGGTGTTGAGGTTGGCGAAACGATCGATCTGCGCCGCGCCGAGAAAGCCCACGTCCACGCGTCCGCCCTGTAGCCAGTAGCGGAAGATTTCCGGGGTGGAGACCACGGTGTCGGCGGTCTCGGCCAGCTCGCCATCGCCGATCGACAACGGCAGCACGGTCGGCTTGGCACCGATCGGGCCGGATTCGTAGATCAGTACCACGTTCGGCGCGCTGGTCAGCCGCGCCAGGTTGGCCGCGGTGGACGGCAGGCCGATGCCGACGAAGCACACCGCACCATCGGGCAGGCGGCGGGCAGCGGCAACGGTCATCATTTCATTGGTTGTGTAAATGCTCACGCGCTCATCTCCTGCTGGCTTTCGGCATGGACACGCAGGAAACCCTCGAAGTCTTCGGTGTCCAGGATGTGGCGCTGGATCCAGGCGGTGAACGCCTCGCGGTTGCGCGCGATCGCGTCCCACGCCAGGTAGAAACGGTTGTCGCGCTCGTAGTAGCCGTGCGCATAAGACGGCGTGGCACCGCGCGGCACGTGGCATACCGCACTGACCACCCACTTGGGCAAAATGCAGGCGTTGGCGGGAGCGTCCAGCTTGTCGACGATTTCCTCGACCGTGACGATCACCTTCTTCGCCGCCAGCGCGGCCTCCTTCTGCACGCCGAGGATGCCCCACAGCAACACGTTGCCCTGACGGTCGGCCTGCTGGGCGTGGATCACGGTGATGTCGGGTCGTACCGCCGGCGTGGTGGCCAGCTTCTCGCCGGTGTACGGGCAATCGATGAAGCGGATGCTGTCGTTGACCTTGGGCAGATCCGAGCCAATGTAGCCGCGCAGCACCGCGAACGGCAGCCCGGAGGCGCCGGCGACATAGGCGTTGGCCATGTCGGCGTGGCTGTGCTCGCGGATCGCGAGCTTGTGCGGCCAGCCCTTCTCGACCGCATCGCGCAGGCGGTGCAGCGAGCCGACGCCAGGATTGCCGCCCCAGGAAAAGCGCAGCGACGTCGCGCAGCCGGCGCCGATCAGCTGGTCGTAGATCAGGTCCGGGGTCATCCGCACCAGCGCGAGGTCGCGCTTGCCCTGACGGATCACTTCATGACCGGCCGCATGCGGAATCAGGTGAGTGAAGCCTTCCATCGCCACGGTGTCGCCATCGTGGATCAGGCCGGAGACGGCTTCTCGCAGTGAACAGATATCAGCCATGGGTAACCTTCATGTCGCTAAGTGGGGGCCGGCTTGCGCTCAACCCTGGTCGCCGCCGCCAACGGGCAGCACGGTTCCGGTGATGTAGGAAGACTCGTCCGAGGCCAGGAACAGGATCGCCGCGGCTTGCTCGGCCAAAGTGCCGTAGCGTTTCATCAGCGTGGTGTCGGTGGTCTGCTCGACGATGGCCTGGTACCACTGCGCTTCCTGCGCGGTGGGTGGCTCGTGGTTGCGCGGCATCTTGCGCGGCGGCGCCTCGGTGCCGCCCGGAGCGACCGCATTGACGCGCACACCGCGGGTGCCGCACTCGAACGCCAGCGAAGCGGTAAGCGCATTGACGCCACCCTTGGCCGCGGCATATGGCACGCGATGAATGCTGCGGGTAGCGATGGAGGACACGTTGACGATCGCGCCGGCGCCCTGCTCCAGCATCTGCGGCAGCGCGGCGCGGCAGCACCACAGGGTGGGAAACAGCGAACGGCGAATTTCTGCCTCGATCTGCTCCGGACCGTAATGCTCGAACGGACGTGCCCAGATGGTGCCACCGACGTTGTTGACCAGCACGTCGATGCGGCCGTAACGGGCGATGGCCAACTCCATCACCGCCTGCGCGCCGGCCCAGGTTTCCAGGTCGGCGTGGATGCCTGCGCCGTCGGCGCCGAGCGCGCGGACCTCGGCGACCACCTCGTCGAGGAAGTCGGCGCGGTCGGCCAGCACCAGCCGCCCGCCCTCGCGGGCGATGTCCAGCGCCACTTCGCGGCCGATGCCCTGGGCCGCGCCGGTGACCACCACCGACTTGCCGGTGAAGCGGTCAGCGCGGGCCATCACGCGACCTCCTTCAGTCCGGCCGTGCTCGGGGTGAACTTCTCGTAGTGAAAGCTGGCCGGGGTGACGCCGAGTTCACCGAGGTGGCGACGCACCGCGTCGACCATCGGCGGCGGCCCGCACAGGTATACATCGACCTCGCCGCCATGCAGCGCGTCGGCCGGCAGGTGATGGGTGACGAAGCCCTTGCGTGCATGCGTGGATGCCTCGGCCGCCACGATCGTGGCGAACGCGAAGTTCGGCAGGCGCTGCGCATAGGCTTGCAGCTGTTCCACCAGCACCAGGTCTTCGTCGCGGGTGACCGCGTACAGCAGTTGCACCGGTTGCGTGCTGCCCTGCGTCGCCAATACTTCGAGCATCGACAGGAACGGCGCCAGCCCGGTGCCACCGGCGAGCAGCAGCAACGGCCGCTTCACCTCGCGCAGATAGAAGCTGCCCAGTGGGCCGGTCAACGACAGGGTTTGGCCAATGGCCGCCTCGGTCAGGTAACCGGTCATCAAACCACCGGGCACCTGCTTGATCAGGAACGACAGCCGGCGCGCGCCCGGCGCCGAACTGAAGGAGTACGAACGCGTCTGTTCGCTGCCGGGCACGGCGATGTTGACGTACTGGCCCGGCAGGAACACCGGCGCCTCGGCGCCTTCGTCGACCTCGAACTCCACTTCCAGCGCCGCGTCCTGATGCGGAGTGATTCGCACCAGCGTGGCATCGAACTGCGATGTTCCGGTCTTGCACGCGGTCGACGGCAGCGGCACGGCAATCACGCAGTCCGTCGACGGCACCATCTGGCAGGTCAGCACCAGGCCTTCGGCGGCCTCGTCTTCCGTCAGCGCGTCCTCGATGTAGTCGTCGCCGAGGTCGTAGCTGCCCTGCTCGGCGCGGCACTTGCACGTGCCGCAGACGCCATCGGAACAGTCCATCGGCAGGTTGATGCGCTGCCGGTACGCGGCATCCAGCACGGTCTCGCTGTCGCGGCACTCGATGAAACGGGTGACGCCGTCCTCGAAACTCAGGGCGATGCGATGGCTCATGGGGTTACCTCGCAGATGCGGAAAGCGGCCAGCTCAAATTCGGCATGATCAGATGTGATAAACATCGATCACCTGGTGGATGTAGTCGTTCTTCAGCACCACCTTCTTGCGCGCGATCACGGGTACGTCGCCGCTGGTATCGAGCGTGTAGAACGAGGTGCCGAAATAACTGTCGGTGGTCTTGTAGCGGTGGCTGAGCGTGTGCCAGTTGAAGCGCAGCTCGATGCGGTCGTCGGCCTGCGACAACACCTCGATGTTGCTGATGTTGTGGCTGGTGCGCGGCTCCGGCAGGCTCGCGCTGGAGCGCTCGGTCTTGATCCGGAACACGCGGTCTTCCAGGCCCTCGCGATTGGGGTAGTAGATCAGCGAGATCTCGGTCTGCGGGTTTTCGACCAGGCTGTCGTCGTCATCCCAGGCCGGCATCCAGAACTCCGCCCTGGGCGAATAGCACGGCAGCCAGGCATCGAAATCACGGTCGTCCAGCAGGCGCGCCTCGCGGTACAGGAACGCGGCGATCTGCTCATGCGTCAGGCTCATGCCGGCACCTCCGCATCACCCTGTTCCGTGGCCAACGCACGCGCTATCACCTGCGCCCAGTAGCCGTGCTGCTTCAGGTACAAGCCTTCATCCTCGGGATGGATGCCGCTGATCAGCGGGCTCATGCCCATGGCCTTGGCGTTGTCGTCGGCGCCGTCGATCCAGTGACCGCCGGCACCGCGGCTGAGGTCGTTCCACGGCGCCGCGATGCCCTGGTAGCCCTGCTGGCAGGAACGGAACTCTTCCAGGTCATCGGGCGTGCCCATGCCGCTGACGTTGAAGAAATCCTCGTACTGGCGGATGCGCAGTGCGCGCATCTCCGCACTCTCGCCCTTGGGCGCGAAGCAGTAGATGGTGACCTCGGTCTTGTCGATCGCGATCGGGCGTACCACGCGGATCTGCGTCGAGAACTGGTCCATCAGGTAGACGTTCGGATACACGCACAGGTTGCGCGTCTGGTTGACGATGAAGTCGGCGTTGTCCTGCCCCAGCTTCTGCGCCAGCGCCTCGCGGTGTGCATACACCGGTCGTACTTCCGGATTGAGCAGCTTGGTCCACAGCAGCATGTGGCCATGTTCGAAGCCGTACACGCCGCCGACCGCTTTCGACCAGCTGTTGGCGTCCACGGCCTGGGTGCCGCCGTCCTCGTAATTGCGGCGACCCATCGTGGCCGCGTAGTTCCAGTGCACCGAACTGACGTGGTAGCCGTCGGCGCCGTTCTCGATCTGCAGCTTCCAGTTGCCGTCGTAGGTGTAGCTGGAACTGCCACGCAGAACCTCGATGCCGTCGAGCGCCTGATCCACGATCTGGTCGATGATCACCCGCGTCTCGCCCAGGTGCTCTTCCAGTGACAGCACGTCGGCGTTGAGGCTGCCGAACAGGAAACCGCGGTACGAGGCGAACTTCGCCACCTTCTTCAGGTCGTGCGAGCCGTCGGTGTTGAAACCCGGCGGATAGGCGCCGGTCTTGGCGTCCTTGGCCTTGAGCAGCTTGCCGTTGTTGCTGAAGGTCCAGCCATGGAACGGGCAGGTGAAGCTGCCCTTGTTGCCACGGTGGCGCCGGCACAACATCGCGCCGCGGTGCGCACAAGCATTGATCAGCGCGTGCAGCTCGCCGTGCTTGTCGCGGGTGATCACCACTGGCTGGCGACCGATCCAGGTGCTGAAATAATCGTTGGGCTCGGGGATCTGGCTTTCATGCGCCAGGTAGATCCAGTTGCCCTCGAAGATATGCTGCATCTCCAGTTCGAAGATCTCCGGATCGGTGAAGACGTTGCGGCGAACCCGATAGATGCCCGCTTCCGCGTCTTCTACCAAAGCTGATTGCAACGTCTCGATGGTGGGCTTGGTCATGGCTTGAACTCGTCTCTGTCCGCCCGGTCGCAGGCGACCGGCGCGATAAGGGTTGGACCTGCCGTTGCTGCCGCTGGAATCAGGCCGCCGCGCGCTGGCGCTGAACGATCTGCTCGGCCACCACGTCGGTGAGATGGGTCAGCGTGAAATCGAACGCGATGTCGGCATACGGTGCATCCAGGCCGCGGGCCTTGATCGCTTCCGGCGCGGTGATCTGCGCGACCGCCGGAATCAGGTCGTCGCGGGTAGCGAACGCGAAATCGTCGTGCAGGTACGCGTCACCGTCGATATTGATCTGGGTGGTGAGGTGCCGATGCTGATCGGCGGAAACGAAGAAGTGGATATGCGCCGGACGCTGGCCGTGACGGCCGATCGTGTCCAGCAGCGCCTGGGTCGGGCCATTCGGCGGGCAGCCATAACCGCTGGGTACCGTACTGCGGAACTCGTAGCGACCCTGCGCATCGGTGCGGATGCGACGACGCAGGTTGAATGCGCTTTGCGATGAATCGAAGTGGGAGTACATGCCCTTGCTGTTGGCATGCCACACATCGACGATGGCACCGGCCAGCGGCTTGCCGGCAACGTCGCGCACGGTGCCATGCATGATCAGAACCTCACCCTCGTCGGCATCGGCGTCGAGGCGGGCGACGCCATCGGAGATCGGCGCACCGGCCACGTACAGCGGACCCTCGATCGTGCGCGGCGTGCCGCCATCGATGCCGGCGGCGACATCGGCGGCGTCCATGCGGATATCGAGATAGCGCTCGAAGCCGAGGCCGGCGGCAAGCAGGCCCGCCTCACCGGAGGCACCGAGCTGGTTGAAGTAGTTCACCGCGCTCCAGAACTCGTCCGGAGTGATGTCGAGATCCTCGATCGCCTGGAACACGTCGCTCATCACACGATGCACGATCTGCTTGGCGCGGGCACTACCCTTCGCGGACTTCAGGCCGCTGGCAACTTGCAGGAAATCCTGGACCTCGGAGGTTTGGACGGTCTTGACGTTCATGATGTCGGCTCTCTCTCGTTCGTCGATAACTGGATGGCGGTCTGTGTACTGGGGATTCAGCGGTCGTCGTCGTGCAGCGACGACGGATGCCGGCACAGCGGCATCACGGTGATCTCCATGTAGGGGAACAGCGGCAGCGACAGCAGCAGGTCATGCAGTTCGCTGCCGCTGGCCACGTCGAACACGCTGACGTTCGAGTACTGCCCGACGATGCGCCAGATGTGACGCCACTGGCCGCTGCGTTGCAGCTGCTGGAAACGCGTTTTCTCGTCAGCCTTCAACTTCATCGCGGTTTCGGCGGGTACGTCGTGCGGGATACACACGTCCATGCGGACATGAAAAAGCATGATCAGACTCCTGTGGTAACGGCACCGGCGGGCACGCTGACAAGGCGGTGCGCGGCGTCGCGACGAAAGAACTGCAGGCGGTCCTCGTCCAGCGTGACGCCGAGACCGGGACCGGTGGGAACGGTGAGCTGGAAGTCGCTGTAGACCAGCGGCTCAACCAGAATCTCCTCGGTCAGCAGCAGCGGCCCGAACAATTCGGTACCCCACTGCAACTTCGGAAAGGTGCTGAATACATGTGCCGCCGATGCCGTGCCGATCGAGCCCTCCAGCATCGTGCCGCCGTACAGCTCGATGCCGGCAGCATCGGCGATCGTGCCGACGCGTTGTGCCGCGAACAGACCGCCGGCCTGCTCGGTCTTCACCGCGAACACGTCGACCGCGCGTGCACTGGCCAACTGGAAGGCGGTCTCGGGATCCTGCACCGACTCGTCGGCCATCACCGCAATCGGAAAGCGCCGGGTCAGCCGTGCCAGCGAGGCCGCATGGGCCGTCGGCTGTTCGACCAGATCGCAACCGACGTCGGCCAGTGCCGGCAGGCCGTGTACCGCGTCGGTCTCGCTCCAGGCCATGTTGACGTCGACACGCACGCTGGCGCGATCGCCGACGGCGCGCTTGATCGCCGCCACGTGTGCGACATCGTCGCGCACCGCACGCATGCCGATCTTCAGCTTGAACACGTTGTGGCGACGCCCGGCCAGCATCTGCTCGGCCTCGGCGATGTCGCGGGCGGTGTCGCCCGAGGCCAGGGTCCAGGCCACCGGCAGGCGATCGCGCATCCGGCCACCGAAGAATTCGGACAGCGGCAAACCTACCCGCTTGCCCTGCGCATCCAGCAGTGCCGTTTCCACCGCGCACTTGGCGAAGTGGTTGCCCTTCACCAGCTTGCCGAGCTTCGCCATGAGGGCGCGCACGCGGGTCGGATCGCCGTCCTTCAGCAGCGGCGCCATGTAGGTGTCGATGGTGAGCTTGATGCCCTCGGGGCTTTCCGGCCCGTACGACATGCCGCCGATGGTGGTGCCTTCGCCGATGCCGACGATGCTGTCGGAAGACCACAGCCGCACGATCATCAGGGTCTGTGCATGCATCGTCGCCACCGACATGCGGTGCGGACGGATGGTCGGGATATCCAGCAGCAGGGTCTCCACGCGCTCGATGCGCGGTGCCTGATTCGGAACGTGTGTGTGGGTGATGTCCATGGGCCGATTCTTCGTGCAATCGGCGTACGCAGTCCAAGACCGTTGCAGTCTCGCTTGATACCTATGCGGTATAGTCCGGGCGCAAGCCTTGGTTTTCATGACTTGGCTGCTCTGCAACATACCCTGGATAGCCATTCGCAGCAGGCATCTCCGTGGACCTCCGCCAACTCCGTTACTTCGTCGCCGTGGCGCGCGAGCGCAATTTCACCCGCGCGGCCGAACTGCTGCACATTGCGCAGCCACCGCTGAGCCGACAGATCCAGCAGTTGGAAGAAGACATCGGCGTACAACTGCTGGTGCGCACCAGTCGTCCGCTCAAACTCACCGACGCCGGGCGCTACTTCTACGAGCAAGCGCTGCAGATCCTCGGCCGCATCGAACAGACCAAGCTGGCAACGCGGCGCCTGGGCAAATCCGAGCGCAGCGTGCTGTCGATCGGCTTCGTGTCCTCCACCCTCTACGGCGGCTTGCCGCTGGTCGTGCGGCGGCTGCGCCAGCACTATCCGGAGCTGGACGTGCAGCTGGTGGAACTGCTCTCCGCGCAACAGACCGAGGCATTGAAGAACCGCCGCATCGATGTCGGCTTCGGCCGCATCCGCGTGCCGGACCCGGCGGTGGAACGCGTGATCATGCGCGAGGAGCGATTGATGCTGGCGATACCTTGCAGCCACCCGCTGTTCGAAGGCGAAGGCCCGGTACCGATCGACGCGCTCGCGCAGCAAAACCTGATCGTCTATCCGAAGGAACCTCGCCCCAGCTTCGCCGACTCCGTGCTGTCGCTGCTCGCCGACCGCGGCGTGCGCCCGGCCGAAGTGCAGGAGGTGCGCGAGCTGCAGACCGCACTGGGACTGGTCGCCGCCGAAGTCGGCCTGTGCGTGGTACCGGCCTCGGCCCAGGCACTGCGCCACGACATCCACTACCGCGACATCGACGACGAAGACGCGATCTCGCCACTGATCATGATCTATCGGGTCAACGATCCATCCGAATACATCGACACGATCAAGGAAATCATCCGCGAGATGTACGAAGTCAATCCGGAGTGGTTGCACGACTCCAGGATCACGTTTCCCGGCACCAAATCACCTCAGTAAGCAGTGAACGCGCAGCGCGAGATTCAAGCCGCCCGCTCACGCAACTGCGCCACCGCTGCGGGAATGGCCGATGGCGTCTCCACCGTGATCACATGCGGGTTGTCGTCGCCGAGACCATGCTCCAACTCATGCGCCCAAGTCACGTGATAGGGCATGTGGATGCCCCAGCCACCCAGGCGCACCACCGGCTCGATATCCGAGCGCAGCGAATTGCCGACCATGGCGAACTGCGCCGGCTGCAGCTTGAACTCGGCCAACACGCGCCGGTAGGTGTCGGCGTTCTTCTCCGACACGATCTCGATGCGGCGGAACAGCTCGGCCAGGCCTGATTGCGCGACCTTCTTTTCCTGATGGAACAGGTCACCCTTGGTGATCAACACCACCGCGTGATGCATCGCCACCGCCTCGACCGCCTCGCGGATGCCCGGCAGCAATTCCACCGGATGCTGCAGCACGTCCTTGCCCAGCTCGATCAACCGATGGATATCACTCGCCGTTATACGGCCATCGGTGACCGTGATTGCAGTCTCCACCATCGACAGCGCCATGCCCTTGGCACCGTAGCCGAACAGCCTGAGGTTGCGCTGCTCGGTTACCAGCATGCTGTCGTGCACCTGCTGGTCGGCCAGGTCCACGTAACGCCCGACGATCGTGGCGAACTCCTCGTTCGCCTGCCGGTAATAGCCCTCGCTGTGCCACAGCGTGTCGTCGCCATCGAAACCGATCAGTTGCAGCATGGGATTCCATCCAGCTCTTGTGCTCGTCGCAGACGGCGCTGTGCCGTCCCCCACCTGCCAGCGCCGCTCAGCTCACTTCGCTGCCCAGCCGCAGGTTGATGCCCAGCGTAGTGGCCAGCTCGCGCAGCGGCTCGCCGTCGCGGGTCAACGTCATCCAGCCGGCATAGGTGTCGCCGTCGGTTTCCCACGCCCACAGCGTGTAGCCGAACTCGGCCAGGCGGTCGTAGGCGATCGAGAACAGCTCGGCCGCATCCAGGTCGTCGAAGAACTCGTCGTCGTCCGGGTCGCCGTTCCAGTCCACCGACAGGTTCCAGCGCGAGGACAGTTCGTCGATCGCCTGCACCAGAGAGCGCAGGTCATGCGTGCCCACGATGAAACCGGAGCGCCAGTCGATCACCCGGCCGATCACCTCGATCGGTTCGACCTCGTCGGCATCGACCTCGGCCACCGCCTCGCGGTAGTCGTTGAACTGCAGCAGCGCAGTTTCCTCGTCGCCGGGATTGATCAGCAGCAGCAGCTGCCAGACCTTCGCCTCGACCGAGTCTTCATCGACATCGTCGAATTCGCGCTCGGCATCATGGTCGTCGTCGAATGAATTCATGGGTGGATCACGGACAGGCAGGAGTCGCATGGTGGCGCGTCCGCCGCCGTGGGGGAAGCGCCAGCCATCACGCGCCCACCCGTCGCCGTACCGCCGCCATGTCGCGGACCGGGCGGATCTCGATCGCACCGGTGCGCGACCACGGAAACTCCGAAGCGATCCGCACCGCCTCGTCCATGCTGTCGGCCTCGATCAGGTTGAATCCGCCGAGGTATTCCTTGGTCTCGGCGAACGGGCCGTCGACCACGCTGACGCGGTCGTTGCGTACACGCAGCGTCCGCGCCGTGGCTGGCGCCTCCAGCTGCTGCGCGTCGTGCAGATGGCCTTGCGCCTGCAATTCGTCGGCATGCATGAAGCAGCCGTGCATCATCGTGTCGAACTCGCCGTCCGGCAACGCGTCCAGCAAGGTGTCGTCGCAATAGATCATCACCAGGTATTTCATGGCGTCCTCGACAGGGAGAAGGTGGATAAAGCCATGGGAAGGAGTGCGGAGGATGGATAATGCCGCCATCCCGCCACGCTGACCACCATGAACGATACCTCCAGCGCGTTCTCCTGCCACCCGATCGCCTTCGTGCGCTCGCCGTATGCGCGGCGCATCGACGCGCCACACCAGCCCACCGTGGTGGAAGGCACCGAGACCGGCGCGGTGGCCGAGGCCATCATCGAGTTCACGGCGGACTTTCCAGCCATCGCTTTTCGCGATCTGGCCGGCTTCGAACGCATCTGGCTGGTGTTCGTGTTCCATCGCAGCGAAGGCTGGAAGGCCGAAGTGCGGCCGCCGCGCGGTGGCGGCAAACGCAGCGTGCTGGCAACCCGCTCGCCGCATCGGCCGAACGCGATCGGCCTGTCCGCGGTCGAACTGGTCGGCGTGGAGGAACATGCACTACGCGTGCGCGGCATGGACCTGCTCGACGGCACCCCGATCCTCGACATCAAGCCGTACGTGCCCTACGCCGATGCCTTTCCCGATGCACGCGCCGGCTGGATCGATGGCATCGATGCAACCCTGGGACGGCACTCCGCGCCGGGGCCGCGCAAGCCGCGCGGCACACCAGCAAAGTGAGCGCGCGCTCGTTATCGCCTCAGAGCCGGCCTCACAGCCGGCCGAGCAGAAAAAGCACCAGCAGGATGACCAGGATCAGGCCGATGCCACCGCTCGGCCCGTAACCCCACGAACGGGAATGCTGCCAGGTCGGCAGGCCGCCGACGAGCGCCAGGACAAGCACGACAATCAGGATGGTGATCAACATGGGCACGTTCTCCGTTGGATGTTGTGCCGCAGTGGCAAACATGGAGTGCATCGTGCCTGCTGGACTCGTCTAGACCGTGTGATGAGCGAAAGACGGCATCCGCGCAGCGCGATCCCAGTCCCTGAGACAGCCGGCCGCTAACTTGTGCTGGCCGCCGCGGAATCCTCCGCTGACGGCGCCCGATGCACTGGCAGTGGTCGGTTCAAACCCTTTGCCGCGTCAGGCGCATGCCCGACGCGGCTTTTTTGTGGCAGCCTGCCCATCGCGCGATCAAGCCCTGTTCACGCCGGGGATGATTGAATCGGCGATTGGAGGAGGCCTCACCATGAAAATCTGCCTGCTGCTGTTCCCGCTCGCCCTCACCGCCTGCATGGCCGTACCGGCATCGACTACTCGCGCGACGACGCCCACTGCGAATAGCTCGAATGCACAGGTGTCGCCCGACACTCTCGCCCGCTATGACTGGCAACTGCACGATGCCGTGGACAGCAGCGGCAAGCGCCTCGATGCGCTGTTTGGCCTGCCGGACAAACCGCTGCAGCTCGACTTTGCCGAGGGCCGGATCCACGTGCAGAACGCTTGCAACGGTATCGGCGGCAGCTACCTGATCGTCGACGGCCATCTTCAGGTCGCGCCGATGATGCATACCATGATGGCCTGCCACGACCAGACGCTGATGCAGCGCCAGAGCGTCATCACCACCGTGCTGCGCAGCAAGCCGATGCTGACCCTGTCGATGACTGGCAATACACCACAGCTCACGCTGGTCGCCGACGACGGCCATCTGCTCACATTCAGCGGTGTAGTCACCGCGGAGACGCGCTACGGCAACGCCGGCGAAACCGTGTTCCTGGAAGTCGAACCGGGCACGATACCTTGCCAGCACCCGCTGATTCCGAACCAGACCTGCCTGCGGGTGCGCGAAATTCACTACGACGCGCACGGCCTGCGCAGCGGCCAGCCCGGCCCATGGCAACCCTTGCAGCAGACCATCGAAGGCTATGTCCAGCAACCGGACACCCGCAACGTGCTGCGGGTGAAACGTTACACGATGAAGCAACCGCCGGCCGATGCACCGTCCACTGCTTACGTACTCGACATGGTGGTCGAAACCGAAATGGTCAAAGCCTCAAATTCGAACGCTGGAAACGTCGCGCCAACACATCCATGACTCGTTGAGGTCGCCAAGGCTGCGCGCGCCAGCCCATGCGCCATTCATGGGCACGCACCGCCGTTGAGCGCACTGTCGCTATCGCAGCCCAGGCTTTTGCCGAGCGGAATCAGCTGGCCGCCAATCGGCCCGACGCAGCGAATCTCGAGCTCGCTGCCACTGGTCGTCGTGACATGCACACCGGCCCGACGCTTGCCGCTCTCGGTGTAGTCAAACACCGCATAGTCGGCATTCAGATGGCTGAACGTGACTTCAGCACGACCGGTCTGGAAACGGCTGTAATGCGCATAGCGCAACAGTTCCGCACCCTTCGATGCCTGCTCCGGAAACTGCAGATCCATCCGCGCCGCTGTGCCATAGCGATACTGCAGGCTCGCCGGCAAGTGGCCGCACAGACTGATTGTCTTGTGTCGCGACGTTTCACAGCTGAAATACGTCGTCTCCGGCGCATGGCATAGCGTACCTGCGAAGGAAGGCGCCGCGGCATGAGCCCATGCCGCCAGCAACGGCAACATCGGCAGCAACCCAAGCTGACGTTTCATGATGCGCAAAGTATCTGGCCCTCCACCTTGGTAGTGAACCCGTGAGATCCGTCAATAATTCGGCTGGATCACCCTCGCTCCCTTTGGCGCTTCAGCGCGACGCCCCCAGCAAGCCCACTCGATAGCCGGCCGCCTGCAGCTTCCTGGTCGCCTTGGCGTTCAGCACCAGCAGCACGACCAGGCTCACCAGCGGCACGCACATCAGCACCATCAGGATGATTCGCGATCCCATCGAAAACCCAAGGCCTGAACAAAGACGATAGGTGCCGACCAGCCCCATGAGCAGCGCACCCAATGCAACCAGCAGACCCAGCGGGCCCAACATGGCCCGTATGGCAGCGGCGGCGAAATAGGCGAGGATCGCGTAGATGATCAACTTCTGCGCGCTGGCGACCTGTTCGATGCCAGCCTCGTCCATCATCGGTGCCGACACGTCGGCTTTCGGCGCCTCGTACGGATTGTAGGTATTCATTCCCTTCCCCCTGTGTGATTTACGATACGCCCACCACGCAAAAGCAGCGCAGCGCCGATTATTACCCGCGGCTGCCGATGAGTGTCCATGACTGCGTTAACGGCTTGAGCCGTGACTCGTCCCAACCCGTCGATAACGCCAGCACAAGGTAACTTTCTCCACGCCATGACGAAGAAAGAGTACCGACACCCAGCTTTGATTCGCCTGCCCGATGTGTCGACCGGAGCACGATCACCATGATGACCCGTCCATTGTTGAAACTCCTGCTCGGGGCACTGTCGCTGCTGGCCTGCTGTGAACTGGGCTACGCGCAGGAACTGCCAACGACCGCCCCACTCGTGGTGGTCGAACTGTTCCAGAGTCAGGGCTGCTCGTCGTGCCCGCCGGCCGAGGCCAATCTCAATGCCATCGCGGGACAGCCGGGCATTCTCGCGTTGTCCTACGGCGTCACCTACTGGGACAGCATCGGCTGGAAAGATACGTTCGCCAAACAGGCGTATACGGAACGGCAATGGGCGTATGCACGGCATCACAGGCACGGCAACGTGTGGACGCCGCAGGTTTACGTGAACGGTCACAGCGATCTGGTCGGCTCCGATCGTGCGCAACTCGACCAGGTCATCGCCGATGCAACAACCGCGCAGGGGCCGCCATTGTCCTGGGAGCATGGCCAGCTCGTTGTAGGCGCGGGAAAACCGGCTGCCGACTGTGACGTGTGGCTGGTGCGTTACGACCCGCGCACGATCAACGTGGCCATCGGCGGCGGCGAGAACGGTGGCCGCACGCTGCCACACCGCAATGTGGTGCGCGAACTGGTGCATCTGGGCAACTGGGATGGCAGCCCGCATTCGTTCGCCGTGCCGCCCTCCTCGTTCAGGGGTCTTTCGACAGCGGCGCTGGTTCAGATCAAGGCCGGCGGCGATATCCTCAGCGCGTCGCGGGATTCCGCTGCCCTCTGAAGTTGCTCGTTGCACCTGATGCGCCACCGCCATCGTGCGATGGTTTATTCCTGCATGATGCCTAGGCCAGCGTCGGCGCAGCCGTCATACTGCCGGGTTGCCATCCAGTGACAGCGTGACCCATGCACATCGGTATCGATTTCGGCACCAGTTACTCGGCCGCCGCGGCCATCATCGAGGGCGAGCTGTGTCTGGTGCGTTTCGGCGACGCCGAGCAGTTCCGCACGGCGGTGTATTTCCCCGAGCTGGTGCCGGACCCCAATGACTTTGCCCTGACTCCCGCGCTGGAAGCGCAACTGGAGACCCAGCTGCGGCTGGCCAGAATCCAGCAGCGCCAGCAGGCCACGGCCGCCGCCGCGCGCGGTCAGGCACCGGCATCACGCAGTGAAGATGAGCTGCGCCGCGAAGCGCTGCGCGTGGTGCGGCGGCAGTGGTTGGAGGAACAGACCCGCGCCGCCAGCGCCTCGGTCGCCAGCTTCCAGCACGCGCTGTTCGGCGAGGAAGCGGTGGAAGGCTATCTGGAAAGTGGCGGCGGCAACCTGATCGAGTCGCCCAAGTCGATGTTCGGCTACCGGCTCGACCCGCAGGTGCGCAAGGTCATCGTGCATATCGCCACGCATATCCTCGAACACATCCGCCTCAGCGCCAGCCGCCAGTTCGGCGTGCCGGTGCGTGGCGCGGTGATCGGACGGCCGGTGGAATTCCGCAGCTCGATGGGTGCGCAGGGATCGGCTCAGGCGATCGAGATCCTGCGCGAGGCGGCCGCAGTGGCTGGTTTCGATCACGTGTCGTTTCTGGAAGAGCCGGCCGCCGCCGCGATGCACTACCACCAGAGCCTGCAACAGCGGCAGTACGCGCTGATCGTCGACATCGGTGGCGGCACCACCGACGTGGCGCACGCCCAGCTCGGTGGCGGCGAAGCCGCGCGGATCGCGCGCAGCTGGGGCCTGCCCAAGGGCGGCACCGACCTCGACGTGAGCGTCAGCCTGCACAGCTTCATGCCGCAGCTGGGCAAAGATCAGATCAGCATGCCCGCGCACCGATTCGTGGATGCCGCCAGCGTGCACAACCTGCCCAAGCAGCGCGAGTTCCGCCAGCAGAACTATCGCCTCATCGACGAACCGTACGGCGCACGCCTGCGCGCCCTGCAGGAACCCGGCGCCACTACCCGCCTCAACCAGGCGGCCGAGCGCAGCAAGATCACCCTGAGCACCTCGTCGCGCCATCGCACCGAACTGGATTTCATCGAGCATGGCTTGGCGGTCGAACTCGACAGCGAGGACTTCCACAGCGCCATCGCCTCGTTTCTCGGCCAGTTGGAACGCACCCTGGCAACCGTGCGCAACGACCTCGACGAACTCCCCGCCAGCGTCTTCCTCACCGGCGGCACCTCGCGCTCACCGCAGGTCAAGGCGCGCGTGCAGGCCTGCTTCCCGGAGATCCCGCTGGTGCAAGGCGATCCGTCGCTGGGCGTGGTGTCCGGGTTGGCCGTGGCGGCATACGAGGCCGCCCGTTAGTGCCACTGGACTTTCGAGCGCGCTTATCCCAGGCGCAAAGTGGCGTGGCGTAACCGCCACCCGATCTCATCCAGTCAAGGGCGGCATCACTGCCGCCCTTGACTGGATGATCTATACAGCTGCCTCTTTCAAGGTTAAACCGATCAGCGCAAAAGGGATTTGAACCGTGGATCGGTAACCGTCTTCTTGATGAGGTCCTGCACCGCTGGGCCCAATGCCTGGGCAGTCTGGTTGCAGGCGGTAATCGCGTCGAACCCGCTCTTGAAGTCGTACTTGTTCTCTACAGACATCGATTGGCCATTGGCCGAACTCAGCGTCAAAGCCAAATCCCACCAGCCATTTGTCAGCCCGGCCGAGGATGAGAAGGCTATCTTGTCCAGACGGCCGGTAAGCTTGGCGCCGCCATCCCCATAGACCCCTGCAAACTTGAACTCATCATTGAAAGCTTTGTTGACGAACTGAGGAATCGTCTGGCCATCAGACGCCTGGATCGGCCCCATCATTCGACAACTTGAGTCGTACTTCTCGGGTGCTCCGATGGAAACGATGTCCATCGTCGAACCTTGATAACTCTTCAAAGCCATATTGTTGTCGACGGATACGGAGTACCGCGCCGGTGTCATAGTCGAACAACCGGATACAGCAAGGATGACGCCCAAGAGGGCGATCGGTGTTTTCTTCACAATACTTCCCCTGTCATTGAACTTGGCCCGAGTTTCCGGGATTTCGACCGTAACGGTGATTCGCAGAAGATGCCCTCAATCTTGGTCATCTCACGCACGCTGTTTGGGTGCAGCGTGTATGCAATGGATACCGGCCAAGGTATGCCTCACGCCTCGCCCCCGCCCCGGACAGCAACGCGATATTTGCATGACTGTCGGCGCAAAAGCGATGCCTCGCCGAGCGAAACATCTTGCGAAATGAGCGTCGTAGAAGTGGGTTTCGATCGCGGCTCGGACCCTGTTATGCAGGCTTTAACAGCCTTGATCTATCGGGGGTATTGCGCGATCTAGCCAGGTTGCTTGTTGGGTCGATGGCCATAACTGAGGACTCGCGTGATCTGCCACTGGTCGCCCTGATGGCGCCATACGATGACAAAGTCGGCCATGCCTTCGCAGTCGCCCGTCTTGAACTGGCAGAAGCGATGCACGCCCTGCTCGATGGCGCCGAAATCCTTGATCGGGTAAACCTTCAGGGTGCCGGGGATCAGCTCCCGGCGAAAGTGATTGCATACATTCTTTTTCGTGTTCGCGATCATCGCGTCCCGCGTCCAGGTCACGCCTCCCTGGTCATGATAGAACTCGACATCCGGTGCGAAATAGCTCGCGTGCCGTTCGAGCTGGCCCGGTTCACTGCAATGGTTGAATGCGTCGAAGACGGCGGCATCGAGCGCCGAAATCTTATCGAACAGCGAGTCCACGGGCGGCGTGTTGGTGGACGGCGGGGAAGCTGCTACGGAAGCGCCCCACGCCATGAGCGCGGAAACCATCACGATCGACGCGGCAAGCTTGTACATGCACATGGTCTCCGGGGTCAGCTGGTTGATTTCGGGCGATGCAGCTACTCAGCCCGGTCATTTTGAACGAAGGGTCGCCGTCTTGTTCTGCACATGGGCCCGGCAATTCCGTCAGGCGGGATCTGTCCATGTCGACTCGATATCGACTTTCACTGCGTCATCCACGGCCGCCGTGGGTATGCCGAGCATCCCATGGACGCAGCCGTGCCGCATGCCGGCGTAATCACCGTTATGGCGAAAGGTCGCCGTCCAGCTGACGCGGCCGGCGCTCGCCGGCTGGTGGTCCCCTTCGTAGGTGAACCCATTGCTGGTCTTGCCGGAGACGTTGCTCATGGCCGAAGCCTCTTGGCGTGATCGGGTTGCAAGCATAGGCCTTTGTCGGAGCGACAACGCCTGCCTGCGAGACAGCAAGCTGATTCCGACATCACTCGGCAACCGCGTTCACCAATCGTCTTTCTCGATGAACCGATAAACCGAGCGCAACTTTCGAAGCGTCAGTGGGATCGGCCAGGATCGTGAGCGACTCGCTCCGGTCAACTTCGGCTCGAGCAACGTGCCCGTATCCGACCAGGACTTGAGATGACCGAGCCCGAACATATCGGTCGTCTGGCCGATAGCCTGCTCGATACCCTCATCAAGACCGGGCGATCCAACTGAAAAGCGCCCGCTGCGGCACTTTGCGGCGGGCGCTGGACGAACGAAGCAGCTAGCTGAAAACTATTGAGTCAGCATCGTCGCATTCGGTGCGCCGGGTGTGGTGCTGTTGAACTGACGATTGTTGAGTGCGGATGCCACAATGCCACCACCCGCGCCAATGCCCACCGTGTTGTTGAACATGTCGACGTTGGAGAGATTCACCTGGCCACCGGACTCGGCCTCAATGGCGATGCCGTTGCCGGAGAAAATGCTGTTCTCCAGGCCAATCGAGCCCACGGTGGCTTGCGCACCGTAACCGAGGTTGTTCTGGATGGTTGAATGGGTGGCGTCGATATGGCCACGCAGTGTCTGCAGCGCAATGCGCGTTCCCTGAACAGTGACGTTTTTCAAGAGCGCCGAGACCGGCCCAGGGCCGCTGGTTGCAGTAATGACGACGCCTTTGTCACCACCGACGATCGTCGAGTCCTGCACCAGCACATAACCGCTGGAAGCAAGGCTGACCTCGATGTTGTTGTGGATGAATCCCTGGAACGTGCAGTGATCGATGACCACATTGCCGGCACCGAGGATCTGCACACCATCCACGCCCGTTCCAACGCCCCTGAACGCGATACCGCGCAGGACGACCGTATCAGTGGCTCCGGCATTGATGGTTATGCCGTTGGTGCCGGAGACCAGCACACCAGCCATTTGCCCACCACCATCGATCGTGATGGCCTTCGTGATAGTCAGTGCACCAAAGCCACCCGGGTCGAGCACGTCGATTTCGCCCTGGGTTGCGGTCTTTGATATGGCTCCGGCGAATGTCTTGCATGGTGCAGTGCGGCTACATGGGTTCGCGTCATCACCTACGCCAGACACCCAGGTTCGTGTTGCTTGCGCGTGCGCGGACGTGATGAATGCGAACGACAGAACGCCGACGGCAAGCATTAGCTTCAATAACCGTTTCATGTTGTCACCCCTTTGAGTCGAACAGCTGTATTGTCCCGCGCCATTTCTGACAGCCAGCGAGACACCCCAATACGTCCCCTGTACCCGCATTGTTACTCCAGATGCATGTCAAGAATACGGCAATACACCAGTCGACAGTGCGGAGCATTGGAGGTCCAGTGCTGACCGCCGAATCCGGACATATCGGCCAGGTGCTGCTCGGCGCCGTCTGAGCACTGACCGGCCCCATCGTCGCCGAGCAGCAGCAATCGCTGGTGCGCGAGCAGACGGCATCAGCGGTGGGCCGACGCGACCATGGCGACGGCAGCCACCTTGTCCGCGCTTGCCAGTTGCACCGAGGCCGGCGTGGTTTTCAGCATGGCGCCCATGACCAGCGCGCAGATGCCGAAGCAGGCAACGAACAGTGCGCCCAGGATCTGTGATTCGAATTTCATGATGTGTCTCCGTGATTGGCAATCTGCCCTGTGCTGTCTGTAGAGCAAGCGCTGTGCCAACTCATTCGAAAGACTTATGTCGTTGAATTTTCGAAGAAGAAATCAGTGCGGAGCATGTCGCCTAGTTGTCCGCGGACAGCGGATCTGGCGAGACCGGACAACCGGACAGAAGATGCCGTGTGCGCCCTGAGATGCTTGCCTCAGCCGACGTCGATCTTTCCCAGCGGCGTGTTGCCCGTAGCAACATCCAATGCCTGCAACGAGACGGTCTTGCGGCCGTCGTCCAGCTGCTGACGACCCACTTCACGAAACCCCAGCCTGGCGTGGAATCGTTCGGACGCCGGATTCGGCGGCTCGATATCAAACTCGCAGGTGATCAACGGCACATCATCCCGCGACGCCAGTGCATACACGTCGCGATAGAGCCGGCTGCCGGCGCCCTGCGCCTGCGTGTCAGCGGCCACCACGATGCGATCCACATACAGAAAGCGCGCATGGCGTTGCGCAAACCACCGGTAGTTCGAACTGTCGTAGTCCGCCCCTTCGCGGAACGCGAGCAGGAACGCCTCGATCCGGCCGTCCTGTTCGATCACGCGATGCAGCGCCGCCTGCGCATGCAGATGCGCCAGACGCACGTCGTCGAGCGGACTGAGCACGCTCACGAAGGCCTCGTTGAGAGCGAGGATCGCGGGAAAATCAGCGGATGTAACGTCTCGAAGCATCAGGCGAGCTTTCTGGGATCAGGCGGCAAGGAAGTGTGTACGGGATTCGGAGAAAGTGCACGAAGATCCATTCCTTCTCTAGCTCGCTCGCAGTTATATGGCTCGCAGTTTGTCCAGCTCACTGGCTGCCTGCCCCACATCTTTGTGCAAACGCCTGTAGGTTCCGCGCAAAGCCGGCTTGAGATGTTTGAGTGTCTCGACCATCGGCAGTTCGAGAAGCGTTGCGAAAATCGCATGCATGTGCAGTATCTCCGGCTCGGACAGATAACCCTGCCACTGCGATCGCCAACCCATCGTCTGCCCGTCGGAGTGCTGGGCAAAATGAAACCGCGAGTTGGCGAGGAAAAGACCGAAACCGAGGAACACTGCCGTCAGGTCGGTGGCTGGCTCCCATACATCCCAGCCGCCAGGTGGTGGCTCGGGGAAGCGCGCCGTGCGGTAGTGGGCTAGCTCATGCGCGAACGTGGCAATCAATGACATCGGCTCGTTGACTTTGCACGGATGGTAGGTGATCAGTGCGCCATCCTCCGTGGCGCGAAAGGTTCCACCCGGCGAAGATGGCGCGCCCTGAACCAGTAACGTCGGAGCGACTAGTGGGTTGGGGTCGTCTTCCTGCGCTTGCAGCGTGCACGGCCAGTCCGCCATGCCGGCGTGTCCGCGCACCTGAGCAAAGATCGTCTCGGCAAACGCTTGTCCTTGCGCGCCCTGCCGTTCGAAAAATTGCGGCGTCGGCTGGATAAGGCGGTGATGCTTGAACGCATCAAAGCCCCCGGTATGCCTGAGCAGCCATGCGAAAACATCAAACTGCCACTCGGTAAGTTCGTCACCCAGCAAGGTCCCTTTGCGAAATAGTCCGAACATGCCCCCTCCGATCGCATGACGACAGGCAGCCAGCTTAAATCAAGCTGGACTGCCTCGGGCTTCAATGAAGCAAAAGCAGCGCGTAACTTTCCCCGTAGCCCGACGAATGATTAGAAGACCGGCGCAATTCCGGTCGGCTGGAAGTATTGCAGGGCGACTTCAAACCAGGTCGTCATTCCGAATCGTTACCGTCGAGGATACGTACATGAAAAAGATAGTCTGTGGCATGACTTTGCTTTCGTTGATGATTGCCGGCGCGGTGGCAGCCCAGGGCACTTCATCGTCGAGGGATGATCAGGCGATGATCGTGACCGCGTCGAATACGGCGAACAACAAGCTGATGATCTACAACACGGTGGGCACCCTGCTCGAACAGCTTCCCACCGGTGGCGCGGGAGGCGTCAGCGGCAACGCCGGCGGCATTGCCCAGGACCATGCACGACTCGCCGTGGTGAATTTCGGCTCGGGCAACGTGTCGATATTCGACAAGGACCCTGCTCACACCGGCCTGCGCTACGAGAAGCTTGTACCAGCCCTCACCAATCCCGTCAGCGTCGCTTTCGGCAACGACCACCTGTACATCCTGACCGCGTCGTATATCGAATCGCACCGGATCGATCGCCACGGCGTGGAATCGGCCGCCGATGGTGAGGCGAAACTGGTCATCGGTGATGGCTCCGCCGCCCAGTTGGGAACGCTGCAGGGTCAGCTGGTCATCAGCGAAAAAAGCAACGCGATTGAAACGGTCAACCTGGATGGACAGGGTGCGGTCATCGGTTCGACCGGGCTGGTTGCCAACATCCCCGCCAACGTCAATGCGCCGTTCGGCCTGGCCACCCGCGGCAATGATGCCTATGTGACGATTGCCCACGCCAACGAGATCAGCCTGGTTCGAAACAACGCCGTGCTGACCATCACAGGCTCGGGCACCCAATCCGCGCCATGCTGGGTCACACTGGACGGCCCCTTCCTGTTCTCCTCGAATTCGCCGAGCAAGTCGGTGTCACGCTATGTCGTCTACGGCGAAAAAATCATCCAGGACGCAGCGGTGGTTGCAAGCTTCAATGGCGACCCGACCGACATCACTTACCGCAGCGACCTTGCTGCCGTTGTCGACGCCAACGGCAGCGTCTCGCATGTCTCCATTTTCAACGTCGACGAGGACGGCAACTTTACCTTGAAGGGACTGGCGACCATCAACAGCGCCACCACGAATGGTATCGCCATCATGCGCGCGGATCACGATAGCTATTAGGCATACAGCATGAAAAGCAGGGGGCGGACTGGTTGCCGTCCCCTTTGCCAGGTTTTCGCGTGAACGCCTGTCGTCCAGGCTTGAGCGAGCCAGCGTAGGCCGCCACTGCAACCATATCCCCGAGCGTGAGGTACGCGACTTCCTGCTGCATCGGCAGAGTCACATCACCATGCCGATGTCCCTGCTCTTCTCCCACGGGCAGCTTGTCAGGCGAGCGGATCGATCCGAAGCACATAGTGTTCCTCGCCATAAAACGTGCCGTCGACCCGCAGTGCATCCGGCTCCACGCCATAGCTTGCAAAACCGATCGACTGATACAGCGCCTTCGCCCCCGTATTCGTAGCGTTGACGCCCAACTTGATCTGACGAACGCCAGCAATAGATTGGACATGAGCCACGGTGACCTTCAGCAGCGTACGGCCGAATCCGCGACGGCGAAATGTTGGGGCTACGTACATGCCGGCCAGTTCAACCGCATGACACAGCTTCTCTCGTTGCGGATGGATGACGACCACAAACCCAGCCAGCTCATCCCGTTCGAAGATGCCCAAGACACAGATGGATCCATCGGCAGCCGGAGTGATCCGTGCCGCCACTTCATCCATGGATCGGCCAGCCTCGTCGCCATAACTTGCACTGAAAGCCGTCGGAGTTTCCTGCAGCGCCAGCAGCCGGAGCCTTTGGTAGGCCCGTGCGTCGGATGGATCGAGTAGCCTGACTTTCATGGGATCAACGTCTGGTTAGCTTCTTGCTCTAAGGGTACTCACTCGATTCGTCGCTATGACCTGCTGCTAAAGCTGATGACGTAGATCAGGTACAAGGCCGTCGCCGCCAGCGGCAACGCATACCACCAGTACGATGCGGCGCTTGCACCATGTTTGTACAGATACAGGACGATGCCCGCACTCAAGACGCACAAGGCGGGAAGCACGTACATCGAAAGATTCAGAATGGCCAGCTGAAGCCTGCCGAGGCTAGCTGTGTTGCCCATCCCGGCGGCGGAAAAAACGACGACCATGAAGAGGAAATAAGCCAGCATCAACTGGGCGATCGTGCCGAAGATGAGCCATCCGGATGACATGGGTGTTTCCTTCCGCGGTGATAAAGGGGACTCCTCCAGCTATTTTCCATTTTCGCCCGCATGCATGCTTAAGCCGGATACTCCAGCAATACCACACGGATCCTGCGGCCCTCAACTTCCCGGCAGCTTTTCGATAGCGTCCTCCCACCCGGTTACCTTTCATCTTGCCTGTTTCCCTGTTTTGGTCAGAAAAACGGCAATGGCGCCGCATGATTGCGGCGCCATTGCTTTTCAGAACGAACGATATGACCCGATGGAACGGTTCAGTTCCCAGTCGTGCCCTGTGGCACTGCTTTCTTGAATCGAACCTGCATCCTTGATGCGGAAATCTCGCTGCTGCCATTGCCCTCAAGGTTGGCGGTAGAAATGGCGTTCATCGTATCGACTGCATTTTCGTTTCCGCCACCATCTTCAACAGAGCCGCCACTGGGACCAAAAGTGTAGAAACCGCTGAAACCACTGCTTCCCCCGAAGTTCACTGTCACGTAACCATATTTGTTGGCCGTAATGGACGATACATTCAGCGGTGGGGAGAATCCTCCGATCTGCCCGAAGGACAAAGCGGCTTTTGAAACCTCGACAGCGGACGAACCGAGGTTGGTTCCGATGAAGAGGTAGCCGTTATTGGCGGCCATATAGGTCGTTGCATTGGCTCCGCCAGTAAGCGGAAGGGCGATCGTATTGGTCAGCGTTACGGTCGTTGTGTCATATGAAGATGTCACGACGTCGGTCTTCTGGTAGACATAGAGCGTCACCCCTGTCCCGCCGCCCGCCGCATCATCCACCACATAGATGTTGCGTGTGACCGTCGTGTTGTTGAAGACCTCGTTGCCTTCGATGATGGCGCCGGCGTGGCCAAAGCGCCCCAGGTTTCCAGAGCCATAGCAGCCTTCGCTCTGACTCGTGCTACCGCAGACCAACCAGTTTATGGATGTCGAATTGCCAAAGGAGTACGTGGTGTAAAGGTTTTTATCGGGCGGCGCCGGCGGCAACACCGGGAGGGGAAGGATTCCAATGCCATGAGGAGGTGCCGTCTGGGTAGCCGATGTAGTCGGAGTCTGCGCACTTGCTGGAAATGCCATGACGACCGCCAGCAGTAGGCTGGTGACTGCTGACATGCACTGCATGTGGATCTTGGACATGTGGTTCCTTTCCCTGGCTGGTTGGCTTGCGAGTTGACTTGGCTAAGTGCAAGGTCGCTTTATAGCAGAGGAAAGTGCAGTCTGATGCTGCAGTTTCTGCTTCAAGACCGTTCGACGGAGGCCCCTGCCGGATGTGCCAGCGCGAAATCGATCGCTGCACAAACCGCTGCCACCTGCGCGGCGTTGCATTGTTCGGGCGTGGCGCGTGGGCTGTCGGGATAGACCTCGGTGGTGGTCTTGTACGGCGCGCTGGTGATGCCGGCACAGAGACCGAGCTTTGCGAGCGGGTACTCGATGACGCCCGGCGCAACCACCAGCGACCCGATGATCTCGCCGTGGCGATCGGCCGGAGCGATGTGGGTGACTTTCGCCACCGCCGCGATCACCGCTTGCTGGAACGCCGGTTGCGGATGCGCGCTGTCATCGACCAGATAGAAGCCGTCGGGGATTTCACCCGCTTTGTAATCGACGCCATCTCGGGCGGCCAGCGCGGGGCGAAATTCGGACTCATCAGTGTCGGTGGTTTCATGCAGATCGATATGCATCAGCACACGATCGCGGAACGGTGCGACCAGCTGCATGAGCGCCGCCGATTCCTGCGCTGGGCTGTTCTCGCGGAACGAGCGGTTCGGGTCGAGCGCATCCGCGTTCCAGCGATGAATCCGCTCGTAGGCCCATGGGCTGACGCATGGCGCGACGATCAGGTTGGCCCGCCCCGCATAGTCCGCCGCATGCTGGTCGACGAATTGCAGCGCGCCGTGCACGCCGCTGGTTTCATAGCCATGCACGCCGCCGGTCACCAACATGATGGGAAGTTCATCGCGCCAGTCGCGGCTCTTGATCGCGAACAGCGGGTAGCGGTCAGGCGCGTAATCCAGCTGGCCGTACTCCGACACGTCGAAGCGTGCGCGCAGTGTCTCGATCACGCGCAACACGTCCGCTGCGTAACTGCGCTGGATGCTCTGCCGCGATCGCCACGTCGCCACTTCCGCTTCGCCCCAGGGGCGTCCGGGCGTACCGATGGGATAGGAATCTTGGGTCATCATCGCGGCGCTCGCTTCGCTGTGGCATCAGGAGAAGCGAAACACTTTAGCACCGTACTGAAACGGCGACGGCCGCGATGCGTCGACCTCCCGGTCACTCGCCCGGCTTCGCTGGCATCAGACCCGCCTGTTCGACCACGTGGCCAGGCGATTCCAGAATCTCCGTCAGCGGCTTGCCCTGGATCGTGCCGAGCGAAATGTGCAGGAGCTGTGCGATCGTCGGCGCGATGTCGATATTGAGGAAGGCCGGGATTTCACCCTTGGGCCGTATGCCGAAACCCGCCGCAATGAAAATGCCCTGCATGAGCGGGTCCGAGTTGGGGTAGCCGTGATCGCCGACTTCCTTGGTCGGTGTCACATAGTCTCCCATGTCGCCTTCACGGAAGGCGTAGCCATCGGCTGCGTAGAGCAGCAGATCGGGCGCCTGATCACTCTGTGCCGGCGTCGGCCAGCCTACCTTCGCCGCCTCGGCGGGAGTCAGTACCGAGCGGATGCCGGGCTTGCCCGCGAAGAGCGATTTCAACTCCTTGGTCGAGGCTTCCGTGGCGTGCTGCTGGAAGACCAGGGCGTAACCTCCGTCAACGATGCTGAAGCTGGGGTGGGTCGCCGAGGCTGCCTTCAGGCCGGCTTGCTTGAGCAGGACGTTGGGGTGCAATAGCTGGTGAACGCTCTGCTGACCGTGATCGGAGACGATGATGAAGGTCGTGCGGTCGAGCTCGCCGACGGCGCGCACCGCGTCGATAACTTCCTTTACGCGGTCATCGAGGAAGGCGATGGTATTGCGCCCCGAGTCGTTGCCGAAGCCCGTATCGTGCTCGATGCTGTCGAGCGACAACAGATGCAGCAACAGCAGGTCGGGGTGATGCTGCTGGATGATGTCGATCGCCGCGCGGGTATACATGCGGTCGCGCCACGCCTGGGATGGCTTGCCGAAATGCACGAGCTGGTCATGGGTGACGACGCCTTGCTGCACGAGATCCTGCTCGATGGCGCCGTCGGGATCCGGACGTTCGGCGAATTGCCAATCGATGCTCGGTGTGTCTTCGATGGCGACCCAGTCCACCTGCGCCGTGGTGAGTCCCGCCTGGTGCGCGGCATCGTAGACGGTAGGGACGGCAACCAGCCGCGACTTCGGCACCCACATCTCGATCCTGGGTGGCGTAGCGGCGCGCTGATCGACGATGAGCCCGTTGACCAGCACATGATGCAGACTCGCATCGACGCCGGTGACCATGGCGGTGTGGTTGGGCCAGGTGATGGTGGGGTTGATCGGCTGCATGGAAGCCGCATAGGCACCGCGCTGCATCAACGCCTGCAGCGTTGGCGCCGGCAGCTCGGGCTCATGCAGGCTGGCCGCAGCGAAGGCGTCGAGACTGATCACAATGACCTTCGGACCCTGCGTGGCCTGTGTCGCATGTGCGCACAATGGAAGCGCGATGCTGCCAACAAGGAGCATCGCCGTAGCCACTACGTTTCGAAGCAGACTGGAGGTTGGATACATCATGCGATCCCGTCGATGGAGAAAAGCTGCCTGTCAAAACACTGCATTACTCGATCAGTTTGCACTCACTGAACGTCCGCTCATTGGCGATAGTCTGAATAACTCGTCATCCCAGCGGTTTTCAACAACCGCTGGGATGACGGGCAAAGATTTCAAGCCATCCTTAGCGGGCATTTTTCAACCAGCCGATAACCCGTCGTATCCATGCGCCTGCCTGATCCGGGTTCCATTCAAAAGTCGCCACGCTCTGTGGTGGCAACGTATATTGGAAGCCGGTTCGGTCCTGTGCCACGGAAACGCGGCGTGCACTCGTATTGCTGTTGACCATTACCAGCACGATCGATCCGTCAGCAGCATTCCGGAATGCCACATTGTCGATGCCCTTGTCGGTCTCACTGGATCCCACCCGGACGGCGCCGGGCAAGACAAATCGACTGAAGTGGGCGAACGCGTAGTATTCATCGTTGCGGCTCACCTCACCCGTATGTGAGTCAATCATGACCACGCCTTTGCAGGCGTCACACCCACCGAAATGCGGACCATGTTGCTCGTCGAGTGCCAGGTTCCAGTACACCACACCGCGCGCCCACTGCCTGAGCCCGGCGAGCAGCAGGTCGCGCGAAAACCAGAGCAATTCACCGTTCTTGCTGGACTCCCAGTCGCCACCGGAACACTCGGTGATATAGGCGTCCTTCTTGGGATACGCACGATGCACCTTGCCCTGCGCGTACGGGCTGCCGCTGTAGCAGTGCCAGGCAACGCCGTCGATATAACGCGCCGCGGCAGGGTCGGCCAGCACGCTCAAGGGTTGCTCCGGCTCGTCCCAGTTGTGGTCCCACTCAAGAATGCGCGTTGTTGGCCTGCGGCTTGCCAACGCCGGACCGAGATACTGCGCGACGATGCGTGCCCGGGTGGCCGCAGGCAATTCCATGCCCGGGTAGGTCACCGGTACGAAGCCCGGCTCATTCTGCAAGGTCAAGGCGAAAATGGGGATGCCGTAGCCGCGGTAGGTGTCGAGATACTTGACGAGATAGTCCGCGAATGTGCTCTCGTACTGCGGCAGCAAGGCTCCGCCAATCAGGTTTTCGCTGTCCTTCATCCACGCCGGTGCGCTCCATGACGACGCGATGATGCGCAACTGGGGATTGACGGACAGGATCTCGCGTACGGTCGGTATCACCTCAAGCAAATTGGCGGCGACATTGAAATGCTGCAAGGGTGGATCGACCTGGCCGAAGGGAAGATCATCCAGGGTGTACTGCTGCAGCGAAAAATCCGAGGCGCCGATGGTCAGGCGCATCATGTTGAAATTGAGGTTTGGCGGTGGGCCAAACATTTCCAGCAACAGCGCACTGCGCTGCTGCCCGCTCATCTTGTCCTGAAGCAACCATGCCGACGAATCCGTCAGCGCGGCCCCGAAGCCGACGATGGATTGATATTTCTTGTTGATATCGATGACCACATCGGCGGCTGCCGACTCGCGTGGGCTCATCTCGATATCGGGCTGCTGCGCCAGACGCAGTCGGCGATCAGCCGTGCTCAACCACAGCTGGACGGTGGGCATGATCGGACGGGGTGGGGTAACTCTGTGCCCTGCCGTGGGATGCTGGCGGCGCGATACATGTAGAGAGGTCAGTGCGAGCAGGGTAATCAAGGCGATGGATGAGATGGCCATCCAGATGGAAACGCCTTTGCGCTCATCCATGGTGCACACAACGCATATCGCCTATACCGCAGTTCATCGCGATGACCCCATGCTCACGGAACGCCCAGGCTTGCGCATGGCAAGTCGGCGCGTCCAGCCTGCGTACCGGCGATGATTTTCACGTCGGCAAAAGCGGCGGAAAACGGCGCCGATGCCAGCACGCCGAACGGCACATCGATATGCGAGAAGTCGACACCGTTCCTGGCGAAACACGCCAGCGGAATCGATACGCTGTGGCGAACGCCGTTCGCATAGCCGGCGAAGGTGTGCGTCAGGTCGACACTGGTCGTGCAATGGTCGCCACAGCCCATGTACACCTTCACCGGCCCTGTGGCGGGCGTGGCGATCACCACATCGAACTGCAACGCCGCATGGGTGGCTACCAGTGGCATCAGGTTGCCAGGTTGCGGACTCTGCGCAAAGAATCGGCCGGCGCCGAGCCACGCAACGGACTTGGCGTCCTGCTGGGTGTTGACTTGCACCGTGCGCAAACGCAGCACCGGATGGCTTGCCGGCCACTCGATGACGGCATTCAGATCGGCACCGATGTCATGCGCCGGCTGCTGCGGGTTCGCATCGGCCAGATAGAGCGAAAACGGCGGCACGGCCAGCGTGTGGAACACCGACAGCATCGACGCTTCGGCGCAAGAGTTGACGGCGGAATCGGTGGGCAGCGCACCTATTGCATGCTTGCTGGGATAGCGCAGGCCGTAGCCGGGCGTGAACAGCCAGCGTGTCGGCTTGGCACTGCCATCGCTCGCGTCGGGACAAGGGACGCCAGGCCACGGCATGGCGAGTGTCCCGCTGAAATTGTAGTGACCCGCGCCGGAGCGGCCTGCAAACAACACGTCTGCCACGCCAGCGCCTTCGGTGCCGGGCAGCCATGCAGTCACGAACGCGTCGGAGAGATTGAGCAGGTTGTTGACGTAGAGCGGACGTCCCGCCACGAACACGGCAACCACGGGCTTGTGACTCCTGGCCACCGTCTGCAAGACGGCCAGATCCTCCGGATAGCGATCGCTATGCCGCAGGGTGGCCGACGGCATGATGTCGCCCATGGTCTCCGCGTACGGCGTCTCGCCAATCACCGCCACGATGGCATCGAAGGACTTCAGATCCACGCCCTGCGCCGTTTCGCTGTAAGTGACATTCGCCGCACCATCGGCATGGCGCAGCCCAGCCAGGATCGTGTCGCCATTGGGAAAGTCGGCATTGCTGTTGCCGGTACCCTGCCAGGTCGACGACCAGCCACCGGACTGGTTGGGCAGGCTGTCGGCACTCTTGCCCACCACCAGAATCTTCGACCCTGGCTTCAACGGCAGCACGTCGTGATTGTTCTTCAACAGGACCAGCGACTCGCGAACGGCGCGCCGCGCCAGCTCGCGACTCTGCAACAACCCGGCGTCGCCAGCACCTGCCCGTTGCGAAGGCCGCGTGCCGAACAGACCCATGCGCAACTTGGCACGAACGATCCGGCTGACCGCATCATCGATACGCGCCATCGGGATCTGGCCAGCCTCGACCTGGCGGGTGGTATTCGCGATGAAGGCCTTCCAGTCATCGGGCACCATCACCATGTCGATGCCCGCATTGATCGCTTGCGGGCAGCTGGCATTGGTACATCCCGGCAACTGGCCGATGGCGTTCCAGTCGGAAACGACAAAGCCGTCGAAGCCCATCTTGTCCTTCAGCGCACCCGTCAACAAAGCGTGCGCGCCCGACATCTTTCCGTAGTTGATGCCGGCGGCGACATCATCCCAGCTGTTGTAGGACGCCATCACGCTCTGCACCCCGGCCTCAAGCGCGCCGAAGTATCCCGAGCCGTGCACGTTGATCATGTCGTTCTGGCTGACCTTGGCATCGCCCTGGTCTTTTCCGTTCTGGGTCGCGCCGTCGCCGATGAAATGCTTGGCTGTCGCCATCACGTTGTGGTCGCCAAAGCCGCCTTGCAGTCCGGCCACGTACGCACGCGCATACGCGCGCACCAGCGGACCGTCGGTGGAAAAACTTTCGTAGCTGCGGCCCCAACGGGCATTCTGTGCCACGGCGAGGGTCGGCGCGAACGCCCATTCGACGCCGGTGGCGCGTACTGCCTTGGCGGTGGCCGCGCCGATCTCCTTCATCAAGGCCGGGTCGTGCGCCGCACCCAGGCCGATGTTATGCGGGAACAGCGTGGCCCCGAAGACGTTGTTGTCCCCATGCACGGCGTCGATGCCCCAGATGATCGGCAGCTTGATCGCCGCGTCGGTCGCCATCGACGCATCGTAGTAACGGTCGGACAGCGTCAGCCAATCCGCGATCCCGGCGTGCTTGTTTCCACCCGGCCAGGAGCCGCCGCCATTGAGTACCGAACCTATATAAAATTTCGTCACCTCGGCCGGCGTGATCGACTTGATCTCGGCCTGCGTCATCTGACCGATTTTCTGGGCGAGGTTCATGCTCGCCACGATTTTCCGCATGCGCGATTCCAGCGCGGGATCGGCGGGAAGGCGGCTCTCGATCGCCGGCCAGTCCGTATAGTGGGTCGGCGCCGGTAAGTGATCGCCGGCAGAGGTCGCCATCGAAGATCGGCCGTCTTTCGCCGCTGCCGCATCAGCGGCCAGTGCAGCGCCCACGCAGTTGACTGTCGCCAGCACTGCGCATACCAACCACAAGCATCGGGTACGGACCATCGGAAGCCTCGATTGTTTGGAGCATGTGCCTGACATTATTGCAGGCACGGGGTTTCCGCCGAGGCATGCGGACTGCGCGGACTGCCACTGCCATGACGCCCATCCTACTGCGGCACAAGCCTGCCGGCAGGTGACGCAGCACGCACAAGATCACCCTGGCGAAAAAAAGGCGCCGCAGTGCGGCGCCTTGTGGGTTACAACTTGTAGTTGAAGCCCAGCAACACGGTGCGCCCCCAGGTGTCGTATTCCAGCGGACGGGTCAGCGGCACGTTGTTGGGCAGCGTGGCGACCTGCACCGTCGAATCCGCCGAGTTGCCCAGGTTGTTGACCTGCAACAGGATCGACAACCCGTCCAGGCGGCCGCTGGAGAACGCATAGCCCAACTGCAGATCGGTCTCGCGGTTGGCCAGGATCGTGGTGTAACCGAGCTGATCGAACAAGGCCACCGCCTCGCCGGTAAACGACGAACGATAGCGTTCGGCCACGCGCACGGAGAACCCGTAGCGTTCGTAGAACAAGGTCAGATTCGCCACTTGTCGCGACAGGCCGGGTAACGTGTGCGGGCCACCGGGAATCGCCGAAATGGAGCTGGTCGGGATGGAGCTGTTGGTCAGCGAATAGTTGGCCTGCACGCCAAAGCCTTCCAGCGCATGCGCAACCAATCCGCCTTCCAGCGAACCGGACAGCTCCAGGCCGTCCATCTTGCCGCCGGTGCCGTTTTCCGGCGTGCTGAACGAACCGATGTTGCTGGTGGGCGTCAGCGTCGGCGTGGTGTTGATGTAATTCGAAAAGTTATAGTCGAGGACGGTCTGGGTGTAGATGTAGTTCAGCAGGTTCTTGTGGAACACCGCCGCCGCCACGTAACTCGCCTGCCCGAAATACTTTTCCCACGACAGGTCGGCGCCGACCGCGACGTATGGCCGCAACAGGGGATTGCCGCCGCTACCGGACCACAGCACCTGCCCCGCGGCGGGACCATCGGTGACTTTCGCCACGTAGGCGGAACTGGAAATCTTCTCGTCATCGATGCGACCGCGCGCCATGGTTTTCGCCAGGCCAAATCGCAGGTATTGGCCGTCGCCGAGCGTGGCTGCCAGGTTCAAACTCGGCAGCACGTTGTTGTACGACGCACCGCCGGCAATCTGGCCGACGACGGTATTGCCATCGGTCTGCAACGCATTGGACGATTGATCGGTATGCACGAACTGCACGCCCATATTGCCGCGCAACGGGATGCCGGCCACCGTCGTGTCGATGTCGAACTTGGCGTAGGCGAGCGGAACCTTTTCCTCGACCGTGTAGTTGCGACTCCAGTCGCCCTGCCCGTTTTCCTCGGTCAGGTAGAACTGGTTGTACATCGCGCCCAGCACGTTGTAATTGAGAATGCCCGGGATCCCGCCATAGCCAAGCGATGTCGGGCTGTACAGAAACGCCGGATTGATCGGCGTGCTGTAGTGGTTCTGGTATGTCGTATCCGTGGAGCCGTTGCCGTTCAGCCAGGCGAAGTTGACATCGGCCTGCTTGGTCTTGGTGCGATCCGAATAGGCCACGCCGAGATCCATGCTGCTGAAAATCCACCCCAGCGGGTGGCTCACCTGCAGACGCACGGCGTGGATCTTGTCGATCTGACGGTCGAACTCTTCACGACCGTTGTAGCCGTAGTTGTCCGGATCGGTAAAGACCACGGACGCGGGGTTGCTCAGGTCGACCGCCGGCGAGAAATCCGGATAGCCATAGCCGGCCGGGGTGTTGAAGCCGACGCTGGTGAAGGCGCCATCGGGCAAGCCGCTGAACAAATAGGCGTCGTGCAACTTCACCGTGGCACTGGAGGACGACAGATCGGCCATGGCCGTCCAGTCGTCGATATAGAGCTTGTTGTTCCAGCCGATCGAATACAGCTTGTCATGTTCCTTGGTGTATTCGTTCTGCAGGATCGGCGCGATGCCGTTCACCGTGCCCGAGGTGACTATCGGCAACGGCTGGCCGGGTGATGTCGCCACGTTGTCGTAGGAGACGTTGTCGTAGGGGCTGCTGGACCACTGCGCGCCGTTGGTGAATTTCTTCTTGTTGAACGTGGAGTAGTACATGTCCAGCTTGGAGTAGTAATACTCGTTCGGCGCCCATTCGAGCACGGTCATCACGCCGTTGCGCTTCTGGTCCTGCGACTGCGCGCGCAACTGCATGCCTTCCTGCGAAATCACGTTGTCGGGCATGCCCGGTGTGTGCGGGCCGCCCCAATTCTGGTCGATGCCGGCCGAGCCGTTGTCGGCGCTCCACCACCAGGCCTGGTACTGCTTCTCCTGGATCGGCTGATCGACCTGGGCGAGGCCAATGGCGAGGCCCAGCGTGTGGTTGAAGAACTGATCGACATACGAAAAGCTCGCCCGGTGTCCGTTGACGCCGGTGCCGGTGCCGGGATTGAGGTTGCCGTCGCTGTTGTGCTCGCCGCGCAGATTGAACACCAGGGTGCGCTTGGACAGATCCAGCGGATTGATCGTGTGCAGATCCACCGTGCCGGACAAGCCCTGGCCCACCAGGCTGGCGTCCGGCGTCTTGTACACCGTCCCGCTATTGATCAACTCGGCCGGGTATTGATCGTATTCGACGCCACGGTTCTCACCGACGGTCGCCTGCTCGCGCCCATCGAGCGTGGTGCCGGCAAAGTCGGGCGACAGGCCACGAATCGAGATCTGGTCGGCCTGGCCGTCGACGCGCTGCGTCGCCAGACCCGGCAAGCGCGCCAGGGTATCGGCGATGCTGACATCCGGCAGCTTGCCGATGTCCTCGGCCGAGAAGGCTTCCACGATGTCGTTGGAGTCCTCCTTCACCTTCATCGCGCTCTGGATACTGCTGCTGATGCCGGTTACCACGACGGTGCTCAGGTCCGTTGCGGCAGGTTTGGGCTTCTTGCTGGCTGCAGCCGGCGTCTTCGCGCCTGGCTTGGCAGGTATCGGTTTGGCCGGCGCCGTTTCGGTCGTCGTGGGGTTCGCCTGAGCCGGGTCCGACGTCTCCTGCGCCGAAACCGCGCTGGTGGTCATGACGAAGAACAAGGCGGCCGTGCACGCAACGGCCAAAGGACGCAAATGCTGCGGAGTGGAACGCGTGACAGACGCCAACGACGGACAACGATGCTTCATTGCTATCTCCCTTGAGGATCCATTGCGGCTTCGTCTTGCAGCGGCCAAGCTCCATGGTTAAGCAATGTAAAGCACATACCTGCGCCGTGTCATTACGACGCTCACGGATATCTTGCGGATCAAGATGCCGCGTGCGCACCTGCTTTCGGTTGTGCATGTGCGGCTGACTGGCCGCGCCGGCGGCACTCAAGGCCGCCAGCTGCGACATGCGCGCCGGGGGTCACTTCCTGACGCAGCGCAGCCATACGAGGGCGTCTGGACGCGTTGTTTTGCCGCTCGATCAACCCATTCCCGAAAGTATGGATTCCGACCGCAATGACCGCGCGCTGGGGTCGTGGGCGGTTGGAGCATGGCCCGAGCCACGCTGTCGTTGCCGATGTGCGACACCTACCCAGGCTCCCGGCCAGTCTGGCAAGCATCTTGCAAAAACTTTCAGTGAATGCGCCGAACAAACCGTGATGCTGGCGCTGACCGTTGACGAAGGCCGCAGGGCAAGAGCAAGAGAGCGATGCGCAAGGCAACCTACCGACGTATACAAGGCAAGCGCTACACCTATCAGATCAAGTACGACCATGCCGGCTACGAGGTGAGCAGGAGCGGCGAGATCAAGAAAATCGGCCTCGTACCCAAGCCGCTGAACGTATCCTCGTTGAGCCGCGACGAAGCGATGGATCGAGGCCTGTTCTCCGCCGAACTCGACATCGAGAGCCTGATCGGCATGGACGAATAGGTGCAGCGCTGCTGACCACGACCGGCGCTCCGCGAGGGCGCCGGCTTCGCCTGGCCGCGTCTACCTCACGGCTTGGCGGCGGTCTTGCTCGGCAGCGGCTCCAGGTTGAAATCGATCGTGCTGACCTTGCGGTCCAGGCCCTCGATCACTTCGCCGGTGAGGTCGTTGGTCATGTTGCCGCTCAGCACTGCGTCACGGTTCAGCAGCAGCCCGCAGTGATGGCTCTTGTAGGCGTCGGCGGCGATCGGCTGTGCATCCTGGCCGATGGTCTGCATGGCCTTGGCACGGGTCAGCTTGATACGCTCATCGAGCTCGTCCGCCTGCTCCTGCAGAGCCTGCGACCGCATCTGCAGGGCTTCACCCTGCTGATTGCGCTGCGTTTCGCTCAACGACGCGGCCTTCTGCCGGAAACTCTGCACCTCTGCCTGCAGCGGCTTGCCCTGGGCGTCCAGCTGCGACCTGGCCTGGGCCGCCAACTGGCTCAGCCGCTGGCTCGCCGCCTGCCCGATCTTGGCCTGTGCAAAAACCGCCTCACGCGAAAGCATGCACACGCCCGGCACGGCAGTGCCAACGAGAGGATCGACAGCCTGCGCGGAATACACCGGAGCAGTGGAGAGACCGGCTGCGACAATCAGCGCGGCGGTGAAACATGAGCGATGCATATTCATATCGGGTATCCGGGTTCCTGAAACAGGTGAGGATAAGCGAACGCGCCCAGGCATGACAGTTCTGCCTGCTGGACGTCCCATCAATCTGTTAAGCCATCCCTTCCAGACGCTGGCGTGCAGTCAGACGAGCAGCCGGCGCAGAAGGAAAGGCAGGAGAGCCCCGCCTTGATCTGGCTGGATGCACGAAACGGACTCTGACCCGTTAGAACCAGTAGTCGGCGACGCAGCGGCCATCACGCGGCAAGTCTTCGAAGGTGTCCAGTCCATCGAAATGATCGATGGGAATCTGCGCCACGGCGTCGGGTTCGGCCAGGCGCAGATTGACGGCGGTGCGGCGACGCCCTGCCTCGTCCGTCTCGAGACCGCGCCAGCACAACATGCAGCCGCAGACCGGACAGAAGTGGAACTCGATCGCCTTGCCACGGACATAGGCCTGCGTGTGCCCCGTGACGCGAATGCCTTCGTCCACGTAGTCGTAGGCCCAGAGCGCGCCGTAGCGGCGGCAGAGCGTGCAGTTGCAGGCCGTGGCCCCATCGGGCTGGCCGTCGAGCTGCCATCGCACTGCGCCGCAGTGGCATGAGCCTTCGATCATGGTTGCTTCCCGTGACTTGGGGCCATGATAAATGAAGCTGACCCCGTCACCGGCACACCCCACCTATCAAGACGAGGTTGACGGCGGTTGGGCTGCACCATTCCCGCAGGCCTCGTACGCCTCGACAGGAATCTGCCCCACCTCGGCATCATGGAGTCCGTGATCGACCGTCATTCATCTCACAGGCCGCTCAGCGCTGGAGCGGGTGTTGGCGAATACGGCGAAGGAACTCCAGAGCCGAGCGACAAGGAACTGGCGACATGTCGCCAAGGCGGTGTCGATGATGTTTTCGAGCGAACTATCGGGCCATCAACTTGTGCTCGACCCCACCGACACGGTGGATCACTTTGCCGTCCACGCTCAAACCGAACGACTGGGTAAAGCTTTGGCTCGGTGTATTGGGCAGCAGGCTGTACATGCTGTTGGCCGCTTCCACCGTGCGGAACGTCCAGTCCACGCATGCGGGTTCGGTGTTCAGCACCGACATCAGGTTGGAGGCGGTGTAGGTCATGGTGCCCGCGCCGGAGGCGAGCGTGGTGGTGGCGCCGTTGATGTCGCCCACGAAGTTGACCTGGAAGGCGACGATGGGTGCCAGGTTCTCAGCGGGCTGATCGCTCAGTGAAATGGTTTTGTTGCCGATGGTATGGCCGTGGTTGTCGATCACCACATAGGTCGCTCCGGTGATGTTGTCGGCCGCGTCGTTCAACAAGGTGATGATGATCTGGTACCCGGCGGGCAGCGTATTGGTCGGCAGGTTGGCCAGCCTGGGCTGAATGTTGATCAACGGCTCCTGCTTCTCATGAAAGTTGCACACCACACACGTCAGGCTGGGCGAACTGTTGTTCGGAATGAGCAGCACCACGTACTGCTGCGCACCGACGTAGTCACCCCTGGCCGAGTACGCGTTGATCTGGAAACCGAAGCCGTTGGTGCCGGTGATGTCGGTGTCCACGATGATGTGCGCTGAGAGTCCCCGCAGGTGATTGCACGAGGTGAACACCGGGAGCCCGGAACCCACGCGGATCTTCTCCTTGCTGACAGCGCCTTCCAACACGGGCTTGGCCGGGCTGTACAGGAAGTAATTCGAATTGCTGCCCAGGCCTTGCGCCGGGATAGCCGCATACGTGCCGCCACTGTTGAGCGCCGCGCCAATGCCACCGCTGCCAAAACTTCCCCAGCCCCAGTTCGGCGAAATGGATCTGGGGTAGCCGGCATCCACCGTGCCGGCACCTTCGTCGGCGCGCGTGACCCGGATGTACTGGTCGCCGGAAAAGAAATAGCAGCGCGAGCCGCTATACAGCGCAGCATCGATGCCGTTGGCACCGAACGAGCCCCAACCCCACACCGAGATCGGCCGCGGATAGCCCGCATCCACAGTGCCCGGGCCAGTCTCGCCGCGCGTCACGCGAATGTATTCCTTGCCCGAAAAGAAATAGCACTTCGAGTTGCTGTACAGCGCCGCATCGATGCCATTGGCGCCAAACGCGCCCCAACCCCAGTTGGGTGCAATCGGCCGCGGGTAACCCGGATCGATCGTGCCCGGCCCGGTCACCCCGCGCGTCACCCGGATGTATTCGCTGCCTGCGAAGAAATAGCACTTCGAGCCGCTGTACAGCGCCGCGTCGATGCCGTTGGCGCCGAACGAACCCCAGCCCCAGTTGGGTGAAATGGTCCGCGGATAACCGGCGTCCACCACGCCCGGCCCCGTGTCGTCGCGAGTGACGCGGATGTATTGATTGCCAGCAAAGAAATAGTCGTACACGGCAGCTCTCCCGGAAGGGTGCATGACCCGTCACGAGCAAAGGCTCCGTTGGCGTGGCGGATCGGGTGATGCGAAGGACGAACGTCACTTCAAAAGCGCGCGTGTGACCTGCGACGCATGGCGGAGCCTAGCGCCACGCCAGGGCGGCCTCCATAACACGCAAGCGCTAGCCGTCGGCCGCAAAGGGCCTATCTCCTAGGCGTTTATACTTAGGCCTTTTGCTTGGGATGCAGCGAGCTGCATTGTCACCAAGCGAGGTAACGTGGCCCGGTCCTCGATCAGCACGATCCCCGATCAGTTCAGGCACGCAAGCAGCGCGTCACTGACCACCACGTGATACAGCTTGCGCTGGGCCGGCAGATGGAACGCACCGGCGATCGGCCGCACCCGGCTGACATGCCAGGCCCATCGGTCCGGCGTCCACTGGCTGGTGCAGGCCGCCTCCAGTTGCCACGGCTGCCAGGCGTGCACTTCCTCGATATCCACCACGGCGACCGCGATGCCTGCGGGATCGATTTCATCCTCGCCGGTGAGAAAGATCCTGTTCTCGATGATCAGCGGATCCCGCAATGGCAACTGCGGCGGACGCCACGTGCGGATTTCGAGCGTCTTGCGCCCCGCCGCGATGTTGGCGCCGTTCGGACTGACGATGGAAAGTGCGAGCATCGGGTTGGGCCTGTGACCGCTGGAATACAGCAAAGGGGCCGACCGGTTTCAAGATAACGATCCGCCAGGCTTCACGCCTTCCGTGACAGCTGGTACACCACCGTCTCCAACGCACTCACTCCTTCGGCGACGAAACCCGGCTGCTGCGCGAGGATATCGCTGCGCTCCAGGGTTTCCACACGCCAGTCACGGTCATACAGCTCGCGCACCTCGGCTTCCGGTACGTCGAACGGCGGCCCCTGCTTTTCGTGTGGCGGATACTCCAGCGTGATCAGCAGGCCGCGGCAACCCACCGGGAGCAGCGCATGCAGCTCACCCACATAGCCACGGCGCAGCGGTGGCGGCAGCGCGATCAGCGCAGCGCGGTCGTACACCGCCGCGCAGTCGGCCAGCACGTCGGCGTCGAGGCTGAAAACGTCGCCGCAGATCAGTTCGATCTCACCGGCCCGGTAGTGGCGACCGTAGCGCGAGTCATGCACCTGCGGCGTCAGTCCGTGTTCGGCGAAGAACTGCGCGACCGCCAACGGCGACAGCTCCACCCCCAGCACGCGGTGGCCCTGCGCCGCCAACCAGACCAGGTCCTGCGACTTGCCGGCCAGCGGCACGAACACCTGGCTGCCGGACACCAGCTCCAGCGCCGGCCAGTGCTCTAGCAGCAACGGCGTCGGCATGTCCTGGTGGAAACCGATGCGGCCTTCGCGCCAGCGCTGGTGCCAGAAGTCGGGGTCCATGGTGTGGCTCCTGTTGACACGCGAATAACCCTGACACGAATGGCACTTACTTAAGCGAAAGCCTCACTTTTCGTCATTCCTGCGCAGGCAGGAATCCAGCGACTTCGGCATTTCGCTGATCGTCAAAGTCGCTGGATCCTCGCCTTCGCGAGGATGACGAGCTTAAGTTAAGTGCCATTCGACCCTGCCACCTTTATCGCGGGAATAGTCATCGCCAGGTAACCACCTCCGTCCCGCTACCGACCCTCAGAGCTTCCCGGTGCCCTTGCGCAGCCAGTCGTTGACCAGAGATTTCTCGTAACGCAGCGGGTCCTGATCGGCAGCAGAAATCTGGTTGAGAAAGGCCGGATTACGCAGCTTGCGGCTGCCCTCGCGCAGCACTTTGCCGTCTGCACCGTACAAGGTGAAGTCCAGATCGATGCGCGGCGGATACATGTCCTTGATGATGCGCACATCGTTGAAACGGGGTCCGCGCCATGGCTCGTATTCGCCAGCACGGGCCACATCGGTCACCTCGATGTCCAGCCGCTGGCCTGGTGCCAGGATGCGCGAGGCACGCTGGGCGATGTAGTCCTCGAGCGGTTTCAGATATGCACTGGTGTCGATCAGATGCGGCCCGGAGCTGCGCGTGGCCTCGGTGAAGTGCTGCGGATCCTTGTAACGGACCTCGACGTTGCCCGGTGGTGTCGCCGCCTGCGCCGTGACGAAAGCGAGGGTCATGCAGGCAGTGCACAGCAGACGCACAAGCAGGGAAGATTTCATGGCAGACCTCCCGGAAAGGAACAGAGTTCAGTATACGTCCGGGCCAAAAACGCAGCTCAGAAACCGCCACCTCACAACTTCCGCCGCCCCTATCAGGTGGAGTACGCAGTGGGACGGGCATTGCGGAAAATGTCCCTGACACCTTTGTTTCATTCCCCACCTTTGTTTCAGACACCTTTGTTGAATGAACCTGACACTGCTTCGTATCGCAGCATGCCTTGGCTCATCGCGAACAAGCGCAAGCTCCGACGCTTAACTTCCTCCGTCCCGTTTTCCGCTCATGAGATGCATCCCTGAAAGGGGAATCGCGCCTCTCAGATGCATTCCCCATCAAAACGCGCGAGACTATGGCCGCTTCGTGAGTCAGCTGGAGCGACGACATCGGAGCGCTCGTTCACCACATGGATCACGCCATGCTCGATGTACGACCGATCGCCAATCGTTTCGTTGTATTCGACACCGAGTTCAACGAGCCCGTCATGCGGTTCGACAACCGCCCCGACGCTGAAGCCTTCCTGGCCGAGATGACAATCGCTGAATGCAACGCGCTTCTAGAGTCTTGGGAGGCTCCTGAGAAACCCGCGCAGGCAGCTTGAGGAACAAGCAAAGTGAACCTGACACTGCTTCGTATCCCAGCATGCCTTGGCTCACTGCGGACAAGCGCAAGCTCCGACGCTTAACTTCCTCCGTCCCTGAGGTTTCCCCACGAATCTCCTCGCTCAATCAACGCCTTGCGTGCGGACTGAAGGAACGGTGCGCGCATGATGCGGTCATTCCTCACGGGTTACGAAGCCAGAGGAGACCACACCATGCGCGCGACCAAAGTATTGCAAAAAGTGCCTGGGCGATGCACTGCAGCCGATGCATGCGCTGCGCCGTCGCGTGTTGTTGCGCGCCGTGGAAGCGTTGATCCACGGCCGACGCCTGACCCTGATCGACGTCGCCCGCGCATGGCCTGAGGCAGAGCGTATCCGTGCGCCGCTGAAGGCGCTTGATCGACTGCTGGGCAACCCGCATCTGCACGCGGAGCGTGAACATCTGCATGCGGCCATGGCGCGCTGGCTGCTGCGCGGCCCGCATCCGGTCATCGTGCTGGACTGGTGCAATCTGAAGGCCGATCAGCGCTGGCATCTTTTACGCGCGGCGGTTCCCGTCGGTGGTCGCACCCTGACGATATTGGACATGGTCTTCCCCGACGGACAACAGGGTTCGCCGGCGGCAGAGAAGCAGTTCATGCAACGGTTGGCGACGCTGATTCCTGATGATGTACAGCCGATCCTGGTCACCGATGCCGGCTTTCGCGCGCCATGGTTCCGTGCCGTCGAAGCGATGGGTTGGTACTGGCTTGGCCGTCTGCGCCACCGCACGCTGGTCAAGCCTGTCGATACAGTGGATACGCCGGATGCGTCGGTACCGTGTCGGGCGCTCTATGAGTTGGCCGTCGCCGCGCCACGCGACTTGGGGCTGATGGATACGGTGCGCGCGAAGCCCTGGCGCTGCCGCGTGGTAGTGCATGCCAAGCCACCGAAGGGACGCAAGCAACGCAATCGTCAGGGCGTGCCCTCGCGCACCAAGAAGAGCAAGCAGAACGCGGCGCGTGAGCGGGAGCCATGGCTCCTCGTCGCTTCACCGACACTGAGTCACTTGAGCGCCCGGCAGATGGTCGCGTTGTATGCGCGACGCATGCAGATCGAACTGTCCTTCCGGGACCTCAAATCGCACCGCTACGGTCATGCCTTTGAGGACAGCTTGACCCGCAAGCGCAAGCGCATCGAGGTGTTGCTGTTACTCCACACGATGGCGGCCTTCGCCAGTTGGCTGGTCGGTATGGCTTGCGAAACCGCAGGCATCGATCAATGGCTGATGCCGTTTCGATCCAGGCGACGGCTGTACTCGATCGTGCGGCTCGGCCGTGAGGCGCTAGTGAGACGATGGTCGAATGCCAGGCTTGAAGAACTCATGGAGCAAATACGAAAGCCGTCTCCGGCACTGCTCGATCAGATGGCTGTGGCCGCATGAAAACGTGGGGAAACCTCAGCCTCCGTCCCGGTTTCACAGGATCGAGGCAAACAGCCATTCGTTGCGATGCCCGCGTACACGCCCGAGTGTGGCGATACCCACGCCGGCGATCAGTGCGCTACTTGCGAAACTGGCGGTTGCAGAGAAGCACATGTATAGCCGTATCCATCATCGTAGTACGGCGCAGTGTTGACCATTCCCCTGTTCGATAGATAGCGACGGGAGAGCTTGTGCTTGGGCATTTCTCGCGCTCTACCAAGCAAAAGGGTCAGAGTGGACTATCCCCCGATCCAGCTGGTCAGATGCCGTCTCTCGCCTCCGTCAGAAAGTGCACACTGACCCCTGTTTGGTCCCCGAGTGTGGCCATACCCACGCCGGCGATCAGTGCGCTACTTGCGAAACTGGCGCTTGCAGAGAAGCACATGTATAGCCGTATCCATCATCGTAGTACGGCGCAGTGTTGACCATTCCCCTGTCGATAGATAGCGACGGAAGAGCTAGTGCTTGGGCATTTCTCGCGCTCTACCAAGCAAAAGGGTCAGAGTGGACTATCCCCGATCCAGCTGGTCAGATGCCGTCTCTCGCCTCCGTCAGAAAATGCACACTGACCCCTGTTTGGTCGCTGATCGACTCACGCATCGCTATCGCATCATGGAAACCGGCAGCGACAGCTACCGGTTCAGGCACCATGACACGGACTTCAGAAAGGAGGCCAAGACCTCAACCTCAACCCCGATCTAAGCTAACCTGCAGCACCAACGGGTGGCTCACTTTTCGATGAAAAACCCGGCTCAGTTCTCGGCGGAAATCAACATCCCTCAAGCTTTACGCAACGCGCATCGACTTCCCTTTCTATTCCCAGCGCACCCTATAACTTGAAAGCCACTGCGGTGAACGGCTTTCATTTAATGTCTTTGACCTCTTCGTTTACTGAAAAACTCAAACAAATGAATTCATAGCAAGGACCATCATCAAAGCAAATCATCATATGCTTAAAATCTTTTGAAGGACGCTTAGAATTCTCATGTGTTTTCAATAGCTCGATTAGCCAAGGAGTCACTTTCAGGCTCACTAATTTTCCATAGGCACTACTGAACATTTCCGCACTGCATGACGTGAGATAAGTGCATCTGAAAGCTTCCACACCGTCAAAAATGAGGCTGATCTTTACCGGCGCTCCGTCAGATCCCTCTATGCAAAAAAAGATTTCACATTGCCGCATGGGTAAGATTACAAAAGTGGGATCGGCCAGAAGCGCAGTGGCAGCCACCGGCAATTTCCAAAATTCATCAATCATTGAGGTTGTCCAGGCACCAAGGTGCTCGTATTCGATCCAGACCCTGTTATGCGCAAAACATCGGTGCCATTCGTTGAAAGACCGTTGTTAGATAGTCGCTGAGTTATTTGAGCTTCGGTTCCTGCATGGCCGGTCATGTCGATAAGACTCCATCCGCTTTGCGGTGTTCCTGATTGCATCAGAGAAAGTGCGGATCGCGTGTTCACAATCAATGGATTCCGCCCTAGCGAGACTGTCTGCACTGGAACATCAGAAGCCGATAGGCTACCAGCTCGCAATTGTCCCGCCACATCAGCAATAGATTGGCCAGCAAAACTTCCTTGAGAGCTAAAGAAGGGGCTGGCCGTTGTCTGGGAAAATCTCAGCTCGCTACTGGAGAAGGCAGTCTCTGAACCGGCCATAGCGAAACGCGCCGCTCCACCCTCTAAGGCTAAAGGCGAAGCCATCGCTACCGTTCTAACTAGGGCTCCAGTGAAATCACCCGCAGTTGCATTTAGATTCGCTCCGCTAAGGGTTTTCCCATCGCTGGCTATTTGATACGCAAGATTCGTTACTCGGTTTTTGACACTTTCCAATAAGCTGGGCGGCGGCTGCGGGGACTGCTCTTCCAAAGCCGCATCCTGGCGTCCATCTGGATCGGTATTTACGATCGGATTGTTGTTGGCATACGCGTAGCGGCTGAAGTTAAACGCATTGCCTGCTGTTGGCGTGACCGGATCAGTACTGAGAAAGCGCCCCACACTCGGATCGTAATAGCGTGCCTGCATATAGACGAGCCCAGTATCCGGATCGTTCACATGCCCCGTATACCCCGGCCCGTTCGGCGCCGTACCGAGCGCCTGACTGCCATACGGCATGTAGTCGTAGGTCGCCGTGATATTGCCGTTCGCGTCAGCCTCCGCCAGCGGCGTGCCCTGCGGATCGGTGTAGACGTAAGTCACCGAGCCACCACTGGCATGCGCCACGCCGGCCATCAGCATGCACATCACCATGCCCCATCGCAGCTGCCACTTTCTGGTCCGCGTGCTCATGGGCTGCCCCCTGCCACGGCCGTGCATTGTGTCGCGCTGCACCCCTCGCTGCTGCCGCTGTCCATACCTAAAACTGAGCGTACTTTGCTGGCAATCGCCTTGCCAGGGGACACCACGTCGCCCGCCCCCTGAAAGTTGAATGGGCCACCGTTATTGCTGACCGCGGCGCTGCATCCGGCAATGCTGCAGGCACTGATTGTGAAGGAGTATGTGCCCGGTGCCTCGCTGGGCATGTTGAAGCTGTTCGTGGCAACGTTGTAAAGGTATTCGCCCAACGAACCGTGGGTGCCATAGACGGTGATGGCATAGGTGGTCGCCCACTGCATTGCATCCCAGGTCAACACGATCTTGCCGCCACTGCTGCTTGCTACGAGGTTCGTCGGCGGAGCCGGCACCTGTGTCACCGATACCGGTGCGGAAGCCATCCAGCCGCGGCTGCCATAGGCGTTACTGGCGGAGACTTGGAAGGTGTACGTGCCCCCGGGCGCACTGGTCACGCTGTAGGAGGATGTCGTGATGGCGTTGGCGATCGTCGTCCAGGCCCCGCCGTTGAAGCTCTGCTGCACGGTGTAACTGGTGGCGCCGGTCGGCGCGGTCCAGCTCACCGTGAAGGGGGCAAAGGTGAGGCTGCTCGGCACCGTGATGCCGGTGGGCAGTGCTGGCGTGACCCCCAGCGTGGCCGAAACCGTCCAACCCCCGCAGTCACCGCCCTCGCAGGCTTGCACCTGATAGACGTAGCCACCACCGGGCTTGTTAACCATCGCTGCACTGGTGCCGCTGCCGGTATATGCCATCGTCCATGCCCCGCCGTTGACACTCTCCTGCAAGGTGTAAGAGGTTGCTGCCGACACCGCACCCCAACTCACCGTGTAGTTGCCGTTATTGGGGTTAGCGCTGAAGCTCACCGTGCCGGGCGGCGGCAGGACATATACAAAAGCCGAAGCCGTCCAGCCGCGATTACCGTAAGCGTTGCTGGCCGAAACCTGATACGCGTCAGTTCCGTAGGTGGTTCCCGGCCGGCTGATCGAGGTGGCCGTCGTATTGCTGGCGATCGTCGTCCATGCACCACCATTCAAACTTTCCTGCACGGCGTAACTGGTCGCGCCTGCGGGCGCCGTCCAGCTGACGCTATAGGAGCCATTGATGGTACCTGTGGGTACCGTCACCGTCGGCAGCGACGGCGTCACCCCCAGCGTGGCCGAGGTCGTCCAAGGGCTGCAGGTATGGTTGGCGTTGTCGCAGCCCTGCACTTGATAGACGTAGCCGCCACTACCCTTATTGGTGAACGCAACGCTGGTGCCACTTCCGGAATTAACCACCGTCCACGCCCCGCCGTTGGCACTCTCTTCCAGCACGTAGGACGTCGCCCTTGCTGTCGCTCCCCAGCTGACCGTGTAGTTGCCGTTGTTGGGGTTGCTGTCAAACGTGATCGCGCCCGGTGCGGCCAACTGCTCATTGGCATTCTTGGCAATCAGCTTGGTACCCAGGTAGATGTAGTTGGTCGCCGTGCTACTCCCCGCGTCGCTCTGGTACATGAGCTGACCGCTGTGGTTGTAAAACGAAAACACGGTGTCGCCGCTACTGGATGTCTTGATCGTCCGCCGCCCATTGCCGTCGTACAAGAAACTGTCCAGGCCCTGGATCTGGGTGAGCTGGTCCTTCTGATCGAAGGTATAAGTCACCCCGTTCTTGTTACTGACATTGCGCCGCGTGTCGTACTGGAAGCTGGCGGTGACACCCCCGCTGATACTGCTCAAGCGATTGGTGGGGTCATAAGTGTAGGTCGATGTCACGCCATTTTTGATCACCGTACGCAGGTTGTTCAAAGCGTCGTACGTGTATTTGCTGGATCCCCACAGCCCGGCCGCATCGGCTTCGGTCAGTCGGTTGAGTCCGTCGTAGGCGTAGTATTTGCTGCGCGACGTTCCCGCATTGGCCAAATCGACTTCATGAGCAATGTTGGCGTCGGAGTCGTAGGTGTAACTTTCGCTCACGTTGAGTGCGCCGGTCCCGGTGGCGTAGCTGAAGTCGCTCAGCAACTGCCGCGCGTTTTGATCGGCGACATAGGCACTCCCGTTGGCAAACAGGAAGGAGGCGACCTGCTGATTGGGGAAATAGCTCACGGAGCTCGCATAGAAACCGCTGGGAGCGCCGGAGGTGTTATTCGTGGCGACCAGGGTGGGCTGTCCCCGCGGATCCGGGGCATAACTCACCTGCTCACCTCCTGGGTACTGAAGGAGCGTCAGGTGACCGTTTGTGTCATAGGCGTAACCCATGGAGACCTGAACCTGCCCCACCTGGTTCAAACTCTCACCGGTCAACATGTTGCGATAGTTGTAGACGCCATTCCAGACACTGTTTCCGGAATTCAACCACGTCACATTGCCCGCGGCGTCATAGGTATATTGGCTGCTTTGCGCCCCCGTCGGAGGCGTGATCGTCTTCACCCGATTCATCGCATCGTAGGTGAATACCGTCGTTGTCGCGCTGGGCACCTGATCGCGCGCGCAGCCAGATTCGGTCAGCGCCAAGCCTTGAGCGGTCAGTCGAATATTGTCGGCGCCATCATACGAAATGGACGAATCTCCGCTTTCGGGCTCCGTTGTGCGGCACAACCGATGGTAGATGTCATAGACCATCGTCTTGGTGACCGAATCGTTCTCGGTACCGTTGTAAAGGCCCGACTGATTGATCGATGTGGGACTGCCGAAGACATCGCGAGCGATGGTCTGGGTGACGCCCGCGGGTGCGCTGATGAGCATCGGCCAGTCGGTTGTGGGCTGGTCGTACGTCAGGTAGCTGATCGTTGTGACGTTGTTATTGGGATCGGTGATTTGGGTCTTGAATCCGGGTAGATAGCTGGTCGTCGTTTTGACCTGGACTCCAGACTCCGCGCTCTGCGTTGCCGAGGTCACTCGGTCCAGCGCATCGTAGACGGTCGTCGTGCCCAGGGCATTGGGCGCCTGCGTCGGATCAGCCCAGGTATTTGTGACTGCTGAGTCGACCGTGCGCTGCGGATAGGAGACGAACGTGGGATTGCTGTCCAAATCGTAGCGGGTGACCACCTGGCTGATCGTCGCATTGACGTTGGTCACGTCGTAGCTCTGCTGGACAACGGGTCGCCACAAACCGTCGTATAAGGTCTCCGTCATCAGGTTTCCGGTCGTCGCCCTCTGACGCCATTGCCCTGCCGGCAACCCGTCGGCAGCCGGATAATTGGAGCTAAACGAGATCTGCGTCTGGTTCCACGAACCACCGCATTGGCCAACGACTGTCTCGGAGGGGTACTGAATCAGATTGACGCGGCCCATGGCATCGTAGCCGTAACACGTCTTGGCACCCCTCGCGTCGACGACCCATTGGACCTGACCAAGATTGTCCACGCTGATCGTGACTTTGGTTCCCGCGGGCTGATCCGGTGTGGCCGGAAAATCAATCTCCTGCGGGAGTCCGCGCATGTAGTTCTGAAGGCCAGTGATGTTGCTGTTGCCGTCGCTAACGGAGGCGACCGTGCCATCGGCGTTGTACGTAAAAGACTGCTTCAATTCCCCAAAATTGTAGGTCACGATGGGCAACGCGGTAACGGGGTCGTACGAGGTGCGAGATACCTCCACGCCATTGGTGGTGGTACGACTCACTTGTCCCAATACCCAGGCCGAAAGATTATCCGAGTATTCGATCGTGTCCACACGACTTACCGTCTGGCTGTGCACGTTTGCATTAACCACGATAGACAGAATGACAAAACATACCCCTAGCTTTCGACTCATCGCCCGCCCCTGGAATTGCTCAATCGACTTGCACACGAATCTCACAACGCGGCGATTCACTGGCTACTGCGAATCACGCGCGTGGGGCGGACCAAGCTATCGAAGCAATAAACCCCTGCCGATGGGCAGCCCGTATCGATCGTCTTGCTGAAAGACTTGCCTTGCTGGGTAATCGTCGTGCTGTACAAGGGGCGGTTCAGATCATGGAATCCCGATTCCCAACCCGTATTCAACGCTAGTGGGAGCCCCGCCGAGTCAGCGAAGTTTTGTCCCACGGCGGAATTCAGATATTGATAGGTCACGGTACGAAGCAACCCCGAGGGGGTGCTGTCCGTTTCCTGAAGCAATTCTCCGAAATTCAAAGCGCGATCACTGCCGTAGGTATATTTCCTCACGGTTTGAGCTGAATCAGTCACGGTTGTTACTGACTGCAGCGGTGGGACCCAGCCAGGGTGATATTGATACGTCCATTGCTGCGTCAACGCGCCCGGTATGGTTAGGGTTTTGCTCACCAGTGATGCCGTTTGGTAGTCACTAGGGACTTCAATCAACGTGCTTGTATTCCATGGTGCGGAAGCGCTCAACGGCTCTATCGCACAAGTTGGTTCCGCCTCACGCGTTCCATGCAGGATCTTCCGAAATTCGAAGGTACCCACTGCACCCGACGGATGAGTCATCGTCACGGTGTTCGTATCATTGGGTCCGGGTGCCACGTCTGTGGTCTCGGTACCAATATTGATGTGACAGCCAAGCCATACCGCCTTTGACAGATATTGAGTTACTCCCACGGTATTTTGGCCGTAATTCATGGACCAACTACTTCCATCAGGCAACGTTACAGACGTAATCGCATTCGATGCACTGTCGTAGCCATAAGTCCACTGCCTTGATCCCGCAGTTATAGTAGACGCAAGGCCATTCGATCCATACGCAACGCTAATTAGCCCACCGTCACTCGAACTGACTTGGAGTAGATGTCCCGGATTACTCGGATCATAAGTATAAGTTACTGTATTTCCAAATCGATCAGTGGCTTTTGTCGCATACAAAAAAACCTGAGCCCTAGGGAGCGAATATCCCGCAGTGCATTGCTCACTCACAGGAGACGAGAACGCCTCGGGCGACGTAAGTATATTTATGGATGTACCGCACGTATCGTCAAAAATATATGGATAGGGTTGGCTGACCATCCAATCAAAATTGTAGGTTCGGCCGTCAGGTAGCTTTACTACAAATCCCTCTCCTGACCCATTTTGAATGGAGCCCAGACAGCTCACCATCCAGTTATTCTTTGTTTTGTAAAAATACGTGTTGCCACCGATATTCTCACTAACCAAATTACCGGGGAATATGAGCTCCTCTTGCATGCCACTACCTGGAATATTGATGTTTATTCCTGAGAAGAAATGGTATGTATTATAAAAAATCAAGTTGAATTGCCCGATGCCCAACGTACCAGGCGGCCCGCTGCCACCTTCTGAGCATCGCTTCAACGTATCGCTCGCAGTGAGACCATTAACACCGGGCTGAGCCGCGCTTACCCATCCACGGATGGCATCGAACGTACCGACCATGTAGGGCACATCGAGATCCCAATACGCACCGAATACCGCATTGGGAGCTTTTGTTCGACCTTGCTGGTCAGCTATTTGAGCATCTACGCGGAACGTCCTACCAATGGACAAGGGCAAGCTGCCATTAGGGACACTCTGATTTATTTCCCGTCTGCGGCATCATAGCCAGCCGTTCCCAGGAAGCCCATCGCCGATGAAGCAGCGTTCCTTTGCCTCGCTGAGTTTCGAGTCCAAGAAGAAGCCGACACGGCGTGA
>NZ_MUNT01000005.1 GCF_002001175.1 Rhodanobacter sp. C03 | reverse complement strand
GCGATAACTTCTAGCTCGATAGCTATCGGATTTGACGAGCTTGTTACGTTGGTCAATAGGTATTTGTCTGCATACCGGCAAGATGCCTAACCATTCGTTCAAGGCGGACGGCTTCGCCGCCGCTTAACTCTAGCGTTAGGCACCTTGGGAAAATGTCGTGATACAACGAAAGAGTCGCCTAGGCTTCGCACATATACTCGTGGCTTTTTTTATAGCTGCGCTACTGGCATCACCTTTCTTTGTCGTTGCCTTCAACCACAAGCATGAGCTCATCCCCGTCCCACTTTGGAGCGAGGCTGGGGCTGTCAGCGTTTCCTTCCTCGTCGCGTTAGCATATGCGTGGCACCGTTGTTCAACAGCGCAATTTTCCTATTGGCGCGGCCTTCTTGTAGTTGCCGGGTCAATGTCGGGTGGCACTTTTGGCTTTTCCATGGTTTTCGCCTTTCCGGCACTTCTTTTTACGGTCATCGCGTCCATTTTCTTTTCGCTTATTGGCGACATCTGGAGACTCGCAGGAGTGCCGCCAGCGAAGTTTCAGGTTCTGGTTAGCCGCTTCTATAAGCATAGGTTTCACCAGTGAGTCGGTCGGTGCCTAACCATTCGTTCAAGGCGGACGCCTCCGGCGCCGCTTAACTCAAGCGTTAGGCCCCGTGGGAGATAGCCATGAGCCGGTTAATGCGATTTCCAAGTGCGGTTAAACGCGACCCAGCTGTCGATGCCTGGATGCAAGAACACCCGGGGCCACTTGGCGCCATTGCGCAACAATGGTTTGGCGTGATGCGCAACTGTGGTGATGATGTCCAAGAGCTGTTGCACGATGGACATCCAACCGCGTGCATCGGTGATGCGGCGTTCGGCTACGTGAACGCATTCACCAACCACGTCAATGTCGGCTTCTTCCTTGGTCCCGAAATGGAAGATCCGCAGCGCTTGTTAGAAGGCACTGGTAAGTTCATGCGCCATGTGAAGCTCAGGCCGGGGCAAGAGATTGACTCAACGGCACTCAAGATGCTGGTGGTGACCGCATATACTGGTATTCGACATCGCCTTGAGTCGGGCCCTAACTACTCATTCAAGGCGGACGCCCCCGGCGTCGCTTAACTCCAGCGTTAGCCTTCACATGGGGAGTTTCATGGTAACAATACTATGCATCGGTCTCGCGGTGTCGCTCGGCGGCCCGTTGCTTTACGTGCTTACCGCCAAAGGATTTTCTCTTAACTCACTCTCGGTTACGGGTCGCCTGTTGCATTGGCTTCTCGCCGCCGTAGTGCTCGTGATTGCTGCGTATGGAGACGGTGCTTGGCTGTTGCGCATCGGCGTCAAGCAGTTCGAGTGGTCTGATCTCCTCAGCACAATCGTGGCAATCATCGCCATGCTCGCTGGTGCAATCATATTGCAGGTGTTGATAACGAAGCTTGGCTTCAAAGATAAGAAAGCGTCGGAGTTACAGCAGAAAATTTACGGCCTCTCAGCGCCATATAGGTTCTTCATCGTTATTACTGCAGCGGTAACGGAGGAAGTTCTTTACCGTGGCTACGCAATTGGCATCGGCCAAGAAGTTTTTGGTAGTCTCACAATTGCTTTTGTTCTTTCGCTCGTTGTGTTCGTGGCGGCACATTTCACGCACGGCGCAAAGGCTTTAGCCGGTATCCTCTGGATATCCTTCGTCATGTCGTTGTTATTTGCTGTCACAGGTAATCTATTTGCCTGCATCCTCGCACATTTCGTTGTCGACGCGTTGGGTACGCTATTTGTCCCTTGGGTCGCTTCTCGCCAACGGGCGCGAGCGGCATTGTCGGCGAGTGAAGGCTAACTATTCGCTCAAGTGGACCGTGCGGGATGAAGTTTTCGGTGCAATCAGTCGTTACAGCCCGCACGGCCGCTTAGCTTAGGCGTTAGGCTATCAAAGGAGTTCGAAGTGCAAATTAATTGGATGCGTGGTTTCACCAGGTTGTATCTGGTGCTGTGGGTACTTTGGCTACTTGTTTGTTCACTGCGAGTGGTCGCACTGCCGTCAATTCTGTGGGCGCCAAACTTCGCAGCGCTTGCCATTCCGGGAGTGGTCGTTCCTGCGCTACTTTTATTGGGCCTCCGCTGGGCGGGAGCAGGCTTCCGTGGTACTTCGCCTAACTAATCATTCGAGGTGGGCGGGATAGTTCCTCCGCTTTAGTGGACACCCTGAACTAACTTTTCAGGAGTGTCTCATGCCCAAACCAGGCCCCCGACCAGCACTCGCTACAGCGGCGAATTCAAGGCCACTGCCGTGCGCTTGAGTGCGCTTCCCGGCGTGCTCGTGCAGGATGTCGCTGCGTCGCTTTACATCCATCCCTTCACGCTGTCTCGTTGGCATAAACAGGCGCGCGAGGGCGAGATTATGACGAAGGGTGTGACGGTCGAGATGGGTCCTACGGTTTAGTGGATGAGCATTCTCCCTCGCTGTTAAGCCAGCTTGGATTCCCTGCGCCGATGCGTAGGGATTTGTCAGGAGTGTTCGAGGCATTGACGGCCTTCGAACGGCTTCGGGCGTCCCAAGGGCCCTCCGTTTCGCCAGATTCCCTGCATTTTTCCCTGAAAGCAGGGAAAGGCCGATTTGAGACTAGTTCGCTATGGACTGCGAGCACCGCCAGATACGCAAAACGCCCCCAAGTGGGGCGTTTTGCGTATCTGGCGGTGAGATGGTGGTGGACGAACCCTGTCGGGTTCGACGAATTTGCCAGGAGCAAATTCGGACAGCCGCAGGCTGGCCCTGGAGCGCGTAGCGCGGAAGGGTGAGGCCCAAGGATGGGCCGAACAATCCCTCACCCTCCAAGCCGTCGCATCGCATCGCATCGAGAAAGTCTCCGCTCCAGCGCTCACACCATCACCCCACACAGCGCTACCCTGCAACATCCCAACCGCGATTGCCCCCATGTTCGCCACGCTTCCCGCACTGCTGCGTACCCCCCTCGTGATGCTGTTGCTCGCCGCCAACATCGTGCTGCACGTGCTGCCGTTGTTTGCGCTGACCTTGGTCAAGGTAGTGCTGCCGATCCGCGCGATCCGGCTGGTGTGCTCGCGCGCACTGATCGTCATTGCGGAGAGCTGGATCGCAGTCAATAGCCGGATGTTCGAGTGGTTTACCCGGACACGCTGGCAGATCGAAGGGCTGACCAATCTGCACCATGACGGCAACTATCTGGTGCTGTGCAATCACCAGAGCTGGGTGGATATCCCGGTGCTGCAGAAGATCTTCAACCGGCGCATTCCATTCCTGCGTTTCTTCCTCAAGAGCCAGCTGATCTGGGTGCCGTTGCTGGGGCCGGCGTGGTGGGCGCTGGATTTCCCGTTCATGAAGCGCTATTCGAAGGAGATGCTTGCTGCGCACCCGGAGCTGCAAGGCAAGGACATGGAAGCTACTCGTCGCGCCTGCGAGAAATTCCGCCACATGCCGGTGTCGGTGATGAACTTCGTCGAAGGCACGCGTTTCACGCCGGTCAAGCACGATGCGCAGTCATCGCCTTACCGGCACCTGCTGCGGCCCAAGGCGGGCGGGGTGGCATTCGTGCTCGATGCGATGGGCGATGCGCTGCATGCGATCCTTGACGTCACCATCGTCTATCCCAATGGCCCGTGCACCATGATGGATCTGATCGCCGGCCGCATCCGCGATATCCGCGTGCACGTACGCGAGCTGCCGATCAACCATGAACTACATGGCGATTACGAAGGCGACGCGGCGTTTCGTGCGTGTTTCCAGACGTGGGTGAATACACTGTGGGACGAGAAGGACGCGCAGATCGGACGCATGCTCGACCAGCCGGTGGCACAGCGAGAGGGGCTGCAGCGATGCGTATCCTGATCGTCGGCGCTGGCGCCATCGGCGGTTATTTCGGCGGCCGTTTACTGCAACATGGACGCGACGTGACATTCCTGGTGCGGGAAGCGCGCGCTGAGGCGCTGGCGCGTACCGGCCTGGTGCTACGCAGCGCCACTGGCGATGCAAACCTGGCGGCACCACCGACCGTACTGGCGCGTGATCTGCGCAGGCCATATGACCTCGTGCTGTTGAGCTGCAAGGCCTATGCGCTTGAACAGGTGCTGGCGGATATCGCGCCGGCGGTCGGACCGCACACCTCCATCCTGCCGCTGTTGAACGGCATGCGGCACCTGGATCTGCTGGACGCGCGGTTCGGTGCGGAACGTGTGCTCGGCGGCCAGTGCGTGATCGCCGCCACGCTGGATGTTGATGGCGTGGTGCAGCATCTGAACCAGTCGCACAGCCTCACATTCGGTGAACGCGATGGCAGCGCATCCGGGCGGATGCAGACGATCACGCAGATGCTTACTGCAGCGGCTTTCGACGCGCGCCCCAGCCAGACCATCCTGCAGGACATGTGGGACAAGTGGATGTTCCTCGCGACGCTGGCCGGCGTCACCTGCCTGATGCGTGCTCCGGTCGGCGATATCGTCGCCGCACCTGGCGGCACGGCGGTGATGCTCGGCCTGCTGGAAGAGTGCCGCGCAGTAGCGGAGCGATCCGGGCATGCGCCCGGCGAAGCAACGTTGCAGCGTGCCCGTGGCGTGCTGACCGAGGCTGGGTCGAGCCTGACCGCATCGATGCTGCGCGACCTGCAACAGGGCCATGCGATCGAGGCAGATCATGTGATCGGCGACATGCTGGTGCGCGCGGAACATCTGCATGGCGAGCATGTGTTGCTGGCCGCGGTCTACGCGCATCTGAAAGCGTATGAGGCCGGCAGGGTGCGCACGTCGGCCGCATAAGCAGCTGCACCGTTTCACCATGTACCTGTCCATGCAGTCCATGCAGGAAAGCCGCGGCTGAATGGCCGCGGCTTTCCGGTTGACTCAGTGGCTGTGGCTTACCAGATCTTCACCTGCGTTTCGGGCGAACGCACCATCGCATCGCCGGGCTTGCACTGGAACGCCTGGGCGAACTCCGGCATGTTCGACGGCGCACCGATCGCGCGGAACTGCGCTGGTGCGTGCGGATCGGTGTTGAGCAGGGTGAGCTGCGCTTCGGGACGGATGCTGCCGCGCCAGACGCGCGCCCAGTTGAGGAAGAAGCGCTGATCCTGCGTATAGCCGTCTATTTTCTTCTTCGCTTCAGCCGGGTTATTCGACAGCGCCACCTGCAGTGCGGTGTACGCCGCATTCAGGCCACCCAGATCACCGATGTTCTCGCCCATGGTGAGCTGGCCGTTGACGTGCTTGCCCGGCAGCGGCTCGTAGCCGTCGAACTGCGCAGCGAGTTTGGCGGTGCGCTCCTCGAACGCCTTGCGGTCGGCATCGGTCCACCAGTTGACGTTGTTACCCTGAGCGTCGAACTTGCTGCCCTGGTCATCGTAGCCGTGGCCCATCTCGTGGCCGATCACGGCGCCGATGCCGCCGTAGTTGATCGCATCATCCGCCTTGGCGTCGAAGAACGGCGGCTGCAGGATCGCCGCCGGAAACACGATCTCGTTCTTCTGCGGGCTGTAATAGGCGTTCACCGTCTGCGGCGTCATGCCCCACTCGCTGCGATCCACTGGCTTGCCGATCTTGGCGACCCGGTAGTCGTAGTTGAACCTGGCTGCCGCCCGCACATTGGCGTAGTAGTTGTCCGGTGTCAGCGTGAGGCCCGACCAGTCGCGCCACTTGTCGGGGTAGCCGATCTTCGGCACGAAGGTGGCCCATTTCTCGAGTGCTTTCTTTTTGGTCGCATCGCTCATCCACGCCAGGTTCTCGATGCGTGTCTTGTAGGCGGCGCGCAGATTGTTGACCAGTTCCTCGGCGCGCTGCTTGGAGTCTGGCGAGAAATTGTGGGCCACATACAGCTGGCCCAGTGCCATCCCCATTCCCTCGTTGGTGGTGCCCAGCACACGCTTCCAGCGCGGCTGCATCTCCTTCTGGCCGTTCAAGGTCTGCTCGCCGAACGCGAAGTCCTCCTGCTGGAATGGTGTCGACAGGTAGGGTGCCGCACGGTCGATCGCGTGGTAACGGAAATAGGCCTGCCATTCGGCGAGCGGCACGCCGCCGAACATCTTCTGCACTTCGGCAAAGAACTTCGGCTGCGACAGCGAGAAGCCGTCCTTTACATCGGCGCCCTGCGCCTTGAAGAACGCGGCCCAGTCGAAGTCCGGCGTCACCTTGTCGGCATCGGCGATGCTGACGAAGTGATAGTTGTTCTCCGGCTTGCGCATCTCCACCCGTGCCAGCGAAGCTGCCGCAAGGCGCGTCTCGAATGCCAGCACGGAGCTGGCCTGCTGCTGTGCATCGGTCGCGCTGACGCCGGTCAGCTCAAGCAGCTTGGCGATATGCGCCACGTAGGCGGTGCGGATTTTCTCGAAATCCGGCTTGCTGTAGTAATCCGTGGTCGGCAGGCCAAGTCCACCCTGGCCGGCGTAGGCGATCTCGTTGTTGGAATTCTTGTAGTCGGCATTGCCGCCAAACCGGAACAGCACCGGCTCGCCCTGCGCATAGCTGTCGCGGATGTAGCCGACCACGTCGGCGCTGTTCTTCAGGCCATCGATGCGCGCCAGCTGCGGCTTGATCGGATCGAAGCCAGCCTTGTCGATGGCCGCTTCATCCATGCCGGAGGCGTACAGATAACCGATCTTCTGCTCGATCGAGCCTTGCGCAGCCTTGGCGGCGTGGCTGGCGGCGTCCTCGACGATCTTGTGCTGCACGTTAAGGCTGGCCTCGCGCAGCGCGTCGAACGAACCCCAGCGCGTGCGGTCGGCCGGAATCGGATTCGCCGCGATCCACTTCGCGTTGACGAAGCCGTTGAGGTCGCTGCAGGCTCTGATCTTGCTGTCCAGCTCGTGCACATTGAACACACTGGGGGTAGCGGCGAGGGCGCCGGTGCACAAGGCCATGCCTACGGCAAACGCCAGCGGTTTCACGAGTCGATGTTTCATGGGTTCTCCCTGGTTCGCGCGATTGCGCATGCGACGCCTGATCTTGCACAGGCAGACTTTGCACCGTAGGCAGGGCAGCCTGTGCCAAACAGTGTCGAAGGTCACGGGTGGCCGGGCGGCGGCTGCCGCAGATCGTGGTGGTGCAGGCCGCGCGGGCATTATCATCGGCCGATGAATGAGCCGACTTCCCCCGTATTCCGTGCAGCCGGGGCTGCCGATATCCCTGCCATCGTGGCGCTGGTCGAATCCGCCTATCGCGGCGATTCGGGTCGACGCGGCTGGACCACCGAATCGGAACTGCTGGATGGCCGGCGCACCGACGAGCAGGCCGTCGGCGAACTGGTCAGTCGCCCCGGCAGCTGCATCCTGCTGGCCGAACGCGACGGGCAGTTGATCGCCAGTGCCCATGTGGAGCGGCAGAGCCAGTCCGGCTATTTCGGCATGTTCGCCGTCGACCCGGGTCAGCAGGGCGGTGGTCTCGGCAAGGCCGTGCTGGCCGAGGCCGAGCGCATCGCGCGCGAGCAGTGGCAATGCCGCGTGATGCGCATGACGGTGATCGAACAGCGCGCCGAACTGATCGCCTGGTATGAGCGCCGCGGCTATCGCCGCACCGGCGAATACCAGCCGTTTCCGTATGGCGACGAACGCTTCGGCATTCCGCGCCGCGATGACCTGCGCTTCGAGGTGCTGCAGAAGGACTTCACCGGGCCTGTCGCATGAATGGCTGGGTGAAAGTCGGCACGCGCAGCGAACTGCTGCCGGGCGAATTCAAGGTGGTGTGGGACGGCGACACGCCGATCGCGGTCTACAACATCGACGGCGCGCTGTACGCGGTCGAGGACATCTGCACGCATGACGGCGGCGATCTGGCCGGTGGCGAGGTGCATGGTTTCGAAGTGGAGTGCCCGCGGCATGGCGCGCGTTTCGATCTGCGCACGGGTGCGGTGACGAAGCCGCCGGCGTATGAGCCGATCGCGAGTTTTCCGGTGCGTGAAGAGGAAGGGACGATCTGGACAAGGGATGACCGGTGAGAGGGTGTACTGAACGTACCGGACCCATCAAATGATTTTCAAAACGAGGCAGGCAACCCTTAACCCACTTGTCCCGATGCGTCCATCCTTGGAGCACGGCCGTTTTGTAGAAAGTATCAGAGCTTCAGATCAAGGCTGAGACGTACCTCCCGCGGTTCGCCGGGATGCACGGTGACACCATCGGGTACCGGCGCGCTGGCAAGCGAAGCACGGTAGTCCTGCTCATATTCGATGTCGTCATACTTGCGGTCGAACAAGTTCAGCACGTCGAGTGATAGCGACACCGATGGCGTGAACGCGTGTGCCAAGCGCAGGTTGGTGACGATCGCTGACGAACCGACCAGCGTGTTGTCCTGCGATAGCGGGTACTTGCCGATGTAGCGCAGCTTGATATCACCCGACCAGTTGTCGACGTCATGCACGGTCAGGCCCACCGATGCGACCTTCGGCACCGCGTTGGGTATGTGATCACCCAGCTCGCCGTTGTCGTTGTTGTTGGAAAATCGCGCATGCGTCCACGCCAGATCGGCGTCGAACAGCAACCAGTCATTGATCACCGCGTGATTGTTCCACTCCACGCCGTAACGCCTGCTGGCGCCGTTGGGCGTGGTGCTTCCGACCGCCGAGTCCGCGTCGTAGACCAGCTCGGATTCACTGTTCAAACGCCACAACGACAGCGAGCTTTGCAGACCGGGGATGATCTCGGTGCGCACGCCGATCTCCTGACCGAAGGCAGCCACCAGCGGCGGTACGGGTGATGCCGGGCCACCAGTCGTCGGGTCGACCCGGTAGATCACGCCGCGCGCGTCGTTGCTGTGGAAGCCGTCGCCGGCATCGAGGAAAAACTCGGTCCTGGCCCACGGACCGAAGACCAGCGCCAGCTTTGGCGATGTACGGTTCCCGGACGCGTCGCCGGTGTTATGCGGGATATTCAACTCGGTCAGGCCCAGGTGAATATCGTCCTGGCGTATACCGATCTGACTGCGAAACCAGTCGCTCCACACGGTGGTGTTCTCGAGATAGACGGCCGTTTCGGTTTCGTTGACGCGATTGTCGTTGACGGTCTGGAACGGGATGCGGTCCTCCGTGTTGAACAGGCCGACATCGATATGGTCGTGACGCAGCTGAAAGCCGGCCTCGGTAGTGGAATCATGGCCGAACAGGCTTCCGGTCCAGCCCTGGGCGACTTTGGTGCCTGCCAGGTTGCGCGACTCTGCCTGCTCGAACTGGTCGCCGGTGTCCGGGCGCAGCTCGAAATAGGTGAAGTCGGAAAACAACTGCAGTCGGTAGTGCTCGGCATACGCCGATACCTTGGTGTAACCGCTGGCGTCCTGGGTGTGCCATTCGCCTGAGAGGATGTCGCGGCCGCTATAGCCGCCATCGCTGGTGTCCAGCGCGCAGACCCGACACAGCGCCCCGGACTGGATGAGCAACAGTGGCACCTGGTCGGTGGAATCCCAATGGGCGTCATAGGCGTTGAGGTCGATGGACCAGCCACGCGCGGCATCGCCATCGCTCAGGCGCGCCAGTCCGTTGAATTTGTGCATGTCTTCGGGCAATCGCCACGGCCCGTTTTCGCTCAGCACCTCCACCGCAGCCAGTACGGTGGGACCGGCGGCGCTGGTGTTGCCGTTGTCGGTAGTGGCCCAGGCCGGCAGCGACACTGGCGTGGAGCCGGCCAGCAGCACGCGGCGGTAATCGAAGCTGCCGAGGGTGAGGTTGAGGATGGGACTGGGTAAGGCGTTGCGGTAAAGAATGTCGGCCGAACCGGCTGCGGAAAAATCGCCGCTCTCGGCAAAGTAGGTGCCTTTGCGGTAGTCGATCTGCTGCACCAGTTCGGGTATCAGGAAATTGAGGTCGGAATAGCCCTGACCGTGCGCATTGGTCGGCATGTTGACCGGCACGCCGTCGACGTTGCTGGCGAAGTCGGTGCCGTGATCGAGGTTGTAGCCGCGCAGAAAATACTGGTTGGCCTTGCCATCGCCCGAATGCTGGGTTACCACCATGCCTGGAATCGCCTCCAGCACCTCTCCCGGACGCAGCAGCGGAATATCCTGCAGCAGCGAGCCGAGGATGACGCCCTGCGACGCGGCACTGGAAGTGCCAATACCGTTGCTGTAGTGGCCAATCACGTCGACTGGCGTCAGCGTGATGGCTGAAGATGCACTGGCCGGCGCGGTATCGCTGGTTGGCTGGCTCGCTGGCGTGTCGGCAGGCTGCGCGTGAGCGATCGAAGTAACACATAGCACCAAGCCGGCGAGCCACCTCGGCAAGCTCTTCGCTAGAAAGCGATAAGAGTGCAGCGTATCCATAGACTGACCCACGGTGCGCACAACGGCAAACCAAGATCCACAGTGATACTGACCAATTCCCGAAAGCCGCACGAATAATCTGCAGCGTTCAATTCAAAGTAAGTACGGGCGCAATACGGACAACGTGTCAGCTCTGGCACCGCGGCGCCGGATCAATTTGGAATAATCGCGCTGAAACCTGGAATCAGGATATTGAAGGCCCGCTGCACCAACCAACCTGTGGCGAGAGCGATGATCAACAGCGAGCCCCAGCGCAAGAGCACCACTTGATAGAACCATGTCTTGCGAAGCACGTACGCCAGCGGCAGGAAGGCCAGCACGATGGCTTCCTGGCCGATCTCCACGCCAACGCTGAAACCACCGAGGGATGCTGCCATCGCGCCAGCCGGCAACTGCAGCCCGGCCAGGGCACTGGCAAAACCCAGGCCGTGGATGAAACCGAAGGCAAAGGCAATCAACCAGACGCGCTTGTGTACAACCGGATAGATGTTGTTCAGTGCAGCGACCATCACTGACAAAGCGATACCGGATTCCACCAGTCGATCGGGCAAGTGCACGATGCCAAGAACGGCCAGCGACAGCGTCACCGAATGCGACAGGCTGAACGCGGATACGACCTTGATGACATCCAGGCATGCCGGCCAGAATCTCGGCGAAGCCTCCCAGCGATATTGCGGGGGTTGCGCCGCAAGCGCCATCAACGCGCCGCTGGTCTCGGCCAAGGCAGCACTCGCGCGCCATCCATCACTCCGCGGCTGCAAGCGGCGCCTGATCAGGACCGCAGGCAGCAACAACGACAGCAGAAACAGTATGTGATCGATGCCGGTCCAGATGTGCCAGATACCGTCCGTGACAAAGCTCTTGAATTCCCCCCAGCGGTCCGGCTCGCGCAAGTTCAGACTGGCCACGGGATCGCTCGGCCCGAGCACGGCGCCGGCGATCTTGTCGCCCGCGTGGATGGTGACAATACCGCGGTGATAGGGATCGAGGTCGTACATCAGGCGATAGGCGACGGTGAGCTTGCTCGGGATGTTCTTGTCGCAGACCGCATCGAACAGGATGACTGCATAGGCGCCATCGGTGTGTTCGTCGATTTTCTGCCCGGTCGGCTGCATCGCACAGGTCAGGCCGTCTCCCTTGACCTGAAGCCGCGACAACGCATAGTCCTCCATGACCTTGCGCTGCGCCTTGACCTCGCCCCAGGTGATCGCTCCATCGTGCCTGCTGTCGAGACCGATCGCATAGTCGAGATCACGCAGGGCGATATCCCACTGGCCATGCATTACGTGATCGTTGGCGGTGTCGGTGCGCAAGGTGAGGTAGGCATCGCTTTCCTTGTGTGCATGGGCGCTCAGCGGGCTGAAGCCAATGGCGATGACGAACAAGACATATAGCCATCTGTGCAGGTTCATCGATCGCTCCCGCGTGCGAAAGAGCGGCTGGGTGATGCCGGCACGCTCAAGGCTGATCGGTCCGGCTGCGCGGCCTTCAGCTGCGCCACGAGTGGATCGATGGTCACATCCCTGAGGTGCGTACTATCGATGAAATCGAGCGCGGGCTTTGCTGCCGCAGGATCGTTCGTGGCCAGCGCCGCCTCGAGATAGACTCGCACGTCCTTGGGTGCACGCTGTACCTGCCAATTTTGCGTGGCCAAATCCAGCGCGATCTTTGGATCATGCTCGACATGCAATAGATAGCTCGCCTCCTCGCGCATGAAGACGTGATCCCCGCGTTGGTCCATGGACCGAAACCGGGCATCCATTTCCGTGATGTCGGTTTTGGCTTTCGGCAAACCGAGTGCCTTCTCCGCTGTCACAAGAACCAGAAACGACGTGTCGGATTGGGTATCCCCGCCGACCAGATCAATCGCCTCTTTGGCGCGGCCGTGATCAATCAGAAATTCGCCGTAATCGGCCAGGAGAAAGTTGTCGCCCGGCGTCAGTTGCAGGGCTTTCTTGAAGTGAGTGTCGGCCTGATCGACGAGGCCCATGCGTGCCGCGTTATCGGCCATCAAACCCTCAATCCATGCCGCGATGGCGGGTGGTGCCTTCGGGCCTGGGTCCTCTACATACGAGAACAGTGCATTGGCCTGCGCGCCTTGTCCGCTGAGGCTGCGCAATGAGGCGCTACAGATCATGCCCATGAAATTGCCGGCATTGTTGGTGAGGTCAACGCACAGGCGGTTTGCCAGAGCGTGGTCGCCCTGAACCATCGCAACCGTGGCCAACGTCAGGAGTGCCTGAACATTGCCGGGGTCACGTTTGAGAATCTGGGTAAGTTCGTCGCGAGATGCCTGGAAAAAATGCCGGCTTTGCTGAATCGTCGCGTGTATGAGCAAGACCGGAACAGGTGGTGTCGGTGATGCCAGGAATGGCTGAATCACTGCCATTGCGCGGCCCAGGTAGCGGGCATCGCCCGTCGAACGTCCATAGTCCACATAGGCTGTGGCAAGCAGCACGGCTTTTGCCGCATCTTGAGGGTGGGCACTGAAATCGCTGCGTAATTGATCGAATTGACGCACGCGAGGATCAGTCTGCGGAGGCACGAGTTGCAGGACGACGCTGTCATTGGCGGGAATGTAGGGAGCGTCCCGGACCGTTTGTGCAGCGAGAGGAACTGGCAGCATGACCAGCAATGGAAAAAAAAGACGAAGCACGACGCAGCATGAACTGCGCCGTACTTCGTCGAGAGTGCCTTCGTGTGTGTAATTCATGGAGTCATGCTCGAAGGCGGTTTACCGCAATAAATCACTTGGAAACTTGCGCGATATCAATGACGGACGCTGGCTTTGACTGCACTGGGCGTCGTTGCATTGACCGAACCGGCAACCGGTGTGTTGAGGTACGGAAACACAGCCAGATAGGTATCCGCTGCATTCTCGTCGCCCACCACGTTTTCAGTCGCTGCTGTTGGTCCGGGTGAATTCGCGCCGTCGGTATAAGCCGCACCGTTGTTCGGATCGGATGTCTCGTTGCCACAAGTACCGAACGTCGTGCTGCAAATGGCACCTTCCACCACACGAAGCGCGATGGTGACGACATCATCGTAAGGACGACGTCCGTTCGGGAAACCCGCCAGATCGCCCCCGAGCACACCGAGATAATTCTGCGATGCCGGCGCTGTAGGCGCGATGGTGGTGTTGAGTCGCAACTCTTCCGAAGGGACAACGTGGGCCGGCTGATTGAGACCGGGCAGACCGGTAAGGAAAGCACTTACCAGATCGTTGCGTGGCGTCTTTGGCACCACCGCCGCTGTGCCGAACAATGCATTCAATAGAACCGGCAGCGTCGGATTGGTCACATAGCTGGCAAACTGCGCATCGTTGCTCGGTATGCTGCCATTGAAATTGTCCTTGTCCTTGAGACCAATGACCAGTTCATTGACCAGCGGCGAACCCAGTCGGGATACCTGGGTGAAATTCTCACTGAAGAAGTTGTTCGGCGCGTAGTAATCCGATTGCGTGCCGGTCTGGCTCAAGACCCAGTTGTTCTGCACGAATGAAGTTGTCCAGCCACCGATCACGGCATCGCCGGCGGTATCGCGCAAGCAGGCGACAGGAACTTCGAGGGCGAGCGTGTCGACATTCTTGTCGGTAAGTGCATTCGGGGTCGAGCCTACGCCCCCGAGCGGATTGAGATTCACCAGATCGAAAATCGCGCCCAGATCAGCGACGAAGCCATCCTTGCGCTGACCCACAAACATGCGGCCAGGCGACGCACATCCTGGGATGATGACGCTGTAGACGTAATTGCCGGCATACGTGGCATAGTCGGCGATTGACTTGTTGCCGATGTTGTCTACCGGTTTGATGAACGTGTCCGACCCACCCGTGAAATTGGTAATCGGTGCGCCAGGCGCTTGGCCGTCCCTGAAGAGCTGCACCTTGTAAGTCTGGGTGACGTTGAGGTTGCTCTGATTGCTGGCGGTAATCGGACCGATGTTGATCAATGGCACCGTGGTTGGCGTGCTGGCGCCCGTCGGAACGGCGAGCTTGTTGTACGTGTTGGTGAACGTGAACCGGAAAGTGAGATTTGCTTTCGCACCGCCAGTGTTGTCGATGCGAATATCGTAGACAGCCCGATCGCTCAACGTGTGGAAGTTCGGGCCGCTGTAACCATCCTGCAACGGATTGTAATTAGCCAGCAGGGTCACATATCCGGCACGACCTGTTTCATAACTCATGAACATGTAGAAGTCGCTGGCATCGAGCTGCGGCATCGTGCTGATGAACGGGGCCTCGCGATGGCTTGATGCCATCGCAACTACGGGCAGCAAGCTCAAGAGCAGAACTATGGGTTTCAATTTCAATTTCATGGGGTTACCTCATCGCATTGAATCATTCAATTCCGCGAAGTTCTCTCGGGCTTGAGGCCAAAGCGACCTGCGCGGCTCCCGATTGCATGCGGCTCCTGTGTGATCTGTTCGACGCAAGGCAGATACGGTGGTTTTGCCAACGTGCGTATCTGACGCGGTGGCATGCACATCGGATGGCTGATCTTCGCGTTGACCCCCTGGCCATCTCGCTTCCTTGGAGACACAAGGAGGTACGCATCGATACGGGGAGCGGATGCAAAAGCCTGAGGGCAGGGTGAATATCGCCAATTGCTATTCAGCAATGGTTCATTAAAAGTTCAGTCCACGCTGGACGTTTAATGACTGGTGGCACGACTGGACGTGCCGGCGGATCAAGCTTGGACTGCTTAATCGCTGCTCAGCGCAAGAACATCGACTTTTGATCCGCCTCGGCTGATCCACTGCGCTGCGATGGGCCGCGGTAGCTTGATCAATTAGTCAAGCTAAGTTGTTCAATTCATTAGCTTTGATTGCGGTCATTCTTGGCGATGAGGTGGAAAAGAATATTCTTGGCCACGGGAGATGTGGTTGCCCATCACTTAGGAACGTGGGTCAGGACACTCGGCCGACTGACGGTTCAACCCCTCGGCCTCTCTCTCGAACCTCACCGAAGCAGGCTTGCCGCTCTGCCACTTCACATGCAGGACGTACAACGCGTCGTAATCATCGTCAGCCCATACGGGTACCTGCTGCGCGTTGCCACCGGCAGCGGCCATCAGATGCTGCACCGCCTGCTGGGCCAGGTTGTGTTCCCACGCCACGTAGATCGTCGCCGAACTGTAGGAGGGCTTGAGCAGTTCCTGCTCAAGCTGCTTGATTTGCCGCAACCCGAGCGAAGTGTTGACCGGCAGGCCCAGCCGAATCGCCGTCGGCTCGATGGTGGCCAGCGGGCGGACATAGTTGTACTCAACGCCCTTGTCTTTCGCGGTGGTTCCCGGATCGGGCGCATAGATCGCGGTGGGTGTGCCGAACTTTGTCAGCAGCACCTGCGGCAGCGCCAGCGCGCGGTTCAGGCCCTGGCAGTCAAGTTGGCCCAGTCCCAGCGGCGGCTTTTCGCCGTGGCGCAGAAACACGATCGTCTGGTCGGCGTGGGCAGCGGGGATCAGCAGGATGAACGCGGATGCAGCGACCAGTGCAGTGAGCGACTTCGCCATATCGATTCCTTGGCCTGGGGACTTGAACCAAGCGCCAGTGTATCGCTCAGACCGCCGTGGCTGCGCAACATCCGGCGCGCTGACCCAGGCGAGCGTCCACCCTCAAAGGTGATAGATAAACGCCAGCGATTCCGACAACTGCGTTCGCGAACCGAACTGCGTCACCAGGGGACTGTCACCGGCATCGCCGAGCAGTCGTCCATACACCAGCGCCACCGCGAAACCGGTGTGCTGGCTGGTCGGCACGAACAGGTCGTATTCCAGCGAGGCGAGCTGGCTGCCAGTGCCAGGGTGCCAGGCAGGCACGTTGAGCACGCTGGCCTGAGCCGGACTGATGCCGAAGAAGCGGTTCATCGCGTGCGCATTCATCGCCTGCCAGTGCAGTTCGACGGAATGCTGCAGCAGCCATACCTTGGGCAGATCCCACTCGGCATAGACATTGAGATAAGCGCCGGCGCCGCTGGTGTCGTGGCTGAGATTGGTGCCGACATCGATATTCTTGCTGAGCTGCCATTCCAGATAGCCGCCCATGGTGAGGCGTGGCGATAGCGGGGCGATCTTGTTGCGCAATACGCCGAGGTCATCGCTGTCGCGGCCCCACTGATAGTCGCCGTAGAGGCCGCCATGCAACACCTTGCCGCCGAGCAGGTCGACCTGGAGGCCGTCCAGGGTCGACAGGCTGATCCGGTTGGGGATCTCGATGTCAACGTAGGGTATTGGCTGGCTGCGCGAGGTTTTCGCTCCGGGCCAGCTGGGCAGGTATTCCATGCCGACGCCGCCAGCCAGGATGTTTGGGTCGATATCGGCCAGGCTGGCCTGTGCCCACAGCAGGCATGCCAGCAGGCTGGTCAGCAGCAAGGATCGACGAAAGGGGGAGGAATGCCGGGGCGTAGAACTCATGGGGGCGGCAGCATAGGGCCTGCGGCCCTGAATGGGGGCGCAGCGGTGGGTTTTTGCTCAGCATTTGTTAGGAAAGGGGAAAGGGCGCCGAAAGGCAGGGTTTCTACCCTGTGCGGTATCGTTATTAGCGTGAGTTCCCGATGTCCGTGTCTGGCTGGACCATCCTGTGTGATTTCGACGGCACCATCTCTGTCGAAGACGTGATCGACTCCCTGCTCGACCGTTTCGGTCGTCCCGGGTGGGAAGTGCTGGAGCAGGACTGGCGCGCCGGCCGTATCGGCTCGCGCGAGTGCATGTCCGGCCAGGTCGAGCTGCTGCAGATGACTCGCGCGGAACTCGATGCGCATCTGGGCGAGCTGTGGATCGACCACGCGTTTCCGGGTTTCGTGGCGAAGGCGCGCGAACTGAACGTGCCGATCCGCGTGGTCAGCGACGGTCTCGATTACGCGATCCACAAGATTCTCGGCCGCTACGGACTGGATACGCTTCCGCTGGCGGCGAACCACCTGTCACCGGCGGAGCCGCCGAAGCAGTGGCAGCTGACATCGCCGTTCCAGGCCGAGGGTTGCCGCAGCGGTACCTGCAAGTGCGCCTGCGTGGCGCAGGCCCGCACGACCGGTGCGAAGACCCTGCTGATCGGCGACGGCGCTTCGGATTTCTGCGCCGCCGATCGCGTCGATTTCGTGTTTGCCAAGCATCGCCTGATCGAGCATTGCCGTGCGACCGGCATCGACTACGTGCCGATCACTGGTTTCGAGGATGCGCTGGAGTTCCTGCCGAAGCTGCTCGACGGCAGCCTGGCCAGCCATTGGCATCACGAGCCGGTGCGCGCAGTTTCCTGATCGCGCCGCACGCTACATTCTTCCGACACCCCCGAATCATTCCGGATCATTCCCCATGAAAATCGACAAGACCGCCGCCGGTTTCATCGACGACGCGCAGCTGCTCGCCGACGAGGCCAAGTACAGCTCGTTCGGTGACACCGTGCATTATGTAGACCCGCCGAAAATCTTCCGTCACGGCGAAGGCAGCTACATGTTCGATACCGCCGGCACGCCGTTCCTCGATCTGCAGATGTGGTACTCGGCGGTCAACTTCGGCTATGGCAACCAGCGCCTCAACAACGTGCTGAAGGATCAGATCGACCGCTTGCCGCAGGTCGCCAGCCAGTACCTGCACCAGACCCGTATCGAGCTGGCCAAGACCGTGGCGCTGGATGCGAAGAAGAAGTTTGGCCTCGACGGCCGCGTGCATTTCAATGTCGGTGGTGCGCAGGCGATCGAGGATTCGCTGAAGATCGTGCGCAACGCCTGCAACGGCAAGAGCCTGATGTTCGCGTTCGAGGGTGGTTATCACGGCCGCACGCTGGGCGCCTCGTCGATCACGTCGAGCTATCGCTATCGCCGCCGCTTCGGCCATTTCGGCGAGCGCGCGATGTTCCTGCCGTTCCCGTATCCGTTCCGTCGCCCGAAGGGCATGACGCCGGAAGAGTATTCCGACAGCTGCGTGCGCCAGTTCGAGCGCCTGTTCGAGACCGAATACAACGGCGTGTGGGACCCGAAGACGAACCAGTGCGAATACGCCGCGTTCTACGTCGAGCCGATCCAGGGTACCGGCGGTTACGTGATCCCGCCACCGGGATTCTTCAAGGGCCTGAAGAAGGTGCTCGACAAGTACGGCATCCTGATGGTGTCCGACGAAATCCAGATGGGTTTCTGGCGCACCGGCAAGCTGTGGTCGATCGAGAATTTCGGCGTGACGCCGGACATCGTGGTGTTCGGCAAGGCACTGACCAATGGCCTGAATCCGCTGTCCGGTCTGTGGGCGCGCGAAGAGCTGATCAATCCGACGGTGTTCCCGCCGGGCTCGACCCATTCCACCTTCAACTCCAACCCGCTCGGCACCGCGCTGGGTCTGGAAGTGATCAAGATGGGTTACGAGCTGGACTACGAGACCACGGTGCCGAAGAAGGGCGCGCATTTCCTCGAAGGCTTGCGTGACCTGCAGAAGAAGCACAAGGAAATCGGCGACGTCGATGGCCTCGGCCTCGCGCTGCGCGCCGAGATCTGCACCGACGACGGCTTCACGCCGAACAAGGAGCTGCTCGACAAGATGGTCGACATCGGCCTGGCCGGTGACCTCGAGCACAACGGCAAGAAGATCGGCCTCGTGCTGGACGTGGGCGGCTGGTACAAGAACGTGATCACGTTCGCGCCGTCGCTGGACATCACGCACGAAGAGATCGACCTGGCGATGTCGCTGCTCGACCAGCTGCTGACCAAAGCCAAGAAGGGCTGAGCTTGGCCGCGCGTGGATCATCACGCGCAAAAAGAACCCGGCGATCGCTCGCCGGGTTCTTTTGTTTGTTGCCGGGCGAAACGTCGTTACGGCGCGCGCTTGAGCGCCAGTACTGCGTTGAGCCCGCCGAACGCGAACGAGTTGGTCAGTGCGGCGCGCACCGGCATCTCGCGAGCGACGTTCGGCACATAGTCCAGATCGCAGGCCGGGTCGACCTTGTCCAGGTTCGCAGTGGGCGGCACCACGCTGTCGCGCAAGGCGCCGACCACGGCCACCAGCTCCAGCGCGCCGGAAGCGCCCAGCGCATGGCCATGCATCGACTTGGTCGAGGACACCGCGAGGCGATCGGCATGCGTGCCGAACGCGAGGCGGATCGCTTTGGTCTCGGTGACGTCGTTGGCTTGCGTGCCGGTGCCGTGGGCGTTGATGTAGTCGACATCTTGCGGAGCGAGGCCGGCATCGGCCAGCGCCTGGCTCATCGCCGCGGAAGAGCCTTCCGCGCTCGGCATCACGATGTCGGTGGCATCCGCGGTCATGCCAACGCCGGCCAGTTCGGCCAGGATGGTGGCGCCGCGCGCCTGCGCGTGTTCCATCGATTCCAGCACGAAGATACCGGCACCCTCACCGAGCACAAGTCCGCGACGATTGATGCTGAAGGGGCGGCAGGTATCGTCGGCCAGCACGCGCATCGCTTCCCATGCGCGCAAGGCGCCATAGGTCAGGCAGGCTTCAGTGCCGCCGGTAATGGCGACATCGGCCAGACCATAGCGGATCATCTGCGCCGCCTGGATGATGGCGTGGTTCGCCGAGGCGCAGGCGCTGGAGACGGCAAAGGTCGGTCCGCGCAGGCCGTAGGCGATGCTGATCTGGCTGGCCGATGCATTCGTCATCACCCGCACGATGGTCAACGGATGCGCACGCGGGGAGTTCTCCCCGTACAGCCGCTTGCTCTGTTCGTCCTGGGTGTTTTCACCGCCGACGCCGGTGCCGACTACCACCGCCGTGCGCACGCCAAGTTCGTTCTGGCTGAAGTCCAGCCCGGATTGTGCGATCGCCTCACGTGCCGCATGCAGCGCGAATTCGGAGGTGCGGTCGAGCATGATCAGGGTGCGTTCTTCAATATTCGCGGTCGGGTCGAAACTATCCGGCACCTGCGCGGCAATCTTCACGCGCAGGCGCTCGGCATCCGGATGGCGCAGCGGGCCGATCGCACTGCGACCTTCGCGCAGGCCTTGCCACAGCGCCTCCGCACCGACGCCGAGCGGACTGATCGCACCCATGCCGGTGATCACCACGCGACGCATGGAAACAGTCGACATTACTTCGATCCTTCGCCCGCGGCGGCTTTTTCGTCCAGCGCCTTCTGCACCGCGTCGACCAAGCTCTGCACTGTATCGCTGTCGAAGTTCGCGCCCTGCTGGTCGGGGAAGGTGATGTTGAAGTGCTCTTCAATGTCGAAGATCAGTTCGATCGCCTCCAGCGAGGCGATACCCAGATCCTTCAAGGTGGACTCGGGCTTGATGATGGCCACGTCGATCTTGGCCTGCTTGGCGATGATGTCGAAAACCTGTTGCTGGGTCGTATCGGTCATGACGAGTAGGCTCCTGGCTGCACACGACAGTTTTACATACTCACCAGTCTAGGCAAATTGGCTTACTCATGCCTTTCATTTCACAACTGGAACCGGACGCACTGCTGGCGCATTTCATGGCGCAGCCGCCGATCGGCTTCACCGTTCAGCTGTCGCCGCAAGGCATGCCTAGTTTCGTGGCGCCGTTTGATCTGCTGACCACGGCGGATGATGCGCTGCGCCGCCGGGTGACGCATTTGCCGCTGTATCGCCTGTGGGGGCGCCTGCTGCGCTGGCGCACACGCTTTGCCGGGACTACCGTGTCCGAGTACGCGCCGCTGCCGTTGGGCGCGACGCCAGCCGCATTGGCGCAGGGGCTGAAGGCGACATACGGGCGTGAATGCAAGCTGATGATCGTCAAGGACATCGCACAGGATTCGCCGCTGCTCAGCGATGCCGACAACGCGTATGCGCGCGAATTCGCTCGGGCCTGTGAACGTGAAGGCTATGTGTTGCTGGAAGGGCAGGCGCTGGCTTGGGTGCCGATCGACTTCGCCTCGGGCGACGAGTATCTCGCGCGGCTGTCGTCCGGCCGGCGGAAAAATATCCGGCGCAAGCTGCGTTCGCGTGCCGATCTCGAGATCGAGGCAGTACCCACCGGTGATGCGCGTTTCAACGATGCGGCGAATTTGGCCGAGTTCTATACGCTGTTCGACAACGTGTACGCGCAGAGCGAGGTCCACTTCGACCGTTTGAGCGCAGCGTTCTTCCGCGAGGTACTGCAGGAGGGTGGCAGCAACGGCGTGGTATTCGTCTACCGGCATGCCGGGCATATGATCGGATGGAACCTCTGCTACGAACATGGCGGCAAGCTGATCGACAAGTACGTCGGCTTCGCCTATCCGCAGGCGCGCGAGCACAACCTGTACTTCGTCAGCTGGATGCACAATCTCGACTACGCGCAGCAGCATGGCTTGAGCCATTACGTGGCCGGCTGGACCGATCCCGAAGTCAAATCCTTCCTCGGTGCCAGCATGACCTTTACCCGACACGCGGTATATGCCCGCAATCCGCTGCTGCGCGCGTTGCTGCGCCGACTCGGCAGTCATTTCGAAAGTGATCGCAGCTGGCAGGCGGCCACGGAGGCTACCGATGAATAACCTGGCGAACCGGCCCGTCGTACTCGACATCGACCAGTCGGTCGGGCCGCTGGCTGACCGGCTGGTGTTGCCGCTGGCGCACTGGCAGGAATCGATCCGCTTCGGCTGCTCTCTGGCGACGATGCGGCGTTTCCGCACGATGCTGGACGAGTTGCTGCCGGCTGAATACGGCACCGTGTTCATGGGTAGCGGCGACTTCCATCATTTGAGCTGGCCGCTGATTGAACGCCTGCAGCCGCGCACGCCGATGCAGGTCGTGGTGCTGGACAACCATCCGGACAACATGCGCTTTCCGTTCGGCGTGCATTGCGGTTCGTGGGTGCGTCGGGTAGCGATGCTGCCGCAGGTCAGTCATGTGCATGTGCTCGGCATCACCTCGGCCGATATCGGCGCTGGTCATGCGTGGGAGAACTACCTCACGCCGTTGCGTCGCGGCAAGCTGAGTTACTGGAGCATCGGCGTGGATACCGGCTGGTCGCGCCGGCTAGGGCTGGCGCATGCGTTCCGTGGTTTCGACACGCCAGAGGCGATGGTCGATGCGTTCGTCGAAGTGCAGCGCAACCAGACGGCGCCGAGCTATTTGTCGATCGACAAGGATGCGTTCTCACCCGAGGTGGCGCATACCAACTGGGATCAGGGCCGACTGCTGACCGATCATGCGCTGGCCTTGATCGACAGCCTCCGCCACGGCCTGGTCGGCAGCGACATCAACGGCGAGGTCTCGCATTACCGCTACCAGAGCTGGTGGAAACGCCGGCTGTCGGCGATGGACGAGCAGCCCGAAATCGATCCGGCGCAACTGGCCGGCTGGCAGGCGCAGCAGCATGCGTTGAACTTGCAGTTGCTCACGGCGATTTCAGCAAGGTCAGGCTGACTCAGGCCAGCACCGCTTCGAGCGCGCGGCAGATCGTCTCGAAGTCCTCGTCAGTCATCCACAGGCTGTTGCTGATGCTGAGGCTGCGTGCAGCGAAGTCGCGCGCGTTAGGCACATGTTGCGCGGGCACCACGCCGGCGAGATAGGCGTAGTCGGGCAGCGCGTGGATGAATAGACGGCTGACGCCCAGGCCGGATGACCACAGCTGCGCCAGCGCGGCATCGCGCCGCTGCTGGTCGGGCAGCATCAGCAGCAGGAACGGCCAGCTGCCATGTGCGCCATCTGGATCATCGAGCACCTCGATGCCGTCGATCAGGCGCAATCGTGGCAGGCGGCGTTGCGCCTGCGCCGACAGCTGATCGAGGAATGCTGGCAGACGCGTGGCGGCATGTGCGCCGACTGCCTGGCGCCAGCGACCGACGCGGTGCAGCGGTATCGTCAACGGGAAATCGTCGCCCACCGCGGCCACCGGATCGCCGTGACGCAGGGCACGGCGCAGGGGGTTGCCATACGCCAGCCGCAAACCGCGTGGTCGGTACAACGCGGCGTAGCCGAGCAGTTCGATGCTGCGTTTCCATTCCCAGCCGAGACTGTGCGGCACGATGCGCGCGGCGGTGCGCGCGAGCTGTTCCTGCAGTTTCGGATCGCGCGCCAGCAGCAGGCCGCCTTCGTAGATCGACAGCCCCTTGCCAGCAGCCAGACTGAAGAAACCGATGTCGCCAGCGAGCCCAACGCTGACGCCCGCGCGGCGTGCACCGAGCGCCTGCGCGGCATCCTCGATCACATAGGCACCCACGTTGTTGGCCACCGCCAGCGCATCGTCGACGGCGGCTACACGGCCGCCCAGATGGGTGGGGACGATCGCCAGCGTGCGTTCGTCGCAGGCCGCGCGCAGCGCGGCCGGATCCATGTCGTAGTGGCTGGCGCGCAAGTCGCACAACTGCAATTCGAGCCCGGCCTGCTGCACGGCGATCGCTACCAGCGGACAGGTGTAGGCAGGCACCACGACGCGCCGACGTTGCGGCTGCAGCTCACGAAGCGCCGTCAGCGCGATCAACAGTGAGGCGGTGCCGGAGCATTCCAGTTGCAGCGGTGGTACGCACAGCTGCGCCGCGATGTCGGCAGCCAGAGTCGCCGCGCCCGGTCGCAAGTCGGCGAACCTGAGTGGCAGGCCGGCGGTAGGTGGCAGTTCGTGATGGCGACGGGGCAGCATGCGCGCAGCTTAACCGGTGCTCAGGCTTCGGCTGGAGCGGGCTCGGCTTCGGGCACGTGTTCGCGACTCTCGGCCATGCCAAGGCAGACGATGCCGGCGATGATCGCGATCGCGCCCAGCACGCGCGCCGTGTTGAGCTGTTCGTCGAACAGCCATATCGACAACAGCATCACCGATACCACTTCCAGATGCGAGGCGGCGAAGGCGGGGCCGATCGGCGCGTGCTTGAGCAGCGCCATCCAGGTGAAGAACGCGCCGACGTAGCCGATCACCGCGCCGTAGACCCACGGCTGGCTGAACACGCGCAACACCCATTCGAGGCTGGCCGCGACGGGGAGCGCCTGGGTGCCGGCGTATTTGAAACTGATCTGCGCGAGGGTGTCGAAACCCATCAGCAGCAGGAAGCCGATCAGGTAGAAGCGCTTCATCCGCCGACTCCCACGATCACCACGCCGAGCGTCACCAGCAGGATGCCGGCGACGCGCAGCCGGGTCAGTTTCTCACCGAACAGGAAACGTCCAGCGACCATGATCGCGACGATATTGATCGAACCCAGCAGCACGCCTTCGGACAGCGGGATCAGCGACAGGAACGCGATCCACACCAGGAACTCGATCACGTAGCTGGCGACGCCGAGCCACAGCCACGGTCGTGATGCCATGTGCTTCCAGCGTGCCAGGCCGTCGCCGGCCCCCTCGTCACCCGCGGCGGCCTTGAAGGCCAGCTGGCCGCCGGTATCGAGCACGATGTTGAGCAACCACAGGCCCGCCACCAGCGGAGAGATGGAACCCGCCACCGACATCATCAGGCCGCGACGCGCTGCGTGCTGTTCGACGCGGCGATGTTGTCGAAGAATGCGGCCGAGCGATCGATCAGGGTGCGGCGTTCCTTGTCGATCGTGATCATGTGGTAACTGTCCTTGAGCAGCAGCAGCTCGGCCGGCGCGCTGACTTCGCGCATCACCAGTTCGGCATTCTTCAGGCTGGCGACGTCATCCTCGCTGGCGTGCGCAACCAGGCACGGTGCAATCACCTGCGGCAGCTGGCTGCGTACTTCGGCGGCCAGGCCATACATCTCGGCCAGCGAATACCAAGGGTTGCCGGGCAGGCCGGCGGCAGCGCTGTCGCCGCTGAGCATCGCGGTGCTGACCTGTGCACGCAGGCGTTCGTCGCGAATACCGTAGGGCGGCTGCTCCATGAAGCTGCGGTTGCGGCCGATGCCGAGCTTTTTCAGCAGCGGCAGCATGAACGACAGTTTCGCCGCCCATGGAATGCTCCAGCCGTCGTAACGGAAAGTGGCGCCGTAGACGCCGACGCCAGCAACCTGCTGCGGCCGATCCGCGGCCAGTTTCAGCGCCAGCAGCGCGCCCATCGACAGGCCGCCGACGAACAGGTGATCGACCTTGTCGAGCATCTCGTCGGCGGCTTTTTCCACGCTGGCGTACCAGTCGTGCCAGTCGGTGGCGAGCAAATCTTCAACGTTGCCGCAATGGCCAGCCAGCTGCATGCCGTGCACGGTGAAGCCGGCGCGGTTCAGGCCCTTGCCGAGCAACCGCATTTCCATCGGCGTGCCGGTCAGGCCGTGGATCAGCAGTACGCCGCTGCGCCCGCCCTCGAAGAAGAAATCAGTTTGCTGGATCACGCGGTTGCCCTGTACGGATAGGCCGCCATCGATTGATCGACGGCGGTCCTTGCTACCGTAAAGGGTCGCAGATGGCGGTTTCCTCAGTCTTTCGAGGTGGTTGGAGCCGGTGTCGAGGCGGCGCCGAAGCGGACGAGCACACGCTGTCCGATACGCAATTCCTGCGGCTGGTCGAATGCCAGCACGCATTCCACCGTGCGCGCATTGGCGCGCACCTGCGGGTCGTTTTCCAGCGTGGCCGGCCCGTAGACATTCCCGATGCGCAGCACATGCGCACTCCACCGGGCGTTGTCGCGACCGCTGTCGGCGACGACTTCGGCATGCATGCCCGGCTGGATCACGCCGACGAAGCTCTCATTGAGTTCGGCGCGTACGATCCGCGGTTTCTGTGGCAACAGGGTGAACAGTGGGCCGGATGATGGCGACACGCTGGCGCCGGGCTGCGCCAGCACGCGAACCACCTCGGCGTCGAATGGCGCGAGCAGGCTGCGCTGCCTCAGCTCGTAGCGGGCTTCGTCCAGTTTCTGACTGGCCATGTCCTGCGCAGCGCGATCGGCCTGCTGTTCGGCATCGAGCTGGGCGGCGGCTTCGCGTGCGTCGTCGGCGCTCTGGCCGTCGCCGGCGCCGGCAGCGACGGCGGCAGCCAGTCGTTTGGCGCGCTGCCCGGCAGCGGCCTGCTTGATGGCCAGCAACTTCAGTTGCGCCTGTGCCTGCTCGAGCTGTGCCTGCGCGGCATCCACCGCCAGTTTGGCCGGCTGGGTATCCAGCGTGGCCAGCAATTGCCCCTGCTTGACGTGGTCACCTTCGTGCACGGCGACCGTGGCGAGGGTGCCGTCGCGTGGCATCGACAGGTTCAGCAGGCCACCTTCGATGTCGATCCGGCCGCGGGCCACCGCAGCATACGCGGCGGCCGGCTTGGCAGCGGCACTGGTGGGCGCATCGGCGGGTTTCGAGCAGGCAGCCAGCAGGCAGGACATCGCCACGGCCATGCAACCGGGGCGGATCAGTCGCAAGGCCAGTGGACGCCGTGGCGGGAAAGGTACGGGCGACTTCATGATGGGGTTCCGTGGTCTGACGCGTCCGGCGCGTGGGGGCGCCGGTCGCTGAGTATGCGGCCGTCTTCCATCGCCAGGACGCGGTCGGCGTGGACGACCAAGCGCGGATCGTGACTGACGCACAGCACGGTGGTGCCGTGGGCGCGCGCGATCCGGTGCAGGATGTCGATGATCATCTGGCCGTTGGCGGCATCCAGCGCGCTGGTGGGTTCGTCGGCAAACAGCAGTTCCGGTTCCTTGGCCAGTGCACGGGCGATGGCGACACGCTGCTTCTCGCCACCGGACAGCTCGGATGGTCGCAGGCGCATGCGGTGCGCCAGGCCGACTTCCTCCAGCGATTCCTGCGCACGCCGACGCGCCTCGACGCGTGACAGACCCATGTGGTTCAGCGGCAACTCGACCTGTTCGAATGCGCTCAGCGCGGGAAACAGATTGAAGCCCTGGAACACGAAGCCGGTGTGCTGCAGGCGGAAGCGTTCCAGCGCGCGCAAGTCGAGCAGGCCGAGCTCGCTGCCGAGCGCATGCACGCGACCGCTGTCGACCTTCTGCAGGCCGCTGAGAATCGCCAGCAGGGTGCTCTTGCCGCAGCCGGAGGGGCCGGAGATCAGAGTCAGTTCGCCGGCATTGAGGCTCAGCGAGAGACCATCAAGTACCTGCGTGCGCTGCTGGCCGGAGACAAAGGCCTTGCTGACGCCCTCAGCGAGCAGGGCGGGCGCAGATGTTGGTGTCGCTGAAGTGGCAGTCAGCATCGCGGCTACCTCAGCAACGTGGCAGGGTCAGCACGGCGCAGGCTGCGCATCGCGGCCAGTCCGGAAACCGCGGCCAAGCCCATCACCAGCAGGATACAGGCGAGTGCCGCCGGCACATTCAAGACCACCGGTACATCCTGACTGCGCGCCAGCAGCATCAGCACGACGCCGAGTGCGCCAGCACCGAGCAGGCCCAGCGCGCCGACCCAGAACGCCTGTTCCAGCACCACCTTGCGCAAGGCGCCCACGCCTACGCCGAGCGCATTGAGCGTGGCGTACTCGCGCACCGAGCCGTTGACCGCGGCAATCAGGGTCTGGCTGGTGATCACCGCGCCGACCAGAAACACGATGCCGGCCAGGAACAGCACGCCGGCGCCGGCGCCGGTATCGAACAGCCAGTAGCGTACCGAGATCTTTGCGAAATCCTTGGCGCTCCAGGTGGTGTACGGACCGAACGCGGTGTCGCCGCGCAGGCGCGCGGCGACGGCTTCGGCCTGACTCGGGTCGCGCAACCTGGCGACCAGGTAGGTCGGACCGGCATCGGCCGGGTCGTCATCCAGTCGTCGCGCAGTATCCAGCGAGCACAGCACGTTGACACCGCCCAGGGCCCGCAGCCCGCTGCTGATGCCGACCACGCGCACCGGATGACCGTTGATGGTGGCGGTCTGGCCGAGCTCGACACCGAGCTGGTCCAGCACCGAGCGGTCGACGACGACCGCATCCGGCTCCGCTAGTCGCGCGCGCAGGTCGGCTGGCAGCGCTTTGGAGAACATCAGGCCGTCCGCGCTGGGGTCGATGCCGGAAACGAACACCGAGACGCCGCCGGTTTCGGCGGGACCGCGCCAGTCTCCGTCGACCCAGATGTACGGCTCGACCCGCTGCACCGCCGGATCCATCAGCACATGCGATTCCACGTCGGCGTCGATCGTGCGGCCCGAGCCTACGCTCTGGGTGCCCGGATAACCGATCCACACATCGGCCGACGAACCGGTGATGTACAGGCTGGTGCTGCCGAAGATGCCCAGTACCAGCGCGATCTGCAGCAGTTGCAGCAGGCCGGCGAAACCCACCGCCAGCATCGCGGGCAGAAAACGCCGCCATTCGTAGATCAGCGTCTTGCGCGCGAGGGCCACCATCAGCGGTGAACCTCGTCCGTGCGGGCTTCGGGTGACGCCTCGGGCGACACCTCCAACTGGGCGGCCGACGGCAACGGCGCGCCGCCGAGTGCCTTGAACAAGGCCACATAGGCCAGGTTGTGTCCGGCGCGGGCATCGGCCAGTTCGAGCGCGGCCTGATCGGCGGCGATCTGGCTCTCGGCGCGATCGAGCGGACTGCCCAGCTGCAGGCCGACCCGGGTCTGCACGGTCTGGTCGACGCGTTGCAGCGCCTGCCATGCGAGCAGGCTGTGCTGTTCGCGTTGCTGTTGCTGCTGCACGCTGCCGAGCGCGGTTTCCACCTCGGCCACGCCTTGCAACACGGCCTGCCGGTAAGCCAGCACGCTGGCCTTCAACTCGTGATCCTTGGCGTGCTTGGCGGCCAGCCGGATACCCCAGTCGAACAACGGGATACTGATCACCGGGCCCAGTGAGTCGATGGCATTGGGGGTGCTGGGATGCTTCTTGTTGTTGTTGATGTCGGTGGACCAGTCGATCGATCCACCGAGACCAATACTGGGAAACAGATCGGCATGGGCTAGTGCCTGTGCGCCGGCGGCCTGCAATACATCGGCTTCGGCGCGGGCAATCTCGGGGCGCGTGCGCAGCAGGTCGGCCGGGGCGCTGTCGAGCTGCCAAGCACCCAGTTCGGGTGGCTTGCCGGGTTGCAGCCACGCCGGGTCGGGGTGGTTTTGACCGAGCAGCACGGCCAGCTGCTGCGCGCAGGCGTTGATGGCCTGCCGTGGTATGCCTTGGGCGGCCACGGATTGTGCAAACGCTGCCTGCGCCTGATCTACCACGTTGGGCGCCACCAGCTGCAGCCGCTGGCGTATTTGCAGCAACTGCCATTCATGCTGGCGCCTCCGACTGATCTGCGACAGCAATTGATCCTGTTGCTGCGCGGTACGCAGCTCGATCCACTCGCGAACGACTTCGGCAACCAGCGATACCTGGGCGGTGCGCAGGTCGGCAATGCCGGCATCCAGCGCACCCCGCGATTCGCGCCGGTTGCCTTCGGCTCGCCCGAACAGTCCGAATTCCCAAGTGGCGTCGAAGCCGACCAGGAAGTACGACGCGTTTGCGTCCGGATCGATTACATCATTGGTGCTCGCGGTCAGCGCTGGCAGGTAACGCGCATCAGCACGATCGTGCAGCGCGCGCACTGCGCGGAGCCGCTCGACCGCCTGTGCCACATCGAGATTGTCGGTCAGCGCACGTTCGACCAGCGCGTCGAGTTCGGAATCATCGAAGGCATGCCACCAGCCATGCAGGTCGGTTGGCTTGGCCGGATCCGAGGCGAGCGCATGTTGCCACTGCGTTGGCACCGGCGGTGTCAGCTTGGGCACCGGCGAGGCGCAGCCGGCGAGCAGGGCACCGATCAGACAGCCACACAACAGGCTGCTGGCGGTTGCCTTGCTCATGAGTCGGGATGGCACGGTATGCATGGTTCCATGGCGATGACATGACGCTGCTGCGTCCAGTCGGTATCCGTGGCGGTCATCGTTGATCGTTGCCACAGTGGCGTCACCGACTATTGTGAACGGGAAGCGCAGGATCGCAATAGGGCCTCGTTCAAACGTACAGGCAGAGTGCAGTGAGTATGGCCGCGTGGCCTCATGTCACGTCATCGGCGGGAAGTGCACTTCGACGCACAGGCCGCATTCCTCACCGGACCGGTAGATCACCTCGGCGTGATGCCGTTCGGCAATGCGCTGGACGATCGCCAGACCCAGCCCGCTGCCTTCCTCGCCGTTGCCGGCAGCGCGGAAAAAGCGTTCGCTCAGGCGAGGCAGCAGCTCGGGTGCCACGCCGGGGCCGTTGTCCTCGACACTGAGGCTGGCGCCGCCATCGGGTCGTGCCTGCAGGGCGACGGTGACGCTGCTGCCGCGGCCGCCATAGCGCACGCTGTTGTCGATCAGGTTGTCCAGCAGATCCTGCACGCTGGCCGCGTCGCCGAGGATGCACAATGTCTGTCTGGTGGCAGGCGCCTGATAACCCAGATCCACGCCGGCGACGAGCGCGTCATGCACGCGTAGCGACACTGCTTCGGGAATCAGGCGGCCCAGATCGAGCCGCGTGCACTCCTCGTTGTCCGGCGGTGACGCCTGTGCGCGGGCCAGCGACAGCAATTGCGAGGTTGTCCGCGCGGCGCGATGAGTGAGCCGCTGGATATGCATGAGTGCATCGGTCACTGTCTCCGGCTGCGGGTCGGCCAACGCGCGGTCGACATGCAGGCTCAATCCGGCCAGCGGCGTGCGCAACTGGTGTGCCGCATCAGCGATGAAGCGGTCGTGCAGGGCCAGCATGCCGCGCAGGCGGCCGAACAGCGCGTCGATGGTGCGCGTCAACGGCTGGATTTCCTGCGGCACATCGGGGCCGTTGATCGGCGTCAGCTCATGCGTGCGTGCGGCCAGCCGGGCCGTCAACGGGTCGAGTACGCGCAGGCCGCGGCTGACCCCGAACCAGACCAGCGACAGCACACTGACCAGCAGCAAGGTCTGCATCAAGGTTGCCAGCAGCAGAATTTCCCGCGCCTGTACGTGCCGGTCGCGCAGGGTTTCGGCGACGGTGATGATCAGACTGTCGTTGGGATCATGGCTGGCAACCATGTGCACGCTGGCGGCGCGCAGCGCATGTTTGTCCAGCAACGTGTCGTACAGCACGGGTGCGGCGCCCAGCGTGGGTGCCTGCGACAGTTGCGGCAGGCGCCCGTTGCCGGCGAGCAGGCCATGCCTGGTGCTTATCACGCTGAAATAGCTGTGGCCGTCCGGATCGTATTCGAGCAGGAACCGCGCCTGCGGCGTGAGCGTGCTGCCGAGCTGGTCGTTGCCGAGCATCTTCGCCAGCGTCAAGGCATCGTCGCTGAGATCGCGGTCATGCACTTTGTTGGCATAGCCCAGGGCTACGCCGTAGGTCAGCCCTGCGTCCAGCAACAGCAAGGCGGCCATTGGAATCAGCAGGAAAATCAGCAGGCGCCGGCGCAGGCTGGGACGCCGACGGCGTATATGCGGTGGGCTCATGCCGGATTGCTCGCGGGTTCTTCAGCCTCTTCCAGCAGATAACCCAGGCCACGGATGGTACGCACGCCAGTGCCGCTGCCTTGCAGCTTGCGTCGCAGCCGGTGGATTGCGATGTCCAGTCCGTTGTCGGTCAGCTCCTGGTCCCAGTCGCACAGTGCCTCGATCAGTTGCGCTCGGCTGGTGACGCGGTCGGCTCGCAGCGCCAATGCCTCCAGCAGCCCGAACTCGCGCGCGGTCAGTTCCAGGGGTGCCTGATCGATCCAGGCGCGATGGCCGGGCAGATCCAGCCGCAATCGTCCAAGCAGCAATTCCGGCTTGCCCTGGCTGCTGGCGCGGCGTAGCAGCGCACGCACGCGCGCCTCGAATTCGGCTAGGGCAAAAGGCTTCACCAGGTAGTCGTCGGCGCCCAAGTCGAGAATGCGGATACGTTCGGGCAGGCCGTCGCGCGCGGTAACCACCAGCACCGGCAAGCCCGTGCCACGGCTGCGCAGGCGCCGCAGCACTTCACTGCCGTCGAGCGACGGCAGGCCCAGATCCAGCACCAGCAGGTCGTATTCGTGATCGCGTAGCGCCGCATCGGCGAGGTTGCCGCTGGCCACGTGATCCACCGCATGGCCACCATGCCGCAGCGACGCGCAGATGCCTTCGGCGATGGAGGGATCGTCCTCGGCCAGCAGGATGCGCATGTGAGAAACTCCTGGGGACGTGGGCCACGGAACAGCAAGTATGACGTGCGCGATGTGGCCAGATGCAGGACGTTGCCGGATGCGGGCAGAACATGCCTGCAGATTCTCGGGTGTTGTGCAGTTCCAGACAAGTTTGCGTCTGTCGTAGTTCCGGCGGCGCACAGGTGACGTTCAAGCACCGGTCGCGCTGGAGCTGACCGGCGACAACCTGAATGCGGTGAGCGGGATGTGGCATTGCCCGGTGGATCGGGCGACGCTGCGGTGCCGCGTGGCAGCTGACGAAGGGTGACTTGCGCCAGCGGGTCAGGCGTATGCGCGCCGGTGTTCGCGCTGCGGCGGATAGTAGGCAAACACGTGGCTGTGGCTGCCGTAGAAATCCATGTCCTCGATATGCTCGCCGCCGAGGCGCTCGGCCACCCGGTCGGAGGCTTCGTTGCCGATCCGCACCAGGCTGATCACGCGCTTGGCTTGCAGCTGATTCCAGGCAAAATCGAGTACGGCATCACCGGCTTCGGTGGCATAACCGTGGTGGCGGTGTTCCGGCTTCAGCATCCAGCCCAGCTCCAGATCCGGCCAGCCATCGGGGTACATCAGACCAGCGCGGCCGATGAATTCGCCAGTGGACTTCAGCTCCAGCGCCCACATGCCACAGCCGCGCAATTGCCAGTGACCCAGCAGCATCGCCAGCGAGCGCCAGGCATTGGTACGGTCCAGCGGCTGGCCGTCACCGATCCAGCGTGTGCTGTCCGGGTCGGCCAGCATGGCGGCGTAATCGTTGAAATGCTGTTCGGTCAGCGCGGTCAGGCGCAGGCGCGCCGTTTCAAGAGTTGGAATATCAAACATCACAATCAACGGTAGGTGGCGCCCAGCAATACGGCCAGTGCGTGAGTACTGCTGGCGAGACTCTCTTGCCAGGACAACCCGGTGATTGTCTCACCTGTGACCGAATCGGCAAAATCCTCGGCTTCGCCGGGTGGTAGCAAGTGCCGGTAGTCCACGGTGATCTCGGTGCCAGGCGGGAGCTCGGTCAACGCAAACACGAAACCCAGATGCCACAGCCCGTTCGGCGTGAAACTGTGATTGATATAGCACTCGTCCGGCCAGTCGGGTGACAGCGTGTAACGGTCCTCAAACCAGCGCGCGCTGGCATGGATCTGTGCGCTGAGCTCGGGCGACGCGGCGATGTCGGCATGGCGGAAGGTCTGATTGATGCCATCCGGCGCGGTGATGATGCGCCCAGCCGCCACGGTTTCATCGAGAAACAGCCCCTTGCCGGCGCCGTGAATGGCGGAAGCGGCAATGTGGTAACGCGGCAGGATCATGATTGATGCGACGATGGCAGGAAGGGCGCGCGAGTGTAGCGCAAGCGGCGCGACCCGCCATGGATCGCGCCGCCAGGCTCCCGTCCGTGGGAGGGCTCTCCAAAGTCATTCAGCAGCAGCGGCTTCCTCGACAGCGGTCTTTTTGCTCCGATGCCGGCTCTTGGCCGGCTTGTCCGCCGTGGTAGCGGCATGGGCCGTGGTGTCGGTAAGCAGGATGGCAGCGCGATTGCGCTCCAGGGTCGCCGGGCCAATACCCTTGACCTGGGCCAGGTCGTCGGCACTTTTGAACGGTCCGTGGGCATCGCGCCAGGCGACGATCGCCTCTGCTTTGGACTGGCCGATGCCATCCAGTGAACTGGCAATGGTGGCCGCGTCGGCCTTGTTGATGTTGACGGCGGTGGCGGCAAACGTCAGGCCCGGCAGGGCGAGCGTCAATGCAAGGGCAAGCGCGGCAAGTTTGTGGAACATGGCCTTTCTCCCTGGGTGTGATGGCGCGTGAGCGCCGAAGCGGCATCCGGGTGCCGCAGCTGCACTGTGGCGCGCAAGCAGGTGGATACACAGTCGGCAACGCCATAGCGAGGCTGTGCGCAAGCGTTGCGGTCAGCTGTGGGAATCGACTGATGGGGTGTCGGCGTCAACGCCAGTGTGGCTGGATGGCGCTGATACAATGGCGGTCTGATCGCCCCTGGAGTTTGAGCATGGATACTGCCCGTCTTTCCCGTTTTGTCAGTGGCCTGTGGGACGATGAAATCGTGCCGCAGCTGGTCGAATACATTCGTATTCCCAACAAGTCGCCGATGTTCGATGCGAAGTGGGTCGAGCACGGTTATATGGATGCGGCGGTCAGGCTGATGGAGACCTGGGCACGCTCCAAGCTGGCGGCGCTGCCGGGGGCCACGCTGGAAGTAGTGCGGCTGGAAGGGCGCACGCCGCTCATCTATATCGAAGTGCCCGGTCAGGGCGATGACACCGTGATGCTGTACGGTCATCTGGACAAGCAGCCGGAGATGACTGGCTGGGCCGATGGGCTCGGTCCGTGGACGCCGGTGATCAAGGGTGACAAGCTGTACGGTCGTGGTGGTGCCGACGATGGCTACGCGATCTTCGGCTCGCTCGCGGCGTTGCTTGCGCTGCATGAGCAAGGAATTCCGCACGCGCGTTGCGTGGTGATGATCGAGGCCTGCGAGGAATCCGGCAGCTATGACCTTCCTTATTACGTCGACCACCTGGCCGCGCGCATCGGCAGCCCGTCGCTGGTGGTGTGCCTGGACTCCGGCTGCGGCAACTACGACCAGCTGTGGCTGACTACCTCGCTGCGTGGCATGACTGGCGGCAACCTCACCGTGCAGGTGCTGGAAGAGGGCGTGCATTCGGGCGACGCTTCCGGCGTAGTGCCGTCGAGCTTCCGCATCTTGCGCGAGCTGCTGTCGCGGCTGGAGGATTCGGTCACCGGCCAGATCAAGCCGAAGGAACTGTACGTCGAGATCCCGGCGCAGCGCGTCGAACAGGCCAAGCTCTCGGCCGAGGTGCTGGGCGACGATATCTACGACAAGTTTCCGTGGGTCGAGGGCATGCAGCCGGTCACCCATGATTTGGCCGAGCTGGTGCTCAACCGGACCTGGCGCCCGCAGCTGGCGGTGACCGGGATCGGCGGCATGCCGCCGCTGGACAGTGCTGGCAATGTATTGCGCCCGCAGACGTCGGTGAAGCTGAGCCTGCGTGTGCCACCGACGTTGAACGGGGCCAAGGCTGGCGAATTCCTCAAACAGCTGCTGGAAAAGGATCCGCCGTACGGCGCCAAGGTCACCTTCGCGCTGGAGAAAGACGGCAGCGGCTGGAACGCGCCGCAGCTGTCGCCGTGGCTGGAGCAGGCCGTTGCCGACGCCTCGCAGCATTACTTCGGCGCGCCAGCGACCTACATGGGCGAGGGTGGCAGCATTCCGTTCATGGGCATGCTGGGCGAGAAATTCCCGAAGGCGCAGTTCCTGATCACCGGCGTGCTTGGTCCGCATTCCAACGCGCATGGCCCGAACGAGTTCCTGCACATTCCTACCGGCAAGAAGGTCAGCATGGTGGTGGCTGAAGTGGTGGCACGACATCACCAGCAGAGCACCAAGGCCTGACCCATGGTCGGCGCATGAGCACGGATACGGCCTGGCTGGCCGCCAACTGGGCACAGATCCGCCGGCGCGTCGATGATGCCTGCCGCGAGGCTGGCCGCGATCCGGCATCAGTAAAGATCCTGCCGGTCAGCAAGACGTTCGGTCCGGAGTTGATTCGGCTGGCGGTCGGATTGGGCCTGCACCGCTTCGGCGAGAACAAGGTGCAGGAGATCCGCGACAAGGCGGCGCCGCTGGCCGACTGCGGCATCGACTGGGTGATGATCGGTCACCTGCAGACCAACAAGGCCAGGGACGTGGCTCGGCTGGCCAGCGAGGTGCAGTCGCTGGACCGGCTGGAACTGGCCGAGGCGCTGGATCGGCGCTTGCAGCAGGAAGGTCGTGCGATCGATGTGCTGGTGCAGGTGAAGACCTCGCACGAACCCAGCAAATACGGGCTGCCCCCTGAACAGCTGCCGGCCTTTCTCGACAGCTTGCGCCGCTATGACACGTTGCGGACGCGCGGTTTGATGACCTTGGCGACCCATTCCAGCGAGCCAGCCGAGGTGCGTGGCTGTTTCAACCTGTTGCGCGAGCTACGCGATGAGGCCATGACGCAAGGTCATGATCTACCAAGACTTTCCATGGGGATGAGCGGCGATTTTCCACTGGCGATTGCCGCAGGCGCCACCGAAGTCCGGATCGGCACGGCCGTCTTTGGTTTCCGTTCCTGATCATGGACGCCCGGTTTGGTGATGTGCATCACAGAAACAGGGCATGAGATTCTTTCTCACGACGAGACTTCTATATTTTATTTTCAAAATCAAACGATTATATCTAATCGTGCGGCGAATATCTGTTTCGGAACGACAGGGTTTAGTTAACTTCAATCGAACATACGGTCTATGCCTTCTTGCTAACTTCACTCAATCGTCACGTCGTCAGCTTTGCAGGCGGCTAATCCTGATGCACTCCAGGGGATTTTTCCCGCATGCCAATCAACCGATTGACCGCCTTGTCTGTGCTCGCTGCCGCGTTGCTTGTTGCCATACCCGTGCAGGCCGCCACCAGCAAGACGCACGCCAAGCCGGCCCATGCGAAGCAGGCGCAGTCCAAGCAGACACACAGCAAGCCGGCACATCACAAGCCGGTGCATGGCAAGCTCGCCAAAGCGACACACCACGTCAGCCACACCCATTCCGCCGCATCCCGCAGCACGATCGCCGACATCGATACGCCAACCATCGCGAATACGGTAGCGGTCGTCGAGATCAAGCGCGCCGATCTACTGCAGGCTCGTCCCTTGGCTATGGCCGGCGCCGCGGTTTCCGCCGATACCACGCCAACCTGGCTGAACCAGGCGCCGGCATTCGATTCGCCCCGGATGCTGGTGCAGTCCACCGAACCCACCTATTTCGGCGTGTTGGTCGCGGCTAATCCGAGCGCCGCGACCCGCAATGTCGCGATGAGTGAACAGACCGGCACGAACGAGCAGGCCACCGATGCGGCCGCTGGCGACGACGTCACCGATCTGCGCAAGGCGCTGATCACCCTGGCGATGAAGCTGCGCGATATCCGTTATGTGCGTGGTGGTAGCGACCCCTCGACGGGCTTCGACTGCAGCGGTTTCGTCCGCTACGTGTTCGCCCATGCGACAGGTGTCCAGCTGCCGACCAATTCCGCTTCGCAGTTCCTGTCCGGTTTCAAGGTCAAGCGTGCCGACATGAAGCCGGGCGACCTGGTGTTCTTCCGTACCCACGGCAAGCGGAACATCTCGCATGTCGGCATTTACATTTCCGAGGGCCGCTTCATCCACTCGCCGACCACCGGCAAGTCGGTGGAGATCTCCAGCCTCAACGATGCCTACTGGGCCAAGCGCTTTGCCGGCGCCAAGCGTCCGGAAGCGATCGCACAGGTGGCGCACAACGGTTGATCCGGTGGTTGCCGCCCGTGTCTGCAGAAGCCGCCGCGAGGCGGCTTTTTCGTTCGTCGCGGTATGTCCCGGCATCGTCGGTGAGTGAACGATCGAGCGCCATGCAGGTCAGCGTAGCCGTGCCGCAGTTGCGCCGATGCCTGCGCCTCATCCATCCTGCCCTGCCACTGATCTCCCGGAAACAGCCCGATGCCCTTTGACCTGCCGCCCGTCACGCGCAACCTGCTGATCGCGAACGTCGCCGTGTTCCTGCTGCAGCAGGTGATGGGCGACCCCATCCTGCAGTATTTCGCGTTGTGGCCGCTCGGCAGTGGCCTGTTCGAGGTGTGGCAGATCGTTACCAGCGCGTTCCTGCATGGTGGGGTGACCCACATCCTGTTCAACATGATCGCGTTGTACATGTTTGGCGGCGCGATCGAGCGCACGCTGGGGGCGCGTGAGTTCACTCTCTATTATTTCGTCTGCGCGATCGTCGCCTCGCTGCTGCAACTGGCGGTGCTGTGGTTTTTCCCGCCGGCGGAACCCGGACCCACGCTCGGCGCCTCCGGCGCGATCTTCGGCCTGCTGCTGGCATTCGGCATGATGTATCCGCATGAGAAAGTGATGCTGATGTTCCTGCCGATTCCGATGCCGGCGTGGCTGTTCGTGACCGGCTATGCGATCGTCGAGTTGACCATGGGCGTGACGGGGATCGAGCCCGGTGTGGCCCATTTCGCGCACCTTGGCGGCATGCTGGGCGGCATCGTGCTGATCGAATACTGGCGTGGGCGGCTGCCGCTCAAACCGAAGCGGCGCCTGATGCGCTGACCCATCTCCATCCATGAGCGGAAACCATGTCTGAAACCCTGCAACGCCAACTGAGCCCGCGCCACATCACCTTCATGGCGCTGGGCATGTGCATCGGCGCCGGCCTGTTCCTCGGTTCGGCCAGCACGATCAAGCTGGCTGGGCCGTCGGTACTGTTTGCCTATCTGTTCGGCGGCGCGATGATCTTCATCATCATGCGCGCGCTGGGCGAGATGGCCGCACACGAGCCCATTGCGGGTTCCTTCGCCGCCTACGCGCACAAGTACCTCGGGCCGTTCGCCGGTTACCTCACCGGCTGGAACTACTGGATCCTGATGATGGGCGTGGGCATCGCCGAGAGCACGGCGGTGGGCATCTACATGAAGGCGTGGTTTCCCGATCTGCCGCAATGGATATGGGCGTTCGGCAGCGTGGCGATGATCGGTGGCCTGAACCTGCTGGCGGTGAAGGTTTACGGCGAGATGGAATTCTGGTTCGCACTGATCAAGGTGCTGACGGTGGTACTCATGATCGCCGGCGGCGCCGCGATCATCTGGCTGGGCTGGGGCAATGGTGGCCACCCGCTGGGGATATCGAACCTGTGGACGCATGGCGGCTGGTTTCCTAACGGGGTGACCGGCATGGTGCTGGCGCTGCCGGTCCTGGTGTTCTCGTTCGGTGGCATCGAGACGATCGGTATGGCCGCGGCCGAGGCTGCGCATCCCGAGCGCACGATTCCGCGCGCAGTCAACTCGGTGATCTGGCGCATCCTGATCTTCTATGTCGGCGCGCTGTTCGTGATCATGGCGATCTATCCGTGGAACGAGCTGGGCACGCAGGGCAGCCCCTTCGTCACCACCTTCGCCAAGCTCGGCATTCCACAGGCGGCCGGGTTGATCAACTTCGTGGTGATCACCGCGGCGCTGTCGAGCTTCAACTCCACCACGTTCAGCGGCAGCCGCATGCTGCACAGCCTGGCGACGAAGGGGCAGGCGCCGCACGCCATGCGGCACCTGAGCGCGCATGGCGTGCCGGTGCGCGGCGTGCTGGTGACCCTGGTGTTCCTGATGCTGGGCGTGCTGATGAACTACCTGGTGCCCGGGCGCATCTTCGGCATGATGATGTCGATCCTTGCGTTCAACACTGTGTGGACCTGGGGCATGGTGCTGATCGCGCACTGGCGCTTCCGCCGTCGCCAGCTCGTGCCGCTGGCGTTCCGCCTGCGCTGGTTTCCATTGAGCAGCGTGGTCTGCCTGGCGTTTCTCGCCTTCGTGCTGGTCATGCTCGGCTACAGCGCCGATACCCGGGTGGCGCTGTATGTGGGCGTGGCGTGGGTGCTGCTGCTGACAGTCGCCTACAAGCTGTTTGGCGTCGACCGCCGCATACTCGCAACGCAGGATGTAGCCGTCGGCTGATCACGCGACAGCCGGGGGTGAGGCCGGCTGTCGTCGAAATCTTGGTTGCTCAGCGCAGCGCGAGAAAGTCCGGGCTGACCACGAAGCGCACTGCGTCCAGCCGCAGGCGGGATTGCGGCAACGCCATCAGCAGGGCCGTGCGCTCACCGGCGACGGCGGCGATTTCGGCTTCACTGACCGACGGGTTCACCGCCCGCAAGGCGAGCAGGCGCGACAGTTCGGCATCCAGCGTTTCGGTAGCGAGGGACAATGCCTCGTCGATGCTGGTTTGTCCGCGTACAGCAGCGAGTGTCTCGGCACGCTCCAGCATCGGCGGCACCAGCTTGCCGAGGAACTTGCGGTAGCGCACCACTTCGATATTGCGGTCGCTGGCCTTGCGCAAAGCGATCTCGCTCGGCGCGAAATCGGCACGCTCGGCCAAGCGGGTATCGACGGTGACCACGATCGGCAGGGTCGGCAGGAAGCGTTCGGCGTCCAGTCGGCGGTCGGCCACGCATTCGAGTACATAGACCGCTTGCAGCAGCGCGGTACGCGGCGGTAGCACGTCGTCGACCATGAAGGCCGCATTGCCTTGTTCGCCGGACAGCGCCAGATCCATCGCGCCGGCGACCAGCGGGTGATCCAGCCGCAGCAATGGCAGCTCTTCGCGCGACAAAGCCACGTCGCGCGCGAACGTCACCGACTGCGGGCCTTCGGCAAAGCCGGGCAGGGCATCGGTGGACAGGTATTGCGGATCGAGCAGCAGCACCTGGCCGCCGAGCTCCTCGGCGTGGATACCGAACGCTTCCAGCAGGCGCTGCACGAACGCATCGCGGCCCGGGTCGAAATCCTCGCGGGCAAACGCCTGCTGCAGTTCGTCGGCGTGCAGGTCGCGGCTGGCTGCCAGCTCCAGCAGGTGATCGCGACCGCCGCGGATCAGTTCGGCCATCTGCTCGTGACTGGCGGCGGTCTCGGCCAGCAGCACGTCGAGTTCCTGGTCGCGGTTGTCGTCGCCGCGCGCATGTTCGTCGGCCAGTCGGGCCAACGGCTCGCCATAGCGGCGCAGCAGTTCGCGGCCGTCGGCCGGACTCATGCGGAATGCATTGACGCCCTCGTCGTACCAACGGGCAAGCACATGCTGCGCGCTGTCGGCGACAGCCAGGATATGGATATTGATGTCGTGCTTCTGACCGATCCGGTCGAGCCGGCCGATGCGTTGTTCGAGCAGATCTGGATCCAGCGGCAGATCCCACAGGATCAAGCGGTGTGCAAACTGGAAGTTGCGCCCCTCCGAACCGATCTCGGAGCACAGCAACAGGCGCGCGCCATCGGGTTGGGCAAAATATGCGGCATTGCGGTCGCGCTGCACGATGCCGAGGCCTTCGTGGAAACGCGCCACGCCGACGCCGCTGCGCGTGCGCAGCACATCTTCCAGTGCCAGCACCTTGGCCTGGCTGCGGCAGATCAGCAGGAATTTGTCCTGCGGGTGCTTATCGAGCAGGGCGATCAGGGTGTCGATGCGCGGATCGGCGCTGTAGTCGACTTCGATCAAGGCCGGCGGCTGCTGGATGTCGGCATGGAATTCGGCCAGCAGCGACTGGCGGGTGTTCTCTTCAAGCGTGTCGGCATCGAGCAGATGCCATTCGGGCAGGCGCTTGGGGAAGCCGCCGACGCCGGCGCGGTTGTTGCGGAACATCGCGCGGCCGGTGCCGTGGCGGTCGATCAGCGCGGCGAGCAGTTCGCGCGCGTTCGCCGGCTTGGTCGATCCGGCCAGTTGTGCGGTGAGAGCCGCGTCGCCGTGGAAGGCTTCGGCGAGGGTGGCGCGCTGGGCATCGTCGAGCGCGTTGCCGTCGAGCAGTCGATCGGCAATCTTCGACAGCGCCTGATAGGCGTCGGCCTCGGCCAGATAGCCGTCCAGATCGTGGTAGCGCTGCGGATCGAGCAGGCGCAGACGGGCGAAGTGGCCGCTGCGGCCGAGCTGTTCCGGCGTGGCGGTGAGCAGGATCACGCCGGGAATCGCGGCGGCGAGTCGTTCAACCATCGTGTAGCGCGGACTGGCGACCTCGGGCGACCAGGCCAGGTGGTGCGCCTCGTCGACCACCAGCAGATCCCACGGCGCTTCGAGCAATTGCTGCGCGTGTTTCGGCGAGTTCTCGAGAAAGCCGAAGTCGGCGATCACCAGCTGCTCGTCCTCGAACGGGTTGCTATCGTCGCCGGACTGCTCCAGCGCCTCGCAGCGTTCCTCGTCGTAGATCGCGAAGCTGAGGTTGAAGCGGCGCAGCAGCTCGACGAACCACTGGTACACCAGCGTGTCGGGCAACAGCAGCAGCACGCGCGAAGCGCGGCCGGTGGCGAGCTGGCGGCCGATGATCATGCCCGCCTCGATGGTTTTGCCGAGGCCGACTTCGTCAGCCAGCAGTACGCGCGGCGGTCGGCGTGCGGAAGCGATGCCGGCTACACGCAGCTGATGCGGTACCAGCCCGATCCGCGCGGCACCGAGACCCCACATCGGCGAGCGGCGCGCTTCGGCACGCCGCTTGAGGCCTTCCAGACGCAGTTCGAACTGCGCGACCGCATCGGTGCGGCCGCCGATCAGGCGGTCGTCGGCCTGGCTGACGCTCTGCTCGTCGTCGAGCTGGCCTTCGTGCAGTTCGCGGCCCTCGCCGCGATAGATCAACAGCTCTTCGCGGATCTCGACGCGCTCGACCAGGAACGCGATGCCCTTGCCGGCCACGCGCTGGCCAGCGCGGAATTCGGCGCGCAGCAGCGGCGCCGAGTCGACCGCGTAGGGGCGCAGCACGCCGGCCTTGGCAAACAGCACCTGCACACCGCGCCCTTCGACGCGCAGCACGGTGCCGAGGCCGAGCTCGGGTTCGGCAGAGGAGATCCAGCGTTGACCAGGTACGAACATTGCACAGCCGTGTTGCATCAAGGGTCGACGATTATCCGCTCAGCGGCACGCGCTGGGAACAGCTGGTTGCAGGCGGGTAATGCGAGGTCAGCCGGGATGGCCGCAGTTATGGCCGTCCGGACTCAGGTTTCAGCCCACTGGCGCAGCAGGTTGTGATAGACGCCGGTCAGTCGCAGCAGCGCAGCGGCATCGGCGCCGGACTGGGTCAGGGCCTGGATCGAGGCATCCAGTTCGAACAGCAGCTGGCGCCGGCCGTCGTCGCGGATCAGGCTCTGTACCCAGAAGAACGAAGCCAGGCGTGCTCCGCGCGTCACCGGTGCGACCCGGTGCAGGCTGCTGGACGGGTAGACGATCAGATCACCTGCTGGCAGCTTCACCTCGTGTTCGCCGTAGGTGTCGCTGACAATCAGCTCGCCGCCGTCGTAGTCGTCCGGCTCGCTGAGGAACAGCGTGCAGGAGATGTCGCTGCGCAGCTGGCCGGCATCGCCGGGCAACGCCATCACCGCGCCGTCGACATGGAAGCCGTAGTGGCTGCCACCTTCATAACGGTTGAAGCGCGGTGGCAAGGTGCGCAGCGGCAACGTTGCCGCGTGATAGAGCGGATGTTTCGCCAGCGCCGACAGTACGGTCTGACCCAGTTGCTGTCGCAGTGGCGAGGTATCCGGCAGCTGCTGGTTGCGCTTCACCCTGGCGCCTTGCGCACCGACGGTTTCGCGTCCGTCGGTCCAGTCGGTCGCATCCAGTGCCACGCGCATATGGCTGAGCTGTTCGCGGCTGAGGACGTCGGGAATATGCAGCAGCATGACGGGTTCCTGGATGTCCCTTCTCGTGCAGGCGAAGGGAAGGAGTGCAGGTATCAGAAGCGGAAGTTGGCGGTAATCATCGCCGAACGTGGTGCGCCCGGCGTGTAACGGTAACCGCTCTTGTTGATCGCCGCGACATAGCTCTTGTCGAACAGGTTGTACAGATTCAACTGCAGCTCGAATTGCTTGCTGACCGGGTAGCTGGCCATTGCGTCGAACACCCAGTACGCATCGGTGAACGCCGGCGTGCCGATTGCGCTGTCGGTACCGCGCTTCATCTCGCCCGAATAGCGGGCGCCCCCACCGATCGTCAGGTTGAACGGCAAGTGGTAGGTGGTCCATGCGGTGAAGGCGCTCTTGGGCGTATAGGCCAGATCGCTGGAACCGTCCTGGGAGACATTCGGGCCATTGGCCACGCTTGCGTTCATCGTGGTGTAGCCGGCACTCACCGCCCAGTTGTCGGTAAGTTTGCCGACCGCGCTCAACTCGATGCCCTGCACGCGCTTCCTGCCGATCTGGTAGTACAGCAGATCGACCGGATCCTGCACGACGTCATTGCTAACGATGGTGCGATAGATCGCCCCGGTCAGCAGCAGTCGATCACTGAGCAAATCCCACTTCGTACCGACTTCGGTGGTGCGTGCCTTTTCCGGGGCGAAGATCGGGTTGTCGGCGCTGTTGGCGGCTGAACTGAGCGACAGGCTGCTGCCGCCCGGTGGCTGCGCGGACACGGCAAAGTTGGCGTAGATGCTGCCGTTGGCGACCGGTTTGTACAGCACGCCGAGCTTGTAGTTGAGCAGGTTGTCAGACTGGCTGGTGTCGACGCCAGACACCGGGCTGCCGAGCCGCAGGCTGCCGCAGGCCGGGGCGCTCTTGGACGTGCCGCAGGTCACCACGCTGGTGAAGTCGGTCGTGTAGTTGTCCAGCCGCACGCCGGCATTGACCTGCCAGTGCTCGCCGAACTTCAAGGTGTCGAACAGATAGGCTGCCGCAGTATTGGTCTTGCCTGCACTGTAGGTTCCGTTCGGGCCGTAGGCCGGGTTCGCCACGTTCGGATTGGGGTCGTACAGATTGGCTGCCGGCCACAACGTGCCGAGCGGGCTGGTGGCCAGCCCCACGGTGTTCAGTCGCTCGCTGGTCAGCTCGATGCCGGCACTTAGGTTGTGGGTGATCGCACCGGTATCGAAGTTGACGGTGAGGTTGGTCTGGTTGGTCAGGATGCGGTTGGTCTGATCCTTGAACGTCGGGTTGCTGCGCGCGAGCGTCCAGGTCGACGGGTCGTTGATGTTAGGCGTCAGCAGATTGGCCGCGCTGGCCATGAACGAGGTGAGCAGGTAATCCTCGTGCGTGCGGCCCCAGCGCAAGGTGTTGTGCAAGGCGACGTCCGGCGAGAAGTCGTGTTCGATGCGCGCGGTGAACATGTCGGCGTTGACGCGATCGTGGTCGGCATCGGTGCCGTAGAAATTGCTGGAATCGACCATCGCGGCGCTGCCGATCTGCGGGCGCGTCGGGTCCGGGCTGCTGTAGCCGGGCAAGCCAATGGTGGGCACGCCACCGTCAGGTATGTTGTTCTGCTTGACGTGCAGGTAATCCAGATACACGCGGGTGGCCGTGCCCAGGCCGAACGCCAATGTCGGCGCCACGCCCCAGCGGTTGTTCTCGACCGCGTCGCGGCCCGGTACGCCACTGTCCTGACCCATCACGTTGAGGCGGAAGGCGGCGTTGCTGCCGATGCTTTGGTTCCAGTCCGCGGTACTGCGCTTGTGGTCGCCGCTGCCGTAGGAGACCGAGGCCGAGAGGCTGTCATGCAGGGTCGGCTGCTTGCTTACCAGGTTGATCGAGCCGGTCGGCGCGGTGCGCCCGTTGTCGGTGCTGGCCGGGCCCTTGGTCACTTCGATCTGTTCGATGTTGAACACGTCGCGCGAGATCGAGCCCAGATCGCGCACGCCGTCGACGAAGATGCTGTTCGAGGTATCGAAGCCGCGCATGTAGATCGCGTCGCCGGTCGAGGTGGTGCCGTTTTCACCGGCGTAGAACGTGCCCACCCCGGGGCTGTTGCGCAGCGCCTCGGTCAACGTGGTGGCGCCTTGCTGCTGGATCAGCTCCTTGCTGATCACGCTGATGGTTTGCGTGGTATCGAGCAACGGCTGGGTGAATTTCGGCGAGGACAGCTGGTCGACGCGATAGTCGTTGCTGGAGTTCGCCTCCACCTTGACGGCGGGCAGGCTCTTCGCCTGGGCGACCTGTGCATCGGTGGCGGCGGTTGACGACAGGTCAGTGGCAGCAGCGGGAAGGGCCAGGGCCAGGCCAGTGAACAGGGTGGCCGCCGTCACCATACCGGATGTCGTCGAGAATGACTTGCAGGGGGAGGCTGTATGTTTGCGGCTACGGATGAAAGCCATGGGGATTCCGGTGATGAATGGTGCGTCGCTGGTCGACAGGGCCTGGCGGGTCTGGCGAATGCAGTTGTTTCGCAATGGCTGGATGCAGGTTGTTCAGGTCAGCAGGAGGCAATCGCAACAACTGGCTGCGAGGGCCGTGCGGGCCGTGGTAGTTGGTGATCCGGGTTGACGACGCGTGTTGCCGCGCGTTCGTCATGTGTACTGGCTGGAGTAGTTGCATACGATATTTTTAATGAGAATGATTTGCAATACCTTTGTTAGGCGCATGTATGTATGAATGAGCGGAACCTGGCCTCGATCCGCACCCTGCAACGAAAAGGGCCCCGCACTTGCGTGCGGGGCCCCGGTTTTCATGCCGCAATGATCTGCGGCATTCGATGCTGGCGACTTACCAGATCTTCACCTGCTTGTCGTCCGGACGCACCATCGCGTCGCCAACCTTGCACTGGAACGCGCTGGCGAACGCTGGCATGTTCGACGGCGCGGCCATGGCACGCAGCGAGGCCGGGGCATGCGGGTCGGTGTTGAGGTAGAGCACCGCCTGCTTTTCACGCACGTTGCCACGCCACACGCGTGCCCAGTTCAGGAAGAAGCGCTGGTCCTCGGTATAGCCGTCGATCTTCTTGTCGGCTTCCTCGGGGTGTGCCTTCAGCGCGGCCTGCAGGGCGTCATACGCTACGTTCATGCCGCCCAGGTCGGCAATGTTCTCGCCCAGCGTCAGCTTGCCGTTGACGTGCAGGTCCGGCTTGTCCTTGATCGGCGAGTAGGCGTCGAACTGGTCCACCAGCTTCTGCGTGCGGGCGTCGAACTTGGTGCGGTCGTCCTTGGTCCACCAGTTCTTCTGGTTGCCTGCACCGTCGAACTGGCTGCCTTCGTCGTCGAAGCCGTGGCTGGCCTCGTGGCCGATCACCGCGCCGATGCCGCCGTAGTTGATCGCGTCGTCCGCCTTGGCATCGAAGAACGGCGGCTGCAGGATCGCGGCCGGGAAGTTGATCGTGTTGTCGGTCGGGTTGTAATACGCGTTGACCGTCTGCGGGGTCATGCCCCATTCCTTGCGGTCGGTCGGCTTGCCGATCTTGGCGATGTCGTAGTCGTAGTTGAACTTGCCGGCGGCCTCGACGTTCGCGTAGTAGTTGTCGGGGGTGACGTTCAGGCCCGACCAGTCACGCCACTTGTCTGGATAGCCGATCTTCGGCAGGAAGGTATTCCACTTGTCGATCGCCTTGGCCTTGGTGGCGTCGCTCATCCAGTCGAGATTCTGGATGCGGGCCTTCAGTGCATTGCGCACGTTGTCGACCAGCTCCTGCGCACGTGCCTTCGCCTCGGGCGTGAACACCTTGGCCACGTACAACTCGCCCAGCGCCTCGCCCATCGAGCCGTTGACTGCACCGAGCACGCGCTTCCAGCGCGGCTTCTGCTGCGGCTGGCCGGCCAGGGTCTTGCCGTAGAAGTCGAACTTGTTGTCCTGGAAATTCTTGCTCAGATAGTTCGAAGCGTCGTCGATGGTGTGGAAGCGCAGATAGGCCTGCCACTGGCTGATCGGCGCGTTGGCCAGCAGCTTGTCGAACTCGGCAAAGAACTTCGGCTGCGACAGCGAGAAGCCCTTGTCGATGGTCACGCCCTGGGCGGTGAAGAACTTGTCCCAGCTGAAGTGCGGCGTGGCCTTGTCGGCGTCCTTGACGCTGACGAAGTGGTATTGGGTCTTTGGATCGCGCGACTCGACCGGCGACAGCGAGGCGGCGGCCAGCGCGGTTTCGAACTTCAGCACGTCATCGGCCTGGGTCTTCGCATCAGCTTCGGATACGCCGGTCAGCTCGAGCGACTTCGCGATATGCGCGACGTAGGCATCGCGGATGTCCTTGTACTTCGCGTCGCTGTAGTAGTCCTTGGTCGGCAGGCCCAGGCCGCCCTCGTTGGCGTAGGCGATCTGCATGTCGGCGTGCTGGAAGTCAGCGCCGGCGCCGAACTGGAACACCTGGCCGTCACCCTCGGCGTAGCTCTTGGTGATGTAGTCGGCGACGTCGCTGGGGCTCTTCAGGCCGGCGATGGCGTCCAGCTTCGGCTTGATCGGGTCGAAGCCAGCCTTCTCGATGGCCGCGTCGTCCATACCCGACTGGTACAGGTAGCCGATCTTCTGCTCGATCGAGCCGGCCTGTGCCTGTGCTGCATTCTTGGAGGCGGCATCGACGATGTCGTGCTGCGTATTCAGGCTGGCATCGGCCAGCTGGTCGAAGGCGCCCCAGCGGGTGCGGTCTTCGGGGATCGGGTTGGCGGCGACCCACTTGGCGTTGACGAAGCCGTTGAAGTCCTGGCAGGCGTTGATGGTCGGATCCAGCTCGCTGACGTCGAAGATGCTCTTGGTGGCATTGACGGCGGCGCTGGTGCTGGCCGCTGCCGGGGCCGTGCTGGCGGCAGCAGCGGTGCTGGCGGGGGCCGGCGCCGGGGCGGCGGCCTGTTCGCTCTTGCCGCAGGCAGTCAAGGTCAGGGCCAGGCTTACCGCCAGGGCCAGGGGCTTCAGATACTGCTTGGTCATGGATATCCCTCTATGAGTCATGCCGCCCAGTGGGCGGTTACGGTGGTTGTTCATGGGCCGCGCGCTGTCGGATCTCCCCCAAAGCGCAGTCATGCCTGTTCACGCTAGGTCAAACGTCACGGAGCAGACAGTGTCAAAGGTCAGGGGGTGCGGGTGGTACCGGCCTGCGCATGGCCTGATGGCAGGTTTTGCAGCTGAGCGGCATCCAGCCGCAGGACGGGGTAGGCACCGACCTGCTGGGCGGCGTACCACGGCGAGCGCAGAAAGAAGAAGTCGAGGCGTGCCTGGCTGTTGGCGGCGAAGGCCGGATCGTCGTGCAGCTTCTGCTCGAACTCGGTCTTGAGTGCAGGGTTCTTCGCCAGCATCTCGCGCGCCAGCTTTTCCAGCACGCGCGGCTCGGCGTACTCCTTGGCCTCGAAGATCGCGTCGAGATATCCCCAGCGCAGCAGCGAGTCGGGTGCCTGCGGTTCGAACAGGTTGATCGCCACGTTGGCGGCGCGCTGGTCCAGCGGCACGATTACCGAGCCGGCCGGCAGCACCACCTCGCGTGATACGGCATGCAGGTCGAAGTCACGCAGCATCAAATGGCCTTCGAACGGCTTGCTGGCCCACTGCGGATGGTCGAGCTGATAGCCCTCGGCGCGGATCGTCAGCGGCTGATCGATGCGGCGGTACTGGATGCCGTGTGCATCGAGCTTGTCGATGATGGTCGTCCACTGCGCCGGCACCACATACGCCGTCGGTGGGGTGATCGACAGACCCGGCAGCAGGCCGTTCCAGTTGTCGATGCTGTACGTTTTCGGCTGGCTCGGGTCGTACTGGATCCATGTGCTGTTGGAAATGTCGCTGTGGCTGAGTGAGAACGCATAGCCCTTGAGCTCGAACTTCGTCGATTGCGGATCCGGCTTGAAGGTCAGCGGCACGCGTGCTTGCGCATCGCGGGCGCGGGCGACGGTGTCGGCATCGGCTTTCGCGGTGGTGGCGAGCAGCGTGGCCGGATGCTGGTTGATCTGCTCCAACATCAGCTCGACCAGGTCGTACACGGCATGCACGCGGTTCGCGTACGGCTTCAGCATGTGCGTTTCGATCAGCAGGGCGGGGCGGTTCTGCAGCGCCGCGTAGCCGGTGGAAAAGCGCTGGCCGGAACCGAAATTCTCAATCCCTTTGCGCGGATCGCGGCCATCCTTGAATTCCAGATAGATCGAGGCGAGGTGGCCGCGCTTTTCATACGCAGGTATCGCATGGTTGACGATCATGTCGTGCTGCCATGCACTCACCACCGGATCGAGCTTGTGCGGATCCTCGGTGTACCAGGTCAGGTCGTACTGGTAGTCGGCACCGTCGGTGGTATGCACGTCGATCAGGAAATCCGGCAACCAGCGCTGCCACAGCTTTAGCCACGCCAGCATCTCCGGCGCGTCGGCTTTCACGTAATCGCGGTTGAGGTTGAGGTATTGCGACTGGCCGCGGAAGCCCATGCTGTCCGGGCCGTTCTGGTTGATGCGGTGATACGGCGACGAGTTCGCATGGCCGTCCACGCTGAACACCGGGACATAGACCAGCACCAGATGATCGAGCACGTGCGGGTACTTGTGGGTGATCGCGATATCGCGCAGCAGCATCAGGCCGGCGTCCTTGCCCTCGATCTCACCCGGATGGATGCCGGCCTGCAGCAGCACGATCGGCTTGCCGGCCTTGCGTGCAGCGACAGGATCGAACGTGCCGTCGCCGCTGGCGATTACTACCGTCATCGGTCGCCCTTCCGGCGTGGTGCCGTAGGTTCCCAGGCGAATGACGCCCGGTGCCGCCTGCTGCAGCCGTTTCAGGTAGACCAAGGTATCGGCATAGCTCGGCGTGGTGCGGAACTGCGCCGCCTCGGCCGGTGTGGTCCAGTCGGTGGCAGTCGGATCGGCGGCGTGTGCGGTTATGGCGGCAACCCCGAGCAGGGCGGCCAGCAGGACGTGACGCAGACTCATGCCTGTTCTCCGGCGCTGTCATGCCGTAGCGTCGGGGGCGAGGCAGGCAGGGTATCGGGCGCCACCGCGCCACCGGAGATGATGAAGGCCATCGCCTGGTCCATCGTCCAGTCGGTCGGGGTCAGCTCGTCCAGTGGGAGCACGACGAGATAGCCGCCGGTGGGGTTCGGCGTAGTCGGGATGAACACCGCCGCCATCTCGCGGCCGCTGCCGTCCTCGGTCATCACCCGGGTGACGAAGCCGACCACCTTCATGCCACGGCGCGGAAACTCCACCAGCACCACCCGTTGCACGCCGGACGGCTTGTTCTGCAGCACCGCCATCAGTTTCTTGGTGCCGCCGTAGATCGTCTGCACTACCGGGATGCGTGCGAGCAGGCCGTCGAACGCATTGATGAAACGCTGGCCGATCACCCGGGTGGCTATCCAGCCGAGCAGGTAAAGCGCACCGAGCGTGATCAGCAGCGCGACGATGAAGGTCAGCGATTGAGTGCCAAGTGTGGCTGCGGCACGGGGTGCCACCAAGGCCAGCGCGCCGAGGAACGCATTGACCAGCGGTGCGCCGATATCGGCCAGCGTGCCCAGTACCAGTTTGAAGACGGCCCAAGTCACCCATAATGGAATGAAGGTGAGCAGGCCGGTCAGCAGATAGCGTTTGAAGCGCAGCGGGCGCATGGGGTAATCCGGTGGATTTGGTTTAGGGGATTTCGCATTGTAGGGGAGGGTGGTGGTTGTGCTGCGGCTTGGGTGCAAGGTTCCGGCGCGAGGTTACCCTCGCGCCGTCGTCCTTCCAGCGAAGGCCGGAATGACGAACAAGAGGCGATTGACCTGCGCATGCTCAGTGATCAGCCCGAACAAGCCGCCAGCGTCCGCGATGGTATCGCGCAGTTTTGTCGTAAGGTTCGACTTCCCGATCCGGGTGTGTGCCGAGGCCTGCGATGAATCTCACGGCAGTCGAAATCAAGGCGTTCGTGCCGGCGCTCGATTTTGCGTTGTCCGAGCAGTTCTATCTGGCGCTCGGCTTCGAGGTGCCGTGGTCGGAAGATGGTCTTGCCTACGTCCGCCATGGGGAGACGAGTTTTCTGCTGCAAGCGTTCAATGAGCCGGCGTTCATCAGGAATTTCCAGATGCATCTGCTGGTCGAGAACGTCGATGACTGGCATGTCCACGTGCTGGCGGCCGGTGTGCCTGCGCGTTTCGGCGTGGAAGTGGGCGAGCCGACTGACCAGCCCTGGGGCATGCGTGACTTCACGCTGTTCGATCCCAGTGGCGTGCTCTGGCGGGTGGCGCAGAACATTCCGTAGGCGCTTCGCGAGCTCTTCCGTGTCGATCCCGTGTGCTGTGGGCTAAGCATGCCTGGCCGGGTGCGTGGACGCGTCCTGTGATTTTTTTCCGTACCCTGCGAATCATGGGTGGAACGGAGGGGAAACGACGTCCATGACTGCCAGGCAACACCAGCAACGCTTCGAGTCGTTGCTGCACGAACATCGCCGGATCGTGTTCAAGGTGGCTGGCCTGTACAGCCGCAATGCGGCCGATCGCGATGATCTGGTGCAGGAGATCAGTGCGCAGCTGTGGCGTTCGTTCGCTGGCTATGACGCGGCACGGGCGAAGTTTTCCACCTGGATGTATCGCATCGCGCTGAACGTGGCGATCTCGCAGGCGCGGCGCGAGCGCCGGTCGGAGGCGGATCGTTTCGAGCCGCTGGAGGCGCATCACCTGGAAACCGTCGGCGGCGGCGAGGCGATACCCGAACAGGACGAGCGGCTGACCGCGCTGTACGCCTTCATCGGCCAGCTCGATCCGCTCAATCGCGCGCTGATCCTGCTGTACCTGGAAGACCGCAGCTACATCGAGATCGCCGAGATCCTCGGCATCAGCGAAACCAACGTGGCGACCAAGATCGGTCGCATCAAGCAAAAGCTGCGCGGGCAGATGACCGCGGCGGCAACCATGGGAGCATGAGCATGGAACTGGATGAGATGAAGCTGGCTTGGCAGGCGCTCGATCATCGACTGGAGCAGCAGCACGCGTTGAACGTGCAGATATTCAGGGATACCAGGCTGGATCGCCTGCGCCGCGGTCTGCGGCCACTGGTGTGGGGGCAGGGGGCGCAGATTGCTCTGGGCATCGGGGTGATGCTGTGGGGAGTCGCGTTCTGGAGTACGCATACGCGCATATGGCAAGCGATGGCCTGCGGCATCGCTGTCCAGGTGTTCGGCATCCTGACGATCGTGTTCTCGGCGCGGGTGCTATCCCTGGTACAGGGTATCGACTATGCGGCGCCGGTGCTGGTGATCCAGCGTCGGCTGGCGACGCTGCGCGCATGGCGGATCAAAGTGGAGGCTCCGGTGTTCGCTGTGCTGGGGAGTCTGATCTGGATTCCGGTCATGCTCATGCTGATCCAGTACGACTGGGATCGGATGGGTTACGCCGACTGGTGGAGCAGAGCCCCGGGGCTGGTGCTGTGGATGGTGCTTTGCGGCGTCATTTCGCTGGGCGTGGTTGGATTGGCGTATGGCCTGATCCGCTGGGCGGGTCACCGGCGCTGGCTGGAGAACAACTTTGCCGGCCGCAGCGTGCAGAAGGCCGAGTCCGTACTGGCCGAGCTCAAGCGCTTCGAGAGCGAATGAGCGCTCAGCGCGCCTTCGGTTTCAGCCGCACGTAGATCTGCTTGCGCACGCGGGCGATCACTTCGCCGCTCGCGGTGACCACCTCGGTCTCGAACCAGCGCAGCACTTTCTCGCCACCGGCCGCCGCTGCACGCAATTCGTCAACGACGCTGCTTTCCAGATTGAAGTGCGCGTAGACATCCTCGCGGCCCGGCGCGACGAAGTCGATCGCGCCGGCCTTGTCCCACACGTAGTAGTCGTCGCCGAGCTGGTGCATCACCAGCAGCATCCAGAACGGATCGGTCATCGCGAACAGGTTGCCGCCGAACTGGGTGCGTACGTAGTTGTGGTTCCATGGGCGCAGCCGCAGCACCACCTTCGCCTCGCTCCAGTCGGCGCTGATCGATTGCACGCGGATGGAATTGCACAGGAACGGCGGCCACAGGTTGAGCAGGCGGCGGAAGGTGGATGCACGCATGATGCTTTGGAATCCGGTTTTCTGTAGAGGCGGCTGTAGGAGCGGCTTCAGCCGCGATGCTCTTGCAGGATCAAAAAGGCATCGCGGCTGAAGCCGCTCCCACATGATCTGGATCTGGCAGGAGCCGCTGTGTAGCCATATTCAGAACAGCAGCGAAGCCATCTTGCGACGGTAGCGGCTGACCAGCTCAGCATCGTCGAGCGTGGCGAACGCGGCGAGCAGGCGCTTCTTCGCCTGGCCGTCGTTCCAGTCGCGGGCTTTCTGCAGGATCATCAGGAACTGCTCGAGCCCGGCCTCGGCGTCGCCTTCCAGCAATAGCCGTACGCCGAGCTGGTCATGCGCGGCCCAATCGTTGGCGTCGGCCTGCACGCGCTGCTGCAACTGTGCCTTCGCGGGGGCGTCTTTCAGCGCATGGGCCAGTTCCAGTTCGCTGCGCAGGCGCACGGCGCGTGCGTCGGTGGCGAGATTGGCCGGCAGCGCAGCCAGCTCCGCGGCAGCGGCGTCCACCTGGCCGGCGCGCATCAGTGCCAGCGCCAGATCGAGTTTCAAGTCGGGCTTGCCCGGTTCGGCGGCGATCGCCTGCTGCAGGCGGTCGATCGCCTGTTCGGGCGTTTCCGGCACGATCTCGGCTCCGCCCGCCTCGGCGGGCGCTTCCAGCGGCTGCACATGGCGCGACAGGAATTCGCGCAACTGGCCTTCCGGCAACGCGCCAGCGAAACCGTCGAGCACCTGGCCGTCCTTCACCAGCACCACGGTCGGGATGCTCTTGATGCCGAACATGCCGGCCAGTTCCTGCTGCGTATCCACATCGACCTTGCCCAGCCGGAACGCGCCGTTGTACTCGGCGGCCAGCTTTTCCAGCATCGGCCCGAGGGTCTTGCACGGCTCGCACCAGGTCGCCCAGAAATCCACCAGCACGGGCGTGGTCAGGGATGCCTGCAGCACATCGGCTTCGAAACTTTGCTGTTCCACGTCGAAGACATGGGCGGGGGCAGCAGTGGCATCAGTCACGGGAAACTCCAGTTCGGCGGATGCGGTTCAGATCAGGGCAATCACCAGCATATCAAGCGGTGCAGCGCGTTCACGATAGATTTGCGAGAATCCACGGATCGTCACGCCGGAACCCGACCGCGAGCCTATGGGTACGACCTCATCCGAAGCGCTGCTGATCTGCGAGCACTGCGACACGGTCTATCGCCGGCGACCGCTGGCGCGTGGCGACGTGGCGCAATGTGCGTGCTGCCATGCGGTGCTGGAACGGCATCACGGGTTGAGCGTGAATGTCATGCTGGCGTTGGTTATGACGGCGATGATCGTGTTCGTGCAGGCGAACATGTGGCCGATCGTCACCCTCGGACTGAATGGCCAGCTCAGTGGTGCCACGCTGTGGGGCACGATCATCGTGATGTGGCAGCAGCAGGCACAGGTGGTTGCGGTGCTGGCTGCCGGCACGCTGTTCTTTTTTCCGCTGCTCAAGATGTTTCTGCTCGGATGGCTGCTGTGGTTTGGCCGCCTTGGCCGCCGCGCACCGGGTTTCGTGCCGATGATGGTGACCTTGCACTACCTGCAACCGTGGACGATGAGCGAGGTGTTCGTGCTCGGTGCGCTGGTGGCGATCGTCAAGGCGCATCTCTACTTCGACGTGGTGGCGGATCCGGGCATCTATGCCTACGCAGCGCTGACCTTGCTGATCACCATCTTTGCCGGCGTCGACCTGCGCCAGTTGTGGGAACTCACGCCGGAGGGTCCGGCATGAGTGCGTTCCCACGTGCCGCCGACCTCGGCCTGATCGGTTGCCATGTGTGCAAGCTGGTGATTTCCGCAGACACGCCCGCTCGCGTTGATGTCGCCGACGAGCTGGCGTGCCCGCGCTGCGGTTCCGTACTGCACCGGCGCAAGCCATACAGTTACATGCGCACGTGGGCATTGATGATCGCTGCGTTCCTGCTGTACATCCCGGCCAATGTGCTGCCGATCATGCGCACGGCCAGCTTGAACGACATCGACGACAACACCATCATCAGCGGCGTGGTGGAGCTGTGGGTCAAGGGATCGCCGGATCTGGCGATCATCGTGTTCACCGCCAGCATCGTGGTGCCGGTGCTGAAATTCCTTTCGCTAGGCACGCTGCTGCTGAGCAGCCAGCGCGGTAGCGGCTGGGCACGGCCGCAGCGTGCAAAACTCTATCGGCTGGTCGAGTTCATCGGCTACTGGTCGATGCTGGATGTGTTCGTGGTGGCGCTGTTGACGGCCCTGGTGCGCTTCGGCCTGCTGAGCCTGGTCGAGCCGCTGCCCGGTGTGATTTTTTTCGGCCTGACCGTGGTGCTGACCATGCTGGCCTCGATGAGTTTTGACCCCCGGTTGATCTGGGATGGCAGGGATAGTGATGACTGACGACCGCCGCACTGAACAGGATGGCCCGGACGGCAGCGAACTGCCGCGACCGGTGGTGCGGCATCGTCGTTTCAATGCCTCGCTGATCTGGCTGGTGCCGGCGCTGGCCGCACTGGTCGGCCTTTCGCTGGTGGTCAACAGCTGGCTGCAGGCCGGCCCGACCATCACCATCAGCTTCCAGAGTGCCGAGGGCCTGGACGCCGGCAAGACGCCGGTGAAATACAAGAACGTGGTGATCGGCCGGGTCAACAAGATTCATCTCAGCGGCGATCACAGCCATGTGCTGGTCAAGGTGGCGCTGGAAAAGAGTGCCGAGAGCTTCGCCACCCAGGGCACACGCTACTGGGTGGTGCGGCCGCGGATCGGACTGGGCGGCGTGTCGGGCATCGATACCTTGCTGTCTGGTGCCTTCATCGGCGTCGACGTGGGTGATTCGAACGCGCCGGCGGACGAGTTCAAGGGGCTGGAGACGCCGCCGGCGGTGAACCATGGCGCGCCCGGGCGCAGCTTCGTGCTGCACAGTGACGACCTTGGTTCGCTGGATATCGGCTCGCCGGTGTATTACCGGCGTATCCAGGTGGGCCGGGTGGTGTCCTACCAGCTGGATTCGAGCGGCAAGGGCGTCTCGTTGCAGATCTTCGTGGACGGTCCCAATGACAAGTTCGTCACCACCGCCACGCGCTTCTGGAATGCCAGCGGCATCGATGTGTCGGTCGGCGCGAGCGGGCTGAAAGTCAATACGCAGTCGCTGGCGTCCGTGCTGGCCGGTGGCCTGGCGTTCCAGGATCCGGCTGGCCCGCATGACAGCACGCCGGCGCCGGAAGAAACCGAGTACACATTGTTCGGCGACCAGGCCAGCGCGATGGCGCCGCCGGATGGCGAGCCGCATTACATCCGCATGCGCTTCGAGCAGTCTGTGCGCGGGCTGGCGGTGGACGCGCCGGTGGAGTTCCTCGGCATCAACATCGGCAAGGTGGTCTCGATCAAGCTGGATTACGACGAAAAGGCGCAGCGCTTCCCGGTGGTGGTGGGGGCGGTGGTCTATCCGCAGCGCCTGGGCAATGCCTATGACAAGCTGGAGGCGCTGGCCAAGGCGCGCGGCGAGAATCCGGACCTGTCGCAGTTGATGGGACGCCTGGTCGAGCATGGTCTGCGTGCGCAGGCACGCAGCGGCAATCTGCTGACTGGCCAGCTGTATGTGGCGCTGGATTTCGTGCCGAAGACGCCGAAGGTGGACTTCGATCCGAATGCCAAGCCGCTGATGATCCCAACCGTGCCCGGCAGCTTCGACAAGCTGCAGGAGCAACTGGCCGATATCGTCGACAAGCTCGACAAGATCCCGTTCGAGAGCATCGGCAAGAACCTCGACCAGACCCTGGCCGGGCTCAACGCCACGATGAAACAGGTCAACGGCCAGACCCTGCCGGAATTCAAGAACACCTTGAAGGGCGTGCAAAAGACCATGGGCACCGCCAACGAGGCGCTGTCCGGCGACTCGCCGCTGCAGCAGAACCTGGGCAGCACGCTGGGGGAACTGCAGCGCATGGCGCGGTCGCTGCGCGTGCTGACCGATTATCTGAGCGGTCATCCGGAGGCGCTGATCCGTGGACGCCGCCCCGATGCCAAACCTGTCGATACGCCAGCGGCCGCGATAACCGCGCCGCCGGCATCGACCACCCCACCGTCGCAAGGGAATCCGCCATGATCCGTATCGGAATGCGTCTGTTGGGCCTCGGTGCTGTGCTGGCTCTCACAGCCTGCGCTTCGGCGCCGCTGCATTACTACACGCTTGTTGCACCGGTCGGCGAGCCGGCCGGTGGGCTGATGGCGCAGTCGGCAACGCCGTCGCTGCCGTTCGAATTGTTGCCGGTCGGCATCCCGGCCCAGGTCGACCAACCGCAGCTGGTGGTGCGCGAGGGCGGTCAGGCGGTGGCCATGCTCAACAGCGAGCGCTGGATCGCTCCACTCGGTGACGAGGTGCGCAGCGCGCTGTCGGGCGATCTCGCGCGAGAACTGCACAGCCAGGACGTCAGCGGCCTGCCCGGCAACGAGCAGCCGCTGCTGCGGATCAAGCTGGACCTGCGTCGCTTCGACTCGCAGCCCGGCGGCTATGCCCTGATCGAGGGCAGTTGGAGCGTGCGGCTGCTGCATGGCGCCCATGCCGGCGCACTAGCCTGCAGCAGTCGTATCAACGAAACCGTGGGGCCGGGCTATGCGGCGCTGGTGCAGGGACACCAGCGCGCGATCGGCCAGCTGGCGGCGCAGATTGCCAGCGCGGCGCGGGCGCTTGGCAACGGCCAGGGCGCCGCGTGCCCGGCCGGATAAGCCGCGGCAGGCTTGGCGCCCGGCCCGTGCTGGGCTAGTCTGACCAGTTCTCTGCGGCCAGCTCCAATCTGGCTGCGCAAACCGCACCATGGCACCGGAAATCATGCAGGACATTCAAGACCCGAACTCTTCCGAACCGGGCGACGCGGCCGAACAGGGTTACCGCCCGCAGGCGGTGGAAGCCGCTGCGCAGGGTTACTGGAATGCCCGGCACGCGTACGAGGTGACGGAGGATGACTCCCGGCCGAAGTTTTTCTGCCTGTCGATGCTGCCGTACCCGTCCGGTGCGCTGCACATGGGCCACGTACGCAACTACACCATCGGCGACGTGATCAGCCGCTACCAGCGCATGCAGGGCAAGAACGTGCTGCAGCCGATGGGCTGGGACGCGTTCGGCCTGCCTGCCGAGAACGCGGCGATCAAGAACAATACCGCACCGGCGAAGTGGACCTACGCCAACATCGACCACATGCGCAGCCAGCTGAGGTCGCTGGGCTACGCGATCGACTGGACCCGCGAATTCGCCACCTGCAAGCCGGACTATTACCGCTGGGAACAGCTGATGTTCACCCGCCTGCTGAAGAAGGGCATGGCGTACCGCAAGAATTCGGTGGTGAACTGGGATCCGATCGACCAGACCGTGCTGGCCAACGAGCAGGTCGTCGATGGTCGCGGCTGGCGCTCCGGCGCCATCGTGGAGAAGCGCGAGATCCCGCAGTGGTTCCTGAAGATCACCGACTACGCGCCGGAACTGCTGAGTGGTTTGGATACCCTGCCGGGCTGGCCCGACGCGGTCAAGACCATGCAGCGCAACTGGCTGGGTCGCAGCGAGGGACTGGAGATCCAGTTCAAGCTGGAGGGCATGGAGGGCAACCGCGAAGCGCTTAGCGTGTTCACCACTCGCCCCGATACGCTGATGGGCGTGACTTTCCTGTCGATCGCCGCGGAACATCCGCTGGCGTTGAAGGCCGCGCAGGATGACGAAAAGCTTGCCGCTTTCATCGCCGAACTGAAACACGGTGGTGTCTCCGAAGCCGAGCTGGAAACCCAGGACAAGCGCGGCATGGACACTGGCCTGCGCGCGATCCATCCGGTCAGCGGCGAGCCGGTCCCGGTGTGGGTCGCCAATTTCGTGCTGATGGGTTACGGCACCGGCGCGGTGATGGCGGTGCCGGCGCATGACCAGCGCGACTGGGAGTTCGCGCAGAAATACAGCCTGCCGATCAGGATGGTGATCGTCGATCCGTCGGTGATCGACGCGTTGAACGAGATCGAGCACGACCTGTCGCATGGCGTGGGCATCGATCCGATGCGGGCGGCTTTGCAAGGGCGCGACAGCAACGCGCAGGACATCTCGGCGCCGCTGCGCGTGGTCGAGGAATTCGAGCGGCGCATACTCGAGGACGCTGCCTGGACACCGCGCGGCGTGCTGGTCAATTCCGGCGAATACGACGGCATGGATTTCGGCCAGGCGCTGGACGCACTGGCGACGCGATTCGAGCGCGACGGCAGCGGTTCGCGCCGGGTCAACTGGCGCCTGCGCGACTGGGGCGTCAGCCGCCAGCGCTACTGGGGCTGTCCGATCCCGGTGATCTATTGCCCCAAGTGCGAAGCGGTGCCGGTACCGGAAGACCAGCTGCCGGTGGTGTTGCCCGAGGATGTGGCATTCAGCGGCGTGCAGTCGCCGATCAAGGCCGATCCGGAATGGCGCAAGACCACCTGCCCGCAGTGCGGCGGACCGGCCGAGCGCGAGACCGACACGTTCGACACCTTCATGGAGTCGAGCTGGTACTACGCGCGCTACACCAGCCCCGGCGCGAACGCGCAGATCGACGAGCGCGCCAACTACTGGCTGCCGGTCGACCAGTACGTCGGCGGCATCGAACACGCGATCATGCATCTGCTGTACTTCCGCTTCTATCACAAGCTGTTGCGCGACGCGGGCATGGTGCACTCGGACGAGCCGGCGCAGAACCTGCTGTGCCAGGGCATGGTGATCGCCGAGACGTTCTACCGCGACAATGCCGACGGCTCGAAGGACTGGATCAACCCGGCCGCGGTCGAGATCCAGCGTGACGACAAGGCCCGCGTGATCGGCGCGACGCTGAAGACGGACGGCCAGCCGGTGCAGATCGGTGGCACCGAGAAGATGTCGAAGTCGAAGAACAACGGCATCGACCCGCAGACCATGGTCGGCAAGTACGGCGCCGACACCGTGCGGCTGTTTTCGATGTTCGCCGCGCCGCCGGAACAGTCGCTGGAATGGAGCGAAGCCGGCGTCGAAGGCATGGCGCGCTTCCTCAAGCGGTTGTGGCGCGAAGTGACCACGCATGCGGCGAATCCGGATCATCCGGTCACCGATCCGGCGGCGCTGGATCCGGGCCAGAAGACCTTGCGTCGCCAACTGCACGAGACGATCCAGAAGGTCAGCGACGATTTCGGCCGGCGCCATGCATTCAACACCGCGATCGCCGCGCTGATGGAACTGCTCAACGCGTTGGGCAAATTCGGCGACCAGAGCGAGCAGGGTCGCGCGGTACGGCATGAGACGCTGGAAGCGATGGTACTGCTGCTCAATCCGGTGGTGCCGCACATCAGCCATGCGTTGTGGCAGGTGCTGGGCCACGCCGAGACCGTGCTGGAGGATCAGCCGTGGCCGAAGGCCGACCCGGCCGCGCTGGTGCGCGACACGCTTAAGCTGGCAGTGCAGATCAACGGCAAGTTGCGCGCTACCATCGAACTGGCCGCGAATGCCTCGAAGGAAGAAGCCGAGGCCGCCGCGCGCGCGCAGCCGCAGGTGGTGCATTTCCTGGAAGGCATGAGTGTGCGCAAGGTCATCGTGGTTCCCGGCAAGATCGTCAACATCGTCGCAGGATGAAATCCATGAGCTTCATGAAAGCGCGCTGCCTGTTTCAAGCTACGCTGCTGCTGATGTCGGTGCTTGCCGTGACCGCCTGCGGTTTCCATCTGCGCCAGAGCGCGGCGCTGCCGCCGTCGCTCCAGCGCATCCATCTCACTGTCAGCGGCGGTGGCGAATTCCCACGCATGCTTTCCCGTGCGCTGGAGACTTCAGGCGTCACCGTCGAGGACAATAGCGGCCCCGGCATAGCCGAGCTGCATGTGCCGATGGCGGCATTCGGCACCGACTCGCTGAGCAATGGCGGCTACGTGCGCATCACCGAGTACTCGGTGCATTACCAGGTGAAATTCGATGTGACCGGTCATGACGGCCAGTCGCTGGTACCCCCGCAAACCATCAACATGTCGCGCGAATACAGTTACGACGCGGCCAACACGGTCGGCAACGCCTCCCAGGTCGAGCAGATCCAGCACAGCCTCAACGACGACATGGTGCAGGCAATCCTGTTCCGCCTGCAGGCGGCCGGCAAGCACGGGCTGGCCGTACCGGCGAGCGCCGCCAGCACGCACTGATGCCGCTCAGTTCCGGTCAGTGGCAGAAAGCGTTGGCGGCTGACCGCCTGGCGCCGGTATACCTGCTCGCCGGCGAGGAGTTGCTGGTACTGGAGGCCGCTGATGCGTTGCGCGCACAGGCGAAGAAACTCGGCTACAGCGAACGCGAGGTGATTGACGTCACCCAGCATTTCGACTGGGACGATCTGGCGCGTTCCGCCGCCGGCATGTCGCTGTTCGCCACCCGCCGGCTGATCGACCTGCGCCTGCCTACTGGTCGCCCGGGTACCGAGGGTGCCAAGGCGATCAACGCGTTCTGTGCCGATCCGCCGCCGGATGTCACTCTGCTGATTACCGCGATGGAGTGGAGCAACAAGCACGATGGCGCGTGGAGCAAGAAGCTCGACGCCAGCGGCACGATGGTGGTGTTCAACGCGCCGCGGCCGAACGAGTGGAGTGCGTGGATCGGTGCGCGGCTGGCCTCGCGCGGACTGTCCGCCACGCTCGACGCCGTCGCCCTGCTGGCCGAGCGCGTCGAAGGCAACCTGCTCGCCGCCGCGCAGGAAATCGACAAGCTCGCCGTGTTGCATGGAGAGGGCCGCATCGACGCCATCGAGATGGAAAACCTGGTCGCCGACAGCGCCCGCTACGACGTGTTCAAGCTCACCGATGCCGCGTTTGTTGGCGATGGCCCGCGCGCGCTGCGCATCCTCGCCGGGCTGCGTTCCGAGGGCGACGAACTGCTCGCTCTGATGGGCTGGCTGGTAAATCAATTGCAACTGGCCTTGCGCCTCGCCAACGCGCACGACCTTGCCGCCCAGTTCCGTGCCGAACACCTGTGGCAGGCACGCGAGACTTTGTTCCGCCAGGCGCTGCGCCGTGCGCCGCGCGAGCACTGGCTGCAATGCCTCGCACGTGCCTCGCGTATCGACCGCATGGTCAAAGGCCGCGAGAGCGGCAATCCGTGGCAGGAAGCCGAACGGCTGATCGCCGCGATCGCCGAACCGCGCGTGGCCAAGGCGCTGGCGTGAAACCGCTCGCGATTTTCGGGGGCACCTTCGATCCGGTGCACCTGGGTCATTTGAGCGTGGCGTGGGAAGCCTCCGAACTGCTCGACGCCGATGTACGCCTGATGCCGGCGAGCGTGCCACCACATCGACCGCCACCGACTGCTTCGGCACAACAGCGTGTGGCGATGCTGCGCGCCGCGCTGCAAGGCCAGTCCCGCCTCATGCTTGACACGCGCGAGCTGGAACGTGAAGGCCCGTCGTACACGATCGATACCTTGATCGAGCTGCGGGCCGAGCAGGGCGATCGCCCGCTGGTGCTGCTGATCGGTGCGGATGCATTTGCGAATCTGGCGACATGGCATCGCTGGCGCGAGCTGTTCGATGTCGCGCACATCGGCGTATTGAGCCGGCCGGGCGTGGACGCCACGTTGCCGGACGAATTGGAACGCGAGGTGGCTGACCGTCGCACGGCCGACGCGTCTGCCTCGCAAGGGCTTTCTGCCGGCAAGCTCATCGAGCTGGTGGTGACCCCGCTGGAAATTTCCGCTACGCGCATTCGCGAGCTGCTCGCTGCCGGACGTGATCCGCGTTATCTGCTGCCGGCGGGGCTGTTCGATGAATCCGCCCTGCTGGCCCCCTATCGGCGCTAGACGTGTGCGGTGCCGGTGCACCAGTCAGCGCGCAGTGGCCGACGTATTCGCCCAGACACTGTTCGGCTCACCATGGCGACCACGGCGCGCGGTGGCACGCGCCATCGCGGCGAAGCCGATGGCCAACGCGAGCGCACCGATATCGATGCCGAACAACGCGCCATGCCCAGCCGCCGCACTGCGCCAGAACCACCAGCCGCTGGCGACGCCATGGGCAACCGGAATCAAGGCGGTGACGATGGCCGCCAACCACAGTAGCTCGTGTGCAACATGCACCGGCGGACGCCATGCTGCCCACAACGCGCACAGCGCCCAGCTGACGAAACAGACCCAGCGTTCACCGGTGCCTACGTTCCAGTCGAAGCGTGCGGACAGCAACGGCAGCAGTTGTGCGGCGACGAAGGCGGCGGAGATGGCGACGCACACGCCGATGCAGATGCCGACAGTGGCTCGGGCCATGGCGATCTGCGCACGGCCCTGTGCCGGCTGTCGGCGCTTGCGGCGCGATTCGATCCACAACAGATTGCCGGAATAGAACAGAAACGCGCCGCCCAGCCCCAACAGGAAATACAGCCACTTGATGGTGATTTTGCCGTAATCGCCGAAGTGCAACGCATACGTCGCCGCCAGCGTGGCGTGGTTGGCATCGCGGGCGCCAGGCAACTGGGCACTGAGCAAGGCACCGGTGGTGGCATCGAGCGCCACGGCACCGCCGCCCAGTGCGCGCGGTGAGGTACCGGTGATTTCGACCACCGCATGGGCGTCGTCGGCATGGGCAAGCTTGAGATAGGCCGGCTGGAAATCGGCGAGGCCCTGGCTGCGCGCCACCGCGATCGAGCGTGCATGCCACAGCGCCAGCGGGCTGAGCGGTTTGGCGATATCGGCTTGCTGCAGCACGGGCGCCGTATTCATCGCAGCGGACGATGCCGCCATCAGCTTGCCGTGGTAAATCAGCGGGTTCAACGCCAGCATCAGCGCAAACAGCAGGCACAGCACAGCGCCGGTGACTGCGAACATGAGATGGAACGGCAGGCTCAGCACGCCGATCACGTTGTGCGCGTCTTGCCAGAAGCGCTTGAGGTTGCGACCGGGACGCAGCGCGAACAAATCTTTCGTCAGTCGCGGCAGATGGATCACCAGTCCGGATACCAGGGCCACGCCGTACAGCAGGCTGACGATGCCCATCAGCCAGGTGCCGACCGGCGGGATGCCCAGCGAGTAATGCAGTTCGTTGACGAGCTCGGGCAGCGCGGCCACCAGCGGAGTCGGACTGCCGGCCAGATTGTCCTGGGTGGCAAACAGCCAGGTGCCATGGCTGTCCTGCCAGTATGCCGTAGCCTGGGTCAACTCGTAACCGGGGAAGGTCATGCCGAGGTGATCGCGGGCTTCCGGGTGCTGCGCCAGCATGCTGTCGAGCAGGCGCTGGGCGTCATCCAGCGTGCCGTTGCGGGCATCGACGGCGTGCGGTGTCGCCCACTGCTGCAAGGCGTGCTGGAACACCGTGATCGCGCCGGCATAGAACGCTACGAACAGCGCGAAGCCAGCAACCAGGCCCACCCAGGAGTGCAGCGTGGTGAAGGTGCGCATGGTGGTTGATTTCAGTTTCATGCGATCAACCTCAGCGGACGCGGTCGAGCGTTTGCAGGAGCCACAGCAGGCCGAATCCCAGCAAGGCCAGCGCGCTCAGCCAGCTCCAGGCGCGCTGGCCGCTGGAAAACAGGAAGCTTGCGCAGATCACGCCGATCCAGATCGGAAAGAATGCGATGAGGCCCGGCACCAGCGTCTGTTCCCATGACCCGGGCAGCATCCAGCAGACCAGCCCCAGCAGTGCTGCCGCCACGAAGAAACCCGGCAACACGCCGGCGCTGGCACGTCCCCACATCAATCGTTCTCCGCGACGGTGGCATCGGCACTCGGCGTGCCGCTGAGCAGGGCCAGGTACGGAAGTGAGATCAGAGCCAGCATCCATGTGGCCAGCATCGCGCACAGCCCGACGGCGACACCCAGTGCGATGATCCACACGGCCAGCGCCAGCATCGCGCACAGCCCGCCTGACACAGGCGCTTGTCGCCGCCAGCGACGACAGGCCTGCCACATGCAGTGCGGCGATGCGGCATACAACACGACGGCGGAGAAGGCTGTCAGCGCGAGGGCCAGGCTGCTCAACAGCAGATTCATACCAGCGACCTTACCAGCGGTAACGCGCGCTGAGGGTAACGTTGCGCTGGTAGCCGTAGTAGCACCAGACGGCGCTGTTGCAGACCGAGACATATTCCTTGTTGAACAGGTTGCTGGCGTTCAACTGCAGCCGCCAGCCAGCCACGTCGTAATGCACGGCGGCATCGAACAGCGTGTATTCCGGCGTCTTCCACTGATTGTAGATGTCGCCGTAATGGACGCCGACATAGCGCATGCCGCCACCGAAGCCGAGGCCAGCCAGTGCCCCGTCCACGATGGTGTAGTCGAGGCCCAGCGAGGCCTGCTGTTTCGGCAGCAAGGCGATCTGCTTGCCGAGTGATGGCAGGTCAGTGGTCTGGGTCACTCTCGAGTTGCTGTAGGTGTAATCGCCGTAGACGGTGAGGTTGCGATTGAAGTTCCAGCGACCCTCCAGCTCCAGACCGCGCAAACGTGTTTCACCCTGTTGCACCTGGAACAACGTGTGATTGGGATCGATCGTCAGCGAGTTCTGCTGGGTGATCTGATAGGTGGCCAGCGTGAGCAGCCCATTCCCGCCAACCGGCTGGTACTTGATGCCGGCCTCGTACTGGTCACCGGTGGTGGGCTTGAACGCGTTGCCGGCGAAACCGGTGCCGACGGTCGGCTGGAACGAGTGCGAGTACGAGACGTACGGCGCCAGTCCGCTGTCGAACAGGTAGTTGACGCCGACACGGCCGGAAAACGCGCTGTCGGTCTGGGTCGCCGTGCCGACGTTGCCGATCAGGTTGTCGGTATCGGTTTTCACGTGATCCTGGCGACCGCCGATGATGATGCCCCAGCGGCCGAGTTTGATCTGGTCCTCCAGATATACGCCCAATTGCGTCTGGGTTTGCACGGTACGGCTGGTGTAGGCGGGAATCGTCACCGGGCTGCCGTAGACCGGGTCGAATATATCCAGCGGGGGCGCGTTGAAATCGAACGCGGAGGCGTAGTCATCCTTCGAACGACGGTAATCGAGCCCGGCCAGCACGGTGTGCTGCAGGCTGCCGGTGTCGAAGTCGTATTGCAGGTTGTTGTCGACGCCGAAAGTCTTGGTGTGATCCTCGTTCGGGAAATAATAGCGTAGCAAGGTGCGCTGATCGGCGAGCAGGCCGAACGCGCCGACGTTGGCGCCATTGTTGTCGACGTTGGCGATGCCATAACGCAGGTTCTGGTTGAACGCCACGCCGCTGGCGAAGTCGTGATGGAACGCGTAGCCGATCGAGGCGAGCGTCTTGTTGTAATCGTTCTGGCCCGGCTCACCGGTGAAGCGGTCGGCTGGAATCTTGCCGTTCGGGTTCGGTAGCAAGGTGCCGTCGGCGGGCAGAAAACCGGCGCCGGATGCAGTGTTGGCCTTCTGGAAGCGCGAGAGCAGGGTCAGCGATGTCGAGTTGCTGGGTTTCCAGGTCAGCGCCGGTGCGAGGTAGTAGCGATCATCCTTGATGTACTGGGTCGAGGTGTCGCTGTTGCGAGCCAGGCCGGTAAGTCGATAGAGCAAGGTGCCGGAGTCATTCAGCGGGCCACCGAAATCGAACGCCAGCTGGCGCAGATCGAAGCTGCCGACCTGGGCTTCCACTTCATGCAGTGGTTGATCGGTCGGCTGTTTGCTGATCATGTTGACCATGCCGCCCGGCGGCATCGCGCCATACACCACCGACGAAGGGCCTTTGAGCACTTCCAGTTGCTGCAGTCCATACGGCTCGATGCGGGTGATGCTGGTGCCCGAGCCGTTGGCCAGCGCGAGGCCATCCAGATACATGGCAGGCGTAAAGCCGCGCACCAGCAGCCAGTCGCTGCGTGAGTCGCTGCCGTAACCGCCGCCCTGCGCGCCGGCGGTGTACCACACGGCTTCCTCGATGCCGTGGATGCCGCGTTCGCGCATCTGCTCATCGGTGATCACCGACACCGACTGCGGAATCGCGATGATCGGGGTATCGGTCTTGGTGACCGTATTGCTGTCCTTGGCGATCGGCGCCGTCACCTGCACGCCGCCGAGCGTGGTCGCGGTTTTCTGTGGCGCGTTCGTGCTGGCGTCGCTGGTTGTCGCCGTATCGGCGGCATATGCCGGCACGGCTAGCGCCACCAGCAGCGGCAAGCCGCACAAGGCCGTGCGGATCGCCTGCGGCAGTGCGAAAAGGCGGTGCATGGCGACATCGCGCGAAACGGACGGACAGCGGAATGGTGACATCGGGAGCCCTGTGGACAAACTTGTGTGGATCGGACTGATCCGCTCCTGTCGTCGCCGGTCGTAGTTGAAAGACTGACCGGGCCTTCGTCGCGGGAGGATCGTGTTTCCGCACTGGGTGTCGCTGGTCGTCGGTGCAAACCGAGTCCCCGAGCAGACTGCGCTCCAAGTGAGAATGATTCTCATTATATAGATGGATTGACCGATCGGCAATCCCGCCCGCGAGTACGTCTTGCGGCGCAAGCTCGCTGGGTCGTATGCGCAAACTGCTTGCGATCGGTGCGAGCCGGATTACCTATTGCCGGCGGTCGTGGCCGGGGAGATGGATACGTTGTCGCTGTAACGGGCCAGGTAATCGCGTAGTTGCCGCGAGCCGTCACCACCAGCGGCAAGCGCGATGTAGCCATCCGGCCGGATCAGATAGAACGCATGGCGCTTGAGGCCAGCGCGTGGCATATCGGCGTTCCAGGCAAAGACGTGCAGCGGAAGCTGATGCTCGGCGCAGGTCGCTGTCAGCTCCGCGCTTGCTTCGCCGTAGACATGCACTTGCCACGTCAGCGATGTGAGCGGGTCGAAATTGTCGTGTGCCGTTGCCGTGCGCACCCATGGCAATCGATCGCCGCCATGCACGGCGCCAGCCCTGCCTGCACTCAGTGCGCTGTGCCGATAGTCGATGCCGATCTGCGACATCGTGCGGAACAGGAATCGGCGCAGCGTGGGCCATCGGAACAGCCATGGCGCGATCAAAGGAATCAGCCTTGTGCGCACCTGCCGCGCGAGCGCACCGTCGCTGGTGGCCAGGGTGAATCCGCGATCCGTGGTGGCTACCAGTCGTCGGGCAAAGCGGATGCGTTCGGCTTCGTAGGTGTCGAGCACGCTGTCGGCAGCCTGGTGGTTCAATACGGCGGCGAGTTTCCACGCCAGGTTCACCGCGTCGCCGATGCCGGTGTTCATGCCCTGGCCACCGGCGGGGCTGTGGATATGCGCGGCATCGCCCAGCAGGAACGCGCGCCCTTGCCTAAAGGAGGGCGCGACCCGGTGGTGCACGTGGTAGGTCGAGAACCAGTTCACCTTCGCAATGACGAGCTGGAGTTGTGTGATAGCGCGCGGGCTGACGTCGTCGAACGCCAGCTCGCTGTTTTCATCGGCGGGTTCGCGCACGGTGCCAACGAGGCGTATGCGACCGTTTCCCCTGAGTGGAAAGACCGCGAGGAAATCGGCATCGTCGAGGTCGATGTGCAGTTCATGATCGGTGACCGGGCCCTCGGCATCCACGTCAGCGACGTAGAAGCGCTGCGTATAGGTCCCCCCGGGAAAGGTGATGCCAAGGACCTCGCGCACGATCGAACGCGCGCCATCGCAACCGGCAAGATAGGCAGCACGGCAGCTCACTTCGGTGCCATCGGATTGTCGCAGCGTGGCGCGTACACCATTGCCGGTTTGCTCGAAGCACAGCAGCTCGGTCTGGCGCTCAACGGCCACGCCCAGCGTCTGCAGCCGTTCGATCAGCAAGCGCTCGTGGGCATCCTGAGGAAACACCAGCGCCGAGGGAAACGAACTCAGCCCTTCGCCGATCTGTCGGAAAGGCACCCGTGCGGCCTTGCGACCCCTGACCCACAGATTGATGCCGGCAATCGTGACGCCACCGTCGACGACTGCATCAGCGATGCCGAGCTGCCGGTAGAACTCCAGTGTGCGCGATTGCACGGCCAGCGCACGCGAGGTGGTTCCCGCTTCGGCGGTCTTGTCGATGATGCGCACGCTGACGCCGATCCGGGTCAGCCACAGCGCCAGTACCAGCCCGGTGGGACCGGCGCCCGCGATCAGTACCTGCGTGTCATGGACACCTGTCGATGAAGATTGCATGGCGCAAGTGTGCTCCTGAAGCGAGCCAAATCATCCCAGCTGGAGATGGATTTACGCACCACGCTCCAGCTGCCCCTGCACCTCATTGATCGAATCGCGGATGCGTTTGCTGAAGACCGAATCATCGTGATGGATCAGCAGCAAATGCTCCGTGGCGCGGGTCATCGCGACGTAGAGCAGACGCGCTTCATCGGCCTCAGTCTGACCGGGCTTGGGCAGCGAGCCGAGGCCGGGGATGATCACGAACGGGAATTCCAGGCCTTTGCTGGAATGCATGGTGACCAGCTTCACGCTGTCCTCGACCACGAACAGCGTGTGCTTGCCGGTGCTGTCGGCAAGCCGACTGGGAATGCTGGTGCGTTGCAGTGCCTCATGCAGCTTCTCGCCTTCCCACTGGTTGCGGAACAACACGGCCATGTCGGAATACGGCCGGCCGTGCGCGTGCTCGTCGCGCAGTCGGGCGATCAGCACATCGAGCTGGGCGCCGGCGGAGTCGGTGCGCACCAGTTCGGGCAGGGCGCCACGACGGCCGGCGCTTTCCGGTGCGATCAGCGGCACGCCGTCGTCATCGTCGCCGCGCGATTCGAGGAGTTCATGGGCGAAGCCGCGCGCGACCGAGAGGATCTCCAGTGTGTTGCGGTAGTTGAGCTTGAGAATGGTGGTACGGCCCTGCGCCTGCACGCCCAGGCTCTTCCAGCTGATCTTGCGGCGGTCGGCATTGCCGTAGATGTTCTGCGCGTCGTCGTACAGCACTAGCAGCGAATTGGTGGCCGGATCGATCATCTGCACGATCAGCTTGTACCAGTCCGGTTCGAAGTCGTGGCCTTCGTCGATCAGCACGGCGCCGTACTGGAAGCGCGGAATCTGGCCGCGATCCACGCCTGCGATCACTGCCGGCGGCAACGCCTCGAAGAACGCTTTACCGTTGCCTGGCGGCAGCGGTTCGTTATAGGCCACCAGCATCTTGCGGCACCATTTGTGGAAGTTGTAGACCTGTACTTTCTCGCTGAGCCCGCGCTCGCCGATCAGCTGTTCGAGCCTTGCGGCCAGGGTCTTGTTGTAGCAGAGCACCAGGATGGGTTTGCCCAGTTCGCGTGCCAGCTGCATCGCGCGGAAGCCGAGGATCATCGTCTTGCCGGAGCCGGCGACGCCGTGGATGATCCGGTGCTCGTCGCCGAGCGAACGCGCCAGTTGCTCCTGCTGCGAGTCCATCACCTTGATCAGGTCGGGAATTTCCAGTGGGCGTACCGCTGCAGCGGTGGGACCGAACAGGCCGAACTGGCCACTGCCCGGCTCCACTCGCAACTCGGGGAACAGGTGCCAGCGCACACGGTCGATCTGCGGCAGCGTGAGCGTCACCGGGAACACCTGCGGGAACATTGCCCACAGCCGTTCCTGGAACGCTTCGGCGTCGACTGTCTCGTACAGCTCGTCGCGGCAGATCACCAGATGCTCGGGCAGCACTTCGCCCAGCGCGCCTTCGTCGAATTGTTTGCGGGTGATATTGGCCAGCACCACGCCCCACGCCCACGGCATGATCAGCTTGCCGGCATGGCGCGAGCCTTGCGAGTGGCGCAGCGCCGGATCGCGCTCCAGCACCACGCCGATTTCCAGCGCATAGGCGCGTGCCTGCAACAGCGGGTTGGCCTCCTTGACCAGGCCGCGATCGGTGACCAGGGTGAACTGGGTGCTGTCGGCATGGCGGATGGTGTCGGCCTTCCAGTCCTTCACCTCCAGCACCAGCAGGCCGCGGCGCGGATGGAACACCACGAAGTCCGGATGGCGTTGTTTCAGTCCGACGGGCACGTCGTACCACAGCAGGTAGTCGTCTTCGAGTTTTTGCTCCAGCCGTTCGGAAACGCGTTTCTCGCCGCCGGTCATGCGCGGCAGGCAGCTGTTGCGGGTCGGAATGAGTGTTGCCACAGGCGCCCCTGACTGACGTGTCCATGGGACGTTAGCCGATAGCGTGGGGCTGTCAATGCCACACCGGTCGCCATGGCTCTACGCCCAGTGCTGCAACTGCTCCGCTGGCATGTCCATGCGCCGGCAGGCGCGGCTGGCGATGCCATCCTTCAATGCGGCGCGAAAGACTGGCGCGACAGTCCACAGCGCACGGGCCGCCAGTCGTGCCTGGCGCTGCTGCCGTGGTGTGCGGCCGAGCAGTTCAGTCGCCCAGTCCGGCAGCAGGGCTGCACCGGCGTGCAGAAACATGTCGCGTGACAGGCCAGCAGCGGGTATTGGCAGGCGCACCTGCGCCAGCAGTTCGAGCACCACGCGCGAGCGTTTGGTATAGACCAGTTCGGGTCGGATCCGCTGGAAATAGTCGTTGACGGCCTGTTCCGAAGCGGGCACCGCGTGTGCACCGAGTGCCTCGGCGATCCGCCGCACCTCGTCGTAATAACGGTCGGCTGCGTCACCCGGCAATGCCACATGGCTGTAGCGGCGATAGCCCTGCAGGAAGCTGTACGCCTCGGTGACATGCACCCAGGTGAGCAGCGCTGGATCGTCCGCGGCATACGGGCGTCCATCCTCGCCGTGGCCGGTGATATGCGTGTGGATCTGCCGCACGTGTTCGATCAGCGCATCGGCCTGCGTGCGCGGCGCATAGGTGGTGCCGCCCACGAACGCGGTGGTGCGCCGCAGCCGACCGAGCAGGTCGCCGCGGAAATTGGAATGATCCCAGACGCCGGCCAATGCCAGCGGATGCAGGGTCTGCAAGGTCAGCGCAGCGAGGCCGCCGGCCAGCATGCCGGGGAAGTCCGAGTGCACGCGCCAGGTGGCGCTGTTCGGCCCGAACAGGCCCGGATCACCCTGAGGGTGGTCATAGTCGAGACTGCCCGTGTTGGAGCGTGGAAAGGCGCTGAGAACCCAGCGACGGATCGGTTCGCGGGCAGGCCGGGTCAGCAGGTAGAGGGGCGAGGGCATGCCGCAGTTTATCGCCATGCTGGTTCTGGAAATTTGCTTCGGATGTCCATTGTGTTATGTATGTGATCATGCATTCCGCCACCGCCCGCCTGTATTTCTGGTTTTACGGCTATCCGAAGCCAACGGCGGCGGCGCGGGCGCGATCAACTTGAACTGATCAACACATCCCACACCAGACCGCCAGCACCACTGGCGGTTTTTTTATGGCCGCCACTGACAACCCCATCAGGAGAGCCGCCATGCACACCACCGATGACCTGCGCATCCGCGCCATCACCCGCCTCAGCACGCCGGCCGAAGTCATGCGCGATTGCGGGGTCGACGACCAGGGGGCTGCCACCGTGGATGCCTCGCGGCAGGCGTTGCACGGCATTCTCAGCGGCACCGACGACCGGCTCGCGGTGGTGATCGGGCCGTGCTCGATCCACGATACCGTTGCCGCACTGGAGTACGCCGCCCGGCTGGCGCCACTGCGTGGTGAGTTCGGCGATGCGCTGGAGATCGTGATGCGGGTGTACTTCGAGAAGCCGCGGACTACCGTGGGCTGGAAGGGGCTGATCAACGATCCCGACCTGGATGGCAGCTTCCAGATCGACAAGGGCTTGCGGGTGGCACGCGGCCTGCTGCGCGACATCAATGCGCTGGGTGTGCCGGCCGGCTGCGAGTTTCTCGACATGATCACGCCGCAATACATCGCCGATCTGGTCGCCTGGGGCGCGATCGGTGCGCGCACCACCGAAAGCCAGGTGCACCGCGAGCTGGCCTCCGGATTGTCGTGCCCGATCGGCTTCAAGAACGGCACCGACGGCAACGTGAAGATCGCGGTGGATGCCGTGCAGGCCGCCGCGCAGCCGCATCATTTCATGGCGGTCACCAAGGATGGCCAGGCGGCGATCGCCGCCACCAACGGTAACGGCGACTGTCACGTGATCCTGCGTGGCGGCAAGACACCAAACTACGATGCGGCCAGCGTCGATGCAGCGTGTGCGGCGATCGGCCGCGCCGGGTTGCCGGGCCGAGTGATGATCGATGTCAGTCACGCCAACAGCGGCAAGCAGCCCGAGAACCAGCCACATGTGGTCGAGGACATCGCTACGCGGATCGCCGACGGCGAGCGACGCATCCTCGGCGTAATGATAGAGAGCCACCTGCTCGCCGGGCGCCAGGAACTGCAGGCCGGGCAGACGCTGCGCTATGGCCAGAGCATTACCGATGGCTGCATTGGCTGGGAGTGCTCCGTCCAGGTACTGGAACGGCTGGCACAAGCGGTGCGGCAACGTCGCCAAGCCGACGCTGCCGCGATGTCGTCACGTCGCATCGCGAGCGCAGGTACCTGAGCTTCCGCAGTGAGGATCAGCCGTCCAGGCGGGCATCCAGCGTGATCGTCGCCTTCAACACCTTGGAGACCGGGCAGGCTTGCTTGGTTGCCTGTGCGATCTGGTCAAAAGTGGCTGTATCGATGCCTGGGATCTTGGCCCGGCAACTGAGATCCACCGTGGTGATCGAGAAGCCGTCGCCGTCCTTGTCCAGCGTCACCACGGCCTTGGTATCGATGCTGTCGGCGGTGAACCCGGCGTTGCCCAATCCGAGCGACAGCGCCATCGAATAGCAGCCGGCGTGGGCCGCCGCGATCAATTCCTCCGGATTGGTACCGGGGCCGTCCTCGAAGCGTGACTTGAAGCCGTACGGCGCCTCGCGCAGCGCGCCGGTTTCGGTCGAGATGCTGCCTTGGCCGTCCTTGATGCCGCCGGACCAATGGGCAGATGCGGATTTCTTCATGGGGCTCTCCTGTGGGGCGGTGGTGGGCAAGCGATCAGTGTGGCGACCCGTTCATGCAGATCGCGCGAAGGGATCAAAGTTTCCGCTTCACCTCCGATTACCACCAGCAGGCCGTATGCTGGGCGCTGATCCCGTCCGGATGGGTGCTTGCATGCCGTTTGCCATTCATCACGATCGCGCCGCGCATCGCTTCGAAACGGTGGTGGAGGGTGTGTATTGCGAACTCGATTACACGCTGGTGGCTGGTGCATTGACGATCACTCACACCGGGGTGCCTGCTGAAGTGGGTGGGCGCGGTATTGCGTCTGCACTCGTGCAGGCAGCCATGGACGCGGCGCGCGCCGAAGGCTGGAAGGTGGTGCCGGCCTGTTCGTATGCCTCGGTATGGATCACGCGGCATCCGGAGTATCAGGATTTGTGCCGGTGAAACTCCCGCTATCATCGCCGCATCGCTGGCCGTTGCGCCGGTCGTGCCGGAGGTTCCGTGATTCAGCGTGATGATCCATTGATAGTCAGCATGGCCGTGCCGCCGAGCGTTGCGTCGACACGGTGGCATGCATGAACAACCCTGCGTCGCCGGATGATGTGAATGTCGCGGTGAAGGCCAGGAAACGCCGCTGGCGACCGTTGCATTTCATGCAAACCCGCCCGCGGACGATTGTGTCGTTGGCGATCTTCGTCGTCACCAGTGGCGTGCTGGTGGCCAGCGGGTTGCGTCCGGCCATGTCGATCCTGCTTGGCTTCGATCTGGCTGCCCTGGTGTTTCTGGGCATTCTGGCGCGGATGTTCAACCGGGCCTCGCCGACGAGCATGCGCACCCAGGCACGCGCACAGGACACCGGGCGCTGGGGTGTCCTGTGGAGCGGCATCGTGCTGTCGTCGGTAGTGCTGGTGGCCTTGAGCAACGAGCTGCATGCGGCCAAGGGCGGTGGCGCGCTGGCCGTGGTGGTTGGCGCGCTCAGCGTGGTGCTGAGCTGGCTGTTTCTCAACACCATGTTCGCGATCCATTATGCGCACGGCTTCTACGGCGATTTTGGCGAGAAGCACTCCGGGCTGGATTTTCCCGACACGGCGGAACCGGATTACTGGGACTTTGCCTATTTCGCGATCGTGATCGGCATGACGTTCCAGGTTTCCGACGTGCAGATCACTAGCCGTTACCTGCGCCGCGTGGCCTTGCTGCAGAGCGTGATCGCGTTCTTCTTCAACGTGTTCATCATCGCGATCACGGTGAACATCGTGGCTGGGCTGGGCGGCTAGGCCGGCATTGATAGTGCAGGGTGTGTGGACGATGTAACCGTCGATAGACGAGCGGCGAATGAAACGATGGAGACGGCATGAACGTCTTCATCCCTTTCTTGCCAGGAACTTCCGATGAACGCACGCCTTGCCACCCTTCTCGTTGCCGCCATGACCTGCGGTTTTGCCACGGCTCCAGTGTTCGCGCAGGACGCCATGCCCGCCAGCTCCAGCACTGCGATGTCGCACGACTCGATGAAGCATGACTCCATGAAGGGCGATTCGATGAAGGGCGACTCCATGAAGCACGACTCCATGTCGCACGATTCGATGAAGCACGACTCCATGAAGCATGATTCGATGAAGCACGACTCGATGATGAAAACTCCTGCGAGCTCGACCAGCACTGGCGGCTAAGCAGCAAGCCGGATGGCTTTCGCGGGAGTGTCACCTATACGAGACTCCCGCGGGTTTGTGCCGTGAGTTTCGGCGCTGCTGGCGTAGGTGCATACTTGGCGATGATTCCGCTGCAGGTCGCCTGGCATGAATAGTTCATTCGTTCGGCGTCTCGGCATCGAGCATCCGCTGATCCAGGCGCCGATGTCCGGCTCGACACCACCGGCTTTGGTGGCAGCGGTATCGAATGCGGGCGGACTTGGGTCGCTGGGTGCCGGTTATCTGGAGCCGCAGGCTATCCTCGAGCAAGCGGCGCAGATACGTGCACTTGGCGACCGGCCTTACGCGATCGGTCTCTTCGTGCTGCCGGATGAATTCGATGCCGACATGGCGGCAGTGGCGAAGGCGCGCGAGCAGCTCGATGCGCTGATGGTGCAGGAAGGTCTCGATGTTCGTACCAGCCTGCCGGTGCGCTGGGCGCCACGTTTCTCCGATCAGTTCGCCGCCCTGTGCGAGGCTCGCCCGGCGGTAGCGAGCTTTGCGTTCGGTGTGATCAGCCCGGCGCAGTTGCGCGAGCTGCAGCAGCGCGACATTTACGTGATCGGTACTGCCACCACGGTGGCCGAAGCGCGCGCCTGGGCCGAAGGCGGCGCGGATGCCGTCTGCGTGCAGGGCGCCGAGGCCGGTGGCCATCGTGGCACCTTCCTGCATGAGGCCGAGGACGCCATGATCGGCCTGTTTGCGTTGTTGCCGCTCACCGTGCGTGCGTTGGCGGCTTGTGGGTGGGATGTTCCGGTGATCGCCGCTGGCGGCATCATGGATGGCCGCGGCATGCTGGCGGCGGAAATCCTCGGTGCGGCGGCCAGCCAACTCGGTACCGCCTTCCTCACTTGCCCGGAATCTTCGGCGGCCGAGGCGTGGAAGCAGGATCTGCCTCGGGTCGAGGAACACCGGGTCACCACCATCCGGGGTTTCTCAGGGCGCGCCGCCCGGGGCCTGCGTAACCGCTTCGTCGAAGCCATGCCGCACGCCGCACAGGGACTGCCGTATCCGGTGCTGAATGCGCTGACTGCGCCGTTGCGCCGGGCCGCTGCGGCCGCCGGGCGCGGCGATCTGCTGTCCGAATGGTGCGGGCAGGCCGCTGGTCTGGTGCGGCCGCAGCCGGCCGCCGAGCTGGTGGCGCGCCTGATGCACGAATACCGGCTGGCCAGACGGTTGCAGGCACCCTGAGCGTGTCCAAAGCACCCTCGCCGGCAGGCGGTTATACTGCGTCCGCGGCATTTTGCGCTGCGATCACGCATTGAGGCTCCTCCTCTTGAGTACTGCCCGTACGAACAAGGCCGTCACCACGGCCACCCTGCGCAAGTCCGTCATCGACGCGCTGGAAGAATTGAAAGCCAAGGACGTTCGCGAGATCGACGTTCGCGGCAAGACCTCCATCGCCGACCTGCTGGTCATCGCCTCCGGCACCTCGGCACGCCACGTCAAATCCATTGCCGACGAAGTCGCCCGGTTCGCCAAGAAGGCCGGTGTGATGCCGCTGGGCGTGGAAGGCGAAGTGGAAGGCGAATGGGTACTGGTCGACCTGGGCGACGTGATCGTCCATGTGATGCTGCCGCGCATCCGCGAGTTCTATGGTCTCGAGCGGTTGTGGACGGTGGGCGACCACGGGCACGAAGTCGATACCATGCAAGCCGGCTGAGCTGAATCTTCGGCATGCGCGCACGCCTGATCGCTGTCGGCGAACGCATGCCCGGCTGGGTCGCCGAAGGCTTTGCCGAATACCGCAAGCGGCTCTCGCATGAGTTGCCGCTGGAACTGGTCGAACTGAAACCCGGCATTCGCGGCAAGGGTCGCGACGATGCGCGGGCGATCCAGGACGAGGGTGCGGCGATACTCGCTGCCCTGCCGCATGACAGCCACGTGGTTGCGCTTGATGGGCGCGGCAAGACCTGGGCCAGCGAGGAGCTGGCCGAACAACTGGCGCGCTGGCGCATGGCCGGACGCGATTTGGCGTTCCTGATCGGTGGGCCGGACGGCCACGCAGCCGACGTGTTGGCGCGTGCCGACCAGCGCTGGTCACTCGGCTCGCTGACCCTGCCGCACATGCTGGTGCGGCTGGTACTGGCCGAGCAGTTGTATCGTGCTACCACGATCATGGCCGGACATCCCTATCATCGAGCCTGATCACTGTCCTGCCCAAGGAACTCATTCGTCATGTCCTTCCAGATCCGTCAGGCCACGATCCTCGACCTCGATACGCTGGCACCGCTGTTCGACGGTTATCGCCAGTTCTATGGCCAGTCGGCGGACCTGGCGCGAGCGCACGATTTTCTGGCGGAACGCTTCCGCCACCATGAGTCGCTGATCCTGCTGGCGCGCGACGAACACGGGGGCGGACTCGGCTTCACCCAGCTCTATCCGCTGTTTTCCTCGGTGCGCACGGTGCGCACGTGGCTGCTCAACGACCTGTTTGTGGTGCCATCGGCGCGCCGGCAGGGCGTGGCGGCGGCGCTGCTCACGGCGGCGACGGAACATGCACGGGCGCTGGGCGCGGCCAGCCTGTCGCTGTCGACCGCGCTGGACAATGCGCCGGCGCAGGCGCTGTACGAATCGCTGGGCTGGCAGCGCGAGCGGCAGTTCTGCGAGTACAGCCTCACGCTGTAAGCCGTTACGCTGGCAGCTTCATGATCGATCGGAATTCGCATGCTTCATCTCGCTTCGCAGTCGCCGCGCCGCCGCCAGTTGCTGGAACAGATCGGTGTCGATTTCGTGGTACTCGATGTCGAAGTGGCGGAGCAGCGTGCGCCGGACGAATCGCCGCAGGCGTACGTGAGCCGGGTAGCGCGTGACAAAGCGCATGCCGGACTGGCCGGTATGGCTCACGCCAGTGATGCTGTCGTGCTCGGTGCGGATACCGAGGTGGTGCTGGACGATGAAGTGTTCGGCAAGCCGCACGATGCAGAGGATGCTGCCGCGATGCTGCGGCGACTGTCCGGGCGCACGCATGCGGTGATCTCGGTGGTGTGGCTGGTCAGCGCCGCACGCGAGCAGTGTGCGGTGTGCCTATCGCAGGTGCGCTTCGCGCCACTGGACGAATCGACCATCGCTGCTTATGTGGCCACTGGCGAGCCGTTCGGCAAGGCTGGCGCGTATGCGATCCAGGGATGCGGTGCGGCCTTGGTCGAGCATCTGCAGGGCAGCTATTCCGGTGTGATGGGACTGCCGGTATTCGAAACCGCGCGCCTGCTGCGCGATTTCGATGCGACCGCGGGCATGAGCCTCAACCGTGCAGATTGGCCGCGATAAACCAACCCGCCACGGCCAGCAAATTGTTGATGCCATGCGCCAGCACCGCTGGCCAGATCGAACCCGAGTGCAGCCGCAGCCATGCCAGCGCCAGTGCCAGCAACACCAGGTCAGGCAACGCGAACCATTGCCACTGCAGCCCGGGCAGGTGCACCAGGGCGAACGTCAGCGAACTGATCGCCACCGCCCAGGCCGGCTGCCAGCGGCACAGCAGTGCCGACAGCAACACGCCGCGGAACAACAGTTCCTCCACCACCGGCCCCAAGCTCACCACGACCAGCACCAGTGGAAGGCGCCACGCCAACGGGGTGCCGGCGCCGAGTTGCTGGATGTCCTGGGTCACCACGTGTCCATGCGCCAGCAACTGGGTCAGCCATCCGCCGAGCAATGGTGCAGCCAGTCCGATCGCGACCGCCAGCAGCAGGAACCGTGAGCGTGCCGGGCGCACGAAACCGAAACCCGGTGGTTGTGCCAGCGACCACAGATGCGACCAGCGACGCTGTGTCAGCAGCAGGATCCATGCCGCAGCCAGGCCCAGCGTGAGTATCACCAGCAACGCCTGCGTACCGGGTTGTTCCAGCATGGCGCGGATTCCGTCACCGGCATGAGCCACGCCTTGCTGCAAATGGACGAAACCGGTCATCAGGCCCATTACCAGTGCGATCAGGGCGCTGCCGACGGCCTGCAGCAGGAAATACAGTGCGATCAATCCCAGTGCGCTCCACAGGCTGGGCGCGCGGACGAGCGGCGGCATCAGCGGCACCGGTGGTGTGGCAGACGGCAACAGGGAAGTTTGGGTGTACATGGCATCCATGGTGAAGCTGATCCTGGACAGTCGCGCAGACGATTTGCCCGGACGACTCGTGCGACGTTCAACGCACACAAACTAGTTGCCTGCCGGCGATCGGCGCAATCGGTCGATCGGCATGGTCGTCGTTGTAATCGCCGTATCCATCGGTGACTTGCGGCCGCAAGAAATCGCGGTAACATCCGGATACCGAGCGGGTCAGGGGACATCGATGGCTATCGATTTTGGCAGGACTGCCAGTGATTACGCGCGCCATCGCGCCGGGTTTCCTGATGCCTTCTTCGAGCGGTTGTTTGCCGACGGTACGGTGCAGCCGGGCAACCTCGTGTTGGACCTGGGCAGCGGCACCGGGACCGTCGCCCGCGGACTGGCCGTGCGCGGTTGCGAGCTGACCGCGCTGGATCATTCCGCTTCGCTGCTGGCAGAGGCTGCGGAACTCGATCGCGCGGCGGGCGTACAAGTGAAGCAGGTGCGTGCTCGCGTCGAGAATGCCGACTTCGCCGCAGCCTCGTTTGACGTGATCACCGCGGGTCAATGCTGGCACTGGTTCGATCGGCAGCGCACGGCGGCGCTCGCGCGTAGCTGGCTGAAGCCTGGCGGTCGACTGGTGATTGCGCATTTCGACTGGCTGCCGTTGAACGGCAACCTGGTGCAGGACACCGAACGGCTGATCCTGACCTGCAACCCGGGCTGGACCATGCACAGCGGCAGCGGCCTGTATCCGGCATGGTTGAAGGACGTGGCCGAGGCCGGCTTCACCGGTCTGCGCACGTATTCATTCGACCTCGATGTGCCGTACAGCCATGTGGACTGGCGCGGCCGCATTCGCGCCAGTGCCGCCATCGGCGCGGTGCTGGACAGGGCCAGGGTGCAACGTTTCGACAGCGAACTGGCTACCATGCTGACAGCCCGACATGCGACCGAGCCGATGGCGGTGCCTCACCGTGTATGGGTGTTGAGCGCGCTGACGCCTGGCTTGCTTGCCTGACGGCGTCAGCCGAGCATCAGCACGCGAAAGACACCGACGCCGGCCATCAGCAGGGTCGCGGCCCAGCTGAGCATGCCGACCGCGAAACCCGGGCCGCGCTTGCCGGCGTCCTGCAGGTAAGTCAACGCATACCAGACGCGTCCGACGATCCAGACCAGTCCGGCCACGCCGGCCCAGCCGCTGAAACCGTAGTTTGCCGCCAGCCACAGCGTGGGCAGGAACATCACCGTGCTTTCCAGCGTATTCATCTGCACCCGGTAAGCGCGCTCGAACGCCGGATCGCCACTGATTGCCGGCGCCTTGATGCCGTACTTGCCGCGGGCGCGGCCCACGGCCCACATGGTGCCAAACAGCAACAGGACGGTGAGCAGGGTAACCAGGGCAGGCAGATGGGTCATGGTGGATCCTCGGGAAAGATCGCCTACTGTAGCCGCAGCACATGCGTGGCGTGATGCCGGACAAGGCGCTATCGTCGCTGTGCGGCACCGGGTCCGGTGCGTCAATCAGTAGCGAGGGGCATATGGATTGGCAGAAAGGCGAAACCAGCGACAACGTCGAGGTCGATAGCGGCGGCGGTGGCGGCGGAGGTCGGGGCTTTGGTGGTGGCGGTGGCCGCATGGGAATAGGCGGTCTCATCGTGCTCGCCATTCTTGGTTGGGTTTTCTTCAAGAATCCGCTGGCACTGCTGGACCAGGGCGGCGGTCAATCTTCTGCACCGACCCAGACAGGCGTGCCCGCGCAGGTCGACCCCCAACAGGAGTTGTTCGTCAAAAAGATCCTCGGTTCGACCGAAAAGACCTGGGGCGATATTTTCGCGGCGAATGGCAATACTTACGTCGATCCCAAGCTTGAGTTGTTCAGCGGTGGTGTGAATACCGCCTGCGGTGCTGCTTCGACTGCAGTCGGACCGTTTTATTGCCCGGGCGACCAGAAGGTGTATCTGGATGTCGCGTTCTTTCAGGAACTGCAGGATCGTTTCCATGCCTCCGGCGATTTCGCCCGCGCCTATGTGATCGCACATGAAGTCGGCCACCACGTGCAGAAGCTGACCGGTGTGTTCGACAAGGTGCAGCAGTTGCAGCGGCAGGGGCAACCCATGGACGGCGCAGATGGCTTGTCGGTGCGGCAGGAACTGCAGGCAGACTGCTTTGCCGGCGTGTGGGCCAACCGCAGCCAGCAACGGCTGCAATGGCTGCAGGCAGGCGACGTGGAATCGGCACTCAATGCCGCCAGCCAGATCGGTGACGACACCCTGCAAAAGGAGGCGCGCGGCACGGTCGTCCCGGACTCGTTCACTCATGGCACCTCCGCGCAAAGGGTGAAGTGGTTCAAGACCGGTTTCAGCAGCGGCAACATGGCCCAGTGCGACACGTTTGCCGGCGAGCCGTAGGACGATTCGGCGTTTGTGAAGAAAGGCCTGCCACATGGCAGGCCTTTTACGCCCTAGACTCCGCAGGCTGCGTGCCTCGGGGTGCGCCATGGTCAGCTTGATGAAACACCCCTGTCTGCGTTGCGGTGCCTGTTGTGCCTTCTTCCGCGTGTCATTCCACTGGTCGGAGGCGGATGCATCGCTCGGTGGATGCGTACCACCGGAGCTCACCGAGAAACTTGATCCGCACCGGTTGGCGATGCTCGGCACCGATGCCGCGCATCCACGCTGCGTGGCTCTGCAGGGAACCATAGGTGTGGCGGCGCATTGTGGTATCTACGCACGGCGGCCGTCGGTATGCCGAGAAGTGCAGCCGTCGTGGGAGTTCGGCACGATCAGTCTGCAATGCGACAAGGGACGCCTCGCGCATGGGCTGCCGGTGCTGACGCCGCAGGACTGGCTCGAGCCATTCGATACCGACACGCCGCCGTTGCCGCAGATCGCTTGAAGCTCGCCCCCTGTAGGAGCGGCTTCAGCCGCGAAGCTTCCGCTCAATCGAACCGATAGATGTCCATCGCCAGCAGGCCCATGTCGATGCCTGCGTCGATCCGTTGTGCGTGGGCTTTCGCACCGGCCGCACCCAACGCCACGAAGAGCGGCAACAGATGTTCGTCGGTGGGATGCGCGCGTTCGGCGAATGGCGCCTGGTGGCGATAGTCGAGCAGCGCGTCGATGTCGCCAGCGGCGAGCTTCTGTTCGATCCAGTCGATAAATGGTTTTACGTACGGCGCCTGCCGCTCGTCGCTGTAGCCGGCGCGGAGATCGTGCAGGTTGTGGGTGATGCTGCCCGAACCGATCACCAGCACGCCCTCGTCGCGCAGCGGTGCCAGCGCCTGTCCCAGCGCGTACTGGTGCGCAGGGCCGAGTTCGGGCTGGATCGAGACCGGTACCACCGGAATGTCCGCTGCCGGATACAGCAAGCGCAGCGGCACCCAGGCGCCGTGATCCAGGCCGCGGTCGGGATCGGCGATGGGCGCAAGGCCCGCATGATCCAGCAGCTGCATGACGCGGTCGGCCAAGGCGGAATGCCCCGGCGCCGGATAGCGCAGCTGATACAGCGGTGCGGGAAAGCCGCCGAAATCGTGGATCGTCTCGGGTCTGGTCGCACTGCCGACCTGCGGCCGCCGTGACAGCCAGTGGGCGCTGGCCATCACGATCGCCTTTGGCCGCGGCAGCACGGCGGCCAGCTCGGCCAGCCGTTCGCCGGTCAGGCCGGGTTGCAGCGCGGTCATCGGTGAACCGTGCGAGATGTACAGACTGGGCAGGCTGGTCATGGCGTCGTCCATTGGCAAAGGTTGCCCATGAAGTATGGGCGCCAATGTATTTTCCATCAGACCTCGCTGGAAACACGCTGTCGCCCGATCGAAACGATCAGGCGACCCGGCCGAGTGTTTTGCGAATCACTTGTGCGGCGGTTTTCCGCCAGCGTGCCGCGGTTTGAAACCACCGAGCTTGGGAGCGCCGGGTTTGAAGCCGCCCGGCTTGAATCCACCGGGCTTCTTGAAGCCACCCGGCTTGTGCGCCGGCGCCGCATGGCCGGCGTCGGTGTCGGTGCCGTCCCACTCGTGGATGCGCAGCTGCTGCTGTACCACCCATACTTTCTTGAGGTGCTCGAACACTTCCTTTGGCATGCCATCGGGCAAGTCGATCAGGCTGTAGTGGTCGCGGATGCTGAGGCGGCCGATGAACTGGCTTTCCAGTCCAGCTTCATTGGCGATCGCGCCGACGATGTTGCCCGGCTTTACGCCGTGCTCGTGGCCAACCTCGATGCGGTAGGTACGCTTGCCTTCCTCGGTGGCATGCGCGCGTGCCGGACGATGGCCGAATTCGCGCGGTGGTGCCTGCTCGTGTCCGGCACGCTCATGCGCGCTGTGTTCGCGTGGTTTGTGCTCACGGACGGGGCGACTCGCCGCGCCCTCGCGGTCGGACGACGGACGGCGCTCGCTGCTGGTACGTTCGCGCGGTGCCGCGCGCTCGACACGCTCACGTGAGGCGGGTTCGTATTTTTCGCGCTTCGGCGGCGGTGCCAGCAGCAGCGGCTGGTCGCCCTGTGCGATGCGTGCCAGTGCGGCAGCGATCTCGAGCGCCGGCACGTTGTGTTCCTGCTCGTACTGTTCGATCAGCTGCTGGAACTGGCCCAGGTTGCCCTGCGCCAGCATGTCGCTGATGCGCTGCTTGAACTTGCCGATGCGCACGTCATTGACGACGTCGACCGACGGCAGCTGCATCTGCTCGATCGGCTGGCGGGTGGCGCGCTCGATCGCGTTCAGCATGCCGCGCTCGCGCGGGCTGACGAACAGGATCGCGTCGCCGGCGCGACCGGCGCGGCCGGTGCGGCCGATGCGATGCACGTAGCTTTCGGTGTCGTACGGGATGTCGTAATTGAATACGTGGCTGATCCGTTCCACATCGAGGCCGCGCGCGGCCACGTCAGTGGCGACCAGGATGTCGAGCTTGCCGTCCTTCAGCTGCTGGATCACGCGCTCGCGTTGCGGCTGGGCGATGTCGCCGTTGATCGCGGCGGCAGCGAGGCCGCGCGCCTGCAGCTTGCCGGCCAGTTCTTCGGTGGCCTGCTTGGTGCGCGCAAAGATGATCATCGCGTCGAATGGTTCGGCTTCGAGGATGCGCGTCAAGGCATCGAGCTTGTGCATGCCGCTGACGAACCAGTAGCGCTGGCGGATGTTCGGCGCGGTGCTGGTGGAGGACTTGATCGTGACCTCGACCGGATCCTTCAAGTGGCGCTGGGCGATCTTGCGGATCACGCTGGGCATCGTCGCCGAGAACAGCGCGACCTGGCGTTCCGGCGGAGTCGCCTGCAGTACCTTCTCGACATCGTCGATGAAGCCCATGCGCAGCATCTCGTCGGCTTCGTCGAGCACCAGATATTTCAGCTCGGACAGATCCAGCGTGCCCTTGTCCATGTGATCGATCACGCGGCCGGGCGTGCCGACCACCACATGCACACCGCGCTTCAGTGAGTGCAGCTGCGGGCCGTAGCTCTGGCCACCGTAGATCGGCAGCACCTGGAAACCGGGGATGTGTGCGGCGTAGCGCTGGAAGGCCTCGGCGACCTGGATCGCCAGTTCGCGCGTGGGCGCCAGCACGAGTGCCTGCGGCTTGCCGGCGCGCGGGCTGATCCGCGACAGGATCGGCAGCGCGAACGCGGCGGTCTTGCCGGTGCCGGTCTGCGCCTGGCCGAGTACGTCGCGGCCTTCGAGCAGCGGCGGGATGGTGGCGGCCTGGATCGGCGAAGGCGATTCGTAGCCGACGTCGGACAGTACGCGCAAAACGTCGGGGTGCAGCGCGAGTGCGCCGAAGCCGGACGGAACCGGGGCGTTGTCGGAAGCGGGGGATGACATGGGAACCTCGAAACGGGAAGCGGCATCGGGAATGCGACGCGCAAGTCGTGCATTCTATCAGTCTGCGGCCTTGCGCGTTGCGGTATTGGCTGAACGTGAAGGGCAGATGCGTGGTTATGCTGGAATGGTGGATGTAAGGACGATGGGTATGTTTGAGACGATTTCCGAACAGCGGCTGCATGGCGGCATCCAGGGCTTTTACCGGCACCAGTCGGACGCTTGCGGCGGCCCGATGCGTGTTGCCGTGTATCAGCCGCCGCAAGCCGTGCAGCAACGCTGCCCGGTGCTGTATTTCCTGGCCGGGCTGACCTGCAGCGAGGAAACCGCCACGATCAAGGCCGGTGCACAGCGGCTGGCCGCCGAACTTGGCCTGGTACTGGTGATGTCCGATACCAGCCCACGCGGCACCGGTATCGACGGCGCCACCGGTGACTGGGAGTTCGGTGAGGGCGCCGGCTTCTATGTTGATGCCACCGAAGCGCCGTGGTCGTCACGTTTTCGCATGCACAGCTACGTGGTGGATGAATTGCCGGCACTGCTCGCCACCCACTTTGCGGTGGATGTCTCGCGCAGCGGCATTTGCGGTCATTCGATGGGCGGCCATGGCGCGTTGACGATCGCCTTGAAACATCCCTCGCGTTACCGCTCGGTATCAGCGTTCGCGCCAATCGTGGCGCCGAGTGAGGTGCCGTGGGGACGCAAGGCGCTGCCGCGCTACCTCGGTGCCGACCAGGACACCTGGACCGGTTACGACGCTTGTGCACTGGTGCGGCGACAAACCTTTCCCGGCACGATCCTGATCGATCAGGGTGAGGCCGATCAGTTTCTGGAGGTCCAGCTGAAGCCCGAACTGTTCGACCAGGCCTGTGCCGAAGCAGGCCAGTCATTGCTGCTACGCCGACATGCCGGCTACGACCACAGCTACTGGTTCATCGCCAGTTTCATCGACGATCACCTGCGCCATCACGCCACGGCACTCGGATTGCTGTAGCGGCAATCCGAAAGCAAATGTAGGAGCGGCTTCAGCCGCGACGCTTTTTGCTGAAGCTGAAACGGGAGAGCCTGGCGACTGACGTCGCTCCTACATGGCGGCCTGTGGACTCAGGCCTTGGCGGCCGGACGCGAATTCGAGCGACGACGCTGGTTGCCGGCGGCGTGCTCGCCACGGCCTTGCGGCGCGTAGCCATTCGGCCGAGCCGAACCAGCAGGCTTGCCCTGGCGCGGTGCGCGCGATTGACGTTGCCCGCCACCGCCACCGCCGCCTTGCTTCGGGCGCGGTGCACCGGCATCCAGTCGCAGCGGTGCCGAAGGCTCGTAACCGGCGATCGGCGTGATTGCAATGTCCTGCTTGAGCAGTTTGCGGATGTCGAACAGCAGGCCGGATTCGTCGTGGCTGACCAGCGATACGGCCAGGCCTTCCATGCCGGCGCGGCCGGTGCGGCCGATGCGATGGACATAGTCTTCAGCGACTGACGGCAGGTCGAAGTTGATCACGATCGGCAACTGCTCGATGTCGATGCCACGCGCAGCGATATCGGTGGCCACCAGTACGGTGATGCGGCCGCTCTTGAAGTCGCTGAGTGCGCGGGTACGCGCGTTCTGGCTCTTGTTGCCGTGGATCGCGGCGCTGCGCAGGCCGGAGGCGTTGAGGAAGGTCACCAGCTTGTCGGCGCCATGCTTGGTGCGGCTGAATACCAGCGACTGCCGGCGGCTGTCGGCCGACAGCAGGTGCAGCAGCAGGTCGCGCTTGCGCGAGGCATCGACCGGGTGCACCTGATGGCTGACCAGGGTGGTGACGGTGTTCGGCGCCGAAACCGAGATCTCTTTCGGGTTGTGCATGAACTCCATCGCCAGCGTCTTGATCGCCGGTGCAAACGTGGCGGAGAACAGCAGCGTCTGGCGCTTCTTCGGCACCGACTGCAGGATGCGCTTCAGTGCGGGCAGGAAGCCCATGTCCAACATGCGGTCCGCTTCATCCAGGATCAGCGTTTCCACGGCCGACAAATCCAGCGTGCGCTGCTGCATGTGATCGATCAGCCGGCCCGGGGTGGCGATGACGATGTCGACGCCGCGGCGCAGCACGTTGATCTGCGGGCCCATGCTGACGCCGCCGAAGATGGTGGTGGCGCTGACCTGCATGTGCTTGCCGTAATCGCGCAGGTTTTCATGCACCTGGGCAGCCAGCTCGCGGGTTGGGGTCAATACCAGGGCGCGCGGACGGCGCGTCATGGTCTGGCCACTGGTGGAAAGTTTTTGCAGCAGCGGCAGCGCGAACGCAGCGGTTTTGCCGGTGCCGGTCTGCGCCGCGGCGAGCAGGTCGTGACCTGCCAGTGCCGGTGGAATCGCGGCAGCCTGGATCGGGGTGGCCTGGGTGTAGCCGTAATCGGCAAGCGCACGCAACAACGCGGGCGCAAGGCCCAGCGAATCGAAGGACATGTAACACTCCTGAGCAACCCGGAGTGTTCATACCGTGTTGCAGACTAAGGGAAAGGGCGACTTGTGTCGCAGCAGTCAGAACGACTGCGCCGCCAAGTATAGCTGATCCTGCGGTGTAGTGCTTGTGCGATGGTCACCAAACTGAATGGAATGGCGAAACACCCTCAGCAATGCGGCCGTGCCACGAGCAGGTAGCTGTTGAACGGGGTACGCCCACGCAGCGGTTCGATGCGTACATCAAGCCCGGCGTTTTCCAGCGGGTCACGTAGTTCATCGGCAGTCGGATAGTGTTGCGCCCCACCGGGAATCCAGCCGGAGGCACGCAGGAAAAACTCCTCGATCCGGGTCGCGTGGAAACGCCAGTTCGGTTCGCGCAGCACATTGCGGATGATCAGGCAGCCTTGTGGTGCCAGGTGCCGGATCGCTGCCTGCAGCAGCGCAGGCTGCCGCTTGGCCGGCAGGTAGTGCAGCATGTCGAGCAAGGCGACGTGGCCGTGCAGCGCGGGAAGTTCGGCTGCGTCGGCATGGCGCAAGGTCATCATGGCATCCAGTCCGGCGCGTTGTGCCGCCCGTTGTCCGGCCACGATCTTGCGTTCGTCGTGATCAAGTCCGACGTAGGGCAGTCGATGGCCTTGCGCGCTCAGATACTGTCCGAGCAGGCCGATCCCGCAGCCAAGATCGAGCAACGGCAACTGCGTGCCGGCAATTGCCGCGACCGTGGCGGCGTAGACCGGATCGTTGGTCAGCTTGCCCATGACATAGCCGCGCTGCAGCCGGCCGTCATACAGACTGGCGATCCGTGCGCACGTGGTTCGATCCATCCGGGTTCCACATGTCGACGATGCAGACAGTCAGCCTAGGTCATTGGATGCCCGCATGTCATGCCTGCGGGTTGCATCTTTTGAGCACGCCGGGCATACGATAGTGACGCTTTGCCAGTCCAGCTCAAGGAACTCTTGATGTCACTGCTTGCACCCTTGCGTGAACTCGATACCACCCAGCGGCATACCGTGCTGGCAAGTTTCCTCGGCTGGACGCTGGATGCCTTCGACTACTTCCTGCTCACCTTCGTCATCGTCGCGGTGTCGAAAGAGTTCGGGGTCGACAATGCCAAGGTCACCTACGGTCTGTTCCTGACCCTGGCGGCGCGGCCGATCGGCGCCTTGCTGTTCGGCCGGCTGGCTGATCGCTACGGGCGGCGCCCGATCCTGATGCTGGATGTGATCCTGTTCTCGTTGTTCGAGCTGGCCACCGCGTTCTCGACCTCACTCACCATGCTGCTGGTGTTGCGCTTCCTGTTCGGTATCGCGATGGGTGGCGAGTGGGGCATCGGCGCGTCGCTGGCGATGGAATCGATACCGGCCAAGTCGCGTGGACTGATCTCCGGCCTGCTGCAGAGCGGCTATCCCTGCGGATTTTTCCTCGCCGCGCTGGCCAACTGGCTGTTGTTCGATCACATCGGCTGGCGTGGGCTTTTCGTGGTGGGCGCGGTACCGGCCTTGTTGGTGCTGTACATCCGTCGCAGTGTGCCGGAGTCGCCGGTGTGGCAGAGCGGCCAGGCGCAGCACCGGAAGGTTGGCGTGCTTGAATCCATGCGCGGCCACTGGAAGCTGGCGATCTATCTGATGCTGCTGATGGCGGCCTTCAACATGTTCAGCCACGGCTCGCAGGACATGTACCACACCTTCGAGGAAGTGAACCTGCACCTGGATACCAGCTCGGGTGCGGCGTTCATGCTGGTTGCGCTGCTCAATCTCGGCGCGCTGGCCGGCGGCTTGTTCTTCGGCACGCTGTCGGAGCGGATCGGTCGACGCAAGGCGATGATCATTGCCGCGCTGCTCGCGATTCCGGTGATCCCGCTATGGACGTACGGCGGCTCGTTGCTGCTGCTTGGCCTCGGTGCGTTCCTGATCCAAGTGATGGTGCAGGGTGCATGGGGCGTGGTGCCGACGCATCTCAACGAACTCTCGCCGAGCTCCATGCGCGCCACCTTGCCGGGCTTTGCCTATCAGATGGGCAACCTGCTGGCGGCCGGCACGGCTACAGCGCAGACCTGGATCGCGCATTGGCACGGCGGCGACTATGCCTTTGCGATGTCGTTGTGGATCGCTGTGGTCGCGCTGATCCTGGCCTTGCTGGTGTGGCTGGGGCCGGAAGCGCGCGGGCTGGATTTCGGGTAGTGTCTCAGTTTGAAATCTAGGCTGCTCGCCGATTCCTTGAGCGGTCAGGCATGCGGCTTCATACTGTAGCCATGCCTAATCCTAAGCGCCCGCGCGATCCCAACCAGTTAGCGAAATTCATCCTTGATGTAGCTACGGGTGAAGCGGCGCTTCCGACTTCTGAGAAGACATCCGCTAGGAAAGTGGCGAGCAGTAAGGGTGGAATGAAGGGTGGAAAATCTAGAATGGATGCTCTCTCAGCGGAAGATCGCGTAAAGCTTGCGCAACATGCCGCTGCGACACGCTGGAATAAGGGAGCGCCAGCGAAAGCTGGCGCTCCTGTGAAGCCGTCAGTTAAAAGCGAACGATAACTGACCCGGATGCGAGCGGAAGTGCTGGATTACGTTCTCGATCCGTCCGAAACGGAACCTCACGTAAGCGCGCACAAATACGCTCTTGGGCTTGCGATGGAAAGATTCCATAGCCAATTCTCCTAAGAGGATTGGAAGGCAATAGTTGCCTACAGCCCCAAAAGAACGTATGCTTTTGGTGTCCTAACCGACAAGCTGTAGGTGGCAGAGGGGTGCCTTCACCACCATGCCAAATTTAGACCCCGTTAGCGTTGGCGCGCTGCGGGGTTTTTCATTTCTACCCGTTCGTTCCGCCCCCTTCCTTCTGGGCAATCGTAATGTTGATATCACCAGCATTCGGGCCAGACTTGTAGATCATTTTCAAGATGCTATTGGCCATATTTAGCCAATCTAGCCGGTCACTAACACCCCACACTCCCCCTGGCGCTGGCAGTGTTTGAAGAAGACCGCGGATGAGAGGATGCAACTCGTCATCATTGCCGCCACCACCACCACTTCTGCCCTTGTCTCGATTGTCTTTCTCGTCCAATTGGCCTTGGCTAATGCCGGTATCAGTTTTGATGCTTGGTTTTACAAGGCGATCGGCAGCGGCTTCGAAGAATCCGCCCTGTTTTGCGCTTCGAAGCAAAACCTGCCGCGCTCGATCTCTTACTTTTGCCCCCACCCCGAGAGTGCCTATCGCACGCTCCAGCCCTGCCTGTGGGGGCAATGGGCCGCCCTTGAATTGCTCGTAGACCTTGGCGTATAGCTCGACTGTCAGAAACGCACTCACGCGCGCCTGCCGCTCAGTGGCGGAATCAATAATTTGGCGTCCGAGATCCGTCAGGGATATGCGCCCTCCGCGTTCATACACAATCAGTCCGAAGGTCTGCGCCCCAGTGATACGCATCCGGAAGCCGCCACCCTTGGCTTCCATCTTCATTTCCGCAGCCAATTGATCCGAATCGCATGCCGTTCCTCCGGCATTGTGAACGCCACGCACGACTTCAATGGCCGCGTCAAGATCGGAATATGGAAATTGAACGGTAGACCGTCCTTGAGTTGTGGCCCGGTCGTCACTCTGTGGCAAGACCGTAGTTGTGCTTTCCATGGTCAGCTCCCGACTTCGACAAGTCTGCGTGAGGCAAGAATACATCATCCGCAGACATGTGCAACTATAAAAAGGCAAATTACGTAAACAAACAGTTGCATTTAACATTACTCTGGCATATAGTTCAGTTTAAGAGGCTGAACTATGAACCGCATGTCCATTGCAGAACGCGCCAAAATCCTCGGCTTCCTCGTCGAAGGCATGAGCCTACGTGCGGCTTCCCGCTTAGCGGACTGCTCCATTAATACCGTGACGAAGCTGCTGGTAGACGTAGGCTCGGCCTGCGCCGAGTACCAGGACAGCACCCTGCGCAACCTGCCGTGCAAGCGCGTCCAGTGCGACGAAATCTGGTCGTTCGTCGGTGCCAAGCAGAAGAACGTCCCGGCTGAGCGCGAAGGTGAGTTCGGCGTCGGTGATGTGTGGACGTGGACGGCCATTTGCGCCGATACCAAGATCATTGCTTCATGGATGGTTGGTGATCGTGGCGCTGCCGCTGCAAACGCCTTTATCGCTGATCTGGCGGGACGTCTCTCTAACCGCATCCAGCTCACCACGGACGGCCACAAGGTCTACGTGGATGCGGTAGAGCGGGCATTTGGTTCGGATATCGACTACGCCATGCTCGTGAAGGTCTACGGTGAAGGCCCATCCTCGCCAGAGCGCAAGTACAGCCCGAGCGAGCATATCGGCACCAAGACCGTGCGCATTGAAGGCGAGCCGAATCCAGCCCATATCTCGACAAGCTATGTCGAGCGCCAGAACCTGACCATGCGCATGTCCATGCGCCGCTTTACGCGTCTTTCTAATGCTTTCAGCAAGAAAGTGGACAATCACATGCACGCGGTTGCGCTGCACTTCATGCACTACAACTTCGGCCGGATCCACAAGACGCTTCGCGTCACGCCTGCGATGGAAGCTGGCGTGTCTGACCATGTATGGTCACTGGCAGAGATTGCGGCGCTGGTGCCAGATCCGGCCGCCAAGGCTCGTGGCCCGTACAAGAAAAAACCAACTTGTGCTTGAACTTAGACACGGAAAACGTGTCTACTATGGAGCTATCATCATCTGGTGATTTAAGTCCAGAAGGAAGAGACAGTGAAGAATCCAAGAAAAACGTACTTCTGGTACGGTTTCACGAGCATTCTAGAACTGTATCCAGATACAAAATGCCTGACCAAGAACTATTGGCATGGCGATCAGGCCTCCGATTGGCAAGCAGTCGGAAACGACTTGCGCTTTGCGTTAAGATCGTTCGATGAACAAGGACGAAGAATCAAGGTCAAACGAGGAAGCGGACTCGCCAATGCAAGCGAGTGCGCATCCTCCTGTTCCTCTGCCACCTGAAGTCCAGCGGCTCCAAGCAAGTCAGCCCCAAATCTATAAGGCAGTACAGCAGTACATCCTTCAGGTTAAGTCGCATTCTGGACCGCTACCTTCCCCAGAAAGTTTGGCGGCGTACGAGGAAGTCAGTCCCGGGTCCGCGCTGAAGATCATAGAGATGGCTCAGGCCGAGCAGCAGATTCGGCATCATTGTATGAAAACCGATGTTGACGCGATCCCGCGCGGACAAAAGTTCGCCATGTGTTCGTTTGTTGCTGCGATGATCACAACTTGCATCATTGCCTATCTGGGATCGCCAGGAGCTGCCGCCGGGTTCGGGGGAGGCGCCATCACCGTATTCGGAGGCGCCTTCATCCTCGCGCGGCACTATGGTGCCAAAGAGGAAAAGGCAGAACAACCTAAGCCTTCCACGCCTAAGAAGCCTAAAACAAGAAGTAGAAAAGGCTAGATTTCAAACTGAGACACTACCGGATTTCGAGAAGGCGCGGCCATGATCGGGATGCGCTGATAGAATCGGTTCTTTTATTTCTCCAGAGAGACAGGCAATGAAGGCTGGCAAGGACAAGGTCATCGCGATCCACTACACGCTGACGGTGGACGGTGAAAAGATCGAGAGTTCGCATGATCGCGACGAGCAGCTGTGGGTCCTGCTCGGCCACGGCCAGCTGATCCCGGGTCTGGAAGCGGCGCTGGAAGGCCATGAGGCCGGCGAGACGCTGCAGGCCGAGGTGGCGGCGGCCGATGGTTATGGCGAGCGCCAGGAAGACCAGATCCAGCGCATGTCGAAAAAGTATTTCCCACAGGCGAATCGCCTCAAGCCGGGCATTGTCACCGTGCTGAAGCTGAAGGACGGTAGCCAGCGCGCGGTGACGGTGCACAAGGTCGGCATGAGCGCGATCGACGTGGATCTGAACCACCCGATGGCCGGCAAGACGCTGAATTTTGACGTCGTCATCAACGACGTTCGCGATGCCACCGAGGAAGAGATCCAGCATGGTCACGCGCATCCGCCGGGTGCCGAAGCGCACTGAGTTTGAGTACATGCGTAAACAACAACGGCGCCTGCAGGCGCCGTTGTTGTAGTTTCGCCGCGCCGCTGCACGGAGAGTTGGGTGAAGGCAGCTTTGCCTCATTACCGTTGATTTCAATCCAGCAGTCGTTTGCCGTATTCGAAATGGTCGCGCCAGTACGGTCCGTCGATATCGTCCAGCCGCACCGTGCCGCCGCTGTTCGGCGCATGCACGAAGCGGCCCTTGCCCACGTACACGCCGACATGGCTGATGCCTGCGCGGCTGCCGAAGAACACGAGGTCGCCACTGGCCAGCTCGGTCATCCGCGACACCTTGCGGCCGCTCATCGCGGCCATTTCTCGTGAGCTGTGCGGCAGCAAGATGTCGGTTGCCTGTCGATAGATGTAATCGACCAGCCCGCTGCAGTCGAAACCACCGGCCGGTGTATTGCCGCCCCAGTGGTAAGGCGTGCCGACCAGGGCCATGGCGCGGAACAACACATCGTTTGCGGCACCAGCGCTGGCGGCCGAAGGTGCACGGGCCGGCAGATCGGCCAGCGAGGAATGCGAATCGGTGAATGTCGGTTCGCGCCGATGCGAGCTGCTGGCACAGGCGGCCAACAGCAGGAACGTGGTCGCCAACAGTGACTGGCGCACGGTGCGCCATGGTGATGACGTTGACGCGAAGCTGGCAACGGATTCCAGGTGCATGGAACAACCTCGGCGTGAGTCGCGCCGAGGTTATCAAATCAATGGGTTGGAAGAAAGTCCTCAGAAATTGGACGAGTCATATGATGACTATGACGAAACCGGCGACTTCGGCGGCGCAGTCGCCGGTACAGGCGTTTCGGTGGGCGTTTCGGTCAGGCTGAAGTTGATCGGCACCCGCGCATAGCTCTGGATCCGTTTGCCGTTCTTTGTCGCTGGATTGAACCGCCACTGCATGGCCACATCGCTGGCCGCCTTGATCAGGCTGGGCGCTGCCTGGGTAGCGGGGTTCACCTTGACTTCGCGCGGCTTGCCATCGGTGCCTACGAGCACGTCGAGGATGACCGTACCTTGCTGATGATTCTTGATGGCATCTGCCGGATAGCGTGGATTGATGTTCGTGTTGAAGCTCAGATCGGTGGAGGCCGGGTGGTCGGGCTTGGTATGCACGGCGGCCTGCGCCACGAAGGCGCTCGCTGCGATCAATGCAGTCAAGCCGACAAACCCGATACGGCGACGCAAGGCGCCGGGACGATGACGCTGGATCATGTTCAATCGCTCCTTCAGTTGTGGCTGGTCAAGCCAGGGGATGAGTACCGGCGTGGCATCCATGCCGGTGCTGTGCAGCAGGGTGTAGGCGTACTTCGTCTCATCCTGCGGTGACTGGCGCAGCACGCGTTCGTCGCAAGCCAGTTCCTGATCCAGCCTTAGCCGCGGCAACGCCAGCCACGCCAGCGGGTGGAACCACAACAGCGCGACCGCAAGCTCCGCGAGCAGGCTCCACAGCGCGTCGCCACGACGCAGGTGCATGTATTCGTGTTGCAGCACCAGCCGCCGTTCGTCGGCATCGAAGCGTTCGAGAAAACTCGCCGGCAACAGCACCAGGCTGCGCGGTGCCCACAGTACGGCCGGCCCGGCCGGGTGCAGCCGCAGTCGGAGCGGGTCCAGACCGTGCAAATCTCGTTGCAGGGTGTGGCACATCGCAGCGGGCAGTCGGCAGCTCTGCCGCCGCAATCGGCCGTAGTGGAATGTCAGTCGCAGCAGACAGCAGACCGTGCCGGCCAGCCATAGCAGCAATGGCCAGGGTAGCCTCGAGGAGGCCGGCATGACCTGCGCGACGAAGCTTGGCGTGGTGGGCAGCACCAGCAGGGTCGGTGTGACGGCCCATGCGGATGGCAGCGTCGGTAGCCACGGCAGCATCGCCAACAGTGGCGGCAACAGCCACAACGTGAATGCCGGCCCGGCGCCGAACCACTGTCGTGCCAGCCAGCGCAATGTCAGCACCAGAAGCAGCCCGAAGGTGACGTACAGCAGCATGACGAACATGGTCAGTGCCCCTTCCGGTCGATTGCATCGATCAATTTGCGCAACTCGGCGATCTCTTTCGCGCTCAGTTTTTCGTGCTGGCTGAAGTGCGTCAGCAGTGGTGTCAGCTTGCCGCCGAATACGCGGTCGAGCAGACTGCGGCTTTCCTGTTGTTGCCACTCCTCGCGCCGCAGCAGCGGCGAATACAGATAGCGCCGGCCATCCTTTTCGGCGCCGATTGCGCCCTTGCCGAGCAGGCGGTTGAGCAGGGTCTTGATGGTTTTCTCATGCCAGCCCGTGGGTTCCAGCAGGGCGGCGACGATGTCTTCGGAAGTCTGTGGTGCCTGCTGCCACAGCACTTCCATCACCCGGCTTTCGGCATCGCTGATGGTGACTGGCGGATTCGACATGGCTGTTCCCTGGATGGATTACACGTGTAGTCGTAATGAAGATTACGCGCGTAATTTATGCGATGCAAGTGGCTTGGTACGGCACGCTCGGCCGCTACAATGAATGGATGAATGCTTCGCGCAGTGATGTGTTGATCCTCGGCGGCGGTGTCATCGGCCTGGCGTGTGCGCTGTATCTGCTCAAGGCCGGTGCCGGCGTGCGGGTGCTTGAACAGGGCACACCCGGTTGCGGCAGCTCGCACGGCAACTGCGGCACGATCACGCCCAGTCACGCAGCACCGCTGGCGATGCCCGGCATGATCGGCCTGGCACTGCGCTCGATGCTGACGGCGGATGCGCCGCTGTATCTCAATCCGCGTTTCGACGGGCCGCGGCTGCGCTGGTTGCTGGGCTTTGCGCGGCACTGCAATTGGCGTGACTTTGCCAGCGCGACCACGGCGCGGGCGGCGATCCTGCAGCGTTCACGTCAGCTGCTGGCCGAGCTGGTGCGCGACGAGCCGCTGGATTGCGAATTCAGCGAAGCGGGCACGTTGTACGTCTACCGCTCGGTACAAAAGCAGGCGGCCGATCAACGTGATCATGTCGCTGTACTGGAGCGTCTAGGCATCGACGTGCAACGCCTGCGTGGCGACGAAGTGGAGGCGATGGAGCCCGCGCTGAAGCCTGGCGTATGCGGCGGCCTGTTTCATCCCGGCGATGCGCGGTTGCGGCCGGATCGTTATGCGGCCGAACTGGCACGGCGCGTGACCGAGCTTGGTGGAGTCATCGAGACGGCTACGCGGATTGAAGACTTCGGAACCGCCGACGGTCGTATCACGCAGGTGCACAGTAGCCGCGGCACCTTCGAAGGTGAGCGCGTACTGCTGGCGCTCGGTGCCTGGTCGCCATTGTTGGCAAAAAAGCTGGACCTGCGTCTGCCGATGCAGCCGGGCAAGGGCTATTCGTTGACCTATAGTCGACCCGCATTGGCGCCGCGGCATGCACTGGCATTGCGCGAAGCCGCGGTATGCGTAACCACCTGGGCCGACGGTTATCGACTGGGCAGCACCATGGAGTTTTCCGGTTACAGCGAAGGGCTCAATCGGGCCCGGCTGGATGCGTTGCGGCGTGGCGCGGCGACCGGCTTGCACGAACCGGAAGGTCCGGAGTTGTTGGAGGAATGGTGGGGTTGGCGACCGATGAGCGTGGATGAAGTGCCGATCATCGGCCCCAGCACACGCTGGTCGAACCTGCTGCTGGCGACAGCGCACGGCATGCTCGGTGTAAGCATGTCGACGGCGACCGGCGAGCTGGTTGCGTCGATGCTGGGCGGCTCGGCTTCGCCGATCGACGCGACGCCTTATGCGCCGGCGCGCTTCGGACTGTAGACAACGTCTAGCTGTGGCTGGTGCATATCCGCCTGATCGTTTGACGGCGATTTCAGCGGTTAGCTGCTAGCTTCGCCCGAACTATCGAGGGCGAAGCGATGACCGCAAGCCATGACCTGATCGTGCTGGGCGCTGGTTCCGCGGGCCTGGCGACCGCTTTCCGCGCCGCGCAGCATGGTGCCCGCGTAGCCCTGCTCGACCCTGGTGCGTTGGGCGGCACGTGTGTGCACCGCGGCTGCGTGCCGAAGAAGGCGTTGTGGTTTGCTGCGCAGCTGGCGCAGTCACAGCTGCTCGCCGTCGAATTCGGTTTTGCCTCGCAGCCGGGACCGCTCGACTGGGAGCACTTCCGCGGCTTGCGCCAGCGCTACATCGACGCGATCGATCAACGTTATGCACAACGTCTGCAGGAAGCTGGCGTGCAACTGTTGCGGCAGGCCGGACGCTTTGTAGCGACGGATGTGATCGAGCTGGCTGATGGCAGCCGACTGCAGGCGGCGCAGATCGTGATCGCCACCGGTGCACGGCCACGTCGGCTGGCACTCCCGGGTTTCGAGCTGGGCATGGTCTCGGACGACGTGTTTGTGCTGGAGGCACCGCCTCGTCGTATCGCGATCGTGGGCGGTGGCTATGTGGCGGTGGAATTCGCCGGCTTGCTGCGTGCGCTCGGCAGCGAAGTGGAGGTGCTGGCGCATGAGCGCTTGCTGGAAGGTTTTGACGAGGAGCTGGTGCAGGCCTTGACGCAGCAGATGGAAGTGCAGGGCATACGCCTCAGCCATCACAGTGCAGTCCAGGCCGCGCACCGCACGCCTGATGGCATCATGCTGGACGATGCGTCGGCTGGTTCGCACGGTCCCTACGATGCGTTGCTGTGGGCGGTGGGCCGCGTGCCCAACACCGAGGCATTGGGACTCGACGCAGCCGGTGTGCAAGTCGACGATCACGGCCATGTGCGGACCAATGTGCGGCAGGACACCAACGTTACGGGCATCCATGCGGTAGGTGATGTCACCGCGCGCAAGGCGTTGACGCCGGTAGCGGTCGCCGCCGGCCGGCGGCTGGCGGATCGGCTGTTCGGCGGTCAGCCGGATGCGCAGCTGGATTACGAGAACATCCCCAGTGTGGTCTTTGCCGAGCCGCCGCTAGGCATGGTCGGGCTGACCGAGGCGCAGGCCCGTCGTCAGTATGGGGGGCAGGTGACCGTCCATTGCAGCCGGTTCACGCCGATGCAGTGGGCCCTCGCCGGTCGGCGCGAGCAGAGTGTGATGAAACTGGTCTGCGTGGGCACCGAGGAGCGGGTGGTTGGCATCCATGCGCTGGGCCCCGGTATCGATGAAATGCTGCAGGGTTTCGCGGTGGCTTTGAAGCTCGGCCTGCACAAGCGCGACCTGGAGGCGACCGTGGCAATCCATCCGACGTCGGCGGAAGAACTGGTGCTGATGGGGTGAACGCGCGCCGGCGCCAGTAGAATGACGCGCATGGCCAATTTCACCTTGCAGCGCGGTCGCGTACCGCTGTTGATCAGCCTGCCGCACGACGGCAGCTTCATTCCCGACGACATCGCCGCGCGCATGCATCCGGCCGCACGCCGCTCGCCGGACACCGACTGGCATGTGGGGCGTTTGTACGGGCCGCTGGCCGAAGCGCTGGGCGCCAGCGTGCTGAAGCCGCTGGCCTCGCGTTATGTGATCGATCTGAACCGGCCGGCCGATGGCCATGCGCTGTATCCGGGGCAGCGCGAAACCGGCCTGGTATCCACCATCGGCTTCAATGGCGAGCCGCTGTATCTGGACGGTGGTTCGCCCGATGCCGCCGAAGTTCAACAGCGGATAAACGATTACTGGCAGCCCTACCATCAGGCCATAACGCACGAACTTGCGAGACTGCATGCCGAGCATGGCCGCGTGGTGCTGTGGGAAGGTCACTCCATCCGCAGCCGGGTACCGATGCTGTTCGACGGCCAGCTGCCGGACTTCAATCTCGGCACGGTCTCTGGAGCAAGCTGCGACGCGCCATTGCAGGGACGACTGCAGGCGTGCCTGGAATCACAGTCGCGCTTCAGTTTTGCCGTCAACGGCCGCTTCAAGGGTGGCTACATCACCCGTCAATACGGCAACCCCGCCGCGGGTGTGCAGGCAGTGCAGCTGGAACTCGCCCAGCTCAATTACATGGACGAGGAGAGCTTTGACTACGACGAAGATCGGGCGACGGTGGTGCAGGAACTGATCGCTCAATTGCTGCAGGTCAGCCTGCAGTAATCGCAAGTTTATGCGCGTGAAATCGGCGCGAATGAATGTCAAGAACCAGCGATCCGGTTGCCGTGAAAATACCGTGTTCCGTTCAGTCGTCGTACGTCCTTCCTGCTGCTATTGTTGGCTCGTCGCGCCACCCGAGTTGCCGGGTTCCGGCCGGGTTCGCGATATCCAATGATCCGAGGCTCAACATCATGATGCGTAAACTTGCGATCGCTTCCCTGCTCGTGGCGGGCGTGGCTCTTTCCGGTTCTGTACTGGCTCAGGCTGCTGCCCCGCAGGCAGCGGCAGCGACCCAGCAGAGCGCTCCGGCCGCTGCTCCCGCAGCTGCTCCGGCTGATGCGATGAAGGCCGATGCGCCGAAGGCTGCCACCACCACGACTCACCACAAGAAGCACAAGAGCCACAAGAAGGCTGCTGCTCCGGCTGCTGCCAGCACCGCGGGCTGATAGTCGGCCCGGCTGTTGTGAATCAAAAACCCCGTCGGCATCGCCGGCGGGGTTTTTTCATGGCTGATCCGTGGTCGCGGTTTGTTGTAGTGGACGCTCAGCGTGTCGACGCGGTCAACGCTGCCACACATTTCAGTTCGATCGCGATCGGCGTCGGCAATGCCGTGATACCCAGCGTGGTGCGACAGGCGTCGACACCGGCGAAATACTCCGCGTACAAACGGTTGTAGCTAGCGAAGTCCCGCTGCATGTCGGTCAGGAACACGGTGATGTCGACCAGGTCGGTCCAGGCGCCGCCGCTGGCCTCCAGCACCGCGCGTACATTGGTGAAGACCTGTCGGCATTGCGCCTCGAAGTCGTATTCGACCAACTGGCCGGCTGCATCGTGCACGTTGCCGGGAATCGTGTTGCTGCCGGGCTGACGCGGGCCGACGCCGGACAGGAACAACAGGTCGCCGACGCGTCGCGCGTGCGGGTAGGCGCCGACTGGCGCCGGTGCGGCATCGGTACGAATGACTCCGCTCATGCGCGCACTGCCGGCAGCCGCGTCAATCGCTGCAGGGCGTTTTCGTAAGCCGGCTCCAGCGCCGTGCGCGAGTCGACGTGCATGTTCAGATCGTGCATATGACCATTGTCGAGGCTGTAGCACCACGCATGTACCGCGAGTTTCTGGCCGCGTTCCCAAGCGTCCATCACCACCGTGGTGCGGCAGGTATTGGTCACTTGTTCGATCGCATTGAGTTCACACAGGCGGGTATTGCGCAGCGACATCAAGTCCATGGAGGCGAGCAGCGAGGAATGTTTCTCCGCCACATCGCCGACATGCCGCAACCAGTTGTCGACCAGGCCGAGCCGGCGCTCGTCCAGCACCGCCTGGATGCCGCCGCAGCCGTAATGGCCGACGATGATGATGTGTTCGACCTTGAGGATGTCCACCGCGAACTGGATCGCACTGAGGCAGTTGAGGTCGCTGTGCGAGACCACGTTCGCCACATTGCGCTGCACGAAGATCTCGCCTGGTGGCAGGTCGACGATCTGGGTCGCGGGCACGCGTGAGTCGGAACAGCCGATCCACAGATATTTCGGCGATTGCTGCTTTGCCAGGTGTTCGAAGAAGTGCGGATCTTCCGCATGTCTGGCAGCGGACCAGCGACGGTTGCCATCGAGCAGTTCTTGCAGGGGACTGGTCACGGTTGTGTACTCTTCGGTGCGGCTTGCGCCGCGGGGTGGATCAAAAGCATCTGATTGGTAACACCTGATCAATAGCGGATGCAGATATTTTTCGGCTCGGTGAAGAAGTGCAGCGCATCACTGCCGCCTTCGCGGCCGAGTCCGGATTGCTTGGTGCCACCGAACGGTGTGCGCAGATCGCGCAACAGCCAGCAGTTGATCCAGACGATGCCGAACTCGAGCTGAGCGGCGAATCGGTGCGCGCGTGACAGGTCCTGCGTCCACAGCGAAGCGGCAAGGCCGTAGTGGCTGTTGTTGGCGATCGCCAATGCTTCGGCCTCGTCCTCGAACGGAATCAGGCTGACCACCGGGCCGAAGATTTCCTGCTGGTTGGTCTGCGCCGCGGACGGCAGGCCTTCGATCACCGTGGGTGCGATGAACCAGCCATCGGCACAGCGGCCCGATAAATGGATCGCGTGGCCGCCACACAGCACGTGGCCGCCTTCAGCACGAGCCTGTTCGATGCAGCCGAGCACCTTGTCGTAATGCATCTGGGAAACCATCGCACCGAGATTGCTGCCAGCATCCGACGGATCGCCGACCCGTAGCGCCTGCACCCGCGCGAGATAACGTGCGCGGAAGGTCTCGTAAATCGAGCGTTGCACCAGCAGTCGCGAGCCGCACAGGCAGATCTCGCCCTGGTTGGCGAAGCCTGAGCGCACGACAGTGTCCAGGTTCGCCTCGGAAAGATCGGCATCGGCGAATACGATCGCCGGATTCTTGCCACCCATCTCCAGCGACACTTTCTTGAACTGCGGTGCGGCAGCGCGGGCGATCTGCGTGCCGGTGGCGGTGCTGCCGGTGAAGGAAACCGCCTTCACCCGCGGATGTTCCACGATCGCGTGGCCCACGCTCGGGCCGCGGCCCTGCACGATGTTCAACACGCCGGGCGGAAAACCCGCCTCGATGCTCAGTTCGCCGAGCAGGGCGGCGGTGCACGGCGTCACTTCCGATGGCTTGGCCACCACCGTGTTGCCAGTGGCCAACGCGGGGGCGATCTTCCAGGTGAACAGGTACAGCGGCAGGTTCCACGGACTGATGCAGCCCACCACGCCGAGCGGCTGGCGCAAGGTGTAGTTGATCGCGCCGGTGTCCGTGGTGCCGGTGGCCATCGCGTGCGATTCGCTGCCCCAGGTCATGACCGCGGCGGCGAAGTGGCGCAGGTTGCTGATCGCGCGCGGGATGTCGAGTGCGCGCGCGAGGGCGAGTGGCTTGCCGCTGTCGCGTGATTCCAGCAGCGCGAATTCTTCCAGTCGCGCCTCGATCAGATCGGCCAGTCGCTGCAGCCGCTGTGCGCGCTGCTCGACCGGCGTGTTCGCCCAGCTGGCGGCAGCGCGGCTGGCCGCCGCGACGGCGATCTCGACATCGGCGGAAGAGGAATCGGGGCAGTGTGCGAACACCGCACCGGTGGCGGGCTCATGCACATTCAGCCAGGCGTCGTGCTGCGGCACCTGCAGACGACCATCGATCAGATTGGCTAGGCGCGGAATAGACATCCGCGCAAGCTTAAAACCAGCGTGCTGCAAATGCACTGGCTTGTGCGAGCGACTGCCCCCTCAACTCAGCGCCCGTGTCCGGCCGCCATCCACCGCAATGCTGACGCCGTTGACATAGGCTGCCGCCGGCGTGCACAGGAACGCGATCACCGCCGCGATTTCGCTCGCTTCGCCGAAGCGGCGCGCCGGAACGGTGGCCAGCATGCCTTGGGCGACCTCGTCCTCGTTGCGGCCGCTGGCCGCGGCTTGCGCGGCCAGCAGGCCAGCGAGACGCTGGGTGCGGGTATAACCGGGCAGCACATTGTTGACGGTGATACCGTCAGCAGCCAGTTCCGCGGACAGCGTCTTGGCCCAGCCGGCGACCGCGGCGCGCACCGTGTTGGAGACGCCGAGGCCGACGATCGGCTCTTTCACCGAGGTGGAAATCACGTTGACGATGCGCCCGTAGCCACTGGCGCGCATGCCGGGCAGCAGCGTCTGCAGCAGGGTCTGGCCGGCGAGCAGATGCTGGCGGAATGCCGTCTCGAACGCGGCCGCCGTCGCCGTATGTGCCGGGCCGCCAGGTGGTCCGCCGGTGTTGTTGATCAGGATCTGAACGGGTTGATCGGCGGCGATCTCGCTGGCCACCGCCTGCAGACTGGTGATGTCCAGCATGTCGACGCTGCGCCAGTCGTGCCGCTGGCCGGCATGGGGCCGCGGCAGACCCGCGGCTATCGTCTGCAGCGCGTCGACCGAGCGCGCCAGCAGGGTGACGTTGGCCCCCAGCTCCGCCAGTTCGATCGCGCTGGCGTGGCCGATGCCTTGCGACGCACCGCAGACCAGCGCATGGCGCCCACTCAGATCCAGTTGCATGGGATTCTCCGGTCGGATTTCAGCGCAGCAGCAGACGCATCGCCAAGGCGGCGAGCCAGCACACCCAGCCCAGCCACGGGCTGTAACGCCACACCTGTTGCCAGCGGTTGATGGTCGCATCGCCCAGTGCAGGCAGTGCAGGTGAACGCAACACATGCTGCATGCGAATCCAGATACGAAATGCCGTGGTCTTGCCCTGTTCGGGCTCGGCAATGATCTTCCATTGCTGCGGGTAGCGTTGGCGCAACAGGGCCGCGAGCCGGAACTGGGCCACGTAGGACAGCACGAACAGACCGATGCCGGCGGCCAGCAGCGCGAGATACAGAGTGATCACGGGTGACTGCCGCTGGCGCTGCTGCCATTGCTGCTGCCGCTGCTGGTATTGCTGCTGCTCCAGGGCAGCGGCAGCGCGGTGCGCAGCGTATTGAGCACGCCATCACCTTTGGCTGCTTTCTTGCAGATCGCGCTGTCGACGGCCTTGGCGTAGGTCTTGTTCATCATGCCGACCCACAGCGTGCCATCCGGGCCGTGCGGAATGCTGAAGCTGCCCGCGGAGTTCATCTGGAGCGTCGCTGCGGTCGTGTTGGAGATCGACGCAGGTGACTGTTCCCAGTAGGTCTTGCCCGATTGCTGCGCCGCCGAGCTGTAGACCAGCAGGTAGCGCGCCTTGTCGCTGTCGATCTTGATGCTGCCGAAGGCGCCGGTGGTTTCATCGCTCCAGCCCATGTGTTCGCACAACTCGATGTCGTCGGAGCGAATCGGCTGGAAGCCTTCGTCCAGCAGCACGATGGTGGGCGCGAATAGGTAACTGGCATGCAGCCAGCGACCATTCAATTCCGATTTCAAGGCCACCTGGTACGGCAGCTTGACGTCGCTCGGCAGGCGGAATGCAAGGTAATAACTGTGCGCGCCATTGAGGTTGGCGACCATGCTGCCACTGCCGAGGACGAACTTCTGCGGCTGCCACGGCAGCATGCTGCTGTAGGAGAAGTCCGCGAAGCTGCTGCAGCATGGCGAGGCCTGCAGCAACTGCTGCTGGGCCAGTTTCAGTGCCTTGCCGTTGTCTTCCTCGGGCGGCCGCAGGTTCGGCGGGATCAGTACCTTGGCGGTGTGACAGCCACCCAGCAGCACGCTGAAAGCCAGTGCGGCGAGGATGGTGGGAAATCGATGCGACATGACAGGCGGGGTACTCAGAATTCGGCCGTTCCAGCGGCACGCGGGTAGGGGATGGCATCGCGGATGTTGGAAAGGCCGCAGACGTAGACCAGCAGGCGCTCGAAGCCGAGGCCGAAACCGGCATGCGGCACCGTGCCATACCGGCGCAGGTCACGGTACCAGCCATAGGAAGCGGGATCGAGACCGAACTGGATCATGCGGCGATCGAGGTAGTCCAGCCGTTCCTCACGCTGGCTGCCGCCGATGATCTCGCCGATGCCCGGGGCCAGCACGTCCATCGCGGCAACGGTCTTCTCATCATCGTTCAAGCGCATGTAGAACGCCTTGATCGCCTCGGGGTAGTTCATTACGACCACGGGGCGGCCGATATGTTTCTCGGCCAGGTAGCGTTCGTGTTCGGTCTGCAGGTCGATGCCCCAGGCGACCGGGTAGTCGAACTTCTGGCCCGACTTCTTCAGGATCTCGATCGCGTCGGTGTAGTCGATGCGCTCGAACGGCTGGGCAATGAACGCCTCCATCCGGCTGATCGCATCCGGCTGCACGCGCTCGGCGAAGAACGCCATGTCGTCGGCACGCTCGTCCAGCACCGCCTTGAAAATCGCCTTGAGGAAACCTTCGGCGCAATCGGCATCCGCAGTGAGATCGGCGAACGCGATCTCCGGCTCGACCATCCAGAACTCGGCCAGATGGCGCGGCGTGTTGGAGTTCTCCGCGCGGAAGGTCGGGCCGAACGTATAGACCTTGCTCATCGCCAGGCAGTACGCCTCGACGTTGAGCTGGCCGGACACGGTTAGGAAGGCCTCGCGGCCGAAGAAATCCTTGCGGAAGTCGATCTTGCCCTTGTCGTCGCGCGGAAGGTTGGCCAGGTCCAGGGTGGACAAGCGGAACATGTCGCCGGCACCCTCGGCGTCCGAGGTGGTGATGATCGGCGTGTTGATCCAGAAAAACCCCTGCTCGGTCAGATGACGATGGATCGCCGTCATCATCGTGTGGCGCACGCGCGTCACCGCGCCGAACAGGTTGGTGCGCGGACGCAGATGGGCGACCTCGCGCAGAAATTCCATCGAGTGCTGCTTGGGCTGGATCGGGTAGGTTTCCGGATCGTCGACCAGACCGGTGACGATCACCTCGTCCGCCTGCAGCTCGAAGCTCTGGCCCTTGCCCTGCGACGGCACCAGGGTTCCCGAGACGATCACGCCGGCACCGGCGGTGAGATGCAGGACTTCACTGTGGTAGTTGCCCAGCGTGGCCGGCACCACCGCCTGGATCGGGTCGAAGCAGGAGCCGTCGGTGACATTGACGAAGGACAGGCCAGCCTTGGAATCGCGGCGCGTGCGCACCCAGCCGCGCACGGTCACCGTGCTGCCGGCTTCGATCTTGCCGGATAAAGCCTGCTTCACACTTGCCACTGCCATGAATTGAAACTCCTGCTGGGGCGCCGCATATCGACGCATGAGTCGTTGATGAAGGACGCGCGCAGTAAAAACATACGCGCAAGACCTCCATGATAATGTAGCTGTTGCCTGGGCTGCGACTTTCCAGGCCATTAACTGAGGTTGGATCCACCCACCATGAGCATCAGCATCACCCCTGCCGCCAACGAGCGCATGCGCCACTTCCTGGCAGCCACTCCGGCGGCGGCCGGCGTGCGCTTCGGCGTCAAGCGCACCGGTTGCTCCGGGTTCGCCTATGTGGTGGATCTGGCCGAGGCAGTCGGTGAGGGCGACCGGCTGGTCGACGTGGACGGCGTGCCGTTGATCGTCAATGACAAGAACCTGGCCCTGGTCGAGGGCACCGTCATCGACTTCCAGCGCCAGGGCCTCAACGCCAGCTTCGTGTTCCACAATCCCAATGCCACCGGCGAATGCGGCTGCGGCGAGAGTTTTACGGTCGGCTGAGCCTTTGCTTTTCAGTCACTTGCGTTAAACCCTTGTGGCATCCTACAATTCCGCTTCTGTCCATGCCCGAAAGGTCATGGATGGGCACTTGCCTCACCGCATCGGCGGGAGGCTGCGAGGCCGCAAGGCCGCATCCACAAGGAGTCAAACCACAATGACCCTGCGTCATTACGAAGTTGTGTTCATGGTCCACCCTGACCAGAGCGAGCAGGTTCCGGCGATGCTCGAGCGCTACAAGGCGCTGATCGAGACCGACGGCGGCAAGATCCACCGTCTGGAAGATTGGGGCCGTCGTCAGCTGGCCTATCCGATCGTGAACCTGGCCAAGGCACATTACGTGCTGCTCAATATCGAAGTGAGCCAGAACGCGCTGAACGAGCTGGAGTCGGGTTTCCGCTTCAACGACGCCGTGCTGCGCCACCTGGTTGTGCGCCGTGACGAAGCCGACACCGAGCCGTCCTTCATCCTGAAGTCCAAGGAAAAGGATGACGCCAAGTCCTCGCGTCGCCGCGACGACGATGACAGCGACGGTGAAGGCGAGGGCCGCCCGCGTGGGCGTGACCGCGACGACCGCGACAACGATCGCGACAGCGACGACCGATAAGGAATCCAGACCATGTCCAAGTTTTTCCGCCGCCGCAAGTTCTGCCGCTTCACTGCCGAAGACGTGAAGGAGATCGACTACAAGGATCTCAACACCCTGCGTCAGTACGTCACCGAGAACGGCAAGATCGTGCCGAGCCGCATCACCGGTACCAAGGCGCGTTATCAGCGTCAGCTGGCCACCGCGATCAAGCGCGCACGCTTCCTCTCGCTGCTGCCGTACACCGACAACCACGACGTCTGATCGTGACTGACCGCAGCCTTGGGGTTGCGGTCAGTGGTTTCGCCCGGCCTGGCTGGGCGAAATCTCGGACATCCTTCGGACAACCGTCCTCTGGCTGCGTCGGGCCACACCGGCGCTAACGAAAAGGAATCAACATGGAACTCATTCTTCTGCAGAAAGTCCGCAACCTCGGCACGCTTGGCGACAAGGTCAACGTGAAGCCGGGCTACGGCCGCAATTTCCTCCTGCCGCAGGGCAAGGCCGTACGCGTCAATGCCGCCAACCTGGCTGCGTTCGAACAGCGTCGTGCCGAATACGAAGCCAAGGCCAACACCGCACTGGCCGATGCCGAGGCACGCAAGACCAAGCTCGACGGTGCTGCCGTGACGATCTCCGCGCATTCCAGTGCGGAAGGCAAGCTGTTCGGCTCGGTGGGTCCGCGTGATATCGCCGAAGCGCTGGCTGCCGCCGGTCACACCGTCCACAAGGGCGAAGTGATCCTGGGTGAAGGCCCGCTGCGTCACACCGGTGAATTCGACGTGGCGATCCACTTGCATGCCGACGTACACACCAGCGTCAAGGTGATCGTGGTCAGCGACAAGAGCGACAAATAAGCCATACGCCATCCACGTGATGGAAACCGACGGGCGCCGCGAGGCGCCCGTTTGTTTTGGTGATGCGGAAGCACTGGGAACGGGGCACGGGGACAGCAAGAAGCAACGCGGTGCTTTCGCCCCTGTTCCCCTTGCCCCGTTTTATCCCCAGCAACCCACAGCTTATCCACAGAGTTATTGTCTCGGCGGGTGAGATGCTGCCGCGTATGATGGTTATCGGTGCAGTCGCCCGACCGACGTCGGTGCGCTGCCCGCTTTCATGGAGTCATTCTCCGTGAGGTAACCCTCCGTGAGGTAAGTCGATGTCCTTCGTGCCCGAACGCAAATCCTCGTCCTCTGCCATCGAGGCGCTCCGGGTACCGCCGCATTCCATCGATGCCGAACAGGCCGTCCTCGGCGGCCTGATGCTGGCGCCGGATGCGCTGGACAAGGTGGCCGACCGGCTGGCCGAGGCTGACTTCTACCGCAAGGATCACCGCCTGATCTGGCGCGCGATCAACGAGCTGGCGAACAAGGGCATGCCGTGTGATGCGGTGACCCTGGGCGACTGGTTCGAGAGCAACGGTCTGGCCGAGATGGTCGGTGGTGCCAGCTATCTGATCGAACTGGCCAACAGCACGCCGAGCGCGGCCAATATCGCCGCGTATGCGGAGATCGTGCGCGAGAAGTCGGTGATGCGCCAGCTGATCGATGCCGGCACCTCGATCACCGAGGACGGCTACCGGCCCGAAGGCAAGAGCGTGCAGGAGGTGCTGGAAAGTGCCGAACAGCGCGTGTTCCACATCGCCGAATCCGGTGCGCGTGGCAAGAAGGATTCGGTCTCGATGCGCGAGGCGGTGAAGGATGCGTTCCGCCTGCTGCACGAGCGTTACCAGAATCGTGGCCAGCTCACCGGCATCACCACCGGCTTCACCGACCTGGACAACCTGACTTCCGGCCTGCAGCCGTCGGACCTGATCATCGTGGCGGCGCGTCCATCAATGGGCAAGACCGCGTTCGCACTGAACATCGCCGAGACCGCCGCGATCCGCAGCAAGAAGGCGGTGGTGGTGTTCTCGATGGAAATGTCCGCCTCGCAGCTGGCGTTCCGTCTGATCTCCTCGGTCGGCCGCATCCACCAGCAGCACCTGCGCAACGGCGACCTGCAGGAGGAGGACTGGCCGCGCGTCTCCAACGCGATCTCGATCCTGTCCGAGGCGAAGATCTTCATCGACGACACGCCCAGCCTGTCGCCGGTGGAGCTGCGTTCGCGTTCGCGCCGGCTGCACCGCGAGCACGGCGGCCTGGGTCTGATCGTGATCGATTACCTGCAGTTGATGCAGGTGCCCGGCAACAAGGAGAATCGCGCCACCGAAATTTCAGAAATTTCGCGTTCACTCAAAGGCCTCGCCAAGGAGTTGAACGTGCCGGTGATCGCCCTCTCGCAGTTGAACCGTTCGCTGGAACAGCGTGCCGACAAGCGCCCGATGATGTCCGATCTGCGCGAGTCCGGCGCGATCGAGCAGGATGCCGACGTGATCATGTTCATCTACCGCGACGACTACTACAACAAGGAATCGCCGGACAAGGGCATGGCCGAAATCATCATCGGCAAGCAGCGCAACGGCCCCACCGACACCTGCAAGCTGACCTTCCTCGGCCACTACACCAAGTTCGAGAACTACGCGCCGGATTCCTTCGTCGGGTCGTTCGATTGATGCCGGGTTCCCGCTCACGATGAGCCGTACCACCGTCGCCACCATCCATCTCGGTGCGCTGCGCCACAACCTGGCGCGGCTGAAGGCGCTCGCTGCACCGGCGAAGGTGATGGCAGTGGTCAAGGCTGATGCCTACGGCCACGGACTGGAGCGGGTTGCCCGCGCGCTCGATGACGAGGCCGAGGCGTTTGCGGTGGCCGCGCTCGGTGATGGTTTGCGTCTGCGTGCGGCCGGGCACCGACAGCGCATCGTGGTGCTGTCCGGCCCGGACAATGCCAGCGATCTGGTCGAGATGCAGCGACTGCAACTGGATGCGGCGATTCATCACGAGGCGCAGTTGCAATGGCTGGCGCAGGCCTCGCCGGCAAGGGGTCGTCTGCGTGTCTGGCTGAAGGTCGACAGCGGCATGCATCGACTGGGCTTTGCACCGGAGCGCGTGACCGACGTGCATGCGCGGCTTTCTGCGATGCCCGGCATCGACCCCGAGATCGGCCTGCTCACGCATTTTTCCGAATCCGAAGTGTTCGAAGGTGAGCAGACGGCGGAGCAGATCGCCTGCTTTGTCGAGGCGACCAAGACGTTCAGTGGCCCGCGTTCGCTGTCCAACTCCGCCGCTGTACTCGGCTGGCCGGATGCACGCGGCGATTGGGTGCGCACCGGTGGCCTGCTTTACGGTCTGTCGGTGGTCGAAGGGAAAAGCGGTGCCGACCTCGGCTTTCGTCCAGCAATGACGCTGGGCACGCGGTTGATCGCGATTAACCGGATCAGCAAGGGCGAGCGCATCGGCTACAACGGCATATGGACCTGTCCGGAAGACATGCTGGTCGGCGTGGCTGCAGTCGGTTACGGCGATGGCTATCCGCGCAGTGCTGCAGCCGGCACGCCGGTACTGGTCGGCGAGCAGCGCGTGGCGTTGATCGGTCGCGTCTCGATGGACCTGATTACGCTGGACCTGCGCGATGCGCCGCAGGCGAAGGTGGGCGATCGCGTCACCCTGTGGGGGCCGCAACTGCCGGTGGAAATCATCGCCGCGCAAGCCGGCACGATCTCCTATGACCTCACCTGTGGCATGACCCGCCGTGTGCTGTTCGTCGAAGACGAAAGCTGACAGCATCTGACGCCACGGCGTCTCGTGGTTTGCGATGGGCGCAAGCTAAGCTGCCTGCATCATTACCATCCAGCCGGAAACCCGCATGGCCAAAGCCAAGACCGCCTACGTCTGCACCGAGTGCGGCGCCGAGCACAACAAGTGGCAGGGGCAATGTGTCGAATGCGGGGTGTGGAACACGCTCAGCGCGATCGTGCTGACGCCGGCGTCAGCAGCCATGTCGTCCGTCGGCGCGCAGCGTTCCAGCTACGCGGGCAACGCCGCCGGTGTGGCGCGCATCACGCCGCTGACCGAAGTGGCGTTGACCACCGAGGCGCGCACGCTGACCGGCATCGGCGAGCTGGATCGGGTACTCGGTGGTGGTCTGGTGCAAGGCTCGGTGGTGCTGATCGGCGGCGATCCCGGTATCGGCAAGTCGACCTTGCTGTTGCAGATGCTCGGCACGCTGGGCGCGCATCTGCCCAGCGTGTATGTCACCGGTGAAGAGTCGCTGTCGCAGGTGGCGTCGCGCGCACAACGGCTGGGCCTTCCATTGGAGCCGTTGCAGGCGCTGGCCGAAACCTGCATCGAACGCATCCTCGAACAGGCGATGGCCTCGCGGCCGCGCGTGCTGGTGATCGATTCGATCCAGACGATCTGGACCGAGTTGCTCGCCGCGGCGCCCGGTTCGGTAAGCCAGGTGCGTGAGTCCGCCGCCAAGCTCACCCGTTTCGCGAAGGAAACCGGCACCTCGGTGTTCCTGGTCGGTCATGTCACCAAGGAGGGCGGCATCGCCGGCCCGCGCGTGCTCGAGCACATGGTCGATGCGGTGCTGTATTTCGAGGGCGAATCCGGCAGCCGCTTCCGCATCCTGCGTGCGTTCAAGAACCGCTTCGGCGCGGTGAACGAACTGGGAGTGTTCGCGATGTCCGACAAGGGCCTGCGCGAAGTGCCGAATCCCTCGGCGATCTTCCTGTCCTCGCACAGCGGTCCCACCTCGGGCAGCGCGGTGATGGTGACGCGCGAAGGCACCCGCCCGTTGCTGGTCGAAGTGCAGGCGCTGGTGGATCAGTCCTCGCTGGGCAATCCGCGCCGCGTCACCCTCGGGCTGGAACAGAACCGGCTGGCCATGCTGCTGGCCGTGCTGCACCGGCATGGCGGCGTGGCGGCGTACGACCAGGACGTGTTCGTCAACGTGGTCGGCGGCATCCGCGTGCAGGAGACGGCGGTCGATCTGCCGGTGCTGCTGGCGGTGTTGTCGTCGCTGCGTGACCGGCCGTTGCCGGAACACACCGTGGCGTTCGGCGAGGTTGGCCTGTCCGGCGAGATTCGCCCGGTACCGAATGGCGAGGAGCGTCTGAAGGAGGCCGCGCATCATGGCTTCCGCCGCGCGATCGTGCCGAAGGCGAATGCGCCAAAGAAGGGCAAGGTCGGCGAGATGGAGGTGATCGGGGTGGAGCGACTGGCCGAGGCGATCGATGCCTGTCGCTGAGGGTTGGCTTACGAGCTGAACACCACGGTCTTGTTGCCGTTGAGCAGGATGCGATCGTCCAGATAGAGCCGCAGGGTGCGCGCCAGCACGCGCCGCTCGATGTCGCGGCCGATGCGGATCATGTCTTCGGGGGTGTGATGGTGACTGACGCGCTCGATGTCCTGCTCGATGATCGGCCCTTCATCCAGCGCGGCGGTGACGAAATGAGTGGTCGCGCCGATCAGCTTGACCCCACGCCGGTGTGCCTGATGGTAGGGCCGGGCACCCTTGAAGCCGGGCAGGAAGGAGTGGTGGATATTGATGCAGCGCCCGGCCAGCTTCGCCGCCAAGGTGCTGGACAACACCTGCATGTAGCGGGCGAGCACGATCAGGTCGGTGCGGCTTTGCTGGATCAACGCCCACAGCTCGGCATCCTTGCTGGCCGCATCGGCCGGCAGGTAATGGAACGGGATGTCGTCGAAATCGAGGTGCCGATAGGTTTCGCGGGGATGGTTGGCGACGATGCCGGAAATCTCCATCGGCAGTTCACCGATGCGCCAGCGATAAAGCACGTCGACCAGGCAGTGGTCGAATTTCGACACCAGCAGCAGTACACGATGGCGCTCGTTGCGGTCACGCAACTGCCACTGCATGTCGAATGGGCCGGCGATGACGCTGAAATCCGCCTGCCGGCGGACCAGCATCATCTCGGACGGCAGCGGCTGGAAGACCAGGCGCATGAAGAAGCGCCCGGTTTCGGTGTCGCCGAACTGCTGCGCTTCCAGCACGTTGTCGCCGCGCGCAGCGAGGTGGCCTGAGACTGCCGCGAAGATGCCCGGGCGATCCGGGCACGACAGCGTCAGTACGAATTCGGTCGTGGTCATGTCAGGCGGTGCGGTGCAGGATCAGTTCCAGTACCGCCTTGGTGCCGAAGAAGGCGAGCAGTAGCACCGCCATGCCGATCAGGGTCAGGTTCACCGCCTGCTGGCCGCGCCAGCCATGCCGCCAGCGGCCGTACAGCAGCACACCGAACACCAGCCACGCCACGATCGACAGGATCGTCTTGTGCGCCAGATGCTGGCCGAACAGGTTGTCGACGAATAGTGCGCCGGTGATCAGGGTCAGTGTCAGCAACAGGAATCCGGCACCGATCAGCCGGAACAGCAAGGTTTCGGTCAGCGTCAGTGGCGGCAGCGCGCGCAGCCACGGACCGAACTGGCGATGGCGCAACGCGCGTTCCTGCACCGCCAGCAGGATCGCCAGCACGGTTGCGATCGACAGCACGCTGAACGCGATCAGCGCCACGGTGACATGCAGCTTGATCTGCCAGTCCATCGTCAGCGGCAGCGTGGGCGGTGCCAGGAAACTGTCCACCGCGATTAGCAAGGCGGTCAGCGGAAATACGATCACACCGAGTGCGGCGACCGGGCGCGAAAGATTCACCAGCAGGGTCAGTGTCGATACCACGAACGCGACCAGCGACAGCGCGGCGAAGAAATGCAGATCCAGCGCGCCTCTGTGCATGCCGAGCAGGATCCCGGCGTGGATCAATACGGCGCCGCCGGCCACGCCCAGCGCCAGTCGGTTCAGCGGTTGGCCGCCACTCAGCAGCGGCCGTGCCAGCCCTGCGGCGGCGGCAAGATAAAGCACGATGGCGAGCAGGGCAAAGACGTGGATGGCCATAGCCTTGAAGTGTCGCACAGGCTCCGGCGGCCGTGCATGCGGAGCAGGCCGATCCGTCCGCTATAATCAGGGACTTTCCTGTTTGCCGGTTCCGTCATGTTCGAGTCGCTCAGCCAACGTCTTTCCACCACTGTCAATCGCCTGCGCGGCCGCGGCCGGCTGACCGAGGAGAACATCCGCGAGTCGTTGCGCGAAGTGCGCATCGCGCTGCTGGAAGCGGACGTCGCGCTGCCGGTGGTGCAGGCGCTGATCCAGCGGATCAAGGTGCGCGCAGTCGGCCAGGACGTCATGAAGAGCCTGTCGCCGGGTCAGGCGCTGGTCAAGGTGGTCAGCGACGAGCTGACCGTGGTGATGGGCACGGCCAACACCGAATTGAATCTGGCGCAGACGCCGCCTGCGGTGGTGCTGATGGCCGGCCTGCAGGGCGCCGGCAAGACCACCACGGTGGCCAAGCTGGCGCGCCTGCTGACCGAGCGCAAGAAGAAAAAGGTGATGGTGGTCAGCTGCGACGTCTATCGTCCGGCGGCGATCGAGCAATTGCGCACGCTGGCCGAGCAGGTCGGGGTGAAGTTCTTCCCGTCCGAGGCAGGCCAGGATCCGGTCGCCATCGCCAAGGCGGCGGTGGCTGCGGCGCGTCGTGAAGTGATCGATGTGCTGATCGTCGATACCGCCGGCCGTCTGCACGTGGACGAGGCGATGATGGCCGAGATCAAGGCCTTGCACGCCGCGATCACGCCGGTCGAAACCCTGTTCGTGGTCGACTCGATGACCGGCCAGGACGCCGCTAACACCGCCAAGGCATTCAGCGAGGCGTTGCCGCTGACCGGCGTGATCCTGACCAAGACCGACGGTGACGCCCGCGGCGGTGCCGCATTGTCGGTGCGTTATGTCACCGGCAAGCCGATCAAGTTCCTCGGCGCTGGCGAGAAGACCGACGCGCTGGAGCCGTTCCACCCGGATCGCCTGGCGCAACGCATCCTCGGCATGGGCGACGTGCTGTCGCTGGTCGAGGAAGTCGAGCGCAAGGTCGATCAGGAGAAGGCGCAGAAACTCGCCCAGAAGGTGATGAAAGGCAAGCGCTTCGACCTGAACGACATGAAGGACCAGCTGGAGCAGATGGGCAATATGGGCGGTCTGGCCGGCCTGATGGACAAGCTGCCGGGTATGGGCAACCTGCCGGACAGCGTCAAGTCGAAAGTCAACGACGGTGAGATGAACCGGATGGTCGCGATAATCAACTCGATGACCAAGAAAGAACGCCGTCACCCGGATCTGCTGAACGGTTCACGCCGTGCCCGCGTGGCGCGCGGTTCTGGCACCCAGCCGGCTGACGTCAACCGCCTGCTCAAGCAGTACATGCAGATGGAAAAGATGATGTCCAAGCTGTCCAAGGGTGGCAGCAAGGGGCTGATGCGGCAGATGCGCGGTGCCATGAAGGGTATGGGCGGCATGGGTGGCATGGGCGGTTTGCCGCCGCCGCGCTGATCGATCCGGGAATGCTGGGCCGATCATGCATCGCAATGAGTCTGCAAAAGCCCTCGAAGCCCATTCCCTATTCCCTTTTTCCGAAAAACCGCTAAAATGCCCCGTTTACCGCGCACGTCTCTCGTGTGCCTGCCGCTCATTCGGCAATTCTGGAGTTTTACCATGGTCAAGATTCGTCTTTCGCGCGGTGGCGCCAAGGGCCGTCCGTTCTACCACGTCGTCGTGACCGATCAGCGCAGCAAGCGCGACGGCCGCAACATCGAGAACATCGGTTACTACAACCCGGTTGCTTCGGGCAAGGACAAGCGCCTTGAGCTGAACGTCGAGCGCGTCAAGGAATGGGTCAGCAAGGGCGCCCAGCTGACCGACAAGGTCGCCGCGCTGGTGAAGGAAGCCGGCAAGCAGCAGGCTGCCTGAGTACGGCACTTATGAGTGCTGCAGCAGCCAGTCGGCGCGTCCTGATCGGGCGCATCGTCGGGCTGTACGGTGTGCAGGGTTGGCTCAAGATCGAATCCTGGGCTGAGCCACGCATGCGGATCTTCGACTACCAGCCGTGGCTGCTCACTGCAGCGCCGGGTGTGGAGACGCAGATCTCGGGAGCGAAGGGTCGTACGCAGGGTAAGGGCATGGTGGCCCAATTGCCCGGTGTGGACGACCGGGAACAGGCGGCAGCGTTGATCGGCCATGACATATATGTCACCCGTGACCAGTTGCCCCCTCCCGCGAAGGATGAGTATTACTGGGTCGATCTCGAAGGAGTTGAGGTCGTCACCACGGAAGACGTGAAGCTGGGGCGGGTCAGTCACCTGTTCGCCACCGGTGCCAACGACGTCGTGGTAGTGAGGGACGGCGAGCGCGAGCGGCTGATTCCTTTCATCCAGGGTTCGTATGTGCGTTCGGTGGACTTGTCCGCAGGGCGCATGGTGGTGGACTGGGATCCTGAATTCTGACGTTGCATCGCATCGCGACAAAGGGTTGAGGATTCATGCGCATCGACGTAGTCACCTTGTTTCCCGACTTCGTGCGCCAGTGTGCTGCTGTCGGTGTGGTGGGACGCGCGCAGCAACGCGAGTTGCTGCAGGTGGAAACCTGGAATCCGCGCGACTACGCCACCGACAAGCACCGCAGCGTGGACAGCAGCTCGTATGGCGGCGGTCCCGGCATGGTGATGATGATTGAACCGTTGCGCACGACCCTGGAGGCCATGCGTGACGCCGTACCGGAACCGGTGCATCTGATTTATCTCAGTCCGCAGGGAGCGCGGCTGACGCAGGGACGGGTGGAAGCGCTGGCGAAACGGCCGCGCATCGCCTTGCTCTGCGGACGTTACGAAGGTGTGGACGAGCGTCTGCTGGCTCACGAGGTCGACGAGGAGCTTTCCATCGGCGATTATGTGCTGTCCGGCGGTGAGCTGGCCGCTGCGGTGATCATCGATGCAGTGGGACGCTTGCAGGACGGTGCGTTGAACGACGCGCAGTCGGCCGAGCAGGATTCATTCTCGGATGGCCTGCTGGATTGTCCGCATTATGGAAAACCGGTGCACGATGCGCTGGGTGATGTACCGGAGGTGTTGCTGTCCGGTGACCATGCGGCGATCGCCCGCTGGCGCCTCAAGCAATCGCTGGGACGAACCTGGTTGCGTCGCCCGGACTTGTTGTCACAGCATGGGCTGGATGCGAAATCCCGGGCCTTGCTGGATGAATTCCGCCGTGAACATGCTCAACAGGAGCGGTTGCGGCAAGACGATGCGGCCGAATGACGACCGCAGCATTGATATCGCTAAAGTGAACCGACAGGTGCGCCATGAACAAGATCATTGAACAGTTCGAATCCGAGCAGATCACCCGCCAGTTGCCGGAATTCAGCCCCGGCGACACCGTTGTGGTCAACGTCAAGGTGAAGGAAGGCAACCGCGAGCGCGTGCAGGCGTTCGAGGGCATTGTCATCGCCAAGCGCAGCCGCGGCCTGCATTCGGCCTTCACCGTGCGCAAGATTTCACATGGCACCGGCGTGGAGCGCGTGTTCCAGGCGCATAGTCAGGCGATCGATTCGCTGACGGTGAAGCGCAAGGGCAAGGTGCGTGGCGCCAAGCTGTATTACCTGCGTGGCCTGGAAGGCAAGGCTGCCCGCATCAAGGAAGACGTCGCCGCTGCCGCTGCCGCCAAGGCCAGTGCGAAGGCCGCTGCCGCCGCTGCCGCCGCCGAGTAATTCTCGCCGCCAGTGGGTTGCAACGAAGAAGCCCGCGGATCGCTCCGCGGGCTTCTTTATGCCGGCCTGTCGGCAATGAGGTTAAACAGGTCCGCTGTTTATTCCAGCGGTTGCGGCGGCTGCAGGAAGTTGCCCTGCACGAAGTCCACGCCGCAGGCGAACAGCAGCGACGTGCTGGTAGCGTCCTCGACCCATTCGGCGATGGTCTGGCGCTTCAGTTCGCGCGCCTGCTGGCAGATCTCGGCGACCTTCTTCTGGCTTTCCGGATGCCGTGGGAGTTCGGCCATGTAGCTGCGGTCGATCTTCAGGTAGTCGGCGTCGATGTGGGTGAGCATCTGGAACGAGTTCAGGCCCGAGCCGAACTGCTCGAGTGCGAAACGACCACCCAGCTTCTTCCAGCCCTTGACGAACTCCTGTGCCGGACGCAGCAGAGTCATCACCTTGCTCTCGGTCATCTCCAGCACGAGCTGGCCGTGCTTGAGTGCTGCCTGCTTGAGTCGCCCGTCCAGCCATGGCAGCAGGGTGTCGTCCTGCAGCGAGGCGGCGGTGAGCTTGATGAAGAACGTGGTCGGCTGGCCCTGACTTTCGCGTGCCTGCAGCGCACTGATGGCACGGTCGAGTACCCAGCGGTCGATCGCACCAGTGAGGTTGTGTTTTTCGGCGATCGGCATGAAGAAGCCAGGCAGCACTTCGCCTTGCGGACCATTCATGCGCAGCAGAATTTCCGAGTATTCGCCCTCGGCATCCTGCAGGCTGATGGTCTGCTGGTGATAGAGCACGAAGTCGTCCTGGGTCAGGCCCTTCTGCAGCAGGTCAAGCCAGTAGCGGTCGCGTTCCTCGTCGGCCTTTTCGCGCGCGGCCGGGTCGTGCAGTTCCACCTTGCTGCCGCCGAGGCTTTGTGCGGTGCGCAAGGCATGGCTGGCCTGGTTGAGCAGCGTTTCGGCATTCGCATTCTTTTCGCCCAGCATGCTGCCACCGATGCTGGCGGTGACGGTGATCGAGCGCGCGCCGGCATCAAAGATATCGCTGCTGATGCTGTGCTGAAGTTTGGTGATCCATTCCCTGATCGTTTCATCAGGTCGTGAATCCAGCGCCACGCCGAAGGTGTGCTCGGCGAGCATGCCGGCGATATCGTCGGTGCCCAGCAGCATGCGGATGCGGCCGGCAAAGGCGGCCAGCAGCTCATCAGCCTTGCTCAGGCCAATGCCGGCGACCAGTGACGCCCAGTTATCGGGTTCGATCAACAACAGGGACTGACCATTCTTGCCCTTGGCTGCCGCGGTCACCGCGTCATCGATACAGACCAGCATATGTGAGCGGTTGTACAGCCCGGTGACTGGATCTCGCTGAAGCTGTTCCAGCACGGCGGGGTCGATCATCTGTCTGCGGAACACGATCTGCAGGCAACGCTCGCCTTCGAAGGTAGCTGGGGCAAATTCCACCGTGGCATCAAAGCGGCTGTCGTCGGCACGACGCGCACGCAGCGTGAGCTGGGCGGGGAACTTGCCTTGATGGGCCTGCCCCTTGAGGAGGGCCTTCATCTCATCGGCATTGGCTGCATCGATCATGTCCAGCAACGGCAGTCCCAGCAGGTCGTCGAAACTCTCGTAGCCGAAGGTTTCCAGGTAGGCGTGGTTGGCGCGCACATGCATGCCTTCATGGACATAGGCAATCGCATCGGTGGAGGAGTCGAGCAAGGCATCGCAGCGCCGTTCCGTCTCGCGCAGCGCCGTGTGCAGCCAGCGCACCTGGCGGCGAGTCTGCAACGATTCGAATTCACGCTGCAGCACCGCAACCAGCTGCTTCGGCTGGCTGCGTGCGGCGACGCCGCGGGCACCATGCACGAACAGGTCCGCCACGCTCTGGTTGTCGATGGTCTGGACGAGGCCCAGCAGGGCGTAGTCACGGCCGTAGGCCTCGAGCACCATCACCACTTCGTCGATGGTGATGGTGGTGACCGCCGGATCGAACATCACAATGTCAGGCTCCAGTTCGTTCACTGCTGCCCGCAGTTGTTCGACCTGGGTGGCGCGTGCCGGCCGTACCGCGATACCGGTATTGCGCAGCAGGCTGATGATCTGTTCCGCCTCCTCGAGCGAGCTTTCGACGAAGAGAATCTTGATGACGTAATCTTTTTTCATGGGGCGTTGAGCTGTCCGTTGATCACCGCGGGCTGGGCGAAGCGACCTGCAGGGGCGTTCACCATCGATGTTTGTAACGGATTCCGTCAGTGGCCGCCAGCGGAAAGCCGCATAACAGTGACCATTGACCTAGTTCACAGTGGCCGCTTGGAGGCATCCCCGCGCATTTCGCGCACCAGCCGAGGCACCAGATAGCCTGGCAATCGCGCGCGCAATGCGTCCATCAGCGCCAGCGCGCGGGCGTCATCCACCTCGAAATGAGCTGTGCCTTGTACCCGGTCGAGCTGATGCAGGTAGTAGGGCAGCACGCCGCCCGCAAACAGCCGTTCGGACAAATCGACCAATGCACCGGCATTGTCATTGACTCCACGCAGCAGCACCGACTGGTTGAGCAGGCTGGCGCCGGCATCACGCAGACGGGCGCAGGCGGCATCGACACTGGCATCCAGTTCATTGGCGTGATTGACATGCAGCACCACCACTTTCTGCAGTGGCAGCGCGGCCAGCCACGCGACGAAGGCGTCGTCGATCCGCTCGGGCAGCACCACCGGCAGGCGTGTATGGATGCGCAGGCGGATCACTTGGGGCAGATCGGCCAGGCCGCGGGTCAGCTCCTCGAGTTTGTGCGTGGCCAACGCCAGTGGATCACCGCCGGACAGGATCAGTTCGCGGATCGACGGGTCGGCCCTTACATGGGCCAGGGCATCGCGCCACTGCGATGCGGCGGCGATTTCCTCGCCGTAGGGGAAATGCCGGCGGAAACAATAGCGGCAGTTCACCGCACAGCTGCCGCTGGCGATCAGCAGCGCGCGACCGTCGTATTTGTGCAGGATGCCGTGCCCGGCCTTGGACGCCAGGTCACCCACCGCGTCCATCGTGAAACCTTCGACCTGGTCGTGCTCGGCCCGCTGCGGAAGCACCTGCAGCAGCAGCGGATCGGTCGGGTCGTTATGGCGCATTCGTGCGACAAATCCACGCGGAACCCGCAAAGCGAAGCCAGCATCGTCGGTCGGCAGCAGATCGGTGCGGTCACCCAAGCCCACCGCCTGCAGCAGCTCGCCGGCATCGGTGATGGCATCCCGCCATAGCTCGCGCCAGCCGGGAGCAGGCGACGATAGGCGGGAATGGGGGCTTGCGGTTATCATGATGGGCCTTGGAGCGGGCGCTGAAGCCCGTGACAGATATCCATTTTAGCCGCCCTCTTGGGCGAAATTGACTCCGGAGCAGATAGCGCATGGCGACCCTTGGCCTCAATGACGTCAAAACGGGTAAGAAGATCCTTCATAACGGTGATCCGTGGCTCATCACCGAAGCGGACTTCGTCAAGCCGGGCAAGGGCCAGGCGTTCACCCGCATCCGCATCCGCAACCTGAAGGACGGCCGCACCACCGAGCAGACGCTGAAGTCCAGCGACTCCTTCGAGGAAGCCGATGCCACCGATACCGACATGCAGCTTTCGTTTATCGACGGCATCGGCAAGGATCGCGTCTGGCACTTCATGAACATGGAGACGTTCGAGATGGTGCCGGCTTCCCTGGCGGCCATGGGCGACACGTGGAAGTGGCTCAAGGGTGAGGAAGAGTGCGTGGTCACACTGTTCAATGGCGGGATCATCGCCGTGCAGGCGCCGAAGTTCGTCGAGTTGAAGATCACCGAGACCGATCCGGGCGTACGCGGCGATACCTCGGGTGGCGGTGGCAAGCCGGCCACGCTGGAGACCGGTGCCGTGGTGCGCGTGCCGCTGTTCGTCAATCAGGACGAAATCATCAAGGTCGATACCCGCACCGGCGATTACGACAGCCGCGTGAAATGACGAGTCTGGCGCGCGAGCTTCGCTCGCACGTTTGCCAGCGGTCATCCTGGTGAAACCGGAATGACGAACCAAAGCATGGGGCGGCCACCGCAAGGTACCGCCCCATGACGTATACAAACCGGCCGTATACGAACTGGTCGTACCCAAACTGACAGAGCGAGTTGATGATGAGTCCGACGACACCGCAGCCAGTCGACCTGATGATCGAGGCCCGCTGGGTGGTGCCGGTCGAGCCGCACGCCGTCGTGCTGGAGGACCACGCCGTGGTGGTGCAGGGCGATCGCATCGTCGCGCTGCTGCCGATTGCCGAGGCACGCGCCGCCTACGTACCGCGCGAGCGGATTGAGTTGGGTGAGCACGCGCTGATCCCGGGTCTGGTCAATGCGCATACGCACAACCCGATGACCCTGCTGCGCGGCTTGGCCGATGACCTGCCGCTGATGGTGTGGCTGCAGCAGCACATCTGGCCGGCCGAGGCGAAGGTGATCGGGCCGGAGTTCGTGCGTGACGGCGTCGAGCTGGCGGTGGCCGAGATGCTGCGCGGTGGCACCACCTGCGCCAACGAGAACTATTTCTTCCCCGACGTGATCGGCGCCACCTACCGCAAGCTCGGCTTCCGTGCCGTGGTCGGTTTGCCGGTGATCGAGTTTCCCACGGCATGGGCCAGGAGTCAGGACGAATACTTCGAGCGGGCAGGCGAAGTGCACGACAGCTTCCGCGGCGATGGCCTGGTCAGCACCGCGTTCGCGCCGCATGCGCCGTATACGGTTTCGGACGAGAGCTTTGAGCGCATCCGCATGCTGGCCGACCAGCTCGATATTCCGGTGCACCTGCATACGCATGAGACCGCGCATGAGGTCGAGGAAGAAAAGAAGAAGAGCGGATTGCGTCCGTTCCAGCGCCTGCAGAAACTCGGCCTGGTCAACGACCGTCTGATTGCGGTGCACATGACCCAGCTGACCGACGGCGAGATCGCCGCCTGTGCCGAGGCCGGCGTGTCGGTGGTGCATTGCCCGGAATCGAATCTGAAGCTGGCCTCCGGTTTCTGCCCGGCGGAAAAGCTGCGTCAGGCCGGCGTCAATGTGGCGCTTGGCACCGATGGCTGTGCGTCGAACAACGATCTGGACATGTTCGGCGAGATGCGTACCGCCGCGCTGCTGGCGAAAGCCGTGGCCGGTGACGCGGCAGCGTTCGATGCGGCGTTTGCGTTGCGTGCCGCAACGTTCAACGGCGCGAAGGCGATCGGGCTGGAAGCGAAGATCGGCTCGATCGAGATCGGCAAGCAGGCCGACTTCGCGGCCGTGCGGCTGAGCGATCTGGAAACCCAGCCGATGTTTCATGTCATCTCGCAGCTGGTTTACGCCACGGGTCGCCATCAGGTCAGCGACGTGTGGATCGCCGGCAAGCGCAAGCTGGCCGAGCGCGTGCTGATCGACATGGACACCGACGCCATCCTTGCTCGGACCCGCGCCTGGCGCGAACGCATCGTCGCGGGCTGATCCGGAGAACTCGTGAACCGCTATCTCGTCATCCTGCTGCGCAAGCCGCATGTCGACCCGACCGTGGTATCGGCGCACCGAGATTTTCTTGCCGAACTGCGCGCCCAGGGTCGCAATGCAATGAACGGGCCGTTCGGTGACGGATCCGGTGGTGCGTATCTGCTGCGCGCGAACGATCTGGACGAGGCGATCGCCATCGTGCAGCGCGATCCGGCGTCGATCAGTGGCGGTTGGGAGATCACCGTCCGCGAATGGCAGGCCAGTTAGGCTGTCGGCACTTCTTGAGTACATAACCATGTCACAGACCGCCAATGTCAGTCCCGAGGAAATCGCCCGTTTCGACCAGCTGGCTGCGCGCTGGTGGGATCCGGACGGTGAATCGCGTCCGCTGCACGACCTCAATCCAGTGCGTGCGGCTTATATCGCAGCTCGCGTCGATCTGCGTAGCGCCCGCGTGGCCGATGTCGGTTGCGGCGGCGGCCTGTTGAGCGAGGCGCTGGCGCGCGCTGGCGCGAAGGTCACCGGCATCGACCTGGGGCAGAAGGTGATCGACGTGGCCCGCTTGCACCTGCACGAGTCGAATCTCAACGTGGACTACCGCGTGCAATCCTCGGCGGATCTGGCTGCTGCCGAACCGGCGAGCTTCGACGCGGTGTGTTGCATGGAGCTGATCGAGCACGTGCCTGACCCGGTGGCGCTGGTGCATGATCTGGCGGCCATGTTGAAGCCCGGCGGCCGGCTATTCATGTCCACTCTGAATCGCACGCCGGCTGCATTCGGCGCAGCCATCCTCGGTGCCGAATACGTCATGCGCATGCTGCCGCGTGGCACCCATCACTACGCACAATTCCTGAAGCCGTCCGAACTCGGTCGGCTGCTGCGGCAGGCCGGGCTGGAGCTGGAGGACGTCTCTGGCCTCGGCTACAACCCGTTGCAGCGCAAGGCGTGGCTCAGCCGCTTCACTGCGGTCAATTACCTGCTCAGTGCATACAAGCCAGCATGAAGTCGGTACCAAAGAATATCCAGGGCGTGCTGTTCGATCTGGATGGCACCTTGCTCGATAGCGCGCCGGATCTTTATGCGGCGCTGGTCGCGCAGTGCGTGGAAGAGGGTGTGCCACCGCCACCGTATGCACCGGTGCGCGAGGTGGTTTCGCGCGGCGCGCGGGCGGTTCTGCGCTGCGCGTTTGCCGAACGTGGCGAGCCCGCGCTGGAGCTGCTGATGCCGCGCTATCTGGAGTTGTACCAGCAGGTGATGGCGCAGCAGACCAGCGCGTTCGATGGCATCGACGACTTGCTCGCACGCATCGAAGCGCAAGGCCTGCGCTGGGGCATCGTCACCAACAAGGCGGCGTTTCTCACCGACGAGCTGGTCAGCCGTATCGGTTGGGCCAACCGCGCCAGCGCCGTGGTGTCCGGCGATACGCTGCCGGTGAAGAAGCCCGACCCCGCGCCGGTGTTGCTGGCTTGCGAACGCGCCGGCGTGGAACCGGCACGTTGCCTGTTCGTCGGCGACGACCGCCGCGACATCCAGGCCGGTGCGGCCGCCGGCTTGTATACGGTCGCCGTGAGCTGGGGTTATCTCGACGGTGGCGATCCGCATACCTGGGGTGCCGACGCGGTGCTCGATCATCCGGCCGAGCTGGCCGATCTGCTGCAACTGCAACCGGTCGCCGCATGATCGAGCTGGTCGAACAAAGCGCTGTACTGCAAGGCTTCATCGACAAGTGGCTGGCGGTGCAGCCGCAGCAGCGCATCGCGCTGGTATTCGTCGATGGCCGGCGCTATCCCGGACACGTCGCGCTGGCCGCGCTGGAGCAAGAGCTGCTCGGCGCCGCCTACGGCATCCGCGAACCGCAGGTGGCGGTAGCCAAACTCAACTGGTGGGCCGAGGAGCTGAGTGGCGCAGCGGCCAGCGGCGGACGCCATCCGTTGACCCAGGTGCTGTTCGACGACGAACGTGCGCACGCCATCGCCAGCGATCTCTGGCTGGCGCCGGTGCTGGCCGCGATGGCCCAGCTGGAACAGGGCACCGCCGCGGATTTCCCCGCCCAGCTCGCTGCCGCGATGCCACTGCATGGTGCGCTGGCCACACTGGAAACCGCCTGGTGGTACGGCAACGAGGCGTCACCGGTGCGGGCAGCGCGGGTCGCCACGCTCAATCACCTGCTGTACGCGCTGCTGCGACTGGAGCAGGATGCCGAGCGCGACCGTCTGCCGCTGCCGATGGCGCGGCTGGCGCGGCACAGCCTGAGTCGCACGCAACTGCGCGCCCCCAGTCAAGCGCGGCAACAGGCGGTCAAGGCACAACTGGACGATCTGCTGGTCAGCTGGCGCGACTCGGCTACCCTGGCCGGGCCGCTCAGCGTCTTTCGCGCGCTGGAATCGCGGCATGGCAACCAATTGGCACGGCGCGCGGCACTCACTGACGATGCACTGGCCGTGTTGCAGACGGGACAGCCGCGCACCGGGTTGGCTACCACGTTGCAGGCGTGGCAGGCTGCCCGTGCATGGCGCCGGCAGGTGGTGTAATTCGTCTCAAGACGCAGCGTTTCCGCCACGCCACTATTGCGCGGTAGCCTAGCTGCCCCAAGATTGTCTGCTTCGCGGCGACATGTTCGCCGATGTCAGGATCCAACGATGCCAAACCAGGAAAATACCGCTCGCCTGCTCCCCGACGTTGCCGTGCACGCGCAGCCGCATCTTGCCGGCGCGCTGGACTGGGTCGGCATGGCCGATATCCAGGTGCCGGTGCTGTTCGATGCGGGCGATGGTGAGGTGCAGCGGGCCAGCGCGCGGGTCGGTGCCTTCGTCAATCTGAACCGGCCGGACAAGCGCGGCATCCACATGTCACGGCTGTATCTGCAGGTCGAACAGGCGCTGAGCACGCAAGTGCTCACGGCCGATTCACTGCACGCGCTGCTGCGCGGCTTCCTCGATTCGCACAAGGATCTGTCCGATCGCGCCTGTCTCAGCATCCATTTCGAGCAACTGGTGCGTCGCCCGGCCCTGCGCAGTGCCAACAGCGGCTGGCGCGCCTATCCGGTGTGCATTGAGGCGAGCCTGACTGGCGAGGAGTTCCTGCTCGAATTCGGTACCGAAGTGGTTTATTCCTCCACCTGTCCCGCCTCGGCCGCGTTGTCGCGCCAGCTGATCCAGGACCAGTTCGCCAACGACTTTGTTGCTGGCAAGCCGGTCGACCATGCCGCCGTGCTGGCGTGGCTCGGCAGCGAGCACGGCATCGTCGCCACGCCGCACGCCCAGCGCAGCGTGGCGCGTCTGCGCACGCGTCCCGTCGCGGGCGCTGCCTTTCATCTGATCGGTCTGATCGATCGCGTCGAACATGCACTCGGCACGCCGGTGCAGACGGCGGTGAAGCGCGAGGACGAACAGGCCTTCGCGCTAGCCAACGGCGGCAACCTGATGTTCTGCGAGGATGCAGCCCGGCGTATCCAGAAAGCGCTCGATGCGGACGCTGCTCTGAGCGATTTCCATATCCGCGTCGAACACCAGGAAAGCCTGCACCCGCACGACGCAGTGGCGTACGCCAGCAAGGGTGTGGAAGGCGGCTACGGCTCTTCCGTATAGTTCGAATTGATCGGACTTTCGGGGGCTTTATGCGGCAGCAAGGGAGAGTCGTCGAATGGGACGACTCGCGTGGTTACGGCTTTGTCGTCACGCACGGTACGGAGCAGCGCATCTTTCTGCATATCAAGCATTTCGCGACGAACCGCCTGCATCGGCCCAAAGTCGGCGACATCCTCACTTATGCGCTGAAGCCGGATGATCGCGGGAGACTCGTGGCTGGCGTGGTGGCCTTTGCCAGGATGAGAAAGTCGCGTTCCGCGATATCAACGAGTTCACGCATGGGATTTGCCGAGGTCGCGCTGGTGGCGTTCGGCTTGCTGCTGGCATGGGCAGTATGGAGGGTCACGTTGCCGTGGTTCGTGATCGCGGGCTACATCCTGCTCAGCTGTGTGACCTTCCTGGTCTATCGTCACGACAAGCAGGCAGCAGCGGCAGGTCGCTGGCGAACACCGGAAAACACTTTGCAGGTACTGGCTTTGCTTGGGGGTTGGCCCGGAGCGTGGCTGGCACAAAAGCATCTTCGGCATAAATCCAGCAAGACCAGTTTTCAGCTGATCTTCTGGTTGGCGACTGCGCTCAATCTGGTCGGCGTGGCTTGGATGAGTCGGCAATAGGCGCAGTTTCTGCGATAGACGATACGGGGTGGACTTGGTTCGAATGTCCGTGAGGGCGGCAGCGGGGGAAATGGAAATGCTCGGGTACCGGATCTTCACCGCCGACACACAGCGGCTGGCAGCGCAGCAACCGCCAGCCGCTCAGCAGGCTGCCGCGCCACGGGCCGAAGCGCGTGACCGCAATCCGTGCATAATCAGAGCAACTGGGGTGGAAGCGGCAGTGTTGCCCAAGCAACGGACTCAGCCAGCGCTTGTACAAATGCAGCAACCACAGTATCAAGCGGGTTGGGATATTCACGTTACCGGGACGACTTGCGGCGTGTAGTGGTACAAGTATTCCAGATGCAAGCTTGCTGGTGTAGGACACATGGGCTATAACACCCGGCCGTCACGGCCAAAAACGGTGAAGGGATATGGCGAAAACGACGCGTAGTTCGACCGCCGCCAAGGCGCAGAAGAAGACTTCGATCAAGGCGCATAATGCCAAGGCCGGCAAGTCGAATGTGGCTGCCGCAAAGGGACAGGCCGTGAAGAGCACCAGCAAGACATCAGCAAAAGCAACCAAGGCAACCCGCACCGTGGCCAAACCAGCTGGCAAGGCCACAGCGAAGCCGGTGGCAGCGAAGAAGCCGGCTGCGAAGCCGGTGGCCAAGAAAGCCGTCGCCAAGCCGCAGCCGAAGAAGGCCAGCCAGGTCAAAAAGCCTGCTGCCAAGAAGGCCGCAGTGAAAAAAGTCGCCGTCAAGAAGCCTGCGCCAAAGAAGGTTGCCGTCAAGAACGCCAAGGTCAAGAGCAGCGCGGTCAGCAAGAAGACCGCAAAGCCCGCAGCCAAACCGGTGGCCAGGAAGGCAGTCGCTCCGGTCAAACCGGTGCTGACGCATGCCGCGAAAGCGGCAGCCAAACCGGTCCACAAGCCCGCTGCACCGGCCAAAGTCACGGCCAAGCCGGTTGCCAAGCCGGCACCGACGCCAGTTCATGTTGTCAAAAGCGTATCCCCGGCACCCGCCAGCACCCTGTTCAAGGGCAAGGTGGCGAGTGCCACCGCCATGGTGACGCCGCGCGCAGCTCCGGCTGCCTCGCGTCATGCCTCTCCCCAGAAAAATCAGAAAAATTCGTCGTCCTCAATGAATAGACTTGCTGCAAAAAATCTCGATAACGGTGTCACCCGGGAAGATGGGCGCTACGCGCTTCCTGCCACCACGAACGTCACCTTGCCCAAGGGCTACCACCCTTCCAGCAATGAGGAATACATGGGCCCGATGCATCTGGCCTACTTCCGCAACAAGCTGCGCGACTGGCGTGATCAGTTGGTGGAAGAGTCGCGCCAGACCATGGAAAACCTGCGCGACGAAGTACGCGATGTCGGCGACGAGGCCGAACGCGCCACCCGAGAAACCGAAAATTCGCTGGAACTGCGCACGCGCGACCGTTACCGCAAGCTGATTTCCAAGATCGACAAGGCGTTGCGCCGGATCGAGGAAGGCAGCTACGGCTACTGTGAAGAGACCGATGAGGAAATCGGCGTCGACCGTCTCGATGCGCGTCCGATCGCCACGCTGTCGCTGGATGCGCAGGAACGCCGCGAACACCTGCAGAAGCAGATGGGCGACTGAACCTTCCGGGATTCACTGGTAATGCCGAAGCCCCGCCGTCTGCGGGGCTTCGCTTTTTCCAAGTGATTGATGGCTGGCTAGAGGCGCGGATCAGGCCAGTGCCTGCGCCGCATAACCCTTCAGTTTCGCCAGCATCGCGGCCAGGCCGTTGGAGCGTGTCGGCGAGAGATGCTTGGCCAGTCCGATCGTGGCGATGAACGCCGGTTCGGTAGCGACAATCTCTTGCGCAGAGCGGTCCGAATACACCCGCAGCACCAGCGCGATCAGGCCGGAGACGATCGCGGAGTCACTGATCGCGTCGAAGTGCATTTTCGCCGCATCGCCGCTGGGCACCAGCCACACCATCGACTGGCAGCCGTGCACGCGGTGTTCTTCGGTCTTCCAGGCTTCGGGAAACGCCGGCAACTGCTTGCCGAGGTCGATCAGGTACTGGTAGCGCTCCGTCCAGTCGCCAAAGAACGCGAATTCTTCGGCGATGTCGAGTTGCGCCTGGGCGGCGCTGGGTGTGGCGATAACGTTCATGCGGACATTATCGCGCAGCGTGGAGAAAGACGCGAAAAAGCTGCCGGTGTCCTGGCTCAGCTTTTCAGCACGCTCCAGCGAGTCCCTTGCGCACCATCCTCGATCACGATATTCATGGCTGCCAGTTCGTCGCGGATCGCATCGGCGCGCTTGAAATCACGCGCGGCGCGGGCGTTGCGGCGTTCTTCCAGCAACGCATCGATGTGTGCTGCATCGATGGCCTGTGCGCCGCCGCGCTTGAACCATGCCTCCGCGTCCTGTTGCAGCAAGCCGAGCAGGGCGCCCCCGCCGAGCAGGGCGGCTTTCGTTTCGGCGGTGCCGGCCTGGCGCGCGGCATCGGCCAGCACGGCCAGTTCGGCCAGCGCCTGCGGTGTGTTGAGGTCGTCGCACAAGGCGGCTTCCAGCCGCGCCGGCACCGGTAGTGCACCGGCGGGCAGCTCGACATCAGCCAGATCTCGCAGCACGCGGTACCAGCCGTCCAGCGTGCTGATCGCCTGTGCAATGGCGCCCTCGGACCAGTCCAGTGGCTGCCGGTAGTGTCCGCGCAGCAACAGCAGGCGCAGTGCTTCCGGCGGATGCAGTTTCAGCAGTTCATGCACCAGCAGCACGTTGCCCACCGACTTGCTCATCTTGGCGCCACCGAAGGTGAGCATGCCGTTGTGCATCCACCAGCGCGCGAACACCTTGCCGCCGTGTGCGCAGGTGGATTGGGCGATCTCGTTCTCGTGATGCGGGAACTGCAGGTCGACGCCACCGGCATGGATGTCGATGGTCTCGCCCAGGTGGGCGGCGCTCATCGCCGAGCACTCGATGTGCCAGCCGGGGCGGCCGCGGCCCCACGGACTGTCCCAGCCGGGCAGTTCGGGCGTGGAGGGTTTCCACAGCACGAAGTCCGCCGGGTTCTTCTTGTAGGGGGCCACCTCGACGCGCGCGCCGGCGATCATGTCTTCGGTATCGCGTCCGGACAGCTTGCCGTAGTCGGCATAGGCGCTCACGTCGAACAGTACATGGCCCTCGGCGGCATAGGCGTGGCCGTTGCCGATCAGCGCTTCGATCATCGTGATGATCTCGCTGATATGGGCCGTGGCATGCGGCTCGATGTCCGGCGGGGCGATGCCCAGCGCCGCCATGTCTTCGCGGTAGGCCGCGGTGAAGCGTTCGGTGATGGTGCCGATCGCCACGCCCTGTCCCAGTGCGGCGGCGTTGATCTTGTCGTCCACGTCGGTGATGTTGCGTGCGTAGACCACGTGTGGGTAGTGCCGGCGCAACAGCCGCGCCAGCACGTCGAACACTACCGGGCCGCGCGCGTTGCCGATATGCACGTAGTTGTAGACCGTGGGACCGCACAAGTACATGGTCACTCGCGCCGGATCGAGCGGTGCGAACGCTTCGGTGCGACGGGTCAGGCTGTTGTAGAGCGAAATCGGCATGAAGGGAAAATCCGCAGCGTGGGCCGCGTGCCGGCAGGGCACGGTCGGCCCGGCATCTTAACAAGGTGTAAGCAGCATGGTTACGAAAGGTTAATTCTAAGCCTGTATTCAGCGTGAATTTGTTGAAATGCCATCAGTGCGTGCATAGCACGCTTGATGTTTCCGATTGGAGGTCGCAATGACCAAGTTATGGCTTTCCGCGCTGGCACTGGCCTTGATGGCCTCCGGCGTTTATGCCCAGGATGGGCGTTATCCGCCGCCGGGCCCACCACAGGGTCCGGCAGGCAATGACGACAATGCTCATTATGGCTGGGCCGACGTGCTGCGGGCGGATCCGGTGCAGGGCGTCACGCGCACGAATGTGCCGCAGCAGCAGTGCTATGACCAGCAGGTGGTGCAGCACAATCCTGGCAACAGCGCAGCCGGCACGGTACTCGGCGCGGTGATTGGCGGCGTACTCGGACACACGATCGGCAAGGGCGATGGCCGCACGGCAGCGACCGTTGGCGGTGCCGTGGTCGGTGGTGCGGTAGGTAACAGCGTGTCGAATCAGGGGGGTAACTACCAGACCACCCAGACCACCTGCAGTCAGGTCAATGCGGTCAGCGAGCAGCGCCGGATCATCGGTTATGACGTGGAATACCGCTATCGCGGCGAGGTGTACACCTCGCGACTGAATTACGACCCGGGCGAGCGCCTGCGGGTCCGCGTGAGCGTCGAGCCGGCCGACTGAGCGGCCGTTTCGATCGTTGCCTGCGTCGCCGCCTCCGGGCGGCGATCTCGTTTGGGCCGTTGATTTTTTTGTTGCATGGCAGCGAAATTGTCGCCATCATGCACGCCAACCATCTGGAACCCTGCATGTCCGCAGCCGTCTACACCGCCACCGTACTCACCAGCGCCCGCGCGGCTGCTGGCATGACATCGCGTGCGCGCCGACCGCTGTATCGACATTCGGCCGGGTAGGCTGTCGCGCGCGTTACATGTGTATCGACGATAAAACCCGGCCATGCGCCGGGTTTTTTTGTTTTGATCAAAGGCTGCCAGCCCTGTGCCAGGTTTTTTGTTTTTGGATTTTGATTTTGGAGCAGTCATGAGTCTTCGCCACTTCATCACCACCCAGGATTACAGCCGCGCCGAGATCGATGCGCTGCTGGAGCAGGCTGCAGCATTCAAACGCTCGCCACGCGGCCAGCAGCTGGCCGGCAAATCCATCGCGCTGCTGTTCTTCAACCCCTCGATGCGTACCCGCACCAGTTTCGAGCTGGGTGCGTTCCATCTGGGCGCGCACGCCATCGTGCTGTCGCCGGGCAAGGATGCATGGCCGATCGAGTTCGAGGTCGGCAGCGTGATGGATGGCGACACTGAGGAGCACATCGCCGAAGTGGCGCGGGTGCTGTCGCGTTACGTCGATCTGATCGCGGTACGTGCGTTCCCGAAATTCCAAGACTGGGCGGTGGACCGCGAGGACAAGGTGATCAAGGCGTTCGCGCAGTACGCCACGGTGCCGGTGATCAACATGGAGACGATTACCCATCCTTGCCAGGAGCTGGCCCACGCGCTGGCGATGAAGGAACACCTGGGCAATCTGCAGAACAAGAAGTACGTGCTGACCTGGACCTACCACCCGAAGCCGCTGAACACCGCGGTGGCGAACTCGGCGCTGTTGATCGCGACGAAGATGGGTATGGATGTGACCCTGCTGTGCCCGACGCCTGACTATGTGCTGGACGAGCGCTACATGGCGTTCGGCGAACAGAACGCAAAGGAGAACGGTGGCTCGTTCAAGGTCAGCCACAACATCGAAGAGGCTTATGCCGGCGCCGATGTGGTTTACGCCAAGAGCTGGGGCGCGCTGCCGTTTTTCGGTCGTTGGGAGCAGGAGAAACCGATCCGTGAGGCGCACAAGCACTTCATCGTCGACGAGGCGAAGATGGCGTTGACCAACCACGGCCTGTTCAGTCACTGCCTGCCGTTGCGCCGGAATATCAAGGCCACCGATGCGGTGATGGATTCGCCCGCTTGCATCGCCATCGACGAGGCCGAGAACCGCCTGCACGTGCAGAAGGCGGTGATGGCGTCGTTGATGGCGGGTCGCTGAGATCCTTTAGGGAAGCTCCATGTACACACCCAGTTACTTCAACGAAGCGCGGATCGAAGCTCTGCACGGGCTGATCCATGACTTTCCGTTCGCCACCGTGGTTCTCCATGCCGATGCCGGGTTGGTGGCCAATCATCTGCCGTTCGAGCTGGTTGGGAACAACCTGCTGCATGGGCATGTCGCGCGCGGCAACGAGTTGCGGCACGCGGACGGCGCCGAAGTACTGCTGATCTTTCGCGGACCGGACGGCTATATCAGCCCGAACTGGTATCCGAGCAAGCACGAGACGGGCCGTGAAGTGCCGACCTGGAACTACGCGGTAGTGCATGTGCATGGCCGGCTGCGCGTGGTCGAGGATGCAGTCTGGCTGCGCAAGCTGCTGGAGACGTTGACCGATCGGCATGAGGCGGGATTGCCGGCACCGTGGAAGGTATCGGACGCGCCGGCCGATCATATCGAGAAGTCGTTGCACGGCATCGTCGGTCTGGAGATCGCGATCGAACGCATCGAAGGCAAGTTCAAGTTGAGCCAGAACCATCCCGAAGCCAATCGCCTCGGTGTGATCCACGGTTTGCGGCAGCGCGATGGCGATGGCGACGCGGAACTGGCCGACCTGATGGCCGAACAAGAGGAATCTCGATCGTGAGCAGCGGACATCAGCACCACTATCGCGTGGACGTGGAATGGACGGGCAACCTCGGCAGCGGCACGGATGGCTATCGCAATTACAGCCGTGACCACGCGATCCGTATCGCGGGCAAGCCGACTCTTGCCGGTTCGTCCGATCCCACGTTCCGCGGTGACGCCGCCAGGCACAACCCGGAAGACATGCTGGTAACCGCGCTGTCCACCTGCCACATGCTGTCGTACCTGCATATGGCCACGGTGGCGGGCGTGGTGGTGACGGCCTATAGCGACGTCGCCGAAGGCACGATGGCGACCGAAGGCGATGGCGGTCGCTTCGTCGAGGTCGTGTTGCACCCCATGGTGACCATCACTGCCGCGAGCGATCCGGTCAAGGCGGCGGCTGCACATGAGGCTGCCCACCACGCCTGCTTCATCGCCAATTCCGTGAATTTTCCGGTGCGCTGTGAGCCGCGCATCATCGTTGAATCCGTCTGACCGTTTTTATTTTCAGGATCTGCAAGCCATGAGCAAAGACATCGTTCTCGCGTTTTCCGGTGGCCTCGACACCAGCTTCTGCGTGCCTTACCTGCAGGAGCATGGCTGGGCCGTGCATACCGTGTTTGCCGACACCGGCGGTGTCGATGCGGAGGAGCGCGCGTTCATCGAACAACGCGCGGCTGAGCTGGGCGTCGCCTCGCACGTCACCGTCGATGGCGGCCCGGCGATCTGGGAAGGCTTCGTGAAGCCGTTCGTGCAGGCAGGTGAGGGCTACCAGGGCCAGTACCCGCTGCTGGTTTCCGATCGCTACCTGATCGTCGAGGCTGCGCTGAAGCGTGCCGCCGAACTGGGCACCAAGGCGATCGCGCATGGTTGTACCGGCATGGGCAACGACCAGGTGCGCTTCGACCTCACGGTGAAGGCGCTGGGCGACTACGAGATCGTGGCGCCGATCCGTGAGATCCAGAAGGAGCACACCCAGACCCGCGCCTATGAGCAGGCTTATCTGGAGCAGCGTGGCTTCGGCGTGCGCGCCAAGCAGCAGGCCTACACGATCAACGAGAATCTGCTTGGTTTGACCATGTCCGGTGGCGAGATCGACCGCTGGCAGGCGCCAGGCGACGGCGCGGCAGGCTGGTGCAAGCCGCGCGCCGAATGGCCGTCCAAACCGCTGCGCGTGAAGATCGGCTTTGTCAAGGGCGAGGCGGTGACGCTGGATGGCGAAAAGATCGCCGGTCACACCATGCTGGCCAAATTGAATGGCCTGTTTGCCCAGTACGGCGTCGGTCGCGGTATCTACACCGGCGACACCACGATTGGCCTGAAGGGCCGCATCATCTTCGAGGCGCCGGGCCTGACCGTGCTGCTCGCTGCGCATCGCGCGCTGGAAGAAGCGGTGCTGTCCAAGCAGCAGAACCGCTTCAAGCCTGAAGTGGCACGAAAGTGGGTGGAGCTGGTCTACGAGGGCTTCTTCCACGACCCGCTGAAGACCGACCTGGAAGCCTTCCTTGCCTCCAGCCAGTCCACCGTCAACGGTGAGGTGACGGTGGAGACCAGCGGCGGCATCGTCAACGCCGTCGCGGTGGAGTCCAAGCACATCCTCAATGCCAAGGGTGCCACCTACGCGCAGTCGGCCGACTGGGGCGTGGAGGAGGCCGAAGGCTTCATCAAGCTGTTCGGCATGAGCAGCACGCTGTGGGCCGAGGTCAACCGCGGATGAGCAGCTTGCTCGATGCCACGCTGGAGCATCTGAAGGCACTGGTCGGTTTCGACACGCGCAATCCGCCGCGGGCGATCGGCACGGATGGCATCTTTGATTATCTGCGCGCGCAGTTGCGTGGTTTCGATGTCAAGGTAACCGACTACGGCGCCGGCGCGGTGACCCTGCATGCAGTGCGCGGCCAGCCGAAATACCTGTTCAACGTGCATATGGATACGGTTCCCGATTCGCCGCACTGGAGTGCGAGCCCGCACGAACTGCGGGTCACCGCGGATCGCGCGATCGGCCTCGGTGCCTGCGACATCAAGGGGGCGGCTGCAGCGTTGCTGGCCGTGGCGAATGCCACCGACGGCCCGCTGGCGCTGCTGCTGTCCACCGACGAGGAGGCGAACGATCCGCGCTGCATCGCCGGTTTCCTCAGCGAATCGCACGACTACCAGGCGGTGATCGTGGCCGAGCCGACCAAGGCTGAGGCGGTGCTGGCGCATCGTGGCATCCAGTCGGTGCTGATGCGTTTCGCCGGTCATGCCGGCCACGCCTCGGGCGAACAGAAGCCCAGTGACAGCGCCTTGCACCAGACAGTGCGCTGGGGCGACGCGGCGCTGGATTTCGTCGCCGCGCAGTCGCACGAGCGCTTCGGTGGGCTCACCGGGCTGCGCTTCAATATCGGCCGCATCGAGGGTGGCATCAAGGCGAACATGATCGCGCCGACGGCGGAAGTGCGTTTCGGCTTCCGTCCGCTGCCAACGATGGATCCGGATCAGTTGCTGCAGCGTTTCTCCACCCTGGTGGAGCCCACGCCGGTGGAGTTCACCGAGACCTTCCGCGGCGCCTCGCTGCCAGCTGGGGATACCGCGCGGGCCGAGGAGCGCCGTCTGGCCGCCCGTGACATCGCCGACGAACTGGAGCTGCCGATCGGTAATGCGGTGGACTTCTGGACCGAGGCCGCCTTGTTCTCTGCCGCCGGCTATACCGCCTTCGTCTACGGCCCCGGCGACATCGCCCAGGCACACAGCGCCGACGAGTGGGTCGAGCTCAGTCAATTACAGCAGTACGCAGAAACCATCTACCGGATCGTTGACAGTGGAAACGCATAAGCACACCCGCAAGACCATCGTGCGCCTGCTCTCGAGCATGGGCAGCGCGAAGGAAATCCAGCAATACCTCAAGCGCTTCTCCGAAGTCGACGCCAAGCGCTTCGCCGTGGTGAAGGTGGGCGGCGCCGTGCTGCGTGACGAGCTGGCCGATCTTGCCTCGTCGCTGACCTTCCTGCAGCAGGTCGGGCTCACCCCGATCGTGCTACACGGCGCCGGTCCGCAGCTGGATGAGGAACTGTCAGCGGCCGGCATCGAGAAGCACACGGTGGGTGGTCTGCGCGTCACCTCGCCGAAGGCGCTCGGTATCGTACGACGCGTGTTCCAGCAGCAGAACTTGAAACTGGTCGAGGCATTGCAGTCGATGGATACGCGCGCCACCTCGGTGGCGACAGGCGTGTTCATGGCCAGCTATCTGGATCACGATACCTACGGCATGGTCGGCAAGGTCGACAGCATCAACCTGGCGCCGATCGAAGCCAGTCTGCGCGCCGGCTCGATTCCGGTGATCGCCAGCCTCGGCGAGACCGACGAAGGACAGATCCTCAACATCAATGCCGACTTCGCGGCCAACGAGCTGGTGCGCGTGCTGCAGCCGTACAAGATCGTGTTCCTTACCGGTACCGGCGGCCTGCTCGACGAGCAAGGCAAGCTGATCGACTCGATCAATCTGTCCACCGAGTACGAGCACCTGATGGCGCAGCCGTGGATCAACGGTGGCATGCGCCTGAAGCTGGAGCAGATCGCCGACCTGCTGGCCGACCTGCCGTTGACTTCTTCGGTGTCGATCACCCGGCCGGCGGAACTGGCCAAGGAATTGTTTACCCACAAGGGCTCGGGCACGCTGGTACGGCGCGGCGAGAAGGTGCTGACGTTCGACTCGTGGAAAGATATCGACCTTGAGCGAATGCGTTCGTTGATCGAATCGAGTTTCGGACGCACCCTGGTGTCGGACTATTTCGAACGCACTGAGCCATTGCGTATCTACGTGAGCGAGAATTATCGCACCGCGATGATCCTCACCGAAGAAGGTGGCTTGCCGTATCTGGACAAGTTCGCCGTGCTCGATGACGCGCAGGGCGAGGGTTTGGGACGTGCGGTATGGCATGTGATGCGCGAGGAAAATCCGCGGCTGTTCTGGCGCTCGCGCCACGGTAACGCGGTCAATCCTTTCTATTACGCCGAGTCCGATGGTTGCCTCAAGCAACCGCACTGGAAGGTGTTCTGGTACGGCATCCACGACTTCGACACCATCGCCCGCTGCGTGGCGCATTGCGCACAGCGGCAACCGACCTTGACGGACTGAAGCATGAGCACCAACAGGAAACGCATCGGCATCGTCGGCGCGCGCGGTCATACCGGCGCGGAGCTGATTCGCTTGATCGCGGCGCATCCGGCGCTGGAACTAGCCTTCGTCTCCTCGCGCGAGCTGGACGGCCAGCGCGTCGACGCGCACGTGTCCGAGTACCGTGGCGAGCTGCGCTACAGCGCGCCGGCGCACGAGGATCTGCCGAAGCTGGGCGCTGATGTGATTATTCTGGCGCTGCCCAACGGCAAGGCTGAGGTCTGTGTCGCGGCGTTCGATGCAGCGGGTGCTGATCCGTTGATCGTGGATCTTTCTGCCGATTACCGTTTCGACGCGCACTGGTATTACGGCCTGCCTGAGCTGACCCGCGACAAGTGGCGCGGGGAAAAGCGCATCAGCAATCCCGGCTGCTACGCCACCGCGATGCAGTTGTCGATTGCACCGCTGAAGGATCTGCTCGCCGCACCCCCAGTGTGTTTTGGCGTGTCCGGTTATTCCGGTGCCGGTACCACGCCGTCGGACAAGAACGATCCGGACAAGCTGCGCGACAACCTGATGCCATATGCCCTTACCGGCCACATGCACGAGAAGGAAGCGTCGTTCCGGCTTGGCGTACCGGTGGAGTTCATGCCGCACGTGGCACCGCATTTTCGCGGACTCACGGTTACCACCAATCTGTATCTCACCCGGTCGTTGAAACGCGAGGACGTGCTGGCGCGTTTTCATGCGGCCTATGGCCACGAGAAACTGGTGACCGTGACCGACGAGGCGCCGTGGGTCAGTCGCATCGCTCATCGCCACCATGCCGAGATCGGCGGTTTTTCCCTGTCGGCTGACGGCAAGCGGGTGGTGATCGTGGCGACGCTGGACAACCTGCTGAAGGGCGCAGCCACCCAAGCCATGCAGAACATCAATCGCGCGATCGGCGTGGACGAATACACGGCGATACCGTTATAGCCGACATCTCTGTAGGAGCGGCTTCAGCCGCGATGCTCTTCATCCGGGATGCAAAAAGCATCGCGGCTGAAGCCGCTCCTACATGAGAGCCACCCTATCTTCAGGACATCACCATGACCCAGCCTCTATGGCAAAAATCTGGCGTACAGATCGACGCGAAGATCATGAAGTTCCTCGCCGGCGATGACGTGCTGCTGGATCGCGAGTTCTTCCTGCATGACATCACCGCCAGCAAGGCGCATGTCGAGGGGCTGGCGAATATCGGCGTGGTCAGTGCTGACGAAGCGACAGCCTTGAAGCGCGAGCTGGATGTGCTGGCGACGGATTTCAGTGCCGGCAGCTTCGTGCTGGACGAGCGCTACGAGGACGGCCATTCGGCGATCGAGGCGCGGCTCACCGAACGACTCGGCGATGCTGGCCGCCGCGTGCATACCGGGCGCAGCCGCAACGACCAGATCCTGGTGGCCACCAGGCTGTGGCTGAAGGAGCAGCTGGCCGCACTGCAGGTGCATTGCCACGCCATCGCGAAGGTCTGTCTCGATCGTGCGGCGCAGCCCGCGATACCGTTGCCCGGTTACACGCATCTGCAGCGCGCGGTGGTGTCGTCCACCGCGATGTGGTTTGCCGGTTTCGCCGAAGGCTTCATCGACAACGCACTGCGCGCGCAGCAAACCTCAACGTGGATCGATGCGAATCCACTCGGTACCGCTGCCGGTTACGGCGTCAACCTCAAGCTGGATCGCGAGCACACTACGCAGGCGCTGGGCTTCGCACGCATGCAGGTCAGTCCGATCTACGCGCAACTCTCGCGCGGCAAGTTCGAGATGGCGGTGCTGGAGGCGATAGCTAGCGCCTTGCTCGATCTGCGCCGGCTGGCGTGGGACCTGTCACTGTTCACCACGGCCGAATTCAACTTCGTGATGCTGCCGCCCGAATACACCACCGGCAGCTCGATCATGCCGAACAAGCGCAATCCGGATGTCGTAGAGCTGCTGCGCGCGAGCTACGCCAGCGTCGCCGCGGCGCGCACCGAGATCGAGCAGCTGCTGTCGCTGCCGTCCGGTTACCAGCGCGACCTGCAGTTCTCCAAGGGCTCGCTGTTCCATGGTTGCCGCCATGGCCTCGGTGCGCTCGAACTGGTGCCCGATCTGCTGGCGCGGTTGCAGTGGAACGAAACCGCAATGCGTGCCGCGATCGAGCCGGCGATGTACGCCACCGACGTGGCGATCGAGCAGGCTGCCGCCGGCGTACCGTTCCGCGATGCCTATCGTGCCGCCGCGGAAACGGCCGCTTCGGCCGACCAAGGCCGTACACCGGAAAGCAGCCTCGCTGCGCGCGTGTCGCCCGGTGCCGGCAACGATCTGCGCCTCGATGAGTTACGGGGACGACTGAACCAACTGGCTTGATGGCGCTCCTTACGGCGCGCATCTTGGACGACGGGTTTATGGAAGCGCAAAGCATTCAGCTGTTCAATCCGCAAGCGCAGATCGATCGCATAACGCTGTCGAACGGCGGCGTCTGCTACGTCGTCGACGATGCCTTGCTGGAACCGGAACGTTTCGTTGCATGGGCTGCCGCACAGGGCGATGCGTTTCGACGTGTCGACTTCAACGCCTATCCGGGAACCTACTTGATGCCCACGGCGGCGATAGATAGCGCGATGACGGAGTTCTTTATCCACCGGATGCGCGATTTGTTCGACGCCCGGCGGCTGCTGCACATGCATTGCCGCCTGTCGATGGTGACCTTGGCCCCGGAAGCGCTGCGACCATGCCAGTGGTTGTGCCATAGCGACAACTTCGGTCTCGATCGTTCGCACAGCATCCAGGCATCGGTGCTGTATCTGTTCAAGGATTCCAGCCTGGGTGGCACGAGTTTCTACGAGCCAGCGCGTTCGGCGGCTGAAATCTCTCAGCTGTTCGCCGATTCGACGGCGTTGTCCGGCGAAACCTTCACCCAGCGCTACGGCATCGAACCGGGCTACATCCATGCGTCCAACAGCTACCTCACACGGATCGGCAGCATCCCGGCACGCTGGAACCGCATGATCTTCTATGACGGCAGCCTGCTTCACTCCGGGGATATCGTCAGCCCCGAAAAGCTCACTGCGGATCCGTTGTCGGGGCGTCTGACGTTCAATGGCTTTTTCACCTGTCGCCGCCATGCGGTGTGAGGGTGGGGCTACCGCGGGATACAGGTCGATGCCTCATGCCGGCCGTCATTGCATTGATGGTGGCATCACGACTGTATTTTGATCCTGCATGATCAACCATCGCGTGCCACGCTTGGCCAGGACGAACGTGCGTATGTGCTGCTCGTTCAAGTGCTTGATACCGTCGGGGCTCGTAAAAGTGCTCATGCGACTGGTTACGGTCGCAACCGCAACATCCCTGCTCGCAAATCGCACGTCCAACTTTTCGATGTTGTCGGATACACCGCTCAGAAAAGTGCTGTGCACTCCATGCAATTCCTTGAGAACCTCGGCGCGCCCATGGGTCCGACCGCCATAGGGATTGATATGGTTCCAGTCGTCGGTTGTGAAATCAGTCGCATGGCTGAACCCATGGGAGTTGAAGGCGGCGTAGAACGCCTGAACCGTCTGGCGCACGGATGCTTCGGAACTCGGGGTTTGCGCTGGCACCGCCATGGGCATGGCCAGAAAGACCATTGCCATGATGAGAGATTTCATGGTTCCTCCGAAGATTCAAAGGGTCCAACGCCTGAATTAAGCCGACCCGCGAAGCGGGTTCGGCTTGAATGAATTGTTAGCGCTCACCCGCGACCAAGTCCAGGATGCGACCGTCCGGACGCTTGACCGGACCAGTTACGTCTGGCCGCTGCGACTTAATCGCGGCGATCTGAGCGGCGACGGATGCCAAGTCCTCTTCGAGGTTGGCTCGACTGCGCGTCTCCCAGTACCGGCCCTCGTCTGTAATTTCCAGACGGCGGAAGAATGGCTTGACTGCGTCGAAGATTTCGATGACGCCGATGTGCGTATCGGCACCAGCAAATTGTGTCTTTATGAAATTGTCCAGTTTGTTCTTGGCGCCGAAAACCAAGTAGAGCGGCTCGGACATGTCCGCGGGGTAGATCACGACCCCATTTGCTTTTGAAAGGTCGGCTGACCCATCAAGTTCGCGAAGGGACTGGACCGTGATGTTGTCTAAAGCAGCATCCTTTGGTCCCGAAACTGACTCGCAACGCCATGATTTGGCTTTTGCCACCGCGCATGCGGCCTCGGCTACTTTTTCAACGTCACTCGCGTCCTTAAGCTGACCGTTGAAATGAATTGTGACGCCAGCGACCGCGCTGCCAGAAAAGACGAGGATGGCGAAGAGAAATATGTGGCGAACCATGAAGTCTCCTATGAGCGCTAACTACCTAATATACGGACCCGCGGATCCGGCTATACATCCTTGATCACGTTCGAAAGTTCCGACGCAACGCCCCGATTCATCTGGAGCTTATCTGCGCTGGGTCCGGCCAACAACCGGATGCATAACCGGATCAAACGCGCCGGTTTTATCGCTGCACATGAAGCGCCTTGCGATGCCCGCTTTGGGTGAAAGCAGTCTTGAGTCAGTCGATACGACTCCACGCCCGCACCGCCTCGACAAACGCCAGGCAATCCGCAAACCGGTTGTACAACGGCGCTGGCGAGATGCGGATCACGTCGGGTTCGCGCCAGTCTCCGATGATGCCGTGTTCCATCAGGTACTCGAACAGCGCGCGACCGCGCTCGCGGCCGCCGATCACGCGTATCGACAATTGCGCGCCGCGACGTTCCGGTTCGGCCGGGGTCACCACCTGCAGCACGTTGGCCAGCTGGGTCTGCACCAGCCATTCCAGATAACCGGTGAGCTTGAGCGATTTCTCGCGCAGCGCCTGCATGCCGGCGCGGCGGAAGATCTGCAGTGATACGCGTAGCGGCGCCAGCGCGAGGATCGGCGGGTTGGACAGCTGCCAGCCATCGGCACCGGCCGTGGGCACGAACTGCGGGCCCATCTGGAAGCGGGTGGTCTTGTCGTGGCCCCACCAGCCGGCGAAGCGCGGCAGTGCTGCCTTGGCATGGCGCTCATGCACGAAGGCGCCGCCGACGGCGCCGGGGCCGCTGTTGAGGTATTTGTAGCTGCACCAGATCGCGAAATCCGCGCCGCTGTTGTGCAGTTGCAGCGGCAGGTTGCCGACCGCGTGGGCGAGGTCGAAGCCGACCATGCAGCCGTGCTTCTGAGCGAGCGCGGTGATCGCCTTGAGGTCGAACACCTGGCCGTTGCGGTACTGCACGCCGGGCAGCATGACCAGCGCGACGTGGTGACCGTGTTTGGCCAGCGCGTGTTCGATCGCGGCCATCGAGATGGTGCCGTTAGGCTCATCGCTTGCCAGTTCGATCAGCGACGTGGCCGGGTCGAAGCCGTGGAAGCGGATCTGCGATTCCACCGCGTAGCGATCGGTGGGGAAGGCGCCGCCTTCGATCAGGATGGCATGACGCTCTTTCGTGGGCCGGTAGAAGCTCACCATCATCAGGTGCAGGTTCACGCCGAGCGTGTTCATCGCCACCACTTCGGATGGCTTGGCACCTACCACGGCGGCGAGATCGTCGCGCACGAACTCGTGGTAATCCATCCACGGCAGGCGGCCCTTGAAGTGGCCTTCCACGGCCAGCTCGCCCCAGTAGTCCAGTTCCGCATTGACCGCTTCGCGCACCGCACGCGGCTGCAGGCCCAGCGAATTGCCGCAGAAGTACACACTGTCGTGACCTTCGTGCGGCGGGATCAGGAACTCGTCGCGGAAGGCGCGCAGCGGGTCGGTGGCGTCCTGGGCGCGGGCCCAGTCGGCGGTGGCCTGGTAGTCGGGCATGGTGGTGTCCTGCATGGCTATGTGTAGGGGCGGCTTCAGCCGCGACGCTTCTTGCTTTCGCGGGCCGACCGAAAAGCATCGCGGCTGAAGCCGCTCCTACCGGGATCTGGGGATGATCTATTTCAATCGCGCAGCGATCGCGTCGCAGCCCTTGTCGAACTCGGCCTTCCAGCCGGCGCCGGCCTGGCTCTGGGCAGGGCGCACGCAGCGCAGCTGGATCGCATGGCCGTTCTTGAACCAGTAGTGCTCGACATAGTTGAGCTGGGCGCCGTTTTCCCGCGCGGTATAAAGATTGGTGTTCGGTTGCGGCGGTACCGCGGAAACCTTGTAGTCGGTCAGTGCCATGGCTTTCGCGGTGGCATCGCTCCTGAACTGGTTGAAGCCGTTGACGTCGGCCGCCTGGCTCACCGTCACGGTGATCCGGGCCAGGCTGGTCTTGCCGGTGGGTGACGGATCGGGCACCTGGAACACGCGCACTTCCGGATCGCCCTGGGTATCCATGATGTCCAGCCAGCTGTCCGGCGTGCTGAAGTTGATACTGCCGTCGGCCATGCTGACATCGGCGGCGTGGACGCGGCCAGCCAGCAGCAGGGTGGTGGTCAGAGCCATGCTGAGGATGGCGGTGTGGCGCAGAAAACTCATGCTGACTCCAGGGAAGTATGGTCGGGGGCGAAGCGATGCCTGGGCAGGCCCAGCCATTCCAGTGCGGTGCCGTGAAACAGTCGGGCGCGCTCAACGTCGCTCAGGCCCAGTGCCTCGATACCGCTGCCGGGTTCCTGTTCGCCCAGCGGGAAAGGATAGTCGGTGCCGAGCATCACCTGCTCGACGCCCGTCACATCCAGCAGATAGCGCAGCGCCAGATCGTCGTGCACGCAGGAGTCGAAATAGAAACGCTTGAGGTATTCGCGCGGGTTGCGTGGATTGTCGGTGGCGACCAGGTCCGGGCGCATCTTGAAGCCATGCTCGATGCGGCCGATCGTCGAGGGGAAGCTGCCGCCGCCATGCGCCAGCATCACGCGCAGCTTCGGCAGCCGCTCCAGCACGCCGCCGAAGGCGAGGCAGCAGGCGGCGCGCGCCTGCTCGGCCGGCATGCCGACCAGCCACGGCATCCAGTACTTGGGCATGCTCGATGCGCCCATCATGTCCCAGGGGTGCACCAGCACCGCGGCACCGAGATCGGCCGCCGCCTCGAAGAACGGGAACAGTTCCGGCGCATCCAGGTTCCAGTCGCCGCAATGCGAGCCGACCTGCACACCTTGCAGGCCCAGCTCGTCGATGCAGCGTTCCAGCTCGCGGATCGCCAGATCGGGCGCCTGCAGCGGCACCGTGCCGATGCCGGCGTAGTGGCGCGGATAATCGCGGCACAGGCCGGCCATGTGGTTGTTCAGATGACGATGCAGCTCCAGCGCCTGATGGCCCGGTGCCCAGTACGAGAACAGTACCGGCACGGTGGAGATCACCTGCACGTCGACGCCGAAGCGCGCGTAGTCGTCGATGCGCGTCTGCGGATCGAACGCGGAATCCCACACTTCGCGGAAGAAGCGGCTGTCCTTATAGATGCGGTGGCGGCCATCGGTATGCGTCATCACCGGAAAGCGGTCGTCGCCGTACTTGGCGGCCAGATTCGGCCAGTCACGGGGCAGGATATGTGCGTGGGTATCGATCTTGAGCATCCACGCAGTGTAAAACCTCTGTGCGCTGGCGTCGCGTCACACCGTTGCATCGTCAGGCGCCAGTGGCAACCCTACAAGGCCTGAGCTTCGGCTTCGGCGGCGGATTCCTGGCCGGCACGGTTCACCACATAGGCCAGCGTGTTGACGTTGTCGACCAGGCGGTCGCTGAGTCGCGCCAACAGCTCGGCGCTGGCGCGATCTCCGCTGTCCTGCAGCAGGGTCATCAGGGCGCGTTGCCGGGTACGCAGATCGGGCAGGGCCTCCATGCTGCGTTGTTCGCGCAAGGCGGTGGCGATCGTCTGCACGGCATTGGCGCATTGCTGCACGAAGTCGCCGATTTCGGTCTGCAGGGGCAGGGTGGCGAGATCGTCGATCATCGCTTCCAGTGTCATCGCGGTACGTGCCAGCCGGTTGCCGTTGGCGAACAGGGCACGGGCCAGCGCCAGCAGTGCCGGTGGGGTGGCCGGTTCGGTGCGCATGCGGTCGATCGAGGCCTGCGCATTGGTGCGCGCGGTGCGCGCCACACTACGTGTCTCGTGGTGGGCATGGCGCTGGTCGGGCAGCGCCAGCGCGTGCAGGTAGCTGGCGTAGGCATCCAGCATCACCGCCAGCGCGGCGCGCGCCCGCCCGCGCTCCCAGGTTGGCCACGCTACATAGGCGAGCAGCGCCATGCCGCAGCCGAGGGCGGTGTTGATCACCCGATCCATCACGGCTGCGCTGGAGCCGACACCCTCGAATGAAAGCAGGATCACCACGGTGCCGGTCAGGGCGGCCACCGCGATGCCGTAATGCGCCGTGGCCAGATAACGGAACGCCATGCACAGCACCGCCATCAGCACGAGATGCGCCCACGGCTCGCTCGGCGTGAAGTGCAGCAGTGCCGTGGTGAGCACCAGCCCGAGTACCGTACCGAGCACGCGCAGCAGGCCGAAATTGAAGGTGGCGGAAAAGTCTGGCCGCAGCACGATCGCCGCCGTCATGGGTAACCAGTAACCGTGCGGCAGCTGCAATAGTCGTGAAATCCACAGCGCAGCGCTGAGGCAGACCGCCATGCGCAGGGCATGTCGGAACGCCACCGAGTGCGGCGTGAGACTGGCGCGCAGCGTAGCCCAGGCGGAACTGCTGCGTAGTGCCTTGGGCAGGTGGGTTTCGGCCGCACTGGCACGCAGCTCGCCGCGACTGCCGGCCCAGTCGGCGTTGCGCACCGCTGCCGCCAGCTGGCCGGAAAGGGCGTGGATATGTGCGGCGAGGCCACCCGTGCTGGCGCTGCCATCCAGCAGGGCGCGTTCGCTGGCCTGCAGGGTTTGCAGCGCACGCGCAGCCTGTTCGGGCGATTCACCTTGTTCCAGTGCACCGGCGATCGCCGTGAGCACGCGGGCAGCATCGGCGCGAAACATCATGTGGGTGGTCGGGTTGGCATGCAGTTCGGTCATCGCGGTGAGCTCCAGCCGGATGCGCTCTGCCAGTTCCAGCAACACACCGAATGCCTCCATTGCGCGGCCGTGGGAGCGATGCTCGCCCAGCAAGGTTTGCTGCAGGGTGGTCATCGCCTCGGTCAGCGCCGGGACGTCGGCATCGTCATGCGCCTGCTGTCTCGCCAGTGTGGCGAGACCGGCATAGACATGGGCCAGCGCATGGCGCTCGGGCAGGTAGCGCTGCCATGGCCATGCTGCCAGCGAGAACAGGGTGAGCAGCAGGCCACCGGAGAAAATCAGCGTGGCACCGCTCAATGCACCGACCAGCGAGGTTGGTGTGGACGCGGTAATCACCAGCAGGATCATGCTGGTCATGCCGACACGCGCGGTATCGGTGCCGAACACCACCAGCAGGCCGCCGAAGAAGCCACAGGCAGCAGTGGCCAAAAGCATCGGCAGCAGCTGGCCGCCGATCAGGAAACCGCACAGCGAGGCCAGACCCGCAGCCAGTGAGGCCAGCAGCAACTGGCGCATGCGCTGGCGATATGGCCCGGGCTGATCGGAAAACATCGTATCCAGCGCACCGGCACCGATAGCCAGGCCAACCTCGGTGTGTCCCGTAGCCAGCCCGATGCCCAGCGGCAGTATCACCGCGGCGGTATTGCGCAACACGACCTGCCACGGCACGTCCGGCCGCTTGATCTGGGTCAGGCTCTCGATCGCATGGGCGCGTAGCGAGTAGTCGCTGGAGGGCATCGGGGTTTCGCTGGTGCCGCGGGAGCGGTGATTCTGCATTATGCGGACTGAATCCATGCAGGAGCGACTGTAGGAGCGACTTCAGTCGCGATGCTTTTCAAAGCCATGGCGAAACCACAGCGATCGCGGCTGAAGCCGCTCCTACAAAAAACGGTGCCGTATCATCGGACACCGCTCTTCCTGTTTGCTGTGCAGTGAATCAGGCGCGCCCGGCGAACTCACCGGTCAGCGTACTCACCCATACCTTCTCGTCGTTGCTGATGTACTCGGGCACCTGCACTTCGATGCCGGTGTTGAGCTTGGCCGGCTTGTTGCGCTTGGTGGCGCTGGAGCCTTTCATTTCCGGTGCGGTGTCGACCACGGTCAGGATCACGCTGCTGGGCACCTGCAAACCAACGGGCGCCTCGTCGATCACCTGCACGTAATAGCCCTCAATGCCTTCCACGATGTAGCCGGCGTTGTCGCCGACCAGCTCGGGCGAGAGCAGGTACTGGGTGTAATCCTCGGCGTCCATGAACACGAACGCGCCGTCGTCCATGTAGGAGAAGTTCGCGGCACGACGGACCAGATCCATTTCGCGCAACTCGTCATCGGCGCGCAGGCTCAAGTCGAACTTGCGTCCGCCGGGGATCGAATACAGGGTGAAGCGGAACGTGACGTTGCCGCCACGCGCGCTGGGCGAGCTGCGCTCGATGTCGCGCACCTGGTAGACGGTGCCGTCGTGTTCGACCACGTTGCCTTTCTTGACGTCGGAAGCTTTCATGCGATGGATTCGTATGGAGTGAGGTTGGAAACGGGAAGATTACTTGGGCTGCAGCCGCACGGCGCCGTCGAGGCGGATCGTCTCGCCGTTGATATAGCGGTTGCCGAGGATGAAGGCGACGGTCGAGGCGAACTCGTCCGGCTTGCCCAGACGCGACGGGAACGGGATCGAGGCGGACAACGACTCCTGCACCTGTGGCGACATGCTGTCGACCATCGGGGTCCAGAAGATGCCCGGTGCAATCGTCGCCACGCGGATGCCGAAGCGTGCCAGCTCGCGTGCCATCGGCAGAGTCATGCCGACCACGCCTCCCTTGGAGGCGGAGTAGGCGGCCTGGCCGATCTGGCCCTCGTAGGCGGCGACGCTGGCAGTGTTGATGATCACGCCGCGCTCGCCGTCCTCACCAGCCTCGTTGCCCTGCATCAGGGCGGCACCGGCCTTGGCCACATTGAAGCTGCCGACCAGGTTGACCATCACGGTGGTCGCGAAGGTATTCAGCGGCATCGCGCCGTCCTTGCCCAGCACACGACCGGCGCCGAGGATGCCGGCGCAGTTCATCACCACGTTGAGGCCACCCATCGCCTCGCTTGCGGCGGCCACATTCGCGACCACGCCGTCCTCGGAGGTGACGTCGGTGCGGAAGAAGCGTGCGGCATTGCCCAGTTCCTTCGCGGCAGCCTGACCTTTCTCCTCGTTGACGTCGAACAGCGCGACCTTGCCACCGTTCGCGACGAGGTGCTGTGCCACCGCATGGCCGAGACCGGAGGCGCCGCCGGTGATGATTGCCTTGACCTGATTGAGCTGCATGGGGGTCTCTATGGATACCTGAAACATGAATGGTAACCGAGAGGCAGGGCGACCACGAAGGGCTGATGATCAAACGTGAAGGCCGTTCACCGGAATATTCACGCGGCCTTGGTGGTTGAACGGTGATGTTGCAGGCAGGGCAGCGATGCCTCGGGCTCCTCCTGCTCAGGCGACAACGCCAGGCAGTGCGAGAAAGTCCGGAGTAGAACGGTTCCCAAAGCCTTACGCCATCACCGAACGGAGTATCTTTATGAATAAGCAATTGGGTACGTGGTTGATTTGCGGTGCATTGATGATGTCAGCCTCGGCTGTGGTGGTTGCTCAACCCGTGGGTCAGGATCATCAGGACCAGAGCCATCGCAGCATGTCCGATCGCGGCCATAGCGAAGGCTGGTACAAGAAGGGCGGTCACATGCCGACCGAGTATCGCGGCGGCTCTTATGCCGTGACCGACTGGCGCAGCGAGCATCTGCGTGCGCCACCGCGTGGTTATCACTATGTGCGCAGTGACAACGGCGATTTCATCCTGGTCGCCATCACGACCGGTGTCATCGCGAGCATCATCGCGCACCATTGATCCACAGCTGCACTCGCCAGCACGGACGAATGCGAGCGACAGGCCCGCCGCAAGGTGGGCCTGTCGATGTATACGGGCCGCTTGCATCGTGGCGAAGATTTAATTGAACGCAACCGATTCGCAGCGGATCATGTTCATCTGCCATTGAACGTTGCACGGCAATCCTTCACGGCGAGCCATGTGGTTGTGGAGTGGCTTGAAGCGTAAACAGGTGTGTGGATCCACCTGCCATAGCGGCAGGCAGTTCGGCAGAACCTTGCCATCAATCAGGAGAGCGATATGAAGAAACCATTGGGGACGCTCCTTATCTGCGGTGCCGTACTGATGTTCAGTGCGCCGCTGCTGGCGCAGGACTACGGCAACGACCACCGTGATCAAGATCATGGCCACGATCGGGGTCGTGATCATGACCAGTACCACGGCATGCACGATCGCGGTCAGCACGAGGGCTGGTACAAGAGGGGCGGGCGGATGCCAGCCGATTACCGCGGCCGCCAGTACGTCGTGAGCGATTGGCGCCATGAGCGCTTGCGTCCACCGCCGCGTGGCTATCACTGGGTGCGCAGCGACAACGGAGATTTCCTGCTGGTCGCGATCAGCACCGGCATCATCGCGGACCTGCTGCTGCATCATTGAGCGAGTAGTCCGCAGTTGTCTGTTCGCCAAAGCCCCGCCATTATTGGCGGGGCTTTTCTGTATGGCTGCCAAGCATGTCAGGACAGCAGGTTGCGCAGCTTTGGCGAATTCCTTAATTGCGGAAATGGAATGATCGGCGCCGGTGTCGCAGCCGGTGCCTGCAACTCCTTTTGCCACACGCCAACGTCCCACCATTGCCCGAGCTTGTAGCCGCACTGGCGCCATACGCCGGCGGCGGAGAAACCCATCGCCTCGTGCATCGTGACGCTGACGGTACCGGGCAGGGTGATCACGCCGACAGCCTGGTTGATGCCCTGCAGACACATCACGTCCAGCAGCGTGCCATAGAGTCGGCGCGCGATGCCGCGGCGATGCGCATCGTCGCGCACGTAGATCGAGGTTTCGGCAATCCAGTCGTAGGCGGCGCGTTCGCGGAACCGGCCGGCGTAGGCATAAGCGAGCACCTCGCCGGCTTCTTCCCACACCAGCCAGGGGTAATGCTGCAGCCGGGCACGGATGCGCTCGCCCATCGCCGCCACGCCGGGCAGTTCGGTTTCGAACGTGGCCACGCCGTCGGTGATCGAGGGCGCGTAGATCGCGTGGATGGCGGCGGCATCTTCGTCGCGGACGATGCGGATCATGGGTTTCAGCACGCCAGATATTTCCAGTTGCGCGGTTTGCCTTCGGCCAGCCATTCCAGCGTGGTGGCGATGCGCTTCTGGCGCGTGGCGTCGGTCTTCGCCTCGCCGATCCAGTCGACGTATTCGCGTTGCGCGCTGGGGCTGAAGTCTGCGTAGGTCTTGCGCGCGGCCGCATGCTTCTTCAGTGCGAGCAGGGTAGCGAGATCGTCCGGCAAGGTCGGCGCGGGTTTTGCGGCGGCTTTCGGGCGCACCAGTTTCACGCCGGCTTCGTTCAACGCCATCGCTTTCTTGATGTAAGTAGTGAGTTCCTTTTTGGACGGCAGATCCTTCAGCGTAGTGAGCTTGCCGAACTGGCCCATGCCGTCATCTTCAGCAGTGCCACCAACGACTTGTCTGGACAGCCAGAAACCGAAGCCGCAGTGCTGCTTGAAGGCAGCCATCATGCACATCGGCGCGCCGTTGTAGCTGAAGAACGGCATGCTCCATTTCATGCTCTCCTCGACCTCGGGGCAGGTGGCATGCACCACGGTGCGGAGGTGTTCGAGGATCGGGCGGGCGAACTCGGCCGATTTGGCGATATAGGCGTCGATGCGCGGGTCGTGATTGCTCATGGCTTGCTCACAGGTCGCGGATGAAGAAACGGTCGCAGCTGAAATGGCCGGTGCCACCCATCGGCGCACACAACGGTGTGAAGCCGCTACGTGCGTACAACGTTTGTGCAGCATCCATGCCGGTCAGCGTTTCCAGATAGCAGCGTCGGAAGCCATGCGTGCGTGCCGCGTCGAGGCAACGTTGCATCATCGCGCTGCCGGCACCAATGCCGCGCGCTTGCGGCAGAAAATACATTTTGCGCAGTTCGCACACGTCCGGCTCGGCGTTTTCCAGCGGCGCGATACCGCCGCCACCGATCACCACGTCGTCGCGCTCGACCACGAAGTAGCGGGATCGTGGCTGTGCATACGCTTCGTACATGGTGTCCACCTCGGCGTCGTGGATCGCGAAGCCGGGGCCGTCGGCACCGAACTCGGGCATCACGCTACGGATGATCGCGGCCATCACTGTGTTGTCGCGCGGCTCGATCGGGCGGATATGGAACGTCTCGTTCATGGCGTGGCTGCGGGGTTGCGGTAGGAGATGCCGTCCTTCATCACGAAGACGGGATGCGCGAGGTCATCGATCTGCGTGGTGGGATCGCCGGTGAACGCAGCGAGGTCGGCATCCAGGCCCGGTGCGATGCGGCCGAAATGCTGCGACTGGCGCAGGATCTTCGCGGCCACGTCGGTGGCTGCATGCAGTGCCTGCGCCGGCGTCATGCCAGCGACGACCATCGCGGCCGGCTCGCGCCAGTTCTCGCCATGTGCGAACACGCCGACGTCGCTGCCGTTGCCGATTGTCACGCCGAGCTTCAACGCCGTGCGGAACGCGCGTTCGGCGTCGCGCATGCGTGCCGTCGGCTCGCTCTTGCCCGGCACGTAATGCTCGAAATATTCGGCGGTGGACTCGACCGCAGTAAGCGTCGGCTCATAGGCGGTGCCGTGCTGCTTGAGCAACTTGAAGGTCGCTTCGCTGGCGCCGTAGCCGTGCTCCACGCTGTCCACGCCGGCTTCGACCGCCATGCGCACACCGGCGTCGCTGGCTGCATGCACGGCGACCGGACGGCCGATCTGGTGCGCGGTGTCGACCAGCGCTTTCAGTTCCGTCGACGTGAAGGTAGGCGCGGTGCTGCCGTCGGGCCCGACGCGATAGTCGCCGTAGATCTTGATCCAGTCGGCGCCGCGCGCGGCCTGTTCGCGCACCGCCGCCATCGCGGCATCGACACCGCTGACTTCCTGCGCGCCACCGGGCAGATCGAGATCCGGACGGAAACCGCGCGGGCCCGGACCATAACTGGCGGTGGCGACGATCGCCCGGGTCGCCACGAACAGTCGTGGGCCGGGAATCAGTCCTTCGGTGATCGCACGCTTCACCGACACGTCGGCATAGCCGGCACCCTCGGTGCCCAGGTCGCGCAAGGTGGTGAAGCCGGCCAGCAAGGTGGATTTCGCGTGCGCGGCGGCTTCCAGTGTGCGGTAGTCCTGCGGCTCGGTCAGCACCTGATCGTTCCACAACGTCTCGTTGTATGGATGCAGGAACAGATGTGAGTGCAGGTCGATCAGGCCTGGCGTGAGCGTGGCACCGGGCAGCTCGACGCGCTGTGTGCCGGCGGGCGCGTGCACCGAGGTGACGGGACCTGCGGCTGCAATCACGCCGTCGTGCACCAATACCGCCCAGCCACGATGCGCGGCATCGCCATCGCCGGTCCACACGCGTTCGGGCAGCAGCAGCCAGTCGCCTTTCGGCGTGGCGGCCAGCGTGGGCAGCGCACACAGCATGAGGAGCAGCACGGCTGCATGCCGCCACCAAGTCGTCAGGTTCGCACGCATCGCTTCACCCCGTCGGTCGAAACCCGATGATAGCGACCGCGTGCGGGTTTCGGCGAGACGCTCAGACCGCTGCGGTGCGCGCGCGGGTGACCCGGCTGGCGGTGTCCTTGTGCAGCTGTCCGGCCAGCCACGCGCCGGTGGCGACCAGCAGGTCGAGATCAATGCCGGTGCTCATGCCCATGCCATGCAGCATGTAGACCACGTCCTCGCTGGCGACGTTGCCGGTGGCGCCCTTGGCGTATGGGCAGCCGCCGGTGCCGGAGACCGAGCTGTCGACCACGCGCGCGCCTTCTTCCAGGCAGGCGAGGATATTCGCCAGCGCCTGGCCGTAGGTATCGTGAAAGTGCACCGCGAGTGCGCTGATCGGTACTTCCTGCGCGACCGCATGCAGCATCGCGCGCGCCTTCGCCGGCGTGCCGACGCCGATGGTGTCGCCCAGTGAAATTTCATAGCAGCCCAGTTCGTACAGGCGTCTGGCGACACGTACCACGTCACTGACCGGTACCTCGCCCTGATACGGACAGCCGAGCACGGTGGAGACATAGCCACGCACCTTGACCTCGTCGGCCTGTGCCTGCTCGATCACCGGGATGAAGCGCTCGATCGATTCGTCGATCGAGGCATTGGTGTTCTTGCGGCTGAAGGCTTCCGAGGCGGCGGTGAACACCGCGATCTCGGTGGCGCCGACTTCGCGCGCACGCTGGTAACCCTGCAGGTTCGGCACCAGCACCGGGTAACTCACGCCGGGCAGCTTGCGGATGCCAGTGAAGACTTCGGCGGCGTCGGCCAGCTGTGGCACCCACTTCGGGCTGACGAAGCTGGTCGCTTCGATGGTAGTGAGGCCGGTGGAGGAGAGCCGATCGATCAGTGCGATCTTCACATCAGCCGGCAGCAGCGTCTTCTCGTTCTGCAGGCCGTCGCGGGCGCCGACTTCGACGATGCGGACGTGGTTGGATACGGTCATCTTGTGCTCCGGTCAGTCGGCGAAACGTACCAGCACGGCGTCTGCTTCGACGAATTCGCCCTGCGTGGCGTTCACGCTTTCGATGGTGCCGGCGCGTGGCGCCTTCAAGGCCAGTTCCATCTTCATCGCTTCCATCACCAGCAGTTCCTGGCCTTGCTCGACGACATCGCCCGCCTTGCTCTTGACCAGCACGATGCGGCCGGGCATCGGCGCGATGATCTGGTTGCCGCCGGCAGCGTCCTTCGATTCCCACGCGAACGCGGCGGCTCGGGTGAAGCTGTAGCGCTGGCCATCGGCATCATGCAGCAGTACGTGCGCGGCGTCGGTGCGCAGCGGCACGCGTAGCGATTCACCGTCGAAGCGAGCACTCAGGTGGTCATCGAGCAGGCGTGCGCCGCGTACCTCGCAAGCAGCCTCGCCATGGTGCAGCTGATAGCTACCGTCATGGCCGTGTGCTTCGATGTCGTAACGCTGCTCGCGCAGGGTCAACGCGATGATTCGCTTGCCGGCATGGCCGATGCGCCAGGCGTCGGCGTGCGCCCACGGTGAATGCGGATCGGCCGTGGCGGTGTTGATGCTGAGTTCGTCATGGAGCAGGGCGGCGGTAGCGGCGGCGAACAGCACCTGGTTCGTCGGCACCATCTCGCCGACCAGAAACTCTTCCAGGTGGCGATCCAGATAGCCGGTGTCGATGCGGCCTTCGACCACGGCTGGGTGGCGGGCGAGTCGCTCGAGAAAACCGATATTCGATTTCGGCCCGATGATCTCGCTGGCGGCCAGCGCTTCGCGTAGCCGCTGCAAGGCCTGCTCGCGGGTGGCATCAAACACGATCAGCTTGGCGATCATCGGGTCGTAGAAGATCGTCACCGTATCGCCTTCGACCACGCCGCCGTCCAGGCGCACGTGCTTCGACGGCGCTGGCAGCCGCAGCATGAGCAGCTTGCCGGAGCCGGGCAGGAAGTTCTGGTCCGGGTCCTCCGCGTACAGGCGCACCTCGATCGCGTGACCATGTGCGTGGACTTGCTCCTGGCGCAGCGGCAGCGGTTGGCCGGCGGCGACACGCAGCTGCCATTCGACCAGATCCAGCCCCAGCGTCAGCTCGGTGACGGGATGCTCGACCTGCAAGCGCGTATTCATCTCCATGAAGAAGAACTCGCCGCTCTGGGCGACGATGAATTCCACCGTGCCGGCGCCCACGTAGTCGACCGCTTTCGCCGCCGCGACGGCCGCTTCGCCCATCGCCTTGCGGCGCGACTCGTCGAGGAATGGCGACGGCGTTTCCTCCAGCACCTTCTGGTAGCGGCGCTGCGCCGAGCACTCGCGCTCGTTGAGATGGATCACGTTGCCGTGGGTATCACCGAAAACCTGGAATTCGATATGCCGCGGATGCTCGACGTAGCGTTCCAGGATCACCCGCGTATCGCCGAACGAGCTGGCGGCTTCGCGCTGTGCGGAGGCGAGTGCGTCGGCAAATTCCGCTGCGCTGCGCACGATGCGCATGCCCTTGCCGCCGCCGCCAGAAGCCGCCTTGATCATCAACGGAAAGCCGGTTTTCGCTGCCTGCTCGGCAAGGAAGCCGGTGTCCTGGTTCTCGCCGTGATAGCCCGGCACCAGCGGTACGGCGTGCTGTTCCATCAGCGCCTTGGCGGCGGCCTTGGAGCCCATCGCGTCGATGCTTTCCGGGCGCGGGCCAATGAACACGATGCCGGCCTGCATACACGTGCGGGCGAAGCCGGTGTTCTCGGAGAGGAAACCGTAACCGGGATGGATCGCCTGTGCGCCGGTCTTTTTTGCCACCTCGAGAATGACGTCGCCGCGCAGGTACGAATCGGCCGGACGCGGACCGCCGATCGGCCATGCCTCGTCGGCCAGCCGCACGTGCTGTGCATCGCGATCGGCTTCCGAATACACCGCGATGGTGTGGATGCCGAGGCGGCGGCAGGTGCGGATCACGCGGCAGGCGATCTCGCCGCGGTTGGCTATCAGTACGCGTTCGAACATGCAGGATTCCCGGAACCGTTCGTGTCGATGCAAATCACCTAAAGCTAGCAGATTGCTCGGAGTGTGCAGGAGCACAACCCTGTGCGCGATGGCTCTTGATGTATCTCGCGAAGGCAATCGCGCACAGGGTGCGCTCCTACGAATGCCCCACCCATGCCGGCGCGCGCTTGTCGAGGAAGGCGCCGAGGCCGTGCTGACCTTCCGTCGAGACGCGCAGGCGCGCGATCAGTTCGGCGTTGGCTTGGTCGATGCGTTCGGCCTGGACGCGGTCGGCACCGCCGATGCGCAAGGCCAGCTGCTTCGCCTCGCGCTGTGCCAGCGGACCGGCCTTGGCCAGCAGGTACAACTGGCGCTCGATCGCTTCGTCCAGTCCGCTTGCCGGCACGACGGCGTGCAGCAGTCCGATCCGCGCGGCGACGTCGGCCTCGAACACCTCGCCGGTGATGAACAGCCGGCGCGCCTCGCGCAGGCCGATCGCGGCGATCACGTACGGTGAGATCACCGCGGGTACCAGTCCCAGCTTTACTTCCGACAGCGCGAACTTGGCGGTGTCGACGCCGATCGCGATATCGCAGCAGGCGACCAGGCCCACGCCGCCACCGTAGGCGGCGCCGTTGACCCGCGCGATGGTCGGCTTGGACAGGAATTGCAGGTTGCGCATCAGGTGCGCCAGACGCAGCGAGTCCTCGCGGTTTTCCTGCTCGCTGGCACGGGCCATGCCGCGCATCCAGTTGAGGTCGGCACCGGCGGAGAAGCAGCTGCCGTTGCCGCTCAGCACCACCGCACGCACGGCCGGATCGGCGTCAGCCTGTGCCAGCGCCTCGGTGAGTGCGGCGATCAGCGTGTCGTCGAACGCGTTGTGGATCTGCGGGCGGTTCAGGGTGAGCCAGGCAACCGCGCCACGGCGCTCGTTCAGGATGGAATCGGTCATCGGTCGTCCCCGCAAAGAACGCCATGATAGATGCTGCCATCAGCGGGAAGTTCGACCAGATGCAGTAATGCGACCAAAGGGTTACAATGCGAACAATTCTTATTTGTGAAACCGCCCGTGCGTTTGTCCGAATTGCCCAAAGGTGCTCCCGCCGTGGTCGACCGCGTGCACGATGCGCATGCGGCGGATCCGATTGCGCAGCGTTTGCGTGACCTGGGTTTCGTCGACGGCGAGCCGGTGCGGGTGGTGGCGATCGGGCCGATGGGCGGCGATCCGGTGCTGATCCAGATCGGCTACACCCGTTTTGCCTTGCGCCGTGCCGAGGCAGCCCGGGTCAGCGTACGCAGCGAGGTGGCGGCATGAGTGCCTCGACATTGCGGATCGCCCTGGTCGGCAACCCGAACTGCGGCAAGACTGCGCTGTTCAACCAGCTCACCGGTGGCCGGCAGAAGGTGGCGAACTATGCCGGTGTCACCGTCGAGCGCAAAGAGGGCCGCTTCACCGCGCCTTCCGGTCGGGTGCTGCAGATACTCGATTTGCCGGGTACCTACAGCTTCGAGGCAAACAGCCCGGACGAGCAGATCACCCGCGACGTCTGCGCCGGCAACTACCCGGGCGAGGCGGCGCCGGATCTGATCATCTGCGTGGCCGACGCCACAAACCTGCGCCTGCACCTGCGTTTCGTGCTGGAGGTGAAACGCCTCGGTCGCCCGGTGGTGCTGGCGTTGAACATGATGGACACGGCGCGCCAGCGTGGCATCGTCATCGACGTGCCTGAGCTGCAGCGCCGGCTCGGCCTGCCGGTGGTGGAAACCATTGCGGTGAAGCGTGGTGGTGCGAAGGCGCTGATCGAACGGGTTGACGGCGAAGTACCTGCCGCGGCGCCGGCACAGCCGGACGATGCGGCCAGCCGCGCCGATCTGCATGCACAGGTGCGCGACATCCTGACCGCGACGGTGACCATGCCACGCACCACCGCGGCGCTCGACGATGCGCTCGATCGGTGGGCGTTGCACCCGGTATTCGGGCTGCTGATTCTCGCCGTGGTGATGTTCCTGGTGTTCCAGGCGGTGTATGCCGCGGGCAAGCCGATGAGCGACCTGATCGGGGGAGGTTTCGGCTGGCTGGGTGAACACGTTGCCGCGCTGATGCCGGCCGGGCCGCTGCAGAGTCTGGTCACCAATGGCCTGTTCGGCGGCATCGGCACCGTGCTCGGTTTCCTGCCGGTGATCCTGGTGCTGTTCTTCTTCATCCTGGTGCTGGAGGAATCCGGTTACCTGCCGCGTGCGGCATTCCTGCTCGATCGCCTGATGCTGTCGGTGGGGCTGACCGGACGCTCGTTCATTCCGCTGCTGTCGAGTTTCGCCTGCGCGATCCCCGGCATCATGGGCACACGCAGCATCCAGGATCCGCGCGACCGTCTGGCGACGATCCTGATCGCGCCGCTGATGACCTGCTCGGCGCGCCTGCCGGTGTATGCCTTGCTGATCGGCGCCTTCATTCCGATCCGCTATGTGTTTGGTGTGTTCAACCTGCAGGGCATCGTGCTGTTCTCGCTGTACCTGGTGGGCATCCTCGGCGCGATGGCGGTGGGCTGGGTGATGAAGCGCATCCGTCGCGACAAGAGCGAGCATGCCTTGCTGATGGAGCTGCCGTCGTACCGGATGCCGAAGCTGCGCGACGTGGTGATCGGCTTGTACGAGCGCGGCGCGATCTTCCTGAAGCGCCTGACCGGCGTGATTTTGGGGCTGACCGTGCTGATGTGGTTCATCTCCACCTTCCCGTCGCCGCCGGCAGGCGCGACCGGGCCGGCGATCAATTACAGCTTTGCCGGCTATATCGGGCGTGGCTTGCAATACATCTTTGCGCCGATCGGCTTCAACTGGCAGATCAGCCTGGCGCTGATTCCCGCATTCGCTGCGCGCGAGACGGCGGTGGCGGCGCTGGCTACCGTGTATCTGGTCGGCGGTGAGGCGAGCGGTGGTCTGGGCCATGCGCTGGCTGGCCAGATCTCGCTGGCCAGCGCGCTGTCCCTGCTGGTGTGGTTCGCGTATGCGCCGCAATGCATGTCGACGCTGGCAGTGATCCGCCGCGAGACCAATTCCTGGCGCAACGTGACGATCTCGTTCGGCTACATGTTCGGCATGGCCTACGCCGCGTCGTTCATCGTCTACCAGGTGGCGAGGATGCTGACATGAGCACGAGCCTGCTGGTGCAATACGCGGTGATCGGCCTGGTCGTGCTGGCCAGTGCGCTGATCGTGTTGCGCAAGCTGGCGCCTAGTCTCACCAACCGCTGGCTGGCGGCGGCTTCGATTCATTTCAGCCGTTCCGGCCGTACCGCATGGGTGCGCGCTTTCGGGCAACGCCTGCAGCCGAAGCAGGCCACCGGCAATTGCAGCGACGGCTGCAGCACCTGCGGTGCTTGTGGGCCGAAGCCGCCAGCGGCGGCGCAGACGGGAGCGATGCCGCTGGAGTTCCGTTCGCGCGCCAAGTAAAGACAGTGTCGCGTTGACCGCCGATGCGTGCATTCCACCGTTTGACGGAATGCATGAGTGTACTTTCGACACATGCACGCATGCCCTGCGCAGGGTCACCTTCAACGGTTGGAATTGCCCGTCGACTGAGCGCTGCCTGAAGTAGCAGGTCTTTCCACGTCGCTCTTCCTGACCTGGACCAAAGGCTCGACCGTGATCGTCCCGGTTGAGCCGGGTTGCCACTTGAATTTCGGGTCATATGGGTTGTTGCTTGCACGCAGCTGCTGATACGCGATCGCGCCGTCCGTTTGATGGGTCCCTGCCACTTCAGACGCTGAGGTCTCGATGTGACCGCCATCGTGGAAATCATAGTTTGCGGCCCGCATGTGGGTTGGATCACCCGCGACGGCGCCGACCTGCATGGGGCTGGCGGCCGACCCCACGCGTGAGCCGGTGGCGGCGGCGCGAACTGCGGTCCAGCGTGTCTCGGCGCGGACCAGCGCAACCTTGTCGCCGTACGTCGGCAACAGCTGGTCCATGATCACATTGGCCTGGTTGAACTGCGCATCGCTCAGGTGCGCATTGATCAGGTCGCGCGCCTTGACGTATTGCGGATCGTTGCGTTCGGCGGCCAGGGCCATCCATGCCAGGGCGCGCGGCAGATCCACCGGGGCGCCCTGACCACTCAGATACATCACGCCCAGGTTGTATTCGGCCGGTTTGTAGGCCCACGAGGCGGCGACCTTGTACATGGCGATGGCGTGCGCATAGTCCTTGTGTCCGGCGGCCTGCGCGCCGAGGTCGAAATAATATTCGCCGGGCCGACCATCGGCTTCCGGGGTATTGAAGGCGGACGACTGCACCTGGCCGATGTCGGCGTCTGAATCGTAGAGTGGCGCTACATGACTGGTATCGGCGGCCGCTGCGCGGTCCTGCGCCTTTCCGGTTCCGGGAAGGGCAAGTGCAGCGATGGAGAGAAGAAAAAGGGGCGCGACGGACAAGCTAGCGGTCATGGCAATCACTCCCTAATTGATGCACTGGCTTTCCAGTCGAAACCTATGCCATTACCGAATGGTTGCGCAATCAGATGCCACAAGCGACCTGGTAGTAGCTCGGTGGCACTGGCGTGCTTTGGCCTAGTTGCCAGGAGCAGAACTGCCAACCCTTTGGTCGCATGTGAGCCCAGTCAGACTGGCTTGCATGCAGGATTGACGCGCGGGCCAGAATGGCATTTCAAACCACGAAAAGGCCCGGTTGTGCCGGCGGCATTTTCCGCGCACGAAAAAGCCGGCTTGCGCCGGCTTGTTCATTGCAACTCGAATCGCGCCCCGGCTTACGCCAGTTCGCGGATCTTCGCGTTGAGGCGGCTCTTGTGACGGGCAGCCTTGTTCTTGTGGATCAGGCCGCGGGCGGCGTAACGATCCATCACCGGCTGGGCGACGGTGAACGCGGCGATGGCGCCGGCCTTGTCCTTGGCCTCGATGGCCTTGACGACCTTTTTCAGGGCGGTGCGGACCATGGAGCGGGCGCTGATGTTGCGCAGGCGGCGCTGTTCGGACTGGCGCGCGCGCTTCTTCGCGGACTTGATGTTGGCCAAGGTAGAACTCCGGAATGCAGGGTTGAGGTTGGAAAAAGACGCCAATTATGCGGTCGATTTGCCGCTGCGTCAATCATTTAGGCGACGGCGGGCGGTCTGGGCCTGGTGCGCCGTTGATCAGGGCAATCATGACGCGCGCATTTTGACACATTCGGGCGCTCATCCGGCCGGTGGCTGCGGCCAATGCACGTGCTCCGCCGAACCCTGGCGGGTATGCAAGCTTCCGGATCTTGAAGGTAGGGCATTGCCCAGGTGGAGGGTTTGCACGCGGTCCGGTCTCTGTCCACATTTAATAAGTAGCTATTAATAAGTAGCTATCGATCCTGTAAGTAACTATCGATCCTGCGCGGATGCGTTGTTTTCCAGCAGCCTTCGCCTGGGCGGCCTGTGGGTCGCCTGATGTCAGAGGTGTGATGTCGCCCAGCCGTCGCTCGTACGCTCCCGACGCGACGGTGGCGCCCGTTATACTCACGTCATGATGAGACTTTCCAGGGATGTCACGGGCCCTTGCCTGGCGCCGCGCGGCAGCGTGATTGCGGTCGGTGCGTTCGATGGCCTGCATCGCGGCCATCAGGCGCTGCTGACGCAGGTGCACGAGCGTGCGCAGGCGCTCGACTGCCGCCCGATCGTGGTGAGTTTCGAGCCGCTGCCACGCGCATACTTTTCCACCGAGCCGGTGCCGCGGTTGTCCAGCGTGCGCGAAAAGCTGCGTGGTTTCGCTGCCGCCGGCATGGAGCACACGCTGCTGTTGCGCTTCAACCAGGCGTTGACGGCGATGTCGGCTGAGGACTTTGTGCGGCGCGTGCTGGTCGAGCGACTGGCGGCGCGCGAAGTGTGGGTGGGCGGCGATTTCCGTTTCGGCCATAAGCGCGGCGGCGATGTCCCGATGCTGGAGCGGATGGGCGCGCAGCTCGGCTTTGCCGCCTGCCCGATGCCGCCGGTGCAGCTCGATGGCGCCCGCGTCTCGGCGAGCCGGGTGCGTGCGCTGCTCGCTGCCGGCGAGTTTTCCGGTGCGGAGCCGTTGCTGGGCCGGCCGTTCGTGATCGAGGGCAAGGTGGAGTATGGCAACCAGCTTGGGCGCACCCTCGGCTATCCCACCGCCAATATCCACCTGCAGCAGCGGGTCAGCCCGGTCCAGGGCATCTTTGCGGTGCGCGTGGGACTGGGCGAGGGCGAATGCAGCTGGCCTGGCGTGGCCAGTCTCGGTGTGCGCCCGACAGTGAACCAGGTCGACGAGCCCTTGCTGGAAGTGCATCTGTTCGATTTCGATGGCGACCTTTATGGCCAGCGCATGGCAGTGGAGTTTGTGGCCAAGCTGCGCGACGAGCAGAAGTTCGACGGGCTGAAGACGCTCAAGGCGCAGATGCATATCGATTCCCGCATGGCACGCGAGCTGCTGGGGATGAATCCCCGCCTCGTCGAGGCGTGAGTGCTCGGTGTGTGGTCGTTGACTTCAGCCGGGGCCCTTCGTAGGATATACGTATAGAAATGTATATCCATACGGAGGCGCGCCATGCAGGTTTCCAAGTGGGGCAACAGTCTGGCCATCCGGTTGCCTGCTGCTGTGGTCGAGGCACTCGAGCTGCGTGATGGTGACGACATCGAGGTGCATGTTGCCGGGGCGCGCTCGTTCGAGGTAAAGAAAACCCCTGGCAAGCTGGAGCTGCTGCAGCGACTGCGCAAATTCCGCGGACGACTTCCGGCGGACTTTGTATTCGAACGTGATGCTGCGCATGAGCGCTAAGGTCTTCATCGACAGCAATATTGCCTTGTACCTGCTGTCGTCGGATTCGGCCAAAGCCGACCGGGCTGAAGCGGTGATTGCCGATGGCGGTGTCGTCAGCGTGCAGGTGTTGAACGAGGTGACGAACGTGGCCCGCTGCAAGTTGGGCATGACATGGGCCGAGACCGATGAGGTACTCGCCGGATTGCGCGCGGCATGTGCGGTCGAAGCCTTGACGATACAGACCCACGACACGGGTCGGCGCCTGGCGGAGCGTTATGGATTGTCGGTCTATGACGCGATGATTGCTTCGGCGGCTTTGCTGGCTGGCTGCGGTCGGCTTTATTCGGAGGATATGCAGCACGGATTGCTGATTGATCGACAACTTCGGATATGCAATCCGTTCATTGAGACGCCCTGATCGGCTATTTTGTCTGGCCTTCCTGCTCCCCGCTGCTTCGCTCTGTACGACGTCGCCAAACAACGACGCTACATACGCATAACCTGACGATACACACGCTGATGACCCACGATTACAAGAGCACGATCAACCTGCCGCAGACGGATTTCCCGATGCGCGGCGACCTGCCCAAGCGCGAGCCGGTCTGGCTGGCCGAGTGGGAGCGGATCGACCGCTATGCGCAGATCCAGCAGAAGACCGCCGATCGCGACAACGTCTTCGTGCTGCATGACGGGCCGCCGTATGCGAACGGTTCGATCCACATCGGCCACGCGGTCAACAAGATCCTCAAGGACATCACGGTCAAGTCCAAGCTGCTGGCCGGCCATCGCGCACCTTACGTGCCGGGCTGGGATTGCCACGGCCTGCCGATCGAGATCGCGGTCGAGAAGAAGTTCGGCAAGCCGGGCGACAAGCTCGATGCTGCTGCGTTCCGGCAGAAGTGCCGCGAATACGCGGCCGAGCAGGTCGATACCCAGCGCACCGACTTCAAACGGTTGGGCGTGCTCGGTGACTGGCAGCGGCCGTACCGCACGATGGACTTCAAGTACGAGGCCGACATGCTGCGCGCGCTGGCGCGCATCGTGTCGAACGGTCACGTGGTGCGTGGTGCCAAGCCGGTGTACTGGTGCTTCGACTGCGGCTCGGCGCTGGCCGAAGCGGAAATCGAGTACGGCGACAAGGTCTCGCCGGCAGTGGACGTGGCTTACGACGCGGTCGATGCGAAAGCACTGGCGGCGAAGTTCGGTATGGATGCGGTCGATGCGATCGTCGCCATCCCGATCTGGACCACCACGCCGTGGACGCTGCCGGAAAGCCAGGCGGTATCGCTGGGTGCCGGGCTTGAATACGCGCTGATCGAAGGGCCGTCGCGCGATGGCAAGCGCGTGCTGCTGGTGATCGCCAGTGCGCTGGTCGACAAGGTGGCGCAGCGTTATGGCCTGGAGCATGCCGTGGTGCTTGGCCACGTGACCGGCCAGGTGCTGGAAGGTGCCCAACTCCATCATCCGTTCTATCCGCGTCAGGTGCCGGTGATTCTCGGTGAGCACGTCTCGGCCGAAGACGGCACCGGCGCCGTGCATACCTCGCCCGACCACGGCGTCGAGGATTTCGTTGTGGCGCGCGAATACGGCATCGACCTGCTCAACTACATCGAGTCGCGCGGCACTTATCGCGCCGATACCCCTGCGGCCGACGGTCTCGAGCTGGCCGGGATGCATATCTGGAAGGCGAACGACGCGATCGTCGATCTGTTGCGTCGCCGTGGCGTGCTGCTGGCGTTTGCGAAGATCGAGCACAGCTATCCGAACTGCTGGCGCCACAAGACACCGGTGATCTATCGCACCACGCCGCAGTGGTTCATCTCGATGGAACAGGCGGATCTGCGCAAGACCGCGCTGGCCTCGATCAAGGATGTGCGCTGGGTGCCAGGCTGGGGCGAGGAGCGCATCGCCGGCATGGTGGCCGGGCGCCCCGATTGGTGCATCTCGCGTCAGCGCACCTGGGGCGTGCCGATTGCGCTGTTCGTGCACAAGGCGACGCAGGAGCCGCATCCGGATTCCGTCGCGCTGCTGGAGCAGGTCGCGAAGAAAGTGGAGCAGGGCGGCGTCGATGCGTGGTTCACGCTGGATCCGGCCGAGCTGCTTGGCGATCAGGCGGACGACTACGAAAAAGTCACCGACGTGCTGGACGTCTGGTTCGATTCGGGCGTCACCCACTACGCGGTGATCGGCCAGCGACCGGAACTGCAGCAGGGCACGGCCAAGCAATACAAGGTGATGTATCTGGAAGGTTCCGACCAGCATCGCGGCTGGTTCCAGTCGTCCTTGCTGACTTCGTCGGCGATCCACGGTCGCGCGCCTTACAACGATGTGCTCACGCATGGGTTTGCGGTCGATGCGAACGGCCGCAAGATGTCCAAGTCGCTGGGCAACGTGGTTGCGCCGCAGAAGGTGATGGACACGCTCGGCGCCGACATCCTGCGACTGTGGGTGGCCTCGGCCGACTACCGCAACGAGATGACCGTCTCCGACGAGATCCTCAAGCGCGTCTCCGACACATACCGGCGCATCCGCAATACGGCGAAGTTCCTGCTCGGCAATCTGGATGGTTTCGATCCGACCAAACATCTGGTGTCGGTCGAAGACAGCCTGTTGCTGGACCAGTGGGCGATCCAGCAGGCGTATGACGTGCAGCAGGCTGTGTTGGCCGCATACGAGCGTTACGACTTCCCGGAGATCGTGGCGCGCGTGCAGAACTTCTGCACCAACGAGCTGGGCGCGTTGTATCTCGACATCACCAAGGACCGGCTGTACACCATGCCGACCAACAGCCACGGCCGCCGCAGCGCGCAGAGCGCTATGTATCGCATCGCCGAAGCGCTGGTGCGCTGGCTGGCACCGGTGCTGAGCTTCACCGCCGAGGAAATCTGGCAGGCCATGCCTGATACGAGCGGGCCGGACAAGCGCAGCGACAGCGTGCTGTTCGAAACCTGGTACGACGGACTCGCCGCCGCGCAGAATTCGCCTGAGCAACGCCGCTACTGGGCCGACCTGCTGGCGATCCGCGACACTGCCTCGCGCGTGCTCGAAGGCATGCGCAAGGCCGAGCAGATTGGTGCAGCGCTGGAAGCGAAGCTGGCGATCCATGCCGACGTCGCGACGGTGGCGCGTTATGCGCCGGCCGCGGACGAACTGCGCTTCTTCTTCATCACCTCGGAGCTGCGCCTCGATCTGGCCGGTGGCCAGCCGGAGAATGCCGTGCTGACCGAGCTGGAAGGTGCCGATGTGTGGGTGTCGGCCACGGTCAGCGATGCGGCGAAGTGCGTACGTTGCTGGCATCGTCGCGCGGACGTCGGGAGCCATGCCGAGCATCCCGAGCTGTGCGGCCGCTGCGTCAGCAATGTCGAAGGCCCTGGAGAGAATCGCCGCTGGTTCTGATCGGCCCCGTAGGAGCGCACCCTGTGCGCGATGCTTTTGCTCTGATCATCGACAAAGAGCATCGCGCACAGGGTGCCCTCGTACGACGATTCCCTGTCCATCGCTGTTCAAGTCACTTATCTGGTAATCCACGCCTCATGACCACCAAACCCAATGCACTCATCTGGCTGTGGCTGTCCGCCGTGGTCATCGGGCTCGATCAGCTCAGCAAGTGGTGGGCGGTAAGTGCGTTGCAGCCGGAGGGCGTGCCCCATCCGGTGATTCCGGGCTTCCTGAACTGGACGCTGGCGTTCAACCGCGGCGCGGCTTTCAGTTTTCTGGCCGATGGCAGCGGCTGGCAGCGCTGGTTCTTCGTGCTGCTGGCGCTGGTGATCAGCGCGGTGCTGGTGGTGTGGCTGGCGCGTACGCCGAGACGTGACTGGCGCACCGGCATGCCGTTGGCACTGGTCGTCGGCGGAGCAGTCGGCAACCTGATAGATCGCCTGCATGCGACCCAGGTCACCGACTTCATCCATGTGTACTTCCACCAATGGAACTACCCGGTATTCAACCTCGCCGACTGCGGCATCACCGTGGGTGCCGTGCTGTTGGTCGCGTTCGGCTTGTTCGCCGGCAAGCCGGCAGACAGCGTGCGATAATCTGCGGGTTCTCCAATTCCTGTAGGAGCGGCTTCAGCCGCGATCAGGCTCCGGTTGCGGGATTTCGCGGCTGAAGCCGCTCCTACAAAGAATCCAACGCATCCGAGGCAACATGGACATCCTGCTCGCCAATCCCCGTGGTTTCTGCGCTGGCGTCGATCGTGCCATCGCCATCGTCGAGCGTGCGCTGGAGTCGTGGGGTGCACCGATCTACGTGCGGCACGAGGTAGTGCACAACCGCTACGTCGTCGACAAGCTGCGCGCCGATGGTGCGGTATTCGTCGAGGAGCTGCATGAGGTGCCGGATGGCGCCACCGTGATCTTCAGCGCGCATGGCGTGTCGCAGGCGGTGCGCGAGGAAGCCGAACAACGCCACCTCAAGGTGTTCGATGCCACCTGTCCACTGGTCACCAAGGTGCATATGGAAGTGGCACGGCTGGGCCGCATCGGCCGCAGCGTTGTGCTGATCGGCCACGCCGGCCATCCGGAAGTCGAAGGCACCATGGGGCAGTGGAATACAGCCAACACCGGCGAGATCCTGCTGGTGGAATCGCTGGAGTGCGTGGAAACACTCGCGCCGAAATTCCCGCACCTGCTGTCCTATGTCACCCAGACCACGTTGTCGGTGGATGACACCAAGGCGATCATCGAAGCACTGCGCACGAAGTTTCCGGATGTCGAAGGTCCGCGCAAGGACGACATCTGCTACGCCACGCAGAACCGCCAGGATGCGGTGCGTCGGCTCGCCGATGCAGTGGACCTGATGCTGGTGGTCGGCTCGGTCAACAGCTCCAATTCCAACCGTCTGCGCGAGCTGGCCGAGAAGCAGGGCGTGCGCTCGTTCCTGATCGACGGTGCCGAACACATTGAGCGCAGCTGGCTCGACGGCGTCAAGCACATTGGCCTCACCGCCGGTGCCTCTGCTCCCGAAAAGCTGGTGCGCGACGTGATCGCCCGCCTGCAGTCGTGGGGCGCCGGCAACGTGCGCGAGCTGGACGGCGAGCCGGAGAACATCACGTTCGCACTGCCCAAGGAGTTGCGCGTGGTCGGCGGCAATACCGCGGCCAGCTTCTGATTTAGCTGCGCTTGCCGTTCGTCGTGCTTGCGCCATGACCTGCCACAACGTAAAATCCGCGGCTCTTTGCCGGAATAGCTCAGTTGGTAGAGCGGCGCATTCGTAATGCGTAGGTCGTAGGTTCGATTCCTATTTCCGGCACCAGAATTCCAAAGGCCCGCGCAAGCGGGCTTTTGTTTTCCGGGCCCTGATTGATCGGCGTCAGGTTGCGAGCCATCCTCGTGCAGGGCGGCGTTCTCCACCTCGGCAGGCGGAAAACCGATATCGCGCTCGCGGGTGATTGCAGTCACCTTTCAGTCGCTGTGACTGGCCGCTTGTCGGACAAATCCTACCGCTGGTCGGCTGGGGGCTGGTCGGGGCAGGGCAGAAAGGTACAGTGCGCGCAGGGGCGATCAGGGGAAATTTGGTACAAGTCCTGTCACGGCAACGGTTGTTTTGCTGTTCAACGATTGTTCGGGTCAGTATCAATGTGTAGGGAAATTCCTCATTATTGAGCTGTATTCGGGGAATTCGTGCACAAAGCAGGCGCGGATTGCGATCGGTGACAGGGCGGATGTGCGGCGTTTGACGCCACAAGGGGATGATCCATGAAGAAGATGCTTGTACATCGCAAACTGGCGACTGGATTCACGCTGATCGAGTTGATGATCGTGGTTGCCATCGTCGCGATTCTCGCGGCCATCGCCGTTCCCAGCTACATGGACTATGTGACCCGCGGCAAGCTGACTGAAGCCTACAACGGGCTGTCGGCCTACCGGGTCCTCATGGAGCAGTATTACCAGGACAATCGCACCTACAGTAACGGAGGCGTCTGCGGTGTGCCGTCGGCGGCCAGCAACTACAAGTACTTCGCCCTTGCATGCACGATAAACGCCAATGGCGGCTACACCGCAACCATGCAGGGTAATGCGAATGGGGGGGCAACGGTCGCCGCCTTTTCCTTCTCGATCGACGACACCAATGCCCGCACCACACCCACGGTGGCGACCGGATGGGGAACCAATGGAGAAACGTGCTGGGTTGTTCGCAAAGGTGGCGATTGCCAATGAAACTGTCGTCCCAACAGGGCTTCAGCCTGATCGAGTTGATGACCACCATCGTGATCCTCGCGATCCTGGTGGTGCTCGGGTTTCCCAGCTACCAGGCATGGATCCGCAACACCGGTATCCGCAATGCCGCGGAATCCATCCAGAACGGTTTGCGGCAGGCGCGCAACGAAGCCTCTCAGCGCGGTACCACGGTGCGATTCGAACTGAATACGGCAGGTACGGCTGACTGGACGGTCTGTGTACTCCCGTCGACCGCGACGGCTTGTGCCGGCGGTACCACCCTTCAGGTATTCACAGCCAGCGGCGGTGCTTCGGCCGTGCAGATCACGGCCAGCACCGCGGTTGCCGACGCCACCACGCTTGCTACAGCACTTGCCGGCGCATCTACCGCGGCTTCGGGCGTCACGTTCAATGCTTTGGGGCGTCCCACCGCCTATGGCACTACATCGCTCTTGCGCATCGATGCATCCAGCACGATGGCCAACACCAGGCGCCTGGTCACCACGATCTCCCCCGGTGGCATGGTACGGATGTGCGACCCGCTAATCACCTTCAGTGCCACCAGCCCGCAGGGGTGCCAGTGAAAACCGCGCGCATGAAATCTGGCCATGTTTTCGGACGACGCTCACCGTCGGGCTTCGTTCTGCTTGATGCCGTGATTGCCATACTCATTTTCAGCATCGGCATTCTGGGCATGGTGGCTTTGCAGGGTACGGCGGTCAAACTCGCCGGCGATGCGAAACACCGCTCGGATGCCGCGATGCTGGCCGACCAGGTGATCGCACAGATGTGGGGTGACAATCTCGGCGTGGGAAGTACCTTTGCCACCAGATATGCCGGTAGCGGCGGTAGCGGCGGCAGCAACTACACGGCATGGGCCGCCACGCTCGACTGCACTTCCACAACCCCATCAACGGGGTGCTTGCCGGGTGCGGCAGCGAATCCTCCGACTATTGCCATTACACAAACGACTACCCCCCAAGGCGCTCCCATTTTTCTCGCGACCATCACGGTCAACTGGGAAGCCCCCAACGATGCCGGCCCCCATAACTATGTCTCGATCACACAAATTTCGCGTTGAGAGGGGCTCCAGCAGTCGGTGCGGGATTCATCCGCATATCGGGCGGGTGGTGTCACCTGGACGGAGCGGTGGATTCTCCTTGATCGAGCTGATGATCGGCATCCTGATCAGCCTGATCTGCACCCTGGCCATCATGGCGGCATTCGCAGTGTTCGAGGGCCAGAAGCGCACCACCAGCAGCGGCGACGATGCCCAGCAGAACGGCAGTTTTTCTCTGTACGAACTCGAGCGTCAGATCCGCACAGCCGGCTCCGGGCTGGTGCAGGGCAAGAGCTACGGTCTCTGGGGTTGTCCCATCAACGCGGTGACGGCGGGTACGGCGCAGCTCCCCAAGGCCGTGGCCGCTCCTTTCGCTATCTGGCCGGCCACCACGCGGGCGATGCCGGTCCTGATCGCCAAGGGGGGTGTCGATGGCAGCGGCAATGCGTTACCGGATGTGATTGGCGTGGTGAGTGGCAACCCGGCGGGGCGCGTGTTCAAGGCGATCGTCAGCAGCACTCCCGATGCGGTTACGGTGGGGGTCACCAATTCGTACGGCATCTTCGCGGGTGACTACCTGCTGGGCACCCGGACCGATGGCTCGTGCGCGGTCGGTCTGGCGACTAATACACCCACCTCACCGGCGAACAGCATCACCCTGGATGCCAATAACAGCCTCGGCACCGGCATGACGAACGCGACCAATGTCTACGACTTGGGCAATGCTCCGGTGCTCAGTCTTTTCGGCGTCAATACCCTCACCGGCTCGCTGGTGACGTATGACTTGCTGCAGCGTCCGATAAACGGCGCGGCGCCGGGGGCCATTCCGATTGCCGACGGGATTGTGCAGATCAAGGCGCTGTACGGTATCCACGATGGAACCAGCGGCATCGCGGATCAAAACTATATCGATAAATGGGTGCAACCCGTGGGTGTCTGGGCCATCGGCGCACTTACGGCGACCCCGATAGCTGCCAGCAATGCAGTGAACCAGATCCAGGCCGTACGCGTGGCGGTCGTCGCGCAGAGCAGGTTACCGGAACGGATTACGGACTATAAGACGGGGGCGACGAGCCTCACGTTGTTCGGTGACCTCCCGGCAGCATTGCAATACACGATCACTACACAGCCGCAATACCGCTACAAGGTCTACGACACCACCATCCCGGTTCGCAACGCGATGATCAGCAAATGGTTCTGAGCCCACTCGACATGAACACAAAAAACGTAAGCATGAGTTATCGATGCGGCCCGCGTCGTCAGCAAGGCATGATCGCGACCTTGGTGGCCGTCGTCGTGCTGGTGGCAACGTTGCTCGCGGCGGTGGCCCTGATGCGATCCGTCGATGCGAGCAACACCATTGCGGGAAGCCTGGCTTTCCGGCAAAGCGTGGTCCAGGCGGGGGAGCTTGCCTACCAGGAGGCGCTGACCATGACTTTCAGCGAGCCTACCAGCGACAGTAACCAACCCGGTGGGTACTACGCCACGCTCCAATTACCTATCACTTCAAATACCAACGGTTTGCCGGACGTACTGGTAGCTCAGATGGCGTTGCCGGCGACCAATCTTGGCAAGACAGCAACTTTGACCGGTCTGCCCGCTGGCTATAACGGCTATTACGTGGTTGAAAGGCTGTGTCCAACGGTCGGGCCAGCCAGTCCGGTGACTTGCATCGTGCCGGGCGCGACCATCCAGGGTGGCTCCAGTTCCAATCAGACCAAGGACAATGGGCCGCCGTTTTCCTCGGGCGCCTATGCGGCATTCCGCTTGACCGTAGGGGTCGTTGGGCCAAAGAACACGATGGGATACGTACAAACCGTATTGCGCTAGGCAGCACGGTGGCAGACAGGTGCGCATTGGATGTGGGGAAGTCATCCAGGTGCAGATTGGTCAGCACAGCCTTTCCAGTCAAAGGGCAAGAGCGCGGTTCGCGGCTCCAATAGATTCCTCACTCATTTTGTGGAAGCGGTCATGATCAAGTCTCTTCGCTCTTTCCTTTCGTCTGGCCCAGGATGTGCGCTGCTGGCATTCATGCTGACCGTGGTGGGCGGCGGCAATGCTCAAGCGGCCACAACCGTACTTGCCGACACCCCGGTCTACAGCGCTTCCAATGTCCCCGCCAACCTGATGATGGCGCTTTCGGTGGAGTTCCCGACAGGTCTTGTGGCTGCCTATAAAGGAACCAATGATTACGCCTCGGCAACGAAATACCTGGGCTATTTCGACAATGGCAAGTGTTACGACTACGACAGCACCAACGGGTGGTTCACACCGAAGACCAAAACTGGTCCCAGTTGCTCCGGGCATTGGAGCGGCAACATGCTCAACTGGGCCACGATGTCGGGACTGGATGAATTCCGTCAGGCGCTAACCGGCGGCAATCGCGGTGTTGATACCAGCAGTAATACTGTGTTGCTGCGTTCAAACTTGACCCAACAAGGAAGCTACAGCACCAATTTTCCGGACAAAAACGTGACTCGGGCAACGACGGTTGGGGACACTACTTTTTCATCGAGTACCGTGTATCTCAGATCAGGTGGAATGGGAACGACCTTTCTGGTTGCAGATAACTCCAGTTTCTCCAATAGCTCGGGAAATCACACGAAAACTTATAATGCGCAGATTCAAGTTTGCGTGACGGGTTTACTCGAGAGTAATTGCAATTCTGCACATGGCAGCACGGATTACGTGGGTGCTGGCGTTTACGCCAAGCCCGAGGGGTTGATTCAACAGAATTTCACCAAGATACGCGTCGGTGCGTCGGCCTATGCGTTTTTGAACGGAAACGGGAATGGACAGGCCAATGGTGTCGTGCGTGCCTTGCTGCGCGATAATGGCCCCACCGGGTACAACGGCAATGGCGCGCGAACAAACAACATTTACAAGGAGTGGGACTCAAGCACCGGAATATTCGTTGCTAACCCCGATACGGCCGACACGACGGCAACGGCTCCTGGTGGTGGCAATGCCACGCAAACCGGCGCAATCAATTACTTGAACCAGTTCGGCTACACAAGCAAAGGCTACGAAACCTACGACACCATATCTGATCTTTATTGGGCGACGCTTGCCTATTACATGCAGGTTCCGCTTGACAAGAGTTATACAAAAAACCTGTCTGCCACCAACAGTCTGGACCCCAACTTTCCGGTGTTTGCGGGAACTCCTCCCAATGATCCGATCAGTTATTCCTGCCAGGCGAATGCCATTGTGACGATTGGTGACGATCACACTCACTATGATACGGGGGTTCCCGGGGGAACCCTTACGAGTGCTGTAGTTGGCGGTGGGTTACCCGTCATTGCCGCCAACGGCACCGTTCCGGCGGTAGACGCTACCAAATACACCACGGCGCTTGGCAACCTTCCACTTATAGAGAAAGGGGCGTCTGCGGCCTCACAAAGCTACTCCCAATACTGGAGTGGCGTCACCGCCCCGGCACTGGGAACGCCGCTGGGAGGGCTGGTCTGGGGCGATCAGGCGACGTATTACATGCCCGGCTTGGCTTATTACGCGCATACCAACGATATCCGCAACGACGACCCGAAAAAAGTGGCCACTTTGGGCAAGCAGACGGTGGATACCTATGCTGTCGATGTGCTGGAACCCGGAAGTTACGATGGCAGCAGCACAACTAATGCAATCTACAACCCGACTAAACTCACCACGGCTGGTCCGAATATTTATTGGCTGGCGGCCAAGTACGGTGGCTTCAACGATATCAATGGGGATGGAAAGCCCGCCAACATTCTCACCTGGCATACCAACTCGACTACTGCCGCCGCCAACACATTACGTCCGGATAATTTCTTCCAGGGTAATCAACCCGATCTGCTGCAGACGGGACTCACGCAGATCTTCAATCGTGTGGCATCGACCAGCGTGGCCCGTGGTGCTGCGCCGAGTGTCACATCGACGCGTGCGCTGACTACCATTCCGACTAATGTGGCCCCTTACAACTCGCCCGTCGCGGGCTTTCCGATCTACAACGTGCAGTACAAACCCGTCAGTTGGGTGGGCGATGTCAACGGCTTTGTCGGTACCGCCGCAGCGGGTGGCAATGTCACCGCCGTTGCCGGTGGCAACACCTGGAGTGCGCAGACACAGCTGGAAAACCTGACTCAATACCCCACTGGTGGACCGGTCGTGGGCTGGAACACCGGACGCCGCATCCTCACCTGGAACGATGCTACGAAGGCTGGTGTGCCCTTCCGCTACACCAGCGTGTCTGCTGCCGAGCAGACCGCCGTGGGGAGTGCCAGCTTGCTCAATTACCTGCGTGGTGACAGGAGCAACGAAGCAGGCGGCACAGGCACGTCGGCGTACCGCGCGCGCAGCTACATCCTGGGCGATATCGTGAATTCCCAGGCGGTGCTGGTTCAGAACGCACTTTCCCCTTCTTATTCGGAGTCGACAAATCCCGGCTACACAACCTTTGCGACGTCGGTTGCGAATCGTGCGCCGGTCGTGTACGTCGGCGCGAATGACGGGATGCTGCATGCCTTCGCCGCCGATTTTTCCAACCCCCCTGTCGCACCGGGTAACACGGTGACTGGCGGCGGCAGCGAGCTGTTTGCGTACGTGCCGAGCCTGCTCTACAACGGCCCCAACGCTACGCCCCAGATCGATGGACTTGCTGCTCTGGCGAATCAGACCGGCGTTTCCACCAATCCGTACAACCATCATTTCTATGTCGACAGCACGCCGCAGGTGGCCGACATCGATTTTTCTTATACGGGCCTGAATCCCACCGTCTCCACCGCGGCGACATCCAATTGGCAGTCGATCCTGGTCGGTGGGCTGGGCAAGGGCGGCAAGGGGATTTACGCGCTCAACATCACGACGGTGCCAGGTGCCGTCGCTACGACAGGAAGCGACAGTACTACATTGGCTAATGGCGAGACGAAGCTCGCAACAAGCAAGGTCATGTGGGAGTTCACCGACCCTGACATGGGTTACAGCTACGGCCGTCCGCTGATTGTCAAGACACGCAAATACGGTTGGGTCGTGGTGATGACCTCGGGCTACAACAACATCAGCGGTACGCTCGCGGGTCACGGCATCCTGTATGTGCTGAATGCGAAGACCGGTGCACTGCTGCAGAAGATCGACACCGGCGCAGGCAGTGCCACCAGTCCTGCCGGCTTGGCGCAGGCGACCGGATATACCCAGGATGTGAGCAACGGCACGATCGACCAGATATATGCCGGTGACCTGTTGGGGAACGTGTGGCGCTTCGACCTGTCGGAGCCGGCGCTTGATGCCTCCGGCAACGCGACACCCAATTACCCGACGCCCACCTTGTTTGCCACGCTCACCGATCCTTCAGGAGCCGCGCAGCCGATCACTACCGCACCACGCATTGAGCTCTCCATTGACTCCACCGGATTGGGGACGCTGCGCTGGGTATTTGTCGGCACGGGCCAGTTCCTTGATATCAGCGACCTGAGCAATACGCAGCAGCAATCCATGTATGCCTTGCGCGATGGAACAGGCAGCACGCCATCAGCCACGGGTACCCCATTGGGGCGCAGTGTGTTGGTGGCGAATCCGCTGGTCACGGCGCTGAACCTGAGCGATAGCGCTACTGGCTGGTATTACGACCTGCCTGGCACGGCGGGTACCGGCGGAGGAACCGAGCGGATCGTGGTCAATCCGGATGCCGCCGCAGGCATTTCGGTGATCGCCTGGGCCAGCATGACTCCCTCTACGGATCCTTGTTCATTGCTAGGCAACATCTATGCGGCGGACTTTTCCACCGGCCAATCCGTGCTGCAGGATAGTGCGAACAATTTCATGCAATCCATTACCACCAACACGGCAACCACCGGATTGCAGATGATCCAGCTGCCAGACGGTACTTACTCGATCCTGTATGGCCAGACGGGATCGTTGCCGCAGACGGCAAAAATCAAGCAGCCTGGCGATAACAACCTGCTCAATCGGGTCAACTGGCGAGAGATTCTCAAATAGCTTAACCCGGACACTTTTCCCTGGTGCCGAGGGAGTCGCTCAGGAGATGAGCGACTTCTTGAACCGATGCAAGTAGTTCCTCCGAGGCCGGATATGTCTGCAACAGGCATACCCGGCCTCGGCGTGTCCGCAGCCCGTGATGCATATGACCGGGTTTCTACACGCAGCCATCAGTCATTCGAGATCCCTGCAGCAATGGCTGCACGCTGAAGCTCTTCGCGAGTCAATACGGTGTGCCTCCGTGAGCACTTCACGTGGAGAGTGAATCACGCCCTGTAGCCGCATGATTGTCGCGCTCAAGTGCTCTGTTGCTCGTCGGTCGTTGATTCATGTCAGCGACTTCCCATGCTCGGAGTGCGTGTGAGTCACTTATCCGGAAATTCCTACCGTTCATCGGCTGGGGCTGGTTGAAGCCGGTCAGACAGATACAGTGCAGGCAACGCTTTCAGGGATGATTTCATGCGGAGTTTGCCGCACGAGCATGGCGCCTCATTGATCGAAGTGATGATGTCCGTGCTTGTCTTCAGTGTCGGTCTGATCGGCCTGGCCGGTCTGATGATGATGGCCACACGCTCCAACCATGCCGCGTACCTGCGCACTCAAGTGACGTTTCTGGCCAGCAACATGGCCAATCGCATGAGCGCCAATCCGGTGGGTGTCTGGAATGGCAGTTACAACAGCCATGCCTATCCCGTCTCGGATTCCGCCCCGGGTTGCGGATCTGGTGCCGGGTGCGGACCGGTTGCCTTGGCCATGCACGACCAGATGCTGTGGAGTCGCCAGCTCAAGACCTTTCTGCCCAATCCCAGTGCCACCATCCAGTGCGGTGGCGGGGCCAGTGTGGGCTATGACGCGACGCCGCAGTTCAATCTGCGGCCACCTTATGGCGGCAATTGTGCGATGAGCATCAGCTGGTCCGAGTCGGGGACAGGAGATGAAAGCCATCGCGGCAATGTCACGCAGACCTTTGGCTGGGAGTTCCAACCGTGAGGTGCGCTATCTCTATGTGTCGCCAACATGGCGTGACCTTGATCGAGTTGATGGTGGCGATGGCACTGGGTTTGTTCGTGGCGGCGGGTGTCGTCACCGTGTTTGCCGCGACATCCCACAGCAACAGGGCGCAGATCCAGTTGGCACGGCTGCAGGAAGAGGGGCGCTTTGCGATCACCAGCCTCAGCCGCGACCTGCGCATGACCAACGGCTTGTACTGCAACAACACTGGCGGCGTGGCTCAGCCACGCGACGGACTTCCGCAGCTTGATCACTTGCGCTCACCGAAGGTCTTTGCCAGAGATCTTGTCGGCACAGCGGTGAGCGCAACCAGTGGTGCGCTTGGAGATGTCACCACGGCGTGGGGTGTTGCCAGTGGTCCGACCAGTTATCCCGCGGCACCGACAACGCCATATAGCATGCCCTCCTTCCTTTTCATGCGTGGCTATGACTGCACGCTCACTACATGCACACCTGTGGATCCCAGCGCTGCAGGCCTCCCGCCGATGGGCACGAACCCGGGTGACCGGATCAGGGGTGCCGCTGTGGTGACTCTGCGGTACCTCAATTCTTCGAATGGATGGGCCGTTGGCAGTACGGGTGGCAGCACGCTGGTTGCGGATACGGTCACCGGAGGTGTTTCCTCGATCACGCTGAACCCGCGGTCGGGCGAACCTCCAAGGACAAACTTTGCCAATGGCGATCTGGTCATGCTGGCAGATTGTTCGAATGCGCAGATCTTCGCCGCCACCTATTCGCCGGCTACGGGTGTGCTCACTTTGCCGGACAGCGGCAACTTCGCCGGTGCCGGTCCGGTTGCTCCATCGCAGATGTCCGCCCCGAAGGTTTTCGACCTCAATCGGGATTTCCAGACGGTTACCTATTACCTGAAAGTGGTCAGCGTGGACGACAACGGCAAGCCGCCTTTTACCGGTGCATTGATGCGCCGGATCAATGGGGGTCTCAAGGCCGGCAGTCATGGCGTCCAACCCGGCGCGTCCGAGGATGAATTGGTACGAGGTATCGAACGGTTGGACTTCAAGTACGCAGTCGAGGATGCCAGCGGCAGGACCAGCTTTCTCAGCGCGGCGCAGGTCGATGGCGCTGTCGATTGTCCACCCGTGGAGATCGATGCCTTGACTGCGGCCGGTTGTCTGTGGCGCGGAGTCAAGAGCGTTGAAGTCAGCATCCTGATGGATGGCCAGATACCGCTGTACACCTTGGGTGCTGGCGATATTGCTTACGTCTATGCCGTTGACGGTATCAGCAAGCCCGCGGCGCCGAAGGCCCATCCGATCAAACCGGGTGACCAGGGTTTTGCCGATCAGATGTTGCGGCGCGAGTTCACCGCCTTGGTGGCCGTGCGCAACTACAACCCATGAGGAGTGCTGCAGATGCATGGATTGCCGCCGAGTAAACAAAACATGTCGTTGGCCATGTCATGCACTGATCGTTTTATCCCGAGACATGGATCCGCGTGTGCCCAGCGTGGTGTCGTCATGGTGGTGGCACTGGTCTTTCTGCTGCTCTTGACCATGCTCGCGATCAGCGCGACAGGCAACTCGTTGCTGCAGGAGCGCATGGCAGGTGGTCTTCGCAATGCTCAACAGGCGGAAATGAGTGCTGAAACTGCATTGCGTGGGGCTGAGTGGAAACTCTGGAGCAGTGGCAGCATTGGTGTACACCTTCGTTGCGGTACGGAAACTTCCAGTGCCTGCTATACCTTCGACCCGGACCACCCGATAAGCAATGTCGTCAAGTTCCGCACCCAGCCGGACTGGTTCAGTGCCGGTGCCACGGTGTACAGAGGTGACGGAAATGCCGTCGACTACACCACGCTGGTCAACGGCAAGCTGGCCAGAAACCCGCTGTACGTCATCGAGGACCTCGGCGTGGAATTGCCGCCGGGCGTCAGTGGCAGCCTGCGTGAATCAGGTGCCACAGGCGTCGATACCAGTGCCGCAGCACATGTCTACCGGATTACCGCTCGCGGCAGTGGCGGTAACGGGAACACCGTGCGTGTCCTGGAATCCACCTTTGCGGTCAAGGCCAATTGAGCGAGATCCATCGAAACGGAGTATTCGAGTCATGCGTGGTCGCCATCTTTTCGACTTGTCCGGCGCGTTGTGGTTTCCGGTTCTCCTGCTGTTTCAGATCGGCGGGTTGCCGGTATCGGCGCACGCCGGTTCATCGGGCGCGCCGGTGTTGGTGTCCAGCAGCGTGCCTGCTTCGGCTCCGATCGGTGCTGTGACCAGCAGCCTCAGTGCCACGGTGTTGAATGGTAAAACCCTGGCGTTCCATACCGGCTACAGCTCGCTTGACTGGAGTGGTGTGCTGGATGCATTCAAGCTGGCTTCGGATGGTACCCAAGGCGATCTGGCATGGAGCGTGGGGGCGAGACTCGATGCCCTGGCACCCGCCAATCGCGTGATCCTGACCGCCAGGTTCAATGTCGATGGAAGTTTCGGTCATGGCCTGGAGTTCAGGGCATTCGACAACCTGGATACGGCCGCGCAAGGCCTCGTGATGACACCCGCCAGCATGGATTCCACCTACGACACGGGACAGACTCGAATCGACTGGCTCCGCGGTGACAGGGCATCGGAAGCCAATGGCACGATGCGCAGGCGAAGCACGCTGCTCGGTGCGATCATCCGATCACAGGCCCTTTATGTATCCCATCCTGCCGCCGGTTATCGCAATGTCTGGCCACCACTTGCCAATGGCACCACGGCCCCGGAGACAGTGGCGGCAGCGACACCGGCAATGGGTACGGACTATGTCAGCTATGAGCGGTTCTCCATAGATCAGGCTGACCGTACCCCGGTTGTCTATGTGGGTGCGAACGACGGCATGCTGCATGCGTTCGACGCTACGCAGAATATAGACGGCAGCAATACCGCTACTTCGGGCAGGGAACTCTGGGCTTATGTGCCGCGTTCGGCCTATGCCAATCTCGGCAACCTGACTAGCAGGGCCTCTTTCACCTTCACGCCGACGGTGGATGCCACGCCAGTAACACGTGATGTGTTTTTCGATGCATCGACCACCATGCCGGCAAAGACATCGGCAGGTTGGCACACCCTCCTAGTGGGAAGCTTGGGTGGTGGTGGGCGCGGTGTGTTTGCGCTCGACGTTACCGACCCCAACCCAGCAGACGCGAATGGCGTGAACGTGGCCAATACCGGCAGCAAGGTGTTGTGGGAGTTCAATGCCGACATGCCGGTGGTTGCTTCATCGTCCAACGGCGCAGGTGGCACGGATCCGGGTGGTGATCCGGCCGATCTGGGTTACACCTTTGGCCAGCCCAATATTGGCCGTCTTGCGAACGGCAAATGGGTGGTGCTGGTACCGGGTGGTTATTCCCCCGATTGCAGCAAGTCGGATCAACCGATCCGCTGCAGCTCTGGAAATGTTCCGTCCGCCGATGGCGCGCCGGCGGTCAGTTATAGCGCGCTGTTCTTGTTGGATGCGCAAACGGGTGCACTGATCGATGAGCTCAAAACTCCGACCGATATCACCGGCGTGGCCAGCAATGGCCTGTCGTCTCCGGTCCTGGGTGATTACAACAACGACCAGGTTGACGATGTGGCGTTTGCCGGTGACCTGGCCGGCAACGTGTGGCGCTATGACCTGACCAGTCCCGACCCAAGCCGATGGAGTGTCAGGTTGGCCTATCAACCAACGACGCAAGGGATGCAACCGATTACCGTGATGCCGCGGTTGTTCCCCGATCCGGCGACCCATCGGTTCATCGTGGTTTTCGGCACAGGGAAATACCTTGCGATGGACGGCAGCCATGCAAGGGGAGTGCAATCCGTGTATGGCATTCGTGATCTCGATGACACGGTTTATGGGACTGCACGCCTGGTGCAACAAATGCTGACAGAGCTGAATTCCGGCAGTGTCCATTGTGGTGAAACATACCGCGGTCTGACGAATTATCCGGTGCCGGCCAACCGCGCGGGTTGGTACTTCAATTTGATTGCTCCGGATGAGCAGGTGGTGGTGACTCCAGGCGCACTTTTCGACACCAATCGGGCCGTGGTCACGACACTGATACCCGACAACGATGGCTGCTCGACGGGTAATGAGGGTGCGGTGATGATTGTCGATGCAGCGACCGGCGGGGCGGATGATGGACTCTCAATGGGGCCAGCCAACTGGGCGAGTTCAGTCAGCAGATACAAGGCAGTCGGTGGTCGTGTCAACAATCTGCCGACTGGCGGAATGCTGCCGGTGGCCACGATCATCGGTGGCGGCAAGCTGGTTTTTCCGGGGATCGCCTTGAATAGTGGTGGAGTCCTTGCTGGTAACGATGTGATCTGGCGTCGTCGCTCGTGGCGGGAGCTGAACACCGATCAATAAAGCCGGCAAGGAGGCAGGTCATGGCACGAACATATGGTTTTACCTTGTTGGAGCTGATGATTGTGGTGGTGATCATCGCGATCCTGGCGACCATCGCGATACCGGCGTACGGACGCTATGCGCACCGTACCCGCCGGGTGGACGCTCAGGAGTTGCTTCTGCGCATTGCCAATGCGCAGGAGCGGTTCTATGCAACCAACAACGAATACGGTGCGCTGACGGATATCGGATATCCAGATCCGGCACCTTCCGAGAAAGGCTATTACTTGGTGACATCGGTCATTTCAGCGGATTCGGCAGGCAGCAGCGCGCAGGCGTTCACCGCAGTAGCAACTCCCGTGGGTGGCCAAGTCATGGATGACTGCAACAACCTTTCCATCACCAATACTGGGGCGAAGTCTTCCTCCGGCACTACCAACAACGGCAGTTGCTGGTGACTGCGAGATCCAGACAGGCGAAATGTCTACGGGTGCAGTCATGACGAACTCAATTGCTGGATAGCCGCTCGGCCAGCCCTGAGTAACGACGGGTGCGCTGGCGGGTGGCGAGGTCGACGATGGCCTCGCTGCCGAGCAGACTGAACCAGCGACGGGCGCGGGTGATGCCGGTGTAGAGCAGTTCGCGGGTCAGTACGTTGCTGGCTTCGGTGGGCAGTACGAGCGCGGTGTGCTCGAACTCCGAACCCTGCGATTTGTGCACGGTCATCGCGTAGACCGTGGCGACCTCGCCAAGGCGCGCGGGCACGACATGGCGGATCCGCGTGCTGCTGGTCGAACCTGCCGTGGCGCTGGCGAGAAACGCCACGGACAGACACAAGTGGCCACGCTCGTCCGGCAGGCGCAGGCAGATGCCGACGTCGCCATTGGCCAGACCGAGGCTGTAGTCGTTGCGGGTGAGCATGATCGGCCGCCCTTCGTACCAACCATGACTGCTCTCAATCAGTCCCTGCGCATGCAGCGCGTCGGCGATCAGCTGGTTGAGACCTTCCACACCGTGCGGCCCCTGGCGCAACGCGCACAGCAACTGGAAGCGGTTGAACGCCTGCAGCACGTCGCGTGCCCAGTGGTCATGCGCGGCGGCATCGATGGCGGAAGCAGGGCGTTCGCGTCGCAGCAGTTCCAGATAGTGGCGATAGCCGACGGCTCGCTCGTGATGGATCGTGCTGCCGTCATTGACCGAAAGATGCACGTTGCCACCATCGATGGCCAGCTCGGCCAGCTGCATGCGCTGGCTGACGGGCAGCCACGCAAGGTCGGTCGACGGTGTGGCCAGTAAGGCATGCACGCGGTCGGTGTCGCCGGCATTCACGGCGCGTGCGAGCTGGCCGATGCCGCTGCTGTCGCCGAAGCGATGGCTGTGTCGCAGCATCGCCAGCTGCTGATCCAGCGGCTGCGCGTCAGCGCAGACGAAGGCACGAATGTCGGAGCCGGTGGTTTCGCACAGCCAGTCAGCCGTGCTCGCGCTGTAGTGGCCGGTCTCGGCGCGGCGGCACAGGTCGCCGAGTACGGCGCCTGCTTCCACCGAGGAGAGTTGATCCTTGTCGCCGAGCAGGATCAGTCGCGCCGTTGGAGGCAGCGCGGCGAGTACGGCGGACATCATTTCCAGGTCGATCATGGAGGCCTCGTCGACCACCAGCAGATCCAGATGCAGCGGATTGCCGCGGTCGTGGCGGAAGCGACGGGTATCCGGTCGCGCGCCGAGCAGGCGATGCAGGGTGACGACCTCGGCGGGAATCGCGGCGCGGGTAGCGTCGTCCACGTCGAGCTGGGCGATCTGCGCGGCGATCGATGCGTTCAGGCGCGCTGCGGCCTTGCCGGTGGGCGCGGCCAGCCGGATCCGCAAGGGACGTGCGTGCTGGCGCAGTTGCAGCGTCTGCAGCAGACCAAGCAGGCGTACCACCGTGGTGGTCTTGCCGGTGCCGGGGCCGCCGGTAATCACCGTGAATGCGCCGCACGCCGCCAGCGCGCAGGCGATCTTCGGCCAGTCGGGTGTTGAATTTGTAGGAGCGGCTTCAGCCGCGATGCTTTCTGTTTGGCTGACACCGGGAGCATCGCGACTGAAGTCGCTCCTACAGGGTGTCGGGAACAACCGGGTCAGTTCGTCCGCGAGCTGCTCGGGCACAGCTTGCGGCAGGGTCAGGCGTACACGGATCGCAGCGGCCACCTGACGTTCGTGATTCCAGTAGCGGCGCAGATACAGTCGCGTGCCGTCGAGCACCAGCGGTGCGGCAGCCGGATGGCCGCTGTGGCCATCGGCGACCAGCGGCGAGCTGGACAGTGCTGCGGGATTTTCGGTGATCGCGCGCAACAACGGCCGCCAGCCGGATGGCCAATCCTGCTCGTCAGCGAGTGCAGGCAATGCCTCAAGGTCGAGGCAAAGATGACCATCGGCGAGTTGGCGGCTGAGCAGGGCGGCCAGCCATAGCAAGCCCGGTGCGGTATCGCCATCGCGTTCGGCGAGGAAACGCGCCAGCGCGATATCCAGTGGTCGCAGCCGTTGCGTCGCGACGGCCTGGTCGAGCAGCTCGAACACGGCATCATGCGACATCGGGCGATCCTCCCTGGGCGAACAGCCGATCCATCGCGTCGATCAGCGCGTATGGCAAGCGCTCGCTGTGCACGCCATGACCGTCGCCATCGACGCCGCGCAGGTACAGATAGAGCACGCCGCCGATGTGCTGCTCATAGCGGTAATCCGGCAGGCGCGCGCGCAGTTGCCGGTGCAGCGCCAGCGTGTAGATCGCGTATTGCAGCTCGTAGCGGCTGTGCAGTATCGAGTCGCGCATCGCCTCGGTGCTGTAGGCGGAAGCTTCGCTACCGAGCCAGTTGGATTTGTAGTCGACGATAAAATAACGGCCGTCGTGCTCGAAGATCAGGTCGACGAAACCCTTGAGCATGCCGTTGAGGCGATCGGGCAACAGCGCTGGCCGCGGCCGCCCATCCAGCGTGTGCGCCGTGACCAGCCGATCCAGCGCGAGGGTGTCCACGCGATGCGCCTCAAACCAGAATTCCAGTTCAGCGCGGTAGGCGTTCGTATCGGTCAACTCGGCCAACGCCGTGTGACTGCCGTCGGGCAGGCGCAGTGGTGTGGTGAGGAAGGCCGGCAGCCATGCCGCCAATGGTTTGATCCATGCCTGCCAGCCGCGGCGCTGGCAGCGTCGGGCGATCAGGCTTTCCAGTTCAGGCGTTGCATGGGCGCAGGTGGCGAAGCCTTCGTCGGCTGCCCATTCCAGCAAGCCATGCAGGAAGGTGCCGGGCTCGGCGCCACGCGGGAAGTTGTGGATGCTCGGGGCGAGATCGAGGCTGGTTGGCGCGGGATGGTCCGGTCGTTCGGTGCTGGCCTCAGCCAGCACATCCTGCTGCGCGGTTTCCGGCGCCTGCTGGCGCGTGCTGGATTCAGCCTCGGCGACTTTCAGTGCGCTGTAGCTGGCGATCCACCACGGCTCGATCGGTGCGCCGTGGTAATCGCGTGCCGGTCGGGTGGGAAGGATCGTGGTAGTGGGCTGGTAGCGTCGGCTGTCGGCGCTGGCTGGCAGCGATTCGATATGGATGTCTGGATGGCCATGTTGCAACAGATGGAGTCGTTCGGAAAATGCGGCTTCCTCGATCGGTTCGCCGCCAGACAGCACGTAACCGAACGCGGACTTGTGCAATCCCGAGGTCTTCTTCTGGCCGTCCTTGAGATTGGCGACGCCCAGCCAGCAAGCATGCTGGGCACGGGTCAGTGCCACGTACAGCAGGCGCAGATCTTCCTGCAGGCGTTCGCGGTCGGCCTGCTCCAAGGCCGCGTGGGAGGGACGTAGATCCAGCGCCGGTTGGGTGTCATCGTCATGCCAGACGAAGCTGTCGTCCTGCTTCAGCTCGCGCAGGCTACATACGAACGGCAGCAGCACCAGCGGATATTCCAGCCCCTTCGACTTGTGGATGGTCACCACCTTGATCAGGGCGGACTCGCTTTCCAGTCGCACGATCTTCTCGTCGGCGGTGTCGGCCTGGTGGTCATCGGCCAGATCGATCTGCGCGGCGAGGTGACGGATCAAGGCGTGTTCGCCATCCAGCGTCGTGGCTGCCTGCTGCAACAGTTCGGCCAGATGCAGCAGGTTGGTCAGCGCTCGCTCGCCATCGGCACGGCTCAGCAACTGCGCCGGCAGGTCGAACAGGTGCAGCAGGTCGTGCAGCATGGCCAGCACACCGTGACGCAGCCAGCCGTCGTGCAGTTGACGGAAACGGTCGCCGCAATGCTCCCAGTGCGATTCGTCCAGGTTGAGCCGGTCGAGCTCGGCATAGTCCTGGCCCAGCGTCGGTGTGGCCAGCGCAGCGCGCATCGCGCGGTCGGAGCCGGGTTCGGCGCAGGCGTGCAGCCACAGCAGCAGGTCGCGTGCCTCGGGCGAGGCATACACCGAGTCGCGATCGGACAGGTAGACGCTGGCCAGCCCGCGGGATTGCATCGCGTTGCGCATCTCGGTGGCTTCAGTGCCGGTGCGCACCAGGATCGCGATGTCGCCGGGCACCAGTGCACTGAACCGGCCATCCGCGGCCACGAAACCGCAGTCGCCGTGGCTGGCCGCGTCGAGCCATTGCACCAGGGTCGACGCGGCATGTTCGGCCATCATCTTGCGATAGGCGTTCTTGCTGATCAAGGTGGCGTCGGGGGTTACCGCCAGTTGCAGCGCAGGCATGGATTGGCCATGCAGTTGCAGACGTTCCTTGCGGCCTTTCGCGTGCACCGGCAGGAATGGCAGTCCCTGTTCGCCCTTGCCGAACAGGAAAGCCCCTTGCGGATGCTGCTCGGCAAACCCGAACACGCGATTGACCGCCCCCACCATCGACTGGGTGGAACGGTAATTGGTGTCGAGTGTCCAGGTCGGCTGGACGGCGCTGCTGCGCGCGCGCAGATAGGTGTGGATGTCGGCACCACGGAAACCGTAGATCGCCTGCTTGGGATCGCCGATCAACAGCAGGCCGGTCTCACTCCGCTCGCCGTAGATGCGCTGGAAGATGCGCCACTGCAGCGGGTCGGTGTCCTGGAATTCGTCGATCAGCGCGACCGGATACTGACTGGCGATGGTCTGCGCCAGCTGGGCACCACGGCGGCCGTGCAGCGCCTGGTCCAGGCGTTTGAGCATGTCGTCGAAACCGAGCTGGGCCAGCCGCTGCTTGGCGGCCTCCAGCTGGCTGGCGATCCATGGCACGGCATGGGCGAGAATCAGCGGCCCGAGCATCTCGCTGGCATGCTGCGCGTCGAGCAGCCGGTCAATCGCCGCGAAGGCAGGATGTTCCGGCGTGGTCCGGTTCTTGTTGGTCGCGGTGCTGAGCTTGCGCTGCGCATAGCGTTGCAGGATATTCTCGTCGCACGGGGTGCCGCTGGCTGCCCACTGACGCAGCGCTGCCATGTCGTCGGGAAACTGTGCCGCCTTGTAGGTGGTGCCGCTGAGCGCCTTCGCCTGTATCGCGGTGTCGAGTAAGGCCGCGATCGCCTCGGCATCGGCGAGCCACAGCGCGCGGGCATGCTGCCGAGCTTCGCGCAACGGTATCAGCGTGGCCGCGATCGTCGCCGCAAGATCCGTGATCACCGGCAGCGCATGGCCGTCCAGCCGCAGGTTTTCCAGTGGCTGGCGCAGCAGGGGGCGCACGTCCTGCTGCAATTCGCACGGGTTCGCCCACAGTCGCGTGATCTGTTCGGCGTCGCTGCGATCGAGTGTGAAGAATTGCCGGCGCCAGTAATCGCGTACGGCCTCAGCCAGCAACTCGCTTTCGTCGCTGGTGGCGTTCTGCACGAACGCATGCCCGCTGTCGAACGCGTGCTGGCTGAGCATGCGCTGGCACCAGCCATGGATGGTGTGCACGGCGGCCTCATCCATCCATTGCGCGGCCAGCTCCAGTTGGCGCGCGGCGCGGGCGCGAGCATTCAAGTCGGGATAGGCTGCGACCAGGGCAGCAAGAAAATCGTCGGCGGGGCCATGACCGCGGAACGCCGCTGCCGCCTTGTCCAGGCGGGTACGGATGCGCTCGCGCAATTCGGCGGTGGCGGCCTTGGTGAAGGTCATCACCAATATCTGCGGCGGCAGCAGCGGGGTGGCGTTGTCGCCGTGGCCGAGCACCAGGCGAAGGTACAGCGCGGCGATCGTCCAGGTCTTGCCGGTACCGGCGCTGGCTTCGATCAATCGGGTGCCGTGCAAGGGCAACTGCAACGGGTCGAGCGGGGCGGGGCGATTCATGCCGCGCCCTCCATCGGCAATACAGCGTCGATCAGCGCCTGGTACAGCGGCAGCCAGTGCTCGAAACCGCCTGCATGCATCGCCGAAAAATCCGGCCACGCGCGGGTGAGACAGGGATCTTCCATGCGCTCGCCCGGCACCGGAGAGAAGGCGCTGCCTTCGTAGCAGAGGGCTGCCGCGGCAGCGGCGTTCTTGTCGGAGCTGGCGGCCTGCAGCCACGCATACGCAGTCTTGCGGGCAATCGGCAATGGCGACTGCATGCCGGCACGCAGGGCGGCCAGCAACTGGTCGAGCAGTTGGACAGCGACCTCACGTGTCAGTGCGCGCAGCGTGGGTTGTACATCGGCGCTGATCACCTGGGTCTGCATCGCCAGCCCGCAGGCGTTCGCCAGCAGATGGATGATCCATGCCGGTAGCAATTTTTCGTGGCGCAGGGTTCCATCCCTGGCCAGCAGCGCGCCGCTGAGCAGTTCGAGTCGCCGCAGATGGCCGGCACCGTCGTGGCGCAGGTCGATCAACCAGTCTTCGACCAGCAAGCCATCGCTGGTGTAGCGCAGCTCGTGCGTGTCGTCCGTCAACGGCCAGTGCAGGCAGGCATCGCGCCAGGCGAGCGCGAGCGCATGCGCCTGTTCGGCGATCTCCGCCTGCAGTGCGGCACCGAAACCGCCGGGCGGCAGCAGGCCTTCGTCATGCAGGCGCTGGGTGGCGTGGGTGATGGCGTTGTCCGGGTCAGTCATGACGGCCGGGTCGATTGCCGCGTGCAGCACCGCGCGGGTCGCGCCGTAACGCTGCAGGCCATCGAGCGCGAACGGTTCGTCATCGAGTACGTCGTCGGTCGCCTCGGTGAAATACACCTTCAGCCGCTGGTTGAAGAAGTACGCCACCGGCTTGCGCAGGAAGCGCTGCAACTGCTCGAGGCTCAGTGCGCTGTCGGGTTGCCACGGAGTGAGCGCCGACGAATTTGCTGATTCAGGTGCGACGCGATGCGCTTGCTGCCACTCGTGGGCGTAGGTGAACAGGCGTGCATCATCGTCGGCACCGAAATAGCGGTGGCTAAACGGTTGCAGCGGGTGCTCGGTGGTGAGTGCAGCCAGCAGTTGCACGCCGGCCTCATGGTCATCGGATGGCGTGCCATCGCGACACCAGCCGGTGGCCAGATAGTCACGCAACTGGCCGACCAGTACCGACGGTGGCAGCGTGCTGTTGTCGCGCGCGCTGCGGCCGACCCAGCTGATGTACAACGCATCGCGGGCGGATAGCAGGGCTTCGAGGAACAGGTAACGGTCGTCCTCGCGGCGCGAGCGGTCGCCGGGGCGGCTGTGACCGGTCTGTGCCATCAGGTCGAAATCGAGCGGCGTCTGCCGGCGTGGGTAATCGCCATCGTTCATGCCGAGCAGGCAGACCACACGGAACGGAATGGCGCGCATCGGCATCAGCGTACCGAAGCTCACGGCGCCGCCCATGAAGCGTTGCGACAGTCGGCTTTCGTCGATTGCCTGCAGCCAGTGCTCACGCACGATGGTGAGCGGAACCGCGCTGGCGAAGCCGGCTTCGGCACAGGCCTCATGCCATGCGTCAAGCGCATCGTGCAGTCGGCTCAGTTGCACGCTGTCGTCGTCATCGCCGCTGTCGAAGAAGTCGTTCAGCAGTGCGCGCAGGTGTTCGCACCACGCCGCTGGCGTGGCCGTCGTGCGCAGCAGCTGCCAGTAGTGCTCCAGCCGATCCAGCAGCAGGCTCAGCGGGCCCAGCAGGGCCGCATCGAGACCGCCGACTTCGGCGTAGGGCGCAATCCCGTCCAGCGATTCGCCGTCGCCCACCGCATAGCCGAGCAGCATCCGGCGCAGGCCGAAGCGCCAGCTGTTCTGTTCCAGCGCCGGCAGCTCGAGGCTCTGCTTCTGTGCCGCGTCGAGGCCCCAGCGGATGCCGACATCCTCGATCCAGCGGCGCAGCGTGGGCAGGCCGCTCTGGTCGAGACCGAAGCGTGCGCGCAGCGCGGGTACATCGAGCAGGTCGAGCATGTCGCTGACCGCGAAGCGCGATTCGGGCAGCGCCAGCAGATGCTCCAGCGCGACCAGCAGCGGCACGCTGGCGCGCGACGACTGGTCGGCCACGCTGTACGGCAGGCGGCGCGGATCGTCGGCGGGTAGCCGGCCGAACACCGCCTGCACATGCGGCGCATAGGTCTGGATATCCGGCACCATCACGATCACGTCGCGTGGCGCCAGCGGCGTACCATCGCGTGCGGCCTGCTCGAACATCGCCAGCAACTGGTCGTGCAGCACTTCCACTTCGCGCTGCGGATTGTGCGCAATGTGGAAGCGCAGCGAAGCGTCGACATCGTGCCATGGCTGTCGCCGGGCCGGCAGCGGCTGCAGGTCGAGGATGGCCTGTTGTACCTGATGCAGCAGACTGTCCTCGCCGACATCGTGGAACAGGTCGATGCTGCGGTCGATCGCGGCGAATTGCTGGCGATAGTCGTCGGCCTGATCGAACGCATCGAGCAGGCGGATGTAATCACGCCCCTGCTTGCCCCAGGCAGCGAGCAGCGGGTTGGCGTGCAGGTGCAGATCCTCGTAGCGCGGCGTGGCCGGCAGACCAGGCTTGCCCGCCTGTCGCTGCCGGCTGGCCTTGAGCAGTTCGCGGTCCTCGATGATATCGGCCCAGTAATGCCGGCACGGATTGGCCACCACCAGCAGCACCTGCGAAAAGCGCGCCAGCGCGGTGAGTGCTTCCAGCGTCTGCTGCGGCAACGAGGAGATGCCGAACACCACGATGCGTCGCGGCAGGGCGGCTGGCCGTTCGCTCAACGCTGCCGCGCGTGCGAGGAAGGTGCGATGCACGCCGGCGCGGTGCTGGTCGCGCTGGGCGACACCGACGTCGTCCAGCAACAGGCGCCACAGTCGTGGCTGCCAGCGCTGTTCGTCACTGATCGGTGCGCGGCTGCCGCGCAATTCATCACGCAGCACATCGTGGCCGTGTTCCCAGTCGTCGAGCCAGTCCGCGCGATAGACCTGGTATTGATCGAACAGGTCGGCCACGCGCAGGGCCAGCTGATGGCGCTTGCGCCAGTCCGGGTCGTTGCCGAGGAAATCGCGCAGTGGCGCAAAGTCCTCTTCGTGAAGGTGTTGCGGAATCAGTCGCAGCAGTCGCCAGGCCAGTCGCGACTTGTCGAACGGCGAGGTGGCCGCCACGGCGTCGCGACCCAGCACGGCGCGGTACGCCGCCCACAAGAAACGTCCCGGCAGTTGCACCTCGATCGCCGCACTGATGCCCAGTCCGCCGGCTTCGACCGGGCGCGCAAACGCCAGCTTCAGCCACTGCGCGATGCCGTTGCTCTGCACCAGCATCAGCTCGTTTTCCAGCGGCTTGAGCGGCGCGCGGGCCAGCCAGGCGGTGAGCAGGTCGCGCAGATCCTCCAGCCGGTTGCCGTGGAGCACCATCAGGCCGGGTTCGATCGGGGCCGCCGCGGGCGATGGTTGGGACGCGGTCACGGCTGGCGGTGCTCGTATTCACTCATCCGGCGATTGTCTCCGAGTGTGGGGGGGATTGTCGCCTTGAGTGTGCAGGGTCATCGTCTCAGCGTTTGCGATGGATAGATGCGCCGATCATGTCGATTTGGCTATGCCCCGTTCGTCGGATGGATAGAGCAGGGATTTCGGGTAACCCCGGTCCAGACTCCCATCCAGAACTTCAAGGAGACACAACGATGCGATTCATGGTGATAGTGAAAGCGGACAAGGACTCGGAAGCCGGCGTGATGCCGAGCGAGCAACTGCTGACCGAGATGGGCAGGTACAACGAGGAACTGGTGAAGGCCGGCATCATGCTGGCGGGCGAGGGCCTGCAACCGAGCTCGAAGGGCGTGCGGGTGAAATTCTCCGGCCATCAGCGCACGGTGATCGACGGGCCGTTCACCAAGAGCAAGGAGCTGATCGCCGGCTTCTGGCTGTGGCAGGTGAAGTCGAAGGACGAGGCGATCGAATGGCTCAAGCGTGCACCATTCGACGGTGGCACCGAGATCGAGTTGCGCCAGGTCTTCGAGGCGGATGACTTCGGCGCCGAGCTCACACCCGAGCTGCGCGAGCGGGAAGAACGGCTGCGGGCACAGGTCGCTGCCAAATCATGAGCCGGGCCTTGATCCGGCCTCCACGGAAAACCGACGGAGCATTCCCATGCAACTGACCAACTACCTCATCTTCAATGGCAACGCCGAAGCGGCATTCAAGTTCTACGAGCAATGCCTGCGCGGCAAGATCACCCGGATGATGCGTTTCGGTGAAGCGCCCGGCTGCGAGAACATGCCGGCGGAAACCCGTGACTGGCTTATTCACGTGCGGCTGGAAATCGGTGACCAGGTGCTGCTGGCTTCCGACTGTCCGCCCGATCGTCCCTACGACGGCATCAATGGCTGCTCGGTATCAATCCAGATTCACGACCAGACGGAAGGGGAGCGCATCTTCAACGCGCTGAAGGAGGGCGGCACGGTACAGATGTCGTACGAAAAGACCTTCTGGGCCGAGCGCTTCGGCATGCTGGTCGACCGGTTCGGCGTGCCGTGGATGATCAATTGCGAGAAGGATCAGTAGCCATGCGTCCCAGGTTTTCGATTCCTTGCAGCCAGTGTTGCCGCATTCCAACGAACTGACCGGAGCGAGCCATGTTCAAGATCGTCCTCATCATCGTCGTCGTCCTGATCGTCGCGGTGCTTGCCTTCGCAGCGACCCGACCCGGCACGTTCAAGCTGGAGCGCGCGGCGACGATCAAGGCACCGCCCGAAAAAATCCTTGCGCTCATCAACGATTTCAGGAGATGGATCGTGTGGTCGCCGTGGGAGGAGCTCGATCCGGCGCTCAAGCGCAGCTACAGCGGCCCGGCGAGCGGTCCGGGTGCTGTCTACGAGTGGCAGGGCAACAGCAAGGTCGGCCAGGGTCGCATGGAGATCATGGCGTCGTCATCATCCACCACATCGATCAAACTGGATTTCATCAAGCCGTTCGAGGCCCACAACATCGCCGATTTCACACTGCTGCCGCAGGATGGTTCGACCGTGGTCACCTGGGCGATGCATGGTCCGAATGCTTACCTGGCGAAGCTCATGCATCTGTTCTTCAACATGGACAAGCTGGTCGGTGGCGACTTCGAACGCGGGCTTGCCAACCTGAAGGCGGCGGCCGAGGAAAACTGATCCGCCCCTTGCGTCGGCGGAAAGCAGATGGTGTGATCGGTCGCCATGACCGCGACCGACACCCACCGTGCCATCGACGCCGTCTGGCGAATCGAATCGGCCCGACTCATTGCCGGCCTGACCCGCATGCTGCGGGATGTCGGCTTGGCCGAGGAGCTGGCACAGGATGCGCTGGTCGTCGCGCTGGAACAGTGGCCGACGTCGGGCGTGCCGGACAACCCCGGCGCGTGGCTGATGACCACCGCCAAGCGTCGTGCGATCGACCGGCTGCGCCGTCACAAGCTGCTCGAACGCAAGCACGTCGAATTGATGCACGAACTCGAGAGCCAGCAGGAACAGGCCGTGTCCGAAGTGGAGGCAGCTCTGGACGATCCGATCGGCGACGACCTGCTGCGCCTGATGTTCATCACCTGTCATCCGGTGTTGTCCGTCGAGGCACGCGTTGCGCTGACCCTGCGTCTGCTCGGCGGCCTGACCACCGAGGAAATCGCCCGCGCGTTCCTGGTGCCGGAGCCGACGATCGCGCAGCGCATCGTTCGCGCCAAGCGCAGTCTCGCCAAGGCGCAGGTGCCGTTCGAGGTGCCACGTGCCGAGGAGCTGGCTGCGCGCCTGTCCTCGGTGCTTGGGGTCATCTATCTCGTCTTCAACGAAGGCTATTCCGCGACGGCCGGCGATGACTGGATGCGGCCGGCGCTGTGTGAGGAGGCATTGCGTCTTGGCCGGGTGCTGGCAGGGTTGGCGCCGCGCGAGTCCGAAGTGCATGGTCTGCTCGCCCTGATGGAAATCCAGGCGTCGCGTGCGAGGGCGCGCGTCGGTACGGCCGGCGAGCCGATCCTGCTGCTCGAGCAAAATCGCGCACGCTGGGACCAGTTGCTGATCCGTCGTGGCGTGGCCGCGCTCGATCACGCGGAAAAGCTGGGCGGCGCCGGTGGCCCGTATGCGCTGCAGGCAGCCATCGCCGCCTGCCATGCACGTGCACTGACTGCGGAGCAGACTGACTGGCCGCGGATCGCGGCACTGTACGCTGAGCTTGCGCAGGCGATGCCGTCACCGGTCGTCGAATTGAACCGCGCGGTCGCCGTGACCATGGCATCCGGACCGCTTGCCGGCCTCGAACTTGTCGATGCGCTGGCCGACGAGCCCGCGCTGCAGCACTATCATCTGCTGCCCGCAGTGCGTGGTGATCTGTTGGCCAGGCTCGGCCGTCCAGATGAAGCTCGCGTGGAATTCGAACGTGCCGCCGCGCTCACGCAAAACACACGTGAGCGCGAGCTGCTGCTTGGTCGTGCACAGTCGTGTATGGCGCAGGCGATACCCGTCATTCTGCCCGGATCACCATCGCTGCCCTAGGAAAGTGGTGTATCGATTCCGAATGCTGTGCGAGCTGCCGGTTGCATGTGCCGACCGCGCGCTCGGCATGACTCAGCACGAGCGGGTTGTCGCACGGAAGCCGGCAGGTGCAACCGAACCTGTTCCAGGCAGACGTGTCGAAAGTGCACCGGTGCATGCCCCGATCATGGCATTCGTGGCGCGTTATTCTTCTGACGGATTGCGTTACGCCGTCAGACTGCATTGCATGACGACTTTGCCACCGGGCGCTGTGCCGGCATGGACGAAACCCAGTCTTCCCATGATTCTCTGGGCAGCCCGACGTTCTATCTTGCGATTCTCGAGGATGACAATCAGACGGCGAGGTGCGCCAGGTTCGTGCATCATGGCTTTGAAACCTTCGATCATCGTCTCCATCAGACGAACATTGAAACCTGCCAGTCGACTGGCCGGTCGAATGTATAAACGAACGAATCCATAAGATGCGCCGTGGTCATCCAGAAGAATCGCCACCGTGCAAGCGCCCAGGATATGGCCACTTTCCATCTCCTGGAGAACAGATGCCACCTCCCATGAGCGGCGCCAAGCCTCGTCTGGACTCGTCAATGCTCCTTCGTGTAACCAGAATGCCACGATTTGCTGCCGCAGCATGTCCGGGGCCTTGCCGAATACCCACCGGACCTGAGTGTTCCCGAGTGTGGCGACCGATGCTGAAGGGGTTTTGATCATGGAGTATTCCCGTCCACCGCGTTTTCCTGTTGTAGGCAGTTGGTTTTAGAGAGGTGCATACAAGCTGCAAGTCAGCATCCAGTTTGTCACGATTCGCCTTCTGGTTACCCGATCCGGGCAAGTGGAGCCTGGCAAGCCAGGGCCGACGTCGAGAAATGGGTTTGCAATGGGAAGCCCGCGGTTGCTTGAGCTCTTCATCGAGAATCTCAATCGAATAGCATCACGCATGTCATGGCCGTAAGAAAGCTGAGTGCTGATGACAGCATTGAACGGCCAACGCCGATATTTTCAATCCTCGCGTTTCGCTATTGCGATTTCGAAGAGACTTTCCGTACCAGCGTCCGTACAACGAAAAAGGCCACCCGCGAAGGTGGCCTAAGACGTTGAATCTGATGGTGGGCGATGCAAGGATCGAACTTGCGACACCTGCCGTGTGAAGGCAGTGCTCTACCGCTGAGCTAATCGCCCGCCGAGAACGCGGCATTTTAGGGGGAGTCGCGGGGCGGGTCAATGGTTGGTGTGGCTCGCCTCTCCGGGCAAGGCACCCCGACAGGCTGCAAGCTGACTGACGGTGGTGCGTGTGGAGGGTTGTAAACTCGCCACTCTTCACAACGCCGAAGCACCTGACCATGGATTTTCTCAGCACTCAACTTGCCCACATCCTGCACGCGCTGCAGAATTTCCAGCTGACGCCGTGGAAGGTCGTCGGCCTGCTCGGCTCGGTGATGTTCACCAGCCGCTGGTTCGTGCAGCTGTACTACACGCGCAAGCACAAGCGGGTGGTGATGCCGCTGTCGTTCTGGTGGTTGTCGGTGGTGGGCAGCGCATTGCTGCTGGCTTATTTCACGGTCGGCAAGAACGATTCGGTGGGCATCATCTCGAATTTCTTCCCGGCCTTCGTCTCGGTCTACAACCTGATCGTGCACCTGCGCCATCACAAGAACAGCATTACCGGCGACACGATTGCGTGATTCGAGAGTGGTAGGAGCGACTTCAGTCGCGATACTCTTTGAAGATCAGCAAGAGCATCGCGACTGAAGTCGCTCCCACAAGCCATCGCGCACCGGGTGCGCTCCTACGGTTTATTCGGGTTCGTAGTCGAGATTGGAGGCGAGCCAGCGCTCGGCTTCGGTCAAGGTCCAGCCCTTGCGTTTGGCGTAGTCCTCGACCTGTTCCTTGCCGAGTCGGCCAACCACGAAGTACTGGCTGTCCGGATGCGAGTAGTACCAGCCGGAGACGGCGGCGGCGGGATACATCGAGAAGCCTTCGGTCAGTTCGATGCCGGTGTTGCGGGTGACGTCGAGCAGGGCAAACAGGGCGGTTTTTTCGGTGTGGTCGGGGCAGGCGGGATAGCCGGGCGCGGGACGGATGCCGCGATATTTTTCGGCGATCAGGGCGTCGTTGTCGAGCACCTCGTCCGGTACGAAACCCCAGAACTCGCGGCGCACGCGTTCGTGCATGTGTTCGGCAAACGCCTCGGCGAGACGATCGGCCAAGGCCTTGAGAATGATCGAGGAATAATCGTCGTAGTCAGCCTGGAAGCGGGCCAGATGTTCCTCGATACCGAGGCCGGCGGTGACCGCGAAGCCACCGATCCAGTCGGGTTTGTCGAACTCCTTCGGCGTGATGAAATCGGCGAGACAGAGGTTGGGGCGTTCGATCGGTTTGTCCGCCTGCTGGCGCAGGCTGAGCAAGGTGGTGAGCCGCTTCGTGCGGGTAGTATCGGTGTAGACCTCCACGTCGTCACCGACATTTGCCGCCGGCCACAGGCCGATCACCGCGCGGGCAGTCAACCACTTCTCGGCGATGATCTTGCCCAGCATCGCCTGCGCATCACGGAACAGTTCGCTGGCCTGGGGGCCGACCACATCGTCGGTGAGAATCGCCGGGTAATGACCGGCCAGTTCCCACGCCTGAAAGAATGGCGTCCAGTCGATGTACGGGCGAAGCTGCGCCAGATCGTAGTCTTCGAAGATGGTGACGCCCGGTTTGCTGGGTTGCGGCGGTTCGTACGCAGCCCAGTCGCAACGGAAGCGGTGTGCGCGAGCTTTCTCCAGCGGCACCAGCTGCTTGCCCGGCCCGCGATTGCGGTGGCGTTCGCGTACGTCGACGTAGTCGGCGCGCACCTTGGCGAGAAAATCTTCCACCAGGTCCTTGCTGACCAGCGACTGCGCTACGCCGACCGCGCGCGAGGCATCCTTCACCCACACAGTGCCGGCCTTGTAATGCGGCTCGATCTTCAACGCGGTATGCGCGCGCGAGGTGGTGGCGCCGCCGATCAGCAGCGGGATGTGGAAATTCTGCCGCTGCATTTCGCGCGCGACCTGGCTCATCTCCTCCAGCGACGGCGTGATCAGGCCGGATAGACCGATCATGTCGGCCTTCTCGGCGATCGCGGCCTCCAGGATTTTCTGTGCCGGCACCATCACGCCGAGGTCGATCACCTCGAAGTTGTTGCAGCGGAGCACCACGCCGACGATGTTCTTGCCGATGTCGTGCACGTCGCCCTTGACCGTGGCCATGATGATCTTGCCGTTGTTCTTGCCCATGTCGCCGGTGCGCAGCTTTTCCGCCTCGATGTATGGCAGCAGATAGGCCACCGCCTTCTTCATCACGCGGGCGGACTTCACCACCTGCGGCAGGAACATCTTGCCGGCGCCGAACAGGTCGCCGACCACGTTCATGCCGTCCATCAACGGTCCCTCGATCACGTCGAGCGGGCGCGTCGACAGCTGGCGGGCTTCCTCGGTGTCCTCGACCACATACAGGTCGATGCCGTGCACCAGCGCGTGGCTGAGCCGCTCGCGCACGTGCTTCTCGCGCCAGGCAAGGGTTTCGACCACGGCTTCGCCACGCTTGCCCTTGTAGTTGTCGGCGATCTCCAGCAGGCGTTCGGTGGCGTCGTCGCGGCGATTCAGCACCACGTCTTCGACGCGCTCGCGCAGTGGCGGATCGATGTCGTCCATGATCGTCAGCGCACCGGCGTTGACGATGCCCATGTCCATGCCGGCGCGGATCGCGTGGAACAGGAATACCGAATGGATCGCCTCGCGCACGATGTTGTTGCCGCGGAACGAGAACGACACGTTGGAGACGCCGCCGGAGATATGGCAGTCGGGAAAGCGTTTCTTCAGCTCGCGGGTGGCTTCGATGAAGTCCACCGCGTAGTTGTTGTGTTCCTCGATGCCGGTGGCGATCGCGAAGATGTTCGGGTCGAAGATAATGTCTTCGGGCAGGAAGTCGAGTTGGGTAGTCAGCAATTCGTAGGCGCGCGAGCAGATTTCCACCTTGCGCGCGCAGGTGTCGGCCTGGCCTTGTTCGTCGAACGCCATCACTACCGCGGCGGCGCCGTACTGCTGCACCTTGCGCGCGTGTTCGAGGAACGCCGCTTCGCCTTCCTTCATCGAAATCGAGTTGACGATGCCCTTGCCCTGCAGGCAGCGCAGGCCGGCCTCGATCACCGTCCATTTGGACGAGTCGATCATGAACGGCACGCGGGCGATGTCCGGCTCGGAGGAGATCAGGTTCACAAAGCGCGTCATCGCCGCCTCGGAGTCGATCAGGCCCTCGTCCATGTTGATGTCGATGATCTGCGCACCGTTTTCGACCTGCTGGCGGGCGACTTCGACGGCTTCGTCGTAGCGGTCTTCCTTGATAAGCTTCTTGAACTGTGCCGAGCCGGTGACGTTGGTGCGCTCACCGACGTTGATGAACAGCAGATCAGGCGTGATGACCAGCGGTTCGAGACCGGACAGGCGGGTATGACGCGCCATTTATGCGGCCTCCACTTGGGTAGCGGATGGCAAGGCGCGCGGTGGGTGGTTGCGTACCGCCTCGGCAATTGCCTTGATATGCGCCGGGGTGGTGCCGCAACAGCCGCCGACCAGGTTCAGCAGGCCGTCGCGGGCGAAGCCGCTGATCACGTCGGCCATGTGTTCGGGCGTCTCGTCGTACTCGCCGAATGCATTCGGCAGGCCGGCGTTCGGATGCGTGCTGACATAACTCTCGGCGAGGTTCGCCAGGGTCTGGATATGCGGACGCAGGTCGTCCGCACCGAGCGCGCAGTTGAAGCCTACCGAGAGTGGCCGCGCGTGACGCACCGAGTAGTAGAACGCCTCGGCAGTTTGTCCCGACAGGGTACGGCCGGAGCGGTCGGTGATGGTGCCGGAAATCATCACCGGCATCCGTGTACCACGTTGGTGGAACAGTTCGCTCAGCGCGAACAGCGCGGCCTTCGCATTCAAGGTATCGAAGATCGTCTCGACCATGATCACATCGGCGCCGCCGTCGATCAGGCCGTTGGCGGATTCGGTGTAGTTCTCCGCCAGTTCCTCGAACGTGACGTTGCGGAAGCCCGGATCGTTGACATCCGGCGACAGTGAGGCGGTGCGGCTGGTCGGGCCGAGCACGCCGATCACGAAGCGCGGTTGATGCGGGGTTTTTGCGGTCATAGCATCGCAGGCGGCACGGGCCAGGCGGGCGCCTTCGAGGTTCAACTCGTGCGCCAGGTGCTGCAGCTTGTAGTCGGCCTGGCTGATCCGGGTCGAGTTGAAGGTGTTGGTCTCGACCAGATCGGCGCCAGCCTCCAGATAGGCCTCGTGCACACCGCGGATGATCTCCGGCTTGGTCAGGGTGAGCAGGTCGTTGTTGCCCTTCAGGTCGCAACCACCCGGATGGGCATGGTTGTCGTGGATCTGCGCGTGGCCGTCGTGGCCATGCTCGAAACGCTCGCCTCGGAAGCCGTGTTCATCCAGTTCGTGTGCCTGCAGCATGGTGCCCATGCCGCCGTCCAGGATCAGGATGCGTCGGCGCAGCGCCTGTTCCAGCAGGGCGACGCGTTCGGGGTGAAGCCAGGGCAACGTACTCATCAAACTTCCTTTGGTTATGCATCGCTCCGTGGGGAGAGCGGTGTTCAGGCCGGCTTGCGCGCGAGCAGGCTGATTACTTCGAAATGCGGCGCCTTGCGCTCGCGGCTGAGCCGGTTGCAGCTGATGACGTCGAGGCCGGCGGCGCGCGCGTAGCCATCGAGCTGTTCGCCGCTGAAGCCGAGGTTGCGATGATCGAACGGCTCGACCGCGGCGCGATGATCGTGCTGGCCCAGCGTCACGGCGAGCAGGCGGCCGCCGGGACGCAGCAGTCGCGCAGCTTCGGCCACGGCCTGGGCCGGATGCTGGGCATAGGTCAGCGCATGCAGCATCAGCACCAGATCGAAGCGTTGCTCGCCCAGTTCAAGCGCATGCATATCGCCTTGACGTACCCTCACATTGGTAAATGATTGCAGGCGCTTTGCCGCGGCCTCGACCACCCGTTCGCTGCTGTCGATGCAGACGATGGAGTGGGCGTGTGGCGCCAGCAGCTCGGCGGTGATGCCATCACCGGAGGCAATGTCGAGCACATCGCCGGTGCCCAGCAATTGCAGCAGCGAGCGCGCCAGCGTTTCCCAGGTGCGGCCGGGCGAGTAGTGGCGCTCCATGTCGCCGGCCACGGTATCGGCCCAGCCTTCCTCGCGCGCACGATTGGCCAGCACACCGGGCAGGCGTGCGCTGTCTTCGCGCAGCAAGGCGTCGTCGATACTTTCGCGCAGCGAGGCGAGCAGACTGTGTTGGGCCTCGTCGCCCTCGTTGTTGGCGCGGTAATAAGCGGACACGCCGGCGCGGCGGTCGCGCACCAGCCCGGCTTCCTTCAGCTTGGCCAGATGAGTGGACACCCGCGGCTGCGCCAGATGCAGCACCGCAGCCAGTTCGGCCACGGTGAGTTCCTCGTGTTCGAGCAGCGCCAGCAGGCGCACGCGGGTGGGGTCGGCCAGCAGCCGGAGCACGCTGGAGGCGGTCGCCAGATCCATCGGGCATCCTTGTATCGCGATAAAGAGATGGCAAGGCTAGGCCCCGCATGCGAAGCCGTCAAGCACCACGCGGCGAATCCGTGGGAGCGACCGGACTACAATGCGCGGCTTGTTTTGTCTTGATCAGCCGCCGCATGCGGCGTCTGGGAGTAGTTCATGGATTTCCGATTTACCGAAGACCAGTTGTCGATCCAGTCGATCGCGCGCGATTTCGCGCAGAAGCGCATCGTGCCGGTGGCGGCGGAGCTGGATGCCAAGGGTGAATTTCCGCTGGAGAACATCCGCGAGATGGGTCAGCTCGGCCTGATGGGCATCGAAGTGCCGCATGAGTACGGCGGTGCCGGCATGGATCCGATCGCCTATGTGCTGGCGATGATCGAGATCGCTGCCGCCGATGCGGCCACCGCAACCATCATGTCGGTGAACAATTCGCTGTTCTGCAACGGCATCCTCAAGCATGGCAACGAAGAGCAGAAGCAAAAGTACGTGCGCGCGATCGCCCAGGGCGAGGCGATCGGTGCCTACGCGCTGACCGAGCCGCAGTCCGGCTCCGATGCCTCGGCGATGCATACTCGCGCCAGCAAGAATGCGAACGGCGACTGGGTGATCAACGGCAAGAAGAGCTGGATCACCTCCGGTCCGGTGGCGCGCTACATCGTGCTGTTCGCGATCTCCACGCCGGGTATCGGCGCCAAGGGCGTCTCGGCTTTCATCATCGATACCCAGCTGCCGGGTTTCCATGCGGGCAAGAGCGAGCCGAAGCTCGGTATCCGCGCCTCGGCCACCTGCGAGATCGAGTTCACCGATTACGTCTGCCCGAAGGAAAACCTGCTGGGCGACGAAGGCAAGGGCTTCTCGATCGCGATGGGCGTGCTCGATGCCGGCCGCATCGGCATCGCCTCGCAGGCGGTCGGCATCGCCCGCGCCGCGTACGAGGCGACGTTGCAGTGGTCGCGTGATCGCAAGGCATTCGGCGTGCCGATCGGCACGTTCCAGATGACCCAGTCGAAGATCGCCGACATGAAGTGCAAGCTGGATGCAGCAACTCTGCTGACCCTGCGTGCAGCATGGACCAAAGGCGAGACCGAAAAGAACGGTGGTCGCTTCGGCACCGAGGCGGCCGTGGCCAAGCTCACCGCGTCGGAAGCGGCGATGTGGATCAGCCATCAGGCCGTGCAGATCCACGGTGGCATGGGCTACTCGAAGGAGATGCCGCTGGAGCGCTACTTCCGCGACGCCAAGATCACCGAGATCTACGAAGGAACCAGCGAGATCCAGCGCATGGTGATTGCGCGCGCGGAAACTGGTCTGCGTTAAGCTGGCATAGGTTCAAACAAAAAGCCCGGACGGGAAACCTGTCCGGGCTTTTTGTTTGTCGCGTTCGGTTTCTGCTCTCAACCCTCTCCCAGACAGGGAGAGGAGCCATGACTCAATTCCCGCGGCGCGGATCCGAATCAAACGACTGCATGCCGTTGTGGGATGACGTGCCGGGCGGCGGCGTATCGCCGTCCAGCTTGTCGCCGAGCAGGCGGCGTACCACCACGTAGAACACCGGGATCAGCAGCACGCCGAGGAAGGTGGCGAACAGCATGCCGCCAATCACGCCGGTACCGATCGCATGACGCGCGTTGGCGCCGGCGCCGCTGGAAATGAACAGCGGGAACACGCCGAGGATGAAGGCCAGTGAGGTCATCAGGATCGGGCGAAGACGCAGACGGGCCGCATCGATGGTCGCCTCGCGCAGGGTCCGTCCGGCTTTCTGTTCGGCCACCGCAAATTCCACGATCAGGATCGCGTTCTTCGCGGCCAGGCCGATCACCGTGATCAGGCCGATCTTGAAGTAGATGTCGTCGGGCAATCCGCGCAGCAGGGTGAACACCGCCACGCCGAGCAGACCCAGTGGCACCACCAGCAGTACCGACACCGGGATCGACCAGCTTTCATACAGCGCAGCCAGGGCCAGGAATACGATCACGAGCGACAGCACCATCAGCAGCGTGGCCGCATTGCCGGAGAGGATTTCCTGGTAGGACTGGCCGGTCCAGTCGTAGCCATAGCCCTTGGGCAGGTCATCGGTGACGATCTTCTGCATCTCGTTCATCGCCTCGCCCGAGGCATGGCCCGGTGCCGGTGAGCCGACGATTTCCACCGCCGAATAGCCGTTGTAGCGGGTCAGCGACGGCGAGCCGACCTGCCAGGTCGGGTGCACCACGTTGGACAGCGGAATCATCGCCGGCGTGCCGTCGCTGTTCGTCTGTGAGCCGCTGGGCGTGAAGATGTGCTGCAACGCTTCCGGACCCATGCGGTACGGCGCATCGGCCTGCATGATCACGCGCTTGACGCGGCCGCCGTAGGTGAAGTCGTTGACGTAGACCGGTGCCAGCATCAGGGCGATCGCGTTGTAGACATCCCCTACCTGCAAGCCCATCGACTGTGCCTGTACACGGTCTACGCTCAGGTTCAACTGTGGCGCGTCTTCCAGCGAGTTCGGGCGTACGCCGGTCAGCAGTGCTGACTGGGCGGCCTTGCCCAGCAGGGTATTGCGCGCCTGGGTGAGCGCATCGCGACCGTTACCGCCACGATCCTGCAGGTACATGTCGAAGCCGCCGAACTGGCCCAGGCCCTGCACGGTGGGGATATTGACCACGAAGATGCGTGCGTCATGCACCTGCTGCATCGCGCCGTTCGTGCGCTGGATGAACTGCGCCGCCGTCACGTCACGCTTCGCCCAGTCCTTGAGCTTGATGAAGGCCAGGCCGGCATTCTCGCCGGAGCCGATGAAGCTGAAGCCGGTGACCTGCAGCACGCCTTCCACCGCGTCGTCCTTGTCGAGGATGGCGCGCATCTGGGCCATCACCTCATTGGTGCGCTGCTTGGTGGCACCCGGCGGCAACTGGATCACCGACAACGCATAGCCCTGATCCTCTTCCGGCAGGAAGCTGCCGGGCAGGCGCGTGAACAGGAAAACGCCGAGTATCGCAATCAGTACGAACACCAGCATCCAGCGCGGTGCATGACGCACCGCGCCACCGATATGACCGGTGTAGGTTTTCGTGGTCCAGGTGAACGCGTCGTTGAACTTGCGGAACACGATGTTCTTTTTCTTGTCGTGCTCCGGCTGCAGGAAGCTGGCGCACAGCGCCGGCGTGAACGACAACGCGAGGAACGCGGAGAAGCCCATCGAGAGGGCGATGGTCAGCGCGAACTGCTTGTAGATCACGCCGGAAGCACCCGGTTGCAGCGCCGAAGGCACGAACACCGCCGCAAGCACCACGGTGATCGCCACGATGGCGCCGGTGATCTGGCCCATCGCCTTGCGGGTGGCGTCCTTGGGCGACAGGTGCTCTTCGGTCATGATGCGTTCGACGTTCTCGATCACCACGATCGCGTCGTCCACCACGATGCCGATGGCCAGCACCATGCCGAACAGGGTCAGCTGGTTGATGGTGAAGCCGAGTACCAGCATGCCGAGGAAGGTGCCTAGCAGGGCGACTGGAATCACCAGGGTCGGGATGATCGTGGCGCGGATGTTCTGCAGGAACAGCAGCATCACCAGGAACACCAGGATGATCGCCTCGATCAGCGTGTGCACCACCTCGCTGATCGAGATCTTGACGAAACTGGTGCTGTCGTAGGGACTGAACCAGCTCACACCCTGCGGAAAGCTGGGTGCCAGTTCGTCCATCTTGGCGCGGGCGGCGGTGGCCACGTCCAGCGCATTGGCGCCGGGCAGCAACTGGATCGCGAACGCGCCGATCGGCTTGCCGTCCCAGGTAGTGTCGAAGCCATAGCCGTTCGGACCGAAACTGATCCGTGCCACGTCACCCAGGGTGACCGTGGTGCCATCAGGATTCGCGCGCAGGATGATCTTGGCGAACTCCTCGGGCGTGGTGAAGCGGCCCTCGGTCGAGACCGTGGCGGTGAAACCCTGGCTGGGAATGGCCGGGTCGGCACCGAGCGAGCCGGCGGCAAACTGCACGTTTTGCGCCTGGATCGCGGCGAGCACCTGGCTGGCCGACAGGTTGTAGCCCTGCAGCTTGTCCGGGTTCAGCCAGATCCGCATCGCGTATTCGGCACCGAACTGCTGGGTGCTGCCCACGCCGGGTATGCGCGAGATCTGATCCAGCACCTGCGAGCCGACGATGTCGTTGAGGCGGTCGCGGTCGATGCCCGGGTTGTCCGATTTCAGCGCCAGCACCATCAGGAAGCCGGCGTTGGCCTTGGCCACCACCACGCCCTGCTGGGTCACCTGGCTGGGCAGGCGCGGCGTGGCCAGCGCCACCTTGTTCTGCACCTGCACCTGGGCGATGTCCGGGTTGGTACCGGTCTCGAAGGTCAGCGTGATGCTGGAGCTGCCGCTGGCGCTGGACGACGAATTGAAGTACAGCAGGTGGTCGATGCCGGTGAGCTGCTGTTCGATCACCTGGGTGACGGTTTTCTCGGTGGTGTCGGCGCTCGCGCCCGGATAGGTGGCATTGACCACCACCTGCGGCGGCGCAATCGATGGGTACGATTCCACGCCCATGTTGAGGATCGCCAGGACACCGCCCAGCGAAATCAGGATCGCTACCACCCAGGCGAAGATCGGGCGGTCGATGAAGAAACTCGGCATGATCGGCGCTCCGTTACTTGCCGCTCGGGGCGGAGCCCGGAGCGTTGGCGGCGGATGCGCCACTGGCAGGTGCCTGCCATGGGCTGGCCTTGGCTGGCGCACCGGCCTTCACGTTCTGCAGGCCGGACATCACGATCTGGTCGCCGGCGTCGAGGCCATCGCTGACCACCCAGTTGCCGCCTGACATGTCGGTAGTGGTGATGTCCTTGCGCAGCACCTTGCCGTCGTTGCCGACAACCATCACATAGGCGCCGACGGTATCGCGCTGCACTGCCTGCTGCGGTACCAGGAACACCTTGTGCTGCTGGCCGAGGGTAGCCTGCAGCGTCACATACATGCCGGGCAGCAGGCTGTGTTTCGGGTTCGGAATGATCGCGCGCAGGTTGACCGCGCCGGTGGCTGGATTGACCGTGGTGTCGGAGAAATCCAGCACGCCCTGTTCGCCGTACACGCTGCCGTCGGGCAGGGTGACCTGGACGTTGGCCTTGTCAGGATCGGCGAGGGTGACATTGCCGCTGCTCTGGGCGCGACGCATCTGCTGCATCGCGGCCACGCTCATGGTGAAGTTCACGTACAGCGGATCGATCTGGTCGACCGTGGTGAGCAGGGTGGCTTCGCCGCTGCCGACGAGGGCGCCCTCGGTGACCTGCTGCTGGCCGGCGCGGCCGTCGATCGGCGCAGTCACGCTGGCATAACCAAGATTGATGCGGGCTGCCTGCACGTTGGCCTGGGCAGCCTGCACGGCCGCGGCGGCCGTGCGTTCGGCGGCCAGCGCGTTGTCCAGATCCGACTTGGAGACATAGCCTTTCGGCGCCAGGTCCTGCAGGCGCTGCGCGGTGACCTTGTTGTTGGTGTAGGTGGCCTGGGCCTGGGCCTGGGCAGCCACGCTGGAGTCGAGTACGGCCTTCAGCGGCGCCGGGTCGATCTGGAACAGCAACTGGCCTTTTTTGACGTCGGTGCCTTCGTCATAGTTGCGCTTGAACAGCACGCCGGGCACTCGCGCACGCACATCGGCGCTGCGATAAGGCGACAGTCGCCCGACCAGATTCTGTGTCAATGGCGAGCTCTGCGGTTGCACCGTGATCACGCCTACTGCGGGCGGTGGCATCTGCGGCGGTCCCTGGGTCTTGCCTTGACCGCAAGCGGCCAGCGTCAGCAGACTCAGGCACAGCAGGGGTGTGCGCAGTGATGAGGACTTCATGAGAGCTCCAGGACTTGCTTGGTCGGGAATGTGGGGTGTCGCCGGGGCGCGCGCAGCAAGTCCAGGGACCAGATACTGCATCGCGACACGCCTGTCTTGTGTCATTGGTTGGTCCGCGCAGGGCTGACGATGGTCATTCATGCGTGTGATCACGCCGCGAACGGTGCTGCCACGCGTTGCCAAGCTCAGACTATACCGGTCAGTTTACATTTTATTTGCGGTGCGAATCCAGTCATTGACATGGCGCTTGCGATCTGGGCAATTCCGTCACGCGGCAGCTCGCCTGTCATATGGCGGTCGTGACTCGATCGGCATGCTGCTGACGACAACCGCGTGATTCGGCGCTCGGTTTGCATGTCATGCCGTGATTGTGTGGCTCCGCAACGTTCATCGAACACGACCACGCGTGGTGCCGCTCTGCTGATCCCATGCGCGCGGGCATGGTGTGATTCGGGCTGCCGCGGGTGGATTCGCCCTGACGCGCGGCGTATCCTTTCAAGGCTTTGTTACCCACGTTCTCAATCCTCGTCTCCACTGACCAGTAGATGCCATGAATGCGACCCTTGCGGCGAACGATCTTTCCCTCCCGTCTGTTGTGCTTGATGAGCTGAAGAAAGGCGGCATGTCGCCGCAGCGATTGAACGAGGCGCAGGTCTTTTGCCAGGCGTTCTTCGCACGCATCGCCGGGACTGACCGGGACATGCACACACCCACGCAATGGGCGGCCCTGGTCGGCGGCCTGCTGGAATTCATGCGGCAGCGTCCGGCGGGTCGCGCCTCGGTGCGCGTGCTCAATCCGGTGGGCGCCCATGCCGGTCGCAGCCTGCTGCAGATCGTCACTGACGACATGCCGTTCCTGATCGACACGGTGAGCATGATCGTGTCGGCGAAGCTGCAGATCCACGCCGTGATCCATCCGGTGCTGAAGGTGGTGCGCGATGCATCCGGCCAGCTGCAGAGCCTCGGTGACGAGGCTGGTGTGCCCGAGTCGGTCATGCATTTCGAGATCGACCGGGTCGCCGATGACGCCGAGCAGGTGCAGCTGAAGGCGCAGATCGAGGCCGCGCTGGACGACGTGCGCGCGGCCGTGAACGACTGGGCCACGATGCGCGACAAGGCGCTGGCGATCGCTGCCGATCTGCCGCAGCGCAAGCTGCCGCTGGATGCCGCATCGGTGCAGGAGGCCAGCGAGTTCATGCACTGGCTCGCCGACGACAACTTCACCTTCCTCGGTTATCGCGAGTATGAGGTCACCGACGCTGACGGTGACCGCGTGCTGCGTGCGGTCGAGTCTTCCGGTCTGGGCATCCTGCGCAACACCGAGCGCTCGATGGCGCCACGTTCGTTGCGCACGCTGGCCGCCAGCGAGCTGCCGCAGTCCGGCGCGACCGACGCGATCATCCTGACCAAGACCAATGCGCGCTCGCACGTCCACCGCGCCGGTTACATGGATTACATCGGGGTGCTGCAGTTCGGCGCGAATGGCCGTGCGGTGTCCGAGCAGCGCTTCCTCGGGCTGTTCTCTTCCAATGCCTACATGGCGCGTCCGCAGGACGTGCCGCTGGTGCGCCACAAGGTCGAAGCGGTGCTGGCACGTTCGGGCCTCAAGCGCGATTCGTATTCCGGCAAGTCGCTGCGCCACATCCTGGAAACGCTGCCGCGCGAGGAGTTGCAGCAGAGCAGCGAGGACGAACTGTTCGCCACCTCGATGGGCATCCTCGAATTGCGTCAGCGTGCACGCACGCGGCTGTTCATGCGGCGCGATCGCTACGGCCGATTCTTCAGCTGCATGGTGTTCGTGCCGCGCGACCGCTTCAACACTTCGGTGCGCGAACGCATCGAGAGCCTGCTGGGCACGGCCCTGCATGCCGAGCAGAGCGATTCGTCGGTGCAGATGGGTGAGGCCGCGTTGGCGCGGCTGACCGTCGTGGTGCGTCCGAAGATCGGCGACCAGCCTGCGTATGACCTGGCTGCGCTGGAGCAGGGTGTCGCCGCCATCGTGCGCAACTGGCACGACGACGTGCGCGATGCACTGGTGCAGCAGCGTGGCGATCACGAAGGCGTGGTGCTGGCCAACCGTTTTGCGAAGTCGCTGCCGGCGGGTTACGTCGAGGACGTGAGCCCGGCGGTGGCGGCCGAGGACGTGCATCAGCTGTCGCTGTTGAACGGCGACAACGCGCTGCGCATGTCGTTCTACCATCCGCCAAAGGCGCCCGAGACACTGCGCTTCAAGGTCTACCGTTCAGGTGGCGACATCGCCTTGTCCGAAGTGCTGCCGCAGCTGGAGAACCTCGGCCTGCGCGTGCTTACCGAGCATGTCTACGAGATTCCCGGCGATGCGCCGCGTTCGATCCAGGATTTCGAAGTGCAGCCGGTGGGCAAGCTGACCTTCAGCGTCGAGCAGGTTGGTGCATTGTTCGAGGATGCGTTCGAGCAGATCTGGCGCGGCAACGCCGAGAACGACGGTTTCAACCGGCTGATCCTCGGCGCCAAGCTCAACTGGCGCCAGGTGGCGATGCTGCGCGGCTACTGCAAGTACCTGTTGCAGACCGGTGCCACGTTCTCGCAGACCTACATGGAAGAGACTCTCAACCGCTATCCGGCGGTCGCCGGCCTGCTGGTGGAACTGTTCCTGGCCAAATTCGACCCGCGCCGCGAGGCGCTTTCTGCCGACGAGCTGAAGGCCGCCGGCGCGACCCTGGCCACCGAGATGCATGCGCTGATTCCGGCGAATGTGCAGAGCGCGCAGCCGGCGCTGATCGACGGCCTGAGTGCCGCGTTGTCCAAGCCGCGCGACGAGCAGATCCAGATCGTCGAGAGCGCGATCGGCGTGTTGCTGGAGAACGTCGCCAGCCTCGACGAGGACCGCATCCTGCGCAGCTTCGTGGGACTGATCCGCGGCACCTTGCGCACCAGCTTCTTCCAGAAGTGGGAGGGCGCCTATCGCGACTACATCAGCTACAAGCTCGACTCGCACTTGGTGCCCGAGCTGCCCAAGCCGGTGCCGTACCGAGAGATCTGGGTATGCGCGCCGCGCGTCGAGGGCATCCACCTGCGCTTCGGTGCGGTGGCGCGTGGCGGCCTGCGCTGGTCGGATCGTCGCGAGGATTTCCGTACCGAGGTGCTGGGCCTGGTCAAGGCACAGATGGTCAAGAACACGGTGATCGTGCCGGTCGGTTCCAAGGGCGGCTTCTTCGTCAAGAAGGCGCCGGTTGGCGGCGACCGTGACGCGCAGCTGGCCGAAGGCATCGCCTGCTATCGCTTGTTCATCAGCGGCCTGCTCGACATCACCGATAATCTGGTCGAAGGCAAGGTGGTGAACCCGCACGACGTGGTGCGCCACGACGCGGATGATCCGTATCTGGTCGTTGCTGCCGACAAGGGTACCGCCACGTTCTCCGACATCGCCAACGCGATCTCGATCGAGCACGGCTACTGGCTGGGCGATGCGTTCGCTTCCGGCGGTTCCAACGGTTACGACCACAAGGGCATGGGCATCACCGCCAAGGGTGCGTGGGAGTCGGTCAAGCGCCACTTCCGTTCGCTCAACCGCGATTGCCAGACGCAGGACTTCACCTGCGTCGGCATTGGCGACATGTCCGGCGACGTGTTCGGCAACGGCATGCTGCTGTCCGAGCACACCCGCCTGCTGGCGGCGTTCGACCATCGCCATGTGTTCCTCGACCCGAACCCGGATACCGTGCGCTCGTTCGCCGAGCGTCAGCGCATGTTCAAGGTTCCACGCTCGAGCTGGGACGATTACGACAAGTCGCTGATCTCCGCTGGCGGCGGCATCTTCCCGCGCAGCGCCAAGTCGATCCCGGTCTCGCCGGAAGTGCGTGCCGTGCTGGGCCTCAAGCCTGACGTGACGCAGCTGGCGCCGAGCGATCTGCTCAGCGCGATCCTCAAGGCGCCGGTCGACCTGCTGTGGAACGGCGGTATCGGTACCTACGTGAAGTCGGCTGCGGAGACGCATGCCGATGTAGGCGATCGCGCCAACAACGCGCTGCGCGTCAACGGCGCCGAGCTGCGCTGCAAGATCGTGGGAGAGGGCGGCAACCTGGGCATGACCCAGAAGGGTCGCATCGAGGCGGCGCAGCAAGGTGTATTGCTCAACACCGACTTCATCGACAACTCCGCCGGCGTGGACACCTCCGACCACGAGGTCAACATCAAGATCCTGCTGAACGATGCAGTGCATCGCGGTGAGCTGACCGAGTCGGCACGCAACACCCAGCTGGCCGCGATGACCGACGAGGTCGGCCAGCTGGTGTTGTGGGACAACTACCGGCAGAACCAGGCGATCACCCTGATGGAGCATCAGTCGGTGAGCCGTCTCGGCTCGATGGCGCACTTCATCCGCACGCTGGAGGCCGAAGGCACGCTGGATCGCCAGGTCGAGAACCTGCCGTCCGAAGCGGAACTCACCGAGCGCAAGACTCGTGGCCTGGGTCTGACCCGGCCGGAGCTGGCGGTGCTGCTGTCGTACGACAAGATTCGCCTGTATCAGCAGATGCTCGATTCCGACGTGCCGGAAGACCCGTACCTGTCCAAGGAGCTGGTGCGTTACTTCCCCGAGCCGCTGCACGTGAAGTACGCCGAGCACATGCAACGCCATCGCCTGAAGCGCGAGATCATCGCAACCGCGGTGACCAACTCGACGATCAACCGCATGGGCGCCACCTTCATGATGCGCATGCAGGAAGACACCGGGCAGGGTCCGGCGGCGATCGCCAAGGCATATACGGCGGCGCGCGAGATCATCGAGGCGCGTGAACTGTGGACGCAGATCGAGGCGCTCGACAGCAAGGTCGCCGAGGACACCCAGGTCGATGCGATCAAGCAGATCTGGTCGTTGCTGCGCCATCTGACCCGCTGGCTGCTCAACCGCCCGGGTGGCACGCTGGATATCGCTGCCAACGTGGAGCGTTACCAGGCCAGCGTGTCGGCCTTGCGCAAGGCGCTGCCGGAGGTGCTGACGCCGACCGGCAAGGGCGACTTCTCCTGCACGCAGGAGAAGTGGGAGGGCCTGGACCTGCCCGCCGATCTGTCCCTGCGCCTAGCCCGCATGCCAGAGCTGCGCGCTGCGCTGGACATGGCCGAGGTCGTGCAGCAAAGCGGCCAGCCAATGGAGAAGGTGGCCTCCGTGTTCTTCGAGCTGGGCGAGGCGCTCGACCTGGAGTGGCTGCGCAGCCAGATCGAGGCGCTACCGGTCGATGGTCACTGGCATGCACAGGCCCGCGGCTCGCTGCTGGATGAACTCAACCACCAGCATCGCGCGCTGGCCCTGCAGGTGCTGAGCCTGACCGGCGAGCGCAAGGACATCTCGCCGGTGCAGGCATGGCTGCAGCGCGACGATGCCACGCTGCAGTACACCCGCAGCATGCTGGCCGAAATCCTCACCCAGAACGCGGACTATCCGATCGCCTCGGTCGCCGTCCGTCGCCTGGCCCAGCTGGCGCAGGTGCCGGTGAGCTGAGTCAACCTATGTAGGAGCGGCTTCAGCCGCGATGCTTTTTGGTTTCCCCGGATTGGATCAAAAGCATCGCGGCTGAAGCCGCTCCTGCAGGCTCCGGCGTACAGAAGGCGCTGCCGCGGAAATCGGGTAATCTGACCTGACCTTTTCGTCGGGTTTCCACGTATGCGCTTCGCCTTCGTCGCCAGCGATACCAGCGTTGCCCAGCAGGCGCGACGCAAACTGGTGGACCGTTACGGCGATGTGTCGCCCGAGCAGGCCGAGCTGATCGTGGCGCTGGGCGGCGACGGTTTCATGTTGCGCACCCTGCATGCGTACCGGGCACTGGAAGTGCCGGTCTATGGCATGAAGCTGGGCCGGGTCGGCTTCCTGATGAACAAGCACAAGCTCGACGGTTTGCCGGAACGAGTCGCACGCGCGCACACCGCTTCGCTGTTTCCGCTGCAGATGCAGGTCATCGATGCGGCCGGCAATGAACACACGGCGCTGGCGTTCAACGAGGTGTCGTTGTTGCGTCAGAGCAATCAAGCCGCCCATCTGGAAGTGCAGCTCAACGACATCGTGAAGCTGGCGACCCTGGTCTGCGATGGCATCCTGGTATCTACCCCGGCCGGCTCTACCGCCTACAACCTGTCCGCGCATGGGCCGATCCTGCCGCTGGACGCGAACGTGCTGGCGCTCACTCCGATCAGCCCGTTCCGTCCACGCCGCTGGCGCGGTGCGATCCTGCCGCATCGCACCGAAGTCATCCTGCGCGTGCTCGATCCAGCCAAGCGTCCGGTCAGCGCCACCGCCGATTTCCATGAAGTGCGTGACGTGCAAACCGTATCGATCCGGCAGTCCGGCGGACAGGGCGTGCGGCTGCTGTTTGATCCGGAACACAACCTCGAACAACGTATCCTCGATGAGCAGTTCGCGGCGGAATGAAACTGGCTGCGTGCTAGATTGATCGGCAACGATCCATCATCGATCCGCATGACGTTACCCGTGAACAAGCTGCCCTCGTCTACCGACGCCAACGATCCAGCTGCTGCTGGCGACCAGCGGCTTGTGGTGGCGATCTCCTCGCGCGCGCTGTTCGACCTCGGCGACAGCCATGCGCTGTTCGAGCGCGATGGCCTCGACGCCTATCGCTCGTTCCAGATCGATCATGAAAACGAGATCCTGAAACCCGGCGTGGCGTTTCCGCTGGTGCAGAAGCTGCTCGGCCTGAACAAGCTGGCCGGCGATGTGCCGCCGGTCGAGGTGATCCTGCTGTCGCGCAATTCCGGCGATACCGGGCTGCGCATCTTCAACGCGATCCAGCATTACGGCCTGGAAATCAGCCGCGCCGCGTTCACCAGCGGCGCGCCGACCTCCGACTACATCGCGCCGTTCAAGGCGGATTTGTTCCTTTCCGCCAATGCTGAAGATGTCGGCCGCGCGCTCGCCGCAGGCGTGGCGGCGGCCACGATCCTGCCCAGCACCGCGCCACCACGCGCCAGCGAACAGCTGCGCATCGCATTCGACGGCGATGCGGTGATCTTCGGCGACGAAGGTGAGCGCGTGTCGCGCGAGGAAGGTCTGGAAGCCTTCCATCGCAGCGAAACCGAACATGCCGCCGAGCCGCTGTCAGTTGGCCCGTTCCGCGGCTTCCTCACCGCCTTGCACCGCCTGCAGGCTGCGTTCCCGGCCGAGAACTCGCCGATCCGCACCGCTCTGGTTACCGCGCGTTCCGCGCCCGCGCACAAGCGGGTGATCCTCACTCTGCGCAAGTGGGGCGTGCGTATCGACGAGGCCCTGTTCCTCGGCGGTCGCGACAAGGGCCCATTCCTCGATGCGTTTGGCGCCGACATTTTCTTTGACGACTCGCCGGCGAACGTGGAGTCCGCACGCAAGCACGTGGCGACCGGGCATGTGCCGCATGGGGTGAGCAATCGCTGACAGAGTGATCAGTGCGGACTGGGCGGGCAGCGCACTCACACCATCCGCATGCGCTTCCACCAGCGGGTGACTTTCTCCTCGCGCACAAAGGTGAACAACCCGGCTCCGAGGATGATCGCGATGCCGACGGCCATCGGCCAGTCCAGCTGGTCGTGGAACAGCATGTAGCCCAGAAATACTGCCCACAGCATCTGGCTGTACTGGGTCGGCGCGACGTGATTGGCCGGCGCTTTCTGCGTGGCCACCATCAGCAGCACGCCGGCCAGCGCGGCGAGCAGGCCGTAACCGAGCAGCAGGCCAATCTGCGGCAGATTGGGCCAACGGAAATCCGTCAGCATCAGCACGCCGGTGAGCAACATCGGGCCGATCACGCCGGCGCTGTACAGAGTGATGCGTTTCTCATGCGGTCCGGCCACGCGCAGCGCGATCATCGAGATGGCGCCAGCAAGACCGCAGATGATGGCGGCCAGATGCCCGATGCCGAGCGCGCGGAAGCCGGGGCGCAGCACCACCAGCACGCCGATGAAGCCAGCCACCACGGCCGACCAGCGGCGCCAGCCGACGTGTTCCTTCAGCAGCACCACGGACAGAATGGTCACGAAGATCGGCAGCAGGAAGATCAGCGCAAATGCCTCGGCCATCGGCAGCGCGGTGAAGGCGATCACGGCGGCGATGCTGCCCACGGCACCAGCCACGGCGCGCACCAGGTACAGGCCCGGGCGTTGGGCGACCAGCACTTCGCGCCAACGGTCGCCGCGGGCCTTGATGAGCGGCAGCGCGGACAAACCCAGCGCGGCGCCGAAGAACACCGCTTCGTAGGCCGGCAGCGAGCCTTTCAGCGACTTCACGAAGGCGTCGCTGAGGGCATACGCCGCGAATGCCATGAAGCCGAGCAGTACACCTTTGAACATGGATTTCCGGTACCTGGGAATGGAGCAGTGGAGTCCGAAGTCGCCGCACTCGATCCTGTGCGCCCCCGGCTCCCGCGCTACAATAACGGTTTTTACGCGCCCGCCTCCGGAGCTTCCATGGCTGTCAGTCTGAATCCGCTCGATCTTTACGATGTCCGCTCGCTGCTCACCGACGAGGAGCGCATGGTGCAGGACTCCGTGGGTCGCTTCGTCGACGAACGCGTGTTGCCGATCATCGGCGACTGCTTCGATCAGGGCCGTTTTCCGACCGAGCTGATTCCGGAGATCGCCGGTCTCGGCCTGCTCGGCGCGACGATTCCGGAGGAATACGGCGGCGCCGGCATGAACGGGGTCAGCTACGGCCTGATCTGCCAGGAACTGGAGCGCGGCGATTCCGGCCTGCGCAGCTTCGCGTCGGTGCAGAGCTCGCTGTGCATGTATCCGATCTATGCCTACGGCAGCGAAGAGCAGAAGAAACAGTACCTGCCACGGATGTCGGCCGGCGAAGTGATCGGCTGCTTCGGCCTGACCGAGCCGCATGGCGGCTCCGATCCGGCCAACATGAAGACGAACGCGAAGAAGGACGGCGGCGACTGGGTCATCAACGGCGCCAAGATGTGGATCACCAACGGCAACCTGGCGCAGATCGCGATCGTGTGGGCGCAGACCGAGGATGGCATCCAGGGCTTCGTCGTGCCGACCGACAGCGCCGGCTTCAAGGCGCAGGAAATCCACAAGAAGATGAGCCTGCGCGCCTCGGTCACCAGCGCGCTGTTCTTCGACAACGTGCGCGTGCCGGACAGCGCGCGACTGCCGAACGTGAAGGGCTTGAAGGGTCCGCTGGGCTGCCTCACGCAGGCGCGTTACGGCATTACCTGGGGCCCGATCGGTGCTGCGCAGGCGTGCCTTAAGGAAGTGCTGGATTACACGAAGGAGCGCATCCTGTTCGGTCGTCCGCTCGCGTCCAATCAGGCGGTGCAGCTGAAGATGGCCGACATGGCCCGGCGCATCACCGGCGCGCAGCTGATATCGCTGCAGCTCGGGCGCCTGAAGGATGCCGGCAAGATGCAGCCGACCCAGGTGTCGCTGGCGAAGTGGAACAACTGCCGCATGGCGATCGACATCGCCCGCCAGTGCCGTGACATCCTCGGCGCCGCCGGCATCACCACCGAGCACGGCGCGATCCGCCATGCGCTGAACCTGGAATCGGTGATCACCTATGAAGGCACCGAGACCGTGCACGAGCTGGTGGTCGGCCGCGAGCTGACCGGCATCAACGCATTCTGAGTCGTCTCGATGGTCGCCGCGCCGCGTGAAGCCAGGACGCCATCCGGAACCGACGCTACGGCGGCTGCGATGGCTCAGGTGCTTGCGGCCGTCGTGCCGGACCTGCGTCGGGTTTGTCGTGATGCGTGGACGCTGGTCGGCAGCGCCGCGGCATGGCTGGCCGGTGCGGATGTAACGGTGGCTGACCTCGATGTATTGACGAGTGCCCGCGATGCGGAAACCCTGGCTGGCTGCTGGTGCGAACGTCGGGACGGCATGCATGTGCCGGCGGATGGCGGCCGATTCCGCTCGCACTTTGCGCGCTACGGCTTTCCCGGACTGCCGGTCGAGGTGATGGGTGACCTCGAATGCTTCAGCGCACGTGGCTGGGAGCCGGTGCGGATCAGCGGGATCATCATGGCGGAGTTTGGCGGCTTCGCGGTGCCGATCCCTGTCGTCGCGGAACAGGTGCGCGTCCTGGAAAGTTTTGGACGTTCCAAGGACCAGCGGCGCGCGGAGCAACTGAAACTGCTTGGTGGGAATGTGGAATGATCACGATTTACGGCATGCGCGCTTCCGGCAACTGCTACAAGCTGCAGTTGCTGCTCGATCAACTCGGCCATGCCTATCGCTGGGTGGATATCGACAGCGCGCATGGTGAAACACGCACCGCCGCCTATCTGGCGAAAAATCCCAACGGCAAGGTGCCCTTGCTGGAGCTGGAGGATGGCCGTCGGCTGGCCGAGTCCGACGCGATTCTTTGCTACCTTGCCGAGGGCACGGCATGGCTTCCCGATGACCGCTGGTTGCGCGCACAGACGCTGCAATGGCTGTTCTTCGAGCAGTACAGCCATGAGCCATGCATCGCGGTGGCACGCTTCATCCGCGGCTGGCTGCCGCCCGATCATCCGCGTCAGGCCGAGGTGCCGGTGCTGTTGCAGCGAGGCGTGCAGGTGCTGGCGGTGATGGAACAGCATCTGACCGGACGCGAATGGTTTGTCGGTGAGCGTTATGGCATCGCCGACATCGCGTTGTATGCGTATACCCATTGCGCCGGCGACGGCGGTTTCGATTTGTCCGTGTTCCCGAACATTCGTGCATGGCTTGCGCGTGTGCAGGCACAGCCTGGCCATACCCCGATGCAACATTGATTTTGTAGGAGCGGCTTCAGCCGCGATCAGGACGGAGCTCGATGCTGAGGCAAGAGCGGTCGCGGCTGAAGCCACTCCTACACAGACGCCATATTTCCCAATTCATCCAAGCGATAACCACCATGTCCATTCCGTTTGCCATCAGCGCCCGTCACAAGGGATTCAACCGTGCCGAGATCGTCGATCAGAACTTCATCGAGTTCGTGCAGTTGTGGCATGGCGATGTGCGCGCGACGCCGCGCGATGATGAAGCGGTGTTGCCGGGCAGTGCGCTCGACGCACGCGGCTTTCGCGAGTTGCTGGAATCACAGCTGATCTCGCGTCACCTTGACTTGATGGCACGCGTGCTGCGCGTGCAGAACAAGGTGTTCTACACAATCGGCTCCAGCGGGCACGAGGGCAACGCGATGGTGGCTCGGCTCACGCGTCACACCGATCCGGCCTTCCTGCATTACCGCAGCGGTGGCTTCATGGCCGAACGTTTCCGCAAGTTGCCGGGGATGGATGCGGTGATGGATTCGGCGCTGAGCTTTGCCGCCAGCAAGGACGATCCCGCCTCCGGTGGCCGCCACAAGGTATGGGGAAGCAAGCCGTTGTGGGTGTTGCCGCAAACCTCGACGATCGCCTCGCATCTGCCCAAGGCATTGGGTACCGCAGTGGCGATCGAGCAGGCGCGACGGATCGGCCACCAGCTGCCGATTCCGGATGACTCGATCACGATCTGCTCGTTCGGTGATGCCTCCAGCAACCATGCCACTGCGCAGACCGCGTTCAACGCCGCCGCGTGGACGGCGTACCAGAAGCTGCCGGCGCCGGTGTTGTTCGTGTGCGAGGACAACGGTATCGGCATCTCGGTGAAGACGCCGAACGGCTGGGTCGCCAGCAATTTCCAGCAGCGTTCCAACCTGGACTACTTCTTCGCCGATGGCCTCGATCTGGCTGCAGGCTACGCACAGGTGCAGCGCGCGGTGCAGCATTGCCGGACGACGCGTCGCCCCACCTTCCTGCATCTGAAGACCACTCGCGTGACAGGGCATGCCGGCACCGATTTCGAGATCGAGTGGCGCAGCATCGAGGAACTGTTCACAGTAGAGGCGAGCGATCCGCTGCTGCGTTCGGCCGGCATCGCACTGGAGTCCGGTTTGTACTCGAAGGACGAGCTGCTGAATCTGTACGAAGCCACCCGCAAGCGCTGCTTCGCTGCGGCCGAGGAGGCGGATTCGCGGCATCGGCTGACTTCGCTGGAAGATGTGATGAGGCCGTTGGCCCCGTACTCCCCGGTGGCCGTGAAAGCCGAAGCCACCCGTGCGGACTACGCTGAGAAGCGTCTCGCGGTATTCGGCGGCGAGGCGAAGTTGCCGGAGAATCTTCCGCCGCGGCACCTGGCCATCCAGATCGGCCAGACCCTGCATGACTTGCTGGCGAAATATCCGCAGGCGCTGCTGTTCGGCGAGGACGTGGCGCAGAAGGGTGGCGTGTATACCGTCACCAAGGGCCTCAACAAGACCTTCAAGGGCAGCCGCGTGTTCAACACGCTGCTGGACGAGACAATGATCCTCGGCCTGGCCCAGGGCTACGCCAACATGGGCATGCTGCCGATGCCCGAGATCCAGTACCTGGCGTATTTCCACAACGCTTGCGACCAGATCCGCGGCGAGGCGGCGTCGCTGCAGTTCTTCTCCAACGACCAGTACCGCAACCCGATGGTGATGCGCGTGGCTTCGCTCGGCTACCAGAAGGGTTTCGGTGGCCATTTCCACAACGACAACTCGATCACCGCGCTGCGTGATATCCCGGGTCTGGTCGTCGGCTGTCCCAGCCGCGGCGACGATGCGGCGATGATGCTGCGCACGCTGATGGCGCTGGCGAAAGTCGATGGCCGCGTCTGCGCGTTCCTCGAACCGATCGCGCTGTACATGACCAAGGATCTGCACGAGGCCGGCGACGGCCAGTGGCAGTTCGAGTACCCGGCACTGGATCAGGCGATGACGCTGGGTGAGGGGCGCGTCTACAACGAAGCGGCGAACGACTTGGTGGTGTTCACGTTCGGCAACGGTGTGCCGATGGCGCTGCGCGCGGCACGCACGATCGAGAAGAACCACGGCTGGCAGGTGCGCGTGGTCGACCTGCGCTGGCTGGCGCCGCTCAACAATGCGTTTATCGCTGCGCAGGCGAAGACCGCCAAGCGCATTCTGGTGCTCGACGAAGGGCGTAAGAGTGCCGGTGTGGGCGAGGGCGTGATCACGGCGATCGTCGAGGGCGGTTGCGGCGCCACGCCGATGCAACGGGTGGTCGGTGCCGACACCTTCACGCCACTGGCCGGCGCTGCGCTGCTGGTATTGCCCGGAGAGGCTGAGGTGGTTGCGGCGGCGCGCGAACTGGCCTCGCGCTGAACGAGGTGTCTGGCAGGATCAGCGGTCGCGCTCGCGCGTTTCCACCACGCGCAGCAGCCGGCCGGACGACACGTTTATCGGTGTGCTGCTGTCGAACAGGCGCACCCGGTTGCGGCCATTGAGCTTGGCGTCGTACATGGCATGGTCGGCGCGCTCGACCAGTGACTCCAGGTCGTCGCCTTCCTGCCGCATGGCGATGCCGATGCTGATGCTGAGCAACTGCGCTTCGCGGCTCACCGGGATTTCCAGCCGGTGCACGCGCCGGCACAACCGGGTGGCCACCTGCATCGCCTGCACCGCGGTGGCATCGTCGAGCAGGGCGGTGAACTCCTCGCCACCGAAACGACCGAGCAGATCGTTCGGGCGCAATTCCGCGCCGAGTGCCTTGGCCACCGCGACCAGGGCACGATCACCGGTGTTGTGGCCCTGGTAATCGTTCAGCAGCTTGAAATGGTCGAGATCGAGAAACAGCAGGGCGACCGGCCGCGACGGATCGCTGGCCAGCAACGCACTGGCGCGCTCGCTCCAGGCGCGACGGTTGAGCACATTGGTGAGCGAGTCATGGTCGGCCAGTACGCGCACGCTGTCGCGATCGTGACGCAGTCGCAAGGCGCGGTCGGCCAGGCCCAGTGACAGCACCACCGCTTCGAATGCTCCGCCAGCCAGACTGGCATCGTTGAGCCAGTCCAGCTGGGGCAGCGCACCGTTGGCCTGCGCGCTGGTCATCGCGGTGAGCAGCAGCAGCGGCGTCCAGCCACCCAGGAAAAACCATGCCTGGCGTGACCCACGCGCGGCGGCGACGACCGAAGCAATCAGCAGCAGTGCCGCGCCGATCATCAAGAGTGGATTGAGCAGGACCTGCGCCACCTCGATCAGCAACGGGATCTGGCTGCAGCGCATCAGAACCAGCTGGATCATGCCGACGGAAAGCGCCATGATCGGCACTCGCAACAACGGTGCGTAACGCCGCAGTTCGCAGAAGCGCATCATGAACAGCGCAGCGAACGATACCGACAGTGCGACCGCAGTCGTACCAGCCAGCACGATGTTGCCGGACAGCCATTCCCATTCCAGCGGGTGGAACAGGAAGCCGGTCTGGATACCCTGGATCAGCGCGTAACAGACCACGTAGCCGGCGTACCAGGCATACGTGACATCGCGCAGCATCAGTGCAAAGCACAAGGCCATCAGCACCATCGCGAGCATCACCGCGAAACAGGCACTGGCGAACACCAGCCACTGCGCATCCTGCTGCAGGTAGTCGCTCCACGGCAGCAGGCGGAAACGCACTGGCGCACTCAGTGTTTCCGCCGGCTCGAACTTCAACAGGATCGGCTCCGAGCCAGCCTGGCTGGCGGGTACGCGCCAGGCCAGTCGGCCATGACCGTGGGTGGGCGCACTGAAATCATCCAGCGCCAGTGTCTGGGTCTGGTCGTGGCTGTACACCGTGACCGCACCCAGTGGGGGCGGGTAGATCGTCAGCACGCGTTCGCCGTTGTCCCACGGTGGCTGCGGCGCGATGACCACCCAGCTGCCCTGTGCGCTATGCGGAAACCGTTCCAGCAGGGATGGATTGAACGTCTGCAGCAAGCCGTCGTGGTACTCGTTCAGCACGGTTTGCGGGGTGTCGCCGATATGGACTTCACGCCAGGCGCCATTCAGCGGGCTGGCAGCATGGGCGAGACCGAGCCAGAGCAGCCCGAGCACAAAACCGCACCATGACCGCCAGAGGCGACCTGATACCGGTATTGTGACGAGCCTCTCCATTTGCCTTCCCCTGTTCTGGGATGATCCTGCGGTACTGCAAGCGAACGACGCACACAGCCGTCAGCCGCGCTCTTCTTCAGCCAGCCTGTTCCATACTGCGTCGCCCGCACCGAATGGCCGGTCGACCCATCATTATGGATCGAACCGATTCTGCCGGGACACCGCAGCTTTCTGCGTAATACCAAGCACGGGTCATGCCAGTGCTACTGGGTGCCCCGCAAGCGCTGACGCCATCACATCCGTCCCCTCGTGACCACTGACTACCGTGCAGGCGGCGTCAGAGCCGGCCAGGTTCAGGTTGGACGCGGAGGGTCATCCAAGGTTGACCAACGCAGCGCGGCCGCTGCTTCCTTGGAATGGCCCGGCGTGTGTGCCGGTCCACGCCACAGCCTTGCTTCATCACACGCCCGATCACCTGCTGGCAATGAGGTCGGACAGCTGCGGGGATGACAACCACGTCCGGAGGCGAGGACCTGGCCGGTTCGCGCTGCCGCTGGCGGCTATTTCAGGTGCTGCGTCATCCAGCCCACCCAGCGGCGGTAGACGTCGGTGGTGCGCACGATGTCCTTGGGGAAATGCGTGTCGACCGGGTAGGCGTAGAACTCCACCGGCACCCCGTTGTCGCGCAGCGCGTGGTACCACTCGTAGCTGTTCAGCAGCGGCACGTTGGGGTCCCCTACGTCGCCCATGATCAGGGTCGGCGCAGTGACGTTGTGCGCATAGGCTATCGGCGACTGCTCGCGCCAGATGTCCTTGTACTTCGCCATCCACGGCGAGCCGCCGAAGAAATAGGTATCGCCGGTCTGGTAGTACGACACGGTGTAGTCCATCACCCAGTCGGTCAGCGCTGCGCCGGATACGGCAGCTTTCCAGATCGGGTAATGGCCGGTGAGCCAGGTCGTCATGTAGCCGCCGTACGACCAGCCGGTGACGCCGATGCGCTGCGCGTCGACGATGCCGAGCTTCTGCACCGCGGCCACGCCGGCCATCACGTCATTGCCGGGACCCACGCCGGTGTCGCGGAAGATCGCGTGCTGGTAGGCATCGCCGAGGTTGGTGCTGCCACGGTAGTTCGGCTGGAATACCACGAAGCCCTGCGCAGCCAGCAGTTGCGGCAATGGCGAGAATTTCACCGTGGAAGCGGCTTCCGGACCGCCATGGATCACCAGCACCAGCGGATAGGACTGCCCGCGCTGGTAGCCGATCGGATAGGTCAGTGCACCATCCTCGTGGAAACCGTCCGGCCCTTGCCACTCGACCGATTCGGTGCGGCCCAGCGAGAGGTTGTCGACGAACGCATTGAGGTTGGTGAGCCGGCGCGGTTTCGCACTCACCGAGTCCATCACGTACAGCTCGCCTGGATGCGTCGTGGTGCTGCCGGTGAAGGCCAGTGCGCCGGTTTTCGACACGCTCACGTCAGCACCGGCTTCCACCTCGCCGAGGTCGAGCTTCTTCGCGGCGCCCGACAGCGGCTGCTCCCACAGCACCGAGCGGGTGCCGTCCTCGGCGGCCAGCAGCAGCGACTTGGCGTGCGGCAGCCACGCGTAGCTGTTGAGGTTGCGCGCCAGCGCCTGGGTGACGTCGCGGGTGTTGCCGCCCTCCGTCACATAGACGGCATTGCCGTTGTTCTGGTCGCCGTTGCGCGAGCGCACGAAGGCGAAGTGGTCGCTGTCCGGCGCATAGATGACATCTGCGGCCCCTTCGGCGGATACCAGCGTGCGCGGCTCGCCACCGCCGACATCCACGGTGGCAATCACCGAATGGAACGATGGTCCCCAGTACGGGCTGGGAAAGCGGACGAACGCGATGCTGCGACCATCGCGGCTCCATGCCGGTTCCGGCGCGCTGTCCTGCTGATCGGTCTGCAGGCTGTAGCTGCCCTGGGTGAGCCGCTTTGCGCCGCCGCCGGCGCTGGGTACCAGCCACAGGTGCCAGGGCGTGAGCGCGGCGCGGGTAAGGAAGTGGTTGTCGGTGACCTGGAACGCGTCGTCGTGTTCCTTGATGGCTTTCGCATTGGCCGGTTCGTCCTCGCTGACGAACGCGATCTGCGTGCCGTCAGGGCTCCAGCTATATGAGTCCACACCGCGCTTGATCTCGGTGATGCGCAACGCATCGCCGCCGTCCATCGGCATCACGAACAGCTGCCCCTGCTTGGACTCCGCGTCGTCGGCGATGAAGGCCAGCCGCGTGCCGTCCGGCGACCAGCGCGGTGACGAGATCCCCTCGCGCTTCCAGGTCAGCATGCGCCGCGTACCGCTGGCGACATCCACCAGGTCGAGCTCCTGCTTGCTCTTGTCGGTCTTCCAGTCCGGCGTCGACACGATCACGGCGATGCGCTTGCCGTCTGGCGAAATCTGCGGCTCGCCAAGGCTCACGATCTTCTGCAGATCGCCTAGCTGGAGTGCTGGTGCGGCCGTGGCGGCATGTGCCGACAGCGGCAGGGCAAGCACACAGCAGGCCGCGAACGCAAAATATCCGGTGGACTTCATGAAAACGCTCCTATCCCAAGCATGCGACGGGCGGGATGGCGTGCGATTCACGCCATCCCGCGGTAGAGGTTGAATCCCGGCAGGCAGATTCCCGCTGCAGAGACTCGCACGTTCGCCAGTTCAGCGAGAAGTGCGGGTGGACACATACCGCTGAATTCGCTGGCCCGGGCTGGAGTACGATCGCGCCATTCAGGCCGAAACCATCGAGGTTGCCTTGAACTCATCGACACTACTTTGGGGTGTGTTGTTCGGGTCGATCGGACTCGGTTTCTTCGTGTACGGCAGGAAACAGCGCGCGATCGTCCCGCTGGTATGCGGATTGGCGCTGATGGCGTTTCCCTATTTCGTGTCAGGCACGCTGCTGCTGATTGCCATCGGCGTTGCGCTGATGGCGATACCTTATTTCGTCAGGATCTAAGTTAAGGAAGGCGCACAACAAAGATCGCTCGCAACAGCGATGTTTCTCTGGCGCGACCATCAGTCGAAATCGGCCCATGGCTCTATGCCCTTCGGTCATCTTGGTGAGCATGCTGCAGTGGTTCACTATGCATCGGCGGGCGCATCGATGAGCTCTTGAAAGAGTTCGGCCATGGATTGCGGAACCGTTGCCAGCCATGGTGATTCATTCAAGCGGATGTCCAGCTCGCGCCACTTGATTCGGGCGAAGGGCCAGTGAAGCGATCTGCACTTATCGGATGGGCATCTGTCGTGCTTGTGTTTGCCGGGAGCACGGCTCTTGCGGCAGAAAGCATGGATGATGCGTGGCTCCGCCTGATCAAGGCCAGCTTTGAACCATCCTGCACCGTGGTTCGGGCAAATGTTGACAACGCCGTGGTAGACAAAAATGGCTATCGCGACGAGCGGTGGTCTGTGCAGACGTGCCGCGGCAACTTTGAGTATCTGGTGGCCTATTACCCACCCTCGGCATTCCCGGGCAGGGCAAGTCCGTATGAGGTCACCCAGCTCGCAGCCTCGCACGCATCACAGGCCGCCGAATACCATTACAAAGCTTCGGTACCAGTACCTGTAGCTGTGGGTGCCGCTGCTGCGCATACATCCGGGAATGGAGCGCCACCACCGTCACCACCACCACCACCACCACCACCAGCACCAGCACCAGCACCAGCACCAGCACCAGCACCAGCACCAGCAGCCACAGCCACTGCCGTAAATCCATTCGCTGACGTGGATCAGTTTATGGCGGCCATGCCTGCAGCAAATATCGCGTTCAATGTACCGGAGCAGCTCAATCTGAGGCAGACCGGCCATATCCAGCTCTTGCTCGACGTCAAGAAATCTCAGGCGACCTTGGCTGCAGAAATCGCTGAGGCTGGAGTGAAGCAGACCGCGACGGTAAAAGTGTGGGATCGAATGGAGGCCCGACTTACGGCGCCGCAACTCCAGATCACGGCGATTACACCGGAAGAGCAATCGGTCGGGTCTCTCGATACGGCCGAATGGAGGTGGGATGTCGTGCCCACGGCATCCGGCCAATATCCCTTGCACTTGACGCTGACTGCATTGGTCGAAACCGATGGTGCTACCTCTCGAATAGCCATCCATACCTATGACAAGACTATCGTCGTCAAGGTGACTGCTGGCCAATGGGTTACAGATTTTCTCAAGAACAACTGGCAGTGGCTGTGGGCAGCCATTCTGCTGCCCATTGGTGGATTGATCTTGAAACGATGGAAGGGCAAGGCTGATGTGCCAAGCGACCGGGCCTGATGATTCCCGCATGGCCAATTCGGCACGGGGCGAGCGCTGGTCGACTGTGTCCGGTGGGCACCGGATTGAAATCGGCCCCTATCGGACGGCGTGGACTGCCCCGGGATCGCAAGCGCTTCCAGCCTGTGACCCGAAGCGGCGCCTTTACGGCATAGCTCTTGCTTCACCGTAGATGAATCGGACGCAGCTTCAGTCGCGACGCGCAATCAGAGTCGTACGGCAGTCCAGGCACTGCCTGCTGCAAGGCGGTGTGCCATGGAGAGCGTGATGGTTCAGCCCGCAGACGAGGTGGCTGACCGTTGTTACCGAGCTGCGTCCAAACGTGCCCATTTATGATCATTCAAGTCCGGATCCGAGGACAGCCACTCATGCTCACACTATGTTATTCAGCTGAGAAAGGAAAAACAGGCCCGCTCCCGGGCAAAAAAGTCGTGGAAACGGTCGCCTCGGCCGAGGCTTCATCAAGATTTCAGGGCGGCCGAACAGTGCATGCCGAGATGGGTGAGGAGTTGCTGATGGAGATGGTCGAAAGGTTGCGTGACCATGCGCGACACGATGGCAGTCACCGAGACTTTGAGTTGATCGACAAGGTGGAGGCCTATCTGCAAGGCTGCTAGTGCGTTGCGAACAGGCATGTGGTCCATGGCAGGCCCAGACCATCTTGTTCGCGCGGATGGGGTGGCAAAGTTCACGCCTGGTCCCGCGCTCCCACTTTTGTTGGGCGGATCGGGATGTCGTGCCGGATAGCGCATACGAAAAAGCCGGCGCAAGGCCGGCTTCCCGTGAGTCGTAAATCCGTGGTGGAGCGGATGGGGATCGAACCCACGACCTCCACGATGCGAACGTGGCGCTCTCCCAGCTGAGCTACCGCCCCACGGAATCCGCAAATGTTAGCAGCGTGCGCCGGTTCTCGCCAAGCCCTGTGTTCGGTCCGGGTCGGGATCAGCCGGGCAGCAGAGTGGCGAGGCGATCGTGCAGCACGTCGCGGCGCCAGCCTTCGAGGAACTCGGGCCATTCGGCGGTGACCACGTATTCCTCCAGTGCCTTGCGCGGACACAGCAGGCCGGGCGGCAGGTCAAGTTCGCCGGCGAGGCTGTCGACCAGTGGCTTCATTTCGCCGAGTGCCTTCTTGGCGTCGCCCTGCGGGTGGCCGGGAATGCGCGCGGTAATGGCAATTTCGTCGCCACTGACGGCCTCGGCAAGCAGCGCGAACAGTTCGCTGCGCTGGGCCGAGCGCAGCGCACGCTGGCCGCGACTGCGTTGTTCGAGTTCGCCGAGGCTGGCGGGTATTTGCTGCGCCAGGCTCAGTGCCAGCGTGTCGTCGATCAACCATGGCCGCGGTACGTCAAGTCGGCGCGCACTGCGATCGCGCCACAGCAGCAGGCGGCGCAGCAGGGCTTGTTGTGCGACCGGCCAGTCGGCGGCGCCACGCATGGCACGTTGCGGTTGCGGGTCACCATCGCGATGGCTGGCGCGGCGCTTCAGACGCTCGCAATCCTCCGCGTGCCAGGCACTGCGCCCGCGCTGTTGCAGGCGTTCGCTCAGTTGTTCGTGGATGGTTTTCAGATACACCACGTCCAGCGCGGCATAGCTGCATTGCGAGGCGGTGAGCGGGCGCTGCAGCCAGTCAGAACGGGTCTCGCCCTTGTCCAGCTCCGCACCGGCCAGTTCGGCGACCAGCGCGCGATAGCTGATGCCCAGACCCATGCCGACGAAGGCGGCGGCGATCTGGGTGTCGAACAGGATGTGCGGGCCATCCGGCAGCAACGGCGAGAGGGTTTCCAGATCCTCGCTCGCGCTGTGCATCACGGTGACTGCCGGACCGGCGCCGAGCAGCGGCTGCAGAGCGTCGCCGATGTCGAATGCGAGCGGATCGATCAACGCGTGGCGACCGTTCCAGCCGAGTTGCAGCAGCGCCAGCTGCGGGTAGAACGTATTGCGGCGCATGAACTCGGTGTCGAGGCCGACGGCCGCATCCGCGGGGACCGCAGCGAGCCACGCCAGCAATGCATCACGGTGATCGATCCAGTCGGCTGTGGCCGTCTCGGGCAATGACATCAGTATTCCTTTAAGGCCGCGGGGCGGATTGCCCTGTCAGCGGTTTGTGCCTATGGTGGACAGCGCACGATAACAGGCCACACCAAGGACGCCCATCCATGCCGAGCAACGCAACCCTGCATCGTCAGCGCACGCTTGGCGGAGCGCTTGGCGTGATCGTGCTGGGCTGCGCGCTGACCTACCACTTCTTTCCGCGCGTGTTTCACGTCAATCCGGCTGAAGCGCCACGGCGCTCGATGTCGCTGGGTACGGCGGCGCCGGGCAGTCCGCAGGCGCCGGAGCGGGCGTCGGCAGTGGCCGAGCTCAATGCCGGGCCGCCGCTGACGCTGGCACCGGCCGAGGTGATTGCCGCGCGCAGTGGCCGGAATGCGGATCTTCCCGAGCAGCTCAGTGCCGATCCACTGGCGGTGCGCGAGTTGCTGGCGCGTGCCGCCAAGGCGCTGCATGCCGGCCAGCTGGTCGGCGACAAGGACAGTGCCGCGGCGCTGTACGAGCAGGCGTTGAAGGAGAAACCGGACAGCCGCCGCGCGGCCCAGGGCCTGTTCGACGTACGCGTGCGGCTGGTGGCGGAGATCGACCAGGACATCGCGGTGGGCGATGCCGATTCGGCACAGGATCTGCTCAACGCACTGCGCACGCTGCCGAATGCCGCCGACGATGTGGCGCAACTCGAGGCGAGCCTGAAAACCCTGGCCAAGGTGCGGCCGATGCTGGCCAAGGCCGCCGGCCTGCTGCAACAGGGCAACGCCGATCAGCCGAGTGGCGAGAGTGCGCTGGATCTTTACCGCGAAGTGCAGCAGCTGGATCCGCAGAACGCAGTGGCCGAGCAGGGCATCTTTGAAGTGCAGCGTGCGGTGCTCGATCGTGCGCTGGCCGCCGTGGCGCAGAACGATTTCGCTGGCGCGGACAAGCAGCTGGCGCAGGCGCAGGCGATCCGCCCCGGCTCGCAGCAGATGCAGGATGTGCGCAAACGCATCGATGACATGCGCGAGCAGCGCGCCAATGGCGTGCTGGCGCAGGCGCATTCGGCCCTGGATGCCGGCAATATCGCGATGGCTAAGAAGCTGGCGGCGCAGGCGCAGGGAATCAGCCCGAGCCTGGGCGGACTGGCCAATTTCCAGGAACAGCTGACCAATGCGCAGCTGTACGCCAGCTACAAGCCGGGCCAGGTATTTTCCGATCGCTATGTCGATCTGCCCGGCAAGACTCCGGCGATGGTGGTGATTCCTACCGGGAGTTTCCAGATGGGCGCGCCGGACAGCGACGATGACCGCATCGATGCCGAGATGCCACAGCACGCGGTCACCATCAGCAAGGGTTTTGCGATGGCGCGCAGCGCGGTCACGGTAGGCCAGTTCCGCGAATTCGTGCGCGCCAGCGGTTACGTGCCCGACTCGGTGAAAATGGGTGGCGCCAGCGTGTATGACGAACGCAGCGGCGCGATGCGTGACGATGCCGGCGCGACCTGGCAGGACGACTACGCCGGCCGCAAGGCCGAGGACAGCCTGCCGGTGGTGAACATCTCGTGGAATGACGCCAAGGCCTACGCCGACTGGCTCAGCCAGCGCACCGGCAAGGCCTACCGCCTGCCCAGCGAAGCCGAGTTCGAGTACGCCCTGCGCGGCGGCACCACCACCCGCTACTGGTGGGGCGATGGCGTGCCCACGCATCCTGTCGAAAACCTCACCGGTTCCGGCGACCGCTCGCGCAGCGGTCGCCACTGGAGTCATGCTTTCCGTGGCTACCGCGACGGCTACTGGGGTCCGGCGCCGGTGATGAGCTTCGCCGTCAATCCATTCGGCCTGTACGACATCAACGGCAACGTCTCCGAATGGTCGGCGGACTGCTGGCACGACAACTACAACCGCGCACCGGCCGACGGCACGGCATGGCTCAACCCCGGTTGCACCGCCCACGTCGTGCGCGGCGGCTCCTGGGGCAGCTCGCCGGAGCAGGTCGTTTCCGCCTATCGGCAGGGCAACAACAGCGACGTGCGCAGCGGTCGCGTCGGCTTCCGGGTGGTGCGCGAGCTGTAGGCAGGCATGAAGAACCCCGCGCGAGGCGGGGTTTTCAATTTTCTCGGCGATCCGAATCGAGAATGAGGAAATGGCGAGTTGCCAGGTTTCAGTCACTGTGACGACTGCAATCCGAGTCAGCGCTTTACCGTGATGGTCACACTCGCTGTTGTCGCATCACCATCACCATCAGATACGGTGTGGCGGAAAGTGACGTTCCCGGAATAATCGCCCGGTGTGGTGTATACGATGCCGCCGCCTTGAATCGAAGGTTCCTTCTCGCAAATCAAAAAAATCCGGCGGCATTCCGCCGCCGGATCGAGCACGCCATCACCTATGTCGCGCTGCAGTCAGACCAGGATCAGTTGGAAGCCGCCACTGCGGCCGGGGCATGCACGAACGCACGCCATGCCATCAGCAGGTTCGTGGCATTCACTGACCCCAGACCAGAAGCAAAGCTCCAGCCCGGTTGTGCCGAAAATGCCTTGTTGGTTGCTGTGTAGCTGGTGGGGGTAGACTCCGTACTCGTCAATCCAAGAAGCACCTGACCATTGAAGGGCGACGCATAGAAATAGCAGTTGGGGGTTGAGAGCTCTTCGAGCACGCCATCCACATACCCATGCAACTCCACGCATTGACTGGAAATCGAGCCGCGCGTGACATTGTGGAACACGCAGCTTGATGTCCCTGTGGCACCGTTGTCGGCATTGCAGGTGGCCAGACTGGCCGGCACGGGTCCCGTTGCGTTGCCGTATTCACTTGCCGCCAGCGCATACAGTGTGGGCGCCGCATTGCCCTGATCGACCGGCAGGCCACGCGCTTGCAGACCTTGATCGACCAGCGCCTGGATACCGGCAAACATCGGCGAAGCCAACGAGGTGCCGCCACTGAATACCATGGGCGTGGAGAAACCCGGAGCGCACGGATAGGCGCTCGTGCATACGATCGCCCAGGTAGCATCGCCGAAGGAGCCTGCAAACAGCGATACATCAGGGAGATCGCGCGACTGATCCTTCGCCGAGTTGTAGATCTGACGCTGCCATGCCGGCTTGGCATCCATCGACGAGGGGCCGCCGCTACCGGCCTCAGATGTCACGTAGTAACCATCGGGATCCCACTTCAGGGCTTCCAGGCAGAACGGGATAGCACTGCTGAAGCCATTGGCCTTCGCGGCGACGCCGTTGCCGCAGGACTCATTCCACGGAATCTCCGGCACGTAGGACAACGCGGAACCACCCACAACGCTCGGAGTAGGGGCAAAGTACTGGCTGGTAGTGCCATCCAGCACATCGGCGAAATCCGTCCCGCCTACACCTGTGTCGTGTGCTGAGGTCGCAAACGCATTCGCATCGACAGCAGATTGGTTATTGATAGTTGAGCCGTTGAAACTCGGGTTGGAGCCGGAGTCACCGGTGGACACGAACACCGAGATACCCTCGGCATCAGCCTGCGCCCACATGGCGTCAATCGCCGATTTGCTGGCGGCATCGACATTTTGCTCACCATAACCATAGCTGGCGCTGATGACATCGGGGCGGCCGCTGCTGGCATTGATCAGATTATCCGCCGCGATGAAAACGCCACCGAAGGCGTTGCTGCTCGCATAGGTATAATTTGTGTTGTAGTCGGAGCAGGAAGCGACCGTGATGTTCGCGCCAGGGGCAATCGCGGTTGCCCATTCCGCATCAAGCAGGGTCTCCCCAGACTCGCCGAAATAAAAAGTAGGGCCTGCTATTTGGGGGTCGGCACAATTGCTGGTGCCGCTGGGCGGGGCCGGATTGATCTGGCTGAACGTGCCGCCATACTGGCCGAGATTGAACACGCTGACGAAATTGGCCCAGTCCGCCGGCACCATGTCACCATCCTCGACAACGGCAATGTTGATGCCTTTGCCGGTCACGCCGTTGGCGCGTATCGTCTTGATGCCATAGATCGTAGCCATGTCATTGGGTGCCAAGCCACGGGCAGTCCCGCCAACGGGGGTGACGGCCTGACTGATTGGGTTTGCACTTGCGCTTGCGCCGACCTCTTTCCTGAGTACGTAACCCTTCTTGGACGCGTCCCACTTGGCAATCCGGGACTTTTTGAGCAGCGGAGCCGGATGGAAGTCGTTCAAGCCCATCACGCCCGCCACCACCGATTGCAGCGCGGCGGGGACCCGGATGTCGCCGGCGTTGGCCAAGTGCTTTTCTTCGCCGACCGTGTAGATGTTTTCCTGGGTATGGAACGCCTGGTTCACCTGCGCCGCGGTTCCACTGAAATCGATCTGTGTCTTGTTTGGATACACACTATTGACGGTAAATCCCTGCGAGGTGAGCCACGAGGTCACCGCGGCAATATCACTATCGATTACGCCGAACTGCTCACCGTACTGCTGCGGTGTCATCCACTTCTGGAACTGGGGGGAGTTGGGATTGTGCTGATTGGCGATCAGCGCCTCCAGGCTTGCCGTGCGAAGCGCACTAGGCTTCAGCACCAGCTGCAGGTGATTCATGGTGAATGTATTGGCCAGCGGCGCTTTCGACGACGCCTTGTCAACAAAAGCAAGGTGGGACTTTGGAACCGTAACGAGATTGCTGATGTTGACAGCCTGGGTGACCCGAGGCGCCTCGATGCCGCTGATTCCGGCAGTTGGCAGGGCCCCTGAGGTGTCTATCGTATTCGCGAATACCAATGCAGATGTCGTGGCGAGTGCCGCCACGATGGATGCACGCAAGATCAAACGACCATGGTTCATGACTACCTCTTCAAAGAAATCAGACAAGATTAAAAAAATGCCGCAACGCCGGTTGGCGCCATTCCCCATCCCCTCGCCAAGCTGCCTTTGCATCGGCTATTCCCAATAGCCTGGGCACAACCATGCGTGAAATCGATCGATCACGGCCGCGAAGGAACACGACAAGTGATCGCCGTTTCATGGGCATTTCCATCGAATGGGACAAACTCGACCACATCCCCGTCGGTATTCAGCCGCGCAAGGGTTCAGCGAACACACAAGGGTCCAGCAATAACATTTCAGGCATCCCGCCTATCCCCAGAGCGTAAATCGCTGCGCATCTGGAATACGCGATAAAGGGGGCGTCAGGCCCTGCACCGGCGGCTTGATTCCTATCGCGTGGACCGAGTATGTGCATGGTCGGGCGAGGCGCACAATGAAAAGTGCTGTCTGATTTCTTTCATTGAAAAAATGCGTCAATCACTCCAACGGCTACTCTGCGGCTGCATCCACACTTGCCGTTTGCTGTTGCGGCGATCTGTTCGGATACGCGTCCATGGCTGCACGCCAGCCCAACTGGAACCGCGTTCGTATGCCAGACGACTTCATGAGTTCGGCAATGCGTCGGTTGAGCGTTGCCGCGGACATTCCCGATTCATGGGCAATCGCCTTGTCGTTGAGCCCTGCGGCAAGCAGGGGTATCAACTGCCCGGCTGCCTCCGACAGTCGCGTCGTGGGTTTTGTAGCCTTCCATTCTCCAGCTTGCGTGAACACGATGGGTGTTGCTCGTTCCCAGATAAACTCAAAATGCGCGCACAGTGCGTCGAGCAATGCGGAAGATCGCAGCAACATGATGGGGCCATTCGGGTCGTCGGTTTTCAATGGGATGAGGCCGATGCGTCGATCCACAATGACCATCTTGACCGGCAACGCGGAGAAGAATCTCGCCTCCTCCCCCATCTTCATGACCTGTCGGATCGAATTCAGAGCACCAGGCATTTCGATATAGCTGGCATCGGAGATGGTTCGGATGTGAACGCCGACGTGCGCTCTCTTGCCGTGGTTGGGATACAAACTGGGTGCGCGCTGAAAGCCGATCATTTCATGCTGAGCCGTTTGATGCAGATGCATCAATATCTGGCCAAGGGCAGCACGGTTGGTGATGACTTCCACAATCTGTTGACCGTCGCTGGAAGCTGCGCTTATGGCTTGCGCCTTCAGCTCCGGTATCGTTAAGCATGCACGTTCTATATCTGCCCGGCGCTGACTGGCCAATGCCTCGACGGCGAATTCCGGAGGGGTGGCGATGTAGCGTGGTGGTCGTTCCTGTGAGTAGGTTGCCAGCCCCTTGCTCTCGATAGTGTCGAGCAGCCGCTGGGCCTTGCGCGGCGACAGGGCAAGCAAGTTGGCGATTTCCTCCACGGTCGCGATCCGATGGACGATGAGCGCGCGATAGGCACGCTCTTCCATATCGTCGATGCCAAGCGCTGCCAAGGGTCTTGGGTTGTTCACCTTGTCATGAATCGTTTTTGGCATGTTCGAAGCGCGTGCGATCGGTGCACGGCTATTCGCTGAGCGTCCGGTATCGCCTGCTCTTTGGTTCTTCCTGTGTTCGCCGGGATCGATACCAGCGCCCAACTGCTTGCGTGCCTCGTCTCGTTTGCCCTCAGCCTGCTTCAGATCAGTCTTGGGATAGGTCCCCATGCTGATGGTCTTGCGCTTTCCCGCAAACCGATAGTCCAACCGCCAGTAGCGCGAGCCGTTCGGGTTCAGCAGTAGGTACAGGCCTCCGCCGGCTGCCAATTTCCGAGGTCTATCTGCCGGCTTGGCTCTTCGGATTTCAATGTCGGTAAGCGGCATGACGGTAACCTTGAGACGGTATGTGGTGATTCGTCAAATATACCGTCAGGTACCACCAGGCAACAATGCGAGACGACGGGCTCTGGCCTGCCATGCCCCATGGTCGGATACCTTTCCCTGCCGGTATGGGCGACGCAGGCTGATGGTCGGGTTATTTGGAAGGTCTCAGGCGCTCCACGCTTTTCTTCGAGTTGGTAGCAACCAAAGGGATCAGTGAGCCACTCTTATCGCGAAGGTCTCCGATGGCAGCATGTGCATCGGCCGGGGTGGCTTTTGCGTGCTGCGCGAGCCTTAAGCTGCGTGAGCTTAGGGCAGACATGAAAAACCCCGCACTTGGCGGGGTTTTCAATAACTGGTACCGGTGATAGGACTCGAACCTACACGACATCGCTGCCAGCGGATTTTGAGTCCGCCGCGTCTACCATTCCGCCACACCGGCATGTGAGCGGTGCATTATGCCGGGTTCAGTGCACGCGGTCGAGACCCAATTGACGCACGTTGCGCCCGTACCAGCGATCTTCCGGCAACGGCTGGAACACCGCGCAGCGGAGCATCGGGCCGGAGTAGATGTGCAGGCTGACGGTGACGGCGCTGTCGCTGGGGTTGCGAATGCTGTGGTACTCGTGCGGTGGGATCAGGCTGCCGGCCGAGCCGGCGCCGGCCTGGATCGAGCCGACCGGCTGGAAGCAGTAGCGTTGCGCGTCGTGTTCCAGCAATTCGTACTGCACGATCTCCAGCGCGCCGTTCCACACGCCCTCGACGCACCACATGCCGTCGTGATCGTGGATCGGTGTGCCTTGGCCCGGGCCCCAGGTCATCGCCACCACGCAGTAGCCGTGCTCGTCGCTGCGGTACAGCTCGCGGCGGGCGTAGTGCTCCGGATTGGCTTCGAACACGCAATCGGGCAGCTTCACTTCGTTGTCGCGGATCAGCTTGCACAGGCTGTTGCGCAGGCTGTCGGTGAGCTCGTGGGTGGTCGGCTTGGCCACAGCGGCGTCGATCGCGTCGATCAGGGTACGGCTGCCGGGGAAATCCAGGGTGAGCATGATGGTCTCGGGTGGTGCGTGATGCCGCTTATCTTACCAGCGCATCAGTTAAGCGGCCTGCAGCCGGTTCAGGAAGCCGCCGATGGCACGGCTGTAGTTCTCGATATCGACCAGGAACGCGTCGTGGCCCTGCGGCGAATCCAGTGCCACGAATTCCACCTCGGCGCCGGCTGCCTGCAGGCCTTCGGCGATCTGTTCTTGCTGCTGCAGCGGAAACAGGATGTCGGTGCTGACGCCGATCACCATCGCCTGTTCGATGTGGATGCGCTTGAGTCCCTCCAGCACGCTGCCATGGCCGTATTCGGCGATGTCGAACCAGTCGCTCGCACGCGAGAGGTACAGATAACTGTTTGGATCGAAGTTGCGCACAAAGCGCTGGGCATGGCCTTCCAGATACGACTCGACCTGGAACTCGCGGCCGAACGGATTTTCGTCGCGCTGTTCCGGGTCGAGCCGGATGCGCGCGAAGCGACCGTTCCATTCCATCGCCGAGCGATAGGTGATCACGCCGAGCTTGCGTGCGATGCTCATGCCCAGGTCGGGATAGTTGCCGCCTTCCGTGGCGTGAATGTCGTACTGACCGTCGTTGAACTGCGGGTCGAGCCGGATCGCCTCGCGTTGCAGCGAGCGGATCGCGATCGCGAACGGCTGCGCCTGCGGCGCGGTGTCCACGCTGATATGCGCGCGCACGCTACCGGGATGAAGCAGCATGTACGCCAGCGCGCTCATGCCGCCCATCGAGCAACCGATCAGGCAGGCCAGTTGGGTGATGCCGAGGCTGCTGACGGCGGCGTGCGCGGCGTTGGCCACGTCCTCCAGCGCCAGCTCGGGAAACGTCAGTCGATATGGCTCGCCGGTAGCCGGGTCGATGGAGGCAGGGCAGGTCGAACCCTTGTCGCTGCCCAGCGAGTTCACGCAGATCACGAACCAGCGCAAGCTGTCGATCGCCTTGCCCGGGCCGGCCATGTTTTCCCACCAGCCGGGCGTGGGATCGGTGGTGCAGGAGGTCATGTGCGCGCTGGGCGAGAGGCCGGTCAGCACCAGCACGGCATTGTCGCGCGCGGCGTTCAACGTGCCCCAGGTTTCGTAGGCGACATGCGCGCCGTGCAGTGCGCCGCCGCGTTTCATCGCGAACGGCGAGGGCAGGCTGAAATAGCGGCGCGCGTCCTGGCTCATCAATGCACCTTGTCGATACGGATCGTGATCGGCGTCTTGCGGTCCACCGCGACGATGCCGGCATCGCCTTCGAGATCGCCGGATTGGGCGATCGGCTGGCCGCTGTGGCTGATCCTCGCGCCGACGAAGACGTGAGAGACCGACGACAGTTTCAGCGCTGGCGTCATTGCCATCGCATCGGTAAGTGTGACGCTGGTGGGCAGCTGGCTGGCGTCGAGTTTGGCCACAGCAAGAGGCATGGGGGGGCCGTTCTGGGCGCGGGCGTAGACGAATAGGGTGTCGCCCGCAGCAACCTTGTCCTTGAGCGCCGCTGCCAGCGAAACCTGTACTTGCAACGCCGCGCCTTGCGGGGCGGCAGCCGGGGCTGCGGTCGACGCATCAGCCGGCGCGCCGCCGCCACGGGCATCGGCCACGGTGATCTGCTCAGCCACCGCCTGGGCGACCTTCGAGCCCGGTTCCAGCTGCGGCTGCAGCACGCGCCAGGTAGCGGCGGCATCGTGATACTGGCCATGCTGGAAGTCGCTGATGCCGAGCAGCCACAGGCCGCGCTGGCTGTCCGGCTGCAACTGCACGGCACGCTTGAGCAGCTCCAGCGCCCGGCCTTCGAGCATATGGTCGCTGCGCGTCAACGAATCGTTTTCGGCCCAGCCCACCATTGCCTCGGCGTTGTTGGGGGCGAGCTTCAGCACGTGGTCGTAGGCGTCGCGCGCCGCGGCCGGATCGCGCTGCATGGTGCTGGTCTGTGCCAGCAGCATCCAGCCCTGCACATCGCCCGGTTGCTGGACCAAGTGGGCGCGCAGTTCATCAATCGCTTGCGACAAGGTGAGTGGCCGTTCGGCCTCGGCGGAGACGCCATTCAGCGCGGTCGGTGTACCCACCAGCAGGTACAGCGCGCCCGCGCTTAGTGGCAGCACGAAGGCAATCGCGAGCGTCAGCGCAAACACGCCGCGCGAGCGTCCTGACTTGCGGCCTTGTCGTACCAGCGGCAGCAGCAAGGCGGCCAGCGCCACAGCGATCATCACTGCAGCGGCGATGGAAAACACGATCTTCACCAGTCGTCCCCGTTGTCGGCCGGTTCGTTGTCGAGCGGCATACTGTCAGTGGTTTTATCGGAGGTGCCGCCGTCGCGGCCGCGTCTGCGGATCGCGACCAGCACCACGCCGGCGCCGCCACAGAGGATCAGCAGCGGGCCGAACCACAGCAGCCAGGTACCGGGTTTCAGTGGCGGGTCGTACAGCACGTAATCGGAATAGCGGGCGACCAGATACTGCTTGATCTCGTCGTCGCTCTTGCCTTGCTGCATCAACTGGAAGATCTGGTTGCGCAGGTCGCGTGCGATCGGTGCGTTGGAATCGGCCAGCGTCTCGTTTTGGCACATCGGGCAGCGCAGCTGCTGGGTCAGGTGCTGGAAGCGCAGTTCCTGCGCGTGGTCGGCGAACGGCATCGGCTCGATCGCCTGCGCGTGGGTCACGCCGGCAAATGCCAGAAGGGCCACGAACAGAACCTGTAGGAGCGGCTTGAGCCGCGATGCTGTTGATCTACCGTGCGAAGAGCTGTCGCGGCTGAAGCCGCTCCCACGACCGCAGGGAGTCCCTGTGGGACAGGAAGAAGAAAGCCGCATCACGGTGTCTCCTGCTGCAACGCCGCGATCGCCGGCTTCAGTTCGCTGGCGACCACATCAGGCGTCAGCGGACCGATATGCTTGTAGCGGATCACGCCTTTGCCATCGATCAGGAAACTTTCCGGTGCGCCGTATACGCCGAAGTCGATCGCCGTGTTGCCCGGCTCATCGGCAATCAGCAGGTTGTAGGGATCGCCGTGTTCGGCCAGCCAGCGCTTCGCATCGGCTGGCGCGTCCTTGTAGTTGTAGCCGACCAGCTGCACGCCCAGCGTCGGACCCTCGGCTTCCAGCATGGGATGCTCCGCGCCGCATTCCACGCACCAGCTGGCGAACACGTTGAGCAGGTAGGGTTTGCCCAGCAAGTCCGCCTTGCTCACCGTCTGCGTGGGCTCATACAGCTTGGGCAGCACGAACGCAGGCGCCGGCTTGTTCAACAGTGGTGTCGGGATCGCATTCGGGTCGTGCCGGGAGTTCCACCAGATGCCGAAGCCGAACAATGCCACCAGCAACATGAAGCCGATGAACGGCAGCAACCGGTTCATGCATGCGTCTCCTGCACCTGCAGACTTTCGGCCGTTACGACCTCAGTAGCTGCGCGCTTGATGCGGAAGCGCTTGTCGGCAGCGCAGACAAAGCCGCCCAGCATCATCAACAGGCCGCCACCCCAGATCCAGCGAATGAATGGCTTGTAGTACAGCCTTAGTGACCAGGCATCCTCGACCTTGTTCGCATCCATCGGCTCACCCAGCGCCACATACAGGTCGCGGAAAATGCCGGCGTCCACCGCCGACTCGGTCTGCACCTGGCCGCGCAGGTAGGTGCGCTTCTGCGGATGCATCACGGTGAGCTGGCGACCATCGCGGGTCACCGTGATCACGCCCTGGTCGGCACGCCAGTTCGCTCCGCTGGCGCGATGCACGCCGTCGAAGCGGAAGTCGTAGCCGCCGATGTGTTCGGTCTGTCCCGGCGCCATCCGCACGTCGCTGGTCACGCTGAGCGACTCGGACAGCAGCACGCCGGCCACGAACACGCCTACGCCCAGATGCGCCAGCAGCATGCCGGCCATCTCAGCCGGGTAACGCCGGCCACGCGGCATCTCGCGCCAGCGTTTGTATGCATACAGCAGCACGCCAGCGATGATCCAGACGGCGGCGGCCACGCCGGCGATCGCCTTGAGCTGACCATCGACGAAGAAAACAGCCACGATCGCGCAGGCCGCAGCGGCGATGCCGGCACGCAGCAGCACCTGCTTCAGCGCCGACGCGTCACCTTTGCCCCAGCGCAGGAACGGCCCGAACGGCAGCAACAGCACCACCGGCAGCATCAGCAACGGAAACAGGAAGCCGAAGTAGGGTGGCCCGACCGAGATCCGGCCCAGGTTCAGCGCATCGCCAATCAGCGGGAACAAGGTGCCGAGCAACACCATCGCGGCGGCGACCGCGAACATCAGGTTGCCGATCAGCAGGGCGCTTTCGCGCGAGACCAGCTTGAACGGCTTGCCGCTGGCGACCTTCGGTGCGCGCAGCGCGTACAGCAGCAGCGAGCCTCCAACCACGATGGTCAGGAAAATCAGGATGAAGATGCCGCGGCGCGGATCGGAGGCGAACGCATGCACCGAGGTGAGCACGCCCGAGCGCACCAGGAAGGTGCCGAGCAGGGAGAGCGAGAACGCGAAGATCGACAGCAGGATCGTCCAGGCGCGCAAGCCACCGCGCTTCTCGGTGATCGCTTGCGCGTGGATCAGCGCCGCGCCGACCAGCCACGGCATGAAGCTGGCGTTTTCCACCGGATCCCAGAACCACCAGCCGCCCCAGCCCAGTTCCGCATACGCCCACCAGCTGCCGGCGACGATGCCAAGAGTGAGGAAAGCCCAGGCGATATTCGTCCATGGGCGCGCCCAGCGCACCCAGGCCTGTTCCAAGCCGCCGCCGAGCAGGGCGGCGATCGAGAACGCGAACGCCACCGAGAATCCGACGTAGCCGGTGTACAGCACCGGCGGGTGGAACGTCATGCCCGGGTCCTGCAGCACCGGGTTCAGATCGGCACCGTCGCCCGGCATCGGCAGCAGCCGTCCGAACGGATTCGAAGTGAAGATGATGAAGGCGAGGAAACCCACCGCGATCAGGCCCATCACCGCCAGCACGCGTGCGGCGAAAACTTCCGGCAGCTTCTGGCTGAACGCGGCCAGCGCCACCGTCCACACGTTGAGGATGAAGATCCACAGCAGCAGCGAACCCTCATGCGCGCCCCATACCGCGGCGATGCGGTAGTACCACGGCAGCGCCAGATTCGAGTTGTCGGCCACGTACTGCACCGAGAAATCGAAATGCACGAACGCCCACACCAGGATGCCGAACGCGAGCGCCACGAACACCGCCTGTCCCGCCGCAGCCGGACGCGCCACTGCCATCAGCGCGCGGTTGCCACGCCACGCTCCAAGCATCGGCAAGATGCCCTGTGCCAGCGCCAGCAGCAGGGCGAGGATCAGCGCGAGCTGGCCGAGTTCCGGGGTCATGGCATGTCGCCCTGCGCGGATTCTTCGCCGACTTTCTTGTCCGCGTGCGCTTTCGCCATCGCATCCTTCAGCTCTTTCGGCATGTAGGTCTCGTCATGCTTGGCCAGCACTTCGGTGGCGACGAAGCGGGCGCCGTCCATGTGGCCGGTGGCGATCACCGACTGGTTGTCGCGGAACAGGTCGGGCAGGATGCCGGTGTACTCGACCGGCATCGCGCCGCCGGCATCGACCACGGTGAAGGTGACCTTGAGCGAATCGCTGCTGCGCTGGATCGAGCCGGCCTTGACCATCCCGCCCAGGCGGAACGTCTTGTAATCGGTGGCTTGTCCCGATTGCACCTGGCTCGGCGTGAGCAGGTAGTTCATGTTGTTCTGCAACGCATATACGCCCAGGCCGACCGCCAGCGCGGCGGCGGCGGCGATCAGGACGACGATGGTGAGCCGGCGTTTACGGGTGGGATTCATGGGCATGGTCGTGAGCCGTTCCGGTCAGGGCGACGGCGGGGCAGGAGAGTTGCGATTCTGGCGCAGGCTTTGACGCGCCAGCCTGGCGCGAAGTTCGTGCAGCACCCGGCGGCGACGCACGCCGGGAGCGATGGTGTCGGCGATCAGCACGATGAAGAACACTGCATAGGCCGGCCATACATAGGCGGCGTATCCGCCCATGGCGAAAAACGTCTGCAAGGCACTCATGAACGTGCCTCGCTTTCGGCGATCTGGCGCACCCAGTCCTTGCCGCCTTCCAGTGCCAGCAGGTCGGTGCGCACGCGATTGAACAGGCTGGCCGCATAATAGAATTTGGTCGCCAGCATCATCGTCAGCAGCGGCCACAGCATGTCCCAGGACATCTTCGACTTGCCGAAGATGTTGATGGTGCTGCCCTGGTGCAGGGTGTTCCACCAGTTCACCGAGAAATGCACGATCGGCACGTTGATGATGCCGATGATCGCCAGGAACGCGGCGGCGCGTGCGCCCTGACGACGATCTTCGAATGCGTGATACAGACCGATCACGCCGAGGAACAGGAACAGCAACACCAACTCGGAGGTGAGCCGTGCATCCCACGTCCACCAGGTGCCCCACATCGGCTTGCCCCATAGCGAGCCGGTGATCAGGGTGATGAAGGTGAACGCCGCGCCGATCGGCGCCGATTCCATTGCTACCACTTCCGCCAGCTTGATCCGCCACACCAGCGCGATGAACGCGGCCACGCCCATCACCGCATAGATGAACATGCTCATCTCGGCGCTTGGCACGTGGATGAAGATGATCCGGTAGGCATCGCCCTGCTGGTAATCGGCCGGTGCCAGCACCAGGCCGCCATACAGCGCGACTGCACCGAGCAGCAAAGCCAGAAGCATCGCCCATGGTCGCAGCGTGCCGGCAAATCGGTAGAACGTCGGTGGTGAGCCGAGCTTGTGCAACCAGAGGGGAATCCAGCTAGACATGACCAATCAAGCGTCCAGAGCAATACGAAGGGCCGCTGCGCATGCCAGTGGCGCCAGCACCACGGCCAGCACCACGGCAGCACCGAGCCAGGCGATCGGCGCGAGCCACGGCAGTCCCTGTTGGGCGGCCGCCACGGCGCCGGCGGCAAAGATCATGGCCGGCACGCACAAAGGCAGCAACATCAAGGCCAACAGCATACCAGAGCGCCGGGTGCCGGCCGTCAGCGCCACCAGCACGGCGCCCAGCAGACTGAGCAGTGGCGTGGCCAGCAGCAACGCCAGCAGCAGCACAGGAATCACCGCGCCGGGCAGGTGCAGCATCGCGGCCAGCAAGGGCGCGATCACGATCAGCGGCAGCGCGGTGGTCAGCCAGTGGGCGAGGATCTTCATGCCCAGCATCAGCGCCAGCGGCTGCGGCGCCAGCACCAGTTGTTCCAGCGAGCCGTCCTCGATATCGCTGGAGAACATCGCATCCAGCGCCAGCAGCATCGCCAGCAGCACGGTGACCAGCACCACGCCGCCGGCGATCCGCTGCAGCAGGGTGTCCTCCGGCCCCAGCGCAAACGGGAACAGCATTGTCACGATCAACGCGTACAGCACCGGCATCGCGATATCGCCGCGCCGACGCCAGGCCAGGGTGAGGTCGCGCCGCAGCATCGCGACGCAGGCGGTGGCAAGGCCCGGACGGTTCATGCGTGCATCCGGATATGCCGCGGTTCGCCGCCATGGAAACTCACCGCGCCGTGGCTGGTGACCAGCGCAGCACCACCGGCAGCGGTGTGCGTTTCCAGCAGTTGATTGACCAGGGCGATGCCGATGCGGTCGAGGTTGGCGTAGGGCTCGTCGAGCAGCCACAGCGTGGCTGGCAGCAACAGCAGTCGCGCGAGCGCGGCGCGCTTCTTCTGGCCGGCGGACAGTCGGCGCACCGGTTCGTCCTCGTAGCCGCGCAGGCCGATCTGATCCAGCACCATCGCCACGCTGACACCGTCGCGGCAACCGAACAGGCCAGCAGCGATCTGCAGGTTCTCGCGTGGACTGAGATCGGCCTTGAGGCCGAGCTGATGGCCGAGGAACAGGATCTCGCCAACGCAGGTGGCGCGCTGCAGCGGTTCGCCGCGCCAGCGCAACTCGCCTTCGCCGACATACAGCAGGCCGGCGAGGATGCGCAGCAAGGTGGTCTTGCCGCTACCGTTGTCGCCTTCGACCAAGGCCAGCTCCCCTGCATGCAGGTGGAAATCCAGCGGCGCGAACACCGGTTCGTCCTGGCGAAGGAAACTCAAGCCCCGTGCTTCGAGCAGGGGCACAGCGGTGTGGGCGGCGGTCATTGCCTCGATTGTCCGCAATGCCCATGGTGCTTGTCCATGCGGCGCGCTGCCGCTGGCTCAGGAGCGCAACAGGCGCAGGCTGGCCGTTGCGTTGCCGTGGCCGTGCACATAAGCGTTCTGCTCGTGGCGCTGACCAAGCGCATCCAGTGCGGCAGTATCCAGACCGATGATGAACAGGCTGGGTTCGCTCCAGCCGTTGGTACCGATCCCGATCGCGGGATAGATCACCGCTTCCGGCCATGAGCGCAACGCGGTCAGCAGCTCGCGTTGCGCGGTGAGGTTGTCCTCAGCCACGCGCCTTTCCGAGCGGGGATTCCATGCCGTGATGAACCCCCATGAGCGGGCGCCGACCAGGGTCTGGAGTGACTCCGGCAGCGACTGGTCGATGCGAATGCTGGCCCACGTCGCCCATGGATGGGCCAGTGTCGCGGGCGCAGGCGACGGCAGGGATGTCGGAGGTAGAGCAATGCCGGGAGCGATTGTCGAATGCGCTGGAGCGACCTCCACTTCGTCGAGGCAGACGAGGTAGTCGGTGGTGCGGAACTCGTCGAGCAGCGCCTTATCCATGCCGCAGCGGCGGCAACGGTGGCAGGCTGGTCCTGAGCAGATTTACCGCAGCGTCGAGATCAACGTCCGTTGCGCGGGTCGATCCGTGCAGCAATTGCTCCAGCAGCGCGTCCTGCGCCTCACCGCGTTCGAGTGCGTAGGCGTAGGGCAGATGGGTGAAGGTGACCATCCGATAGCGTGCCATGTAGTGCTCAGGCGCGCGCGTGGCCAGCAGCGCGCCCAGTTCGCGCTTGGCCAGATAGTGCGGGTCGGCGACCGAGTCGCGCATCTCGACGTAGTTTTCCAGCGCCATCGCGGCGATCGCATTCGCGTTGGGTTGGCGTACACGCTGGAATTCGGCGAACACCTCGGCACTGTCGTTCGGCGCAGCGGCCAGCAGGTTCGCCAGTACCACGGTGTCCTCGAAACCACAGTTCATGCCCTGGCCGTGGAACGGCACGATCGCGTGGGCGGCGTCGCCGATCAGCAAGGCGCGACCGTCCAGATGCCAGCGATCCAGATACAGCGTGGACAGGGTGCCGACCGGGTGGCTGTCAAAATCTTCGCTGAAGCGTGGGATCAGCGTCAGCAGACCCGGAAACTGTTCGCTGAAGAATGCGGCGGCTGCCGCTGCATTGGGCAGGGTAGCGAAACTCGGCGCCGCGCCCTGGGCCGGCAGGAACAGGGTGACGGTGAAGCTGCCTTCGGTATTCGGTAGCGCGATGCACATGTAGCCGCCACGCGGCCAGATATGCAGCGCGTGCGGCTCCAGCGCGAACTGATCGTGGCCGCCGCTATGCTGCAGCACGGTGGCAGGCAGTTCACCGGCCGGCGGAATCTCCAACTCCTTGTAGCCGTGGCCAAGCGACTCGATGCGCTCGCCCAGCGGACTGTGCGCATTCATCGCCTCACGCATCGCGGAGCCGGCGCCATCGGCACCGATCAGCATGCCGACCGAAAAGTCTCGTTCCACGCCTGATGCATCGGCCAGCCGGATGCGCTGGTGCTCGAAGTCGGCATGTACCAGCGACTGGCCGAAATGAAACTGCACGCCAGCCGTCTCGGCGGCATCCAGCAGCAGCATGTTCAGCGCACCGCGCGAGACCGACCAGATCACTTCGCTGTCGTCGACGCCGTAGCGCTGCAGGCCAGTGTCACCATCGCGGGTGTGCACCATGCGACCGCGCATCATCACTGCGCGCTGCAGCACGTCGTCGGCAAGGCCCGCCGTGCGCAACGCCTGCAGGCCGCGTTCGGCCAGCGCCAGGTTGATCGAACGGCCACCGAGAAATCCAGCCAGGCGGGGATCGGGACGCTTCTCGTAGACCTCGACGGCAAAACCGCGCTGCGCCAGCTGCTGCGCCAGCAGCGCGCCGACCAGGCCGCCGCCGATGAGGGTGATGGTTTGCTGCGCCATGCTGCGATCCTTGGAGGGAATCCACCCACTGTTCCGCAAGCAGCACGCAACTGCAATCCCGGCAGTGCCGGGATCGCTCAGAAGCTCATGAAATAGCCGCCGTTGACTGGCAGGTTGACGCCGGTGATGTAGCCGGCGTCGTCGGCGGCGAGGAAGTTCACCGCGCGGGCGATGTCGTTCGGTGCGCCGAGGCGGCCGACCGGGATGTCGGCAATGATCTGTTCGCGGATCTCGGCGGACACGGCGGCGACCATCGGCGTATCGCAATAGCCCGGTGATACGGTATTCACCGTGACGCCCTTGCGCGCGGTCTCGCGCGCCAGCGCCATGCTGAAGCCGTGCACGCCGGCCTTGGCGGCGGAGTAGTTGGTCTGGCCGAACTGGCCGGTCTGTCCGTTCACCGAACTGATGTTGACGATGCGGCCGAAGCCACGCGTGGTCATGCCGTCGACGACGTTGCGGCACATGTTGAACACGCCGTCGAGATTCACCCGCATCAGCTCGTGCCATTGCTGCGGCGACATCTTGCGCAGGCTGGCGTCGCGGGTGATGCCGGCGGCGTTGACCAGCACGTCGACGCTGCCATGTTCCCGCTCGATGCGCGCGGTCAACTGCTGGCAGTCGTCGAAGTTGCTGACGTCGGCGGCCGCGAAAGTGATTGCACCGTTGAAAGCAGCAAGTTCCTGGCGAAATGCTGCGACGCGCTCATCGCGTGCGGCCAGATCCACCGCGATCACCTTGCAGCCGGCTTGGGCCAACTGGTGGCAGATCGCCGTGCCGAGTCCGCCGATGCCGCCGGTAACCACTGCCACACGCTTTGTGAGAGCTGACTTCGGGAGAGCAGCTTCGCTCATGGGTTTTTGTCCCCTTGGTTTCGATCATGCGGCAAGGCAACACATGCTGTGCTGCAGCGCTCGACCCGGGATGCAACAATCAAACGGCGCGTCAGACGCGCCGTCGTGGGGCTGGAATCAGCCGGACTTCTTGCTGCTGCTACGGCCGCTGGCAGCTGGCGTCGGGATCACCTTGGCGGCGGTGTCGATCAGCCCCCGCTGCATCGCCTGGAATGCCGCCATGTTGCGCTCGGTCAGATCATTCAGCGTGTTCCACGGGGTTTGCCCCATCAGGCTGTTGAGCTGACTGCGGAACTGGGTCTGCTGGTCCAGGAACACCTGCAGGCTGCGCTCCAGATAGGGTCCCATGAAACCCTGCAGCGAATCGCCGTAGAAACGGATGATCTGGCTGAGCAACTGCGGCGACAGCATCGGCTGCCCCTTGTCCTCGTGCTCGGAGATGATCTGCAGCAGGACCGAACGGGTCAGCTCCTCACCGGACTTGGCATCGCGGACTTCGAAATCCTCGTTGTCCAGCACCAGCTGACGGACTTCCTCGAGCGTGATGTAGCTGGAGATTTCCGTGTCGTAGAGACGCCGGTTCGGGTACTTCTTGATGGTGCGTTTAGTTTGTGCCATGCGGCGAACGCTAGCAGAAGATATTGCGCCGCACCAGTCGTCGCCGGGCATTCATGCTGCAGCCCAATCACTGCAACAATCTGCAGCATTCGGTCAATGTCCTCCCGGACCACCGGCACTGCCGAACGGTGGCTTGGCGAACCACAGCAGCGGAATCATCAGGATGAAGATGACCGAGCACAGCCAGAACACATCGTTGACCGCCAGCGTGGCGGCTTCCCGGCTGATCAGCTGATCGACCACAGTCAGGCCGCGCTGGCCAGCCAGTCCGGCACTTTTCAATTGCTGCAGGAATCCGGTCGCTGCGGGCGAGGCGGCGGTGATGTTCTCGGTCAGCGAAGCGTGATGGAATTCGGTGCGGTGCTGCCACAGCGTCACGGTCAGGGCCGTGGAGACGCTGGAGCCGAGCGTGCGGAAGAAGTTGGCCAGACCCGAGGCGCTGGCAATCTGGTCTGCCGGCAGGCCGGACAGGTAGATCTGGTTCAGCGGGATGAAGAACAGCGGAATGCCCAGGCCCATCACCAGTCGCGGCCACACCATGCTGCCGTAGGAAGCGCCACTGTCGTAGGTGGACAGCCAGAACGAGGTGCCCGCAAGTATCACGAAAGCCATCGTGATCATCGCGCGCAGGTCGAACTTGCCCAGCATGCTGCCGACCACCGGCGACAGCACGAAGGCGAGCACACCGACCCAGGCGCTGGTGAGTCCCGACCAGCTGGCCGTGAAGCCCAGAGTAGTCTGCAGCCACAGCGGCGACACCACGTTGATCGCGAAGAACGCCAACATGCCGAATGACATGGCGCTGACGCCGATGGTGAAATTGCGCTGCTTGAACAGCGTGAGATCGATCACCGGATGCTTTGCATTGAGCTCCCATGCAACCAGGAAGCACAGGCTCACCACGGCGATCAGTCCCAGGCTGAGGATCATCGGCGAGGCGAACCAGTCGTGGTCGTTGCCGTTGTCCAGCATGAACTGCATGCAGCCGATGCCCGCCACCAGCAGCACCAGGCCGATCACATCGATCGGTGCCTTCACCGTCTTTGATTCACGCTTGCGCAGCAGGAACCAGGTGGTCACCGCGGCACCGATACCAACCGGCAGGTTGATGTAGAAAATCCACGGCCAGGTGAAATTGTCGGTGATCCAGCCGCCCAGGATCGGTCCCAGCACCGGCGCAATCACCACGGTCATCGCCCACAGCGCCAGCGCGATGCCCTGCTTGCTCTTGGGGTAGTTGGCCAGCAGCAAGGACAACGCCAGCGCCACCATCGGACCGGAGCCGGCACCCTGCAGCAGGCGGGCCACCACCAGCATCGGCATGCTGGTGGCCAGGCCGCACAGCATCGAGAACACCACAAACAGCATCACCGAGAAGACGAAGGTGCGTACTTCACCGAAGCGCTTGGCGATCCAGCCGGTCAGCGGCTGCATGATCGCGCTGGCCATCGAATACGAACTGATCGCCCAGGTGCCCTCGCTTGGGCTTACCGCCAGACTGCCTGCGATATGCGGCACGGCCACGTTGACGATGGTCATGTCCAGCACTTCCATGAAGGTGCTGAACGCGACGGCGATCGTCATCAGGGCCAGCATGCCGCCCTGCAGTGGCTTCAGCGGAGCGGCATCGGCGGGTGCGGCGTCGGAAGAGATGGCAGCCATGGGAGCGGACTCAGTCTCAGTTCAAGCGGTTGCCGCCGGTGCTGCCGGAGGAATTCAGGTTGGCCTGGATCACCTGATCGGCTTCGGCATCGGCCTTGCTGGCCATCTGGTCGTAGACCGTGGTTTCGGCTACGGCCGGATGTTCGCTCTGTGGTGCCAGCACCGCGCCCCGATCGTCGGTGATGTTGATCGTGACGTCGCTGGACAGGCCGATGCGTAGCGGATGCTTGTCGAGTTCCTGGTTGTCCAGTGCGATGCGCACGGGCACGCGTTGCACCACCTTGATCCAGTTGCCGGTGGCGTTCTGCGCAGGCAGCAGCGAGAACACGCTGCCCGTGCCGGCGCCCAGGCCGATCACCTTGCCGTGGTATTCGACGCTGCTGCCGTACAGATCAGCCTCGATCTTCGCGGGCTGGCCGATACGGATGTGGCGCAGCTGACTTTCCTTGAAGTTCGCGTCGATCCACAGGTCGTGCAGCGGCAGCACGGTCATCAGCTGCTGGCCGGCCTGCACGCTGTTGCCCAGCTGCACGCTGCGTTGTGCCACATAACCCGAAACAGGCGCGTAGATCGTATTGCGTTGCGCCGCCACCCAGGCGGCGCGGAAGTTCGCCCGCGCCTGCAGAACGGCGGGATTGTTGGCGATGTCAGTGCCTTCGATCGAGGCATGTTCGGCCGATGCCTGGGCCTGGGCGGAGGTCAAGGCGGCACGCGCCTGATCGACACCGTCACGCAGGTGCTGGATGGTCTCCGGCGCCTCGGCCTGTTCGGCGATCAGCGGCAGGCGCCGCTTGAGATCGGCTTCGGCCTTCTTCAGGTCGATCTGGCGTGCGGCAACCGCGGCGTCGCTGCCGCTGGCGGAATCGGTCTGCTGGCGTACCTGGCGCACGGCCTGTGCCAGCGCACTGCGTGCCTGGCTCAGGCGCACGCTGGCGTCGGTGCTGTCCAGCCTGACCAGGATCTGGCCGGCTTCGACGTGCTGGGTATCGTCGGCCAGAATCGCCACCACGGTACCCGGCACCTGTGCCGAGATCGCCACCTGATTGCCGCCCACATAGGCGTTGTCGGTGGTTTCGCGTGTGGAAAACACCAGCTTCCACAACAGGAACCAGATCACGCCGATCAGCGCGAACGCCAGCAGCATGATCAACAGGGTCTTGCGGCGCTTGGCCGGATTCTTCGCCGCCATCCCGCTGTCGTTGTCGTCAGCGGTCTTGTCGAGGCTCTTGTCGGACTCAGTGGCGCTCATGGGCGTCGTCTCCGGACGGATTTGCAGGGGAAGGGGAGGTCGGGCTGGCGTCGCCGATTTCGCCGGTGGCGTGATAGCCGCCGCCGAGCGCCTTGATCAAGGCCAGGTCCGTGGAAACGGCCTGGGCCTGCAGGCTGGCGGCATCGTCCTCTTGCTGCAGCAGCTGTGCCGAGGCAGCGATACCCTCGCGGGCGTCGCGCACACCCTGATGGGCGCGTGCCTGCGCGGTGGCGAGCAGGCGTTCGTTGGCGGTGATCTGCGCGGACTGTTCCTTGCGTCGTGCGGCGATCTGTTGCGCAGTGAGTGCCTGGGTGGCCACGTCGTGCGCCGCATTGACCACGGTGCTGTTGTATTCGGCTACGGCGGCTGCCAGCTGGGCCTTGCTGACGCCGTAATTGGCCTTCAGCTGACCGCCTTCGAAGATCGGCAGATGCAGCGCGGGAGTCAATGCAAAGGTACGGCTACCGGCTTCAAGCAGCTTGCCCAGGTCGATGCTGGACAGTCCGGCCATCGCGCTGATGCCGATGTCCGGGAAGAACTGGGCGCGCGCCACCGCAGTCTGCTTCAGTGCTGCCTCGACCTGCCAGCGGCTGGCCGCAATGTCGGGCCGGCGCGCAACCAGATCGAGCCGCGCGTTGGCGGGAATTCGGCTGTCCACTTCGGGCAGCGGTCGTGTTTGCAACGCAGGCAGATCCGCCGGCGCGATACCGAGCAGGGAGGCCAGTGCCACCTTGCGGATGGCGGCCGAACCCTGCAGGGCGACATGCATCTCTCGCGCCGCTGCGAGTTGGGCTTTGGCCTGCTGCGCGGTATCGGCGAGATCCACGCCCTGCGTCACGCGCAACTCGGCGATGCGCACGAATCGCTCCTGCGCGCTGACCAGCTTGGTGGAGAGTGCCAGGCGTGCCTGATCACCCTGCCAGCCGAAATAGGTATCGGCCACGGCGTTCTGGATCGTCAGTGCGGCGGCGCTGCGTTGTGCCTCGGCGGCATGCGCCTGATCGAGCGCCGCTTCGATGCTCGAGCGCTTCTTGCCCCACCAGTCGAAGGTGTATTTCGCCTGCAGGCCGAGATCGCTCTGGTTGTACCAGGGGTCGATGCCGATGGTTTTCGGCAGCAGGCTGATGATGCCGTTCTCGCTGAGGCGCTGACGCTCGAATTGCGCGCTGCCATTGACGTTCAGACCGGCCTGGGCCGCAGCGAGCCGCACCGATTGCTCGGCATTGACCACGCGGCTGCGTGCCTGCTCCAGATCCGGCGAGTGCTGCATGGCGATCGCGATCAGCTGGTCGAGTTGTGGATCGCCGTAGGCGCGCCACCATTCGGCGTCCGGCCAGCCGTCGCGGGCAGGGGCCTGCAAGCCGGCGAGTGGCACATCATCGCGCAAGGTCGGGTGACTCAGCCTGGTCGGTATGGCGCAGCCGACCATCAGCACGGTCAATGCTGCAGCCATGGCAGCGTGGTGAAATGGAAAATGTTTCGTCAGGACTTTCTTCATTTCATTGGCCTTCATTTTTTTGGCCTTCATGGCTGGCCGTCCGGGTCCAGCTGATCGAGATTATGGGCAAGCTTGCGCAGCAAGCGGTTCAGGTTGCGTTTGTCGGTTTCAGTGAAGTCGGCAAACATCGCGCCGACGCGGGGAAACATCGGCGGCAGCATCTTCTGCACGAAGCGTTTACCTGCCGGCGTGATGCGGATCAGCACCCGGCGTCGGTCCTCTGCGCTGGCGCCACGCGTGATCAGGCCACGCTTGACCAGCGCATTGGCGATGCGCGTCATGTTGGTGGCGCCCTGGGTGGCGAACTCGCACAGTTCGCCCGGCGTGGAACTGCCGTCCGGGCGGCTGTACAGGATCATCAGGGTGAGGAAGTCGCTGTGGTTGAGTTTATGCGGCTTCAGCTTGAACTCAAGTTCTTCCTCGAGACTGCTGCCCACCATCAGCATCAATCGGCACAGTCGCGCCTCGACGGCTGGCATCTGCGGAATGATCTGGCTCACCCGTTCGATGCCTTCATCCATCTGCGCGATGCAGCTTGTCAGCTTGGCCATTTCACCAAATCATATTTCACTGGTGAAATAAATGTAGCAAGAGTGCGCCGTCATCCGCAAGTGTCAGTCCAGGGTGAGCCCGGTCTGCTGGAATTCCTGCCGATCCAGACCGAACAGGCGCCTGGCATTGGTCGTGATGGCATCGGCGACGTGCGCTTCCGTTTCGCCGCGCAACGCGGCCACACATCGCAAGACCTCGACGACGCGTGCCGGCTCGTTGCGCTGGCCGCGATGTGTGGCATCCGGCTGATCCGGTGCGTCGCTCTCCAGCAGCAGGAACTCGATCGGCATCTGCGCCACGATGCGGCGCAGGCGTTGCGCGCGTTCGTAAGTCACCGGGCCACCGATGCCGAGGTGAAATCCCAGATCCCACAGCTGGCGCGCCTGCTGTTCGCTGCCGGAGAAGCTGTGCACGACGCCGCTCAGCCCCCCGGTGCGGCGCAGGGTGAGGGTCACTTCCTCCAGCGCGCCGCGTGCATGCACGATCACCGGCAGTCTCCGCTGGGTCGCCAGCTGCAACTGGCTGGCAAAGTAGTCTCGCTGGAGATCGCGGTCGAGTTCTTCCCTATGGAAATCCAGGCCGATTTCGCCGACTGCCACCGCCTGGTTGTCATCAAGCCATCCTGACAACGCGTCGACATGCTCGGGCGCATGCTGCTGCAGGAACATCGGATGCAGACCGAACGCCGGAAACAGTCCGTGCTGCCCCGCACACAATGTCTTGATCCGTGGCCAGCTGCCTGCATCCACCGCCGGCACGATCATCGTATCAACGCCGGCAGCGTGTGCTCGTGCGATCACAGCGTCGCGATCGGTGGCGAACGCGACGTCGTCGAGATGGACATGGCTGTCGACAAGCTTGGGCATGATGCCTATCCGTGCAGTGGCCGAGAGTTCTGCGGCTTCGACGTGAAGATAATGTAACGAGGTCGAGCTAGCTCTGATTCAGTTGGATAGCGGTTCAATGTGTGCGCAGGTAATTGCGACCATGCGTGCCGCATCGTCATTACTGCAGCACAAAAAAACAGGAGAGGTTGGTAATGAGCAGGTTGATGGTCAATGTACTCAATGTCGGTATCGCCGCGGCACTCGCGATGAGTCTGGGTGCCTGTAACCGCAATGCGGATGCCGGTACTTCCAATGGCGCCACAGCCAGTGGTGTTGCGGCGTTGCCGGATGCGCCTGGCGATACGAGTGCCAGCACAGATGCGGGCAATGGCGTGAAGTATGCCAAGGTCGTCAGTGTCGATCCGGTGCACCAGGCAGTGAACAATCCGCGCCAGGTCTGCCGCGATCAGACGGTGACGCATACGGCGCCGCCGAAAGACCAACACCGGATTGCCGGTACCGCGATCGGCGCCGTTGCCGGTGGCTTGCTGGGTCACATGGTGGGCGGCGGCAAGGGCAATACACTGGCTACTGTGGCGGGTGCCGTCGGTGGCGGCTATGCCGGCAATCGCATTGAGGCGAGTCGCCAGCATCCCCAGGTAACCACGTCGGTGGAACGCCAGTGCAATACCATGGACAACGCCAGCAACCGGATCATCGGTTACGACGTGCGTTACATTTACAACGGAGTTACCCGTACGGTACGCATGGATCACGATCCGGGCGACAGGGTGCAGGTGCAGGAAGGTGTGACGGCTGTATCCGACGCTCGCTGAGCTGGTCCATTGAAGAAGGAAGCGATCATGAATGCATTGACACGCAAGTTTGTCCTGGCCGCCGCGGTGACGAGCAGCCTTGTGCTGGCTGGCTGCGTTACCCAGCCTTACAACAGCGGCTACGGCTACCAGGGTCAGCCGCAGGGGGGCTACGGCAATCGCAACGTTCGTTGCCAGGTCTGTGGCGTGGTGCAGGATGTGCAGCCGATCTACATCAACAACGGCAACAACAACAGTACGCTCGGCACCATCATCGGTGCGGTGGCTGGCGGTGTGCTCGGCAGCACGATCGGCAAGGGTGATGGCCGCACGGCTACCACGGTGGTCGGCGCGGTAGCCGGTGGCGCCATCGGCAACCAGGTCGGCCAGCGCAGCGACGGCAACGGCAACGGATGGCGCATCGTCGTGCGGCTGGATAATGGCCAGTATGCCACGGTGACTCAGCGCCCCAATCCGGGTGTGCGCAATGGCGACTACGTTGAGGTGCGTGACGGACTGGTCTACGCGCACTGATGTATTTATGAAACAGACGTCCATGTGTATGGACGTCCAAAATAGAAAAGGCCATCACATGATGGCCTTTTTCTTTGGTGCGATTCAGTGACCGGGCTTGTTCAGTTCACCGCATAAAATGCATGTTCGCCGATCGTGACACTGGGCCGGTTGTGCGACCAGGCGGGGCTGATCGCGATCGTTGCGAAGTGATCAGCGTGCGGCACGAACATGTGGCGCTGCGCCAGCGGCAACTGCCAGTTTGTGAGCGATCGTCCGGCAATGGCCCATGCCTTGCTGAAGGATTCCAGATTGTCGATCTCGAACGAGCCTGACGTGGTCGTGGTTGCAAACTGATGCGGTGCGGTCACTACCTTGCATACGGTGTCGCCCCACTGGCCCCGATCGCGGCGCCGCAGAGCGACTTCAGCGACGGCGAGCTGGCCGATGGTCGGTTCGCTGCGGGCCTCCAGATAAACGGTGGTGGCGAGGCAGGCGTGGTCAGCAACTGGCTGGGGCATCAGGGATGTCAGCCATAACAGCATGGAAAGTTTCATGTTTCTGCCTCCAACGTGCTGTACGCGCAAAACCGGATTGCAAGGTTTTGTGCGCCATTGCGGTGGACGGGCTGGCAGGCCGTTCCACCTGGATTGATCGCCGCAGCCGAAACTTGTGGCTGGACGCTTTGCCACGGGATTGTGGCGGTAAGAGCGGCGGAGTCTGTGCCGATCTGGATTGAGTGCTGCCTTGGCGATGCGCGTGCCGTGTGGGCCGTGTTGCCTGCAACTTCTCCGCACTCGTTGATGCGAGGCGGTATGCCATCCGGCGGTATGGCTGCCGGGTCGCGCCGATTCGGATACATCCGGTTCGTCGCGTACTTCGACACCCCGTGTTTCGGATGTCGCGATATTCAGTCGGCGGACTCTAGTGGCGGATCAATCCGCTGGCAAGTGCCGGGGAGGTGGAGTTTAACTGATGCTCATCTTCAATTGGCAAGTGCCATGATGAATTTTGTTGTCAGCATCTGGCAATATTCACTAAGCAATATTCATTCTGGCCATGTGGTTACGAGACGAATCGACCCATGGTCGTCGAATGCATTCAGACGTCCGTCGTTGGCCTGTGCAACAACGTCATCGTTCAGTAAGGCAAGAGCTTCGATGCTGTTGTCGTTGCTGATGACATTGAGCAGACAACCGATGTCACGTTCATCACGACGCAACACTTCACCGGCGTTCGCTGCCTGCGACAGGATGACGCCATGCAGGTGTCGCTTGTTGCCACCGCGATAGTGCAATCGCGCAACAATTTCCTGGCCCGGATAGCAACCCTTGTCGATGGCGACGGCCTGCAGGCGGTGCAGCGACAATGCCGGTGGCAGCAGTTCGTTCAATCTCTGCACGGGCAGCCATGGCCAGCCTGCGTGCAGTTGCGGCAGGCGCCACGCGTCGTCGCCTTGATCCGCGTTTGTGATCCGCATGCTGTGCGTACCGCAACCGAGCGAAAGTGTTTCCGCATCTTCGTGAACTGCATGCATCGGTTGCGCGGGACCGGTGGTCAGCGCGCGTGGTGACAATGCCGTCAGCGTGAGCTTCGAGCGGAACATGAAACGTCGCAGTGCATCGACCATGGCTGTCGCGCTGCCGCCACGCAGCAGCAGCAGCAGCCGATCATCGGCAAGTCGGGCCAGATGAAACAGCGCGCGTACACGACCTTGCGGATCGAGCCATGCGCTGAACTGCCATTGGCTGCTTGAGAGGGAGTTGACCTGGCTGCTGAACTGGGCCTGCGCAAACGCGATCGCGTCGGTGCCTTCGATCAACAGGGTTTCCGCAGGATAAGGTGTCGGCATAAGCCAGCAAGGGTTGGGGCGACAGGGCTCAAGCACAAGTGGCAGGGGCTGGCCGAGGTTGTGCTGTATTGCCGCAAGTATTAACCTTTCCCGGCTAACAAAAACCATGTCCGATACCTCTTCCCCAGCCGAATCCCAATCTGCTTCCGTTCCGACGGAACCAGTTGCCGTGCCCGTCAGGCCGGTGCAGGACAAGCTTGCGGTGGAGCAACCGGCTCCTGATCCCACCCGTTACGGCGACTGGGAAAAGAACGGACGCTGCATCGACTTCTGAGCGATCACCGCGGCGATCGTCGTCGCGTGTGGAGAGTCTCAATAGACGGTGCGGCACGGACATCAGCGATTCCACACAGGATAGCCGCCATGGCAGATACGCAACGACCGCTCTCACCGCACCTCCAGATCTACAAGCGGCAAGTGCAGATGATGACTTCCATCGTGCACCGAGCCACGGGCATCGCCCTTGCCGTCGGCAGCGTGCTGGTGGTTGGCGGCTTATTGCATCTGGCGGCGGGTGAAGACAGCTTCAACCAGTTCAAGAGCATCATCGGCAGTCCGGTCGGCATGGTGTTGCTGTTCGGCTGGAGCTGGGCGCTGTTCTATCACCTGTGCAACGGCATCCGTCACCTGATCCAGGATGCCGGTGCCGGTTATGCGATTCCCCAGTTCGTGCGCTCCAGCTGGCTGTCGGTGGCTGGCAGCATCGTGCTTACCGTGCTGGTGTGGGCTTATGTATTGATGGCCGGAGGTGCGGCATGAGCACGAAGGACACCGTCATGAAAGACCGGCGCAATCCGCTGAAGACGGCCCTCGGGCTGGGTTCGTCGCAGTCTGGCGTAGGTCACTGGTGGACCCAGCGGGTAACCGCCGCGGCGCTGGTGTTGCTTGGTGTGTGGTTCGTTGCCACTGTGCTGTGCCTGCTGCACGCCGACTACGCCACGGCGCATGCGGCAGTGGCGAAACCATGGAACGCGCTGCTGCTGATCGCGTTCGTGCTCACCATGTTCTGGCATGCCGTGCTCGGCCTGCAGGTGGTGATCGAGGATTACGTGCATACCCGCTGGAAGGAAGTCGTCCTGCTGGTGGCGATCAAGTTCCTCGCGGTGCTGGGCGCGCTGGCATGCGTGCTGGCCGTGCTGCGCATTGCGCTGACCCCATAAGACGCGAGGCCGAGAGTTCATGGAAAGCTACAAGATCCAGCAACATCTGTATGACGTGATCGTGGTTGGCGCCGGCGGCGCCGGCCTGCGCGCCACCTTCGGCCTGGCCGAGAAGGGCCTCAAGGCGGCCTGCATCACCAAGGTGTTTCCGACCCGTTCGCACACCGTGGCGGCGCAGGGCGGCATCTCGGCTGCGCTCGGCAACATGGGCGAGGACGACTGGCGCTTCCACTTCTACGACACCGTGAAGGGTTCCGACTGGCTCGGCGACCAGGACGCGATCGAGTACATGTGCCGCGAGGCAATTCCCTCGATCATCGAGCTGGAGCATTACGGCGTGCCGTTCTCGCGCACCGACGAAGGCAAGATCTACCAGCGCCCGTTCGGCGGCATGACCACGCATTACGGCAAGGGCACTGCGCAACGCACCTGCGCCGCGGCCGACCGTACCGGCCACGCGATCCTGCACACGCTGTACCAGCAGGCGCTGGCGCATGACGCCACGTTCTTCATCGAATACTTCGCGATCGACCTGATCTTTGACGAAGCAGGCGTTTGCCGCGGCGTGCTCGCGCTCGACATGAACGAGGGCACCCTGCATTTCTTCCGCGGTCACGCGGTGGTGATGGCGACCGGCGGTTACGGTCGTGCCTACTTCAGCGCCACCTCGGCGCATACCTGCACCGGTGACGGTGGCGGCATGGTGCTGCGCGCGGGCCTCGCGCTGCAGGACATGGAGTTCGTGCAGTTCCATCCGACCGGCATCTACGGCGCGGGTTGCCTGATCACCGAAGGCGTGCGTGGCGAGGGTGGTTATCTCACCAACTCCGAGGGTGAGCGCTTCATGGAGCGCTATGCGCCGAACGCGAAGGATCTGGCATCGCGCGACGTGGTCAGCCGCGCGATGACGATGGAGATCCGCGAAGGCCGCGGTGTCGGCGAGCACAAGGACCACATCTTCATCAACCTGATGCATCTTGGTCCCGAGGTGATCCACGAACGCCTGCCGGGCATCGCCGAGTCGGCGCGCATCTTCGCCGGTGTGGACGTGACCAAGGAGCCGATCCCGGTCATCCCGACTGTGCACTACAACATGGGTGGCATCCCGACCAACTACCACGGCGAAGTCGTGCAGAAGAAGGGTGACGATGTCGATGCGATCGTGCCGGGCCTGTTCGCGATCGGCGAGGCAGCATGCGTGTCGGTGCACGGCGCGAATCGCCTCGGTTCCAACTCGCTGCTCGACCTGGTGGTGTTCGGTCGTGCGGTGGCGCATCGCTGCGCCGAGTTGATCAAGCCGGAAACCGCACACCGGGATCTGCCGACCAACGTGCTGGACAAGGCGCTGGCCCGGTTCGACGCGCTGCGCAACGCGAATGGCAGCAAGCCGACCGCGCAGATCCGGCTGGAGATGCAGCGCATCATGCAGAGCGATGCAGCGGTGTTCCGTACCGGTACCACGCTGAAGGAAGGTTCCGAGAAGATTTCCGCGGTGCGCGAATCGTTCAAGGATGTCCGCGTCAGCGATCGCTCGATGGTGTGGAACTCCGATCTGATCGAGACGCTGGAGTTGGCCAACTTGCTGGATCAGGCCGTTGCCACCATGCACTCGGCCCTGCAGCGTCCGGAAAGCCGAGGCGGTCATGCGCGCGAGGACTTCCCCGATCGCAACGACGCTGAGTGGATGAAGCACACGCTGGTCAAGGTGGACGAGGCCGGCAAGAGCAGCTTCGACTTCCGTCCGGTACACATGTACACCTTGACCGACGAGGTTGAGGTTGTGCCGCCGAAGAAGCGCGTTTACTAAGTTTTCGACTGGAGAGGCAACCGTGGCCGAGTTCACGCTACCCAAGAATTCCAAGATCCAGCCGGGCAAGCACTATCCGGCGAAGGGCGCAAAGAATCCGCGTACCTTCCGCATCTATCGTTGGTCGCCGGACGATGGCCAGAACCCGCGTATCGATACGTATGAGGTCGATCTGGCCGCGTGCGGCCCGATGGTTCTGGACGCATTGCTGAAGATCAAGAACGAGATCGATTCCACGCTGACGCTGCGCCGTTCCTGTCGCGAAGGCATCTGCGGTTCGTGCGCGATGAACATCGACGGCACCAACACGTTGGCATGCACCCGGGCGATCTCGGAATGTGCGTCGGGCGACGTGAAGATCTATCCGCTGCCGCACATGCAGGTGGTGAAGGATCTGGTGCCTGACCTGACCCATTTCTACGCGCAGTTCGCTTCGATCAAGCCATGGCTGCGTACGCAGAGCCCGGCACCGGATCGTGAACGCCTGCAGTCGCCGGAAGAGCGCAAGAAGCTCGACGGCCTGTACGAATGCATCCTGTGCGCATGCTGCTCGACCAGCTGCCCGAGCTACTGGTGGAACGGCGACAAGTACCTCGGTCCGGCGATCCTGCTGCAGGCCTACCGCTGGATCGTCGACTCGCGTGACGAGGCCACCGGCGCACGGCTGGATGATCTGGAAGATCCGTTCAAGCTGTATCGCTGCCACACCATCATGAACTGCACGCGCACCTGCCCAAAGGGTCTGAACCCGGCCAAGGCGATTGCCGAGATCAAGAAGCTGATGGTGGAGCGTCGTTCGGCCTGATCAAGCTGTACATGGTTCGACAACGACAGGCCGCCATGTGCGGCCTGTCGCGTTCTGGTACAGCGGCTACACTTGATGCTCATGGATACCGATCGAGTCAGTGATGGATGAAGCACGTCTCAAGCGCCTGCGCTGGCGCAGCCGTCGCGGCACCCGCGAACTGGATGCCCTGTTCGGCGGCTGGCTGGATGAACGCTTTGCCGACGCCGATGAAGCGCAGCAGCAGGCGTTCGACGAACTGCTCGATGTGCAGGATCCGGACCTGTGGGACTGGGTGATGGGTCATGCGCGCCCGGAACGAACGGACTGGCAGGTGATCATCGATGACATCCGCGCCCGCCATCGGCTTTGAATGCCGGCCGTCGCGCCTGCTGCGACGCATGTTGCTCGTGGTCGCTGCCCTGGCGGTGCTGGCTGTCGTGCTGTGCGCATTGGCGCTGTGGCTGAAATTGCTGTTGATCGTCGGCGTGCTGCTGGCGACCTGGCAATCCGCCCGCAAGGCGGCAGGTTCGCCGGTAGCGGCTGCCGGCTGGAGTGCCGACGACAGCTGGACACTGCATCTGGCTGATCACGAGGACGTGCCAGCCACCCTGGCTTCGTTCCGGGTGCTGGGTGGTTTCGTGTTGCTGCGCCTGCGGACCGCGGAGCAGGGTACGCAGGTGTTGCTGCTGGCACCGGACAACAGCGATGCGGATATCCGTCGTCGTCTGCGCATGCGGCTGGCGACGGTGCAACCGGGCGAGGCCGTGCCGCGGCTCTGATGGGGCCGACTTGCCGGCAACTTCGCCAACCCAGCGCGGTCTCACCGAATACCTGATAATGCCTGTCCGGGCGGCCCGCCCTGCGATCCCCACAAGCGACCCGCCCATGTTCCGACCGCTCGAACTCTTCATCGGCCTGCGCTACACGCGTGCCAAGCGACGCAACCAGTTCATCTCGTTCATCTCCACCGTATCGATCGTGTGCATCGCGATCAGCGTGATCGCGCTGATCACGGTGATGTCGGTGATGAACGGTTTCGATTACCAGATGAAGTCGCGCATCCTCGGCGCGATCTCGCATGCCACCGTGTCCGGTGTCGGCGAAAGCGTACAGGACTGGCCACGTACGTTGCAGGTCGCCGAGGCGAACCCGCATGTGCTGGGTGCCGCGCCCTACGTGGAAGCCGAGGCGTATTTGACTGCCGGTCGTTCCAGCGCTGCGCTGCTGCGCGGCATCGAGCCGACGCAGGAACCGAAGGTCGTCGACATCAACAAGCATATGGTCGAAGGCTCGCTGAGCGAACTGACCCCGGGCAGCTGGAACATCGTGCTGGGCCGGGACCTGGCGATGACGCTCGGTGTCAGCGTCGGTGACCGGGTGACGGTCATCGTGCAGCAAATGTATGCCACGCCGATGGGTGGCGTGCCGAAGATGCGCAGTTTCCACGTGGTGGGTCTGTTCGAACTGGGTATGGAGCAGTTCGATTCCGGTCTGGCGTTGGTCAACATGGGCGATGCCGAGAAGCTCAACGGTCTGAGCGGCCCCACCGGCATCCGCCTGCGTCTCGACGACATGTTCAACGCCCGTCCGGTGGCGCGCGAGCTGGCCGACAAACTGGGGCAGGTGTATCGGGTGCAGACCTGGATGGACACCAACGCGAACCTGTTCGCTGCGCTGTCGATGGAAAAGATGGTGATGTTCGTGATCCTGTCGCTGATCATCCTGGTGGCGGTGATCAATCTGATCTCGATGCTGATGATGCTGGTCACCGACAAGCAGGCCGACATCGCGATCCTGCGCACGCTCGGCGCCACGCCGCGCAGCATCATGGGCACGTTCATGGTGCAGGGCGTGCTGGTGGGGTTTGTCGGAATCGGTTTCGGCGTGGGTCTCGGCTCGCTGCTGTCGTGGAAGCTGCCGGGCATCATCAAATGGATCGAGCACACCTTCCACGTCACGTTCCTGTCGCCTGACGTCTACTACATCAGCGAGGTGCCGAGCCGGCTGGACTGGCACGATGTGGGCTGGACCGCATTGCTGACTTTCGCCTTCTCGCTGCTGGCCACCCTCTATCCCGCGTGGCGCGCTTCGCGCACGCAGCCGGCGCAGGCGCTGCGCTATGAATAAGACCGCCATGAACCCTTCCGCTACCGATCAATCCGGCGAAAACGTGCTGCGCGCCAGCCATGTCGCCAAGACCTACGATGAAGGCGGCCTGCGCACCGACGTGCTCAGCGACGTCAGCTTTACCCTGAAGCGCGGCGAGACGATGGCGATCGTCGGCGCCTCAGGCTCGGGCAAGAGCACGTTGCTGCACATCATCGGCGGGCTCGACACGCTGACCACCGGAGAAGTCGAGGTCGATGGTCGCGTACTCTCGAAGCTCTCCGATGCCGAGCGTGGCCGCGTGCGCAATCGCTCGCTCGGTTTCATCTACCAGTTCCACCACTTGCTGCCCGAGTTCACCGCGCTGGAGAACGTGTGCATGCCGCTGCTGATCCGCGGCACTGCGATTGCCGAGGCACAGCGCCAGGCCATGGTCCTGCTGGAACGGGTGGGTCTTGGCACGCGCACCCATCACAAGCCGTCGGAGTTGTCCGGTGGTGAGCGCCAGCGTTGCGCAGTAGCGCGTGCCCTGGTGACCAAGCCGGCCTGCGTGCTCGGCGATGAACCGACCGGCAACCTCGACGAAGGCAATGCCGCACAGGTATACGCGCTGATGCTGGAACTCAATCGCGAGATCGGCACCAGCTTCATCCTGGTCACTCATGACACCCGCCTGGCGGCGCGGATGGATCGCACCCTGGTGCTGCATAACGGCGTGTTGCAGGAAAGCCCGAAGGCCTGATCGTCGGCTATGCCGTGGCATTCGCTGCCTATGCGGCGAGTGCCTACATGCTTTTCATCCTTGATGTCGCTAGCGCCGCGCTAGGCTCGACCGTATCCACAATGGAACGGGGCGCGGCATGGCACGAGCGGTGGCAATCACGGCAGCATTGGCACTGCTGGCTGGCGTGCTGCTGGTGCAGTGGCTGCCGAGCCTGCCGCCGCGCTGGTGTCTGGGTCTGCTGTGGTGTGCAGCGTTGTTGCTGGCGTGGCATTGCCCGCGCTGGCGCTGGCTGGCGTGCGTGCTGTTCGGCATCGTCTGGGCGGCATGGCATGGAGCCGCGGCGATGGATGCACGCTTGCCGCGCGCACTGGAAGGTCAGGATATCGCTGTGATCGGCAGCATCATTGATCTGCCGCAGGATGGCAGCGACGCCAGCCGGTTCACGTTGCAGGTGGAGCTGGCCACGCTGGATGGCCATCCGATTGCATTGCATGGCCGGGTAACGGTGTCCTGGTATGACGATGCACCGTTGTTGCAACCATGCACCCGCTGGCAGTTGTTGTTGCGGTTGAAACGGCCGCGCGGTCTGCTCAATCCCGGAGTAGCCGACAGCGAGCGCTCGGCACTGGAGCGTGGCATCGTGGCCACCGGCTATGTGCGCGACGATCCCGGCAACACACGACTGGCAACTCCGCACTGGTGCGTCGATGGTGTGCGCGATGCGATCGCCCGCGGCATCGTTGCGCGGGTGCATGACCCGCACGATGCGGCGCTGTTGCGAGCGTTCTCGGTTGGCGATACGCGCGGGCTGGAACAGCGTGACTGGGAAGTCGCGCGTGCGAACGGGGTCTCGCACCTGATCGCGATTTCCGGCTTCCATGTCGGCGTGGCGGCGGTGTTCGGGGTCTGGCTGGCGATGCTGGCCTACGTGCTGTGCCCGCGGCTGGCACTGCGGCTGCCGCGCCCGCAGGCGCAGGCAGCTGGCGCGTTGCTGGTGGCAGGCATCTACAGTGCGCTGGCCGGCTTCGGCCTGCCCACAGTGCGCACCTTGCTGATGATCGCGGTGGTGGCACTGGCACGCTGCAGTCGGCGCGGCAGCAGCGGTGCGCAATCGCTGGCGCTGGCGATGATCGCGATCCTGCTGTTCGATCCGCTGGCAGTGCTGGCGGCGGGATTCTGGCTGTCGTTCGTCGGCGTGGCATTCCTGATGCTGTGCCTGCAGTCGCGCGGGCGCGGTTTGCGGGCGTTTCTGCATGAGCTGTCGGCCGGGCAGATGGTGATGACGGTGTCGCTGCTGCCGCTGACCTTGTGGTTTTTCGGGCAGGCCTCACTGGTGGGCGCGTTGTCCAACCTGATCGCGGTGCCGCTTGTCAGCTTCGTGATCGTGCCATGCGCGTTGTGCGGCATGTTGCTGCTGGGACTGTGTCCGCCGCTGGCCATGCCGGTGCTGTGGCTGGCCGCGCAACTGGCGCACGCGCAGTGGTGGCTGCTGGAACAGATGGCGTACTGGCCCGGTGCGCACTGGTATCTGCCGACCGTGCAACCGTGGGCCTTGCTGCTGGCGGTACTGGGTGCGCTGTGGCTGTTCCTGCCGCGCGGCATACCGTTGCGCTGGTTCGGTGTGCTGCTGTTCCTGCCGCTGCTGTGGCCACCGCGCCAGTTGCCAGCCGATGGCGCGTTCCAGGTCTGGGTGCTGGATGTGGGGCAGGGGCTCTCGGTACTTTTGCGCACTCGCGGGCACGCGCTGGTGTACGACACCGGCGCGCGCTATCCATCCGGTTTTGATCTGGGCGAGGCGGCCGTGCTGCCCTCGATTCATGCGCTGGGCATCACGCGGCTGGACATGCTGATGATCAGCCACGGCGACAACGATCATGCCGGTGGCGCCGAGGCGGTCGCGAACGCGTTCCCGCAGGCGCAGCGCTATACCGGTGAGCCGTTGCGCATGGCTCGGATGAAGTTGCCGATGCGCCAGTGTGTCGCCGGGCAAGCATGGCAATGGGATGGCGTCCATTTTCGCGTGTTGAGTCCAACCGAAGGCGGAGGCGATCGGGACAATGACAGTTCCTGCGTGCTGCTGGTCGAGGGCGGTGGCGGCTCCCTGTTGCTGACCGGCGATATCAGCTCGAAGGTTGAACCGCAGGTGGCCGCCGCGCTCGATCCGGAGATGCGACCGGTACTGCTGGTCCCGCATCACGGCAGCAAGACCTCCTCAAGCGCAGCCTTCATCGCTGCGCTGCAGCCGCCGCTGGCACTCGTTTCGGCGGGCTGGCGCAACCGCTTCGGACACCCGAAGCCGGATGTACTCGCTCGTTATGCCGACGCCGGCGTGCCGGTGTTCAATACCGCGGTGGAGGGGGCGATCCCGCTGGCCTTTCCGGCCGAGGCCCCGCCGCAGCGGGAGCCGGGCTGGCGCTGGCAGCAGCCACGTTACTGGCGGGAGTGACTTATGGTTTGCCACAAGTGGCGCGAGTGAGGCCGGGAATGCCACGCCTGCCGCAGTACGGCGGGGCGGGACTGCTATCATGCGCGCTTCCTGACAGGTCGTGCGACGGGGTCGAAAGTGCTGGAAATTCTGATGGCTGGCGGCTGGGCGATGGTGCCCATCCTGATCTGCTCGGCGGTCGCCCTGGCGATCGTGCTCGAGCGTTGCTGGACCTTGCGCCGCAAGTCGGTATTGCCGCCGGGCCTGGGTGACGAGGTGCGCGAGTGGGCACGTACGGGTCAGCTTGACCCGCGCCATCTGGAAACGCTGGCGAATGGTTCGCCGCTGGGCGAGTTGCTAGCCTCGGCGCTGGCCGTGCGCAGCCGCTCACGCGAGCTGATCAAGGAGCGCATCGAGGACACCGGTCGGCATGTGGTCCACCGGATGGAGCGTTACCTCAACACGCTGGGCACGATCGCGCTGATCGGCCCGCTGCTCGGCCTGTTCGGCACCGTGATCGGCCTGATCCGCATGTTCATGGAAGTGATGGCCGGTGGCATCGGCGATCCGGCCAAGATGGCCGGCGGCATCGGCGAGGCCCTGATCTGCACCGCGTCGGGCCTGACCGTGGCGATTCCGGCTTACGTGCTGCATCGCTATTTCCGTTCGCGCGTGGCCGGCTATTGCGTGGAGATGGAAAAGCAGGCGACGGCCTTGCTCGACGACCTGACCCTGTCGGCCGCCGCAGTACCAGCGCGTCCGCGCCGCGCGGCAGCAGCATCGGCGCCTGCCGCGCCGAGCGCCGGCTGAGCGCGCACCGATGCGTATCAGCAACGACCGCCGTGGCGATGATTTCGAGATCAACGTGATTCCGTTGATCGACGTGCTGCTGACCCTGCTGATGTTCTTCGTGCTGACCAGCACCTTCGTGCAGCACTCGCGCCTGCAGGTGACCTTGCCCAAGGCCAGCACGCAGGATCGCGACATGACGGCGCCGGCACTGACCATCATGATCGACCGCGACGGTCGCTACTACGTGGGCAGCGACGAGGTACTGGGCGAAGGGATCGAACCGCTCAAGCAGACCATTGCGCGCAATGCCGGCAGCGATCGCGAGCGGCAGGTGACGATCCGCGCCGACGCGATGACGCCGCATCAGTACGTGGTGACCGCGATGGACGCACTCGGCCAGCTTGGCTTCACCAAGCTGTCGATCGCCACCACGCCGAGCAAGCCAGGCGCGAATCAGTGAGCAGCCAGAAAGCCGGGGTGTGGGATGCCGATAGCTGGCGTGTCTACAAGCGCCTGCTCGGCTACTCGCGAAAATACTGGGCCATCGGCCTGATTGCGCTGGTCGGCATGATCCTGGACGGTGGCGGGTTGGCGATTTTTACCAACTTGCTGAGGCCGATGATCGACGATCTTTTTACCAAGAAGGACGCCTATCTGATTTTCTGGATGCCGATCTGGATCATGGGCATCTTCATCGTGCGCTCCTGCGGCACCTTCGCGAGCGACTACGGCATCTCGTACATCGGTCGCCATGTGGTGCAGACGATGCAGCACGATGTCTTCGCCGCCTACTTGAAACTGCCGGCCGCCTTTTTTGGCAAGGAACCGTCGGGTCAACAGGTTTCGCGCATCACCTATACGAGTGAGCAGGTTGCATCGGCGGCGACTGATGCCTTGAAAGTGGCGGTGACCGATGGCTGCACCGTGATCTTCATGTTGATGGTCATGTTGCACAACAGCGCCTACCTCACGCTGTCGCTGTTGATCATGGTGCCTGCGATCGCCGTGGTTGCCACGGTGGTCAGTCGGCGCTATCGGCAGATCAGCCGACGCATCCAGGGCAGCATGGGTTCGGTTACCGGCACCGTGGAAGAATCGGTGGGTGCGCATCGCGAGGTGCGTATCTACGGTGGACAGGTGCACGAGGCTGGGCGTTTCGACGAGATTACCCGGCACACCCGCCGGCTCAATCTGAAAATTGCGGCAACCAATGCGGCCTCCAGTTCCACGATCCAGATTGTGGCCGCGACGGCCCTGGCCGCACTGGTGTTTCTGGGCACGCGTCCGCAGGTCTTGAGCGAGATGTCGCCGGGCGTGTTCTTTGCCGTGCTCACGGCAATGGGCTCGATGATGCCTTCGCTCAAGCGCCTGACCTCCGTGCAGGGCAATATCCAGCGTGGCCTGTCCGCTGCCGAGGATCTGTTCGAGGTGATCGACTTGCCGCCGGAGGTCGATTACGGCAGCCACGAATTGGCACGCACGCGCGGCGATCTGCATTTCGCGGCAGTCACCTTGACGTATCCGCGCAACGACTTCGAGGCCCTGCGTGGCGTCGACCTGCATTGCGCGCCCGGCACGGTGACTGCGCTGGTGGGACGCTCGGGCAGCGGCAAGAGCAGCCTGGTCAGTCTGCTGCCGCGTTTCTATGCGCCTACGACGGGCCGCATCGTGCTGGACGATGAGGATTACGAGAGTTATACGCTGGCCTCGTTGCGCCGGCAGATCGCCTGGGTGGGGCAGAGCGTGATGCTGTTCGACGATACCGTGGCGAACAATATCGCCTACGGCGAGCTGGCCGGTGCCAGCGAAGCGGACGTCATCGCGGCCGCCGAGGCCGCCAACGCGATGGAGTTCATTGCACGCCTGCCACAAGGCATCCATACCCAGATTGGCCAGAGCGGCAACATGCTGTCCGGTGGCCAGCGCCAGCGCATCGCGATCGCCCGCGCGATCCTGAAGAACGCACCGATCCTGGTGCTGGACGAGGCCACCAGTGCGCTCGATACCGAATCCGAACGATTGATCCAGCAGGCGCTGCAGCGCTTGATGAAGGACCGCACCACGCTGGTGATCGCGCATCGCCTGTCCACGGTCGAGGGTGCCGATCAGATCGCGGTGATGGATCAGGGGCGCATCATCGAGCGCGGCACGCATGCCGAACTTTTGGCGCTCGGCGGCCAGTACGCGGCGCTGCACCGGATGCAGTTCCACGATCACGCCGATCAACAGGCTGGCGACTGAGGAGCACCGATGGCGCTGATCGATACGCTCGAATCAGCCTGGTACGGCGGTGGCCGCACTCCGTGGTGGACCTGGCCGTTGATGGTGCTCTATGGCGGCGTGATTCGCCTGCGTGGCTGGCTGTATCGATCCGGCGTGCTGCGCAGTGTGCGTCTGCCGGTTCCTGTCGTGGTGATCGGCAACCTCAGCGTAGGCGGTACCGGCAAGACGCCGTTGACCATCGCGGTAGTCGCAGCCTTGCGCGCCCGTGGTTACCGTCCTGGCGTGGTCAGTCGCGGTTATGGCGGCAGCCAGCGCGAGCCGATCTTGCTGGACGACGCACCGGATCCGGCGCGCGTCGGTGACGAACCCTGCCTGATCCATGCCAGCGGCGTACCGGTGGCGGTGGGTCGGGATCGCCCGGCAGCGGCCCGGTTGCTGCTCGACGCTGGCTGCAATGTGCTGCTCGCCGACGATGGCTTGCAGCATTACCGTCTGGCGCGCGACGTGGAGATCTGCGTGATCGACGGCATGCGCCGTTTTGGCAACCGGCGGCTGTTGCCGGCGGGACCGCTGCGCGAGCCGCTGAGCCGGTTGCGGCGCGTGGATCTGCGCGTCTGCAATGGTGGTGTCGCCGAAACCGGTGAATACCCGATGCAACTGCTTGGTGGCGACGCGGTGGCGCTGGATGACGGCCGGCGGCAATCGCTGGCCAGTTTCAGCGGTCAGTGCGTGCATGCAGTGGCGGCGATCGGCAACCCACGGCGTTTCTTCGACAGCCTGCGTGCGGTGAGTGTCGAAGTCATCGAGCATGTGTTTGCCGATCATCATCGGTTCGCCGCCGCCGATCTGGCTTTTGCGGAGGACCTGCCGGTGCTGATGACAGACAAGGACGCGGTGAAATGCCGGCAGTTCGCCCAGCCGCACTGGTGGCGGGTGCCGGTACAGGCCGAATTGCCGGTGGCCTTTGTCGATGCACTGATCCAACGCATCGACGCGTCAGATCGTCACTGACTCGCCGCCCACATAGACCTCGCGCACCATCGATCCGCCTATCCAGTAGCACAACTCGGCGGGGCGCTTCGCCTGCCAGACCACCAGGTCCGCACGCTGGCCGACCGCCAGCGTGCCGCGATCGTGCAGGCCGAGCGCGCGTGCTGCGTTGACGGTGACGCCACGCAACGCTTCCTCCGGCGTCAGCCGGAACAGCGTGCAGGCCATGCCGGCAGCCAGCCGCAGCGACAGCAGCGGCGAGGTGCCGGGATTGCAGTCGGTGGCGATCGCGATCGGCACATGGTGTTCGCGCAACAGCGCGATCGGCGGCAGCTTCGTTTCGCGCAGTGCGTAGAACGCGCCGGGCAACAGCACGGCGACGGTGCCGGCGTGCGCCATCGCCGCGATGCCGGATTCGCTCAGGTGTTCCAGATGATCGGCCGACAGTCCGCCGAACTCGGCGACCAGCGCGGCACCGTCCAGGTCGGACAGCTGTTCGGCATGCAGCTTCACCGGCAGGCCGAGCTGCCGCGCACGTTCGAACACGCGGCGGGTTTCCTCGCGGCTGAAGCCGATGTTTTCGCAGAACGCATCGACCGCGTCGACCAGGCCTTCGGCGGCAAGCGTCGGCAGCAGCTCATCACTGACCAGGGTCACATAGTCGTCGCGCCGATCCTTGTACTCCGGCGGCAACGCATGCAGGCCAAGGAAGCTGGTGCGCACGCTGATGCCCAGTTCGCGGCCGATGCGTCGTGCCACGCGCAGCATGCGCCGTTCGCTGTCCAGATCCAGGCCATAGCCGGATTTGATTTCCAGCGTGGTCACGCCATCGGCCAGCAACGCCTGTGCGCGTGGCAGCGACTGCGCGAACAGCGGCTCCTCGCGGGCAGCGCGGGTGGCGTTGACGGTGGAGACGATGCCGCCGCCGGCGCGGGCAATCTCCTCGTAGCTGGCGCCGTTCAGGCGCAGGTCGAATTCCCGTGCCCGATCACCGCCGAACACCAGATGGGTATGGCAGTCGATCAGCCCCGGTGTGACCAGCGCGCCGTCGAGCGACTCCACCGACAGGGCCAGCGTGTGTGGGGCTGCCGGCAGCGCATCCATGTGGTCGAGCCACGCGATGCGACCGTGATGCAGCGCGATGGCACCCTGTTCGATCAAGCCATAGGGTGCGTCGCCATCGAAGGTGGCCAAGGTGGCATTCAACAGCAACCGATCCCAGCGTGGTTCGCTCATGTTTTCGGTGACTCCGTGGCTGCGTTCATGGCTGGCTGGATGACTCATCGTCCAGGTCATCCTGCGGAGCGGCCGGTTCGTCGAAGGCGCTGGTATGGCCGACGTGCTGCAATGCCTCAGCTTCCAGTCTGGCCTGTTCGGTGCTTTCGGCATGCGCGGCCTGTTGCCGCTCGAAGTCCTGCACCATGCGCTCGGCGAAATCCTTGTACACCGGCGTGGGGCAGAAAAGCGACGCCGCCGCGCGGGCGAGCAGGCAGGCGGCCATGATCGGGATCACCATGTCCTGATTGTCGGTCAGCTCCATCGCGATCACCGCCGAGGTCAGCGGCGCACCGGTGACACCGGCCAGATAGGCGCTCATCCCCAGCAGCACCACCGATGCGGCCGGTACGTTCGGCAGGAAGTAGGCGATGTTGTGGCCGAGGCCGGCACCGACGGCCAGCGCGGGCGAGAAGATGCCGCCGGGAATGCCGGCCCAGTACGACACCACATTGGCCAGCAGTTTGGCGATGCCGAAACCCTGGCCCGGAGTGAGTGCCGCTTCCTGCACGAACGCCCGCGCCTGGTCGTAACCGGTGCCGTAGACCGTGTTGTGCGAGTACAGCCCGATCAGCGCCAACGCGAGTCCGCAGCCGGTGGCGAACAGCACCGGTGCTTGCGAACGCAGCCGGCCGATGTAAGCCAGTGGTCCGTGCCGGCTGAGCAGGATCAGTCGCGCAAACAATCCACCCAGCAGGCCGCAGATGACACCGGTGAGCAGCACCGCCAGCCAGGCATGACCCAACGGCAGATCGGCCTGCACTCTGCCGAAATAGGAATAGTTGCCCATGATGCCGAGTGACACCACGCCGCCGATGATCACGGCGGTCAGCAGCAGGCCACTGAAGCGATGCTCGAAGGTGCCGGCGAGTTCCTCGATCGCGAACACCACGCCGGCCAGTGGGGTATTGAAGGCGGCAGCGATGCCACAGGCACCACCAGCGAGGATGAAGCGCGAGGCGGCCTTGGGATCGGTGAAGCCGAAGCGGCGCCCCAGCCAGTGGAACAGCCCGGCGCCGACATGCACGGTCGGCCCCTCGCGTCCGATCGAGGCACCTACGGCCAGCGCAATCAGGGTCAGTGCCATCTTGCCGGCGGCAATCGGCAGCGACAGCATGCGCTCGCGAAAGCCCTCGTCCTCGATATGCAGGGTGCCGATCACCTGCGGAATACCGCTGCCGCGGGTGGCGCGCAAGCGACCCTCGGTGACCCAGGCAAGCAATCCGAACACGACCGGGGTCAGGATCAGCGGAATCCACACGCCATAGCTGAGGATGTGCTGGAACAGCTGATACGCCCAGGTGCTGGCCTTGGCGAACAGGATGGCTGCCAGTGCTACCAATATTGCGCCGGACCACAGGACGAGGCGACGTTTCCACTGGTGTGGCGCAAAGAATTCGTGGCCGAGCAAGGCCTGCAGGCGCGGGTTCGACGACTTCGATACCGGTTCGGGTGGCTCGGACATGGTGCGATTATCGCAGACGTCACCGACAGAGTTGTGGGAGCGACTTCAGTCGCGATGCTTCTGTACATTTTCAACCGAGAGCATTGCGACTGAAGTCGCTCCCACAGAAGCTGCTCTCCGCTGGCTCAACGTGGCCGCCAGCGCGTCTCGTACAGGTCGAAGCGGCGATCCTTGAGGTTCTGCACCGCGCCGGCGTTGCGCGCGCGGGCCAGGCTTTCCAGCCGCAGGTCGGCAAACAGCACGGTCTCGATGTTTGGCGTGGAATCGGCAGCGATGCCGTCGCGCGCGAACGGGAAGTCGCTGGGGGTGAGGATGCAGCTCTGGCCGTACTGGATGTCGAAGTTGTTGACGCCGGGCAGGTTGCCAACGTTGCCGGACAGCACCACGTAGCACTGGTTCTCGATCGCCCGTGCCTGCGAGCAGTAGCGCACGCGCAAGTAACCCTCGCGCACGTCGGTGCAGAACGGCACGAACAGGATCAGCGCGCCCTGGTCGGTAAGATGGCGGGCGACTTCCGGGAACTCGGAGTCGTAGCAGATCATCACGCCGATCGGCCCGCAGTCGGTAAGCACCGTCGCCGCGCTGTCGCCGCCGGTGATGTTCCACACGTTGCGCTCGCTTGGCGTGGGATGCAGCTTCTCGCGCTCGTGGATCGAACCGTCGCGCAGGCACACATAGCAGACGTTGTGGATGTCGCCGTTCGGCTGTTCGGTCGGATGCGAGCCGGCGACGATATTGATGTTGTAGTGCACCGCCAGATGGCTGAAGAGTTCCTTTACCTGTGGCGTGTACTGGCTCAGCTTGCGGATCGTGTCGAATGGCGAGAGCTCCTCGTTCTCGATCGACAGCAGTTGCAGCGTGATCAGTTCGGGGAAGGTAACGAAATCGGCGTTGTAGTCGGCGGCGATGTCGGTGAAGTATTCGACCTGGGTGGCGAATTCCTCGAACGACTTGATGCGGCGCTGCTGGTACTGCACCGAAGCCACCCGCACCGAGTCGGGCAGGCGCTGGGTCGATGGGATCGACGGCATGTCCGGATGATCAAGCAGGCGCGGATTGCGCCATACCAGGTGCACCGCATAACCGAGCGAATCGTAGTCGGACGGCACATAGGCGCGCAGCAGCCCAATCGTCTCGAAATCGTTGTTGAGCTGGAAGCTCAGGGTGAGATCGCGCCGCTTGCCTTCCACCACGGCCTGCACGTACGCCTCGGCGCTGCCGTAGCGCTGCATGTTCTTGGCCAGGCCCGGGATGCGTCCACCGAACACGATGCCGCGCAGCTTGAGGTCGATGCACAGGCGCTTGCGTGCTTGGTACAGCCGCTGGCCGATGCGCATGCCGCGGTAATCCGGATGCACCACCACTTCCATGCCGTACAGCCAGTCGCCGTCAGGCTTGTGGCGCGAGCCCATGCCGCCGCCGGTGATCTGCATCCATGTGTGCGGAGCCAGTGCGGTGGCCTCGTCGATGCGGAACGTGGCGCAGTAGCCGACGAGTGTGCCTTCGTACTCCACCACGAACTGGCCTTCGGGGAAGTGCGTCTGCTGGGAACGCAGCATCTCCGCCGAATGGCCCCATTCCAGGGTGTAAATTCGCCCGGTGAGTGCCACCAAGGCCGGTACGTCGGCAGGCGTCGCCTGGCGCAACAGCAGCTTGGGAGTGTGCTCATTCGTCTTCTTGGCCATGGGACGATTATGCATAGGGCGGCGGAGGCCCGAGTGAAGAGGATGTCATCAGCCCGGTTACACTGCGCTACACCGGAACGGGAGCAGGTTCATGAGTGATAGCGCAGCCATCCGCAGCTTCAAGGCCGGCCAGCTCTGGCAACCCGGCGGCTGGCACGCCGATGCCATGCTTGGCGTGGATGCGGGTGGACGTCTGGTCGAGCCTGCAGTGACTTCAGCCGAACCGTTGGGCGCATGGATCTTGCCTGGCATGCCGAACCTGCATTCGCACGCGTTTCAGCGTGCGATGGCCGGACTGGCCGAGCGCAAGGGCAGGGTCGACGACAGTTTCTGGAGCTGGCGCGAGACCATGTACGCGTTCGCCGCCGCCATCGGTCCGGACGAACTCAAAGCGATCGCCGCCCAGCTCTACGTCGAGATGCTCAAGGCCGGCTACACCCAGGTCTGCGAATTCCATTACCTGCATCACCAGCCGGACGGCACGCCGTATGCGCAGCTGGAGACGATGTCGCTGGCGTTGATCGAGGCGGCGCGCGAAGCCGGCATCGCGCTGACCCTGCTGCCGGTGCTGTACATCAGCGGCGGCTTCGATGGTCGCGCGCTCACCGCTCGGCAACGCCGTTTCGGTCACACCGTGGACGGCTATCTGCGTCTGCTGGAAACCTTGCGCCGGCATGAGAGTGACGATGTGCGCGTGGGCATCGCCTTGCATTCATTGCGCGCAGTGCCAGAGCAGGCGATGCGCGAAGTGCTTGCCAGCGACATGGCGAAAACCCGCCCAATCCACATCCACATCGCCGAGCAGATCGGCGAAGTGCAGGACTGCCTCGCCACGCGTGGCGCGCGACCGGTGGAGTGGCTGTTCGATCACGCCGACGTCGACTCGCGTTGGTGCCTGGTGCATGCGACCCATCTGACTGAGGCAGAGACCCTGCAGATCGCACGCAGCGGCGCGGTGGCCGGCCTGTGTCCCACCACCGAGGCGAATCTCGGCGACGGCTTGTTTCCGCTGGCCGCATATCAGGATGCTGGAGGTACGCTCGGCATCGGCTCGGATTCGCATATCTCGATCTCGCCGGTGGAAGAACTGCGCTGGCTGGAATACGGTCAGCGCCTGCAGACACGCCACCGCAATATCGCCGCGCGGCATGAAGGCGACAGCGTGGGTGAGACGTTGTGGCGTGCCGCGTTGCGCGGCGGCGCACAGGCTGCGGGTTTGCCGGTTGGCGAGTTGCGCGGTGGTGCGCGTGCCGACCTGATCGTGCTGGACGACAACTCGCCGCTGCTGGCTGCGCGTGATACTTGTTCCGTGCTCGACAGTTTGCTGTTCGCCGGCAACACGCCGCTGGTGCGTGACGTGATGGTTGGCAGCCACTGGCAAGTACGCGACTTCCATCATCACGATGAGGAGCGCATAGCGGCGCGCTACCGTGTTGTCGTGGCGCGCCTGGCAGGCGTGTGATCTGAAAGGATCCATGTCAGACATCGGACCTATGTCTGGCGACTGCGACTAGGTTAGATTGCGCTGGCAGTGCAGACCGTCGTGTCGACGGTTTTTTTCCATCGCGTCAGGAGAGTTCCCATGCAAGGTTCCGCCGATCTGGGCAAGTTGGTGCTACGCGTTGTACTCGGTGTGCTGATCCTGTTCCACGGTGTTTCCAAGCTGATGCACGGGCCCGGTTACGTGCTTGGTGTGGTGGCCCAGGCGGGTCTACCATCGATCCTGGCTTACGGGGTCTATGTCGGTGAGGTGGTGGCACCGATCATGCTGCTGCTCGGCTTCTGGACGCGGATCGGCGCGCTGATCATCGTGATCAACATGATCGTGGCGCTCGCCCTGGTGCATCTGAGCCAGCTGGTCTCGCTCGCCGATACCGGCGGCTGGGCGCTGGAACTGCAGGGCATGTATCTCGGTACCGCACTTGCCATCGGGCTGCTCGGCGCCGGCCGTTTCAGCATGGGCGGCAGCAACGGTCGCTGGAACTGACGGTTTCTGTTCAGGCGGCAGTGATCGAGATGAACGCCAACCATCGCCGGTTGGCGTTCGAGTCATCGCGGAAACTGAGTGCGCGTTTTTGGTGACACATCCCCAACAGGAGTGTCCCCATGCGCCGCGCCATCTCTGTCCTGCTTGTTTCCGCGCTGCTGTTGATTGGCAGCGCCTCACTCACCGGCTGCGTGGTGGTGCCAGCCCGCGGTTATCCGGCGCGTGTCTGGGTGCCTGGCTACTGGGGGCCGCCGCATATCTGGATCGGTGGCCACTGGCGTTATCGCTGATCGCGGCTCGGATCCGTCTGATCGACCCATGCCGCGCCGGTTAAATTAAAAAGTTGCGCCAGCCCTGCCGCTGGCGCAACTCCCTGCCGCTGACCGATGTGACGATTTATTACGGGGTTGTCGACGAGGTCGAGGACACCGGATGCTGTGCCTTGAACTGCTGCCACTGCTGCTTGCGGGCCTGCTGCTGGGTCTTGAAGGTGGCCAGCTGTGCCTTCTGCGGCGCGGTCAGCACGGCATAGATCTGTGCAGTTATGTTGGCGCGTTGCTGCACGCGTGCCTGTGCGGCACTGCCTTCCGCCTGCGCGAGGCTGGCCGCGGCTGCCTGGTAACCCACCTGGTCCGGGGTCATCGATTCAAACGCGCTGCGCTGCTGACCGAGCGCCTGACGCTGGGTCTTGTTCTGGGTGAAACTGCCCGAGACGATCTGCTTGATCTGGGCACGCTGGGCGTCGGTCAGGTTGAGCTTGTTCAGGGCCATCATCTGGCCATGTCCGTGGGAGTGCCAGCCGCCGTGCTGGCCGGCGCTCTGTGCCGTGGCAGCGAAGGTGGTGACGGCCACGGCCGACGCCAGAATCAGGCCGAGAGAGATGCTCTTGCGCATGGGTAGTACCTTTGTCGTTGTGGGGGATGATGTCTTGCACCCATTAGACGACCATCCTGTGTATATGTTCTTTGCCGAAGGGTAAAGATGGGTAAAGACCGTGGAGTTAGTGCTCTCGCACGGATTGAATGGGTAGAAACCAAGCGGCCACCATGTCCAGAATTCTGATTGTCGACGACGACCGCGCCTTGTGCAGCCTGCTGGCTGAATACCTCCAGCGTGAAGGCTTTGTCGTGGATGTCGCCCACGACAGCGAAACGGCATTGGCGCAACTGCAGAACCAGACAACGCGACCGGACCTGTTGATCCTCGATGTGATGATGCCGGGCCGCGACGGTCTGGATACCCTTCGCGAGCTGCGGCTGCAGTACCGATTGCCGGTCATCATGCTTTCCGCACGCGGTGAAGCGGTGGATCGGGTGATCGGGCTGGAGCTGGGCGCGGACGACTATCTGGCCAAGCCATGCCTGCCGCGCGAATTGCTGGCGCGTGTGCGGGCGCAGCTGCGTCGCAACGCGCCAATCGCGGCTGGAACGCTGCAGGTGGGCAGCCTGCGTCTTGAACCTGGCGAGCGACGGGCATATGCCGAAGAGAGAGAACTGTCTCTGACCGGTGCCGAATTCCTGCTGTTGCTGGCGCTGGCGCAGCGCGCCGGCGAACTGGTCGACAAGGCCGTGTTGACGCGCATCGCGCTGGGTCGCGAGCTGGAGCGCTTCGACCGCAGCGTCGACGTGCACGTGAGCCGTCTGCGACACAAGTTGATGGAGGCTTCGGCGCAATCCCCTCGCATCGAATCGGTACGCGGGGCAGGGTATGTGCTGCTGGTGGCAGCGGCATGAATCCGTTCAGAAGTTCGTTGTACTGGCGCCTGCTGATCTGGTTCTGCGTGGCCAACTTGTTGGTCCTGCTGCTCGGTGGGCTGCTGACGCGGGGTTTCATCGAATACACCACGGCCAGGGAAATCAACTGGGTGGCGCTGGCGCAAGGCGCCGACCAGGCCTATGAAAACGGCGGTGCGGCGGCCCTGGCCGACTGGTCCGGGCAACAGCGTCATGAAGGCATCGAGGCGACCCTGTATGAAAAGGGGTTGCCGTTGTATCCGATCCGTCTGCATGCGTCGGTGGAGAAATCGCTGCCGAGCTGGCTTGAGGGGAATCGGGATATCGTGGTGCAACCGTGGCCAGGCATCTACGTCGCTGTGCAGCAGATCGTCGGTGACGATGGCCACGCCCGGCAACTGGTGGCCTTCAGCCGAACGCATACGCGACTACGGCCGCAGACCCGGCAAACCATCCTGCTGAGTATCCAGCTGGTGCTGTCGCTGCTGTGCATCGGTTTGCTCGGCTGGTGGGTTGCGCGCAGCGTGGCCAGGCCGGTCGAGGCATTGCGCGCCGCAACCAGGCGCATGGCCGCCGGCGAGCTTTCGGCACGGGTTGGCCGCCAGGGTGGCATGGCGCACGATGAGATCGCGCAACTCGCCTATGATTTCGATGCCATGGCCGAACGCATCGAGGCGCTGGTGGCACATGATCGTGGCGTGCTGCAGGATCTCTCGCACGAGTTGCGCTCGCCGCTGGCACGGCTGCATCTGATCCTCGATTTTGCCCAGCGCAGTACCAGTGCAGCAGAGGCGGATTCGTACTTCCGCCAGGCCGAACAGGAAATCGGTCGGCTCGATCGCATGACTGGGGAAATGCTGACGCTGTCGCGCCTGGAAGGCGGCATCCCCGGCATGAACCGTGAGCGCCTGGAGCTGCGCGAACTGATTCAGGACTGCATTGCCCGGGCCGCGCTGGAGGCCGGCGCGCGCAAGGTGAGCTTGCAACTGGCGTCGGGCCAGCCAGTCATGGTGCTGGGCAGTGCGCTGTTGCTGGAGCGCGCGCTGGACAACCTGATCGCCAACGCCATCAAGTTCAGTCCGGAAGGTGGCAGCGTGGAACTTGCCGTGCGCGAAGGGCCGCAGTTCGCCGAATTGTCGATCAGCGACCGCGGCCCGGGCGTACCCGATGCGGAACTGGAATTCCTGTTCCGGCCATTCTTCCGCGGCAGCAACGCGGCGCGCGCCGATGGTCATGGCATGGGCCTGGCGATCGTGCAGCGCGTGGTGCAGGTCCATGGCGGCGACATCTACGCCAGCAACGGCCTGCGCGATGGACTGGAAGTGCATCTGAAGTTGCCACTGGCGTCGTCAGCCGACATGGAGTGACGCACTGGCTCAGGCTTTGGCGCTGCCTGCCTCGCGCTTGAGGTGCAGGTCGTTGAACTTGCGCCGCTCGATCAGTTCGCTGACATGGCCGGCGGCATCGCGGCGGAAGATCAGCAGGTTCCTTTCATCGTCGGTACCCATGAACACATCCCTGGCGATTGGCTCGATCCGGTTGAACGACCGACCTGCCTTGGTGACGTAGCCAAGCACACCATCCTTCACGCTGACCGTCCACGCACGGTCAGGCCCGTAGCGATAGCTGCCGCTGTAGTCGCCGAGCATGAGTCCGTCGACCTGCAATGTCGGCGGCGCGGTCGGGATCGTCACGTCCTCGGCGCCCACCAGTTTCCACGCACCATTCTGCTTCACGAAGGTGAGCAGCGACTGGTACCGCACCACCAGCTGTTGCCCGAATACGCTCTCGCGCTCGTACCACTCGACTTGCAGCAGGGCCGCATCGCCGTATTGCTGCACATGCGGATTGCGCAGCTCGATGCTGCCGGACAAACCCGACGGGAGGGGATGCAGCGATGCCACCGCATCCTGCTTGTGCTGGATGCGGCCGAACTCGTCGATCAGCACCGCACCATCAGCCAACGTGCGCTGCCATACGTCCTGCCTGCCCAGGGGAAGCGCATCCACCCAGGCCTGCGTGATCGCCACCAGCTGGTTGCGCAGCGCGTTCGGTGCTTCGGTCGCGTGCAGCGTCGGCGCCTGCAGGATCGCGAGCCATGCCAGCGCCGATGCCAGTAGAAACTTCTGCATGATCGTTTCTCCACGGTGGATGGCTGCGAGTCTGGATCCGGTGCCGGGCTGCAGCATGTGCATCAAGTCATGCGGAGGCGCGCAGGGGCGCGGGGTGCTTCGCATTCAACGGCTGATTTGCAACACTGCGGCCTTGCCGTGACCGCCACCACCGGATTTTCCATGCGTTCGTCTTCGCTTGCTGCTGTGGGTCTGGCGTTGTGTGCGGCGTTGTTCTTCACCCTCACCTACGTGCTCAACCGCAGCCTGGTCGCCGGTGGCGGCCACTGGGCGTGGGCGGTGATCCTGCGCTATCTGATCACATTGCCGCTGCTGGCCGTGGTGTTGCCGTTGCAGGGCGGGCTGGGTGAATTGCCACGCGAACTGCGTCGGCATCCGCGCACGTGGTTGATCTGGAGCAGCGTCGGCTTCGTGTTGTTCGGCATTCCGCTGACCTGGGCGGCCAGCAGCGGGCCGTCGTGGCTGATCGCAGGCAGTTTCCAGACCACCGTGCTGGCCGGGCCGCTGCTGGCGCCGCTGATCTATCGCGACGAACGGCGACGACTGGCGTGGCGCACGCTGGCGCTTGGTGCGCTGATCGTGGCTGGCGTATTCGCACTGCAGTGGGGGCATGCGCAGGGGCGGCTGCAGGCGAGTGACTGGCTGGCAATCGGCGCGGTGGTGCTGTCCGCGTTTGCGTACCCGCTTGGCAACCGCAAGCTGCTGCTGCATCTGGAGCATGGCGAAAGCCATATCAACGCCGTGCAGCGCGTATTCGGCATGACCTTGTGCAGCTGGCCGCTGTGGCTGCTGTTCGCTGTCATCGCCTGGTGCACGATCGGGCCGCCGACCCTGCGCGAAGCGTTGCTGGCCGGCGGCGTGGCGCTGTCGTCCGGCACCATCGCCACGGTGATGTTCTTCCGCGCCACCGACATGGTGCGGCGCGAGCCGACCGCGCTGGCTGCGGTCGAGGCGATGCAGGCAGCCGAACTGCTGTTCGCCACTTTGCTCGGCGTGTCGTTTCTCGACGAGGTGTGGCCGCACGGCTATGCTCTGTTCGGCGCGCTGGCGATTATCGTCGGCATCGCGTTGTTCGGTTGGGTCAGTGGGCGCGGCGCGGCCGGCAATGATGAAGTGGTGCGTGCCTTGCGCAGCGACCGCAGTGCCTGAGTAGTTTTCAGAATGTGCCGACGACCACAGCTGTGTGCCCCAGCAAGACATTGATCGCGGGGGCTTCCCGCCAGCGGTCGAATTCAAGCCGCGCGAGGCGATTCCGCTGGAACCCGGCAACGGCTGGTTGCGGATACTCGAATCACGGTATTGATCGGACATGACTGGCGGCACATGCCGGCATGTGGGGGTGAAGCATTATATGTGGGCATCGCCCCACCGCCTGATCACGCTGCCTGGCGCCATTTGCCCGGGTGTTGCGTTCAGGCTCACGCCCAATCAGGAGACTTGCTGATGACCACGACGCGCAGCTCCACGTTGACTGCCATCCTGTACGGCGGTTTCGTCGCCGGCACGATCGATATCGGTTCCGCTGCGGTGATCAACGGCATCAGTCCGCTGATCATCCTGCGCGCGATTGCCAGCGGCCTGCTGGGCAAGCCTGCGTTCCAGGGCGGCATGCCGATTTCGTTGCTGGGGCTGGGACTGCAGTGGGCGATGTCGCTGTTGATCGCAGCGATCTTCGTGTTTGCCGCCGGGCAGATGGCGTGGCTCAAGCGACACTGGGTGACCGCCGGCGCGCTGTATGGCGTGGTCGTGTTCGGAGTCATGGAATACGTGGTCGTGCCACTCTCCGCGGCATGGCCGAAGCCGCATTTCACCACGCAGTCGTTTATCGAAAACCTGCTGGCGATGCTGCTGTTCGGACTGATCGTGGCGTTCTTTGCACGCCGGGTTCGCTAAGTAGCGGGATCATCGGCACGGTGCGGCGATTACACTGTTCCGATGAACAGCCCCGAGACGACATCGACGATCCATCACGGCACGCCGGAGTTCCGGCGTACCAACCTCGCGCTGTTCGCGGCGGGCTTCGCGACGTTCGGCCTGCTGTATTGCGTGCAACCGCTGATGCCGGAGTTCAGTCATGCCTACGGCGTGAGTGCAGCGGTCAGCGCGTTGTCGCTGTCGCTGACCACCGGCGTGCTGGCCTTCGCGATGCTGTTTGCCGGCGCACTGTCGGATGCCTGGGGGCGCAAGACGGTGATGGTGGCGTCGCTGCTTTCATCCGCGTTGCTGGTGCTGGTGACGGCGATGATGCCGAGCTGGCCCGCGTTGCTGGTGGTGCGCACCATGCTCGGATTGACCTTGAGCGGCTTGCCGGCGGTGGCGATGACGTATCTTGGCGAGGAGATGGACGTCGAGTCGATTGGCCTGGGCATGGGTCTGTATATCAGCGGCAGTGCGGTCGGCGGCATGGGTGGGCGTTTGATCACTGGTGTGCTGACCGACTTCTTCGGCTGGCGATTCGGTGTGGGCGTGGTCGGCGCGATTGGTGTGCTGGCCGGGTTGATCTTCTGGCGCGCGTTGCCACCGTCACGGCATTTCGTGGCGCAGCCGTTGCGCTGGCGCGTGGTGCTGGGGCGTTTCACCGGCATGTTCCGCGACCGCGGCCTGCCATGGCTGTTCGTCGAGGGTTTCCTGCTGCTCGGTGCGTTCGTCACGGTCTACAACTATCTCGGCTACCGCCTGCTGGCGCCACCATACGGCCTGAGCCAGGCGGTGGTCGGACTGATTTTCGGCATCTATCTGGTCGGCACGTTCAGCTCGGCGTGGATGGGCCATCTGGCCGGCCGGCTTGGGCGACGCAAGGTACTGTGGACCGCGTTCGCACTGATGCTGGTCGGCGTGGCGCTGACGATGATGCAGCCGTTGCTGCTGATCATGCTCGGCATCGTCGCGGTCACGTTCGGTTTCTTCGGCGGTCATTCCATCGTCAGCAGCTGGGTCGGGCGGCGCGCCGGTACGGCGAAGGCGCAGGCCTCGTCGGTGTACCTGTTCTGCTACTACATGGGCTCGAGCATCGCCGGTGCCAGCGGCGGCCTGTTCTATGCGTCGCACGGCTGGAACGGCGTGGCGCTGTTCGTCGGCGTGTTGGTGCTGGCGGGTCTGCTGATTGCGCTGCGCCTGTTTCGCCTGCCGCCGCTGGTTAACGTGGCGACGCCGCCGACGCCGATGAGCAAGGGCGCGATGCCGTAAGAAGCGATGGGTTGAACGCTCAGCGCACTGCCGGTTTCAGCATGTCCTTCACTGCATCGTAGTCGCCATCGTTCGCGGCCGGCGGCAGATCGAGCAGGTGCGCCATCAGCGGATAGACGTCCACGTTCGGAAACGCGCCAACCTTTGCGCCAGTGCGGAACGCCGGGCCATGCGCCACGAACAGCGCCTGCATCAGCGGATCGGCATTGTCGTAGCCGTGTTCGCCGATGCTGACATCGCCCTTGTGGCTTTCGAGGAAATCGGTGGTGGTGACGCGCCAGCCGACATTCGCCAGGCACGACAACTGCGGCACGCGCGGATTGCTGCCGTAGTGGAGGCGCGCCGGTACCCGTGTCTTGTCCCAGCACTGCATATGCGGCTGCGGCTGTTCGAGCTGATGTTCGATCGCGGCGAAGTCGCTCATGGCCTTCGCGCTGCCGTCCTTCGGATTGAAGCCGGCCAGGATGCCCATGCTCGCTGTCTGCACCTGATCGATCGGGATCAATCGGTCGATCAGCACGCTGTTCGGCAGCGGGGTGCTGGCCATGCCGTGATCGGCCAGCACGATCAGGTTGATCCTGTCGAACAGACCCCTTTGCTTGAGCCCCAGCACCAGCCGCGTCATCGCTTCATCGGTTTCGCGCAGCGCCTCGTTTACCTGCGGAGTATCCGGTCCGTATTTGTGGCCGGCGTGATCGACCGCATCGAAATACAGGGTGAGGAAGGTGGGGCGCTGAGCGGCCGGCTCGTCCAGCCACGCCAGTACCTGGTCCACCCGCTGATCCGGCGTCACCTTGCCGTCGTACGGCTTCCACTCGTCCGGATGATGGCCGCGGATATCCGCCTCGGCACCGGGCCAGAACATCGTCGCGGTGCGCAGGCCATGCGCATCGGCGGTCTCCCAGATCGGCGTACCTTCGGCCCACCAGCGGCCATCACTGACTGCTTCGCGGTTGCTGATCGAGAACTTGCCGAGTACGGAGTCGAACATCGTGTTGTTGACGATGCCATGGTGATCCGGGTAGAGGCCGGTGACGATGGTGTAATGGTTCGGGAACGTCAGCGACGGGAATGACGGCTGCATCGATGCGGCCTGTACACCGTTCTTCGCCAGCATCGCCAGCGTGGGGCTGAGGCCGCGGTCGATGTAGTCGTAGCGATAGGCATCGATCGAGATCAGCAGCAACGGGGCCGGCGAGCTGGCGGTCGTAGCGGCGGACGGCGGCTTGACCGGTTGCTGCGTGGCGCAACCGGAGCTGAATGCTACCAGCGCACACAGCAGCACGCGAAACGGGATTTTCATATGTGTCGTCCTACGATGCCATCACCATCCCACATGATCGCGCACTGCCATGACCATTACACGTGTCGTTCAGCACTTCTCCATGTCGCAAACGCTGTGGATGACCGGCGTTCTTGCCCTGCTTCCCCTCGGCGCGGCCTGTGCGGTGCAGCCCGCCCAGGCGAACTCCGCGCAGTACCAGCAGACCGTGCAACAGCAGCAGACGCGCGACCAGCTGCAGAAGAGCCAGCAACAGCAGCAACTGCACCAGGATGTGTCGGACAACGCGAAGCGCCCACTGGCGAACAATCCGCAGGCGCAGCAGCAGATGGATCAGGCCGATCGTGCGCAGCAGGATCGCGACCATGCCACTCAGCAGGATCTGCTGAATCGCCAGCAGAACGCTGCCGATCTGCCGCGTGTCGTGCCGCAGCCGCAGCCGGCGCCGACCAGCGGCGGTTGACCAGCTGCTTCAGCGCCGCCTGCTTCAATGGCGAGTGGGGCGCAGCGCCAGTCCAAGCAACACGATCAAGGCGGCGAGATCCAGCCACGCAAACCAGTCGCCCCAGTGCGAGTACAACGTCCGTGTCTCGCGCAACGGCAAATCGCCTACCAGTTCGGCGTCGTTTTTCTCGCTGGAGGCCTCGGCCACTACGCGGCCGCGGTCGTCACTCAGGGTAAGACGGCCGGAACGGGCGGCACGCGCGATGGCGAAGCCGCTTTCCACGCCACGCATGATCGCCATGCGGCTGTGCAGCCAGCCATCGATGCTGAAATCCCACGCTGGCACCAGCAGCAGTTGTGCATCGCGCGCGGCATAGGCGTGGCCGATGTCGTGAAAATCCATGTCCTTGCAGATCGCCAGCCCGATCCGCGGTGTGCCGTTGAGCAGGGTGTAGCTGTCGCCGGGCGTGTACTGACGTTCGAAGCCGGGGATCAGGTGATGCTTGCTGTAAGTGGCCGGCGCGGCGGCGTCCGGCTGGAACACCATCACCATGTTGCGTTCGGCACGCGGGTCACCCTTGAAATCGATGCCGGCGTCCACGATCAGATCGTGTTGCTGTGCCAGCTGTGTGAACGCAGGCACGCTGGCATCGGCGGTGGCGAAGGAGGTTTCCGGAATCAGCACGGCTTTCGCGCCATCACCCGCGAGGCGATTGATCGCATCCACATAACGAGCTTCCAGGGTCTGGCCGTCGACATCGTGCAATGCGGGACGGATCGGTTTCTCCAGCGACACCAGGCCGATGCGCAGCGTGGTAGTGGCTGGCGCCTGCAGCCGCCAGCAGCCGTAGCCGATGGCCGCCACGATCAGCAGCACGGCGGTAATGGTCGCTGACATGCGGCCATGCTTCGATGTCTGTGGTGCGATCTGCACGGCGATCGCTGCCGGCAACAACAATACGAGGAACCCGATACCCCAGATGCCGGCGATCGCGGCGATCTGGATGACCGGCAGCGCATCCATCTGCGTATAGCCGATGCTGCCAAACGTGCCGTGCGGCGAGATCAGGCTGTTGATGTATTCGACGGCGACCCACACCACCGACAGCGCCAACGTCGCCGCGAGTGCATTGCCGCGCAACAACAGTCGCCGGAACAGCAGCACGCACAAGGCGAACACGAGGGCAGGCGTGCCGACGGCGTAGATGATCGTCGCCAGCGGCAGGCCGATGTAGCCGTGCAGGTAGTCCCATTGATTGAGCCCACCAGCCGCATACGCGACGAAGGCCGCCAGCGCCGCCCAGTGGGCGCGAACCCGCGGCGCGAGCCATAGCACCGGCAGCGGTGCCAGCCAGGTCAGCCACCAAAGGGGGTGCAGACCGCTGCCGAACCACCAGCCCAGCGCGGCCAGTGCCATCGCCGCCAGCCAGACCGGCAGCGTGAAACGCTCAAGTCTTGATGCCATCGATCAATCTCCTCATGGAGTCGAAATAGAACTGGCGAAATCCCGCCTCGTCATAGCTGAAACGGCCGGCGCGATAGAGCGCAATGAGGCCGAGCTGAAGCGCCGATGCCGTCATCGTTACGTCCCAGGGGTCGTCCTGCCGGAGCGCACCCTGCTGCATCGCTTCGCTGATGATGTCGGCCGTGACATTCATGGTCGGTGAGCGGCGCGCCTTGAAGTCTTCAGGGAAGCGGCGCGCATCGTCGCGTGGTGCAAGAAACGCATGGTCGAACAGGTGCGGATGTTCCAGCGCGTAGTCGAGCTGCGGCTTGAGCAGGGAGAGCAGCCGCTGCTCCACATCCGGATGCTGCGCAATCGTCTGCCACTGCTTCGCGGTTGCATTGAAGCTGTCGTCGGAAAGCCGCTTGAGCAGCGCCTCGCGATTCGCGAAATGCCGGTAGATCGCCATCGGCGTGATCCCGACGGCTTCCGCCACACGCCGCATCGTGACGGCCTCGGGACCTTCACGATCGAACAGTTTGTGGGCGGCGCGGAGGATCTTCTCCGGCGTGGTGAGTTTCTTCATGTATACGGTGTATACATGAAAATTTCGCAGCGTCAATATCGAGACCGAGCAAGATCAAGCAGCCGTGCACCCCAAGTCGTCATTCCGGCGCACCCCACAAAAGGGGCAAGGGCCGGAATCGCTTCATCAACAGCAAGCCGGTTACTTATCAGCGATGAGTGAGGAAGCAAGTGCGATTCCGGCCCTAGCCCCTTTTGTGGGGTGCGCCGGAATGACGGTGAGGGAGGGACACGTGCCGTGTGACCGCATCCACGCGCAGCGTGGCGGTATCAGCGAGCTGCGGTGGAGTTACAAAACAGATCGCCTCGCGCGACCCGCTCTTCCATCGCCAGCAGGAAGCGCTTCGTCGGCAGGCCGCCACCGAAGCCGGTGAGGCTGCCATTGCTGCCGATCACGCGGTGGCAGGGCACGATGATCGGCAACGGGTTGCGGCCATTCGCTGCGCCCACCGCACGTACGGCAGCGGGCTGCTCGATGCGTCGGGCCACTTCGCCGTAGCTGATCGTGACGCCGTAGGGAATCCGCTCGAGTTCCTTCCACACCGCCAGCTGGAACGGCGTACCGAGCGGATGCAGCGGCAGATCGAACACTTGCCGTGCGCCGGCAAAATACTCTTCCAGTTGTACGCGTGCGAACGCGAGTGCCTTGGGCGAATGCACCCACGACGGCGATGCTGCCTTCGGGTGCCGGTTGGTTTCAAACCACACTTCGCGCAGGCCCGATGCATCGGCAACCAGCCGCAGTGTGCCGATTGGCGTGAGCATGTCGTCGTAATGGATTTTTTCAGCAGTCATGGTTTGCTCCGTTTCGCCGGCGCGGCATCGCTGGCGCTGCGCCACAGATGCATCACGGCGTAGGCGCGCCACGGACGCCACGCCTCGGCCATTTCCGTGAGTGCCCTCGTGCTCAGTTCGGGCGCATCGCCGGCGGCGACGCGGCGCAGGATCAGGTCGGCGGCGGGGAAGGCATCCGGATGACTCATCGCGCGCATCGCCATGTAATGCGCTGTCCATTCGCCGATGCCGGGCAGCGCGACCCAGCGCGCCACGAATTCGTCCAGCGGTTGCTCCGCGCGGAAATCGATACGGCCATCCAGCAAGGCCTGTGCGATGCCGCGGATCGTCGCGGCACGTGCGGTGGTCACGCCGATTTCGCGCAGATCCGCCTCGGCCAGTCGCTCCGGCGTGGGAAACAGCCGTTCGAGTCCGGGCAACAGCGGCACCGCCAGCGGTTCGCCATAACGCTGCACGATGCGTGCCGCCAGCGTGCGCGCGGCCGCCACGCTGACCTGCTGGCCGAGCACGGCACGTACCGCGATCTCGAAACCGTCCCAGCCGCCGGGCAGGCGCAGGCCGGGGCGTTTGCGCAGCAGCGGCTTCAATACGCCGCCAACACCGAGTGTGGCGGCGATCGCCTGCGGCTCCGCATCGAGGTCGAACATGCGCCGCAACCGCGTTACCACCGGCAGCAGTTGCGCCGGTTGCGGGCAGTGCAGGTCCAACCTCAGTGCATGCTCACCGTTCGGCCACGCGCTCAGCCGCAGCCAGCCCGGCGCATCGGCAGCGCCGAATACGCGCAGGTAACTGTACTCATCGACCAGCTCCACGTCCGGCAGCGAGCGCGTGCGCAGGAATGCGAGCAAGGTCTCGAAGTCGTACGGCGGCCGATAACCGAGCCGCAATACGAGTGCTTCGCCCACCACCGCGCGGGGATGCCGGCGCAGTTCGCGCGGCGGGAGGCGGTTCGCCTGCAGGAACGCCGCATTGAAGCGGCGCAGGCTGCCGAAGCCAGAAGCGAGCGCCACCTCGGTCACCGGCAGCGCGGTCTCGGTCAGCAACTGCTTTGCGAACAGCAGCCGGCGCGTCGTGTGTACATCGATCGGCGGTGCGCCGAGATGTTCGACGAACAAGCGTCGCAGCTGCCGCGCACCGATGTCGACGCGTGCCGCCAGCTGTTCCAGTGAATGGTCCGCGAGCACCCCGGCGTCGATCAGCTTCAGCGCACGCGCTACTACATGCTCGCCGCGTTGCCACACCGCATTGCCGGGGGCGAGTTCCGGCCGGCAGCGCAGGCACGGTCGGAAGCCGGCCGCTTCCGCGGCGGCGGCGCTCGCGTAATAGCGGATGTTCGTCGGTTTCGGCGACGGAGCGGGGCACACCGGGCGGCAATAGATACGTGTGCTGGTGACAGCGGTGAAGAACAGTCCGTCGAAGCGCGCATCGCGGCTTAGACGGGCTCGTTCACAGACCTTGATGTCGGGTAGGGTGGCGATCGACGGTTCTGACATGCACGCAGGTTAGCACCGGGCACGAACTCGAACTCGCCGTTTTCGGACATCAATGCCAAACCGTGAATCAGCCTGCGTCGGCGCCTGCCGGGCAACGAGTTTGTCGCCCAGCGAGGAACGCAGCTGCTTCGGCATCGCTCGCCGGTTTGCCGTCGTCGCCGCCATCAAACGCGACGCGCCACTGGCCATCGTTGCCACGCCGCCAGACCGTGGAGAACTTGCCGATCGTGTAGCGCGGCTTCGCGTTCGGTGCCGGATCCTCGAACAGATACGCACCACTGGAATTCGCCAGGCGACCGTCGTCCGTGACGACGACGTGCTGCGGATACCAGCTCAGATGCACGCTCTTGCCGGCAATGATCCCCGTCCAGTGTTGCCGGATCGCATCACGCCCGCGTACCGGCTTGGCCGTGTTCGCATCGAAGATCGCGTCCGCCTGGAGGTGGTTCGCAAATGCGGCTGCATCATGGCGTTCGACGCTTTGTGCAAACGACAGTTCGCGCTGCCATACCTCACACGCCGCCTTGTCCGAGCCGGACGACGGCGTCGCGGCGAACGCACCGGGCGAACAGGCCAACAAGATCGCGAACCAGGATATGCGTGACATGCGCCGCTCCTCTTATCTTTGGTGGTGCCAGCATCCACTTCGCGACGACTGCCTGCCAGTGCTGGAAGGCAGCTGCCACATCACTTCGCCAGCTTCAGCGCCGCCTCCAGCACTTCGTCGCGACCGGCGCGGACGCCAGCGATTGTCGGCTGCACGGCTACATCCGGCACCGTGCCGAGCGCGTGATAGCGGCTGACGCCATCGTGATGCGTCACCTTCATGCCGGTAAAGATCAGCCGGAACCCGAGCGGGACCTCGAACGAAGTGACGTTTCCATCCACTCCGCGCGTAGTCGCCCCGACGATCGTTCCCAGTTTTTCATCCTGCACATAGCCCATGACCGCCTCGGCCTGGCTGATCGTGCGGCCATCGGCGAGGAAGATCGCGCGAGACGTGAAATGCGGCAATGCCGGCTGGATATCCCAACCCACCTCGTCATAACCGGCGAGTTCGCCAAACGGGCCGACGTAACGTGGAACGTGCATCCACTTCGCGTGCTCGGCGTGGTCGAGCAGGTGCGCGGGAAGAGTCTTGCTGACCTGGAAATCCTTCGGGTAGCCACGGACGTCGTAGATCACCGTGCGCGCGCTGGCCAGCTGCGCAAGGTTTGCCGTGAACAGCGCGATATCGGTGCGCGCCAGATCGACGTACCAGATGCCCGGTTTCAGTTCGGCGATCGGTGCCGGTCGAGCCGTGGACGGCGTCATAGGCGCGGCATAAGCAAGCGATACGGTACTGGCCGATCCATCGGCATGCTTCAGGCCAAAGCGGTGTGCCTCGGTTACCGGCCCCCACTGCAAGCTTTGCAGCGCCTTCCAGGCAAGCGATGACGGCTGGCCGGAGGCGAGCGCTTCGGCCTGGTCTTTCGCCTGCGGCATGGCTACCCCATCGATCGAGGTGATCACATCGCCGATCCTGGCCTGGTCGGGCACGCTCGTGGCGACGACCACCCATTGATGCTCGACCGGCTCGAGCGCGATCGGCAGGCTGGCCTGCTTTTTCCCCATCGTGTCGAACACGGTGCCGTGGGCGTCCTCAAGCGGGGCGAGCAGGCGTTGCAGCGTGCGTTTCTGAGCGGCTCTGGAATCCGCCTTGTCCGCCTCGGCCAGCGCGCGGGGCAGTTCGCGATCCCAGTCGACATGGATCACGTCCCAGTACGGATAGAAGTGCCGGAACACGTTCCAGGCCACCACGATGTCGGCCTCACGCGCGGCGCCGGATGCGATGGAGGTCTTTGGATCGGGCATGCCGGCGAGGCGTGCCTTGAGTGCCTGCAGCGCCGTGGCGCGATCCGGTGACGGCCGTGCCTGCGTGTCCGTCAGTGTCAACGCGACGCGTGCCTTCAGACCGGCGCCGAGCGCGAACTCTGCCGTCTTGCCGGCCACGGGCGGTGCATCGAACAACGTGCGCTCAACCGCTGCGCCATGCTGCCGCAGAACCAGATAACCCGGCTCAGCGCCGGTCTGCTGCCATGAGAGGTTCGTGTTGTCCGTGGCGGCACTGCCGACCAGAAACCATGGCCGCGAACGCTTCTGCGCCAAACGGAGATCGGGAATCGCGACCGGCTTCCATCCGCCGTGTTCGTCGCTGACTTCCAGCGTCAGGTTTCGAAAGGCGGCAGCGGGTTCCTTCGCGTCGCCTGCCAGACTCATCGTGAATCCGAACGCGAGTATCGATGCGTCGGTGCCGACTGGCGCGGTGATCACATAGTCATGCCATGCCAGATCATGCACCTGGCTGTCACCGGTATTCCTGAAAAAGCCCGGCGGTTTGCCCTTCCGGTCGGTCCGCAACCAGAGCCCCAGACCCGTGGTGGTGGACTGGTTCAACGCCCTGATGCTGCCGCGCAGGCGGATCGTCTTGCCGCGTAATGGGTTTGCGTCCAGCTCGTTGGCAAGGCCGACGAACCGGTCGCCGCCGCTGCGGGACGTTCGCTCACCAGCATAGGGAGTGTCCTTCGCCGGAAAACCCAGGTAGCGCCAAGCGACCAGCGGCCGCTTTGTGGTCTCGAGTGGCAGCGCGGGAAATGCAGCGGTATCGGGAACGATGTCGATGCCCGGTCCCAGCGTCCCGAATAGTGCGTTCAGTTTGCTTTGCAGGCCGGCGCTGCCATGCGCCTGCTGTGCGTCGGTGACGCCGGCCACGGCGAATCGGTTCCAGTCGATGCCTTGTGCGGCGTCACCGGGATAGAAATAACGGACCACGCCGTAAAGTCGGGCGAATGCCGCGACCTGTTTGTGACTGGGATCGGCGGTGTCGGGGGATGCGCTGGCCCAAGTCGAGGCGAGCAACGCAAGCAGGCTACCGACAACCACTCGTCCGAAGGCTCGCATGGGCTTCATTCCGATTGAAACGAAGGGGCAGGATAACCGGCTGCGTGTTCCGTACTCCAGCGACTTGTCCGGTACAGGGGTATGCTCCAGCGGATGCAAACAGACGACCGCGCTGGAATTTCGATATATCGTCCGATTGCCGATGATGTGGAAGCAATTGCCCGCATCGGCTTGATCCCCACGATCCTGCAGGTGGTCGCGCATACGACCGGCATGCGTTTCGCGGCGATCGCCCGCGTTACCGAGACGAAATGGACGGCCTGCGCGGTTTACGACCTGATCGACTTCGGCTTGAAGCCGGGTGGCGAGCTGGTTCTCGAATCCACGATCTGCAACGAGATCCGGCAGCACCATCAGCCGGTGGTGTTCAGTCACGCCAGTACCAACCCGCAATTCGCCCAGCACCCGGTGCCGAAGCTGTACGGCTTCGAGAGCTATGTATCGATACCGATCTTCCGCCTGGACGGCGAGTTCTTCGGCACGCTGTGCGCGCTCGATCCGCTGCCGGCGAAGTTGGACGACCCGAACGTGGTCACCACGCTGCAGTTGTTCACCAAGCTGATTGCCGCCGAACTGGATGTCGTCGAACGGCTCGAACGCAGCACCAGCGCACTGCTCGACGCACATGAAACGGCGAAGTTGCGCGAGCAGTTCATCGCCGTGCTCGGGCACGATCTGCGCAACCCGTTGACCGCGATCCGGGTGGGCGCCGGTCTGTTGCAGATGACCGCACAGGACGCCAGTTCGCAGCGCACCATCGGCTATATCCAGCAGAGCGCCACGCGCATGGCCGAGCTGATCAAGAACGTCCTGGACTTCGCCCGTGGCAAGCTTGGTGGCGGCATTCCGGCCGAGCTGCGGCAGGAAGACGATCTCGCTGCGGAACTGCAAAGCGTCATTGCCGAAGTGCAGCAGGCGCATGCGGATCGCGCCATGGATGTGGTGATTGCGATCGGGCGGCCAGTCACCTGCGATGCCCACCGGCTCGCGCAGCTGCTGGCGAACCTGCTGACCAATGCGGTGATCCATGGGGATGCCGGGCAACCGATACAGGTCACTGCGCAGAGCGACAAGGAAGCGTTTGAACTGGCTGTGACGAACGGCGGCAAGCCGATTCCCGCAGGGAAGATTGCGCGCCTGTTCCAGCCGTTTTCGCATGCTGCCGACGATGCCTCGCAGTCCGGGCTGGGTCTGGGCCTGTACATCGCAGCGGAAATCGCCAAGGCACATCACGGCACGCTGCAGGTGTCGTCCAACGAGTCTGTCACGCGGTTCGTCTTTCGCATGCCGGTGCAATCCATCTCCCCGCCGATGCCTGGTGCCGGCAGCTGCGCGCGCGATGAAGATCCGGTCCCCTGCTGATCGCGCCAGCCGCTGAGCCGGACTGACATCGGCATCAGGCCGGTGCTACTGTCGCAGCACATCTGCCTGGGGGAGGCACGACATGGGTTCAGGTCCACGCTGGCTGCTGATTGTGGCCGTCATCCTGCTCGGTATCGGGGAGTGGGCATGGGGCATCTGGTCGGGGGTGAGCCGATTCCGCCAGATGAGTGCCGAGGTGGCGCAGCAATCCGTGCCCATCCATCTGAACGCTGCCAAGCGCCACCTGTTCACCCGTGAGGAGGCGAACACGTTTATCGCCGCCGCCAAGCAGGCCGAGGCGATCAAGGATCCGCTGCAACGCTGCCTCGCGTATCCCGATCCGCCGCGCAGTCACTGGTCGCATGATGCGGTGAGTGCCTATTGCCATTACCGCTATCAACCGGTGATCTCGTTCGCCGAAGTGCAGAGCCTGATCCAGAGCGGCCATGCCGCGGAAGTCGACAGTCGTCTCGCGCAGGCGTTGCAGGCCCAGCTGACGCAGCCGGAGTCGCGTGGGTTGCTCGATCGCACGTTCTACGAGGATTTCCGCAACGGCTCGTTCGATATCCGGCCCACCCTGGACGCGTGGAAGCGCGATTCGCCGCACAGCGCCTACGCGTATGCAGCCAGCGGCTATGCCTATGGACAGATGGCCGCCGATGCGCGTGGCCAGCAGTACATCGCGGACACGCCGCAAAACAATATCGACGCGATGGAGAAGTTGCTGGCCCAGGCCGATGCCGACCTGCGCCATGCGATTGAACTGGATCCGCGAATCACACCGGCGTACATGGCGATGGTTCATGCCGGAGGCCTGAGCCTCGGCCGCACCTATGGCCTCGATGCCGCCAGGCGCGGGCTTGCCATGGCGCCAGACAACTACTCCATCTACAGCATGCAGATGTGGCTGCAGCAGCCGCGATGGGGTGGCTCGCTGGGTGCCATGAAACATCTTGCCGATCAGGCGCAGCTCCACGCCAAGAGCAACCCGCTGCTGGTGCTGCTGCAGTCGGAACAACCTTTCTACCAGGCAGATACTTGCGAGTGCGACAAGGAAACTGAGTTGGCCGCGTACCCGGCGGCACTCGACCAGGTTGCTCTCAGCGGCGATCTCCTCAGCGCCGGAAATGCAGCGACCGGCAGCAAGCATCCGGAAGTGTCGGTGATCTACCTGTCGGAGGCGTTGCGCTTCAATCAGGGTCTCGACGATGCGCGGGTTCGCCGGGCTTACGATCTGGTCGGATTCGACGAGGCTGCATGGGCAGTCGCCGAGGCCAACCAGCTGATCGCCGCGTCACCGCGCAACGAGGGTGCTTTCAAGGTTCGCGGCTATGCCAATGAAGCGATGGAAGACTACGCACATGCCGAACAGGATTTTCGCGCTGCGCTGGCGCTCGATCCCAGCGACATGTGGTCACTGGGCCAGCTTGGCGAGATGTTCGTGTACTGGACGCACGACTGGAACAAGGGCTGGGACGTTGCCGACCAGCTGATCAAGATCCACCCGGAAAGTCCGTACGGTTGGAGGCTGCGCGCCACCATCCAGGAGAAGCAGCCACGGGCTGGGCTGAAGGACACCGTCGAGTATTTCGAGACGCACTTTGGCAACGATCCGGCATTGGCGAAGGAGGCCACGCGGATGCGTACGGAACTGATCATGCAGACCCATTCGGGCAGCCAGGTACTGGCCGCCAAAAGCAAGTAGTGCAGGCGCGCACTGCTCTGATAGTGTCGTGGCACTTGGGGATTAGGGGAGTAGGGGATGACTTCGTGGAAAGGATGGCTGCGGCTGGCCGGCGTATCGCTGCTCGCGACTCTGGCTGGCTGCTCACAACCCATTGCGCAGACGCCGCGGCAGCAAGCGGCGCCCGCATCCGAAGTGGTGCGACTCACTGACGCCAAGGCCAATCTGTTCGTCAGACTGCAGCACGCGCCTATTACAAAGCCTGCTTACTCCACTGATGAAATTCGCCAGTTCGTGACTGCAGCCAGAGCGGCAGAGTCGATCGAGGATCCGCTGCAGCGTTGCCTGGCTTATCCCGATCCACCGCACAGTCACTGGTCGCATGACGCTGTCGTTGCGTATTGTCGTTATCGCCTGCAGCCCATGATTTCGACGACCGAAATCAACGCGCTCATTCGCAACGGGCAAACGGCCGAACTGGACAATCGCCTCGCTGCCGCTCTGCATGCGCAGTTGACGCAACCCGAAGCGCACGGCCTGCTCGATGCGATCTATCTGCAGGACTTCCACTATGACGCGGCCAGCGAGCGACCATTGCTCGATGCGTGGAAGCGTGCGTCCCCCAAGAGCGCCTTCGCCTATGCAGCCAGCGGCTATGCCTATGCAGAAATGGCGCAGGATGCGCGTGGGGAAGACTACACAGAGAAAACAGCGCCGGCCAACTTGCAGTCGATGTCGAGCTTGCTCGCGCTGGCGGAGAACGATCTGCAGCAGGCTCTTGCGCTGGAACCCCGACTCACACCGGCTTACGTGGCGTGGATCGACGGTGCCAACATCGGCCGTACCCGGGACTTCGTCGAGAATATCGGCGAGCGGGGACTTGCCGCCGCGCCCGCCGACTATGCGATCAACAGCGATCTGATGTTTGCGCGTCAACCGATCTGGGGTGGTTCGCCGCAAGCGATGGAACAGCTGGCCAGTCAGGCACAAGCGCATGCCATGGAGAACCCGCTGCTCAAGTTGCTGCCGACGGAAGCGTCGTTCTATGAGGCCAGCGACTGCCACTGTGATCCGAAGATCCAGCTGGCCAACTATCACGAGATCTTCGACCAGTTGCCCACCACCGCCATCATGTGGCGCGCTGGAGATCTGGCTTCTGACAACGGCCATCCGGAAATGGTCGTGGTCTACCTGTCGGAGACCTTGCGGTTTCTTCCCTACAATCCTCTGGCCATACGTGCGCAGGCAAACCGTTCCTTCAGCCTGACCTATCTGGGTTACCCGCAATGGGCGCTCGCCGAGGCTGACAAGGTCGTGGCCACCGATCCGCAATTCGATGCAGGGTTCAGGGCGCGCGCCCTCGCGTATGAAGCATTGCAGGATTATCCGCACGCCATCGAGGCATTGCGTCGTGCCGTCGCACTCGACCCCAGCAGTTCCTGGCAGCTGCTCGAACTGGGCAATATCTATGGCTACAAGACCCGGGAATGGGACAAGGCCTGGGAGATCTCCAGCCAGATCACCCAGAAGTTTCCGAACGAAGCCAATGGATGGGTGCTGCGCGCCATGATCCAGGTTGCCGAGCCACGGGCAGGGCTGAAAGATACGTATGACGAATTCAACGCACGGTTCGGTAACGATCCCGACCACCAGACAGCCTTGTCGGAAATGCGCGAGGCACTCAAGCAGCAGGCTGGTCCTGGCGGCTTGAACAGCACGAGGCTCAAGTTGCCGCCACACTGATCGTCGACTTGCGGGGCGTGCTGGCCCGAACTTCGGGTCATTCCCGGGCACGGGTGCTGCCGTGGCTATAATCCGGTGATTGCCTCACCGGAGCCCTCCGCCATGAACGCCCCCACCCGCATCGACACCACCCGCGTCATCCGCGCCCCGCGCGGCACCGAGCTTTCCTGCAAGAGCTGGCTCAGCGAGGCGCCGTTCCGCATGTTGCAGAACAACCTCGATCCGGAGGTGGCGGAGAACCCGGCCGAGCTGGTGGTGTACGGCGGCATCGGGCGCGCGGCGCGCAACTGGGAGTGCTTCGACGCGATCCTGAAATCGCTGCGCGAGTTGAACGACGACGAGACGCTGCTGGTGCAGTCCGGCAAGCCGGTCGGCGTGTTTCCCACGCACAAGGATGCGCCGCGCGTGCTGATCGCCAACTCCAATTTGGTGCCGGCGTGGGCGACCTGGGAGCACTTCAACGAGCTCGATAAGAAAGGCCTGATGATGTACGGCCAGATGACGGCCGGCTCGTGGATCTACATCGGCTCGCAGGGCATCGTGCAGGGCACCTACGAGACCTTCGTCGAGATGGGCCGCCAGCATTACAACGGGAACTTGAAAGGGCGCTGGATCCTCACCGCCGGCCTCGGCGGCATGGGCGGTGCGCAGCCGCTGGCCGCGTCGCTGGCCGGTGCGTGCTCGCTCAATATCGAATGCCAGCAGAGCCGCATCGACATGCGCCTGAAGACGCGCTACGTCGACGAGCAGGCCACCGACCTGGACGACGCGCTGGCGCGCATCGAGAAATACACGAAAGCAGGCGAAGCGAAATCCATCGCATTGCTTGGTAATGCGGCCGACGTGCTGCCGGAACTGGTCAAGCGCGGCGTGCGTCCCGATGCCGTCACCGACCAGACCAGCGCGCACGATCCGGTCAACGGCTACCTGCCGCAGGGCTGGACGCTGGAGCAGTGGTTCGAGCGCCGCAAGAACGATCCGCAGCGCACGCGCGATGCCGCCAAGCACTCCATGCGCACCCACGTCGAGGCGATGCTCGCGTTCCACGCGCAGGGCATCCCCACCTTCGACTACGGCAACAACATCCGCCAGATGGCCAAGGACGAAGGCCTCGCCAACGCGTTCGCGTTCCCCGGCTTCGTGCCCGCCTACGTGCGCCCGCTGTTCTGCCGCGGCATCGGCCCGTTCCGCTGGGTCGCGCTGTCCGGCGATCCGGAAGACATCTACAAGACCGACGCCAAGGTCAAGGAACTCATCCCCGACGACCAGCACCTGCACAACTGGCTCGACATGGCCAAGGAGCGCATCAGCTTCCAGGGCCTGCCCGCACGCATCTGCTGGGTCGGCCTCGGCCAGCGCCACAAGCTCGGCCTCGCGTTCAACGAGATGGTACGCAACGGCGAGCTGAAGGCGCCGGTGGTGATCGGTCGTGACCACCTCGACTCCGGCTCCGTCGCTTCACCGAACCGTGAAACCGAAGCGATGAAGGACGGCAGCGACGCCGTCAGCGACTGGCCGCTGCTCAACGCGATGTTGAATGTGGCTGGTGGCGCGACGTGGGTGTCGCTGCATCATGGTGGCGGGGTAGGCATGGGCTACTCGCAGCACTCCGGTATCGTGATCGTCTGCGATGGCACAGCTGAAGCGGACAAGCGGATTGCGCGGGTGCTGTGGAACGATCCGGGCACCGGCGTGATGCGGCATGCGGATGCGGGGTATGAGGATGCGATTGCTTGTGCGAAAGAGCAGGGGTTGAAGTTGCCGATGGAGGCTACCAGCCGTTCTGCGTATGAGTAATAACGTCAGCACTTACAACTCTTTCAAAGAGTTGCCAGACAGCGACCTGACAATGGAGCAAGCGTTGGCCGCTATGGATATGCTTCATCCAGATTCGTATGCCAGGTACACATGGGAAAAGCTGAGACATCTTATTTCTGCCGCAGTAGCGGGGCACCACGCGCCTGTCATCGAAGACACGCCGGTAAAGCCGATGATTCGTGGGCGTGCTGTAACCATCAAGCCGGTAGGTCGATACGCGCAGCCAAAATCGACACCTTTACTCGCGAATATTGCTGACCTATCAATCCCACCAGCGCCATCTGTCGTTAGCTACGGACGCTGCCATGTTCCTGGTTGCCCTGTCTTCTATGCAGCATTTGATGAAGCAACCGTTTTGGGAGAAATAGCACCAGAACGTGGCAGCTTGGTTTATCTGCTGACGTGTGCTCCACGACCAGGGGTGACGTTCAGAACAACATTAATTGGCGAGATTGATCACATTCGGCGATACGGACGAAGTTCCATTCTTTCACCAGAGAATTCTCAAGTTAGGGAAATTCTAGATTGGATCCCAAGGGCAAAAACTCAAGCCGATTACGTTTGTCTCGTTACAGATGCGTTTCTTGCAGAGTTGTTTTCGCGCAAGGCGGCCACAGCTAATGACTATAAAGCTAGCAGTGCGGTAGCTGGTTTATTTCTTGACCTTGAAGTCGATTACCCGGGATCTAGTGAAGCACTCTACTATCCGAGCATTGCCAATCGAGGCGGCATGAATATTGCTCTAACGCGTAGATGTTATGAGGAAAAAGTGATTCCCATTTCTTGCAAGGCGGTGCTGATTTCTGCTTATTTTGGTTATGGAATTTATAAAACGCAGACAATTGCAATCTCCACTACATTTGGTGAAGATGGCTCAATAACTTGGGACGGTACAGCTTCGTAGGACGGGTTGAGCAAAACAGTGATACCTCAAGGTCAGAATGTGCTTTTCCGACAAGTGGGGATAATGCGGAGTTAGGGATGCTCTGATCAATTAAGTTAGAAACGGCCGTCCAGACGGCCATGAGAAAGCACCGGACCTGCTACGGGGAAAAGGTGTCTGTGGAGGCAGGTCGCCGGCACCGCCGTGCCGATTTACCT
>NZ_MUNT01000011.1 GCF_002001175.1 Rhodanobacter sp. C03 | reverse complement strand
CACACAATTCACCTGCGCACACTGTCAAAGATCATTCGCTTGTCGCCGATTTCTCGGTGACGCCCCAGAACGTTTCGTCCTAGGTGAGCCGCCCATTCTACATCGCTTTTAGTGACCGTCAACACCCGGCGAAGAAATTTTTTCGTCGTCGGTTGTTGCGGAGACCTTCGCGAAAGGGCGTTTCGTCGAAGGGGGACGAATCATAGCGCCGCGGCGCAGATCTGGGAAGGGGCGCGTGCGTTTTTCTGTCACGAAAGCTGCGCGCAGCGGCAACACTACACTTCGCACGACATCCACCCAGCTATTGATGAGCGCCCACGATGAGACTGATCCTCGCACCCCTGTTGCTCTTGCTGGCCAGTTGCACCAACGCGACTCCTACAAGTCATGCAGCGCCTACCGTGCAGCTGCATGGGCAGCGCTTTACGGTCGAATTCGCCACGGACGATGCCAGCCGCGAGCATGGCCTGATGATGCGCAGCACGCTCGCCGCCGATCACGGCATGCTGTTTGTATTTCCGGATACAGGTCCACGGGGGTTCTGGATGAAAAACACACTGATCCCGCTCGACATCCTGTATTTCGACGCGGACCGCCGGCTGGTTTCGATGCAGCTGGATGTGCCTCCGTGCGAGGCCGATCCGTGTTCGATCTACCCGAGCAATGCCCCAGCTCGTTACGTGCTGGAACTCTCAAGCGGAACGGCACGTCGCATTGGCGCGAAAGCGGGCGATGAGCTGAAGATCACTGGGGACGTGGGGCCGGCGCACTGAGCAACCGCTCCTGGCGGATCCAGCAGGCCTACGCGAAAGGGAATCAGATCCTCGGGGCGCAGTTTTTCCAGTGCGTCCCAATCGTCTTCGAACGGAATGAACTGTCGCATGGGATGTTCCTCGGTAGGGCGCACCGGCTGAAGGTGCGCTGGAACATCAGAGCAGACGGCCCGGTCAGTCCGCTGACGGGATCGGGCCGTTTGCAGGCAGGATGTGGCTTTCAGTCGATTTCGATCATCTCGAAATCGTCCTTGGTAGTACCGCAGTCAGGACAGGTCCAGGTATCCGGCACATCCTCCCAGCGCGTGCCGGCGGCGATGCCTTCATCGGGTACACCCACGGCTTCGTCGTAGATATAGCCGCAGACGACACACATCCATTTGCGCAAGGCTGCGGTTTCGGTGGAACTCTGGCTCATGATCGGACTTCTTTGCTTACGGTTGAATTCCGTATTCTCGCAACTCGCCCGACATTGCGAAAGCATCGTCTCGCCCAACCACCCTCTCCACCCACGCCGAGGACCACACGTTTGAACACGTTCGCCCAGTTGGAAGGCCGCGGCCTGTATGCCATTACCGACGGCCCCCGTCATGACTTGCTGGAAGTCGCCAGGCAGGCGCTGGCCGGGGGCGCGCGAGTTTTGCAGTACCGCGATGAAAGCGACGACGAGCCCCGTCGCATGGCCGAAGCGACCGCGCTCAAGCAGCTGTGCGATGCCTTCGGCATACCGCTGATCATCGAACAGGATGTCACGCTGGCTCGGGCTGTTGGCGCGCACGGCGTGCACTTGGGCAATGACAAAGATGACATCGGCGCCGCGCGCGCGCTGCTGGGCAGCCGCGCGATCATCGGGGTGTCGTGCCGCGACTCGCTGCAACGCGCACGCACGGCAGTGCAAGCTGGCGCGGGATACATTTCGTTCGGCGCGTGCTTTGCTTCGCCGACCAAGCCGCTGGCACCGCGCGCGTCCATCGATCTGCTGGGGCAAAGTGCCGCGTTCGGCGTGCCACGGGTGGCGATCGGCGGGATCACGCCGGACAATGGCGCAGCGCTGGTCGCGGCCGGCGCAGACTTTCTGGCTTCGATCTCGACATTGTTCGGCGCCGCCGATGTGCTTGCCACGGCGCAGCGCTTCGCCCAACTGTATTCATCCCTTTCCGGAACATCCGCATGACGACCAATCGCGAACTCTTCCAGCGTGCCCAGCAACTGATGCCCGGCGGCGTGAACTCACCGGTGCGCGCGTTCAAGTCGGTCGGCGGCGAGCCGTTCTTCACCGCGCGTGCCGACGGGGCGTATTTGTGGGATGTCGAAGACACGCGCTATATCGACTATGTCGGCTCATGGGGCCCGATGATCGTCGGCCACAATCACCCCGCTGTGCGCGAGGCGGTCGAGCGCGCAGTGAAGAACGGCCTGTCGTTCGGTACGCCGTGCGCGGCCGAGGTGACCATGGCTGAGACGATCACCCGGCTGATCCCGTCGATCGAGATGGTGCGCATGGTCAACTCCGGCACCGAGGCGACGATGTCGGCGATCCGGCTGGCGCGCGGAGCCACCGGTCGCGCGAAGATCGTGAAGTTCGAGGGTTGTTATCACGGTCACGGCGACAGCTTCCTGGTAAAGGCCGGCTCCGGCGCGCTGACCTTCGGCGTGCCCACCTCGCCGGGCGTGCCGAAGGCAAATGCCGATCTCACGCTGACCCTTCCCTTCAACGATCTCGATGCAGCGAAAGCGCTGTTCGCCAAACAAGGGCACGAGATCGCCGGCCTGATCATCGAGCCGGTCGCCGGCAACATGAACTGCATCCTGCCCAAGGACGGCTATCTGCAGGGACTGCGCGAACTGTGCACGCAGCACGGCGTATTGTTGATCTTCGACGAGGTGATGACCGGTTTCCGCGTCGCGCTCGGCGGCGCGCAGGCGCATTACGGCGTGACGCCGGACCTCACCACGTTCGGCAAGATCATCGGCGGCGGCATGCCGGTGGGTGCCTACGGCGGCCGGCGCGACCTTATGGAACAGATCGCACCGGCCGGCCCGATCTATCAGGCCGGCACGCTGAGTGGCAATCCGGTGGCGATGGCCGCGGGTCTGGCGATGCTGGAACTGATCCAGGCGCCAGGTTTCCACGACCGGCTTGCCGCATGCACACGCCTGCTGTGCGACGGCCTGCAGTCGGTTGCCGACGGTGAAGGCGTCGCGTTCAGCACCAACCGCGTGGGCGCGATGTTCGGCCTGTTTTTCACGCGCGAGCAGGTGGAGAGCTACGCACAGGCCACCGCGACGGATGCCGCACTGTTCAACCGCTTCTTCCACGGCATGCTCAAGCGTGGCGTGTATCTTGCGCCGTCGGCCTTCGAAGCCGGCTTCATGTCCAGCGCGCACAGCGAACAGGACATTGCCGATACGCTGGAAGCGGCACGCGGCGCACTGCGCGAAGCACGTATGTAACGCATCCGCCCGCGTCGCTCGGCGACGCGGGCGTGGCCGCTTACCAGCTGCCGATATTCGGCATCGACGTCCACGGCTCCTGCGGCGGCAGATGTCCTTCCTGCAGCAACTCGATCGAGATCAGATCGGGCGAACGCACGAAGGCCATGTGACCGTCGCGCGGCGGGCGATGGATGGTATAGCCCATTGCCTGCAAGCGCGCACAGGTGGCGTAGATGTCCTCCACGCGAAATGCCAGATGGCCGAAGTTGCGCGCCGAGCCGTAGTCCTCCTGCGAACCCCAGTTGTACGTCAGCTCGACTTCCGCTTCCGGGCTATCCGGCGCGGCGAGGAAGACCAATGTGTACTTGCCCGCAGGGACTTCGGTGCGGCGCGTCTCGCGCAGGCCAAGGCCCTCGCAGTAAAAACGCAGCGAGGCGTCGAGGTCGCGCACACGCACCATGCTGTGCAGGTATTTCATCGGGAATGCTCCTAATGCGGTGCGCGGATTCAGACCGCGGCGAAATCGTTCAGTGCGGTGTACAGGCGGGCGAGCCCTTCGGCCAGTTCATCATCGGTAATCGTCAGCGACGGCACGAAACGCAGCACGTCCGGGCCGGCCTGCAGCAACAGCAGGCCATGGGCGGCGGCGTGATCGAGGATCTCGCCCGCCTTGCCCTTGTAGGCATCGGCCAGCACCGCACCGATCATCAGGCCACGGCCACGCACCTCGGCGAACAAATGCAGATCGTGATTGATCCGCGTTAGTCCGGCGCGCAGATCGTTCGCCTGCCGCTCCACGTTCATCAGTACGGCCGGCGAAGCGAGCTTGGCCAGCGCGACGCGGGCGACCGCCGCCGCCATCGGATTACCGCCGAAGGTAGTGCCGTGCGCACCGTATTGCATCACCTCGGCCACCTTCGATCCGGCTAGCATCGCGCCGATCGGAAAGCCGCAACCGAGTGCCTTGGCCAGCGTCACGATGTCCGGCGTCACATGATCCTGGGTATGCGCGAACAGGGTGCCGGTACGACCCATGCCGCACTGGATTTCGTCCAGCACCAATAGTGCGTCGTGTTGATCGCACAACTCGCGAACGCGCTTGAGGAAGCCCGGCGCCGCCGGCAGCACGCCACCTTCGCCCTGCACCGGCTCCAGCATCACCGCGGCGATGCCGCCTTCGGCGAACGCGGCCTCCAGCGCGACAGGATCGTTGAATTCCAGATAACGGAAACCACCCGGCAACGGCTCATAGCCTTCCTGGTACTTCGGCTGCGCGGTCGCGGTGACCGTGGCCAGTGTGCGTCCGTGGAACGAGCCCTTGAAAGTGATGATCGTGCGCTGCTCGGCAGTACGCCCCTTCGAGGCTGCCCACTTGCGCACCAGCTTGATCGCCGCCTCGTTCGCCTCGGCACCGGAGTTGCACAGGAAGACCCGCTGGGCAAAGTGCGAAGCGCGTACCAGCTCCTCGGCCAGCCGCAGCGGCGGCTCGGTATAGAACACATTGCTGCTGTGCCAGAGCTTGTGCGCCTGCATGTTGAGTGCAGCAAGCAGATCCGGATCCTGATGACCGAGCGCGTTCACCGCGATGCCCGCACCGAAATCCACGTAGTCACGACCCTCGGTATCCCACACCCGCGCGCCTTTGCCGTGATCGAGCACCAGCTCGCGCGGCTTGTACACCGGCAGCCAGTAGCGCTTGCCCAGCTCGATCAGGGACGGGTCGATCAAGGATGGATGGGATGCGTCGTGCGAAGACATGGCGTACTCCGGGCATTGCCGCGGTGGGCAATACCGTCGATAGGGGTGAAAGAGACACGGCGTGATGCGGACGCGGAGGCGTTGGCACGCTTTGGTGCACATCGTAAAACCTGCGCCCACGCTTGCACAGACGAATGCATGCTTGATTTGCCATCGCCCTGTATCGATACCGTTACATCGGACGCCCGCTCTACAACTGCAACCACTCAGGGCCGTCCCGCCGAGTGGTACGGAACCTTAGTTGTAAACCCCGCAACACCTCCGCCGGCGACATGGCAGCCGCCAGAACATGGCGAAACCCTTGCAGGACAGGCATTGGCTCGCCATGGCACAGCCTTTGCTGACTTTTGCCATCAGGTCGGTGCCTGCGGCGGGCACCGACCTGTTGCCTCTGCGTTCAAGCCGCGCGTGCGGCGATGAGGGCGGCAACCCGGCGAACTCCTGTGCGCCGGGCACCCATGGAACCCCCGGCCCGACCCCTGCGGGCCGGGGACTTCCTTCGAATGGGCAGCATCGGCTGTGCATGTCGCGCACCAGATGACTGCGGCGCGCCGCACCGCGATGCGGAGCCGCCGTGCGACACGCATACTCGACAAATACACCTTCCGGTAGTCACACCCGGCATCCGTCTTGCGCTGAAGGCAGCAAACGCCCGCAGTCGAAGGGTGGTCAGCGCAATTGCTCAAGTTCCAGCTGATGCTTCTTGCACAGCCGGTACACCGTGACCCGCGACACCTTGAGCCGGCGTGCGCATTCACTGATGTTGAAACGACTCTCGCGCAGACAGGCGACCACCGCATCACGCTCCGCGGAGATGCGGCTGAGGCCCAGGCTGAGTCGCATGGCATGCAGCTGCGCGGCGTCTTCAAGATCCAGATCGGCTGCCGTGATCATCACATCCTCCGCCACCACGGCAGCGCGCTGCACGCGATTGAGCAGCTCGCGCACATTGCCGGGCCACGCGAAACTGCGCAGCGCCTGGCGTGCCGCATGGCTGAATCCACGGGCGCAGCTGTTGTGATGCTCGCGGAAACTATCCAGGAAATGCTGCGCAAGCAGCACCACATCATCCTCGCGCTCGCGCAGCGCCGGCATATGCAGGCGCAGCACGTTGAGGCGGTAATACAGGTCCTCACGGAAACGACCCTGCTCCACCGCCTGCTCCAGGTTGACATGGGTCGCCGCCAGCACGCGCACATCGACACTGATCGACTGGCTGCTGCCGACACGCTCCAGCGTCCCTTCCTGCAGGAAACGCAGCAGGTTGGTCTGTGCATCCAGCGGGAGGTCACCCACCTCGTCGAGAAATACGGTACCTCCTGCTGCCGATTCGAAATGACCGATCCGACGGGCATTCGCGCCAGTGAACGAGCCGCGCTCGTGGCCGAACAGCTCCGACTGCACCAGATTTGGCGCCAGTGCACCGCAATTGATCGCCGCAAACGGGCGATGCCGACGTGCCGACAATTCATGCAAGGCACGCGCCGCCACTTCCTTGCCGGCACCCGTCTCGCCGGTGATCAATACCGGCAAGTCGACCGGCGCATATTTGCGGATGCTGGCCACCACCGCCTGGATGGCCGCACTACGCCCGGTCATGCCACCGATATCCGCATGGCCGACAGGCAGATGGTTGCTGCCAATCAGGGTGAGCTTGTCGAGCAGTCGCTGCAGATCAAGCGGCGCGGTGAAGAAATCCACGCTGGCCAGCAGGACGCGCGCCACTTGCGGATCTTGTGTCGGCAGCTCCGCCGAAAGCAGCGTCAGCCAGGGCAGCCATGCATGATCGGCCATCATCAGTTCCAACGCATGCAGCCTGTCTGCGCCGCCTTGTCGCAGATCGGCCAGCGCCACCACCGTATCGCCGCGGCGCATGCCGACGCCACCCGGCTCGGCTACATCCGCAATGCGTAGATTCCAGCCTGCGCGGATCAGCTCCGCCTGCTCATGGCTCTCCGGCTGACCAAACCAGACGACACAACGTCTGGGCACTTCCCTGACCACCGTCATGGCTCCCCTCCCCGCCCCTGGGCTACGGGCTATGGGCTATGGGTTACGGGCTTTCGGCCAGATGCGATGCAAGCTCCATGCAACACCGTACTGTTCAGGTCAGCGCAAATGGCCGTTTGGACCGCTGCATAGATGAAACATGGATCATCACTATACAGCCGTTCCGATGACGATAAACTGACAACTTGGCCAAAAACAGCTCGGCCAAAAGCTGGATATCGCATCAGCCATCTGACCAAGGACATGAACTTGGCGTCCTGATTTCGCAGGTTCATGCGGATGGCGATTTGTACCCTCAGTCGAGGAACAAATCCGGCAGCAGCGGCATACCCGGCTGCACCGCATACGCATCGAAATCGCTGATCCCCGCTTCGCGCAGAACCTCCTCATCGATCGCGAAGTGGCCGGTGTAGTCGCGCGCCACGCGGGTCAACATCGCGTGCGCAGCGTCGGCGACAATCTCCGGCTTGCGGCATTGCGCAGACTGCACACCGTCGATCATCGCAATCGCCGCCGTGGCAATCACCGTGCGCGGCCATAAGGCGTTCACCGCAATGCCGAGTGGCGCGAATTCCGCACTCATGCCCAGCACGCACAGGCTCATGCCGTATTTGGCGATGGTGTAGGCAGTGTGCGGGGCAAACCATTTCGGATCGAGGTTAGGTGGTGGCGACAGCATCAACACATGCGGATTGGACGCCTGCTTCAGATACGGCAGACAGCTCTGGGTCACCAGGAAGGTGCCGCGCGTGTTGACCTGATGCATCAGGTCGTAGCGCTTCATCGGCGTATCGGCGGTGCCGGCCAGCCAGATTGCGCTTGCATTGTTGACCACGATATCGATACCGCCAAAATGTTCGGCTGCCTGTGCTGCAGCAGCGCGCACCTGCTCCTCTTCGCGGATGTCCACCTGCAAGGCGAGCGCCTTGCCACCGGCCGCCTCGACGGCCGCGGCCGCGGTGTGGATGGTGCCGGGCAATTTCGGATTCGGCACGCCACTTTTGGCAGCGATCACGATATTCGCGCCATCGCGGGCGGCGCGCAGGGCGATCGCCAGGCCGATGCCGCGCGAGGCACCGGTGATGAACAAGGTCTTGCCGGCAAGATTGGCCATGCGCATCGACTCCGTCTGAAAGACGTCAGTGTACCGGTCGCCGGTTCACGGCTTCTGGAAGCGCGGCAGGATGTCACGCAGCTCCGCCAGCCGCAGCAGCGGATCGTTCAACTCGAGCATGTGCTGTTGCTCGGTCGCGTCCAGCGGCAGCAGCTCGGCCAGGCGAAAACCCAGCCAGCTGGCATCGTCATACGCGCTGCGCGGAGCATGCCGCCAATGCGGCGCCATCGTCTCGATCAGCCGTTCGAGGATGCTTTGCAGCAGGGCAAACTCCACCGGCACTTCCAGCTCCGGCTCGGCTGGCCAGACTTCCACATCGCCACGCAACAGGCCATCGGCGCGCACCCGGCTGCGCGCGACGCGGAAGCGCGCACCGCCCTCGGCCACGATGCCGAGCAGGCCGTCCTCGCCACGATGGAAATCGTTGATCCGCGCGATCGTGCCGATCGCCGCCGGCACCGCGGGAGAGCCCGCCTCATGCCCCTCAAGAATCAGACATACGCCGAAGCCGGTGCCATGACGCGTGCACTCGCGCACCAGGTCGAGGTAGCGTGGTTCGAAGATGCGCAGATGCAGCTGGCCGGCGGGAAACAGCACGCTGGCCAGCGGAAACAACGGCATCTCGATGAGTGGCGACTGGGTGGCCATGCGGCGAGTGTAACGAGTGCCAGCGCATCCGGTCAGCGCACGGCGCGCCGTCGACTCAATCCTGCCGCAGACGCTCAACGAAACGCCGCGGTGCCGCCTCGAAGCCACCGTTGGACATGAAGATCACCTGGTCGCCTGGTCGTGCCTGCGCGTGCAGTGCCTCGATCAGTGCGTCCACGGTCGGTGCCGTGCTGCCGCGCCCACCCAGCGCCGCGGTGACATGGCTGGCATCCCACGGCAACTCGGGGCGATGCAGGAACACCACCGCATCGGCGTCGCTCAGCGATGGCGCCAGCGCCTCGGCATGCGCACCCTGGCGCATCGAGTTCGAGCGCGGCTCCAGTGCCACCAGGATGCGTGCCGAGCCAACCTTCGCACGCAGCCCGGCCAGCGTGGTGGCGATCGCCGTGGGGTGATGGGCGAAGTCGTCGTAGACGCGCACGCCATTCACTTCGCCGACCAGCTCCATTCGGCGCTTGACGCTCTCGAATGTGGCAAAGGCTGGCAGCAACGCGCGCGGATCGGCACCCGCCGCCGTCGCCGCCGCCAGTGCCGCCAGTGCGTTCATCACGCTGTGGTTGCCGAGCAGGGACCAGCGCACGTCACCGATCGGCTCGCCGTTGCGATGCACGGTGAAGACCGAGCCATCCGCTTCGACCAGTGTGGCCTGCCAGTCGCCGCAGCCGATGCCGAAGGTTTCCACTGGCGTCCAGCAACCCATCGCCAGCACTTCGGCGAGCCGCGCATCTTCAGCATTGACGATCAGGCGTCCATTGCCCGGCACGGTGCGCACCAGATGATGGAACTGGCGCTGGATCGCCGCGACATCCGGGAAGATGTCCGCGTGGTCGTATTCAAGGTTGTTGAGGATCGCGATGCGCGGCCGGTAGTGCACGAACTTGCTGCGCTTGTCGAAGAACGCGGTGTCGTATTCGTCCGCCTCGATCACGAACGGCTTGCCGTGCCCCAGCCGCGCCGACACGCCGAAATTGCCCGGCACGCCGCCAACCAGAAAACCCGGCGCTAGTCCCGCTTCTTCGAGCAGATGCGCCAGCAGGCTGGTGGTGGTGGTTTTGCCATGCGTACCGGCCACCGCCAGCACCTCGCGCCCATCCAGCAGCGTCTCGCCCAGCCATTGTGGGCCGGAGATGTAGCGCAGCTGCGCATCGAGCATGTATTCGACGGCGGGGTTGCCGCGAGTCATCGCATTGCCGACCACGACCAGATCCGGTGCCGGCTTCAGATGGTCCGCCGTATAGCCGCGCATCAATTCGATGCCGAGCGCTTCGAGCTGGTTGCTCATCGGCGGGTAGACGTTGGCGTCGGAGCCTTCGACCGTGTGGCCCAGCTCGCGCGCCAGCGCAGCGACACCGCCCATGAAGGTGCCGCAGATGCCGAGGATGTGCATACGCATGCTGGAAGAAATCCTTGAAACTCTCGGCCCGCCGGAGAATCCGGCTCAGCCGTTCGCCGCCGCCGATTCTTGCTGGAGCGCACGTTTGACCCGAACCGTAACATCGGCCAGTTCACCGACACCGTCGACCACCTGCAGCTTGCCGCGCCTTGCGTAGAAGTCGGCTACCGGCGCAGTTTGCTCCGCATAGATCGCCAGGCGCTTGCGCACGGTGTCCGGATTGTCATCGGCACGGCCTTCCGCCTTGAAGCGGATTTCACAGCGGGCGATGATCGCCTCGTTCGGCACATCGAGCTTCACCACCGCATCCAGTGGCTGGTTGAGCTTGGCCAGCAGGTGATCGAGTGCATCGGCCTGGACCAGATTGCGCGGGTAACCATCGAGAATGAAACCGGCCTTCGCATCAGCCTGGGCCAGACGCTCTTCCAGCATGCCGAGCAGGATGTCGTCGGAGACCAGCTGGCCGGCATCCATCACCGCCTTGGCCTTGAGCCCCATCGCGGTGCCTGCCGCAACCGCGGCACGCAACATGTCGCCGGTCGAGATATGCGGCACACCCAGTTCCACCTTCAGCCGGGCAGCCTGCGTACCTTTGCCCGAGCCGGGCGCACCAAGTAGGACGAGTCGCATAATGCTCCACAAGTTTGGCGAGCTGCCGCACACTGCGGCAGCTCGCCAGATTCCCAGAATTGACCGTCAAATTAGCCGCTGCACCGGATGCCGTCAAACGGCGGCTGCCGCCGACCGCCGCCAAGTGATTGTTGCGAAAAGCTTTGCCGCTGATCGTCGACCCGTCCGCTACTGCCCGATTGAGGATGCCCATGAGCCCGAACCGTCGTCCGCCAGCCGTTACCGGCAACCTGCTGTACGCCCAGTCCGGCGGCGTCACCGCGGTGATCAACGCTACCGCCGCCGGCGTGATCGAGGCCGCACGTACCAAGGGTGTAAAGGTGTACGCCGCGCGCAACGGCATCCTCGGCGCGCTGCGCGAGGAGCTGATCGACACCTCGAAGGAGTCGACGACGGCCATCACCACGCTGCGGCATACGCCGGGCGGCGCGTTCGGCAGCTGCCGCTACAAGCTGAATTCGCTGGAGGACAACCGCGCCGAGTACGCGCGATTGATCGATGTATTCCGCGCACACGACATCCGCTGGTTCCTCTACAACGGCGGCAACGACTCGGCCGATACCGCACTGAAGATCTCGCAGCTGGGCAAGGCGATGGGCTATGACATCCGCTGCATCGGCGTGCCGAAAACCGTGGACAACGACCTGGCCGTCACCGACTGCTGCCCCGGCTTCGGCTCGGTGGCCAAGTACACCGCGATCTCCACGCTGGAAGCGAGTCTCGATGTCGCCTCAATGGCCGAGACCTCGACCAAGGTGTTCATTCTCGAAGTGATGGGGCGCCACGCGGGCTGGATCGCCGCCGCCGCCGGGCTCGCCGGCGAAGGCGCGGATGCGCCACCACACATCATCCTGTTTCCCGAGAACACCTTCGATGAAGTCGCGTTCCTGGCCAAGGTGAAGGCCACCGTCGAGCGCGTGGGCTGGTGCACCGTGGTCGCCTCTGAAGGCGTGCGCAATGCGGCCGGTCAGTTCCTCGCCGAGGCCGGCACACGCGACGCCTTCGGCCATGCACAACTCGGTGGCGTGGCGCCGGTGCTTGCCGCGCTAGTGAAGGAAAAGCTCGGCTACAAATACCATTGGGCGCTGCCCGATTACCTGCAGCGCTCCGCCCGGCATGCCGCCTCGAAGGTCGACGCCGAGCAGGCCTACGCGGTCGGCAAGGCTGCGATCGAGTTCGCGCTGGCCGGCATGAATGCGGTGATGCCGGTGGTCGTGCGCACCAGCGATGCGCCCTATCGCTGGAAGATCGAGCCGGCACCGCTGGCGAAGATCGCCAATCGCGAGAAGAAGATGCCGAAGAACTTCATCAGCCGCGACGGCTTCGGCATCACTGCCGCCGCGCGCCGTTACCTTGCTCCACTGATTCATGGCGAAGCGCCGTTGCCCTACGGCAAGGATGGCCTGCCGCGCTATGTGCAACTGAAGAACGTGGCGGTTGCGCAGAAGCTGCCGGCGTTCCAGCGCTGAGTCGTAATTACCTGCGACGCGTCACGCCCTGCTGAGTCCAGCCTGAAACGGCTGTGGCCCGGCTGCCCTGCGTTCAGCCGAATGTTTTTACGATCCACCACGCCCGAGTCGATGTCCGCGCCGTTGCGGCCACGATCTCCGTGGAGGAAACCACGATGAAATTCATCAACCGCCTGCTTATTGCTGCCGCCCTGCTTAGCACCGGCAGCCTGGCATTGGCCGCCCCGGATCATGACGACCACGGCCGCCATGATCGCGACCATCGCGGCCACGACCGCGGTCACGATGACCACCGCGGTCACGGCGATGATCATCGCCGCTACGGCTATCGCGATGGCGGCCCGCGCCACTCGCGCTGGGAACGTGGCCACCGCTACAACGGCCCGACCTATGTCGTGCGCAACTACGGTTATTACCGCCTGCGTCCACCACCGCGCGGTTATCGCTGGGTGCGTGCGGACAACGACTTTCTGCTGGTCGCGGTTGCCACCGGCATCATTCTGGACGTCGCGCTGCACTGAGTCCGCGTTTACCCGAATGACCCAGGGCCATGCCACTGCGCATGGCCTTTTTCTTTCCGCAATGGACGAACACCAACGCGCTGCGCCGCACAACAGCCTGTGCAACAAGGTCTGCCTATACTCCGTGAGACCGCCCGTTCCGGGCGGCCGCATACAACCCATGGGGAGGCTCCGATGCTGCAGCAGTATGGCTGGTGGATCGTTTTGGCTTGTGCGGTAGTGGCGGTTTTGTATGGCGCGTTTTCGTCGCGCTGGGTCCTGGCGCAATCGCCGGGCAATGCGCGGATGCAGGAAATTGCTGCAGCCATCCAGGAAGGCGCCCGCGCCTATCTCAACCGTCAATACACCACCATCGCGATCGTCGGTGTGGTGTTGCTGCTGTTGATCGGTTTCTTTCTGAACTGGCCGACCGCGATCGGCTTCCTGCTCGGCGCCGTGCTGTCCGGCGCGACCGGCTACATCGGCATGAACGTGTCGGTGCGCGCCAATGTGCGCACCGCCGAAGCGGCCCGGCGCGGCCTGAGCCCGGCGATGGACGTGGCGTTCCGCGGCGGCGCGATCACCGGCATGCTGGTGGTGGGGCTGGCCCTGCTGGGGGTCGCCGGTTACTGGCTGATCCTCAAATGCATGGGCCTCACCGACGAAGCGGCGCTGCATGCGCTGGTCGGTCTCGCCTTTGGCAGCTCGCTGATCTCGATCTTCGCGCGGCTGGGTGGCGGCATCTTCACCAAGGGTGCCGATGTGGGTGCCGACCTGGTCGGCAAGGTCGAGGCCGGCATTCCCGAGGACGACCCGCGCAACCCGGCGGTGATCGCCGACAACGTGGGCGACAACGTCGGCGACTGCGCGGGGATGGCGGCCGACCTGTTCGAAACCTATGCGGTGACCGTGATCGCCACCATGCTGCTGGGTGGCCTGATGGTCAGTGACGTGGGGCCCAACGCGGTGCTGTACCCGCTGCTGCTCGGCGCGGTGTCGATCATCGCCTCGATCATCGGCACGCTGTTCGTCAAGGTGAAGGAAGGCGGCTCGATCATGGGCGCGCTGTACAAGGGCGTGGTTGTCTCGGCGGTGCTCGCCGCTGCCGCGTTCTATCCGATCACCATGCAGCTGATGGGCGGCTTCACCGGTGGTGCTATGAACCTGTGGGGCTGCTCGCTGATCGGACTGGCGTTGACCGGCCTGATCGTGTGGATCACCGAGTACTACACCGGCACCCAGTACAAGCCGGTGCAACACATCGCTGCTGCCTCCACCACCGGCCACGGTACCAACATCATCGCCGGCCTCGGTGTGTCGATGAAGTCGACCGCGATGCCGGTGATCGTGATCTGCGTGGCGATCTGGGGGGCGTACGCCCTGGGTGGCTTGTACGGCATCGCGATCGCCGCCACTGCCATGCTCTCGATGGCCGGCATGATCGTGGCGCTGGATGCCTACGGCCCGATTACCGACAACGCCGGCGGCATCGCCGAGATGGCCGACCTGCCGCCGGAAGTGCGCGGTGTCACCGATCCGCTCGATGCGGTCGGCAACACCACCAAGGCGGTGACCAAGGGTTACGCGATCGGTTCGGCCGCACTGGCCGCGCTGGTGCTGTTTGCCGATTACACGCATAACCTGCAGGCCAGTCATCCAGGCCAGACCTTCGCGTTCGATCTGTCCGACCACATGGTGATCATCGGCTTGCTGATCGGCGGCCTGATCCCTTACCTGTTCGGTGCGATGGCGATGGAGGCGGTCGGTCGTGCGGCGGGTGCGGTCGTGGTCGAAGTGCGGCGGCAGTTCCGCGACATTCCCGGCATCATGGCCGGCACGGCCAAGCCGGAGTACTCGCGCGCGGTGGACATGCTGACCAAGTCGGCGATCCGCGAAATGATCGTGCCCTCGCTGCTACCGGTTGCCGTGCCGATCGTGGTCGGCCTGCTGCTGGGGCCGAAGGCGCTCGGCGGCGTGCTGATCGGCACCATCGTCACCGGTCTGTTCGTGGCGATCTCGATGACTACCGGTGGTGGTGCATGGGACAACGCGAAGAAGTACATCGAGGATGGCCACCACGGCGGCAAGGGTTCCGAGGCGCACAAGGCCGCGGTCACCGGTGACACCGTCGGCGATCCGTACAAGGACACCGCCGGTCCCGCGGTGAATCCGCTGATCAAGATCATCAACATCGTGGCGCTGCTGCTGATTCCGCTGCTGTAAGCCAAACGTCTCGCGACAGCGAAAGTCCCGCTCCGGCGGGACTTTTCGTTTCAAGGCAACGCAGTCAGCTCACCCTGACTTTAGTCACAGGCGCCCGCATGATCATGCGGCTACGCTCGATCAGTCGCGGGCCACGCCCGTTGCATCCATCCGCACACGAGGGGCACACGATGAAATCGGTCTGGCTGATGCTGGCACTCGGCGTCACACTCACGGGCATGAGCAACGCCAATGCCCAGAACGACAAACCCACCAAGGCTCCCACGGACACCAAGGTGACCGACGACCCCTACCTGTGGCTGGAAGACATCCGCGGCACCCGCTCGATGGACTGGGTAAAGCAAGAGAACGCGGTGACGACGAAGCAGTTCGTCGACAACGCCGAATTCGTCAAGACCCGCGACAGCATCCTCGAAGTGCTCGACTCGGACGCACGCATTCCCGACGTCGGCCGCATGGGCGACTACCTCTACAACTTCTGGCGTGACAAGGCGCACCCACGCGGCGTCTGGCGGCGTACCACGCTGGCCGAGTACCGCAAGGCCGAACCGAAATGGGACGTCGTGCTGGATATCGACGCGCTGAACAAGGCCGAGGACAAGCGCTGGGTGTTCAAGGGCGTGCAATGCCTGAAACCGAACTACGCACGCTGCCTGATCTCGCTGTCGCCGGACGGTGGTGACGCGGTGACCGTGCGTGAATTCGATATCCCCGGCAAAGCCTTCGTCAAGGACGGCTTCGAGTTGCCGGTGGCGAAGACCGAAGCCAGCTGGATCGACGACAACACGATCTATGTCGGCACCGATTTCGGTCCCGGCACGATGACTGAATCGAGCTACCCGCGCATCGTCAAGGAATGGAAGCGCGGCACTCCGCTGACTGCAGCCACCACGGTTTATGCCGGCAAGCCGACCGATCTCGCCATTGGCGCCTCGCATGACCGCACGCCAGGTTATGAGCGCGACTTCGTTTCCGTCGCCAAGGATTTCTTCCACAGCGAGCTGTACCAGCGCGTCGGCGACAAGCTCATCCGCGTCGACGTGCCGACCGATGCCAGCGCCGACGCCCATCGCGAATGGCTGCTGGTGCAGACGCGCTCAACGTGGACGATCGGCGGGAGCACCTATCCGTCCGGTGCGCTGCTGGCGACGAAGTTCGATGACTTCATGGCCGGCAAGCCGCATTTCACCGTGCTGTTCAAGCCTGACGCGCACACTTCGCTGGCCTCGGGCACATGGACCCGGCATCATCTGATCCTCGATGTGCTGGACGACGTCAAGAGCCGGCTGGAAGTGCTGACGCCGCCGGAAAAGGGCACGGCTGACTGGAAACGCGAAACCATGCCCGGTGCACCGGCGATGAGTACGGTCAGCGTAGTCGATACCGATCCCGACAACAGCGATGAATACTGGCTCGGCGTCGCCGGCTTCCTCACCCCGGCATCGCTGCAGCGTGGCGTGCTCGGCAGCGTGCCGGCCGAGACGATCAAGCAGGAACCTGCATTCTTCGATGCCTCGAAATTCGAGGTCAGCCAGCACTTCGTCAGCTCGAAGGACGGCACCCGCGTGCCCTACTTCGAGATCGCCCCGAAAGACATGAAGCTGGACGGCTCCAACCGCACCTTGCTGTACGGCTACGGCGGTTTCGAGGTTTCGCTGCAGCCGTTCTACAGCGGCAGCGTCGGGCGCGCGTGGCTGGATCGTGGCGGTGTCTATGTAGTCGCCAATATCCGCGGTGGTGGTGAATATGGCCCGCAATGGCACCAGGCCGCACTGAAGGCAAATCGTCCGCGTGCTTATGAGGACTTCGCGGCAGTTGCCGGAGACTTGGTCAAGCGCGGCGTGACTTCCGCCAAGCATCTCGGTGCCGAAGGCGGCAGCAATGGCGGCCTGCTGATGGGCAACATGCTGACGATGTATCCGCAGCTGTTCGGCGCGATCGCCTGCGAAGTGCCGCTGCTCGACATGAAGCGTTACACCCACCTTTCCGCCGGTGCCTCGTGGATGGCCGAGTACGGCAATCCGGATACCGCGGACTGGAACTTCATCAAGACCTTCTCGCCCTACCAGAACCTGCACAAGGAAACGCATTACCCGCCAGTGCTGTTCTACACCACCACCAGCGACGACCGCGTCGGCCCGGTGCAGGCACGCAAGATGGCGGCGAAGATGCAGGCGATGGGCATTCCAGACGTGTGGTTCTACGAGAACCTCGAAGGCGGCCATGGCGCCGGTGCCGACAACAAGCAGGCGGCACTGATGCATGCGCTGGCCTACGATTTCCTGTGGGATCAGTTGAAGTAAGTCGAGCGACCTCATGCGACACCCGCGAGCCGGCTTTTGCCGGCTCGCGTCATTGGCAGCCACGATGGATTTCGCCCTAAGCCACCAGTGAAGTAGTCTTTCAGAATCCTCGCCTCACGCACGCCACCATGCACCCTCGCACCACGATCAGCCCCGAACTGCGCGAATGGATTCTTGCCACGACCTTGGCCGGGCATGGCGTGCCGGACGTATTGCGGCTGATGAAGGAGAGCGGCTACGACCCGCGACAGAGTCGCAGCATCGTCGCCGAAGTGCTGAAGCTGCCACTGGCCGCCTTGCACGCCAGCACCGACCAGCCGGTGCCGCAGGGGCTGCGCACGCAACATCCCGAAGCACCCGATGTCACGATCGACGGCCACACCGTCCACGTCACGCTCAGCGTCGACACACCAGCACTGCGGGTACTGGACGGCATCCTCACCGACCAGGAATGCGCCGAGCTGATCGCGCTGGCGCGGCCACGCCTGCAGCGTGCACTCACCGTCGACACCGAGGGCAGGCAGCAGGTGGATCAGCGGCGCACCAGTGAAGGGATGTTCTTCACGCCGAACGAACTGCCGCTGATCGGCCGGATCGAGCAGCGCCTGGCGAGCTTGCTCGGCGTACCGGAGAATCACGGCGAGGGCCTGCAGATCCTGCATTACCTGCCCGGGCAGGCGTACGAGCCGCATTACGACTGGTTCGATCCCGATCAGCCCGGCTACGGCGCGGTGACCGCGACCGGCGGCCAGCGCGTCGCCAGTGTGGTGATGTATCTGAATACGCCCGAGCAAGGCGGTGGCACCGCCTTCCCGGAGATCGGCCTGACCATCACCGCCCGCCGCGGCTCGGCCATCTACTTCGCCTATGAAGGCGGCGACCGCAGTTCACTGCATGCCGGCCTGCCAGTACTGCGTGGCGAGAAATGGATCGCCACCAAATGGCTGCGCGAACGGCCTTTCCGGAAGCAACGCCAAGCATGAGTCCAAGCCCGGCTTGATGTGGTCATTGCTGCGACGCAGCAGCGTTTGGCGTATCCTTGCAGGCCAACTTTCTCATCAGTGCAAGGACATCCCATGGGTCTGCATCTTGTCCCCGCCGGTCGCAACGTGCCGGACGAAATCAACGTCATCATCGAAATCCCCAAGGATGCCGAGCCGATCAAGTACGAGGTGGAGAAGGAAAGCGGGGCGATCTTCGTCGACCGCATCCTGTCCACCCCGATGCGTTACCCGTGCAACTACGGCTATGTGCCGGGCACGCTGGGCGGCGACGGCGATCCGCTGGACGCGCTGGTGATCCTGCCGCTGTCGCTGATCCCCGGTTCGGTGATTCGCTGCATCCCGGTCGGCATGCTGAAGATGTCCGACGAGGCCGGCAGTGACGAGAAGCTGATCGTGCTGCCTGCGCCGAAGATCTTCCCGGGCTATGCGCACATCACCGACATGAAGGGCGTCTCGCCGCACTGGCTGGAGCGCATCGGCCACTTCTTCGAGCACTACAAGGATCTCGAGAAGGGCAAGTGGGTCAAGATCGACGGCTGGGTCGGCGCCGACGCGGCGAAGGCCGAGATTGTGGCCGGCGTCGAACGTTACCTGGCAAGTCAGCCTGCCAAGGCCTAAGTTGACGGCGCGTCACTTTCGACGGTGGCGCGCTTGCTCCCACGGCGGATTCTCGCCCAGCCGTTCGGCCAGAAAATCGACGAAGGCACGCACCCGCGGCGGCACCAGTCGGCGTTGCGGCATCACCGCGTAGATCCCGGTTTCGGCGATCGGATAATCCGGCAACACGACCTGCAGCCGCTTTGCACGTAGCTCCTCATGCACGTGCCAGATCGAGTGCAGGGCGATGCCCAACCCGGCCACCACCGCATCACGCAGCAACTCGCCTTGATTGCTCTCGAAGCGGCCGTGCACGCGCTGCGCAATGTCACCGCCGTGACCATCCCCAAAATGCCACACGTCCTGTCGCCCCTGACTGCCGACCAGCAGCAGGCAGTCGTACTCGGCCAGATCCGCCGGCGTGCGTGGCGTGCCGTGCTGGCGCAGGTAATCCGGGGACGCACACAGCACGCGCCGGTTCGTCGCCAGCTTGCGCGCCACGAGGCCAGAGTCGCCCAGTGCGCCGACGCGGATGCCCAGGTCAAAACCGGAGCCGACCAGATCCAGCATCTGGTCGTTGAGATTCACGCTGAGTTTCACGCGCGGATACTGCGCCAGGAATTCCGGGAGCAACGGCGAGATGTACTGTCGCCCGAACGAGGCCGGCAAGGTAACGCGCAAAGTGCCGGTCACTTCGGTGGCACCTTGGCGCAAGCCGCCGGTCAACGCTTCCAGATCCTCCACCAAAGCACGGCCCTGCTCGGCTAGCGCGGCACCTTCCGGCGTGGCGTGCAGCTGGCGCGTGGTCCGGTGCAGAAGGCGCACGCCAAGGTCGCGCTCCAGCCGCTTCAGGCGCTGGCTGGCTACCGCCACTGACAGATCCAGGCTACGCGCAGCCGCACTGATCGAACCCAGGTCGAGCACGCGCAGGAATAGGCTGAGGTCGCCGACACGATCCATAATTATCAAACGTCTATTGATAATGATTAGCCATCTTGGCGGTTTTTAGCGAAAAGGCAACCGCCTAAGCTGAAGCATCGTTTCTGCCCGGACTGTCGTCATGCCCCCCCTTTCCACCACCCGGCCCCGCACGCCGTTGGCACTGTACGCGCTGACCGCCGGCGCGTTCGGCATCGGCACTACCGAATTCGTGATCATGGGCCTGCTGCTGCAGGTGTCCGCCGACCTGCACGTCAGCATCGCCGCGGCCGGCCTGCTGATCTCCGGCTATGCGCTGGGCGTGTTCGTCGGCGCGCCACTGCTGACCGCCGCAACCAGCCGGCTGCCGCACAAGACGGCGCTGATCGCGTTGATGGTGATCTTCACCATCGGCAACCTGGCCAGCGCACTGGCACCGAGCTACGGCGTGTTGATGCTTGCGCGAGTGATCACTTCGCTGGCCCACGGCACCTTCTTCGGCGTCGGCGCGGTGGTGGCGACAGGACTGGTCACGGAGGACCGCAAGGCCTCGGCGATCTCGATCATGTTCACCGGCCTCACCGTGGCCACCCTGCTCGGCGTTCCGGCCGGCGCGTGGCTGGGCCTGCACTTCGGCTGGCGTGCCACGTTCTGGGCGGTCAGTGCAATCGGTGTGCTGGCCACCGTGATCATCGCCACGCTGGTGCCGGCCGACCGCAGCGACAGCGCGCCGATGAAGTTCGTCGAGGAGCTGAAGGGCATCGCGCATCCACAGGTGCTGCTCGGCTTGCTGATGACCGTGCTCGGCTTCGCCGGCGTGTTCGCGGTGTTCACCTATATCCAGCCGATCCTGACCCGCGTCACCGGCTTCGACGACTCTGCGGTGTCGCCGATCCTGCTGGTGTTCGGCGGCGGCATGGTGGTCGGCAACCTGCTCGGCGGCCGGCTGGCGGACAAACGGCTGGTGGCGACCCTGCTGGGATCGCTGGCCGCGCTGGCCATCGTGCTCGGCACAATGACGTTCGCGCTGCACAGCAAGCCGGCAATGATTGCGTTCAGCGGCCTGCTCGGCATCGCCGCATTCGCCACCGTGGCGCCGCTGCAGTTGCGTGTGTTGCAGAAGGCCACCGGCGGCCAGGTGCTGGCTTCGAGCTTCAACATCGCCGCATTCAACCTCGGCAACGCGATCGGTGCATGGCTGGGCGGCGTGGTGATCAGCCACGGGCCAGGCCTCGGCGCGGTGACCTGGGTGGCAGCGCTGCTGCCAGTGCTTGGACTTGCCGTCGCGCTGTGGAGTGTGCGTTTGGACATCCACCGATCGCGCCGCACCATCGCGTTGGCATGTACTGACACAGCGCTTTAGAACAGCTTCGGTTTTGCCAACATCGCCACTCACGCACATCGGCTTATGCTTCATGTTTCCGTTACGGAACGCTGAGCAAGTACCGTCCGAAATCAGCCACACCTCAGGTTATGGAGTCGCCATGAAAGCCGTTGCCCTCACCCGTTATCTGCCCATCGATGATCCGCAGTCGCTGACCGATGTCGAACTGCCCAAGCCGGTACCCGGCGGACACGACCTGCTGGTTCGCGTCGAAGCCATATCGGTGAATCCGGTCGACACCAAGATCCGTTCGCCGAAACCACAGGTCGAGGCGCAACCGAAAGTGCTCGGCTACGACGCCGCCAGCACCGTCGAAGCGATCGGTGAAACGGTCAGCGGCTTCAAGCCGGGCGATCGCGTGTACTACGCCGGCGATGTCACTCGCGCCGGCAGCAATGCCGAGTACCAGCTGGTCGATGCGCGATTGGTCGGCCACGCGCCGAAGTCGATCGAGCTGGCCGACGCGGCAGCACTGCCGCTGACCACGATCACCGCATGGGAACTGCTGTTCCAGCGCATGCCGTTCGACAGCGAGCACGGCGGCGAGGGCAAGTCACTGCTGATCATCGGCGGTGCCGGCGGGGTCGGCTCGATCGCGATCCAGCTGGCGCGACGCGCCGGCTTCACGGTGATCGCCACGGCATCGCGCGCGGAAAGCATCGACTGGTGCCGCAGCATGGGCGCGCAACATGTGATCAATCATCGTCAACCGTTGGCGCCGCAACTGGCGGCATCGGGTTTCACGCAGATCGACGCGGCGATCAATCTCGCCGACACCGACCGTTACTGGGAAACGCTGGGCGAACTGCTGGCGCCGCAAGGCCATGTCGGCCTGATTGTGGAACCCAGCGGCGCACTGAAGATCGGTGACCCGTACAAAGCCAAGTGCATCGGCATCCACTGGGAAATGATGTTTGCTCGCCCGCGCTTCAAGACGCCGGATCAGGCCGAGCAGGGGCACATCCTCGAACGCGTGGCCGCCTTGATCGATGCCGGTGAATTGCGCGGCACGCGCACCGCGACATTGACACCGATCAATGCCGCTAATCTGCGCGAGGTGCATCGTCGACTGGAATCGGGCACGACGATCGGCAAGCTGGCTCTGGCCGGCTGGTGATCTCTGTCAATTGACGGATGGCACGCAGGTGCGCGCCATCCGTACCCATCCGATCAACCGCGCTTGGTCGCCGACTTCTTGTCTGGCGCCGGCTTGGCCGGCTCGCCTTTCTTGCCCAGCTGTTCCAGCAGCGTGTTCATGTCTTCGGCGTGTTCCTCTTCCATCGCCAGGATGCCTTCCAGCATGCGACGGGTGGTCGAATCGTCGGTGCCGATGTAGTCGATGATCTCGCGATAGCTGTCGATCGCGATGCGTTCGGCGACCAGATTTTCCTTGATCATGTCGACCAGATCGTCGCCCTCGACGTAGTCGGAATGACTGCGGCTGAGCAGGCCTTCCGGCGACAGGTTCGGCTTGCCGTCGAGCTGGGTGATGCGCTCGGCGATGAGGTCGGCATGGCCCTGTTCCTCGTTGGCGTGTTCCAGGAACTCGGCTTTGACGCTCTGCGAGTTGATGCCCGACGCCATGTAGTAGTGATACTTGTAGCGCAGCACGCAGACCAGCTCGGTCGCCAGCGCATGGTTGAGCAGCTTGACCACAGTGGCGCGGTCGGCGCTGTAGCCCGCGGTCATCGCGCCTTTCTCGATGTCCTTGCGGGCGCGCTTGCGGATGTTCTCGATGTCGCTGACGAACGGCTTGATCTTGGCCATGGCTTGCTCCTGCGGGACGTGGGAATGGGCATTGGCGAGTATTTCCGCCGAAAGTCAGGACAGCGTAGGAATGCGCATGGAAAAGCCAGGTGAAGATCACTTCAGCTGGCTTCTCTCGTAAAGGCTTGCAACAGGCCGGTTGGCGCCTGCAGGACTTGATCGTTCAGCGCGCAGCGAACCGCTCGGCCCGATCGAGCGTGGCCTGCAGGTCCGGAACAACCTGTTCGATCAGCTCCTCATGCCGACGCCATTTGTCGGAAGCAGGCTCGGTGACGGTATAGCGCGAAAGCGGAAGCACCCCATCGAGCGAACGATCCCATTCAAGTTCGAGCGCGCCGCACAGTCGAGTCATCTCGGCCGCCGGATCCACAAGGAAGGCATCATATCGCGCCACATGGCAACGACCGGGCGCCAGCGCTTCGAGATCATCCAGCAGGATACGCGTGGTGGTCTCCCACTGCGCTGCCACGATCTTCTGCAGCGGTAGTCCGATCAACTCACGCCAGCCCGGCACGAGCAGCAGCGACCACGGCAGGCCATTCCAGCCAGGGAGGTCCGGGTACATGCGGAAACGACCAGACTGCCAGGCCTCGATCATGCTGCTCAGCGTCTGGCGCGGATCGCGATGAAGGTAGACGAACCTGGCCTCCGGAAAAACTTTCATCAAGAACGGCACACGCAATGAATTCTTTGGAGTTTTCTCCAGCAGGCGGACGGGCCTCTGTGCCGCTGGCCGTCCCTCTCTGTCGCGCAATTCGGCAAGGAAGCGATCGCGCAACTCCTTGCTCAAGGCCGGTGTCGCCACGACCGGATCAAGCTGATTGGAGTCGAAGCCATACTGCTTCGGATGCAGACCCTGGATGCCCTCGATCAAGGCATGACTCTCTTGGCCAATCGTGAACAGGCCAGGCGCCTGCGCCAATGTTTCGAACAGCAAGGTCGAGCCCGAACGTGGCGGTGAGACGATGAACACCGGACGATCGAATACTTCATCGCGATCATCGACGGCAGCGCGTGGTCCGGACATCACGGGTTTCCGTGGCTCATAGGCACCCACATCTTTGCCGGAATCAGCGATAGCCACATCCAGCAGCATGGGGCGCAGGATGTTCATGACCTTTACGCCATTCAATGCTGTGAGCGGTGCCGCAACCTGTTCCATGGCATGCTCGAATGCGTTCAACGTTTCACGATAGAACGGCCACCCACTGCGAGCAGTGCCGTATTGCATCCACAACGGCTTCCATTTGGCAATGAATTGCGACGCTACTCGCTGCGCTGAAGCCAGTTGCTGGTGGGGATGTACTTCCCCGAGAAGGAAGATCAGATGTTCCTGTAGTTCCCATGGAGTCATCACCACGGGCACATTGACTGACTCATATGCCAGCTCGGAACGAACCTCGGATGTCGCCGCAACAGCCTCTTCGCGCCAGCTCTCGAAGCCGGCATGCCCTGGCGCCCGGCCGCGGCTGACCAGATCCCAGAATCCATCACTGCCGACCGTGTCTGCCACCAGGTGAATTCGCTCATCCCCGTCGGTATTGATCACCTGGTGAACGCGCCAAGTGTCGAAAATCCAGCACTCACCGGCTGCCATATTGACTTCAGCTTCGCCGCAGATGAACCGAACCGTCGGCTTGGTCACGATCGGTACGTGGACGCGCGTGCGTTCACGCCAGTAATAGCTGACATCGGCGTGCGGCGTGACCTCGGCGTGACCGCTCAGCTTCATCAGGCGCGTGCGCCCCCACACGGCGCCAATCCGATGCAGCACCTGGGTCAGGTAGGGGCATTGCTTGAGATAGGGTGTTGGCCCCATTGGGCCGTTGATGGCGTCAACATCGGGATTGCCGTTCACCGAAATCAGCGGCAACGCAAAATTGCCGGCAAACTTCTGTGGATGTAGGCGCCAGCAGGATGTGTCGAAAGCACGCACTTCCTCAGACAACCGTTCAGCGTCGAAATGCAGCGGCAACTGGACGAACGGAACTGAAAGTTTCATCGGCGACCCTTACTAGCGTTAATAGATTTCGCTGCCAGTGGCACGAAACTGCGCAGCTTTCTCGCCCATGCCTTTGTCGATTGCCTGACATGCTTGAATGCCGTGTCCCGCAGCATAGCCGCGTACGTCCTGGACGAGCTTTATCGAGTAGAACTTCGGGCCACACATGGAGGAAAGTGTGCACCTTTGCGTGCGACCTTTGGCAACGTCCAGGAAGTGGCGCAGACCGTGATCCACAGACTGCTCTCGCCATCGAGCAGGATCGGCATCTGGCAGATTTCACGCTGTGACACGTGCAGGCTGAACCGACCGCCCTGCACGTAGATCTTGCACGAACCTGAAATCGAGCGAACAACGGCCGCGTGGAGTCCCTGGTCTGTGCGCAAGATCGTAGGGCAGGACATTGATCGGCGTGGTTCCGGCTTCTGTTCAAACGCCGGCACAGGGATGCGAGGCTCCTTTGCGAGGAGCGCAAATGAAACAATAGGTACGCGACGGTGCTGGACGCGCGACGGGTGACATCGTGCGACGATGTGTTCTACACCGGTATTCGCCGGATCAGATCCGAAGAGACAATCTCAACTGACTATCGGTCGGTACCTGCGCTTCAACTGGAGCATGTATGCGACAGGTGGCTGCGCGGCTCAGCGCGGCCGATAGGCGCGCAGGAACATGGTGACACCGGCACGCGCGGTGGCTTCGATTTCCTCGGCGTAGCTTTCGGGGCAATCGGCGCAGCCGAACATCTGACGCATCATCAGGTTGCCCTTGATCAGTGCCAGGAACTGTCCGCTGGCACGGGGCACGTCCTCGATCTCCAGCTGGTCGGCGTCAACCGCCTGTTGCAGCAGGCGTTCCATCAAGCCATGCGTACGCGTGGCGCCCTCCTCCCAGATCAGCTTGCCATAGCGCGGATTGCCCTGGCGGCAATCGCTGAGGATGGCGCGGAAGGTGCCCACGGTTTCGGCGTTGCAGTCCAGATGGGCATGGGTCAACGCCACCCGCAGCAAGGTTTCCTTGATATCCACCTGCGCATCGAAGAAATAGGTTTCTTCCGGCAGCAGGTCCTGGATGCGCGAGCGGATCACTTCGCGGAACAGGTTGTCCTTGTCACCGTAATGGCTGTACACGGTGAGCTTGGATACGCCGGCATCGGCGGCGATAGCGTCCATGCTGGTACCGGCAAACGCATTGCGGATGAACAGTGCCTTAGCCGCCGCCAGAATCGCCGCACGCTTCTCCATGTCCTTGGGACGGCCTGGGCCTTGCTGGGGTCTGCTTTGCGCGCTGGCAGCCATGGGGGACACCTTCACAAATGGAATTCCAGACTTTATTATACGAGCCGGTTCAATTATTTTCCAGAACGGCACTTCTCTCGCGATTCCGATGCTCCGTTTCCAGGCTCCTTGTGCCGGGTGACGCCCGTCAGCTGCTTGCGATGACTTCCGGCACTTCGTGACCCCACGGACAACCGGCAGGCTTGTCATGATCGCAGACCATCGTTGTGGGGCCGGGCTCAAGCGCTTATCCTTTTTGACCTTTTTCGATCCGTACGGGACACCAGCAGATGGCGATGAACTTCGAGCAGGCACGGCTGAACATGGTGGAAAACCAGGTGCGCCCGTGGGAGGTGCTGGACGCTCGCGTGCTGGATGTCATCAGCCGTGTACGCCGCGAGGATTTCGTCGACGCAGCCCACCGCCAGCTCGCCTTTGCCGACCTGTGCCTGCCGCTGGGTCACGGCGAGGTAATGATGAAACCGGTGGTGGAAGGCCGCGTGCTGCAGGCGCTGGACTTGCAGTCGACCGACCAGGTGCTCGAAATCGGCACCGGCTCGGGATATCTCACCGCCTGCATGGCCAACCTGTCGGGCCAGGTGACCAGTGTCGACATCCACGCCGACTTCACCGTGGCCGCCACCCAGCGTCTTCACGCGGCAAGCATTGCCAACGCGACCCTGATCACCGGTGAAGCGGTCAACGCGTGGCAGCCGCAAGGCATGTTCGACGCGCTGGTGGTGACCGGTGCGGTGGCTACGATTCCTGCTCGCTGGCTGACCTGGCTCAAACCTGGTGGCCGCGCGCTGATCGTGCACGGTCAGTCACCCGTGCAGCAGGCCACTTTGTTGACCCATGAAGGTGCTGGCCGTTACCGCGAAGAAACGTTGTTCGAGACCGACCTGCCCTATCTGACCCACGCCGAACCGCCGTCGCGGTTCGTGTTCTGATGACGCTCCCCGACCGATTCCCACGAGGCAACCCATGCGTTTGAAGCTGCTCACCCTGGCCCTGGCGCTGGCCGCCACTTCGCTGCCCAGCCATGGCGAGGATCTGCTCGATGCTTATCAGCAAGCGCGCGCCAACGATCCGGTGCTGGCGCAAGCCGACGCCACCCGCTTGTCCACCGGCGAAGGCGTGGATCAGGCGCGTGCGCTGTTGCTGCCGCAAATCTCCGCCGGATTGTCGCTGAGCCAGAGCAGCAGCTCGGGCGGCAGCCAGACCTTCGAGGACCCGAACAACCCGGGCCAGTTCATCAGCACCAGCGGTTTCGGCCACACCCGCACGCGCGACGTCAACGCCCAGCTCAGCCAGAGCGTGCTCGACTTCAGCAAGTACGCCAACCTCAAGGCGGCCCACTCGGCCGCAGACGCACAGGACCAGACCTACCAGGCTGCGTTGCAGGACTTGTTCGTGCGCGTCACCACCGCCTACTTTACCGTGTTGACCGATGAGGATCAGCTGACCTTTGCCAAGGCCAACGAGGAAGCCCTCAAGCGGCAGTACGACCAGGCCGACCAGCAGTACAAGGTCGGCATTGCAGCGATTACCGGCTCCTATCAGGCCAAGGCTGCCTATGAGGCCGCCAAGGCACAGACGGTGGTCGCGCAGAACACTCTCGACAACGACCGTGAGGCACTGAGCCAGATCACCGGCAAGCCCACCGGCGACCTGAAGAAGTTGCGCGACGACTTGCCGCTCGATCCGCCCGTGCCAACCGATCCGGACGTCTGGGTGAAGACCGCGCTGGAATCCAACCCCAGCCTGCAGGCACAGCGAGACAACGTCGAGACTGCCGAGCACAACATCAGCGCGGCGCGTGCCGGTCACCTGCCGACGATCAGCGCCAATGTCAGCTACGGCAAGAGCGCCAGCTGGTATCAGAACTCCGACATCCACTCGAACACGCCCGCCTCGACCACGATCGGACTGACCCTGAGCGTGCCGATCTTCTCTGGTGGCCTGACCCAGTCGCAGGTACGCCAATCGATCTACCAGCGCGATGCTGCCCAGGATGCGCTGGAATCCGAACGTCGCCAGGTCAAGGCCAGTGCGTTGAACTACTACCGCTCGGTGCTGGCCGGCATCGCCCAGGTGCAGTCGGCCAAGGCTTCGGTGCAGTCGGGTCAGGAGGCACTGGACGCCACCCGCGCCGGCTATTCGGTGGGCACCCAGACCATGACCGATGTGCTGCTGGCGATCCAGACCCTGACCTCCTCGGAGAGCAGCTACTCGCAGGCGCGGCATCAGTTCGTGCTGAACAAACTGCTGCTGCAACAGGCCGCCGGCACCGCGGATCTGAAGGACATCGAAGGGATCAACGCGCTGCTGCAGTAAAGCGCACTCGCGCATGCCGCGGATGGAAACGGCCGGGTTCGAACCCGGCCGTTTTTTTTGCCGTTATTCCTGCAGCAGGCAGTCGATCATCTGCATGATCCGCTGCACCGCGCCGCGTTCACGCGCGAACACCTGCTGTGCAGCAAGTCCCATCCGCTCGCGTTTGGTGGCATCGCGCAGCAACTGCAACACGTCGTGGCCGAGTTGCCCGCTGTCCTGCACCCGCTCCGCGCCACCCTGCTGGATCAGGCTGTGCGTGATCTCCTCGAAGTTGAAGGTGTGCGGCCCCACCAGCACCGGGACCGACAGGGCCGCCGGCTCCAGCACGTTGTGACCGCCGATCGGCACCAGACTGCCGCCGACGAAGGCTACATCGGTAGCCGCGAAGAACGGCATCAACTGGCCCATGGCATCGATCACGAACACCTGGTTCGACGGCGACGGGATGCCGTCGGCGCTGTGCGTGGCAACCGTGAAGCCGAGGCTGCGCACCGAGTGCTCGACCAGACGGAAGCGCTCCGGATGACGCGGTGCCAGCAACAGCAACGCGTCCGGCAAGCGCTTGAGCACCTGCAGATGCGCCTCCAGCACGGCCAGCTCCTCGCCTTCATGCGTGCTGGCGGCCATCCATACCGGTCGTCGCGGCCCCCAGTGATTGCGCATGACGGCACCATCGGCCACGGCGCCCTCCGGGATCGGCATGTCGAACTTCATGTTGCCGGTGACCACGATCTTTTGCGGATCGGCACCCAGCAACCGATAGCGCGCGGCATCGGTGCGTGACTGCGCGGCAATCTGGTGTACGCAGCGCAACGCCGAACGTGCCAGTGCGCGCAGCGGCCGATAGCCACGCATCGATCGCTCGGACAAGCGCGCGTTGACGATCATCAGCGGGATGCCGCGGCGACGGCAGGCGAAATACAGGTTCGGCCAGATCTCGGTCTCCACGATCAGCGCCAGCCGTGGCCGCACCCGGCTGAGGAAGCGGCTCACCGAAAACGGCAGGTCGTATGGCAGATAGACATGGAACACGCTGTCGCCAAACAGCTGATGCACCCGCGCAGTCCCGGTCGGCGTGATCGTGGTGATCACCAGCGGCGCGTCCGGATAGTCCTGGCGCAGTGCCTTGATCAGCGGCTCGGCTGCATTCACCTCGCCAACCGATACCGCATGCACCCACAGGCTGCCGCTGAAACCGGGTGCGTCGAAGAAGCCGAAACGCTCCGGCCAGCGTCGCGGGTACGGGCGCGAGCGCACGCCGCGCGCGAGCAGACGCAACACCAGCAAAGGCGTCACCAGGAACATCGCGAGGGTATAGAGATAGCGCAACGGTCGATCCTTGCCGGCAACGCGGGAGTATAGCGAGAGCGGCCAGCACGAGCCGGATCGAAGCACGCCTGATTCGGGGCAGCCCGCTACAATACGCACGATGCCCGGCACGCCCCGCCCCACCTTCACCCGTTCCTTGCTTGCACCGCGCCACTGGCCGGCGTGGCTGGGCGTAGCCGTGATCTGGCTGATCGCGCAGCTGCCGCAGGCTGCGCTGCTATGGCTCGGCCGCCGGCTCGGCGCCCTGGTGCTGCGCGTTCCCTCGGAACGACGGCATATCGCCGAAACGAACATCGCGCTGTGCTTTCCCGAACTCGATGCAGCTGCGCAGGCTGCACTGGTCGATGCCAACCTGCGCGACATCGGCCTGATGCTGGTCGAGTTCGCACTGGGCTGGATGGGCAGCGACCGCCGCATGGCACGCATCCCGACCCGCATCGAGGGACTACAGCATCTGGAAGCCGCGCGTACACACGGCAAGGGCGTGCTGCTGGTCGGCGGCCACTTCTCGCATCTGGAGCTGTGCGCGCGGCTGGTCTCGCAGCGCATCCGGATTGCCGGCATGTACCGCAAGATGGATTCGGCCGTGTTCGAGTGGATCGTGCTGCGCTCGCGCCTGCATTACGCCGAGGCGATGTTCGACAAGGACGACATCCGCGGCACGGTCAAACACCTGCGCGGCGGCGGAACGCTATGGTATGCGCCGGACCAGGACATGCGCAGCAAGGACAGTGTGTTCGTGCCGTTCTTCGGCGTGCCGGCGGCTACCATCACCGCCACCCATCATCTGGCCCGGATGTCCGGCGCGGTAGTGATCCCGTTCTTCCATCGCCGGCTGCCGGACGGCCAGGGCTACGCCCTGCGCCTGGGCGCGCCGCTGGAAGATTTTCCGGGCACCGATGTACTGACCGACACCGCGCGCGTCAACGTCTGCATCGAGCAGATGGTGCGCGAGGCGCCAGAACAGTATCTGTGGGTGCACAAGCGCTTCAAGACGCGACCAGCGGACACCCCTGCACCTTATTGAGCCCGACAGGCCGCCGAAAGGATGCCCTGTGTGAAATTGCACTTGTATCCGAAGGCTTCCACACCATGTCGACTCATCCCTGCCCGTATCGGCCGCACATCCGCCGGTGCGGGTGCGCCTCTTTCAGCCAATCCTGCGCCCTGGCTGGTACGCAGCCGGCACATCGTGATGCATGGGGTATGGCATGAGCCGCGATACACCGGCAACGCCGCTGCCGATCCTCACCTATCACAACATCGCGAACGCCCCGCGCGACATCCGCCGCTGGCGCAGCCTGTATGTAACCCCCGGCACATTCGCGCGACAGATGTGGCTGCTGCGGCGATTCGGCTACACCGGGCTGTCCATGTCCGCCGCGATGCCTTACCTGCAAGGCGAGCGCAGCGGTCGCATCGCGATCATCACGCTGGACGATGGCTACGTGGACAACCTGCAGTCTGCCCTGCCGGTACTGCAGCGCTACGGTTTCAGCGCCACCTGCTATGTCGTCAGCGGCGGCATCGGCCAATACAACCAGTGGGATGCCGAGCGGCTGGGCGTACGCAAACCGCTGATGTCGGTGGAGCAACTGCGTGAGTGGCAACGCGGCGGCATGGAGATCGGCGCGCATACGCGAAGCCATCCCCGCCTGACCCAATGCAGCGACGCACAACTGCGCGACGAGATTCACGGCAGCAAGTCGACGCTGGAGGATCACCTCGGCACACCGGTCACGCAGTTCTGCTACCCGTACGGCGATGCCGACGATCGCGTGGCCGGCGTGGTACGCGAAGCGGGCTTCGCCGCCGCCACCACCACGGCACGTGGGCGCGCCAGTGTTGGCATGGACCTGTGGCAACTACCGCGGGTGCAGATCGCACGCCATCACCTGTTGCCACAGTTCGCCATGCGCGTGATGTCGGGGTACGAGGATCGGCGCGCGTGAAACTGCTCTTTGTCGGCACCAACCCTGAGAACACCGGGGCCGCCAGCCACTTCGTCGCGCTGGTGCAGGCGATGGCCGAGGCCGGGCATGAAGTCAGTGCGGTGGTCCATCCCGACAGCCTGATCTGGCAGGGGCTGGCGCAGTCCCGTGTGCGGCTGTACAAGGCGAAATTCCGCAACGTGCTCGACCTGCGCGGTTATGCCGCCGTCTTCAAGGCCGCGCGGGATCTGAAACCCGACTGGCTGGTCGGGAACTTCGGCAAGGAATATTGGCCGCTGATCCTGGCCGGACGGCTGCTGCGCGTGCCGGTCGCGCTGTTCCGACATCGCACGCCGGCGATGAAGCCCGTTTCGGCCTACTTGATCCCGCGTCTGGCGCAGCGCTTCCTTGCCGTCTCGCAACATGCTCGTCAGGCCTATCTGGATCGCGGCACCCCGGGCCATCTGGTGCGCGTGCTGTACAACCCGGTGAACCTGGAGCTGTGCCGATTTGATCCGCAGCAGCGCAGCGAGATCCTGCGCTCGCTCGGTGTGGACGAGGATGCGATCGTGCTCGGCTATACCGGCCGCATGCACCACGGCAAGGGCATCTTTCCGCTGTTCGACGCCGTCACCGCAGCCATGTCGGAACAGCCGCGACTGCACTGCCTGTGGCTGGGCGATGGCCCGGATGCACCGACCCTGCGTGACCGCGCGGCCGCGCATCCAACGGCGAGCCGGCATCACTTCCCGGGCTGGATCCATGACGTCCACCCCTATTACAGCGCATTCTCCATGCTGGCCTTCCCGTCGATCGCGACCGAAACGTTCGGTCGGGTCTCGGTCGAGGCGCAGGCTGCCGGCGTTCCCGTGCTGGGCAGCGATATCGGCGGGATTCCGGAGACTCTGGACGCCGGCGTGAGCGGTCTGCTGCTGCCGCCAGGCGACGTCACCGCGTGGCGCGAGGCCATCCTTAAATTGTGCGACCCCGCACTGCGCAGGTCGATGGGCGCGGCGGCGCAGGATTACGTGCGACAGCACTTCAGCACGCCGGTGATCGCCGAAGAATTCCAGCGGATTCTGAGCGAGGATTGATCCTGTGCCAGATCAACCTTGCTGCCTGTGCTGCAGTTCATACAGCTTGGTGTATTTCAGGAACTCGATCGAATCCCGGCACCATCACTCGCGCTAGCCGCGTGGCCTTCGCGCGCGCCGCAACAACGCCCGTTGATACAGCTCTATATCGGCTGCATGGAACTCACGCACCTTGTCCAGGAAGGCGGCATCCGGTGCATCACGCAAGCCCGAGTATTTCGTCGCGTTTCGCGATCGCGGCTCCAGGCTCACGGACAGGTAGCGCCGGGAGAACTCCTGCAAGTCCTCCCGGTAATGCTCGCTTATGCCGATAAAGGCGAAATTATCCAGCGGAAAATTCCACAGGTATTGGGTATAGATATTTCTGAACTGTTCGCTCAGACAGAACTGCTCCAGCGTCCAGCCCTGCTCGATGACTTGTCGATGATGGGGCGCGGAGGCTTTCTCATCGTAGCTTTCCTGCCAGTAGTAATAATGCGAGATCATTCGTGCCAGAGGCTCCCGCATCCAGGTCACGAAGGTAAGCTCGCGCGTGGCCGCCAACGGCAGATACTTCACCGGCAGGAAGTGCCCGTGCACGCACTCGATCTCACCCAGCCCTTGCGCAGCAATCTCGATACCTGCCGCAAGCGCCGCCTCGCAGCGCTGAGCCACGGGTTTGCTGATGCCCTGATCGGCGTAATCCTCCCGGTATCGATCGCCGAAATGGGTCGACAGTGACATGCCGAAACTCGTTCCCGCCGTCTTTGGCAAATGCAACGAGATGATGGTCATTCGATTCCCAAGTCGGCAGGCTTCGTAAGCTACGCTGGCCGGCAAGGGTAAACGCATGTGACAGAAAAATGAAACTGGCCGCGACCAGGCCACAAAACGGACGATGCCCTGGCAGCATCAGCGGCCAGGGCATCGTTGAAGCAAGGTACCGTTACTTGATGGTAACTACAGCCGGTGCGGCTGGTGGCGCGTTGTCAAAGGCCCTCCATGCGATCAACAGGTTGGTGGCATCCACCGAGCCCAGGCCATTGGCAAAGCTCCAGCCCGGCTGGGCCGTGAAGGCCTTGTTGGCCACCGTGTAACTGGTGGGTGTACCGACGGCGCTGGTCAAGCCGACCTGTACATTGTTGTTTTCCACGGTTCCGTAGAAATAACAGTTGTTGGTAGTGAAGGCGTATGCCGGTTGCTCCTCAATGCAGTTCGTGGAGTTCGAGCCGCTGGTGACGTTGTGGAACACGCAGCCGCTGGTTCCCGTGGTGCCATTGTTGGCGTTGCAGGCGGCCAGCGTGGCCGGCGGTGTTCCGCTCGAACCGCCGTATTCCTGTGCAGCCAGCGCATACAGCGTCGGTGCCGCGTTGCCCTGATCCAACGGCAGGCCGCGCGCGTGCAGCCCCTGATCCATCAATGCCTGGATACCGGCGAACATCGGCGACGACAACGAGGTCCCCGCCTCCAAAGCGGTAGCCCCAGTGAAGCCCGGCGTGCATGGATATTTGTTGGAGCAGAGGATCACCCATGTGTGGTCACCCCACGAGCCGCCGAACAGCGAGACATCGGGAACATCGCGCGAAGTATCCTTCGCCGCGTTGTAGATCTGCCGCTGCCACGCCGGCTTCGCATCCACCGAAGAGGGGCCACCGCTGCCGCTTTCGGAAGTCAGGTAGTCACCATTGGGATCGTACTTCAGGTATTCCTGGCAGTACGCCACGGCACTGCTGAAACCCATCGCCGTCGCGGCAAGGCCGTTGCCGCAGGACGTGTTCCACGGAATTTCCGGTACATACGACAGCGCCGAACCACCCACCGCACTCGGTGTCGGTGCGAAGTACTGGCTGGTGGTGCCTTCGAGATAGTCGGCGAAGTCCGTGCCACCGACCACGGTGTCATGCGGCGAGGTGCCGAACGAGTTGGCATCGACCGCCGTGTTGCCGGCATAGCCATTGATGACGCCACCGTTGAAGCTCGGGTTGGAGCCGGAATCACCGGAGGAGACGAACACCGAAATACCCTCGGCATCGGCCTGCGCCCACATCAGATCGATACCCGTCTTGCTGGCGGGGTCCGTAAAGTACTCGCCATAGCCGTAGCTCGCACTGATGATGTCCGGACGGCCGCTCGACTCGTTGATCAGGTTGGTCGACGCAACAAAAACACCACCAAAGAAGTTGGTGGTCGCGTAGTAGAAGTTGCTGCCCTGGTAGTAATAGTCCGCGCAGGTAGCCACCTGGATGTTCGCGCCGGGCGCGATCGCGGTAGACCATTCCGCATCGAGCACAGTCTCGGTGTCATCCTGGGAATAACCAAAAACGGCATCCGGATCCATGCAGTTGTTCGTGCCACTGGGCGGGGCTGGATTGATCTGGCTGAACGTACCGCCGTACTGGCCAAGATTGAAGGTGCTGACGAAATTGGCCCAGTCCGCCGGCACCATGTCGCCGTCCTCGACGACCGCAATGGTCACGCCGGCGCCGGTGAGGCCGTTGCCACGGATCGTCTTGACGTTATAGATCGTCGACATGTCGTTCGGCACCAGACCACGCAAGGTGCCGCCGTTGAACGAGACAGCCTGGCCGATCCCCTTCGGAGCCGTGGTGGTGGCGTCCTTGGCGACAAAACCCTTCTTCGACGCGTTCCATTGCGCGACCTTCGGCTTTTTGGCAAGGGGCTTCGCATGGAAGTCATTCAGACCCATCACACCCGCTACCACCGACGACAGCGCAGTCGGAATGCTGATGTCGCTGGAATTGGACAGGTGCTTGACCTGCGTCTGGGTGAGCTTTCCGGTTGTACTATCCTTGACTGTTTGACTTAGCGTGTAGACGCTTTCCTGCGTGTGGAACGCCGCATTCACCTGAGCGACCGTGCCGCTGAAATCGATCTGCGTCTTGTTCGGATAGACGGTGTTGACGGTGAAGCCCTGCGCCGTCAGCCACGCCGTGACGGCGGCGATATCGGCAGGGTTCGCGCCGAACTCCTGACCGAACTGTTGCGGTGTCAGCCATTTCTGGAACTGGGCCGACTTGGGATCGTGCAGGCTGGCGATGGTCGTCTCCATCGCGGCCTGACGCGACGCGCTGGGCTTGAGTATCAGCTGCAGGTGATTCATCTTGACCGTGCCGGCCAGCGGTTTGCTCGCCGTTGCCTTGGCAATGAATCCCAGATGGGTCTTCGGGATCGTGTAAAGACTGGTGTTGTTGACGGTCTGAGTGACCTGTGGTGCTTCGCCGATACCTGCAGCACCGGGCTGCGCCATCAGCATGGTAGAGGTGCTAGCCAGCGCGGCGGCGATCGACGCACTGAGAATTAAATACCTTTGTTTCATGATGAAGCTCCTGTGTAAGTTGATCAAAAAGTTGATGGCGCACTTGCCAGCTCCACTTTGCGAACAGCACTCACGACATCTGCTTACATGCTTGCCTGCCATGTCTTCTTAAGAATTAAGAATTACCGCCCTGCTACACCCCCCCACCTTCTACCCAACTTCTGCGCTCATTTGGTTTGCACCAACTGAACCCTGTTGCGCACACGCCCTACGCATTGCATTGCCTGCCCCGGGTTATACAAACCCCGGATCTGCCTGAATGGCAGATTCATGGAAATCGCATAGCCGTGGCGGCTTGCCACGGCCTTAACACATAATCGTCGTACCCCTTACGGCCTGCCTGCCCTATCATTCCCCGAACTTGATGACAATACTTCCTGCGGTTTTTGAGTGTGCGACCTGTTTTCTCAATCTGCAATGGAATTTATGTGAAGAAACAGGGTGGCTTGAAGTCGTAATAAGTCGCGCATCTGATTAACAAGTCGCAATATTTTGCGAATTACACAAATAGCTTGCCTCAACGCCATATTTTCTCTTGATGAATAAAAAAAGCCTCTGGCTGCTCAGCAGCCAGAGGCTTCAATCAAACATCACCTTCAAGCGTTATTTCATTACGGTGCCGGTGGCGCCGGTGGAGCCCCCACGAAGGCACGCCATGCGATCAGCAGGTTCGTGGTGTTCACCGAACCCAGACCGGCCGCAAAGCTCCAGCCCGGCTGGGCACTGAACGCCTTGTTCGCCGGGGTGTAGCCGGTGGGATTGGCGTCGCTGGTGGTGAGGCCGATATTGACGGTCAACGTGTCATCACCCGACGTGGCGACAACAAATGAGTTGTAGTAGTAGCAATTCGGCGTAATGAACGAATTGAATACGTCACCCACGGCAGCCGTCTCGCTGTAACAGGCAGTGGAAATTGAACCGCGGGTCACGTTGTGGAACACGCAGCCACTCGTGCCGGTGGCACCATTGTCGGCATTGCAGGTGGTCAGGCTCGACGAGTTCGGGTGCCCAGCGGCGCCGTACTCGTTGGCCGCCAACGCATACAGCGTCGGTGCCGCATTGCCCTGATCCTGGGGCAGGCCACGCGCCGCCAGACCCTGATCGATCAACGCCTGGATGCCCGCGAACATCGGTGAGGCCAGCGACGTGCCGCCGCTGAGGCCGACGCCGCTCGGATTAGCTTGTGCGTACGTGCCGCCGGAGACGCCCGGGGTGAAATCCGGGGTGCACACGTAGTACGCCGAGCACACCGCCACGAAGGTGTCATCGCCAAACGAGCCGGCGAACAACGACACATCCGGAAGGTCACGCGACTGGTCCGTTGCCGTGTTGTAGACCTGACGCTGCCAGGTCGGCTTGCGATCAACGGACGACGGGCCGCCGCTGCCGGCCTCGGAGGTCTCGAACGTGCCAGCGTAGTACTGCAGATTGGTCGGCGTAGCCGGCGGGTTCATCGCGTAACGCATGGCGTCATTGCAGAAGCCGACTACCTTGGCGTAGCCCATCGACTGTGCCGCCACACCGTTGCCGCACGACTCGTTCCACGGAATCTCAGGCACATAGGACAGTGCCGAGCCGCCCACGACGCTCGGCGTGGCTGCAAAGTACTTGCTGGTGGTGCCATCGATGATGTCGGCCAGATCGGTACCACCGACGGCGGTGTCGTTCGGCGAAGTCGCGAACGAGTTGGCATCGACCGCGGTGTTGCCGTAGTAGCCGTTGATCAGGCCGCCGTTGAAGCTGGGGTTGGAACCGGAGTCACCGGTGGAGACGAACACCGAAATGCCCTCGGCGTCGGCCTGCGCCCACATCAGGTCGATCGCCGTCTTGCTGGCGCTGTCGGTGAATTGTTCACCGAAGCCATAACTGGCACTGATGATGTCAGGGCGACCGCTCGTTTCGTTGATCAGATTGGTCGCAGCAACGAAGACACCGCCAAAGAAGTTGGAGGTCGCGTCGTAGTAATAGCCATTATTCTGGTATTCGTCCGCGCAGGAAGCCACCACGATGTTCGCGCCCGGCGCGATGGCGGTGGACCATTCTGCGTCCAGCAAGGTTTCACCGTCGTCCTGGCCAGCGCCGTTGATCACGTTCGGATCCGCGCAGTTGTTGACGCCACTGCTCGGCGCCGGCTGGATCTGGTTGAAGGTGCCGCCGAACTTGACGAGGTTGAAGGTGCTGGTGAAATTGGTCCAGTCGGCCGGCACCATCGAGTCGTCTTCGACCACCGCGATGGTGACACCCTTACCCGTCACGCCATTGGCGCGGATCGTGGGGATACCGTACATGGTCGCCAGATCGTTGGGCACCAGGCCACGGATCACGCCCTGCGGGTTATTTCCCGAATAGCCGATGCTGATCGCCTGGCTCTTGCCACCGAGCTTGCCGGAAGCCTTCGGCTGGCTGAGCACCAGGCCCTTCTTCGCGGCGTCCCACTTGGCACCCTTGATCGGCTTGTTCATCGCCTTCGGATGGAAATCGTTGAGGCCCATCACGCCGGCCACCACATCCTTCAGCGCCACCGGGATGCTGACGTCGCCGGCGTTGGCGATGTGCTGTTTCTTTGTGCCGGTTTTACCGAGCGCGTAAATGTTTTCCTGGGTATGGAACGCCGCGTTCACCTGACCGACGGTGCCGCTGAAATCGATCTGGGTCTTGTTCGGATAGACGTTGTTGACGGTGAAGCCCTGCGACTTCAGCCATGCGGTGACGGCGGCGATATCGCTATCGGCCACGCCATACGATGCACCGAACTGCTCCGGGGTCAGCCACTTGTGAAAGCTGGACGACTTCGGGTTGTGCTGGTCGGCGATCAGGCTGGTCAGTGCGGCCTGACGCTCGGCACTGGGCTTGAGCACCAGCTGGAGATGGTTCATCTTGAACGTATCGGCCAGACGCTTGGCCGGTGCCTTCGTTTCAACGAATTTGAGGTGAGTCTTCGCAACGGGGGATACCAGCTGGTTGTTGATCGTCTGGGTGATGCGCGGCGCCTCGCTGGTGCGGGCTGCCGTGACGAGATTGCTTGCGGCTACCGGCTGCGCCAGAACCGGTGCGCCGGACAGCGCAGCTGCAATGGACGCGCTGAGAATGAGATAACCCTGCTTCATGTATAGCTCCCTACCCTGTAAGTTGGTCAAAAAGTTGATGGCGCATTAGCCGGATCTACTTTGCGAACAGCACATTGCGTGCAGAACCTACGCCCCTTCGGCGGATTTTGAATTTCCGTCTTCCATCCAGACACCTGGCATCAACATCTACGTCCATGCCTGTTTCTGTCTCACCACAGCGCTTGACCGTGCGGCAACCCAGCGCTCAATCAACAAAAGGAATAAGCCAGCTGAACACGCGGCTCTAAATAAGCCGCGCGCGATCAATTAGCTGGTCAAAGCCCCCTCGATATACAACAGCGTGGCATTAATACCCCTTACCCCCCGCACTCTTGATGCGCCGTTGTGCCTTGTCGAGTGTGCAACGTGGCATCACTAGTCTGCAATGGCATTCGCCAATAATCAGCGCACAGTTAAATTGCGAGGTAAATCACAATAAATTCAATAATATGTAATATGTTGCGGATATGCGAAGGCGTATTGCCATTCTGCGATTGATCGCAATTATTTGCGAATTCGTATTGAATCTATTGCCAGAATGCGGGCTGGCGCGGATTCATCCCCCTCAACGGATGCGCAATATTTTGCGATCTCAAATCGAGAAATGATTGGAGCATGAATCCATCATGAATTCATGCTGAACAGTGAGGCAAAATTACGACGACACATTGAAAGAATGCCGATAAATGCGAAGCCGCGCACACATCGCGCGGCTTGCCATGCGCTGCCCGTCAGCGTGTTTTCTGGTGACGGGCCTCATACAACTTGGCGTATTTCAGGAACGCGTAGAACGCGTGGATGCGGGCCGCAATGAAGCCGGCCCAGCCCGAGCGGTAATGCCCACGCAGCACGTAGTAACGCAGGAAGGCTGCGGTCGGGTAGAACACCATGCGCATGCGCAGCCAGGACACCTTGCGCTGGGCCAGATCAGCCAGTTGCATGGTGGAGTAACGGTTGGCCTTGGCGGCACGCCCGGCGATATCAGGCTCGCCGACATGGTCGATCACCACATCGAGCACACCGACCGATCCGTCCACCAGCACCGACTCGTGCACCTGATGATCGCTCATCCGCGCACGCTGTCGATCGAACAGCCGCACGTAATGATTGAGCCGGCTGCCCGAGGACTGCCAGCGCCAGAACTGCCACTCGCGTCGCCACAGCTGATAGCCGGCATGGTTCGGCGCCTGCAGCGCCTGTTGCAGGATGATGGCGCCTGCCGGCGTGAGCGATTCATCGGAATCGAGCAGCAGCACCCAGCGCTGGCTGGCCAGGTCGATCGCCGCCTGCTTCTGCGCGCTGTAGCCGGCAAATGGCTGAGCATGGATCTGCGCGCCATAGTGCGCGGCAATCGCCAGCGTGGCATCGGTCGAACCCGAATCCAGTACCACGATCTCGTCGGCCCAGGCCACCGAGCGCAGGCAGGCGTCGAGGGTGGCGGCGTTGTTCATCGTGGTCACCACCACCGACAGCGATTCACGCGAGCTCATCGCCGCCCTCCACCACGTACAGCGCGGCACACCACAAGCCGAGCAACCAGGCGAACAACAACCCCCACCAGGCCGAATAGAAGGCCAGATGGGTATTCAGCGGGAACAGCATCACACCCAGCGCCAGCGTGACCGGAAACGCGCGCGCGCGCGCCACTGCACCGACCCGACGCCACATGCGCCATGCCAGCACGACCGCGGCCAGCCACAGCGACAGGCCGAGCACACCGGTCTCGGTGAGGATCTCCAGCACCAGCTGATGCGCGTGACAGGCACCTTCGCCCACACCACAAGACTCCGCGGTGAGAAAGTGATCATCCGCCGGCGCGTACTGCGGATAGGCATAGCGGAAGCCGCGCACGCCGACACCGTTGACCGGATGCGCCGCGATCATCTTCACGCTGGTGTGCCAGATGTCCAGCCGGCCGCTGAGCGCGGTATCGATGGACTGATCGCTGCCGTGCAGGGCAAGCAGGGTGCGATCCATCCGTAGCTGAAAGCGGCTGGAGGTTTTCCAGGCGATACCGCCGGCGAGCCCCAGCAGCAGGATGCCGATCAGGCAAAATCCGGCAAAGCGCAGCGGCGAGCGCGCTTCACGCCAGGCAAAACCCAATGCCACCAGCGCATAGCACAGCCATGCCGCACGCGAGCCGGCCAGCAACACCGGCCCCAGCACCAGCACGAACGCCAGCAGCAGACCCGGCAGGCCCCAGCGTCGCCGCGCCGCCCACAACGCAAACGGCGACAACACCGCCAGGGTTGGACCCAGCTTGAGATCGGTGGCACCGAAGATGCCGGAAACGCGTTCGGCCTCGGCATGTCCGGCCACGCTCCAGCCGGTCAGCGCCTGCACCCAGGCATCGGCAGTCCACAGCGCCAGCACCAGGGCCACGGCGACATACAGTGCCTGCAGCTTGCGCTCACGGCGGATCGCGAAACACGCATACAGGCCAAGTGGCACATAGCGCAGCAGGGCTGCCACGGTACCCCAGCTCTTGCCCAGTGCCACCGAGTCGAACGACGACAGCAGCGCGGCGGCGATGTAGCCCGCCAGCAGCCACAACAGCAATTGCGCGCCGGGATGCTCCTGCACTGCCCGTGGATCCCGCGCAAACAGCAGGATCACGCCGAGCAGGCACAGGAACGTGCCCAGCTCCGAGCTGCGCCCGAACGGCAGCAGGGCGACCACCAGCCAGTACGGCAGCAGCGGCGAATGCAGTGCGGCCTTGAGCGAGGTACCGAAAGAAGTCATGGGCGAATCGGGCGAGGGCGATCACCCATTGTAGGCGTGCACAAACAGCTGTGGACTCGAAACAACGACCTCAGCCGCCGGTCACCTCGTCGTACAGCGCCAGCGTGGCCAGCTGCATGTCGATCAGGCGATAGCTCGACAGCGGCGAAATCGGCGGCGCCACCCGCAGCAACTCCGCGGCACGCTCCACCAGTCGCTCGCGATCCCCCTGCGGTACGCGGCCGGCCGGGTAAAGTTCTGCCAGCAACTCGCCGACGCCACCGTGGGCATAGCCGAGTACCGGACGGCACAGCGACAACGCCTCGATCACGGTACGCCCGAACGATTCGGGCTTGTTCGACAACTGCAGCACCAGCGCCGACACCGCATAGATGTCGCGGATATCGTGGCGCGGTGGCGTCAGTACGACGTGCGCGGTTACCCCACGCACTCGGATCAGCTCACGCAATTCCTCGACGTAGGCCTCGCGACCGGGCTCGATCACGCCCAGCAGCAGCAGCCGTGCCTCGATCCCGCGTCGCTTCAGGTCGGCCAGCAACTCGATCGCGTCATGGTGACCCTTCAGACGCGTGCCGCGCCCTGGCAGGGTCAGCAGCGGCGCGCCGGCCAGCGCAGGAAACTCCGCAAAGAAGGCCTTCTGCCAGCTGTCGTCCGGGCGGTGGCCATACGGAAACGCCGCCGGATCGATGCCGCGCGGGATCACCCGCACCTTCGCCGGCTCTAGCCAGGGGTAATGGCTGAGCACGTAATCGCGCACGGTCTGCGAGACCGCGATCACCCGTTCCCCGCGCAACAGGATCGCGCTGTAGCCGCTCGGCGAATTGAGTCCATGCACGGTGGTGATGAAATGCGGCCGCGGCGTCATCCCCTTCAACGCCCACCAGCCCATCCACGCCGGCAACCGCGAACGGGCATGCACGATGTCGGGCTTGAGTTCACGCAGTACCCGGCGCAATGAACCTAGCCGGGCCAGCGTACTCAGCGACTTGCGGCCGAGGTCGAGCGTGATGTGCTCACTGCCTTCGGCCAGCAACTGTTCGGTGAGCCGGCCACCGGCCGAGATCACCACCGAGCGATGGCCGACCTGCACCAGCGCCCGACCGATCTCCAGCGCCGAGCGCTCCGCACCGCCCGAATGCAGTGCGGGGATCAACTGGACCACAGTCAGCAGCTTGGCGGGAACGACGATGCTGGACATGAGCTCTGGACTGGACGCTTTCATTTACCGAGACAAGCAAGAACAATGCCGCCCGCCACCCGCGTGCAGCCCGTCGATCAGTCGCGCAGGATGTAATGCGCGCCACAGTAGGCACAGGTTGACTCGCCGCCGTCATCGACGATCGGCAGATACACCTTCGGATGCGAATTCCATAACTCCATGCCGGGCATCGGGCAGGACAAGGGCAGGTCGGTGCGCGTCACTTCGTAACGATTTTCGGCATTTGCCGGCACCAGCGGCGCGGCAGCAGAAGGGGAACCCGACATGGGCAAACTCCAGACTGGATAGCAGGCCGCCGATGGTAGCAGGCCGTTGCCGTCGCCCGCGTGCGGGAAGCCCGAACAGACCGAAGGACATAGCCCGTGCGGTCAATACAGATTGTGTTCAACCGGGCCGAGAATCCGGGTGCGGTTTCGCATCGAAACCACCGGCATCGAGGGGACACACTCATGGATTTCGGAAAGATCATTGAACGCATCAAGGCCATCCTGACCACGCCCAGGACTGAATGGCCAATCGCTGCCGCCGAACCAGCCAGCGTCGGTGGCCTGTATGCCGGTTACATCGCGATCGTCGCCGCGTTGCCGTCGATTGCCGGGTTCATCAAGGGCAGCCTGATCGGCTACGGCGGGTTCGGCATCACCATACGCACGCCGTTCACCCTCGGCATCACCGCCATGGTGCTGGGCTACGTGCTGAGTCTGGTGATGACCTACGTGGTCGCGCTCATCGTCAACGCGTTTGCGCCCTCCTTTGGCGGCCAGAAGGACCAGACCCAGGCCCTGAAGACCATCGCCTACGCCTGGACTGCCTACTGGATCGCCTCCATCGGCAGCATCGTGCCATGGCTGGGCTGGCTGATCGGCATCGCCGGCGGCGTCTACTCGATCTACCTGCTTTACCTGGGCCTGTCCCACACCATGAAGTGCCCGCCGGACAAGGCTGCCGGCTATACCGCAGTGACCGTGGTGGTGGCCATCGTGCTCGGCTGGATCATCGGACTGGTCGTCGCCGGTGTCATCGGCACCGCTGCACTGACCGGCGGCGCGATGAGCGGCATGAACATCAGCGGCAGCAACGGCGACAACAGCAGCGTCAGCATCGACAGCAACAGCGCGCTGGGCAAACTCGCGGCGATGGGCCAGCAGGCGGAGCAGGCCAGCAAGCAACTCGATGCCGCGCAGAAATCCGGCGACAGCGCCGCGCAATCGGCGGCGATGGGCAAGATGATGGGCGCGGTATCCGGTACCAACGGCAGCGTCGAGGCACTCGCCCCGGATCAGATCAAGACCTTCCTGCCCGACAGTCTGGGCAGCCTCAAGCGCACCAGCATCTCGGCCCAGCGCAACAGCGCGATGGGCATGCAGGTGTCCGATGCCAGTGCCGAATACAGTAACGACAGTAACCAGCACATCACGCTGGATGTTACCGACACCGGCGGCGCCAAGGGCTTCGTGGCGATGGCCGCTGCGATGGCACCGGAAGAGGACAAGGAGACCGACCACGGCTATGACAAGACCCACACCGTCGACGGCAACCTGGTGCACGAGGCATGGGACACCCAGTCCAAATCCGGCGAATACAGCGTGGTACTCGGCCAGCGTTTCACGGTCAAGGCGACCGGAAACGCGGACAGCATCGATCAGCTGAAGCAGGCGGTTGCCAGCGTCGACCTGAGCAAGCTGGAGTCGATGAAGGATGCCGGCGTGAAATCCAACTGATCCCGCCGGATCCCGTCCACAAAAAAACCGCGCTATCACTGGCGCGGTTTTTTTGTGTCCGATTGACTTTATTTGGCCGCGTCGTCCTTCGGCACCGCACCTTCGGTGGTGATGCGGATCTTGATCTCGTCGCTGACGTTCGGCACATAGGCGCCGACGCCGAAGTCCGAGCGCTTCAGTGTCGCCGTGGCATCGAAACCGATCGCTTGCGCCTTGGTCATCGGATGCGGGCCAACCTTGTTCAGCGTGGCATCCAGCACGACGGATTTGGTCACGCCATGCACGGTCAGGTCGCCGGTGACCTTGAACTTGTGGCCACCCAGCGGCTGCACCGTGGTGCTCTTGAAGGTCACCGTCGGGTACTTGTCGGCGTCGAAGAAGTCGGCCTCTTTCAGGTGCTTGTCGAGCGCGGGCACATGCGTGTCGAGGTTGGCCAGCGGCAGGGTCACCTCCACGCTGGACTGGGCCGGATGCTGTTCGTCGAACACCACGGTGCCGTCGCCCAGACCGAAATCGGCAACGGGATTGGAATAGCCGAAGTGGTTCCAGCTGAACAGGACCATGGTGTGGCCCGGGTCGAGCTTGTAGGTGACCGGTGCGGCCTGCGCCGATACAGCGGCGCCGAGCAGGCCGGCGAGTACGAGATATTTCAGTGCACGCATGGGAGTGCCTCCTTGGGGAATGATGGGTTGTGGCGCGGCTTCAGGCGATCTTGCAGGCTTCGTCGAACGCAAGACGAGGGCTGCGCGGGAACAGATTACGGCTGGCATCGCCGTAACCGATATTGATCAGGAAGTTGGATTTGACTGCAGTTCCGGCGAAGAACGCCGCATCCACGCCAGCCTGGTCGTAACCGGACATCGGGCCGCAATCGAGCCCGAGCGCGCGTGCTGCCATCAGCACATAAGCACCTTGCAGGGTCGCATTGCGGAATGCGGTAGTGTCGATCAGCGGCTGGTTGCCGACAAACCAGCTGCGCGCATCCGCGTGCGGGAACAACTTCGGCAGATGCTCGTAGAACTCGTGGTCGGTGGCGATGATCGCGGTCACCGGCGCTTCCATCGTCTTGGCACGGTTGCCGTCGGACAGGAACGGCGCCAGCTTCGCCTTCGCTTCCTTCGACTTCACGAACACCAGCCGCATCGGCGAGGCGTTGGCACTGGTCGGGCCGAACTTGGCCAGTTCGTAGAGCTGGTGCAGTTGTTCGTCGCTCACGTCCTTGGGCAACCAGGCATTGAACGTACGGGCGTTGCGGAACAACTGATCGAGACTGGTCTCGGAAAGCAACTCGCTCATGGGTATCCTCTGCAGAAGGCGCGCCGGCATGACGCTACACCCTGCAAGTGTATAGGTGCCCGCGCACCAGCAGATCACGATCTGAGGAACGTACTGTGTTGATCAGGGAAACAATGCCACGCCGCCTGCGCCGATGCTGAAGCTTCATGGCGAATGCTGGGTGATCACGGACATGGCGGCCGGCAACCAGCGGCAAGCGCTGGCGCTGGCCGAACAGCTGCAGATGCCGTTCCGCCATCTGGTACTGGAGCCGCGCGCGCCATGGTCATGGCTGGCGCCGCGCCTCACTATCGGCGGCACGCTTGCGTTGCCGGTCGACCAGCGTGCGGTGTTTGCGCCACCGTGGCCCAGCGTGGCGATCGGCTGCGGTCGCGCCGCCGCCCTGTTTACCCGCATGCTGCGCCGGTTATCCGCCGGCCAGTGTCATACGGTGCAGATCCTCGACCCACGTATCGACCCCGCACATTGGGACACGGTGATTGCACCGCGGCACGACCGGGTCGATGGTGCCAACGTACTGCAGCCACTCGGTTCGTTGAATTCGGTCGACGACGCGTGGCTGGCCGACGGCCGCGAATCCTGCCCGCACTTCGCCGAGCTGCCGCAACCACGCGTCGGCGTGCTGCTTGGCGGCCCACGCCAAGGCATCGCACTCGATGCCGACTATGCCCGTCAGCTGGCCGGACGCCTGCTTGATCGTTGGCGACACGAAGGCGGCAGCCTCTTGGTGCTGGCTTCCCGGCGCACGCCAGCCACGCTGATCGAGATCTTTCGACAAGCCTTGCAGAAGGTGCCCGGACTGGTCTGGGCCGGACACGACGACGGCCGCAATCCCTACCCTGGCGTACTCGGCTGGGCCGACCGTCTCGTCGTCACCCCCGACTCAGTGAACATGCTCAGCGAAGCCTGCGCCGTCGGCTGCCCGGTGCAGACCTTCGTGACTATGCCGCTACCGACAAAGATCGAACGATTTCATCACGCGCTGCGCAGCGCAGGCTTGCTGCAGGATATCGACGACGTGGCGGCGCTGAAGCACACGCCGCCCCTGCGCGAGACCGGCGCGATCGCGGGCATCTTGCGCAAAGGGATTGAAAGCCGCAACCAAGGCTGAGCAACGCGACTCGATCGCAGCCGTCGGAGACGTGCCTCAAGACGCTTCGCGTACCCAGCACAGTTGGCCCGAAGCAAGCAGTACCTCGAGTTGTGGCGCCAGCGGAGTGCGCAGGATTTCCGCTGGTACCGGCGCGGTAGCGATCAGCCCGACGCAGGTGTTGCGTCCGTCCTGTTTGGCGCGGTACAGGGCAAGGTCGGCCAGCTCCAGTGTCGCGTCGAACGTCGTGTCATCAACGTGCGCGGCGACGGGATGCAAGCTGAAGCCGATCGAACAGGTCAGTTTGATCGTGCCGCCACGGCCATCCACGAAGTCCTGCGCGGCGATATCGCGACGCAGACGTTCGGCAATGATCAGCGCGCCTGCAGCATCGACGCTCTGCAGCAACAACAGAAATTCCTCGCCACCCCAACGCACGGTGATGTCGCTGTCGCGCCGTGCCGCCGTGAGAAGACGACCCAGCGCACGCAACACGGCGTCCCCAGCCGCATGGCCGTAGCCGTCATTGACGTGCTTGAAATAGTCGATGTCGATCTGCAGCACCGCGATGGGTTGGCCGTCGGCAAGCACGAGGGGCAGTTGTTTCAGCAGGTAGCGTCGGTTGTGCAGTGCGGTCAAGGCATCGGTATGACTCTCCTCGGCCAACGCCAGGTTGGTCACACGCAAGCGTTCGACGGCGCGCGCGAGCTGCTCGGTGCGCTGCATGACCTGCTCTTCCAGTCGTGCGTTGCGGCGGCGTTGCGTGCGCATGCTCCACGCCACCAGCAGGATGATCGTCAGGCACAACAGCAGCAGCGCCGCGCCGCGCACCAGCGCACGTTCGTACCAAAGCGGTTCGACCCGGATCGCCAGCTCCGCCTCGGGACCGAATCCGGGCGCGCCGGCGAGCGTGGCAGCGACCCGGAAACGGTATTTGCCTGGCGGCAGGTGCGTGTAGAACGCGCTGCGCCGGACACCCGCATCCTGCCAGTCCGTGTCGTAACCTTCGAGCCGATAGCGAAACCGCAGCGTGCCGACCCGCAGATACGGCGCCGTGTAATGAATCGCCACATCACGCGCATCATCGTGCAGATCCAGGGGTTCGCCCGGCAGCATGAGTCCGGCATGTTCGACGGATTCAATCGCCGCCGCCGGTGGTTTCGGCAGCGTGCCAAGTTCGCGCGTATTCAGCCCCAGCGCGCCATCGGTCGTGCTGTACCAGATGACATCACCATCGATCAGGCTGCGTGCGCCTGCGCCCCCGTTGCAGCAGTGCACGTTGTGCAGACTGGTGACGCGCTCTTCACCGGCAATCAGCTGTGGTGCGATCTGGCGTGCCGGTGAGCCTGGCAACGGCAGTTGCGCGAGTGGCAGCCGCCATGCGCCGGCAATCGAACCGACGTAGAGTTCGCCGCCGAGCACATCGAGCGTCCAGGCATTGTCGCTGGGCAGGCCATCCTTCTGAGTGGTCATGCGCAGCTTTCCGTTCAGCATGACGCCAATGCCGGCATCGGTGGTGGCAATGCCTAGCTTGTCACGGTCCAGCATGGCCACGCGGGAAACAAAGTGGCCGCGCAACGGCGCCGCCCATGCAGGTTGCGTCAAGCTGCCATCGCGCAGTTCGCGCACACCATCCTCAGTGCCCAGATACAGATGATTCGGCGCCAACGGCAGAATCGAGCGGATCGTCGCGGCGGCCACCGACGCTGCGGGATCGGCACGGCTGAGCGTATCCGCATGCCAGTGATAGAGGCCGCCGGAAGTACCGATCCAGAAATCGTCATCGGCGACTTCGCAAATATCGTTGATTTGCCAGTTGTCCAACGCAGCCAAGGCAGCCGGCGTGACCTTGCTGCCGTGGTCGTAAACCGCGATGCCGGCACGGGTGCCGATCCACAGTCGACCTCGATGGTCATAGTACAACTCGTAGGCCGATGGGTTGGGCAATGCGCTGCCCGGGATCAGTGAGTGCACCCGCTGGCCGTCGAAAGTTTCCACGTCGGAATTAGTGCCGAGCACGATCTCGTCGTGCGGCCCGTGCACGACGCTCCAGACCAAGGAGTCCACTACCCCGTCGCGGGATGACACGCGCCGTGCCCAGCCATTCCAGACCCGATACAGACCGCTGATATGGGTACCCATCCACAGATTGCCGGCGCGATCCTCATGCAGCGCCTGAACCCATGGGTGGTGCACGATATCGTTGTCGTCGTTCCGTTCCAACGTGGCACTGGGCAAGCGTCGATAGAGCGCCGGCACGGTGCCGATCCACAGCTCGCCTTCGCGATCGGGCAGCAGGCTTTCAATCGACGTGGTGTCGAGCCCGTCACCCAGACCGGAGGGCACGATGCGATTGCCGTCCAGGCGCATCAGTCCGAGGTGCGTACCCAGCCACAAGGCACCCTGCGTGCTGGCGATGCTGGTGATCGCCGCTGGCTGATGCGGCGAGGCGTCCTGCTGCACACATGCCACGTCCGGCTGATCCAGCGTACCCGTGAGGCGGCACACACGACCCAGTCCGCCGATCCACAGCGTCTTGCCTTCGCGCAACAGACTGAACGCTGGACCGCTGTAGCCAGTAACGGGCGTGATCCGACCGTTTCGCAGCCACGCCAGACCATGCGAAGTAGCCAGCAGCGGAGTACCGTCGCCGGCATCGATGATCGCCTTGACCGCATTGCCGCCAACGACGGTGAAGTGCCCGTCGCGTTCGCGCAGCAAGCCGTGCACACCGCCAAACCAGACGTCTCCGTGTGGATCGGCCCAGACCGCGGCAAGCATGCTGGTGTCGACCCCGGTGCTGGCGCGGTCAAACGTGACAAACCGCGTGCCATCGAAACGCGCCACCGCCATCTGCGTATTGACCCAAAGAAAGCCCGCGCGATCCTCGGCCATGCCGAGCACGGTGATCTGCGGCAGGCCCTGCTCGACACTCCAGTGATCGAGAATCAAGGCGTGGAACGGCATTTGCGGATCCAATGCAGCGGCGGACCGCATACCGGATATGCAGATCGAAAACGCGAACAGGACCGCGTACAACGCCCGTGTCATGCTTCCCCTTGAGCAAGCCGCGTCGACATCGGTCTGGGTGACGCCGCTGGCTTGCGGCGATCTTGCCCTGTTGGCGACGTGCCCGACAAGCGTTGCGGACGTCCAGCATGGCTACGCCGGGCTGCGGGGCATACCAAACGCAAAACCTAGCGCATTCGTGACTTCTTGCACGCCGTTGCATAACTGCTCCAGCTCGGCATCACGCGGTGCGACGCGCGGACGCAAGTCGAGCGTGCAGGCCAGTGCACGTTGCAGCAGGTCCGCATGCGCCACGCTCAGGATCGCGGCCTGATCGGCATCGAGCCAGCCAGCCGTGCGGCACGCTTCGATCAGGCCGGCATTCGCGGTGACACCCAGCAAGTCGGGTCGCTGCGTCGCATGTGCCAGCACCAGGCCCTGCAGGGCGAATTCGATATCGAGCAGGCCACCATGGCCTTGCTTGAGGTCGAGCTGGCGCGCATCGGAACGATCGCGTTCGGCACGCCAGCGTTGCCGCATGCTGCTGACGTCGGTCAGCACCGCAGGAAGATCGCGCGGCACCGCCAGAATTTCGCGACGCACGTCGGCCAGCTCGCGGTTGAGCGCCGCATCGCCGGCCACCGGACGGGCGCGCAGCAAGGCCTGATGCTCCCACGTCCAGGCGCGGCTTTTCTGGTACGCGACAAACGCGTCCAGGCTGCTGACCAGCAGGCCCTTGGAGCCGTCCGGACGCAATCGCGTATCGACGTCATACAGACGCCCGCCGCGGGTCAGCACAGTGAGCCAGTTCATTACCCGCTGGGCCAGGCGCTGGTACCAGCGCGAACCCTCGATCGGACGTGCACCGTCGCTCAACATCTGCGCGCGACGGCCGTCGAAGACGAACACCAGATCCACATCCGAGGCGAAGCCCAGCTCCTCGCCACCCAGGCTGCCGTAACCGAGCACGCTGAAACCGGAACCCTCGCCGGGCAACCGCCCGTGCTGGGCGATCAGCTCGCGCTCGGCCAGCGCCAGCACCGCGCCCACCACCGATTCGGCCAGTGCACCGAGCCTGCGGGCGGTGGCGACCGCATCGGCGCGGCCATCGTTGAACGCGAGCCCGAGCCGGAACGCAGTGGATGCCTTGAATTCGTTGATCCGGTCGAGTTCGGCCTCGGCCTCGCGTTCGTCCAGCGTGGTCAGCACGCGGGCGATCTCGGCGGCGATGTCGGCGCGCTTGAACGGCAGTTGATCGATGCGCGGATCGAGCACGTCGTCCAGCAACAGTGGCTGCGCGATCACGCGCTCGGCGAGGAAGGCGCTGTCGCCGAACAGGCGTACCAACCGCTTGCGTGCAGCCGGCTGCTCTTCCAGCAGCGCCAGATACGACGAGCGTCGCGCCACCGCCTGCATCAACCGGCACAGCCGCAGCAGGCTCGGCACCGGCGCGGTGGTGCCTCGCGCGGCACTGAACAACTGCGGCATCAGATGATCGAGCCGCTCGCGCGAACGCGCGGACATCGCCCGCACCGGCGCGGCCTGCGGCAGTTTCGACAAGGCGTCGGCCAGCTCGGCACCGGGTACGAAACCGGAGGCTTCCAGCACAGCGGCATCGAGCGATTCATCGCAGGCGCGTTGCCACAGCACCATGTCGGCCGCTGGCACGCTGGCGGCACGGCCGCCTTGCGGCATCAGCACGGCAGCAAATTCCTCGCTGACGATCGCGCGGTGTTTCGCCAGTGCCGCATTGAGCGTGTCCCAGTCTGGATAGTCCAGGCTCAGCGCGATGCGCTCGCGACTGAGCGCGTCATCGGGGATGTCATGGGTCTGCGCATCACGCAGCATCTGCACGCGGTTTTCCACCCGGCGCAGCAATACATAGGCCTCACGCAGCATCCGCGCACGCGCAGCGCCGATGTGCCCGCGCGCCTCGCATGCGGTCAGCGCCGGCAGCAGGCCGCGCACGCGCAAGCTCGGTTCGCGGCCGCCGCGAATCAACTGGGTCAGCTGCACGATGAATTCGATCTCGCGGATGCCACCGGGGCCGAGCTTGAGGTTGTCGGCGAGATCCTTGCGCGCGACTTCCGCATCGATCAACGCCTTCATTTCGCGCAAGCCGGCAAACGCGGTGTAGTCGAGATATTTGCGGTAGATGAACGGCCGCAGCAGTTCCTGCAGCTGCTTGCCGGCGGCAAGATCGCCGGCGACCGGACGCGCCTTGATCCAGGCATAGCGCTCCCAGTCGCGGCCCTCGCTCTGGTAGTACTGCTCCATCGCGGCAAACGACAGCGCGAGGCGCCCGGCATTGCCGAACGGGCGCAGACGCAGGTCGACCCGCGCGCAGATGCCGTCCATGGTTGGCTCGTTCAGCAGCCGCACCAGCTGGCGGCCGAGCCGGATGAAGCATTCGCTGTTGTCGAGCGGGCGTACGCCATCGGTCTGGCCACCGTGCGGATAGGCCAGCACCAGGTCGATATCGGAAGAGAAATTCAGCTCGCTGCCGCCGAGCTTGCCGAAGCCGATCACCAGCAGCCGCTGCCGCGCACCGTCATGCGTGCGGCTGTGGCCGTAGCGCGTCGCCAGCGCGCGCTCGGACCAGTCCAGCGCCACGCTAAGAAGTGCCTCGTACAGCACGCTGGTGGCGGACAGGGTTTCCGGCAGCTCGTCCAGCCCGTTGACGTCGCGGAACACCAGCCGCAGCGCCTCGGCATGGCGGAAGCGGCGCAGCGCAACCATGCAGGCAGCTTCATCACCGGGCAGTTTCAGCGCATCGATGCGCGCGCTGGCATCGCTGCCCGAACGCAGTCGCTCCAGCCCCTGCGGCGCCAGCAGTTGCGGCTGGCGGCACCACACGTCGAACGCGAAATCGCTGGCCAGCAAGGTGCGCCGGATCCGTTCGGCCACGCCGGCGTCGTCGTGCAGCGGCACGCCGGCGGCGCGGCAGCGGACAGCAAGCTCGCCGTAGCGGTCGTCAATCAGCGCACGCAGCGCGGCAGATTCATGAAAGGGCATCCGGCCATTGTGCCGCAGTGCGGCAACCGATGCCGGCCTGAACGATCATCCTCAGGCGGGTATACCGACGCGACCGGCGGCGCGTTGTACCACCCAGCCGTGAGCCCGAAATTCGCCGATCCGGCACCAACACTTGGTTCATCTGGGCCCGATTACATTTTCGTGTCCACCCCATGACAGCAACGCAGGACTGCCATGTTGTTGAATTCCACTAGCCCATCTCGCCCTTGGCGCGTGCTGGCCCCGCGTATCGCGCTGCTACTGTTGCTGGCGCTGGCGTTCGTGCTGCTGACCGGCCTGCTGGATGGTGGCGCCGGTGTGGCGCCGTTGCAGTTGTTCGATCAACCACGCTTCCCGCTGGCCAACGCGTGGCCCGGGTTACTGTTGGCTGCTGTGCTGCTGGTGATCAGTCGCCGCGTGCTGTTGTCGTTCGGCCTGGCCTTCCTGCTGCAGGGGTTGGTGTACGCCGTCAACGTGCTCAAGGTGGCCAACCTCGGCACGCCGCTGCTGCCGGATGACTTTCGCATGGTGGGTCAGTTGCGCAAAGGCGGCGCGCATCTGCTGTTCGGCTACCTGCCGCACAGCCCGTGGCCGTACCTGGGGTTGCTGGGCGGTGTGGCCCTGATCATCGCGATGTGGCGCTATGAGCCGCCGCTGTTCGCGCGGCGTACCCGCGGCAAACGGTTGCTGGCCGGCAGCGTGCTGGCGGCGGTGTTGATCAGCCTGCTGGGCGGACTGCCCGTGTGGGGGAAGCTCTACAACGGCCAGGTGCTATGGCTGGAGCCGTGGTCGGCCTCCTCGACCAGCACCCATTCCGGCCTGATCAGCTCGCTGATGATGTTTCACCTGCAATATGGCCAGGGCAAACGCAAGCCAAACGGTGCCGCCGCCTCGCAGCTGATCGGCCAATCCGCGGCGGCGCTGCAGCAATCGATGCAGACCCCGACCGCCAGCGACGCATTGCCCGACATCGTGGTGATACAGAGTGAGTCGTTCTTCGATCCCACCCGCATGCGCGGTTACGAAGACAGCAACTTTGCGCCGAACCTGCGCCGACTGGCTGAGCACGGCATCAGCGGCGACCTGCACGTGCCGACCTTCGGCGGCGGCACCATCCGCACCGAGTTCGAGGTGCTCACCGGGCTGTCATTGCGCTACTTCGAAAACCTGCAGTTCCCCTATCTGCAGATGAGCCACAAAGCCGTGCCGAGTCTGGTCCACGTGTTGAACGCGCATGGTTACGAAACCACCGCCCTGCACGGCAACGACCCCGCGTTCTGGAACCGCACGAGCGCGTTCAAGTCGCTCGGCTTCAACCGCTTCGTGTCGCAGTCGTCGTTCCCGGTCCATGCGGCGATGGACGGCAAGTACATGGCCGACAGCGCGATGACCGACCAGATCATGCACGAGCTGAAAGACAGCGGGCCGCCGCAATTCCTCTTCGCGATCAGCATCGAGGCGCACGGCCCGTACGACGTCGAACCAACCAATCGCGCCGAACGCGATGCCATTCCGGTACCCGACGGCATCACCGGCATGGACAAGCAGGAACTGCAGACCTACCTCTACCACCTGCAGCACGCCGACGCCGAACTGGGCCGGCTGGTCGCATGGCTGGCCCAGCGCCAGCGGCCGAGCTTGGTGCTGTTCTATGGCGATCATCTGCCGGCGCTGAGCAACAGTTACCAGATCACCGGCTTCGTCGACGGCAAGGACATGCTGAGCCAGGCCGGCACTTGGCTTCTGGTCGATCCGCACGCGCAGGGCCAGCCGATCCATGAGGACACCGCCGCCTGGCTGCTGGCCGGCAAGCTGCTGGCCCAGGCTGGCATCCACGATGATGCCTATTACGCCCTGACCGGTGTGGTCGGCCCGCAACTCGCTGCACTGACCGAAGCCCCCGGCGCCCCACCACCAACCGAAGGCAGCGATGTACAGAAGCTCGACGATGCGATGGCCAGCGTCGATCAGCTGCGCATGAACGGCAAACTCGACAAGCTGCTGCCAAGGGCCCCGCTGCCACCCAACGGCGGCATCGCGCACAGCGACACTGCGCCGACACAGCCGCCGACGACCATCGCGCTGCCTCAGTAGGCACAAGATGGATGTCCGGAAATCGAGCGCGTCGTGAAGAGTCCGTCAACGAGAGAGACTGCGATTCAGCGAGCTGTCTGCCAAATGAAGTGAAACCGCGCGTGTTCATACCCCAGCAGGGGAACGACCCCTAGCGTCGATGCAGCCCGCAAGCCCGTTTCCACCTCGCGGTTTCCGGCGTTCTCTCAGCAGGAGTCACTAAACATGCGCAAGACCATGCTTGCCACTCTCATCATCGGTGCCAGCGTACTCACAGTCCCCGCCTTCGCCCAAGTCAACCTGGGTGGTGCGGCCAAGGTCGGTGGCGGTTTGAATACCGGCGCCGTCGTGCCCAACGCCATGCACACGACCGATCAGGTCGGTACGCAAACCGGTGACACCTTGCGACACACCAGCCGCAAGGCGAAGCAGGTGACGCACAAGACCGCCGATCAGGCCCACTCGGCCGTCAGTGATACCGGCAGTGCCAACGTCAGCGTGAATGGCAGCACTGCGATGAGTGCCGGCACCGGCAGCAGCAACACGGCCGCGAACGCCAGTGTCGATACCGGTGCCAGCGTGGATGCCGGCGCAGCAGCCAACCGGGTTGGTCAGGCTGGACAGAATGTCGGCAACCAGACCGGCAATGCCGTTCACTCGACGCTGCACACCACCGGCAATGCGGTGCACTCGGTCGGCAACACTGCCGGCCAAGCCACCGCCGGGCAGTCCGTCGGCGCCGATGCCAATGTCAACGCCAACGCTGACGCGCACGGTCACTAAGAAATCTGCGACATCGCACCCAAAAGAAAACCCCGCCGAGGCGGGGTTTTCTTTGTTGCAACTTGGAGAGCGGGACTTAGAAGTCCATACCACCCATGCCGCCCATGCCGCCGCCCATGCCACCGCCGCCATGGCTGTGGCCGTCGTCTTTCTTCGGCAGCTCGGCAACGATCGCCTCGGTGGTGATCGCCAGGCCGGCAACCGACGAAGCGTGCTGCAGCGCGGTGCGGGTGACCTTGGTCGGATCCAGGATGCCCATCGCCACCATGTCGCCGAACTCACCGGTCGCGGCGTTGTAGCCGAAGTTGCCGGTGCCTTCCTTGACGCGGTTGACGATGACTGACGGCTCTTCGCCGGCGTTGGAAACGATCGCACGCAGCGGCGCTTCCAGCGCGCGACGGGTGATCGCGATGCCCAGATCCTGGTCGGTGTTGTCGCCCTTCAGGCCTTCGACGGCCTTCAGTGCACGGATCAGCGCAACGCCACCGCCCGGAACCACGCCTTCTTCGACGGCTGCGCGCGTGGCGTGCAGGGCGTCTTCGACGCGGGCCTTCTTTTCCTTCATTTCGATCTCGGTGCCGGCACCGACCTTGATGACCGCAACGCCGCCGGCCAGCTTGGCCACGCGCTCCTGCAGCTTCTCGCGATCGTAGTCGGAGGATGTCTCCTCGATCTGCGCCTTGATCTGGCCGATGCGCGACTGGATTTTTTCGGCTTCACCGGCACCATCGATGATCGTGGTGTTTTCCTTGGTGATGACGATGCGCTTGGCACGACCCAGATCGGCGAGCGTGGTCTTCTCCAGCGACAGGCCCACTTCCTCGGACACGACCTGACCGTTGGTCAGCACCGCGATGTCTTCCAGGATCGCCTTGCGACGGTCACCGAAGCCCGGCGCCTTGACGGCGGCAACCTTGACGATGCCGCGAATGGTGTTGACCACCAGGGTGGCCAGCGCCTCGCCTTCGACTTCCTCGGCGACGATCAGCAACGGCTTGCCCGCCTTGGCAACGGCTTCCAGCACCGGCAGCAGCTCGCGAACGTTGGAGACCTTCTTGTCGTGGATCAGGATGTACGGGTCGTCCAGCTCAACCTGCTGCGAAGCCTGGTTGTTGATGAAGTACGGCGACAGGTAGCCGCGATCGAACTGCATGCCTTCGACGACGTCGAGCTCGTTCTCGAGACCCGAACCTTCCTCGACCGTGATCACGCCTTCCTTGCCGACTTTCTTCATCGCGGTGGCGATGATGTCGCCGATGTTGGTGTCGGAGTTGGCCGAGATCGTACCGACCTGGGCGATTTCCTTGTCGTTCGCCGTCGGGTTGGAGAGCTTCTTCAGCTCGCCGACCGCAGCCGCAACGGCCTTGTCGATGCCGCGCTTCAGATCCATCGGGTTGATGCCGGCGGCAACAGCCTTGAGGCCTTCCTGGATGAACGCCTGTGCCAGCACGGTTGCGGTGGTGGTGCCGTCACCGGCAACGTCGGAAGTCTTGGAAGCGGCTTCCTTGACGATCTGCGCGCCGAGGTTCTCGTAACGGTCGGCCAGTTCGATCTCTTTCGCGACGGACACGCCGTCCTTGGTGATCGTCGGCGCGCCGAAGCTCTTCTCGAGCACGACGTTGCGGCCCTTCGGGCCCAGGGTGACCTTGACTGCATTAGCCAGGGTGTTCACGCCCTTGAGCATGCGGGCGCGAGCGTCTTCGCCAAAACGGACTTCTTTAGCTGCCATAAAATTTTTGCCTCAAAAATTTTGAATAGGAATGGGGTTTGCTTCTAGAGCGGTAGCGCGAAGGATCAGGAACCAGGGAGGTCGGCGTGCGCGGATGTACGCGCTCTAACGAATCGCGAATCCTGATCCCGAAGGTAATCAGCCTTCGATCACAGCCACGATGTCGTCTTCCTTCAGGAACACCAGATCTTCACCGTCGATCTTGATTTCCTGACCGGCGTACTTGCCGAACAGCACGGTGTCGCCAGCCTTCAGCGACATCGGGCGCACCTTGCCGTCAGCCATGATCAGGCCAGTGCCGGCGGCGACGACCTTGCCGCGGGTGGGCTTTTCGGTGGCGCTATCGGGGATGACGATGCCGCCGGCGGAGACGCGCTCTTCTTCGAGACGCTTGACGATGACGCGGTCGTGCAACGGACGCAGTGTGCTCATGGACAACTCCAGCTGACTATTGAGGTGGGACAAGGCTTTGAAGACCCGGATCGGCAGTCTTGTTAGCACTCGGAGTAAATGAGTGCCAATTTTACGGGTATGAGACGCCGCTGCAAGAACATTTGAACTGGGGATGGACAGCTAATTGGGTGGACGGGGACGGGTTTCAAGGGCGATCGGTGAAATCACCCATACCGGCGCCTGCTCCGCGCATGGCTGGCCCGTTTCCCTCTACGCTTGGCCGATGGTCCCACAAACAAGTCCCGACACCGTCCTGCTTTGTTACTGCAGCTGCCCCGACAGCGCCTGCGCGCAGACGATCGCCGAGGCGCTGGTCAACGAACAGCTGGCCGCTTGCGTCAACCGGCTGTCCGGCATCAGTTCCACCTATCGCTGGCAAGGTGCGGTAACCACCGACCGCGAAGAACTGCTGCTGATCAAGACCACGGCCGGCCGCTTCGATGCGCTGAAAACACGCCTGCTGGCAATGCACCCCTACGAACTGCCGGAGCTGATTGCCGTACCGGTGGAGTTCGGTCACCCCGCCTATCTGGACTGGGTACGGCAATCCGTCAGCGGCTGACGCGACCTTCGCCCCGCACGCCTGACACCCATCCATGCGGCATGCGTCCGGGCAAGACTGCTGACAGATTCTGTCAGTGCACGGAATTAGCCTGTGTCCTCCGCCACCTTCAAGCTGGTCCCATGAAAAAGTCTGACGCCGCCGCCCTGTTGCTGCTTGGCGCCTTGTGGGGCGCCTCGTTCTTGTTCATGCGCATGGGCGCCAACCAGTTCGGCGGCATGGCGCTGGCCGGCATGCGCGCGATTGGCGCGGCCATATGCTCCATCCCGTTGCTGAACTCGCGTGAGCGCCTGGCCGAGCTGCGCACGCATTGGCGCTCGGTGCTCATCGTCGGCATCGCCAACTCGGCGCTACCGTTCATCCTGTTCTCCTACGCCGCGCAAAGCCTGCCGGCTGACCTCTCGGCGATCTTCGACGCGATAGCGCCGTTGCTGGTGGCAGCCTCCGGCTGGCTGTGGCTGGGCGAAAGGCTCGACCTTCCACGGGCCAGCGGCTTGCTGATCGGTTTGGCCGGGGTGGTGTGGCTGATCGGAGGCAGCCTGGGTTTCGGGCATGGCGGCAGCGCGGTCGGCTGGGCGATGGCCGCCTGTGTCGGCGCCAATCTCTGCTACACCTTCGGCGCCCATTACAGTCATCGCCGATTGCAGGTGGTGACACCGATGACCGTGGCGATCGGCAGCCAGTTCGCCGCCGCGCTCCTGCTGCTGCCCTTCACCGTCTGGCTGTGGCCGGCAAAAGCGCCGACGGCGCAAGCGTGGTTCGCCATGTTCGGCCTCGCCGCGGCCTGCACCTCGCTCGCGTACGTACTGTTCTACCGGCTGATGGCGCGCATCGGCTCGACCCGCTCGATGGCGGTGCTGTACCTGATTCCGGTATTCGGCGTGCTATGGGGCGCGCTGTTCCTCGGCGAGAGCATCACCGTCGCCATGGCCGGCGGCTGCGTGGTGATCCTGCTCGGCGTGGCACTGACCACGGGCATGCTGCGTTTCGGGACGGACAGCGCCACCCCGCTCGATCAGGCCACGCAGGCCTGATCGTAGACAGGCTCTAATGCCGCACGCCCGGGCGCTGATCCAAAGCTGGGCCATAATCCGCTTTCATGTTGAAACACGATCCAGAACGCGGAGTTGCAATGCGCTCGATTTTCCACGGCCGCCGGGCCACGCTGTTGTTGCTCCTGCTCGCCCTGTTAGCGGGTGCGCAGGCCGTTCTTGCGCAAGACACCGCCGATCTGCTGCCCGTCACCGAGGCCTACAAGCTCAGCGCCGACGCTTCTTCGTCCGGGGTATTGAAGCTGCACTGGACGATCGCGCCGGACTATTACCTCTACCGCGGCCGCATGAAGTTCAAGGGCGGGGACGGTGTGACCCTGGGTGAGGCGCAACTGCCCGACGGCGAGAAGCACCACGACGAATACCTGGGCGATGTCGAGACGTACCACCACGGCATCGACGCCAGCTTGCCGTACACCGTTGCCGCCGGCACCACGCGATTGAAGCTGAGCGTGCAATATCAGGGTTGCCACGAAGTCGATCCGAAGATCTGCTATCCGCCGCATACCGAACAACTGGATCTACCGCTGCCGACGAGTCTCGGCAGCACCAGCGCACCTGCCGGCAACAATCCGCTCGGCGCCGCGCTCGGGCAGCTGGGAAGCCGTACCAACAGCGCGACCACCGGCATGGACAGTGCGCCGCTGCCGGCCGAACAGGCATTCCGCTTCGAAGCGCTAGCGCAGAACCCGCATCAACTACTGCTGCGCTGGACGATGCCGAAGGGCTATTACCTGTATCGCGACCAGACCGCATTGAAGCTCAAGGATGCCGCGGGGCTCAGCCTGACACCGGCGTGGCCGGCCGGCACCGCCCATCACGACGCACATTACGGCGATGTCACCGTGTACTTCGATCAGGTCGAATTGCCAGTGACGGTCAATGGCGATCTCACCGGGCGCAAACAACTGACGCTTCAGGCCAGCTTCCAGGGTTGCCAGGATGGCGGCCTGTGCTATCCGCTGATGACCCGCGCGGTAAGCATCGATCTCGGCAGCGCTGTCGCTGCTGCCGGCCAGACCATCGAGACGGCGCCGGAATTACCGCCGGCCAATGCCGGCGAAGGCCCGCTGCAGGTAAGCCTGATCGCCGCACTGCTGCTCGCGCTTGGCGGTGGCCTGGTGCTGAACCTGATGCCGTGCGTACTGCCGGTGCTGTCGATCAAGGCAGTCAGCGTGCTCGAGAGCGGCGAGAACCGCGCCACCGCGCGTCGACATGCCTTGTTCTATACCGCCGGTGTACTGGTCAGCTTTGCCGCGCTGGGCCTGGGCATTCTCGCCTTGCGTTCGGCCGGCCATGCGCTGGGTTGGGGTACGCAACTGCAACAACCACTCGTGGTCGGCGCACTGGCGCTGGTGATGCTGGCGGTCGGACTGTCGATGTCCGGCGTGGTGCAGTTCGGCGCCGCACTGGGCAATACCGGCGCCAGCCTGGCCAACCGCTCGGGCCCGGCCGGCGACTTCTTCACCGGCGTGCTGGCGGTGGTGGTGGCCAGTCCGTGCACTGCACCGTTCATGGGCAGCGCACTGGCGTACGCGTTTGCCGCGCCGATGTTGTCGGCGCTGCTGGTGTTCCTGGCATTGGGCCTTGGTTTGGCATTGCCGTTCCTGTTGATCGGTTTCGTGCCGGCGCTGGCGCGTCTGCTGCCGCGGCCCGGACGCTGGATGGAAACGTTGAAGCAGGTGCTGGCGTTCCCGATGTATCTCACCGCGGTGTGGCTGGTCTGGGTCCTAGCCAACCAGCGCGGCGCCGATGCGGTGGGCCTGGTGCTGGTGGCGATGGTGCTGATGGCGATGACGCTGTGGTGGTTCGAACGCAGCCGTTCGCGCGGTGCGATCAGCCAAGCACTGGTTGCGCTACTCGCGCTGGCCACCTTGGTTCCGATGTATCTACTCGCTCACGTGCCAGCGCCGTCCAGGGTTGCCGCGAGCGAGGACGGCGTTGTCGCGTACAGCCCGGAAAAACTGGCCGCACTGCGCGCCGCCGGTACGCCGGTGTTCGTCGACATGACCGCCGACTGGTGCGTCACCTGCAAGGCGAACGAGCACACCGTGCTCGACACCCAGGCTTTTCACGACCTGCTCCAGCGCACCGGCGCGGTTTACATGAAAGGCGACTGGACCGACGTCAACCCGACCATCAGCGCCTTCCTGCAGCAATACCACTCACCCGGCGTACCGCTCTACGTGGTGTTTCCCAAACATGGCGGCCCCGGCAGGCAGTTGTCGACGGTGCTGACTTCCTCGATGGTCGAGCAGGCACTGACGGAAGCGGCGCGCTGATGATGGATCGAAGCAACTGGCTGATCCTTGGACTGGCAGTGCTGGTAGCCACCATCGGTGGCTACACGCAACATCGAAACCAGCAAGCTGCCCCCGCAGCGAAGCAGGCGCTCCTTGGCCAGCCACTGCCCACCCTCAGCCTGCCCGGCCTCGACGGCAAAACGCATCCACTGACTGACTATCATGGCCGCCGGCTGCTGCTGAATTTCTGGGCCAGCTGGTGCGGCCCGTGCCTGGAAGAGATGCCGGCTCTGAATCGAGCGCAAGAAAAGTTCGGCGAAAAGGGGGCGATCGTCGTCGGAATTGCCATGGACGAGCCCGATCGTGTGCGCTCATTTTTGGCCATACATCCGGTGAGTTACCCGATCTTGCTGGGCCAGCTCGCCTCACCGAGCACCTCGCTGCAGTTGGGCGATATGCCTGAAACGCTGCCATATAGCGTACTGATAGGCGCTGATGGGCGCATCTTGGCAACACATGCTGGCGCCATGTCCACTCCGCAACTGGAACAGTGGCTGGCGTCGACGCCGGGCCAGCCCTGAACCACAGTTGACATACGCTTACGCACGGAATCCCGCCCTTCTCCGTCAAACATCGTCGATCTGCGGTGAACTGGACAACATTCGCGACTGCGCGCACACTGCGTCGGGTTCCGGAGCCTCCGGACGCAAGCTGGACGATACTGTGGCGAAGATCCTGGTCCTGCACGGACCCAACCTCAACCTGCTGGGTGTGCGCGAACCGCAAATATACGGCCGCGAGACGCTGACCGACATCAATCAGCAGCTGGCCGAGCGTGCCCAGGCCGCCGGGCATGAGCTGGCTTGGTGCCAGTCCAACGCCGAGCATGAGCTGATCAGTCGCATCCACCAAGGCCGCGACGACCAGACCGCCTTGATCCTGATCAACGCCGGTGCCTTCACCCACACCAGCATTGCCCTGCGCGATGCGTTGGCCTCGGTGGCGATTCCGTTCATCGAAGTGCACCTGTCCAACGTGTTCGCACGCGAAGCGTTCCGCCATCACTCATACCTGTCGGATCTCGCGATCGGCGTGATCTGCGGCTTCGGCGGGGACAGCTACCGGCTGGCGTTGGACGCGGCGATCCATCGGCTGCAGGCACCCGCGCCCAGCGGCGCATAAGAACCTGGCCATACGGCCAACCCCATTCCCTTCCAGCCACGTTCCTGGTGGCATGACTGAAAAAGGCTGATCCGATGGATTTGCGCAAAATCAAGAAACTGATCGACCTGCTCGAGGAATCCAACCTCGCCGAACTGGAGATCAAGGAGGGCGAGGAAGTCGTCCGCCTGTCACGCGTGCCCAAGAGCACCGCACCGATCGCCGCCGCGCCAGTCGCTGTGGCGGCCGCGCCAGTCGCCGTCGCCCCGGTTGCTGCTGCCGTCGTCGAGGCCCCGGCCGCCGACGCGCTGCCGGCCGGCCACGTGGTGAAGGCGCCGATGGTCGGCACGTTCTACGCGTCGGCCACGCCGGGTACCCCGGCTTTCGCCAAGGTCGGCCAGCAGGTCAAGGCCGGCGAGACGCTGGGCATCATCGAGGCGATGAAGATGTTCAACCAGATCGAGGCCGACGTGGCCGGCACCGTGCAGGCGATCCTGGTCGAGAACGGCCAGCCGGTGGAATTCGACGAACCCATGTTCGTGATTGCCTGAGGCCGCCCGGATGCTCGAGAAGGTCGTCATCGCCAACCGCGGCGAAATCGCGTTGCGCGTGTTGCGCGCCTGCCACAGTCTGGGTATCAAGACCGTGGCGGTGCACTCCACCGTGGATCGCAATCTGAAGCATGTCGGCCTCGCCGACGAGTCGATCTGCATAGGCCCCGGCCCGTCGGTCGACAGCTACCTCAACATCCCGCGCATCATCGCGGCGGCGGAAATCACCGACGCCCAGGCGATCCATCCGGGTTACGGCTTCCTGTCCGAGCGCGCCGACTTCGCCGAGCAGGTGGAACAGTCCGGCTTTATCTTCATCGGCCCGACCGCCGACGTGATCCGCCTGATGGGCGACAAGGTCGAGGCGATCCGCGCGATGAAGGCGGCCGGTGTGCCGTGCGTGCCCGGCTCCGGTGGCCCGCTTGGCGAGGACGTCGACACCAATATCAAGATCGCCCGCGAGATCGGCTACCCGGTGATCATCAAGGCCGCCGGCGGTGGCGGCGGTCGCGGCATGCGCGTGGTGCGCACCGAGGCACACCTGGGCAACGCGATCACCATGACCAAGGCCGAGGCCAAGGCCGCGTTCGGCAACGAGCAGGTGTACATGGAGAAGTTCCTGGAGAATCCGCGCCACGTGGAGATCCAGGTGCTCGCCGATGGTCAGGGCAACGCGATCCATCTGGGCGAGCGCGACTGCTCGATGCAGCGCCGCCACCAGAAAGTGGTCGAGGAAGCGCCGGCACCGGGCATTACGCCGGAGCAACGCGAACAGATCGGCAAGGTCTGCGTCGACGCCTGCATCCGCATCAACTACCGCGGCGCCGGTACGTTCGAGTTCCTATACGAGAATGGCCGCTTCTACTTCATCGAGATGAACACCCGCATCCAGGTCGAGCACCCGGTGACCGAGCTGATCACCGGCGTCGATCTGGTGCGCGAGCAGCTGCTGATCGCCGGTGGCGAGAAGCTGTCGATCAAGCAGGAAGACATCGTGATCCGCGGCCACGCGATCGAATGCCGCATCAACGCCGAGGATCCCGACACCTTCATGCCGAGTCCCGGCACGGTGAAGCGCTTCGAGGCACCGGGCGGTCCCGGCGTGCGCGTCGACACGCATCTGTACGACGGCTACAAGATTCCGCCGAACTACGACTCGATGATCGGCAAGCTGATCGTGCACGGCCCCGATCGCGAGACCGCGATTGCGCGCATGCGCCTGGCGCTGGCCGAGACGGTGATCGAAGGCGTCAAGTGCAACATCCCGTTGCAGCAGCGCATCATGGCCGACGTCGGCTTCCAGCATGGTGGCCAGAACATCCACTATCTGGAAAAGCGCATGGCGGAGCAGAAGGAACATCCGCCCGCTCACTGATGGCGAAGCAGGTTGGGGTGAGCGACGCGAACCCCAACGCAGCACCAGGCATTAACGCTATGCCGGGGTTAGTTTCGCTTACCCCGGCCTACCCTCGACGTAACCGATCACCATGCCCTTTCTCGAACTTTCTCTCACCATCCGCGTCGAGCAGCAGCCGCACGTGGAAGAATCGCTGAACGATCTTGGCGCGCTGTCGATCACCTTGCAGGACGCCGATGCGGAAACGCCGGACGAGCAGGCGATCTTCGAGCCCGGCGTGGGCGAGCTGCCGTTGTGGCCGACGATCACACTGAATGCATTGTTCGATGAGCACACCGATCGTCGTGGCCTTGCCGAAGCGCTCGGTGAACTTCTGCCGTGGCTGGAGCCGGATCAGCTGACGTTCCACGACGTCGCCGATCAGGACTGGGAGCGCGCATGGATGGATCAGTTCAAACCGATGCCATTCGGCCGCCGGTTATGGATCTATCCGTGGAATATCGAGCCACCCACCCACAATGAGAGCGGCGATGAAGAGCTTGTGGTGGTGCGACTCGACCCGGGCCTTGCATTCGGCAGCGGCACCCACCCGACCACCGCATTGTGCCTGGAGTGGCTGGATGGTCTCGACTTGGCCGGCAAGACGATCACCGACTACGGCTGCGGCTCCGGCATCCTGGCGATCGCCGCGCTGAAACTCGGCGCAGCCAGCGCGATCGGCGTCGACAACGACCCGCAGGCGCTCACGGCCTCCATCGACAACGCCGAACGCAACGACGTCGCAGATCGCCTCGCCGTATTCCTGCCCGAAGACGTCGAGGCCGAAGCAGCCGACGTGTTCATCGCGAACATCCTCGCCGGTCCGCTCGGCGCCCTGGCACCGACCTTCGCCGCCGCCGCGAAACCCGGCGCACCGTTCGCGATCTCCGGCATCCTCAATGGCCAGCAGGATGAGCTGTTGCAGCGCTACGCCGAGTGGTTCGACGACCTGCGCGTGGACACCCACGAAGACTGGGTCCGCATCAGCGGCCGCCGCCGCGCCTGAACGCAACGGTGCGCCACGCACCGGTTCACATGCACTGCGCCGTGAGGCGCGTTCGTGCGCGAAGCGGCCGGGTCGCCCTGCTAAGCTTGCCGCATACCGATCAAAGCGGCCCGCATGTACACCCAATGCCCTGAATGCCTGTCCGTGTTTTCGCTGGATGTGCACACGCTTGCGCAGGCGCACGGCTACGTGATGTGCGGGCACTGCAAGGCCCACTTTGACAGCATCGCCACCCTGGCCGAACAACTGCCACCGGAGCCGTTTCACGAACTGCCGGTGAACGAGCCTGCGTTCGAGCCGCCCTGCGTGGATCTGGTGGTGTACCGACCACGACCCGATCCGCCGGCGGTGATCGAGAACGAAGTGGTGGCTGCGGAAACGCCTGCCGTGGAAGATTTTTCGCAACTGGTGTTCGCCCCGCGCTTTGCACGCGAGACATCTGTAAAACGACCAGCCCGGTCGCCGCGCACACGCCGCCGCCGTGCGTCGGGTGAGCGGCGCTGGCCATGGATCGTCGCCGGCAGCCTGCTTGCACTGCTGCTCGTCGTGCAACTGGCCTGGGCCGAACGCGATCCCATCTTGCGCAATCCGACCGTGGGCGGCTGGTTGCGCAGCAGCTGCGCCGTGCTTGGCTGCGAGCTTCCGCTGGTCGCCGCGCCGCAACAGCTGCAACTGCTCGCCAGCAATGTGCAGGCGCATCCCAGTGTCGCCGGCGCCTTGATGATCAGCGCCAGCGTGCGCAACGATGCAGCGTTCACCCAACCGTATCCGGTACTCACGATCACTCTGTCGAACGCGCAGGGGCAGCGCATCGCGATGCGCCGGCTGCGCCCAGACGAGTATCTCGACGACCCCGCGATTCGGCGCCGCGGCCTGGCTCCCGGCACCAGCGCCGTGCTGTTGCTGGAGGTGGAAGATCCCGGCGACAAGGCGGTGGCGTTCGAATTTGGTTTCGAATAGCACTTAAAATTCTCGGCACGCACGGGTAGACTCGACCCCTCGCGCAGACCGTCAACCGGTGCCCAACACGCACCGTGATCTGCAGCAATAGTCATAACCATACGCAGCGGCCCATGCAGCCGCCGCCTCGTCCGTGAGGGAAGATGTCCGTGAATGCCGTAAGACTGCCTGCTGCCGAGGCCGCAAAACAGACCTTGTCGCAGGACGCCGATTCGCAGGGCGCCCACTCGCAGAGTACCGGTTCGCATGGTGCCGGCTCTCACAGCGCGTTGAGCGAATGCGTCAGCCGCACAGTACGCCGCTATCTCGCCGACATCGGTGACACCGAATGCGTCGAGGGTCTCCACGCGCTGGTGCTGCGTGAAGTCGAACTGCCCATGCTGCGCGAAGTGCTGGCCTTCCATGACGGCAATCAGAGCCGCGCGGCAAGCGCACTGGGCATCAACCGCGCCACCCTGCGCAAGAAGCTTGCCGCCCACGGCCTGCTGTAACTCCGAGGGAAACCGCCGACCATCCGGACGGCTATAATGAGCGGCTTTCCCCTCCTGGAAACCCGCTCATGCCCACGCCCCAGCTCGTCCCGGTTCGACGCGCCCTGCTCAGCGTCTCCGACAAGACTGGCCTGATCGAGCTGGCCCGGCGGTTGGCGGCCAGGGGCGTTGACCTGCTCTCCACCGGCGGCAGCGCCAAGGCGCTGCGCGAGGCTGGCATTGCGGTTACCGATGTCAGCGACGTCACCGGTTTCCCCGAAATCATGGACGGTCGTGTCAAGACGCTGCACCCGAAGGTCCATGGCGGCCTGCTCGGTCGACGCGGCACCGACGACAAGATCATGGCCGAGCTTGGCATCGCGCCGATCGACCTGCTGGTACTGAACCTGTATCCGTTCGAAAGCACCGTGGCGAAGCCCGGCTGCACGCTGGAAGACGCCATCGAGAACATCGACATCGGCGGTCCGGCAATGCTGCGCTCGGCGGCGAAAAACTGGAACGATGTCGGTGTGCTGACCTCGCCGGATCAGTACGCCGATGCGCTGGTCGAGATCGAACAACACGGCGGCCTCTGCCGCGCCACCCGCTTCAAACTGGCGGTGGCCGCATTCAACAATGTATCCAGCTACGACGGCGCGATCAGCGACTATCTATCGGCGCTGCAGCTCAACGAGGCGCAGGACGCCGTCACCGGGCATGATGCGTTCCCGGGCCAGGTCAACGGCCGCTTCGTGAAGCTGATGGACCTGCGTTATGGCGAGAACCCTCACCAGCAAGCAGCGTTCTACCGCGATCTGTATCCATCGCCCGGCACCTTGGCCACGTTCCGCCAGCTGCAGGGCAAGGAGCTGTCGTTCAATAACATTGCCGACGCCGACGCGGCGTGGGAGTGCGTGCGCAGCTTCACCAAGCCGGCCTGCGTGATCGTCAAGCACGCCAACCCGTGCGGTGTCGCGGTGAGCCTGGATGGCATCGGCCGCGCCTACGACCTCGCCTACCAGACCGACCCTACTTCGGCCTTCGGCGGCATCATCGCGTTCAACCGCGAGGTGGACGACGCCACCGCGCAGGCCATCGTGGCGCGCCAGTTTGTCGAGGTGGTGCTGGCGCCGGGCTATGCGGACGAGGCGCTAAAGGCGTTCGCCAAGAAAGGCAACGTGCGCGTGCTGGTGATTCCGCTGCCAGCCGATGGTGATTTCGCTCACGCCCATCCCGGCAACAACTCCAAACGCGTGGGTTCGGGCCTGCTGATCCAGAGCGCCGACACCGGCATGATCAGCGCGAATGATCTCAAAATCGTTACCCGCCGTGCGCCGACCGAGGCACAGATCCACGACCTGATCTTCGCCTGGAAGGTGGCCAAGTTCGTCAAGAGCAATGCCATCGTGTATGCCCGCGACCGCCAGACCATCGGCATCGGCGCCGGCCAGATGAGCCGCGTCTACAGCGCGAAGATCGCCGGCATCAAGGCGGCTGACGAGAAGCTGGAGGTACGTGGCTCGGTGATGGCCTCCGACGCGTTCTTCCCGTTCCGCGACGGCATCGATGCCGCGGCCGCCGCCGGCATCAGCGCAGTGATCCAGCCGGGCGGCTCGATGCGCGACGCCGAGGTGATCGCCGCCGCCGACGAGCACGACATGGCGATGGTGTTCACCGGGATGCGTCACTTCCGTCACTGAAAGTGACGGAAGTCAATCAGGCAAGTCCGGCGTTGATTCAATCCGCCGGCGCGATGTCCGTCTCGGCCAGCGGCACGACTGCGTCCGTATTGGCGCGCCGTGCATAGCGTCGCGCCAATACGGCGCAGGTCATCAGCTGGATCTGGTGGAACAGCATGATCGGCAGCACGATCATGCCCAATGGGTGGCCGGCGAACAGTACCTTGGCCATCGGTATGCCGCTGGCCAGGCTCTTCTTGGAACCGCAGAACACGATGGTGATCTCGTCTTCCTTGCCGAAGCCCAGCGCACGCGCACCGTAACGTGTGATCAGCAACGCCAGCGTCAGCAGCACGATATTGATCAGCAGCAGGCCAACCAGCGCCGGTAACGGCGCCTGTTTCCACAGGCCCTCCAGCACGGCCGCACTGAACGCCGTGTACACCACCAGCAGGATCGAACCCTGATCGACCACGCCGACCAGCGGCTTGTGGCGTTGCACCCAGCCGCCGATCCAGCGCTGCGCCAGCTGCCCCGCCACGAATGGCGCCAGCAGTTGCAGCACGATGCCCCCCACCGCATCCCACGACATGCCACCGTGTCCATGCGACTCCAGCAACGCGCCCACCAGCAGCGGAGTGATGAAGATGCCGAGCAGGCTGGAAGCGGACGCCGAGCACACGGCGGCGGAAACATTGCCGCGCGCGATCGACGTGAACGCGATCGACGACTGCACCGTCGACGGCAACATGCACAGGAACAGCACGCCCAGATACAGGTCCGGCGTCACCAGCGACGACAGCACCGGCCGCAGCAGCAGCCCCAGCAACGGAAACAGCACAAAGGTGCTGGCCAACACGGTCAGGTGCAGCCGCCAGTTGGTGACGCCGGCAATCACCGCAGCGCGCGACAGCTTGGCCCCGTGCAGGAAGAACAACAGCGCGATTGCAACATCGGTGAGCACGCCGAACACCTGTGCTGCCGCGCCACGGCACGGCAGCACGCTGGCCAGCAACACGGTGAGAAGCAACGCACTCGTGAAACGATCGGGAAGGAAGCGGCGAAGCATCGGCAATCGGGTTACCGTCGGGGCGATGGTGCGGCGAATAGGAGCGGCTATTGCACCGCTCCTTCCCTGATAAATCAAATCGTTTTATCTCGTGTCCTGACACAGACCCACAAACTTGCCGGGAGTCGATCGCTCACACAGTCTTGAACCCTGCACACCTAACCTCGGGGGCACCCATCGGAGACTGCCATGCGCTACCGGCTGTATTACTGGTCCGGCATCCAGGGCCGCGGTGAATTCGTGCGGCTGGCGTTGGAAGACGCCGGCGCAGGCTACGTCGATATCGCCAGGGAACAGGGCGACGACGTCATCATGCCGTTCCTTGCAGGTGAACGAGCTGGCGGACTGCCGCTTGCGCCGCCCTTCCTCAAGGCCGGCCGCACCGTGATCGCGCAGACCGCCGCCATTCTTCTTTACCTGGCGCCGCGGCTGAAACTGGTACCGGCGGGAGCCGCCATGCGGCTGTATGCGCACCAGTTGCAGCTGACCATCGCCGACCTGGTCGCCGAAGTACACGATACCCATCACCCGATCGCCAGCAGCCTGTACTACAAGGATCAGCGCGTTGCCGCCAGACAGCGTGCAGAAGATTTCCGCCAGCACCGATTACCCAAGTACCTCGGCTATTTCGAGGAAGTGCTGGTGCGCAGCGATGGCCGGCATGCGTTGTCCACGCACTCCTACGTCGATCTCTCGCTGTTCCAGATCATGAGCGGGCTTGCTTACGCCTTTCCGCACGCGATGCGTCCGCTGCGCCGCAAGCTGCCGCACCTGTGCAGGCTGGCCGGGCACGTCGCCGAACGGCCGCGGATCGCCGCCTATCTGGCGTCACCACGCAGGCTGGCCTTCAACGAGGACGGCATCTTCCGCCATTACCCCGAACTGGATGCCGCACGCTGAACGCGATACCAAGGCTCTTCAGAACAGCGCGATCACCATGGCGCCGGCCACGATCAATCCGCCACCGATCAGCAGTGGCAGGCTCGGCTTTTCACCCAGGAAAACCAGCGCCAGCACGATCGCGATTGCCACGCTGAGCTTGTCGATCGGCGCGACCTTGCTCACCGGCCCCAGTTGCAGCGCGCGGTAGTAGCAAAGCCACGAGAGGCCCGTGGCGATGCCGGAGAGCACCAGGAACAGCCAGCTGTGCAGCGGCAATCCGGTCGGCTTCGCCCATTCCTGGCGCAGGCTTAGGATGCCGGCGGTGACGATCAGGATCACGATGGTGCGGATGAAGGTGGCGAGGTTGGAATTGATGCCGACCACACCGAGCTTGCCGAACAGTGCCGTCAGCGCGGCAAACAGCGCCGAGCCGAGGGCGAACAGCAGCCAGCTTTCACGCAGTTGCATCGCGCGGATCTCCGTCCGACATTCACCCCGTTGTGCACTGCTACGCAGCGCACCGACGGAGACACTCAAGGATCAGTGACTGTTCTCATCCGGATTCGTCTGCGACGAATCCTCGGCGGCCGGCTTGCTCTTGCCCCACTCCAGCACCTTGTACATCGCCGGGCCCACCGGCTTCTGGCCGTGCTCATCGAGCAGTCGTCCCTGCGGATCGACCATATAGGTCTGCTGTATACCGTGCTTGGGGGTGACCACCACCATGTAAACTTGGCCACTGTGGCTGTATTCCTGGATCGTGTTATCGCCTTCTTGGCGCACCCTGATCTGCGGCAGCGACGCATCCTTGCCGGTGCCGGCATCCTGCATCGCCGGCAACGTCGGCGACTTCCGGGTCATCGGATTGCCTCCCTGCGATGCAGCAGCCGCTGGCGCCACCGCCTTCACGCCCGGGTCATTGATGCCCGGTGGCGGCGGTACATTGGTCGGCGCGGATTGGGCAAAGGCGTGCGAAGCGAGCAGGACGCTGGCGGCAGCCAGCAGGACAGCGTTTTTCATGGCGGCGACCTCGATCGAATGGCGAGAGCATAGCAGCGCACCGGCAGACCTTCCGTGAAGCATGACGTTCCCTGCATGCGAGAATGCCGCATGGCCAAATTAATCCTGATCGACGGCTCCTCCTACCTGTACCGCGCGTTCCACGCGCTGCCGCCGCTGAGCAATGCCCACGGCGAGCCCACCGGCGCACTGTTCGGCGTGGTCAACATGCTGCGCGCCACGCTGAAGGCGAAGCCGGACTACCTGGCTTTCGTCAGCGACGCGCCCGGCCCGACCTTCCGCGATGCGTTGTACGACCAGTACAAGGCGAACCGACCGTCGATGCCGGACGACCTGCGCGCGCAGGTCGAGCCGATGCTGGCGATCGTCGGCGCGCTGGGTTTTCCGATCCTGCGCGTGCCCGGCGTGGAGGCCGACGACGTGATCGGCACACTGGCCGTGCAGGCGCAGGCACTCGGCATCGAGGTCGAGATCTCCACCGGCGACAAGGACATGGCGCAGCTGGTGAACCCGCACGTCACCCTGGTCAACACCATGACCAACACGGTGATGGACAGTGACGGCGTGATGGAGAAGTTCGGTGTACGACCGGAGCAGATCATCGATTTCCTCGCGCTCACCGGCGACACCGTCGACAACGTGCCCGGCGTACCCAAGTGCGGCCCGAAGACCGCCGCCAAATGGCTGGCTGAATACACCACGTTGGACGGCGTGGTCGCGAACGCCGACAAGATCGGCGGCAAGATCGGCGAAAGCCTGCGCGCGGCCCTGCCGCAACTGCCGCTGTCGCGCGAACTGGTGACGATCAAGACCGATGTACCACTTGAGTTCGTCCCCACCGAGCTGGCCCAGCGCGAGGCCGACATCGTCCAATTGCGCGAGCTGTATACCCGTTATGGGTTCAAGGCAGCGTTGAAGGACCTCGATGCCGCAGCAACGGCGGGTGGGAGCGACTTCAGTCGCGATGTTCCTGCTCCGATTGCCGGCAAGAGCATCGCGGCTGAAGCCGCTCCTACAGAGACTTCGGAATTTTCGGCTCCCGGCGAATACGAACTTGTCACCACCCAGCCGCAACTCGACGTCTGGCTGGAAAAGCTGCGTCACGCCGAATTGATCGCGTTCGACACCGAGACCACCAGCATCGATGCGATGCGCGCGGACATCGTCGGCCTCAGTCTCTCCATCGAACTTGGCAAAGCCTGCTACATCCCCTTGGGTCACGATTACCCGGGCGTACCGACGCAGCTCGATCGCGACAGCGTGCTGGCCGCGCTGAAACCGCTATTCGAGGATGCCGGCAAACCCAAGCTCGGCCAGCACGCGAAATACGACATCAACATCCTGTCGCACCACGGCATCGCCGTGCAGGGGCTGAAGCACGACTCGATGCTGGAATCCTACGTGTGGAACGCCACCGCGACGCGCCACGACATGGACTCGCTGGCACGGCTGTACCTCGGTTACGAGACGATCAAGTACGAACAGGTCGCCGGCAAGGGCGTGAAGCAGATTTCGTTCTCGCAGGTGGATCTGGACACGGCCTGCCGCTACGCCGCCGAGGACGCCGATATCACCCTGCGCCTGCATCATGCGCTGTGGCCGAAACTCGAAAGCGTGCCGACGCTGCGCAAGGTCTATCAGGACATCGAGATCCCGCTGGTGCCGGTGCTGGCCGCGATGGAACGTCGCGGCGTGCTGATCGACGGTGACGAGCTGCGCCGGCAGAGTCAGCAGCTCGGCAAACGCATGCTGGAACTGCAACGGCAGTCCTACGCTCTGGCCGGACGTGAATTCAACCTCGATTCGCCGAAACAACTGCAGGCGATCCTGTTCGACGAACTCGGCTTGCAGGCCAAGCTGAAAACGCCGACCGGGCAGCCGTCCACCAACGAGGAAGCGCTGGAGGCGATTGCCGATACGCACGAATTGCCACGGCTGATCCTCGATTACCGCGGACTGGCCAAGCTGCGCTCCACCTATACCGACAAGCTGTCCGGCATCGTCAATCCGCGCACCGGCCGCGTGCACACCAGCTATCACCAGGGCGCGGTGGCGACCGGCAGGATCTCCTCGTCCGATCCGAACCTGCAGAACATCCCGGTACGCACTGAAGAAGGCCGACGCATCCGCCAGGCGTTCATCGCGCCACCCGGATGGAGAGTGCTGGCAGCGGATTACTCGCAGATCGAGTTGCGCATCATGGCGCACCTGTCCGGCGACGAAGGCCTGCTGCGTGCATTCCATGAAGGCGGCGATGTGCATCGCGCCACGGCGGCGGAAGTTTTCGGGCTCAAACCGGAAGAAGTCAGCACCAACCAGCGCCGCGCCGCCAAGGCGATCAACTTCGGTCTGATGTACGGCATGAGCGCGTTCGGGCTGGCACGTCAGCTCGGCGTCGATCGCGGCGAGGCCAGTGACTACATGGCACGCTATTTCTCGCGCTATCCGGGCGTGCGCGCTTTCATGGACGCGACCCGCGAGCAGGCCCATCGCGACGGCTACGTCGAGACCATCTTCGGTCGCCGGCTGTATCTGGAAAACCTCACCTCACGCAACCAGGGCCTGCGCCAAGGCGCCGAACGCGCCGCGGTGAACGCGCCGATGCAGGGTAGCGCGGCCGACATCATCAAGCGCGCGATGATCGCGGTGGCCGGCTGGATTGCCGGGCGCGACGACGTTCACATGCTGATGCAGGTGCACGATGAACTGGTGTTCGAGGTGCGCGCCGATGCGGTCGACGAGGTGCGTGCCGCCGTGATCGAACGGATGTCCGGTGCAGCGGAACTGGCGGTGCCGTTGCTGGTCGATGTTGGGGTCGGCGCGAACTGGGATGAGGCACATTGAGGCTACGCACTCATGCCAGAACATTCAGGCCGGCATATACAACAACGGCTTGCGCGTTAAGGTTTCATCAACTGAACCGGCGATAAATTTTTTCCGTCAGCCGTTGAAACTTTCCTGATGAATCGGCATCTAAGTTATCGGATGCACGCAACGGCATCCACGGCTGGCTCACCTCCCTGAGCCGCCACGGACGCGAACCTCTCCCCTGGGTCCCTCGCGTCCGCCCGGCCCCGAAGGTTCCCCCTAACCTTCGGGGCCTTTTTTTGCCTGCGCTTTAGGTCGGTACCTTCAGCGTGTACTTTTTGTGCACACCGGCAGCCGGCATACTCGGGCCACATCCATCAAGGGGAAACACCATGCGCGCAGGACTGATCATCGTCGGCATCATCTTGCTGGCGGCCGGCATCTGGATCGTCGCCGGACATGCCAGTTACCAGGACACCGATACGTTGCTGCAGGTCGGCTCGGCCAAGATCACTGCCACGCATGACAAGGGCGTGCCGCAATGGATCGGCATCGCCGGCATCGTGGTCGGTGGACTGCTGGCGGTCGGTGGCTTTATCAGCAAGCGCTGAATGCGCTCGCTGGCCTCATGGAAAACCGCCGCCTTCGCGGCGGTTTTCATTTGCGGCCCGCTACAATGGACAGGATGGATGTCTCGTACCTGATCGACCCGCTCAACGATGCGCAGCGCGAAGCGGTCTGTGCACCGCCAAGCCACTACCTGGTGCTGGCCGGTGCCGGCTCCGGCAAGACCCGTGTCCTCACCCACCGCATTGGCTGGCTCAACCAGGTCGAAGGCGTGCCGCCGTGGGCGATCCTCGCCGTCACCTTCACCAACAAGGCCGCCGGCGAAATGCGCGCGCGGCTCGATGCGTTGATTCCCGGCGGCACCCAGGGCCTCACCGTCGGCACCTTCCACGGCATCGCGCATCGGCTGCTGCGGCGACACTGGCGTGAAGCGGGCCTGCCGGAAACGTTCCAGATTCTCGATGCCGACGATCAGCTGCGGCTGGTCAAACGCGTGGTCGCCGGACTGGGACTGGACGATGCGAAGTATCCGCCGCGCCAAGCCAGTTGGCAGATCAACAACTGGAAGGACGAAGGCAAGCGCCCGGACAGCATCGAGCATCGCGATCACCCGGTCACGCACACCTTCGTCAACATCTACAAAGCCTACGAAGACGCCTGCCGCCGCGCCGGCCTGGTCGATTTCGCCGAACTGCTGCTGCGCGCGCACGAACTGTGGCTGAAGAACCCGGCCGTGCTGGAGCATTACCAGCAACGCTGGCGCTACCTGCTGATCGACGAATTCCAGGACACCAACACGCTGCAGTACGCGTGGATCCGCGTACTCGCCGGCAGTACCGGGCAAGTATTCGTGGTGGGCGACGACGACCAGGCAATCTATGGCTGGCGCGGCGCCAAGGTGGAGAACGTGCAGCAGTTCCTGCGCGACTTTCCCGACGCGAAGACAATCAAGCTGGAACAGAACTACCGCTCCACCTCGACCATCCTGAAAGCCGCCAACAGCGTGATCGCGCGCAACGGCAGCCGCCTCGGCAAGCAGCTGTGGACGGCAGGTGAGGACGGCGAACGCATCGCGCTTTACGCCGCCTACAACGAGCAGGACGAAGCGCGCTTCGTGATCGAGCGCATCCGCGAATATATCGCCGAACATGGCCATGCGAAGGACTGCGCGATCCTGTATCGCTCGAACGCGCAGTCGCGCAACTTCGAGGAGCAGCTGACCCAACGCAGCATCAAGTACCGCGTCTACGGCGGCCAGCGCTTCTTCGAGCGCGCCGAGGTCAAGGACGCACTGGCCTATCTGCGCCTCAGTGCGAATCGCCACGACGATGCGGCGTTCGAGCGCGCGGTGAACACGCCGCCACGCGGCATCGGCGATCGCACGCTGGACGCACTGCGCCGACGCGCGCGTGGCGACAACACCTCGATGTGGGAAGCGGTGCTGTCCGAATTGAGCAGCGGCAGCGAACTGGCCGGCCGCGCGAAGAATGCGGTGAAGGCGTTTCTCACCTTGATCGACGAGATGGCGCAGACCTTCGTCGGGCATGGCAGTGGCGAAGCGCTCACCCTCGCCGAACAGATCGACCACGCGATCACCCACACCGGCCTGCGCGACTTCTATGAGAAGGACTCGCGCGGCAACGCCGAGTCGCGCGTGGAAAACCTCGACGAACTGGTCAACGTCGCCAGCCGCTTCGAGCCGACGCAGGAAGATATCGACGCCGGCTTGAGCGAACTGTCCGCATTCCTGTCACACGCCACGCTGGAAGCCGGCGAGAACCAGGGCGAGGCATGGGACGACTGCGTGCAGCTGATGACCCTGCACTCGGCCAAGGGGTTGGAGTTTCCGGTGGTGTTCCTGGTCGGCATGGAAGAAGGCCTGTTCCCCAGCCAACGCTCGGTCGATGACGAAGGCCGGCTGGAAGAGGAACGCCGGCTCGCCTACGTCGGCATCACCCGCGCCCGCGAAAAACTGTTCGTCACCCACGCCGAATCGCGCCGCATGCACGGCACCGAAATGCTGGCGCGGCCCTCGCGCTTCCTCGGTGAAATACCGGCCGAGCTGATCGACGAAGTGCGCCCGCGCGTGCAGGTCACCCGGCCGATGTATGCCGGTCGCCCGCGCGAAATCTCGTCATCGCTCGAGGAAACCCTGCCGGTGAAACTCGGCCAGCGCGTCAGCCACCCCAGCTTCGGCGAAGGCGTGGTGCTCAGCGCCGAAGGCAGCGGGGCGCATACACGGCTACAGGTGAATTTCGAAGGGGCCGGTAGCAAGTGGCTGGTGGCGGCGTATGCGAACCTGACGCCACTGTAGAAATATCTTTCCGATTGGATCGACAACAGGAGCAAGGATGTCCCCTCAAGACAAGCGCAAGAAACTAACCGTCGCGCTGGTGAACCTGCCGCCGCACATGCGCGACAAATTGGCTGAGCTGAAGGCCGAAGGCGAAACGGATCGGGCTCGACCTGACCTTTTATGGTTCTTGTTACTGCGCAGCTCGGCCACACATGGAAAATCCAGCGGATGGAACAGATTCCGCGATGATGATGCGTTCAGGGAATTAGTCTCTTATCACGCACTTGCACCGCTGAACCGACCCGAACGAATAGGCCGGATACTGGCGTCGTTGCAAACCGCCAAGGTACGCATGCCCACCGTCAAGGCCCCACGACTTGCCTTCAACTTTGAACTCATATCAGGATTGGGCGGTGTCGAGGCGGCATCCATACACATGCTCAACCTTCCTGATCGCCACTCGAAGTTTGACTTCATGACCTCGTTTGCCGGCATCGGCGAGAAGTATGGCCGGAACATCTGGATGGATATTTACGATCCTCACTTCCGAGACACGATCGCGGTCGATGTGAGGCTGCGAAACTTGGCGGTTGGCTTGGGCCACACCGAAACCAGTTATGACTCGCGTGAGCATTTCTTCCGAGACATCGCACGCGATTGCGATCTTGAGGCTTGGGAGCTCGATCGGCTTCTGTACCACTACGAAAAACACTTCCTTCGTATCGTCGAAACGGGATGACCGCGAAGCGATCGGATGCCATCACCCCCAACTCGATCTTTGCGGAGAAGCGGCGCTCATTTCCTGAGCCGCGGCACCCCATGCTGATCGCGTTCCTCGACCGCGATCGACTGGGTATCGAGGCGCACTCCGCGACCGTCTGGCGGCAGCGCATCGACCACCTCGCCACGAATGAACGCCAGTGCATTGCGATAGCAGCGTTGCGCCTGCTCCGTGTTGTCCTGGCCGGCAAAACTGTCGCCGAGCGCTTCCCACGCGCCGGCGCTGGGGGCCAAAGCCAATGAACGCTGCAGATGCTGCTGCGCCTTGCCCCACAGCTTGAGCCGCACGCACATGCGACCGAGCGTGAGCAACAACGCGGCGTCGTTCGGATGGCCGTCGTACCAGCCTTCGGCGCGGCGCAGGCGCGCCTCGATATCGTCGCCGCCGAGCGTGCCGTAGGTTTCGATCAACAATGGCGACCATTCGCGGCGCAGGGCGGATTCGACTTCATCCATCGCCGGCAGGATCAGGCCGAAGCCGGCTGCGCGCCGCGCATACGCATCGATCACGGCAGGGACCCGACGCTGCGCCTTGGGCAGTTGCGACCACAGTGTGTTCAGTGCCGCGCCATCCGGTGCGGCGTTGATCGTCGCGGTGAGTATCTTTGCTTCCAGCGCGGCGTACGGACGGCTGCCGAGGGCGCCGCTCTTCTGCAGCGGATCGAGCGCCTCGCGGGCGCGCCGTAGATCGCCACTGGCCAGCGCAGCCAGCGCCAGCTCGCGCCAGCCGCCTGGTGTCAACGTGCCCTTGTCGGCTTCCGGTGCCAGCAGCGCCAGTGCTTCGGCCGGCTTGCCGTCGCGGCGCAACACGCGGGCGCGCAGTACTCGGGCCGCCTGCGGCGCGGATTGCGAGGCCTGGTTCAAGGCTTCCAGCGCGCGACCGTGTTCACCGCGACGCGAGGCCGCTTCGGCGGCAGCCAGCAGGGCCGGCCCGTGCAGGCTGTCCAGGCGTGAAGCGCGGTTGAGGTCGCGCTCCGCATCGCCGTGACGGCCTTCGATCAGGGCGATCAGGCCATCGCCCATGCGCTGCTGGCTGAGCCGCCGATGCCGCCGCGAGAACGCGCCGAACGGCCAGCGCAGCAGACGCCACAGCGCAGTGAGGAGTGCCCAGGCCAGCAGCAGGATCAGCACGGCGGCGACCACGGTGGTTTCCACCCGCCAGCCGCGCAGACGCAGCAGCACATAGCCGGGATCCGCCGCCACCCAGTGCCAGCCGAACGCCGCCAGTGCGGCGACGATCACCAGCAACAGGATCCAGCGCCATACCTTCATGGCTTGGCCCCACGCGCCGCCGCTGCCGCGCTGGCGGTTGGCGCCGGAGCGGATACATCAGCCTCAGGTTTCAGTGCATGCACGGTGCGCAGGTTGCGCAATTCGCCCAGCGCGGCACCCAGCTGGACCGGCGCCGTCACCGGCAGCACGGCGGCCAGCTGCTTGAGCGTGCCGTGCATCTGCAGCACCGCCGGTGCAGCACCATCGAACTGGGTCGACAACGCGGCATCCACCCGTTGCAGTGCGGCCGCATAGTCCTTGCTGTCATAAGCCAGCAAGGCGGCCTGCGCCTGTGCCAGGTCAAGTTCCGCCAGTTCACGCGCAAAGCGTGCATCGGCCACCGCCAGCGGCGCGCCGTTGTCGCGCTGCACGCTGATCACGCCAGCCAGCGCATGGCTGATGCGCGACCAGGCATCCGGCGTCTGCGTGGTGTTCGGCGTATCCAGCGGCTTCAGCGGCAGCGTGGCGAGTGCGCCACGCAACTCGGCCAGTTGCTGCAAGGCGCTGGACTGGCTGGCCGGCTGACTCTTCGCCAGTGCATCGCGCTCAGCCTCGATGCTCTGCCGCACCGGTGAGAAAGCAGCATCGCTGACCGCGGCCAGGGTCTGGTCGGCCAACGTATAAGCGGCGGCCGCGCCCTGCCCATCGTGGAACAGCGCGTAGCGTTCGCCGGCCATGCGCAGCAGCGACTCGGTTTCATCCAGCAGCATCGCGTCGTGGCCGGACAGACTCTTCTCGGCGAGCTTGGCCACCGCGTCCTCGAGATTGCGTGTGCGCGCAGCCTGGCCGAGCAGCTCCTCGCGCAGCGAACGGTTGACCGCGGCCGCATCATTGAGGCGCTGATTGAGGCTGGTGCGCTCGCCGCTGACACCGGACAGCGTGGTCTCCAGGCTGGTCACGCGCTGCTGCAGGCTGCTCACATTCTGGCTGTCGGCGATGTTGCCCTGCTCCTGTTGCCACTGACGCCAGCCGACATAGCCGGCGGCACCCAGTGCGAGCAGCGCCAGCAGCAGCGCCAGCGCGAGACTGCCACCACCTGGACGCGGTTCGCGCGCGGCGGGCACGGTTCGCGCAGGACGCACCGGCATCGCATCGGGACGGGCGCCCTCGGGCGCGACGGACTCGTTGGGCTTGTCGACGTTGCTCATGTGCGCATGCTAACAGCCCATACGGCCGCGTTCGTAGCACGATGACGTGAAGAATCAGCTCGCGCGTTGCGCTGCTTCGAGCAAATCTGCCGACAGTGCCGAGGCGGCCAGCACGATGCGGCTGAAACCGGCGGCGCGCGCCGCACCAGCCAGTCGCTCGCTGCTGACCACCGCAGTCGCCGCGCACAACTGCCGCCATGCCTGCGCCGGCAACAGCCGTCGCAGGTTCTGCAATGCTTCGTTACTGGACAGCAGCACCTGCGCTGAAGCCGGCAGCTGCAGCAATGCACCCACATGCCGGCGATCCAGTCGTGGCGCGACCCGCCGATACACATGCAGCTCATGCAGTTGGGCACCGCGCGCGGCGAGTTGCTCGCGCAACAGGCCACGACCGCCCGAGGCGCCAATCAGGCCGACGCGGCGACCACGCAGGGCGTGCAGCGCCGGGTGATCCAGCAGGCCCTCGCTGTCCTGCCGCGTCGGCGCCAGCGGTGCATGGGCATGGATGCCATGCCGGCGCAAGGCCCGCGCCGTGCCCTGGCCTACGGCCAGCACGGTGGCCGCAGTCTGCAACGGCGCCAGCGCCGCGGCGAAGCGCACGGCGGCGGGGCTGGTGAAAACCAGCACGTCGTCCCGCAGTACTGCCAGCAAAGCCGAGTGCGCCACGGCCTCATCGATGACACTGCGCAGCGCCAATCCTGGCAGCAGCAAGGGTACGCCGCCCAGCACGCGCACCCGGCGCACCAACGCGGATGCGGTACCGGCGGGGCGGGTAATCACCACGATCCGGCCGTGCAAATCTTCGTCGATCGCTGGAGATTGTCGCTGCATCCGCGCACCGCATCCGGTTACTGCCATGGCCGCAGTGTAACGGCCGCCCTACACTGGGAGGTCTTCCCTTCCCCATGGACCCCCGATCAACGTGAGCACGACCGACGACACAACTGCACAAGCACCGGCGCTGATCCAGTTCATCCGCGACGAGATTCCGCTGGCCCACACCATGGATCTGCAGCTCGGCGAATGCAGCGACGACATGCTCAGCCTGCTCGCGCCGCTTGCCCCCAATGTCAACGACAAGGGCTGCGCGTTCGGCGGCAGCCTGGTCAGCCTGATGACGCTGAGCGGCTGGGCGCTGGTGGAGCTGGCGCTGCGCCGGCAAGGTCACGATTGCGATGTGTTCGTGGCCGAATCCACAGTGCGCTACCTGGCGCCGCTGTGGCAGGACTTTCGCAGCGAGGCACGGCTGGCCGTGGATGCGGAATGGGCGACGTTCTTCAACACACTCAATGCACGCGGCAGGGCGCGCATCGAAGTCGCCTGCGTGGTGCCTGGCGACGATGGCAAACCGGCCGCCACGCTGAGCGCACGATTCGTCGCCAAGAGACGGGGTTGAATCAGGTGCGACTGAGCCGCGGCAGGCCGGTTGAGGCAGAATGGGCAAGTCTTCATCGGGAGGAAACTTCATGCGCCGCATCCTGAGTCTGTTTGCCCTGCTCACCATGCTCTTGCTGACCGGCTGCGCCACCCAGCAGCGCAGCGACACCCTGACCACCACGCTCACCGCTTACGCCAGCACGGTGCGCTGGGGCGATTTCCAGAGCGCGGCGCAGTTCCTCGATCCCAAGATCCGCGCCGCGCATCCCCTGAGCGATCTGGATATCGCGCGCTACAAGCAGGTGCGGGTCAGTGAATACGACGACGGCAACGGTCCGGTTCCCGCCGGCGAAGGCAGCGTGCAACAGACCGTGCACATCGGCCTGATCAATGTGCATACCCAGACCGAGCGCAGCATCGTCGACCACCAGACCTGGCACTACGACGAGAAAGCCAAGCACTGGTGGCTCACCAGCGGGCTGCCGGACATCACGCAGGACTGAACTGGGTGCGCTGACTCGGACCGGCGGGACGCCTGCCGATCACGCCGTACCCGTATAATCATCGGTTTACCCGGATCGGTGCGCCCAGCGCGCCTGTGGACTGACGATGAACGACATCCTGCACAAGCTGCCCGAATTTATCGGCAATCACGCGGCCCTGGCGACCCTGTTCGCGATCCTGCTGCTGGCGCTGATTGCCACGCAGATCGCCGAACTGTTCAGCAAGACCAAGGAGCTGACTCCGGCCGGCCTGACCCTGCTGATCAACCGCGAAACGCCGTTGCTGATCGACCTGTCATCGATTGCAGATTTCGAGAAGATGCATGTCCCCGGCGCCAGGCACGTGGTGATGAGCCAGTTCGATCCGGAGAACAAGGATCTGGCCAAGGCGAAGGAATTGCCGGTCGTGGTGATGGACAAGGACGGCCGCGGCAACTCGGTCAAAGCCGCGCAACGGCTGGTCAAGGCCGGCTTCGTCAAGGTGCATACCCTCGGCGGCGGTGTGCTGGCATGGCACGCGGCGCAGCTGCCGGTTGCCAAAGGCAACAAATAGTCCCATCTGCAGGAGCGGCTTCTGCAAGAAATGCGGAATCAGCGATCGTGGATGCCGGCGCGCCCGGCAATGATCTGTGCCAGCACATCGGGCGCGTAGTCGAACGAATCGTAATACAGCCGATCTTCCGGCAGGCCGGCGTCGAGGAACAGCGCGTGAGCTGCATCAATCATCGGCGGCGGCCCGCTCATGTACAGATCGTGGCCGGACAGATCCGGCTGGTCCTGCAGCACCGCCTCATGCACCAGCCCCGTGCGCAGACCCGCGGCCTGCTCAACGGCATGCGCCGGATCGGACACCACGGCGTGGAACTGCAGGTTTGGTACCTCGCGCGCCCAGTGCTCGGCCAGCGGGCGCAGGTACAGATCCGCCGCACTGCGCGCACCCCAGTAAACCTGCATCGGACGGCGCGTGCCCAATGCAATGAAGTGCTCGACGATCGCCTTGACCGGCGCGAAACCGGTGCCGCCGGCCATGAACAGCATCGGTCGTTCGGAATCCTCGCGCGGCACGAAGGTACCCAGCGGACCCTCGACACGCAGCCGATCGCCGATCTGCAGCGTGCCATTCACCCATGAGCCGAAGCCGCCGCCGGCGAAATGCCGCACGTGCAGCTCGATCATGCCGTCCGCCTGCGGGCCGTTGGCGATCGAGAACGGGCGCCGCTTGCCGTCCTCCAGCAGCACGTCCAGGTACTGGCCCGGCAGCCGTTTGAGCCGTGACTCGCCCAGATCCGGCAGCAGGCGCAGACCGATCACGTCCGGCGCCAGCCACCACTTTTCGGTCACCACGACGCCTTGCTGGCGCCGCGCGATATCTTCCAGCGAGGTCACCTCGCGCGCCTCCAGCAGCAGGTCGCTGGCCGGTACCGCCTGGCAAGGCAACACCGCGTGTTGCGCCAGCGCACTGGCGTTCAACGCCAGTGGCGGATTGCGTGGATACTCGCAACGGCCTTCCAGCAGGGTCGCCTTGCAGCTGCCGCAGGCGCCGAAGCGACAGGAATACGACAACGCCACGCCCGCGCGTTGCGCCGCTTCCAGTACGGTTTCGCCAGCAGCCACCGGAAACCGGCGGCCGGAAGATTTAAGGGTAACGGTATGCATCAGGCACATTGTCGCGGCGATGACTGCGGACAACAATGCCGGGTCGACACACAGGAATCAACGATGAGCCTCTGGAAACAGCCCACCGATCTGGCGCGGATCAACGCCTGGAGCACGAATACGATGATGGAGACGCTGGGCATTCGCATCAGCGCGATCGGCGATGACTGGCTGCAGGGCACCATGCCGGTCGACCATCGCACCCACCAACCGTACGGCCTGCTGCACGGCGGCGCTTCGGTGGTGCTGGCCGAGACGCTGGGCAGCAGCGCGGCGATGCTCACGCTCGACCCGGAGAAGGAACTCGCGGTCGGCCTCGACATCAACGCCAACCATATCCGCGGCGTGCGCAGCGGCATCGTCACCGGCACCGCGAGGATGCTGCATATCGGGCGTTCCACCCAGGTGTGGGAAATCCGCATCGAGAGCGAGGAAGGTGCACTGGTCTGCATCTCGCGCATCACCATGGCGGTGGTGCCGGCACGCGTCGTGGGCCCGCGTTGAACGACACGCCATACGCCAACCTCAGCCCCGACCTGGTGCTCGATGCGGTCGCCGCTTGCGGCTTGTGGCCGGATGGCCGACTGCTCGCGCTGAACAGTTACGAGAACCGGGTGTGGCAGGTGGGGCTGGAAGATACGACGCCAGTGATCGCGAAGTTCTACCGACCCGGCCGCTGGAGCGACGCGGCGATCATCGAAGAACACACGTTTGCGCAGGAACTGGCAGCGGCCGAGTTGCCGGTGGTCGCGCCGCTCGTGTTCGGCGGTCGCACCCTGCTGTTCCACGAGGGCTTCCGCTATGCGCTGACTCCGCGCCGCGGCGGCCGTGCGCCGGAACTGGAAGCGCTTGATCAACTGCAATGGCTGGGCCGGCTGATCGCGCGCATGCACGTGGTCGGCGCGCGCCAACCGTTCGCCCATCGTGGTCGGCTTGATCGCGACACCATGGTGCAGCAGCCGATGCAGGCAGTGCTCGATTCATCGCTGCTTCCAGCATCGCTGCAGACGAATTACCGCGCGGCAGCGACGCGGCTCGATGCCGCCATCGCTTCTCGCCTTGAAGCGGTCGGCCCGGTGCGGCAACTGCGCCTGCATGGCGACTGCCATCCCGGCAACGTGCTGTGGACGGACGAGGGTCCGCACTTCGTCGACCTCGACGACGCACGCACCGGCCCGGCGGTGCAGGACCTGTGGATGCTCGCCAGTGACAAGCGCGCGATGAATGCCGTGCTCGACGGCTACCGCCAGTTCCGAGATTTCGACGACGGCGAGTTGCTGCTGGTCCCCGCCCTGCGGGCGATGCGCCAGCTGCACTACGCCGGCTGGATCGCCGCGCGCTGGCATGACCCGGCGTTCCCCGCCGCATTCCCGTTCGCCGCCGAATCGCGCTGGTGGGAGCAGCACATCGCAGACCTACACGAGCTGGCCGACGAGCTCGAATAATTCCCCACCCCTGTAGGAGCGGCTTCAGCCGCGATGCTTTTGGCTGCGTGACAAAGAGCATCGCAACTGAAGTCGCTCCTACAATCTCCCACTTTTCCGGAGTCCTGCATGCGCATCATCCTGTTCCGCCTGATCGGCATCCTCGAAATCGCCGGAGGCCTGTATGGCGTGGCAGCGATGCTGCATCGGCTGCTGCCGTTCGGTACGGCCCATGAAAGCCTGATCGCCCTGCTCGGCCTGGCGCTGTACGGCTTTGTGCTGGCCGCCGGCGTGCAACTGCTCGACGGCAGCGATCGTGGCGTGCGCATGTCCGGCTGGGCGCAACTGCTGCAGCTGCCGCTGATCGCGCTGCCGGTATTCAGCTATGCGCTGCACTGCGGCGCCTTCGTGAATGTGTTCGCCACGCTGCAGGCCGCGCCGCGGCTGGGCATCGACTGGCGCTTCGGCAGCCAGGGCTTCGTGCTGGCGGTGGGCGGCCCGGCGGTATCGCGACTCGGCATCAACCTGCTGGCGCTGCTGTCATGGCTGGCACTCAGGCTACGCTGAGCCATTCACCCGCTTTAATCGACCACGCAACGGAGCCACCATGGCACGTCCCAACTACATCGAACTGCCGGCCAGCGATATCGCCGCGGCCCGAGCCTTCTACACTCAGGCGTTCGGCTGGGAACTGACCGATTTCGGCCCGACCTACGCCTGCACCCTGACCGGCGACGTCGATATCGGCCTGCAGGGCGACCCGGCCGAAGCCACTCGCGCGCCGCTGCCGGTGATCGCGGTGGACGATCTGGAGGCCGCGCTGGCCGCAGTCACCGCAGCCGGTGCCCGCATCGCGCGGCCGATCTTCGCATTCCCCGGGGGACGCCGCTTCCAGTTTCTCGATCCGCACGGCAACGAACTGGCGGTGATGCAGGCCGACTGAGAGCCCGTTCAAAGGGGCGCGCACGCTATCATGGGCGGATGAACTCTCCTGTCCAGCTGCCACCGGCCCCGACCCTGCCCGTCATTCGCCTGAAGTCCGATCGCAACCCGGGCCACCCGTGGGTGTGGTCGGCGCAGATCTACAAGCCGGAATCGAAGCTGCCGCCGGGCAGCGTGGTCGAGGTACAGGATGCGAAGGGCCGTTTCGTCGGCCGCGCGTTCTGGAACGGTCATGCGCGGATTGCCTTGCGTCTGCTCGACAGTCATCCGGATCAGGCGATCGACGCGGACTGGATCGCCGCACATATCGATCGTGCCGTGCAGCTACGCCGCGACTGGCTGCAGCTCGACAGCGTCAGCGATGCCTGGCGCGTGGTGCACAGTGAAGGCGACGGCCTGTCCGGGCTGATCGTCGACCGCTACGCCGACATTCTCGTCATCGAATATTTCGCCGCCGGCATGTGGCGTTTCCGTGAAGCGATCCACGCCGCGCTGCTCAAGCACTTCCCTGGCGCACGGCTGTACTGGTTCGCCGAATCGCATGTGCAGAAGCAGGAGTCGTTCGATTGCCGCAGCGGCGACGTACCCGAGGCCGTGGAAGTGCATGAACATGGCCTGCGCTTCCACGCCGCGCCCGGTTCCGGCCACAAGACCGGCTTCTTCGCCGACCAGCGTGACAACCGCAAGCGCTTCGCCGAACTCGCCAAGGGTCGCCGCGTGCTCGACCTGTGCTGCAACGCCGGCGGTTTCGCCGTGCATGCGATGGCCGCCGGTGCGCGCGAAGCGGTCGGCGTCGATCTGGATGCGGGCATCCTGGAGATCGCCCGCGCCAACGCCGCAGCGAACAACGTCGCCGTGAGCTTCGAGCAATCCGATATCTTCGACTGGGTGCGCGCCGCCGTGGCGCGCGGCGAACAATACGACGCGGTGATCCTCGATCCGGCCAAGCTCACCCGTGATCGCAGCAAGGTGATGGACGCGCTGAAGAAATACTTCGCGATGAACCGCATGGCGCTCGACATCATCCCGCCCGGCGGCCTGCTGCTGACCTGCTCATGCACCGGTCTGGTCGGCGAAGGCGAATTCCTGGAAATGCTGCGTCGGGTGGCGCTGAATGCCGGCCGCGAGATCCAGGTGCTGGAGGTGCGTGGCGCCGGCACCGATCATCCGTTCCGCACCGACGTACCCGAAGGACGCTACCTCAAGGCCGTGTTCTGCCGCGTGGACTGATCTGCACGCCGATTTGACTTGCACTGCGCACACTCCGCGCATGGCCACCACTTCGAACGATTCCGATCCTGTTCTGCGCGGCGAGGTGCGCGCGGTCGGGTTGATCTATGTCAATGATGCACAGCCCGGCATCCGGCGCCTGCGTCATGGCAAGGGCTTCGGCTATCGCGATGTCGATGGCCGGCGCATCAATGATCGCGAAGAATTGCAGCGCATTCGTGCACTGGCGATCCCGCCGGCCTATGTCGACGTGTGGATCTGCGCCGATCCCCGCGGGCATCTGCAGGCCACCGGTCGGGATGCGCGGCAGCGCAAGCAATATCGTTATCACCCGCGTTGGCGCGAGTTGCGCGATCACGGCAAGTTCGACCGCGTGCTGGCCTTTGGCGAAGCGTTGCCGGCCCTGCGCCGCCATGTGCGTCGCGACCTCGCCCTTCCCGGATTGCCACGCGAGAAAGTGTTGGCGCTGCTGGTGCGCCTGCTCGACGAAACGCTCATCCGCATCGGCAACGAAAGCTATACCCGCGACAACCAGAGTTACGGCCTCACCACGTTGCGCTCGCGTCACGTGCACGCCGAACGCGGCCGCCTGCGCTTCGCATTCCGCGGCAAGAGCGGCCAGGAGCGCGAGGTGGAGCTGGACGACCGGCGCCTCGCGCGCATCGTGCATTGGATGCAGCAACTGCCGGGCCAGCGCCTGTTCCAGTACGTGGACGACGCTGGCCAGCGCCAGCCCATCGACTCCGGCGAGGTTAACGAGTACCTGCGCGAGGCCTGTGGCAAAGACATTGGCTCATTCAGCGCCAAGGATTTCCGCACCTGGGGCGGCACCGTGCAGGCTGCCGGCGTACTCGCGCGCACCCCGTTGCCGGAGAAAGGTGGCGAGCGCGCGCAGCGCAACGTCCTCGCCTCGGCGGTAAAGGAAGTCGCCGCCATTCTCGGCAATACGCCAGCCGTATGCCGCGCCTCCTATATCCACCCGATGATTCTCAACGGCTGGCAGGACGGCAGCCTGCAACGGTGCATCCCTGCCGGTGCCGCCAGCCATCCGCGCCAGCTCGAGCAGTTCACCTTGCGCTACCTGCGCGGACGCCTGCGTAAGGCAGCCCGTCGCAGCGATTGATACGCCAGCGCGTAAACTGGCGGCCAGTCTCCTGCGGAACGTCCCATGCCTGCCACTGAAATACTGTTGATCGTTCTTGTCATCGCCGTACTGCTGGTCATCGTGCTGCAGGTGATCATGCTGTTGCGCCGACACGGTGATGCGGGACTGGCTCCGCGGCTGGATGCGCTGAAGGATGATGGCGAACGGCTGCAGCGCAGCCTGCGCGACGAACAACGCAGCGGTCGCGAGGAGCTGCAGCAGGGCTTCGACCGTTTTCGCGGCCATGTCGTTGAACAACTCGGCGGCATGTCGCAGCAGCAGATCGAACGCATCGACGGCTTCGGCCAACGCCTGAACCTGCTCACCGAGCGTACCGACACCGGCCTGCAGACGCTGGCGCAGCGTCTCGCCGAGGACGCGCGCAAGAGTCGCGAGGAAGTCACGCTTTCGCTCAACCGCTTCGGCGAGCAGCAACAGCAACGCCTCGCCGCGCTCACCGCCGACCACGAGAAGCGCATGGGCGAAGTGCGCGCCACGCTGGAAGCCAAGCTCGGCGCGATCCAGCAGGACAATGCGGCCAAGCTCGAACAGATGCGCGCCACCGTCGACGAGAAGCTGCAGAGCACGCTGGAGACGCGACTGGGTCAGTCGTTCCAGCTGGTCTCCGAGCGACTGGAGGCGGTCCAGCGCGGTCTCGGCGAGATGCAGAACCTCGCGATCGGTGTGGGTGACCTGAAGCGCGTGCTGACCAACGTGAAGCGCCGCGGCATCCTCGGCGAAGTGCAGCTCGGCGGCTTGCTGGAAGACTTGCTCACCAATGAGCAGTACGCCGCCAACGTCGTCACCGTACCCGGCAGCAACGAACGGGTCGAGTACGCGATTCGCATGCCGGGCCAGAGTGATGGCGAAAACGTCTATCTGCCAATCGATTCGAAGTTCCCGGTCGAGGACTACCAGCGCCTGCTCGAAGCCCAGGATGCGGCAGACGCCGACGCGGCGGCGGCTGCAGGCCGCGCGCTGGAAGTCCGCGTGCGCGAAGAAGCCAAACGCATCCGTTCCAAATACGTGGCGCCACCGCACACCACGGATTTCGCCGTGTTGTTTCTGCCGACCGAAGGGCTGTATGCCGAGGTATTGCGACGCCCTGGCCTGTTCGAAAGCCTGCAGCGCGACCACCGCGTCACGGTGGCTGGCCCCACAACGCTGAGCGCCCTGCTCAACAGCCTGCAGATGGGCTTCCGCACCCTGGCGATCGCCAAGCGCAGCAGCGAGGTGTGGAAGCTGCTCGGTGCGGTGAAGAACGAATTCGGCAAGTTCGGACTGGTGCTGGAAAAAGCCGAGCGCCAGCTCAACACGGTGAGCAAGAGCATCAGCGATGCCGGCAAGAAGACCCGCACGATTGAAAGGAAGCTTCGCGGCGTGGAGTCTCTGTCCAGCGAAGACACCACCGAGCTGCTCGGCAGTGAATTGATCGACGGCGACAGCAGCGACACCGGCAACCAAGCTGACGAAGACGCATGACCGAACCGCGCCGACCGCTGGCCGAACACCATCGCCGGCTCGACCGACTGAGCGATGAAATGTTGCGGCTGCGGCAGGCGTTGCCTCCACGCGAGCGCCTCATCGCCGGCCTGGTTCAAGCACTGCGCGCCGTGCTGGCCGCGACCCTGGGTTATTTCATCGCCCTCGAACTGGGCCTCGGGCAAGGTTTCTGGGCCGCGATCACCGCGATCTCGGTCAGCCAGAACAGCTATGCGGAGGTACGCAGCTCCTCGCGCGACCAGTTCACCGGCGCGATGATCGGCGGCCTGATCGGACTGGGTGCCGCGATGCTCGGGCACGAGCATTACCTGGCCTATGTGCTGGCGGTGATCGCCGGCATGCTGCTGTGCTCGGTGCTCAACCTCGGCGCGGCCGGACGCATCAGCGGTATCACCACCACGATCATCATGCTGGTGCCGCACAGCGGCGCGTTCTGGCAATTCGCCCTGTTCCGGCTCGGTGAAGTCACCCTGGGCGCCATCGCCGCCCTGCTGGTAACCCTCGTGTTCGGTGTGCTGGCGCGGCGCCTGTTCGGCGATCACGCTTCCTCGTGAAGACCGCGGCGAACCCTCGACGGGCACGGCCGTTACAATACGAAACCCGCCTGATCCCCAAGGACACCCCATGAGCAAGCAGCCACCGGACACCGGCGTCACCCAGCAACAGGCCGAGGATGCCGTGCGCGTACTGCTGCGCTGGTCCGGGGAGGACCCGCAGCGCGAGGGCCTGCTCGACACGCCCAAGCGAGTGGTCAAGGCCTACCGCGACTGGTTCTCCGGCTATGAGACGGACCCGGCGGACTATCTGCGCCGCACCTTCAAGGAAGTGGCCGGCTACGACGAGATGGTGGTGCTGCGCGACATCGAGTTCGAGAGCCATTGCGAACACCACATGGCGCCGATCATCGGCCGTGCGCACGTCGGTTACATGCCGACCAACCGGGTCGTCGGCATCAGCAAGCTGGCCCGCGTGGTGGAAGGTTACGCGCGCCGCTTCCAGGTGCAGGAAAAACTCACCGCACAGATCGCCCAGTGCATCCAGGAAACCCTGCACCCGGCCGGCGTGGCGGTGGTGATCGACGCCAGCCACGAATGCATGACCACTCGCGGCGTGCACAAGCGTGGCGTCTCGATGGTGACCAGCCAGATGCTCGGCACCTTCCGCGACGATGCGCGCACCCGCGCAGAGTTCCTGCAGTTCATCGGCATCCACGGCGGCAGCCGCTGATGCGTCGCCTGGTCATCGCCATGGCATTGCTCATGCCGCTGGCCGCATTTGCGCAGGACTCGCGCGCGGACTACCTCAAGTTGTTCGACACGAATGGCGACGGCAAGGTGAGCGAGGCCGAATACGTGGCCTATATGAGCCAGGGTTTCGAGCGCATGGACACCAACCACGACGGTGTACTGGAAACCAGCGAACTACCCGGCAGCCGCGGCAAGCCGATCACGCTGAAGGAATACCAGGACAACCTGCGCCGCCAGTTCCACAAGCTCGATCGCCATCACCATGGCTACCTCAACGCGATGGAACTGACTGCGCCGCCAGGCTAGCCGCCACTTGCAGGAGCGCACCCTGTGCGCGAATGCTTTCGCCGAGAACCAGCCAAGAGCATTCGCGCACAGGGTGCGCTCCTACGCGGATTGAGACGCCGCTGCCTTAAGCCGAAATCGCCAGCCGCTCGGAGCGATACAGCTGGATCGTGGCCAACAATGCGATCAACGCCGCCGCCAGGCTGCCCAGCAGGCACAGCCCGATCTGCTCCGCGCTGACACCAGCGCCGCGCAGCAACTGCATGATGCCGAGATTCTGACCCAGCAGCGGGATCGCATACATCCACGCCTGCGCCTTGATCGGCATGAACGACAGCAGCGCACTGGGGATGATCGGCACCAGCATCAGCAGCGAGATATAGGTCTGCGCCTCGCGATAGCTCTTCGCGAACGCCGCCACCATCGACTGCAGTGCGGAAAGCAACAGCACCAGCGGCAGCATCAGCAGCAATACGTTGGCCGCGAAGTGCAACCCGAGATCCAGTTCCATGCCGATCTTCTCGGCAGGGATGAACTGCCCCACCACGGCGAACGCGAGCAGGGTGATCAGCAAGCTGGCGGTGGAGAACACGCTGATCGCCGCGAGCTTGCCGCACAGGATCTTCCAGCGCGCCACTGGATTGGCGAACAGCGGCTCCAGTGATTGCCGCTCGCGTTCGCCGGCGGTCAGGTCGATCGCCAGATACATGCCACCCATGAAGATGGTGATCACGAAGAAGTACGGCAGTATCGCGAACATCAGTACCGCCCGCGACTGCGGCGTGGCCTGGTCACGCCGCGCCACCTGCAGCGGCCACGCAGTGCTCGGCGACATCCCGCGCGCGACCAGCCGCATCGCGCCCTGCTGTCGCGCGTAGTTCTCGACCAGCTTGCTCACCCGCTCCACCGAGGTGTTCGCATCGCGCTGCGAGGAGTCGTAGAACAGCTCCACCTGCACCGGCTCACCCTTGCGCCAGGCATTGCCGTAGTTGGAGGCAATGCGCAGCACCACGTCGGCATCCTGCTTGCGCACCGTCTGCTCCGGATCGGCCACCGCCGGACCCGGCACCACGCCACCGGCTTTCAGCGCGTCGAGCAGGTTCGGTGCGTACTCGGCGCCAATCACCGGTACCGGCAACGGCTTCTCGGCCTTGTCCAGTTCGCGGTTGAGGGTGAAGTTGATCAGCATCACGAACATCAGCGGTCCCAGCAGCGGACCGGTGAGGAAGGCGCTGATCAGGGTGCGGCGATCGCGCAGGTTTTCCTTGACCTCCTTCAGGAACACGGTGAGGAAGGCGCGGCTGCGCGGAGTTTTTCCCGTGACGTTATTCATGCAGCGAGGCCCTCGTCGGTGCCAATGATCTTCACGAACGCATCCTCCAGATTGTTCTCGCCGGTCTGCGCACGCAGCGCATCCGGCGATTCGTCGGCGACCACGCGACCGTGCGCGATCACCACGATGCGGTCGCACAGCGCGGCGACCTCCTGCATGATGTGGCTGGAGAACAGCACGCAACGACCTTCCGCTTTCAGGCCGGTCATGAACTGACGCAATGCACGTGTGGCCATCACGTCGAGGCCATTGGTCGGCTCGTCGAGGATCACGTTGCGCGGGTCATGCACCAGCGCACGCGCGATCGCGGTCTTCACCCGCTGGCCCTGCGAGAACCCTTCGGTGCGGCGCTCGGCGATCTCGCCCATCTCCAGCGCCTTGATCAATGCATCGCGACGGCTGGCGAGCAGATCCTCCGGCAGGCCATGCAGGCGTCCGAAGTATTCGATGTTTTCGCGCGCAGTGAGCCGCTTGTACAGACCACGCGCATCCGGCAGTACGCCGAGCTCGCGGCGCACGCCGAGCGGGTCGACGGCCGCGTCGATGCCATCGACCAGCACCTGGCCACTGTCCGGCTTCATCAATGTGTAGAGCATGCGCAACGTGGTGGTCTTGCCGGCCCCGTTGGGGCCGAGCAGGCCGGTGATCTCGCCATCGCGGGCGACGAAGCTGACGCCATCGACGGCTTTCACCGCGCCGAATGCCTTATGCAGGTTTCTGACTTCAATCACGACAAGTCACTCCGTTTGAAGCAGCGCGCCGGCCGAAGGTCACCACGGACAGCGTGGCCAGCAGCGGAAGCAGTACCAGGAAAAGGAATTTCGGCGCGCCGAGCATCGCGGCGGCGACGATGGCTGCAGCCCACAGCATGGCGTTGGCCAGCACGTACGGATTTTTCACGAAGTGATCTTTCATGGAGTGGCTCCGTTGAAATCGATGAAGATCGGCGTGGGCTGCAGCCGGTCCAGACAGCTGGCATCCAGCGTCTTTGGTTCGAGCTTCTCGACAAAATGCTGGACCAGCTCCGGCGTGCAGCCGGCCGACATCACGCTGTGTGCCTGCCCCTTGAGCATCAGCACGCGCGCATTCGGCAAGCCTTTCGCCACCTCGTCGGCATAGCGCGGTGGCGTCACCGGGTCGTACTGGCCGGCCAGCAGCAGCATCGGTTTGTCGGTCTTCAGTGGCTGATGGAAATCCGCCGGGCGCGTGCCCTTGGGCCACACCGAGCAGACCGCCTTCAATGCGTCGATCATGTGCGTCCCCAGGATGGTCTCGGCATCCTGCGGGCGTGGCGTGAGCAGGTCAGCGTCCTCGCTGCAGATCACCGAGTACTGCATGCCGCTGCCCATCAGCTCGGATAGATCGCCGGACAGGATCTTTGCCTGGCCCAGCAGCGGGCCGACATCGCCATGCGCGGCCGCGTCGATCGACAACGGCAACAACGCCGCGGTCGCCGGCGTATAGGCGAACATGCGTACCACGCTGGCCAGCGAATTTTCGTTCAGCACCCGCTTGACGGTCTGGTAGCTCTGCGGATCGCGGAAGCTGACCTCATGCGGATTCGCGCGCAACGCATCGCGCAGCTGATACAGCGTCTGGTCCGGATCGCCGAACTGCTTCCGGCATGCCGGCTCGGCAGTGCAGCGGGCGAACTGCGCCTTCAAGGCATCATCCAGGTTGCGTGCAAAGTCCTCGCCCAACGCCAACGAATTCGGCACCACGCTGTCCAGCACCACACTGCGCACCGCATCGGGATAACGCATCAGATACTGCTGAGCCATCCGCGTGCCGTACGACACGCCGATCAGATCGAACTGCGGCGAACCGAGTGCCTTGCGCACATCCTCCAGATCCTGCGCGGCGATCGTGGTGGTGTAGAACCGTGGGTCAGCATGGCTGGCCAGCTGCTTCATGCAGTCCGCCGCCGCCGCGCGCATCTTGTCGGCATCGAAGCTGTTCTCGTCGTCCGGCGCAGCCGCTACATCGGACGGCTTGCAGCTCAGCCCATTGGAACCACCGGTGCCGCGCTGGTCGAGCAGCAATACATCGCGGTGAGCTCGCAACGGTTCCAGCATCGCGGCGATCGCGCCAGCCGAATCGGTCGCTGCCTGGCCCGGGCCGCCGGCGAGAAACACCAGCATGTCCTTGCTCGGCACCTGCGCACTGGAGCGCAGCAGCGCCAGCTTCAGCTTGATCGTGCGGCTGTGCGGATCGGCGCGGTTCTCCGGCACCGGAAACATCGTGCACCACGCCGCCGTGCTCAACCCGCTGTTTGGCTGGCCCAGCTGGCACGCGGTCAACGTCACGGTGCCGAGTTTCCACGTGGCCGGCTTGCTCGGTGTCACCTTCGTGGCAGCAGCCGGCGAAGCCACCGTCGCGGATGCTGCTACCTGGTCTTTTTCTTGCCCGCGATGATGGGCGCTCTGGTTGGCCACGTAGATCGCGACCGCGATGGCGACCACCACGCCCATGCGTGCTCTGGGTTTCATGCTCACATGTTGCTCCCTGGGTCAAAAATCGATTCGATCGGACGGCCAAACAAATGCGCGATCTTGAATGCCAGCGGCAGGCTGGGATCGTACTTGCCGGTCTCGATCGCGTTGATGGTCTGCCGCGACACCTCCAGCCGCTCGGCCAGATCGGCCTGCGACCAGCCTTGTTCGCCACGCAACTCGCGTACGTGGTTATTCATGGGCGTCTGCCGATATCCGGCACCGGCTCGGCATCACGATGCCTCGCGGTCGCCGCGTTGCCGCCTGCGCCAATGCAGGATCGCCAGCACCAGCCCCCATGCCGCCAGCGCGGAGCTCATGCCGCATAGCATGCCCAACTGGTGGTCACTCAGCTGATGGCGTCCGAGCGCGGTGAGCGCGGCAATCGCCAGTGCCACAAGCAGCACGCGCCAATACAGCGCCACACTGTTGTCGCACAACACATCTGAAGCGCCGCCGTAACGGCGGCTGGCCCAGCCACGCCCGGCGGTGTAGACCACTACCAGGGTCGGCCACACCCAGATCAGGATCGTGCCATCCAGCTTGACCACGCCGGCCGCGGCGAGAAAGCCGCCGGCCAGGCTGAGTGTGCTCACCACGGTGGCCGCTATCGCCAGACCGATCAGATGGATGCGTTGCTCCAGCTCGTCGCTGCCCAGCACCAGCCGCACCATCGCGCGCACCACGAACAGCACCGGCAGCACCGGCAGAAGCGCCAGTGCAATCTTCAGCAGTTCGTTGTGCACCCGCGGCAGCAACGGCCACAGCAGGAACATGATTGCGATATAGGCCAGCATCGCCGGCCAGAACTCACGCTGATAGCGGCGGTAAATTTGACGGCTCATGGCGGCGTCAACGCCAGCGGCAGTGCGACCACCCGAAAGAACCAACAATGCCTTGCCATGACCACTCTCCCGTGCCAATCAATGTCAAGCATCCTTGACAAGTGCAGCGTAGAGTAATGATCATTTGCATGTCAAGCAAGCTTTACATAAACGCCCGCGCACGAAATCAGATGATAGGCACGCGTCGAGAAATGGCGTATCGGATCGTGAACGTCCGGCGCATGCCAGCGCGCGGCATTGACCGAAACAGACATGCCTAGAAATCGACTCGCACAGTAACAGTATCGGTATAAAACCCATCCTTGGCACCAGCAGGCAATGCTGGAATGTAACCGTACAAGGGGATATCGCCGAGCTTGCCTCCGATGAGGTGTACCGGATAGGCGTTGTCATCCCACAGTCCTTGGCTGGGACTGCTTCCACGCAGAAGTTCGTAGGGAATCAGCGTACCTCCAGGGCCTTGCAGATTGCGCTGCTTGCCGGTCGCATGAAGACCGTTGCTAAAGGAAACCTCCGGAAAAACACTGCCTTCACTGCACAGCAAAGGCATCGTCCCCTTGACCGGCTGCGAGAGATCAAGATCGTTCAGACCCGTCGCAGTATCCACCAGTCTGTGGCTGCCGAAATCCAGCAGGCCGCGCGCCACTTTCAGCGAAGGACCGCCTCCGATATCGCAGAAATCGGACACGCTCGCCTCGATGGAAAGCCTGCTGTGAGCCTCACCGGCATGGGCGCCGTCGAGCAAGGTGCCCTGACAACTCAGGACACCTACAAACAGGGCCAAGACTATGGCGGATCGCATCATGGCGGGCTTCCGATACACGACATGGAATGAGCTGCATGGCTCGCAGCCGCCGCCTGCATGACGTTCATTGCGAACGACATGCAGGCAGACCGGTTTTGAGCGATGCGGCGCGGCCGATTAGTAAGTGATCGACACGACCACGGTGTCGGTATAGAGACCCGCTGCCGGCAAGGTGGTGCCTGAAGGAATCCGGCCATAAAACGGGATGGTCTGGGCCGTACCGTTACCGGTGAAGCTGAGCGCCGCACCGCTGGTGGTGGGGAACGGAATCGTCCGACCCGCCGTCGTATATAGGTTGTACGGCAACAGCGCTGCGCCGAGCTTCATGTTGTTCTGGCTGCCAGCGGCATTCGCACCGTTATTTGCGAACACCGTGTACGGCGTGGTGTTGGTGCAGATGACCGACACGCCATAGTTGCCGCCCGCGGTCGTGTCGACATCCACATTGGCGAGGGTAGAGGTGACGTTGCCAAAGTTGAGCAGGCCGTTACCAGCACCAGCGGCAGCGGCCGAGTTGAGCGTGCAGGTGGATACGACCGTTGCCTGAACGGTCAGGTTGCCGGTAATGGTGGTGGCGGCGAAAGCCGGCACGGCCAGCACGCTGGCGAGCAGGCCCAAGCCCAGGCTGAGAGTTGTCTTACGCATGATGATGTCCTCTGATGATTGATGATGGAGCGTTAGATGAAGCATGAATTGATTGCAATGACACGCAGATAGCCGGGGCACAGATTGCCTCGTCCGGTGACCCCGTCCGGACGACAGCGGCCGCCGACGGGAGGCGGTCCAGTCGAAGATGGCTGGTGATGCGACAGTTTGAATTCCTGGCAGTTTGTCGACATGACAGCCATCCTCAATACGTCACCGTCACGACGACGGTGTCGGTGTAGTTGCCGATAGTTGCGGGAACGGCCGCGCCACCCGGAATTCGGGCGTATACGGTCAGGCTTTGATTAACACCGCTACCGGTTCCGTTCTGGCCACCCGAGCCGCCTGTAGCGCTGGTGCCGCCTGTGGCATCCCATATCTTGGTGTAGCCACTGTCCTTGTACAGCTGGTACGGAAGCAGGGCCGTGCCGTTCGCCATCTGGCGATTGCCGCCGCCGGTAAGCCGCTGGTTGCCGTCGCCCAGATACACCGTATATGCCGTAGTCGAGGTGCAATTCACGGTGACTGCCCCCGTAGCGGGCACTCCCCCCGCGGCAACGACGGTACTGCCCGAAATGTTGCCGAAGTTGACCGTTGAGGTTGAAACCAGGGTGCACACGGAAGGGATGACATAGTTGACGGAATAGGTCACGGTTGCGGCGTCCCAATTGCTGGTGCTAGGGACAAAGTTGTGTTCGCAAGCGCCGCCATTTCCCTGCTCGTCAAACTCGAACAGGATGTTGTTATCGATGTAGGTGCCAGGGGCCATGGTGGTGGCCTGCCCGGCAGGAACCGTGACAGTGAGCGTCACTGCCAGCGGGTTTGCGGTTCCACCCACCGGGTTGGTATAGAGGCCATATACGGTGCCGCTGGTCATGCTCGGTATGTTGTTGCTGGTATCGTTGAGTCCTACCGTATACGTCATCGTGGTGGCGCCTTTGGCGGCCGTACCATCGAATACCGACTCGTAGCAGATGTTCGCACTATTGCTTTTGGTGGTGCCGTCTTTGCACTGCCAAGTGTTTGGGAATTGCAACGGAGCAGCCTGGGTTATGTTGGCAGCGGTGTAGTTGTAGGTCAGGTTGGTAGCGCCCGACTCGGTGCAGGTCGCCATGACAGCCGGCGAGACCAGCGCCAACGGCACACCGACCATTCCCGCCATCAGCAAACTGCTCAAGACGCTGCCGCAGGTCAGCAGGGTCAGCAGCCCTTGGCGGCAACGACGCAACAACGATGATGAACGTGTCGTCATGATCAGAACTCCACGTCCAGGCGTTGCGCTTCGATGCGCACGAGTTCGCCAGGCCTACCATGCAGGCTCGGTGCGAACACCCGGGTCAAGCCGAAAGCCGCGTCAGCATCGTTGCGGATCTGCATGCGGTAGGGCACGCCGCGCGTGCAGCGGATCAGGACCTGCTGCGTGATCTCGCCGGTCTCGAACGTGCAGGTGGGCACTACGTCCAGTTGCACGAACAGTCGCCCGAGGGTATGCGGCCGGCCCAGTGCACCACGCGCCGTCGAGCCGAGCGGGTACAGGGCACCGGTGTTGTCCGGTATCAGGTTCTGCGCATACGCAGACAGCACCGGCGCCAGCAGCCCCAAGCCGACAGCCATCAGAATTTGTGTTTTCACTGGCATGTCAGTGGTCCTATCTGCGGTTGTGCCGGGCCTTTCATGTCGTAGTCGAAGCTCGCCGAGCAGGTACCTGCGGGACCGAGATCAACGCTGATGCGGTTATGTGGCTTCAACCCGCTTACATAGGCCTCGCCGTCGTAACCGACCACGAAGCTCTCGCCGCCCTGCAACTGGGCGGTGTAGCCCGGAGCGATGGGCTTGCCGTCCCTGCCGCGCAGGATCAGCACGGCGCCGTGGACCAACTTGGCGCCGAAGTCGATGATCGTGCCTTGGCGGTAGCCGGCAATGGCGACGCGCTCGGTGACCGCAGGCACCCAGCCGTCGGCCAGGGTGGAAGGATCGAGGTACACATGCTGCTCGTAGTACGGCGTGATGTTAGGCAGCAAGGCTCGCCCGCTGCTGTTCGCCTGGCCGATGAGCACACCGCCCTGCATCACTTCCGCGCCGGGACCTGCGTTGGTGACAATCGCGTAGGCGTTGCCGATCTGGTCTGCGGCGAAGACACCACCGCCAGCCGCCACCAGCGAACCTTCGGCTGACAGGTTGGTGCTGATGCTGCTGCCGTATTGGTAGACCTGCGCGCGTAGCTGAGCCTCGGGGGTGCGCCAGCTGAGATAGGCGCCACCCTGATCGGGCGCATCGGCGTAGACGGTATTGGAAACACCCCAGCCGACATCGCCCTGCTTCTGTCCCGCCAGACCGTTGACTTGCTGGGTGAAGCCGATGTGGCCGTCGTCGCTTGTAACGGTGGCCTGAGCCGTGATGTTGTGATCCAGGTTGATGTTCACCGACAGATAGACGCCACGGTCGTCGTGGTTGTCTAAGTCGGTGAAGGCGTTGGCGAACAGGCTGACCCGCTTGGAGAGCGAACGGGAAAGCGACAAGTTGACCGTGCGCATCGTGTTGTCGGCGTACTTGATGCGGTTGTAGCTGATGTCCACCGTCGTCTTGTCGAACCATGGTTGGAAACTGATACCGGCGCGATCGATCGCGCTTGCCTGGGCCGTGGAGAGTGGGTAGTCGGCATTAGCAGCACTGAGCAGCGGGTTGTGCTGCAGGTAGCGGTAGCTGGATACGCGCGCCAAGTCGAAATAGTCGTCGATGGTGCGCTGGGTGCCTGCATACAGGTGGATGCCATCGACGAGTCCTTCCACCTGGAGCGCCGCTTGGCCACCGGACCAGCTTTTGTAGTGGCTGCCAGCCAGCGAGGCAGTGACGGTGCCGTAGCCGCCCAGACCCTGCACGATGCCGCCGCCAAAGTTGACCAGACCATCGGCCGAAGACTCAGTATGGCCTTCGAGGGTGGTGCTGTTGGTGAAGCCATAGCGCAACGATCCGGCAGCAAAAACCGTATCGTCGTAATCGGACGATTTTGCGCCGTAGTTCAGCCGCGGCGCACCAACGTCCAGCGAGTACTCAAACAGTCCCTGCCGCAGCTGCTGCCCGTTGTAGTAATACGCTTGGGTTGTGGTGACCTGGCGACCAGTCGCGTCCGTGGCGACGAGGGTCACGTCGCCACCCGATACGTAGGGCAGCGACTTGAGCTGGTACGGGCCGGACGGCACGCTGCCGGAAAAAACCTGCTGCTGGTTCACATAAAGATCCAACGTGGACGGCAGCGCCGCCGAGCCGGAGAACTGCGGCAATGCGGCGGTCACTATGTCAGGGCGTTGGTCGAATGCGCTGGAGATCTGAAAGCCGGCGAGGCGCACGCTGTTGTTCCACGACAGCGCGTTGCTGACGAAGTCACCAATGGTGTATGAGCGGATTTTCTCGGGATCGATGTAGCGCCAGCTGCTGTCCAGGCGCACGCTTTTGCTGTAGCCGGTCATTGCGTTCTGGTTGTATAACGCAGTCGTCGAGAAGATGCCGGCACGGTTGCTCAGCAGCCCTTCGAAATTGCCGGACATGTAGTTCCTGCCGCCCTGCCAGGTGTCGTACAGCCCGTAGTTGAGGATCGCCGAGGAAATCGGCCGCATGGCCTTGAGGTCGGTGAGCTGTGGTTCGCCGGCCAGATCCACCCCATAGCTTTCCAGCATGGATGCCGGCGCCTGCAGGGTCAGCGATTGGCCGGCCTCGTCATAATGAATCACCAAGCCGGGCAGGTCTTGCAGACGCACCATCGCTTCCGCGGCGACGGACGGATCGATCTTCAGGCGCAGATGACGCAGATCGTCGGCCTTGGCGCTGAAACCACCATCGGAGGCGCGCTCGACATTTAGGAGCTCGTGGGTATCGGTGTTGTTGAGTACCACTTCCAGCACCATGAGCTGCCCGGTGCTAGAAGCACTGGCAACTGACGGAGGCTCAGGCGGCGTCGATTGGAGAAGCGCAGCATGCCCCATCGCAGAAAACGCGACGACGCTGAAGTTGAAGGTAACGACAGCGCGTACGAGGCGGCATGCACGTCGGTTAGTGGTTCTCGACATGCAAGCTTTCCTGGATCGCTTCGCTACCATCGTGCGCGGTGAGCTTCACGACCATTCCAGGAACCAGTGGCTTGGCCTTTGGATCCATTTTCAGATCGAAGCGTTTATGCGCGCCGGTCAGCACATAGCCGTTCAGCCCATTCCCAAAGACCAGCGGAGAGCCGCCCTCAGGCTGCACGGCCAAGCCGATGATCTTGGCATGACGTTGTCCGCTGTTGGTGGCTTCGGCATGCAGGCCGCTGCCGTCCTGCCAAACCTTCCAAGAGAGCTTGGCGAATGCCTTGGGGTCGACCACGAATACCGGCAGAGAAGTGCGCAACACCATGGAAACGCCCTGGCCCAGCGTGCGGGGATCGACCGGCTTGGGCAGCTCGTCGATGAAAACACGATAGCTAAGTTCATTCTGAACAGAGGTGACTGACTGCCGGGCAATCCGCACCGTATACGACACGCCTGCAGGAATGGTCGCAGCAGGCGGGCTGACCAGCATGTCCGTGGCAGGCACCAGCACTTCCTCGCCGTTTACCTGACTCCACTTGAAAATGCGCAGTTGCAAGTTGACCGGGTCCGTGCCCGTGTTCACCAGTGTCATCGAAGATGCACGTTCGGCGGCTGACATGTCGATGCCAATGGGCGAGATCCGCAATGAAGCGGCCTCAGCCTGTTGCGCCAAAGCACCCAGCAGTCCCAGTACGAGTGCCAGCAGCGGCATGGATTTCTTCATGATCAGTATTCCGACTCGGTCAATAGGACAGGGTTAGCCAAACAACATCGGAGTAATGCCCCGCGACGGGATTTCCGATGCGGGGGATCCGTCCATAGATGGGTATAACCGTCGTCACTCCGGCATTCGGTATCACAAGCTGCAGTGGTGCAATGGCATCCAACTGCACGCGATGCGCGGGATCGGCATACAGGTCATAGGCAATCCGCTCGCTACCTGGCCCCATCAGGTAGCGCTGTGAACCTATGGCATGCAGGCCATTGTTGACGGTCAGAACCGGCGCATTCGCGCCCGTGTAGGAGCTGGAACAAGCGATACTCAAGGACGCGGCGCTTTTTCTCGAGTCGGACATGCCGTCAACCGGTAACTGCCCGCCACCAGCCGCACGGCCGAAATCCAGCAAGCCATCATCGATATTGCCGATCGCGAAATCACAACTCGGCGTCAACTGCAGCCGCACGTCCAGAGTCCCGCTCACGCTCCCTGCAAATGCACCCTGCAAGAACGACGCGCAGAGAAAGCTCGCCATGACGCACACCGCAGCGATATGCCGACGGGCGGTTTTCACTTTCATGGTGGAGATTGCGTCAATAGTCATGGCGGCGTGGTTATGGGAGCGGAACCCTTGGAAATTCTTGATTACAGGGCGTTAAGCAGCTTCCATGCCAAGCGATGGACAGTTACGGACGACAGGATTGAAAACCCCCGACAACGAAAGCCTGCCGCGGTGTATCAGGCTCGAGTGACCAAATTAGGCAAGCACATTTGCATACTACGTCACATTGTGTCGGCAAAATTACATACTTCCCACAGGTGACTATCAGACTGACATGTGTTAGCCCGACGAGATCGAGCACCGGCCCACAGGCTGAGGAATGCCTTGACGGATTTGCCTTGGCTTCGGCCAGGGATGGGATTGCGCTCATTACGTGGACTTGGCCGGCTGACCTGCACACCATCAAACACGAGACCCTGACAGGGTAGGTGCTTCAACCCAGGAATCTGTGCCCGCTGCCACAGGACGAAGGACAGGTCCAAGCTGCCTTGGCCGTGTCATCTGTCTTGCACCACTGGCGAAAGCCAAGGCGATCTGGCGTCGATTCACGATCCGGCCTGTCCGATCCAACTCCAGCCACGCGATGGCCGGAAAAGCAGACATGCCACGCCATATAAGGTGTGATCGGTCGCCTGCGATCGGGCTGGGAGCGCCTTTCCATGCGGAAAGGCTTCGCTGACGCCCAAGTGCTTGTCGATATTGGCCATTGCCTCAAGGCGGTCCGGCTTGAGCGAGGCATGTCGCAAGAGGCGTTGGCCAGGACAGCCGAGGTATCGCCGCCGACCGTGCGGCGGCGGCAGTCACTCGGGCAAGCCACGGTGGCGAATCTGATTCGTCTGTTGCGCCAACTCGACCGACTGGATGGCCGGCAAACCCTGCTCCCGGCCCCTCAAACGGAAACACCCAGCAAGACACCCAGCCCAAGGCATGTGTACCTCGCGCGTCCCCTCGCACGCAGGGCGTGCGGCTGGCCGACCATCCTCAGTTGTATCGAATCACATGGAATCGGCGCGACGATGATGTCGTCGACGAAGAGGAAGCGCTGGCTTTATAAGAACGGAACTCGCGCTATATCGAGCCACCTACGTTGAGCGACAAGGAAAAGTCGCTGATTGCTCGGTTGGTCGAGAACTACGGAGCAGGCGCGCTTCTTGTTCAGGCGATTGCATACCTTGCTTGTCAACGCACGCGATCGTCTTCATGCGGCCCATTGGCCTACGACAAGCTCGCTATTCCGCCCGTGGCGAGCACACCCACGCGTACCTCACATCAACGCGAGCTGATGTACTTCTCGCGCCGGATCTGTGGCACTGGCAGGCCAAATTCCTTCAACACCGTAAACGCTGCATCGACCATGTTCGGGTTCCCGCACAGGTAAGCGATGTCGCGCTCGGCACTGGGACCGAGTTCGGCGAGCACGTTCTGCACGTGGCCGCTGCGGTCGGTGCTGCGCGGCGTGGCGCGCGGTTGGCGGCTGAGGCAGCCGTGGAAGATGAAGCCGGGATGTTGCTGCGCGAACGCCTCGAATTCTTCGCCGTAGAGCAGCTCGGCTTCGGTGCGTGCGCCGTACAGCAGCACTACTTCACGACCACCTTTCGCCAGCAGTTTCTCGATCTGCGGCAGCATCGCGCGGTACGGCGTGACGCCGGTGCCGGTGGCGAGCAGCAGGTAGCGCGGATGGCTGTCGGCGTCCTGCAGGCAGAATCGGCCGTACGGGCCGCTGGCGTCGATGACGCCCCCGTTTTCGAGCTCGCCCAGCAATTTGGTGGCCGCGCCACCTTCGACATAGCTCACCGCGATCTCGATGCGTTGCACCGGTGAACTGCCATCGCCTACGGTGGCCACCGAGTAGCTGCGTTTGGTCGCGGTACCGTCGTCGTAGTGAAAGTGCACCTGCAGGAACTGGCCCGGGACGAAAGCCAGCGGCTGGCCGTCGGCGCGCTCGAACACGAGGTGGCGCACCGTGGGGACAAGCATGCGGCTGTCGACGAGGCGGAGCTGGAAGTGGTCGGCCATGTAACGGATTCCGGGACAGTGAGTGCACCGGCAGGGACCGGGCGGTGGCATCAAGCCCGCTATAATAGGTGGCTGCGAGCCACCGACCAAGCTGCAAGGCACGCTCGAGTACCTGTTTTGCCGGTGCCAGACCTGCCCATGCAGCTGGTTTTCCTCGGCTTTCCCTCACCCGGCGCCATCCATGACCTCCACACCTGCACTCGTTGTCGACAACCTGCGCAAGACCTACAGCAACGGCGTGGAGGCCCTCAAGGGCATCTCGCTGACGGTGCAGCCCGGCGATTTCTTTGCCCTGCTCGGCCCCAACGGCGCCGGCAAATCCACCCTGATCGGCATCCTGTCCTCGCTGGTGAACTCCAGCGGCGGCGATGCACAGGTGTTCGGCGTGTCGGTGAACAAGCAGCGCAGCGAGGCGATGCGGCTGATCGGCCTGGTGCCGCAGGAAATCAACTTCAACCAGTTCGAGAAGCCGTTCGACATCTGCGTGAACGAAGCCGGTTTCTACGGCATTCCGCGCAAGATCGCCGCCGAGCGCGCGGAGAAATACCTGAAGGAACTGCGCCTGTGGGACAAGGCGCAGATGCAGGCGCGAACACTATCCGGCGGCATGAAGCGGCGCCTGATGATCGCCCGCGCGATGATGAACGAGCCGAAGCTGCTGATCCTCGACGAGCCGACCGCCGGCGTGGACATCGAGATCCGCCGCTCGATGTGGCAGTTCGTCAGCGCCATCAACGCGGCCGGCACCACGGTGATCCTCACCACGCATTACCTGGAGGAAGCCGAGTCGCTGTGTCGCAATATCGCGATCATCGACCACGGCACGATCATCGAGAACACCAGCATGAAGCGCCTGCTGGCGACGCTGGACGTGGAGACGTTCGTGCTCGATGTCACCGCCATGCCCGACGAACTGCCCAGCCTGCCCGGCGTTACTTTGCGTCGCCGCGACGAACACATGCTGGAGGCCGAGATGGCCCGCTCGCATGACCTCAATTCGCTGTTCGCGGCATTGTCCACGCACGGCATCATGGTGACCTCGATGCGCAACAAGACCAACCGGCTCGAGGAGTTGTTCGTGCGCCTCGTCGAAGGCGGCCGCAACGGCAAGGAGCAGGCAGCATGAGCAATACCGCCGCCAACCTGGTCGCCCTCAACACCATCGTTCGTCGCGAGATCGTGCGCATCGTGCGGATCTGGACGCAGACGCTGATCCCGCCGGCGATCACCATGACGCTGTACTTCGTGATCTTCGGCAAACTGATCGGCAGCCGCATCGGCACGATCCAGGGCGGCTTCAGCTACATGCAGTACATCGTGCCCGGCCTGGTCATGATGAGCGTGATCAACAACTGCTACGCGAATATTTCCAGCTCGTTCTTCGGCGCCAAGTTCAGCCGCGCGGTGGAAGAGATGCTGGTGTCGCCAATGCCGAACTGGGTGATCCTGCTCGGCTATGTCACCGGCGCGGTGGCGCGTGGACTGGTGGTCGGCGCGATGGTGCTGGGCATCGCGTTGCTGTTCACTTCGCTGCATGTGGCACACCCTTTCATCACCTTCCTGTCGGTGCTGCTCGGCGCCACGATTTTCTCGCTGGCCGGCTTCGTCAATGCGGTGTACGCGAAGAAGTTCGACGACATCGCGCTGGTACCGACCTTCATCCTGACCCCGCTGACCTATCTGGGCGGCGTGTTCTACTCGGTGAAGATGCTCAGCGAGCCGTGGCAGGCGATCTCGCACGCCAATCCGATCCTGTACATGGTCAATGCATTCCGCTTCGGTGTGCTCGGCATCAGTGACGTGGATGTGGGCGTCGCGTTCGTGGTGATGCTGGGCTTCGTGGTCGGGCTGTCGATCGTGGCGCTGCAGTTGCTGAAGCGCGGCGTCGGGCTGCGTTCGTAACGCATGCGCGTCAACAAATACATCAGCGAAGCCGGCCTGTGCTCGCGCCGCGAGGCGGATGAGCTGTTGCTCGCCGGCCGCGTCACCATCAACGGTGAGGTGGTCTCGACCGGCGCCAAGGCGCTGGAAGGCGATGAAGTGCGCGTCGATGGCGAGATCGTGCGTGCACGCATCCTCGCTGCCACACCGGCGGCGAAGAAGGCGGTGTATATCGCGCTGAACAAGCCGGTCGGCATCACCTGCACCACCGATCACGGCGTCGACGGCAATATCGTGGACTTCGTCGACCATCCGCAGCGGATCTTCCCGATCGGGAGGCTGGACAAGGATTCGGAAGGGCTGATCCTGCTGACCAGCAACGGCGATATCGTCAACGAGATCCTGCGCTCGGAGAACCACCACGAGAAGGAATACCTGGTCGCGGTGAACAAGTCCGTCACCGACGAATTCCTCGCCGGCATGGCCAAGGGCGTGCGCATCCACGGCCAGATGACCCAGCCGTGCCGAGTACGCCGCATCGCCAAGTTCGGCTTCTCGATCGTGCTGACCCAGGGCCTGAACCGGCAGATCCGCCTGATGGCCGCCGCGTTCGGCTATCGCGTGACCCAGCTGCGCCGCGTGCGCATCGTCAACGTGAAGCTCGCCCACCTGAAGGTCGGCCAGTGGCGCAATCTCACCGAAGCGGAGCTGAAAGGACTGTTGCCCGGCCGCACGCAGTGGTGAGTGTGACCCGGTGGCCTTATGCCGCCGGCAGGCTCTGCAGGTCCCAGCGCGGATAAACCTGCACCGAGGCGTCCTGGTGCTGGCCGCTGGCCAGCCGGATCGCGCCGGCCAAGGCGATCATCGCGCCGTTGTCGGTGCAGAAGTCGAACCGCGGGAAATACACCTGAAAACCATCCTTCGCACCGGCCGCAGCCAGTTCGCTGCGCAGCCTTCGGTTGGCGCCGACGCCGCCGGCAATCACCAGCCGGTGCGCACCACTGGCCTGCAGGGCGCGTCTGCATTTGATGATCAGCGTGTCGACGATCGCTTCCTCGAACGCGCGGGCGATGTCGGCACGGGTCTGATCGCTTTTATCCGATTTTTGCCAGGCCAGCAGCACTTGGGTCTTCAGGCCGGAGAAGCTGAAATCCAGTCCCGGCCGGTCAGTCATCGGACGCGAGAAGCGGAACGCCCCGAGCCGACCCTGTTCGGCCAATTTGGCCAGCGCCGGGCCGCCGGGATACGGCAATCCCATCAGCTTGGCGGTCTTGTCGAACGCCTCGCCGGCGGCATCATCCAGCGTATCGCCGAGGATGGTGTACTGGCCGATCGCCTTGACCTCGACCAGCATGGAATGGCCGCCGGACACCAACAGCGCCACAAACGGCGGCTCCGGCGGGTTTTCCTCCAGCAGCGGCGCCAGCAAGTGACCCTCCATGTGGTGCACCCCGATCGCCGGGACACCCAGCGCCCAGGCCAGCGCGCGCCCGGCCGAAGCACCCACCAACAAGGCACCGACCAGGCCGGGACCGGCGGTATAGGCCACCCCGGCCAGGTCCTGCACGGTCAGGCCGGCCTCGGCCAGCGCCTCGCGGATCAGCGGCAGCAGCTTGCGTACGTGGTCGCGGCTGGCCAGTTCCGGCACCACCCCGCCGTAGTCGGCGTGCAGCTTGATCTGGCTATATAAGGTGTGCGCCAGCAGCCCACGGCCCGGCGCATCCGGCTCCCAGCGCAGCAGGGCTACCCCGGTTTCATCGCACGAAGTCTCGATGCCCAGCACCGGGCCGGTTACCGACTTGTTCGCCACCTTTGAAAATTCTGTGATATCCACGGTATAATTCGCGGCTCGCCCTATTTGACAGTCCCGTACATGCGGGCAGATTACCACTCGGAGTTTCCATGCCCAACGTAAAAGTTCGCGAGAACGAGCCGTTCGAGATTGCACTGCGTCGTTTCAAGCGTACCTGCGAGAAGGCCGGCGTCCTGGCTGAAACGCGCAAGCGTGAGTTCTATGAGAAGCCGACCCAGGAGCGCAAGCGCAAGCGCGCTGCCGCGGTGAAGCGTCACCTGCGTCGTCTGTCGCGTGACGTCTCGCGCAAAGTCCGTCTGTACTGAGTTTCCCCCGATCCATCGCCCGTCGATGGATCATGCGGTGCCCCGGCACTGCGCATAACAGGAAACACGGTCGGCGCGGGTTCTCGCAGCCACCGCAAGCTCTCGGATTCGAACTGGCCGGTGTTGTCCCTAAAGACAACGCCGGCTTTGTCGTTTCCGTAGAATGGATTTCCCCCTATCTCCCGAGGCTCCGCCATGACACTCAGGCATCAGCTTACCGAAGACATGAAGAACGCCATGCGCAGTGGCGAAAAGCACCGGCTGGGCGTGATACGGCTGATGCTGGCGGCGATCAAGCAGCGTGAAGTGGACGAGCGGATCGAGCTGGATGACGTGCAGATCCTTGCCACGCTGGAAAAGATGCTCAAGCAGCGGCGCGATTCGGTCAGCCAGTTCGACGCCGCCAAGCGCGAGGATCTGTCCGCGATCGAGCGCGCCGAGATGGTGGTGATCGAAACCTACCTGCCGAGCAAGCTGAACGAGGCGGAGATCGACGCCCTGATCACTGCCGCAATCAGCGACACCGACGCCAGCACCGCCCGCGACATGGGCAAGGTGGTGGCTGCAGTGAAGGAAAAGGCCGCCGGCCGCGCCGACATGGCTGTGGTGTCCGGCAAGATCAAGGCACGGCTGGCCGGCTGAGGCTTCAGCCGGCGCGTGTCGCCAGCAAGATCACCGCGAGCACCACCAGCAGCCCGGCGATGATTGTCAGCGCGATGCGCCGGCGGCGCTGGCGCAGCCGCTGCCAATTCGCCAGATCCAGGAAATAGCGCCCCTCTCCGGGACAACGCAGCACCGCATGGCTTACCAGTTGGTGCCAGGGCATGCCGGGCTTAAGCCCCAACTGTTCCGCCGTACGCGCCGTTGCCACCGTGGTCGCGGCGGCCTGCTCGAACGTGCGCACGATCGCCTGCTGTTTGTGCACTATCACCGCGGTGATCACCATGTTTGCCGTTCCTGTCTGCCTGACTGCGCAGCTTGCCGGTGGTTACCACCGGCGGCAAGCCGGCGATGCATTGCTTTCACATCCGGCCCGTTACAAAAGCGCACTTGGCTCGCCGGGCATCTCCTCTTCCGCGCGGCCGCTCATCGCCGCAGGAGAAACACATGATCAAGTGGGCCATCATTTTCGCCATCGTCTCGCTGGTCAGCGGCTGGCTCGGTTTCGGTGGAGTCTCCGGCGCCACCGCAACCATCGCCAAGGTGCTGTTCGCGTGCTTCGTGATCCTGTTCCTGCTGGCGCTGCTGGCCGTGATCGGCGTGATCCACCTGCTCTGACCTTTCAGCCTTTGGGCCGGCGCATGAAATGCGCCGGTCACGACTTGCCTCCATGCGATGGCGAGGCCATGGACGGAGACTTGCGCAACGCGGCCACGGCCCGCTCCAGCACTGGATCGCGGCCCGCGCGAATATCCGCGACCGTCGGCGCCGCCACGATATCCGGTGTGATGCCCTTGCCGATGAATTCACGGCCGTCGGGGTAGCTGTCGCGCTTGACGCAAATGCGCGCCTTGCCGCCACCGGGTAGATCGAACTGCAGTGGCTGGCCCGTGCTGCCGCCGGTGGCCATGCCGACCAGCAGGCCGCGCTTCATGGCATCGAACGACACCGTGAAGTCCTCTGCGGCGGAAAAGGTCCGGGGCCCGATCAGGACAGCCACCGGGCCGCCGAAGATCGACGCATGCTTTTTCAGATATGGCTCGCCACTGTCCGGCAGCTTTCGCCACTCCAGGCGTGGATACCCCCTCGCGCGGTCCACTGGATCGATCTGCAGCTCTCGACTGACCTCAGTAGGGATCGGCTGATTGCTCAAATGGCTGAGGACCTCCAGGCCGTAATTGCTGGATCCCCCACCGTTGTAGCGCACGTCCAGAATCAGCCCCCTGGCATTCATGATCTGCGGCAGATGCTGCTCGAACGCCTTGACGCTGGCATCGCTTTCGAAATGATCCAGGGCTAGATACGCGATATCGCCAGGCAACATGCGGAATGCAAACGCCACAGGCGATTGGACATCCGAATAATCTCCGCGCAATACCACCAGTTCGCGCGTCGCGCCCGCTGCATCACGCAATGACAAATGCAGTGGCTGCGTCTTGTCGCCACTGAGCAACCCATAGCTGAAGGCACGCACGTCGGCATCCTGCGGCGTGGAGCTGCTTTCGAATGGCGCCACCCGCTCATGGGCATAACGATGCGCCTCGATACCGTCGATCGCCAGGATTTCATCACCCACATGGATACCCTGCTTCACCAGGGTCGGGCTGAACACTCTTGTCACCAGCACCTTGCCATCGACGAGCTCGGTCCTCATCGGCGGCCGCGCATAGAACTTGTCCTGCAGTGCTTCCGGCGGATAGATGTTGGTATGCCCGTCACGCAGCAAGGGAGCCAGCCGCATCAGCACTTCATAGTAGGCGCGCGTGTCCTTGGCCGTGATGACCTGCGGCAGGAAATCCAGATAGGTCTGGTCCCAGTCAAGCTGCGGTACATGGTCGAAATGGACGAAGTTATATTTGGCTTCGGACCAGAACAGGGACAAGCCGGCGATGCGCTGCGCCTCGCTGAGCTGAGGGCTATAGGGCACGGCAATCGATTTGGCATGCCATAGGCGATCGGCCGAATCCTGCTGGGCGAGTATGGCCTTGTAGCGGGGCTCGTCGCTCAACGGACCACTGATCGATGGATCACGCAACCATTCGCCAGGCGAACTGTCGATGGCCAGTAGCGCATCTATTGTGTCCAGCGCTCGGGCCCTGCGCGCCTGCAACAAATACAGGTGGACCAGATCATAAAGCACGTTATATCGGCGATAGCGTAAATACACATTGCCCTCGGCCAGGCCATCGATGACCGGCTGATCCATCTCGCGCAGCGCCTTCTGCAATACGATCTCGGCTTGCTTGAGCTTGGCCGGATCGGGATGCTTGGGGTCGACCAGTGCGTCGGCCTGGTCGCGCAGCACGGTAATCTGGTCATAGGCCTGCATCGCCGGCTTCACCGGGGCCGAATCGGCCAGAACCACGCCACAACCCAATGCGCAGGCCAGCATGCCCGCCAATATTCCCCGCCCCATAGCCACCTCCTGTTGACCAAGGCGCAAGGCTAACCTGTGCAGGCTTGGTGTCGCCAGGCACTTGAGCCTGTGTCCGACTAAACTGGGCGCTTATGCGCGGCCTGATTCCCGACAGCTTCATCGATGAACTGCTTGCCCGCGTCGACATCGTCGACGTGATCGAGCGGCGCGTGCCGTTGAAGAAGGCCGGGCGCGAGTGGACCGCGTGCTGCCCGTTCCACAACGAACGTTCGCCGTCGTTCTATGTCAGCCCGGCCAAGCAGTTCTTCCACTGCTTCGGCTGCGGCGTGCATGGCAGCGCGATCAAGTTCCTGATGGACTATGACCGGCTGGAGTTTCCCGACGCGGTCGAGGAACTGGCGCAGACGGTCGGCCTGAAGGTGCCGCGCGAAGGTGGCCGCGAGGCGGCGCCGCGCGAGGACAAGACTGATCTCTACGCGCTGCTGGATGCGGCCGCCGCCTGGTACGAGGGCGAACTGCCGCGCAGCACCGAGGCACAGGCGTACTGCAAGAAGCGCGGGCTGGACGCGGAAACCATCAAGCAGTTCCGGCTGGGCTGGGCGCCGGCCGGCTACGACGGCGTGATCAAGTCGCTGGGCACCAGCGAGCGACGCCTGCAGCTGCTGAACGAGGCCGGCATGGTCGCGAGCAGTGAACGCGGCAGCAAGTACGACCGCTTCCGCGAGCGGCTGATGTTCCCGATTCTGGATCGGCGTGGCCGGGTGATCGCCTTTGGCGGCAGAGTTTTAAGTTCGGAGCAGTCGCCGAAATATCTGAATTCGCCCGAGACGCCGCTGTTCCACAAGGGCCGCGAGCTGTTCGCGCTGTGGCAGGTCAAGCAGGCCAACGCAAACCTGCTGCGGATCGTGGTGGTCGAGGGCTACATGGATGTGATCGCGCTGCACCAGGCCGGGCTGCCGATCGCGGTGGCCACGCTGGGCACGGCGACCACGCCGGAGCACACCGAGGTACTGTTCCGCGCCGCACCGGATGTGGTGTTCTGTTTCGACGGCGATCGCGCCGGCCGTGCCGCCGCGTGGAAGGCGCTGGAGTCCGCCCTGCCGCGACTGCGCGATGGCCGTCAGGCGTACTTCCTGTTCCTGCCCGATGGCGAGGACCCGGATTCGCTGGTACGCAAGGAGGGCAAGGAGGGCTTCGAGCAGCGCATCAAGCAGGCGATGCCGCTGTCGGATTATTTCTTCAACGAACTGTCGCACGATGTGGAGATGGGCAGCCTCGACGGTCGCGCGCGGCTCGCCGAGCGCGCCCGTCCACTGATCGCGAAACTGCCCGATGGCGCATTCCGTGACCTGATGGCGCAGGAGCTGGAGCGGCGCAGTGGCGCTCGCGCGGTATTGCAAGCCGATCCCGCCACGCATCGCGCCGTGCAACGGCCGGTCGCCGTGCAGCGCAGCCTGGTGCGCAGCGCGATCTCGTTGCTGCTGGCGCAGCCAGGTGTGGCCGATCAGGTGGAAAAGCCTTACCGCTTCCTGCGCCTGGACAAGCCCGGTGTGGAATTGCTTGGCGAACTGCTCGACATTGCGCGCTCGCGCCCCGGCATCAATCCGGCGATGCTGGTGGAGCATTTTGCCGAACGGCCGGAGTATCCATCGCTGCAGAAGCTGATGGCCTCGTTGTCAGTCGGTGAGCCGGAAGCGCAACGCACCGAGTTTTTTGACGCGCTGGCTAAAATGGAGAGAGAAGCAGTTATTCAGCGCAAGGCGATCTTGATGACCAAGGAACGAAACAGCCTGAGTGAGGCCGAAAAGTCCGAACTGCGTGATTTACTTTCCATTCGCATAACTCCGCTGTCGCGCGCCCTATGAAGTTGTCAGGTTTAATCGGAGTTGGAAGCACGGTGACGCGTGCAGAATACTTCTGCCCAAAGGACAGCAATGGATCTGCTTGAACGACTGATCACGATCTTCGCCGAGAACGGCTATGTCGCGGTATTCATCGCGCTGATGATCTGTGGCGCTGGCCTGCCGTTGCCGGAAGACATCACCCTGGTCGCGGGCGGCGTCATCGCCGGACTTGGCTACGTCAATGTGCACGGCATGTTCGCACTGGCGATGTTTGGCGTCTTGCTGGGTGATTCCGCGATCTTCCTGCTCGGTCACCACTACGGTGCGCGCATGCTGAAATGGCGGCTGGTGGCACGCGTGCTCACCCCCAAGCGCTATGCGATGGTGCAGGAAAAATTCGTGCGCTACGGCAACCGCATGCTGTTCATCGCGCGCTTCCTGCCTGGCATGCGCACCACGGTCTACATCATCGCCGGCACCAGTCATCGCGTGTCGTTTACCCGCTTCCTGCTGATCGATGGGCTGGCCGCGCTGATCAGCGTGCCGTTCTGGGTGTACCTCGGCTACTTCGGCGCAGATAACCACGAATGGCTGATGAAATGGGTGCGCCGCGGCCAAGGCAGCTTGTGGGCGCTGGTCGGTCTGGCGGTGCTGACCGTGCTGGTGTTGTGGTGGCGGCATCGGCGCCGCGCACGTTGCGAGCAGGATTGAGTCGCCTGCATGTTGTTGCGTCGCTTGGGTCCGGACAGTTTCACCGTCTCCTGCATGCTGCCTTGATACCAACGCCGCTGATGCCTTGGCGAGGCGAGATCGGCACATCGTGGCTGGGCGTGCTCGACATCATTCCGCAGTACTGCGGCGGATTCGTTCCCAGCCGCGTCGCAACGCGCTGGGCAACCGATTTCCCGCAAGCTCCGCTGGCTGTTTTGAAAGCAGGGGCATAAGCTGATGCGGCGGTTAACCAGCTGCGGGGGTGACGAACATGTCGACCACGGGAGACGATCGCAACCGGCAGGTGTATCACGCCCGTGGCGTGGCTCGGCACTACCAGCAAAAGACCTTGACGCGTGTCGAAGCCATGGCGCTGCTCAAATATCACGCCACGTTTGCACAGCTCGATATACTGGATCTAGGCGTCGGCGCCGGTCGTACCACGATCTACCTTGCCCCGCTGGCACGGCGGTACGAGGCAATCGACTACTCGCCGGAGATGGTCGCGACGATGCAGGCCACGATGCCCGCCGTTTCCGTACACCTCGGCGACATGCGCGATTTGTCTTGTTTCCCGGATGGGTCTTTCGACTTCGTGCTGGGTGCCTGCAATGTCATCGACGCGGTGAACCATGAAGACCGTGGGCGAACCCTGAGCGAGGTAGCGCGCGTATTGCGTCGCGACGGAACGTTCATGTTCTCCTCGCATAATCGCGATTTGTTCAATGCCTTGTCGGCTCCGCGGCTGGAATTGTCTCGCAATCCCGTCACGCTGCTTCTCAACCTGTTGCGATGGGTTCGGCAAGTCGCGAACCATATGCGCATGACACCGTTGCGCGAAGTGCGCCCCGACTACGCACTTCTCGATGACGACGGTCACGATCATGCGCTCCTCCACTATTACGTCCGCCAGGATTATGAACGCAAGCAACTGCAGCAGTTCGGATTCGAGACGATCGAGGTATTCGATGAAGCCGGGCGTTCACTGGACCCGAATGAGCGGGCACCCGAAAGCCCGCATCTGATGTACGTGGAGCGCAAGCACTAAGAGGGCGTCGCCATTCGCGGCCTTCTGTGGAGTCGCGCGATCAATGCATGCTCATCCCCGGCCGGCACGAAGACCACAGGCGCACGGCCTCACTGCCACCATGCCTCCTGCCGTGAAGTGGCCAATGTTCTCGCACGTCGCCGGATAACACAGGCCAACGCGCAAACAATCTGGCACTTGCTGATCATGCTCTTGAACATCCAGATGAGCGGGCATCGGCACTCGCGTTATTCAGTCATGCTGAGCCGGTACCCGTATTGTGTGCCCACATCAGAATCGCCGCAGAAACTGGCGCAAGGCGCGCCAAACCATCAGCGGAATTTCGTGGCCGCCATCGAACGGCAACCAGGTGACGTCGGCGCCCCCGCGTATCGCTGCATCGCGCAAGCCTTCGCCAGCGGTGAAGGAGAGTTCGACATCCGCGCGGCCATGCGTGATCAGTACCGGAAGGCTGGCAAGGCATGCCAGCCGCGGCTGCCAGTCGCAAAACGCGATGCGCGTCGATGAAAGCAGGGCTAGCGCGTCCGCGCGGCCACCATGCAACACGTAGTCCATCGCGAGCATGCCGCCCTGCGAGAAACCGACCAGCACGAGACGTTTGTCAGACGCGACCTCCGCGCACAGCGAAGCCAGCAAGCCACGCGCTACCGAACGACCGGGCGGGTCCAGTGCGTGCAGGTCGGCAGCACCATTGACGAGTGCCTGCGCGCGCGCCTCGGCGTCGACGGGCCACCACGTACGCCCGCTCGGCATGGCGGGCAGCGGCGCATCCGGAATGACGAAATACACAGATATTCCCAGCGCGTGCGCGAAGGGTGCCAGATCCGCCGCGTGCATCATGCGTCCATGCAATACGACCACCACGATTTTCGCGCCCGGATCGCCGATCGTGATCGCGGATAGCCCGCCGATATTGCAGCGATGCTCAGGAAGTTTCATGTCGTGGGCAGCGGTGCGAGTCGCGATTTCAACGCCAGGAAGCGTCGTTCGTAGGCATGCCAGGAAATGGCCGCGAGGCCGAATGTCACCAGGATGGCAGCGGCTTCATAGACCAACGCTTCTGCGAGTGTGGGCATGGAACCGATTTTTGCAAGTAGTGGCAAGCCGACGAAAAGATGCAGCGGCGCATAGAACACATACATGCCGTAACTGTAGATACCGCAACGACGCAACGGCGCCCAGGCGAGCAGGCGAGCAGGCATTCCCCCCTGCCTCAGTGAGCTGATCAGCACCAGCGAAAACCCGAGCGCGATCAGCGTGTAGCCAATGGTCTGCATCATTGCACCGACGCGCTGCAGGTGACCGCATGCCACTCCGACCAGCAACAGCAACAGACCACCGACGGCAAATAGCTGCGGCCGGTAGCGTACAAGCCAGGTGGCACCGTGCTCACTACGCAGCAATGCCGCGACAAGTGCTCCGATGGCGAGCGCGTCCATGCGGCACGGCGTGAACATGTAGGCAGCTTCGTGACCGATCGGCTCGCCCAGACGATAGCGCACATACAGGCGGCTTCCGATCGCAATGATGACCAGCAGCGTACTGAGCGCGATCACGCCGCGACGCCCCGCGTGGCGCACTGCAAACGGCCACAGCAGATAGAACTGTTCCTCGACGCATAGCGACCAGAAATGCGGAAACGCGGGCTCTCCGTAACCGAACGGCGCAGCGAAGTTGGCCAGATAGATCCACAGCCAGAGCTGATGTTCGCCTCCGCCGATGGCTGGTGCGAGCCGGGGCAGCACGACAAACGCGGTGAGCAGTACGCCGTAGTAAAGCGGGAAGATGCGCAACACGCGCCGCACGAAGAAACTCTTGTAGTAGGTCGGCGTATGCCGGCTATCGAGCAGGATGCCGGTGATCAGGAATCCCGACAAAACGAAAAACAGCTGCACGCCGATCCAGCCGAGATCGAGCACGGCATCAAGTGCATGGCCGAACCCTGCCGAAGACTGGATGACATCGAAACCATGCAGCAACACCAGCAGGATCGCGACACCACGGAGGCCATCCAGTGCCGCAAGATGTTGGTGCGACATTTCGGTCGGCGGTCTGGACATCAGCGCTCGAGCGCCTCACTGATCGCGTCGAGCAAAATGGGATGTGTCCAACGCGCGGTGAAGGTGTGATCCGCACCGGAAATGGTCTGGATTCGCAGACGTCCGGTTGAAACGAGTTTTGGCACTACGGAGCCGCCCTGTTCCATGAGCACCTTTTGCCCCGGATCGTCCGCAGCGAAGATGAAGCGCAGGGCGATGCCATGCCCGGCCAGAGCATCGAGCTCGCTGCCGAGGTCATCGCCGAACGGAACATGCAGACGCCGCAAAACTTCGCGCAGCGGGCGCGTAATGGCGGCTCGGGTGCGATAGAGAAATACTCTCGCGACCCGTGCGAGGTCGACCTTGCCACGCAGCAGCTTTTGCCACGAAGCGCCACTGGTGATCGACTTCTGGTAACGCATCGCGTCTTCCGCAAGTCGAAAGTCGGCGAAATCGAGCGACATGCCGGGCTTGTAGTGGAAAGTCAGCGGATTGATCGCAACCACCCTATCGATCGGCTGCCCGGCGAGCGCGGCCCTCAACGCATGATAGGCACCCGAGCACAGACCGACGACCGCGACCTGGGCTGCGCCGGCGCGACGCACCCAATCGACGGCAACACCGACATCGGCGACCGCATGCTCGGAATAGACGACGTTTTCGCCAGCGCCAGCACGCTGGCGACTGTCGCCGATGCCTGACACGTCGAGGCACAGGACGAGATCGCCGGCAGCGGCCAACTGACGTGCGAGAATCACATGCAAGCGGTTGGGTCCGATGTGCCCGACCGCGCCGGCGTTGAGCAGGATGACGGCGCGGCGCGGCGCTCCGAGCGGATACGTGGCGATCGCGAACAGGCAGTCATCAAGCGCAACCATTTCCTCGACGATCGATGCCTCGGCGTGGCGCAACTCTCTGCGGCGCTCCAGTACAGCCACATCGTGCTGAAAAAGATGTCTGGTGGACGCAGGTCGTGTGGCTGCAAACCTGACCGTGGCATCGATGATCGCCTGCGGGACCTGTGCGCGGTGGGGATCGAGCACCATGTCGACATAGCCTGGCAGCCGACGTTGATCGACCTTGGCACCAAGTGATCGGAGGTGTGCCGCCCAGGCATCGTTCGCCGCGAGATCATCGCGATCGAGCAGCAACATCGCAGTTGCTGGAGCCTGCGTCAGCTTGAGCAGATCGATCTGGCTCAATGCTTCGCGCGTCTGCGCGGTCAGCGCGAAACCCACCAGTTCGTGCACATCATCCAGTGCGGCGGAAGCTGCAGGGGCCGGCGTCAATCCCAGTGTCATCTGCAAAATGCGACCTTCGCGCAGGAGTGCCTTTCCACTCGGCACGGTGGCGATCGCGACGATGCCGGCGATATCGTTGCGACGGAGTGCTGCCAGCGTGGCAAGCGTGGCGCCCAGGCGAACGCCGACGAGTACGAGCCTATTTGCACCCGCGCCAAGCGCGAGCTCGCAGGCATCGTCGATGCTTGCCAGCCACCCATCGACCCGGTCGGGATCGAGATCGTCGCCAGCACTGTTGCCGCTGCCATCGAGATCGACACGCACTGCCGTAATTCCCGCATGTGCAGCAGCTTCGGCAAGATGACGCATTGAACGTTGCGCGCAAACCGCCTCGTAGCCGAATGGCGGAACGATGATCAAGCCGACGCCCGTCGAGGGCAGGCTGGTGCGATGCAGCCAACCAAAACGTGCCCGCGATCCCGGACCGGAAAAAAAACCTGCTTCCGCGGGGGGCGCGACCGTGCGCTGATCGGCGACGTTGATACTCATCGTATTCATTGCATGTCGAAACGCACCGCCGCTTCCGCGTTGAGTGCGCTCACTGCACCGCGCGTCGGGGTTCGCGTCATGGAATGCTCGCGCAAAACAATGGTGCGTGATTGTCCAGGCGCGAGATGAAAGCCATTGTCGTCCGCAACAAAACCGGGGACTTCGACCGTCACTGACTGCGCGAAGCAGCGCGCGCTGACCTGGACGATACGTTCATGCGTACTCGCACCCGACTTCATTGATGCAGCAAGGCCAACATCCGCTACGCGAGTCGAGGAATGTCCCGTCGGGAACCAGAATGCATCTGCAATCAAGCCAGCGTCCGAGTACAGAACGGCGTGCACGACATCGGCCATGGGCGGCCCGAACCGGTACGCGAAGGATAGATCAAGCAAGCCTTCGAACAGCGTCGATGTCGCTATCTCGGTTGCACTATGGGCTGGCACGTGAACATCGGAGGCGCCGTTGCCGACGCGAATTTCGCCGGCCCGGTACAAGGTGATCTCTACATGTGCGTCAAGTGCTGCGGAACCATCATTGAAAACATGGACGGCAAGACCGTTGACTCCTTCATCGCTGAACGCGATTGCCGTCGGCGCAAGCGCGCGACGCAGCGCATGGAAGCACGGCTTGGGCGTGCCATGCGCGTCGATTACGCCCCAACCCGCGCCCGGCCAGAGATCGCGCAGAAACCAGACCAATGCACCACGTGTCGGCGAGCGTGTGCGCCGCCATTCCAGAAACGCCTGCGCCATGACTTCACCGGTGGCCATCCGTCCCAACGCCAGGTAGCGTTCGTGGTCGGATACGCGCAGCGATGTGGGGTCGATACCGTAGAGCCGCTCGACGTAGTGATCGCGTACATCGTCGAAGTCCCAGCCAGCACCGAGGTCGCGTGGTACGCGCGTCTTCCACGCCGGGTGATGGACGCGTAGCGCGAGGTTGCCAGGAAGGCCGCTGTCGATCGGGATATTCGCGAAGGCCAGACACTCCGAGGCGAACACGAGCTCGCTGCGTCGGGCATCGTCCAGCGGGCGCAGGTAGGCGCCCACGCCGTAATACGATGATGTCCCCGCATTGGCTGCATGTGGAAATGCGCCTCCATGCGCGCTCGACGGCGTATACGCGATACCCAGTGCGTGGGCGCGCGCCGCGATCGTCTCGTGAAACAGAGGTGGCGACCACAACTCACGCGCCGCACCGCTCATCGCCGCCTGTTGCTCGCCTTCGCTGTTGCCGCAGACCAGCGCGAGGCACGGGCGCGCCTGCAGACGCGCGAGCTGCTGGTCGACCTCACCGAGCACGCCCGCGACGAAGGATTCGTCCTCGGGATAGTCCATGTTCGCGAACATCAGGTCCTGCCAGAGCAGGATGCCGTATTCATCCAACGCATCGTGGAATGCATCGTCCTCGTAGACCATCGTACCGCTGATACGCAGCATGTTCATGCCGGCCGCACAGACTTGTGCGATCGCATGGCGGTAGGCATCCGGCGTGGCGGTGAGCGTGACGACATCGAGCGGTGTCCAGCACGCGCCGCGACAGAATACATCGACACCGTTGACGCGCAGCGCGAAGTCACCGTTATCCCGCTGGATCTCGATGGTCCTGAAGCCGGTGGAACCAAGCTCGATCGTGACGCTGTCACCGGCACGGTGTACTTCGATCGAAACGCGGTAGCATACGGATTCGCCGTGCGTATGCGGCCACCACAGCTGGGGCGCATTGACCGTCGCGTTGCCGCACCAGCGACGTTCGCGCAGCAGCAGTTTTCCGCTTGCGCGCTGGCCATCGCGCTCGACGATCAACACCGCATCGGTGACGTCGGCCCCGAGTTCGGCGGTCGCATCGACGATGCCGGCGCCATCTTCGATCCGGCTGTGCAACGTGACTTCGCCGAGCATGAGCATGCGTTGCTCGATCCAGACCGGCCGCCACGGTCCCACGGCAGGGCACGGCGGCGACCACCCTGGCGTGCGGCCAAGCAAGGTGGTGCGAAACCAGCGCAACTGCGCATGCGCCAGCATTGGTACGCGCCAGCGTGGCCGCGGACGCTTCTTCGCCAGTTCCGGCGCCAGCGCGGCACAGCGGATCAGCAATTCATGCGTCCCACTCAAGACGACTGGCACTTCGTGCGCGATGAACATGTTGTCGCTGCGAAGCAGATGCACGCCATCGAGCCAGACATCGGCCAGCGTCGCCAGCCCATCGAAGCCGAGCACGGCGGGACCGGCCGGCCCATGCGCATCGCTCAGGCGGATGCGCCACCACCAGTCCTTCGCATCGAAATCGCAGGCGACATCCCAATCCCATGCCTTGATGTCCCGCAGCGCGCCAGCCGCGGTATTGGGTGCGGTCGCAGGTTTCCAGTCCAGCAGGTCGAGCTGCTCGGGAGTCGAACCCGGTTCGGCGGCCGCGAATTCCCAGCCGCTGTCGATCAGGTAGCGCCGTGTTCCCCCAACACTGCGCACGCGTGTCATTATCTTCCCTCGGTCAATTCATCGATCGCCGAAACGATCGCACCGACGCTTTCGAACACGCTGCGCTTGAGCATGTGATCGGGAAACTCAATGTCAAACTCGCCCTCAAGCGCGAGCATGACGTTGACACTGGCATGCGAGGTCATGCCCGCCTGATAGAGGTCGGAGTCGTCGCTGAGCGTGTCCGCGTCGCGGTTCAGGCGCGCGTGCTCTTTGAGAACGGTTCGGATCTTTGCGGCGTTTTCACTCATTGACGGTTCCTGTCTGCAATGACCACGGCGGTTGCGTGATCGCCTTCATGGCTCATGGAAAGTGCCAAACGGCCGGCACCACACTTGGCCATGGTCGCGCCGTGCAACTCGATGTCGCAGGCACCGTCCGGTTGGCGAACCACTTCGATATCGCGCCAACCGACGCCGTCCAGGCGCAACGCCTTGCGCGTCGCCTCCTTCGCGGCAAAGCGCACGGCCAGTCGAGATGAAACAAGCATCGGTGCACTCATGCAATAAGTAACCTCGGCTTCCGTGAACACACGATGCAGGAAGCGATCGCCGAAACTGGCCAATGATTCGGCGATCGCGCTGATCCTGACCAGGTCGATGCCGACCCTAATGTTTGATGATTCGCCCATGCTAATCGATGCCATCCAATGTCGTCGTCGCCTGTTCCCATGCTCGGGCCCAATCGTCGAAGATCGCCGTTGTCTCAAAGGGACGCCGTGTGTTGACCGCGCGCGCTGCTTTCAGGATGAACGCCTTCGCACCGCCCGAGATCGTCTCATACGCTGTCACTGCCGGCGTCAGCGCACCGGCATCGTCAGGGATCCCCGTACCTCGCGCAGCCTGCCAGCGCAGGTGCAATGACATCAACTCGGCGGCCGAGCCCAGTTGGCGCAGCGTCGCGAACGCCCAGGCGTGATAGTGCTCCAGTCCACGCTCCTGCAATTCCGGCAGTTCGCGCTGGAACCGCGCAGCGAAACGCTCGATCGGGTTGTCTCGCGGCCGACGGGCGAGATGCCGCTTGAGCAGCGCTCGCGACATCTTCGCCAGCTCGCCCGGTGCACGCCGGACGAGGCGATCGACGCGCACGAGTTCGGCAAAAAACGGCAGGAAGGCGGGGTCAACGTCGGTCAACTGGAAGGTGCGGTCGAAGTCTTCGCCGTCGAGCGAGTAATAAGACGCATTGTGGAAATAGCCGAGCCGACGCGCGTCAGGATCGACATCGACCAGGACAATCGTCGACTTCACATGATTGCGGCGATAGTCGGTACCGGTCACGTCCGGCAGCCACCAGGCATCTGCCTCGACGGAAATCATCTTGCCGGCACCGAGATGCTCGGTCGCATGCTCGAGCATCGGCCGCCACGCCGTCATCTCATTGACTTCGATGCCGTAGAGATCACGCAGCTCGTCCAGCGGTGGCTTGTAGAATGTCCACTGGTCGCCTTCGAAGTCGAGGGCGGCGACGACCGGGATCACGGCGCATGGATCGCAGCCGAGCGCATGGATCAACTCGATCCAGACGTCGAAATAGCAGTTTTTCTCGACCCACTGCCGCTCTTCGGCATGCAAGGCGTGCCGCTGATACGTCAACGGATCGAGGGTAAGCGCCTTGGCACGCATGTCACGGCCACAATTTCTGGCGGACAGCGACCGGCCACGCCGCCGGATCGAAGCCATGCGCCTGGAACAGCGCCATCGTCACACGCTCCAGGCCGAAGCCAAGACAGGCGGTATGTGCCGTCTCGCCATCGGGTGTCTTGATGTCGAACGCTTCGCCGAACTTGTCCTGGTGATAGTTGAATGAACAGGTCGCGGTGGGATTTTCCTCGGAGATCACCGGCACCAGCACCTCGAACTTCAATTGCTGCTCGACCTGGTTGCTCGCGAGCATCTTGCCGCCCTTGCCGAAAAACGGGTCGGAAGCGACGTCCGCGCGCGCCGGCAGGCCGAGCGACTGCAACAATTCGATACCACGCTGCAGCCACATGTTGCGCCACTCCACGACCTGTTCCGGCGTCCCGCAGCGGACGTACTCGCGTATGCGGAATGCCTGCATCCGAGTCGGCTCGATCGACGGTTCGTGGCGGAACACCCAGGCGAACAAGGTCACCAGCCGACCATCCGCCGGCACCTTGCCGGTCAAGGTCGGATAGACCGGATAGCACGCGGCCGGGTTGAGACAGACGTGCGTCATCGCAAGATGCTCACCCCAGGCGTCTCCCGCGTGGATGTGCTCGCTCAACTGGCGCGCCGCCAGTTCCTTGCCGAAGAAGCTGTAGACCGCGCCGACAAGGTGCGGAAAGCTGTCCATGTAGTGGGTCTTTTCGATGATCGTTCGGTCGATCGTCGGCGGAAACAGCAGCACCTGTGCGCCGTCTTTTGCAGCGATGTCGAGAATCAGCTTGTCGAAACGATCGAGCACGTCCTCGAATACGTGGCCACGCCCGAATATTCCGTCGACACCGGCGGGGACGATCAGGCCGTGCTTGACCAGCCCTTCGTGGAACGCGATCGGATCGTAAGCAGTTGCCGTCATGGTCAGTCGTCCTTGAAAACGAGAAGCATCGACGCGCTCTTCGCCGCGATACGTTCATTGGAAACCATCAATGCCGCCGACAGCACGTCGCGGTAGTGGCGTCCCACGCTGAACGGCGAATCGTTCTTGTAACCCATGATGCCGATGATCTGCAGCGCCTCGTGGCACAGCCGCGGCGCCACTTCGGAGCAAGCCATCTTGAGCTGATTCATCTTCAGCGCCCAACCCATCGTGCCGAGGGTCTCGCGCGCCGCCTGATCATCGCTCGCCGTCATTTCGTCGAACTCGATCGCGCACGCCTCCCAATTGTTGCGCATCGCCTGCAGCTCGACGTGCGCGCGCGCAAGCCGGATGGCGTTGGGCGGCACGCTGCCCGGATTCTTGCGTGCGCCAGCGCGCACGAAGGCAGCAGCCCGACCGATGGCATCCGCCGCAATGCCCGACCATAGCGCCGACCACAGGATGTGCGAGTACGGCACCATTGTCTGCGCGGAGGAATCGGCGAACGACCCTGGAAGGATCTGTCCGGCAGCCCCGTTGCCGGCGAATTTCGCTCCCGGACTGCAGGTGCCGCGCATGCCGAGCGTGTCCCAGGTGCCGGTTTGTGCGAGCGTGTAGCTGCCCTTTTCGAACAGGACGAGAACCTGATCGCTGGCCGCCGCATCGGCGGTGCGGCGACAGGTCACGAGTTGCGCGTCTGCGTGTGCACCATAGGAAACCGTGGTGGCGTCCTTTTCGAGCGACATGCGATCTTTGTCGATCGCGATGGCACATACACTCGAACGGGTATCACCGAAGGTGCCGTTTTCGGACGTGATCGAAGCCACCAGTTCCTGGCGCTCGACGAGGTTTTCGCGCAGGTAACGCTCGAAGAACGCCGAGTCTCGTCCATGGCGGGCCATGCAGGCCACCTGGATATGGTGCATCGCCAGCACCATCCCCGACGAACCACAGCCCTGGGCCAATGCAGCGCACTGCGCGCCGAGTTCAAGCATGCCTGCGCCGACGCCGCCATATGCCGCAGGCACGGCTGCCGACAGCAATCTGGCTTGTCTGAGTGCGTCAAAGGTTTCTTGCGGAAAGCGGCTTTTCGAATCGACATCGGCCGCGTGCCTGGCGGCGACATCGCTTGCAATGGCCGCCGTCTGGGCCAGCAGCGTGCTTGTCTTGATGGCTGAGCGCGTAGTCATGAGAATATGTTCTCGCGAAGACAACAGCGATTTTAGAGCGAATCGACGGCGTTCCCCTGCGGTAGAGCAAGCTGCTCATATCGCGTGCAAAGCTTGTTCGATTTCAAGTTTCAATGCAATCAGGGCCGCACTTGCCGGTGAGTGCTATGCCGTATGGTCATAAGTGAGGTCGGGATTGGCTTGCCGGTGGCGCTCGTTTCGAATGTGGATGCCGCCAAAGTGGCGCACGTTGTCGACTGATATATATCCTTCGGTTAGACAGGCCACGCAAGAACTAAAGTGGCGCCGCCGGCGCCGGCAATGGAAAGCCTCGCACTTCAACAGGCAAGCCGGAAACGCAAATCGACTTTCACAAGCATGAGCAGTATCGCGACTCACGGTGACGAAAACGCCACGTCATGTCGGTTCCACCAGCCGCCACCGAGCGCCTGGAACAGCGCTACCGTATCGGCATAACGATTCGCACGCGCCTGCACGAGGGTGATCTCGGCCTGCCGCCAGGTCTGTTCGCTATTGAGCATGGCGACCTCGCTGAGGTCGCCCAGCGCGAGTTGTTGTTGCGCGATTGCCAGGCTGCGTGCGGCAGCCCGATCAGCCAATTCGGCCGCGGCCAGCGCCGCGGCATCGGACTGCACCGCGTGCAGCACGTCGGCCACGTTCTGCACCGCATCGATCACCGTGCTGCGATATTGGGCGGCGCTCTGCCGGTAAGTGGCCTCGGCGGCGCGCTGCTTGTGCTTCAGCGTGCCGCCATCGAACAGCGGTGCAGTGATCGCAGCGCCGATATTCCAGAAGCCGGTGCCGGTGCTCAGCAAGGAACTCGCGCTGTCCGCCGCACTGCCGATGTTCGCGGTGATCTGCACGTTCGGCAGCCGGTTCGCGATCGCCATACCGACCTGTGCGCTGGCCGCATGCAACTGCTCGTCGGCCATGCGCACGTCGGGACGCTGCTCGACCAGGCGCGCCGGCAGGCTCAACGGCAACTCGGCCGGCAACTGCAACGCATCCAGCGTGAAGCGCGCATCGATGGTGTCGCTCGGCACGCGCCCGCTAAGCGCGGCAAGCAGGTCGCGTTGCTGGGCGAGCTGCTTTTCCAGTGGCGGCAGCGTGGCCCGGCTCTGTTCCAGCGCGGCCTGCTGTGCAGCAACGGCAGCTTCGGGAGCATCGCCGAGCGTCTGCTGGCGCTGCAGCGTCGCCATGATCTTTTCCTGATCCGCGATGATGCTGCGAGTGGTATCGATCTGCGCACGCAGCGAGGCTTCCTGGATCGCCGCGTTGACCAGGTTGGTGGTCAGCGTGAGATAGGTCGCCTCCAGCTGGAAGCGCTGGGCGTTCGCCTGCGCCACCAGCGACTCCACCTGCCGGCGGTTGCCGCCCCACAGATCCGGCGAGTACGAAATGCTGAGTTGCGCCGTGGTGAGGTTGTACAGCGTACTGTTCGAGGCGACATTGCTGGACAGCACGCTGCCGGTCTTCTGCCGGGTCGGATTGACGCTGGCATCGACGCTGGGGAAATACGCGCCGCGCTGCGCACGCACGTTTTCCCACGCCGCCTGCAACGCCGCCTGCGCCGCGTCGGCGTCGGCATTGTGCTTCAGCGCATCGTCGATCAGCGCATTCAGGGGCTCCGAATGGAACAACGTCCACCACTGCCCCGGGATATCCATGTCCTGCACGAGTTGCTGTGTGTTGCCGCCAGGACCGGGTGCGGCAGCAGTGGTCTGCGGCAGCGCTGCCGGCGCGTAGTCATGCGCAGCAGGCGCCGCCGGGCGCTGGTAATCCGGCCCGACCGCGCATGCGCTGAGCAGCAGACCAGTGCCAAAAGCGAGCAGCGTGTTGCCAGCGCGCCTCGCGGTGATTTTGTGGAAAGCGTGCATGGTCAGATATCCCTCGCCGACGGCGCGTGGCCGCGGCGCCTCTCGATAAAGCGCTCGATCGCGAAATAGCAGCTGGGCAGGATGTACAGCGTAAGCAGGGTGGCAATCGGCAGGCCGCCCACCACCACGGTGGCCAAGCCACGCTGCACGTCCGTGCCGATGCCGGTAGCCAGTGCGGCTGGCAGCATGCCCACGCTGGCCACGGTGGCCGTCATCAATACCGGGCGGAAGCGCTCGGTGGCACCGGCCAACACTGCTTCGGCCAGCGTCAGGCCTTCCTTTCGCACACGGTTGATATTCGACACCATGATGATGCCGTTCTGCACCGCCACGCCGAACAGGGCAATGAAGCCCACGGCCGTGGCGATGTTCAGTGTCTCGCCGCGCAGATGCAGCGAGATCAGGCCACCCACGGCAGCAAGGGGCACCACCGCCAGCACCAGGAACGCCTGATGCAGCTTGCCGAACTCGGCGAACAGCAGCACGGCCATGATCGCCAGCACCATGCCAAGCACCACGATCAGACGCGCCTGCGCGCGCTGCTGGTTCTCGAACGTGCCGGCCCACTCCAACCGATAATCCTGCTTGTCGTAGTGCACCTTCGCATCGATCTGCTGCTGGGCGTCGGCCAGATACTCCGATAGCGCACGATCACGGTTATCGATGCGGATGGTCAACTCACGATGGTTCTGCTCGTGCGAGATCGTGCTCTCACCGGTCTTCAGGCTGATATGTGCCACCAGCTTGAGCGGCACCTGTGCACCGTTGGCCGCGGTCAGTGGCAACTGGCCGATTGCCTCGATATTGTTAGCGACATCGTTCGACACGCGCGCGGTCACGTTGTAGACGCGATCGCCCACATAGACCTGGGTGATCGGTGCGCCGCCGATCGCGGTCTGGATCAGATTGCTGATATCGGCGATGTTGATGCCATAGCGTGCCGCCGCGTCGCGGTCCGCCTCGATCGCCAGCTGCGGGATCGGCGGCTCCTGGAAGATCGACGCATCCGCCGTGCCACGCACATCCCGTAGCACGTCGACGATCTGCCCACCGATGCGGCGCAGTTCCTTGAAATCATCGCCATAGATACGCAGCACCAGCGGGCTGTGCGCACCGCCGACCATGTCGTTCTCGCCGTCGACGATCGGCTGACTGATGCCCACGCTGATGCCCGGTATCTGCAGCATCCGCGTGTTGAACTTGCGCAGGAACTCCTCCTTGCTCTCGCCGTTCGCCCAGCTGCTGTAGGGCTTGAGGCCAACCGCCGACTCGACATGCGACGGCGTCCACGGATCGGTGCCGCTGTCATTACGGCCGAGCTGAGTGACCACGTAGGAAACTTCCGGAAATTCGCGCACGGCGCGACGCAACTCGGCCGTCATCGCACTGGCCTTGTCCAGCGACAGCCCAGTTGGCATCTGCACCTGCAACCACAACGAACCTTCGTCCAGGTCGGGCAGGAATTCACGCCCGATCGTCGCACCCAGCAGCACCACACCGAGCAGGGCCACGCCCGCTGTGACATAGACCACCGGCAGCTTGTGCAGCAGCCGGCCCAGGCTGGTGCGGTAAGCCGTCTGCAACTTTTCCAGCGGCTTGTTGTGGAACAGCTTGCGCGGCTTGCGCAGGGCGACATAGGCCAGCCCGGGCGTCAGCGTCACCGTGCACAGCAGCGCGGCCAGCAGCGCATAGCCCACGGTGAAGGCCATCGGCCGGAACAGCTTGCCCTCGGCGTGCTCGAACGCAAATAGCGGCAGGTAGGCGGTGATGATGATCAGGGTCGCGAAGAAGATCGAGCGACCGACATGCTTGGTCACCGTCATCACATCATCTTCGGTGAGCACCTCGTTGGGTTTCTCCTCGCGCCGGCGCAGGATCGCCTCCATTACCACGATGGTGCCGTCGACGATCACACCGAAGTCGATCGCGCCCAGTGAGAACAGATTCGCCGGCATCCTGGTGAACTGCATCAGGATGAACACGGTGACCAGTGACATCGGAATCGCCACCGCGGCCACCAGCGCCGAACGCGGACTGCCGAGGAACAGGATCAGCACGATGCAGACCAGGCCGACGCCTTCCATCACCGTGTGGAAGACCTTTTCCTTGGTCGCATTGACCAGATCGTCGCGGTCAATGTACGGCACGATGCGCACGTCCTGCGCAGCGAACTGCTGGTTGAGTTCAGCGAACTTGGCATGAATGCCTTCGAGCACGCGCGACGGATTCTCGTACTTGAGCAGGTCGACGATGCCTTCGATCGTGTCGGGATTGTTGTCCTTGCCGAGGATGCCTTCGCGTACTTGATGGCCGTACTGCAACTTGCCCAGGTCGCGCACGAACACCGGCACGCCGTTGGTCTGGGTGACCACGATGTCGCCCAGATCCTTCAGCGTGTGCACCATGCCGATGCCACGCACGATGTACGACTGCTCGCCACGGGTGATGCGGCCACCACCGGCGTTCGCGGTATTGGCCGAAATCGCGCTGCTGACCTGGCTCACGCTGACACCGTAATGCAGCAGCTGGGCCGGATCCAGTTGCAGCTGGAACTCCTTGGTGAAGCCGCCGAAGATATCGACGTTGGCAACGCCAGGAATCTGCTCCAGCGCGGGCACGATCACCCAGTTCTGCAGTTCCGACAGCTGCATCAGGTTCTTGCTGTTGGACTCCAGCGTGTAGCGATAGATCTCGCCGGCCGGTCCGGACACCGGATCAAGGCCAGGGGTGATCCCGGGCGGCAGCGCGACCTGGCCGATCCGCTCCATGATGCGCTGGCGTTCCCAGTAATCCTCGGCACCATCCTTGAATATCAGCGTGATCAGCGACAGGCCGAAGGTGCTGCTCGAACGGATGCTCACCAGCCCGGGCGTGCCGGCGAGGCCACGCTCCAGCGGCGTGGTGATCTCCTGCTCGATTTCCTCGGCGGCCAGGCACGGTACCTGGGTGGTGACCTGGGCAGTAACGTCGCTCAGTTCCGGATAGGCCTCGATCGCCAGCTGGGTCCAGGAGTAATAGCCAAAGCACGCGACGAGGATCGTCACGACGATGAACAACATGCGCTTCTGGAAACAGAAGTGGAAGATCGCGTTAATCATTGAGCAGCACTCCGCCCTTCACGATCACGCGATCACCCGCCTTCAGGCCTTTCACTACACGCGCACCGGCCGTCTCGTCATAGCTGAGTTCGACCGTGCGGCGCTCAAACGTCCACGACGACACTTCGACGAACACCGTGATGCTGTCGTTGTTCATCAGCAACGCCGATTCCGGCACGAACACCTGCGCCGGCTGCGGGATGTCGAAGCTCGCATTCGCGAACATGTTCGGCTTCAACCGTCCTTCCGCATTGGCGACGGCAACGCGCACCATGTCGCGTCGGGTGTCCGGCTGCAGCAGCGGACTGACGAAGCTGACCCGGCCGTGGAAGACCTGATCCGGATACGCGGACAGTGTGGCGTCCACCGGCTGCCCCTTGGCAACCAGCCCGACCTCGCTTTCCGGCACGTTGGCGGTGATCCATACCGTGTCCAGATTGGCGATGGTCATCATCGCGGCGGTGGCATCGTTGACAAATTCGTCCGACGAGACCGCCAACGCGGTCACGTAGCCGCTGACCGGCGCGGTGACATTCATCGCCCGCGCCGCATGCGCGCCAGCGGTACCGCCGACCGCCGCGAGGCGTGTTTGCGCGCGGCTGAACTCGGCCAGTGCCTGGTTGTAGCCACTTTGCGCCGCTTCCAGATCCTTCACTGCGGCGCCGCCGGCCTGCTGCACGCCGTGTGCGCGATCCAGGCTCTTCTTCGCAAAGTCGAGTGCATCGCGCGCCTTGTCTGCATCGGCATAGGCCTGCGCCAGGTCGCCGGAATCAATTACCGCCAGCAGCTGGCCGCGGGTGACGTGGTCACCGAGGCCAACCTTCAGTTCGACCACCTTGCCGGTCAGTGCAGGCAGCACGTTGGCCATGCGCGCCGGATCAGCCTCGACGGTCGCGGGGAACACCACCGCATGTGGCACATCGCGCAGCTCGACTTGCTGCACCACCAGTTGCGAGCGCAGCGGCGATTTCTCGGGTATGCGCAACAAGCCGTGATCGGCGATAACTGCCGGGGCCGGGGGTGCCTCGCTCGTCTGATGCGAGCAGGCGGCGAGCAACAACGCCAGCACGATGGCGACCGGGAGGCACGATGGATTTTGGACGGGACGGAACGACATGAGCTTCCCCTTCGACATGAAGGCGCGAACGAGCCCGTGACGGTCATGAGACCGACAGGCAATGCATACGGCGAGGGAAAGACAGGCCGTTCGCAGGCGAACGGCGGGCGCATCCCGGACCGCGGTTGAGCCGTCAACGGCCGCCGCGTCCGGGACTCACTTCAGGACGAAGTGCGCGCGGTGCGGCGTCGAGACGGCCGGCTTGGAGGTGGTTGTTCGGCTGAGCGACTACTGTGCAAGGTCAGAGTTCTCCTGTTTGCTGGATATCGATGACAAAAGTGTTACGCCATGCCGATGCTTCGCACCCGGCGTTCACCCTCGCCGTCCAGAGGCCATGAGGAAAGTGGATCAGAGCCAGCGTCCGTAACGGCGTATGTAGATCACCTTGACCAGCTGGGTCAGCGCGCAATACGCCACCACGGTCAATGCCAGCCACGCGAAATACACCGGCGGCATTTCCATCATGCCGATCTTCGCGCCGACCGCGGTGTATGGCAGCAGCATGCCGATCACGATGATCGCCGTGGTCAGGCCGAGCACCGGTGCCGCCGCGCTGCTCTGCAGGAACGGGATCTTGCGCGTGCGGATCATGTGCACCACCAGTGTCTGCGTCAGCAGGCTCTCGATGAACCAGCCGGACTGGAACAGCGACTGGTGCGCCGTCGAGTTCGCGCCGAACACGTACCACAACAGCAGGAAGGTGGTCATGTCGAACACCGAACTGGCCGGCCCCACCCACACCATGAAGCGACCGATGTCGCCGGCATCCCACTTGCGCGGCTTGCGCAGATAGTCCTCGTCCATGCGGTCGAACGGAATCGACAGCTGCGAGATGTCGTACAACAGGTTCAACACCAGGATCTGCAGCGGCAGCATCGGCATGAACGGCAGGAACGCGCTGGCGATCAGGATGCTGAGCACGTTGCCGAAATTCGAGCTGGCGGTCATCTTGATGTACTTCATGATGTTGCCGAAGGTGACGCGTCCTTCCAGCACGCCCTCCTCCAGCACCATCAGGTTCTTCTCGAGCAGGATGATGTCGGCCGACTCCTTCGCGATATCGGTCGCGGTATCCACCGAGATGCCGACGTCGGCGTCGTGCAGCGCCGGCGCATCGTTGATGCCGTCGCCGAGAAAACCTACCGTGTGTCCGAGGCGCTGCAGCGAACGCACCACCCGCGCCTTCTGCAGCGGCGACATCTTGGCGAACACCGTGACGCGCGCCACCAGTTCATCCAGCGCGGCATCGTCGAGCGATTCGATTTCCTTGCCCTGCACCGAATGGGTCACGTCCAGTCCCACCTCGCGGCAGATCTTGCGGGTCACCGCCTCGTTGTCGCCGGTGATCACCTTCACCTCGACGCCGTGCTGGTGCAGCGCGCGGATCGCGGTGCCCGCCGAGTCCTTCGGCGGATCGAGGAAGGCCAGACAGCCGACCGCGATCAGGTCACTTTCGTCGGCCACGCTGTACGGCCGATCGTGGCTCGGCTCGCGCTGCACCGCGACCACCAGCACGCGCAGGCCGTCCTCGTTGAGCTTGTGCGTCATCTCCTTGATGTCGCGCCGGCGCTCATCGGTCATCGGTTCGGTGACGTCGCCGACCTTGGCATAGGCGCAGATCGACAGCATCTCCTCGACCGCGCCCTTGCAGATCAGCAGGTGCTCGCCATCGTCCCGGGCCACCACCACCGACATGCGCCGGCGCTGGAAATCGAACGGGATTTCGTCGATCACCCGGTAGCGGGTGGCCGCGGCTTCCAGGTCCCGGTGCTCCAGCACCGCCTTGTCCATCAGGTTCTTCAGACCGGTCTGGAAACGGCTGTTGAGGTAACCGAATTCCAGCGCCTCGTCGGACTCCTCGCCATCCAGATCGAGATGGCGCTCCAGCACGATCTTGTCCAGCGTCAGCGTGCCGGTCTTGTCGGTACACAACACATCCATCGCGCCGAAGTTCTGGATCGCGTTGAGCCGCTTCACCACCACCTTGCGCCGGGACATCGCCAACGCACCCTTGGAAAGGTTGGCCGTGACGATCAGCGGCAGCATCTCAGGAGTCAGGCCGACCGCGACGGACAGCGCGAACAGGAAGGCCTCGGTCCAGTTGTGCTTGTCCAGCCCGTTGATCAGGAACACCACCGGCACCATCACCGCCATGAAGCGGATCAGCAGCCAGCTGACGCTTTTCACGCCGCGGTCGAAACTGGTCTGCACGCGCTGGCCGGACATGCTGTGCGCCAGCGAGCCGAGATAGCTGCGCGCACCCGTCGCCACCACCACCGCCGTGGCGGTGCCGCTGATCACGTTGGTGCCCATGTAGCAGACCGTGGGCAAGTCGAGCGCGTTGTCGTAATGCTGCGGACCGCTCATGCGCGCCGGCGCGGACTTCTCCACCGGCAGCGACTCGCCGGTAAGAATCGCCTGGCTGATGAACAGATCCTTCGCGCTGAGCAGGCGCAGGTCGCCGGGCACCATGTCGCCGGCGCCCAGGTGCACGATGTCGCCGGCGACCAACTCGACCACCGGCACCTCGATCTGCTCGCTGTGGCCATCGGAGGCCTTGCGGGTCACCGTGGCGGTATTGCGCACCATCGCCTTGAGATTCTCGGCCGCGCGTGACGAACGGAACTCCTGGGTGAAATTCAGCAACACGCTGATCGCCACCATCACCGCAATGATGATCGGCCCGGACATGTCGTCCGGCGTGGCGAATACCTGCACCACCGCCAGCACCAGCAGCACGATGATGAACGGGTTCTTGAACGCACGCAGCAGTTGCCGCGACCAATGCGGCGGCTTCTCGTGCGAGACCTCGTTGATGCCGTCGCGATGCAGTCGCGCCTCGATCTGCTCCTCATCGAGACCGGCCGGAGTGGTCTCCAGCGCCGCCAGCAGTTCGTCGTTCGCGCGGAATGCCTCCTGCGCAACCGCCGTATGCAGTACTACTGCCGCACCTTTGCCCGCCGCCTTGCCTGCGACGGCCTGATTGGATTGCTTGATCATGACCCGCTTCCGTGAATTCGCTGATGCCAGTCGCCGGTGCGAGTCTGCGGAATCAATCCGCCAACTGCGTCATCGTCGGTGCGCAAGGCCGCGCATGCTGCCGGAATGGAGCCGCTGCTGGCGGAGGCCACCCCTTCTTGCATGACGTCATCACGACCATCAGCGACTGGATACCAGAGCGAGATGTACGGACGATGGCAGCGCCTCGGCCGGGGCGGGCGCGGACGCACGGCTGACCGCCACCGGGGTCCGGCGGTGCAGTTCGATCACGTTGCTGCCGGCGGCCGCACGTTCGAGCGGGGCGGGCACGGTGATCGCGTAGGGGCGGCGCGCAGCCTCACGACGGCCATGCAGCAGCCGGCGCAGTGCGCGCAACAGAAGGGTATCGCGAAGGAGCTTCATGGGCCCATCTCCTCGTAACGACGCCTATGGCGTCGTCAGGGGTGGGCCGGACTTTCCCTAGTCGAGGAAAGCACCAGCCGACCGCAGGCGGTCGCCGCAGGCGTTCAACTTGTTGTTATGCGTCGCCGGCATCCGATGCTCGCGGATGTCGACGTTGCGACTAGGGTAAACGTCCATATGCCTTGGTTTGTCAGGACTGGGAGCCAGCCGACGCGGTGCGCCGGGAGGCGCGCGCATTGTCGTGCTGCGCTGCGGAAGTGTCAACCCATCGATCGTATCCGGGCGGGCAGATTCCGGGGAACGCGCGCAACGGCGCGTAATCCATACAATGTCGACACATCGCAGAATCATCGACCATCCTCCTGTCTCGACCCGGAATCCCATGACTGATCCTGCCAAGCTTTACGCCCAGGCCACCTCTGCCTACAACCAGAGGAACTGGCGGCAAGCACTGGAACTGTCGATGCAACTGTTACCGCAGGCACCGAACCATGCTGAGCTGTACTACCTGGCGGGACTGTCGGCACTGGAACTGCAGCAGATGTCACAGGCACTGTCGTACTTGCAGCGAGCCGTTCAGCTGTATCCGCAACGTGCCGACTATGCGACGCAATTCGCCAAGGCGCTGTCCATGGTCAACCTTTCTGCCGATGCCGTGGTCGTCGCGGAGAGGGCGCTCACCTTGCTGCCCCTGGATGCGCATACACTCGACACCCTCGGTGTCATTTTCACACGCGCCAATGCCCACGAGCGTGCCACCTCGCTGTATGAGCGTGCTGTCACGCTGGCCCCGCAACATCCCAACTACCGCTACAACTTCGCCAAATCGCTGGCATTCCTGGGCCGACTGGATGACGCCGAGCGCGAACTCGAGTCCTGCCTCCGGCTGACGCCGGATCATTGGGGCGTGCACCTGGCTTTGTCGCAACTGCGCAAACAGAATCCGACCAACAATCATCTGGAGCGTCTGCACTCGCTATTGCCGAAGGGTGCGGGCAACCCAGCGGCACAAATGAACCTGCAGCTGGCGCTGGCCAAGGAGTGCGAGGATCTGGCCGACTATTCCAGGGCATTCGAGCACCTCGTCGCCGGCAAGCTGGCCGCCGGCAGCATGCGCCACTATTCGCCGCGGCAAGATGAAGTCCTGTTCGAGAAGTTGATCCAGGCATCGCCCGAACCACAACCCGTTGGTACAGGCTGTTCGAGCGATGAGCCGATCTTCGTGATCGGCATGCCACGCTCGGGCACCACCCTGGTCGAACGCATCATTTCCAGTCACCCGGACGTGCATGCAGCCGGCGAATTGCAGAACTTCGGGATCGCGCTAAAGCGCGCCTCAGGCAGCCGCACGCCTCAACTGCTCGACGCGGACACCATCGAGCGTGCGCGCGAAGTTGACTGGCAACAGCTGGGCGAGGCCTATCTGGCCAGCACCCGTCCCGATACCAGCCACAAGCCGCGCTTCATCGACAAGTTGCCGCACAATTTTCTGTATGTCGGGGCGATCGCGAATGCACTGCCCAATGCCAAGATCATCTGCCTGCGGCGCGATCCGATGGACACCTGTCTCAGCAATTTCCGCCAGCTCTTCGCACCGGCATCGCCGTACCACGATTATTCGTACGACCTGCTCGACACCGGCAGGTACTACGTCCTGTTCGATCGCCTGATGGCGCACTGGAAACAGGCGTTTCCGGGGCGGATCCTGGAAGTGGACTACGAAACGCTGGTGGATGCGCAGGAGGCCAAGTCGCGGGAGTTGCTGGAATTCTGCGGCTTGCCGTGGAATGACGCCTGCCTGCACTTCGAAGACAATCAGGCACCGGTGACCACGGCCAGTGTGGTACAGGTGCGTGAGCCGATCTACCGCAGCGCAGTCCAACGCTGGAAGCAGTACGAGGCGCAGCTGACCGGACTCAAGGAACTGCTGGAGAGTGCCGGCATCGCGCTCAAACCGTAAAACGCGGTGCTCAGAGCGAGGGCTGGAACACCAGCCCGTGCTGCACCATCGGTTCGACCAGCCAGTGATCGGCCAGCAGGAACGCGAACAACGCCATCAGATACACGATCGAATACTTGAACACCTTCATCGGGAACAGCTCGTCCGGCGGGTTCAGCAAACGCACCGCGTAATACAGGAAGCCCACGTCCAGCACGATGGCACCTCCCAGATAGATCAGGCCACTCATCCCGGTCAACGCCGGCAGCAGAGTCACCAGCACCAGCAGCACGGTGTAGAACAGCACATGCCAGCGGGTATAGACCACGCCATGGGTGACCGGCAGCATCGGCACCTGCGCCCGCGCGTAGTCGTCGCGACGGAAGATCGCCAGTGCCCAGAAATGCGGCGGCGTCCACACGAAGATGATCAGGCACAACTGCAGAGCGAACGCATGCAGATGCCCGGTCACCGCCGTCCAGCCCAGCACCGGCGGGATCGCGCCGGCGAGGCCGCCAATCACGATGTTCTGCGGCGTGGCGCGCTTGAGGTACGCGGTGTACACCAGCGCGTAGCCGATCAGGCCGCCGAGGGTGAGCAGTGCGGTGAGCAGGTTGACCAGCAGCGCCAGCACCAGCATCGAGGCGATGCCAAGCAGCACGGCAAACACCAGCACCTGGCGCGGCGTGAGTGAGCCGGTGGCCAGCGGACGTCGCGCGGTGCGCGCCATCAGCTTGTCGATGCGCTCATCGATCAGGTGATTGAACGCGGCGGCCGAACCGGAGGCCATCCAGATGCCCAGCGTGCCGAATACCAGCGCGCGCCACGGCGGGATGCCCGGCACGGCGAGGAACATGCCGATCACCGCGCAGAACACCAGCAGCGCGACCACGCGCGGCTTGGTCAATTGCAGGTATTCGCTGATCGGATTTCTAGTCAGTTCCATTTCAGCGTGGCTCCAGCGACAGGGACATCGAATCATCATGCCGACGCTGCGTACGCGCCAGCGTGGCCAGCAGGGTGAACAGCAAAAGTGCGGCCACGCCATTGTGCGCGGTTGCCACCGCCAGCGGCAGCCCGAAGTACACATTGCTGATGCCCAGCAATACCTGGCTCACCAACGCCACGGCGATCGCGATGCCAAAGACGCGCAGACCACGCCGTGCCAGCTTGTGCGACAGCCAGCCGAGGTAGCAGAACACCACCAGCGCGCCGAGCCGATGCACGAGCTGGATCGCGCTGCGTGCGGCCATGTCCAGCACGCCACCTTCGTAATTGACGCCGATCCCACGCCACAGCACGAAGCCCTGATGGAAGTCGGTCGGCGGCGCCCATTGACCGAGGCATTGCGGGAACGAGCCCGGGCCGTAGCCACAGGCCAGTGCCGCATAGTTGGCCGAGGTCCAGCCACCCAGTGCGATCTGGCAGAACAGCACAACCACGCCGATCGTCACCAGCCGACGCAGGTCAGCCAGCCGGTCGTCCGGCGCCCCGATGCCGACAAAGCGCAGCGCCGCGTAAGCCAGCAGCGCGAACGTGGTGATGCCACCGAGCAGATGGCCCATCACCACCACAGGCTTGAGCAGGAGCGTCACCGTCCACATGCCGAGCATCGCCTGGAAGATGATCACCGCCAGCGCCAGCACACAGATCCGCCACGCACCCGGTCGCCGCAATGCAATCGCGGCGAACAACGGCAGCGCGATCGCGCATAGCGCCAGCAGTGACGACCAGCGATGCTCACCGCTGATGTAAAGGCCCACCCCGACGGCCGCGAACACCGCGCCAGCGATCACCGCCAACTGCGCGCCGCGCCGACGCCAGCTGGCCAGCAGCGCCAGTGCCAGCACCAGCACACCGAGCGTGCCGGCGAGGAAGCGATGCACCTGCTCGCGCCAGGCCTTGTGCGCCTCGTACGGACGATCGGGAAACGCCGCATCGGCCTTGGCCACCGCCTGCGCATGCTGCGGCCAAGTCGCCTCGCCATAGCAGGTCGGCCAGTCAGGACAGGACAGGCCGGCATTGGACAACCGCACGAACGCGCCGAACATCACCAGTCCGAGTGCGAACACCGCGGCCAGCAGGGACAAGCCACGCAGCACCCTCAGCGAGCGCGACGCCATCACTTGATCACCTTCTGCAGATCCTTGCGCAGGCCAGACGCATCGAATCCGGCCGGATACCACGACAGCGCGGTGCCGTTGGACTCCACCAGCAACGCGCTGACGCTGTCCGGCGTGGTCGGCCGGTAGCTGGCCAGCTTGCCGGCGACATCCTCGCCGAGCTGCCAGTAGTTCTTCATGCCGTCGCGATCGTCGTTCGCCGGTGGTGTGCCCAGATACAGCAGGCGCAGACGCGACTGGTTGCGATTGAGCGTGACCCGGGCGGCCGCCATGCTGGTCAGCGTCGCCAGACACTGCGTCGAGCAGCCCGGACCGGCCAGCGCCACCAGGGTCATGCGCGGCTCGCTGTCGCGCCAGGCGTAAGTCTGGCCATCGACCAGCAGCACCTGCAGTTTCTCGTCGACGAAATTGCGCTGCGGCTGGATCGGCTGGCCATTGCCCTTCGCGCCCGGCTGCCAGCCGCTCCAGGTGAGCAGGCCGGCGGCGATCATCGGCGCGGCAAACACCAGCGCGATCAGGATCAGGAACATCCGGCTGCGGCGCAACGACTTGGGATCAACTGTGTTCATCGGATTTCATCGTCATTCGGGGAACGGGATTTACGCGGCCTGCGCTTGCGATTGAGCACCAGCAGGATCACCACCGCTGCGATGGCGAACGAGAACCACTGGAACGCGTAGGCGCGGTGCCGCGCCGGCGGCATCGAGGAAAAGTCGAGCGTGTGCACGCGCACATAGATCGAGGCCGGGTCGGCATCCAGCGCCAGCACGCGCGGATACAGCGGCCGACCGAGGTCGCGGGCGACTGCCAGCGGGTCCAGGAAGATGCTGCTCTTCGGCCACTGCGCCTGCCGCGCCAGCGCATCGCCACCCATCTCGAAACCGAGCGGCGGCGGCGGCACGTACAGACCCTGCAGGCTGATCTCGCCGGTCGGCAAGGGTGGCAATTGCGGTACCTGCGCGGTGCCGTTGCCGGGCAGGAAGCCCAGGTCCACCAGCAGCAGTTGTTGCGATGGATCGCGCAACACGAACGGTGCGAACACCTCCACCCCGCCACGCTCGTCGTGCTGGGGATTGTCCAGCAGGTACAGCCGATCAGCCAGGTAACGACCGTCTACCTGCACCCGCGGGAAGCCATCGGCGGGTGGCGTTTCGGCCACCTTGGCGAAGTCCTGTCGCGGCGCCGAAGCCGATGCGGCATACCGCCGCAGAAGTGCTTCCTTGAAGTCGGCGCGATGCAGCTGCCAGACGCCCAAACGCATGAACAGCAAGGCGCCAGCCGCGGTCAGCAGCAGCGCCCACCACGGCGGACGACGGAATCCGCTCACGCGGCGTGCCTGCCCGTGGTCGCTATACTGTCGAGGTCGAAATGGATCGGATCAATCACGTGGAAACCGTCTACAAATGTGCGCTGGTGGTGGTGCTGCTGGTGGTGATCTTCAGCCTCGGCCAGGCGCTGTACTTCATGATGACCGACAAGGACGACGACAAACGCACCGTATGGGCGCTGACCCGCCGCATCGGCCTGTCGCTGGTGCTGATCGGCATGGTCGCGCTCGGTATCTGGATGGGCTGGCTGCACCCGCACGACGTCGGTCAGTGATTGTACCCGGCCGCACCGGCCGCCGCGCCGTGCCCGCGACAAATCGCGCGGGGCAAGCAATGGACTGCGCCCGGTTACGCCGCGGTGTAACGCCGCTTAGCTGCGGTAATACTCGCGATACCACTGCACAAAACGGCTGACGCCCTCTTCCACCGACACGCTCGGGCAGTAGTCCACCGCCGCGGCCAGCGCCGACATGTCCGCCTCGGTATCGGGGACATCACCCGCCTGCAGGGGCAGCAGTTCCATCTGCGCCTTGCGCCCCAGGCACTGCTCCAGCACCTCGATATAGCGCAGCAAGGCCACCGGCCGCTCGTTGCCGATGTTGAAAAGTCGATAGGGCGCGAGGCTGCTGGCCGGGTCAGGCGCCATCCCGTTCCATTGCGGGTTGCCGGTGGGTACGGCATCGAGCGTGCGCAGCACACCCTCAACGATGTCATCGATATAGGTGAAGCTGCGCTTGTGATGACCGTGGTTGAACACCTTGATCGGTTCGCCGGCCAGAATCGCCCGGGTGAACAGGAACAGCGCCATGTCGGGCCGTCCCCACGGGCCATACACGGTGAAGAAGCGCAGGCCCGTGCACGGCAGCCCGTACAAGTGCGCGTAGCTGTGCGCCATCATCTCGTTGGCTTTTTTCGACGCCGCGTACAGCGTGAGCGGATGTTCGGTGGGCTGGTGCTCGGAGAATGGCATCCGGGTATTCGCGCCATACACCGAACTGGTGGAGGCAAACACCAGATGCTCGACGTCGTGATGGCGGCAGCCTTCGATGATGTGCAGAAAACCGGTGACATTGGTCGACACGTAGATATGCGGATTCTGCGCGGCGTAGCGCACGCCGGCCTGTGCGGCAAGGTTGATCACGCGCTGCGGCTTGTGCGTGGCAAACGTCGCCTCGATCGCCGCGCGATCGGCCAGATCCGCCGCCACATGGGTGTAACCCGGGTGATCCATGAAGCGCGCCAGCCGCGCCTTCTTCAGGTTCACGTCGTAATAGTCGCTGAGGTTGTCGATGCCGATGACTTCATCGCCGCGCTCAAGCAGGCGCAGGGCGACGTGCGAGCCGATGAATCCGGCCGTGCCGGTGACAAGAATCTTCATTGCGTCCTCATTAACTCAAAGTCGGCCGTCGACTGCATCGCGCGGCAACACATACTTGACGTCGTACAGCACCGAAGAAGGCTTGCCGAACGCGCGAATGCCCGCGCTGCCGATCTCGGCGAATTGCCGGTGGCCCACCGCCACAATCACCGCATCATACTGGCCCGACTGTGGTGCACTGACCAGGGCAATGCCGTATTCGTGCATCGCCGCCGCATGGTCCACCCAGGGATCGACGATGTCGACCTCGACGCTGTAGCCGTTCAGCGCTTCCACGATGTCGACCACGCGGGTGTTGCGCAGATCCGGGCAATTCTCCTTGAACGCCAGGCCTAGAATCAGGATGCGTGCACGCACCGGATTGATGCCCTTGCACACCATCAGGCGGATCACTTCGCCGGCGATGTACTGGCCCATGCTGTCGTTGGTGCGTCGGCCGGCCAGGATGACGTCGGGATGATGGCCGACTTCCTGCGCCTTGTGCGTGAGGTAATACGGATCCACGCTGATGCAGTGGCCGCCGACCAGGCCGGGCCGGAATGGGAGGAAATTCCACTTGGTGCCGGCCGCCTGCAGCACTTCCAGGGTGTCGATGCCCAGCTTGTTGAACAGTTTGGCCAGATCGTTCACCAGTGCGATATTCAGGTCGCGCTGGGTGTTCTCGATCACCTTGGCGGCTTCGGCCACCTTCAGCGAACTGGCCTTGTGCGTGCCGGCGGTGATGATCGAACCGTACAGGCGGTCGACAAAATCAGCCACCTCCGGCGTGGAACCGGAGGTCACCTTGAGAATGCTGGTGACGCGATGCTGCTTGTCGCCGGGGTTGATGCGCTCGGGACTGTAACCGGCGAAGAAGTCGCGGTTGTAGGTGAGGCCCGAGATTTTTTCGAGAATCGGAACGCACACTTCCTCGGTGCATCCGGGATACACGGTGGACTCGTACACCACGATATCGCCAGCCTTGATGACCCTGCCCAGCGTTTCACTGGCCTTGATCAAGGGCGTCAGATCCGGACGCTTGGCCGCGTCGATCGGCGTCGGCACGGTGACGATGTAGACATTGCAAGCACGGATATCGTCCGGCGCAGCACTGAAACGCAGACGAGAGGCGGCCGCCAGTTCATCGGCATCTACCTCCAACGTGATATCTCTTCCGGCACGTAGTTCCTCGACACGAGTTGTATTGATATCGAAGCCGAACGTGTCGTAAAACTTGCCAAATTCGACCGCCAGTGGCAACCCGACATAACCCAGTCCAACGATGGCGATCTTGGTATTTTGCAGAGGCTGCATGCGACTCATCCGTGGTTGTTTTCTGTTTGGGTGGTGTCGCCGCTGACTGGCGCCAGATCATGGCCACGCCCGAAGCGGGCCAAAAACCGTTCTGAACGCGGGTACGGCTACAGACTTTGACGATTCAAGCCGGTAATTCATTGTTTGTCATTATGTTGTGATAATGTTCACAACCTGCAAGTCAATCAGGGGTGGTTGTCATGAAGAGCTTGTATCGCTTCCTTGCGTTATGCCTACTTTTGATGCTGACAGGCTGCGCCACCGGCCCCGGATCCAGCGAGCCGCCCAAGCTCAACGCCGACGCCCAAGCCGTGAGCCAGTATCACATCGGCGTCGACGATCAACTGCAAATTTCGGTCTGGCACAACCCGGATCTCAGTGTAAGCGTACCGGTACGGCCCGACGGCAGGATCACTGTACCGCTGATCGGTGACGTCGAAGCCGGCGGCAAGACGCCTGAGCAGGTCGCCGCCGAGGTCAAGGACAAGCTGCAGGCCTATGTGCGCGATCCGCAGGTGGCGGTGATCCTGATCGAGCTGCGCAGCCACGAGTACCTGTCGCGCGTACGCGTGACCGGCGCCGTGCGCACTCCGGTCTCGCTGCCCTATCGCCAGGGCATGACGGTACTCGATGCCGTGCTGGCCGCCGGTGGTACCACCGAGTTCGCTGCCGCGGATCGCACCGAGCTCTATCGCAAGGACGGCACCACCACCCAGTCCTATGCGGTGCGCCTCGACAAGATCCTGCAGCAGGGCCAACTGACGACCAACTATCCGGTACAACCCGGTGACGTCATCACCGTGCCACAACGCTCGTTCTGAGGCTGAAAGACAGGCACCGCCATGAGCGAAGAAATCACTCCGTTTGCCGCGATGGTGCCGGTGCTGGTGAGCGAGGCACGGCGGCGGCGCATCGCCCTGGGTCTGGTGTTCGCGGTCACTGCGCTGGCGGCGCTGATCATCGGTGCGCAGTGGCCGAAAAAATACGATGCGTCCACCACCATCCTGGCGCAGGAAAGCAGCATCATTACCCCGTTGATGGAAGGTGCCGCCTCGACCACGGCAAACGCCAACCGCGCCGGCATCGCGCAAGCCGTGATCTTCAGCCGCAAGGTGATGGGGCAGATCCTGGTCGTCGGCGGATGGATGGCCGCCCGACCAAATCCGGTGGAACAGGATCGATTGATCGAGGCGATCAAGGCCCGCACCAAGGTCGTGATCTCGCACGAAAACCTGATCACGATCAGCTACTACGACTCCGACCCGAAGCGGGCCTATGATGTTACCCGCGAGTACGCGCAGCTTTTCATCAGCGAAAGCCTGGCCTCCAAGCAACGCGAAAGCCGCGACGCCTTCGAATTCATCAACGGCCAGGTCGAGGCCTACCGAAAGAAGCTGACGGACGCGGAAGACAAGCTCAAGGACTATCGCGGGGCCAATGCCGATGCCCGCCCTGGCAGTGAGACGGACACCGATGCCCGCATCAGCCAGTTGCGCACCCAGATCGAGAATTCGCGCATGGATCTGATGGAGAAGCGCTCACAGGAAGCCTCGCTGAATTCGCAGCTGTCAGGCGAATCCGAAGTCACTGCGGTGCAGACCACCCAGGGCATTTATCAAACCCAACTCGCCGACTTGCAGGCCCAGCTCGACAAGCTGCTGATGTCCTATACCGCGGACTACCCCGACGTAGTCCGCGTCCGCCACCAGATGGAAGATCTGCGGCAACAGATCGCCCAGGCTGATCGGCGCCAGCAGGGCGGCGCGCCAGCCGCGGTCGAAAACAACTCACAGTTCAATCCGCTCTATGGACAACTCAAGAGCCAGCTGTCCGCCAGCCGCGCTGACATCGCCGCGACCAGTGCACGCATGAGCGCGAGTGAGTCGATGCTGCAATCCGAGATGGAACGCAGTACTCGCATCGCCAACTCGGAAAACGTCACGTCCGAACTGACCCGCGACTACAACGTCAACCGAGACGTCTACCAGGATCTGCTCAAGCGCCGCGAAAACGCGCGCGTGTCGATGAACCTGGATGCCAAGCAGCAAGGCCTCACCTTCCTCATCCAGAATCCTGCCGTGATGCCGCTCACCCCGTCCGGTCTGCGCTTCATGCATTTCGGTCTGGGCGGGATCGTCCTTTCGCTGGTAATTCCGTTGGGCCTGCTGTTCGCTATCGCACGGTTCGACCCGAGAGTACGCTCGACCGCGCAGCTTGAGCGCGCCACCGGGCTGATGGTGCTGGCGACGATTCCGTTCTATGCCACGCCACAGGATCGGCAACGTGAGCGGCTGCGTAACGTGCTGCTGGCGCTGATCGTTGTGGGAGTTGCGTTGGCCTATCTGGCGCTGTTCTGGCTCAAGCTGAAGGGAATGGCATGAACGGGCCTGATGACGACAAATTGCTCATCGACCCCGATGGCACGACACATGGAGTCAAACCGAGCAACCTCACGCAGCGTGCTGCCACCGGTCACTCGATCGCGCGCATGTCGGAGAGCAGCGCCCTGGTTCCGCTGCAGCTGGAACAGCGCCGACTGATCCACCGTGAGGATTCGGTGCGCAGGCAATCCGATGCCTTTCGCGAGATACGCACGCGTCTGCTCTGGCTCGGCGGCGAGCACAACTTCGTCACCTTGGTAGTCCCGGTGAGCCCGCGTTCGGGCGGCAGTTTCGTGGCCCGCAACCTCGCCACCGCGTTCGCTTTCGATGAAGCCAAGACCAGCCTTCTTATCGATTGCAACCTGCGCTATCCGGCTCAGCACAAGGCGTTGGGAGTGGATGCGAGTACTGGCGGCCTGATCGATTATCTCGAGCATCCGGCAGCCGGCATTCAATCGGTGCTGTACCGGACCGGGATCCCCCGCCTGCGGCTGATCCCGGCCGGCAAACCGCGCGAAAATGGTGGCGAATATTTCTCATCGTTTCGCATGCGCGCGGTGATCGACTCGCTGCGCTGCCGCTACCTGGATCGCTATCTCTTTCTGGATGGCCCGGCCATCAAGGGTTCGCCGGACGCGCGCATCCTGTCCGACCTGGCCGACTTTGTGGTCGTGGTGGCAGGGTATGGGCGCGATACGCCGGCAACAATCAGTCATGCCGTTGCCAACTTCGATGCCAACAAGGTGGCCGGGGTGGTTTTCAATCACGCACCCTGATCTGTCGCGTCGCAAACAACAGGCCTGGCGGCCTGTTCCATGGGGGATCGATACATGCCTGCATCTAGCACGCTCAGTTGCGCGGTTGCGCTGGCGCTTGCCGCTGCCTCGGGCGCGGCGACAGCAGCACAGTTCGACTATTCGCTGTTTGCCGGTATTGAACACAGCGACAACATCAATTTGAGCACATCCAACCCGATCAGCCAGAACGTGCTGATTCCTGGCCTCAATTTCACTTTCGTGCAGCAGGGCTCCGCCGTGCAGACGAATGTCTCGGGCACCCTGCAATACAAGGATTATCTCGGCAACGCGTTCGACAATCAGACCCTCGTGCAGCTCACAGGGCAGGCCAACTGGACCGTGCTGCCGCAGCGGCTGGACTTCACCATTCAGGATTTCGCAGGAGTGGAGCCGCTCTCGACCCTGTCCAGCGACGCGCCAAACAACCAGCAGCAAACCAACGTGGTGATGCTGGGGCCGACCCTGCATTTCATGCTCGGCGATACGCTGCGTGGGCAGGCCGAGCTGCGTTATATCAACAGTGACGCATCGAAGGTCAAGGAATTCGATTCTTCGCGTGGCGAAGCTGCTCTGCGCCTATTCAAGGATCTCGGCCCCAACGATCAATTGTCGTTCAATCTCGAAACCCAGCACGCCGATTTCTACAACGCCCCAAGCGATTCCGATAACAATCCCGACGGGGTTTTGAACAATCCCGACTTCACCCGCAACGAGCTGTTCGGACGCTATGTCAGCAAGCTCACTCACTTCAATCTGGACGTAGCACTCGGCTGGTCGCAAATCGATTTCAAGGCAGCACCCACGGTTTCCACTCCGATGGCCCGAGTGACCTTGGGCTGGGTGGCAACGCCACACAGCAGTTTCAGCGTCACCGCTGCGCGTCAATACTCCGATGCGGCTCTGGATATGGCTCTGCAGCCTGGACAGACCTTTATTGGCAACGGCGTGGCTCCAGGCAGCACCGCATCAAGCATCAGCACCGGCGGGGCCGTGATCGACCCGCAGGTTTACCTGGATCAACGGCTTGAGGGGGTCTACACCCTCACCACCGACCGGCTGACGCTGACCGCATCGCCGCTGTACCGCAAACTCGACTACTTGAACGATCACTCGTTCGACCAGACCGGCCACGGTGGTAGCGGCGCCCTTGACTATCGGTTACGCGAGTCCATCACGCTTTCGGCCTATGTCAACGAGGAAACACTCAACTATCGGTTTCTCGGCCGCCGCGACGAGTCAATCAACTACGGCATCAGCGCGACCTACACCAGGACACCGCATTGGAGTTGGCGGCTCTCGATTGACCACCGTCAACTCAACAGCACCGCTTCGGGTGCTGGCTACCGCGCAAACGAAATTTATTTCGGCGTCGTGTTCAGGCGATGAACGTGCGCAACGCACACATCACCCACCACGGCTAGGCACAGCAGGCACAGCTTGAAATGCTGATTCATTCCGCTGGTGCTCGGCAGCGTTCAGCCAGATAGCGGGCAGCATTCTCTCCGGAACGGCCAGCATGGGAAGTATCAGATGAATCGTCACGCGATACTCGTAACCGGCGGAGCCGGCTATATCGGCAGCCATGTCACCCAGCAGCTGCGCGCGCGCGGCGAGCGCGTGATGGTGATCGACAACCTGGTCAGTGGCTTCCGCGAAGCAGTGCAGGATGCTGAACTGATCGTCGGCGATGTCGGTGATCGCATGCTGGTCGCACGGGTGCTGGCCGAACACCGTGTCGATGCGGTGCTGCACTTCGCCGCGCATACCGTAGTTCCAGAATCGGTGCGCGACCCACTCAAGTACTACGGCAACAACACTTGCAATACGCGCAACCTGCTGGCTTGCTGCGCGGAAGCTGGCGTCCGCCAGTTCCTGTTCTCCTCGACCGCCGCGGTCTACGGCATGCCGGCCAGCGGCGTGGCCGACGAGGACACGCCCACGCAGCCGATCAATCCGTACGGCATGTCCAAGCTGATGTCCGAGACGATGCTGCGCGACCTCAGCGCGACCGGCGCAATGCGGCACGTGATCCTGCGCTACTTCAATGTCGCCGGCTGCGATCCGCAGGGCCGAATCGGCCAGTCCACACCAAACGCCACACTGCTGCTCAAGGTCGCCTGCGAGCATGCAGTCGGCAAACGCGACAGCTTGTCGATCTTCGGCACCGACTACGACACCCCGGACGGCACCGGTATCCGCGACTATATTCACGTCGAGGATCTGGCTGCGGCCCATCTGCGCGCACTGGATCACCTGCGCGCCGACGGCGAGTCGCTGACCCTCAATTGCGGCTATGGCCACGGCTACAGCGTGCGCGAGGTGATCGATGCTGTTCAACGCATCAGCGGTCATCTGCTGAAGGTGACCGAGCAACCGCGACGCGCGGGCGATCCGCCCATGCTGATCGCCCGTGCCGACCGACTGCGCAGCCGACTCGGCTGGGCGCCTCGCCATGACGATCTCGATTTCATCGTGCGCACCGCGTTGGCGTGGGAACGCAAGCTCGCGGCAAAGCTGACCGTGAGCAACTGAAATGAACATCACCCGCATCGGTCATGCTTCAGATGCGTACAGCACCCACCTTCCGTAGCCACGGCAGGATGCCTGGCATGGCCTCATCCCACGTTCAATCACGCATTGCATTCCGATGGCTGCTTGCCGCGCTTGCCGCCTTGGCATTCGGCGTCGGGGTCCAGGCTGTGCGCACGTATCGCGAAAACATCGTCAACGATGATGGCGCCGGCACATCGCTACTCCAGCCACCACAAGTCATGCTGAGTGGCGGCACCAAGATGGATCCCCGCTGGCAGCGCATCGAGCTGCGCCGCCACGGCGCCATCGGCAAGAACGTGGCCGTCACGCTCGGCATTCCCTTTCCGCCTGGCATGCTGCGCGATGCCAATGAAGTCCGCATTGTCGATGAGCATGGTGATGTGTTGCCGTCCCATGTCGAGCCGACACTGTACTGGCACTTCCAGGACAGCAGCATTCGCGCGGTACGCGTGCAATTCCATGTCGAACTTGACGGCGACAATCGCGCACTCCGTTTTACTGTCGAGCCGGCCGACGGCACTAGGCAGGTGGACGGATGGCCCTATGTCGACGGGCTTGTCGAGAATGCCGACGGCGTGCGCGTACCTGGCGTGCTTGCCATGTTGAGTCCCGAATGGATGTCCGCCTCGCTGATCGCTGGCCCGCAGCAGCCAGCTCTATCGCCGGGACCCTATGATCGCTACTTCGCTGCGCAGTTCAAATGGGCACAACCTTTGCCGCGCGACGAGGGTTCTTCCTGGTTGTTCGATCGGCCGACGACGCTGTTTCAGCAATACGTGCGCACCGGACGTGAAGATTACCTGGCGGCAGCCAGCGAAAGTTACCGCTATTACATGGAGCACCTCCGTCGCATCGGCGGACCGGGCTGGCCACTGTGTGGCGGCGGCTGGAGCCTTGGCAAAGTCAGTGTCTGCGACCCCAAGTACGTCTACGTCGAGCCGATCCTGTTCGCGCTCGCACTCACCGGCGATGACAGCGAGCACGATCCCGCACTTATCGAGCGCATGATCGGCGCATGGGATACCGGCGGCTGGAATTTCCCTGCCGGCCCCTATACCAAACCGGAGCAGCGTTTCACCGAGCGCGAAGCGGGGCTCGGTCTGCTGGCGACGGTCAGTGCATACGAGATTACCGGCGACAAACGCTATCTCAAGCGGATCGATGATCGCCTGGGCTGGCTGTATCAGCATCAGCAGCATAATCCGGACGGCCTCGGCGATGATGGCTCCTGGCGCAATAGCTGGCAGGCGCACGAGGGCGACAGCTACGACGCGGCCAGCGATGTACGCGGTACCTCACCGTGGATGACCGAAAACATCATCGACGGGCTGTGGCACGCGTGGCTGGTCACCGGCGATTGGCGCATCCCGCCGATGATCACCGGTTTCGGTCGCTACCTGGAACACCATGGCTGGATCGACCTGAAAACCATCGCGGGCAAGGACTGGCGCGATACCTGCAGCGGTCATGATGGCCAGATCAGCTGGTACTGGTCCTCTGCCCATGCCAGCGACAAGCAGCTCATCGCCATCGAAAACTCCGATGGCTGGTTTAGCGATGCACACGACGTCGAAATGACGTTGCCAGTGGCGGCCGCCCGCTACTTCGAAACCGACCCTGTGCAGCAGCGCGCACTGGATCAGCGGCTGGCGCGACTGTCCAGCTCGTACAGTCTGGATTGCGCCGCGAACGGTGCTACGCCGCGACGCTTCAACTGGAACAACCGCGGCGTCGGTGTGGTGCAATGGCTCATGCGTCAATTCGATGGCTCCACGCGTCAAAACTCGCCGCCCGTGCACGGCGGCAAGCTCCCATAACAGGAGACTGCCAGTGAAAAACTCGAGAATTGCTTCCCTCGATGGCATACGCGCGATCTCGATTGCGCTTGTCTTTCTGATGCACGCAGATGGAACGCGTGGCTTTCCGGCGTGGCGTATCAGCAACTTTGTGGGAGATCTCGGTCACCTTGGTGTAACCGTGTTCTTCGTCATATCCGGCTACTTGATAACGACCCTTCTCATCAACGAATTCAGCGCATCCGGGACGGTCTCTCTCAAAGACTTCTACGCGCGGCGAGCATTGCGCATTCTTCCCGCCGCTTATGTCTATCTGCTCGTCATTGCAGTCGCGACGTGGCTCTCCTGGATCGCGATCCGTCGCGTGGATTTCCTGGCCGCCATTGCGTACCTGACCAACTATGACGCCCACCGGCCATGGTATGTGGGGCATCTGTGGTCGCTCGCGGTCGAGGAGCAGTTCTATTTTCTCTGGCCGCTATTGTTTGTGTGGCTGGGTCAGAGGCGCGCCCTGTTCGTCGCGCTGGCGGCTTTCCTTGCTGCGCCGGTTGTGCGCGCAGCCATGCACCTCATGATCGCACCAGGGCCGTATCGCGATCTGGAAATTTTCCCGGCGGTTGCGGACGGCATCGCGATTGGCTGCGCCTTCGCGATCCTGCGCCCCCGATTGCTCGCGCAGAACTGGTACGTGAGGACCACGGCGAGCCGTGCGATGTGGCTGCTGCTCCCACTGATCATCCTGATAAACCGGTTTGACGGTTACACGCTGGTCGATTTTTTCGGATCACCGCTGAAGCTCGTGGCGATTACCGTTCTCATCGAAGCGAGTACGCGCCATGCTGCAACGCGCATGGGGAAATTCCTGAACTCTGCACCGATGATTTTCGCCGGAACGCTGAGCTATTCGCTCTATCTCTGGCAGCAGCCTTTCCTGAACAGACATCTCGATAGCTGGCTTACCACGTTCCCGCTCAATATAGCGATCGCAATAACAGCCGCCATTTGCTCCTACTATCTGGTGGAGCGCCCGTTCTTGCGAATGCGGCGGCGCTACGCGGGCAGAACGTCCCCAACTGCCGATTCCACACCATCTCTGCTCGAAACCTGAGGTTCCCATCCCGGTTGGATATTGGCCATACAATGTGATCGCTTGCCGAGGGGTTGCACCGTGGACCGCGGACAAACCAGCGCCTCACACACGAGCGCATGCACTCGTGCCAGGCCGATTCGCATCAGTTTGGAGTCAATGGACTCATGAACAAACTCGATTACTCCGGCAAGATCGCCGAGTTGGAAGGTCTGCGCGGTATCGCGATACTCATGGTCTTGCTGCATCACTTCTGGCCGGGGTCTGGCGGGTTCTATCTTCACTACGCCAATCTGGCGCACTTTGGCTGGTCCGGCGTCGACCTGTTCTTCGTGATCAGCGGCTTCCTGGTCGGCGGCATCCTGCTCGACACCAGGGATGACATCGGCTTTCTGAAGAACTTCTACTCACGGCGAATATTGCGCATATTCCCGCTGTATTACGCACTGGTCATTGGACTGTTCCTGATCGTTCCCGTCACGCAAATGATCTTGCATGGCGGGGCTTATCTGAACACTGCGTTCGTGCGCGACTCGGGGAATCCGCTTTGGTACCTGACCTACATGGGCAATATGCGTGAGGCGATCACCGGCGTCGAGCCTGCCTATTTTCTCGCGCCGCTGTGGTCGATATCGATCGAGGAGCAGTTCTACCTCACCGCGCCATTGGTGGTACTGGTGCTGGGGCCGCGCCGACTTGTCTGGCTGCTGGTCGCGCTGATGGTGATCTCGCCACTGTTTCGCTATGCCATGTACGATGTTTACCCGCACAACGAGCGCATCCAGTATCTCGCAACCCTGTCCAGGCTGGACAACATCAGTGTCGGCGTGCTGCTGGCTGCGCTGGCACGCTCCGGCGCCATCAACGTGATTCCGAAACGGGCGATCGCACCGACGCTGGTGGGCATGATTCTGGTTGTCGCCGGCTTGCTCGATGCGGGACTGCTGGATCGCTATCGATTTTTCTGCCGGATCTTTGGATACAGCATCCTTGCCTTCTTCTTCTTCACCCTGGTGCTGTTCGCCATTGCCTACCGCGATCAGCGCGTGACGGCATGGCTCAGGATGCGCTGGCTGTGCCACATCGGCGGACTGTGCTACGGCCTGTATCTCCTGCAACGGCCGGCCGGCGGGTTCCTGTCGAAATTGCTGGAACTGGCACGGATCGATGGGGCGTCGTATCCCCTCCTCGTCATGCTGGGGAAAATCCTGTTCGCATTGGTCGCTGCCGAGCTCAGCTGGCACTTTTTCGAGAAGCGGATCAACGCCCTGAAGAGTAGGTTTGTCAGCAAGCATCACCCGATGGACACCGGCACCGATGCCGATATGACTGGCACGGGCGACCCTCCCTCCATCTACGACACAGCGGATGGCGCGTCTACGAATTCCTGATGAGCGCTTGAATCGGCACAAACAACCGCAGGCGAATGCACTCTTTGCCATGGGACACGCGCCGATCGCACACTCCAGCTTATGCCTCTTCGCCACACCATAAATGCGATCGATGCGGCGGCGGCGGCAGCACGAAGTCGCGGTATGCGTGCGGGTTGCCGCTCTTGCCCGCCTCGGCAGCCTTGATGATGTTGTACGTCTCGCGCGCGGTGACGTAATGCAGGACGTAATCCGTGCCGTCGTTGTAGGCGTTTTCGAGGTGGGCGTGCATGGCATGTGCGGCGGCGCCGAGCAGGGTATCCATGTCACGCTCCTGCGTGCCGTGGGTATGCACCTTGACGAACACCCATTCAGGGCGCCCCTCGACGTGGATGCCGGTGCGTACCCAGGCATCCACACGCGCCGGCGTCGGCGGACAGCCGCGGCGTACATCGGCGTTCTCGATGCGCGGGATCAGGCCGAAACGGCGTTCGCGCCAGTTCAGCCCCAGCGGGCCCTGCATGATCATCAAGTCACCGCTGGCGCTCCCGCCGACCCTGACCGGTTCGCCAGTGTTGTGCGACTTCGGGCGTAGTGGATCGTCGGTGGCGTAGTAGATCGCGTTGATCATGCGCGTCTGCGTATCGCTCGGTGCCGACGGCAGGGTGAAATCGGCGTAGCAGCCCAGCTCGCGCAGCAGGATCAGTTCGTTGTTGATGCCGCACCAGCGCCCGTCGGCGCGCGAATTATCCAGACTCCAGTTGCCGTGGATGAAACCGAAGCGCAGGTGTCCCGTTACAGGGTCGCGCGACAATGCGCCATGCCGCGCATGCAGCAGCTCGTTGAAACGGCTGATTGTCGCGTTGAAGTTTTCCGCGGTGTCGTCGTCATGGTGCAGGTGGATCTCGATCTCGCCGTAACCCTCTGCGCACAACGCGGCGATTTTTTGCAGATGCTCTTCGAGGTATTCCTCCTCGGGATAGAAGAAGCTGTGCTGTGGTGGACGTCCATCGGCGTCGCGATGGGCATCGGCGAGTACGCGGTAATCGCGGCACCAGCGATCGACGCGCTGGCGCTGGGTGGCCAGATCGACCCGCCCCCAGGCCGGCTCGAAGTGATCGACGAAGCAGAACATCACGTGCACCGGGCCCTTGGCGGGACGCGACGGTGGCCGGCGGCGCAGGTAGCTGCCGAGCCAGATCTGCATATTGCGGGCACGGATGCCCCACGCCAGCACCAGCATGCCGAGCATCAGCAGCACGATGACGACGAGCAGGATGACAATTGCCATCAGCGTGGCGCTCCTATTGGCAACAAGGTCAGAAGTTGTTCGGCGTTGTTGCGCCACTGGCGCTCGCGGATGATGTATTCACGCGCCGCCGTACCCACGCGCCGACGTTCGTCTGCTTGCGTCGCCAGGTCGAGTACGCGCTGCACGCAGGCATCGGTCTGGCGGCGTGGAAACAGCCAGCCGGTATGGCCATCACTGACGACCTCGGCGATCGGTGCGTAATCCGGGGCCACCATCGCCACTCCCATGGCCATGAACTCGAACAGTTTCATCGGCGAGCCGTACTGATTGGAATCGGGCAGCACCGCATAATCCATGCAGGCAATCCAGCTGGCGATGTCGTCATGCGCCACCCTGCCCGGCAGCAGCACGCGCTCGGCAAGGCCGCGCTCGGCGACCAGGTTGCGTATGGCCGGCAGCGTGCGGCCGTCGCCGACCAGCACCAGGGTCAGGTGGGGAACTTCGGCGATGCGCGCGGCGATCGCCTCGACGAATGCATCCATGCCATGCCAATGCGCAAACGCACCGATATGGCCACATACGACGCGACCACTGAGACCACGTTCGGCACGCAGGCGCACGGCGTCGAAACGACCCGGATCGAAGCGTGTGAGATCCGCCGCATTCGGTGAAATCACCGATGGGGCAATTGCACCGTAGGCACTTTCGGCCTGCTGCTTGAAGTAGCTTGAGATGAATACCAGGCCGGTGCAGTTGCGCAGGCACCAGGACTCCATGCGCCGCGCCAGGCTCTTCAGGCGCAGCGGACGCACCCGCTCGACCAGCGCCGAGTCGTTGATTTCGAGTACCAGCGGAATTCGAAGACGCCGTGCCAGCCAGACGGTGGCGCACAGGAACAATGAATAGCGCTCGTAGATCAACTGTGGACGCTCGCGCCGGATCGCCATGCTCATGCGCACGAGGGTCACCGGGTTGTAGGCCAGCTCCATGAATTCGAACAGCACGCCGGGCAGGCGCGTCACGATGCCGGCCAGCCGGCCAGGCCGGCCGGTACCCTTCTGCGCAACCGGCTCGCGCTCGGGATCGGCGCCTGGGAATGACAACACCGTTACTTGATGACCAAGTTCACGCAAGGCGTTGACGACGCCGCGGATATGCACGCCTTCGACATGGCGGCCGCGAGTGCGGTGATGATAGATAATCCTCATGCAGCCTCGGATGGCAGGGCAAGCAGAGAACGCCCACTGGCTCGCCACTCCGGCAACAACAGGCTCAACACCCGACCCGCGCAGGCGTTGTCATCATGCATCAGCACGATGTCGCCGGCACGCGGGGGCTGCTTGCGCAGCCGCGCGGCCATGTCCGCATCCGCTGGATGCTGATAGTCCATGCTGTTGTAGGACCAATACGCGATGTTCCGTCGCCGTCTGGCGAAATGCAGCAGCAGCGATAGGGACACGCTACCCCGCGGCGGCCGGAAGCGATGCTGCGGGCGGTGGTCGAATTGCGCCAGCAGGTGATCGGTACGATCGATCTCCTGCAGCTGTTGGCGCAGCGATATCTTGTTGAAACCGGGAGGATGGCTGTACGAATGGTTGCCGAGCGCATGCCCCGCGGCCACGATGCGCTCTACCAGCGCGGGATGCCGCTCAACCTGTTTGCCGACCAGGAAAAAGCTCGCATGTGCGTCGTGCATCGCAAGCAGATCGAGCAACCGCGGTGTGTGCTCCGGATGCGGCCCATCGTCGAAACTGAGATAGATGGCGTCGCCGTCGCGGGGACCGCGGGTCAGCACCAGCGTATTCGGCAACAGGCCCAGCAATTGCTGCTTGTTCGGCTTGAATTTCATGCTGCCCTGTCGCTCTCGGAGGAATACCCTGTGGCGACCGCCTGCAGAATGCGGTCAAGCCGTTCCACATTATCGTCCCAACGGAAACCACGCGCGTGTGCCGCGATGGCGGCACTGTCCCAGGCGCGGTCGCAGGCTTCGATCAGGGCGGCCGACAAAGCCTCACGCTGGCATGGCGGAACCAACATCCCTGCGTACTCGGGCAACACTTCCGGAATGCCACCCACCCGGCTCGCCACCACCGGGATACCGCAGGCCATCGCCTCAAGCACCACGTTTGGCACACCTTCGTTATGACTGGGCAGGCACAACAGGTCAGCCGCGCGGAACCAGTCGCCAAGTTCGGCGTGCGCGACAGCGCCGACCAGATCCACGCACCCGGCGCAACCCAGCGCGGTGGCGCGTTCGAGCAGTTCCGCCCGACAGGGTCCGACACCCACATAGACTAGCCGCGCCTGCGGGCGTACCGTCAGCAAGGCAGGAAACGCCTCCAGCAGATCGGCGCAGCCCTTGCTGCGCTTGAGGTTACCGACGTAAAGCAGCATCGGCAGCGCCGCGGGGAGCTGTAGCCGATTCCGCGCCGCAGCCTGTGCACCTGGCGCAAACCGATCGCCGTCGACGCCGTTGTAGAGGGTGTGCACCCGTGCCGCGTCCGCCCCGATCGCAACTGCCTTGTCGGCGAGCGCGCGACTCACCGCGACGACCGCGCCGGCATGACGCAGCGCCGCGCGGATCTGCGGACGGCGCAACGCGTGATTCGCCTGCACGTTGAGATCGCTGCCGTGCACCTTGACGACATACGGAATGTCGAGCAGCCGCGCCAGCCAACCTGCCGCGACGGCATCGGGATAGGCCCAGCTGGCGAGTACGCAGTCGTAGTGCGCAGCACGCAGCCGACGGCCGCGCTGAAGCAACAGCGAGACCAGCCAGCAGGCTGCGTGCAACGCGCGGCCGATGCGTGGCGGATAGACGAACACAAAATGATCCATGTGCAATCCGGCAACATCGACTTCGCCACGCACGCCGGCCAGACGCTCGCGAAAATCCACCGCGGTGAGCACATCGACGTCGTGACGCTGCCCCAGCCGCTCGAACTGCTGCCGATTGAACGCTCCGCGCAAGGGATCCCATGGCGTCGGGAACAGGTTGGTCAGCACGAGTATCTTCATGCGCACGCGCTCATCCCGACGACCCGCCATAGATCTCGGCATAGCGTTGCGCCATGGTTTCGAGTGACCCGTTGAGCTCAACCCATGCGCGTGCGGCTCGACCCAGTGAGCGCGCCCGTTGCGGGTCGCGCAGCAACGCGATGATGGCATCCGCCAATGCCTGCGGATCGCTTGGCGGTACCAGACAACCCGTGCTGCCATCGCGCACGATCTCGCCATTGCCGCCAACATCGGTAGCCACGATCGGCAACGCCATCGCGCAGGCCTCCAGCAACGCCATGGAATAGCCTTCGCTCAGCGACGACAGCGCGAACAGATCGAAACCCTGTGCCAAGGCCGTAACGTCGCTGCGATCGCCAAGAAAATGTACGTTTGCGGCAACGCCTTCCGCGACCGCACATTGCTCAAGTTCCGCACGCAACTCGCCGTCACCGATCAATACCAGCGCCGTATCCGGCAATTGCTCATGGATGATGCAGAAAGCGCGAATCAGGCAAGCCTGATCCTTGAGCCAGTTCAGCCGTCCGACACTGCCGATGATCCGGGTCTGCGCCGGCAGATTCAGCGCCTGCTGGAGCTGATCGTGCACATCGCTGGAGGCTGCGTGGAAGGCTCCCAGATGGATGCCATTCGGCACCACCTTCGCCTTGCGAGCGGGCACGATGCCACGCTGGATCGCATCGCGACGAGCCGCCTCGCATACGGCGACGACGGCTTGGGTCCGACCCAGCACGCGACGATAAAGCCACTCGCGCCGCGTGGCGCTGCCTCGGACCTGGCCCATGCCATGGCGCGTATTGATCACGTGGCCAACGCCGAGTCCAAGGCTGGCCAGTACCGCCTGGTAGTGCACGACGGCGTTATGTGTATGCAACACCTCGGTGGCATGTGCACGGATCATCCGGCGCGCGCGCGCCAGCGCACGCATATCCAGACCCGGCCGTTTGCCGCAAATGCCGACCGGAATGCCCAGCTCGGTCAATTCGTGCGCCAGCGATCCGCCTTCGAACAGGCACACTACCTGGCAGCGGTGGCCTTGCTGATGCTGCAGCTTGACCAGTTCCAGCACCACGCGCTCGAGGCCACCCCGGTTCAGGTTCTCGACGAAATGCGTGATGTTCATGGGCATGATGCTCATGCAACGGTCACCGGCGGCAATTCAGAAACGGTGACGCGCAACTTGCCGCTCGGCGTCAGCGGGATATCGTCGACGAACCGGCAGCGCAACTCGATGCTGTCGCCCAGCACCTTGGTCACTTCGCGGCGGATATACGTCAGCGAGGACTCCTCGAAACCCGCGCCGCGTACCATCGCCAGATCGAGCTGATCGAGGCGGCGCTGTACCACCTGGAAGCGTTCAAGCCCCGGCACGTCCTTCAGCATGTGCGGAAAGAACTCGCCAGGCAGCATGTGACCATCAGGTGTGCGGATCGCATCAAGCACGCGGCCATCGATCCGATTCAGCAGCGGCAGTCCCCGACCACACTCGCAACGGACGGAGGATGCCGTCGCCGTGTCGCCATTGACGTAACGCACGAACGGCATGCCGTAGTTGAACAGGTCGGTGACCACTACTTCGCCGCTCTGCGTATCTGCGGGCGCGGCTGCCGGTTTGCGCAGTTCGACGACGAGATGATCGGCATTCACATGCAAGCCGTTGCGTTTCTCGCACTCGGCGGCAATCAGCATGAACTCGCGACAGCCATAGGTGTTGTAAGCAGGGCAGCCAAACGCCTGCTCGATGATCTTGCGCTGGAACTCGTGCAGCGCCTCGGCCGCACCGATGATCGTCTGTGGCTGGTGTATCCGCCGCCCGGTCGCGATCATCCATTGCGCCAGCCGCACCAGCGGCCCGACATACGCCACGATGACTTCAGGCCGGTAAGCGTCGATCGCATCGGCAAAGCCGGCCATGTTGCCTTCGGTCATGTGGAAACTGTTCAATACGCGCCGCGCGAACGCTGCGTTGTAGAGACGATCCTTGAACTGATGCATCCGTGTCGGTTCGCCGACCGCGCCGCCCCACAGGAACAGGGTGCGCCGTCCCATGCGCGATCCAGCCCATTCATAGCCACGCCACATCACCGCGGTGCGACGATCGTTGCTCTCGCGGGTGTAGCCGAAACGCATCGGCTCACCGGTCGAGCCGCCGGTCGCCTTGTAACCAAGCTGGTTCCGCAGCGACTCGGCCTTGAGCGCATCGCCATTGGCACGGATATCCGCCTTGGTAAGCAGCGGCAGTCGGGCATAGTCATCCAGACTACGGATGTCCTGCGGAGCGATACCCAGTTCGTGCCACTGCTGTCGGTAGTACGGCACCTCCCGGTAACAGTGGTCGAGCAGAGCCTTGAGTCGCTCCCATTGCAAGGCCGCGATCTGTTCCGGCGCCAGCCACTGGTTCCGTCGATAGTCCTTGAAATAGGCGAGTGTGCGACGACGGCGCAAGCCGGTTTCGTACACCGGATAAAGCGCGCGCCTGAACAAGTTTTCGTACCAGTCCGACATCACGAACCCCTCCTCGCACGGGCTCCGAACCAGCTCAGCATCTGCCCCACCCACCGGGGTCGGCCTGAAGCAAAGCGCTGGTGCAGACCCTGCAACTGGGCAAGGTCGGCCGCGCTCCAGCAGCCGATGCACAAGGTCAACAGGAAATAGACGACTGTCAAGACCAGGCCACCAAGCAAGAGAGTGAATATCGGCGGCATCTGCAGCCGGACCACCAGCGATGCCAGCAACGACGCCAGCGCCGCCGCAAGCATGGTTCGCAGCAAGCGCATCCATGCCAGATGCACGCCGCCTGCCCGCATGCTGATGGTGAGATAGCTGGTCGAGCTGGCCAGGGTCACCAGCACGATGGCGGCGATGGCGCCGTACAGGCCGAAGTGCCGGATCAAGGTCATGTCAAGCAGGAATTTCATGATGCCAAACGAGATCGTCATGATCAGTATGGTGTGTTGCCGATCCGCGCTGACCAGCAGGCTGATCGCGCTCTGGCTGACGGTCGTCACCGCACCGGCGAACAGGCACCAGGCAAAGACCGGCGCCGCAGTGGCATACACGCCTCCGTAGAGAATGCCGATGATCGTGCCGGAAAAGGCTATGCCGAAACCAAGCACCGGCGCCGCCAGCAGCAGCAGGTAACTGGTGGCATCGACAAAGCGCTGCCCGGCAACGTCCAGGCTCTGGCTGAGCGCCTTGGCCATCATTGGCAACAACAATGCACCGAACACACCTGGCACCAGCAGCATGATGCCGGTTGCCAACTGGTAGGCCACCTTGAAATAGCCCGCGGATGTCGAAGAAGCGTACAGATTCAGGAACAGTATCTCGACATCACTCGCGACCAGAAAGCTCACGATGATCGTCAACGAAATGATCCGCAGATGACGACGCATCCGTCGTATCAATTCGTCCGTCGGGCAACCGGGACTTGGCAGTTTGCGCAGCAGGCGGCGCGCCTGGAATTGCGAGGCCAGCAGGAACAAGGCGCTGGATGCCGCATAGACCACCAAAAACCAGCTGATCGACGCATGCAGGAGGCTCGCCGCAATAACCATCGCAAGATTCACCGGCGCGGCTACCAGCGCCACTTTCGCGGTCGCATCGAATGCTTCGAAACCCTTGGCGATCGCGATATTGAACATGTAAGGCGCGCGCATGCCTACCGCGAACAGCAACAGGCAAAAATCGATGGGGCCGAGGTCTCCCGCCACACGCTTGCGGGCGACCAGGAACAGGAATGCCGCGGCGATCGCGACCAGCGCCATGTGCCATACCTGCGCTCGACGCAGACGACCCAGCAGCGGAACGATCAGGTCCTCGCGCCCAATGCCGCGCAGTTCAGCCACAAACTTGATCACGCCGTTGGCGATTCCCGAATTGGTTACCACCACGCCAACCGATGCGAACCAGATGAACAGCCCATAGATGCCGTAGTCGGTTGGACCCAGGTGTCGCGCAATCATGATGGCGGCGACCATGCCGAGAAAATATTCGGTATAGATGCCAATCGACGAGAACAAAGTGTTGCGCAGGGTGCTGTCGCGTGTGCTCATGCGCTGTGCATCAACACGGTAACGATGACGACCAGAAACACGATCGATCCCATCGCGGCCAGCATCCACCGCCAACCGCCGGAAAGCAGACTGAACCCGGAAATTTCCGGAATGCGTTCGCGGACGCGGACGAAATTGCCCACCACGACAGCAATCAGTAGATACATCACGATCATGTAGCTGCGGCTCAGGAAAAACGCTGCCGCAAACATCCCGCACAGCGACAACAACAACGTCAGCGCAATGCCGCTCTCGCGTTCCAGGTCGCCGTCAACCGCCAGCTTGGCGGCCTTCCCGGCAGGTACGATGGCCGTCTGCACGGAAGCATCAACGCGATTCCGCAATATCCGCAGGGTCATCATGAAGCTGTAGCCAACAAAAGCCAGCCACAGGACGTAACCCAGAAATCCCGTCTCGGCGAGTACCAGGACAAACGAATTGTGCGCCGTCAGATCGTTGTAGTCGGTGAAGTTGCCTGCGCCAATGCCAAGCAGGGGATGCGACAGGAACATGTGCAGCCCTTCATACCAAGCGTCGACGCGCCCGAACGCCGACTCATCGTCAACACTGATGTCCTGCGCGCGTGTTTTCATCAACATCAGCCCCATCATGCCGATGCTGCTCAACACCAGCGAAGTCGCGAATCCGCGTTTGCGCCAAAGGTAGACCGCAACAATTACCATGACCGCAAGAAAGGCTCCGCGCGAGTTGGTCAGATAGATCCCGTACAGCAGCAATGCGGCGCCGGCCAACCAGAACACCCGCCCCGGAAAGCCTCCCCGCGAACTCAGGTAGAGCGCCATCGGCCAGGTGGTCACGAAAAGCAGCCCGAGATCGTTGGGGTCATTGAAGATGCCGACGTACTGGATGCGGCTGTCTTCGGAAAGGCCCATGCCAGTCCAGCCAACGCCGTTGTTGAACTGATCCACGCCATGCAATGCCAGCACCATCGCACACAGGGCGAAGACGGCGAAGGTGATCACCACTCGCCTCTGGCTTGCGGAAACCGCCGTAGCGAGCACAAAAAAAGCAATCACTACCGGGCCGAATTTCATCAGTTGTTCTGCCGCGCCGCCAAGCCAGCCGTTGGCCATATCCGACAGCAGCATCACCAGCAGAAAAATGGGCAGAATCAGAAACTGCGGCGCCGCCAAGGCCTTGCCGGCGGAGCTGAGCCAGAGTGCGAAAGCCAGCAGCAACACCACCGGCAGCACCGGAACACCCGCCAGTCCAGGCATGTAGTCCTGCGGCCGGATGATGGTAAGCACCAGATAGAGAAGGCTCAGTATGAACATGCTGGATCTGGCCCAAGGGTGTCTGTTCGACTTGCGCCGAGATAGCTTCTCAACTCGGACAATCTCGGCGTGGCCGTGCGCCAGCACGCTCCCATCACTCGCTCGACCGGTATTCGGTACAAAGCATCACGACCCGACGCAAACTGCGGACGGCCATGGCCGATGTAACCACCTGCCGTGTGATGGCAGCCTGCAAGCATTGCCAACGCGCCACCTGACTCTATCCCCGAAAAATGCCGCTGCAGCAGCTGTATATGTTCACGAAAACCATCGCCGATGGTTTTGATCATATCCAGCTCGAAGTCAAACGCATCCCTATCGTTGACAGGCGGCACGCGATGACAAGTAAGGGTGCGCACCTGGAACATCTTCGAATATGTCCTCACCAAGACGTCCGGCAGTCTGCCGATGTAGCAAAGCTCATCCAACCGCCTGCGGACGCCGTAACCCGTGACGTTGGCTCTCTTGCTGATCACCACAGGTGCAACCTCCGGTTGCGGGCAAACGCAATGAGCGCCTGGGCAGCGAACAGATTCAGGTACCAGAATGCCACGATCAGCCGCACCGGCAACAAGCGTCCAGCCGCTGGCAACCATCGATCGAGCGCCACCACTCCCACGCCACCGACCAGTAACAGCAAGGTCAACGCACACACTGCATGGCGCGTGGCCAATGCAGCACTGCTCAGCGCGAGCGACACCATCAGCCACGGCGCCAATAGCCGCAGCAACTTGTGGCTGACGAAACGCCACCACAGCGGATTGCGCCATGGCAAAAGCAACCAAGGCGCCAACTGGATCAGCTGGTAGTTGCCGGCCAGGGTACGGATCTTGCGCCCGCGCTCCTGCGCCGGCTGCTGCGAGGGCCGGTCCCATGCCAGTGCCAATGGCTCGAACACCACGCGCTGACCGGACGCGCCGATGCGCATCGGTATCAACACATCATCGAGTACGGTGCCGGGTGGAAGCGGTCGGAACAATTCACGACGCATCGCATAGATCGCGCCGGTCACCCCGACGGTCGAGCCAGAACGGCTCTCGGCATGGCGTATCAATTTCTCATAACGCCAGTACGCATCGACGCCACCGGCGAAGTTGGTGAGCGCATCCTGCAGCCGCAGCTCACCGCTGACCGCGCCCACCGCGGGATCGGCGAGATTGGCGACCAGCTCGCGCAATGCGGCTGGATCCAGGTTCTGGCGCACGTCGGTCATCAGCAGTACTTCGCCGCTGGCAGAGGCAATGGCGTCGTTCAAGCAGGCCGCCTTGCCACGACGCTCGGCAAACTCCAGCACACGAATGCGCGAGTCGGAAAACTGCCGGCACTGCACCGCGGTATCGTCGCGGCAACCGTCACAGGCCACGATGATGTCGAGTTTCCCCTCCGGGTAGTCCAACGCGAGCAGGTTCGTCAGCTTGGTGCGGATATGCTCGGCGCCTTCGTACACAGCCAGCACCACCGTCACGGTCGGCGTCACCGCTGCCAATTTTCGCACCCGTTGCGGAAGCACCTGCGCCAGCCACCACACGCATGCCGGATAGCCGACGAACACGTGGACCAGCAACAGCGCCGACAGCCAGAACACGATGTATACCCCCATACTCACGCTGATGTCCGCCAACCCAACCCGGGCAGCCCGCGCCAGGCCACGGCCAGATGTGCCTCGCGCGGATCAGCCGGAGCCATCACCCGCGCCAATCCGACTGCTTGCCTAGCTGCTCTTTGCATCAGGTTTTCCCCCGCTGCCGGAGTGGCAGCGCATTGCGGTCGATCTTGTTGTTCGGTGTCTGCGGCAACGTACAGATTCGGGCGCGGCCGGATGCTCTTGCGGCACCACTTATCGCCATCTGACTATAGCAAGCGCACGTCTACTCAAATAATCCGAAACCTCGTGGTTGCGGCACAACGCCTTGGCCACTTGCACACTAACGTTGCGGAAAACCAGTGCGCCCCAAACCACTGCAATCCGCCCCGTAATCCACCGAGAAAAATGCGGACATCCCGTGCGGAGAAAATTACCCTGCTGGTTCGTTAATCTTCCCTTTTGAAATGCCCGTAAAAACCGAGCTCCCAGCCGCGGTACTATCCTCAAACCATTCTGTCAGAATCACCCGCGATGGCAAATGTCGGTGTAGAACCGGCGTTAACGCCGGACCAACGATACCGCAGGGGAATAGCTTGGCTCGCGAAACCGATTTCCTCGATCTGTACAAGATTCTGGGATTGAGTCCCGGCTGCGAGCTGGCCGATTTCAAACAAGCCTATCGCCGCCGTGTAGCCATACTGCACCCTGACCGCCGGGCCAGCGAACACACCGACACGGTTGCCGCCGAGCGACTGCAGCAGCTGACCGCACTGTATGGTGCAGCCATGGAATTCGAGCGTCAGCATGGGCGCCTTCCCGGCGCCCTGCCGGTACGGGCACCCCAGACTGAAACCAGTTCACCTGCGCAACCCCATCCCTCGATTGCCGAGCCAGCGCAACGACGCTCACGATGGCTGCTGATATCCGCAGCCATCATCTGCATCGTCTGGCTGCTATGGAGTTTCGGGTGGCTGCGTGGCACTGACGAGCCCGAGACCATGGCAACGACGTCATCGACCGATGCAGCGGACGCTGGCTCTCCGAGCCAACGCGAGCCGACCGCGCCGTCCGCGCTCAAACTCGGCATGGACACCGCCACCGTGCGTGCCATCGAGGGCGATCCCGAGCTGCAGGGCGGGGATAGTTGGGAATACGGCCCTTCATGGGTCCGTTTCGAGAACGGCAGGGTGTCAGACTGGTATAGCTCACCGCTACGTCCGCTGAAGACGGCGACCGCGCATCCAGCGCCCGCGCGCGACTGATATGGCAGCCGAAACCTGCCGACCATGCATGGCATCGCGATATTTTACGGAGCCGCGCCAGCGATGGAGCACCTCGCCCGCACCTCGCCCGATCGGATGGCCTGTTCCTGCGTTGGCCCGTGACGCAACCGCGCCAACAACCCGTTGAGACCATGGAATTCAGCTAATCTCTGCACGCCTTTCTGAGATTCCCGGGCAGAACGCATGTCAAACGAAGCTGCGATGATCGGAACCAGGATATGTGCCTGCACCCTGGCGACCACCCCGTTTCCACTGACATGCATATGGTCCGCCTCGCGAGGTCCTGCAAATGCTCCGCATGACCGGACAACGGCTTTCTTATGAGCGGCACTCACGTCGCGCGCCTCCTTCGAGGCATTCGGTGGCGAATCGCTCGCCGGACTCTCGTCACCATCCTGCTTGCGTCGTGCAATGGCTCTGACCTGATTTCTCCCGATCAACTCACCCTTGTCCGGATAACAGAGACGAGTGCCGCCGCCGATCGTGAATTGGCCGAAAACGCCATGCATGCCGGAAATGAGCCACATGGACTTGTCGGGCCACGGTTGACTCACGGTGACGAATTTTTCGGCTGGCTGGCCGGAAGCGAGATCGTCAGCTTTGGCTGGGCCACCTACCGGGGTAGAAAGATAGGACCATGTCGGATTCCCGAAGCTCCAGGACGAGTGTTTCTTTTTAATTTCCATACCTTGGAAAAGTATCGAGGACGGGGACTTTACCCGGCGTTGCTTCTCGCCATGCGACACATCCTCGGCCGTGAGGAAATGGCCGAGTTCCTGATTGATGTCAGCACCCACAATACGGCTTCGGTTAAAGGGGTCGAAAAAGCTGGATTCCTGCCGGTGGCTCAAATTGCTTACCTCGTCATTTTCAACCGCTTTCGCTACCTGCTCAGACGGTCGGGATGGGATGCGACAAGTCTTTCACCTGACGGACAGGTAACCACCAGGGTGATTCGGGACGAAGCCGGCTGGGATGCCATTCGTCATGATTGGGATACTCTGTACGCAGCCAGCCCCACCGCCTCGACCCCACTCGACTTTGCCTGGTTGCGGAGCTGGTGGCAGGTATACAAATCTGCGCTCCGAGCCGGTGAGCTGCGGATCGTGACCGTTTGGCGTGCGCAGCAGCTTATCGGTGCCATCCCTTTATATATTCACCGTGGAAGAGGCGGTCTTCTGGGCGTTCGCTACCTCGAATTCATTTCGACAGGGGAAGCAGAGTTCGAAGAAACCTGTCCGGATTACCTCAATATCCTTTATCTGCCAAGCGAGGAGGTCATTTGCGTTGATGCCGTGTGGCAAGAGATCGGGCGCATGGACTGGGACCGCCTGGAATTCCTTGACCTCCCGGAAAACACGCCGCTGCTGCGAATGCAGAGTCTTCCGCACGATGCCCAGCGATTCTCGCGTGGAGCATGCCTGGTCGCAGATCTCACAGGCGGCTTCGAGGCCTATCTCGATCGGCTTTCCTCAAACAGTCGGCAACACGTCCGCCGCCTGATGCGGGAGGGAAAGCGCGCCGGTGTGCAGTTCGAGGTAATCAACGTGGACCAACTCGCTGGCGCGTTCGACGACTTGGTCAGATTGCACCAGGAAAGGTGGACTGCCGATGGAAAGCCGGGAGTATTTGGGGCGCCACGGTTCGTCGAATTCCACCACGGCCTGACCTCACAATGGCTGCCGACTGGGCGCGTGATACTGGCTCGGCTGTCGCTTGCGTCAGAACCGGTCGTGGTTCTGTATGGATTTGTCACGGGGCAGACGTTCGACTTCTATCAATCGGGCATGCGCCTAGAGGTCGCCAGTCCCCTGCGCAGCCCCGGTAACCTGGCCCATCTTCTGCTCATGAAAGCACTCATCGATAATGGCGTAACTGCCTATGATTTCCTGCGGGGATCGGCCTCATACAAAGAGCGGCTGGCGACGAGAGCGAACCCGCTGACAGAGATTCGAATATCGCGACCGACTGTGCGGATGGCCGTCCACATCTGCGTTCGATTCGCCGCGTGCATCATCCGCAAAGGGTTGCACTTCGTGCGGCGGAGCACGCCGTGAAGAAGGCCTTCGCAACTCGCCTCCTGTCTCAAAGCGGGCTTCGCTCTCTGCTTGGCTGGGCGTCACCATGGTCAGGGGTGCTCGCCCTCAACTACCACCGCATAGGTGATGGCAGCGCCTCCAAGTTCGACAGGGGCCTCTGGAGTGCGGACGCCGAAACCTTTACCGACCAGCTCCGGTTCTGCAAGTCGCACCTCGAAATGATCTCGCCTGATGACTTGCCGCGCGTCCTGGCTTCGGGGCGTGGCCGGTACGGCATGATCACTTTCGATGATGGGTATCGGGACAATTACGAGGTGGCATTTCCGATCCTCAAGTCGGAAGGTGTTCCGGCCACGTTTTTCGTCACCACCGGGTTCATCGACACTCCGCGTTTACCGTGGTGGGACGAGATCGCGTGGATGGTCCGAACAAGTCCGCGAGACGCCATCGAACTGCCCGACTGGCTCCCTGGCTCGGTTTTGTTTGACAGTTTGGATCGGGAAAATGCCGTTCGGACACTTTTGCGCGCTTACAAAGCGATGCCTGCCGATGCCAACCAGGCGTACCTGGATGCGATCGCGCGAGCTACTGGGTCAGGTCGGTGCGGGATGGAGGTCAGTGAGAGCCTCTGGATGAACTGGAACATGCTCCGGGAGATGCATGGGGCCGGAATGACCATCGGCGGGCATACCATCACCCATCCCGTACTCGCCAGAACGACTCGCGAGCGGCAGCGTGAAGAGATCATGGGTTGCGGTAACCGTCTGGCCGAGGAGCTCGGTGCACCCATGCGGTATTTCAGCTATCCGGTGGGTGGCTTGGAGGCATTCAATGCCGTCACACGGGATACATTGCGCGAAGCCGGAGTCCGTTATGCGTTCAGCTACTACGGCGGTTTCCGACGTCCCACTGCCTGGGATGACTACGATGTCCGACGTGTACCGGTTGAAACGTATCTGACTGCCGATTGGTTCCGCTCCATCATTTCCCTACCCGGCTTCTTTGCCTGACGGTGCTCGCCGCAAGACACCGCTGCCGTCGAGAGCAAGTGAATGCTTACGACCCAGTGCGAAGCCGCGGATGCGGATACGCCGACACTGGCAGCGAGCTGATCGGCAAGGTCGAAATGGCGACAGGTGGTTTTTGTATTGCTCCGGATGCGCTTAGATAAAAATCGAGTACCCCGGCACCGCTGCTCATGACGCTCCCACCAGGATTCACGCTGACGTTTTGCAAGTTGCCGCTGGTGGTCGCAGTAACCGTGTAGCCGGCGTTCGGCGCCAACTCCGTGATGATGTGATGTGCACCGACATCAGCCACGCTGTAGCCGATGCTGCCGGTGATCCGGGTGCCGGCGGCACCAGCGTTGCTGATCACCACACTATTGACGTCACTGGCTGGGAGTTGCACGCCCACGATGGCGCCTTGAATGACGGTGACGGGGCTGGCAGCCGCGACCATCGACGCTGATGCCGACAGATCGAACACAGTCAGCCATCGCTGGCTGATATTCGAGTTTGATGCGCGCACCTGAACCTGCCATACCTTGACTGGTTTGGCATCCGGATACAGTGCCACCGTCGTCGTCGTTGCCTTCACCGGCAGTACCGTGGTCATGGCACCGGCGTATCGACCGTTATAGGTGACGTCAAGGCGACTTCCACCGGATGCCGTCGTGCCGGCGACTGGGTTGGCCGGGAAATGCCATGCCAGATATTGGTCGTAGCTCGCGCTGCCATCCATCGTGCGGTCGTAGACCACGAAGCGGTTCGGGCGCAGATAGACAATCTGGCGCGCCCAACCCGCCACCGCTACACCAGCGGTGAACTTGCGATACATGTCTTCCAGATGCTTCGCCAGCACATAGACATAGTCGGAACCATCCTCGTACGACGACACTTGCGTACGCACCTGCTTGGTCTCGGTGGTGTACGCCGCTTGGCCGAACGGCTCGACCAGGGAGCTGCCACTCATGTGGCGCACGTAATAGACGTTGTAGAGCTCGCGGTTGCCGAGAAAGATATTGCTTGCGCTGAAATTGCCATAGTTGTCGCCGTAAACATCGTTCTCCCCGGCCGTGCCGTTGGGATTTTGTACAGCCCAACCACCGGCATTGAGCAGCAACGGCGTGCCACCCTGGACCAGCGCAAGACTACCCTGATCGAAGTACTCCTCGCCCTGGGCGGGATTGTTGACATAGGGACCCGCCCGGAACGACATCCAGCTTGCACGGGTTCCCCAACTGGAACGCGCCGCTACCGCATTCATTCCAGGGGCAAGATACGAGAGCGGCAACGTGCTCAACGCTGTCGTCGCAGCGTCAGGATCCACTTCCAGGAAAACCAGCCAGGGATCAGCAGCGCCGTAGTTGGAAGTTGCTGCATTGACCGCGGCAAGATACTGGTTGAATACGCTGGCCTTGGGAGAGTTCCAATAAATCAGCTCGCCGAGTATCTGCTGGAACACGCCCACATTGGTTGTTCCCGGGGGCTGTGGCGTTGAATTCGAATGATTGGTGTCGCGATCATCGAAATAGGCCAGCGATGGCCACGTGAAGTGCATGGCATAGTCGGCACTGTCGAGCGGGAAGCTATAGGCCGCGGCGGCATGAACCAGATCCTTCCTGGTGGCGGTCCTGACTTCGCGCGCAGGCAGACTCATGTTGAAGATGGCCAGCGGAGCGTAATTGCCGTAACCCTCGGGCCAGCCACCGCCGCGCAGATGCCGGGCGTAATACGGTTGCACACGCGTGCCGAACTGGATATTCAGCCAGTCGTTCCATTCCGCAGGCGCGCTCGGATTTTCGTCATAAGTGGCCAACGCGATCACAGCCTTGGCATGGAAATAACCAGCGAAATAGTTGCTTTGCGGATTCACGAACTCGAAGTTCGCGCAAGCGGACGAACTCGGATTCTCCCAAGCCGTCAGCCATGCATTCGCGGTCGTGAAAATCCGTGTGCGTTGGGCCGGGGTCAATAGCTCGTACACCCAGTCGTAGCCAAGTCCGAAGCCGACGCCGTAAAAACGTATGACATATCCATTGTCGGTACACGGATCCTCACCCTGATTACCGCTCGCAGTCGTGAACGGGCGGGACATCTTCAGCAGGATATCCACGGCCTTGGCACCATAGCGTGCTGCCGCGGTCGGATTGCTTGACTTGAGCATCTGGTAACACAGCCCTTCCTCCAGCAGCGCAGGCAGGTAACTGCTGCCTTGATAGCCCTGCCCCAGATCGGGAAGATTGGGATAGGTGGCCCCCGTGGGGTAATTGACCGTGCCGCCGATATAGGAATCGCAGGTGGCCTTCAACGCCCGCCATTGCACCGTATGGGCGGCCGCGCGCCGACGCAGCGTGGCCAGGGTCGTGGGGTCAAGGAGCAGGCGTGGGTGTGCCGCCAATTGCACTGCAGCGGCTGCGGTCATGGGTGGGGCATTCACCGCATTGGCAGTGACGCCCATGCCCGAATTCGAGTGCCATGCCGGCTGTGCGGCAGGCGTATGGCTGACCATGCCGATCGGCAACGCGGTCACGTCGGCGGTCGCGCTTGATGCCAACACCAGTCGTCCATCTGATGTGTCGGCCACGCGCGTGGCCGACATGGTCAGTGCAGCCATAGTCAAATCGCGATAGGAGTCTGGTGTTGTGAGCGCTTGCGGCGTCACGACCAGTGCCGGGGCGATGGGTGACGACGCCGTCGCGGCACCTTGTGGCGCGCTGTCATGGGCCAGCAACGACACCGTGGTCAGCAACAGCGCGAGAGCCATGCCCCAGGCGATGCGAACGCGTCGTCCGGATGGTGATGCCTCGCTGATCTGAGTTCTCGCTGCATGCGGTGCAGGCCGTTGGTTGGTCCCGGAACCGTTCGCTGCTGGATGCCCCATCCGGCCACGCTGATCGTTATCGAAGCGGGACATGGGGATTCCACATAATCGGATGAACCCTGGGTGGCCGATCGCCGTCGTTCCCGACGCATGAAAACTGTCGGCGTGAACTTCTGCAGCCTAGCACTTGAGGGGCAAGGTGCCCGTACAACTTGCGGCGTATGCAGTGCTCATCACCGGACTTCACCCCCTACCCGTTCCGTCGTGTTGCCTAACGAGCGCCACGCCCGAACAACACGACTTCCACCGTCTGGAGCAGGATCAACAGGTCAAACAGCAGGTTGTGGTTCTTGACGTAATACAAGTCGTACTTCAGCTTCTCAACCGCATCCGCTTCGGACGCGCCGTACGGGTAACGCAATTGCGCCCAGCCGGCGAGGCCCGGCTTCAGGCAGTGACGCAGATTGTAATAACGAATGTTCTGGGTCAGATCGGCGACAAATTGCGGGCGCTCCGGGCGCGGGCCAATGAAGCTCATTTCGCCCTTGAGCACGTTCCACAGTTGCGGCAATTCATCGAGCCGCACCTTGCGGATGATGCGGCCGACGCGGGTGACCCGGTCGTCGTTCTTGCTGGCCCAACGCGCCACCCCATCCATTTCGGCATCGGTACGCATGCTGCGGAACTTGATCAGATCGAAGGTCTTGCCGCGTACGCCGACCCGCTCCTGACGGTAGAGAATCGGTTGGCCAGCGCCTGATTCGAGGCGGATCGCGAGCACCACCAGCAGCATCAGCGGCCAGGTCAGCAGCAGCACCAGCGCCGCGATGCCCAGATCGAAACAGCGTTTGCTCAGCCGACGAAACGGGGTGGAATCGAAACCTCCCGAGAAAACCAGCCAGGACGGATCCGTCAGGGACAGTTGCACGCGACCGGATTCGCGTTCAAAAAACGTGGTCAGATCGGTGACATCGATGCCGAGCTGCCGGCATTCGAGCAACTCCTCCATCGGCAGGCCGCCACGGCGATCATCGACACCCACCACGATCTCGTCGATCTCCTCGCGCAGCACCCAGACTGCCAGCGGCACATCGAGGCTGAGCAAGTGCTCAGCCGGGATCGCCAGCGCCTCACCCGCCCGCGGCAGAAAACCCACCACGCTGAAGCCGCGCCGATCGGACTGCCGGCGCATGCGACTGTGGATCTCATCCGCGCGCCGGCCAGCGCCGAGTATCACCACGCGCCGCTGCAGCACCCTGGCGTCCAGCAGGTGCAGGAACAGTACGCGGAATCCGGTAACGGCCGCAAAGCCCAGCACCAGGGCGATAGCCAGCACACCACGACCCACGCGAGCCTGCGGTACGACGTAATACATCACGAACAGGCCAAATCCACCCAGCACGAACCCCACTACTTGACGCGCCAATTGGCCGAACCAGCTGGTGCGCACATGCGACTGATACTGGCCAAGCGCTACTAGGCCCAGCAGGATGACCACCGCGAACGCCAATGAGCGTTCCTGCAGGTGGTGGGCATACAGGACTTGTTCGTCCGGTTGATTGAAATAGCGCAGGTAGGTTGCCAGCGTCAGTGAAACGCCCAGCAGCAACAACTCGCCCAGACCCAGCAGCAGAAGCCAGCGCATGGTCTGGCGGTGCAGAAAACGAAACATGTCCTTCCCCCCAGTTCCAATTGCAGGTGTATACGTCATGCAAGAACTGCGCCTTGGCCAGCTCAAATCATGATGTTTATGTGCCTGAGCCGGAAATCCCTATATCAAACACATGAATTTCACAAGGTCACGGAGTCACAATTTTACGCCTCGACGAAGCTAGAAGCTTCCCCCGAGATCAGGGGTAGAGAACATAACCGAAAAGCCGAACACTGCCGACTATCTATCCGTCATAGGCCAAGAGCCTCATCCAGCGCATGAAGCCGGATCACTCCAGGGCTCACAGCTTTCAGCCTCAGGCAGCGTGCAAATCGCCGCCGCCAGAGCGTAGGTTGAACCCGACTCGACGCCTGAGCCGCCATATTCGCCTCGACTCATGACAGTTACCGGCACACCCAAAGCAAATAGCCCGCTGGATGGCGGGCTATTTGCTTGATGGGTCAGCTTGTGTCGGCTTAGAGGATGTAGACGAACATGAACAAGCCGAGCCAGACCACGTCGACGAAGTGCCAGTACCACGCCACCGCTTCGAAACCGAAGTGATGATCCTTGTTGAAATGGCCCTTCAACACGCGGAACCAGATCACCGCCAGCATGATCGTGCCCAGGGTCACGTGCAGGCCGTGGAAGCCGGTCAGCATGAAGAAGGTCGAACCGTAGACGCCGCTGTGCAGGGTCAGGTTCAGTTCCTTGTAGGCCTCGATGTACTCATGCGCCTGGAAGTTCAGGAACAGGGCGCCCAGCAGCACGGTGAGGCCGAGGAATAACAGGATCTTGCCACGATGCCCTGCGCGCAAGGCGTGATGCGCGATTGTCACGGTGACACTGGAGCTGAGCAGGATCAGCGTGTTGAGCAGCGGCAGACCCCACGCCGGCACGGTCGAGAACGCGCCACCGGCATGCTCCGGGCCATTGCCGCCATTGGCGCCCCATGAGGCCGCGTAATCGCTCCACAGGAACTGATGGGTCAGCGTGCCGTGGCCTTCGCCACCCAGCCACGGTACCGAGAACATGCGGATGTAGAACAGCGCGCCGAAGAACGCGCCGAAGAACATCACCTCGGAGAAGATGAACCACATCATGCCCATGCGGAACGAGGTGTCCACCTGGTGGTTGTAGTCGCCCGCCAGCGACTCGTTGATCACCGAGCGGAACCAGCCAAAGAACATGCCCAGCACGCCGATCACGCCGACAGTCAGCACGGTCTTGCCGAAACCGGCGTCCCCGGGCTCCGCGTTCAGCCAGTGTGCGGCACCGAACACGGTGGTGAACATGACCACTGCGGCCACGAACGGCCAGTAGCTCTTGGCCGGAACAAAGTAAGCGTCGTGCTGCTGACCCATGGTGAGACCCCGTGGATTTCTCTTGATGACTTAACCCCGTCAGGCCGACCGGGGAACTGCATGCCGGTCGTCAAACCCGACCGGTTGAAGAAAACGTGTCGCGACTGCGGTACTGCTATTTCATCAGCACGATCTGCACAAACGACACCAGGAAGAACGCCGCCACGATCACCACCAGAATCGTCACGGTACGCCGCACACCCTTGCGGCGGTCCGCATCGGACGGATCAAGCACGGGCTGCTGCATCTTCGGTTGCGTCATGTGGATCGGCTTCTCTGGACGCCCGGCCGCTTTCCGGCACGGACCCCCTGATGGTTGTTCAATCGTTGACGTGGCCGTGCGCCAGCTCGTCGTCGTGGATCACCGGCGGCACCTCGAAGGTGTGATGTGGCGCCGGCGACGGCACCGTCCACTCCAGACCCTTGGCACCTTCCCACACGCGATCAGTGGCCTTCTTCTTCGAGAACCACACGCCATGGATCAGCACGCCGAGGAAGATCAGCTGCGAAGCGCCGAACAGGAAGCCGCCGATCGAGCTGATCATGTTGAAGTTGGCGAACGCCACGTTGTAATCCGGGATGCGGCGCGGCATGCCCGCCAGACCCAGGAAGTGCTGCGGGAAGAACAGCACGTTGACCCAGATCACCGAGTTCCAGAAGTGCATCTTGCCCCAGAACTCGCTGTACATCCGGCCGCTCCACTTCGGCAGCCAGTAATAGGTGGCAGCGATGATCGCGAACAGTGCACCGGTCACCAGTACGTAATGGAAATGCGCCACCACGAAGTAGGTGTCGTGGTACTGGAAGTCGGCCGGCACCAGCGCCAGCATCAGGCCGGAGAAACCGCCGATGGTGAACAGGATGACGAACGCGATCGCGAACAGCATCGGCGTCTCGAACGTCATCGAGCCGCCCCACATGGTACTGACCCAGTTGAACACCTTCACGCCGGTCGGCACCGCGATCAGCATCGTCGCGTACATGAAGAAGATCTCGGCGCCCATGGGCAGGCCGACCGCGAACATGTGATGCGCCCACACGATGAACGAGAGGAAGGCGATCGAGGCAATCGCGAACACCATCGCCTTGTAGCCGAAGATCGGCTTGCGCGCGAAGGTCGGGATGATCTCCGAGATGATCCCGAACGCCGGCAGGATCATGATGTACACCTCGGGATGCCCGAAGAACCAGAAGATATGCTGGTACAGCACCGGGTCACCACCGCCGCCCGGGTTGAAGAAGTTGGTACCGAAGTACTTGTCGGTGAGCAGCATCGTCACCGCACCGGCCAGCACCGGCATCACCGCGATCAGCAGGAACGCCGTGATCAGCCAGCTCCACACGAACACCGGCATCTTCAGCAGTTCCATGCCGGGCGCGCGCATGTTGAGGATGGTCGCGATGATGTTGATCGCGCCCATGATCGAGCTGATGCCCATCAGGTGGATCGCAAATACCACGTAGGCCAGCGAGTCGCTCTGCAGCGACAGCGGCGGATACATCGTCCAGCCGCCGGCCGGGCCACCGCCCGCCATGAACAGGGTGGACAGCATCAGGGTGAAGGCGAACGGCAGGATCCAGAACGACAGGTTGTTCATGCGCGGCAACGCCATGTCCGGCGCGCCAACCATCAACGGGATCATCCAGTTACCGAGGCCGACGAAGGCCGGCATGATCGCGCCGAAGATCATCACCAGCGCATGCATCGTGGTCAGCTGGTTGAAGAAATACGGCTGCATCAGCTGCAGGCCCGGCTTGAACAGTTCGGCACGAATCAGCATCGCGAAGCTGCCGCCGATGAAGAACATCACCAGCGCGAAGACCAAGTACAGCGTGCCGATGTCCTTGTGGTTGGTCGACATGCACCAACGCTGGAAGAAACTCTTCGGCGCGCCGTGGTGATCATCGTGCTGATCATGGGTGGCTGCGTGTGACATGGCCTTGCACCTCTAACCTGAAAATATTGAATGCGACTGCAATGAGACTGCGAGTTGCTGGGAATCAGCCTTACTTGGCCGTGGCAGGTGCCGCAGCGGTCTCGGCCGCCGCCGGGGCAGCAGCCGTCGATGCTGCTGCCGGAGCCGCGGCAGGTGCGGCTGATTGCGCCTCCTGCTCCGCCAGCCAAGTGGCGAAATCCGCCTTTGACTTGGCCACCACCACGATCGGCATGAAGCCGTGATCCTGACCACACAGCTCGGCACACTGGCCGCGATACGTACCCGGCACCGTGATGTTGGTCCAGGCCGCATTGATGATTCCGGGGATCGCATCGAGCTTCCAGCCCAGCGCCGGCACCCACCAGGAATGGATCACGTCGGCACCGGTGATCACGAAGCGGATCTTGGTGTCGACCGGCACCACCAGCGGCTTGTCGACGTTCAGCAGGTAGGTGTTCTCGTCGCCGACCTTGACCGCGTACGGATCCATGCCCGAGTCGAGCTGACGGGTCTGGTCACTCTGCGTATCGAGCTTGGACATGAAGCCGACCTTGCTGATCGGCTTGCCGAGGTAATCGACGTAGTCGTAGCGCCACTTCCATTGGTAGCCGGTGACCTTGACCGTCATCTGCGAACCGGTGGTATCGGACCACGAGGTGATTCCGCCGGTCGCCAGATAGGCCAACACGATCAGGATGATCACCGGGATCGTGGTCCACACGACTTCCAGCATGGTGTTGTGCGACCACTTCTCGGCCACCGCGCCGCGCGACTTGCGGAAGCGGAACATGGCAATGAACATCGCACCGAACACCAGGATGCCGATCACCACGCATACGCCGAGCGAGATGTTGTTCAGGTCATAGGGCACCTGTGACCAGGTACTCGCGCCGCGCTCCATGTTCAGCTGGTACGGACTCGGATCGGCCTGAGCCACGCCGCCGAACAGCGCAAGGGCAAGCGTCGCCCATGCCGTGAATGATCGCCTGATGCCGCCAGATGTCATGTCTTGCACCTTTGTTGAACCTATTTGCGCAACGGGCCGTTGAGATCAGCCAGCAACACCACGAGTTTCTTCGACAGCTCGACGCGTTCCTGTTCCGCCAGAAAAGCGCCGATTTCCATTTTGCGCCCGTGCGATGACAGCAGCAGGCGCTGGCGCCCATTGCCCGGCTCCAGCAGCACGCGCACCCAGTACGACTGGAAACGCACACTGCGGCGACCTGGCAGGGATTGCACCTCCAGCGACGAAGCGTCGAGGGTGATGCGCTCACTGCGGTCGCCGGCCCGCCAGGCCACGCTCAAGGCGACAGCCACGGCGGCGGATTCAACCAGGGCAAACAGCGGAGCAAATACATTCCCCTGCCACGCACCCAGTCCTGCCGTTATCAGCGCCAGCGCTACCAGAACCACGATCAATCGACGCAACCCTCGTCGGCTGAGCGTGCGATTGGGCTTGAGCCACATCGTCACGCACGGCAGGCCGGCGGCAGCTGGTCGAAGCACGATCATGGAGATCCGGCGTGCCTGGAACAGCGGAATGATAGGCCGCGGCGAGTCAGCGGGCAAGAATGTCGCACCCATCGAACCCGGATGGTGCCGCCAATTCGCGCTGGCCGGCACCCCAACGACACACTTGGCAAGCAGTCCGAACCGCCGCCGGAGCGCCGGCAAACGCTTCGGTTCGTGCACCCTGTGCGCTGTGTCCGGCGTACAATTCCGCGTTTACCCACCGTCCCTGCAACCGCACCGGCTTCCCCTGTGACCCAACCCATCCTCAGCCCCGAACTCCCCGCCGGCGCCGGGCCAGCCCGCGCGCGCATCACCGCCGCCTGGTTGCGCGACGAAACCGAAGCGGTCAACGACCTGCTCGCCCAGGCCACCCTGCCGCCGGTCGAACGCGAAAAGGTGATCGACCTCGCCGCCGAGCTGGTCAGCCGGGTGCGCTTGCGCGCCAAGGACCAGAGCGCGGTCGAATCTTTCATGCGCCAGTACGATCTCTCCTCCGAAGAGGGCGTGCTGCTTATGTGCGTGGCCGAAGCCTTGCTGCGCATTCCGGACAAGGCCACCGCCGACAAGCTGATCCGCGACAAGCTGGGCGATGCGGACTGGAAGAAGCACCTGGGCCAGAGCGAGTCGCTGTTCGTCAACGCCTCGACCTGGGGCCTGATGCTCACCGGACATCTGGTGAATCTCGCCGAAGACACCCGCCACGATTTCACCGGCGCACTGAAGCGGCTGGTCGGCCGTGCCGGCGAACCGGCGATCCGCCTCGCCGTGCGTCAGGCGATGCGCATCATGGGCCACCAGTTCGTGATGGGACAGACCATCGACGAGGCACTGGATCGCTGCGCGAAGAAGGAATACGCGGTCTACCGCTATTCCTACGACATGCTGGGCGAGTCCGCGCTGACCAGCGAGACCGCCGAGCGCTATCAGCAGGATTACCGCAATGCGATCGCCGCGATCGGTGCACGCGGCCCGTTCGCGAACCATACCGACGCGCCGTCGATCTCCGTGAAGCTGTCCGCGCTGCATCCACGCTACGAAGTGGCCAAGCGCGAACTCGCCCATCGCCAGCTCAGCGAGAAACTGCTGGAGCTGTCGCAGCTGGCAATGAAATACGGCATCGCGTTGTCGGTGGACGCCGAAGAGGCCGAACGCCTTGAGCTGTCGCTGGACATCATCGGCGACGTGTTCGCGCATCCCTCGCTGCAAGGCTGGAACGGTCTCGGCATCGTGGTACAGGCCTACGCCAAGCGCACCCCGTTCGTGATCGACTGGTTGATCGAGACCGCACGCGCCGCCAATCGTCGCTGGTACGTGCGCCTGGTCAAGGGCGCCTACTGGGATGCCGAGATCAAGCGCGCGCAGGAAAACGGCCTGGCCGGTTATCCGGTGTATACGCGCAAGCCGAACACCGACGTGTCCTACCTGGCCTGCGCCCGCCGTCTTTTCAACGCCGGCGTCGAACTGATCTACCCGCAATTCGCCACGCATAACGCGCACTCGATCGCCGCCGTGCATCACGTCGCGCAGGGTCGTCCGTACGAGTACCAGCGCCTGCACGGCATGGGTACCGACCTGTATGCCGAAGTGATCGGTCCGCAGAACTTGAACGTGCCCTGCCGCGTGTATGCGCCGGTCGGCACACACGAAGATCTGCTGCCGTACCTGGTGCGGCGCCTGCTCGAAAACGGCGCCAACACCAGCTTCGTCAACCGCGTCGTCGACGAGAGCGTGCCGGTGCGCACCCTGGTCGCCGACCCGTGCGAAACCGTGCGCGGCTTCGCCTCCATTCCGCACCCGCGCATCCCGCTGCCGGTGAATCTCTACGGTGAACTTCGGAAGAATTCCATGGGCGTCAACTTCTCCAACGACAACGAACTGAAAGCGATGGCCGACGCGGTCGCCGCCAACGCTGGCCCATGGACCGCGGCACCGCTGGTCCCGGGCGCCAACGCCAACGGCCCGACCGTGCAGGTGACCAACCCGGCCGACCGCCGCCAAAGCGTGGGCAGCTACGTCAGCGCCGACAGCGCCACCGTCGACAAAGCGCTGAGCAACGCGGTCGCCGCGCAGTTCGGCTGGGATCGCCTGCCCGCGGCCAGCCGCGCCGCGATCCTCGAACACGCTGCCGAGCAGCTCGAAGCGCATCGCGGCGAGTTCATCGCACTGTGCGTGCGCGAAGCCGGCAAGAGCCTGCCCGACGCGATCGCCGAGATCCGCGAGGCGGCCGACTTCCTGCGCTACTACGCCACCATGGCGCGCCGCCTGTTCGGTCAGCCCGAGCAGTTGCCCGGCCCAACCGGCGAGAGCAACCAGTTGTTCCTCAACGGCCGCGGCGTGTTCGTCTGCATCAGCCCGTGGAATTTCCCGCTGGCGATCTTCCTCGGCCAGGTCAGCGCCGCGCTCGCCGCCGGCAATGCCGTTATCGCCAAACCGGCCGAGCAGACCTCGCTGATCGGCTATGCCGCGATCAAGCTGCTGCACGATGCCGGCGTGCCCGCCGACGTGCTGCAGTATCTGCCGGGCGACGGCGCCACCGTCGGCGCCGCACTGACCCGTGATCCGCGCGTCGCCGGCGTCGCCTTCACCGGCTCCACCGAGACCGCCTGGGCGATCAATCGCGCCCTCGCTGCGCGCAATGCGTCGATAGCCGCGCTGATCGCCGAGACCGGCGGCCAGAACGCGATGATCGCCGACTCCTCCGCGCTGCCCGAACAGATCGTCAAGGATGTAATCGCCTCCGCGTTCCAGTCCGCCGGACAGCGCTGCTCCGCCGCCCGCGTGCTGTTCGTGCAGGAAGACATCGCCGACAAGGTCTGCGCGATGCTCGCCGGTGCGATGGGCGAGCTGAAGGTGGGTGACCCGGGCCAGCTGTCCACCGACGTCGGCCCGGTGATCGACGAGGACGCGAAGAAGATCCTGGTCGAGCACGCAGCGCGCATGGACAAGGAAGCGAAGAAGATCGGCGAAGTGAAGCTCGATCCGGCGCTTACCGCCAACGGCACCTTCTTCGCCCCGCGCGCCTACGAGATCCCGTCGCTTGCCACGCTGACTCGCGAAGTGTTCGGCCCGGTGCTGCACGTGATCCGCTGGAAGGGCAGCGAGCTGAAGCAGGTGGTCGACCAGATCAACGCCACCGGCTACGGCCTCACCCTCGGCATCCACAGCCGCATCAATGACACCGTCGATTACATCGCCAGCCACGCCCGCGTCGGCAACTGCTACGTCAACCGCAACCAGATCGGCGCGGTGGTCGGCGTGCAGCCGTTCGGCGGCGAGAACCTGTCCGGCACCGGCCCCAAGGCGGGCGGCCCGCACTACCTGCTGCGCTTCGCCGGCGAGCGCACGCTCACCATCAACACCACCGCCGCCGGCGGCAACGCCTCGCTGCTGACGATCGGCGAGTAAGCGACCCGAGCCGAGCCGTCGGTGCGGGTCATGGACGACTCGCCACACCGTCCGGATGGCCGGTGTGCTATGGATAGGCTCTACGGTTTATCGAGAGCCCGATGAGCACCCCCGACCCGAATCTCACTGCAAGCCTGCAACGCATGCGCACCGCGCATGCGGCTGATCCGATGCCCACCTGGGATGCGCGCGCGAAGCGGTTGCGTGCGCTGGATACGATGCTGCGCGAGCAGCGTAGCGCCTTCGCGGCTGCGATTTCGGCCGACTTCGGCCAGCGTCCGGCGGAAGAAACCGATCTGCTGGAATTCTTTCCCAGCCTCTCCGGCATCCGCCATGCGCTGCGCCATGGCCGTCGCTGGATGCGTCCACGGCGCTCGCTGGCCGGCCTCGCATTCCTGCCGGCACGCAATGCGCTGATACCGCAGCCGCTAGGTGTGATCGGCATCATCGTGCCGTGGAACTATCCGCTGTATCTGGCGATCGGCCCGCTGGTCGACGCACTGGTCGCCGGCAATCGTGCGATGGTCAAGATGAGCGAATACACGCCGCGCTTCTCGGCGCTGTTCGCCGAGCAGATGGCCCGCTATTTCCAGCCCGACGAGGTGCTGGTGGTCACCGGCGATGCCGAGGTGGCGCAGGCATTTTCCGCACTGTCGTTCGACCACCTGCTGTTCACCGGCTCCACCGCGGTGGGTCACCACGTGATGCGTGCGGCCGCCACGAACCTGACCCCGGTGACGCTGGAGCTGGGCGGCAAGTCGCCGGCGATCATCGGCCCCGGCGCGCGCTTCGATAAGGCGGTGGAACGCATCGTATTCGGCAAGCTGGTCAACGCCGGACAGACCTGCATCGCGCCGGACTACGTATTGCTGCCGCGCGCACGCGTGGCGGATTTCATCGACGCGGCCCGAAGCATGGTGACCAGGATGTATCCGCAGCTGGCGCAAAGCACGCAATACGCCAGCGTCGCTTCCGAGCGCCAGTACCAACGCCTGGTCGGATTGCGTGATGGCGCAGTAGCAGCAGGTGCGCAGGTGCATCCGCTGAGCGAGGCCACGGATGATCCGGCACGCCGCCTGCTGCCACCGCAACTGCTGAGCGAGGTCAATGACGGCATGGGCGTGATGCAGGAGGAGATCTTCGGCCCGCTGCTGCCATTGGTTCCCTACGATTCGCTGGACGAAGCGATCGCCTACGTAGCCGCCCATCCGCATCCGCTGGCGCTGTACCTGTTCGAGCAGGATCGGTCACTGATCGACAAGGTGCTGGCACGCACTGTTGCCGGCGGGGTCAGCCTCAACGACACGCTGTTTCACATCGCACAGCATGGCCTGCCGTTCGGCGGCGTCGGTGCCTCCGGCATGGGCGGCTATCACGGCGAAGCCGGCTTCCGCACGTTTTCGCATCTGAAACCGGTGTTCCGGCAGGCGCGCTTCAACGGTGTCGGCCTGCTCAATCCGCCCTACGGCGCGCGCTTCCGCCGCATGCTGGGGTTGCTGCTCAAGCGTGGCTGAACACGGGCCACCGCGCCGGGCCTGATCGCACAAAAAAACCTCCCCGCTTGCGCGGGGAGGTTTTCGTTCGGACGTCCGTTTCGTGTTGCCGCAATTAGAACTAGAACTTGTACTGCGCCGACAGGCTCAGCAGGTTGCCGTAGTCATTGGAATAACCGGACAACGTATCGAGGGTGGCACTTTCCGCGCCATTGATGGCCGCCTTGTTGACGAAAATATGCGCGTAGGACGCATTGATCTCGAAATGCTGGCTGAGCTTGTAGCCGATGCCGACCGTGGCGAGTTTGCGCGTTTCGTCAGGCACACGCGGCTCGCGGTATGCAGCCGTGGTTGGCGTGGTGTCGAGGCCCACGCCAGCGCGCAGGGTGAGCTGGTCGTTGAGGTAGTACTCACCGCCGAGCGAGACATACCAGCTGTTGTGCCAGTTGAAGGCCTGCGTGCTGGTGGGCTGGGCCGGATTCGCGTAGGTCACCTGCAACTGCTTGAACAGATCCCACTGGGTCCAGGCCACATCCGCGCCAAAACCGTACTTCTCTTCCTGATGCCAGTAGCTCACGTCGGCCGTGGCGGGATTGGTGAAGTCGGCGGTACCGTTGGTGTGCGTGAACGGCATGCCGCCACCAAGCAGGGGCGCCACCGCCGGATTGGACAGCAGGGCGACGACATTGTCCGGCACCGTGAAATTGGCCGTGCCATGCAGCGTGTGCGAGATCTTCGAGCGGTAATCGAACGCCAGCTTGTCCTGCGTGGTCGGCTTCCAGTAGGCGCCCAGCTGCCAGCCATAGGCCCAGTTGTTGCCGGTGATACGGGCATAACCGTCCGAACCCGGCGGCACCACCGCGCCGACCTGTGCGGCCAGTGCCTGCGCCTGCGCCGGACTGATCTGGCCAGCCGCTGCCGCCTGCTGGATCAGGCCGAGGCCGACCGTGTTGTAGTTGATCGCATTGGTCAGCTCGGCGCTGGTCTTTTCCGCGATCACGCTGGCACCTAGACTGAACGTGTCGGTGACGTCGAAGGATGCCGAAAGGGTGGTATCCAGCGACTGGAACTTGGACTTGATCGTGTTGTAGCGACCGATCCAGTTCTGGTCGTATTGCGTCTGGAAGCCGAACGGCACATCGAACGAAGCACCCACGTGCACGCGATCGCTGACCTTGGTGGTGAAGAACAGCGCCGGCACTGGCAGCGTGGTGCCAGCGTCGCCGCCATTGCTACCGCTGATCGGGCGGCCAAACGCATCCGTGGCGGTGCCATGGAAGGTGGAGCCGAAATTGATCGCGGTCATGTCGGCTTGCAGATAGGTGCCGTTGAGATCGCTCATGGCCGCCGGATTGTTGGCGACCACCGAGGCATCATTGCCGGCGGTGACGGAGCCGGCATAGGCACGGCCCAGACCCGCCGCGCTGTTTTCCTTGAGCTGAAAGGCACTCGCACTGGCGGTGCTCGGTGCAACCAGGGCACCGACAATGGCCACGCTCAACGTGGCAAACGCAAGCGGGCGGGCGGCGCCCGCAAGGGTACGGAAAGACATGTGCATCGATTGCTCCTGCTTATAGGTAGTGCGTATCGGGTAGGTAGCCGGGGTGGCGCAAGGCAAAATTCATACGCGCGTTTGAAGCCCGTGAGCGGCACTTTGCCCGCTCGCCCAAAGTGTTGCAAGTGCTTGCGCAGCAATGACAAGAAGCGTCGATGGACATCAGGCCGGGTGGTACGGGCCGATCAGTGCCGGCAGATCAGCATGGCAGGCAAGTGAGCGGCCGCACTGCTACCCTCATCGACTTCCCGGGCATCCGTCCCTCCTCAAGCCTGTTCGGTGATCGCCATGCCATGTTTTGTCTATGCGAGTCTGCGCAAGAATGACAGTTACCTGTGGCTGGCGCAGCGCGACGCATTCGATGTGTTGCCCGAGTCGCTGCTGCTGCTGCTGGGTGAACTGCGCTTCGTGATGGAGGTGCAGCTGGACGCGCAACGCAAGTTGCCGAATGAAGATACCGCGCAGGTACTCGAGCACCTGCGCACGCAGGGCTGGCACCTTCAGCTGCCGCCACAGGAAACGCTGGCGGCGGCCAACCACCTCGCCTATACGCATTCTCCGCGGGACGGCCGGGACGAGTGAGTCGCACATCATCAACTGCGCGCGCGATAAACCCTCGGCGTTAACACTTGGTTACCGTCTGCACATCCAACGATTTCTATACTGTCGCCATGACCCCACCCAAATCGCGCCGCCGCCCTCCTCTCGTGCAAGCTCTTGCCTGGTTCATCCCCGGTCTGGTCGCCGTCGCAGCCGCTGGATTGACCACCCATCCGCTGACCCTGATTCCGTTGCTGCTGGCCAATGCGCTGACCATGGCGGCCATCTGCCATGCGATAGGTTTCGACCCGGAGCCGCATTTCGGCCGTACCGTGCTGCGCCGCGGCGCCGCGCATCTGGTGATGTTCACAGGCTACACCGCCCTGGTGTTCGTACTCGTCGCGTGGCCGATGCTGCAGCTGAGTCAGACACCCAGCCTCGGTGCAGTACTGCTGCTGGCGGCCGCATTGGTGCTGGCGTTGGCAGCGTTGTGGCGTTTATGGCCCGCGTTCGGGCTGGTCTTCGTATGGGACGATGCTTATCCGAGCCAGCGCGATGGCTCATGGATTTTCACCGCGACCCTGCGCAGCATCGCGTTTGGTCGTCACCTGTCGCATGAAGAACGCTTCTTCAGCCACTTCCTGCCCTCTGCGCTAGCGCTGCTGGTGCTGGCGTTTGGCGCGATCGCGATGACCGGCCTGGTGGGCGTACTGCCGGCCGAACCGCGCATCGCTGCGCTGGCGCTGTATGGCATCGTGCTGCTGCCGCTGGGTTGTCTGGTCATCGCCAATCGCACGCTGCGCGCGCTGCTGTTCGAGCGGTATGAGCCGCGTCGACGTAGCGACCAGGCAGCGATGTCAACGAATGCTGCTTCCAGTGTTCCACGGCCTGTGTTGAGCGAGCAGGAGCGGACTGCGGGCACGCCCGAACAGGCCGCGGCGTTGCTGGCTGCCACCCGTGACGGCGACATCGAGCGTGCCCTCGCTCTGCTCGAGGCCGGTGCCGACCCCAATACCGTACCTGCCACCGAAGATCGCGACCAGCGCCCGGTGCTGATGCTGGCCGCCTTGCTGCCCGATACGCGGCTGCTTCGTGCACTGATCGCCAAGGGTGCCGACGTAAATCGCGCCAGCGGCGGCCTCACACCGTTGCTGGCCGCCACTCGCGACAGCTGGCACGGTCGTGCCGAGGCGGTGCTGACCCTGCTCGCCAACGGTGCCAGCCCGCTGGCCACCGACGCCGACGGCAACACCGCGCTGCATGGCGCGGTGCTCAGCGCCGAGCCGGGCGTGGCGGCGATGCTGCTGGATGCCGCTGCGCCGATCAATGCCTTGAACCAGGCCGGCATCAGTCCGCTGGCGACCGCCTGCCGTGCCGCCAACTGGCCGCTGGCGAAGTTCCTGCTGGAACATGGCGCCAAGCCGACGCCGGCCGAGGGCGAACCGGCGCTGGTTGCCGCCGCCGGCATCGCCGACGACGACGCCAGCGGCGTCAAGTTGCTGCTCAAGCACCGCGCTGCCGTCAACGCGGTCGATGCACGTCATCGGCATGCGCTGTTGAGTGCCGCGGCCGAAGGCCACGAACAGATCGCCCGCGCGCTGTGCGCTGCCGGTGCCGACATCAACCTGACCGACCAGCACGGCAGCACCGCGCTGATGGAGGCGGCCCGCGCCGGCGCCGGCGGCATCGTGCAACTCTTGGCCGAGGCGCAGCCCGACGCGCGCGCGCGCGACCAGCACGGCCGCGACGCGCTTACCCTGGCCTGCCAGTCGCCACACGCGCAGGGCGGGACCGTGCGTGCGCTGCTCGCCCTGGGCGCCGAACCGAAAGCACCTGGCAGCGACGGCCGCAGCGCACTCGATCACGCCGCCGCCGGCGGACGCTGGGATCTGGTCGCCCTGCTCGATCCGGACACGCCGTTGCCCGCCAGTCTCAGCCAGGACCTGCTAGCCGAAGGCGCCGACACCCCGGCGCACCTGCTGGATGCGCTGCGCTTCGGGCATTGGGCGATCGTGTCGGGCTTTGCCGAACGTGTGCGCGAATGGTCACCAGCGCAGCTGGCGCAGTTGTATCTGGACCTGGCCACGCCGGGCCTCACCGCCGCGCGGCGCTGGCTGCTCGAGCACGGCCTCGATGCGGAGGCGCGGCTGGAAGCACCGCGGCGCGACGATGCCGAAACCGATGCCGCACCCACGCGGCCGCCACTCGGGATGCGTCTGTTCGATGCCTTGCTGGCGCAGCTGCCGAACTCGACCGAGGCACTCGACGACCTGCTGCAGGCCGGCGCCAGCCCGGCGGGTGCAGGCCTGCTGGCCCAGGCGCTGTCGCATCTGAACGGAGCCGCGCAAAGCGCCGCGTTGCCGTTGAACCTGCTCGAACGTGGTGCCGATCCGTTCGGTCCGGACGCGCGCGACCGCACGCCGCTGCATCTGGCTGTAGTCAACGCGCAGCTTGATCTGCTGCAGGCCCTGCTACTGCGCGGCTGCGATCCGAACACCCGCGACCGCGACGGCCGCACCCCGCTGTTTGCCGCGCTCGAGCATGGCGCGAAGGCATTGCCGCTGGTGCGCACGCTGATCGCCCACGGCGCGAATCCCGAAGCGGCCGACGCGAACGGTGAAACACCACTCGGACTGGCGCTGGAACATCCGGCGGTGGAGCGCTGGCTGGACTGGCGCGACTGGCAGCGACCCAGCCGCCCGCTGCGCGCCGGTGATCTCCCTGCCGCCGCCGCCGCCGGTGCACTGAGCACCGTACAGCGTCTTCTGGAGCTGGGTTTCGCGGTCGACACGCAGGACGAGCAAGGTGCCTCGGCGCTGCTGCGCGCCTGCGGCGCCGGCCATCGCGAGGTCGCCGCCTGCCTGCTCGATGCCGGCGCCAACTCCGTGCTGGCCGCGCATAGTGGCGTGACGCCGCTGGCCGCAGCGGTCGCCGCACGGCGCGAAACCCTGGTCGCCCTGCTGCTGGAACACCAGGTCGCCGCCGACCAGCGCCTGCCGAACGATGCCACCGCGCTGATGGTGGCCGCCGCGATGGGTTATCCGGAGATCGTCGAACAGTTGCTGGACGCCGGTGCCGAGGTCAACACGGTCGATGCCGGCGGTCGCAACGCGTTGCATGCCGCCGCGCAATTCGGCTTCGAACACAGCGACAGCCTGCGCGCACGCCGGCTGTTCGATGGCCTGCTCAAGCACGGCGCCGACATCAACCATGCGGACAACGAAGGCAAGACTCCGCTGCTGCTGCTGCTGGGCGCGCAACTGCGGCCCGGCAGCGATTGCGATGCCACCCATATCGGCGCGCTGGTGCCCTTGCTGCTGGAAGCCGGCGCCAAGGTCGAACACGCCGACCAGCGCGGCGTCACCGCGCTGCACGCCTGCGCCATGCATGCCCTGCTGCCGCCGGCGCGCGTGCTGCTGTCGCGTGGTGCCGATCGCGCGGCTGCCGATGCGTTTGGCCGCACCGCCGCCGACGTGGCGCGCCAGCTGGGCTATATCGATATCGCGCACGAACTGGCTGCCCGCAGCAGTGCGATCCCGAGCGTGCGGCAGACCTTGCGTCAGCCGGCGCAGCCAGCCGAGTAGGCGCTCGCCTCGGCAACGTTTTCGGCAGCGACGGCTACCGCGCTGCGCCGTCGCAGTGAGCGCCAGGCGTGCACTACCTGTGCGGTTTCGATCTCGTCCACCCGCCGAATCGCCGGCAGGCCGCCGAGAACCACCACGTCACTGCCGGAGCCGCTGCGCGGCGTCCACAATTCGGGCTCGCGGGCACCCATCAGCACCACCAGCGGGCAGCCCATGGCAGCGGCCAGATGGCCCGGTCCGGTGTCCACCGAGATCATGCTGTGAGCGATCTCCAGCAGGGCCTTCAGACGGCCGATCGGCAAGATGGCGGCCTCGATCCGCGGCGACACCGTATCGGTGACCGCCAGCAGGGTATCCAGGTAGCCAGCCTCGGCCGGCGAACCGCAGAACAGCACCTGCGCCTGCGGCAATCGGTAGCTGATGCTGCGCGCCAACGCCGCCCAGCGCTCGACCGGCCAGGACTTGTCGTCATCCTCGGCGGCACGCACGCCGTTCCAGCGCATGGTGCGTTTGTTCGCAGGCTGCAGCAGGACCAGCTGGCGCCCGCTCAGGCCTTGCGCACGCAGCCAGGCATCGCGGTCGGCGCGCTCGGCCGCGCTGGTACGCAACAGCGGCGCCGCTGGAACCGGGGACGTCAGCGGCACGCTGCTGGCGCTGAATGCGGCCGGGGTGGTGTCGCCGAAACGCAGCAGCAAGTCCACCCAGTGCTCATGCTCGATCAACGGAATGTCTTCGATGAACGTGCAATGCTCGGTCGGCACGCCGGCCAGCGCCAGCATCGGGCGCACCTTGGTGCGCGCACGCTCTACCGGCTCGCTGATGTAGAACGGTGCCCCACGCAGGCGTCGCAACGCCTGTGCCGCACGCCATCGCTGCGGACGCATCCAGATGGGTCCGTATTGCGAATCCAGCGGAATGCATCCGACCACTTCCGGCTGCGCCGAGTAGAGCGCTGGTGACCAGTCTCCCAACGCCAGCAACCGGCACGGCTGGCCATAACGCATATGCAGTTTATGCAACAGCGGCTGCAGCAGGATGGTGTCACCGAGGCGACCAAGACGGATCACGACGGGGCCGCTCGGCGCGGGGCTGGGAGTCGTAGGCATATCTCTCTCCAACGTCGGTCTCGTCAGCCGGTTGACGCAGCATGCGCCAGCACAGCGCAAACTGCACTCAGTCGGCGCCGCGCAGTGGCACGTCGCCAGCGCGCTGGCGCTCCCGCTCGGCATCGGGTTCGGCATCCGCCTCGAACAGCCGTTGCAGATCGACCAGCGCATCGCGGGTGCTCTGGATCAGCTTGGTTTCATCGTCATAGACCAGTGACTGCTTCCGGAGCAGATCCTCGTCATAGCGGCGGAACCGCTCCACCCGGTCGACCGCCAGCTCGTGCGACAAGCCCAGCGCCTCCAGCGTCTTGCGGGTCATCTTGAGGCTGGAATGGAACGTCTCGCGCACCGGATCGTCCACCCCGAGATCCATCAGGCGGAATACATGCTGGCGGTTGCGCGCGCGCGCGATGATCTTCAGGTGCGGGTACTGCCGCTTCACCAGCCGCGCGGTGCGCAGGTTCGCCTCCGGATCATCGGTCGCCAGCACGAACACCTCGGCCTTGTCCGCCTGCGCCGCACGCAGCAGCTCCGGCCGCGCCGGATCGCCGAAGAACAGGTTGCCCGTGCCGAAGCGGCGCGAGAAATCCACCTGCTCGGCCGAATGCTCCAGCGCCACGAACGGAATGCCCTGTGCACGCAACACGCGCGCGATGATCTGCCCGACCCGACCGAAACCGGCGATGATCACCCGCGGCGGCGCGGTATCGATGGTGTCGAACTCGCGCGTCGGCTTCTTCGGTTTCAGGTTCAGCGCTTTCGCCGCCAGCACCACCAGCAGTGGTGTCAGTGCCATCGTCAGGGTGATCGTCAGCACCAGCGCGTCGCGCTGACCGACGTCGATCAGACCTAGCTCCGCCGCCTGCCGCAGCACCACGAACGCAAATTCACCGCCACAGGCCAGCAGCACCAGCAGGCGCAGGGTGTCGGAACGATTGAGTCCGCCCAGCAAACGCCCCAACGGCCACAGCAAGATCCCTTTCAACAGCAACAGCGCCGCGACCAGGCCGAACACCAGGCCGGGCCGATGCAGCAGCAGCGACAGATCCATCGACATGCCGACACTGATGAAGAACAGGCCCAGCAGCAGTCCCTTGAACGGCTCGATGTTCGATTCCATCTCGTGCCGGTATTCCGAATCGGCCAGCAGCATGCCGGCAAGGAATGCACCCAGCGTCGCCGAGACCCCGGCCAGTTCCATCAACAGGGCGACACCCATCACCACCAGCAGCGCCGTGGCGGTGAACACCTCCACCGAATCGGCACGCGCCACGAAACGGAATACCGGTCGCAGCAGATAGCGACCACCGACCACCACGGCCACGATCACGCCTACCGTACGCCATACCGCCAGCAGATCGAAACTGTGCGTGCCTGCCGAGGCCAGCAACGGCAACGCGGCAATCAGCGGAATCGCCGCCAGATCCTGGAACAGCAAGACCGCAAACACCTGGCGACCGTAGGCCGAGCCGGCCTCCTTGCGCTCTGCCAGGATCTGCAGACCGAACGCCGTGGACGAGAGCGCCAGACTGCCGCCGACGATCGCCGCCGCGTTGCCGGACAGCCCGAACAGGTAGTACGCCACCGCGCCGATCGCCAGACTGCAACTCAGCACCTGCAGCAAGCCGGTACCGAACACCGAACGACGCATCACCCACAGCCGCTGCGGCGACAGCTCCAGCCCGATCACGAACAGCATCAGCACCACGCCGAACTCGGAGATCGTCGCGACCCCCTCGGTATCGCTGACCAGGCCCAGCAGTTGCGGCCCGATCACCACGCCGGCCAGCAGGTAGCCCAGCACCGAGCCCAGCCGGAAGCGCTTTGTCAACGGCACCGCGATCACCGTGGCGAGCAGGAACACCACCGCGGTCTGCAGGAAATGATGGCTGTCCATGCGTGCGCTACTCGTGTCGGGAGAGACCCGATTATTCCATGCGGGCACACTCCCTGCGGGCATCGCCGCCGATGCGCAGCGCCCGAAAAGAAACAGGCCCGCACATGGCGGGCCTGTTTGCAGCCAGGGAGCAGTCACGCTGCCCTGCGTACCTGCGTGCCGCTTACTTCTTCGGCGCGTCCTTCAGGCCGCGGTTGATCAGCATCGGCTCGATGCTCGGATCCTGGCCGCGCCAGTCCTTGTACAGCTTCGCCAGCTCTTCGGTGTTGCCGCGCGACAGGATCATCGCGCGGAAGCGGTCGCCGTTCTCGCGGGTCAGGCCACCGTGATCCTTGAAGCCGATGAAGGCATCGTCGGCCAGCATCTGCGTCCACAGGTAGGCGTAATAGCCGGCGGCGTAGCCGTTGCCCCAGATGTGCTGGAAGTAGCTGGAACGGTAGCGCGGCGGCACGTAGCTGAGGTCGATGCCGTCCTTCTTGAGCGCGGCCGTTTCGAACTGGTCGGCATCCTGCAGCGGCGCATCGGCACCGAGCATGTGCCAGTTCATGTCGAGCAGGGCGGCGGCCGTCAGCTCGGTCATGCCGTAGCCCGAGTTGAACTTGCCGGCCTTCTTCATCTTGTCGACCAGGGCCTGCGGCATCGGCTCGGCGGTCTTGTAGTTCTTCGCGTAGTTGGCGAACACCTTCGGATCGGTGGCCCAGTGCTCGTTGAACTGCGACGGGAACTCGACGAAGTCACGCGCGGTGGCGGTACCGGACAGGGTCGGGTACTGCTCGTCGGCGAGCATGCCGTGCAAGGCATGGCCGAACTCGTGGAACATCGTGATCACGTCGTCGAACGACAGCAGTGCCGGCTGGCCGGCGGCCGGCTTGCTGAAGTTGGCGACGTTGTAGATCACCGGCTTGGTGCCGAGCAGCTTGGACTGGGCGACCATGTTGTCCATCCAGGCGCCGCCATTCTTGTTGTCGCGCTTGAAGTAGTCGCAATAGAACAGCGCCATCGAGGTGCCATCCTTGTCGAATACCTCGAACACGCGCACGTCGGGCTGGTACACCGGGATGTCGTGGCGTTCCTTGAAGGTCAACCCGTACAGCTGGTTGGCGGCGTAGAACACGCCGTTCTGCAGCACGTTGTCGAGTTCGAAATACGGCTTGATCTGGCCTTCATCGAGGTCGTACTTCGCCTTGCGCACCTGTTCGGCGTAGTAGTTCCAGTCCCATGGCGCCAGCTTGAAGCTGGGCTGCTTGAGCGCGGCCTGGTCCTTGTCGATCTGCGCCTGGATGTCGATGGACTCCTTCTTCGCGCGGGCCACCGCGGCCGGTGCCAGCTTGTCCATGAAGGTCATCGCCGTTTCCGGCGTCTTCGCCATCTGGTCATCCAGCTTCCATGCCGCGTAGTTCGGGAAGCCGATCAACTTGGCCTGCTCGGCACGCAGCTGCGCCAGCCGCTCGATGATCTTGCGGGTGTCGTTGGTGTCGCCCTTCTCGGCACGGTTCCACGAGGCCTCGAACAGCGCCTGGCGGGTATCGCGGTCGCTCAGGTCCTGCAGCTCGGGTTGCTGGGTGGTGTTCTGCAGCGTCAACACGTACTTGCCGTCCAGCTTGCGATCTTTTGCAGCCTGCTCGGCGGCAGCGATCTCGGCATCGGACAGGCCGGCCAGCTTGGCCTTGTCATCGATCACCAGCGCAGCGTTCTTGGTCGCGGCCAGCAGCTTGTTGGTGAACGACGTGCTGAGCGTGGACTCTTCCTTGTTGAGGTCTTTCAGCTTGGCCTTGTCGGCATCGGACAACTTGGCGCCGGCATGCACGAAGTTCTTGTAGACCACCTCGACCAGGCGCGCTGATTCCGGATCGAGCTTGAGCGTGTCGCGCTGGTTGTAGACCGCCTCGACGCGCTGGAACAGCTTGCTGTTGAGGTAGATCGCGTCTTCATGCGCGGCCAGCTTGGGTGCCTCGTCTTCCTGCACCTTCTGCAAGGCGTCGTCGGTGTTGGCGCCGGTCACGGCTCCGAATACCGCCATCACGCGATTCAGCATGACGCCGGATTTCTCCATCGCCACATACGTGTTCTCGAACGTCGGCGCGTCCGGGTTGTCGGCAATCTTCTCGATCTCGGCCAGCTGCTGCTTCATGCCCTCTTCGATCGCCGGCTGGTAATCGGTGTCATGGATCTTGTCGAACGGCGCCGCCTGGAACGGCAGCGTGCTGGCGTTGAAGAACGGGTTGCTGGTCATGGCGGTGGCGGCCGGTGCGGCGCTGCTGGCGGGAGCCGCGGAGGCGGTCGTCGCGGGTGAGGTGGCGGCCCCGTTCGGCTGCTGCGAACAGGCGGCGAGGGCCATCGTGGTGGCAATCACAATCAAGCGGAGACGAAACATCTGGCTACCCCAAGTGGCGCGTCCATGGTCGGACACAGTAAGTCGGAACTTCCGACTGTACCCAGTCCCGGGCGGTTTCTCCAAGCCCACAAGTCATGCCGGCGATGCCCTGGTTCAGACAGTCCGTTCAGGCAGCCCGCATGTCGCGCAGCTGCCACGCCGCGCCGATCAGCAGATACAAGCGATGCCGTACCACGCTCATCGGCAGGTCGGTCACCAGATCGACCTCGGTATGCAGGTCGGCGACCCTGGCGCTCACTTGCGCCACGGGATCGGTGGCACCCAGCGCCGTATCCACCGCATCTGGGTCCGGTTGTGCCCCACGCCAGCGCTGGAACAGGTCGTCGTCGCGCAACGCCTGCTGCAACGCAGCGGCGAAATCGTTCGGGCCGGCGCCGTCATAGGCAAAGCGCGGATCGGCGCCGCGCGCATGCGCCAGATCGGCGATCGAAAGGTAGTAGTGATTGCGGGTCATATGGCCTCCGGCGATGGGAATCCACGCCATCCAAGCACAGCGGATGTGAAGTTCAGTCCAAGGCCGCCACGGCCGCATGCAGGTACACGGCTGCCACCGCTGGCGCCACGCCATGCGGCAGCACGCCGAGGCATGGCGCCGGCAGCAGTTCGCCCAAGGTCGCCAGGTTTTCTTCCAGCGCAGCCATGTGCGGATCGATATGGTTGCCGATCCAGCCGAGCAGCCGGCAACCGTCCGCCTCGATCGCCCGCGCACTGAGCAGCGCATGGTTGAGGCAACCCAGCCGCAGCCCGACCACCAGGATCACCGGCAACTGCCATTGCTTCGGGATATCCGCCGCGAACAGTTGCGGCGCAAGCGGCACCAGCCAGCCGCCGACGCCTTCGACCACTACGCGTTGATGGCTGCCAGTCAGTTGCTCGAACGCCCGGCGCAGCGGCAGCAGTGAAATTTCCACGCCATCATGCGCAGCCGCCAGATGCGGCGACAACGGATCGCGCAGCGCGACCGGATTGATCAGCGAATACGGCAACACCGCGCTGCCGGCTTCCTGCAATGCCAGCGCATCGTCATTGCGCAAGCCCTCCGGCGTGCCCACGCAACCGCTGGCCACCGGCTTCATGCCGCAGGCCGTGTGGCCGGCGGCACGCAACGCATGCAGCAGCGTGCACGCTGCGTGGGTCTTGCCGATGCCGGTATCGGTGCCGGCGATGAAGACACTGCAGTTGATCTCGGACAAGTCCAATCCCATGTCGGATGAGGTTTCATGGCGATCCGTTCCATCCATCGCCATTCACATGCCTGGGCACGGTTCACCCGGCGCATAATAAGTACTTTGACTACGGATCACTTCATGTTCGAACTGAAGTCACCTGTTCACGCCAGCAAGCGGGAACATTACGAGGACCTGGTGCAGCAGGCACGCGGCCTGCTCGCCGGCGAACGCGACCCGATCGCGAACGCAGCGAATTTCAGCGCGCTGGTCTACCACAGCCTGCCCGAGTTGAACTGGGCCGGTTTCTACCTGTTCGACGGCACCGAGCTGGTGGTCGGCCCGTTCCAGGGCAAGCCGGCGTGCATTCGCATCGCGCTCGGCCGCGGTGTCTGCGGCACGGCGGCACAGACACGCGAAACCCAGCTGGTGCGCGACGTGAATGCGTTCGACGGGCATATCGCCTGCGACGCCGCCTCGCAATCGGAAATCGTGGTGCCGCTGGTCAAGACCGACGGCAGCCTGCTCGGCGTATGGGATGTGGACAGCCCGGTGATCGATCGCTTCGACGAGGACGATCGCGCCGGCATGCAGGCGCTATGCGCGGTGTTCATGGAAGCCGTGCGCGGCTGATTGCCCCGATTTGTAGGAGCTGCTTCAGCCGCGATGCTTTTCCTGGTGACCGGTCAAGAGCATCGCGGCTGAAACCGCTCCTACAGGAAAGCGTCAGCGCTAGCGCCCCTGAGGCGCACCCTCGCGCGGCTGCCGCAGCAGGGTCATCACCGCCTGTCGCGCTTCATCCACACCGGTACCAGCCGACGAGGAAAACACCTGTGCGGTGGCATGCAAGCCTTCGGCCGCAAACTGCTTGCGCAACGCGGCCAGCGCCTGCGTGGCCTGGCCGCGCGACAGCTTGTCAGCCTTGGTCAGCAGCAGATGGCAGGGCAGCTGGGTGGCGAAGCAGAACTCCAGCATCAGCCGGTCGAACTCCTTCAATGGATGGCGGATATCGACGATCAGCACCAGCCCGCGCAGGCTGCGGCGCTGATGAAGATACGCGTCGATCTCCAGCTTCCAGTGCTCGCGCATCTCCAGCGGCACCTTGGCGTAGCCGTAGCCGGGCAGATCGATCAGGCGCACATCCAGCGGTGGCTGGCCATCGACCTGGACCGGCGGCGGCAGGCTGAACGCGACCATCTGCTGGGTGCGGCCGGGCGTCTTGGAAGTGCGCGCCAGCCCTTTGTGATTGGTCAGCGCATTCAGGGCGCTGGACTTGCCGGCATTGGAGCGACCGGCGAACGCCACTTCGGCGCCTTGATCGGCGGGCAACTGGCTGATGCGATGGGCGGCGAGCACAAACTGCGCGCCTTGCAGGGGATTCGACATGGGAATGGTTTGACCAAGGTACGGTGGCACAGGGATAATTCTGCGGTTTCTGCCTGCTGCAGGCCTGATGGCTGCAATCGACGGCAGTGTTTGCAAGTCTTTCGGGAGTCAAGTGTATGAGTTTTCGCTCCGCTGGTTTTCGACCCGCTGTTCTCGGGTCTGCCGTAGCCCTCGTGTTCGCGCTGTCCGCCAGTGCGCTGATGGCCCAGGATGCGCAGCCGAAAACCGCCGCGCCAGCCGCTGCCAGCACGGCTGCCACGCCTGCGAACACGAGCAGCATGGCAGCCGCACCGACCGCCGAAGCCGCCATCAAGCCGGGCGATGCCACCGCCGGCCAGGCCAAGGCTGCCGTCTGCGGCGCCTGTCACGGCCTCGATGGCAACTCCAGCGACGCGCAATACCCGAAGCTGGCCGGCCAGAGCGAGCAGTACATCGTCCGCCAGCTGACCGACTTCAAGGCCGGCACGCGGCAAAACCCGATCATGCTGGGCATGGCCACGCCACTGTCCGAGCAGGACATGCATGACATCGGTGCCTACTTCGCCAGCAAGACCCCGCTGCCCGGCGTGGCCGATCAGGCCCTGGTGGAAAAAGGCGAGACGCTGTTCCGTCAGGGCGATACCAAGCGCGACATCCCCGCCTGCATGGCCTGCCACAGCATCGACGGCCACGGCAATCCGGGCGCGATGTATCCCGAGCTGACCAGCCAGCACGCGCAGTACATCCAGGCCACGCTGAAGTCCTGGCATGACGGCACCAGCTGGGGTACCGACGCGCACTCGCAGATCATGCCGTCGATCGCACAGAAGCTCGACGCCGACGATATCGCCGCACTGGCCAGCTACATCGAGGGCCTGCACAGCGCCGACAGCCAGCCGGCTGCCGCCACACCCTGATCTGATCGATCCACGCGCCGACCGAGAGGTCGGCGCTGTCGGTTTCAGCCCTACCCCGATTCAGATCAGCCTGATTCAGATCAGTCCGATCGGATCTTTCCCTAGAGGTAAGCCATGTTGAAGCGTCTGCCGTTCCTGTGTGCCGCCCTGCTCGCGCTTGCCGCCTGCAGCCATGACAACGGCAGTAATGCCCAGCCAGCCGCAGCGGCGACCAGCAGCGCAGCGACCACCGCTCCGGCCACCAGCAGCCCGACACCAGCCAGCGCGGCCACCACGACCACGCCGGCGGCAGCGGCGACCAGCGCCGCGCCAAGCGCCAGCGCGGCCACGCCGCCGCCTGCACCTGCAGCCCCTGCCGCCGCCTTCGTCGACAACGGCAAGTGGGTCGAGGGCAAGAACTACTTCCTGATCGAGCCCGCGCAGCCGACCAGCCATCCGGGCAAGATCGAAGTGACCGAGGTGTTCTCCTACGGCTGCCCGTCCTGCAACGCGTTCCACGCCACGGCCAACCAGATCGCCAGCAGCCTGCCAGCGGATGCGGTGATGACGTACGTGCCGGCCTCGTTCATTCCGCAGGAAAACTGGCCGCTGCTGCAACGTGCGTACTTCACGGCGCAAGCCATGGACGTTGCCGACAAGGGCAATGACGCGATGTACGACGCGGTGTGGAAGACCAAGGAACTCAGTTCGATGAATGCCGCCGGCACCGGCCTGAAGCCCGCGGCGGCCCTGCCGACCATCGAGGACGTCGCCAAGGTGTACGCGAAGTTCGGCGCCGATCCGCAGCAGTTCGTCGCGATCGCCAACTCGTTCGCCGTCAACATCAAGATGAAGCGGGCCGACGACCTGGTCAAAGCCTATGGCGTTACCGGCACCCCGACCATGGTGATCAACGGCAAGTATCGCTTCGATGTCGGCAATGCCGGTGGCTACGCACAGGCCGTCGAACTGACCCAGTGGCTGGTGGCCAAGGAAGCGGCTGGCAAGTAAGCCGCGGACCGGAGCGATTCGGTTAACCTGACCGGCGTCCAAGCGACCGCCCTGCGAAGAGAACTCTCCATGTTCAAGCGAATGACCCGATTGCGTGCCATCTTCCTGCTCGGCGGCCTGCTGCTGGCCAGCGCCTGCACTGCGCAGTCCAGCGCAGCGGCGCCGTACACCGAAGGCAACGAATACGTGACGCTGCCCGGTCCGCACCAGCGTTACAGCAGCAGCGGCAAGGTGGAAGTGGTCGAGGTGTTTTCCTACGGCTGCATCCACTGCGCGCACTTCGCGCCGATCGCCGAGCAGCTGCGCAAGCAACTGCCGGCCGGGGTGGAATTCAAGCTGGTGCCGGCACCGTTCAATGCCGAATGGGTCCCGTATGCGCGTGCGTATTACGCGGCCAAGCAGCTTGGCGTGGTCGAGCGCACGCACCTGCAGTTGTTCAAGGACAAGTTCGATGAGCATTATCCGATCAGTTCGATGGACGAACTGGCCGATTTCTATGCCCGTCAAGGCGTCAACCGCGACAAGTTCATGCAGATCGCCACCTCCCCTGAGGCGACCGCAGCGCTTAAGACCGACCTGAACCTGATCCAGCGCTGGCAGGTGGATGGCACCCCAAGCATCGTGGTCGACGGCAAGTACCGCGTGGCCAATGTGCAGACCCCGGACGAAATGGCCGCCGTGGCCCTGTGGCTGGCCAAGCGCGAACTCAGCGGCAAGTAAGCTGACTATCCGCGCGCCGGCGAGGACACGGCTGGCGCGCGGTTCACTTCGTGTAGAGCATGCTGATGACAGTGTTCCGCTGACGGCACCATTTGCGTGACCGTCGGCATCCCCTCCCCGTGCAGTGTGTTGCGATGACCCGCGCCGCCATTCTCCAAGCCGCCCCTGCCGAGCGCCGTCTGCGCCTGCTGAGCTGCAACATCCTGGCCGGTGCCAGCGTGCAGCGTTACAGTGAATACGTCACCCGCAGCATCAATGCAGTGCTGCCAGGGCGCAACAAGATGGACAACCTCGACCGGCTCGCCGAGGTGTTGCCGCAGTTCGACGTGATCGGCCTGCAGGAAGCCGACGCCGGCAGCCTGCGCTCGGGCTTCCTCAACCAGACCCGTTATCTCGCCGAAACCGCCGGCATGCCGTACTGGAGCCATCAGCCGAACCGCGCGATGGCGCGGCTGGCCCATTCGGCGAACGGGCTGATCAGCCGGCTGCAACCGCATTCGGTGCTGGATTACCCGCTGCCCAGCCGCATCCCCGGTCGCGGTGCGCTGCTGGCGCAGTTCGGCGAAGGCGGCAGCGCGCTGGCCGTGATGGTTGCGCATCTGTCGCTGAGCGCCCCCGCGCGCACGCGCCAGCTCGGCTTCATCGCCGAGCTTCTGCAGGATTTCCCGCACGCGGTGCTGATGGGCGATTTGAACACCGAGCCGGGCAGCGCGGAGATGGATCACCTGTTCAACAAATGCAGCCTGCAGCCGCCGGCACAATCGACACCGACCTTCCCGAGCTGGAAGCCGCGCCGCGCGCTGGACCACATCCTGACCTCGGCGGCGGTGCGGCTGGACAAGGTCTGGACGTTGCCGCAGGCGTTCTCCGATCACCTGCCCCTGGCGGCGGAAATCTGCCTGCCGGCGCATGTCGGCGGCAAGTCATCCGCGTCGGACCGCCACCGATGATGGCGCGCGCGTGGCGACCGCTGCTTGCATGGTTGTCGTTGCTGGCAGTGGCGCTGGGGGCGGCATGGCTGCGCTATGACCTGATCGAATCCAGCGCGATCGGCCAGTTGTGCAGTGGCAACCATAGCCCGCTGTGGTGCCAGTGGCGGCAATGGCTGGTGCTGGGTTTCCTACACGATGTCTATGGCGCCGTCGCGTTGCTCGCCGCCGTAATGGCACTGCTGAGCCGGCGCGTGTCGCTGGCGTGGCTGGCCGCCGCCCTGGGTGCTTTCGCGCTGCTGTTGTACTGCTACGAGGCGGGCGCGCTGGCGCTGCTGATCGGTTGTCTACGCCTGCTGCGTCTGCAGACGCCGACGTCCGTGCCACCACTCGAGCAGCACCGGCAACGCGATCAACAGATTCAGTCCGAGCCATAGCCACGCCACCGGTGTCAGCCACGCTTCCTGCGCCAGCACGACCGTCGCCAGCAAGCACACCGACATGGCGAGGAAACGCTCCTCCAGCCACGGCATCGACGCCTCGCGTCGATCGGACAGCCAGCCAGTCAACGCATAGCCGACGCACGGCAGCATGAACAGGCCCAGCGGAAAATCGCGGTAGCGGCCGTCGAACACCAGCAGCAAGCCGTAGAACGCCAGCACGAACAGCCAGCCGAAGCGCAGCCAGCGCGGCAACGACACCAGCATGACATCGGCCATCCGCGCAGCGATCCAGCGCGCCAGCCACAACGCACTGAACAGGGCCAGCGCACAGGCGATCAGCGACGCCGTCCATTCCCACGGATCACGACAGGCGTACAGCATCTGCCGGACCTGCCAGGCCAATGCGCAGCCACTGGCAAACCCGGCCAGCTTCAAGGCGAGCCAACCGCGCCAGCCCGTCCACCGGCGACGCCATATGCCGACCAGCACAAACAGCCACGCGCCCGCCACACCGGCCAGCCAGCCGATCCACCAGCGCGGCTCCTCGGTCACCGGACCGACCATCGCGAACTTCGGTCGCGCCTGCGCATCGAAGATGCCCCAGTAACCGCCGGCGGTGCCTTCCTGCGCGCGTTTCCACGGCTGGTCGAACGCCTCGATCACGTTGTACGGCATCTGCACCGTGGCCGCGTAGACCAGGAATTCGCGCAGGTAGCGCGCCTCGTTGATCACGCTGGCACTCGCCGCCTGGCGCGGCCGTCCGGCGCTGGGCCAGCCGGTCTCGCCGATCATCACGCGACGGCCGGGAAACGCCTGCTGCACTTTCGCGTACACCGTCGCCACGTGCTGCACCGCGCGTTCCGGCGACACCGGCGTGTCCTCCCAGTACGGCAGGACATGGATGGTGAGGTAGTCGACCGAGCTGGCCAGCTCGGGATGGCGCAGCCAGAACTCCCACACATCCGCATACGTCACTGGCACGCTGACCGCGGCGCGCACTTCGTGCAGATAACCGGCCAGTTGCGCCGAAGACAGTTCGCCACGCAACAACACCTCGTTGCCGACGATGACGCCGCGCAGCACCTGCGGATATTTGCGCGCGGTAGCGATGCCGAGCCGGACCTGCTGCTCGTTCATCTGCTTGTTGGCGCCCAGCCATATGCCGAGCAGCACCTTCATGCCGTAGCGGCTGGCGATCTCAGGCACCGCGCTGAGACCCTGCCCCTGCGAATACGTGCGCACACAATCGAAACGCTGCGACAACGCACGCAGATCTTCATCGATGCGCGCCGGGCTGATGAATGCGTGCGGATCCAGCGGCGTTTCGCCCGCCTCGCGGAATGGCGCGTACGACACACACGCGATGCGCGCCGACGGCGCATCCGGCAATGTCACCGGACGACCGATCGCCCACCACCAGTACGCCCCCGCCAGTGCCAGCAAGGCCAGCACCAGCCAGGCGAATGCGTGCCGCTGATTGACGGGCGTAGAGGCTGACGACATGCCGGTTCCGATGATCCTGATGACGAAGCGCGTCAGCTTAACAGGCGCCTCCCGCTGCGCCGACGGCCCGTGTTCACCTGGCGCCACGAAGGCATGAACTAAACTGCCACTGGATCGACGCAGGAGCTCGCATGTTTTTTCGTTCACCCTCGCGGCGCACGCTGCTGGCCGGTTTGTTGTTGACCGCCGGCTGGCTGCTCGCCGCCACCGGCGCAGCGGCCAGCGAACCTACCGCCGCCCAGCGCGCCGCATTCAAGCAGGCTTATGCCGCCGCCCAGCAGGGCGGTGACGGCTGGCGCAGCATGGCTACCGACCTGCGCGACTATCCGCTGTATCCGTACCTGCAGGCTGCCGCGCTCGAGCACGACATCCAGCAGATCGATCGCGCCGCCGTGGAGTCATACCTCAAGCAATACCCGGACTGGATTCCTGCCGCCGACCTGCGCCGCGATTTCCTGCTGGAACTGGCACGGCGCCAGGACTGGGACGATTTTCTCGCGCTGTACCAACCGGGCCTCAACGACGCACTGAGCTGCGACGCACTGCAGGCACGAATGGCGAATGGAAGCACCCTGGATTTCGACAAGGATCTGGCCGCGCTGTGGACGAAGCCGAACCTGCCCAGTGCCTGCGACCCGATACTGAGCGCCGCACACGATCAAGGCCTGCTGACCAGCGCCCGGTTGTGGACGCGGATCGATCGTGCCGTCGATGCCGGTCAAGGTGGCACCGTCGCCAGCCTCGCCAACTGGCTGCCGCCGGACGACCGCAGCAGCGCGCAGCAACTCGCACAGGCCTTGCGCGATCCGGCCGGTGCCGCCGCGGCAGCGGTCAATTGGCCCGATACCCCGCGTAACACGCAGGCTGTCACGCTGGCGCTGAGCCGGCTGGCGCGACGCCAGTCCGACAGCGCCGACAGCGCATGGCAGCAACTGCAGTCACGTTTCAACTTCAGCGAACCACAACGCAACCAGATCCTGCACGCACTGGCGCTGTTCCATGCCACCGATTTCGACGACAACGCGCTGGCGCGGCTGATCGCCCTGCCCGCCGCCGCGCAATCCGATGCGAGCCGCGAATGGCGTGTGCGCGTGGCGCTGGCGCAGCAGGAATGGCCGGCGGTGCTGGCGGCGATCAATGCGATGCCGGCCAGCCAGCAGCAGGACGGCGAGTGGCGCTACTTCCGCGCGCGCGCGCTGGCTGCCACCGGCCAGACCGGACAGGCACAGGCGCTGTATGCCAACCTCGCCAGGGAAACCACGTTCTTCGGCTTCCTCGCCGCCGACCAGCTCGGCCAGCCCTACGCGATCTGCCCGCGTACACCGATCGACGACTCGCAGCAGGAGCAGGCGCTGCTTGCTCAACCCAATCTGCTGCGCGCGTTCGAGCTGTTCGCGGTGGACCTGCCGAAGCTGGCACGGCGCGAATGGGCACGCGCGCTGGATGGCGCCGACGAACGCACGCAAGTGCTGGCCGTCAAACTGGCGGACGCCCGCGGCTGGTACGACCGCGCGGCATTCACCCTCAATCACGGCGAGGCGATGCGCTACTACACGCTGCGCTTCCCGCTCGCCAGCCAGGACGGCGTGGTAGCGCAGGCCGAACAGGCCGGCATCGACCCCGCCTGGGCCTACGGCATCCTGCGCGCGGAAAGCGCATGGGTGAGCGACGCCCGCTCCGGCGCCGACGCGCGCGGCTTGATGCAACTGGTACCGGCCACCGCCGAGCTGGTCGCCCAGCGCAACGGGCTGAACTGGAATGGAGGCGACTCGCTGTACGACCCCAGCGTAAACATCGAACTGGGTACGCGCTACCTGGCACAGATGGCCGAGCGCTTCAACGGCGCGCCATGGCTGGCCAGCGCCGCCTACAACGCCGGCCCGAACCGGGTCGACCAGTGGGTAGCCGCACGCAGCCAGCTGGCGCCGGACCTGTTCATCGCCACCATCCCGTTCAAGGAAACCCGCGAATACGTGGCACGCGTGATGGACTTCAGCGTGATGTACGACTGGCGCCTGCACGGCAACGCGGTGCCGCTGAGTACGCGACTGACCGCGATCGGTCAGCCGTATGGACTGCCAGACGCCTCAACGCTGCGCAAGACGATCGATTGTCCGCCACCCCCGACGGTCAGCGCACCGGCTAACGCCGCCTCTACACCACACGCTTCACCATAGAGCCCTGCCCGCCCCGAGGATCGATTCGCATGGCCGCACAGCAACTCGTCATCCTCGGCGGTACCGGCTTCGTCGGCAGCCACCTGGTGCCACGGCTCGCCGCCGACGGCCATCGCATCGTGCTGCTCAGCCGCAACCGCGAGCAGCACCGTGAACTGGGCGTGCTACCGCAGGTGCGCGTGCGCAGCGCCGATGTCTACAACGACGAGGTGCTGCGCCGTGAGCTTGAAGGCGCCGACGCGGTGATCAACCTGATCGGCATCCTCAACCCGAGTGGCAAGCACAGCTTCCAGCGCGCGCACGTGGAGCTGACCAGGCGCCTGATCGCGGCCTGCCATGCCAGCAGTGTCGGCCGGCTGCATCAGATGAGCTCGCTGAAAGCCGGCCAGGGCCTCTCGCAGTATCTGAAGACGCGTGGCGAGGCCGAGTCGCTGGTCAAGGCATCCGGGCTCGACTGGACGATCTACCAGCCCAGCGTGATCTTCGGCGAGGGCGACGGTCTGGTCAGTCGCTTCGCCGTCCTGCTGCGGCGCATGCCGATGCTGCCGCTGGCACGCGCCAAGGCACGCATGGCACCCACTTACGTCGGCGACGTGGCCGAGGCGATCGCCCGCTGCGTCGGCAGCGCCAAGCTCGGCCAGCGCCGCAGCCTTGAGCTATACGGCCCCGAGGTGCTGACACTTGGCGAGATCGTGCACCGGATTCGCGACACCGCCGGCCTGCGTACGCCGATCATCCCGCTGCACGACAGCTTGGGCCAGCTGCAGGCGCAGGTCGCCGGCCTGTTGCCCGGCACACCGTTTTCGCTCGACAACTTCCGCTCGTTGCGCACCGACTCGGTCGGCAAGACCGATGGCTACGCCGCGCTGGGCATCGTGCCGCAGCCGTTCACGCCGTGGCTGCCGCGGTTGCTGGGTGGGTCACTGCTGCAAAAGCGATTGAATGAAGCGCGGGCATTCCGGCGCTGATTTCGCCTTCATCGAGCGAGAAAAGCGACGGTGGCACTGAATCGCCACCCATCCTCGCTCAATCACCCGGCAGCAGATGCTCCTGGACCAGCCGGCTGGTGGATTCGCTCAACCGACCCTGCCCATCGAAGTGCAGCACCACCACCCAGTTGTAGACATCGCCCGGCCATGTCTTGCGGCCCAGCAACTGTTTGGCATCGCCACCCAGCGCCTCGATCAGTTTCACGATATGGCCGTGATGCCAGGCGATCAGCACCACCGGCGCATCGTTCTTCTTGCGTAAGGCCTTGGCCAGGTCGTCGACCTGATCGTCGGCCCAGGGTTGCTCGATCGGCAGCTGCAGGCGTGCGGCCAGCGGCGTCAAGGTGAGCCGCGGACGCATGCTCGCCTTGCTGTCGCGGGTGGCAATCAGGCGTTGCGGCAGCAGCGTGCTGCCATCGAGCTGCAGCGGATCGAAATAGCTGGCGTAGGCTGCCGCGCGTTGCTCGCCGCGTGGACTGAGGGCATTGCCCTGGTCGGGTTTCTCGGCGTGCCGGATGATCAGCACGGTGACATCGTGCAGACCGCGCGCGTTCTTGTCGGCATGGTGCGCGGATACCAGCACAGGCCATAGCAACAACACCCAAAACAATTTATGCAACCGCATGATCGGGATTCCACGTGGAGGGTGCGCGCCAGAATATCAGCGCGGTCATCTGGCCAGAGTCGCCGGACTGAACGGATGCCAAAGCGAAGTGTGGCGCTGGGCAAGCTGGCTTCGGTCAGGGTGAAGCGACCGACTCCAGCAAGGCACGCAGCCGTTGCAGGCTGTCTCCATACCATGCGCTGCGCGCACTGTCCCGGCGCAGCAGCTGCTCGGTCGAAATGCCGCCGGGCACGTGTGCGCCATTCGCTGCCCGCGCCGGTTGAACGCAGGCCGGATCAAACGGCAGGTCGCAGAATTCGAGCAACCGGCGCACCCGCGCTGCGGGATCGGCCAACCAAGATTCGTAGTCATGTTCAAGGAAACGCGCGGGAAACAGCTGCTGCCAGTGCCGGCTGAGCCGATCGTAATCACGCCAGTAACTGACCATGTGATCGAGGTCGTAACTGAAGTCGTTGCCGCTGACGAAAAACTGTCGATAGCAGGCAAAACAGCTTTCGAACGCCTCGCGCCGACTGTTCACCACGCGCGCACCCGGCAACATCGCCAGGGCCGCGCCCACCAGTTGCCAGTTGAGCGAGTTCCGGTCGATGAAACGCGGCTTGTGTCCACGCCAGCGCTCGATACGCGCCAAGTAAGCCTGCCCCAGCCGCGACCAGTCGGCCGCTGTCGCCGAACCCACCCACTGCGGGAACGGTTGTCGACGACCTGCCGACTCGGCATCGAGGATCTGCCGCAGATCGACTACCTCGTCGGCAGCAACCGCCTGCGGATGCGCGGCAAGGATCTGCTCGGTCAGCAGGGAGCCCGATTGCGGCAACGCCACGATGAAGATCACCCCGTCACCCTGCGTCGCATCCGCCGCGCCCTGCATGGGTTCGGGGAAAGCCTTGGTGAGCGCATCGACCTGCGCACTCGCCAACGCGGGGTTCCAGTTCAGCTGTCGCTGCTGCAAGGCGTTGACCTTGTGCAGTGCACGCAGCGCCGCCGGCGGATCGGCCTGATCCTCCAGCGCCCGGACCAGCGCAAAACCGAGCGCGACGCGTGCGGCGATGGTCGCGTGGGGCCGCCGCAGTGCCCGCTGCAACCGAGTGACGTCGGTCGCGCTGAAAGGCTCGACGTCGAGACTGGCCAGCTCGAACCACGCCGTCGACTGGCCGGGCTGGCGACGCAGCACCTCGCGGTAGTTCGCGCTTGCCAGCTTGGCCATGCCGAGGCCAGCCTCGGCCTGTGCCAGCATGATCCGCGCCGGCACATGCCCCGGGTCGATATCCAGCGTCCGTTGCAAGGCGGTGATGGCGCCGGCGGGACGTCCCTGCGACAGGTACATCTCGCCAAGGCTGAACCAGCCCGGCGCAAAATCCGGCACCATCGCACAAGCCCGCTGCAGGCATGCCACGGCAGCCTCGGATTCGCCACTGGCATACAGTGACATTGAAAGATTCATCTGGATCAGCGCGTCGGCAGGCCGCAGGTCCTGCGCCTGTCGCAGCAGCACCAACGCCTGCGGGTAGTCGCCACGCAAATGCTGCAGCAGCCCGCACATGCGCCACACCTCCGCACAATCAGGCTGCAGTGTCAGCACGCGAGCCAGTGCTGCCTCGGCCGCTGCCGGCTCCTGACGATCCAGCGCAACAGTGGCAGCCTCCAGCAGGGCGGCCGCTGCCGGCGGTAGCCCCACGGCACGACCCTGCATCAGCGGATGAGGAGGTCCTGCCATCACTCTCGCCTGTCCTCCGGTGGTAATCCCTGCGTCAGCTTACGTGAGGGCGATGGCCGCATAAAGCGCGCAGCGGTTATGCGCACAGCTGCCCCGGCGCGCATGGCAGAATCCCGGTATGCACACCTATCTGGTCGGCGGCGCGGTCCGTGACAAATTGCTGGGACGACCGGTGGTCGATCACGACCATGTGGTGGTCGGCGCGCTGCCCGAAGACTTGCTTGCGCTGGGCTACAAGCCGGTGGGCAAGGATTTCCCGGTATTCCTGCATCCGAAGACCGGCGAGGAATACGCGCTGGCACGCACCGAGCGCAAAACCGGGCGCGGCTATCACGGCTTCGTGTTCCAGGTCGATGCTACCGTGACGCTGGAGCAGGATCTGGCGCGGCGCGACCTCACCATCAATGCGATCGCCGAAGATGCGCAAGGCGTGCTGACCGATCCGTATCACGGCGTGCGCGATATCGAGGCACGCGTGCTGCGGCATGTGTCGCCCGCGTTTGTCGAGGATCCGGTACGCGTGCTGCGGGTGGCGCGCTTCGCCGCGCGCTTCGCACCGTTGGGTTTCACGGTGGCCGACGAAACCATGGCGTTGATGCGACAGATGGTCGACGACGGCGAGGTGGACCATCTGGTGCCCGAGCGCGTCTGGGCGGAGACGCGCAAGGCGCTAAGCGAACCGCGGCCATCGGCGTTCCTGCAGGTGCTGCGCGCATGCGGCGCACTGGCCGTGCTGTTTCCCGAAATCGATGCGTTGTATGGCGTGCCGCAGCGCGCCGAGTTCCATCCCGAAATCGACACCGGCGTGCATCTGGAGATGGTGCTGGATGCCGCGGCGCGGCTGGCACCGGGCGACGACCTGGTCGGCTTCTGCGCGCTCACGCACGACCTCGGCAAGGCGCTGACGCCAGCCGACGAACTGCCGCGCCATGTCGGCCACGAGCATCGCGGCGTGGCGCCGCTTCGCGCACTGGCCACACGACTGAAGGTGCCGACCGAACACGCCGCGTTGGCCGAGCTGGTCTGCCGCGAGCATCTGAATGCGCACCGCGCGTTCGAACTGAAGCCGGCCACGGTACTGAAGCTGCTCGGCGCGCTCGATGCACTGCGTCGCCCCACGCGGCTGGACACCTTCCTCGCCGCCTGCGAGGCCGACAAGCGCGGTCGGCTCGGTCACGAAGACGACGCTTATCCGCAGGCCGCGTACCTGCGCGAAGCGTGTGCCGCAGCAGCGTCCGTCGATGCGAGTGCGTTTGTCGAACAAGGTCTGGCCGGTCCGGCGATCGGCGAAGCCATGGCCGCGGCCCGCACCGACGCGATCGCCACCGTGAAAACTAACCACTCGAAAAGCTGATCCGCGGTATAAAGCCCGGATAAAGATTGCCCGCAGCGGGCATCCGTCGATCTCACGTTCTGCTGGAGCTACCCGTGCCCCGCGCATTCACCCCTGTCTCACCCCTGCGTCAGCGTTTCCGTCCACTCTGGTGGCTGGCGATCACCTTCGTGGCGATCTCCTTCGTCACCCGCGTGGCGCTGCTGGTGATGTCCGGCCAGGACGTGCCGCACACGCCGCTGAACCTGCTGTACGCCTTCGGCGTGGGCCTGGGCTACGACTTGGTCACCTTCATCTACGTGGCATGGCCGATGGTGCTGATGCTGTGGCTGGTGCCGGCACGGCGCGCGCCGATTTCCGGCGTCGGCCTGTGGCTGCTGTACCTGCTCGGCATGGCGCTGCTGTACGCGGCTTGCCTCGGCCTGGTGTTCCTGCTGTGGCATGTGCATGTGCATGAGTCGTGGCCGCTGATCGTGTTGTTCCTGTTCTTCCTGCCGATGCCGGCACTGGCGTACTCCGCGCGCAGCGGGCAGTGGGCGATGTACGTGATGGGCCTGGTGCTGCTGTACGGACTGTTCTTCGTGGCGGCCTCCGAACTGGTGTTCTGGAACGAGTTCAGCGTGCGCTTCAATTTCATCGCGGTGGATTATCTGGTCTACACCACCGAGGTGATCGGCAATATCCAGGAGTCCTACCCGATCGGGCGCTGGCTCGCGTTGCTGATGGTGGCCGCGCTGGTGGTGTTTCTGCTGACCAAACGCGGTCTGCGCACGCGCGATGGCGGCAGCCGCTTCTGGCAACGCAGCAAGCTGGCGCTGTGGTGGCTGGTGCTGACCGTGCTCTCGCTGTTTGCGGTCAACAGCGGCATGAAGGACCGCACCGGCAACAGCTACGTCGACGAGCTGGCCGGCAACGGCATCTACCAGTTCTTCGCCGCGTTCCGCAGCAGCCATCTCGATTATGCGAAGTTCTACCAGACCCTGCCGGACGACAAGGCATTCGGCATCCTGCGCGAGAATCTGAAGGCGCCGAACGCGAGCTTCACCAGCGACGACCCGAAGGATCTCACCCGCGCGATCACCCACGTTGGGCCGGAGAAGCATCTCAACGTGGTGCTGATCAGCGTGGAGAGCCTGTCCGGCGATTACCTGGGCACGTTCGGCAACACCGAAAACCTCACGCCGTATCTGGACTCGCTGGCCAGCCAGAGTGTGTTCTTCGACAACCTGTACGCGAACGGCACACGCACCGTGCGCGGGCTGGAAGCGCTGTCGCTGTCGGTGCCGCCGACGCCCGGCGATTCGCTGATCCGCGAGCACAACAACGAGAATCTGTTTTCGATAGCCAGCATCTTCAACGATCGCGGCTACCAGTCGGACTTCGTCTACGGTGGCTACGGCTACTTCGACAACATGAACTACTTCTTCAGCCACAACGGCTACAAGACGGTGGATCGCGGCGACATCCCGAAGGATGCGGTGATCCACAGCCAGAACGTATGGGGTGTGGCCGACGAGGACTTGTACACGCTGGCGTTGAAGCAGATGGACGACGCGCAGGCGGCCGGCAAGCCGTTCTTCCTGCACATCATGACCACCTCCAACCACCGGCCGTACACCTACCCGGCCGGGCGCGTGTCGCAGGTGGCGCCGTCGCGTCAGGGGGCGGTGGCGTACACCGACTGGTCGATCAAGGACTTCATCGAGCGAGCGCGCAGCAAGCCTTACTTCGACAACACCGTGTTCGTGATCACCGCCGACCACTGCGCCTCCAGCGCAGGCAAGACCGCCATACCGATCAACCACTACCACATCCCGTTGTGGATCTATTCGCCGAAGAACTTCCCGCCGCAGCGCGTGCACACCCTGATGGGCCAGCTGGACATCCCGCCGACCCTGCTCGGCATGCTCAACTTCAGCTACCGCACGCGCTTCTTCGGCCAGGACGTGTTCCAGCTGCCCGCGGGCGGCGGGCATGCCCTGCCCGGCACCTACGAGAAGCTCGGCTACCTGCGCGACGACGTGCTCACCGTGCTGGAGCCGCGGCGCAAGCTGGAGCAGATGAAACCGGATTACGCCACCGGCGACGCGACGCCGATCCAGCCGGTGAACCAGGCGATGGTCGACCAGACGATCGCCTACTACCAGGTCGCCAGCGATATGTTCAAACGCGGTCAGCTGGTACGCCGAGCGAGCGATTCGATGCCGGTGCAGCCGCTGCCGTTGCCAGCGCCCGCCACGTCGGTACCAGCACCCGCCACTTCGGCACCAGCGCCTGCCAGCTCGGCCTCAGTGCCGGCAACGGCCGGTACGACGGCAATCACGCATTGAGCGAGTCATCGCCCGGTGCCGTCAGCCGACGACGCCGGGTCCGCCGCTGTGACTACAACCGGCCGCCCTGATCGGCAGCCAGCAATTCGGCCGGCAGCGGCAGCACGTCGAGGCCGCGCGCCAGCAGCATCGCCTGGAAGCGCTCGCCCATCTGGTCGGGCAGCATCAGCCGCTTCACCTGTTGGGCTAATCGGTAGCGGCTGTGCTCGTCGGCGATCTTCGCCTGCTCGCTTTCGAAGATCTCCTGCAGGCCGGCGCCGATCAGGAACTGTGCCTGTGGCAGATAGGCGGCCACGCCGAAACCGGCACTGTTGCCGGCCTCGGCCAGCGCGGTGAAATCGACCGAGGCGGTGAGATCGTTCAGGCCCGGCAGATACAGCGGATCGTTGTGCGCGTGATGGCGGTAATGCGCCATCAAGGTGCCGTCGTCGCGCTCGGGCAGATAGAACTCGCGGCGCACGTAACCGTAGTCGACGAACAGCATCAGCCCTGCGGTCAGTGATCCGGCCACCGCCTGGATCCAGTACGGCAGCTGCGGCAGGATTTCCGAGCGGTAGCCCTCGGGGAAGTCGGCGCCGAGGTCGCGCTCGACATGGCGCACCGCACCGGCCACCAGTGCATCGGCCGGACGATCGATACGCAGTAGACGACCTTCACCATCGAGTGCCACGTACTCTTCGTAGATCTCGCCATGGCGCATGGCAAAGCGCGTGGCCGGCAACGCGTCGATCACTTCGTTGGCGAACAGCACGCCGCGCCAGTCCTGCTCGGGCGGACGATCCAGCCATTGCACGCGGGCGTGGAGTTCGACCGGGAGATTCGCGTGCAGACGCTCGCGCTGGCGTTCGCGCAGATCGGCACTGGGTTCGAGGATCAGGTATTGGCGCGGCAGCGTGCCGCCGTCGGCCAGCGCCTTGAGCGCCGCTTCGGCAAACGCACCGCTGCCGCCGCCCAGTTCCAGAAAATCCGCCTCGTCGCCGAACATCGCCAGCACCGGCTGCACCGCCTTGATCACGCACCGCGCGAACAGTTCGCCCAGTTCCGGCGCGGTGACGAAATCGCCGGCCGCGCCGAACTTGGTCTTGCCCGCGCTGTAGTAACCCAGCCCCGGCGCATACAGGCAACGCTCCATGTACTGCGCAAACGGCAGCGGCCCGTGCGAAGCGATCTGCTCGCGCAGCAGTTGCAGCAGATGATCGGAATGCGCGCGTTCGTCGGCGCTGGGATCGGGGAGGCGGGAAGGCATCGGGCTTGCCGGTAGTGAAAAGCGCGGCAAGCATAGCGGATGGAAACATCCCACATCCTAGGCATATACCCGCAGCCGCGAATCCCCTGTAGGAGCGACTTCAGTCGCGATGCTCTCGGTGGTCTCCCAAAAGCTATCGCGACTGAAGTCACTCCCACAAAAGCCGACCGTGCCTGGATCAGAAATCTTTCTGCAGGTTCAGATACAGGCCACGGCGCGGACCGAACTGCGGTGCACCGACGCCGATGCCGGTGCCGTCACGCAGCTCGTAGGTCCGGTCCAGCGCATTGATCAGCGCCAGCTGGGTGTGCAGCTGACCGAAATGATCGAACGTGAAGTCGTGCGACACATTGAAGTTCAGCTGGAAGTAGTCCGGCAGGGTGCCGCCGTTCGGCACGCTGCCGTCCTTGCGCAGGCCAGTGCCAAACAGGTAGTCGGCGCCGACCTTGGTGGCATCGCTCAGCGCGTAATTGAGGCCGCCAGACGAGGTGAACTTCTGGTCGTGGTCGAGATAAATGTAATTGTTGGCGATGTAGGCCAGATCCTCCGGATTGAAGTTGTACTGGCTGGTCATCACGTCCTTGCCCATCGCCTTGGTATAGGAGAAGTTGAAATAGGCCGACAGCGGACCGGCGTTGTAGTTCGCCGTGAACTCCGCGCCACCGACTCGGCCGTACTTGTAGTTGAAGGTGGAGTACACCAGCGCCGCACCGAACTGGCCTTCGTCCTGCAGGCGACTCACCGTGCGGTAGTAGGTGTCCAGGCCCAGCGTCCAGTCGCTGCCTATATTCTGCGAGACGCCGACGTCGAAGTAGTTGGAGCGCTCGGCCAGCGGCGTGTTGTCGCCATAGTTCTTCACCGCGTTGGTGGTCCCGGCGAACGCGGCGAGATCCGTCGAGGAAATCAGCTCGGTCGCCGGCGGCGTGAAGTAGCGCGAGTAACCGGCATGCACGGTGGTGCTGGCGGTGGCCTGCCACACCATGCCCAGGCGCGGGCTCAACTGGCTGGCGGTGGTATTGAACGCCTGGTACTGGTCGCCGCGCAGGCCGTAGTTCACCGTCCAGTTCTGGCCGATGCTCCACTCGTCCTGCACGTAGGCGGACCAGGTCCTGGCGGTGATCCGATCGCCGGTGAAGATGTTGAACGGCACCGTGCTGGCCTGACTGCCATCCGGATTGGCCGGAAACACCAGTGAATTGGTGTTGGTGCTGGCATGGTCGAAGCTACCGTACAAGCCGTAGCGCAAGGTGTGGTTGTCGCCCATCGGCGTGGAGAAATCCACCTGCAGCGTGCTGGCGCGATCGCTCTGGTTGATCGCGCCGGCGACACCGTTGAACATCAGGTCGCCGATGTCATCAGGCAGATATTGCAGGCCGCTGTAACGCTGACCCAGCGAGACCTGATAGTCGGTCGTGCCGAACTTGCCCTGCAAGGCCAGCACGCCGAAGCGGGTCTGTTCGTTCTGCTGCTCGTCCAGATTGGCGGAGTTGAAGCCGACCGTATCCAGATAGCCGAACTGCGGCGTCTGGTCCGGATTGTTGGGAATCTGGAAGCGGTTGTTGGCCACGCCGAACAGGAAGCTCAGCCGCGTGTCGCTGTCGATCAGGTAGCTGACATCGCCAAACGCCTTCGTCTGGTTGGTGTGGTCGTGGATTGGCGTGCGACTGGCCGTCGGGTTCTCGATGCCGACATTGTTCTCCGTGTAGTTCGCCGTGAAGAACGCGCTCCACGGACCACTGCTGCCCCATAGCGAGACATTCGGATTGAACGTGCCGAACGAGCCGGTGGTCACGCCGACGCTGCCGCCATTGCCTAGCGTGCTGCCGCTCTTGGTGGTGATGTCGACCACGGCCGCGGTGCGCAGGCCGTACTGCGCCGGCAGCGCGCCATCAAGCAGGCTCACGCTCTGGATCGTGCGCGCGTCCAGGCTCTGGCCGAAGCCCGAGATCGACTCGGGAATGATCACGCCATTGATGCGGTATTGCAGATTCGCGTGGTCGCCGCGCACATGCAGACCACCATAGGAATCCTGCACCACGCCCGGCGCCTGCAGCAGCACCTGATTCATCGGCGTCGCTGCACCGAGCGGCAGCTGGGCGATCGCCTTCTGGTCGATCACGTATTGGCTGCTGCCGGTATCCGGCGACAACGTGTTGCGCGCCTGGTCCAGCCTGGCGGACACCTCGACCGTGCTCAGATCCCTGGTCGTGGGCTGATCGTTGCCGGTGCCGCTGTCCGCCGGGTCATCGGTACCGGTGGCAGTGGCAGCCGTCGGCGCCGCCGGCGTATCCGTGGCATGGACGGCGGCCGTGGCCAACGCAGCGGCAAGACTCAGGGCAAGCAGGGATGGCTTCATCGGAGGGTTCCAGCAAGGAGCAATGGGGTGAGTAATTGTGTAATGTTATAACATTACTAAACACCCGTTCCATCTGCCACCGCCAGAAGTCATGCCTGCGGGCAAGACTGCTGCCCACCGGCCTGCGCCAGCCATTGAGTCCAGCTTCACACGGCTCATCTAGACTGCATGGATGCACGCCAGTTCACGGCGGCAATCTCCACGGAGCCCCGCATGGTCAAGCACAGCGAGCAAGTTCCCGCCGTCATCGCACCGGTCGAGCACAACCGGGTGACCCAGGCGATCCTCGATTTCGTCAGCAAGGTGCCGGACAGCAAGATCGGCAGCAGCAAGGATCCCGCGACCGAGGCGCGCCGGCTGGCCCAGCGCGCGGCCCAGCGCGCCGCGCTCACCGCCGGCTCGCTGGCGCTGCCACCCGGGCCGCTGGGGTGGCTGACCCTGCTGCCGGAGCTGATCGCGATCTGGAAGATCCAGGGCCAGATGGTCAGCGATATCGCCGCCGCCTACGGTCGCAATCACAGCCTGGGCCGCGAACAGATGCTGTGGTGCCTGTTTCGCCACACCGCCGCGCAGGCGTTCCGCGACCTGGTTGTGCAGATGGGCGATCGACTGGTGTTCCGCCGGATGTCCTATGGCGTCGCCCAACGCGTGGCGAAGCAGATTGGCGTGAAGCTGACCCAGCGCACGGTGAGCGAAGGCCTGTCGCGCTGGCTGCCGGTGATCGGCGCGCTCGGTGTCGGCGCCTACGCGTATTACGACACCGGACAGGTCGCCAGCACTGCGATCGCCTTGTTCAGTGGTGACGTCGTGATGGAAAACGAAGAAGAGGCCGCAGCCGCCACGGCGGAACCCGCCAAAGCCGCGCCCCGCAAAAAGACCTCGCCGGTGCGCCGTGCAATGGACAAGCTGGTCGACAAGGCGACCACCGGCGCCGCGCGCAAGGTCGCCAGTGCCGCACGCAAGGCCGCGAGCAGGAATCCGCGCAAGCCGAAAGCGGACTGACTGTCCGCCAGCGGATGACGCACTGCATGCTTTGCGGCAAGCTGGGCCACTGGATTGCCGCAGGAGCCGACGCATGAAGCCACGCCATGACCGACCCGTCGCGTTGATCACCGGTGCCGGTCGCCGCGTGGGTGCGGTGATCGCGCGTGCGCTGCACGCAGCCGGCTACGACCTGGCGTTGCATTATCGCCGTTCGGTCGACGACGCGCGTGCGCTGGCCGACGAGCTGGAAAAGCAGCGCAGCGGCAGCACCTTGCTGCTGCAGGCCGAACTGGCCGATATCCCGGCATTGCCGGCACTGATCGAACAACTGTTGGCGCATTACGGCCGGCTCGATGCGCTGGTCAACAACGCCTCGGCGTTCTATCCCACGCCGCTGGGCACCGCGACGCCGGCGCAATGGAATGAGTTGTTCGCCTCGAACGCGCAAGCGCCGTTCTTCCTCAGCCAGGCGGCGATACCGGCACTGCGCGAAGCACGCGGTGGCATCGTCAACCTGCTGGACATCTACGCCGAACGCCCGTTGGCGCAACACACGCTGTACTGCATGGCGAAAGCCGCACAGGCCGCGATGACGCGCTCGCTGGCGCTGGAACTGGGCCCCGAGATACGCGTCAACGGCGTGGCTCCCGGCGCGGTGCTGTGGCCCAGCGACGGCAAGCCCTATGCCGACCAGCAGGCGATGCTGGCGCGCACGCCGTTGCAACGGGCCGGCTCGCCGGACGATGTGGCCGGCACTGTGCTGTGGCTGCTGCGCGATGCGCCGTTCGTCACCGGCCAGATCATCCGCGTGGATGGCGGCCGTACGCTATCGGTGTGAGTGGCGATCCCTGCATATAGGAATCGCCACACATCACGCTTACTTCTGCTTGCTGCGGAAGGCGTGTTCCAGCAGCGCCGGATCGAAACCCACGCTGGCTTCGCCGGATTCCGCATACCGATACAGCGCCGCGGCATAGATGCCGTGCAGCGACGACTGGATCAGCCCGAGCAGGATGAACCCGAGCACCACCACGACCACGGCGAACACGATTGCCACGATGGATTGCGAGGCGAACGCGCCGCCAACCAGTACGGCTGCCACCAGCACCGCCAGCAACATCAGCAGGCCAAACACCACGCCGATGCCGCCGTTGCCGATCAGGTTCTCGCCCCAGCTGCGCTTGAGCAATTCCACGCTGCGTTTGACCGCATCCACCGGACCCACATCCTGACTGGCCAGGATCGGTACCACCAGAAACGTGGCCACGGTCCAGGCCAGCCCGAGGAAGCCGACCACCAGCCGGCCGATCAGGCCGAGCCGCTCCTGGATCATGCGCAGCACCAGACCGACGGTGGCCGCAATCAACGCGTAACCGAAAATGTGCGGCAGCCGCGAACGCGCCAGTGCAAACCCCGCCGCCACGCTGGTCGGTTCGCCACGCAGATGTATCAAGGCCACACCGGTCAACGCGGTCTGGAAAAAGATGATCACGAAATATTGCACCAGATAGAACGCGAACATCAGCAGATACGCACCCACCGACATGCGCTGGTGGAAATCCTGCCCGGCATGCTCGCCACCGATCACCATCACCGCGACCGGGATCAGGAAACTCGCCGCTACCAGCAGCGTGCACAGCCCCGACAGCAACGGAAACACCAGCAATGACTTGTCCGAGCGCAACACTGTTGCGCTCGCCTTCATCAAAGCCCAACTGCGTGCAAATTTTCCAGCCATGTGCGTCGCCCCCGCGTCCGTGGATTGTGAAGTTGTCTTTCTAGCACTAGCCATCAATCCGCAACAGTGCGGACCGCTCAGTCCGTCAGCGGCTCGACGATCAGCGGCTCGTGTTCCACCGGAAACGCCGCCCACAACTCGGCCATGCTGCGGCCACTCAGCGGATGCCGGAATGCCGGCGCGATATCCGCGATCGGCCGCAACACGAACGCATGCTGCAACTCCTTGCGCGGAATCTGCAGATGCCCCGGCCCATCGAGCACCAGCGCATCGTAGAACACGATATCGATATCCAGCGTGCGGTCGGAATAGCGGGGCACGTCGCGACGACGACCGTGACTATCTTCCAGCGCGTGCAGCCAGTCGTTCAGCGCCTCGGGCGACAGCTCGGTATCCAGCCCCACCGCCAGATTGACGAAATCCGCGCCGTCGAAGCCCACCGACTTGCTGCGATATGCCGGCGACACCGTGATCGTGCCGAAGCGCTCGCGCAACGCAGCGATCGCCCCCGGCAGATGGCGCCACGGTTCGAGGTTGGAGCCAAGGCTCAGGTAAACCCGTGCCATCAGTCCGGCCGCGTGCCGCGTTCGATCCGCACGCCGACCGCCTTGGCACCGCGCACCGCACCGGGTTTGGACAGCTTCAGGCGCACCCAGCTGACCCCGAACTCCTCGCAAATGATCGCCACGCAGCGCTCGGCCAGCGTCTCGACCAGGCCGAAGCTGGACTCACTCACATACTCGATCAGGCGCCTGGAGACGTCCTTGTAGTTCAGCGTGAGCGCAATGTCGTCGCTGGCTGCCGGCACGGTGTTGTCGAAAGCCATCTCGATATCGAACGACAGTGTCTGGCGCACGCGGCGCTCCCAGTCGTAGATACCGATGACGGTATCGATGCGCAGGTCTTCGATGAAAACGATATCCATGACGGTAATCACTTAGGCGATAGCCGCACAGGGTCGGCGAGCTGGCGGCCGGATGCAAGTCGCCGCAGCGCAGCGAGGCGGTCGTGCGATCATAGGCGAATGACCGCCTTCAGCACGCTCCCGCTCAAACCCGCCCTGCTCGCCAGCCTCGAAACGCTCGGTTACGCCACCATGACGCCGGTGCAGGAGCAAAGCCTGCCGCCGATGCTGGAGGGTCGTGACGTGATTGCGCAGGCGCAGACCGGCAGCGGCAAGACTGCGGCGTTCGGGCTGAGCCTGCTGCAATCGATCGATGTGGACACGATCCGGCTGCAGGCGCTGGTGTTGTGCCCGACCCGCGAACTGGCCGACCAGGTCAGCAAGGCGATCCGCAAGCTGGCGGCGAACATCCCGAATGTGAAGCTGCTGACGCTGTGCGGCGGCATGCCGCTGGGGCCGCAACTAGCGTCTCTTACACATGACCCGCACATCGTGGTCGGCACCCCCGGCCGCGTGCAGGAACATCTGAAGCGCGAAAGCCTGCACGGCGGCGGCATCAAGGTACTGGTGCTGGACGAAGCCGACCGCATGCTCGACATGGGTTTCAGCGAGGCGATCGACGACATCGTGGGGCGCATCGCGAAGCATCATCAGACGCTGCTGTTCTCGGCGACGTATCCGGACGAAATCCGCGCGGTGAGCCAGCGCGTGCAGAAGAATCCGGTCGAGATCACGGTGGAAGCGCCGGTCGAGGCGAAGCCGGCGATCGAGCAGCAGTTCATCGAGGTGGAGCCGGCGCAGAAGCTCGACGCGCTGGCGCAGCTGCTCGGCAGCGAACGCGGCGAGCATGCGCTGGTGTTCTGCAATATGCGCCGCGAAGTGGATGCGGTGGCGCAGGAACTCGATCGCCGCGGCTTTTCCGCGCTGGCCCTGCATGGCGACATGGATCAGCGCGACCGCGACGAAGTGCTGGTACGTTTCGCCAACCGCAGCTGCGCGGTGCTGGTCGCCACCGATGTCGCCGCGCGCGGGCTGGACATCGTCGCGCTGCCGCTGGTGGTGAGTTACGACATCGCGCACGACCCGGAGACGCATACGCACCGGATCGGCCGCACCGGCCGCGCCGGGCAGTCGGGCCTGGCGATCACGCTGTGCTCGTCACGCGAACGGCCGAAGGCAGCGAACATCGAGGAGTTGACTGGCATGCCATTGCCGTGGCGCACGCTGAAGATCGCGCCGGCGCGTGGCAAGACCCTGCACCTGGCACCGATGAAGACCCTCGTGATCGACGCCGGCCGGCAGGACAAGCTGCGTCCCGGCGACATCCTCGGCGCGCTTACCGGCGACGCCGGACTCGATGCGAAGGACATCGGCAAGATCGATGTGTTCGCCACCCGCGCCTACGTGGCTATCAGCCGCGCATTGGCGAACAAGGCGCTGGAACGATTGCGCGCCGGCAAGATCAAGGGGCGCAACTTCCGCGTGCGCCCGCTGGGCTGACGCAGGCCGGCTTACCTCACGTATCGCCAGGGACTTTCATGCCGCACGATGAGAAGGCGCCACACCGACCGCACGATACAAGTGCGTCAACGATCGTGGTCGACTCGCCCAGCCGGCAGGACATGGACGCGCTGGTCAATCTCATCAACCAGCAACATCACGCTGAAGCCGAAGCGCTGGCACGCAAACTGATCGCCCGCTTTCCCGGCAGCGGTTTCGCCTGGAAGGCGCTGGGTGCGTCGCTCAAGCCGCAGAAGCGCATCGCCGAAGCCGTGGTCGCCCAGCAACAAGCCACCGCACTGTTGCCGGGCGATGCCAGCACGCATTACAACCTGGGCAACAGCCTGATGGCACTCGGGCGCCACGCCGATGCCGCCGACAGCTATCGGCAGACGGCCGCAATCAAGCCGGACTACGCCGAAGCCCACTGCAACCTTGGCCATGCACTGGGCGCGCAGGAACAATTGATGGATGCGGCGGACAGCTATCGGCGCGCGCTGGCGATTCGGCCGGATTTCACCGAAGCGCACGCCAGGCTCGGCCATATCCTGATGGCACTCGACCAACCCGCGGAAGCCGAGGCGCATTTTCTGCGCGTACTGACGACCCGACCGGATGATTCACAGGTGCACAACAGCCTCGGCATCGTGTATCGCGGCCAGGGTCGCATGGCCGAAGCCGAGGCCTGCTATCGCCGTGCGCTGGCGATCACCCCGGACTCCGCCGAGGCGCACAACAACCTCGGCAATGCACTGCACGAACAGGGACGCATCGACGAGGCGCAGGCCAGCTATCGCCAGGCTCTGGCGCTCAATGGCGAGCTGGCCGAAGCGCATTTCAATCTCGGCAACATGCTGCGTCACCAGCACCGGCAACTCGACGCCGAGCGCAGCTACCGGCATGTGCTGGCGATCGAGCCAAGTCACCTGATGGCGCTCAACAACCTTGGCCTGTGCCTGAAGAAACAGGGTCGGCTGGAGGAAGCCAGCCAGTGTTTCGAGGCCGCGATAGCGATCAAGCCGGATTTCCTGCAGTCGCATTGCAACCTGGCGCCGTTTCGGACGTATGCTGCCGACGATGCACACCTCAGCCTGTTCGAAGGCCAGCAACAACAGCTCCCCGCGTTGCCATTGAGCGGGCGCATCAGCTACTGGTTCGCGCTCGGCAAGATGCGCGAGGATGCTGGCCGTTACGACGATGCGTTTGCCGCCTATGAGGAAGGCAATCGACTGCAACACGCACAATTACCGCACGACGAGACACGCGAGATCGCGCTGGTGAAACACCTGCAATCGGTGTTCAGCACAACCTTCTTCGCCAACCGGCCACCGACCAGCCGCGCCGGCAAGGCGCCGATCTTCATCGTCGGCATGCCGCGTTCAGGTACCACGCTGATCGAACAGATCCTGTCCACGCATCCGGGTATCTACGGCGCCGGCGAATTGACCGACCTGGACGACGTGGTGCACTCGCTCGACACAAAATCAGGCGAACGCACAGGCATCTATCCGGAGGTCGTCACCACGCTGTCGGCCGATGAACTCCACCGCCTGGGCGAAGCGTACACGGAGCGCGCATGGCGACTGGCGCCGGAGGCCGAACGCATTACTGACAAGTTGCCGGCCAACTATCTGCACGTGGGCATGATCCACCTGATGCTGCCGCAGGCGAAGATCATCCATGCCATGCGCGATCCGATGGATTCGTGCTTCTCGTGCTACGCGCGCCTGTTCGAGGGCAACCATCTCGACTTCACCTATGACCTCGGCACCGTCGGTCGCTACTACGTACGCTACATCCAGCTGATGCAGCACTGGCATCGCGTGCTGCCGGCCGGCACCATGCTGGACCTGCGTTACGAAGACATGGTGGCCGATACCGAGGGCCAGGCGCGGCGGCTGCTCGACTACCTCGGCCTGCCCTGGGACGAACGCTGCCTCGACTTCCACCGGAACAAACGCGTCGTCAGGACCGCCAGCATCGCCCAGGTGCGCAAGCCGATCTATCGATCGTCGATTGCACGCTGGAAGCACTTCGAAGCACAGCTGGCACCTCTGCTGGATATCGTGCGGGACCATCGATGAGTACCTGCAAACTATCCGCCCTTCCTCTCTCACCAAGCATCCGCCCATGAACCGATGGCTCGCCTGGACACTCGCATTCGCCCTGCTCGCCTGCACGCACACGACGTGGGCAGCGAACATACCGGTCTACGGCTACAAGGTCGTGCACGTCTATCCGCACGATACCGGCGCCTATACCGAGGGCCTGTTCTACAAGGACGGCTATCTCTACGAGAGCACCGGCGAAACCGGCCAGTCGACCGTGCGCAAGGTGGAGCTGAAGACCGGTGAAGTGGTGCAACGCTACAACGTGCCGTCGCAGTATTTCGGCGAAGGCATCGTGGACTGGAAGGACCGGCTTGTGCAGCTGACCTGGCAGACCCAGCTCGGTTTCGTCTACGACCTGGCCAGCTTCAAACTGCAGCACACCTTCACCTATCCCGGTGAAGGCTGGGCGCTCACCCGCGACAACCGGCATCTGTACATGAGCGACGGCTCGACGGTGATACGCATCCTCGACCCGGAAAGCCTGGCCACCACCGGCAGCATCATGGTGATGGCCGATGGCCAGCCGGTGACCAATCTCAACGAGCTGGAATGGGTCAAGGGCGAGATCTACGCGAACGTCTGGCTGACCAACCGGATTGCCAGGATCGATCCTGCCACTGGCCACGTGGTCGGCTGGATCGACCTCAGTGGCCTGCTCGACGTCAGCAAGTTGCCGGACCCCGGCAACGACGTGCTCAACGGCATTGCTTATGACGCCGCGCACGATCGCCTGTTTGTCACCGGCAAGCGCTGGCCGAAACTGTTCGAGATCAAGCTGGTGAAACGGCGCGAGCCTTGAAACGCACCGGCCGTCGTGCGGCCAAGGCAATCTCAAAGCACCGTGGCCGCGGCAACGCCGGTCCGCTGGAATGGCAGGCCGGCAGATTCACCAGCGGCACGATGCAAATTCTTGCGTCAACCACACGCGCAGCGAAGCGTTAGAAAGCATCTTGCCGTTTATGGTGACGGGCGATTCTGTCTTCCGGGACGACGCCGTTTTGACAAGTGAAAGTGCTCTACTACGTGGTGGAGTAATGAACACCCGGGAGATGGTTTATGAGTGCCGACACCCCGAAAGCAGCGGGACACTCGCACAAAAAGCGTGGCCGGCTGATCGTTGTGGTGGTCATCGTCGCGCTGGTCGCCCTGGTCGTGTTCCATCTGTTCAGTGGCAAGACCACAAAAGTCGGCACACCGGCGCAAGTGGTCAGCGCCGCCACTGCCACCCTGGGCAACATGCCGGAAATCCTGAGCGAGCCGGGCACGGTGACGCCGATCGCCACCGTCAACGTGTTGCCGCAGCTGAGCGGTTATCTGACGGCGGTCGGTTATCAGGAAGGCCAGGACGTGACCAAGGGACAGTTCCTCGCCCAGATCGACCCGCGCCAGTACGAAATCGACAAGCAGCAGGCCCAGGCCCAGGCCGGCAAGGATCAGGCGAGCCTGGCCCAGGCCCGTGCCGACCTCGCCCGCTACGCGCAGTTGCACGCGCAGAAATCGATTGCCGAACAGACCTATGCCGACCAGCAGTTCACGGTCCAGCAGGACGAGGCCGCGGTCAAGGCCGATCAGGCAAACATCGCGCAGTTCGATCTCGACATCGCGTATTGCCACATCACCGCACCGGTGGCCGGGCGGGTCGGCCTGCGCCTGGTCGATCCCGGCAATTACGTCACCCAATCGACCTCGCCTGGCATCGTGACCATCACCACGATCAAGCCGACCACGGTGCAATTCACGGTGCCGCAGAACTCGTTGAGCCAGGTGCTGAAGCGCTTCAATACTGCCGGCGCGAAGTTGCCGGTCACGGTCTATGACAGCGACAACACCACGCAGCTGGGCACCGGCGCGCTGTACGCACTCGGCAACCAGATGGCCACCAGTACCGGTACCGTGACGTTGCGCGCGACGTTCCCCAACGACGACGAGGTACTGTTTCCGAACGAGTTCGTCAACGTCAAACTGCTGGTCGACACGCTGCAGAACGCGGTGCTGGTGCCGACACCCGCCGTGCAGAGTGGCGCGCCAGGGGACTACGTCTATCTGGTCAATGCCGACCAGACTGTCTCGGTGCACAAGGTGACCCAGGGCCCCAGCGACGGCAAGAACACGGTCATCCTGACGGGCCTCACGGCGGGTCAGCAGGTGGTCACCGACGGCATGGACCGCTTGAGCGACGGCGCCAAGATCAAGATCGCCGCGGCGAAGCCGGCCGAGGCTGGCAGCGCACCGGCTGCCGCCTCTTCCTCGGCCAGCCCGCCGCACAAGAGCGGCAAGCGGGCACACGGCTCCGCACCTGCCACACAAACTTCGTAAGCACGGCGGGTACGCGATCCGATGAACATTTCCCGCCTGTTCGTGCTCAGGCCGGTGGCGACATCGCTGCTGATGATCGCCCTGGTGATGGTGGGCCTGGTCGCGGTGCGCTTTCTGCCGGTGTCGTCACTGCCCAGCGTCGACTATCCGACGATCCAGATCCAGACCTTCTATCCAGGCGCCAGCCCCACGGTGATGGCGACCACGGTGACCGCGCCGCTGGAAGTGCAGCTGGGCGAGATCCCCGGCCTGCAGCAGATGACCTCGAACAGTTCGGCCGGGGCTTCGGTCATCACCTTGCAGTTCGATCTGGCGCTCAATCTCGATATCGCCGAACAGAATGTGCAGGAGGCGATCAACGCATCCAATAGCCTGCTGCCCACGGGCCTGCCGGCACCGCCAACCTATGCCAAGGTGAATCCCGCCGACCAGCCGATTCTTACCCTGGCGGTCACCTCCAGCTCGATGTCGCTGCCGCAGTTGCAGGATGTCGCCAACAACCGGCTCGGCGCGAAGATTTCCGAAGTGCCGGGCGTCGGCCTGGTCACCCCGGCCGGCGGCAACGTGCCGGCGATCCGGGTCGAGGCGGACCCGCAGAAGCTGGCGGCGTATGGGCTGAATATCGACGATCTGCGTTCGCTGATCGCGAACGTCAACGTGAGCCAGCCCAAGGGCAATTTCGACGGCCCGAAACTGGACTACACGATCAACGGCAACGACCAGATCCAGAATCCGGAGGATTACCTGGCCACGGTGGTCTCCTACCAGAACGGCGCCCCGGTGTTCCTGCGCGATGTCGCCCGGGTCACCCAGTCCGCGCAGAACACCGAGCAGGGTGCGTGGTTCAACAAGACCCAGGCGATCGTGCTGAATGTGCAGCGCCAGCCGGGCGCGAACGTGATCGCCACCGTCAACCAGATCATGCAGGAGCTGCCGCAGCTGGAGTCCACCCTGCCGGCAGGGATGAAAGTCGAGGTCGTCTCCGACAGTACCGGCGTGATCCGCTCGTCGGTGTCCGACGCCGCGTTCGAGCTGGTGCTGGCGATCGTGCTGGTGGTGCTGGTGATCTTCGTGTTCCTGCGCAACCTGCCGGCCACGATCATCCCGAGCATTTCGGTGCCGGTCTCGCTGATCGGCACGCTGGCGGTGATGTACCAGCTGAACTACTCGATCGACAACCTCTCGCTGATGGCGCTGATCATCGCCACCGGTTTCGTGGTCGACGACTCGATCGTGATGATCGAGAACATCGTGCGCTACCTGGAAGAAGGCAAGACGCCGCTGGAAGCCGCTCTCGAAGGCGCCGGGCAAATCGGCTTCACCATCGTGTCGCTGACTGTCTCGCTGATCGCGGTGCTGATCCCGCTGCTGTTCATGGGCGGCGTGATCGGACGCCTGTTCAGCGAATTCGCGGTCACCCTGGCGGTCACCATCGTGCTCTCGGGCATTGTCTCGCTGACCCTGGTGCCGATGCTGTGCGCACGTCTGCTGCGCGCGCAAGCCGACCGGCATCCCAGCCGTTTCGAGCGGATCAGCGAAGGTCTGTTCGACAAGACGCTGGCGGGCTACGAGCGCGGCCTGCGCTTCGTGTTGCGCCATCAGGTGCTGACCCTGGTCATCGCGACGCTCACCGTGGCACTGACCGTGATCCTGTACATCGTCATTCCCAAGGGTCTGTTCCCGACCCAGGACGTGGGCGTGATCCAGGGCATCAGCATCGCCGACAACTCGGTGTCGTACAGCGCGATGGTGGAACGGCAGGCGGCGCTGGCGGAAGCGATCCTCAAGGATCAGGACGTCACCGGCCTCACCTCGTATGTCGGCATCGACGGCACCAATACCACGCTCAACAACGGCCGCTTCCTGATCAACCTGAAGGCGCGCGACGATCGTTCGTCGACCGCGGCCGAGATTGCCAGGCGCCTGCAGACCGAAGTCGAGAACGTATCGGGCATCAAGCTGTTCCTGCAGCCCGAACAGGACCTGACCCTCGACACCACGGTATCGCCGAACCAGTACCAGTTCGTGCTGCGCGGGCCGAACCAGCAGGCTTTCATGCAATACGTGCCCGCCCTGGTCGCACGCATGAAGAAGATCACCTCGATCACCGACGTCACCAGCGACCTGAACAACGACGGCCTCAGCGTGGACGTCGAGGTCAACCGCCAGCTGGCCGCGCGTTACGGCATCACCGCGGCGACGATCGACAACGCGCTCTACGACGCACTGGGCCAGCGCATCGTGTCGACGATCTTCGATCAGTCCAGCCAGTACCGAGTGATCCTGGTCGCCAAGCCCGAAAGCCTGCCGACGATCGAGTCGCTCGGCGACCTGTACCTGCCCAGCCAGACCAGCAGCAGCGGCCAGGTGCCGCTGAAAGGCATCGCCACGATCAAGGTCACCAAGTCGCCGCTGGTGGTCAGTCACCTGGCGCAGTTCCCCGCGGTCACCATCTCGTTCAACCTGGCCAAGGATGCTTCGCTGAGCAAGGCGGTGGACGAGGTCAACCAGGCCGAGCAGGCGGTGCACCTGCCGTCCTCGATCACGTCGTCGTTCCAGGGTGCCGCGCAGGCGTTCCAGGATTCGCTGTCCAGCGAGGTCTACCTGCTGATCGCGGCACTGGTCGCCGTCTACATCGTGCTCGGCGTGCTGTACGAGAGTTTCATCCACCCGGTGACGATCCTCTCGACGCTGCCTTCAGCCGGCATCGGCGCCCTGCTGGCGTTGATGATCGCTGGCAGCGATCTGGACGTGATCGGCATCATCGGCATCGTGCTGTTGATCGGCATCGTCAAGAAGAACGCCATCATGATCGTGGACTTCGCGCTCGAGGCCGAACGCGAACACGGCAAGCCACCGGCGGAGGCGATCTTCGAAGCGTCGCTGCTGCGCTTCCGGCCGATCCTGATGACGACGCTGGCGGCGATGCTCGGCGCGTTGCCGATGCTGCTGGGCAGCGGCACCGGTTCGGAGCTGCGCCGGCCGCTCGGCCTGGCCATCATCGGTGGTTTGGCGTTTAGCCAGGTACTCACCCTGTTCACCACGCCGGTGATCTATCTGTTCTTTGACCGTCTGGCGCAGCGCTTCCAGCGCAAGCGTCCCGAGCCGACGTCCGAACAGGCGCCCGAGCAGACGCCGTGAGCATCCCGGGCCTGTTCATCAAGCGACCGGTGGCGACCACCCTGCTGGCGGTCGCCATCGCGCTGTCCGGCATGCTGGCGTATTTCCACCTGCCGGTCGCGCCGCTGCCGAACGTCACCTATCCCGTCATCGTGGTCCAGGCAAGCATGGCGGGCGCCAGTCCGGACATCATGGCGTCCACCGTGGCGGCGCCGCTGGAACGGCGGCTGGGCTCGATCGCCGATGTCAGCGAAATGACCTCGACCAGTTCGGTCGGCTCGGCCAACATCGTCATCCAGTTCGGCCTGAGCCGGGATATCAACGGCGCGGCGCGCGATGTCCAGGCGGCCTTGCAGGCGTCGCGCGCGGACCTGCCGTCCACGCTGCGCAGCAACCCGACGTACCGCGAGTACAACCCGGCCGATTCACCGATCATGGTGCTGGCGCTGACCTCCAACACGATGACCCGCGCGCAGCTCTACGATTCGGCCGACTCGATCCTCCAGCAGCAGCTGTCGCAGGTCGATGGCGTGGGCCAGATCACTCTGGGCGGCAGCGCGTTGCCGTCGGTGCGGGTGGAATTGCAGCCCGACCAGCTCAACAGCTACGGCATCGGGCTGGAAGATGTGCGCGCGGCGATCAGCTCGGCCAACGCCAACAGCGCCAAGGGCCACATCGACCAGGGCGACCAGCGCTACGAAGTCACCTCCAACGACCAGATCAACACGGCCGCGCCCTATCGCGACCTGATCGTGGCTTACCGCAACAATGCACCGGTGCTGTTGCGCGACGTCGCCGACGTCGAGGATTCCGCGGAAAACATCCGCAATGCCGGCCTGTACAACGGCAAGGATGCCGTGCTGGTGATCGTCTACCCGCTGCCCGGCGGCAACATCGTCAAGACCGTCGCGCAGATCCGCAAGGTGCTGCCGACGATCGAGGCGACGCTGCCGCACAACGTGCATGTCGGTATCGCGGTGGATCGCTCGCAATCGGTCAATGCCGCGGTGGGCGACACCGAGCGCACCCTGTTCGTGGCCGTGCTGCTGGTGATCGGCGTGGTCTTTGTGTTCCTGCAATCGCCCCGGGCGATCCTGGTGCCGGCGGTGGCACTGCCGCTGTCGATCATCGGCACGTTCGGGCCGATGTACCTGCTCGGCTACAGCATCGACAACCTCTCGCTGATGGCACTGACCATCGGCACCGGCTTCGTGGTCGACGATGCGGTGGTGGTGCTGGAGAACATCGTGCGCCACGTCGAGTCCGGCATGGACGTGCACGAGGCGGCATTGCGCGGCAGCGCCGAGGTCAGCTTCACGGTGATCTCGATGAGCCTGTCGCTGATTGCGGTGTTCCTGCCGATCCTGCTGATGCCCGGCATCGTCGGTCTGCTGTTCCACGAGTTCGCGGTGACGCTGTCGATCGCGATCCTGCTTTCGCTGGTGATTTCGCTTACCGTCACGCCGACCATGGCGGCCTATGTGCTCAACCGCAAGACGCTGCACTCCAGGGCGCGCTGGGCGCTGTGGTACGAGCGCCAGTTCGAACGTTTCAAGAACGCCTATGCCCGTTCGCTCACCAGCGTGCTCGACCACGCGCTGCTGGTCGGGTTGACCCTGATCGGACTGGTCGTGCTGAATGTGCTGCTGTTCAAGCTGGTGCCCTCGACCTTCTTTCCCGAGCAGGACAACGGCATCCTGTCGGGCCAGATCATCGCCGACCAGAGCATCTCGTTCCAGGCAATGCAACAGAAGCTCGCGCAGTTGCAGGCGATCGTGCAGAAGGATCCGGCGGTCGCCTCGGTGGCGGGCTTCACCGGTGGCCGCGCGCTCAACACCGCAAATGTGTTCATCGAGCTCAAGCCGCTGGCGCAACGCAAGCTCTCCGCGGCGCAGGTGGTCGATCGCCTGCGACCCAAGCTCAACGGTGTGTCGGGCGCGAAACTGTTCCTGCAGGCTGCACAGGACTTGCATATCGGCGGGCGCTCGTCCGCCGCCGAGTACCAGTACACGCTGACCAGCGACGATTCCACCGCGCTGTTCAAGTGGGTGCCGCTGCTGGTGGCCGCGCTGGGCAAGGACCGTACCCAGATGACCGACGTGAACTCGGATCTGCAGCAGAACGGCCTGCAGATCTACATCAACTTCGACCGCACCACCGGTGCACGTTACGGCTTTGCGCCGAACCAGATCGACAGCGTGCTGTACGACGCCTTCGGCCAGCGCACCGTATCGACCGTGTACAACGCGCTCAACCAGTACTACGTGGTGATGGAGGTGGCACCGTCGTATTGGCAGTATCCGCAGATGCTCGACCGCATGCGTTTCAGCACGGCGGCCGGCAATGCGGCGGGAACCCAGCAGACGCAGATGTCGGGCAGCCTGGTCAAACCAGTCACCCCGGTGTCGGTGGTGACGGCCGCGCAGGGCACGACGTCCAATACCAATGCACGCAATGCCAACGCCGTGGCCAACCAGCTCACCAACGCGATCTCCAACGCGAAAGGTGGCAGCTCCAGCGGCAGTGCGGACAGCACCTCGAGCGAAACCCTGGTGCCGTTTCCACAGCTGGCCACGTATGTCAGCAACCACACCGCCACCCAGGTCAGTCATCAGGGCGGCCTGGTCGCCGCCACGATATCGTTCAACCTGCCGCCCGGCGGTTCGCTGAGCAAGGCCACCGCGGCGATCAACCAGGCCACCCAGGAGCTGGGCGTCCCGGCTTCCATCCATGGCAGCTTCGCCGGTGCCGCGCAGGTCTACGCGCAGTCGATGTCGAGCATGCCGCTGCTGATCCTGGCGGCGCTGGCGGCCGTCTATATCGTGCTCGGCATTCTGTACGAGAACACCGTCCACCCGATCACCATTCTCTCCACCCTGCCATCGGCGGGTATCGGTGCCACCCTGGCGCTGCTGATCTTCGGCACCCCGTTCTCGGTGATCGCGATGATCGGCATCATCCTGCTGATCGGCATCGTCAAGAAGAACGCGATCATGATGATCGACGTCGCCATCCACCTGCAACGCGACGAAGGCTATGAGCCGCAGAAGGCCATCCACGATGCTGCCGTGGTGCGTCTGCGCCCGATCATGATGACCACCGCCGCCGCCGTGCTCGGCGCGGTGCCGTTGGCGATCGGCATCGGCCAGGGCGCGTCACTGCGGCAGCCGCTGGGCATCACCGTCATGGGCGGCCTGATTTTCAGCCAGGTTTTCACGCTGTACACCACGCCAGTGATCTACCTCTACCTCGACCGCTTGCGCGCCAGACTGGCCAAGTGGTCCGCCACCCTGCCGTGGAACAGATCGGACGCGAGCGCATGAAGATGAAGATCCCCCGCACGACCCTGGCCTGTTCGCTGACGCTGCTGCTCGGCGGCTGCATGGTCGGCCCCGACTACCACCGCCCGCAGGTGGTGACGCCTGCGCAATACAAGGAGCTGCCCGGCTGGACGGCCGCGGCGCCAGCGGCCGAAGCGCCGAAAGGCGACTGGTGGACCGGTTTCAACGATCCGCTACTCGATCAGCTGGAGCCGATGGTGTCGGTCTCCAACCAGACCGTGCGCCAGGACTACGCCAATTACCAGGCCGCGCTCGCCGAGGTGCAGGTGGCACGCAGCAGCCTGTTCCCCGCGATCGGTATCAGCGGTTCGGCAACGAAGCAGCGCAGCGCAGGCAGCAAGTCGACCAGCAGCGCGGGTTCGCTCGAGGGCGATGTCAGCTGGGCTCCCGATCTGTGGGGCAAGGTTCGCCGTACCATCGAAGAGAACAAGGCGACCGCGCAGGCCAGTGCAGCGACCCTGGCCAATGCCACCTTGTCCGAGCAGACCGCACTGGCCACCGCCGTGATCGAACTGCGTGTGACCGATGCCGACATCGACCTGCTGCAGAAGACCGTCGACGCCTACAAGGAATATCTGCGCGTGGTGACCAACCAGGACACCGCCGGCACCATTCCGCCTTCCGATGCCATCAGTGCGCGGACCCAGCTGGAGAATGCCCAGGCCAGCCTGATCGCGCTCGGTGTGGCGCGTGCGAAGTACGCTCATGCGATTGCCGTGCTGGTGGGGAAGAATCCCGAGGAACTCGACATCCCGCACGGCACCACATTGCCGACACTGCCATCGGTCCCGGCCGGCGTGCCCTCGACCCTGCTGCAGCGCCGCCCGGATATCGCGGTCGCCGAGCGCGAGATGGCCGCGCAGAACGCCGCCGTTGGCGTCGCCATCGCGGCGTATTACCCCACTCTCTCGCTGTCTGCGGCGGATGGTTTTTCGCAGTCGCCGCTGGCCGGCTTGCTGCACATCGCCAACCATGTGTGGTCGCTGGGTGCGGACGTCAGCGAGACCGTATTCGACTTCGGCGCACGCCACGGCGAGGTCGCCGCCGCGAAAGCCAACTACGAAGCGGCGGTCGCCAATTACCGCGGCACCGTGCTGACCGCGTTCCAGAACGTTGAGGACGATCTTTCGGGCCTGCGCATTCTCGCCCAGCAGGCCGAGGTGCTGGACGCCGCCGTGCGCGACGCCACCCGCGGCGCCGAGATCGCGTTCAACGAGTATCAGGCCGGCACGGTCGACTACACCACTGCGGCCACTGCGCGGGCGACCGAGTTGAACACGCAGCAGAGCGCGCTCAACGTGCAGCAGCAACGCCTGCTCGATGCGGTATCGCTGATCGGCGATATCGGCGGCGGCTGGTCGGCCAGCGAACTGGTCGAGCCAACGAAGTCCTCACTGACGTCCTCCACCAAGCACTGAGGACAGCACGCGTCCCGGCTACTTTCCCAGCCAGTGCGCTGCGCCACGGCCGGCGATCAGTCCGCTGGCGAAGCAGGCGGTGAGCAGGTAGCCGCCGGTCGGCGCTTCCCAGTCCAGCATCTCGCCGGCGCAGAACACACCCGGACGCATGCGTAGCATCAGCTTGTCGTCCAGTCCTTCCAGCCGCACGCCACCGGCGGTGCTGATCGCCTCGGCGACCGGCCGCGGCGCACGCAGGTGCAAGGGCAAGGACTTGAGCTGTGCTGCCAGCGCCAGCGGATCGGCCAGCGTCGCCTTCGCGGTCAGCTCGAATACCAGCGCGCACTTCGCCGGATCCAGCCCGGCGCGTCGGCGCAACCAGTCGCCGATGCTGTGTTTGCCGCGGGGTGCCGCCAGGCGATCGGCGAGTGCCGGTTCGCTGTAGCCCGGCACCAGATCCAGCCGCAGCACGGCTTCGCCACGTTCGAGCAACTGCTCCCGCAACTCCGCGCCGATCGCGTAGATCAGGCTGCCCTCGATGCCGTACTCGCTGAGCACGCATTCGCCCTGCCGCGCGTGCGCCACGCCGCGGCGATCCGTCCAGTGCGCCACCACGGCCTTGAGCGGCGCACCGGCGAAGCGGCTGGACAGATGCTCGCTCCAGGCCAGCTCGAACCCGCAGTTCGCCGGCTGCAGCGGCGCGATGTCGATCCCGGCCTGTTGCAGCGGCGCCAGCCATGCGCCATCGGAACCGAGCTGCGGCCAGCTGGCGCCACCCAGCGCGAGGATCACCGCATCCGTCGGCACCGCACGCTCGCCCTGCGGTGTGGCGAAATGCAGCGCGCCATGCGCCTGCCAGCCCAGCCAGCGATGGCGCATGTGGAACGTCACGCCGGATTCGCGCAAACGGTGCAACCACGCACGCAGCAGCGGCGCCGCCTTGAGATCGCGCGGAAACACCCGGCCCGAACTGCCGGCAAAGGTCTCCACACCCAACCCGCGTGCCCAGGCACGCAAGGCATCCGCATCGAATGCATCGAGCCAATGCGCGATTTCGGCCCGACGCGCGCCATAGCGTTCGACGAAGCGTGCGCGTGGTTCGCCATGGGTCAGGTTCAGCCCACCCTTGCCGGCCAACAGGAATTTGCGGCCGACCGAACCCATCGCGTCATACAGATCGACCTTCACGCCGGCCTTGCACGCGGCTTCCGCGGCCATCAGGCCGGCCGGGCCACCGCCAATGATGGCCAGGTTCGGGGAAGTTGTTCGGGTCATCCGTGCATGGTCGCATGCTGTCCGAACGGAATGAACCGGCAACCGGGTCATTCCGCCGCAGTCGGATTGACGTTCACGCGCCTAGCCAGCATCGGTATCGTTCGAACAGGATCAGCTGAATTGAAAATAAATCGGATTAATCGGATTGCATCGATTATCCCGAGGTCGATCACGCAAGGGTTCGGCAAAATATTGCGAGTTCGATGAATTAATATCGTTCCAAACGCATGTAATTACGCTTCCATCAAAAATGTTCCACCTCCCGCGTAATCGATTTCATTGCTGTATTGGATCACCCAAGACGTTCCTGCCCCGCTCACGCATGCGGCGCCCATTTGACTGATTGCACTCATGAAAAGCATCGCGCAACACGCTCGCGCTGGAATCGAACGTACGTGCTTTCACAGGGTTCCGCAGCGCCATGATTATTGAAAATAATTGCGTTGCAGACACACCGACGCCATTTTTTGATTATGTGACCGCAGTCACCGACCACTACAAAAAGTCCTATTGACCCGTTTCATCTGCAACTCATACCGTCGTTGAATTCGCCAACTGGGAGCTTGGCGAATGATCCTGTGGCCACTTCTGCAAGACCACTTCAAATCTGCGTTCAACCCTGAGGGAAACCTGGGGGAGGGTTGGACACAAGACACGGGATCGCAGGGCAATCCAAGAAAACTCGTCGTGTCGTGTCTGTCCATGACACTAATTCATGAGGTCCACGGGTCTCAACGGCTTCGTTTGGCCTCAAAAACGTTCTGGGAGCTCTAAATGCCAAACCATTTTCGTCTCAAGTTGCTGGTGGCCGCCATCGGCATGGCTGCCACCGCATCAGCCTTCGCCACACCAGCCTCGTTCGTCTCCTTGATGCAGCCGCATCATGCCACCAGCCTGCGCAACGGTGATGTTGTCCAGGGTCCGCTTGCGTTCTCGCAGCCGATGCACGTGGTGATCTCACTGCAGCTGCAGAACAAGTCGAAGCTGGACGCCTATGTGGCCGATCCCAAGCACAAGGCGCTGACACCGGCGGAATTCGCCGCGCTGTATTCGCCGACCCAGGCGCAGGCGCAGGCCGTCGCGAATTATCTGAAGCAGTCCGGCTTCACTAATGTCACGATCGCGCCCAATCGCATGCTGGTCGAGGCCGATGGCCAAGCCGATACGGTGCAGTCATCCTTCCATACCTCGATGGTGCACGTGCGCACGCATGACGGACGCGATGCATACGCCAACTCCAACGATGTGATGATCCCGGCCGAGTTGCAGAGCACGGTGCAGTCCGTGCTGGGCCTGGATAACGTGCACATGTCGCATATCTTCGCGCGCCGGGTGCGTGCAAATGCCGTTCACACGGATGCGACGTCCGGTACGGCTGTCGGCCACAACCCGCTCGATTTCCCGAAGATCTACGGCGCCAGCAGCCTTGCCCCGGCAACGACGATCACCGTCGGTAACGTGGTATCTGGCCAGATGAGCGATGTGCTCAGCGACATCAAGTCCTTCGAGAGCACCAACGGCCTGACCTCGCTCGTCCCGACCATCGAGGGTACCGGCAACAAAGGCAGTGTCTCGGCCAGCGGCGACGGTGAATGGGATCTGGACACCCAGGACATGATCGCGATGTCGGGTGGCCTGAAAAGCCTGATCCTTTACGATGCTGCCTCGCTCTCCGATGCCGCCCTCACCACGGACTACAACCTGGCGGTGACCGACGACAAGGCGGTTGCGATCAACGTCTCGCTGGGCGAGTGCGAAACCGATGCGAAGTCGGCTGGCACGACGACCGCAGAAGACGCCGTCTTCGAGCAGGCCGTGGCGCAGGGCCAGACCTTCTCGGTATCCGCCGGCGACTCCGGTGCCAACGAATGCACCAGCGGCATCACCCCGAGCTGGCCCGCCAGCTCGCAGTACGTGATCGCGGCCGGCGGCACCGAGATCTACACCACCAACACCACGACCTGGTCCAGCGAGACCGTGTGGAACAACCTCAGCGAAAGCGAAGGCGCCACCGGTGGCAGCCCGAGCACCTTCGAGCCGATTCCGAGCTGGCAGGTGGGCGTGGGCCAGAACGGCACCTCCAAGTTCCGCGGCGTACCCGATATCGCCTATGAAGGCAGCCCGGATTCCGGCGCACTGGTCATCGTGGACGGTCAGGCCAACCAGCAAATCGGTGGTACCAGCCTGTCCTCGCCACTGTTCGTGGGTGCGTGGGCACGTATCCAGGCAGCCAATGGCGGCGCGCTCGGCTTCGCCGCTCCGCTGATCTACAAGGCAGCGGCGGCCAACTACGCGACCGACTTCCACGACATCACCTCGGGCAACAACAGCGGTGAGACGGCCGCCACCGGCTGGGATTACACCACCGGCTTCGGCAGCATCATCGTCAGCGCGCTGTCCGGCAATGTCAGCGGTGGTGGCAGCACGGGTGGTACGCCGACCGCCAACTTCAGCGACACGACCAGCGGCCTGACCGCCACCTTCACCGACAGCTCCACCGATTCGGGCGGCACCATCAGCTCGCATGCGTGGACCTTCGGCGACGGCAGCACCTCGACCGCCACCAGCCCGAGCCACACCTATGCGGCCGCCGGCACCTACAGCGTGACCGAAACGGTGACCGACGGCGTCAGCGGCAAGACCAGCTCCAAGACGGCATCGGTGACGGTCTCCAGTGGCGCCACCGGTGGCACGCCGACCGCCAACTTCAGCGACACCACCAGCGGCCTTACCGCCACCTTCACCGACAGCTCCACCGATTCGGGTGGCTCCATCGGCACGTATGCGTGGACCTTCGGTGACGGCAGCACCTCGGCCGTAGCCAGCCCAAGCCACACCTATGCGGCCGCCGGTACCTACAGCGTGACCGAGACGGTGACCGACAGCGTCGATGGCAAGACCAGCTCCAAGACGGCATCGGTGACGGTCTCCAGCGGTGGCACCCCGACCCAGCTGCTCGTCAACACCGGCTTCGAAACCGGCAAGGCGACACCGTGGAGCATGAGTTCGGGTTCGCTGTGCAGCAGCAGCAGCTCCTCGTCCAGCTACTGCGGCAGCGGTGAGACCGCACATGCAGGGACGTGGTTCGCGTGGCTCGACGGGTATGGTACTTCGCACACCGACACGGTTTCGCAATCGGTAGCGATTCCGAGCGGCAAGACGACGGCGACCTTGCAGTACTACCTGCATATCGACTCGACCAAGAGCACGGCGGTCGATACCTTGACCGTGCAGGTGCTGAATTCGTCGGGTACGGTGCTGGGCACGGTGGGCTCGTTCACCAGCAAGAACACGAACACCGGCTACGCGGTGGAAACCGCCAACCTGTCCGCGTACATCGGCCAGACGGTGACCATCAAGTTCACCGGCAAGGAGACTTCGTCCTCGGGTAACACCGACTTCACGCTCGACGACGTCACCCTGACCGTGCAGTAAGTACCCCTGACGGCAGCTGCCTCGCGCGGCTGCCGTCAACGGTTGTCAAGGAGACGCAAGGCTGCGCTTCCTGTTTCAGACCAAGGAATCCTCCGGCCCGATCGGCAACGATCGGGCCTTTTTTTGGACGTCCGAATGCTTCCCTCGCGGCATTCCCCGGAAAGCTGCATGTGGTGCAAACCGGGCTTGTATCAACCGCCTGCTGACCGCACCAGCATCAATCGACCAGCACGCCCAGCATGCCCAGCCGGCGCAAGCCATCCGCGCTGGGCTGCAAGGCGCGTCCCTGCGGCAACCGGCGCAACCAGCCGGCCTCGAACATCGCCGAGGTCAACATCACCCCCAGCGGGCCACCCAGATGCATGCGGCGCTCGGTCCAGTCCAGGCAACTGCGACCATACAGCTGTGACGCATCGGCCAAGGGCAATCCGCTCGATACCAGCGCCTCGATACCAGCCGGTCGCAGAAACAGACCGCGCGTCTCGGTTTGCAGCCAGTCGCGTTGCAACAGCGTGGCGCAGAACGCCACGCCCAGCGCACCGGCCAGATGCCGGTAACAGCAACGCGCCCGGCGCAGTTGCGCATCACCCCTGGCCGGCATCGTATGCGGCGCCGGTGCACGAGCCAGCGCGAGCGATTCCAGCATCGCCGCGACACGCTCATCCGCCAGCCGGTAGTAGCGATGGCGCCCCTGCACCTGCAGCGCCAGCAGACCACCGTCGAGCAGCCGGTGCAGATGTGCGCTGGCGGTGGCCGGCGTGATGCCGGCCGCCTGCGCCAATTCGCCAGCCGGTCGCGAGGTGCCGTCGGTCAACGCGAGCAGCATCGCCGCGCGTGCCGGCTCGGCCAGCAGGCTGCCGAGTTCCGCCAACTGATAACGATTGAGCGGTGCGCCATCGTTCATGCATCCAAGTCTAGCCGGCCCGAGGGCGCGACCTTTCGGGCCAGCCCGAAGTGTCTGCGCGCGCTCAGCTGCCGCGCGGCTTCGCCCGGTGCGTCGGCGTGGCGGTCCACGGATCGTCCGGCCAGGGGTGACGCGGATAACGCCCCTTCAATTCCTTGCGCACTTCCGGATAGGTGCGTTCCCAGAAGCCCTTCAGGTCCTGCGTGACCTGGATCGGCCGGCCGGCCGGCGAGAGCAGGTGCAAGGTGACCGGGATGCGCCCGCCGCCGATGCGCGGCGTGTCGGCCAGACCGAACAGCTCCTGCAGCTTGACCGCCAGCACCGGTGGCTCGCCCTCGGCGTATTCGAGGCGCCGCTGCTGACCACTTGGCACAGTGAGCGTTTCCGGTGCCTGCGCATCGAGCATGCGACGCTGCTCGTAGTCGAACCGCGCCGCCAGCGCCTGCGACAGCTCCTCCGCGTCGAGCGCGTCGAGCCGGTGCTTGCCACCGAGATACGGCGCCAGCCAGTCATCCAGCGAGGCCAGCAGCGCCGCATCGGAGATGTCCGGCAAGCCGAGTTCCGGCATCCACGCGCGCAGCGCCTGCATGCGAGCGCGCAGGCGCTGCGCGTTCGCGCTCCATGGCAGCACGCCGAGGCCCTTGCTGCGCACCGCAGCCAGCATCGCCGGCAGCGCATCCTCGGGTCGCACCGGCACGCTGCGACGTTCCAGCACGATGGCGCCGAAGCGACGTTCGTCGAAAGCCTCGGCCGCCGCGCGTTCGTCGTTCCAGCGCAACGTGCGTTCGCGCGTGAACTGCGCCGGGTAATCACGCTCCAGCACGCGCGGGTCGAGCGGTGCGGCCGCGAGGATCAAACTGTCGCGCGCCTCGAAACGCAGGTCCAGCGCGACCAGCCACGGCTCGCCAAGCAGAGCCGTGTTTTCATGCAGACGCGCACCACGGCCATTCGCCAGCGTATAACGCAATGGATTGTTGTCGTCGCGCCGCGCGATGCGATCGGGGAACGCATGCAGCAGCAGGTCGCCGACGACGTGGCTGTCGGGCATGCCGCTGGCGGCGGTACGGACGTCCAGACGTCGGCGCCAGCCCTTGCTGGCCTGTTCGATCGCCGCCAGTGCGCCGGCATCGACGCCACCGCCACGAGCGCCAGCCATGGATGGCTCAGTGTCGCGAGCGAAGGACGCGCGCTGCACAGGAAGTGCTAGTCCCGCAGGCGCAGGATGCGCAAGAGAGGGGCGAGAGCGGCCACCCGAGCTGTGGCGGTCGCGCCAGGCGTGCAAGGCGGCCACGCGCACACGGAAATCATCGCTGCGTGCCTGCTCGCCGCGCAGCGGCGAGCGTGCTTCCATCAGTGCCAGCAGGTCGGCGATCAACGCGCGCCGTTCATCCGGAGCGCGCAACGCGGCAGCGCCCAGACGCGGGGTGGCGCCGAGTTCCAGCATCCGGCGACCCAGCGCGCTGATGCGCCCACTGCTGTCGAGTGCGCCGAGGCTGCTCAGCAGTTCGCGTGCCTGCGCCAGCGCGCCGTGCGGCGGCGGGTCCAGCCACGGCAGTTGCGCGCTGCTGCTCGCCGTCAAACCCCAGGCCGCCAGTTCCAGCGCGAGGCCGGACAGTTCGGCCTGGGTGATCTCCGCCGTGCGCGCCGCATCGAGCCGCCTGCTCTGCGGCCATAACCGGTACGCCGTGCCTTCCGCCACGCGACCGGCGCGGCCGGCGCGCTGGTCGGCCGAGGCCTGCGAGATGTTGACGGTTTCCAACCGGGTGAAGCCGGAGTTCGGATCGAAGCGCGGCTCACGCGCGAGGCCGCTGTCGATCACCGCACGGATGCCGGGCAAGGTAACGCTGGATTCGGCCACATTCGTCGCCAACACGACGCGTCGCGTGCCCGGCTCGGCGGGGCTCAACGCGAACTGCTGTTCGGCCAGCGACAGCTCGCCGTGCAATACGACCACCTCGACATCACTCCGATCGAGGCTCTGCATGAGTACTGCCTGCGCCCGTGCGATCTCGCGACGGCCGGGCAGGAACGCCAGCACGTCACCATCGCTGTCTTCCAGTGCCTGCCGCACCACGCGTGCGAGTTGATGCTCGACGCTCTCCTGCGCGCGCGCCGGCGGATAGTCGATGCGCACCGGATAGCTGCGGCCGGGGCTGGAGATACGCGGTGCGTGCAGCCATTGCGCGATGCGCTCGCCATCCAGCGTGGCCGACATCACCAGCAGGCGCAGCTCGGGCCGCAGCGTGGCCTGCACATCCAGCGCCAGCGCCACGCCAAGATCACCAGCAAGATGGCGTTCGTGGAATTCGTCGAACAGGATTGCGCCGATGCCGCCCAGTTCGGGATCGTCCTGCAGCATCCGCGTGAGGATGCCTTCGGTGACCACCTCGATCCGCGTGACCGCACTCACCTTGGACTCGAAGCGGATGCGATAGCCCACCGTACGACCGACCTCTTCGCCGAGCTGCTGCGCCATGAACTGCGCGGCGGCGCGCGCCGCGATCCGGCGCGGCTCCAGCATCAGGATCTTCAGCCCCTGCAGCCATGCCGCATCGAGCAGCGCCAGCGGCACCTGGGTGGTCTTGCCGGCACCGGGCGGCGCCTCCAGCACCAGCCGCGGATGTGCGGCGAGTGAGGCGCGGATTTCCGGCAGCAGCGGGGTGATCGGAAAGCGGGGCGTGGATGAAGTCATCCACGCGAATGATAACGGCTGCCAGTCCATGCCTGTGCAGCCGCCACCACGCGCCTCCCCTGGCTCCTATCAGTGCGCAGCTTGCGCGTCGGCGGCTATGGCGTTGCCGACGGTCGCAGACATTCGGCTTCCTGCTTGCGCGCCGCATCGACGCCACCCAAGGCGTGATTTGCCTGCCGCGCCTGCAGGATCACCTGCCAGTTGCGTTCGCACAGGCTGCCGTGGCGCGAACCCTGCCGCCACGACTGCATCGCCAGATCCTGCGCATTCGCATAATCGGCATTGCGCAAGGCGCCCTCGGCGTGTTGCTGCAGCTGTTCCGGCCAGCTGGCGGCGACCGCCGTCGACGCCGGCAGCGGCGCGATCACCGGCACGGCGGACACCGCATGCTGGGATTCCCGCAGAGGCGCCAGCGACTCGAACTTGTTCTGGTAGTCCTCGGTGATCTGCCGGGCATCCTCGCTGCTGCGGATCACCCGCGGCGTGATCAGCACGATCAGCTCGGTGCGGTTGCGGCTGCGGCCGGTAGTGCCGAACAGCCGGCCCAGCCACGGGATGTCGTTGAGTCCTGGAATACCGGTATTGGTGGTGGACTCGTCCTGCTGGATCAGGCCGCCGAGCAGCACGGTCTGGCCGCTTTGCACCGCGACCTGGGTCGCCACATCGCGCTGCGCGATGGTGAAGTTGCCCTGCGTATTGGCGTTGCCCAGCGTCGAACTGACCTGCTGGTGCACGTTGAGGTAGACCAGGCCACCCGGATTCACCCGCGGCTGCACATCGAGAATCACGCCGGTGGGCAGATACGTCACCGAGCTGGCCGTCGTATTCGTGGCGGTCGTCCCGCCCAGCCCGATGATCGAGGTCTGGTTGACCGGGATCTGGTTGCCTACCTGGATGTGCGCCAGCTGGTTGTTGAGTACCACCATCGAAGGTGCCGACAGCGTCTTGGTATTGCCGTTGGTCTCCATCGCACTCAGCGCGACCTGCATCTTGCTGTTGATGAAGGAGTAGAACAGCGCGTCACCCGTGTTGTAGGTGTTGCCGCCCCCGCCCAGCGCGGCCGCCCGATGGCGATATGGCTCGCCGGGCGTGACGCTGCCGTCGCTGTTGGTGGTGCTGCCGGTCAGCCCCTGTAGATACCACTGCACGCCGAACTCGAACTGTCCGGTGAGCGTCACCTCCATGATGCGCGTCTCGATCTGCACCTGCAGCGGCACGTTGTCCAGCTTGGTGATCGCGGTCTTGATCTCCTCCCATTGCGACGGCCGGGCACGCACCATCAGCTGGTTACTGTTGTCGACCGAACTGATCTTCACGCTGCCATCGCTGGAGCTGTACTGCTGGTCGTTCGAGGCACTGCTGCCGGCGTTCTCCAGCCCGCTGCTGCCACTTGAACCACTGCCGCCGATGCCGGACGTGGTGCCCCCGATACCACCGGTGGTGCCACTGCCCGTATTGAGACCACTGCTGCCGCTGCCGATACCGGAGGTGCCGCCCGAACTGCCCAGCCCCCCGGTAGCGCCCGAACTGTCCGTATTGCCGAAGCTGCCGGCGGTGCTGCCTATGCTTTTGCCACTGGCGTTGTCGGCGCTGCCCAGCGTGCCACCGCTCAGGCCGGGCCCGACCTTGCCGCCATTGTCGCTGCTGCCATTGCCGCCGGCACCGTTGGTGTAGATCTGCGCCAGGTACTTCGCCAGATCCGACGCCTTGATGTTGCGCACGTCGTAGACGAACAGCTGCGGTTCGTTGCCGCCACCGCGGTCGATGCGGGTGATCCAGTCGCCGACTTCCTGCAGGTATTCGGGCTGGGTGCTGATCACCACCATTGCATTGGTGCGCTCGATCGGGATGAAACGCAGCATGCCGGCCAGCGGGGTATCGCCATGCGCGCCGAACATGCCATCGAGCTTCGGCATCAGCTCGGCGACGTTCGCATACTGCAGGTTGAACACGCCCACCGACATGCCGCGCAACCAGTCGACATCGAAGGTGCGCACCATGCCTTGGTAGTTGGTCAGCTCATCCGGCGTGCCGGACATCACCAGCAGGTTGCGCGCCGAGTCCACCAGCAGGATCGCGTTCGGCCGCGCGAATGGCTTGATCAGCTTCTGCATCTCGCTGGCCGAGATGTAGTGCAGCGGGAACAGCCGCGCCTGCAGGCCACCCTGCGGTGCGGCGGCGCCGAGACTGGGCACCAGGTTGCCGGCCACGGCGTCCTTCTCCGGCATCACCACGTAACCGCCGTTGCGTTGCACCAGCGCATTGTGCGTCCACGACAACAGGGTCTCCAGGATCGGCAGCGCCTGGTTCGAATCCACCGGCTCGGAGGTTGCGAACGAGATGTTGCCCTGCACACCCGGCACGATCGTGTAGTTCTGCTTGAGCAGGTCGCCGAGGATCGCCTTGACCACCGCCTGCACCGGCTGATTCTCGAAATTGAAGGTGACACCGCCGGGACCGTTCGCCGCCGGTCGTGGCGTAGCCAGCGCGCCCGGCCGGATGAACTGGCCGCTGCCGTGGCTGAGCTCCGATTTCGCCGTGGTTTCGCTGCCGCTGGCGAAGTCGCTGTTCAACGGCAACGGTGCCGGCACCGGGTTCTGCGTGCCGGCCATCGCCTCGCGCTGCAGCGCGCCGTTGTCATGCGGCGCCGGCAGGCTGGCGCAACCGGCCATGCCCACGGTCACGGCCAGTATGGCCATGCGCAGAACTTGCTGAGTGAGTTTGCGTAACATGAATCAACGTACTCCTTCGTTGGCCGCGGCGGCGTTGGCGGCACGACGTTTCTGGATATTTTCTCTTAGTCGCTCGAGCAACGACGGCTGGCCGTTCTCCGGCCCGGGCCCCGGCGGCCGCTTTGAATCAGGACCATTCCTGGGGCCGTTTTGCTGCCTTCCGGCGTCCTGCGGCTCTATTCTGATCATCGCATTCGCGGGAACATCCTGATTGGGGGTATCTACCGCTGGATCGGTTTTCTGGCCATCGAAGGGCGCCCCGGCGGGTAGCTTCAATTCGGCGCGGCCAGTGGATGTGTCGAACAGCGCCGAGCGTGGCCGCACCTCGACCAGGGTTACGCTGCCATCCGGCAGCGACTCACCCTCGCGCAGGCGCACCTCATGGTGCTCGGCATTCTTGTCGCGCAGCAAGGCCATGCGCAGACCCGGCGTGAGGATGATGCCGGTCAGCTCGAGATCACCAATGCTGGTGCCCGCGTTGGCCACCTGTGGTACCGGCTTGCGATCGGGGCTGAACAGCGGCTTCTGCCAGATCACCGCAAACTGTTCCAGCGGCAACGGCAGCGGCAAACTCGCGGCATTGCCGACCGCTGACAACGGCGGCAGCGCTCGCGGTGCACCCCAATGCACTTTGCGCCCGACACCACCCAGCAACAACAGCCACAGGGTGCCAAGCACAACCGCGCTCACCCCAAGCACCGACGTCAGCTTGCGCTGATGAGCAGCATTCATGGCGTGGCTCCCTCACCGGGTTGCTGCAGGCCAGCCGGCGCAGTCACCGGAGCTGCGGCAGGACTCGCGTGCGACGGGCGCAGGTAGCCGGACAGCGTGAACTGTACTTCCAGCGGCGCCGCGTGATTCTGCTGCGCCGCCACCGGATTGCGGTAGATGCTGAGATCGTCGATGAATACGTATGGCGTGCCCTGCTCCAGTGCGTGCAGGACATTCGCCAGCGATTCCATGTCACAGCTCAGGTTGATGCTCACGGCGGCCTTGCGGTAAGGCTCACCCGGTGTGACCGGCGGATTGGGCAACGGCATCTTCTGGCTCACCTGACAACTGCCGGGGTGGGTGCTGTTGCCCACCACGTCGACCACGCGCTGCATCAGATCCGCGGCAGCGGTGTTCGGATCATCGTCGGCGAGAAACGCACGGCTGGCGGCCTGGTCGGCGCCGAGCGCAGCAAGGCGTTGCTGCAACGCCGGCTTTTCGGCAATCGCCGCCGCGTAGCGGCTGTGCGTGTCGCGCAGGTCAGCCATCTCGCCATGAATCTGCCGCAATGGCGCCACGAACCACCAATGTAGCAGCACGAAGTAAGCCAGCAGCAGCGCCAGCAACAGCAGCAGGACTGCCGCAATACGGCTCTCGCGCGGATTGAGTGTCACCATCTTCATGGCGCACCCCCGTTGCCGGTCGACGCCGCGACCGCGGGCTTTGCCGGAGCCACATTCGGCTGATGCAATTGCGCGGTCAGGTAGAAACGCTCCTTGCCGCTGGTGGGATCGGGTTGGATGCTGCCCTGGAAACTGGCCTGAGTGATCAACGTGGAGTCTTTCAGCACATCGAGCAGTTTCGCCGCCTGCGGGCTTTGCCCCTGCATGCCGATCTGGCCCGTGTTGTCGACGTTGAAACGCTCCAGCCACGCACTGTCCGGCAATCGCGTGCTGGCGTCCTGCAACAGACTGAGCATGGTCACAGTGTTCTTCTTGCGCTGGACCAGGAAACCGGCGGCGCCCACATTGTCCTGCAACTGCTGACGCAACGACGCAACCTGTTGTGCCTCGCCGCGCATGTCCTCGACCTCGCTCCGCATCTGCGTCAATACGGTCTGCCGATTGTGCAGCCACTGGCCCAGCAGCAGCACCAGCAAGATCACGCACGCCGCCACCAGCGCCAGATTCAGGCGTCGTCGCGGCCGCACCTGTCGCGGGGTCTGTTCCGGTGGCAGCAGGTTGACCCCGAGCCGATCGTTGCCGACCGCCAGATCCACCGTGTCGATCGAAACACCGAGCGAGCGCAGCCGCGCCAGCAAGGGGTCCAGCGTGCCACGCGTGACCGCCAGCAACTCCGCATTGAAGCGCCCTGCGGTGGCCGGCACGCTCAGCTCGCGTACCGCGTAATACACCTGGGTCACGTTGAACGGGGTCTGCCGATCCATCTCGAACGCCATCACCTGCTGCAGGTTGTCGCGCGCGGCGGTTGGCAGCGCCAACGTTCGCCGCAGCACGACGGCTGACGGCAACAGCAGCGCCAGCCGCAAGTCCTCCCGATCCACTTTCTGCAGTGCCGCGTTCAACGCAACCTGCCCGATACCTGCATCGATGGCAGACGTCTCGGCGTGATCATCCCAGCGGACCAGCACCTCGTCGTGGCCGGCGCGGCGCAGCGTCCATTGCATGTCTGCGTACTGGAGCACGTGCCAGTCTGCACCGCCGCCAAACCAGCCGTGCCAGCGCGGCGGCAGCAACGTGCGCAACTCACCTGCCCACCAACCGAGGAAGACCGGCAACGGCGAAGCACGCCAGCCACGACGCAAACGATCCACCAGCGGCCGCAACGACTGCATTGCCGTATTACTCATTCCGCATTTCCCTCCTGCCAGCGCAGCACCATATACGGTTGCGTGCTGCCCCGCCCCGTCTGCATACGAATCGTGGCGCGCAATTCTGCGCGCGTGCCGTCGGCCAGCGTGGCCTCCGACCGGATACTATGCGTGGTTCCGTTGTTGAGAACCAGACTAGGATCGTTTGCACTCCGCGCGCGTGCAGCCTGGATCACACTCAGCTGCTCCGGGGTCATTCCCGGAATCGCTGCCAGCGCCAACGGCGGCGCGGTGTTCGGATCCGGACTGGTGTTGCCTGACCAGATCGTGACCACCGGCGCCACCGTACGATAGACCGCAGGCGTCATGCCAAGCACCATCTGCAGTTCCTCGATACTGGCGAACGGCCCATGCCGCGGGCCGTAGTCACGCCCGGCGGCCGTATAGGCGGCACGCTGGGTTTGCGCCACGCTGTCGATGCCAGGCGGGTTACGCCAGTCCATCACGTTGCCAGCCGCCGCCTTCGCATGCACCGGCTCCATCCCGGCGGCCTGGAACAGGGCTTGCAGCACGTCTGGTGTAGCGCTATTGATATCCACCTTGCCGCCTTCGTCGATCGCCGACACCGCAACGGTGGCGTTGTCGTAGCGGAACGAATAAGTACGTCCATCACCAATCCAGCGCTGTTTGAGTACAGGATTCTGCAGTCCGTAAACCGCGCGCATCAGGCCCGCTTCGGCGTCGTAATGCGCCTGGGCCTGGGTAAACTCATAGCGCGCCTGCAAGCCCTCGGTGCGCGCCAGGGCGGCGTAGCCGCCCAGCAGGATCGCCAGCAGGGTGCATGCCCACAACACCAGCAACAGGGCCACGCCACGCTGCCCGGTACGCCGGGATAGTGGCCTTCTCATGGCAGACCTCCACCACGCAGGCCGGCCCGAGGCAGACTGGTTTGCCCATTGCTGTTCAGTGGATTGGCGCGCAATGGCACATCCAGTTGCGGCCAGGCCTGGTTGCCCAACGGTCGCAGTTCGATGCGCACCAGCTGTGGCAGCACCCGACCATCGGCCCACGCGCCGGACCACGGCACGGCGGCGCCATCGCCATCGACACCGCGATAACTGAAGCTGCCGTCCTTGATGTGATCGAACAGCACTTGCGGGTCGCCCAGCGGCCTGGGCGGCTGACCGTCCGGCGGCAGTACCGCCAGACGCAGTTCCAGCCGCTGGCTGCCGTTGCCGTCATCGACCAGCCGCAGTTGCTGCAGTTGCGGACCGAGCTTGCCGAGATAGCCAGGCAGCGGCGCGACATAACGCATCTCACGCGCACTACCCTCGAAATAAATCGCATCACCATGGTCGTTGTGGCTGATCGGCTGGATCAGGCTCTGCGCCAGCTCGCGGCGCAGGAACCCTTCGGCGGAACGGATCTGGTCGATCCGCTCGATCGCCGAGGTCCCCGTTCGCACGCTGCGGGTGGCAGTGCGAATGCCCGAATACACACCGACCAGCAGCAGCGCCAGCAACACCAGCGCTGCGAGCACTTCGAGCAGGGTGAACCCGCCAGCGCGCTTCATGGGGAGGCCTGCGCGTTGCCGATGCCAGCAGCGTCGACTTCGGGGCCGCCCAGTCGCAACGTGCGGAAATGTGCCGAACGTGGGTGCACTGACGGTCCCCACTGCACATCCAGATCCAGCTGGTACAGATGCAGCGGTGCAGCGGGTTCCGCGACACCGGCCTGATTCCACGACGTGACGTTGAGTTGCCAGCGGAACTGCTGATTGAACCGGCCCGAGCTAGTGCCCGGCTTGACCGCTTGCCCCACGAACGCACTGTCGAGCAGGCTGCGCGCCCACATCGCCGCCTCGCTGTGCTCGGCCGCGTTCTGGCTGAGGCTGATCGAGGCGCCGGTCACCTTCATCAGCGCGGTGAACGCGATCGCCAGCAACATGATCGCGGCGATCACCTCGAGCAGGCTGAAGCCCCTTTGCGATAGCGGGCGCGAGCGGATCATCGCGCGGCCACCGTGTCGACCACGCGCACTTCGCCGGTCAGCCAGGACACATTGACATGCCACTGGCGCTTGCCGCTCTGCAAGGTGATGCGCCCGCCAGTGGAACTGCCGTCCGGGAAAAAACGGATGCGCCCGGTGTGATCGTTCGGCTGATCCTCTTTCGCGCTGGTGATGCTCACGCGCAGACCCTTCGGCAGGCGCACGTCCTGCTGCTTCACATTGCGATAGCTGTCCGCACGGGTATCCACGTCGAAGTTCTGTTCTTCACCGCGCACGATGGCCTGCGTGCGGGTGGCCCGCAATGCGGCGGCCAGCTCGCTGCTCGCGGCACGCACGCGCGCACTGGCCAGACCCTGCGTCACCGAGATCGATGCGGCGGCAGCAGCGATGCCGATCAACAGGATCACCGCCAGCATTTCGAACAGGGTGAAGCCGCGGGCGCGTGAAGCGATCATGGCTACTGCCAGTTACCCACGTCAGCGTTGTAGCCGTCACCGCCCGGCTTGCCGTCCTGACCGTAGAAGATCAGGTCGAAATTGCCGTGATCGCCGGGATATTTGTAACCAAACTCATGTCCCCACGGATCCTTCAGCAAGGACTCCTTCGCATACGGGCCGTGCCAGTTGGGTGCATTGGCCGGCTTGACCACCAGATCCTCCAACTGCTGCGGCGGACTGCCGTTGTCCAGCGCGTAACCATCGATGTCCTGGCCCAGCGTGTTCAGCTGCGCCTTGCCGGCACCGTACTTGCCCTTGTCGACGCTGCCGCTGACCGAGCGAACCACAATGGTGCCGATGATGCCGATCAGCACGATCACCGCGAGCATTTCGAGCAGGGTGAAACCGGCGTTCGAGCCGAGTCGTCGTGGTTGCCTGTACTGCATGGAGATCACCTCGGGTTTGCGAAGGGTTGCGTGTCTATTGGATGTTGCTGGTCAGGCTGAGCAGCGGCAACAGGATCGCCGCCATGATGAAGGCCACCATCACCGTCATCACGATCGTCAACGCCGGTACCAGCGCAGCCAGTAAACGATCGATCGCACGTTTGGACTCAAGTTCAAATGTATCGGCGACTTTCAGCAGCATGGTGTCGAGCTGGCCGGCTTCCTCGCCCACCTGCACCATCTGCATCGCCAGTCGCGGGAACAGTTTCGACTGGCCCAGCGCGAGGCTCAGACCGTTGCCACCCTTGACCTGCTCGTGTGCCTCGCTCAACGCCTTGTCCAGCGCGCGGTTGGAAGTGACCTGACGCGCGATGGTCAGCGACGACAGCAGCGGCACGCCGTTCTTCAGCAAGGTGCCGAGCGTGCGCGCGATGCGGGCGGTCTCCACCTTCAGCAGCAACGGCCCGACCAGTCGGATGCCCAACAGCTTCGTATGCCAGGCCAGCCGCGCCTGCGGATCGCGCAAGCGCGCCCGCCAGACGAACAGACCACCGCCAAGCAGCAGCAGGATCAGCCACCACCAGGCCTGCAGCGTGTTGCCGATCGCCAGCACCGCCTCGGTAATCCACGGGATCGGCACCTGCATGTCGGCAAAGATCGGCACGAACTGCGGCACCACATAGGCCAGCAGCAGCACCAGCGAGCCGAGTACGCCGACCATCAGGAAGGCTGGATAGATCAGCGCATTGACGATACTGCCGCGCAGCGCCTGCGAACGCTCCAGATAATCGGCGAGCCGGCGCAGCGTCTCCTCAAGCGAGCCGCCCGCTTCGCCGGCGCGCACCAGGCTGACGTACAGCTTGGGAAATACACCATGTTCCTCGTCCAGCGCCGAAGACAACGTGTTGCCACCGCGCACCCGATCGCGCACGCGTTCGACCAGCTTCTTCGCGTGCTCGCTCTCGGGCAGATCGAGCAGGATGCTGAGCGCGCGATCCAGTGGCTGACCGGCACCGAGCAGGGTCGCCAACTGATGGGTGAACTGCGCCAGCTGGTCGCCAGTGAACGGACCGCGCTTGAACAGCGCCGCCAGGCCACTGCCGCCGCCCGTGCCATCGGCTGGCTGCGCTTCCAGCGGGACATGGCCCTGATCCTGCAGGCGGCCGATCACTTCCTCGACGCTGGCCGCTTCCATCTGACCTTGCAGCGTCTCGCCGGCATCGCTGATCGCCTTGTAACGGAACTGCGCCATCTCAGTTTTCCTGCGACACGCGCAGGACCTCTTCCAGCGTGGTGATGCCGGCCACGGCCTTGGCGATGCCATCCTCGTACATCGTGCGCATGCCCTCGGCGCGTGCCAGGCGCTCGATCTCGCCGGCGTCGGCACGCTGCATCACCAGCCTGCGCAGCGGATCGCTCATCACCAGAAATTCCATGATTGCGCGACGGCCGCGGTAGCCGCTCGGATTGGCCGCGCTGCTGCCCGGCTTCCACAGCCGGATCGGTCGCTCGTCGGTGTATTTCTCCAGTTCGAACTGCGCTATCACTTCCGGCAACGCCTCATACGAGGTCGCGGTTTCCGGATCGAGCCGGCGTACCAGACGCTGCGCCAGGATGCCGTTGACAGTGGAGCCGAGCAGATAATCCTCGACACCCATATCCAGCAATCGGGTGATGCCGCCGGCCGCGCTGTTGGTATGCAGCGTCGACAGCACCAGGTGACCGGTGAGCGCGGACTGGATCGCGATGCGGCAGGTTTCCAGATCGCGCATTTCGCCGATCATGATCACGTCCGGATCCTGGCGCACGATCGAGCGCAGCGCACCGGCGAAATCCAGCCCGATCTGCGGCTTCACCTGGATCTGGTTGATGCCTTCGATCTGGTATTCGACCGGATCCTCGACCGTGATGATCTTCACGTCTGGCTTGTTGATCTGCGACAGCGCGGTGTACAGCGTGGTGGTCTTGCCCGAACCGGTCGGCCCGGTCACCAGCAGGATGCCGTGTGGGCGATCCAGCACGTCGACGAAGCGCTGCTGGAAATGGTCGGTGAAGCCGAGCGAGGCGAAATCGAACACGATCGATTCGCGATCGAGGATGCGCATCACCACCGATTCGCCGAAGCTGGTCGGCACCGTCGACACGCGCAGGTCGAGTTCCTTGCCCTGCACGCGCAACTGGATGCGCCCATCCTGCGGCAACCGTCGCTCGGCGATGTTCAGTCGCGCCATGATCTTCACGCGCGAAATCACTGCCGCGGTGGATGAGGACGGTGGCGCCTCCACTTCATGCAGCACGCCGTCGATGCGGTAACGCACCTTCAGGTGATTCTCGAACGGCTCGATATGCACATCCGACGCGCGCTGTTCGACTGCGCGCTGCAGGATCAGGTTCACCAACCGGATGACGGGTGCTTCGGAGGCAAGATCGCGCAGATGCTCGACATCGTCCTCTTCGGCCGCGCTGCCATCGAGGTTCTCCACGATGGTGCCCATCGCCGAACGACCGCTACCGTAATAACGTTCGATCAGGCCATCGATTTCCGAGCGCAGGCCCACCCGCAACGCGACCGATCGGCCCGCCGCCAGTTCGACCGCCTGCAGCGGATACGGATCGGCCGGATCGGCCACGATCAGCGCCAATCCGTCCTTGTCGTCCTGCACCGGTACCACGTGCTGCTGCTTCAGAAAGCGCAGTGATAGGTCCAGATCGGCTGGCGGCAGTTCCGGCGCATCGCGCGCAGACAGCAGTGGCACCTGCAGCAACTCCGCCCACGCTTCGGCCAGATCGCGCTCGGACACCAGTCCAAGCGTGGCCATCAGGGTAGTCAACGTGCCCTCGGACGATTCCTCGTGCAACCGGCGCGCGCGGCCCAGATCGCTGTCTTTCAGGCGACCTCGCGCAACCAGCCATGCGCAGACTTCCGCTTCGCGACCGTCCAGCATCTTGCCCGCCTCGCTGGTCACCGGCTCAATGGTTGCCGACATCCATCCACCCCACTCAAGTTCATGCGATTGCCCCGTCAACGCCCCCGGCGCCCACGTGGTAACCGCCATTGGTATCACATCCAGCCAGCGAGAGGCGAGCATGGTCGGGGCAACATGAAAGCGATCTGACCAACACGTGACATATTGAGCCATTCAGCGCAAAAAACCGGCGCCGCTAGGGCGCCGGTTTCGGTCAAATCCAGCGGCCCGGCAAGCCGGGCTGCCGTCGGCTTACCAGCCGAAGCCCACGCCCACACCGCCGGAGGCCTCGTTGCCGCTGACGGCGGCACCGAAGGTCACGTTCGCCTTCGGCGACAACTGTCGCGAATAGCCCACCGACAACGCCGCTTCGCCGTGGTAACCACCCAGGCCCACGCCAACCCGGTTGGCCGTGTTGATGCCCTGCGTGCTGAACGACATCTGCGACATCGCCGCACCCATCGCACCGACCTGGTTCATGCGCTTGTCCACCGCATGGAATTGCTCGTTGACCTGGTCGCGCAGCGAGTTGACGTCGCTGGTGGTGGCAAAGCTGCCGAACTTCTGATCGGTATAGGCCTTGGACTGGCTCAGGGTCTGCTGGTCGCCGGCATCGGCATAGGTCTTGGCGGTGACCAGCGCCTGCTGCACCTGATCCTGTACCTGGCCGAGATTCGCGGCGTCGGTCGCCTGAGTGCCGGCGGCGACGTTGGTGATCTGGCGCTGATTGCTTACCGTACCCACCGACACCGTGTTGGCACGATCGGCTACCGAACCCTGACCCAGCGCTACCGCACCGACTGCCGTCACCGAACTGCCCTGACCGATCGCCGTGCCGGAAGCCGCCGTCACCGACGCGCTCTCGCCCACCGCCACCGCATTGGTTGCTGCCGCAGCAATGGTGGTATTGGCGCCGACTGCCGTACTGCCGTCTGCATTCACCTTGGCGTTGCCGCCGATCGCGGTGTCGTTCGGGCCGGCCGCGTAGCTGTCGCCACCGACCGCCGTGCCGTGATCGCCGCCAACCCCCGCATTGGCACCGATCGCCACGCCGCTCGAGCCGGATGCCACCGTGGCCAGATCGCTGCCGTCGCTGGCACCGTCAACCGCCACGCGAGGGCCGTTGGCGCTACCGGGGACGGTCTGCTGCAGGCCGGCGATGCTGGTCAGCGCCCCACTGAGTACACCATCCAGCGCACTCAATGCATCACCGACGTTGCTGTAGCTGCCACCCTGGATCGCATAGCTGGGCATGCCGATGCTGCCACCCGCCTGCAGCATCGCACCGCCGCCGAGGGTGCCGAGCAGGTCCGCGATCTGCCCCACGGTAGCCGCATCGCTCAACACGTTACTGGCCTGCAGATTGCTGATGCGCGTACCGTTGCTGCCAGCCAGGGTCACCTGATCATCGTTGCCGTCATCGTATTTCACGACGCTGTCGGCGAGATCGCCAAGTCCGCTGGAGACGCCGGCCACGGCCGCATCCAGCTGACTCTTGTTCACCGCATCAGTTTCCTCCGTACCAGCCGCCACATTGGTGATCTGGCGTTCGGTGCCGGTATTGCCCACCGAGACGGTGTTGTCACGATTCGCCCAGGAGTTCGCACCCAGAGCAACGCTATTGGCAGCCAAGGCGGTGCTGGTGTCGCCGATGGCCACGCTGCTGGCACCCGCAGCCCAGCTGTTGATACCGAGCGCGGTGGCATTCTCACCTGGCGCGTAGGCAAAGTAGCCTATCGCTGTGGCACCGAAGCCAGCCTCAGTGATGGCACCGACGGCAGTGGCATAGTCATCCGTTGCCTGTGCACCGGCACCAAGTGCCGTGGCATTTTCTCCAGTGGCCATCGTCTGCACATAGAACCCTTCGCCAGGCAGCAGGTCTGCCATGCCGCCGAGTGCAACGCTGCCATTGCCGGTCGCCACGCTCTGCGTGCCGACGGCAGTGGCGAAGTCGCCGGTGGCATTGGCCACGGCACCTAATGCGAGCGACTGCTCACCGCTGGCATAGGCACCCACGCCGAACGCCGAAGCGGCAAATCCACTGGCTTGCGAACTGGCGCCCACTGCCGTGCCGGCGACCCCTGCACTGGTTGCACCGATGGTGATCGGATTGCCGTCCATGTCCTGCACCAACGGGTTACCGTCTTCATCGACCGCCGTACCACCCACCGCCACGCTGGCCGGACCGGTGGCCTGGGCATAGACACCAAAAACGGCGCTATTGGTTCCGGTAGCAACCGCGCCGTAGCCGACGGCAGTCGCGAAGTCGGCATAGGTCACTGCGCCGCTGCCAAATGCTGACGAGCCCACACCAAAGGCCCCAGCGCCGGAGCCCACGGCCGTGGCGTAATCGCTGGCGGCGTAGCTGTTGTAACCATACGACGCGCTTTCAACACCCACCGCGAAGCTGTTCGCGCCACCAGCCACCGAGTGCGTGCCAAGCGCCAGTGCATCTTCACTGCCGTCCATTGAACCGTCAGCAGCAAACAGCGGATTCCCCTTCGCGGCGATGTTTTCGGCCACCGCATTGAGCTGATCCACGTTCACCGCATCGGTGCCGGCGGTACCGTTCGCCACATTGCCAACCGTCACCGGTGTCGTACCATCGCCCAGCACGACTGCCTTGCGCGTCGCATCGGTGTAGAACACCGCGGTGCTGTTGATCGTGCCGATCGCTGCCGTGTTGCCGGCAATCGCCGTCGTGTTCGCGGCAATCGCCGTTGTGTTCGACGCCACTGCATCATTGGTGGTCTTCAGCTGACCGCCGTTCACTGCATCGGTGCTGCCCGCCGCGACCGTGCCGGCCGCCACGTTGGTCACCTGGCGCTCGCCACCGACCGTACCCACCGACACGCTGTTCGCACGATCCGCCTGCGCGTTCGCACCCAGCGCCACGCTGTTATCCGCGTTGGCGACGCTGCCGTAACCCACCGCCGTGCTGTTCGCGCCCATCGCACTGGACAGCGAGCCCACTGCCGAGGCGTTGTCGGTAAACGCGAAGCTGCCGGCGCCCAGCGCCACCGTGTTGTTGCCATTGGCCGACGCACCGTAACCGTACGACGCACTCTCATCGCCGATCGCGAAGCTGTTCGCACCACCGGCCACCGTGTGCTCACCGATCGCCAGCGCATCTTCGCTGCCGTCGGTCGCGCCGTCCGCATCAAACAGGTGCGAGGCCTTTGCCGTCGACGCCGTCTGCGCGTTCAGCTGCGCCACGTTCACCGCATCCGTGTCGGCCGTGCCGGCTCCCACATTGCTCACCGTCACCGCCGTCGTGCCATTACCCAGCACCACCGCCTTGCGCGTCGCATCGGTGTAGAACACCGCGGTGCTGTTGATCGTGCCGATCGCTGCCGTGTTGCCGGCAATCGCCGTCGTGTTCGCGGCAATCGCCGTTGTGTTCGACGCCACTGCATCATTGGTGGTCTTCAGCTGACCGCCGTTCACTGCATCGGTGCTGCCCGCCGCGACCGTGCCGGCCGCCACGTTGGTCACCTGGCGCTCGCCGCCGACCGTACCCACCGACACGCTGTTCGCACGATCCGCCTGCGCGTTCGCACCCAGCGCCACGCTGTTGTCCGCGTTGGCGACGCTGCCGTAACCCACCGCCGTGCTGTTCGCGCCCATCGCACTGGACAGCGAGCCCACTGCCGAGGCGTTGTCGGTAAACGCGAAGCTGCCGGCGCCCAGCGCCACCGTGTTGTTGCCATTGGCCGACGCACCGTAACCGTACGACGCGCTCTCATCGCCGATCGCGAAGCTGTTCGCACCACCGGCCACCGTGTGCTCACCGATCGCCAGCGCATCTTCGCTGCCGTCGGTCGCGCCGTCCGCATCAAACAGGTGCGAGGCCTTTGCCGTCGACGCCGTCTGCGCGTTCAGCTGCGCCACGTTCACCGCATCCGTGTCGGCTGTACCGTTCGCGACGTTGGTGATCTGACGTTCCTTTCCGGCACTACCCACCGACACCGTGTTGGCACGATCAGCCACCGAGTCCGCACCCAACGCCACCGCATCATTGGCGATGGCCTGCGCGGAGTTGCCCAGCGCCGTTCCATTGTGACCCGAGGCCGTTGACAAGCCGCCCACCGCCGTCGCGTAGTCGCTTGATGCAACCGCGTTGAAGCCCACTGCCACCGAGGTCAAACCACTGGAAATGCTCTCCGCACCAAGTGCAGTCGATACCAGACCCGACGCCAGGCTGTAGTAGCCCATTGCCGTCGATTCCACGCCACTGGCTTCGCTCAACACGCCGGACGCGACACTGCCGTCGCCGCTGGCTACGCTGCCGGCGCCGAAGGCGGCACTCTGCTCGCCGGAAGCCTCGCTCTCCGCACCTACTGCCGTTGCATACTCGGCGCTGGCCTTCGCCGTCTCGCCAATCGCGACAGTGTTCGCGCCGGTGGCCTGAGCACCACTGCCGTATGCAGATGCACCTTCATCGCTGGCAACACTGTCGCTGCCGGTCGCCACGCTACCAACGCCACTGGCCTGCGCGTTATTGCCTGTGGCCACGCTGTTGTCACCACTGGCCGTGCTGCCGTAACCGGTAGCCGTGCTGAATTCACCCATCGCACTAGCCAGCGAACCGACCGCAGACGCCCCCGTCATGAATGCGAAACTGCCGGCACCCAACGCCACACTGTTGTCGCCCATCGCGCCCGAGCCAAAGCCGTACGCCGCACTCTCCGTGCCTCCGGCGAAGCTGCTGGCGCCCGATGCAGTCGAGTGATCACCGTAGGCAAACGAGTCTTCGCTGCCATCGGTCGCACCGTCCGCCTGGAAGAAGCGCGTCGCGCCCGTCATCGAATCGTTCAGCTGCGCCACGTTCACCGCATCCGTGTCGGCCGTACCGGCCGCCACGTTGCCCACCTTCACCGCCGTCGTGCCGTTGCCCAGCACCACCGCCTTGCGTGTCGCATCGGTGTAGAACACCGCCGTGCTGTTGATCGTGCCAATCGCCGCCGTGTTGCTGGCGATGTTCGTCGTGTTCAACGCCACTGCCGCATTGGTCGTATCAAGCTGGCCTTTGTTCACGGCATCCGTGGACTGTGTCCCCGCCGCCACGTTGGTGACCTGACGCTCGTTGCCGACCGTACCCACCGACACGCTGTTCGCGCGATCCGCCTGCGAGTTCGCACCCAGCGCCACGCTGTTGTCCGCATTGGCGACGCTGCCGTAACCCACCGCCGTGCTGTTGGCACCGACCGCATTTGCGCCCCAGCCCAGCGCAGATGCCCCGTCACTGAGCGCAAAACTGTGCGCGCCGATCGCCGTGCTGAAGTCGCCTTCCGCATCCGCACTGGCACCGTACGACGCACTGTCTTCGCCGAGCGCGAAGCTGCTTGCGCCGGCTGCCACCGCGTGCGTGCCGATCGCCAGTGCATCTTCATTGCCGTCCGTCGCGCCGTCGGCGTCAAACAGGTGCGATGCCTTCTCTGTCGTTGCCGCCTGCGCATTGAGCTGGCTGACGTTCACCGCATCCGTGTCGGCCGTACCGGCCGCCACGTTGCTCACCTTCACTGCTGTTGTCCCGTTACCGAGCACCACCGCCTTGCGCGTCGCATCGGCATAGAACACCGCCGTGGTGTTGATTGTGCCGATCGCCGCCGTGTTGCTGGCGATGTTCGTCGTGTTCAACGCCACTGCATCATTGGTGGTCTTCAGCTGACCGCCGTTCACCGCATCGGTGCTGCCTGCGGCCACGGTGCCCGCCGCCACGTTGGTGATCTGACGCTCGCCGCCCACCGTACCGACCGACACGCTGTTCGCGCGATCCGCCTGCGAGTTCGCACCCAGGGCCACGCTGTTGTCTGCACCGGCCGTGCTGCTGTAACCCAGTGCCGTGCTGTTCGCGCCGACCGCACTGGCCAGCGAACCGACCGCCGACGCATTGTCGACATCCGCGAAGCTGCCCGCGCCCAGCGCCACAGTGTTGTTGCCGGTAGCCGACGCACCGGCGCCGTATACCGCACTCTCATTGCCGATCGCGAAGCTGCTCGCGCCGGCTGCCACCGAGTGCGTGCCGATCGCCAGTGCATCTTCGTCGCCGTTGGTCGCGCCATCGGCGTCAAACAGGCGGGATGCTTTCACCGTCGTGCCAGCCAGCTGTGCCACCGCCTGGTTCGTGTTGTTGAGCTGGTCGCCGTTCACCGCATCCTTGCTGTTGGCGCTGACGTCACCGGCCGCCACGTTGCCCACCTTCACCGCCGTCGTGCCGTTGCCCAGCACCACCGCCTTGCGTGTCGCATCGGTGTAGAACACCGCCGTGCTGTTGATCGTGCCAATCGCCGCCGTGTTGCTGGCGATGTTCGTCGTGTTCAACGCCACTGCCGCATTGGTCGTATCAAGCTGGCCCTTGTTCACGGCATCCGTGGACTGTGTCCCCGCCGCCACGTTGGTGACCTGACGCTCGTTGCCGACCGTACCCACCGACACGCTGTTCGCGCGATCCGCCTGCGAGTTCGCACCCAGCGCCACGCTGTTGTCCGCATTGGCGACGCTGCCATAACCCACCGCCGTGCTGTTGGCACCGACCGCATTTGCGCCCCAGCCCAGCGCAGATGCCCCGTCACTGAGCGCAAAACTGTGCGCGCCGATCGCCGTGCTGAAGTCGCCTTCCGCATCCGCACTGGCACCGTACGACGCACTGTCTTCGCCGAGCGCGAAGCTGCTTGCGCCGGCTGCCACCGCGTGCGTGCCGATCGCCAGTGCATCTTCATTGCCGTCCGTCGCGCCGTCGGCGTCAAACAGGTGCGATGCCTTCTCTGTCGTTGCCGCCTGCGCATTGAGCTGGCTGACGTTCACCGCATCCGTGTCGGCCGTACCGGCCGCCACATTCACGATCTTACGCTCGGCACCGGCGTTGCCCACCGACACCGTGTTTGCCACATTGGCAAGCGAGCCGGCGCCCAGCGCCACGCTGTTGGCCGCCGTGGCTTGCGCCGCAAAGCCGAGCGCGGAGGCACTTGTCGCGGCAGCTTTCGCAACGCTACCAATCGCAGTCGACTGTGCCGCGCTGGCGCTCGAGTACGCGCCATTGGCCACGGCATAGCCACCATTGTCCGGGCCAACGCCCGGCGCATTCGCATAAGCCTTGTAACCTGACGCAGTGTTGTACGAGCCATTGTTGGCCTGGGCATACACGCCCACCGCACTTCCCCCCTGGTTGTCACCACCACCTTGCGGATCGGCCTGGCTGCCAAAACCCACCGCAATGCTGCCCTTGCCGGCAACATTTTTATGCGCCGTGGTGTCACCCCCACCAATGGCGAGCGAACCCGGACCAGAACCACCCAGTGGCGCACCAGTGGCCTGCGCCTGTCCGCCGATGGCGATAGAGTAGAAGCCACTCGCATTTGCAGAATTGCCTGCAGCAACCGCGTTGATGCCGGAAGAAACACTGTTCAGGCCAAGTGCCATGCTGGCCGCACCGGACGCCCAGGCATTGCTGCCAAACGCAAGGGTGTCCGCGCCATCCGCCTTGGCGTCGAGACCACAGGACAAGGCATCCGCTCCATTGGCAGTTGGCTGGTGGCCACTCGCATAGAGAGCTTCGCAAGGAGAAACACCCGCAGCAGCGTGAGCCGAGCTTGCGGCCATCGCCAGGCCCACGGCCAGCGTTGCCGCGGAGGCGCGCAGACGCTTGGAGGCGCCACCCTTGCCACTGGCCTTGGCGTGCTCGGAAGCAACCACCAGCATACCCAACGACTTGTTCCATACCTTGCTATAGATCTTGTTCAAGACACTGCCCCCAACTGGAATTTTTCGAATTCGACGCGCACCTGCCGCAGCAAGCGCGCGCCGAATGACATGATTTTTGCCTGCCATCTGCAGGTCTTTTCGAAACAGGTAAAGCAGACTTGCGCGCCGGTTACTTCCGGATCTGAAGGCGCGCGCGTGTTTTTGCGGGCAGCTTCGTCACCACGGCATTTCGTTGTCCGATGCATGTGAGACTCCGCCCATGCGGGCGGAGTCTCATTGGCTTGCGACGAAAGGGCTTACTTGGCCGCGACGTAGCTGCCGACTACGCTCACGCCGCTGTAAGCGGACTCGCCCACCACGGTGATGTAGTAGGTCGCCGTTTTCGGACGCGAGATCGCCACCGACTCAGTGTTGCCGGCACTGCTGGCCGACTTGAAGTCGTAGTCGGTAGCGCTGGCTGCGGAGCCCGCCTTGACGTAGATGGATACGTTGCCGGTGCCACCGAGCGTACGCAGGGTCAGCGCAAGTGCACCTGCCGGTACGTCCAGCTTGTAGACGCTGCTGGATCCGGTCGCTCCGGACTGGTTGGCCAGCACGACGCCATTGGTGAGCGGGATGGTGGTGTCCTGATTGCCGCCATCGCCACCGCCGTTATCACCACCACCATTGTCCGGGACGTAGGCCGCAGCCGCAGCCACGGCAGCACCCGCATCGAGGATGCCGGCACCGAAGGTCATCGACGGATCCGGATTCACGTTGGGGATGCGGGCCGTGCTCTTGAGGATGCTCAGCACCTCAGCCGGCTTCAGCAGGGGCAGGCTTGCGCTGATGCGAGCGCTCTGCATCAAGGCAACCGCGGCGGTGACATGCGGCGTGGCCTGCGAGGTACCTGCCATACCGCCATAGGTGTCGCCACTCGGGCTGGCCTTTGGTGTGGTTGTGCCCGTGTTGATGGCCTGCCAGGCGAAGCCTTCTGGATTCAGCTGCGTCCCACTCGCCGCATCGTTGGTGTAGACACCACCGCCGAACGCGCCCAGAGCCACCACGCTTTCACCCGGGCTGTTGTAGTTGGAGTAGAACGAGAGCTTGCTGGTGTAGCCGGTCGAGGCGACGGTGATCACACCCGGGCAGCTGGACGGCGAACTCAGGGATGCAGACTCGCCATCGTTGCCCGCGGCGACGACGACGGTGGTACCCAACGCATTGGCCTGGGCGATGGCGAGGGCGGCATCGTCGCTTGCCGCGCAAGTGCCATCTCCACCCAGGCTCATATTGATCACCTGCGCGCGGTTCTGGTTGTCCGGCACGCCATCCACGTGGCCGCCTGCGGCCCACACGATGGCATCATTGATGTCGCTGTCGTAACCACCGCAATGACCCAGTGCGCGGATCGGAAGCACCCTGGCGTTGTAAGCCATGCCCGCCATGCCGACAGCGTTGTTGGTCAGCTCGGCACCGCTGGCGCTGGACACATGGGTGCCGTGCCAGGAACTGGCTTCAGCGGGATTGTTGGCATCGACGCAACCGCCATTGGTTGCCTTGTACGTGTTGCCCGTGGTCCAGTCGCCGAGATCCCAGCCGCCTGATACGCGACCATCGGCGGTGCGCCCGGAAACAAATTTGTCGATGATGAAGTCATATCCGGCATCACCCAGTGACGTGTTCACGTCCGCATGCTTGACGATACCGGTATCGATGACCGCAATGATCACGCCAGTGCCATCGGCGAGATCCCAGGCGCCCTTGACGTTGACACCGCCATAGTTGGCAACCTTGTTCGTGGTCGTCAACGTGCCGTCACCCGGCAGATAGTCCGTCTGATACTTCGCGAAGTTGGGGTCGTTGGGCGTGAAGGCCGTCGGATCCAGGTTGGCATGCGCCTTGATGTCGCCAATGGCGTGGCGAAGCACGTCCGGAGCAACATGGGCAACGGCCGGATCGGCAGCGATTGACTGCATGAAAGCCGCGGCTTCTGCCTGCGTCAGCTTGCGTGAGGTTGTTACCAGATCGGAACCGGTTGCCAGCTTGCGTCCATAGCTCACGCTTGGCGCACTGCTCGACAGCGAGGTACGCATGGCGCCTGCGCGGGCGACGGCGGCCTGGACGCTCTGCAGGGCGGCTGCCGTGCTCGCTTTTTCCGTGCTGCCATCGACATACCTGACGATGAAACGGTCATAGCTGCCCTCAGTGCGCAGGGCACTGGTATTGAACTTCGCAGCCACGGTCGGGCTGGCGGATACCACCTGCGCAACATTGCTTGCAAAAGCCGAAAACGAAAAAGCCACTGCAATCGAGGCTGCGAGCAACCCCTTGATCCCCAAACTATTCACCATTGCGATGATCCCCAAGTATTGATGATTCGCTTTCCATGGCTGTGGCCGTGGAAACCGTGCCGCGTGAAACTCCCCGTTCCACGCACTGACGCCGAGCGATACGCTGGGCCGTTATTTCCTGCGACAGTACTTTGTACCGCACAGTTTTACGAAACTACCATTCTGTTCTTGCGAAGGTCAATCCAAATTTGCGACGCAGTGCAATTCTTTTGCGAACGCACTGTGTTACTCGTCAGCCATGCAGCAACTGACTGTTTTACGAAGAAAAATTGGCGGCGATCCCATCAATTGATGGTTTGCCACGTAGGCCCACGACCATGCCGTTTCAGGGTCCGCGCGATCCGGCAACGCCACCCATGGGAGGCGCAATGTATTGCGTCATCCACTGCGGACGCGGCTCCCGGCCCCCCTTGCAACCATGGCAACCACTCGCTTGGCACGCGACTCGTGCAAGTGCGCGTAATCGGATTCAACCAAGGTCCATGGACGTCCAGACGGCCATTCGCAAATCGCCGAAAGGCCTGGCTTGTGCCTGATGCCGATCTTGACGCTGCCTGCCAGTGAAGCTGACCCCGGCATACCCGGGGCCAGCTGTTCTACCCGTGCGTACTGGCGATGGCGCCAGCGCGAATCGGTTACGGCACGAAATTGGCCTGCACGCTGACGTTCGAGAATGCCTGCACACCCACCACCTTGATGTAGTACGTGCCTGCGCTCGGCTTGCTCACAGCCACCGACTCGGTGTTTCCGGCATGCGCCGAGGTGAAGTCGTATGCCGTTGTGGAAGGCTCGGCGCCGAACTTGACGAACATCGACACGTCGCCCGTACCACCCGAGGTACGCAGCGTCAGTGCACGTGCACCCGCCGGAACCACCAGCGAGTAGAGCTTCTCGCCACCCACCGCGCCGGACTGGCCAGCAACGGTAACTCCGTTGGCCAGCTCGATCGCGACCGGACCGGTCGGAACGGAAGGATCAGGCAAGCCGTTGCCCCATGCATTGAACTGATTCTGCAATTCAGCATCACTGAGGCAGGCATTCAGGCTGCTGGCCTGCGGCGCCGTTATCAGCTGCTGAGCGGCAAGGTTGGCGGCGTAGGTCAACATCGACGTGCGGTAAATCCCGAAATGGGCTGCCGAAGCGGCGATCGTCTTGGCATTGGCATACACGTTGGCGCCAATCACGATGCCACCCGGGATCCATGTCGGCACGCCGGTGTCGCAGGTCAACAGCTTCTGGCCGGTCTCGTTGAGCTGCCAGCCCTCGTCCTTGAACAGCGCCGGGGTCAGATCCAGATTGATGTGCCCCTTCAGATCCGAACTCTCGGCGTACTCCATCAGCGCATTGGGCGACAGACGGGTGTCGTAATGCGAGAACGAGGAACCGCTGGCCAGAGTCGTTGGCGCATACAACTGCACGTTACCGTTCGCATCGGTGCCGGCCAGGCCGTTGCCGAGACCGAGGCCCACGCTCGCCGGTACGTTGGCCTTGATCTTGGCGCCATCGGCCAGGCTGACCATCACGGTCGGCACGGTGACATCACCGACTGTGTTGTCGCCTGCCATGCCGATCACGCCGGCGGCGTTATTGGCGATGAGCACCGCCGTGGCACCGGACTGCTGCGCGTTGTAAGCCTTGGTCTGGAAGCTGCAGGTGCCGCGGTCGACGATCGCGACGTGGCCGGCAACCGCATCCGGATTGGTCAACGCCGTACAAGCCTGGCTGTCACTGCCGGAAACGCCCAACACGGCCGTGCCTGAGAAATTCTGCGCGGTGGCTGCCGGACCGAACGATGCCTCGCCATAAGCGTAATCACCCACGGCGGCGGCAGGCGCGGTTACCTTGACGACCGGCGGCGGACCCAGTGCCAGCGGCGCCTCGGCCACGACGTTCGTGCCGCGGAAAACGAGATTGCCATCGTCCAGGGCCGCGGCCTTGCGCTGCGCATTGGTCAGGTCACCCCACGCCTTGCTGTTGGTGTTGCTGTAAGCGAAGTACTCGTAGATGTTGACCGAGCTCTGCGAGAGCGCTCCGCTGGTGAGGTTGGACGTACCGGCAAAGCCGAGACCATGACTCATTTCGTGCAGCATGACGTTGAGCAGATTGCTCTGGCCCGCCGGCGTTTTGCCATCCAGACCAAAATACCAACCGCTATCGGGCAGACACGTTGCCGTACCCAACGCGCCGTTGAACGACATGGTCATGTCGGACGTCGTGGGCGTGGCATCGGCACCGGAATAGGCATTGCCCAGTGCGCCGGAATACCACACGTTCAGCTTCACGCCCGCCGGGGCCGTGGCGGCATTGGTGAACCGGATATTGCCATTGGTGCCGGTGGAGCCCAGCACGGTGCCATTGGCGTCGCACTGCAGCGGGCCGAACTTGGCATCGACCGCGATCGGCACGCTGCTCTTCAACACGGCGCCCCACATGTTGGCCGCGAACTGGAACACGATACGTGCCTGCTCGCCTCGCGTCACACCGGCATTGCCGCCAACCGGCGTCGCAGGAGACGTGTCATTGAGGCCGGTGTTGGCAACGTCCTTGTTGATGATGACGATGTCGGCGGCGAGCGCGCTGCCAGCGAAGCCGAGCATGCCGGCAACCAGGAAGGCCGTAAAAAGCGTGTTGCGGCGGATCATTTCGTCACCTCCACGGCGGCAGTCGGTACTTCGTCACCCGGGTGCACCACCACCAGGTTGCCCTTGGCGTCGCGCTTGCCGACCACGTAGCTGTCCGTGTCTTCGGGCGTGTCCATCACTTCCATGGTGTAACCATTCACACGCACCGTGCGCAGGGTCTTGAGCGACTCGGCCTCGGTGCGCGGACGGCCACTGGAGCTGGACAGCAAGGCCTGCTGCTGGCGCTTGAGTTCGACCGACTTGGCGAATGCCGCCGCCTCTTCGGGCGTGGGCGCGCGCAGCTTCTTGGTGACCGGATCAAAGAAGGCCACCTGCATGGAACCGCCGGCGACCGAAGTCTCCGCCGACTGTGCTGGCTGCGCCGGCTTCTTGTCTGCGGCGATTGCCGCACTGGCGAACAGGCCTGTGAGCATCACAGCCGCCGCCTGAGTCATTACGTTCTTCATCAATGCAAAACCCTCCCGTTGAAAAAAGTGCCGTCACCCGGCACCAGAAATTTTTAGCGCACGCTTTCCTCGCGCCGGATTGCGCGCCGGAATTTCGTCGACAAGAGCATCTGGCTTGCGTGGACGCTCCGTGCGTGAACAGACGCCAGTCGCGCCGTGCACTGCAGCACCAGCCGTTGCTTAGAACGTGTCGAGGTTGCCTGACGGCCCGCTCTCCCACGCCCCACGCCCCTGCCCACGCATTCCCGACCAGCCACGACATCGCGACGAGCTTCCCCGGTGCAGGACCCACCCCGCCCCCTCGTCGATGTCAGTGGCTCCCACCTAGCCGAACCGCAGATTCCGAAACCCCTCAGACCCGAACCAGCGAAGCTATCAGCAATTTCTTGCGAGCGTCAACGTAATTTCATGGAAGCCCGCAAGCGTGATTTGTGCTGCGCCGCGGGAAGAAAGCACGCTTGCGCGTGGGCTCGCAGCTGCCAGAATTGGCTACCCCGCCACGACCAAAAACCATGCAGCTACTCGATATCGGCGCCAACCTCGGTCACGAATCGTTCCACCACGATTTCGATGCCGTGCTGCAACGTGCGCAGGCGCATGGGGTCAGTCGGATGATCGTCACCGGCGCCTCGCGTGACGGCAGCACGCATGCGCATGCGCTGGCCAGGGCATACCCTGGCACGCTGTTCGCGACTGCCGGAGTGCATCCGCATCATGCGATCGACTACGACGACGCCAGCGACGCACTGCTGCGTGAGCTTTCGCAGGATCATGCGGTGCGCGCGATCGGCGAGACCGGGCTGGACTACAACCGCAATTATTCGCCGCGCCCGGTGCAGCTGCAGGTATTCGAGCGCCAGTTACGGATCGCGGTGGATCTGCAGAAGCCCCTGTTCCTGCATCAACGCGATGCCCACGACGATTTCATCGCGCTGCTGCGACGCTATCGCGACAAAGTGCCGGCGGCGGTGGTGCACTGCTTTACGGACAGTGGCGAGGCGCTGCGCGATTATCTGGCGCTGGATTGCCACATCGGCATCACCGGCTGGATCTGCGACGAGCGCCGTGGCACCCATCTGCGCGAACTGGTGCGCGAGATTCCGGCGAACCGGTTGATGATCGAGACCGACGCGCCCTACCTGCTGCCACGCACGGTGCGACCGCATCCGGCACACCGACGCAACGAGCCGATGTACCTCAAGCACATTTGCGAGGAAATCGCGCGCGATCGCGGCGAACCGGTTGAAGTCACGGCGGCGAACAGCACGGCGACTGCCGAAGCATTCTTCGGCCTGTAAGCGCTCCTAGGGCAAGAGAGTACGTGTCGCGCCGGGCGCCAGTCCGTCCAGCGCGTGCTCGCCGATGCGCACGCGGATCAGTCGAAGGGTCGGGAAACCCACTGCGGCGGTCATCCGGCGTACCTGGCGATTGCGGCCCTCGCGGATGGCAAGACTGAGCCAGCTGGTGGGAATGCTCTTGCGGAAGCGCACCGGCGGGTCGCGCGGCCACAGCCAGTCCGGCTCGGCGATGCGCGTCGCCTCCGCCGGCAAGGTCGGGCCATCGTTCAACAGGACACCTCGACGCAATGCGCGCAGGGCCGCCTCATCGATCTCGCCATCGACCTGTACCAGATAGGTCTTGCTCTGCTTGTGCCGGGGATCGGTCAGCTGGTGCGCCAGCGGGCCATCGTCGGTCAGCAGCAGCAGACCCTCGCTGTCATGGTCCAGCCGTCCAGCCGCATAGACGTCTTTTTGCCTGACGAATTCGGCCAGCGTGCGGCGCCCATCCGCATCGGTGAACTGGCACAGCACGCCATACGGCTTGTTCAAGGCGATCAGCATGGCGGGACGCCGTATGGTTGCTTCAGGGAGTCGCAGCCGCCGGCGCCGACGGCTTGACGAAGCGCAGGGTCATCCGGTCCGACTCGCCGATCGCCTGATACTTCGCCTTGTCCTGCTCGCCCAGCGTGAGCGTGGGTGGCAATGTCCACACGCCCTTGGGATAGTCCTTCGTATCCTTCGGGTTGGCATTGATCTCGCTGCTCTCGTCCAGCGTGAAGCCCGCTTCGGTGGCCAGCTTCACCACGTAGCGTGGCGGCAGGTAGCCACTGCGCTTCACCATCGCCAGCGTGGCACTGTCGTCCGCGCGATGATCGACCACACCCAGCACGCCGCCGGGCCGCAGCACCGAAAAGAACGCCTTGAACATCGCCTGCGCGGTGTCCGCCATCACCCAGTTGTGCACGTTGCGGAACGTCAGCACCAGATCGGCCGAACCAGGCGCACCGAGTACCGGCGCTTTCGGATCGAATTCGACGATCGTCGCCTTGCCGTACTCGGCCGGGTCGTCGGCAAATTTCGCGCGCAACGCCGCCGCGTCGCGCTTCGCCTCGCCGTCGCCGACAGGTGCCTGCAGCGCGGCCACGTAATGCCCGTTGTCGCGTAGCAGGGGCGCCAGGACTTCGCTGTACCAGCCGCCGCCAGGGGTGATCTCGATCACCGTTTGATCCGGTCGGATACCGAAAAACTGCAGGGTGGCCTTGGGGTGGCGATACACATCGCGCGCACGGTTCGCCGGCGAACGCCAGTTGCCGGCAAGTACGCCGTCCAGCTGGGCGGAGGTGAAATCACTGGCGCTGGTCGGTGGTACCAGTTCGTCAGCCGGCTGATCCTGTGCGGTCGAGGCGGCCGGCGCCTGCTGTGCCCACGCCAACGCGGGCAGGCCCAGACATGCCGCCAGCATCAGTGCCGCACCCAGGCGAGCCGCTCGTACCCTTGCTTCGATCCCGCGATTCATCGATGACCCCTTTATGCAGACTTGATGCAATGTGGCGAAACCCATGTGTAGGCACGGTATTCAGAACGGTCGCGGACATACCGACTGCAAACCATCGATATGTTCGTGCAAATCCGGTGCGATGCTCTGCCACATCGGATCGAGGATGAAGTCGATACCCTCGTAGCGCGCCAGCTTCGCCGCCGGTATGAAATCCGCATCGCCAGCGATCAGGATGATCTGGTCGACCAGCTTCTTGTAGGTCAATGCGGCGATGTCGATGCCGATCTTCATGTCGACCTGGGTCTGGCGCATGTCCGGCTCGAAATGCTCGTCGCCGAGATCATCCCATTGCAAATTGCCGTCGCGCAGCTGCTGGTAGGCATTGCGCTTGAGCTGCCATTCGCCGCGCTCGGCCAGCCGACCCAGCCGCAACGCCATCTTGCGCTGCCTGCGCAGCTGATCGTGCAGCTCGCGCCGGAACGCCGCGGCACCGGTGCGACCGAAGTCGATGCTGTCGCCGCTGACCGGCTTGATGAAGCTCTTTTCCAGCGGTGGGCAGTCGTAGAAGAAGATGCGATACAGCGATTCGCGTGGACGATCGACTGCCTTCAGATGCTCCAGCGCCATGCTGAATACGGTTTTCGCCACCGCGCGTGCGTCGCCGGCATCACGTTCGCCATAGACCTTGCGGTAGCGGGCAAGGAAAAAAGCGCCGTCGACGAGAATGGCGGTGCGGTTCATTGGACAACCTTATGGGTGTGCTGGCATAGAAAATGATGGCTGCCGACAGCAGAATGGAGCCAGCGGCGTGCTCATATTCTAGAGCTTCGTTCACCGCGACGGGGAAGGATTCCCGATAGGGCGGGCACTGCCCGCCGCTCTGCCACACACCCACGCACAGCAAAAGCCGGCGGGCAGTGCCCGCCCTACGAGGCCGTTCGAACATTGGGTCTCAGTAGTGAATCACCGAGCGGATCACCTTGCCCGCATGCATCAGTTCGAACGCATCGTTGATGCGCTCCAGCGGCAGCACTTCGGTGATCATTTCGTCGATCTTGATCTCGCCGGCCATGTAACGGTCGACGTAACCGGGCAGCTGCGAGCGACCCTTGACTCCGCCGAACGCCGAGCCACGCCACACCCGCCCGGTGACCAGCTGGAACGGCCGCGTGCTGATTTCCTGCCCCGCGCCGGCGACGCCGATGATGATCGACTCGCCCCAGCCCTTGTGGCAGCACTCCAGCGCCGCGCGCATCACGTGGACGTTGCCGATGCACTCGAACGAATAGTCCACGCCGCCATCGGTGAGATCCACGATCACCTGCTGGATCGGTGTGTCCGGGTAGTCCTTGGGATTGATGCAGTCGGTGGCGCCGAGCAGCTTGGCCATCTCGAACTTGTCCGGATTGGTGTCGATCACCACGATGCGGCCGGCCTTCGCCATCACTGCGCCCTGCACCACCGACAGGCCGATGCCACCCATGCCGAATACCGCCACCGATGCCCCCGGCTCGACCTTCGCCGTATTGAGCACCGCGCCGATGCCGGTGGTGATGCCGCAACCGAGCAGGCAGACCTTCTCCAGCGGCGCGGCCTTGCTGATCTTCGCCAGCGAGATCTCCGGCAGCACGGTGTATTCGCTGAACGTGCTGGTACCCATGTAGTGCAGCAGCGGCTTGCCATCGAGCGAGAAGCGGCTGGTGCCGTCGGGCATCAGGCCGCGACCCTGCGTGACGCGAATTTTCTGGCACAGGTTGGTCTTGCCCGAACGGCAGAATTTGCACTCGCCACATTCGGGCGTGTACAGCGGAATCACGTGATCGCCGACGTTCAGCGTGGTGACACCGGCGCCGACTTCCTCGACGATGCCGCCGCCCTCGTGACCGAGAATCACCGGGAACATCCCCTCCGGATCGGCGCCCGACAGGGTGAACGCATCGGTATGGCAGACACCGGTGGCGACGATGCGCACCAGCACCTCGCCGGCCTTCGGCCCGGCGACATCGACCTGTTCGATCGTGAGTGGTTTGCCGGCTTCCCAGGCAACCGCGGCGCGTGACTTCATGGTTCAACTCCTGACGATGGGTCGGCAACGACCCACGATGATGACGCGTCCGGCCGCGTTGCGAAACCGCATCAACCCACGGCCGTGTCATCCGGCCGAAACGCCGACATCTGCCGGCCGTAGTCGTCCGCCTCGGCCAGCAGCCATTCGCGGAACAGCTGCAAGCCGCGATGCTCCTGCGAACGCGGCGGATACACCAGCCAGTACGCCTCCTTCACCGCCAGGTAGTTTTCGCCCAGCACCTGCAGCCGCCCGGCGTCGATCAGCGATTTCGATGTCACCATCCGGCCCAAGGCCACGCCAAGGCCTTCCAGTGCTGCGTGGCGCAGCGCATCGAGGCTGTCGAATTGCGCCACGTAGCGCGTCGGTGGCGCGCTGCCGACACGGGCGAACCAGTCGTTCCAGCGAGTGGAGGGACTCGGCTCTCCGAGCAGCGGCCAGCGCGACAGGTCACCGGGATCGACGCCCTCCATCCGCGCCACCAGGGCAGGCGCCGCGACTGGCGCGATCCATTCGCCGAACAGCCGCTCGCTGTGCAGGCCGGGCCAGTTGCCATGACCGTAACGCAAACCGACATCGACCGGCTCGCGCTCGAAGTTCACCAGCGCCGATGTGGACTGCAAGCTAAGCTCCAAGTCCGGATGCACTGCGACCAACCGCGGCAACCGCGGCACCAGCCAGCTCGACATGATGCCGGGGCTGGCACTGAGCGTGAGCGCGTCGTGGCGACGCTGGTGATAGCGCGACAGCGCATGTTCAATGCCGTCGAAATGCTCGCCCACCGCCTCGAGCAGGCTGCAGCCCTCGACGGTCAACGTCACTCCGCGCGGCCCGCGTTCGAACAGCCGTCGCTCCAGCCGCTCTTCCAGCTGGCGCATCTGGTGACTGAGCGCACTCACGGTGAGGTTCGCCTGCGTCGCGGCGCGCGACAGATTACCCAGCCGGGCGACCAGCACGAACTGTTGCAGCAGGCCCAGCGGCAGCTTTCCCATCTTGAATTTCTCTCAAGTCTGGCTTGCGAATATATCGCTTTTTGGCGGTGTGTGGCCCGCGTATCTTGAGCTCACACCAAGTCTTCATGCTCCCAGGAGATCCCGTCATGAGCTCACTCTGGACCAACCTGTTGTTCCTGCACGGCCACGTCACCCATAACGATCTGCCCTGGCGCCCTGATACCCGCACCACGACGGGTCGGCGCAAGCCCGCCCCAGCAAAACCCAAGTCCATCGCGCGGATGTGCTGCGCGGCGATCTGGCCGCGACTCGTCGGACCGCGCTGAGCCGACGCTACCCGTGTCCGGCACGCAATCGTCCCGGATACATCACGCTCTATTTGCCCGGACGCGTGCATGCTTGGCACTTCCATGGCTCGAGGTGTTCCTCCATGCACAAGCGCTCACTTGGCAAATCGTCGTTGTCCATCGCCCCGCTTGCGTTCGGCGGCAACGTGTTTGGCTGGAGTGCCGACGAAAAGCGCTCGTTCGAACTGCTCGATGCGTTCGTCGATGCCGGCGGCAACCTGATCGATACCGCCGATGTGTATTCGGCCTGGGTTCCCGGCAATCGTGGCGGCGAGTCGGAGACCATCATCGGTCGCTGGCTGAAGCAGAGCGGCAAGCGCGACCAGGTGGTGATCGCCACCAAGGTGGCGAAATGGGTCGAGCATCCCGGTCTGTCTCCGGCCAACATCCAGCAGGCGGTGAACGGTTCGCTGCAGCGCTTGCAGACCGACCACATCGACCTGTACCAGGCGCATGAGGACGATGCCAGCGTGCCACTGGCCGAAACTCTGGGCGCGTTCGCGCGACTGATCGAGGCCGGCAAGGTACGCGCGATCGGTGCATCCAACTACGGCGCCGCGCGCTTCGCCGATGCGCTCGCCATATCGAAGCAACATGGCCTGCCGCGTTACGAGAGCCTGCAGCCGGAATACAACCTGGTCAGCCGCGCTGGCTACGAAAAGGAACTGGAGCCGCTGATCCGCGCGGAGAACATCGGCGTGATCAGCTACTACGCGCTGGCCAGCGGCTTCCTCAGCGGCAAGTACCGCAGCGAGGCCGACCTGGCCAGGAGCAGTGCACGCGGCGGCTCGGTGAAAAAGTACCTGAACCCGCGTGGCTTGCAGGTGCTCGCCGCGCTCGACGCGATCGCCGCTACCCACCACGCCACGCCGGCACAGGTCGCGCTGGCGTGGCTGATCGCACGCCCCGGCCTCACCGCGCCAATCGCCAGCGCCACCAGCGTGGAGCAGCTGCATGAGCTGCTCGGCGCCACCCGACTGCTGCTGGCACCGGACGAGATCGCACAGCTGGATCGGGTCAGCGCAGGCTGACTATCGTGACGAGCTCCCACTGTTCGCGGGAGCATCGGCGCTGCTGCCTGGGGCGGGATCGGCCTCCTGCTCTTCCGGAGATTCGACCTTGTAACCATCGGCCTGCAGTTTCGTCAGATAGCCGTCCGCTTTCAGCAACTCGCTCATCGGCAGCATCGCGAAGGTCTGCGTATTGGTGTGCAGTGCCGCACGTGCAGCGCCCAGCCAGACGGCTTGCAGTTTCGCCGTAACGTCGTCGAGGCCCAGCGTACGGGCGAAGCCGGCGTCTGCGAGCGCCGAAACGCAAGCGTCGCGTCGCTCGCTGTCGGGCAGTTCGCGCAGTGCCTGCAGGTCGCCGGTGGCCCAGGCGTTGGCGCGCGCCTTCATCGCCGGCATGTCCTGCTCGATGCTGTCCAGCGTGCGGATGAAGCAGGTGGTGTCGTGCGGGGCGGAGCTCTTGAACGCCTTGAGCGCCGCGCCCGGATGTTCGATGACGACCTGGTAATCCGTCGGCACCTGCTTGACGCCGTAGCGGGTGGCCAGTGCATCGATGTCGGCCTGGATGCCGCCGGTCTTGCTCAAGCCATTCGCCTTGATCGCCTTCTGGTACAGCTCCTGTGCCGCGAAGATCGGCCGCCAGCGTTCGATGCCGCGGTTATCGCCGATGTACTTCTGCTTGAGCACCTCCCAGCGCGCGTACACCGGTGGCGGCAACACCTGCTGCAAGGTCTGCCCATCATCGTTCTTGCGTGCGCTATAGGCCGATGGCAGCAGGAACATCTTGCCCAGAAAGCCGACGTTGGCCTTCAACTTCACCGAAGGCGACAGCAACACCTGCTGCGACTGGCTGATCACCTGTTCCAGATCGCGCGACTGCCACTGCATGTTCTGCGGCAGCGGCGACAGCGTGCCGAGCACCCACATCACGTGATCGCCTTTGGACACCTTCCACAGGCCCGGGCCGGGCATCACGCCACTGACCACCACTCCCGCCAGTTCGGCCACGTTCGATGGCACCGGTGGCGGTGGCGTGCTGGCCGTGATCGATTGGGCGAACGCCGGCACCAAACCACTCAGCGCGAACAGGAAGGCAAGGCATGACAGACGCATCGGTGCTGCTCCATTCTCGGAAGCGTGGATTGTGTCAGGGCCATGCTGACTCGAATGTTGCCGGAACCGCGCGTCGGCATGCGGATCGGGGAACTTCTGGCATGCCCACCGGACATCTTGTCCGGCTGCAGGCCGCGATGAAAATAAAGACGGGGCGCCGCAAGGCGCCCCGTCCTTTTGCTGCTGCAGCGTACCGCGCTTACTCCAACGCGGCTCGCCTCACGCCGAAAGCGCCGCCAGCGCGGCGTTGAAGGTCGCGCTCGGACGCATGGCAGCGCTGACCAGCTTCAGGTTCGGGTGGTAATAACCCTGGATATCCACCGGCTTGCCCTGCGCGCCGTTGAGTTCGGCGACGATCTTCGCCTCGTTCTCCTGCAACGCCTTGGCCAGTGGTGCGAACTTGGCCTTTAGTGCCGCGTGCGACTCCTGCGAAGCCAGCGCCTGCGCCCAGTACAGCGCCAGATAGAAATGACTGCCACGATTGTCCAGTTCGCCGACCTTGCGTGACGGCGACTTGTTGTTGTCGAGGAACTTGCCGTTGGCCTGATCGAGCGTCTTGGCCAGCGCGTCGGCGTCGACATTGGCGTAGCGGTTGCCCAGATGTTCCAGCGATGCCGCCAGCGCGAGAAACTCGCCCAGCGAATCCCAGCGCAGGTAGTCCTCTTCCAGGAACTGCTGCACGTGCTTGGGCGCGGAACCGCCGGCGCCGGTTTCGAACAGGCCGCCGCCGGCCATCAGCGGCACGATCGAGAGCATCTTCGCGCTGGTGCCCAGCTCCATGATCGGGAACAGGTCGGTCAGGTAGTCGCGCAGCACGTTGCCGGTGACGGAAATCGTGTCCAGCCCCTGGCGGATGCGCTCCAGCGAGAATTTCGTCGCTTCCACCGGCGTCATGATGCGGATATCCAGACCGCTGAGGTCGTGATCCTTCAGGTAACGCTCGACCTTGCTGATCATCTGCGTGTCGTGGGCGCGCTGCGGATCCAGCCAGAACACCGCCGGCGTGTGCCGCGCGCGGCTCACCGCCAACTTCACCCAATCCTGGATCGGCGCATCCTTGGTCTGGCACATGCGCCAGATATCGCCCGCCTCGACCTCATGCTGCAACAGCACGGTGCCGGCGGCATCGATCACCTTCACCACGCCGTCGGCGGCGATCTGGAAGGTCTTGTCGTGCGAGCCGTACTCCTCGGCCGCCTGCGCCATCAGGCCCACGTTCGGCACGCTGCCCATGGTTGCCGGATCGAACGCACCATGCGCCTTGCAGTCGTCGATGGTGGCTTGATACACGCCGGCATAGCTGCGGTCGGGGATCACCGCGACGATGTCCTGCAACTTGCCTTCGGCGTTCCACATCTTGCCGGAGTCACGGATCATCGCCGGCATCGAGGCGTCGATGATCACGTCGCTGGACACGTGCAGGCTGGTAATGCCCTTGTCGGAATTGACCATCGCCAGACCCGGACGCTGCGCGTACTCCGCGTCGATGTCGGCCTTGATCTGCGCCTGCTGCGTTTCCGGCAGCGACGCGATGCGTGCATACAAGTCGCCGATGCCGTTGTTCGGATTGAAGCCGACCTGCTTCAGCACGGCCGCGTGCTTCACCAACACGTCGCGGTAGAACTCGCTGATCACCACGCCGAACATGATCGGGTCGGAGACCTTCATCATGGTCGCCTTCAAATGCACGGAGAACAGCACGCCCTGCTTCTTCGCGTCCGCAATTTTCGCGTCGATGAAACTGGCCAGCGCGCGCCTGCTCATCACCGCGGCGTCGATGATCTCGCCGGCCAGCAACGCGGTCTTCGGCTTCAGCACGGTATGGCTGCCGTCCTTGCCGGACCATTCGATGCTGACGTTGCCGGCCTGCTCGACGACGGCGGATTTCTCGGTGCCGTAGAAGTCGCCGCCGTCCATGTGCGCTACATGGGTTTTCGAATCCTGGCTCCACGCACCCATCTTGTGCGGATGCTTGCGCGCATAGTTCTTCACCGAAACCGGGGCGCGACGATCGGAGTTGCCTTCGCGCAACACCGGATTCACCGCACTGCCCTTGACCCGGTCATAGCGCGCCTTGATGTCTTTTTCCGACGCGTCCTTCGGCTCGTCCGGATAGTCCGGCAGCGCATAGCCCTGACCCTGCAGCTCCTTGATCGCGGCCTTCAGCTGCGGCATCGACGCGCTGATGTTCGGCAGCTTGATGATGTTCGCCTCCGGCGTGGTGGCGAGCTGACCCAGCTCGGCCAGATCATCGGCAATCTTCTGATCGTCCTTCAGGAACTCCGGGAACAGCGCAATGATGCGCCCCGCCAGCGAGATGTCACGCGTCTCCACCTTGATGCCGGCGGTACTGGTGAACGCGGCGATGATCGGCAACAGGGACTGCGTGGCGAGGAACGGGGCTTCGTCCGTCAGCGTGTAGATGATCTTTGGCGTGGTGGGCATTGTCTGATGGACCTCACTGTGACGACATTCGAAGGATAAGGCGCTGCCGCTCGGGAACGTGCCGGGGTCGCAAGGCATACCGTGCCTGCGGCGATCGGATCCTCCCAAACTACCCAAGCATGCTTGATCAGCGTTTACGAAAGCCTCCCATTGTCGCGTTTTCGCTAGGGAGGGGAAAGCGGGCCGTGATCCTGCCTGGCACGTTGAGCGGCGAACCCCATGAGGCCGAAGTCGAACAGGTCTGCTGCCTGGGCGATACGCGCGAAAGCACGCAGGCATCGCGTCGCCGTACGGAAAATTCGCGGGAATCATCACCTGGCCATTCCGGCACTCAAGACCCCAGAACTGGAAACGACAAAGGCCGGTTTCCCGGCCTTTGTCTGATCTTGTGCATCTTTCAGCTTGTCGAATGTGTTCCAGCCAGAACAACAGGCAGACTGTCATGCGGATCTTCAGGGGCGCGGCCAGACCCCGCTCCCGGAGATCCGCATCCTTACTCAGTCATCGAGCCATGCCTGTCGGGGCCGTATCAATGCCCGGTGCCCGCAGAACTGCTGTTGGCGGGTGGCTGCGCGGAAGAGCTGCTGTTCATGGGCGTCATGGCGGAGCCGCTGCTCGCCGGTGCCATGGTGGAAGCATCGGTTGCCGGTGCCATTGCCGGCGCGGCGACCGTGGCGGCCGGGGGCGGCGTAGCGGGTACTTGCGAGGCCGATTCGTCGTTCGTCTTGCCACAGGCACTCAGGGCCAACACGGCGGCCAGCGAAACGGCACAGATCAGGGCGTGGCGGGTCATTTTCATGGGGATTCTCCTGCGTGGGGCGAACAAACGCATCTGCATTTGTGGAAGACCACAGTGATAACCAGCATCGGGTTAACAAGCCGTGTGCATGAAGGAAATGCTGAACATACAAACGCCAATCCGGCTCCTGCCAGGATCGGCCTGTCGAAGGCGATGCCTCAGCCGCGCACGCTGACGATGCGGCGCGACCGCGCACGCTCCTGCCGAGCCGCCCACCACGCTTTCCGCCGTGCCGCCAGGCACGAGAAGATCACGTACAGCGCCGGGGTGCTCAGCAAGGTGAGGCTTTGCGAGATCAGCAGGCCGCCGATCAGCGCAATGCCGAGCGGCCGACGCAGTTCGGAGCCTTCGCCGAGGCCGATCGCGATCGGCAGCGCGGCGAGAATCGCGACCATGGTGGTCATCATGATCGGGCGGAAGCGCACGATGCAGGCTTCGCGTGCGGCATCCATCGGGCTCTTGCCGTGCTCGCGTTCGGCGACGAGGGCGAAGTCGATCATCATGATCGCGTTCTTCTTGACGATGCCGATCAACAGCACCAGCGCGATCTGCGCGATCACCGACAGGTCGGTGTTGGTGAGCCACAGCGCCATGAGTGCGCCGACACCAGCCGCCGGCAAGGTGGACAGGATCGTCACCGGATGGATCAAGCTCTCGTACAGCATGCCGAGCACGATGTAGACGGTGAGGATCGCACCCAGCACCAGCCACAGCATGCCGCTCTGCGATTGCTGGAAGCGGCGGAAATCACCGCCCACGTTGAGCTTGATGTCGCCCGGCATGCGCATGTTGCTCGCCGTGGCCTGGATCACCTGCAACGCCTCGCCCATGCTCACGCCGGGCGCCAGGTTGAAGCTGAGATCCATCGTGGTCTGCTGATTCTGGTGGGTAACCTGGGTGGGTGCGAGGCCGGCCTGCTGATGCGCAAACGCGGTGAGCGGAATCATCTGGCCGCTGGTCGACTTCACGTAGGTGCTGTCGAGCGAGGCCGGCGACGCGGTCTGGTTCGGCAGCGCGTTGATCACTACCTTGTACTGGTTGAGATCGGAATAGATCGTCGATACCTGTCGCTGGCCGAACGCGTCGTACAGCGCGCCGTCGATGGTGCCGATGGACAGTCCAAGCCGCGAGGCCTTGTCGCGATCGATCACGATGTCCTGCTCGAGGCCGGCCTCGTCGAGGTCGCTGCCGACATCCCTCAGCTGGGGATTCTTCTTCAGCTCGGTGACCAACTTCGGCAGCCACGCCTGCAGCTCGGCCAGGTCGTCGCCCTGCAGGGATATCTGATACTGCGCGCCCTGGCTGCTGCCGCCACCACCGAAGCTGGGCAAGTCCTGGATCGGACGCAGTCGCACATTCAGATCCGGATACTTCGCGGCCTTCGCGCTCAACCGCGCCAGCGCCACGAAGGTGTCGTCCTTGCGGCCCTCTGCGGCGGTCTTCAGCTGGATATCGAAGAAGCCGCTGGCACCCTGCCGGCTGCTGCCCAGGCGCGAGCCGACGGTGGCCACGTCATGATCCTTCAGCAGCATGTCGATCAGGCGTTGCTGGCGGTCGACCGAATCCTGGAACGACACGGTCGAACCCGATGTCGCGCGTCCGCGGATCAAGCCGGTGTCCTGCTGCGGGAACAGGCTGGTCTTGACCTGGGTGAACAGGAAAATGGTGACGCCGATCAGGATCAATGGTGTCAGCGACAGCAGCAACGCATGGCGCAGCGAGAAATTCAGCGCGCGGGTATAGACCGCCAGCATGCCTTCGTGGAAACGGTCGATCGCGCGGCCCCAGCGCGACGACTCGGCCGCTTCGCGATGCCCGCGCAGGAAATGGCCGCACATCGATGGCGTCAAAGTCAGCGAGATCACCGCCGAGATCACGATCGCCGCCACCAGCGTCATCGTGAACTCCTTGAAGAACATGCCGGTGATGCCACCCATGAACAGCAGCGGGATGAATACCGCGATCAGCGAACCGGTGATAGACACGATGGTAAAGCCGATCTCGCGCGCCCCGGTCAGCGCCGCCTGCATCCGCGTCATACCCTGATCGATATGCCGCACGATGTTCTCGATCACCACGATCGCATCGTCGACGACGAAGCCGATCGCGATCACCAGCGCCAGCAAGGTGAGGTTGTTGAGGGTGTAGCCGAGGATGTACATCAGCGTGGCCGCGCCGGCCAGCGATAGCGGTACCGCCACCGCGGCAATCAGGGTCGGCGCCAGCCGGCGCAGGAACAGCGCCATCGTCAACACCACCATCGCCAGGCTGATCAGCAGCGTGGCCTGCACTTCGTGCAGCGAGGCGCGGATGGTCGGCGTACCGTCGAAGTACGAAGTCAGCGTGGTGCCCGGCTGCAGATACCCACGCAGCTCCGGTATCGCCGCCTTGACCCGGTCCACCGTGCCGATGACATTCGCATTGGACTGCTTGTACACGTACATCAGGATCGCCGGCTTGCCCTGGAACCACGCCGCCTGATACGCGTCCTGAGTGCCGTCGTAGACCTTGGCCACGTCGGACAGCCGCACCGCCACCCCATTCTGGTTGGAGATGACCAGCTTCGCGAAATCGTCGGCGTTGTGCAGGGCATCGTTGGCGGTCACCGCCATCGTGGTGTTGCCATCGGACAGGAAACCCTGCGGCGAGGTCACGTTGGCCGCGGTCAACGCGTTGCGCAGGTCGTCCGGCGACAGCCCCATCGCGTTGAGTGCGCGCAGGTTCACGTCGACGCGCACCGCCGGCGTCGACGCGCCGGCGATGTCCACCGAAGCCACGCCCTCGAGTTGACGCAGCCGCTGCGCCAGCAGCGAATCGGCGACGTCATACAAGTCGCGCGTGGATTGCGTTTCGGACGTCAGCGCGAAGGCGATGATCGGATCGTCGTTCGGATTCGCCTTCTCGTAACTGGGCGGGCTGTTGAGGCCGGACGGCAGATCCGACTGCGCTGCATTGATCGCCGCCTGCACATCGCGCGCCGCGGCATCCAGGTTGCGACCGGAGTCGAACATCAGGAACACCTGGGTGCTGCCCAGCGAACTGGACGAACGCATGGTGTCGATGCCGGTGACCTGGCCCAGGTGACGCTCCAGCGGCGCGGCCACGGTGGAGGCCATCGTGCCCGCACTGGCACCGGCCTGGCTGGCCTGCACGAAGATCACCGGTATCTGCATGTCCGGCAATGCCGAGACGCCGAGCAGCGCGTAGCAGATCACTCCGACCACAAAGACGCCGATCGCCAGCAGCGAGGTGCCGATCGGGCGGCGGATGAACGGACCGGAGATATTCATGGATCGAGCTTGACCAGGGTACGGAGGACGTTATTGCAGACGGCGCGTGAAAGATTCATCCCCAGCTAACGCCTCAGCCGTGAAAAGGTTGAGTCACCGCGGGGATGATCGGCCAGCTGCTTCACTATCCACCCGGAGCGCCCGCGATGGCGCGGCCCCGCAGGACATCGGCTGCATCACGCAGCGCCCTGGCTCGCGTGCCGTAGCGCGCGCTGCTCACGGCGCGCGGCGAGCCAGTCGGAGAAACGCTCCATGTACAGATAGATCACCGGCGTGGTGTACAGCGTCACCAGCTGCGACAGCAGCAGGCCGCCGACGATCGACACGCCGAGCGGACGGCGCAGTTCCGAACCGATACCGTTGCCCAGCGCCAGCGGCAGTGCGCCGAGCATCGCCGCGGCAGTGGTCATCATGATCGGGCGGAAGCGCAGCAGGCAGGCACGGCGGATCGCGTCATGCGCGTTCATGCCGGTACGTTTCGCCTCGATCGCGAAGTCGATCATCATGATCGCGTTCTTCTTGACGATGCCGATCAGCAGCACGATGCCGACGATGCCGTCCACCGACAGGCTCATGCCGCACAGGATCAGCGCCAGCAGCGCACCGACACCGGCCGGCGGCAGCGTGGAGATGATCGTCAGCGGGTGGATGTAGCTCTCGTACAGCACGCCCAGCACGATATAGATCACGATGATCGCGGCGAGCAGCAGCAACACCTCGTCACCGAGGCTGGAGGAGAATTCCGCCGCCTTGCCGATGAACTGGCCACGCACCTGCGGCGGGAACTTCAGCTGCTGTTCGATCCCGTGGATGGCATCCACCGCCTGCGACAGCGAGTAACCCGGCGCCAGGTTGAACGACACGGTCACCGCCGGCAGTTGCTGCTGGTGACTGACCACCAGCGGCGAGGTGGTGACCTCGGCCGACGCCAGCGATGCGATCGGAATGATGCTGCCGCTGCCGACGATGACGCCGGTATTGGCGACGCTGATGCCGGTGCTGGTCGACGAATTGCTCGACGCGACCTGGCCGAAGCTGGTCGCATTGCTGCCGGTCAGCGCCCCGTTGCCATTGCTCTTCACCGCCAGCTGGTTCAGCAGCGACGTGCTGGTGCGGAACTGCGGCGCCACTTCGAGCACCACGCGATACTGGTTGAGCTGGGTGAAGATGGTCGAGATCTGGCGCTGCCCGAACGAGTCGTACAGCGTGTCGTCGATCGTCTGCACCGGCACGCCGAGGCGGCTGGCCTTGTCGCGGTCGATGGTCAGCTTCAGCGCCGTACCCTGATCGGCGAGGTTGTTGCCGACGTCGGCCAGCTCCGGGCGCTGGCGCATGGCCTGGGTCATCTGGTTGGCGTAACCGGACAGCTCGGTCGCGTTCACGTCGGACATCGAGTACTGGTATTCGGTGGCGGACACCTGGCTGTCCAGGGTCACGTCCTGCACCGGCTTCAGGTACAGCGCCACGCCGGGAATACCTGCCGCCGCCGCCTGCAGGTTCGCTACCATCGTGTCCAGGTTGGCGCGATCACCGCGATCCTTCAGCACGATGCTGAGCTGACCCTGGTTCAGCGTGGGATTGACCGAGCCGGCGCCGATGAAGGCGGCCACACCGGCCACACCGTCCTGCTTGCGCAAGGCATCGGCGACCGCCTTGGTGCGCTGCTCCATCTGCGGGAACGCCACGTTCTGGTCGGCCTGCACCACACCCGTGATCATGCCGGTGTCCTGCTCGGGCAGCAGGCCCTTGGGAATCACGATGTACAGGAACACCGTGAGCACCACCGCGGCGCCAGCCACCAGCATGGTCAGCGGGCGATGATCGAGCACCCAGTCCAGCGAACGCTCGTAGAGATGGACCGTGCGCGTCCACAGGTTCTGCTTGCCGGCGGCGGCGTGACGCTCATGCGCGTCGTCGCCTTCCGGCAACTGGTCGGCCTTGAGCAGATAGGCGCACATCATCGGCGTCAGCGTCAGCGACACCAGCATCGAGATGGTCACCGCGATCGTCAGCACCCAGGCGAATTCGTGGAACAGACGACCAGTGACGCCAGGCATCAGCAGCAACGGCAGGAACACCGCCACCAGTGATACGGTCAGCGACAGGACCGTAAAACCAATCTCCTTCGCGCCGATCTCGGCCGCCTCCTTGCCGTCCTTGCCCTGCTCGATGTAGCGCACGATGTTCTCGATCATCACGATCGCATCGTCGACCACGAAACCGGTAGCGACGGTCAACGCCATCAGCGACAGGTTGTCCAGTGACATGCCGGTGAACGCCATCACGCCGAACGTGCCCAGCAGCGACAACGGCACCGCCACCGACGGGATGATCGTGGCCCACAGCCGGCGCAGGAACACGAAGATCACCGCCACCACCAGGAAGATGGTCAGCAGCAGGGTGAACTCCACGTCGTGCACCGAAGCGCGGATGGTCACCGTGCGATCGGCGAACACGTCCAGGTGCACGCTCGCCGGCAACACCGCGCGCAGCTGCGGCAGGATCTGGCGGATCGACTCCACCGTCTGCACGATGTTCGCACCGGGCTGGCGACGGATGTCCAGCAGCACTGCCGGCTTGCCGTTGGCCCACGCCGCGAGCTGGTCGTTCTCCGCCCCATCGACCACGTTGGCCACGTCGGACAGGCGTACCGGCGCGTTGCTCTTGTAGCTGATGATGGTGTTCTTGTATTCCTCGGCCGTGGCCAGCTGGTCATTGGTGCCGATGCTGTAACTCTGGGTGGCGCCGTTGAGCGTGCCCTTGGGCGCATTCACGTTGGCCTGGGTGAGCGCGCTGCGCACGTCCTCCATGGTCAGGCCGAGGTTGCCCAGCTGCGCCGGATTCACCTGCACGCGCACGGCCGGACGCACGTTGCCGGCGATCGAGACCAGGCCCACGCCCTGCACCTGCGACAGCTTCTGCGCCAGGATCGAATCGGCGTAGTTGTTGACGTCGCGCAGCGGCAGGCTGTCGGAGGTGAGTTCCAGCGTAAGGATCGGCGCGTCGGCCGGATTCACCCGGTTGTACACCGGCGGATACGGCAGCGTGCTGGGCAACGTGCCGCGCGCCTGGTTCAACGCCGACTGCACGTCCTGCGCGGCGATGTCGATGTCGCGGTCCATATTGAACTGCAGCACGATCGTCGACAGGCCGGCCGACGAATCGGAGGTCATCATCGACAGGCCGGAGATCTGGCCGAGGTTGCGCTCCAGCGGGGTGGTCACCAGCGAGGCCATGGTGGCAGCGCTGGCACCCGGGTACTGCGTGCTCACCACCAGGCTGGGCGCCTCAATCTCCGGCAGCGCCGACACCGGCAGCTGGCGGTAGCCGAGGATGCCGAGCAGCAGGATCGCCACCATCAGCAAGGAGGTGGCGATCGGCCGGCGAATGAAGAGTGTCGAAAATCCCATGGCTATCCGTAACGTGTAGGAGCGGCTTCAGCCGCGATCATGGTCAGACAACGGCATGCCCACTCGCGCGTAACGCAAGCCGGATGCCGTGCTGCCATCAACCACCACGGCGACCACCGCCCTGCTGACCTTTCGTCTTGGCCTTCTGCAGTTCGGCGGCGCTGGGGGCGGCCGGTACTTCACCAGGCTTCAGCGCCTGCACCTTGCTGCCGGGCTTGAGCCGGAACTGACCTTCGGTGACCACCTGGTCACCCACCGCCAGACCCTTGCTGATCATCACCTTGCTGGCGCCCACTTCGCTGGCTACCGTCACCGGCTGCATCTTCACCGTCTTGTCGTCCTGCAGCTGATACACGTAGTCGCCATCCGGACCACGCTGTACCGCCTGCGCCGGAATCACCAGGCCACCGGCCGTGGTGCTGACTTTCAGCTGCACGTTGACGAACTGTCCCGGCCACAGGCTGTTGTCCGCATTCGGGAACTGCGAGCGCAATTTGAACGTGCCGGTGCTGGTGTCGATCTGGTTGTCGATCACCTGCAGCACGCCGCCGTTGGCGAGCGGGTGGGAATCGGTACGATCCAGCGCCGCGACCTCAAGCTGGGCGCCGCCCTTGAACGCATTGCGCACGGTTTCCAGATTCTGTTCGGGCAGGTAGAAGATGACGTAGATCGGATGCACCTGGGTCAGCGTGACGATCGCGGTAGAGGTGTTCACCACATTGCCCGGATCCACGCTGCGGATGCCGGTGACGCAATCGCACGGCGAGATGATGCGGGTGTAGTCCAATTGCACCTTGCTGGAGCGCACGCTCGCCTCATCCGCGGTTACCCCCGCCTGCAACTGGCCGACGTTGTTGCGGAAAGTATCCATGTCCAGTGCAGCCACATAGCCGCTGGCCACCAGCGCCTGGTTGCGCTTGAGCGTGCTTTGCGCGGTGGCGAGCAGGGCCTGGTCCTGCTTCTGCTTGGCAACCGCCTGGTCATAGTTCGCCTGGAAAGTACGCGGATCGATCTGCGCCAGCAGATCGCCCTTCTTCACCGACTGGCCCTCGGTGAAGTTGATGCTCATCATCTGCCCGGCGACCTGCGGGTTGATCGTCACCGTGTTCAGCGCCTGCACGGTGCCCAGACCGGTCAGGTAGATCGGTACGTTCTGGCTCACCACCGGCTCGACCGTGACCGGCACCGGCGCATTGTCCTGGCCGGGCTGACCATCCTTGCTCGAATCAGCGCTGGTATCTGCAGTAGCCCCGTGCCGATGCTTGCCGCCGGTTGCAGTCGGCTTGTGCAGCAGCCGGAAACCGATCGTCACCACCACGATCACCGCAATGACGATCAATGCGATCTTCCAAAAACGCGACATGTGAAACTCCTGGACTGAACTGGAACGACGCGGCCACCCGACACACCATCGCGCAGTATGCATAACTGATGTGTATGGAGTTTGTCGGCTTCACCCGCCTGGTCAACGTCCGACCGACTCCTCTCGGGGTGAGAGCATAGGGGCAGTTGAACGAACTTGAACAATGCCGGTTGACAGGGGTGCGCCATGACCGATGGCAGGGGCGCAGGGCGCGCAGGGCCTGCATCAAGGCCTGCAGCCGGTGGCATGAAACCCGGATACGGACGCTGGACGCCCTGTACGGAGGCCTGAAACTTGCCGCGCGCTTCGTTTATAATCCGCGACTGGCTGTCTGTTCGATCCGGATCACGGGTCTGGCGGCAACCGGGCATTCATGCCGTGCACCCACGGCCCCGGTGATCCAGTACAAGCAAATCAGGCATGCCGGGACGGCCATCGTGGCCCTGCCGCCCTGCCCACTGACAGGAGTACGTGCGTGAGCGGTCCCATGAGCAAATCCGATCAGAGCGTCTTGCGCCAGTTCGCCATCATGATCGGCGGCCTTGCGGTGCTGACAGTGGTGCTGATCTTCTCGGCACTGGCGATCTACGAGCACGCGCCGCACGAAACCAATCCGAACGAACCGGCCAAGATCGCCGAGCGGATTGCCCCGGCCGGCGCCGTCTACGCCGGCAATACCGGCCGCGCCGCGATGCAGGCCGCCGCTGACGCTGCCGCCAAGGCCGCTGCCTCGCAGGTCGCCTACGGCGGCAGCACCGACGGCAAGACCATCTACGACAACCTGTGCACCAGCTGCCATACCTCCGGTGTTGCCGGCGCGCCGAAACTGGGTGACAAGTCGATGTGGGGTCCGCGCATCGCCGAAGGCCTCGATACCCTGATCAAGCATGCCACCGAGGGTTACCACGGTCCGGACGGCAACTTCATGCCGCCGAAGGGTGGCAACCCGGCGCTCACCGACGAGCAGGTCAAGGCGGCGGTTACCTGGATCGTCGGTCAGGCCAAGTAAGCAGCGCTTCAATAAAGCAAAACCAAACGCCGCCCCCTTGGGCGGCGTTTACGTTTGCCTCATCTCCCCTTCTGGGAAGGAGAGGGGCCGGTATCTGCGAAGAACTCGCCAACTCATCCCACTTGCGCCTCGATCCACTCCCGCGCGAACCCCTGCAGCTGCGGAAAGAACGCCTCAAAGCGCTCCTGCAACGCCACCTCCTGCGCCACCAGCACCGGCAACGCCGAATCCAGCGGATTGGCCCGGCTCAAACGCTGCCCGATGCCCGTCAGCGCCCGCCCCAGCATCGCGCGATCGGCATATCCGGCCGGCAAGTCATGCGCCTCCATATAGCCGCGGAACTGCCGCAACGCCGGTGGCAGCAAGGCATCGTGACGATGCAGCAGCGCACGCAAGGCGTTGGAGTAGTCGTCCAGCGGCTGCGTGCACCAGCGCGCAAAATCCCGCGCCAGGCAATGGTCGAACCACATGTCCAGCAGGATCCCGGCATAGCGCCGATGCGGGGGCACTAGCAGCGTCTTGGCCGCCAGCACCTCGGGATGGGCGTCGGTGTATACGTCGATCGCACGATGCAGGCGGATGCCGGCGATCACCCGCGGCGGAAACAACGCGGGATCGGGCTGGCCGTGCACGAAGTCGCCGAGCATGCCGCCCAGTTGCAGCCACTCGTCGTCGCCGGCCAGCAACGCATGCGCCAGATGATTCATCGACGGCGCCCGCGGCGGCAAAGCGCCGTGGCGGTTATCATCGTATGCATGAATCCCACCGAGCTTCCCGCCGACCCTGCCGGCTTTCCCGAGATCGCCGCCAGTTTCATGCTCGCCGGCCCCACCGGCAAGCTCGAAACCGTCAGCGACGTCGCCGAGCCGGCCGGCGCGCGCCGCGGCGTGGCGGTGATCTGCCATCCGAACCCGGTACAGGGCGGCACCATGCACAACAAGGTGGTGACCATGCTCGATCGCTCGTTGCGCGAATCCGGACTGGACACCGTGCGCTTCAACTTCCGTGGCACCGGCGCCTCCGAGGGCGTCTATGACAACGGTGACGGTGAAGGCGATGATCTGGCCGCCGTGGTCGCCTGGGTGCGCCGCACACGACCGGACGATGCGCTGTGGCTGGCCGGCTTCTCGTTCGGCAGCTACGTCACGATCCGCAATGCCGCACAGCTGCAGGCCAAGGCCCTGATCAGCATCGCCCCGCCGGCTGGCCGCTGGTCGTTCGCATCGATCACTCCGCCCGGCTGTCCCTGGCTGGTGGTGATGGGCGAGGAAGACGAGGTGGTCGAGCCGCAGGCCGTGTTCGACTGGATCGACTGCCTGGCAGAACCGCCGGAACTGGTGCGCATGCCCGAGACCGGCCATTTCTTTCATCGCCGGCTGATGGATCTGCGTGGCGCGGTGAAACATGCCGCGCGCGACTGGCTGCCACCGCCACGCCAGCCGTGAAGCATGTCACCCATCGCGCCTGACGCTCGCCCATCCACCTCATCCAAGACGCCGTTCCATGAGTGAAACCTCCCCACTCGCGCCGAGTGCGCGCTACCAGGAAGGCGTCGCCGCGCACCGCTGGGAATCCGACCCGACCCAGCTGGCGCTGCTGCCCGAGTTCGACCGCATGCATGCGGCGCTGCGCGTCCAACCCGAAACCAATGGCGGCCTGTTTGGACGGCTGAAATCCCTGCTCGGCAACGATCAGCCTGAAGCGGTGCCCGGCCTGTACCTGTGGGGCACGGTCGGCCGCGGCAAGACCTTCCTGATGGACCTGTTCGTGGCCAGCCTGCCGCACGGCATCGCGTTGCGCCGGCACTACCACCGCTTCATGGGCGAAGTGCACGCGAGCCTGCGCGCGCTGGGCGAGCGCCAGAGTCCGCTGGTCGAGGTGGCGGCCGAACTTGCCTCACGCTGCCGCGTGCTGTGTCTGGACGAATTCCTGGTCAGCGACATCGGCGATGCGATGATCCTGGCCAACCTTCTCGATGCACTGTTTGCGCGTGGCGTGACCCTGGTCACCACCTCCAACACCGCACCGACCAATCTCTACAAGGACGGTCTGCAACGCGCACGCTTCCTGCCCGCGATCGCGCTGATCGAACAGCGCTGCCACGTGGTGGAAATGGCCTCGTCGCACGACTGGCGCCTGCGTGCGCTGGCGCAGGCACCGGTATACCTGACGCCGCCCGGCGCCGAGGCGCATCGCGCGCTGGAGCGCATCTTCAGCAGCCAGGCCAGTGGCCCGGTACAGCAGGACGGCTCGCTGCAGATCAACGGACGCGACATCCCGTATCGCAAGCGCGCCGACAATATCCTGTGGTTCGATTTCGACGCACTGTGCGAAGGCCCGCGTGCGGTCGCCGACTACATCGCGCTGGCCAAGGCCGGCCCGGCGATCATCATCGCCAACGTGCCGCAGTTCACCATCTACAGCGAGGACGCCGCGAAGCGTTTCGTGCAATTGGTGGATGAGTTCTACGACCGCCACGTCAAGCTGGTGCTGTCCGCCGCCGCACCGATCACCGAGCTGTACGACGGCGAGCGCCTGCGCGCCGAATTCGGCCGCACTGAGTCACGCCTGATCGAGATGCAGAGCAAGGACTATCTGGCGCTGGAACACCGCGCGGACTAGCCTTGATGTCCTGCCTTCGCAGGACCCATGCCATGCATGTCACACCAACCAGCGCTCGCCACGACTACGTCAAGGCGGTCTTGCGTGGTACCGACGACAGGTCGATACACCATGTCAGCTGAAGACTGGAGGTTCGGGCTTGAAGAGGCCCTGGCAAAGCTTCCGGACAGCCCGGATGAATTCCGTTTTCACTACGGCTTGAGGCACGGTTCGATGAAAGTCGGACTCTACGCGCCACGTAACACCGACCCGCAGTCGCCACACCAACAGGACGAGCTCTACATCGTCATCAGCGGTGCAGGTGACTTTTTAAAAAGCGAGGAACGCATTCCATTCAAAGCTGGCGATGTCCTGTTGGTGGAGGCCGGCGCCGAGCATCGGTTTGAAAATTTCTCTGCCGACTTTGCCACGTGGGTCGTGTTCTGGGGGCCGCATGGCGGAGAACGCTAGGCGTCAGAACATCAAGGCGATCTTCCGCGTCGTCGGCGGCAATTTCCTCGAGATGTACGACTTCATGGTCTATGGCTATTACGCCTCGGCCATCGCACGCACGTATTTCCCCAGCCACAACGCGTATGCATCGCTGCTGCTGACCTTGCTGACCTTCGCCGCCGGCTTCGTGATGCGGCCGATCGGCGCGATCATGCTCGGCGCGTACATCGATCATCATGGCCGTCGCAAGGGATTGATCCTCACCCTCGCGATGATGGCCGTCGGCACCTTGATGGTCGCGGCGGTACCGGGCTACGCCACCATCGGTGCGCTGGCGCCGCTGCTGGTGCTGGCCGGACGCCTGCTGCAGGGATTCTCCGCCGGCGTCGAGCTGGGTGGCGTGTCGGTCTACCTGTCCGAGATCGCCACGCCGGGGCACCGCGGCTTCTACTGTTCCTGGCAATCGGCCAGCCAGCAAGTTGCGGTGATGTTCGCCGCCGCGCTCGGCCTGTTGCTGCAACGCTGGCTGTCGCCGCAAGCGATGAGCGACTGGGGCTGGCGCGTGCCGTTCCTGATCGGCTGCCTGATCGTGCCGTTCGTGTTCCTGATCCGCCGTTCGCTGCAGGAAACCGAGGCCTTTCTCGCCCGCAAGCATCGCCTCGATGCCAGCGAAATCTACCGCTCGATGATCACCCACTGGCGCATCGTGCTGCTCGGCATGGCAATGGTGCTGATGACCACGGTGTCGTTCTACCTGATCACCGCGTACACGCCGACCTTCGGCAAGGAAGTGCTGAAGCTGTCGCAGTCCGACGTGTTCGTGGTGACGCTGTGCATCGGCATTTCCAACCTGATCTGGCTACCGCTGATGGGCGCGCTGTCCGACCGCATCGGTCGCTGGCCCTTGCTGCTCGCCTGCACCGTGCTCGCGTTGCTCACTGCGTATCCGGTGCTGCACTGGCTGGTGGCCAAACCCGGCTTCGACCGGCTGCTCGGCGTGGAACTGTGGCTGTCCTTCATCTACGCCAGCTACAACGGCGCACTGGTGGTGGCACTCACCGAAATCATGCCAATCGAGGTACGCACCGCCGGTTTCTCGCTCGCCTACAGCCTCGCCACCACGCTGGGCGGTTCGAGCCTGGCGATCTCGCAATGGCTTATCCATCTCACCGGAAATAACGCCGCGCCAGGACTGTGGTTGTCGTTCGCCGCGCTGTGCGGGCTGGTCGCCACGGTACTGGTGTATCGCCATCCGGAACGACGGATGTTGCATCTGACGTAGATTGCCGCGATTCGCGCAACCTGACGCCTGCCTTCGATCGTGGTGCTGAAAGTTCGGTTACAGTGGATCCACACCACTGCCAGGGCCTGATCATGAGCAAAGACAAATCGCACAAGAAGGACAAGTCGAAAAAGCACGATCTGTTTTCGTTGATGCTGGAGCAAAGTGAGGTGTTCAGGAACATGGTGACGCACTTCCAGAGTGCGTGGACGCCGAAGATGTTCTCGAACAAGCATGACGAGAACACCCACACGGCCCCGGTTGCGGAGAAGGTGATTGCGAAGAAGCCGCCTCGGGCCGCCAAATCCGCGAAAAAGCCTGTCGCGAAAGTCGTGCCGGCAGCGAAGAAAGTGAAGCCGGTAGCCGCATCAATCGCGAAGAAGCCGGCAGCGGCAGCCCGCAAGAACAGCGCCAAGAAGACGCCGGCGGCCAAGAGTGTCAAACCTGCGGTGACCAAGAAGATCGCGGTCAAGACGGCCCGGCGTCCGGCGAAGAAAAGCTCACCCAAAAAATAGACGGCTTGGCAGCGGTTCGATCGGGCACGGGAAGTCCGTTTTTGATACATGACATGCAGCGCACACCGGACTGGATGAACTGCTACCGTGTCCGCACGGATCGATACCGGAGCCATCCATGCCTGCCCTGTTTGCTGCCGCCCTGCTGTTTGCTGCCACCGGCGTGCCGCCCGGTCAGGATTTCAGTGCCCGCGTAACGCAGGGCAAGCTGGCCGAGGCCGACGTGACCGGCCCCGCCTACCAGAAACAACTGTGGGGCAAGATCAACAACCCCACCACCATGGCGCTCAAGGGCTGCCTTGCCAGCAACGCACCGGCAGACAAGTCACCCTTCACCCTGGTCGCCGACATCCAGGCCGACGGCAGGCCGGCCCGGATCGAGGTACTGCCACCGACACCGGTGGCCACCTGCATGGCCGGTCAGTTCGCGACCTGGATGCTGCCGGTGCCACCGGCAAAGCCGGCGCCCTATCCGATCGAGATCGATTTCAGCATCGTGCCCTGAACTGGCACCGTGGTCACCGTGTTGATGCCGCTTGGGATAAGCGAAGTCGCGTCCTGACCTTGCCAACAGCACGGCGGAAAATACAGCGCCCGATGGCATCCAGGCGTTAGCATCGGTCACTCCAGTCACGGAGATACCGCATGCACCGCACCGCCCTTGTCCTGGCGCTGGCCGCCACCTTCATCGCGCCGCTGCACGCCACCGATGCTTCCAGCGTGCAAGCCATGGCGCAGCAGGAACTGCCGCAGGTCACCGCGTGGCGGCGCGACATCCATCAGCATCCCGAACTGAGCAACCGCGAGGTGCGCACCTCGGCACTGGTCGCCGCCGAACTGAAGAAGCTGGGGCTGGAAGTGCATACCGGCATTGCGCATACCGGCGTGGTGGCGCTGCTGAAAGGCGATCTGCCCGGACCGCGGCTGGCGATCCGCGCCGACATGGACGCGCTGCCGGTGACCGAGGAAGTGGACCTGCCGTTCGCCTCGAAGGCCAAGGGCGAATACCGCGGCAAGCCAACCGGCGTGATGCATGCCTGCGGCCACGATGCGCACACCGCGATGCTGCTGGGCATGGCGCAGGCGTTGAGCGGCATGAAGAAGCAGTTGCACGGTTCGGTGCTGTTCGTGTTCCAGCCGGCCGAGGAAGGTGCGCCGGCCGGTGAGGAAGGAGGCGCGTCGCTGATGCTGAAGGAAGGCCTGTTCCGCGACTTCAAGCCGGACGCGATGTTCGGCATGCACGTGGTCAGCTCGCTCAACGTGGGTACGGTGGCGGTGCGGCCGGGACCGACGATGGCCGGCTCGGACTGGTTCCGCATGGTGGTGCACGGGCGACAGACGCACGGCGCGATGCCGTGGAACGGGGTCGACCCGATCGTCACGTCGGCCGAGATCATCAGCGCCGCGCAGACCATCGTCAGCCGCAAGCTGGATATCGGCAACCTGCCGGCGGTGCTCAGCTTCGGCATCGTCGAGGGCGGCTCACGCTACAACATCGTGCCGGACCAGGTGGAATTGCAAGGTACCCTGCGCACGTTCGACGCCGACATGCGCCAGCAGGCGATCGACAACCTCAAGAGCATCGCCGAACACATCGCCGCCGCCAACGGCGCGACGGTCGAAGAACAGATCCCGGTGGGCGACAGCAATCCGGTCCTGGTCAACGATCCCGCGCTCGCCGCCCGCGTGCGCGGCAGCATCGGCAAGGCGCTCGGCAACGAACATGTGATCGAAGCGAAACCGTGGATGGCCTCGGAGGATTTCGCCTATTTCGCCAAGGCGGTGCCCAGCGTGTACTTCTTCGTCGGCGCCACCCCGCTGGGTCAGGATGCCTCGAAGGCACCGGCCAACCATTCGCCGAAGTTCTATCTCGACGAAGGCGCACTGAAGATCGGGATGGAGTCGATGCTGCAGGCCAGCCTGGATTACCTCAACGCACCGACTTCGTAGGCGGCGAACCACGCGCATGGCCCGCATCCTGATCCCGCTGCCGCACCGTGACTTCGATCCTTCCGAAGTCGCGGTGAGCTGGCACACGCTGCACGCCGACGGGCACGAGGTGATCTTCGCCACGCCCGCCGGACAAGTTGCCAGCGCCGACGAGCTGATGCTCAGCGGGATGGGCCTCGATCCCTGGGGCTGGCTGCCGGGACTGAATCGCCTGCGCCTGGTCGGCCTGCTGCTGCGTGCGAACATCGATGCGCGCAAGGCGTATGCGTCGATGCTGCAGGATGCCGCGTTCCGCGCGCCGCTGCGCTGGGAGGCACTGGATGCATCGGCGTTTGACGGTCTGCTGCTGCCAGGCGGACATCGGGCGCGCGGCATGCGCGAGTATCTGGAAAGTCCGCTGCTGCAGAAGCTGGTCGCTGCCTTCTTCGCCGCGGACAAGCCGGTCGCCGCGATCTGCCATGGCGTGCTGCTGGCAGCGCGCAGCCGCTCGGCGGATGGCAAGTCGGTGCTGCATGGCCGCCGCACCACCGCACTGACCTGGGCCTTGGAAAAGAAGGCCTGGTCGACGGCACGGATCAGCCGCTTCTGGGATCCGCACTACTACCGCACCTATGCCGAGGCACCCGGCCAGCCGGTCGGCTACATGTCGGTGCAGCAGGAAGTGACGCGTGCGCTGGCCGATCCGGCCGACTTTCTCGACGTACCGCGCGACGCACCGGATTACCGCCGCAAGACGAATGGCCTAGCCCGCGACAGCGAGCGCGATGCCTCGCCCGCTTTCGTGGTGCGTGATGGCAACTATCTCTCTGCGCGCTGGCCTGGTGACGTGCATCGCTTCGCGCGGGAGTTTTCGGCGATGTTCGCCAAGCCGTAGCTGACCACCTCTACAGCGCGGTCGCGCCCGGATGCGATTGCTGGAAACGGCGGTGATGGATCAGCAGGCCGCTGAAGTAGACGATGTAGTAACCGACCAGCAGACCGAACACCAGCAGGGTCAGTGGGCTATAGGCGTAGTTCGCCGGGTAGCCACCGGCCTGTGCAGTCGCGGAAACCTGCTGCATCTGCATGAAGCGCCAGATCAGACGACCGAGCAGCAGCACCGTGAGCAGGGCACCGATCCATGTATTCGGCACGTAGCAATCACCCTTGACCGGATCGACTTCGAAGCGGGTGAGTCTGAGCCCGACCATGCCGATCAATGCACCGATCAGCATGCCGCCGACCAATCCCTCAAGCAGTTGGATGTTGTGAAACCCGGCGAGGCTCAGCAGGGCGCCAAGGATCGCAAGGATCGCGATGCGCGCGATCATCCGCTTGCGCTGGATCGGCTGGCGACCGAACTGGCGACTCACGCGCCGCCACACGATCCAGGCCAGCAGCGGCAACATGATCAGGTAGTTGGTCATATGGGCAGGCATGCGCGGCACCGGCGAGTGGAATTCGCCCAGCTTAGTCGAGCAAACAGCGGCTGACGACTGACGTTTGTCACCCTTCGCCAGGACGCCAGGCTACGGGTTTCAGCCGTTGCCCAGCTGCTCGGCCAGCGAACGCGTCCGTTCCGTCACGAGATTGCCGGTATGCAGGGTCGACTTGCGCTCGATCAGCATGATCAGGCATTCCGTCGCCGCGACCGGGTTGTGCCTGACGCCCCTGGGCACCACGAACATGTCCCCTTGCGCGAGTTCGACCGCATCCGCTTCCATCTCGATGCGCAGCTCGCCTTCAAGGATCAGGAACAATTCGTCCTCGTCATCATGGCTGTGCCAGCCGAACGTGCCGAGCACCTTGGCCACCTTGACGTAGGAGTCATCGACTTCACCCACCACGCGGGGCGACCAGTATTCAGTCAATGCCGCGGCGATCTGTCTCGGTGAGGTGACGTGTGGCATGTCCACTCCGGGCTACTTCGCCTTGCCCTGGTTCGCCACCGCGGCCATCTTCGCCGCGATCGCCTCGGCGTCACCGAGGTAGTAGTGACGCAGCGGCTTGAGCTGCTCGTCGAATTCGTAGACCAGCGGCACGCCGTTGGGGATGTTCAGCTCGACGATCGCCTCGTCGGAGATATCGTCCAGATACTTCACCAGCGCGCGCAGCGAGTTGCCATGCGCGGCCACCAGCACGCGCTGGCCGGAACGGATCGCCGGCGCAAGTACTTCGTGCCAGTACGGCAGCACGCGGGCAACGGTGTCCTTCAGGCATTCGGTATCGGGAATATCCTTCGGATCGAGGTTGGCGTAGCGCGGATCGTGCACCGACTCATTGGCGCTGCGCTCCAGCGGCGGCGGCGGGATGTCGTAGCTGCGGCGCCAGACCTTCACCTGCTCCTCGCCATACTTCGCCGCGGTCTCGGCCTTGTTGAGGCCAGTCAGCGCGCCGTAGTGGCGCTCGTTGAGCCGCCATTCGGTGACGACCGGCAGCCACATCAGGCCCATCGCATCCTGCACGCCCCACAGCGTGCGCACGGCGCGCTTGAGCACCGAGGTATGCGCTACGTCGAACGTATAACCCTCCGCCTGCAACAGCCGACCGGCCTCCTGTGCCTCGGCCATGCCCTGTTCGGTGAGGTCGACATCGGCCCAGCCGCTGAAGCGGTTGTCGAGGTTCCACTGCGATTGGCCGTGACGGATCAGTACGAGCTTGTGCATGGGGGCGCTCAATCAGATGACGTAAACCGGGAATGGTGAAGGCGAGGCCCGGTATCGTCAAATGCCGACCCTGCCACAGGTCATGCTAAACCGATGGCGCCGTCGAGGCATCCTAGCCATACCACTCACACACGGAGACAAGCCATGCGTCGTCTTTCGACCGCTCTCATCGCCGCCGCGTTCGCGCTGGGCCTGCCGCTACTGGCTATCGCGCAGGACAGCGACATCGACAAGGTCAATGGCTCGGTACGGGTCGAGGCCGGCCAGCATGCCGGCACGGTCAGCACCGTCAACGGGGCGGTGCACATCGCCGACGGTGCCGTTGTGCGCAAGGCCAGCACCGTCAACGGCGCGATCGAACTGGGCGACAAGGCGCAGGCCAGCGAGCTGGGCACCGTCAACGGCGCGATCAGCCTGGGCCGCGGCAGCCGCGTCAGCGGCTCGGTCGATGCCGTCAATGGCAGCCTGCAGCTGGCCCCGGGCGCCGACGTGGGTGGCAAGCTGAGCAACGTCAACGGCGCGATCGTGTTGGACAGCGCGCATGTCGCGGGCGGCCTCGGCACGGTCGGCGGCGACATCACGGTCGGCGCCAACTCGCACGTCGAAGGCGGTATTCTGGTCGACAAACCGGGTGGCTGGTTCAACTTCAACAGCCGCACACCGCTGGTGATCATCGGCCCGCATGCCGTGGTGCAGGGCACGCTGGAGTTTCGCCGCGAGGTGGTGCTGAAGGTCAGCGACAGCGCGCAGATCGGACCGGTGAAGGGCGCCACGGTGGTGAAGTTCAGCGGCGCGACGCCGTAAGCCAGATTTCTGTAGGAGCGGCTTCAGCCGCGATGCCTTTGACGGCAGCAGCGAAGAGCATCGCGGCTGAAGCCGCTCCTACACATACGATTCAGGGTTACACCCAGTCACGCGGCATCAGGTACTCGGCCAGCTTCGCCTCGGCCGAACCGGCGTCGGGCGTGTAGGCGTATTCGAAGCGCACCCGCGGCGGCAGGCTCATCAGGATCGATTCGGTGCGGCCACCGGACTGCAGACCGAACAGCGTGCCGCGATCGTAGACCAGGTTGAACTCCACGTAGCGGCCGCGCCGATACAGCTGGAACTCGCGCTCGCGCTCGCCGTAGGGCGTGTCCTTGCGGCGCGCGACGATCGGCAGGTAGGCGTCGAGCAGCCCTTCGCCGACCGCGCGGGTGAACGCAAAGCAGCGCTCGAAACCGCCCTCGTTCAGATCGTCGTAGAACAGGCCACCGACGCCGCGGGTCTCGTCGCGGTGCTTCAGGTAGAAGTAGTCATCGCACCACTTTTTGTAGCGCGGATAGACCTGCGCCCCGTACGGCGCGCACAAGTCGCGCGCGACCGTGTGCCAGTGCACCACGTCCTCGTCCACCGGATAGAACGGGGTGAGGTCGAAGCCGCCGCCGAACCACCACACCGGCTCCACGCCTTCCTTGCTGGCCTCGAAGTAGCGCACGTTCGCGTGCATGGTCGGCACATGCGGATTCTTCGGATGCAGCACCAGCGAGACACCGGTGGCGATGAAACTGCCGCCGGTCAGTTCCGGTCGATGCGCGGTGGCGCTGGGCGGCAACTGGTTGCCGCTGACCCGCGAGAAGTTGACGCCCGCCTGCTCGAATACCGCACCGTCGCGCAGCACGCGGGTACGTCCGCCGCCGCCGGCCGCACGCTGCCAGGCATCCTCCTCGAAGCGCGCGCTGCCATCGACCTGCTCGATCGCCGCGCAGAGGCGATCCTGCAATCCGCGCAGAAAGGTTTCGGCAAGATCGGCCTGCTCGCTCATCACGTTCCCGGGTTCGACGATGGTGAGGAGCTTAGCAAGGCAACGCGCACTGCGGCTGCGGCGCGACGTCGCGCGCTCAAACGACAACGGCCCGCATGCGGACCGTTGGGTTCAGCATCGCATGCTGGCGTCAGCCAGCCGCCATGGGGGCCGGCGTCGCACTCGCGCCGGCGGAAATCAGCTCCAGATTGCGGCCGATGTCGCCACTGAGGTAATGCATCCAGCCCATGTAGTTGGTATGGATCATGCGCTGACCGTCTTTCTTCACTTCGTACTTGAGGTTGGTGCTGCCGACATAGCTGATCTTGATCTGCTTGCTGTCGAAAGCGACATGGATCCTGGCGGTGTAATCGTTCCCGGTCAGGGTGGCATCGATGCCATCGGCCTGTTCGGCCGCGACCGTCCAGCTACGACCGATCAGCGCGCCCTTGACCGCCTTGCTCACCTGCACCGCGGTCAGGCCGGCGGGTACATCGATCGGCGGCGGATCGGCCAGCGGCACCTGGCGGAATGCCATGGTCAGCAACAGCAAAGGCAGCAGCAACAGCAACAAAAGCCGTGAACGCGACATCGTCTTCCCCCTGGATACGCCGGCAAGATGCACGGCCCGCGCAGTCTGCCGGGGCATCACGATGCGCACAAGCCTGCATGCGCCGTAGTCCGTACCAAGGGATCGAATCAACGGATGCGATCGCGCATGCGCCGGTTGCCGATCAGCTGCGCCCAGCGCAGGCCCAGGTCGGTCCACATCACGAAGCCGGCCTCGATCAGCAGCAGACCCAGATAACGCCCATGCCGCGGCATCGCCGGCTCGGCGGCGATCGGCACGGCGTCGAGACCCAGCCGGCGCGCCAGCAGCAGGCAGCGGGCAAGATGGTAGCGACTGGTGATCAGGGCCACCGGCGGCAGCTCGGCACCATCCGCTTGCGCCTGCAGCAGATGGCGCGCCTGACGCAGGTTCTCCAGCGAATCGATCGAATCCTGTTCCAGTTCCACGCGCACGTCGGCGGACAGACCGTGCTGCTGCAACCAGGCATGGCCGGCCGCCGCCTCGCTGCACAAACCGCCACTACCACCACCGAGCAGCAGGACATGGTCGGTCTGTCGCTGCTCAGCCAGGCTGAGCACGCGGCGCAGGCGCAACTGGTAATCATGCTCCGGCAGATCATTCTCGAGCCGGCGCCCGAACACCAGCGCGATCATTCGCTGCGGCGGCGCCAGCGGACTGCGCGCAGCCATCCGGCAGACATGGATCAGGTAACCCAGCCAGACCAGGCCACCACTCAGCAACACCGCCAGCACGGTCACCACGGCCGCATGCTGGATGTCGTGGTCACGCAGGTAGCGCCAGGGGCTTCGTGCTGCAGGCATGGGCGGTGAGTGGTACTCGTGCCGGGAAGTGCATCAGCTTAACGGCCCGACCAGTGTTCGCGGCACCTTCATGCGTACGCGATCACGCTGAATGCCCGCCTGTACGGTGACCCGACGCAGGCTAGGCAAGCCGCGGGGTGACCGCTAGGCTTTCGCGATGCCCGTTTCGATGACTCCTCTCGCGATCACCGCGTATACCGCCACCTCCGCCATCGGACACGGCCTGACAGCCCAGCTCGACGCGCTCCAGCACTCCCGCAGCGGCCTGCGTCCCAACGACTTCAGCAGTACGCCACTGGACTGCTGGATCGGTCGCGTCGACGGCGTGGAAGACACCGCCCTGCCCGCCACACTGAGCGCATGGGAATGCCGCAACAACCGGCTGGCGTGGCTCGGCCTGAACCAGGACGGTTTCCTCGATCGCGTCCAGGCCGCGCGCGCGCGGTACGGCGCCACGCGCATCGCGCTGCTGCTCGGCACTTCCACCGCCAGCATCGGCGCCACCGAGGAAGCTTACCGCCGGCTCGATGCCGATGGCGGATTTGCGGACGACATGCTGCGCCCGGCGATCCATGCGCCGCATTCGCTGGCCGCCTTCGTCGCCACGGCACTGGCGCTGGAAGGCCCGTGCCTGACGATCTCGACCGCCTGCTCGTCCAGCGCCAAGGTGTTCGCGAGTGCCGAACGGCTGATCCAGCTTGGCCTGGTGGACGCGGCCGTGGTCGGCGGCGTGGATACCTTGTGCGACAGCGTGCTGTTCGGCTTCAACGCGCTGGAGCTGGTCTCGCCCGAACCCTGCCGCCCGTTCGATGCGTCACGCAACGGCATCTCGATCGCCGAGGCCGCCGGCTTCGCCTTGCTGGAACGGATCGATGCCGCACCCGACGCGCTGCAGCTGCTCGGCTATGGCGAAGCCAGCGATGCGCACCACATGTCCACCCCGCACCCGGACGGACTGGGCGCCGAACTGGCACTGCGCGACACACTGGCGCGCGCCGGCCTCGATGCGGCGCAGGTCGACTACATCAACCTGCACGGCACCGCCAGCCTGAAGAACGACGAGGTCGAGGCGGCGCTGGTCAGCCGTGCCTTTCCCACCCGCACGCGCGCCAGCTCCACCAAAGGCTTCACCGGCCATACGCTGGGCGCGGCCGGGATCGTCGAGGCGGCGATCGCCTTGCAGGCAATCGAGCACGGACTGATTCCCGGCAACCTCGGCGGCGACACTCCCGACCCGATCTGCGGGGCGCAGTTCGCCTGGCGCAACGAGCAGCAGCGCGTCGACGTGGCGCTCAGCAACTCGTTCGGCTTCGGCGGCAACAATGCCTGCCTCGCCTTCGCCCGGGCGGGATTTGCCGCATGAGTGCACGGCGCGTCTACGTGGAAGGGATCGGCCTGTGGTCGCCGCAGCTGGCCGACTTCGCGGCGCTCAGGTCGCTGCTGGCCGGCCTCATGCCGACGCCGTCGACGGGCCGACCCGCCGCTGCCACGCTGCCACCGAACGAACGTCGACGCGCGCCCGAAAGCGTGCTGCTGGCGGTCGAAGTGGCTGGGCAAGCCGTGGCGATGAGCGGCCGTGACGCCGCCACGCTGGCCTGCGTGTTCGCCTCATCGCACGGCGACCAGCCGATCACCGATTACATGTGCGCCACCCTCGCGCAGGCGCCGGCCGAACTGTCACCGACCCGTTTCCACAACTCGGTACACAACGCGCCGGTCGGCTATTGGACGATCGCCACCGACTGCCACGCGCCATCCACCGCGGTGGCCGCGCAGCGCGCCAGCTTCGGCGCCGGCCTGCTCGAAGCGGTCAGCCTGGTGCTGGCGGAACAACGCGCGGTACTGCTGGTATGCAGCGATACCGCCGGCAGCGCACCGTTGCTGGAAGTCACCGGCTGCACCCAGTCGTTCGGCTGTGCCCTGGTGCTGGCACCCGAACCCGGCGCCGCGACGATCGCATCGCTGCAGGTGTCATTGACCACGACGCGGATCCTTTCGGCGCTGCCCGAACCACTGGCCGACTGGCGCGACGCGAATGCCTCGGCGGCGGCATTGCCGCTACTGGCACGATTGGTCGAAGGGCGCGGCCGCTGCCAGCTGGATGCTGCCGCTACACTGGGACTGCAGATCGACATGGATCATGTCTGAAAGGGAGCTGGTCGCTTGAACACCGCTGTTGCACGCTGGTGCGTGCTGATTCCCTGCCTCAACGAGGAAGCCGCGATCCAGTCGGTGGTCGAGTCCGTGCTCGCGCTCGGTGCGCCGGTCATCGTGATCGACGATGGCTCCGATGACCGCACACCGGAAATCGTCGCCGCACTGCCGGTCACCTTGCTGCGCCACAACGAGCGACGCGGCAAGGGCGAGGCCTTGCGCCATGGCTTTCGCGAGGCCATGCGCCAGGGTTACGACGCGGTGCTGACGATGGACGGCGACGGCCAGCATCTGGCCAGTGACATTCCGCGCATCGCGGCCGCCGCCACGCAATACCCCGAGCACATCGTGATCGGCGCACGCCTGCTCGATCGCGCGCAGCAGCCGAACGGTCGCCGCCGTGCCAACGCCGTCGCCGACTGGGGCATCTCGTGGGCCTGCGCGCAACCGGTCGCCGACACCCAGAGCGGCCAGCGCTGGTATCCACGCGCCGCGCTGGAGCTGGTCGACCTGTCGGCCGAAAACTTCGTGTTCGAGGCGGCCATCCTGATCGCCGCCTCGCGTGAGAAGCAGCTCGGTGTGGTCTCGGTGCCGATCGCCTCGCGCTATCACGGCGAGTTCCGGCTCAGTCACTTCAACCCGGTCGGCGATGTCACCCGCATCACCCTCTATACGATCAGCCGGGTGATCCACTACGGCCACATCGTGGCCAGCTATAGACGCTCGCGCGGCACGCCGGTTGTGGTCGACAGCGCGACGGGCTGACCCTGACACCGCGTGCAAGCCACGCCGCACTTGCTGGCAGTCCAGCAGCAAACAGCGCGGTCCATCGCACGCTGCCAGGCGACGTACCCTGTGACAACGGACCTTGCAGCTTCAATGGGTAAAGGCTCCGCGGGGTCAAGTCAGGGGCACTACCCGGCAGCTGCATATGAGTCAGGCAATGCGACGGTGGTCGTCCTTGCGGCCATTCAATGCGTGGCCGCAGTGGCCGTGGTACTTGCATCACCCACACCCGCGCCAATGCTGGAACCCACGAACTGCAGCATCCTCGTGTACAGCTCGGTGATGTTCGCTTCATCGTAGAAGCCGTGCATCTCGCAGGGCTTCTCGATCCATTCGTGAGGCACGTTGCGCTTGGCCAGTTCCGTGTGAAGGCTGATACCCTGGACTGACGGTACGCGTTCATCCTGGCCACCGACCACCAGCATCACCCGGGCCTTGAGTGCATCAAGCTGGTGGATCGGCGAATGTTTGGCCAGCTCGGCCATGTCGTCGCCCATCTGCCGCTTGAGATAATTCTCGCCGCTCGTCGACTTGTGCGTATCGCCGCGCCGGTACATCAGCGGCAAATCGTAGACGCCCACGTAGCCAATCGCGCACTTGTACAGATCGGGTTCCTTCACCGCGCCTTCGAGCGCGGCGTAGCCGCCGTAACTGGCGCCATAGATGCACAGGCGCTGCGGATCGGCGATGCCCTGGCTGATGGCCCAGCGGGTGGCGTCGGTCACGTCGTCCTGCATCTTGCCGCCCCACTCGCGCCAGCCGGCCTTTTCGAAGTCGTAGCCGTAGCCGCCCGAACCGCGGAAGTTAACCTGCACCACGGCATAACCGTGCGTGGCCAACGCCTGCACGTCGGGGTCGTAGTCCCAGCGGTCGCGGACGAAGAACGGACCGCCATGCACCACAACCACCGTCGGCAGGTGCTTGTCGTGCTCATGGCCCGGCGGGTAGCTCACGTAACCCTGCAGTTTCATGCCATCGCGTGCGGCGAACTCAAATGGTTGCTTGGTCGCCATCGCCCTGGGGTTGATCCACGACGCCCGCTGCAGCAGCGGGGTCAGCCTGTTGGCCTTGGAGTCGAACAGGTAGAACGTACCGGGGTCGGCGTCGGCCTCCACCAGTACCACGCTCAAGCTGCCGTCGCGGGTGCCGGAGACGAACTGCACGCTCTCGCCGGGAAACTGCTTCATCAGCGCCAGTAACGACTGCGTCGCGGGGGACTGCATGTCGAACGGCACGATGCCGGCGCGGCCGTCCATGAAGGTGACGCCGGCGATGTCGCCTTCGGCCAGTCCCTTCATCAGCCCGTCGGCCTCGATCTTCGAATTGCTCCATACCTCCTGCAGCACGGGCTCGGCCTCGGTCCAGCGGCAGACGCCGAAACCGCCGTCCGCTCCCGGGCAATAGAAGTAGGCTGCGCTGTCGTCGCGGTTGAACGCAATGGGGGTGGAACGGCTGGAATTCAGATCCGGCATTGCTTTCCAGCCACCGTCGTCGACCGGATGCTGGAAGACCTGGACGCCGCCGTTTTCGTCCTTGCCCCACGCGAAACGGATCCTTCCCTGGTGATCGGCCAGGAACTGCGCGTCGTGGATCGGTGCTGTGATGAGCTTGATCATGACGCCGGTGCGCACGTCCATGCGGTTGGCGGTCGGTAATGCCCCTTCCTTGCCGGCACCCCACAGGCTGGTGGATACCAGTATGTGATTGGGGTCATCGGGAATCGATGCGATGAATTCGGCCGTGCCACGCGTACTGACCGCGTGCTGGATAAGCGAGCCGGTGGTCATGCCGTCTTTGCGGACGCCATACAGCATGTCGGAACCACTCCCGTCGGCATTGACCGCATACAGTTCTCCGGTGGCCAGCGGTGCGTCGTAGCCACCGACACGCGTTCCCACCGTGTACACCACGCGAGTCGGGGATACCCACCAGAAGTCGGTGACGGCGTCCTCGTCGCGGGGTCGAACCAGTTGCGATTTCTTGTCCGCGAGATGGATCAGTGCGAGCACGGTCTGCCCCTTCACCACCGCCGTGGCGGCGAGGTATTCGCCATCGGGCGAGATCTTCACGGCGTCGTATTGCATGTGCCGCGCAAGCTCGGCAAACGGCACGGGCTGCGCATGCAAGATAGTGGCGCACAGCAACAGCACTGCGACGATCCAGCGTCGAATATTCATCCTGATTTTCCCCTGTGCCTGAAGTCCACGACCGCGATCTGCGCGATCGTCCCTGGAACAGATTAGCTCAACATAATCCGCAATGGATCAACTTCGGTGCTCGGCATGGAGCGAAGCCACTCCTGAATCTTTCCATGCCTTGCGGAAACACGTCGAAATATCAATTCCGTCCCGCACGCTTGCCGCGCTAGCCCATGCCGCCATTGACGCCGATCACCTGGCCATTGATGTAGCCCGCCGCATCGCTGCACAGGAACGCGACCAGCGCGGCAACTTCCTCCGGCTTGCCGGCGCGTTGCGCGGGCACGATCTCGCGGATGCGCTCGGGCGGGAAATCCGCGCCGATCATGCGTCCCTCGATCACGCCCGGGGCGACTACGTTCACCGTGACCCCTCGCGAAGCCATCTCGCGCGCAAGCGATTTGCTGGCGCCATGCAATGCAGCTTTTGCGGCCGCGTAATTGGTCTGCCCACGGTTGCCCAATTGCGCGGCCACCGAACTCAATGAGACGATGCGACCGAAGCGCGCGCGCGCCATCGGCAGCAGAAGCGGTTGGGTCACGTTGAAGAAACCGTGCAGCGAGACATCGATCACCCGATGCCATTGCTCGCCGCTCATTCCGGCCATCGGTGCGTCGTCGTGCACGCCGGCATTGTTGATTACCGCGTGGATCGGGCCTTCGGACAACAGCATGTCCAGTGCGGCACGTGTCACCTCGGCATCGGTGACATCGAACGCCGTCGCCTGTGCGCTGCCGCCGGCTGCGCGGATCGCGGCCACCACGGTTTCCGCGCGCGACAGGCTCTGATTGGCATGCACGATGACGTGATAGCCGCCTGCGGCCAACGCCTCGCAGATCGCACCGCCGAGTTCACCACTGCCGCCGGTGACCAGCGCGCGCCGCACCGCAGATGTTGCTGACATGGCATGACCTCGTGATTCAGGACTCGGGGTGGATCACCGCGGCGCGCCCGCTGGCCAGTAGGCGACCACGATGTTCGACGCGGAACGCGTATTGCGCACCGCCATCATCGGCATAAAGACATTCGGCATGGATGTCCAGCTGACCGTCCAGCCGATCGACATATTCCTCGAACAAGTGCACGTCACGCAGGCTGACCAGGCGGCCCGGTCGTGCCACCTGCGCACCCTTCGCGCGCGCCAGCAAGCCACCATGCACGGCCATCGCCTGCGCACCGTATTCGGCCAGATGCACGGCATGCAAGCCCTGCGGGCCACGCAACGGGTTATCTGCACGCGTGTGGCCAGCGCTGGTCGCATGAATCGTGCGCTCGTCCCACGCCAGCATCGCATCCAGCAGACACATGCTGCCGGCGTGCGGGATCAGTGGTGCCCAGTCAGTCTTCGGAAGCATGCGTATGTGGTGCCATCAGGATCGACAGGCAGAAGTGGAAGGCGACACCGAGGCTCACCGTGAGCCCGATCGCACGCAGCACCGGGATCGTCGCCCACGCCAGCATGCCGAACACCAGCAGCGCGGACAGCACGCACACGAGGGTGGCATGCAGGGTGCGCCGCTGCTCGGCCGGATCGCCGGTGTCGCGTTCAAAGAACAGCGCGTAATGCAGACCGAGGCCACCGGCGAGGATCAACGCGACCAGATGGAACAGCGAGATCTCGATGCCGGCCATGCGCTCCACTGCCAGCACCAGGAACGTCGCCAGCGTCATCGGTGCCAGCACATGCCACGCACGACGCAGGCTGCGCAAAGCGAAGGTAATGGTCAGCACCAGCAACACGCTGGCCACCAGCAGCGCCTGCAGGATGCGCGTGCGATATGCCGCCACCAGCGATTCCGAGGCGGCCTTCAGGTCGAGCAGGCGCGCGTTGCCGCCGCTGTCTGCTCCCAGCGCCTGCAGTGCGGCGACGTCGTGCACGCCACTGACCGTGCCCAGGCCGAGCCAATGCCCATCACGCTGCACCAGCATCGCGGCGAGGCGCTGACCCAGCGGCGTCTGCACGTACAGCTCGGGTGTCAGCGGCGACAACTGCCGCGCGGTTTCGACATCATCGAGGAAGGGCTGGAAAAGATCGGCGCGGAATGGCAGGCCTTGCAAGGCCCGGGTCAATGCACTCTGCAAGGTGGCGCGATCCGGCAGCTTCTGCTGCCGCGCCTGTTGCAACGCCACCGTTGGCAGATAGCGTGACGGCAGTTCCAGCGCGTCGACGGCGTGCTGCGCGACCAGCGCATCCACCTTCGGTTGCAACTGCTCGGACAGTGCCAGCACGCCCTGCTCGGTCGATGCCTGCAAGACCAGCAGGTAACGCACGTCGGGGGCACCCAGCGCCTCGCGCAAACGGGCGTCGTTCTGCAGCATGTCCTGCGGCAGTGGCGTCAGCGCGGCGAGGTTGTTCTGCCAGAACGAGCCACGCGCGAAGGCCAGCATCAGCACGATCGCTAGCGCCACCACGAGGGGAATCCAGCGCGGTCGCGGCAGCCGATCGACGAGATCGCGCGCCGTCGCCAGCCAGCGCATCTCGGCCACATCACGCACACGCACCGGCAGCAGGTGCGACAGCAGATAGCGCGTACTGAAGCCGGCCACCAGCAGGCCAACGATGGTGAACACGGCGAGCTGCTTCAGTCCATTCACGCCGGACGCATAGAACGCCAGATAGGCAATGCAGGCCGAGGCGATCGCGGTGAGCAGCAACGGCCACAACGCGCGCACGCTCTGCACCGCATCCTCGCCGGCACGACGGTGGCTGAGTACGCGAATCGGATACTCCTGCGCCACGCCGAGCAGGGTGAAGCCGAACGCCAACGTAATGCCGTGCACCTCGGAAAACACCACGGTCAACGCCGCGATACCGGCCAGCGCCGCGCTGGCGATCGGCAGCGCCGACAGCAGCAACGAACTCAGGCTGCGATACGCCAGCAGCAGCAGCACGATGAAACCCACGCTGGAAATCCGACCGATCCAGTCGGCCTGGTGCCGCGTCTGCGCACCGACCACCACGCTGAAATAGCCGGGACCGCTGAACTCGAGCTTCGCGCCGACATGGCCTGGCAAGGCATCGAACGCATGCTGGACACCGTCGATCGCCTGCTGCTGCGCGTCCGGATCAAAGCCTGCGGCAGCGGTCTGCACCAGCAGCAAGGCTTCGTTCTGCGGCGAGAACCACACGCCTTCGCGCAGCTCAGGCGATTTCGCCGGCGTCCAGCGTTCGGCCAGCTTCAGCACTTCCAGCGTGGGATCACGCGGCAGCAAGCCTTTCAGCAAACTCGCCGCGGGCGAGGACAAATCGTCCAGCCGCTGCTGCAGCTGATCGGCGAGATACGGATTGTCCAGCCGCTGCGTATCCAGCGTCGGCGACAGCAGGTAGCGATACGGCAGCAGGCCGGAAGGCAGCGCGCCCAGATCGAAGCTGCCGTTGAGTACCTGGCTGTAACGCTTGTCGCCGTGCAGTGCGCCGACCAGGCCCTGGCTCAACGCTGCCAGTTGCGCATCCGACTGGCCGGAGATCGCCAACAAGAGCAACCGCGAACCGGGCCCGTCGCCAACCTGTTCCATCAGCAGTCGCTGATCAGGCGTGGTCGGTGCCGGCATGAAGCTGCGCAGATCGGTGCTGACCTTCAGTCGCTGACTGACCATCCAGCCGAGTCCGGCCAGCACCAGCAACCAGAGCACAAGCAGCGTGGCACGACCACCGCGTCGCATCTTCAGTGCGCGCCCTGACAGAGTGCCAGCAGCGCCTCGCGCGTCGGTTGTGCAGGCATCTTCGCCGCGAGCGGGCCGAGCAGGTCGATCGCCAGATCGCCATCCGCCTCCTGCATGCGCATGCAGCGCGAGGTCTTGCCGTCACCGTCGATCGCGATGCTGGCTACCGTCTTGGCCACCTTCGCATCGCGTGGCACCATGGTTAGTGTCCATGCTGCTGCCCGGTCGCCGCTCTGCCGGATCTCGAACGCCTGCTGCAGGCGTCCGGCATCGCCGCTCAGCAACGCCACGAAGCTGTCCAGCAACACCTGCAGCTGCGGTGCGCGGCTGAGTGAAAAGTGCCGCGGGCTCTTGCCCGCGCGCTGCTGGGTCACCTCGCCGTCGGCGATGGTGGCGGTTTCGTCATTCGGATGTTCGACATGCCGCTGCAACTTGTCGCCGCCCAGCCAGGCCAGCTCGCCGGACACCACCAGCGGACGATCCAGCACCTGCATGAAACGCGCTTCGGCAAACGCCGTGCGGGCGGGCGCGGGTTGGCCCAGGGCGGTGATCAACGCTTGCGCCGATGATGACGCCACGGCCGGTGCGGGACTGGCCTCAGACGCCGACGCGTTCGCCCACAGCGGCAGCGACATGCTGAGCAGGAGCGCGCATATCTTGCTGCCAGAAATCATAGAAGTTGAACCAGTTGTAGGGAGCGACATGGACATAATGTTCCAGACGTTGCGCGTAGCGAGCAATCAGCGCATCCAGTGCCGGGCCACGTTGCTGCCGCGGAATCTCCACCCGGTCGGCCAGCGGCTCGAAGATCAGCCGGTAACGGTTGCCGCCCAGGTACAGGCCAAAGCAAAGCACCACCGGTACCTGCAGCGTATGTGCCAGCAGCCACGGGCTGATCGGGAACGGGGCCGGTGAACCGAGGAACGGCGCATGCCGCAACACCTCATGCCCGCGCCCGCGATCGGCCAGCATCGCCACCACGGCGCCGTTCTGGCAGGCCTCGGACATGGCCAGCGCAATCGAGGTGCCATCCTGAGCAGCGTCGATCACGCAGGCGCCCACCTCCGGTGCCAGTGCTTCCAGCAACTCGGTCATCGCTGGAGTCTTCTGCTTGTCCAGCACCACCCGCAGGGGCATTTCCGGCCGACGTGCGCCGAGTGCGCGCAACGCCTCGAAACTGCCCTGGTGCGAGCCGAACAGCAGCACGCCACGACCCAGCGCAATGCGCTGGTCGAGCAGTTCCAGGCCTTCGGTTTCGATCTGGAACGGCTTCTCGCCATGGGCCAGCAGAAATACCCGATCCATGATCGTGGCGGCGAAACAATGGATGTGCTTGAACACCTGCCATGGCATCGCCGGCTGGCCGAACACACGCTGCAGGTACTGCTTCGACGCCAGCCGCTCCGGCCGGCGGCGCAAATAGAAGTACAGCGTGATCGGGTACAGGCACACGCGCGCCACGCGACGGCCGCCATACAGTGCGATCGCACGGATCAGCCAGATCGCAAAACGGCCACCGCCTTCCGGGCGGCTCTGCCAATGCTCGTTGGTGCTCATGTCGCTCCCTCGACCATGCCACGCGCCAGCAGGCTGCTGTCGCGCCGAATCTCGAAACGGAAGCGCGAATGGAGCGCATCCGTTTCCGTCAGGCACACGATGGCTGCTTCATCCGGCAGCAACGGTGCCATGAACTTCGCCTCCAGCACACGGGCCAGCCGCTGTCCGCGCCATGCACGCAGGGCCAATGCCACCTGTTCCAGCAGGATCACTCCCGGCACCAGCGGATGGCCGGGGAAATGCCCCGGCAACGCCGGATGGCCGGCGTCGATGCGCAACGCCTGCTCGAAGACGGCGCCATTCATGACGCGACAGTCCGGTTGCCGCGCAGCAGCTGCGGCCAATGCAGGACCAGCTGCAACAGCATGTCGTGCAAACCGGGGTGACTCAGATGACGCAGTCGCCAGCGACGATAGCCATACTCCAGCAGGAACGCAGCACCGAGCAGCGCGTAACCACCCACATGCAGCCAGGCCGCGGCCCAGCGATCCGACACCGGCAGCGGCGAGACGAGGCCGAAGCGCGCCAGCAGTCCGCTGTGTTCGGCACACAGCAGCAATACCGCGAGTACCACCGCCTGCGTCGCCAGCAGCAGCGTCCAGAACCAGGTGAGCTGACGCGCATAACGCGCCACCCCGGGCTGCTGCAGTCGCTCGGCACCTTCGATGGCGACGATGAAACGCGTCACCAGCGGCTCGGACGTACCCAGCGTGCTGCCGAACCAGCAGGCCAGCAGCGCATTGATCAGCACCGGCACCGCTTCCAGCAACAGGCCGGCGAATCCGTACAGCGACAGCAGCAGCAACGCCACCAGCACGCCCAGCCAGACCAGCCATGGCCCGGCCCGACGCGTCTGCAGCCGCGGCAGCATCACGGCCGTCAGCAGCAACAGCAGCGCCACCAGCGGGAAAATCTGCCGATGCGTCAGCGCGCCGGCGATCGCCAGCAAGGGATAGGCCAGCAGCAGCGGCAGCACATAACGCCGCGACGTGCTTTCAAGAGCTGGGGATGAAGTCGTCATGCAGCATTCCGCGATGGCAACACCGGTAGCGCAAGCCTGCCACCAGCGGGGGAATACCACGTGACGAGACGGGTTCCACGGGTTCGTCCACCAGCGGGCGTCAGCCGACGCGGTGCTGCTCGACATGCGCGGACAGCGTGCGCAGACTGGTGAAGATCTGCCGGTTGTCCGGATTGTCCGAGCGCAGCTGGAAGCCGTAGCGCTTGGACACCGCCAGCGCGATTTCCAGCGCATCGATCGAATCCAGGCCCAGCTCGCCACCGAACAGCGGGGCATCCGGATCGATCTGTTCGGGGGTGACGGCTTCGAGATTCAGGCACTCCACGATCAACGTGGCCAATTCGCGCTGCGCCGCTGTCTGCTCTGCCATGCTCGATTCCGTACTCTAGATTCATTGCCTCCCCCCGGTGGCAGTGGCCGCGGAGTGTAACATAGCGCCCTTGTCGTTCCCGGTTGTACGCAATGATTCAGGGATGTGAAGACCCACTGCTCGCCCCACTGAAACGCCCCGCCCCGCGCATTTCCTACCGGATCGCGGACGCGGCAGCGGCGCTGAAGGAAGCGGGCACACTGGCGTTGTTCGGTTTTGGCGCCGGCAGCCCGAACTCCGACGATCCGCGCTACCTGCAGGTGGCGCTGGAATGTTTCGACGCGCCGGCACCGCTGGAAATCTGGCAGGTCGACGCGGCGGTGAGCTGCGGTACCGACGGTGCATTGCACTGGTCGGCCGGTGGTGGCTGGCTGTTCGCGGCGATCGACCTGGACGAATCCGCCCACGGCGGCCCCACCGCCACCGCGCAACTGGCTTACGAGCAGTTGCACCGCTTCGTCGCCGCGCGTGGTGCACAGCACGTGCTGCGCGTGTGGAACTACCTTGGCGCGATCAATCACGGTGCAGGCGACGCCGAGCGTTACAAGCAGTTCTGCGATGGCCGCGCGCGTGGCATGGGCGATTTCTTCGCCGAGGGCTTTCCCGCTGCCACTGCGATTGGTCACCACGACGCGCAGCATCGGCTGCAGGTCTATCTGCTGGCCTGCGACCAGGGCGGCACGCGGGTGGAGAATCCGCGCCAGGTGAGTGCATGGCGCTACCCGCGCCAGTACGGCCGCACCCCGCCCAGCTTTGCCCGTGCGATGACGCTGCCGGCGCAGGATGTGCTGGCGATCTCCGGCACTGCCGCGGTGGTCGGCCACGCCTCCGCGCACCAGGACGACCTGGATGCCCAGCTCGAAGAAACCCTCACCAACCTCGAAGCGCTGCTGGCCAGCGCCGACATGACCGCCGACTTCGATACCCATTCCCCGCTGAAGGCCTACGTGCGGCATGCCGCCGATGCCCCGCGCGTGCGCGAATTCTTCCGCCAGCGCCTGCCCGGCGTGCCGGTGCTGCTGCTGCACGGCGACATCTGCCGCAGCGAACTGCTGGTGGAGATCGATGGTTGGCGCTATGCGTAGCGCGGAGTGAGTGAACACGCGAGGAGTGAGAAACGAGTGGGCGGTACGCTTTCTCTCGTTTCTCACTCCTCGCTTTTCTGACTCATTTCTGCTTCAACGGCCGCTTCCATCCAGGAAATGTCTGCTGCCTGCCGCGCGCCACGGTCAGCTCGCCCCCTGGCGCATCGTGCGTGATCACCGAGCCGGCGCCAATGGTGGCTTGCGCCCCAACCGTCACCGGCGCCACCAGCGCGCTGTTGGAGCCGATGAAGGCACCGTCGCCGATGCGGGTCACGAATTTGTTCACGCCATCGTAGTTGCAGGTGATGGTGCCGGCGCCGACGTTGACGCCGCGGCCGATCTCGCTGTCGCCGAGGTAGCTGAGATGGTTCGCCTTGCTGTTCTCGCCGATGCGGGTTTTCTTGGTCTCGACGAAGTTGCCGACGTGCACGCCGGCGTCCAGTTCGGTACCCGGGCGCAGCCGCGCGAACGGACCGATCGTGCACGGACCGTGGGTGACCACGCCCTCCAGATCGCAATGCGACTGCACCACGGTGCCGCTGGCGAGCTGCACGTCCTTCAGGCGGGTGAAGGCGCCGATGCGCACGTCATCACCGAGCGCCACCGTGCCTTCGAGGATCACGTCGATGTCGATCTCGACATCGCGACCGGTGCGAACGGCGCCGCGTACATCGATGCGCAGCGGATCAGCCAATCGCACGCCCTCAACCATCAACGCGTGGGCGGCACGCTGACGATACGCCGCCTCCAGCCCGGCCAGTTGCAGCGGATTGTTGGCACCGGCGGCTTCCACCGGATCGGCACATTCGACGCTGAGCGCACCACGACCTTCTTCAGCCGCCATGCCGAAGATGTCGGTGAGGTAGTACTCGCCTTGCGCGTTGTTGCGGTCCAGCCGCTTGATCCAGCCGCGCAGCACCATCGCATCGGCGACCAGGATGCCGGTGTTGACCAGCTTGACGGCGCGCTGATCCGGATCGGCATCCTTCTCCTCGATCACCGCACGGACCTTGCCGTTGCCATCACACAGCACCCGGCCGTAGCCCTGCGGATCGGCAAGCCGGGTGGTGAGCAGGCTGAAACCACCTTCGGCCTGCACCAGTTGCTGCAAGGTCTCGACCCGGGTCAGCGGCACGTCGCCGTACAGCACCAGCACGCGCGCCTCCCTTGGCACGCCGCCGAGCGCCTGCTCCACCGCATGGCCGGTGCCCAGTTGCTCGGCCTGTCGTACCCAGTGCAGCTCGGGCTGATCGGCAAACGCCGCCTGCACCTGCTCGCCGCAGTGACCATGAACGATATGGATGGCGGCCGGCTGCAGTGCGCGCGCCGCGGCGAGGACATGCCCCAGCAGCGGTCGACCCGCCAGCGGCATCAGCACCTTCGCGCGTTTGGACTTCATCCGCTTGCCTTCACCGGCAGCGAGGATGATCACGTGCAAGGCGGGAGTTTCCATGTGGCACCACGGCATCGGGAATCAGTGAACGCGCAGGATACATCGAGTTTTCGCGGATCACGATTCAGTGCGTGGTGGTTCCGTCGGCCGGCTTCAGGTTCTTCAGATGCGGGAGGTACGCCTTGACGAAGGCATTGCGCAGCACGCCGACGATCGCCTGGGACGTATCCAGCTGTTTGTCGTCGATGCGTCCGCTGATCGGCACGCGGGTGGCGAACTGATCGTTCGCATGGTTCTCGAACAGCGAGACCACGCCCTGGGCCAGTGCCTCATAGGCCAGCTTGAGCGGCCCCTTTCGGTCCTGCACAACATCCTGCTTCCAGCTGAAGATCTTCAGGTCATGGAAAATCGGCTTGGCATAGCCATCGAGCTGACCGTTTTTGGCTTCCAGCTCCATCGTGAAGTCGCCGCTGCCGCCGGCGAAATCCAGTCCGGCATAGGCGCGGGCGAGATCGTTGGCCTTGACCAGCTGGATGTTCGAGGCATGCAGCTGGTAGGAAAAATCGCCGAAGTGACTCAGCGGATCGAAGCTGGCCTGGGTCTCGAACGGCGCGTCGCCGAGGATCTTCGCGGTGGCATGCAGCTCGGCCACGCGATTGCCATGGCGGCGCTGGATGTTGGTGAGATTGGTGACCGTGCCGTTGACGTCGGTCATCTTCAGATCGACGCGCGGGTTCGTCACGAAACTCTGGAATGTCACCGTACCGTTGCTGACGTTGATCTCGTCCAGACGCATCGGCGCCAGCAACTTGAGCTGGGCACGCCAGTCCACGCCCTTGCCGGTCTGGCTGTCGTCGTCGCCCTGACCTTTGACAAAATTGATCGTCGGGCTGGTGAAATTCACCTTGCCGCGAAATACGCCATGGCTCAAAGCGAACCAGCTGAGCTCGATATCCGCACGGGGGGTATCGAGCAAGGGCACCGGCAGCTTGCCGGTTGTCTTGACGATACGCAGTTCGTTGATGGTGTACGCACCATGCCAGAGATGCAGGTCGATATCCGCGATCTGGCCGTGATACTCACCCATCCGGTCCATGCGGGCGTTGAGGTAGTGGCGCACCGCGTAGGGCAACAACGCGCGCGCGATCACCAGCAGCAGGATGACGACCAGAAGCCAGCCAAGATGGCGGCGATGATGAGGCTTCATGAGGTCGATCCGCGGCGCAAGTCAGCACATTCTAGATACCGACATGTTCGCGCGGCGTGGATGCGCTACGGACGTGCCGTTCGGGACGCTTCCGTGGAGACGGATGCGTGGCCAGCGTGACATTCGAAGCGGAACACGTAGGTAAGACTGAACGGCTTCGTCTCGTCATACACCACATGGCTGTTGCCATTGGCATCGGCGGCCCAGTGGCTGACCTGCAACGGATTGAACTGCCACTGCCGCGCGGCGTGGCGAGCCGCGGCGATGAACAGGCGCCGATTTGCGTCAGCCTGCGCCTCGTCGACAACACGCACTTCGCTAACCTTGCCGCCCTCATCCACGATCAGCAGTGCCTGGACTTCCTGCGGCGGCGGGCACGTCGTGAGCTGATCGGCAGGATAGACCGGGGTAACCCGCTGGAACGGCGTGGCGCCACTGGATACCTCTCCCAGCGCCAGCTGGTAACGCACCATGCCGGGTGTGGATACCTCCTGCCAGGACGCCTCTCCGGTAGCGGAGAGTGCAGGTGGATGGGCGGGCTGTGTGGTGGCGCAAGCAACCAGCGCCACGCTGACCGAGACCGGCGGCAGCATGCGCGCGAATCGGATCATGTTGGGCTCCCATGCGGAACGACGCTATCGAAACTAACAGATTACATATGTAATTTGTAGCTGCGCGGCCGTCATGATTTCCAACCCTCACATGCAGAAACGCCGGCACGGGGCCGGCGCTTTCTGTCACTTCGATGTCCGCACACCGTGGCGTGCGAATCACTCAGTGCTTGAGGTTCTTGCGCAGGCGCTCCAGCGCCTGCAGCTGGGTCATCGCCTCGACCAGCTTGGCCTGAGCCTCGGCAATATCCAACGCGTCGGTGCGGTGGGCCAGCGCGTCTTCGGCTTCCTTCTTGGCGCGCTGCGCGGATGCCTCGTCCAGATCGGACGCGCGGGCAGCGGTGTCGGCCAGCACGGTGATCACCTGCGGCTGCACTTCCAGGATGCCGCCGGACACCCAGAACTGCTGACGCTCACCGCCGGCCAGCACCACGTCGACGTGACCCGGCTTGAGGCGGGTGATCAGCGGGGCGTGGCGGGGCGTGATGCCCAGCTCGCCCAGCTCGCCGGTGGCGACCACCATCACAGCGTCGCCGTGATAGATCTCGGCTTCGGCACTGACGATGTCGACGCGAATGGTTTGGGTGGTCATGACTCAGATTCCGAATGCGTAAGACACAGGGCGGACTGACGGTCCGCCCTTGAGGATCAGGCAGCCTTCTTGGCGCCCATCTCTTCGGCCTTCTTGACCGCCTCGTCGATGCCGCCAACCATGTAGAACGCCTGCTCCGGCAGATGGTCAACGTCGCCGTCGACGATCATCTTGAAACCGCGGATGGTTTCCTTCAGTGGCACGTACTTGCCCGGCGAGCCGGTGAACACTTCGGCCACGTGGAACGGCTGCGAGAAGAAGCGCTCGATCTTGCGCGCGCGCGACACGGCCTGCTTGTCTTCTTCCGACAGCTCGTCCATGCCGAGGATCGCGATGATGTCCTTCAGCTCCTTGTAGCGCTGCAGCGTGCCCTGCACGCGACGGGCGACGTCGTAGTGCTCGACGCCGATCACGTTCGGGTCCAGCTGACGGCTGGTGGAATCGAGCGGATCCACCGCCGGGTAGATACCCAGCGAAGCGATGTTACGGCTCAACACCACGGTCGCGTCCAAGTGGGCGAAGGTGGTGGCCGGCGACGGATCGGTAAGGTCATCCGCGGGCACGTAGACGGCCTGGATCGAGGTGATCGAGCCGGTCTTGGTCGAGGTGATGCGCTCCTGCAGCACGCCCATTTCCTCGGCCAGCGTCGGCTGGTAACCCACCGCCGACGGCATACGGCCGAGCAGCGCGGACACTTCGGTACCGGCCAGCGTGTAGCGGTAGATGTTGTCGACGAAGAACAGCACGTCACGGCCCTTGCCGGATGCGTCCTTCTCGTCGCGGAAGTACTCGGCCATGGTCAGGCCGGTCAGCGCCACGCGCAGACGGTTGCCCGGCGGCTCGTTCATCTGGCCGTACACCATCGCGACCTTGTCGAGCACGTTGGAGTCTTTCATCTCGTGGTAGAAGTCGTTGCCCTCGCGGGTACGCTCACCCACGCCGGCGAACACGGACAGACCTTCGTGCGCCTTGGCGATGTTGTTGATCAATTCCATCATGTTGACGGTCTTGCCCACGCCGGCGCCGCCGAACAGGCCGACCTTGCCGCCCTTGGCGAACGGGCACATCAGGTCGATCACCTTGATGCCGGTTTCCAGCAGGTCGTTCGCGGCCGCCTGGTCGTCGTAGCTCGGCGCCTCGCGATGGATCACCCACTGATCCTGCTCGCCGATCGGACCGGCTTCGTCGATCGGGTTGCCGAGCACGTCCATGATGCGGCCGAGTGTGGCCTTGCCCACCGGCACCTTGATGCCTTCGCCGGTGTTGCGGGCGATCAGGTTGCGGCGCAGGCCGTCGGTGGAACCGAGCGCGATCGTACGCACGATGCCGTCGCCCAGCACCTGCTGCACTTCCAGCGTGATCTCGGTGCCGTCGATCTTCAGTGCGTCGTACACCTGCGGTACCTGATCGCGCGGAAACTCGACGTCGATAACCGCGCCGATGATCTGAACAACTTTACCCTGGCTCATGGAATGCTCCGGATGGATCTTTTAGTGTCTGTGTCGGCGCCGCTACGCGTCGCCATGAATAGGTTGGGTACTACTTATTAAACCGCCGCGGCGCCGCCGACGATTTCCGAGATTTCCTGGGTGATCGCCGCCTGACGCGCCTTGTTGTAGATCAGCGTCAGTTCGCCGATCACCTTGTTCGCGTTGTCCGACGCGCTCTTCATCGCCACCATCCGCGCGGCATGCTCGCTGGCCAGATTCTCCAGCGACGCCTGGTACACCACCGACTCGATGTAACGACCCAGCACGTGCTCCAGCACGGTCTGCGCATCGGGCTCGTAGATGTAGTCCCAGTCGTGGCTCGCTTCCAGCTTGACGCCGGCATAAGCCGTCTCGCCAGCGGCTTGGTGCGCTTCCATTTCCGACGCCACCAGCGGCAGCGGCAACAGCGCGTCGATGGTCGGCTTCTGCGTCATGGTGTTGACGAAGTCGTTGTAGGCGAGGAACACCCGATCCAGGCCGTTGGACGTATAGGCGTCCATCATCACCTTGATCACGCCGACCAGCTGCTCCAACTTCGGCTTTTCGCCGAGATGGCTGACGCTGCCGATCAGGTTGACGCCCTTCAGACGACGGAAGAACGAGATCGCCTTCTGGCCGATCGCCACTACGTCGACCTGCACGCCCTGCTGCTGCCACTCGGCGATCGCCGGCAACAGGCGACGAAACAGGTTGGAGTTGAGACCGCCGCACAGACCGCGATCAGTCGACACCACGATGTAGCCAACCCGCGCCACTTTCTCGCGCTGGGTCAGGAACGGATGGCTGAAATCGGTGCTGGCCTGGGCCACATGCGCGATCACCTTGCGCATCGAGCGGGCATACGGACGCGAGGCCTTCATCATGTCCTGCGCACGACGAATCTTTGCCGCAGAGACCATTTCGAGCGCGCGCGTGACCTTGCGCATGTTCTGCGTGCTCTTGATCTTGGTTTTGATTTCGCGTCCGCTGGCCATGCTTTATCCGCTCGTTGTGCTCGCTGGTGGGAAGGGAGAACGCTGTCCGCCCTTCCGATTCACTACTACCGACTTACCAGCTACCGGTTTTCTTGTACTCGTCCAGCGAGGCCTTGAAGGTGGCTTCGATGTCGTTGTTCCAGTCGCCGGTGGCCACGATCTTGGCCATCAGCTCGGCGTGGTTCTGGTGCATGAACGCGTGCAAGCCCTTCTCGAACGGCAGCACCTTGTTGACCGGCAGGTCGTCGAGGTAACCCTTCTCGGCGGCGTACACCGACAGGGCCAGCTCGGCGATCGACAGCGGCGAGTACTGCGCCTGCTTCATCAGTTCGACCACGCGCTGACCACGATCGAGCTGAGCGCGGGTGGCCGGATCCAGATCCGAGGCGAACTGCGCGAACGCGGCCAGCTCACGGTACTGCGCCAGCGCCAGCTTCACGCCGCCGGACAGCTTCTTGACGATCTTGGTCTGCGCGGCACCGCCGACGCGGGACACCGAGATACCGGCGTTCACGGCCGGACGGATACCGGCGTTGAACAGGTCGGTTTCCAGGAAGATCTGGCCGTCGGTGATCGAGATCACGTTGGTCGGCACGAACGCCGAAACGTCGCCGCCCTGGGTCTCGATGATCGGCAGCGCGGTCAGCGAACCGGTCTTGCCCTTCACTTCGCCGTTGGTGAACTTCTCGACGTATTCCTCGGACACGCGCGATGCGCGCTCGAGCAGACGGCTGTGGAGATAGAACACGTCGCCCGGGTATGCCTCACGGCCCGGCGGGCGCTTCAGCAGCAGCGAGATCTGGCGGTAGGCCACGGCCTGCTTGGACAGATCGTCATACACGATCAGCGCGTCTTCGCCGCGATCGCGGAAGTACTCGCCCATCGCGCAACCGGAATACGGCGCGACGTACTGCAGCGCAGCCGACTCGGACGCCGAGGCGACCACGACGATGGTGTTGGCCAGTGCGCCGTTCGCTTCGAGCTTGCGCACCACGTTGGCCACCGACGAACGCTTCTGGCCGATCGCGACGTAGATGCACTTAATGCCGGAATCCTTCTGCGCGATGATCGCGTCGATCGCCAGCGCGGTCTTGCCGGTCTGGCGGTCGCCGATGATCAGCTCGCGCTGGCCGCGGCCGACCGGGATCATAGCGTCGACCGACTTGTAGCCGGTCTGCAGCGGCTGGTCGACCGACTTGCGCCAGATCACGCCCGGCGCGACCTTCTCGATCGCCGCGTTGAGCTTGGCACCGAGCGGGCCCTTGCCGTCGATCGGGTTGCCCAGCGCGTCGACGACGCGGCCGAGCAGTTCCGGGCCGACCGGCACTTCGAGGATGCGGCCGGTGGTCTTGGCGGTATCGCCTTCGCGCAGGTGCTGGTATTCGCCGAGCACCACCGCGCCGACCGAGTCGCGCTCAAGGTTCAGCGCCAACGCAAACGAGTTGCCCGGCAGCTCGATCATTTCACCCTGCATCACATCGGCCAGGCCGTGGATGCGCACGATGCCGTCGGACACGCTGATGATCGTGCCTTCGTTGCGTGCTTCCGCGCCGAGCTTGAACTGCTCGATGCGGTTCTTGATCAGTTCGCTGATCTCGGACGGATTCAAAGTGGTGCTGGACATGGCAAGTTTTCCTGGGATTCGCGCCGCATCAGCGGCACCCGATAGGTTTTGATTCTTTGGATCAGTGCGCTAATGCGCTGGCCAGCTGCGCCAGACGTCCGCGAGCGGAGCCGTCGATCACTTCTGCACCGGTATCGATCACCACGCCAGCCAGCAGCGAGGCATCGACCCGGGTTTCCAGTTCGATCTCGCGCTTGAAGCGGCGCTTCAGCGATACCTTGAGTTGCTCGGCCTGCGCCGCGTCCAATGCCAGCGCGCTGGTCACCTTGACCAGCAGCTGCGACTCGGACTCACGCTTGAATGCCTCGTACAGTTCGGCCACTTCCGGCAGCAGCGCCATGCGACGCTGCTCGGCCATCTCGGTGAGGAACTGCGCGAACGGCGCATCGGCGGCGACATCGGCTGGCAGATGCAGCGCCACCAGCTGTGCCGGCAGCACCCGCGGATCGGTGCCGAGATCGGCCACGCGCGAATCCTTCGCTACCGCAGCAGCGAAGGCCAGCGCCTGCGACCATGCCGCCAGCGAACCGGCGGCATGCGCCACTTCGAAGGCGGCGCGGGCGTACGGGCGAGCGAGGGTGATTGCCTGGGCCATCGATCAGATCTCGGCCGCGAGCTGGTCGAGCAAGGCCTTGTGCGTCGACGCATCGACTTCGCGCTGCACGATCTTGCTGGCACCCTGCACCGCCAACGCGCCGACCTGCTCGCGCAGCTGGTCACGGGCACGCTGGGCCATCGACGCGATGTCGTCCTGCGCGCTCGCCTTCAGCCGGTTGATCTCGGTGATGGCTTCGCCACGGGCCTTGTCGATGATCTGATTGGCCTGCTGCTGGGCCTTGTCGATGATCTCGGAGGCCTGCTGACGGGCCACCTTGATCTCGGCAGCCACCTTCACGTCGGCACTCTTCAGCTCGGCGTGCGCACGCTCGGCCGCATTGAGGCCTTCGGCGATCTTGATCTGCCGTTCTTCAATGGCCTTGTTGATGTGCGGCCAGATGAAGTGGACACAGAACCAGATCAAGATGGCGAACGAAATCATTTCGCCAATCAAGGTCGCGTTGAAATCCATCGCTGCGTTACCTGTAAATACGGGATGAAACAGACACGGGCACTATTGATGCCCGTGCCAGACGGACGGCGGCGCCACGGCGCCGCCAGTAACTCAACCTGCGACCAGCTTCGACAGCAGCGGGTTGGCCACGGCGAAGTACATCGCCAGCGCCACGCCGATCAGGAACGCGGCGTCGATCAGGCCAGCGAGCAGGAACATGCGGCCCTGCAGCAGCGGCACCAGCTCCGGCTGACGCGCGGCGGCTTCGAGGAACTTCGAACCCATGACGCCGATACCGATACAGGCACCGAGGGCGCCGAGGCCGATGATCAGACCCAACGCGATGGCGGTGAAGGACTGCACTTGAGCAATATGAGCGATGAGTTCCACGACGGTCTCCTGAGAAATTTAAACTGAAAAGATCAAAACGGTTGAAGCGGATGATTCGAAAAACGGGATTCGATAAACGTGATCAGTGGTGATCGTGCGCCATCGAGATGTACACGATCGTCAGCACCATGAAAATGAACGCCTGGATGCCGATGATCAGGATGTGGAAGAGGCCCCACACCGTGTAGCCGATGATCCCAGCACCATACAGCGCCCAACCTGCCAGGCCAGCGCCAGCACTGAACAAACCCGCGATCAGCATGAAGACCAATTCGCCGGCATACATGTTGCCGAACAGTCGCATCGCCAGGCTCACCGGCTTGGACAGCAGTTCGACCACGTTGAGCAGGAAATTGGGGATCCACAGCAGGGGGTGCGCGCCAAACGGAGCGGTGAACAGCTCGTGCATGTAGCCGCTGGCACCCTTCGCCTTGAAGCTGTAGAAAATGATCAGCACGAAGATGGTCAGCGACATCGCAAAGGTCATGTTGATGTCGGCGGTCGGCACAGCGCGGAAATGACCCACGCCAAACTTCTCGGTGATCCACGGCAGCAGATCGACCGGCAGCAGATCCATCGCATTCATCAGGAAGACCCAGACAAACACGGTCAGCGCCAGCGGCCCGAGGAAACGACGGTCGCCGTGGAACACGTCCTTGACCTGGCCGTCGACGAATTCCAGCACGATCTCGACGAAAGCCTGGCCCTTGCCCGGCACACCGGCGGTGGCCTTGCGCGCCTTCAGCCAGAACAGCAGGCAAAACACCACGCCCAGCACCAACGACACGGTAATCGAGTCGATATGCACCGCCCAGAAACCCTCCGGACTCGCCTGCGGACGCAGGTGGGTCAAATGGTGCTGGATGTATTCGGTCAGGCCACCCGACTCGCTCGCCATGTCTCAACCCTTGAATCTGAACGCCAGCAGATAAACCGCGTAGGCAGCCGCCAACCCCGTGATGGCGGCCAGCGGCGGCAATTTATATTGGAACAGGATCACGACCAGCCCTCCGACGATCACGATCCATTTCAGGAGCATGCCCGTCAGCAACCGGCTCAACGCCAGACCCGCCCCACCCAGTCCGCTGAAGAAGCGCGCCGACAGCAGCGCGGTACCCAGCGCCACCAGCGTCGCACCTGCCGCGGCCGACATCGCTTCACGACGCCCCAGCGTCAGGAAAACGAGGCCAACAAGCACCGCCACAGCAAGCTGCAGCCACATGATGCGCAAAGCGAGACGTCGACCAGAGGCAAGACTATTGAGCACGTAACGTCTCCGCGCGGTTTCCACCAGGCGGCACCGATACAGCTGCGGGCCACGATCCAATCCGTAAAAGTATAGCAGTGCGGTCGTTGCATGGACAAGCCACGCAACCTGCGACATCTCGTCCCGGCACGCGCGAATTGCGCCTCGGATCGATTGGTGACCGCATGGGGCCAGCGCATTTTGCGGTGAGCCATAAAAAAAGGCCGGACATGAAGTCCGGCCCTTTGATTATCGCGGCGAACCGCGACGATGCAGCGGTATTACTTGGCAGCCTTCTTGGCGGCGGCGATCGGAGCGGCAACGGCCTCGTTGGCGGCCTGGCGCTGTTCCTGCACGAGCGCATTCAGCGACTCGGCGGTCTTCTGCGTGATGGCCAGGATTTCCTGCGAGACAGCCACCGAACGCTCGGCGTTGTCGCGGTTCAGGCTGGTGCCCTTCTCCCACAATGTGCGCAGGCCGTTGACGTCACGCGTTTCCAGCGCCTCGGCAACGAACTCGGCCGAAACCTGGGACTGCTGCTCGAGCGCCTTGAGCTGCAGCTCGGCGACCGTCTCCAGACCCTTCAGGGCCAGCGCCTGCGCCTTGAACGCGCTGTCGGTGAACTGCTTGGTGAAAGCGAAAAGCTGGTTGTTGATCTGCTGAGTCATGACGCTGTCCTCACTGAGGCTTGGGGTAGTGGGACGAACTCTAACAGCAGTTTTTGTGCAGTGCAATATATATTTCCAATACCGGCCAGACCATTCGACAAATATTCAGTGAAAACGTTTACTTATGAGTAGCTCCGGGTTTTCGCGTCGCGTCAAAAGCTGCCGCGACTGCAGCTGGCCCCCGACGTGCAGGTTTCATGCACCACCACCTTGTCCAAGCCCGGCAGCCGCGGTTGCAGCCGTTGCCAGATCCAGCGCGCCAGCATCTCGCTGGTCGGATTTTCCAGCCCATCGATGTCATTGAGGTAGTGATGGTCAAGCTGGTCGTACAGCGGAGCGAAGGCAGTCTTCAGGTCGGCGAAGTCCATCACCCAGCCCAGCTGTGGATCGGGCTCACCCGCCACATGGATCTCGACGCGGAACGAATGCCCGTGCAAGCGTGCGCACTTGTGCCCGGCCGGCACATTCGGCAGCCGGTGCGCCGCCTCGAGGGTAAAGACCTTGAAGATATTCATCCCGCCATTGTACAGCCGGACACCTTCGGCACCGTGGCGCGATTGACCTAGGCAACCGGGCCTCTGCGGTTGTTTCCGATGCCGTGAGGGCTCGCTGGTGCACGTGGCAACCGGACGCACGATCCGCGTCGCATGCGTTTCCTCGTCACCGGATCGCCGGCGAACTGTTGGCCGTACTGCAAATTTGCCCTACATTCCGCTTGCCGGGCGAAGTTTCGGCATCCCATCCATCGAAATGCGCAGGGAAACGTATGGCAAAGACCCAGAAACAGGCCGTGAAAAAGGCAGCCCCGAAAGCCGCCGCCAAGCCGGCAGCTCCCAAACCGATCAAGGAAGTCCTGAGCAAGTCGGGACTGGTAGCGCATCTCGTTGAGGCGAGCGGCGTCGTGGCCAAGGACGTGCGCGCCGTGCTCGCTGCGCTGGAAGGCGCCGTCACCGGCTCCGTCCACAAGAAGGGCGCCGGCACGTTCATGCTGCCCGGCCTGCTGAAGATCACCGCCGTCAGCGTGCCGGCCAAGCCGAAGCGCAAGGGCATCAACCCGTTCACCAAGCTTGAGCAAGTGTTCGCGGCCAAGCCGGCCAGCGTGAAGATCAAGGTGCGTCCGCTGAAGAAGCTCAAGGACGCCGCCGCCTGAGAGGCGTGACGACGTTGTTGCGGTGACCTGTGTTCATTGCCGCCGATGCGCGGCAATGAACCGCGCATCCCGACATCCCGTCAGACAGGCACAAAAAACCCCGCGATCATGCGGGGGGCTTTGTTCTCGATTCGGGCTTTTGACCTGAAGTCGATGATTGGTGGCTATGGGTGGACTCGAACCACCGACCCCAGCATTATGAGTGCTGTGCTCTAACCAGCTGAGCTACATAGCCTTGAAGGAAGCCCCAGCATACCGGATCGGTGCGATCCAAGCGGGGCGCGGCAGTGTAGTCGCGTCGACTGCTACGTTCAAGCCCGCGGCTTGCCGCTGCTTCGCGCGCCATGGTTGAATCGAGTGCAGGGCTGGGTACGACGCTGCTGGCGAAAGATCACGCCGACTCGCTCCAGGAGGCGACATGATTGATGTTGATGGCTATCGTCCGAACGTAGGCATCGTTCTGCTCAATGCAGACGGGCAACTGTTCTGGGCGCGCCGGGTCAATCGTGACGGTTGGCAGTTTCCGCAGGGCGGCATGCGCTCGGACGAAACACCGCTGGAAGCCATGTACCGCGAGCTGGAAGAGGAAACCGGGCTGGCGCCGCACCACGTGGAAGTGATCACCGCCACCCATGGCTGGCTTCGCTACCGCTTGCCCAGCCGCTATGTGCGCCATCACCAGCGGCCTACCTGTATCGGCCAGAAGCAGGTGTGGTTCCTGCTCAAGCTGGTCGCCAGCGAGGAAGAACTGAAGCTGGATGCCTGCGACAAGCCGGAGTTCGACATCTGGCGCTGGGTGGATTTCTGGTACCCGGCCGCGCACGTGGTCAACTTCAAGCGGCAAGTCTACGAGCGCGCGCTGCGCCACTTTGCGCCGCTGGTGGAGGGCCTGTTCGGTGTCGAACTGGGCAGCCTGCCGCCGCGGGATAGCACCGATACGCCGCCCACCCCGCCGCGCGACGGCTGCAAGGCTGCCTGAACTGGCGGCGACCATCGCCCCCTTGATTGTTGACAATCATTCGCATTCGCGTTCTTATACGCGCCATGTACATCTGCCTGTGCAATGCCGTCACCGACCATGACATCCGCCGCGAAGCGGCCGACGGTGTGCATACCTTTGCCGAATTGCAGGCACGCACTGGCTGCTCGGATTGCTGCGGCTCCTGCGAACAGGAAGCCCGCGCCACGCTGAACCAGGCGGTCGCACACACGCTCAGCCAACTGCCGATCCTTACAGCCTGAGCTTCACTCTCCCGCGAAACGAATTCGTCGTGACCGGCTCGCCGTACACGGTTCGCCTGTGCTGGCAAACCATTGCCATTCGCATTCCATCAGCGCGTACGCGAAGTTTGTATAGTGGCGATCCCACCCACTCGGCAGCCGGAGAGCCCCATGAAAGGTGATGCGAAAGTCATCGAGTTCCTCAACAAGGTGCTCTACAACGAACTGACCGCGATCAACCAGTATTTCCTGCATTACCGGATGCTCAAGGACTGGGGCTACACCGAACTGGCCGAGCACGAATACAAGGAATCGATCGAGGAGATGAAGCACGCCGATCATCTGATCGAGCGCATCCTGTTCCTCGACGGCCTGCCGAACCTGCAGCACTTGGGCAAGCTGCGTATCGGCGAAAACGCGCTGGAATCGATGCAGGGCGACCTGGATCTGGAACTGGCCGCGGTGGTCGATCTGCGCGCCGCCATCGCGCACAGCGAAGGCATTGCCGACTACATCAGCCGCGACCTGTTCAAGGACATCCTGCACGACGAGGAAGAACACATCGACTGGCTGGAAACCCAGTTCAGCCTGATCAAGGACATCGGCGCGGAGCGCTACCTGCAGAGCAAGATGCAGAGCTGAGCTGCCCCACCGGCGCGCCGAAGCGTGCGCCGGTTCCTTGACGCTTTCGTCACGGCAGGGCTATACCTTCGCTTTTCCCCGGAACGGCCTGCATGGCTTCACGACCCCCACCGCGCTTTGTGGTGCGCCGGCATGATGATGCCGGCTCGCGCCGGCGTTGGCTGTGGCTGGGTTCGGCGTGGCTGATCAGCCTGCTGCTGACCGGCTTGCTGGTCGGTCTGCTGGCCCGGCATGCCAGTCCGGCGGCCACCGATCAGCGCCAGCAGCATGCACTCAACGCACAGATCGATGATCTCAAGCAGCAGGTCGCGAACCTGCAGCGCGCGGCCCAGGTCAATGACGTCGCCACCCGCTCGCTGCGCGGCACCCTGGCCCAGCGCGAGGAAGAACTCAGCGGCCTGCGCGCCGACCTGGGCTTCTATTCACGACTGGTCGGCGGCGACGCCCAGCGCGCCGGCCTGAAACTGCAGGAAGTGAAGCTGCAGCCGATCACCGGTTCGCACGGCTGGAACCTCACCCTCAGCCTGACCCAGAACGCCAAGCGCGACGAGGAAACCGTCGGCAATGCGCTGGTCAGCGTGGAGGGCTTGCGCGGCGACAAGGTGGTCACGCTCGACTGGCCGGCACTCGGCGATGTCGCGCAGAAGAACGGCCTGCCGTTCCATTTCGTCTATTTCCAGCAGCTGCACGGCACCTTCGTGCTGCCGGCGGATTTCCGCCCGACGCGGCTGCACATTCTTATTCAGCCCAGCAGCGGCGATCCGGTTGACCGGACCGTCGCCTGGGGCGCTGCGCTGAGCGGCGACATCACCACAGCCCAAGGGGACCAAGATGCTCAACCGTAAGCGCAACGAGCGCAGCAACGCCAGCCACGAAACCAGCCTGATCGCCCGCGGCACGGTGATCCGCGGTGACCTGCGCTTCAGCGGTGCGCTGCATCTGGATGGGCGCATCGAAGGCACCGTGTTCGCCGAAGGCGAGGACGCGATGCTGACGCTCAGCGAGCACGGCCAGGTGCAGGGCGAGATCCGCGTGCCGCATGCGGTGATCAATGGCCATGTCACCGGCGACGTGCACATCAGCGCCCGGCTGGAACTGGCGGCGCAGGCACGCATCGATGGCGACCTGCGCTATCACACGCTGGAAATGGCCGCCGGCGCCCAAGTCAACGGACGCATCTCGCGCCAGGCAGAAGAAACGCCACGCGAACTGCCGGCCCCTGAAGTCGCAGCTACGGATCTGCTCGACGACGCCATGCCGGCCTAAGCGGTATGCTTGCATCAACCGGCAACGCCCCCACTTGAACGTCATGGAAACTCTGCTCTCGATCCCCGATTACCGCAGCAGCGGCGCACCGCTGCTGTTCACCGCGGCCGCTGCGCACAAGGTGCACGAGCTGATTGCCGAAGAGGGCAACCCGGCACTGAAGCTGCGCGTGTACATCAGCGGCGGTGGTTGCTCGGGTTTCCAGTACGGCTTCACTTTCGACGAGGCCCAGGCCGAAGACGACTTTGCAGTCGAACGCGAGGGCGTGACCCTGCTGTGCGATCCGCTGTCGCTGCAGTACCTCACCGGCGCGCAGATCGATTACGCCGAGAACCTCAGCGGCGCGCAATTCGTGATCAGCAACCCGAACGCCAAGACCACCTGCGGCTGCGGCTCCTCGTTCTCCACCTGAAAGGCCGTCCGATGGACCGGGCCAAACTGCCGCCTCCGAATACCTTCGCCGGACTCAGCCTGGTGCTCGACCGGGTCGCCGAGCGGCGGGATGATTCAGGCTGGATTGCCGAACAGGCACGCTCCACCCAGGCACGCTATTTGTTGCTGGACACCGCTGGCGAAGCATTCCTGCAGGGCGATCACGAGGCACTGCGCTGGCTCGACGTCGGCGAGCGCGAACGCTGGCTCGACGACTTGCCGACCAGTCTGCTCGGCATCGCCGATGGGCGCCCGCACTTCCTGCTGGTGCTGGACGACCCGGCGCGCATCACGACATTGGAAACCGCACTCGACGCGCGCCGCGTGAGTCTGCGCGCCGCCGGCTTGCTGCTGCCGGCACATGAGGCCGGGCTGTTCGCCTACGCCAAGGGCCTGTCCCATTGGCAACGCGAGACGCGCCACTGCACGCGTTGCGGCTTCCCGCTGCAACTGGTCGCCGCCGGTCACCGTGGGCAGTGCACGAATCCGGACTGCGGCCACCTGCATTTCCCACGCACCGATGCCGCCGTGATCATGCTGGTCGAACACGAAGGCGCTTGCCTGCTCGGTCGCCAGGCCAGTTGGCCACCGGGCCGCTATTCCACACTGGCCGGTTTCGTCGAGCCAGGTGAATCGCTGGAAGATGCGGTGCGTCGCGAAGTGGCCGAAGAGTCCGGTGTCATCGTCGACGAGGTGCACTATCACTCCTCGCAGCCGTGGCCGATGCCCGCCTCGCTGATGGTCGGCTTCATCGCCACCGCACGCTCGCGACAGATCGTAATGCGCGACCACGAACTGGAAGACGCGCGCTGGTTCACTCCACAGCAAATCGTCGACGGCATCGCCGATGGCAGCTTCCTGCCATCCACCGCCCTGTCGGTGTCGTATCAATTGCTGGCGTACTGGCTGCAGCAGCGCGCGGGACTGGAGCTGGCTACGCTGGTCGTCAGCAGCCCGCGCTGAGCACACTGCCAGCCACGCTACCGTAACGGTGGATCGTTCCAGGACGTTCGCAAATCACCCGCCGCATCCGGGCATACCCTGCGGTGCGCGGAAACTTTGCAGGCACCCCACGGTCTGTCGGACACCATGTGCGGCAGGGATGGGCAGACGTGCGACCGAGTCCGCAAACATTCGATGACTGGCGGGAATCGGGGCGCCGGGTTGCCACGTATGTCGTTGTGCTCGGCATGCACTTGGGCTTGCTGATCGTGCTGCTCGATGGCACCACGTCGCCTTGGCACAGGGCGCATGGCGTGGCCATTGCGCATGATGTCCTCGATATCAGATTCATCCGTGTTTCGGCGCAGGCATCGCCCGCTCGCGTATTGCCAGTCGCTGTGGCTATGACCACACCGCTGCCGGTTCGCCGGCGCCAGCGGCTGGCAGCCGCAGCGACCCCGTCTGCAGATGACCACGCTGCCGCGATAACGCCACAGCAGCCACAAGCCATCCGCTGGGAACTCCCCGCCACAGTCGATTCGCATTACATCGCCGGCGGCAATCTGCTGCATGGATCCTCCGGAGCACGCCAGTCCAACGTGCACCTGCCCGGCTCGGGCGTCGCGATCGTCCAGGGCATTCACATGATCGATCCGAAGAGGCAGGGCATCGGCGGTGTTGCGCGCAGGTTGCAAGCCTTGTTTGGCATCCCTGACCATCATTGCCTGGACGTCGATGCGTGGAGGCGGCTGTCGACACAGGAGATGCTCGATCGCCACATTTCACCGGACGAGGTGGAAACAACCGCCGCGGAGTATCACTGCCTCCCGCACGAGCATGATCCGTGGCTCCAGTGATGAGGTAACGGGCTTCTTCGAGTGGCTTGAGCGAACGCTGGATGATGCATATCCGCACCACCGCATGCCCACTCACCACACGCCAGTTGATCAACACGCAATCGGTCGGTACCCGTCTACGCATGACTGATCCGTCGCTTACAATGCAGCCACTGTCCGCGAGTCCGTCTGTCATGGCCATCCGTCTGCTTGTCGCTCTCATCGCCCTTGGTCTGCTGCATGTCATGCCGCAGCTCGCGCACTGGCGTAACGACGGCATCTTTCGCCGCTGGATAGCGCAGCTTGCAGACACCAGTGGCAGCGGTCGCGTGCTGCTGGCGCTGCTGCTGCCTACGGTGCTCTGCGCGCTGCTGTGGTGGTTGCTCGGACATCTGCCGCTGGGCGAGTTGCTGCAGTTGCTGTTTTCGCTGGCGGTGCTGCTGTACTGCTTCGGTCCGCGCGAATTCGAAACCGATCTGGAAGCGATCCTGAAGGCATCCGACGGCGCCAGCCGTGAAGCCGCCGCACAGAAACTTGCCGACGATGGTGAGTCGGTTGCATGGAATGCCGCCGCACTGGGCGTCGCGATCGCCTACGCCGCATTGCGACGGCGCTTTGGCGTGTTGTTGTGGTTCTTCCTGCTCGGCCCGGTCGGTGCATTGCTGTACCGCCTGGCGCAGACACTGGGCCGCGATGAATCCCTGCGACTCGATGCAGGCAGCCGCACGGCAGCCCGCTACGCTGCCAATGCGCTGGACTGGCCGGCGGCACAATTGCTGACCTTCACGCTGGCCGTGGTTGGCCACTGGGAAGCCGTGATCGGCGCCTGGAAAAGCTGGCACAGCCAGGCCGCGGCCACCAGCTGGTACAGCATCGGCCCGGGTTTTCTCGGCGCAGCGGCACAAGCCGACGTGCTGATCGATATCGAGGCGGGCGATGGCTACGCCGAGGAACACAGCGATCCGCTGTTTGAACTGGTGCGCCTGCGCAGTGCACTGCTGCGCGCACTGCTGGCGTGGCTGAGCGTGGTGGCGTTGATCGTGCTCGGCGGCTGGGTGAGCTGACTCCAACCTAGGCGAGGTCGCCGCGCAATTCGCGCACCCGCACTTCCAGCATCGCCGCACTGACTTGTTGCGGCGCCAGCGGCGCATCCACCACCAGTTCCACCCGGGCACGGAACCGCCGCGGCAGCCGCGCACGCCGCAGCATGGAATCACGACGACTCCACACGCTGCCCCACAGGCCACGCAAGGCCATCGGCACCACCGGCACCGGCCGGCGCGCCAGGATTTTTTCCACGCCCGGACGGAATGTCGCGATCTGGCCATCGCCAGTCAGTCCACCCTCGGGAAAGATGCACACCACCTCGCCGTCCGCCAGCGCCTCGTCGATCGCGTCATAAGCCTGTTGCAGCACGGCCGGATCTTCCTTGTAGCCAGCGATCGGGATCGCCCTGGCCGTGCGGAACACGAAGCGCAGCAACGGGATGTTGAAGATCCTGTAATACATCACGAAGCGTGCCGGCCGCCGCAGGTTCGCCATCAGCAACAACGGATCCATGAAGCTGACGTGGTTGCACACCAGCAGGGTCGCGCCCTCTTCGGGGATGTGCTGTACTCCGTCGGCGCGCACCCGATATAGCGTATTCACCAGCACCCAGGTGATGAAACGCATCAGGAATTCGGGCACCAGGCTGAAGATATAGGCGGCCACCACCACATTGAGCACGGCATCGACTGCGAAAATCTCCGCCGCACTCATGCCAAGCCGGCTCAGCAGCAGCCCGAACATCGAGGCCATCACGATCAGCAGCGCATTGATGATGTTGTTGCCGGCAATGATCCGCGACAGTTTTTCCCGCGGCGCGCGGGCCTGCACAAAGGCGAATAGCGGCACCACGTAGAAGCCGGCGAACACACCGATCGCGGTGAGATCCAGCACGATGCGCCAGCTGCCGGCCGCATGCAGGAAGGCCAGCCAGTCCAGGCCCTGCAGCACCGCCGCACCTGGCCGCGCGAAATACAGGTCGATGCCGAAGGCGGTAAGCCCGAACGCACCCAGCGGTACCAGCCCGATCTCCACCCGCTTGCCCGACATTTTCTCGCACAGCAGCGAGCCCACGCCGGTGCCCAGCGAGAACAGGGTAAGCACCAGCGTACTCACCGAGCCGTCGCCGCCAAGGTTGAACTTGGTGTAGATCGGCAGCTGCGCCACCAGCACGGTGCCGAAGAACCAGAACCACGAGATGCCCAGCACCGCGTTGAACACCGCACGATCGCTGCGCGTGATGCCGAGCACGCGCGCCGTCTCGGTCACAGGGTTCCAGTTGAATTTCAGCTCCGGCGCAGTCGCCGGTGCGGGAGGAATCGCGCGGCTCGTACTGTAGCCGGCCAGCGCCACCGCGATGGTCAGCGCTGCGGAAGCCAACGGCCCCACCCCGGCGAGCAGCATTAGCGCATTGCCCACGATCATGCCGACCAGGATCGCCAGCTGGGTACCCATCTCGACCATGCCGTTGCCACCGACCAGCTCGGTGGGCTTCAGCGCCTGCGGCAGGATCGCGTACTTGATCGGCCCGAACACGGTCGAGTGAACGCCCATCATGAACAGCACGATCAGCAGCAGCACCAGATGGTGCGTGTGGAAACCCCAGGCCGCCAGCAACATGGCGGCGATCTCGAACAGTTTCACGTAGCGGATGATCCGGGTCTTCTCGAATTTCTCGGCGAGCTGCCCGGCGGTGGCCGAGAACAGGAAATACGGCAGGATGAACAGCGCCGGCGCGAGATTCGTATACAACGAGACCTGCCGCTCTGGCAGCCCCATCTGGAACGCTGCCAGCATCACCATCGCATTGCGGAATGCGCTGTCGTTGAACGCACCCAGCGCCTGGGTCCAGAAGAACGGCGCAAACCGCCGCTTGCCCAGCAGTGCGAATTGGCTCATGCGATGCCCTGGTGAAGGAAGATCCGGGGCGGCCCGCCGGCTTCTTCGTTACCGGGGATTATGACCATGAGCAAGTCGCGGACACAACGCAAGTCGCCCCGGCATCCATAAGCACCGATTTATCGAAGCCACTGATCCTGCTGGGTGCAACTCAATGGCGCGGCCGAATACCCGACTCGACCGCGCTCGACGATTTCACGGCTGTTGCTGAAATTCGCATTACCCAATGAGCCCGCTGATGGCCAGGAACGCATGGCACAACTTGCACATCAAAAATGCTGCGCCCAATCAACCGGTGCCCACTTGCGCGACCTGATTCACCATGAACCGGCGCATGAAACTTTTGCGCGCTTGTCGCATCGAAGCACGGAGTCCAGGCTAGCCGAGCGCTCCCGCGTCGAATCCCGGAGTAAATCGCAAGTAATTACGATTTAACGCTGCGTTATGACATTCTTCGGTACTTTGCAAGCGCAACACTTCGTAACTTTATTCAATCTTCAGAATTCCTACGGCATTCGGTATTACGATATCCATGTCCCATCCCTCTCATCGCCTTGGCCGCCACCGATGAATACGCAAAAAAATACGCTTCCCACCGCCACGGGAACTTTTTCGGATCGCATTAAACTGCTGATCAAACGCGTCGGCAGCGCCACCGAAATCGCCAGAATGTGCGGATTCTCCGAAGGCGTCGTGCGCAGCTGGCGCGACGGCAATACCGATCCATCACGCGCGCGCTGCGTCACGCTTGCGCGCACTCTGGGCATCTCGCTGGTCTGGCTGGTGGCCGGCGAAGGCACGTTGCAACTCGATCCGAACGTGCCCACTCTGGATGATCAGTACAGCTCGGAAAACGTGAGCTCGCATCGACCGCGCGCGCGGCTCGGCGCGACGCAAGGCCATACCGAGAGTATGAGTATGGGCGTCGACACCCAGCGGCTGAACACCGCCATGCGCATCTTGCAGTCGGAACTGAGTCTGGCCGGCAGCCAGCTTTCCATGTCGGAGAACACCGACTTGCTGACCCAGCTCTATGAAATCCTCGGCCCGGGCGGCTCCCATGTGGACCCACTCGCCATGGTGACCTTCAATCACCGGCTGGCCGAGCGTATTCGGCTGGATCGCGGTACGGCCTGAGTCCAAGCGGCGGCGATCGACCCACAAAAAACGCGGCAGCCATCACGGCTGCCGCGTTTTTTGTGGGTCTTGTTCAGAGCAGGGCGATATCGGCGATGGCGCTGAACTGTGCCTTCAGCTGCCCGAGCAGGGCGAGCCGGTTGGCGCGCACGGCGGGATCATCCGCATTCACCAGTACGCTGTCGAAGAACGTATCCACCGGCGCCTGCAACTGTGACAGCCGCGCCAGCACGGCAGTGTAGTCACCCGCAGCCAGCGCGCCAGCCGTTTCCTGTTGTGCCGCGCCAAGGGCGGCGGCCAGCTCACGCTCCGCATCTGCCTCGAAATGCGCTGGATCAACCGTACGGCCGATCGCGGGCGCGCCGGTTTCTTCGGCCTGCTTGCGCAGAATATTCGCGACCCGCTTGTTCGCCGCTGCCAGGCTGGCGGCTTCCGGACGACGACCGAATTCGGCGACCGCGCGGAGGCGCCGGTCGAAGTCGGCCAGACTGCGTGGCTGCACGGCCAGCACGGCTTCGAACTGCGCGTTGTCGAAGCCCTGTTCGGCGTAGTAGCCGCGCAGGCGATCGAGCACGAAGTCGTATAGCTCGTCGAGCAGGATCGCCCGTCGCTCGCCGGCATGCAGGATTGGCGGCTTGCCGTCCTTGCCCGGCTTCAGGCCTGCCATCAGCGCACCATCGGGCAGCAGTTCCAGTGCCTCGGTGAAGCTGCCGCGCAGATCGAGCTCCAGACCGCCCTCGATCAGCGTGCGCGCCAGGCCGAGCGCGGCGCGGCGCAACGCGAACGGATCCTTGTTGCCACTCGGCTTCATGCCGACCGCGAAGATGCCGGCCAAGGTGTCCAACCGTTCGGCCACAGCGAGCACCTGGCCTAACCGGCCCGCGGCAATCGCATCGCCACCGAAACGTGGTTGGTAATAACTGTCCAGCGCCTCGGCCACTTCGGTCGATTCACCGTGATGGCCGGCGTAGTAGCGACCCATCACACCCTGCAATTCGGGAAACTCGCCAACCATGCGGGTCAGCAGATCGCACTTGCTCAGGCTCGCCGCACGGGTTGCAGCGCCGGCATCCACGCCGACCCGATTGGCGATCACGCGCGCCAGTTCGGCCACGCGCACGCTCTTGTCCCACAAGCTGCCCAACGCCTGCTGGTAGGTGACGCTCTTGAGCTGTTCCTGGTAGCTGGCCAGCGGCGTCTTCAGATCCTCGTCCCAGAAGAACTTGGCGTCGGCGAAACGCGGCCGTATCACCCGTTCGTAGCCCTTGCGGATCTCGGCCGGATCCTTGCTGTCAATATTGGCGATGCCGATGAAGTGCTCGGTGAGCTTGCCGTCTGCATCGAACACCGGCACGAATTTCTGGTTCGCCACCATGGTGGTCACCAGGGCCTCCGGCGGCACGCTGAGGAACTCGCGCTCGAACGTGCAGGCGATCGCCGCCGGCCACTCGGTGAGATTGGCAAGCTCGTCGAGCAAGGCATCATCGAGTTGTGGCACGCCACCGGTCTGCTTGGCCTGCTGTTCGACCTGCGCACGGATGCGCTGGCGGCGCTCCTGCGGATCAGCCAGTACATTGGAAGCGCGCATCGCGTCCAGCCAGCTGTCGGCATCGGCCACATGCACCGGCTGCGGATGCATGAAGCGGTGGCCACGTGATTTGCGGCCGCTCTTCAGTCCCAGCACACCGCCATCGACGATCTCGGCACCATGCAGGATCACCAGCCAGTGCACGGGACGCACGAAGCTGTAGTCATGATCGGCCCAGCGCATCGGACGCGGGATCGGCAGGCTTTTCAGCGCTTCTTCGATGATCTCGGGCAGCAACGCCGACACCGGCTGGCCCGGCTTCACCGCACGGAACACGAACCATGCTCCCTTGTCGGTTTCGAGCTTTTCCAGCTGTTCCACGCCGACACCGCACGACTGCGCGAAACCGAGCAGCGCCTTGGACGGCTGACCCTCGGCATCCAGCGCAGCGTTCATGGCGGGGCCACGTCGCTCGATCGTCTGCTCCGGCTGCGCCTGCGCGACGCCAGGAATATGCGCCGCCAGACGGCGTGGCGAGCAATAGGCTTTCGCCTGATCCAGCGCGGCGTCGATGCCGCGTTTGGCCAGACCATCGCAGATGCCGCGCAGAAATGCGGCGGAAAGCTCGTCCAGCGCCTTCGGCGGCAGTTCCTCGGTACCCAGTTCGATCAACAGTGGCTTGTGCTCAGCCATGAGCCGGCTCCTTCACTTGCTTGAGGCCCGGAAAACCGAGTTTCTCGCGCTGCGCCACATAGGTCTCGGCCACGCTGCGCGACAGCGTGCGCACGCGCAGGATGTAACGCTGGCGTTCGGTGACGCTGATCGCTCGACGCGCGTCGAGCAGATTGAATGTATGACTGGCCTTCATCACCTGCTCGTAAGCCGGCAGCGGCAGGTTCGCGGCAATCAGCTGGTTCGCCATCGCCTCGCACGCATCGAACCAGTGCAGCAGATCGGCCACATTGGCATGCTCGAAGTTGTAGGTGCTCTGCTCCACCTCGTTCTGGTGGAACACGTCGCCGTAAGTCACGGTGCCACGCGGGCCATCGGTCCAGACCAGGTCGTAGACGTTGTCCACGTTCTGCAGATACATCGCCAGTCGTTCCAGACCGTAGGTGATCTCGCCGGTCACCGGACGACATTCCAGGCCACCTGCCTGCTGGAAGTAGGTGAACTGGGTCACTTCCATGCCGTTCAACCAGACCTCCCAGCCGAGACCCCAGGCGCCGAGCGTCGGCGATTCCCAGTTATCCTCGACGAAGCGCAGGTCGTGCACCAGCGGATCGAGGCCGAGTTCCTTCAGCGAGCCGATGTACAGCTCGAGAATGTTTTCCGGGTTCGGCTTCATCACTACCTGGTATTGGTAGTAATGCTGCAGGCGGTTCGGATTCTCGCCGTAGCGGCCATCGGTGGGACGACGCGACGGCTGCACATAGGCGGCGGCCCACGGCTCGGGACCGAGTGCGCGCAGGAAGGTGGCGGGGTGGAACGTGCCGGCGCCGACCTCGGTGTCGAGCGGCTGCAGCAACACACAGCCCTGCGCCGCCCAATAGCGGTTGAGGGTCTGGATCACATCCTGGAAGGTGCGCGCGGACATGGCTTTCCGTGACCTTGGGTAAAGCGCGTTAGTATAGCGGCAGCTTGCTTTCCCACTGGACTCCGGGCCGGCAAAAGCACTACGGGGGTTACATCCGGATGGCTGCATCACCACAAATCGCATCCCTGCTGGGCCGGCGTGGCCGACTGGAACTGGACGATCTGCTGGCCGCCCTGGTGGTCGACGGTTACCTGCTGGCCGACGACGCCAAGCAGGTGCGCATGGGCGCACGCGCCGGTCGCAGCGTGGTGGAACTGCATCCGCTGGTGTTGATCGCGAACGCCAAGATGGTGAATCAACGCGAGCTGGGCCGACCACTGAAACTGGAGGCGCTGACCGAATGGCTGGCCAGTCACGCCGGCCTGCCGTACCTGAAAATCGATCCGATGAAGATCAACGTCGCCTCGGTAACCCAGGTGGTGAGTCATGCCTATGCACAGCGTCATCGGATCCTGCCGGTGGCGGCCACCGCGGGCGAGGTGACATTCGCCACCTGCGAGCCGTTCGACGCGGGCTGGGCCGCCGACCTGACGCAAATGCTGCGGCGTGACGTGCGACGGGTAGTGTCCAGCCCGATCGACATCAACCGTTATCTGCAGGAGTTCTACGGCGTCCAGCGTTCGATCCAGCTGGCGCAGGACGCGAAAGGCAGCGACGCGTCTTCGGCAATCCTCAATTTCGAACAGCTGGTGGAACTGGGCAAGAGTGGCGAAGTCGGTGCAGATGACCGCCATGTGGTGCACATCGTCGACTGGCTGCTGCAGTACGCGTTCGAACAGCGCGCCTCGGACATCCATCTGGAGCCACGCCGCGAAACCGGGCATATCCGCTTCCGCATCGACGGCATCATGCACAAGGTGTTCGAACTGCCGTCGCCGGTGATGACCGCGGTCACGGCACGCATCAAGATCCTCGCGCGCATGGACGTAGCCGAGAAACGCCGGCCGCAGGATGGCCGCATCAAGACGCGTTCGGCCGGTGGTCGTGAGGTGGAGCTGCGCATCTCCAACATGCCCACCGCGTTCGGCGAGAAGGTGGTGATGCGCATCTTCGATCCGGATCTGGTGGTCAAGGATTTTGCCCAACTCGGCTTCTCGCCGGGCGAGGGCGCCAACTGGCGCAGTATGGTGGAGCGACCGCACGGCATCGTGCTGGTCACCGGCCCGACCGGTTCGGGCAAGACCACCACGCTGTATTCCACCTTGAAGCATCTGGCCACACCGGCACTCAATGTGTGCACGGTGGAAGATCCGATCGAGATGGTCTCGCCTGAATTCAACCAGATGCAGGTACATGCCGCGATCGATCTGGATTTTGCCGCCGGCGTACGCACGCTGCTGCGACAGGACCCGGACATCATCATGGTCGGCGAAATTCGCGACCTGGAAACTGCGCAGATGGCAGTACAGGCCTCGCTGACCGGCCATCTGGTGCTGTCCACCCTGCATACCAACGATGCGCCGAGCGCGGTCACCCGCCTGCTCGATCTCGGCGTCCCGCATTACCTGATTCAGTCCACCCTCACCGGTGTGGTCGCGCAGCGGCTGGTACGCACGCTATGCCCGCACTGCAAGCAGGAGGCCGTCCAGGATCCGCAGGCATGGACGGTACTGACCCACGGTTGGTCGATACCGGTGCCGGACAAGGTGTTCCAGCCAGTCGGCTGCCTTGAGTGCCGCAATACCGGTTTCATGGGCCGCACCGGCATCTACGAAATGATGAAACTGTCGCCGCGGTTGCGCAGTCTGATCTCGGCCGAACTCGATCTGAGCAACTTCGGCAAAGCTGCACTGTCCGAAGGCATGCGTCCATTGCGCATTTCCGCCGCCGATCAGGTCGCCGCTGGGCTAACCACGGTGCAGGAAATTCTCACCGTGCTGCCGCCGATCGAAGCCTTCGACGACACACCGCCGTAACGACGTCCATTCCACATTCAACATTGCCCTGCATGAAACCTGTCTTGATCATCCGCACCGGTCGTGCGCCGGACAACATCCGTGGCCGCCATGGCGACTTTCCCCACTGGTTCCGGCTCGGTGCGCAATTGCGACCGCAGCAACTGCAGATCATCGACGTCACCGTCGGCGAGGCGCTGCCACCACCACAGGACGTCGCTGGCGCCGTGATCACCGGCTCCGCCGCGATGGTGACCGAGCGTCTGGCATGGAGCGAGCGCACGGCCGGCTGGATTCGCAACGCGATGGATGTCGAGCTGCCGCTGTTCGGTGTCTGCTACGGCCATCAATTGATGGCGCATGCACTGGGCGGACGCGTCGATTACTTGCCCGGTGGCCGCGAAATCGGCACCCAGCCGATCGAAGTACTTGATGATGCCGCAACCGATCCGCTGGCGAGCAGCCTCCCGGCCAGCTTCCGCGCGCATACCACTCACGAACAGAGTGTGCTTGAACCACCGCGCGGCGCCGCCGTGCTGGCGCGCTCTGCCCGTGAGCCACACCAGTTGCTGCGGCATGGACCGCAGGCGATCAGCACGCAATTCCATCCGGAGTTCAATGCTGACGTGATGCGTGCCTACATCAAGCGCAAGCATGCCGACATGCAACGCGAAGGTGCGGATCCGCAGCAGGTCTTCGGCAGTGTGGCCGCTACCCCTGTCGCACGCAGGTTGTTGTCCCAGTTTGCCCGTCGGCATGGCTGGATCCACGCCGACGCGGTTTCGGGTTGATGCGTTCAGCCGCGCAGACGGCGGGCGATCGCGTCGCGCGAGAACAGGGCAAATACCACGCCGAACAGAAAGCCGCCGATATGCGCCCACCACACATAGGCGCCATAGCTCGGTCCGGCATAGCTGAACAGCAGTTGCAGCAGCACCCAGATGCCGATCAGCAGAAAGGCCGGTACGCGCACAAATTCCAGGTACAGCCCAAGTGGCAACACCAGTCCCAGCTTGGCGCGTGGAAACAATGCCACATAGGTGCCCACCACCGCCGACACCGCGCCACTGCAGCCGATGATCGGCAGGCGTACACCTGTCAGTGACAAGGCACCGATCAGATTCGCCACGATCCCGCCGAGCACGAACAGCAACAGAAAACGCAGCGAACCCAGGGCTCGCTCGCCCGGCAATCCGAAAATGGCCAGAAACAACAGGTTGCTGAGCAGATGCAGCCACGTCACATGGATGAACAGTGCTGTGAACAGCCGCAGCAGGGCAGGATCGGTCAACTGCGGCAGCAACGCCTCATGCGGGTTGAAAATGTTGGCTGGTACCGTACCCCATTCCAGCAACAACGGCCCGCGTTGCGGTACCGGCGTCAGCGCCAGTCCGACAAAACATGCCACGCAAAGCGTGACCACCAGCAAGGTTGCCCAATGCCAACGCGGACGGCGGCGTGTTTCGACGTGAACAAACAAGAGCGCGCTCCCTGCAACACCGACTGGATCGCGGCGTGTTGTCCATCATAGGGGATCGCAGATCATCGACGGCGATCGATACCGCGGCAATTCAAGCGCACACGACATCGCGTGCATCGTCGCCGCAACAATCCGGATCGCCCAAAAGAACAAACCCCCGTAGCGTGAGCTACGAGGGTTTGGGGATAAAGCCCCTGGCGGTGACCTACTCTTGCATGGCAAAGCCACACTACCATCGGCGCATGCGCGTTTCACTTCTGAGTTCGGGATGGGATCAGGTGGTACCACGCCGCTATGGCCGCCAGGGAA
>NZ_MUNT01000006.1 GCF_002001175.1 Rhodanobacter sp. C03 | reverse complement strand
GTTCGAGGTAAATCGGCACGGCGGTGCCGGCGACCTGCCTCCACAGACACCTTTTCCCCGTAGCAGGTCCGGTGCTTTCTCATGGCCGTCTGGACGGCCGTTTCTAACTTAATTGATCAGAGCATCCCTAACGCTGGAGTTAAGCGGCGGCGAAGCCGTCCGCTTGAATGAGATGTTAGACGGTCGCGACGAGGACCATCTGTGCGAGTTTTTGCTGCTAGCGATGCTTTCCGGACTCGAAGGACCCGGGCAGCACCGGCGACCAATGTTGCGCCTTGCTCTTACCCTTTTTGGCTGGGCGCTTCGATGCACGTTTGGCCATGATTTCGTTGGCTAGCTCACGACCCCACTCTTTCACGAGAGCCTCGTACTTCTTTTGGATGCCCATGAAAGCCCCTTGGAATCCGCCCGGTACAAAATTCTGGATTGAGTCTAACGCTGGAGTTGAGCGGCGGCGCAGCCGTCCGCCTCGAACGGGATGTTAGACGCCAGCCCCGTGGTAAGTGTCTAAGAATTTCCCGACATAGTTGCCCTCCTCAGATCCATCCGCATGGGTAATCAGCCAATCAATCAAGGCGGACTCCGGGAAGGTATAGAACTGGCCGTTTTGGAAGCCCTTTACTACGCTGAGCTGGCTCGCAATATGGCCAATTATATGGTCGCCCTGGATCGAATTTACCTCAATGAAAACTTGCTCAGCTGCGCCGTTATTGTCATGCAAAATGGTGGTTGCAAAGAAGATCTCGCCTTGGGGAAGTCCCGCTAGAAACGTAGCCTTGGCCACTGGATAGGTCGACCTTGCCTTCGCAATATAAGGTGCCTCTGCGGCGTTGAGTGAAGCCTCGCCGTCTTTTGTGTATATCTGGACAGGCTTGTCTTTCGGGGCATCCGGAGACAACTGGGGCTCTTGCGCATGAGCCACAAAAGCGAGTAGAGCCACTAGAAGGAAAATCGGTTGCTTCATGCGCACCCCTGACGTCTAACGCCTGAGTTAAGCGGCGGCGAAGCCGTCCGCCTTGAACGAGTTGTTAGGCTGTAGGCGATGCATTCGCCAAGGCGTATCGGGCCGCAAAGCGAGTGCCAACTTTAGCGCCCGCCGCACCGGCTGCAAGAAACGATGCCGAAATTAGCACCATCATTGCCCAACCCGAAGGAGGGACAACGGAATAGTCCACTGGCTCCTCGGTGGTATGCGGCAAGGCGTAAGCAATCAACGCGAGATCGACTAACAAGACCAGCACACCTGGTAGAACGAAAGACCGTCTGGCGACGAACCCACCGCATGCCGCAGCGGAAAAAGAGCCGACGATCGGGATAGCAAATATCAATGCGGTGGAAGAGGACAGCTCGCTTGCAATCCCGAAGATGATCTGCACCGCAATCATTGCAAAAACGCCGAGAAACAGCCTTGGCTTCATGTGTGACTTCCCCTCCACTACAACCTAACGCCTGAGTTAAGCGGCGCGCGGTTAGCGCGTCCGCTTGGACGAGTTGTTAGGCAATTGCCGAAATATGGCGCCTAGCAAGCTCAAAGAATGAATGCCCGTCTACTATAAAACTACCAGAATCTCTTGCGGCTATCCGCTGTTCTGCGATGGCAGCCGCCTCCGTGAACTGATTTTTAATTAAATGAGTAAGAAGGCGTTCGCGCCAGAGCGTCACGACGGCTTTGGGTGAGCGTTGCAAAAGCCTTAAATGCTCTTCTTCAGCAAAAGCCATGAAGTCGTCGATACTAGTGATCTGTTGAGACGTAACTTTCACTTTTTCGTTGGCCTCCTCAACGATTCTGGTGATGTTGTGGTCGACCCACTCTTCACTCCATATACATTCGCGTACTGACTCGCCGAATAATTCCTGCCCACGCACGCTGAACGCGCCGTTTGCTCGGAGGCTCATGGGGCCGTTGGAGTTGTCAGACATGCCTAAGACTAGCCACTGCATATCATCGAGTAGGCGCCACTTAAACCTCAGGGTGTAATGAAGAGAATGCGCACGTGCACTCGATGCAAACGTCAATGAAAAGAAAAGCTCATCGAGCGGCTTAAATAAAAATCCGCCCGCCGAGCGCCAGCCATAGACCTTTCCCGCGGACTTCAAGGCTTTGCCAAGAAATTTGTTGAGTTCCGTCTGCTTCATGGCCTAACGCTAAGTAGATTTCATAATGCAGTCTAATACGGCAGCCTAATTCTGACATTCAGGCATCAAGTCGAGCCTGCGGCCTACGCAAATCAACAACTTATCCCCGTTGGCGCAGCCTAATGCGGCAACCTAATCTCGCCATGCATACAGACAGGAGAGATGGATGACATCCTTTCATGGAGCGGGAGCAGGGACAAGTGGCGTGGCGACACGCCCAGCACCGAAGTTGCTTGACCAGGTGCGCGAGCGAATGCGGCGGCTGGGCATGTCCAAACGTAGTGAGGAAGCCTATGTGGGCTGGATCAGGCGCTTCATTTTTGCCAATGACAAGAGGCATCCAAGCGAACTTGGCGCGCCGGAGATCGAGCGCTTCCTGACGACGCTGGCGGTGCATGGGAAGGTCGCCGCGGCCACTCAGAATCAGGCCCTGTCTTCGCTGCTGTTTCTCTACAAGCAGGTACTGGGTATTGATCTCCCATGGCTGGATGGGATCGAACGGGCCAAGCGGCCGCAGCGGTTGCCGGTAGTGTTGACCCGGTCGGAGGTTGCCGCGCTACTGGGGGAGCTGACCGGCCTTCACTGGCTGATGGGCAGCTTGTTGTACGGCACCGGCATGCGGTTGATGGAGTGCGTGCGCTTGCGCGCCAAGGATGTGGACTTTGAGCGCAACGAGATTCTGGTGCGTCAGGGCAAGGGCGCCAAGGACCGCCGCACCATGTTGCCGCGCACACTCAGTGAGCCGCTGCGAGCGCAGTTGGCCGAGGCTGCGCGGGTTCACCAGCGGGATCTCGCGGCCGGCTTTGGCCGGGTCTGGATGCCCGATGCGCTGGCGCGCAAGTTTCCGGGTGCTGCACAAGACTGGGGCTGGCAGTATGCGTTTCCCGCAGCGGCACGCAGTGTGGACCCGCGCGATGGGGCAGAACGTCGCCATCATGTGGACGAATCCCGACTGCAGCGTGCGATCAAGGCGGCGCGGGATCGTGCCGGTATCGTCAAGCCGGCCACCTGCCACACACTGCGCCACTCCTTCGCTACGCATCTGCTGGAGGCCGGCCAGGACATCCGCACGATCCAGGAGCTGCTCGGCCACAAGGATGTGGCCACCACGCAGATCTACACGCATGTACTCAATCGCGGCGGGCAGGGCGTGCTGAGTCCGCTGGATCGTTGAGGCTCGGCCTGTGCTGCCGATGCGCATGATCCATTTCCAGAAATAGTGTAGGAGCGGCTTCAGCCGCGATGCTCTTGCCCGGTCGGCGCCGACATACCCAAGAGCATCGCGGCTGAAGCCGCTCCTACAGTCAGCCGGGCCGACGTGCACCTAGCAGAATCAGCACTTCCTGCGCGCTGCGGATGCGCTCGGTGGCGCCGGGCAGGTCCAAGGTGATCTTCAGCTTGTCCTGGCCATCGAGCTTGTAGACGCGTGGCAGTTGCTGGATCAGCTTGATGATCAGCATGGGATCGACGTCGGGTTTTTCACGGAACACGATACGGCCGCCGTTGGCGCCGAAGTCGAGTTTGCGGATGCCGAGCGGGGTGGCCATCAGTTTCAGGCTGGCGACGGCGAACAGTTGCTTGGTGCTGTCCGGCAGCAGGCCAAATCGATCGATCATCTCCACTTGCAGGTCGCGCAGGTCGTCCTCGCTGCGCGCGCTGGCGATGCGCTTGTACAGGGTGAGGCGATGATGCACGTCGCCAAGGTAATCGTCCGGGATCAGCGCGGGCAGGTGCAGCTCGACTTCGGTTTCGTGTTCGCTGCTGAGGTCGAAGTCGGGGATCTTGCCGGACTTCAGCGCACGCACGGCGCGGTCCAGCAGTTCGGTGTAGAGGCCGAAGCCGATCTCCTGGATCTGGCCGGACTGTTCGTCGCCGAGCAGCTCGCCGGCGCCGCGGATTTCCAGATCGTGGGTGGCCAGGGTGAAGCCGGCGCCGAGTTCTTCCAGCGAAGCGAGTGCTTCCAGGCGCTTTTGCGCATCGGCGGTGATCGATTTGCGGTCGGGTACGACGAGATAGGCATACGCGCGGTGATGCGAGCGACCGACGCGGCCGCGCAGCTGATGCAGCTGGGCCAGCCCGAAACGATCGGCGCGGTTGATGATGATGGTGTTGGCGCTGGGGATGTCGATGCCAGTTTCGATGATCGTGGTGCACACCAGCACATTGAAGCGCTGGCGGTGGAAGTCCGCCATCACGCCTTCCAGTTCGCGCTCGGGCATCTGGCCGTGGGCGATGCGGATGCGCGCCTCGGGCACCAGTTCTTCCAGTTCACGCACGGTGCGCTCGATGCTCTGCACTTCGTTGTGCAGGAAGTACACCTGGCCGCCGCGCGAGAGCTCGCGTTGCAGCGCTTCGCGGATCGTCGCCGGATCCCACGCCGAGATGAAGGTGCGCACGGCCGATCGATGTGCCGGCGGCGTGGCGATCAGCGAGAGATCGCGCAGGCCGGCCATCGCCATGTTCAAGGTGCGCGGGATCGGCGTGGCGGTCATGGTCAGCAGGTCGACTTCGGCGCGCAGCTTCTTCAGCTGCTCCTTCTGGCGCACGCCGAAGCGCTGTTCCTCATCGACGATGACCAGACCGAGATTCTTGAACTTGATGTCCGGTTGCAGCAGCTTGTGCGTGCCCACGATCACGTCGATCTGCCCGTCGGCGAGGCGCTTCAGCGCCTCGTTCACTTCCTTGGTGGATTTGAAGCGCGACAGCACATCGACGCGTACCGGCCAGTCGGCGAAGCGGTCGGCGAAGTTGCGGTAGTGCTGCTGAGCGAGCAGGGTGGTCGGCACCAGCACGGCGACCTGCTTGCCGGCGGTGGCGGTGGCGAACGCGGCGCGCAGCGCGACTTCGGTCTTGCCGAAGCCGACGTCGCCGCAGATCACCCGGTCCATCGCGCGCGGTGCGGCCAGGTCATTGAGCACGGCTTCGATCGCTGTTTCCTGGTCGGGGGTTTCCTCGAATGGGAAGGTGCTGCCGAATTCCTCCACCAGCTGGCGGTCGATCGGCATCGATTCACCGCCACGCGCTTCGCGTTGCGCGTAGATAGCCAGCAGTTCAGCGGCGACATCGCGCACCTTCTCGGCGGCTTTCTTGCGTGCGCGTTCCCATGCGTCGCCACCCAGCGAATGCAGCGGCGCCAGTTCCGGTGCGGTGCCCGAGTAGCGGCTGACCAGGCCGAGCTGCGCCACGGGCACGTACAGCTTGTCGCCCTTGGCGTATTCGATGGTGAGGAACTCGCCATCCATGCCGCCGACGTCCATCGAGAGCAGGCCCTGGTAGCGGCCCACGCCATGATCGACGTGCACGATCGGCGCACCGAGGGTGAGCTCGGTGAGATCGCGGATGATCGCTTCCGGATCGCGTGCGGTGCCGCGGCGGCGCTTGCGGTCGCGCTCGCTGCGCACGCGCTCGCCGTACAGCTCGCGCTCGGTGAGCACGGTGATCGCGGGTTTGGTGAGCGCGAAGCCCTGTTCCAGGCTGGCGATGGTGATGGCGAAGCGCGGTGCCTCTGCAGGAGCGGTTATAGGAGCGGCTTCAGCCGTGATGCTCTTGTTGTCAATGCCGGTCGCGGCTGAAGCCGCTCCTACAGAAGGTGGTGGCTGCAGGAAGACTTGCCAGCCCTCCACGTTTTGCGGCTTCAATCCCGCTGCTGCCAGCGTCTCATTCAGCGCCTCGCGCCGTCCTGCTGAATCGGCTGCGATCAGCACGCGGCCCGGATAGCTGGCGAGGAAATGCCGTAGCGACGTACCCGGTTCTTCGCCCTTGCGGTTGAGCGGCAGCTCCGGTGCGGGCTGGGTGCCACTGGTGACGGCGTGTTCGTGACCGCTGTCGACCACTTCCACGCGCAGCCGCTTGTTGAGCTGTTCGCGCAATTGTTCCGGTGGAAGGTACAACTCGGCCGGTGGCAACACCGGGCGTTCGATGTCGTGTGCGCGCTGGTCGTAGCGTTCGGCGGTCTGCACCCAGAACTGGTCGGCAGCGTCGCCCGCGCCTTCGCCGAGCACGAACAACGCATCGTCGGCGAGGTAGTCGAACAGCGTCGCGGTCTCGCGGAAGAACAGCGGCAGGTAGTACTCGATGCCGCCGGGCGTGACGCCTTCCTTCATGTCCTGATACAGCGGGCAGCGGCGCACGTCGATCGGGAAGCGCTCGCGCAGGTTGCCGCGGAACTCCTTCGCCGCTTCCTCGGTGAGCGGGAACTCGCGCGCGGGCAGCAGCTCGATCTTCTCCACCTGCTGCTGCGAGCGCTGGGTTTCCGGATCGAAGCTGCGGATCGATTCCACCTCGTCGTCGAACAGCTCGATGCGGTACGGCTCGGCCGTGCCCATCGGGAAGATGTCGAGCAGGGCTCCACGCACCGCGAAGTCACCCGGCTCGGCCACCTGCGGCACGTTGCGATAGCCGCAGGCTTCGAGCCGGCGCTGTTCGCTGACCAGGTCGAGCTTCTGGCGTTTGGCCAGCACCAGCCCGGAGCCGGTGATATGCGTACGCGGCGCGATGCGCTGCATCAGCGTGGCCACCGGCACCACCAGCACGCCGCGCTTCACGCTCGGCAGCTGGTACAGCGTGGCGATGCGCTGCGAGACGATCTCCGGATGCGGGCTGAAGACGTCGTAGGGCAGCGTCTCCCAGTCCGGGAAATGCAGCACCGGCAGCCCGCCGGCGAAGATCTTCAGCTCGGCTTCCAGCGCCTGCGCGCGCTGGGTGTCACGGGTCACCGCCACCAGCAGGCCGTCGTGCGTGCGTGCCGCCTCGGCGATCAGCAGTGCCCGTGCGGAGCCGTGGGGCGGCGTCCAGTAACGGCGTTGTTTGGGGGTACTGGGAAGGGGCGGGTGCTTGATCAGGCTGGACATAGGGGACGCGTGTTCAAGGCGCCGCCATCGAGCCGCGCCGGGGAAAGCGGGCAAGTGTAACGCGACAGCCCCGGCTGGCCGGGGCTGTTTGTGCGTGCGGGTGGTCGATCAGAGCTTCAGCGTGATCAGCGCCGTGCCGGGTTCGTCCGGGATCAGGCGTTGGCTGAAGCCCAACTCCTTGCACAGCTCCAGCATCGGCCGGTTTTCCTGCAGCACGTAGCCCCACAGTTCGGCGAGCTTGCGGCGGCGCGAGTCATCGACCAGTCGCTGCATCAGCAGCGCACCGAGGCCGATGCGGCCCCAGTCCTGCTCTACCAGCACCGAGAATTCAGCCGTGTCGGTGGCCTCGTCGACGTAGATCCGGCCCACGCCGCGCATCTCGGCCGGCGTCACCGTTTCGTCCATCAGCACGTAGCCCGTCTCGAATGCCGGGTCGATCCGGCACAGCCGCTGCGCCATCGGCGCCGGCAATTCGGACATCGCATGCAGGAAGCGGCGGCGGATGTCCTCCGGCGACAGCCGGGTGAAACAACGCTGCATCGCCGCCACGTCGCCTGGCTCGATCGCGCGCAGCACCAGCTCGCGGCCGTCGCGGGTACGCACCGATTCGCCGGTACTCGATGGCGCCACGCGCGGGCGGGCAAAGCGTTCGCTGCTGCGCGGCGGCAGCGGTGCAAAGCGGTCAGGGGCGGCAAAGTCGATGGCGGGGATCATGGCAGTTCCATACTTTTGCGTATTGTGTGCATTGCAACATGAATTTTCAATAACGGACCATATCAGGGGCAGCCGAAGCACGTCCCGCCAAGCGCTGATGACCAGTCGTCTTCCTGCTGCGGCACGGCATTACGGTGATGCCACAGACAGGGTTTGGCCACGCACGGCACAATGCACATCGGATTCCAGCGGAGCAGCGGCATGACCAGCAAGCAGGCCAACGGCCTCACACCCCGCCAGCTGGAGGCGTTGTGCGGCAGGTGGCCGGGCGTGACGCGCGACATCAAATGGGGCGCGGACCTGGTGTTCAGCGTCGGCGGCAAGATGTTCGTGGTGACGCCGTCGGACGGCAGCGAAGGAGGGCGGCTGTCGTTCAAAGTCGCCGACGAACGCTTCCTGGAACTGACCGATCAGCCTGGCATCATGCCCGCGCCGTACATGGCGCGCTCCCGCTGGATCTCGGTCACCGAACCGCAGCGTTTTGGCACCGCCGAACTGCAAGCCCTCATTCTCGACGCCTACACCCTGGTGCGCGCGAAGCTGACCAAGAAACTGCAGGTGGAGTTGGGCCCAATACCGACACTGAAGGCAGGCAGGAAATGAACCAGCATCTTGGCGCCTTGGCGCTGCTGGTCGCCGATTACGATGAGGCGATCACGTGGTACACGAGGGCATTGGGCTTCGAGCTGATCGAAGACACCGACATGGGCGGCGGCAAGCGCTGGGTGTTGCTGGCGCCGCCCGGTTCACGCGAAACCCGTCTGTTGCTGGCCAAGGCGAACGGCGACGAGCAGGTCTCGCGTATCGGCAACCAGACCGGCGGTCGGGTATTCCTGTTGCTGCACACCGACGATTTTCAGCGCGACTGGCAGCGCATGCGCACAGCCGGCGTGCACTTTCGCGAGGAACCGCGCCACGAGGTCTACGGCACGGTCGCGGTGTTCGAGGATCTGTACGGCAATGGCTGGGATTTGCTGGAGTTGAAGCAGTCGCCGCAAATCTGAAGCGACGGTCGAAGCATCGCTTTCCTCCAGGCAAGGGCATGGCTAGTGCCGCAAGGCCTGTTCGATCGCCTGTTGCGCCAGCGGTGCCATCACGGCATAGCCGGCGGCATTCGGATGCAGCCCGTCGGCTGACAGATCTTTTTTCAGCATCTGATGGGTGTCGAGTAGCGCATCGTAGTAATCCAGATAGACGAAATGCGCGCGCTGCGCATAAGACTTGATCCACGCATTCAGCTCGCGGATTTCCTGCGGCGGCCGGCCCTTGGTCATGCCAGCATCGGCGTAGTCATTGACTGGCGTGAGCGAGGCGAGCACGACCTTGATGTGGTGGGCGCGCGCCAGTTCAGCCATCGATGCGAGGTTGTCCTCGATCATGCCGAGCGTGGACGGCCCGGTATTGCCGGCGAGGTCGTTGGTGCCGGCGAGAATCACCACCACGCGGGGTTTCAGCGCGATGACGTCCGGTCGGAAACGCACCAGCATCTGCGGTGTGGTCTGGCCGCTGATACCGCGGTTGATGTAGGGCTTGCCGGGAAAGAACACGCCGCTGCTGCGGCCCCAGAAATCGGTGATCGAATCGCCCATGAAGACCACGCGCGCCTCGCCGCGACTCGGTGCGGCAAGCTTGCTGTTTTCGTCGCGGTAACGTGCCAGCTCCGCCCAGTCAGACAGACGCTGCTCGCTCGCGGCAACGCGTTGCATCAGCGCGTCCGGTGACGGTGCCGCGGTCTGCGCAAGAACCAGTCCCGCATACAACAAACCGGCCAGGATCGCGATGGGTCTTATCATATGCACGGTCTCGTTGGCGCTGGAGGCGGCCCAGCATCGCATTACGGTTGGGAGTGTGCCGGCGTCATTGCAAGTCGCTGCATGACCCAGCCATAGCCATGCTGATCGGCGTCCTTCGCGAGTTCGTCATGTGCTTCCCTGGCGGCGGCGGGATCGGCCCCGTGCTCCAGCACCTGCACCCTCGCGAGCCTGGCTTCCAGTGCCATGCCAAGCCATCCACGTTTCGTTGCGTCGTCGGCAAGCGCCTGCAAGGCAGCTGCGCCGTTTTCGTGGGTGTCGATATCGCTTTGCAGCTGCACCTGTGCGATGTCGAGGGTGAGGATTTCCTGTCGCTGGTTGCTTCTTCCGCGCAAGTCGCGTGCATGCACGGCTGCCTTGTCTCGCGCGGCTTTGTCACCCGAAGCCGAATAGCACAATGCCAGCAAGCCTTCGCTGACGGCTTCGCCCGTGGTTTCCTGGCTCGTGGTCCAGTTATCCAGGGAGATTCGCAACGCCTCGATGGCCTCGGGCCAGTGCAATCGCCCCATCGCGATCTGGCCGAGCATGAGTTGTGCATTGGCGAGGTTGAACGTGTCGCCAGCGGTCTTGGCACGCTGCGCAATCGATTTGAATACGGCCGATGCAGCATCGACGTCGCCACGATCCAGCGCGATCTGCGCACATTCGAAATTGATCGTGGTGATCTGCTCTGGGTCACCCAGCGCGCGGGCTTCGGCTTGTCCCTTGCTGCAGGTATCGCGTGCGAGATCCAGTTCACCGCGTTCGCGCAACAGGTCGCTATAGGCGGCCAGCACGAAGACATGATGCGAGCGTTTGCTGGCCTGTTCGTCGAGCGCGAGCGCCTGCCGGTACATGTTGACCACTTCGTCGCCAGCGGATTCGTCCGACATCACCGTAGCCAGCCCGGTCAGGCTCCATGCCTGGCGTTCCAGATCATTGGTCTCGCGACCGATCTGCAAGGCCTGGCGCAAGGCGGCCTCGGTGCCATCGCGATCGCCGGCGGCCCACAGCATGCGGCTCAGGTCATCGTAGATCGCAGCGACGCCGCCCAGGTCACCAATACCCTGATAGATCGCCATCGCACGCTCATAGGTCTCGCGCGCCGCCGGGATCTGGTTGCGATTGAAGAACAGGTTGGCTAGATTCTGATACGACTGCGCCTCGCCATGCGGATTGCCGATTTTCCGGAAGCTGCTCGCGGCACTGCGCAACATGGACTCGGCGGCGTCGGTATTGCCGGAAGCGATGCCTAGTTGCAGTTGCGCGCTGGCGATCAGGCCCGGTTCGGCGCGTGTCTGCGCAAGCTGCAACGCGCGCTGCGCGTGAGCCATGACCGCCTTGGCGTCAGCACGTGCGGTCGCGATGTTCAGCGCGGCCAGCTCGACTCTCGGGTCATCACCAGCGCCGGGGAGTCGACGCAGGGCGCTCAGCGCGGTGTCGGCCTCGTCGTTCCTGCCAGCAGCCACCAGCGCAGCGACCAGCTGCAATGGGTAATCGGGATTCTGTGGCCGCAATGCCACCAGCTTGCGCCATGTCTCGATGGTGCGCGGCTGATCGGCCTGCATGTTGTATTGCTGCCCTTCGATCTGCAGGCGCTGTTCTTCCGGCAGCCCCGCGGCATTGGCCAGCGCCTGTTTCGATGCGGCGAGCGCCTTCGCGCGATAGCCCAGTGCCGCCCACGCCTGGGCGAGATACATGTAAGCCGGTGCATAGCCCGGAGCCTGCGCGATCGCCTGCAGCAATTCGTCGCGCGCGCGCGACGGGTCGTATTTCTGCAGGGCATCCAGCGCGAATCCGATGTGTCGTGCCACCTCGGCAGTCGGCGGCTGTGCGTTGGCGGCCTGGCGCAAGGTATCCCCGCTCAGCGCGCCGATGCCGAGCTTGTCGCGCAGGCCGGCACCGGCGGCGACCACCAGGGCGGGCAGCTCGGATACCGCACCCGAACGCGACAGGTCGGCCACCATCGCGCCGCTGCGCGCATCCTGCACGGCCAGATCGAGTCGAAGCTGCGGCGCTTCGGTGTCGCCGAAAACCAGGTAACTGCCGCTGAGCACGTAATCGCTGCCCAGACGTTGATGCAGTTGCGACAGGCTGGTTGATGCATAGCCGCCAGCCATGGGCGCAGGGAGGTCGGCGTGCGCCGCCCTCACCAGTTCGTCGGGAATCGCATGCAGGCGACCGCCTGCGGTGATTTCAGTCGCCAGCATTTCGGTCAGCGCGGGCGCCAGCCATGCATCCTTGGGATTGCTCGAGAGGTTGTTGAAGTCGACGATTGCGACCGCGCTGCCGGGTGTGCCGGCCACGCTGGCAACCGGTGTCTGCACGGCATGCCAGCGCAGCATCACTGCAACGATCAGCACGGATGCCGTTGCAATGATGACCGCGGGCAGGCCAAGCCGTCGCTTGCGTGCAACCGAGCTGGTGGGTACGGGGAGCGGAGTGCCTGTATCGATCGTGCGCCCGTCTGGTTCGGCCAGCACCGGCACTGGTGCCGCGTCCACGCCAACGTAGGCCGGTTGCATGGCTGCGGTTGCCGTCGCTGCGGTTTCGTTCGCCGTGCGGGAAACCGGCGCGATGAACCGATAGCCAAGCTTGGGCACGGTTTCGATGCAGCGACTTTCGCCGCCGTCGTCGCCCAGGGCACGCCGGATCAGCCAGATGTGCTTGGTCAGGTTCGATTCGTGCACGAAACCGCGCGGCCACAGCGCGGCCATCAATTCATCCTTGCTGACCACATGCCCGGCGCGTTCGACCAGCAACACCAGCGTGTCGAATACCTTCGGCGTCAGGGTCACTGCCTGCCCATGCACAAGCAGTCTGCGCTCGTGTGGATCGAGCTCGCACTCGGCGAAGTGGTAGACCGTATTCATTTGGGCGGACACGGCTCCAGCTCAAGGCAGGAAGCAAGCAGGAATTCTGCCAGAAAAATGCCAGAGCCACGGAAGGGACAGGGCGCGTGCTTCAGCCCACGCTGATCACCCATCCCGTCAGCTGCCTGTGCGAGCTCATCATGCACCGCATTCTCCAGTTCGTTGTACTCGCGCTGCTCGTTGTACAGGGCGCCTGCCACCGAGCGGCGTCGAGCACCGTGCTGCCGACGCTCGACTGGCAGACCAGTCCGTTGGATTTGAACCTTCGCGGGATGAACGGTGATCGCTATCGGTTCCGCTGCCCGTCGGGCAAGCCGAGGGCCGGTTCGGTCACCGGTAGCGGCCTGTACACCGATGCCTCGTCGATCTGTGGCGCCGCCGTGCACGCCGGTGCGATCGATGCGCAGCGTGGCGGCATCGTCACGATCCAGATCCTGCCGGGCCAGCCGGGCTACCACGGATCGATGCAGAACTTCCTGCGCAGCAGCGATTACCCGCATCCGTGGAGCGGCAGCTTTGCGGTGCTTGCCACACCCGATTTCGACGCGAGCGCACGCCGATGAGCGTCGAACGCAGTCTTTTCACCGCAGCGTGCCGGCGCCGCCGCCGGACGATGCGACCCACTCGCCTTTCACAACCCGGAGTCATGGTCATGGCCATTTTCGGCAAGAGCAGCATGGTCATCGTTGCAGCGCTCTGCATACTGAGCGCTTGTTCGCAGGGCGCATCCACGTTCTTCGACGCCAGCGCGACCACGCCAATTGCCGCGGCGTTCTGCGCGAAATTGCAGGCTTCAGTGCAGCCGATGGTGACGGCGCCGCTGACCTCGTTCTCGATCGACGACAGCACCACCGATGAAATGCATGCGGGGGAACGGGATTATGTGCGATGCATTTTCCGGCAGCGGGATTCCCAGATCGATGTGAGCCTGCACGACGATACGGATGGACTCTTCGACGATTCCGGCAAGAAGGGTTACGCAGCGTTGTCCGGGTTTGGCGACAAGGCCCGCTATACCGTCGGTCGCGAGGAGATGCAGTGGGTCGACGTGGTGCATGGCTCGATTGCCTGCGAGACGCGTTTCGCTGTCGATGCCAGGTTGTTGAACGGCGATTGGAAGCAGGTCGCCGGAAAGATGTGCGAGGCGGCTTTCGCCGCGCGCTGAGCAACACGTCAATCAGTCATTCCATCCAGAGGAAACGACCATGCTCAAACCCATCATTCGCTGCATCGTGCTCGCCGGCGCCAGTTGCCTTTTCGTGGCCTGCTCGAAATCCGCATCGACCACCACGGGGGCAACAGCCGGCACGGCCGACCCTGCGACCCATGCAGCAACGGCCGCCGCAGGGAATGTCTGTGACCGGAAACTGCTGGTCGCGGCGGATATGGCCGGCATCCTGAGCGAGCCGATCACCGGCACCAAGCCGCTCGAGGGCGATCCGCAAACCTGCTATTTCATTACCGCCACCGAGGCCCAGGGCGGTCCGAAGATCATGGTCACGCTGCGCTCTGCCAACGGGGGATCCACGATCCAGGCTTGGCTCAGTGGCGCCATGGGGTCCACTGCCACGCCGATCAACGGTGTGGGCGACAGCGCCGTGTGGGTCTCCGAACTAGGCGAACTCGACGCCGCATCAAAGAATGACCGGCTCTGCGTCATCAGCAAAGCCGGCGCTGCCGTGATTCAGCCCTCCGGAGATATGCGCAAGAAATTCGGCGATCTGTGCAACAAGATTTTTGCGGCGAACTGAAACTCAACCGGAGGAAATCATCATGCATCGCTTGACAGCTATCGCATTGTTCACGACAAGCGTGCTCGCTTGCTCCACGGCCTTGGCGGTTCAGCTCAATGGGAAATTGCCGATGTATCCGAACGGCCACAACATGAATGACATGCCGGCGTCGGCGATCGCCATGGGCGTCCCGCTGGTGCTCGAAACCAGCGACTCGGTGCCGACGGTAGACGGCTGGTACAGCTCCAACGCACCGAAATCCTGCGTGCGCACCAGCGCATCGCAAGGCATCAAGTACGCATGCCCCAGCGGCAGCATCATGATTTACGCGCATGGCAGCGTGACCCAGATCGCTTTCGTTCCGGCCATGCCACATCTCTGAGTTACGTCGTCGCCATCCGCCTCGACGAGCCATCACATGGCCCTCCATCCATCAGGAAAACACCATGAACAGTCTTGCCAGAAACAGACTCGTCTTCAGCTGTGCCTTTGGGGCGCTTGCTGCATCCGTCCTGATCTGCGCGATCGCCAGCGCACCGGTGCACGCCGATGATGCGTCCTGCAAGCCGATTTCGGACGCCATGATGAAGCAGGCGAATACGCCGTACCACGAAATCGCGATGGCCGACGGAAAAAAATCGGTCGAGAAGATCTATACGACCCACGCGCTGTACATCGGCATGAGAGGACATTGGACGAAAACTCCGATGACGTCGCAGGATGTGATCGATTTGACGCGTGAAACCGGCGCATCGTTTTCGAACTGCAGATCGCTGCGCACCGAAACGGTCGACGGCCAAGTCGCAACGGTTTACGCGGTGCTTATACAAACCACGACGCCGGCGAGCAGCAGCGATACCCAGATATGGCTCAGCAACGCCAGTGGCCTGCCTCTGAAGACCGAAGCGGTTACACAGGCAGGCGACCGCAAAGTTCATGTCTCGGCACACTTCGATCACGGCAACGTGCAGCCTCCGGCTGGCGTGAACTAGGCAGACCATCATGAGGAGAACATCATGTCGCACTTGAAACTACCTTTGCTCATGCTGGCATTCGCATGTTGCACAACCGCTGCATGTTCGCAATCCGCCAATCACCCCGCATCGAACGGTGGAACCGGTCCCGTCGCGGCGTCTGCAGCAGCCGATGACGGCACCAGCGACCCCGTCAAGTCGCTGGATTGCGACAAGCTTTTCACTACGGCGGACGTTGCCGGCATCCTCGAATCGCCGATCGAGCTCAGCCGCAACCCGCTCTCAAACGGCTGCACTTTCGAAAATGAGCGCGTTGCGATCCAGGTATGGATCGGCAAAGACACTACCGCTGAAATGTCCTGGAACGACGTCACTGCGAGTCCCGATAGCGCCAATTTCGTGGACTTGCCCGGCGTAGGCGACCAAGCGCGGCGCAGGGCATCCAACGGTTTTGAGGTGCTGAGCAGGAAGGGCAAGCTGTATTGTTTCGCGAGCCGTTCCAGCAACACCGACACCAACATCGGCGCGGAAGCATTGGCAAAACGACTAGGCGCACTGTGCAACAAGGTCTTCGCCGTCGGTTCGTAAGCATGGCGAGTTGTCTTTTCCTCTGATGCCGGTGAGTCATGCCGAGTTCTGCGGTTTTCGCTTCACTCAGGCGATATGCCCCTTGCGGCCTTGATCCCAGCATGGCGGCATCCCCGTGTACGCCGACGTTTTCCATCCCATGGCGATTCGCTTTGCCGGATGCAGCGCAGAGCACGGGTTTGCGCACGGCATAAATATTCATTTGAATCAGTGTATTGCTAATGCCGTTCTGTATGGTTTTGTATGCGCGCATACTTCTCGGCCTTCGCATTCCAGCGAAGAGGGGAGACAGCAACACAATCCATGAACTGCAGAGCGCAAGCTCTGAGGGAGGCTTTTATGAAAAGCATGAAACCCTGGATGGCGTCGATGGCTGCACTGTTGTGCATCGCTGGCGTCCACGCAGCAGAAATGGGCAAGACGCATGTCATCCGGGATTACACCGATACCGTGGCGCCCGCAGATCAGCAAGCCTACGAGGCTGGAGTCAAGAGCTACAACCAGTGCCTGGGCCAGCATGGCTTCAAATATGCGTGGGTCGCGTTGCTGCATGAAACGGGTGACACGTATCGGTACTCGTATATTTCGGATCCCTCGACATGGGAAACTTTCGATGCGATGCACACCGCGGGCAAGGCGTGCGATCAAACGTGGCGGACGGAGGTGAATCCGCATCTGAAAAGCGAGACAAGCGCATTTCTTGAACCCATGCCTGAACTCACCTATATGCCCGGTGGCATGCCCAAGACGTCTGCGCTGACGGAAGTCACCTACTTCAAGCTCAAGCCCGGCCACGATGCATCTGAGGCATTCACGAGTGTGGCCAGGAAAATCGCCGCGGCTGCCGAAAAATCCAAGTGGTCAGAGCATTTCATGATTGCGAAGGTCAAGGACGGTGATCAAGGGGCGCCGGATTTCATGGTGGTGAGTTTCTCCAGGAGCTGGGCAGACTTCGGCGAAGATGCCAATCCGACACTATGGAAGATGGTCGAGAATACGTATGGCAAGGAAGACGCCGCTGCGTTGCGCAAGTCACTCAATGACGCCATCCAGGATGTGTCGTCCCATGTGGACAGCTACAGCGCGGATCTGACTTATCAGCCATCCGGCAAGTGATCCTCGACAGTGCCCAGATGGCCCTCTACTGAGGGCCATCTTTTTTTCTGCGAGACTAGTCAAGGGGACAATTTCAGCCAGCGTCGACCGTTCTTCACTGATTTTCCGGGTCTTGATTTGATTTCATATTTCCATAAATATAGAAATATGAAATCAAAAACCGCGCTCGCATGCCTCAATGCTCTGGCCCAGGAGCATCGCTTGAACATCTTCCGTTTGCTCGTCCAAGCCGGCGAGGAGGGCATGGCCGTGGGCGAACTCGCCGCAGCGACGGGCCTGGCCGGAGCCACGCTGACCAACCACCTGCACATCCTGCGCCGTGCGGGGATGGTCAGTGACGAGCGGCTGGGACGCGTGATCCAGTGCCGTGCGGACTACATCCAGATGAATGCGCTGCTTGGCTTCCTCACGGAGAACTGCTGTGCGATTTCGGCCGATGCGAATTGCTGTGCCCCCGTGGCCGTATGCAAACCCACACGGCGGAAGCTATGAAACGCGTCTTGTTCGTCTGCATCGAAAACTCCAATCGCAGCCAGATGGCGGAAGCGTTCGCGCACATCCATGGCGGGGATCAGGTGGAAGCCCTGAGCGCGGGATCCCGGCCCTCAGGGCTGATCAATCCGAAGGCCGTCCGGTTCATGGCGGAACTGGACTACGACCTGACAACGCATGCCTCCAAATCGCTCGGCGAAGTTGAGGGTGAGTTCGACGCCGTGATCACAATGGGCTGCGGCGACGAGTGCCCCTGGGTGCCGACCAAGCGTCGGGAAGACTGGGGCTTGGCTGATCCGAAGCACATGGATGATGACGCCTATCGTGCAGTCCGCGACGACATCGCATTCCGCGTCCGAACCCTGCTGGCAACGCTCTGATGAACCTCTGGCGAAAATTGCTGGCAGAATTCATCGGCACGTCGCTGCTGCTGGCCACGGTGGTTGGCTCGGGCATCATGGGTGTGGCCCTTGCGAACGGGAACAACGCGATCGCCCTGCTGGCGAATGCTGCCGCGACGGCCTGCGTCCTTTACGTTCTTGTCGAGTTGTTGGGGCCGATCTCGGGTGCGCATTTCAACCCGGTGGTCACGCTGATCATGCGCATCCATCGCGAGATCGGCAATCGCGATGCACTGGCTTATGTCGTGGCGCAGCTGGTCGCCGCGGTAGCGGGAGTGATGCTTGCCCACCTCATGTTCGGCCTGCCACTGATCCAGGTCGGCATGCACGTGCGCGCCGGGCCGCCACAGTGGATCAGCGAAGGCATGGCCACATTCGGGCTGATGCTGACCATCCTGTTGGGTCGTCGTCACCGGCCAGCTGCTGTCCCGGCTCTGGTGGCGAGCTATATCTTCGCCGCCTACTGGTTTACCGCGAGCACATCCTTCGCGAATCCGGCCGTGACGCTTGCGCGTGCGTTGACGCAGACGTTTGCAGGCATACGACCTCAGGATGTCACAGGCTTTGTGCTCGCGCAGATAGCCGGTGCTCTGCTGGGTTGCGCAGTGGCTGCTGCACTGCGCAGATTGGCACCAGAACCATCTCCGTCGACAACCGAAGCTGCCAAGGTCGGCGCGACCTGAGCTCCGGTTGGCCAAAAGTGGACTTTCCAATCAGTCGGCGATATCCGGCTCGAAGAAACTCCAGCGCACATCGTCGAACTCGACCTTCATCGCGGCCTCGACGCTGTTGATCGCGTCGATCAGTGCGCGGTCGCTGGCGACCGGCTGCATGCGCGCCTTCACCGCCACCATCACGTCGGGGCCCATTTGCAGGGTGATCAGGTTCAGCACTTCGGCGACTTCCGGGCGACTTTTCAGGAAGTTCATCAGCTCATCGCGGCGGCGCGGCTCCATGCCCTGGCCGATCAGCAGCGCCTTGACCTCGATCGCCACCAGTATGGCCACGACAATCAGCAGGACACCGATCGCGACGGTGCCGGCGGCATCGAACATCAGGTTGCCGGTGAGCATGGTCAGGCCGATCGCCAGTGTGGCCAGGCACAGGCCGATCAGGGCGGCAAGGTCTTCACCGAAGATCACCAGCAGTTCGCTGGAACGGGTCTCGCGGAACCATGTCCACAGATCCTGCGTACCGCGTGCCTTGTTGACCTCCTGCATGCAGCCGCGCATCGAGAAGCTTTCGGCGACGATGCCGAATACCAGCACGCCCAGCGCCAGCCACGGCCACTTCAACGGTTCGGGGTTGGTGAATTTGTGGATGCCCTCGTAGATCGAGAACATGCCGCCCACGCTGAACAGCAGGATCGCAACGAGGAAGGACCAGAAGTACAGTGCGCGACCCCAACCCAGCGGAAATTCCTCCGACGGTGGACGTTTCGCCTGGCGCATGCCGAGCAGCAGCAGACACTGGTTGCCACAGTCGGCGAGCGAGTGCACGGCCTCGGCCAGCATCGCGCCGGAGCCGGTAACAACTGCCGCAAACAGCTTGGTGACGAAGATCGCGAAGTTCGCGCCAAGCGCGAGCAGGATCGCTTTCAGCGAATTGGCGTGACCGGACATGCGATGCGAATCCTTGGGCTGGGGCTGGGCAGTGTAGCGGTCACGCGGACGCGGTGAGGCCGGTTCAGCGGATGCCGACGCCCAAGCCGACGCCGAAGTGGATGTTGTTGCGGCCCTTTTCCATTTCCGCCGGTGTCCACACGTGCGACTGCGCCGTGACGACCAACGGGAACACGTAGTCAGCCTCGCCAACCTTGCCGGCGCGGCTGCCGTTGAGCTTGCCGCTGACCGTCATCAGCGCACCTGGCGGATAGCTGAGCGGCTCCACGAAGCCGGGCATCACGGCGATGAAGCGGCCATTGCCGCTGTCGTTCGCCTGCGGTCGCTGCGAGGAATCCAGCGGGTAGGCCAGCAATTCGACTTCGCTGTGATCGGGGAAATTCTGTACCTGCACGATGCGGCCGCCCCAGATCACTTGGTTGCCGGTGAAATGCTCGGGAGACTGCGCCACCTGGGATGGGACGGCGACAACGGCGTTCGGCGCGCTCTGGTAGATAGGTGCCGGAGCGCAGGCGGCCAGGGTCAGCGCAAGCAGCGGAGCGGACAGGTGGCGCAGGGAGTGGGCAGTGACGGACATGGTCAAAACTCCAAAGGGCTACTGAGCTAGAACGGTCTGCATGATGGGGCGAGGTTGGTTGCCTACGCTACATCAAGCAGCGTGGGCAGGTCGTGCAGCGATGCCGGAAGCGGAATATGTGGAAGCTCGAATTCTTTTCTGTCGTCATTCCGGCGAAGGCCGGAATCGCTGTTGATCTTGCGATAGGCCTAATGGATGACCAGGTTCGCTGTGAGTAAAGCGATGACCAGCTTCGCTGTTTTAGAGCTCCTCCGGCCCTTGCCACCTTTTGTGGGGTTCGCCGGAATGACGAGATTTGAGTGGACCGGCATGACGAGGTTCGAGGAGGCTTTCCTTGGTATTCCTGCCATCAGCGCTTGCGCGTCGGAGCACCGCGCAGCGGCGGCCGCGCTGCTGCCAGACGCGACGGTGGCAACGGGCTGGGCGCGGGCAGCTCGGCACCTTCCTGTCGCAGCCAGTCCAGCTTCCATTCGGCCGGGCGCTCCTGTGACAGCAGGCTGGCCAGCGCGCGCAGCGGTTCGCGCAGCACGTCGTCGAGGTTCCATGGCGCGTTGAGGATCACCATGCCGGAGCCGTTGAGGCGCAGCGGTGAATCATCCGGGTGCACCAGCAGTTCGGCACGCAGCACGCGCTTCGCGCTGCTGCGCTGGAGGCCGCGCAGGAAGGGCTGCACCTGGCTGCGCAGCTTGATCGGATACCACACGGCGTAGACGCCGGTGGGCCAGCGCAGCAACGCTTCCTTCAGTGCCTTCTCGATCTGCTTGTACTCGGCTTCCTGTGCCTCGTACGGCGGGTCGATCAGTACCAGACCGCGTTTTTCCTTCGGCGGCACGAGTGCCTTCAGCGCCTCGTAGCCATCGCGCTGATGCACATGCATGCGCGGGTCGCGATGCAGCAGTTCGCGCAGCTTGGCGGCTTCATCCGTATGCAGTTCGCACAGCTGTGCGCTGTCATCCGGGCGCAGCAGACGGGCGACTTGCAGTGGCGAGCCGGGGTAGTGTTTCAGGCCCTGTTCGTTGCCTTCGCCGGAGAGGATCAGACTGCGCCAGCGCTGCAGCAGCGGCGGTACCTTCTCGGCCGGATGCAGGCGGGTGATGCCGTCTTTGTGCTCGCCGGTCTTCTTCGCCTCGAAGCCGTCCAGTGCGTAGCTGCCGCTCCCGGCATGCGTGTCGATGTAGCAGAACGGCGTCGGCTTGGCCTGCATCGCCTCGATCAGCGCGAGCAGCACGGTGTGCTTCAGGACATCGGCGAAGTTGCCGGCGTGGTAGGCGTGGCGGTAATTCATGGCGGTCACGGCGGGCAGGGTGGCCAAGTATAGACGGGCGGGTGGCTGGTTCCTGTTGTGAGGCTTCGATACCCGGGCGCGAAGCCGGATGGATGCAGGTCCAGAGTTGAGGCAGGACAACGCAGCGCCTAAGCTGCGCCGATGCCCCATACGCTTCGCCACCTCGCACGCTTGCCGCACCTTCGGGTGATGGCATGGCTGGCGTGGCTGATGCTTGCAGTGGCGCCCGTGCATGCGGCACCAGGCGGGATGATGGGCATGGCGCCTGCTGCCGGCCATGCTGCGCATCTGGCGCAGGCTTCCGATCATGCGCATCACACCATGTCGGCCAAGGCCGAGTGTTGCGACGGTCGGGACCATGCCGGTCACGGCACGACGAACGCCTGTCATTGTGCGGCGACGTGCGGTACGGCGTTGCCGGTCATGGCAATGGCAACGTTTCCCCCTGTAGCACCGGCTGCCATGCCTGTTCCACTGGGCTTGGTGGTCGCGCCCAAGCTCATGCATGCACCACCGCTGCGACCTCCACTGGTCGCACTCCCCAAGCTGACCTGACCTGTCGCGCTTCACTGCGCGACGCTGGCCATGACTGACTCCGGCTACGCCGGAGCGCGCTATGTGGAGTTGCACCATGAAACCTGTTTATCCCTCGGCAGACGCGCTGCCGAGCTATTCCCGCCGTCGTTTCGTGCAGGGCCTGGCGCTGGGCGGCGCGTTTGCCGGCATCGGGCTGTGGCGCTCGTCGCCGGTCTGGGCGCTGACCAGCGCCGGCGAGCCGACCGTGCCGGGCGGCACCGATTTTTCACTCGATGTGCTCGAGGCGCCGGTGAACTACACCGGGGCGCCGCGGCTCGCTACCACGGTGAATGGCAGCGTGCCGGGGCCAGTGCTGCGCGTGCGCCAGGGCTCGGCCGTCACGCTGCGCGTCACCAACCGGTTGCGCGTGCCCACCTCGATCCACTGGCACGGCATCGTGCTGCCGTTCCAGATGGACGGCGTGCCGGGGATCAGTTTTCCCGGCATCGCGCCGGGCGAGACCTTCGTCTACCGGTTCACCCTGCGCCAGTCCGGCACCTACTGGTATCACTCGCACTCGGGCTTCCAGGAGCAGACCGGACTCTATGGTGCGCTGGTGGTCGAGCCGGACGGTCCCGAGCGCCATCCCACCGATCGCGACTACGTGGTGATGCTGAATGACTGGACCGATGAAAACCCCGAGCATGTCTACGCGAAGCTGAAGAAGCAGAGCGACTACTACAACCATGCCCAGCCTACCGTCGCCGATTTCATGCGCGACGTGCATCGCGAGGGACTCGCGCCGGCGCTGGCGCAGCGGCGCATGTGGAATGCGATGCGCATGAATCCGACCGATCTGAGCGACGTGTCGGGCAGCACCTATACCTATCTGATCAACGGCACCGCGCCGGCCGGCAACTGGACCGGGATCTTCCGCGCCGGCGAGAAGATCCGCCTGCGCTTCATCAACGGCTCGGCGGCGACGATTTTCGACGTGCGCATTCCGGGTCTTAAGATGACCGTGATCAGCGCGGATGGCCAGGACGTGGAGCCAGTGGCGATCGACGAATTCCGCATTGCGGTCGCCGAGACCTATGACGTGATCGTGGAGCCGCAGGACGAGCATGCCTACACGCTGTTCGCGCAGTCGATCGACCGCAGCGGCTACGCGCGCGGCACGCTGGCGCCGCGACCGCGCATGGAGGCTGCGGTGCCAGCGCTGGATGCACGCGTCTGGCTCGGCATGCAGGACATGATGGGCGATATGGGCGGGGCGCATGCATCGCATGACATGGCCTGCATGGATCACGGTGATATGAGTCAGGCTGACATGGTTGACATGGACATGGGCGCGGCGCCGGCGGTGCGCCATGCACGCACGGAAGTGGGTCCGGGTGTCGACATGCGCGTGAACACGCCGCGCACGAATCTCGACGATCCCGGCGTCGGTCTGCGCGACAACGGCCGGCGTGTGCTGACCTATGCCGACCTGCACACGATCGGCGGCCCGATCGATACGCGCGAACCCGGCCGCGAGATCGAACTGCACCTGACCGGCAACATGGATCGCTACATGTGGTCGTTCGACGGGGTGAAGTTCTCCGATGCCAAACCCGTGCATTTCAACACCGGCGAGCGGCTGCGCATCGTGCTGGTCAACGACACCATGATGAATCACCCGATCCACCTGCATGGCATGTGGAGCGAGCTGGAAAATGCCGACGGTGAATTCCAGGTGCGCAAGCACACCATCAACGTGCAGCCGGCGCAACGCATCAGTTACGCGGTGACCGCCAACGCGCCGGGGCGCTGGGCGTATCACTGCCACATGCTCTATCACATGGAGGCGGGCATGATGCGCGAGGTGGTGGTGTCATGAGCATGCGCAGGAAGATATCCACCGCTACTCGCTGGCGTCGTCGCATGCTGTTTGCTTGCATGCTGCTCGCATGGCCGCTGCTCGCTGCGGCGCAAAGTGCGGACACGCCGGCGGCTCCGCCGATGCAGATGGATTCCTCGGCTATGCCGGGCGTGGACCATGACGTGAAGCCGGAAGCGAGTCACGACTCGATGTCGACCATGGCTAACAGCGCCACGACCACGACGAACACGCGCAGTCCGGACTATTCCAATGGCATCGGCCAGAGCAGCATGCCAGGCATGGACATGAGCGACAGTCAGCCGCTGGGCATGCTGAAGATCGATCAGCTCGAGCTCACCGACGGCCGTTATGCCACCGGCAACGCGTGGGATATGGAAGGCTGGTATGGCAACGACAGCGACAAGCTGTGGCTGCGCAGTGAGGGCGATGCCGATCATGGCCGCATCGAAGAGGGCCAGGTCGAGGCGTTGTGGAGCCATGCCGTCGCTGCGTTTTGGAACACCCAGCTCGGCGTACGACAGGACGTGGGCGAAGGTCCGCATCGCTCGTGGGCCGCATTCGGCATCCAGGGGCTGGCGCCGTACTGGTTCGAGCTGGAAGCGACAGGCTACCTTGGGCCATCAGGCCGTACTGCCGCACGCTTCCGCGCGGAGTACGAGTTGCTGTTCACGCAGTGGCTAATCCTGCAGCCGGAGTTCGAACTCAATCTCTACGGCAGCGACGATCCAGCCAGCCATATCGGCAGCGGCCTCTCCAATACCCAGCTGGGCCTTCGCCTGCGCTACGAAGTCAGTCGGCAGTTTGCGCCCTACATCGGCATCGTGTGGATCCATCGCTATGGCGTGACCGCTGATTACGCACGGCTGGATGGCCAGCCGTCGATGGATCGGCAATTCGTTGCCGGCGTGCATATCTGGTTCTGAGGACAGCCATGAAACACTTCACCATCATCACGACCACGGTGGCGCTGGTTGTCATCGGCGTCGTTGGAGTCGGCGCGTTCGTCTACTCCGGCATCTACAACATTGGCGCCGACGATCACCACACGCGGCCGGTCCATGCGTTGATGCAGACGTTGCGCGAGCGTTCGATCGAATGGCGCTCAAAGGCCCTCACGGTGCCGAACCTCGACGACCCGCAGCTGATCCTCAAGGGCGCCGGCCAGTACGCGGCGATGTGTACCGGCTGCCACCTGGCACCGGGCATGGCCGACTCCGAAATGCGGCCGGGGCTGTATCCGCAACCGCCCGAATTGGCGAAGTTTCGTTCCGATCCGCGCGAAGCGTTCTGGGTGATCAAGCACGGTATCAAGATGAGCGCGATGCCGGCATGGGGCTCCAGCCACGACGACGCCACCATCTGGAGCATGGTGGCGTTCCTGCAGAAACTGCCCGGTCTCTCGCCGGCGCAATACCAGGACATCGTGGCCAGGGCGCCGCCGGACGAGGATATGGACGAAGACCACGGGCACGGCGAGACTGATGCGCATGGTGCGGCGGATATGCAGGGCATGCAGATGTCCGCCAAACCGACCTTCAAGGATTCCACTCGCGATGCCACCACCGATGACGGGGACACGCAGCATGGCCACTGAAATGATCCTGCAGAGTACGTTGACCTGTCCGCATTGCGGCCACCAGGTTACCGAGACGATGCCGGCCGACGCCTGCCAGTTCTTTTACGACTGCGCCGGGTGTGGCGAACTGCTTCGGCCCAAACCCGGCGACTGCTGCGTGTTCTGCTCGTACGGTAGCGTGCCGTGCCCGCCGGTGCAGTTGCGGACGTCCTGCTGCGGTCATTGATCCGGTAGGAGTCCGGCGCTGCTGGCGGACAGGAGCAGCAGCGCCGAACTGGAAGCCGTGCCGTCGATCCTGCGCAGCTATCCGAGTGCCCTGCAGGTTCGCTCAGTAGGCGACGGTGATGCGCTGGCGCAACGCATCGTGCTTCTCGATGCGATCGAGCAGCGCGACCGCGTAGTCAGGAACGGTGATGCGGCTGACGCCGTTGCCATCGACCAGCAACTGGTCGCCGCCGACACGGTACTTGCCACTGCGTTCGCCATCCTCGATCAGGGCGGCCGGGCTGACATAGGTCCAGTCCACGTCGGCCTTGCTGGCACGGAACACGTCAAGTGCGCTGCCCTGTGCGGTCGCTTCCGGTTTCCAGGCGTCGGGGAAATGCGGGTCGTCGATCACCTTGACGCCCGGCGCCACTTCCAGCGAGCCGGCGCCACCGACCCATAGCAGGCGCTTCACGCCAGCCTTCGGCAGGTTGTCCAGCAGCACGCCGACATTGGCGGGCACGCTGTCGGGGTTGCCGTCGCGGCGCGCGGACAGGCTGGCGACCACCGCATCCACGCCGCGCACTGCATCGAGCCAGCTGGCGGGCTGGGCGACGTCACCGGTGACGACCTTCAGCCTGTCGTTGCGCTGGGCGAGGCGGCTAGGGTCGCGCACCACGGCGACGACGTCATAACCACGCGACAGTGCTTCATGGAGGATGCCCTGGCCGAGGTGGCCGGTGGCGCCGAACAGTGCGATTTTCATGGGTGGCTCCGGTAGGTGCCGCGCAATGGATAGTCGGCGGCTGATGGAGCAAAGCATGCGCGTCACGATTGGTTTGATAAACCATCCAATGCATAATTCACTGTAAACTTATAGTTGACAGCGGTGAGCCTGTGGCGAATGAAGTCAATCTCAACCGGCTGGCAGTGTTCGTGGCGCTGGTGCGTGCCGGCTCGTTCACCGCGGCAGCCGAGCAGCTGGGGCTGACCAAGGCGATGGTCAGCCAGCATCTTGCCAGGCTGGAACAGGAGCTGGGCACCACACTGCTGCTGCGCAGTACACGGCGCATGTCGTTGACCGAGGCCGGCACGCTCTTCCACGCCGATTGCGTGCGCCTGCTTGCCGATGCCGAGGCGGCGATTGCGCGGGTAGGCGGCAATCGCGATACACCCAGCGGGACCTTGCGCCTCACCACTTCGACCGACTATGGCATGGCCGTAGTGGCACCGGCACTGGCGAGTTTCTGCCAGCTGCATCCGCAAGTGCAGGTCGATCTGGTGATCGGCGACCGGATCAACGACCTGATTGCCGAGCGCTTCGATCTGGCGATACGCGTAGGCTGGCTGCGTGATTCCAGTCTGCATGCACTGCGTCTGGGCAGTTTCCGTCAGATGGTGGTGGCCACACCGGCGTATCTGGCCGCCCACGGTACGCCGCGTCGTCCGGAGCAATTGGCGATGCATGGCTGGATCGCGATGTCGGTGCTTGCGACGCCGTTGCGCTGGACCTTCGTCAGCAGTGGTGGCAGCCGGCGCACGGTGCGCATGAAGCCGGTGGCCCAGGCCAACAACGCGGCGGCGGTGCATGCGATGGTGCTGGCCGGTGCCGGCGTGGCAGTGCTGCCGGATTACCTGGCCGAAGAAGACATCCGCGCCGGCCGGCTGGTGGTGTTGCTGGCGCAGTATCGGTTGCCCGAAGGCGGCATCCACGCGGTCTATCCGGGGCGGCAGCCACCGGCAAAAGTGCGCAGCTTCATCGACCATCTGCGCGAACGACTCGCCGGCGTGTGAGTCATCCGGCAATAGTCAGTCGACGATGCTGTGGCTTTCGGTGGTGCCGAGCAATTCGGGCTGCTTGGTGCCGCGCTGCCGACGATTCAGCAGCGGATGCACGAATACTGCCGCGAGGATTACCGCCACACCGGCGTAGAACCAGCGGTCCAGTTCGTGCTGTTCCCCCAGCAGCACGATCGCCAGCACGATTGCATAGACCGGCTCCAGGTTCGTCACCATCTGCGTACCGAAAGCGCTCATGTGGCGCAGCGCCACCAGCGCCAGCGTGAATGGCAGCAAGGTGCAGCCGAATGACAGCGCCAATAGCAGCAGCGCATCATGCAGATTCGGCAGCACGAAGGCCGGCCCGGTATGCGGCAGGAGTGGTGCCAGCGCAGTGAGGAAGAGCGTGCCGGTGCCCAACTCGATGCAGGTCACCGTGAGCGGATCGCCGTGCTCGACCAGCCGCTTGTTGAGCGAGCCGAACAGTGCCACGAACAGCGCCGACAGCACACCGACCGCGATGCCCAGCCGCATGCCATGTGGCACGCCGCCGACCACCATCATCACACCCGGCACCACGGCCACGCCGATCATCAGCTCGCGCGGATCGAACCTGCGCTTGGCGATCCACGGCTCGATGAAGGCGAGGAACACCGGCCCCAGCGCGATGCAGGTGGCGCCGACCGAGGCGTTCGACAGCTTTATCGCCGCATAGAAACTCAGCCAGTGCAGCGACACCAGCACGCCGATGCCGGCGTACGCCCAGATCAGTCGGGCCGGCATCGCGCGCAGACCTCGCCAGACCTTCGGCATCAGCAGTAGCGCAGCAACTACCAGCAGCATGCGCCACCACACCAGCGGTAAGGCCGGCAACGTGATCAGCTTTCCGAGGATCGCGGTGAAGCCCCACAGCAATACGCAGAAGTGAATCTGCAGACGGGCCTGGTTGACGGGTTGCATGGGGATTTCACGCGATGGAGTACCCGCATTCTAGCGCTGGCATCCATGCGCAGTGCACTTCGATGCGGCTACCTGCTGCCTGCAGCTGCCTTGTTCGACGGCATCATCCGGCCCGAGCTGTGCAGCTGCTGCAGCACGATGCGACAGGTGTTGTCATTGCCGGTGTCGTGACTGGGTGCGACGAGGGCGAGCAAGACAGCGGCCGGAGCGGCGAATACACCGAGTGCAACGGCGCCAGCGCCGCGGATCAGCAACGGACCTTTCTGCACTCCGACGTCGGGATTCTTGAATGTGCCCTTGACGTACAGCGGCGAGCGCAGCGAGAAGATGCGAAAACCCTTGGTGTGGGGCGTGACGTCGAGGTTGAGCTGTTCGCTGGCCATGTTTGCCGTGCCACTGACGTTGATGGTGGCATCTTCCGTATCGAACACGAACAGCCGTGCATCGAACAGGCCGTCGGTGACGACCAGATCCGAAGCGGCGCAATTGATCTTCACCGTCTTGTCGCCGAACAGTTTGCCGATGATGATGTTGCCGACGTTGAGGCCCGCGGTTTCCAGCAGCGTCTTGCTGATTGCGCCATCGTTCATCAGCAACTTCAACTCACCATTGGCATGGGCCAGCAGGGCGGCCACCGAGTTGCCACGCACACCGAGATCGGCGTCGCCATTGATCTCGCCGAAGCTGGTCTGCATCGGCGCGAATTCCGGAAATAGTTGCTTGAGCTTGAGATGACGCGCGTTGAGTTTCAGCGTGCCCTGCATCGGCGATCTGCTGCCGTCAAGACGGATATGACTGCTGATGCTGCCACCGGCCAGCCCGAAGTTCAGCGGATCCAGCTGCAGCTGACCATTGCTCATGATCAGATGGGTACTCAAGGACTCGATCGGCAGACTTGGCCCGTGCACGATGCGCGCAGCGCTGAATTGCACGTCCGCATCCATCGCCTGCCAGCGATCGGTGCGGAAGGGTTCGACCGGCAGTACCTTGTCGGCAGGCTGCGCGGTGGCGTCGCCGCGTTGCTGTTTTTCGGTGTTGGAGTCGGCTCCGATCAGTGGCGCGAGATCGGCAAATTGCAGCAGCTGCGATTTCACCGTACCGCTCAACTTCGGCCGCGCGCCGCCCGTGGTGTAATCGAGATCGCCAGCGAGGTCGCTGCCGCCGACACGGCCACGGAAGTGTTGATAGCTGAAATGGCTGCCATTGCGGTGTAATTCGGCCTTGAGACGGCCCTCGGTGGCATACGGCGGTGTGTCCGGCAACGTGACGCCGATGATCGGATACAGCTTGGCCATGCTGGAGCCGGCGAACCACAGTTTGAGATCAAGTGCCGCCAGATGCGTCGGATCGGTCAGCGTGCCGACCAGGGCGATATGGCTGTCGCCGATGTGCAACCGGGCCTGCAGCGGGAACGGTTGGCTGTTCTGCTGCAAGGCCAGCACTGCCCCGATCCGGCCGCTGCCGCTGGCCGGCACACCCTGATACGTGCCATCAGCCTTCCACGCGAACTGGTAACTGGTCTTGCTGGCGACATGGCTTTCGCTGTCCGTATCGTTATTTCCGGCATTGGCCACTGCCTTGCCTGCAGCCGTGCCCGCCGTCTTGCCGGCTTGCGCACGCGCATCGGCCGATTCCTGCATCACGATCTGGTCATAGGGGATCGCCTGCTGCAATGGCTCGACGCTGAGCTGGAGTTTTATCCGGCCGGCGGCATCGTCCAGTGTGATTTGGCCACGATCAAAACCGATCGCACCAAGGTCGAGCGCCCACGCCGACGGCGCACTGCTCTGCGGCAAGCTGAAGTCCCAAGTGGCCTGTCCCTGCTTGTTGCGTTCGAGATCGATGCTCGGCTGCACCAGTTGCAGCGACGGAATGCTGATGCGATGGGCGAGCAGCCCCAGTGGTGACAGGCGAAAGCGCAAGCCATCCAGATGCGCGAACTGCGGCTGATTTGCCCAGGACGGATTCGCAATCTGGATATCGCGCGCGGTGAATTCGGGCCATGGCACCAGTGCAGCCAGTCCGCCCTCGGCCGGTTCGCGCTGCCACGCCACGCTCAGATCGCCATGGATCGCGAACGGGCGGCCGATGGCCTGGCTGACTTTTTCGTTGAGGTAGGGCTTGAGCCGGTTCCAGTCGAAGGTGGCGATGACGACCACCATGACGACGACCAATACCAGCAGTGCACCCACGATCCAGCTCAATACCTTGCGGCTGCGTTTCATCGGTGGCTTCCCGCACGACGCCCTGCAACAGCGAGCTCTGGCCTGTACTGATAGCGCAGCCAATGGCAAGGTTATGTATGGAAGCCCGCGAAAGACTCAGCAGGGATTCATGCGCAAGCGCTTTACGCGGCGACGCGGTTGCGCTGGCGTCGACCAATGCGATACACCGCGGCGGGCGGCAGATTGAACAACACGCTGCCGATGCGCACCGCTTCGAGGTCCAGCCGTTGCAGCAGGCGACGCGGCAACGGGCAGCGCGGGCCATAGGTGAACTGGTAGAACGCCCCATCGGCGTGCAATTGCTGCTCGAACACGCCCTGGATGATCGCTGCGACCTGGCTTGCCGGCATCGACAGCAAGGGCAATCCGCTGATCACCGCGCTGGCGCGCTCCTCGCCGAACAGTGGAAGTGCTTCGCCCAGCTGCGCAGCGTCCATGCTCAGGACATGCGCACCCGGATAGCGCTGCGCCAGGGCGTTCGCGAAGATCGGGTCGGCTTCGATCAGTGCCAGCCGATGGGTCGGTACGCCACGCGCTACCAGCGCGCGGGTGAACACCCCGGTACCCGGGCCCAGTTCGATCACTGGGCCATCGAGATGGTTGACGTGCGTCGTCATCAGCCGTGCCAGCGAGGGTCCTGACGGCAGCAGCGCGCCAATGCTGCGTGGGGCACGCAGCCATGCTCGCAAAAAGGTCAGGGTATCGCTCACGGCATCAAAATTTCCGAGGGTGATGGGTACGCATGCAAACGGGTATATACGCTTGCAAATTAGCCGACAGGGCTGAACACAATGTTTTCATGGAAGAGTCAACCGCAGACATGACCTCGATCAAGGTTTAACCGGCACGGCGGTTTTGGCTGCGCGCTCCGGTACATCGACGCCGCATAGATCGACCTTGCCGGCGGGGACCGCGTAAAACGCATCGCGGCGGTTGCGCTTGGTCTCGATCAGGTCCGCGAACGTGGCACTGTCCGTACGCAATACTTCCACCGACGGGCGTTGTGCGGGGGGCAGATCGCCAGCCAGGCGCACGGACTGGATCGTGATCCGCTGCTCCGGCTTGGCGTAGAAGCCCATCGGGCCGGCGCCACGCGGCAGGCCGGACAGCAGGGGCATGCCTTCCAGCACGCGACCGATCACGGCCAGGTTGCGATCCAGCCGGCGTGGTGCCTGGCCGATCACCGCATACAAGGCGCTGCCATTGCCGGTTTCCGGGCCGTTGTCGCGGCCCACACCGACCATGCCGTAGCAATGGGTCAGCCATTCCTGTCCGCTGGCCGGATCGCGTGCGACCGGGAAACCTTCGGAGAATCCGACTTCGGGCGCATAGACGTCGCCATCCGGCAGCGCGGTCCACGGCAGTTTCGGATCGATCGGGCGCGTGAACTCGGGCGGCAAGGTGTTCTTGGCGTGGCCCAGCGAGCGTATCTTTTTCGGGTCACCACCATCGTCGCCTGCCGGGTCGTCCCATTGGGTCACGAAGTTGTCCTGCACCCGCACGATCGACAGCCCGTCGAAATAATGTTGTTTGATCAGGGTGCGGATATTCGCGGCATGCAGCGGGGTGAAGTCTGGTGCAAGTTCGATCAATACCCGGCCGCTGGCCAGCTGCATCACCAGCAGATTGTTCGGGTCAGGCTGGCGCCATTCGGCCGCGCTGGATTTGGCCAGCAACTCCTGGGTCGTCGGTGTGGGTTTGCCCTGGTCCGCGAGTGCGGACAATGCCAGCAGGCTGGCACTCAATGCAGTGGCTGCGACGAAATGGTGGCGACGAAACATGCGGTACCCCTTCAGGCGATTGATCGGCAGAAAGGCAACTTAGCAGAGCCCGGGTGCCGAATTGCCAGAGGCATGACTTCAGGCCCATGCACTAGTATCAAGTTCACACTATAGTTCACTCAAGTCTAAGCGGCAGTGCGGGTGAGTGAATGGAAGACAATGCCAGCCAGTTGAAGAAGTTCCAGAAGGAGCTTTCCAGCGGCACCGTGTCGCTGGTGCTGCTGGCGGTGCTCGGCCAGTCGCGCCAGCCGATGTACGGCTACCAGATCGCCAAACGACTGGAAGAAGTGGGTGAGGGCGTGCTGGCTGGCAAGCAGAGCGCGCTGTATCCCGTATTGCGCAATCTGGAAGCAGCAGGACTGCTGGGCAGTGAAGTCGAGCCATCGGTCAGCGGGCCGCCACGCCGCTATTACCGCATCACCAAACCGGGGCGCGAAGTGTTGCGCGAGTGGGTGGCGGCCTGGACCGCGACCCGTGATTCCGTCGATAACGTCTTGCAAGGAGGGGTGTAATGAACGCGCCACGCACGATCAATGAATATCTGGAACAGCTTCGTGCTGCCTTGCGCGGCGCCGATCCGGCCTTGGTCCAGGATGCGTTGTACGACGCCGAGGAACATCTGCGTGCCGAACTGGCTGACCAGCCTGGTCGCGATGAAGCGGCGATGCTGGAACATGTAGTTGGCAGCTACGGCGCACCGGACGAAGTGGCGGACATCTACCGTGACCAGGAAATCAGGATCCAGCGCGCGATCCGACCGCCGCCGTCGCCGCAACGCCATTCGGTGCTGGGACGATTCTTCGGCGTCGCGGCTGATCCACATACTTACGGCGCGTTGTTCTACCTGTTGCTGGCGCTGGTCACCGGGATCTTCTATTTCACCTGGGCGGTGACTGGCCTGTCGCTTTCGGCCGGTTTGTCATTCCTGGTCATCGGCATCCCGTTCTTCCTGCTGTTCCTTGGCAGCGTGCGCGGCCTTTCGCTGCTGGAGGGGCGCATCGTGGAAACCATGCTGGGTGTGCGCATGCCGCGCCGCCCACCGTATCCGTCGCAGCAAGGGCAGCCGCTGCTGAAGCGCATCGGCGCGATGTTCACTGACGGCCGTACCTGGGGCACGTTGTTCTACATGCTGCTGATGCTGCCGCTGGGCATCATCTACTTCACCATCGCGGTGACACTGCTGAGTGTGTCACTGGCCTTCATTGGTTCGCCCTTCGTCAAGGCCTTCGGTTTCAACGTGATCAACATGGATGTCGATGGTTTCAGCTATTACGGCCCGGGGTGGGCTGGCACCATTGCGCTCTCTCTTGTTGGCATCGTGCTGCTGTTCGCCACCTTGCATCTGGTACGCGGCATCGGCCGCCTGCACGGACAGATCGCCAAGCACCTGCTGGTACCCAGTACGGTGGCGTGAGTGTTGCCTCAAACCAGCTGCAGATCGCGTGGCTGCGCGCCCGGGAACACGGTCTGCAATTGTTTGCCTGACAGGTTCCACACACGTCCGAGCATGCCGCCAAGCACATCGCGGTAATTGTTGAGCACGGGATAGTCGCGGTTCTGCAGCAGGTTCTGTTGGTTGACGGCAATCTGCTCGCCGGCGATCCGGCCGCCGTTGACCTTGCCGCCGAGTACCCAGTGCACGGTACCGTGGCCGTGGTCGGTGCCCTTGTTGCCGTTCTCGCGGAAGGTGCGACCGAACTCGGAAACCACCACCACCACGGTGTTGTTCCACTCGTCGCCGAGTGCGTCGGCGTAGGCGGCAAGGCCGTCACCGAGATTGCGCAGGTTGTTGGCCAGGCCGCCGGTGATGCTGCCCTGGTTCACGTGGGTATCCCAGCCGCCTACGTCGATGAAACCGAGCCGGTAGCGATCGCGCATCAGCGTGGCGATGCGCTGCGTCTCGCTGGCAAAGCCTTTCGCGCTCGGTGCGCCGCGGCTGGCGTGAACCATTTCATCGCGCAGATCCTGCGAGACGGTGTTCGGCAGCGCCAGGCCGTCCGCAGTAGCGGCGGCCAATGAAGTGCCCTGATACATCTGGGTGAGGATCGCCGATTGGCGCGCGTCGAAATGCGGCTTGGTATCACCTTTCAGCGAGATATTGGGAATGTCATGGCCAGCGCCCTGGAAACTCAGCGGCAGCGAATTGGTGAACGCGATCGGCGGCACATTGGGCAGGGTGCTGGACAGCCGCGCGAGAAAGCCGGAACGGAAATTGCCGCGTTGGGCGGTAGGCTCGCCGGACTCGATATTGTCCTGCGTCTCGAAATGGCTGCGCGACAGGTCATCGGTGCCGGCGAACGGCACGAACGCGATCTGCTTGCGCTGCCAAAATGGATAGATCGAGTCGCGCAGCACCGGGTTGAGTCCCCAGTTTGCATCCAGTGCGATCGCGCTGTCCGGGTTGCCGCCATCCGGCCTGGCGATCGCCAGCGTCGGCCGCGATTCGTAATAGAAGTCGCTGCTGTGGGGCACCAGCAGGTTGTTGCAGTCGTAGCCACCGCGCAGGAACACCAGCAGAAAGCGCGGTGCAGTGGTCGGCGTGGCGAACAATTTTCCGGAGAACGACAGGGCCGGCAACGCAGCGGTGGCACTGGCGGCGGCAAGCAGGAATTCGCGGCGATTCATGGAGCACCTCGGTGATGGTCGGCAAGCTCGTCCATGCAGGCAGGGGGAGAACGTCAGCGGTAGTTGAAATCGGGCGACGACAGCAGGAACGTATTCCACTCCGTCGGTGACTTGGCCTGGTTCAGCGCGTTGCTGGTGGCGACGGACAGTTCTTGCGCGACCGCATCACGGTACAGCGCCGAGTCGCGCAAGGCGGGCGCATCCCGCGGCGGATTCGCAGGAGTACCGGGCAGTGCAGGATCGCTGTTGTCGATGAACAGCCGGTTGCGTCCGCTGCCGATTACGCGGGCGAAGTCGAAGCGTTTGCTCATCTGGCCCGAGCCCGTCCAGCTGGTCGAATCCAGCGGCCAGCCATCGGGCGTGATGCGGCCGTACAGCGGCTCGTCCATCTGTCTCAGCCAGTTCACCAGCGGCACCGCGTTCGGAATCGTTTCGCCGTCGTAGGTAAACCGCATCGCCGAGACCAGGAAGCGCATCGGGTCCTTGAACTTGTGTTCGTCGAGGGCGGCCGCTTGCGGCGACAGCAGCATCGTGCGCATGACCGCGGCGATATCGCCGTCGGTGCGCCGGAACGTGTTCGCCATCGCATCGACCAGCGATGCCGGCGGCTGGTCGGCGATGAAGTAGGTGGCAAGCTGCTGCGAGATGAAGTGCGCGCAGGCGGGCTGGCGCACGATCAGATCCACGGCCTCGGCGATCTCGTCGTAGCCGCTGCCCTTGATGGTCTGGCCGAGGAAATTCTTGTCGCCGAAATCGTGCTGGTTCGGGTTGAACACGAACAGGCCGTCGCGCACCAGGCCAGGTCGTGCCCGGGCGAACAGATTCCGGCGCGCGGCCGGCTTTGCCGGCAGCAGGCCGGCGCCGGTGAGGATGCGCATCAGCTGTTGCACGTCCTGCTGGGTGTAGCCGGAGTTCACACCCAGCGTATGCAGTTCCATCAACTCCCGCGCGTAGTTCTCATTGGTCTTGTCCTTGACGTTGTGCACGTTGTCGAGGAACTCCAGCATGGCCGGGCTCTGCAGCGTGGCCATGACCAGATCCTTGAACTTGCCCAGCGCATGCGGGCGGATTACGTGCTCCTCGTAGTCGGCAGTGAACAGGCGTACCGGTCCTTTCTCCGCATATACGCTGAAGTGGTTGAGCCAGAACCACACCAGTTGCTCTTTCAACTGGTCGCCACCGTAGATCGCGTGCAGCATCTCAGCCTGTGCGGCCTGCTGGTAGATGTCGCGGCGGTACTGCTGGAACGCGGTCTTCGCGGCGTCCTTGGCCGGACCAGCCGGTGCCTGTTTGAACTGCTGCGCACGCTCCTGGTAGTCGGCTAGCTGCTGCGCCAGCGGCGTGCTGATGACAGTCAGGTTATTGATCTGCGCGGCGACCTGCGGCGGCAGGTTGTCGTCGCCACCGGCCAACTGCTCATCGAGGAAGCGCGTGCGGCCCAGTTCGCGGTAGCGCGCCAGCGTGGCACTGTCGAGACCGAAGCTGTCGCGACGCAGCCAGGCGATGTCGCCCAGCCGCAGGCCGTCCAGCTTCGCTGTGACTGTCGTGGTAGGCATCCGGCTCGGCGGGTTCCCGTCGCCGGCACAAGCCAGTGCGGGAGCCAGCGTCAACAGCAAGCCGAGGACCAGCGTACGGCAGCGAAACGGGGCGGCGGCGGGCATGCGTCCGTACTCCGGTGATGGGTGTTGCGTAGTCTTAACGCATGGGGTGCCGTTTCGATGACTGCCGCAACGTGACGGATAACCCAGATTCGGGCGCGATTCAGCCGAAGTGCCCATCGCACGCGACGGCGGTTACCATGCGACACCCGCCGGAGCCTGCCATGCCCAAGACCTATGATCGCGACTATTTCGACAAGTGGTACCGCGATCCTAAACACGCGGTCGGTTCGCCGACCGAACTGAAGCGCAAGGTAGCGATGGTGGTGGCTCAGGCGGAGTACTACCTCGGTCGGCCGATCCGCAACGTGCTCGATGTCGGCTGCGGCGAGGCCACCTGGCGGGCGCCGCTGCGCGCATTGCGGCCGGACATCGCCTATCGCGGTCTGGATGCCAGCGAATACGTGGTGGCGCGCTATGGCCGCAGCCGCAACATCGGCCTGGCGCGTTTCGGCCAGCTCGAACAGTTGCGCTTCGATACCCGCTTCGACCTGATCGTTTGCACTGACGTGCTGCATTATCTGAAGCCGGCCGAGATCCGTGCCGGGCTGCAGGGTATTGGCGAGATGCTCGACGGCGTGGCGTTCCTGGAGGTGTTCACCAGTCGCGATGATGTGGCCGGCGACCACCACGGTTTCGTGTCGCGCGCCCCGGCCTGGTATCTGCGCGAATTCGGTGAGGTCGGTTTGTTGCCCTGCGGCTCACATTGCTACCTGGGACCGCGGCTGGAACGCCACATCGCAGCGCTGGAGCGGGCGCAGCTGCCGGCCTGATGGCTGCCTGATTCAGTCGGCCAGCGTCTTGTCCTTGTACCGGCACAGGTCGCGGATCGCGCAGTGCGGGCAATCCGGCTTGCGTGCCTTGCACACGTAGCGGCCGTGCAGGATCAGCCAGTGATGGGCATCCTGCTTGAACTCGGCGGGGATCACCTTCTCCAGCTTGTCCTCGACCGCGCGCACGTCCTTGCCCGGTGCCAGCCCGGTGCGGTTGGCGACGCGGAAGATATGTGTGTCCACCGCGATGGTCGGTTCGCCGAACGCCGTGTTGAGCACCACGTTGGCGGTCTTGCGACCGACACCGGGTAATGCTTCCAGTGCTTCGCGGTCATGTGGCACCTCGCCGGCGTGCTGCTCGATCAGGAGCCGGCACAGCGCGATCACGTTCTTCGCCTTCGCATTGAACAGGCCGATCGTGCTGATGTAGCGCTTCAGGCCTTCCTCACCGAGAGCAAGAATCGCCTGCGGCGTGTTCGCTACCGGATAGAGTTTCTTCGTCGCCTTGTTCACGCCGACATCGGTGGCCTGTGCCGACAGCACCACGGCAACGAGTAGTTCGAACGGCGTGGTGTAGACGAGTTCGGTGGTCGGATGCGGGTTGAGTTCGCGCAATCGCGTGAACATGTCGATCACGTCGGCGCGCTTCACGGCTTCGGCTCCTGTTGCTTCGCCTTGGCGCGGGCCAGCGCCGCCAGCACGGGATTGATCGGGCCGGCTGTGGCGTCTACCGCCGCCTTGCGTGCGGCCAGCTCGGCTTCGCGTTGCACGCGCTGACGTTCCAGTCGAACCTCACGGCGCTGGAAATGCACGCGTGCCGCATCGGCATGTGCCGTATCGATCTGCTCGACCGGCATCGGCAACAGCACGATGCAGTCGACCGGGCAGGCTGGCACGCACAGTTCGCAGCCGGTGCAGTCGTCAGTGATCACGGTATGCATCAGCTTCGACGCACCGACGATCGCATCGACCGGGCAGGCCTGGATGCACTTGGTGCAGCCGATGCAGTCGGCCTCGATGATGCGCGCCAGCGTGCGCAGCTTCTCGACGCCATGTTCGGGATTTAGTGGCAGTAGCGGCCGTTGCAGCAGCGCGGCCAGCTTCTCGATGCCTGCCGTGCCGCCCGGCGGGCACTGGTTGATCTCGGCTTCGCCATGCGCGATCGCTTCCGCATACGGGCGGCAGCCGCGATAGCCGCACTGCTCGCACTGCGTCTGCGGCAGGATCGCGTCGATGCGGTCGGCGAGGCTGGCAACGGAATCATTCATGGAGGGATGCAACGTCATAGTGGCCCATTGTCGCGCAAACCGCCGGCGCATCCCCAGCTTGAAGTGTTGCCATTTGTCGCCATCTCGTATGAAGGAGACCATCGGCCGCAAACACGGGTCCGAATGGAAGTGCCATCATCGGTGCTTCGGCACGATCATCAAGGAACCACGCATGCATTCCATCGACCGCACCCCGGCTTCGCTCGCCAAGGAAGCCGAAACCGTAACGCCGGAAAAACGGCCGCCGCAGATCGAGGATCGCCTGTTCAAGGCGCGCACCATCCTGATCTATGGCGGCATTGACCAGAAGCTGGCCGAACGCGTTACAGCGCGCATGCTGGCGCTGCAGTACGAGAGCGACGAGCCGATCACCATCTTCATCAATAGCCAGGGTGGCCACGTCGAATCAGGCGACACCATTTACGACATGATCAAGTTCGTGAAGCCTGAAGTGCGCATCGTCGGTACCGGCTGGGTAGCCAGCGCGGGTGCCTTGATCTATGCCGCGGCCAAGCGCGAGAACCGCTTCAGCCTGCCCAATACCCGCTTCCTGCTGCACCAGCCCTCCGGTGGCGCCGGCGGTTCGGCCAGCGAGATCGAGATCCATGCACGCGAGATCATCCGCATGCGCCAACGCCTCAACGAGATCTTCGCGCGCGAGACCGGACAGACAGTGGAGCGCGTGACCAAGGACACCGAGCGCGATTACTGGATGTCCGCGGAAGCCGCCGAGGCTTACGGGTTGGTGGGCAAGATCATCGCGAATGCCAGCGAACTGGTGTGAGCTGATCTGATCGGATAAAAAAACCTCCCGCCTCGCAGCGGGAGGTTTTTTTATGGAAGGAATCGCCTATTTGACCGTTGCGCCAGCGGTCACGCCGTTGTCGGCGTCAAGCAAGAAAAGGTCGCTGCCGCCGTCGCTGGCCGACAGGATCATGCCTTCGGACACGCCAAAGCGCATCTTGCGCGGCGCCAGGTTGGCGATGAACACCACGTTGCGGCCGACCAGTTTTTCCGGTTCGCCGTAGGCGGCGCGGATGCCGGAGAAGATCTGTCGCTTGCCCAATGGGCCGGCATCCAGTTCGAAGCGCAGCAGCTTGTCGGAGCCGTCAACGAATTCGCAAGTGATGACCTTGCCGATGCGCAGGTCGAGCTTGGCGAAATCGTCGATGCCGATGATGGCCGTGCCATCGACGGCGTTACCGCTGGCGGGGGCGTTCGCAGTGCTGCTTGCTTCGCTCATGGTCTTGCCGGGTTCCTTGGATTTTTTTGCAGGCGCGGGTTTGGCTTCAGCAACGGAACCGCCAAGCGATTCCTTCGATGCTTCCACCATCGCCTCGATGCGCTTGGGGTCGATGCGGGCGAGCAAGGGCTCGAACGCGTTGACGGTGTGGCCGTGCAGTTCGCGACGGGCATCGTCGAAACTGGTGATCGGCGCAGCGAGGAATTGTTCGGCGGCGGCCACGGTGGCGGGCATCACCGGCTTGAGCAGACCAGCGAGCACGCGGAAGGCCGCCAGCGCGAACGAGCACACCTGATGCAGCGCGTCGCGCTGTGCTTCGTCCTTGGCCATCAGCCACGGCGCCTTGGCGGCGATGTGGCCGTTGACCAGATCGGCCATCAGCACGAAGCGCCGTGTGACCTCGGCGAATTCGCCGTCTTCGTACAGATGGTCGATGCCGTCGTAGTGCGAAAGCAGGGTTTGCCACAGCGCGGCTTCTTCGGCATCGAAATGGTCGGCCAGCTTGCCGTCAAAGAACTTTTGCACGAAGCCGGCGGTGCGGCTGGCGATGTTCACCCACTTGCCGACCAGGTGCGAGTTGACGCGCTCCTCGAATGCCTTGAGATCGAGATCCACATCGACCGGCGCGTCGCTGAGCATGGTGGTGAAGTAGTAACGCAGGAATTCCGGATGCAGCCCAGCGTCGAGATACGTACGTGCCTGGATGAAGGTGCCGCGCGACTTGGACATCTTCGCGCCGTTCACCGTCAGGTAACCGTTGACGTGCAACGCGGTGGGCGTACGGAACCGCGCGCCGTGCAGCATCGCCGGCCAGAACAGGCCGTGAAAGTTGATGATGTCCTTGCCGATGAAGTGGTGCATCTCGGCGGTGCTGTCGGGACCGAGGAAGTCATCGAACTTCAGGCCGGTGCGGTCGCATAGCGCCTTGAAGCTGGCCAGATATCCAACCGGCGCGTCCAGCCACACGTAGAAGAACTTGCCCGGCGCATCGGGTATAGGGAAGCCGAAGTAGGGCGCATCACGCGAGATGTCCCAGTCCTTCAGGCCACCGTCCAGCCACTCCCGCAACTTCGCCGCGACACCGCTATTCGCCACCGGCTTGCCGCCGGTGAATTTGCCGGCGAACCAGTCACGCAGCAATCCTTCGAACTTGCTCAGCTCGAAGAAGTAATGCTCCGAATCGCGCAACACAGGCGTGGCGCCCGACATCACCGAATACGGGTTGATCAGGTCGGTCGGCGCGTAGGTGGCGCCGCAGTTCTCGCAGTTGTCGCCGTATTGATCCGGCGTGCCGCAGTTCGGGCATACACCCTTGATGTAACGATCCGGCAGGAACATCTGCTTTTCGGGATCGAACAGCTGCTTGATGTTCCGTTTGGCGATATAGCCGCTGTCGCGCAGGCGCGTGTAGATCAGCGAGGCCAGCTCGCGGTTCTCGTCCGAATGCGTGGTGTGGTAGTGGTCGAAGCTGAATTGGAAATCCGCGAAGTCGGCCTCATGGCCTTGGCGGATCCCGGCGATGAACGCCTCTGGCGTCATGCCGGCCTTTTCGGCGGCCAGCATGATCGGCGTGCCGTGGGCATCGTCAGCAGCAACGAAATGCACTTCGTTGCCCATCATCCGCTGCGCGCGCACCCAGATATCCGTCTGGATATAGCCAAGCATATGGCCCAGATGCAGCGGGCCATTGGCATAGGGCAAAGCGTGGGTGACGAGCAGACGACGACTCATGGCAGACAGGCACTCCGGAATGACTGCGCATTATTGCATGCGGGCCTGCGGCTGGCCGTATCTCAGGGCTTGCGCGGGGCGGCATCCCATCGACGCCGCAGCAGGTATAGCGGCAATGCGAGCAGGGCGGCAGGGAGCCAGACCCAGACCATCTCGGACTGGATCACCTGCCAGCCACGCATGCTGAAGAACCGTGCGCCAATCGGCGAGACCTCGATTGGACGCCATGGAAAAAAGAACCGGTGCTGATCGAGCGGCCGCGCCAAGTCAACTCCGAGCCCGCCATCGGTAAGCGCATCCAGCAAGGGGTGCGATACGGCCAACAGGCCGACGAACGTCGCAGCTCGCCAAGCTGATGTCTGTAGCGGTTTGTGTAGCGTCGCCGCGAGTAGGGCAGGCAACAAGGCGAAGGCGACGGAATGGCAGGCACCGCGATGACCGAACGCATCGGCATAGGCAATGCCCAGTTTGAAGCCCAGCACATCGGCATCCGGCAGCATCGCGGCAATCGCTCCAGCTGCCAGCAAGGGGCGGCTGATACGGCGGTGTCCGGCGGCGGCACCGAACAACAGAGGCACGACGGCATGGCTGATGATGGTTGGCATGGGTTGTCGACCTGTTTGGCTCGGTTACGTGAGAGTTGAGCGTGAGGAGCGAGCATGGATCGAGATGGAGTGGCTGTCATGGCGGATTCGGGGCGGAATGCGGACCTGTCATTTGCACGATTTAACTTGGTTATGTACATTTGTGCATGATTTATATGCATGGACCGGAACATTGAATGTGATGAGTGAGGCGCTATCGACAGGGCGGGAAGGGCTCGGGGCAGCTACCCGCGCCACCCGCCTGATCTTTCTGGTGTCCGGCATCGGCATGGCCAGCTGGGCGCCGATGGTGCCGTATGCCAAGGCGCGGCTGGGTCTGGACGATGCGGGTCTTGGCCTGGTGCTGCTGGCCTTCGGTGGTGGCTCGATGCTGTCGATGCCGCTGGTCGGCTTGCTGACCCATCGTTATGGCAACCGCAAAGTGATCAGCGTGGCCGGGCTGCTGCTATGCGTGGCGATTCCGCTGCTCGCGATCGTGCCGAACGTGCTGACGCTGACGTTGGCACTGCTGTACTTCGGCGCGATGCTGGGTGCGGTAGATGTGGCGATGAATGCGCATGCAGTCGAGGTGGAGCGGCGTGATGGTCGCGCGTTGATGTCGGGTTTTCATGGGCTTTTCAGCATCGGTGGCCTCGCTGGTGCCGCGATCATGAGTGCATTGCTGGCGTTGGGCCTGCCACTGTGGACCGGCGCTATGGCGATCGCGCTGTTGCTGGCGCTGATCGTGCTCAGCCAGCGCGGCAGCCTGTTTTCAAGCGTGGACGATGCAGCCGAACGGGCTGCAGTATTCCGTTTGCCGCGCGGGCTGGTGTTGCTGCTCGGCGTGCTGTGCTTCGTCAGTTTCCTGGCCGAGGGTTCGATGCTCGACTGGAGTGCCGTGTTGCTGCGCGACTTCCGCGGTTTCTCCGCGGCATCCGCCGGCATCGGCTACGCATGTTTCTCGGTGGCGATGGCGGCCGGCCGGCTTGCCGGCGACCGGGTTGTCGGTCGACTGGGTCCGGTGTGGACGGTGCGCGTCGGTGCCAGTACAGCAGCGGTCGGATTCCTGCTGGCGGCAATGGCGCCGTGGCCATCGGTTTCGCTGTTCGGCTTCGTGTTGATTGGCCTGGGCGCATCGAACATCGTGCCGGTGATGTTCAGTGCAGCGGGGCGCCTGCCGGGCAATCCGCCGGCCATTTCCATCGCCACGGTGACCACGCTGGGCTATGCCGGCCTGCTCAGTGGCCCGGCACTGATCGGTTTCCTGGCCCATGCCAGCAACCTGCCGGTAGCGCTGGCCGTGGTCGCGGGCATGCTGGTGCTGGTGGCAGCCTCGGCGCGGATCGTGCGGCGTTGAATGACATGCATAACGAGGATGATGAAATGAGCGAACGAGGAACGGGGCATGCGGCAGTGGACACGGTGATCTTCGATCTCGGCGGCGTCCTGATCGACTGGAATCCGCGCTATCTGTATCGCCAGTTGTTCGATGACGAGCAGGCGATGGAGCTGTTCCTGGCCGAGGTGTGCAATTCGCCGTGGAACGAGCAGCAGGATGCCGGGCGTCCGTGGGACGAGGCCATCCGGCTGTGTAGCGAGGAATTCCCCGAACACGCCGCGTTGATCGCCGCCTACCGCACACGCTGGGACGAGATGCTGCGCGGCCCGCTGCACGACAGCCTGGCGATACTTCATGAGCTGCGCGCGCGCGGCATGCGCCTGTACGCCTTGACCAACTGGTCGCAGGAGACCTTTCCGCTGGCCTTCGAGCGCTATCCGTTCCTGCAGGTATTCGAGGGCATCGTGGTATCCGGGGCGGAGCGGATGATCAAGCCCGATCCGGCGATCTTCCACGTGCTGTTGAACCGTTACGGTGTTCAAGCGGAACGCGCAGTCTTTATCGACGATGCTCCGCGCAATGTGGCTGCGGCGGCGAAGCTCGGCATGCATGCGCTGCATTTTCGTGATGCCGCGACATTGCGCGCCGAACTGGTTGCGCTGGGCTTGCTCGACGCCGCATCGTCGGAGGTGCGTGAGCATGGCTAAGGTGAATCCGGGCGAGATGCTGCCGCAGGAGCGCCAGCAATGGATACTCGATCGACTGCGTCAGCGCGGTCGCGTGGTGGCGCTGGAGCTGGCGACGGAATTCGCAGTGTCCGAGGATTCGGTCCGGCGCGATCTGCGCGAGCTGGCCGCACAAGGTTTGTGCAAGCGTGTATACGGTGGCGCGCTGCCGTTGTCCGCCGCCGTGGCGCCGCTCAAGCAGCGGCGCCACGAGCATGCCGGTCGCAAGCTGGCATTGGCGCGCAAGGCGGTGACCCTGGTGCGGCAGGGGCAGGTACTGCTGATCGATGCCGGTTCGACCAATGCGGCGATCGCCGTTGCGTTGCCGCAGGATTTAGGGCTGACCGTGGTGACCAATGCACCGGATATCGCACAGATCCTGCTGGAGCGCGAAGGCTTCGAAATTTTGCTGATCGGTGGCCGGGTCGATGTACGGATTGGTGCTGCCATCGGCGCACAGGCGGTGCAGGAGATTCAGCGCGTACGTGCCGATCTGTGCTTTCCCGGCGCCTGCGCGGTTGATGCTATCGGAGGGCTATGGGGTTTTGACAGCGAGGAAGTCCTGCTGAAGCGGGCGATGGTCGAGGCCAGCGGCGAGACGGTCGTCGTTGCTACCAGCGACAAGCTCGGCACCGTGGCGACGCATCGGGTGGCCGGTATCGAGGAAGTGCAGCATCTGGTGGTCGAACACGATGTTGGTCGTGCGCTGCGCGCAAGCTTCAGCTCGCACTGTCTGGTGGTGCATCGGGCCGACGCTGCAGCATGAGTCCGCCGGGCTCGATCGCGGCTCATGAAAAACCCCATGCAGGATGTGCCGGCATGGGGTTCGGTACGACACGGACAGAGTCGTCGGCGCAGTGCTTATTGCTGGCGCTCCCACACCTGGCTGCGGCCGAGCAGGGAGAACCCGATGTAGCCGTGCACGTCGAGCTTCTGCCCATCATCCGTGACGGTGAGCTTGACCTTGTAGGTCTTGCCGTTGTTCGGGTCGAGGATCTTGCCGCCATCCCACACGTCGTCGTCCTTGCTGACGCCCCACATGATCGTCATGCCTTCGACGGGCTGGTTCTTGCGTGAGCCATCGCACTTGCTGCAGACCGGATGCGGGCCATCATCGGACTGCAGCACCTGCAGCACCTTGGCCTGCAGCTCGCCGTTGGTCTCGGTGATCTGCACGATCGATTTCGGCTTGTGGGTCGCGTCATCGATGGTTTTCCAGGTGCCGACCGGCGTGTCGTTGGCGGCGTAAACGGCACCCGCTCCAAGCAGCAGAGCAGCGGCAATGGCAAGGCGAACAGCGTGCTTCATGGTGATCCTCCCGTACGAAAGCGTATGGTCTGGAGCGTGCCGGGGCCGGTTCGGAGCGTCAAGCTGCATTGCGCCATGCGTTGCGCGAGGGCTGATCCAAGTCAGCCGGTGTCGTGATGCGGGCTGGCATAATGGACAGTCCCCCTCATCATTCGAGTCCCCATGACACAGGCGAACGAAGCCCTGGTGCGCCGCATTCTCGGCGAGCTGATCGACTCCCATACTGGCGCGCCGCTGGCCGAGGCTGTGCGCGCGGTCGGTGTCGACGGTGCGCGTGTATCGGTGGATATCCAGCTGGGTTATCCGGCCGCCGGAGCGATCGCCAGCATGACTGGTCGGGTGCGCCAGGCACTGGAGAGCGACCCGGCGATCGAATCGGCGGCCGTCTCGATCAGCAGCCGCGTCCACGTGCACAAGGTGCAGGGCACGCTGGGGCCGCTGCCGAACGTGAAGAACATCATCGTGGTGGCATCCGGCAAGGGCGGCGTGGGCAAGTCCACGGTGTCGGCGAACCTGGCGCTGGCGCTGCAGGCCGAGGGCGCGAAGGTTGGTGTGCTGGATGCCGACATCTATGGTCCCAGTCAGCCGACCATGCTGGGCGTGCATGGCAAGCCGGAGTCGCCGGATGGCAAGAGCATCATTCCGATGCAGGCGCATGGCATGCCGGTGATGTCGATCGGCTTTCTGGTGGAAGCGGATACGCCGATGATCTGGCGCGGCCCGATGGTGACGCAGGCGATGATGCAGCTGCTCACCGACACGCGCTGGGAGCAACTGGATTATCTGATCGTCGACTTGCCGCCAGGCACCGGGGACATCCAGCTCACGCTGTCGCAGAAGGTGCCGGTGGCCGGCGCGGTGATCGTCACCACGCCGCAGGACATCGCCTTGCTGGATGCGCGCAAGGCGCTGAAGATGTTTGAGAAGGTCGAGGTGCCGGTGCTTGGCGTGGTGGAGAACATGGCCACGCATGTCTGCTCCAGTTGCGGCCACGAGGAGCACATCTTCGGCGAAGGCGGTGGCGAGCGGATGTCGACGCAGTATGGGGTGCCTTACCTGGGTTCGCTGCCGCTGGATATCCGCATCCGCGAGCAGGCCGACGGTGGCACACCCACGGTGGTGGCGATGCCGGATTCCGATCTGACGGCCCGTTACCGCGAGATTGCGCGCAATGCGGCTGGCCGTTTGTCGCGCCAGCCACGCAACAAGTCGCTGGGGCTGGGCAAGATCGTGGTGCAGGGCGCGCCCGCTGCATGATGCGACGACGCGTGTTGTGCCTGTCGGGCAGTTTGCGCCGGATCTCGGCGAATACGGCGGTGCTGCAGGCGGCACAACAACTGGCGCCGGACGCGCTCGAACTCGAACTGTATGGCGGTCTCGGCGGCTTGCCGCTGTTCAACCCGGACGATGAAGTCGAGCCGTTGCCGGCTTCGGTGCAGGCGTTGCGCAGCGCGATCGGTCGCAGCGACGCGTTGCTGATCGCCTGTCCCGAGTACGCGCACGGCGTGCCCGGTACGTTCAAGAATCTGCTCGACTGGCTGGTCGGCAGCCTGGAGTTTCCAGGCAAGCTGGTGGCGCTGCTGAATACCTCTGGCCGTGGTTCGTCTCATGCGCAGGCCGCTTTGCGCGAAATTCTCGGCACCATGTCTGCGCAATTGCTGGAGTCAGCCTGCATGACGGTGCCATTGTCGGGCGCCGGCTGTGAGGTTGGGGCGATTCTGGGCAACGAGGCGCGCTGCGCCGAATTGCGTGGTGTTCTGGCGGCGCTTGCCACGGAACTGTCCGCCACGTGATGCCTTGAACAGGTTACGCGACCCGTGCCGTGGTATTTTGCGCATCTTTGGCCGGGCTCCTGTCCTGCCGCAGCCCGATTCGAGACTGGAGATCGCGTGAGCATCAAATCCGACAAGTGGATCCGTCGCATGGCCGAGAGTCACGGCATGATCGAGCCGTTCGAGGCTGGCCAGGTCAAGCTCCGCGATGGCCAGAAACTGGTCTCCTACGGCACCTCCAGCTACGGCTACGACGTGCGCTGCGCACGCGAGTTCAAGATCTTCACCAACATCAACTCGACCATCGTCGATCCGAAGGCGTTCGACCCGTCGAGCTTCGTCGATGTCGAAGCGGACGTCTGCATCATCCCGCCGAACTCGTTCGCGCTGGCACGCACGGTCGAGTACTTCCGCATCCCGCGCAAGGTGTTGACGATCTGTCTCGGCAAGAGCACCTACGCGCGCTGCGGCATCATCGTCAACGTGACGCCGCTGGAACCGGAATGGGAAGGCCACGTGACGCTGGAGTTCTCCAACACCACGCCGCTGCCCGCAAAAATCTACGCCAACGAAGGTGTGGCGCAGATGCTGTTCCTCGAATCCGACGAAGAATGCGAGACCAGCTACAAGGATCGCGGCGGCAAATACCAGGGCCAGCAGGGCGTTACCCTGCCGCGTACCTGAGCGCGCGCCTGAACGATGTGTCCGGGCCGCGCTCCGATTGCCGCGAGCCGGCGTTACACTCCACCTGATTGAATCGATTGACCTCCAGGAGACCTGCATGATTCGTTTTTCCACATGGCTGACGCGCGCCACCGCCGCGATCATGCTGGGCAGCACGTTGCTGCTTGCCGGTTGCCATTTTGGTGGCACCAAGGGGGTCACCACGGCCTCGATGCAGGGGCAGTTCGACGCGACCATCCAGGCCTACAAGGAAGGCCAGTTCGTGGTTGATGGTGCCGTGCTGTCGGCGGTCGATCTGGGCAGCCATTTCGCCTACCTGAAGGATCAGGGCAAGTTGCCCAAGACCGTGCTGCTGCAGAACGGCGATGATTCGAAGATCCGCAAGATTCACCTGCAGTACCTGGCGCGTTTGCAGCTCGATTACGGCTTCCACGCGTACTACGACGACAAGGGCACGTTGACCGAAATCAACCCGCAGGACATGAAGGCACGTGCACTGCAGGATCACCACGAGCGCGCTCCGACAGCGGCCCCGGCGCCGCAGGATCATACCGGCGGCGGCAGTCAGTACTGATTGCGGCAGCACCGGACGCAGGTACTTTCCATCGAAAGCCCGCGGAGCAATCCGCGGGCTTTTTCGTGAGTGACAAATACCGGCGCTATCGGTATCGGGGCGCTCAGTCGAGCGTGCCAGCACCGAGCTTGCGATCAACCGGTGTGGTGACTGCCGTGCGCAACGCGATCTCCAGACCATGCACCACGTCGTCCAGCGCCATGCTGGCGGCCCCATGTCGCGCCACCGTCTGCTCCGGCAGGTACGGGATATGGATGAAGCCGGCGCGCGCACCGCGTTTCCTGGCAGCCAGATGCAGCATGGCGTAGGCGATGTGGTTGCACACGTAGGTGCCGGCGCTGTTCGATATCTCGGCCGGCAGGCCCTGCGCATGCAGTGCAGCCAGCATCGCCTTGATCGGCAGCGTGCTGAAGTACGCAGCAGGTGCACTGGCGATCACGGGCTCGTCGATCGGCTGTGCGCTGGCGTTGTCGGGAATGCGTGCATCCTGCAGGTTGATCGCCACCCGCTCGATCGACAGCTGCGCGCGGCCGCCGGCCTGACCGACGCCAAGCAGGATCACAGGAGTCAGTTCGCGTACCGCCGCCTTGAGCATGCGCAGCGAACCGGCAAACTCCGTCGGCAATTGCAGCGAGACGATCCGGTGGCCGCCGATGCGCTTGCCGTGCAGCGCACGCACGGCCTCCCATGACGGGTTGATGCTTTCGCCGCCGAACGGATCGAAACCGGTCAGCAGGATGCGTGGTAGGGCTGCGCTCATATGTACCTCATCGAATTCAGCGAAATACCAGCAGCCACATCAACATGAAGGTGATGGCAAGAATCCACAAGGCGCTCCCTACCTGCGCGCGGATCACCCCGTACGGATTGCGCAGTTCCAGCAGTGCCGCCGGCACCAGGTTGAAGTCGGCGGCCATCGGCGTCAGCAGGGTGCCGCAGTAGCCGCACAGCATGCCCATCGAGCCGAGAATCGCCGGGTGCGCGCCATGCTGATGGATCAGTAGTGGCAGTCCGATGCCGGCCATCATCACCGGAAACGCCGTGAACGCATTGCCCATGATCACGGTGAACAGCACCATGCCGAGTGCGAAGGCGAGCAGGCAGGCAAAGGCACTCCCGGTCGGCAGGAAGGTGCCGGCCAGTGCGGCGATCGCCGCGCCCACGCCGCTTTGCGTGAACACCTCGCCCAGCGCCGCCAGCAACAGCGGCAGCAGTGTCGCCCAGCCGATCGCGTCAAGCAGACGCCGACCTTCGGCCACGCCGTCGTGCACCGGTGCCTGCGCCACTTGCGATGCTGCGAACAGCGCGACCAGGCAGGCCAGCGCCAGCCCGGTCAGGGTCATCTGCGCTGTGGCGAATACGGCATGCCCAGCAATGAAAAGATGCGCGCCGAACAACGCCACCAGCAAGGTCACCAGCGGAATCAGCAGGGCGGGCACGAACAATTTGTGACCGAGCCGGATCGCCGACTGCAGACGCTGCTCGGCGCTATTGCCTTCGACATGCGCGTGGCGACGCAGCCGTGGCGCCAGCAGCGCCAGCGCGATCACCCCGGCACCGGCGATCTGCGCCGGCAACACATGACCTGCGGCCTGTTGCGCCAATACGTAATCGCCGCTGCCGAACAGCGTGCCGAGCACCAGCCAGAATGCTGCGTGCCAGCCGTGCCGCTCGCCCAGATTGCGCAGGCCGGTGTAGAGCAGAAAGGCGGCGATCAGCCAGTAGGCGTATTCGATGCGCAGCATGCTCAGCCTGCCGATTCGGCGCGTGCGTCGGCGGCACGGCGCTGCAGCCGGCGCTGATACAGCCACACGCGCACGGACTGGATGATGAAGGCTGCGATCGCCGTGGGTAATGCCCACAGTGCGATCGACAACGGGGTCAGCTCGATGCCGTGCTGTACATAGAAGGCCTGAATCAACAGCACTCCGCCCACGGCAACAAACACGTCCTCACCGAAGAAGCGGCCGATGTTGTCGGTGGCGGCAGCCACGGCACGCAGCTCGTCGCGGTCGGCATCGTCCAGTGTGGGCAGGATATTTTCCACCGCCGCTTCACCCATCGGCGCGAGCAGCGGGCGCACTGTCTGCGCGGGGCCCGCTACGCCAGTGAGGCCGACCATTGCCAGCAATTGGCGCAGCAGCAGGTAGCCGATCAGCAGTCGCGCCAGGGTCAGTCCGTGCAGGCGACCTATCCAGCGTTGCGCGTGCTCGCGCAATCCGGCACGTTCCAGCAGGCCGTTCACCGGCAGGGTCAGCACGAAGATCAGCAGCATGCGGCTGGACACGAAGCTCTTGCCGAGCAGGGCGAGCAGAGCAGGTACCGTGAGGCCGGCCAGCAGGGCGCTGCTGATCGCCGCAGTAACCACCACCAGTACCGGATTGAAGCGCAGCAGAAAGCCGACCACGATCACCGCGACGCCGAGCAGGGGCCAGTAATTCATGAGCGGTCACCGCTGCGCCGTGGGGAGGACATCATGCGGCGCCCGGTGCGGCGATCCGCAGACCGGCCGTTTCAAGTTCGCTGCGCAGCTTGCGCGCCAGCTGCACGGCATGCGCGCCATCGCCGTGCAGGCACAGCGTATCGGCATGCAGCTGTACGCGTTGGCCATCCAGCGTGTGCACCACGCCGTCGCGGGCAATGCCTAGTGCCTGTGCTAACGCCTGATCCATATCCTCGATCACCGCACCGACTTCGCGGCGCGGCTGCAACGAGCCGTCGGCGCGATAGCGGCGGTCGACGAAGGCTTCGGCGGCGACCGCCAGACCGAGCGCCTGGCCAGCCTCGACCAGGGCCGAGTCGGCCAGCCCGAACAGCCGCAGCTGCGGATCGAAGTCCCGCACGGCATGGGCGATCGCGTTGGCGAGCACCGCATCGCGCGCGGCCATGTTGTACAGCGCACCGTGCGGTTTGACGTGGGTCAACCGAGTGCCGGCCGCGCAGGTGAACGCGTGCAGGGCACCGATCTGGTACAGCGTCAGCGCGTGCGCCTCGGCGGGTGTGACGCTGATCTCGCGGCGGCCGAAACCCTGCAGGTCGGGCAGCGAGACGTGCGCGCCGATCGCCACGCCGTGCGCCACCGCCCGCGCCACCGTGTGGCGCATGATCTCCGGATCGCCGGCATGGAAGCCGCAGGCGATATTGGCCGAACTGAGCAGGGCTAGCAGCGCGTCGTCGTCGCCCATGTGCCAGGCGCCGAACGATTCGCCGAGGTCACCGTTGAGGTCGATGCGGTTCATGCGGGTTGACTCAATCACGTGTGTTCCAGTCGTTGTGCGATCGTGCCGAGCAGGCGTGCCAGCCGCTGCCGATGTGCGGCCAGCCGCGTCAACGCCTCGTCCAGTGTGGTCTCGTGGAAGCATACGGTATCGCCCGGGCGCCGTTGCGCCAGTCGTGGCAGGTCCACCATGGCGATCTGGCCGATCCGCGGGTAGCCGCCGGTCACCGGTGCTTCGGCCAGCAGGGCGATCGGCTGACCGGACGGTGGCAGTTGCACGGTGCCGGGAAGTGCCGCCTCCGAGATCAGCTCCAGCGGAGTCTGTAGTTGCAGCGTATGGCCGTCCAGGCGGCTGGCAGTGCGGTTGCTGTCCTTGCTCAGGGAAAATTTTCCATCGAACAGTAGCCGTTGTGACGCTGCATCCAGTTGCGCCCAGTGACTGCCGCGCAACAGCGCCAGCGGTCGCTGGGCGAAATCGAACCAGGGTTGCGGGTCGAGGCTCCAGCCGAGCGGCTGCACCTCGCCGCCAGCGGCTGAACCGGCTAAGGGGGCGGTAGTGCCAACCGGCAGCACGTCGCCGGCGCGTAGCGCGCGGCCGTGTGCGTAACCGATGTGCGCATGCAGGTCACTGCTACGGCTGCCAAGCAGGGCCGGTACGTCGAAGCCACCGCGCACGGCGAGATAGCTGCGGCAGCCGCTGGCGATGCCGCCCAGGTGCAGTACGCTGCCGGCGGCCAAGTGGCAGGTGGTCCACATCGGCACGCTGTGCTCACCGACGTGGGCTGCGATCGGTGCGCCAGTCAGCGCAATCACTGCCGCTTGTTCGAAGCGCAAGCTGGAGCCGGTCAGGGTGCATTCGATCGCGGCCTCGCCGCCGACATTGCCGACCAGCGCGTTGGCCAGCTGCCACGCGGGCGGATCCATCGCGCCGGCACGCCCCACGCCGAGCGCGGCATGGCCGGGGCGTCCGGCGTCCTGCAGGCTGCTCAGCAAGCCCGGCTTGATGACGGTGACGTTCATGCCGGGTTGGCCGCTGCCAGGTCGCGGAACTGGTCTTCGTCGATCGCCTCAAAGCGCACGCGATCGCCTGGAGTGAACAACGATGGCGTGTTTGCCGTGATATCGAACAATAGCAACGGCGTGCATCCGATCAGTTGCCAGCCGCCGGGCAGCGTCTCCGGATAGATGCCGGTCTGGCTGCCGCCGATCGCCACGCTGCCAGCCGGCACGCGTTGGCGCGGGTCTGTGCGGCGCGGTACCGCCAGTTGGGGATCCAGCCCGAGCAGGTAGGGAAACCCTGGCGCGAAGCCGAGCATTGCCACTCGGTAGCTGGCGGCAGTGTGGCGATCGATCACCGCGTCCGCATCGAGCCGACAGTGGGCAGCAACCTCGGCCAGATCCGGGCCGTGCTCGCCGCCGTAGCAGACCGGGATCACCAGCTCATGTGGTGCGGCGGTGACCAAACTCGGTTCTTCCAGTGCTGCGCAGGCGGCCGCCTGCACCTGCCGATGCGGGTCGCCGCCGGACCAATGCTGCGGGTCGAAACGCAACAGCACGCTGGCATACGCCGGCACACATTCCACTTGCGGCAAGCGCTGACGCAGACAGGCTGTTGCGGCCTGCACACATGCATTGAGTTCGATGTCGATGCGCTCGCCAAAACGCAGCAGCAGTGCATCGTCGGCCAGCGCTTCGAACTGGATGGCCGGCGGCATCGCAGCGTTATCCGGCGATCTTGGCGAGCGCTTGCCGCAGCGCATCCATTCGTGCGGCCACGCTGGTGTCGGAATACGGCTCGGCGGAGCCATGGCCCCACACCGGACCCGGCCATGCCGCATCCCCCTCGCAGCGCGCGACCACATGGACATGCAGTTGGCGCACGATATTGCCGAGCGCGCCTAGGTTGAGCTTGTCGCACGGGGCAACCGCGCGCAGGGCTGTCGAGGCGCGATTCACTTCCTGCCACAGCAGGGTCTGTTCGTCGGCGGCCAAATCGGTGATCTCCACCAGTCCGGCATGGCGCGGCACCAGCACCAGCCAGGCAAAGCGCGCGTCGTTCATCAATCGCACATCGCACAGGGCGAGCGATGCGACCAACCGCGTGTCTGCATCAAGCCGGGCATCGAGTAGGAAATCGAGCTTGCTCATGCGCCAGCCAGGTATTTTTCGAAGAACGCCAGGGTGCGCTGCAACGCCAGCTTTGCGCTGGCCTCGTCGTAGCTGGCACCGACATCGCGGTTGAAACCGTGATCGGCCGGGTAGGTGAAGGTTTCCATCTGCGGGAGGAGTTCGCGATGCTTTGCGACCATCTCCGGCGTGATGTGCTGGTCCTTCTCGCCGAAGTGGAACATCACCGGCGCCTTCGGTGTTTCGTGCAGGAACGGCAGGTTCCGCGCGCCGTAATAGCTCACCGACGGCAGGCCAAGGCGCAGCGCGGCCAACAGCGCCACCGTGCCGCCCCAGCAATAGCCGACGGTGCCGATTTTGCCTGCGGACGCGATCGCCTCGGCGGCGCTGGCGACATCTTCCACCGCGCGATCCAGCCCCAGTTCGGTGACCAGCTGCTTGCCCCTGGCATAGCCGGCTTCGTCGTAGCCCAGTTCCACACCGGTTTCCAGATGATCGAAGAACGCCGGTGCGATCGCGGTATAGCCGTGCTCGGCGAAGCGATCAGCCACGCTGCGCATGTGCGCGTTGACGCCGAAGATCTCCTGGATCACCACAATGCCGCCCTTCGGTTTGCCCTGCGGCTGGGCCAGATACGCGCCGATGCACTGGGTGCGCGTGGTGGGTAGGTTGATCTGCTGGCCCATGGCTGGATGCTCGCGGTTTCGAAGCCGTGATCTTAGCTGCCGCGGCATCGTTGGCGCGCTCGCGTATAATCACCTGTTTTCGCGCACGTTTTCACGGTAACCCAAGCTCATGTCTCAAGCTGCACACAAGATTGGTTTCGTCAGCCTCGGCTGCCCCAAGGCGCTGGTCGATTCCGAGCGGATCCTCACCCAGTTGAAGGTCGAGGGTTACCAGATCGTGCCCAGCTACGGCGAAGCCGATGCGGTGGTAGTGAACACCTGTGGCTTCATCGACGCGGCGGTGCAGGAGTCGCTGGATTCGATCGGCACCGCCCTGCACGAGAACGGCAAGGTGATCGTCACCGGCTGCCTCGGCAAGCGTGAAGCGCTGATCCGCGAGGCGTACCCGGACGTGCTGTCGATCAGCGGCCCGCAGGACTACGTCAGCGTGATGAATGCGGTGCATACCGCGTTGCCGCCGCAGCGCAACCGTTTTCTCGATATCGTGCCGGACACTGGCGTCAAGCTGACCCCGAAGCATTACGCCTATCTGAAGATTTCCGAAGGCTGCAACCACCGCTGCAGTTTCTGCATCATTCCGTCGATGCGCGGCAACCTGGTCTCGCGTCCGGTCGACGAGGTGCTGCTGGAAGCCGAGCGCCTGGTCAAGGGCGGCGTCAAGGAACTGCTGGTGATCTCGCAGGACACCAGCGCCTACGGCGTGGACATCAAGTACGCCGAGCGCCAGTGGCGCGACAAGAGCTACCGCACATGCATGACCGAACTGTGCGAAGGCCTGTCCGAGCTGGGCGTGTGGTCGCGCCTGCACTACGTCTACCCGTACCCGCACGTGGACGAGATCATGCCGTTGATGGCTGCCGGCAAGCTGTTGCCATACCTCGACATCCCGTTCCAGCACGCCAGTCCGCGCATCCTCAAGCTGATGAAGCGCCCGGGCAATATCGACAAGACGCTGGAGCGCATCCAGAACTGGCGCAAAGTCGTGCCGGATCTGACCATCCGCAGCACCTTCATCGTCGGCTTCCCCGGCGAGACCGATGCCGAGTTCGAGGAGTTGCTGGATTTCCTGCGCGAGGCCGAGCTCGATCGCGTCGGTGCGTTTGCGTATTCGCCGGTCGATGGCGCCAAGGCGAACGAGCTGCCCGATCCGGTCTCTGAGGAACTGAAGGAAGATCGCCTCGAACAGTTCATGGCGGTGCAGGCGGAAATCTCCGCGGCGAAATTGCAACGCAAGATCGGTCGCACCATCACCGTGCTGGTCGACGAGGCCGGTGCCGAGGGTGCGGTGGCGCGTTCGGCGGCGGATGCGCCGGAGATCGACGGCACGGTACTGATCGCCGATGGCCAGACCCTGAAACCGGGTCAGTTCGTCGACGTGGTGGTCGAGGGCGCCAGCGAGCATGACCTGCATGCACGGCTCGCGCATCCCAAACTCAAGCTGATGTAAGCCAGCGTCATGCGCTACATCGCGCCGGCACGCGGCACGGTCGATCCGCAGGTGTTTGGCCGCATGCCGCTGCAGGCATGGTGCGAGTACGCCGACCTTCTGGAAGACCCGGACTGGCCCGCACTCGATGCACTCAATGCCCTGTGGCCGGCGGATGCATGTACCCGCTTCGTGGCGCAGGATCACCAACTGCTGGCCGATGGCCTGCACTACGAGCAGCGCATCGCCGAGCGTGGACAGATCGCCACCCGAACGGGCAACTGGCATGACCTGCTCAATGCGCTGGTGTGGCTGCGCTATCCGGCGATCAAGCAGGCGTTGAACCAGCGCCAGATGGCCGAGATCGCCCGGATGGGGCCGAAGGACCGCTCACGTCCGCAGTACGCGATGACCCATTTCGACGAGGCTGGCGTGATCGTCGTGCTGCAAGATCCTGCGCTGCTCGCACTGTGGGATGCGCATGACTGGCATGGATTGTTCTGGCGACAGCGGCAGGCATGGCTGGACGGTGCGATCCTGCTGGAATTGTTCGGCCATGCCGTGCTGGAACATGCGTTGAATCCGGACAAGCTGCTGGTGGGCAAGGCGCTGGTGTTCCAGTCGACAGGCGAGATGGATGTCCAGCAAGTTCGTGCGGAATGTGTCGCCGCGATCACTGCAGGCCAGCTGCTGCGCGACCCGCTGGAGCTGCGTCCGCTACCGTTGTCGGGGCTGCCGGGATGGCATGCCGACAATGCCGACGAGGCATTTCATCTTGGCACGGTCTGCTATCAGCCGCGCCGTGTCGGGCGTGAGTATCCGCCAGCGCATCGGCAACCTGGTTGATCCTTGCCCCGATCCGTAATCCCGACTATATACAGGGGACAGGGCGCGGCTCAGGGATCATGGCATTGGATACGTCTTGGCTGCATCGATTGCGTAATCACCATCGTCTGGCATGCATCGTTTCGCGAGGACTGATCCTCGGCCTGCTGTTGTTCGCCGGCAACGCATTGGCATCAGGACAGTTGCCCGAGTCGGCATCACCGATCCGTTTCGGCATCCTGCCGATCGGCAGTGCGTCCGAATCGCTGGAGCAGTGGCGACTGCTGCTGGAGGAGTTGCAGAAACGGCTGGGCCACCCGGTGACCACGGTGTCGGTGAGCAGCTATACCGGTCTCTCCGATGCCATCGGCGGACAGCAGGTGGATATCGCGTTTCTCTCCGGCAAGCTGGCGGTCGAGGCGGTGATGCATCAGCACATGCAGGTATTTGCCCAGTTCGTGCGCAGTGACGGCGCCAGGGGCAACACCGGCACCTTGGTGGTGCGCAGCGACAGCCCGATCCACAATCTAGAAGACCTGCTGGCCAAGCCTGACCATTGGCGTTACGCCCGCAGTGAGAAGCTGTCGGTCACCGGTTACATCGTGCCGGAAGCGGGTGTGTTCGCACCTCATGGTCTCAATTCCGACACGTTCTTCGCCAGCGTGCGGGTGGCCGATCACCAGAGCAATCTGCTATCCGTGGTCAACGGTGAAGTGGACGTGGCCAGCAGCAACAATCCAGACATGGATCTGTTCCGGCGTCATTTCCCGAGCGAGGGTGCGCAGCTCAAGGTGATCTGGCGCTCGCCGCTGATTCCGTCCGGTGTGCTGGTATTACGGGACGGGTTGCCATCACCCTTACGCGAACAACTGACGGCGTTCATCCTCACTTATGGCAAAGCTTCCGGCGAGACAGGGGTGCGTGAGCGCGCCCAGCTGGCGCGCATTCCCGATCTGGGTGGCTTCGCTGCGCAAAGCAATCAGGTACTGCAGCCGTTCGTCGACATGCAGTACGCGTTGCTGCGACAGCGGGCTGAGCATGGGCAATGGGTGAGTCCGCAGGCGCAACAGGCACAGCTGGTCCAGATTGAGCAGGACTACCAGCGGGATACGCGAGCGCTGCTGGGGCACTGAACGCAGAGGAAAGGGTTGTTCATTTGAGCGCTCTAGTCGTAATCCACGGCCATCACCGCAAACTGCGCCGGGCCGCCAGGTAGTTCGGCGGCAAACTCATCGTCAATGCGCTTCTTGAGTACTGCACGTGCCATCGGCGAGTCGATGCTGATCCAGCCCAGTTTCGCGTCGGTCTCGTCGGGGCCGACGATTCGGTAGTTGAGGATATCGCCGGTGTCGACATTTTCCAGTTCGATCCGTGCACCGAAGAAGACCAGTCCACGATCGCTCGGCGCGCCTTCGGCCACCTTGAGTGAGGGGATGCGCTTGCTCAGATAACGTGCGCGGCGATCGATCTCGCCAAGCTGCTTCTTGCGATAGATGTATTCGGCGTTTTCCGAACGGTCGCCTTCCGCGGCCGCTGCGGCGAGCGCTTTCACCACTTCCGGGCGCAGCACATGCCAGAGGTGGTCGAGTTCGGCTTTGAGCCGTTCGAAACCGTCGCGGGTGATGATCGCGGTGGAGCCGGGCGAGGGCGGCCGCCAGCGACTCATGCGGGGTTCGCCAGTCGTTGCCGCTGGGTGTCGATGTCGGCGTGCAATGGATGATCGGGCCACACGGCGGCCAGCTGGTTCAGCAGTTGCGCCGCTTCGGCGTGCTGGTCGGCGTGTTCGCCAAGCAGACGTGCAGCGAGCAGACCGTAATGCGGTACTCGTGTGTCGCGTGGCCATTGCACGAGGTAGTTGCGACAAAGGTGCAGGGCGAGCCGGCTCATGCCCAGCCGTACAGCCAGGTCGGCCAACTCGCCGCAGGTGCGCGGATCGTCCGGAAAGAAGCTGGCATTGATGCTGCAGCACTCCTGCAGTACGCCGAGTGCGCGGCGCGACTCACCTTGGGCAATCAGCGCAGCCATCCAGATCTGTCCGTGCACCAGCAACGCATCTGTGAGGCCCTGGCGTTGCAACAGTTGGCGATAGGCGCCATGTACCGGGGCCGGTGCTGCGTGATCACGCAGGCGTGGCACCAGCAGCTCAAGCGCGGCCTGCGGCTGTTCGGGTGCGAGTGCCGCCACCTCGTCGAGCAGCAGTTGATCGGCGTCCTGGTGGATTTCCCGGGCCAGCACATGTGCCTGCGGTTGCAGGCCGAAATTTTCGTGGCGCTGGTGGATCAAGGTACCCATCAGGTGAAAGTTGAACAGGGTGGCGTAGTTGGCGACCAGGTAGAACAGCGGCAGCGAGAAAACTCGTGGCAGCACATGTTCGAATGCGGGCTGCGCTGCACCCACGATCAACGCAATCAGCACCTGCACGCCGATCAGCAGCAGATAGGACGAACCGAAACGCGACATCACCTGGATCCAGGTAAGCGGATTCAAGGCATGACCAACGCTCCCGTCGAGTGCGAGCGACATGGCGATGGCTGGCAGGCTCACCGCCATCAGTAGTGTGACCATCCATGCGCCACCATCGAAATTCAGTTTTACCGCGAGGGTCAGCAGGGTGGACCACAGCAGGATCGCTACCAGCGCCCAGCCGCCGTGGCCTGGTTCGGCGAATTCCGGCGGCAGCGCGTAACCGTTGGCACTATGTCCCAGGCACTCCAGTGCATACAGGTATGTTGCTGCCCAGACCACAAGTTCAAGGAACCAGCCCGCTCCCGGAAGCAGCCCAAGGTAATGGGCGAGGGTAAACGCGGTGAGCGCAGGCAGGGCGCTGCCGATCAACGGATAGCGCAGCGCGCTCAGCAATTGCTGCGAAAGTGGCACGTGCGGATCGAGCAGTTCGATTCTCGGCATGGGACTACGTGTGCTCAGGATTTGTTGCCGAAGATGCAGGCAGGCGGTCTGTCCAGGATCTTTCGTCCGATCATGAGCCCAGTCATGGCATTCCATCCGCTGGAGATCGCCCGATTGTAGCCAACACGGTCGTGCAACCGCGCGAATGCGTTGAGTCGAGCTGCCGTGCCGGTTATGGTTGGCGCTTTGCGCGGGTGAAGTCTGTGATGTTGTTGCGTTCCGTTGTTCGTTCCCTGCGCCTGACACCGTTTGCACTGGCCTTCGGCCTGCTGGCCGCCTGTGCGAGCGCTGGTGGCAGGCCCTCCGCACCCGTGAACGCACTCTACGGTCAGCTCGATCAGGCCAGCAAGGGCTACGAGACTGCTCTGCAGCAGTCGCGTGCGGGCAACCTGGAGGCCTCGCAGCTGACGCTCACCCAATCACTGGATCAGCTGAAGGCCGCGTCGGCACGCTGCGGCAATACGTCAGGTTGCGATCCGCAGCGGTTCTTCTCGGTGTTCGACCGTCTGCTGCGCCTGAAGGATGGCGACTTCGACGACGGGCAGGATCTGAACAGCGATGTCGATCCGTCGCAGGCTGCATTGGCCGCCGGCAAGACCGGCGCGGCCAGCCTGCCTGAGGCGCAGCGCAGCGTGACCTTGCTGCACGGGCAGAAACTGTCCGAGCTGATCGCGATGAACGGCCCGGTGAAGGCTGCGCTGGAGATGTGGCTGACCCAGTGGCGGCCACAGTTGATGGATGCTTACGTCAACTACCAGTACTTGCGTTACCAGATGTGGCCGCAGTACCAGAAAGCCGATCTGCCCGAGGCGCTGCTGTTCGGCATCATGGCGAAGGAGTCGGGTGGCAAGGTGCACGCGGTGTCGCGCTCGGGTGCGGCTGGCCCGCTGCAGTTCATGTATGCCACCGGCATGCGCTTTGGTCTGGGCATGGACAACGGCTTCGACACGCGTTTCGATCCGGCAGCCTCAGCACGGGCGAATGCCGAGTACCTCAACGAGCAGTTGGGGGTATTCAACAACAACCTCGAACTCACGATCGGCGCCTATAACGGTGGCGAGGGCCGCATGCGTCGCGCGGTTGGCGACGACACCTCGGTGAGCTTCTACGATCCGCGCGTCTACAACCAGCTGTCGCAGGAAACCCGTGACTACGTACCGTCCGTGCTTGCCGCGGCGTGGCTTTTCCTGCATCCGGACAGCTACAACCTGCGTTTCCCGCGGATTGATGGCTTGCCGGGCTCGATCACGTTGCAGCGGCCGGCTTCATTGTCCGAGCTCACCGTTTGCCTGGGCTCGACTGCCGGCATGGAAGAGGGCTGGTTCCGCACGCTGCGAAATCTCAATCCCAGACTTGATCCACAGGTGACCCAGCCGATCGGCAGCTCGTTGCAGGTGCCCAAGCCGCTGGAGCGGGTCTATGCGTCGCGCTGTGTCGATGGTCCGTGGCCGATCCTCGCTCACGACCTGCATACCGCCGTAGTGCCGGTGGTTCAGACACCCTCGGCACCACCGGTGCAGGCGCCGGTGGTACGCAAGGATCGCCATTACAAGGTTCGCCGTGGCGATACGCTGATCAGCATCGTGCGCGACCTGCATTGTTCAAGCGTGCAGGAGGTCACCGAGATGAATGGGCTCAAGCACCATAAGCTTGCTGTTGGGCAGACGCTCAAACTGCCTGTTTGCCAATGAAGTGGCGCGCGGTGGCCTGATATCAGGCTACCGCGCTGTTCTGCATCCAGCTGTCCACCGCCGCGCTGCCGCTGCTGTGGACTTCCTTCAGCTCACGCAACAGCTGCATCAGCTGTCGGTGCTGCGGCTGCAGGCTGGCATGCGGGGAGTTCTTGGTCTCGTGGTAGGCCACCGCCAGCCATAGCGCGATGCCGCGCAGCGCCACTTCGGGGTTGGTCGAGCAGGCGCGCTCGTAGCCGACCTCGGTGCCCTGGCCCCAGGGCTGGTAGCGCGTTTCGGGCGGCGTGCCATACAGATGCGGGAAATCGCTGCGCGAGGCCTGGCCGATCTCACGCAGGGTCAGCGTACTCAACCGTGTGCGGCTGCGTTTGGGCAAGTTGCGGATACTGCGCTCGATGTCGCGTAGCTGGCGACCAAGCTGGCGTGTCCGCATCATCACGAAGAACGGAGTGAGTAGTTGCATGAGTCCCCTCGATGCTGGTGTCGACGGCACTGACGTGCGGCGAAGACGTGAGCGTACCGGGGCGGCCTCCGGGATAGCGCGCAAAGCGTCACAAAATGACGCGTGGCGTCAGGTTTTCCGGTGATCGAGGGTCTGAACCGAGGTGGGTTGGCTCAACCGTGGCCCAGACGTTGCCCCACCAGCACGGCCTGTTGCGGCTGCAGCGCATCGAGTTCGATCGTGCCCTCGGGCAGCAGCAGGATCACGGTGGAACCCATGTTGAAGCGCGCCATCTCGGCAAAGCGCTCCAGCGTGATGTTCTGACCGGCGAATGACTTGCGCCGGATCGACGAGGCATACGGCGGAATCACCAGGCCATCCCACACGGTGGCCACCGACGAAACCAGGATCGCGCCGACCATCACCACCACGAACGGGCCGTGCTCGCCCTCGAAGTGGCAGACCAGCCGTTCGTTGCGCGCGAACAGGCGCGGGATCGCGGCTACTGCGAACGGCGCCACGCTGAAGATGCGGCCCGGCACGTGCACGGTTTCCTTCAAGGTGCCTTTCAGCGGCATGTGCACGCGGTGGTAGTCGCGCGGCGACAGGTAGACCGTGACGAAGCGGCCGTTGCGATACGGCGCGGCGGTGGCCTCGTCGCCACCGAGCAGCTCGGCGGCGGTGTAGTCCTGACCCTTCGCCTGGAAGATGCGCCCGTCGACGATGGCGCCGGACTGGCTGATGCGGCCATCGGCGGGCGAGAGCAGGGCCGCTGGATCGGCATCCGCACGGCGCGCGTCGGGCCGCAGCTTGCGCGTGAAGAACGCATTGAAGTGCTGGTAGGCCAGCGGATCGGGCTGCGCCGCCTCGGCCATGTTCACGTTGTAATTGCGCACGATGGTGCCGATCAGCCAGTTCTTCCACGGCGCGAACGTCCAGCGCGTGGCCCAGTAGACGACGCGCGACAGGAGGCGGTGCGGCAGGATGTACTGCAGGAATACGTTGAAAGTCATCCGCCCAGTATACGGGGTGAGGCTGGTTGCAGGCCGTATAATGGCCGGCCATTCCGTTGCACCTGGATCGCCGTGACCGCCGAACTCGCCTCCATCATCGACTTCATCCGTTATGGCGCCAGTCGCTTCTCGGCCGCCGGACTCACCTTCGGGCACAGCCACGACAACCCGATCGACGAGGCCACCCATCTGGTACTGGCCAGCCTGCACCTGCCGCCGGATATCCCGCCGGCCTATGGTGCCGGCAAGCTCACCGCGGCCGAGCGCGAGGACGTGCTGGCGCTGATCGAGCGTCGCGTGACCGAGCGCCTGCCGGTGGCCTACCTCGTCGGCGAAACCTGGTTTGCCGGGCTGAAGTTCAAGAGTGATCGCCGCGCGTTGGTGCCACGTTCGCCGATTGCCGAACTGATCGAGTCGGGCTTCGCGCCGTGGCTGGACGAGCGCCACATCGAGCGCGCGCTGGATCTGTGCACCGGTTCGGGCTGCATCGGCATCGCGATCGCCGAATACAACCCGGAGTGGCGGGTCGATATCGTCGATATCAGCGACGAGGCGTTGTCGCTGGCGCGCGAGAACATCGTGTTCCAGCACGTCGAGGGCCGCGTCGAGGCGATCCAGTCGGACCTGTTCGCCGGGGTGAAGGGACGTCGCTACGATCTGATCGTCTCCAACCCGCCGTATGTCACCGAGGACGAGTACACCGCGTTGCCGGGTGAGTACGCTCATGAGCCGAAGCTGGGCCTCACCTCTGGTGTCGATGGCCTCGATCTGTGCCTGCGCATGCTGGACGAGGCGGCTGACCATCTCACTGACGACGGCCTGCTGATCGTCGAGGTGGGCGAGAGCGAGCATGCACTGGCCGCATTGCTGCCGGAAGTTCCATTCATCTGGATCGAGTTCAAGGTCGGCCAGATGGGCATCTTCGCGCTGGAGCGGCGCGATCTGGTCGAGCATGCCGCGGTGATCCGTGCGGCGGCTGCAGCGCGCCGCGTCGCCTGAAGGACTTCGCTGCATGGAACTGAACACACCGCGCCTGCGGCTCGGTGCCTTGCGTCCAGCCGACGCGGAAGCGTTCTTCGGCTATCGCGCTGATCCGCAGGTATCCCGTTTCCAGGGCTGGCGTCCGGCCAGTGTGACCGAAGCGGCGGACTTCATCGAACGCCAGGCCGGTGCGTCGCTGGATATGCCGGACAGCTGGTTTCAGCGCGCGATCCGTCTGCGTGAGGGTGAAGAATTGATCGGCGATCTGGGCATTCATCTGCCAGCGGATGTCGAGGGTTCGGTCGAGTTCGGAATCAGCATCGCGCCGGCCCATCAGGGCAGCGGTTACGCCTGCGAGGCGGTGCGCGCGGTGTTCGAGCTGGTGTTCGGGCAGTTGGGGCGGCATCGCATCCATGCCTCGGTCGATCCGCGTAACCTCGCCAGCATGGCGATGCTGCGCGCGCTGGGCATGCGTCAGGAAGCGCATCACCGGGAGAGTCTGTGGCTGCACGGCGAGTGGGTCGACGACGCGGTGTTCGCGCTGCTGGCCAGCGAGTGGCGAGCCGTGCAGTCGGCCCGCTGACCCGATCAGGGCGCTGTCGCGCTAAGCTGTGCGGGTTTCCTTCGGACGTCCAGACCTCGTGTCCAGCAATTCCTTCGGCAAGCTCTTCACTGTCACCACTTTCGGCGAAAGCCACGGACCGGCGATCGGCTGCGTGATCGACGGTTGCCCGCCGGGGCTGTCGATCAGTGCGGAAGAGTTCAAGACCGATCTCGAACGTCGTGCCACCGGCCGGAGTCGCTACACCTCGCAGCGGCACGAAGCGGACGATGTCGAAATTCTCTCCGGCGTCTACGAAGGTAGGACCACCGGCACGCCGATCGCGCTGCTGATCCGCAATACCGATCAACGCAGCAAGGATTACGGCGACATCGTGCAGACGTTTCGCCCCGGTCATGCCGACTACACCTACTGGCAGAAATATGGCATCCGCGATCCACGCGGCGGCGGACGTTCCTCGGCGCGCGAGACCACGATGCGCGTGGCCGCTGCCGTCATTGCGAAGAAGTGGCTGGCCGAGCGTTACGGTGTGCGCGTGCGTGGTTACCTGGCGCAGATCGGCGAAATCACGCCGGATACATTTGACTGGAATGCAGTAGAGCAGAACCCGTTCTTCTGGCCGGATGCTGCGCAGGTGCCGGCGCTGGAAACCTATATGAATGCGCTGCGCAAGTCTGGCGATTCGGTCGGCGCACGGGTCAACGTGGTCGCCGACGGCGTGCCGCCAGGCTGGGGCGAGCCGATCTACGGCAAACTCGATGGCGACCTGGCCAGCGCGCTGATGTCGATCAACGCGGTCAAGGGTGTGGAGATTGGCGACGGCTTCGCCGCGGTCAGCCAGCGCGGCAGCCAGCACCGCGACGAGATGAGCATGGATGGCTTTGCCTCCAATCATGCCGGCGGCATTCTCGGCGGCATCAGCAGCGGTCAGCCGGTGACCGCCTCGATCGTGCTCAAGCCCACGTCCAGCATCCTGATTCCCGGCCACAGCGTGAACCTCACTGGCGAGCCCACCGAGGTGGTGACCAAGGGGCGTCACGACCCTTGCGTCGGCATCCGCGCCACTCCGATCGCGGAGGCGATGATGGCGCTGGTGCTGATCGATCACGCGCTACGCCATCGTGCCCAGTGCGGCGATGTGGGTACGGTCGAACCGCTGATCCCGGGTCAGTCCGGACAGTGAAGGGCGGAGTCGCAGATGACCGATAAACCAAGAGTGTGGGTTTCGCGTCCCACCTTTCCCGACATCGTTGCCGGCCTCGACGAGCACTTCGAAGTGACCTGCGAGCCGGAGGAGATCAAGTTTTCACCGGCCGAGCTGGCGGTGAAACTGATGGATCAGGATGCCGCCATCGTCGGCCTCAAGGAGCATATCGGTGCGGTGGAAATCGCCGGCGCGAAACGGCTGCGCCTCGTTGCCAACCTCAGCGTCGGTTACGACAACCTCGACCTGGCTGCATTGACAGCTGCCGGCATTGCCGCCTCGAACACTGCCGACGTACTCAACGAAAGCGTGGCCGATTACACCTGGGCACTGCTGCTGGGCGCGGCACGCCGGGTCGGCGCGGCCGAGCGCTGGCTGCGCGCGGGCGAATGGAAGGCCACGAAATTCACGCAGTGGCTCGGCATGGACGTGCGCGGCCGCACGCTGGGCATTCTCGGTATGGGCCGCATCGGCCAGGCCGTCGCACGCCGGGCGGCCGGGTTCGGCATGCAGGTCATCTATCACAACCGCTCGGCACTCCCGGCAGCCATCGAACGCGAATGCAACGTCCGCTATGTCGACAAGTCACAGCTGCTGCGCGAGTCGGATTTCCTTGTGCTGGTGCTGCCGCTGACGCCGCAGAACCGGCACGCGATCGGCGCGCCGGAGCTGGCGCAGATGAAACAGACCGCGGTGCTGGTGAATGTCGCCCGTGGTGGCATCGTCGACGATGCTGCGCTGGCCGACGTGCTGGCTCGCGGCGGCCTGGCCGCGGCTGCGCTGGATGTGTTCGAGGGCGAGCCGAACGTGCATCCGGCGTTGCTGGCCTTGGACAATGTGCTGCTCAGTCCGCATATAGCCAGCGCCAGTCATGATGCACGGCGCGCCATGACGGCACTCGCGGTCGACAACGTGCTGGCGTTCTTCGGTCATGGCCCACACGCCGGGCGGCCGCCGACCATCCTCAACCCCACGGTGCTGGCTGCGGCCAACCCCACTCCTTCCTGAGCAAAGAACCACATCCATGAGCAAGAAAAGCAGTTACAAAGTCGCCATGGTCGGCGCCACCGGTGCGGTCGGCGAGACCCTGCTGGCGATCCTCGCCGAGCGCGATTTTCCGGTCAGCGAGCTGGTACCGCTGGCCAGCGAGCGTTCGGCTGGCGGCAAGGTCACGTTTGCTGGCGAGCAGATCACGGTGCAGCTGCTCGATACCTATGATTTCGCAGGCGTCGACATCGCGTTCTTCTCCGCCGGCGGTTCGGTCAGCCGCGACCATGCGCCGCGTGCGGCGGCGGCGGGTGCGGTGGTGATCGACAATACCTCGGAGTTCCGCTACCAGGACGATATCCCGCTGGTGATCAGCGAGGTAAACCCGCATGCGATCGCGCAGTACACCAGCCGCGGCATCATCGCCAACCCGAACTGCTCGACCATGCAGATGCTGGTGGCGCTGGCGCCGATCCATCGCGCGGTGCAGATCGAGCGCATCAACGTGGCCACCTACCAGTCGGTATCCGGCGCCGGTCGTACGGGCATGGAAGAGCTCGGCAAGCAGACCGCGGCGCTGCTGAACTTCCAAAGCGTGGAGCCGGGCAAGAAATTCCCCGCCCAGATCGCGTTCAATGTGATCCCGCAGATCGACGACTTCCAGCCGAACGGCTACACCAAGGAAGAGATGAAACTGGTGTGGGAGACCCGCAAGATCCTGGAGGACGAGTCGATCCAGGTGAACCCGACCGCGGTACGCGTGCCGGTGTTCTATGGTCATTCCGAGGCAGTGCATATCGAGACCAGCGACAAGATCACCGCCGAACAGGCCCGCGAACTGCTGCGGCAGGCGCCGGGCGTAGTGCTGGTGGACGAGCGCAAGCCGGGCGGCTACCCGACTCCGGTGGGCGAGGCGGCTGGCAATGATGCGGTGTATGTCGGGCGCATCCGCGAGGACATTTCGCACGAGCGCGGGCTGGATATGTGGATCGTCTCGGACAATATCCGCAAGGGCGCGGCGCTGAATGCCGTGCAGATCGCCGAACTGCTGATCGAGGACTATCTCTGACAATGCGTTATCTGCAAATTCTGGGTGTGATGGGTTTCATGCTGTCGGCTGCCGCCTGGGCTGCTGACCCCAAGCCGGTACCAGCTCCGGCCGGATCGACGTCTGCGGCATCGGCATCGCTGCCACAGACGCGGCAACGCCTGGCACGGCACCAGGCCGAGGTGAAGCGGCTGGAGCAGGATGTCGCGCGGCAGGAGTCGGACAGCAAGCAGGCCAGTGAGCGCCTGCAGCAGCAGGATCAGGCGATCGCCGACTTGCAGAAGCAGCTCGATGCGTTGCGGGCCAAGCCGCCGGTCAAGCAGCACTGAGGGGTTGCGGCGGTGAGAACGCACTGCAGCAATACACTGCAAGTATTCGCCCCGGCTATTGTTGATTGGCCTGCATATAACTAAAGTGGCATCTCGTTTGGGGCGGCAGCCATCACGGCGGCAACACCAAGAATGGCGCCAGGGATCGTTCGGGGGAGCACGCGATGAATCGTTCGTTGAAGATGTCGATATTGATGGCACTGGCGCTGGGCGGTAGCCAGGCGATGGCGCTGGACCTGGGCCAGATCCAGGTCAAATCGGCCCTGGGGCAACCGCTGCTGGCGGAAATCCCGTTGCATCCGGCCAATCCGGCGGAGCTGAAGAACCTCACCGTGCAGCTGGCTTCCAGCGATGAATTCACCCGCGCCGGTATTGCTGGCGGCCGCACTGCGATCCCGCTGCATTTCAGCGTCGCCAATGCCGGCACCGACCATCCGGTGATTCGTATCACCAGCAGCGTGGCGGTGGACGATCCTTATCTCGATCTGCTGATTGAAGTGAACGGTCACGCTGGCAAGAGCGTGCGCGAATTCGCCATCTTGCTTGATCCTCCGGGTGCGCCGACGGCTGCACCCGCATCGTTACCTGCACCTGCAGTAGTAGCTGCCCCGACGCATGCTGCACCGAGCCGGAGCAGCCACGCCGCCACGACGGCTGCAGCGAAGCCGGCACCTGCGGCGTCGGCCGCACCTGCTGCTGTCAGCAACGGCCAGTACGGTCCGGTCGCGCACGGCCAGACGCTGTCGTCAATCGCACGCAGCACTGCACCATCCGGTGTGGACGTCCAGCAGATGATGCTCGCACTCAAGCAGGCCAACCCCGACGCGTTCTATCACGACAATATCAATGCACTGAAGAGTGGTGCGGTGCTGCGCGTACCAACCTCGGCCGAAGCGCAGGCCATGACGATTGCCGCTGCAGTCGCCGAAGTCCGTCGCCAGAACAGCGACTGGCGCGCCGGCACGCCGGGCAAGCCGTCTGTCGTGGCTGATGCAGCGACCCGTGCATCGGCCTCCAGCGCACCAGGCAGCACGTCCGCCAGTGAAGGTGACCGTCTTGCGCTGGTACCAGCGAAGGACGTCAAAGGCGGCGGAGCCCAGGGCAGTGCTGAAGGCAAGGATGACAAGGCCACCGCCAGCCTGCGCCAGGATCTGATGCGCAACCAGGAAAGCCTGGCCAGCCTGCAGCAACAGAGTGCCGATCTGAAGACCCGTCTGAAGGACCTGACGGACATCAACAGCAAGAACGAACATCTGCTGTCGCTCAAGGACAGCGAGATCGCGGAATTGCAGAACAAGCTGGCGGCCGCGCGCAAGGCAGCCGGTATGCCCGCTGCGGCACTGGCAAGCGCCGCTTCGACGGTAAAGCCCGCGGTGAGCGCCAGCGTGGCAGCCGCCCCGGCAGTGGCAACGTCGGCGTCGGCCAAGCTGGAAGCAGCCACGGCCGGTACGGTTGCCAGTGCCAGCACAGCGCCTGTCGCAGCAAGCTCCGCCGAGATGAAGGCGACCCCGGCGGTCGCCGCGTCCAGCGCACCAGCCAGCGCGTCGACGGCAGCCGCTGCGGCGCCGGCAGCGATCAAGCCGGAGGTCAAGCCGGCCGCGAAGCCGACTGTTTCGTCGAACCCGACCGCGGTAGTCGAGCAGCCTTGGTACATGCAGACATGGGCCTGGGCGGCGGGTGCCGGTGCCATCCTGTTGCTCCTTCTGCTGGGCCTGCGCGGTCGCAAGCGCAAGCCGGCCGCAGCGTTCGCGGCAAAGTCCGCGCCGTCGCTGGCCGATCGTTTCGGCACGTCACCTTCAGGTGATCAGGGCCTTGCCCATGGCGACGACATCGATCAGGAAGAATTGCTCGACCAGTTGGCCGAGCATCCGGACGATATCGGCCTGCATCTGGAACTGGTCACCCTGTATTACTCGCGCCGCGACGTCGATCATTTCGAGGCGGCCGCCGAAGCGATGCACGCCCACATCACCGATCCGCAGCAGGACGAGTGGCAGGACGTGGTGCACATGGGCGAGGACCTGGTACCGGGTCATCCGCTGTTCGACCACCACGTCGAACTGCCGGCGCATGAAGACACCGACGCCCATCACCCGTTCGACATCGACGACTATGCCGCTGGGAGCGATGCGACGGCAGCGATCCCGTCGATGCCCCCGTTGCCGTCACAGTCGCCGAAGAAGGTCAGCGAGTACAGCTTCAACTTCGACCTGACCCATCCGGCCGGCGTTGCGGATTCCGCAGCGCATCAGGCGACTGCGTCGGAGCATGCGCCGACGGTTGCTCCGCTGATGACCGACACTCATGCTTCGGGCAAGCATGAGGCCGAGCCGACATCGAGCTGGCATTTCGACGATTCGGCCAATGCACATCATGTGGACGACCACGGCAGCGACCTGGGTGAATTCAACGACGACCCGGTCGACACCAAGCTCGATCTGGCCCGTGCCTATCTGGACATGGGCGATGCCGACGGCGCTCGCGCCATGCTCAGCGAAGTGCTGAAGGAAGGCAGCCAGATGCAGCAGGACGTCGCCAAGCGGCTGCTCGATAGTCTGCACTGATCGAGTCAGGTGCGTACGTACAATCGGGCCGGCGTTGCCGGCCCGATTTCGTTGGCGGGCTGCTAATCTTCGGGTCTTTCAGCGAATCCCTTGCACACCCTCATGCGTATCGCGCTCGGCATCGAATACGACGGCACCGATTTCTCCGGCTGGCAGCGCCTGAAAGTCGACGCCAGCGTGCAGGGGGCGGTGGAACAGGCGCTGTCGAAGGTTGCCGCGCACCCGGTCGAGATCAGTTGCGCAGGGCGCACCGATGCCGGTGTGCATGGCCGTTGCCAGGTGGTGCATTTCGACAGCGAAGCTGTGCGCGACATGCGCGGCTGGGTGCTGGGTGCGTGCTCCAACCTGCCTACCAGCGTGGCTGTGCTGTGGGCGCAGCCGGTGCTGGAAAGTTTCCACGCGCGCTACGCCGCGCGCAGCCGTCGCTATCGCTATCAGATCCTCAATCGTCCGGTACGCGCGGCGCTGGATGCGCGCTACGTCACCTGGGAGCGCCTGCCACTGGATGCCGGGCGCATGCACCAGGCGGCGCAGGCGCTGCTGGGCGAACATGACTTCAGCGCGTTTCGTGCACTGTCCTGCCAGGCCGCGCACCCGCGCCGCACGGTGCTGGCGGTAAGCGTACTGCGCGAGGGCGAGCAGGTCTTCGTCGAGATCGAGGCCAATGCGTTCCTGCATCACATGGTGCGCAATATCGTGGGTTCGCTGCTGCCGATCGGTCGCGGCGAACAGCCTGTCGAATGGATCGCTGAATTGCTTGCGGGCGCCGACCGCCAGCTGGCCGGGCCAACGGCACCAGCCACCGGACTGACCTTCATCGGCCCGCGTTACGAGAGCTATTGGGGTTTGCCAGCGGATGTGTGCCTGGTCGGAGCCGATCCGTGAGGCGGACGCGGATCAAGTGCTGCGGCATGACCCGCGTCGAGGACGCGCTGCTGGCCGCCCGGCTCGGTGCCGATGCGATCGGCGTGGTGTTCACCGCGCGCAGCCGGCGGCAGGTGAGCCTGGCGCAGGCGCGGAAGATCGTCACCGCGATGCCGCCGTTCGTCGCCACCGTCGCGTTGTTCATGGACGACGAGGCGAGCCTGGTGCGACAGGTACTCGACGAAGTGCGCCCGACGCTGCTGCAGTTTCATGGCAACGAGTCCGACGAATGGTGCGCGCAGTTCGATCGTCCGTTTCTGAAAGCCATCGCGATGGGCGCAGGGATTTCCGCGCTACCACGGCTGCATGACTACCCGCAGGCAGCCGGCCTGCTGCTGGATGGTCACGATCCTGGTGAGGTGGGTGGCAGCGGCAAGGCTTTCGACTGGTCGTTGCTGTCGAACGAGCTGGCGCAACCGCTGATCCTGGCTGGTGGGCTGCATCCGGACAACGTGGCCGCCGCCGTGCAGGCAGCGCGCCCGTGGGCGGTGGACGTGGCCAGCGGTATCGAAATTTCGCCCGGCATCAAGGATGCCGCTAAGATGGCCGCTTTCATTGCCGCAGTGCGGCAAGCCTCCCCGTAGTAGCGCCCGCTGAGCGCGATGGACGTCGAGGTAGTTCCTTTTCGCGCACAGGGTGCGCTCCTACACGCGAATGACAGCATGAGCAAGATCGTGGATTTCAACGCCTACCCGGATGCGCACGGGCGCTTCGGCAACTACGGCGGCAGCTATGTCGCCGAGACCCTGATGGCGCCGCTGGCCGAACTGACCGAAGCCTATCTGCGCCTGCGCGACGATCCGGATTTCATCGCCGAGCTCGACCGCGACCTGAAACACTACGTCGGTCGGCCCAGCCCGATCTATCACGCGGAGCGGCTGTCGCAGCATGTCGGCGGTGCGCGCATCCTGTTCAAGCGCGAGGATCTGAACCACACCGGCGCGCACAAGATCAACAACACCGTGGGCCAGGCGCTGGTCGCCAAGCGCATGGGCAAGCCGCGCATCATCGCCGAGACCGGCGCCGGCCAGCACGGCGTGGCCAGTGCCACGGTGGCCGCGCGGCTTGGTTTGAAGTGCGTGGTCTACATGGGTGCGGTCGATATCGAGCGGCAGAAGATCAACGTCTACCGGATGAAGCTGCTTGGTGCGGAAGTCGTGCCGGTGACTTCAGGCTCGAAGACGCTGAAGGATGCGCTGAACGAGGCGATGCGCGACTGGGTCACCAACGTCGCCGATACGTTCTACATCATCGGCACCGTCGCCGGTCCGCATCCGTATCCGCTGATGGTGCGCGACTTCAACGCCATCGTTGGCCGCGAGGCGCGTGCGCAGATGCTGGAGCAGTACGGCCGTTTGCCGGATGTGCTGACCGCCTGTGTCGGCGGCGGCTCCAACGCGATCGGCCTGTTCCATGCGTTCCTCAACGACGCCGATGTGCGCATCGTCGGCGCCGAGGCGGCGGGTGAGGGCATCGCGACGGGCCATCACGCGGCTTCACTGGCGGCGGGTCGGCCCGGTGTGCTGCACGGCAACCGTACTTACGTGCTTTGTGACGACAACGGCCAGATCACCGAGACGCATTCGATCTCGGCGGGACTTGATTATCCCGGCGTCGGCCCGGAGCACGCGTTCCTCAAGGATGCGGGCCGCGCCGACTACGTCGGGGTGACCGACGACGAAGCGATGGAGGCATTTCATTTGCTGGCGCGTACTGAAGGCATCCTGGCGGCGCTGGAATCCAGCCACGCGGTGGCGCAGGCAATCAAGCTTGCGCGGGAGATGCCGAAGGACGGCATCGTGCTGTGCAACCTTTCTGGTCGCGGAGACAAGGATGTGCACACGATTGCCGCGCGCGAAGGAGTCGAGGTATGAGTCGCATCGATCGCCGCTTCGCCGCGTTGAAAGCCGCCGGCCGCACCGGCCTGATTCCGTTCGTCACCGCCGGTGATCCGTCGCCTGAACACATGGTGGCGCTGATGCATGCACTGGTCGATGCCGGCGCCGACCTGATCGAACTGGGCGTGCCGTTTTCCGATCCAATGGCTGATGGTCCGGTGATCCAGCACGCCAGCGAGCGGGCGATCGAGAAAGGCGTCGGTCTGAACGAAGTGCTGAGCTGGGTCGCCGCGTTTCGCCAGCGTGATGCCGAGACGCCGATCGTGCTGATGGGTTACCTCAATCCGGTCGAGATCCACGGCTATGTGCGCTTCGCGCAGGAAGCCGTGCGGGCCGGCGTCGATGGTGTGCTGCTGGTCGATTGTCCGCTGGAAGAGTCGGCGGTCTTGCAGCCGTTGCGCGACGCCGGCCTGCAGCAGATTCTGCTCGCTGCACCGACCACCGCACCCGCGCGTATGGCGCAGCTGTGCGGTTCCGCGGAGGGTTTCCTGTACTATGTGTCGTTTGCCGGCATCACCGGTGCGGCACACTTGAGTACCGGCGACATCGCGGCGCGCGTGGCGGATATTCGCGCTCATGCAAAAACGCCGGTGGCGGTGGGCTTCGGCATCCGCGATGCGGCGAGTGCCAAGGCGATTGCCGCTTTTGCCGATGCCGTGGTGATCGGCAGTGCGCTGGTCGAACGACTGGCCGGCGCGACGGATGCCGAAGAAATAACCGTGCGAGTCCGCGCGTTTCTCGCGCCGATCCGCACTGCGCTCGATGCGCATTGAGAATACATACCGCCTGCGGGTGGTGCGCTCACGAATGGTAGGGTGATGCGATGAATTGGCTGCAGAAAATCATGAACCCGCGCACCCGCCCGCAGAGTACGAACGGCGGCAAGGGTTCGGTACCCGAGGGCGTGTGGGAGAAGTGTGGCGGTTGCGGCACCGTGCTGTACCGGCCGGAGCTGGAGCGCAACCTGATGGTCTGCCCGAAGTGCAGCCATCATCACTACATCAGTGCGCGCATGCGGCTGGATACCTTGCTCGATGAAGGCTCTGCGCAGGAACTTTGGGCCAGCCTGGAGCCCACCGATCCGTTGAAATTCCGCGATACCAAGAAGTACCGCGACCGCATCGTCGCGACCCAGAAAAAGCTCGGCGAGAAGGACGCGCTGCTGGCGATGAGCGGCAAGCTCAAGGGCCGCCCACTGATGGCGGTGGCCTTCGAGTTCGCCTACATGGGTGGTTCGATGGGTTCGGTCGTGGGCGAGAAATTTACCCGTGCCGCCGAGCGCGCGCTGGCCGACCGCAGTGCGCTGGTGTGCTTCTCCGCCACCGGTGGCGCGCGCATGCAGGAGGCGTTGTTCTCGCTGATGCAGATGGCCAAGACCTCGGCCGCACTGGCGCGTTTGCGCGATGCCGGCGTGCCGTACATCAGCGTGCTGACCAATCCAACCACCGGCGGCGTGTCCGCCAGCCTCGCGATGCTCGGTGACATCAACATCGGCGAGCCGAAGGCGCTGATCGGTTTTGCCGGTCCGCGCGTTATCGAGCAGACCGTGCGCGAGACCCTGCCGGAAGGCTTCCAGCGTTCGGAGTTCCTGGTCGAGCACGGTGCGATCGACCTGATCGTCGACCGCCGCGAGATGCGCGACAAGCTGGCCGACCTGCTCGGCATCCTGGTGAAGGCACCGCGCGCGGCCTGATGCTGCTGTTGCGCGTAGCGATGCCGCCGTCAGGCGGCATCGTCGTTTCTGCATCCGGATATTCGGGCGCACGGGTTTTCCACAATCGATGTGGACGCCTGCCGGTAAAGCCTGTGGACAAGCCGTGCTTGCCACTTGTCGATCAGACACTTGCTACGCGGTGAGCAGGAATTGCACAGGTGCGTCGCACGATGACGAGGAGTGGCACAGGGACGTCGTCATGACCGATGCGATAGTTTTCCACAGCATCTGTGCACGTCTTCGCTGCAAGCCTGTGGACAACCTTGCTTAGTCCTTTTGTCGACAGGCACTTGGCACGGCGTGCTGATATTTTGCGCAGTGCTTCTCTGTTCGATGCAGAGTAATCCACAGCGATTGTGGAGCGTGCGCGGTAAAGCCTGTGGACAAGTGCGCTATCTGCCTGACCGCAAAGGCGCTTGTGACGGCGTGCGCAAAGGCTGCTCAGTGGCTGCGCCAGTTCATGCGAGTTTCGTCGCCAGCGACAGCAGCCACAGCGACGACGCACCCAGCCCGCTGCCGATGACGATCGCCGCGAGCACGTCACTGGGATAGTGCAGCCCGAGGATCACTCGCGAGGCAGCCACCAGCGCGCTGAAGCCGAGCAGCAGTGGCGCTAGCTGCGGATACCAAGCCAGTGCGACGATGCTGAAGCTCACCGCCTGCAAGGTATGTCCCGACGGAAAACTGAACTCGTCCAGCGCCGGCACGTGGGCGATCACACCGGGACAGACCCGGTACGGGCGCGGTCGATGAGTCCAGCGTTTGAGCAGGCGATACAGCAGCAGCGCGACGAGTCCGGTGGTGGCCATGTGTGCGGCGGCGGCGAGTCCGTGCTGGCCGCCGACCACGGCCAGCACCGCCATCAGTGCATACCAGAAGATGCCATCGCCGAGCCGGCTGATCGCGCCGAAGAACAGGCCCACGGCGCGTCGTGTGCCCCAGCGGTTTGCCACCACGCAGACGCGACGATCCAGCGCGAGACGTGGCGAACCGATCGACAATTCAGGCGTGTGCAGCGGTGGCAAGGTGCTCATGTTGATTCTCCTCGGCCATTTCGCGCAGCAGGGTTTCGAAGTCGCGGATCACCGCATCCGGCGATAGCCCGGCCACCCCGACATGGGCGGCGCGACCCATGTGCCGGATCAGGCCCGGGTTGCCGGCCAGTCGGGCGGCCGCATCGATGAACGCCGCGGCGTTACCCGACTCGATGCAGTAACCGTTGACACCGTCGATCAGATGCTCGCGTGCCGCGCCTTCGGCATACGCCACTACGGGCAGGCCAGCGGCCAGCGCCTCGAGTATCACGTTGCCGAAGGTTTCGCTGAGACTGGGGAAAGGAAACAGATCCGCGCTGGCGTAGTGCCGTGCCAGCGCCTCATCGCGTTGCACGCCGGCAAAGATGAAGTCGGGATGCGCAGCTTCCAGCGCGGCACGCGCCGGGCCATCGCCGACCCAGACGTAGCGTGCCTGCGGCACCCGTTGCTGGATCACCCGAAACGCCTGTACTGCCAGTTCGAGATTCTTTTCCGGTGCGATGCGTCCCACGTACAGCACGACCGGGGTGGCGGCATCGACGCCCCAGCTGTCGCGCAGCTGGTCATCGCGCTGGTTCGGATGGAACAGTTGTGTGTCCACCGCGCGGCGCAGCAGACGAGCGTTGCAGATACCCATGGCGTGCAACTCCTGTGCAAGAGCGTCGGTCGGTACCAAGGTGGCGGCAGCGCGCTGGTGAAAGCGGCGCAGATAGCCGCGCACCAGTGGCGTGAGCAGGCCCAGACCGTAATGATCGGCGTAGCTGTCGAAACGGGTGTGGAATCCGCTGCTGACCGGAATGCCCAGTCGCGCCGCCGCGCGCACCGCCGACCAGCCGAGTGGACCTTCGGTGGCGACATAGATCGCGTCGGGGCGCTGCCGCTGCCAGTGCTGGCGCAGCGTGCGACCTGCTGGCAGGCCGAAGCGCAGACCGGGATAACGGGGCAGTGCGCCGCCACGTACGCTGAGTACGTCGATGCCGGGTTCGTCCTGACACGGGTGTGGTTGCCGCGGGCGGATCAGGTCCACGCTATGACCGCGACCAACCATGCCGGATGCCAGGCTGTGCACGGTCAGTGCGACGCCGTTGATTTCCGGTGGATAGGTTTCGCTGACGATGCCGATGCGCATGACGATGCCCGTGCTGGCTTGGCATATCCTCGTCAGATGGCGTTGCGGCGGTATGGCGGGCGCATGACGCCGCGGTTACGCCCAGGGTGTCTTGTCCGGGCTGGCGCGCCTACACTGAGTATTCCTGCCAACGTGGAGAGCACCGATGAAACACATCCTGCTTGCGCTTGCCCTGACGGGACTGGTCGGCACCGTGATGGCCGCGGACGCGCCGGCCCTGCCGGTCACCAAGGCTCCCGCCGACGCCGCGGTCTACATCATCTCGCCCAGCGATGGCGCCAGCGTCGGTCAGGAGTTCACCGTGCGCTTCGGCCTCAAGGGTATGGGCGTGGCGCCGGCTGGGGTTGCCAAGGAACACACCGGACACCATCACCTGCTGATCGACGTGAAGGAGCTGCCGGGTGCCGGTCAGCCGATCCCGAAAGACGACGACCATCTCCACTTCGGTGGTGGACAGACCGAGACCACGCTGAAGCTGAAACCCGGCACGCATACCTTGCAGCTGGAACTTGGCGACCAGAACCACATCCCGTTCGATCCACCGCTGGTGTCGAAGAAGATCACCATCCACGTCAAATGAGCCTCGGGTGGCGCTGGCTTGCCAGCTGTGGTCAGTGCCCGAAGTAAATCGAGACGCCGAGATTGGTCTGCCATTCGGGCGCCGCGCCACCCAACCGCCGATCGAAGCCGGCGTCGAACTGCACGCGCGGTGTGATCATCCACGCCAGGCCGCCACCGGCCACCGTACCGCCGCCCTGATCCGGCGCGTGCAGCCACGCGGCCTCGGCATACAGCGTCAGCGTCTTGTTCAGCGCGTAGTTGTCGCTGACCGCCACGGTGGAGCTATCCGCGCCACCGCTGCGCACGTCTTGGAGATACAGGCCCAGCGAATTGCGCTCATTTGTCTGCAGGTTGAACTGGGTGCCGAGCAGGTATTGGCGTTGGGCGCTGCGGAACGCCTTCGCGCCATCGGTGAATTCCACGCTGCCCAGCAGGCCCCAGCTGAAGGCCTGGTTGGAGGAGGGTAGCGCCAGTTTCAGGCCGAGTATCGTGTCGCCATGCCCCTGGCTGCTGTAATCGCTGCCGGCGCCACTCTGCCGCAGCGAGTTCCACGGCGAGCTGCTCAATTGCAGTTCCAGCGGGCCACCGATGCCGATGCGCAGCAGACTGTCGGCGCTGTACTGCGAACTGGTGATGCCTGCCTGCCGATCACGGCTCCAGTCCGGTAGTCCCTGTTCGACAGTGATGTCGCCGGCACCGAGTACGACGGGGGTGAAACCATAGCCGGGACGATCGTAGCCAGGGTTGTCGGCCAGTGCAGGCAGGCCAACCCCCAGCATGAGCGTGCCGAATGCCGCGAGACACATGCTTCGTCGCGCATGCGTGCGCAAGCAACGGTTTGTGCCCCGGTATCGGCTAAAATCCATCACTTCGCTCCGCATCCTTTGAAAACCCATGACTGTCCGCACCCGCTTCGCCCCCAGCCCCACCGGTTTCCTGCACATCGGCGGTGCCCGCACCGCACTGTACTGCTGGCTGGAGTCGCGTCGTCGCGGCGGCGAGTTCATCCTGCGCATCGAGGATACCGATCGCGAGCGTTCGACCGACGAGGCGGTGAAAGCCATCATCGACGCGATGCACTGGCTCGACCTCGATGCCGACGAAGGTCCGTTCTACCAGACCCAGCGGCTGGAGCGGTACAAGCAGGTGGCGGACGAGCTGGTTGCTGCCGGCAAGGCGTATTACGCCTACGAGAGCAAGGACGAGATCGAGGCGATGCGCGAGGCGGCGATGGCGAAGGGCGAGAAGCCGCGTTACAACGGCTATTACCGCGATCGCAGCGAACCTCTTCGCGAAGATCCCAATCGCGTGATCCGTTTCCGCAATCCAAGCGAAGGCTCGGTGGTGTTCGACGACAAGGTGAAGGGCCGGATCGAATGGGCCAACACCGAGCTGGACGACCTGGTGATCTTCCGTTCCGACGGCTGGCCGACCTACAACTTCGCCGTGGTGGTCGACGACATCGACATGGGCATCACCGAGGTGATCCGCGGCGACGACCATGTCAACAACACGCCGCGCCAGATCAACATTTACCACGCGCTCGGTGCGAAGGTGCCGGAGTTCGCGCACCTGCCGATGATCCTCGACAAGGAAGGCAAGAAGCTGTCCAAGCGCACCAGCGCAGTCAGCGTGATGGACTACCGTGCCGACGGCTTCGTGCCGCATGCGCTTCTGAACTACCTGGTGCGGCTGGGTTGGTCGCATGGCGATCAGGAGATTTTTTCGCGCGAGCAGATGATCACGCTGTTCGACATTGCCGACGTCAACAAGGCCGCTTCGCGCTTCGATACCGAAAAACTGGCATGGCTCAACCAGCATTACCTGAAGACCGACGAGCCACAGTCGCTGGTGGCGGAATTCGAATGGCATCTGGCGCGTGCCGGCATCGACACCACGCAAGGCCCGGCGCCGGTCGACGTGATCGTGGCGCTGCGCGATCGCGTGCACACGCTGAAGGAAATGGCCGAGCGCGCGAAGATCTGGTACGGCCCGATCACGGAATGGGACGACAAGGCGGTCGCCAAGCACCTGAAGAACGACAGTGCCTTAGCGGTGCTCAATGCGGCGAAATCGCTGCTGGCCGATTGCGCATGGAAGCCCGAGCCGATCCATCAGGTGATCGAGCAGGTTGCCGCCAAGCTGGAGTTGGGCATGGGCAAGATCGCCCAGCCGCTGCGCGTGGCGATGACCGGCACCCAGGTATCGCCCTCGATCGAGCACACGATCTATCTGGCCGGTCGCAGCGAGGCGCTCAAGCGCATCGACGCCGCGATAGCCTTGGCGCAGGGTTGATCCTGTCGCCATGTCGATGACGAACCTGCTTCGACATGGATGAACTGCTCGCCAGAGCCTCCCAGGGCGTCGATCCCGACGCACCGGGCGCGTTCTGGCAGATCTTCGTCAATCTGTTGAATATGCTGCCGTGGGCCGCCATGTTCTGGTGGAACCTGCTGTTCATCGCTGTCGGCGCACTGCTTGGCTGGTGGCGCGGCCGAACGGCGGAAGGCATCGTCTGGGCGCTCGTGCTCGGTCCGATCGGCTGGGCCGTGATCCTCGCCAAGCCCCGGCCGAAGCCACCTGTCAGGCCGCCACCGCTGCGGCGGTGAAGCTTGCCAAGGTACGCCGCAGGCCAGTGTATGATCCATTCAGAGGTGAAACCCTTGAGTCACGACGCTGCCCACAACACGCACCCGCATCACCCCCATCATCACGATGCGAAGGGTTTCGTGCGTGCGGTGGAGCATGCCAGCGAGGAACGCGGCCTGCGCCTTACCCCGCTGCGCAGGGAAGTGCTGGAGCTGATTGCCGCCGCGCAAAAGCCGATCAAGGCCTACGACCTGCTCGATCTGTTGCGCGAGAAGCATGGCAATGCGGCACCGCCCACGGTGTATCGGGCGCTCGATTTCCTGCTGGAAAACGGCTTCATCCACAAGCTGGAATCGATCAATGCGTTCGTCTCCTGCCACCATCCGGCCGAGGCGCATCAGGTGCCGTTCCTGATCTGCGATACTTGTTCCAGCGCGCAGGAAGTCTGCGATGAGCGCGTTGCCGATCTGATCGAGGCACAGGCCAGGGCGCTCGGCTTCCGGCCGCAGGCGCAGACGCTGGAAGTGCACGGCACCTGCAAGAACTGCCGCAAGGCCTGAATCCGGTTACTGGAATCGACGACATGCGTGATTTGTCGCGTTGCGGAGTGGTGTGCCTTGTGTGGACAAGATCAAGGTCAGTGGATGGAGCTTGCCTGTGGCATGAGCGGGCTCGCTCAAGTCATGGGCAACTCGATGTGGCGTTCCGCAGTGTTATAAAGTAACATCGTGGCAACTGGGACCAACGAATCGCCCCCTTTGGCGATGCCAGAACAGGTTGATGGACTCCGAACAGGCAAGCAAATCCCGCTGGTGGCGTGTGGCCGATCGCGTCGGTGCAACGGCTTCGTTCCTGTGCGCGATCCACTGTGCGCTGCTGCCGTTCGTGTTGGCGCTGCTGCCCTTTGTTGGCCTGGAGTTCCTGGCCGACCATCGTTTCGAACGCGGCTTCGTGTTGTTTGCCTGCACACTGGCCTTGTTCGCCATGATCCGCGGTTACCGTCGGCACCAGGTTACGTTGCCACTGCTGCTGGCTACGCCGGGATTGGCGCTGCTGCTGCTCGGCGTCACCTATGCGGAACACTATTCGATCATCCTGCACAGCGTGCTGGTGACGTGCGGTGGTTTGCTGCTGGCCACCGCGCATTTCATCAATCTGCGCAGTGACCGGCGCTCCGATCATGATCATGTGCATGGTCCGCAATGCGCGCACTGAATCGCTTGTGCCCGCGGCGGGGTGATTGTGTAACGGCAGCTGCCGTTTCTAGCATGCGCGGATGAGCATGTCGCATACCCACGATCACGATCACCCGCATGTGCACGAGCATGCCGTCCAGGGCGACGGGCGCAGCCGCCCGTTGATGGTTGCCTTCGTCCTGACCACCCTGATGATGGTGGCCGAAGTGATCGGCGGCGCCTGGTCCGGTTCACTGGCGTTGCTGGCCGATGCCGGTCACATGATGGTCGACGCGCTGGCATTGCTGTTGGCGCTGGTGGGTGCGTGGATGGCGACTCGGCCAGCCGATGCGCGGCGCAGTTACGGTTATGGCCGCATCGAGGTGTTGGTCGGTTTCGTCAACGCGCTGAGCCAGTTCGTGCTGGTCGGCTGGATCATCTACGAAGCGATTACCCGATTGATGCATCCGGGAGAGATCCTGTCCGGCACGATGCTGGTGGTGGCCGTCATGGGCTTGCTGGTGAACCTGCTGGTATTGCGCATGCTGCACGGGCATGCGCATGACAACGTCAACCTGGCCGGTGCAACCCTGCATGTACTGGGCGATCTGCTGGGCTCGGTGGCGGCGGTGGTGGCCGCGCTGCTGATCCGCTGGTTCGGCTGGTTGTGGGCCGATCCACTGTTGTCGCTGCTGGTGTCGCTGCTGATCCTCAACAGCGCCTGGCGATTGCTGCGGCTGTCCGCGCACATCCTGCTGGAAGGCGTGCCCGACGGTCTGGACAGCGTGGCGGTGGAAGCGTCGTTGCGTGGGGCTGATCCGTCGATCCGCGATGTCCATCATCTGCACGTTTGGCAGCTGGCATCGGGTTCGCGCATGGCGACCCTGCATGCCGAGCTGCATGAGCATGCCGACAGTGCGCAGGCATTGCGGGCGATCAAGCAGATGCTGCGGGAGCATTTCGGCGTCCAGCATGTGACCGTGCAGATTGATCCGGGCGAATGTCTGGACCAGGCGCCGGGCTGCACGGGACACGGCCATCGCTGATGCTGGCTGCGTGGGTCCCGCGCTGCTATCATGGACGACCGTTCATCCAATAAATCAAGGAGTTCCCATGGGTAAGGGCGATCGCAAGACCCGTCGCGGCAAGACCTACCGCGGCAGCTACGGCAATACCCGTGTGCACGGCGCGCTGCCGGCCGTCGTCGGCGCCAAGCCGACGGTGACCAAGCCGGCCGCTGCGAAGAAGGCTGCGCCGAAGAAGAAATCGGCCTGAGCCAGCCCGCACCGGACTGATGAAGACCCCCGCCTCGGCGGGGGTTTTTGTTTCAGGGGTGTGGATCTGTCTGGGCCGCATGGATCTGCTGATCGTGCGTGCCTGTGTCGCTGCGTGCCTGTGTCGCTGCGAGTTCTGTGGACTTAGCGAACGCCATTGCCCTCCTGTTGATTCGTTGCGCATCAAGCCAGTGCGCGCGGGCCACTGGAATCTGAATGCCGATTCACGCGCGCCGGTAACCGATTTGCTGCACCGCCACCTGCCGTGTATCATGCGATCCATTGTGTTAATGCATTAGTACATTATGAAGCGTCGATCGCTGGATCCCGAAACCCCTGATGAGTCAGCCAAGCTGAGCCTTTGCGAGGCGCTGCTGTCGATGAAGAACGCCGACGAGATGGGCGCCTTTCTCGGCGACTTGTGCACACCTGCCGAATTGGAGGTACTGGTGGACCGCTGGCGGGTGGTGCCGTATCTGCTGGAAGGCATCGCCTACCGCGAGATCCACGAGCGCACCGCGGTCAGCATCACCACCATCGGGCGGGTGGCGCGCTATCTCAATCAGGGCAATGGCGGCTATCTGGCCGCGGCAGCACGCGCGGCGCGGCGGCAATCGCTGGCGGCGAAGAAGGCGAAGGCATGAAGACGCGCGACCGTTTGCGTATTGCGATGCAGAAATCCGGCCGGCTCACCGAGCCGGCGCTGGAACTGCTCAACCGTTGCGGGCTCACTTTCCGGCAGAGTCGCGACAAGTTGTTCTGTTTCGGCGAAGGCGAGCCGGTCGACCTGCTGCTGGTGCGCGATGACGACATTCCCGGCCTGATCGCGCAAGGTGTATGCGACCTCGGCATCGTCGGACGCAATGTGCTGAGCGAATTCCAGCTCACCGCGGGCCGCGAACTGGCGCCACTCAGCGAACTGCGTCCGCTCGGTTTCGGTCGCTGCCGCTTGTCGATCGCGGTGCCGCAGGAGCTGGATTACCACGGGCCGCAGCAGCTGGAAGGCCGGCGTATCGCCACCTCGTATCCCGGCCTGCTCGGCGAGTGGCTGCGCACGCATGCCGTGAATGCCGGCGTAGTGATGCTGGCCGGCTCGGTCGAGATCGCGCCGAAGCTGGGCACCGCGGACGCGATCTGCGACCTGGTGCAGAGCGGTGGCACCCTGGTCGCGAACCAGCTGCGCGAGGCTGAGGTGCTGTTGGAGAGCGAGGCGGTGCTGGCGGGTCCGTTGACGCTGCCGGTCGATGAGCGCGGTGACATGCTGGAGCTGCTGCTGAAGCGACTGGATGGCGTGATCCAGGTGCGCGAGTCACGCCTGCTGCTGCTGCAGACGTCTCGAGCCACGCTTGAGGCAGTTACCCGGCTGCTGCCGGGCGGGCCGCAGCCAACCCTGCTGTCGGTCGCCGGTCAGCCGGATCAGCTGATGCTGCAGGCGCTGTGCGCCGGCGAGGTGAGCTGGCGGCAGCTGGAAGAGATCAAGAAGGCCGGTGCGCGCGAGATGTACGTGCTGCCGGTGGAGAAGATGCTGGCATGAGCAGGCTCGCATGAACCGTATCGACTGGAATGCGTTGGACGAGAGCGCGCGAGGCGAGGCCTTGGCACGCCCCGCGCAATCGCGTGCGGATGAGCTGCGTCGCGGTGTGGAGCAGATCATCGTCGCCGTGCGTGAAAAAGGTGATGTCGCACTGCGGGAACTCAGTGCGAAATATGACCGTTGCGCGCTGGACGCGATCGAAGTCGACGAGGCCGAATTCGCCGCGGCCGAGGCGGCGCTCGATCCAACCCTGAAAGCCGCGATCCACGAAGCGGCCACACGCATCGAACTGTTCCACCGTGCCGCCGCGCCGCAGCCAATGGGCGTGGATACCGCTCCCGGCGTGCGGGTGGAACGGATCCTGCGTCCGATCAGCCGGGTCGGCCTGTACGTGCCGGCGGGCACGGCGCCGTTGCCGTCGACTGCGCTGATGCTCGGCATCCCGGCGCAGATCGCCGGTTGCCGTCAGGTGGTGCTGTGTTCGCCGGCGCGCGCCGACGGCCGCTGCGACGAGGCGGTGCTGTATGCCGCGCGTGTCACCGGCGTGCACAAGGTATTCAAGCTCGGCGGTGCACAGGCCATCGCGGCGATGGCTTATGGCACGGCGAGCGTGCCACGCTGCGACAAGCTGTTCGGTCCCGGCAACTCCTGGGTCACCGAGGCAAAGCTGCAGGTATCCACTGATCCGGACGGCGCGGCGATCGACATGCCGGCCGGCCCGTCCGAGGTGCTGGTGATTGCCGATGCGGAGGCCAATCCGGCGTTCGTCGCCGCCGATCTGCTGTCACAGGCAGAGCATGGGCCGGACTCGCAGGTAATTCTGCTGAGTCCTTCCACAGCGCTACTGGACCAGGTGGCTATCGAGGTCGATCGGCAATGTGCCGAACTGCCGCGCGGAGATATCGCGAAGAAGGCGCTGGCACAGAGCCGCTCGATAGCCGTCGAGTCGCTGAGCCAGGCGGTCGCGGTGAGCAACCGCTACGCGCCCGAACATCTGATTTTGCAGGTGGCCGATCCGCGCGCTTTGCTGGATGGCATCGACAGCGCCGGATCGATTTTCCTTGGTGCATGGACACCTGAATCCGTGGGCGATTACTGCAGCGGCAGCAATCACGTGCTCCCGACCTACGGTTACGCGCGCAGCTACAGCGGCGTATCGGTGGCCAGCTACCAGAAACAGATCACGGTGCAGGAAGTGAGTGAAGAAGGTTTGCGCAATATCGGTCCGTGCACCGCGATACTGGCGGCGGCCGAGCAACTGGAAGCGCACCGTCGCGCCGTGACCCTGCGCCTGGCAGCACTAGAGGCACAGTCATGAGCGTGCTCGATCTGGCGCGGCCGGAAATTCGCGCCATGCAGCCGTATTCTTCCGCGCGCATGGAAGCTAGCGGCGGCCAAGTGTTTCTCAACGCCAATGAATCGGCATGGGCGCCAGTGGGCGATGACGGCCTCGGCTGTAACCGCTATCCTGAACCGCAGCCAGCTGCATTGGTCGAAGCACTGGCCGCGCTATACGGCGTGCGCCGTGAGCAACTCTTGGTGGGCCGTGGTAGCGACGAAGCGATCGATCTGCTCGTGCGTGCATTCTGTCGCGCCGGCGAAGACGCGATCCTGATCCAGCCGCCGACCTTCGGCATGTACGCGGTATGTGCACGGATCCAGAATGCGGGCGTGATCGAGGTGGCGCTGCAGGCCGATTTCACCTTGGATGTGGACGCGATACTCGCTGCCGTGACACCTGCGGTGAAACTGGTCTTTATCTGCACCCCGAACAACCCCACTGGCCAGCTGGTGCCGCGGGCGAGTGTCGAACGCCTCGCGCAGGCGCTGGCCGGCCGTGCCTTGCTGGTGGTGGACGAAGCCTATGTGGAGTTCACTGATGCTGGCGACGCCAGCGTGGCTGACCTGATCGACCGCTACGACAATCTTGCGGTACTGCGCACCTTGTCGAAGGCGTGGGCCTTGGCTGGCGCGCGCATCGGTACGTTGCTGGCGAATGCCGAGGTGATAGCGCTGCTCAAGCGGATCATGCCGCCGTATCCATTGCCGTTGCCATGCGTGGAAGCTGCGCTGATTGCGTTGTCTGGCTGGGGCCAGGTGAATGCGCGTAATCACGTCGCCATCGTGCGCAATCAACGGGCGCGGATGCAGGAAGCGTTGCGCCAACTGCCTGGCGTGCGCGAGGTGCTGCCGTCGCAGGCCAATTTCCTGGCCGTACGTTTCGTCGATGCGGCTGCGGTATATCAACAGCTACTCGCTGCTGGCATCGTGGTACGCGATGTACGCCGCTATTCGAGTCTTGGCGACGCGCTGCGCATCACCATCGGCACGCCCGATGAAAACGATCGTGTTTTGAGCGAGTTGAAAAAGGCGGCCATCGGTGGCCGTGGTGTTGCCGGCAAACCGGCATCGGGTGATTACGCATGAGCCGCAAGATTCTTTTCGTCGATCGCGATGGTTGCCTGATCGAGGAACCAGCGGACCAGCAGATCGACAGCTACGAGAAGCTGGCGCTGTTGCCGGGCGTAATCGCCGCATTGCAGCGCTTTGTCGCTGCCGGCTACGAGCTGGTGATGGTGACGAACCAGGATGGCCTCGGTACCGACAGTTTCCCCGAGCCGCATTTCACCGGACCGCACGAGCTGCTGATGCGCATCCTCACCTCGCAGGGTGTGCGTTTCCGCGAAGTGCTGATCGACCGCAGTTTCCCACATGAGGGCAAGGACACCCGCAAGCCGGGCATCGGCATGTTGCGCCATTACCTTGCCGACGACAGCTGGAGCCGGGTGGCCTCGGCGATGGTCGGCGATCGCGAAACGGATCTGCAGTTCGCCGCGAACATCGGCGTGCGTGGCCTCCGTGTCGGCCCGCTCGGCGTGAGCTGGGATGAACTGGCACATCAGCTTCTGGATGCGCCACGCACGGCGACGGTGGTGCGCAACACCAAGGAAACCCGCATCACGGTCAGCGTGGATCTGGACAAGGTAGCCGAGCCGAAGGCGCATACCGGGCTGGGCTTCTTCGATCACATGCTGGAACAGATCGGCAAGCACGGCGGTTTCGCGCTGAAGCTGAACTGCGACGGCGACACCCATATCGACGAGCATCACACCATCGAGGACTGCGCGCTGGCGCTGGGTCAGGCGCTGAAGCAGGCGCTGGGCGACAAGCGCGGCATCGGTCGCTACGGCTTCACGCTTCCCATGGATGAGTCGCAGGCCAGCGCGGCCCTGGACCTATCCGGGCGGCCGTACTTCGTGTTCGAAGGCAGCTTCCCGCGCGAACGCGTAGGCGAGGTACCGACGGAACTGGTGCCACATTTCTTCCGTTCGCTGTGCGAGACGCTGGGCGCGAATCTGCATCTGACGGTGCAGGGCGACAATGCACATCACATGGTCGAAGCCTGCTTCAAGGTGGTCGCGCGTACCTTGCGCCAGGCGATTCGTCGCGAGGGCAGTGAGCTGCCAAGCACCAAGGGTACGCTGTAATGAGCGTGGTCCTCGTCGATGCGGGTGGCACCAATATCGGCTCGGTGCGTTATGCGCTGCAGCGGCTGGGGGTGGATGCTGCGCTGACCGCGGATGCCGCCACGATCCGCGCCGCCCACAAGGTGATCCTGCCCGGCGTCGGTGCGGCCGGTCCCGGCATGGCACGGCTGCGTGAGCTGGGGCTGGTCGAACTGATGCGTACGCTGACCCAGCCGGTGCTTGGCGTATGCCTGGGCATGCAGCTGCTGTGCGCGCATTCGGAGGAGGGCGATACCACATGCCTCGGACTGATACCGGCGCCAGTGCGCCGCTTCGTCGAAGCTCCCGGCCTGCGCGTGCCGCACATGGGCTGGAATCAACTGCGCACGAAACAGCCGCACCCGTTGCTGGCCGGGCTGGGCGATGACGATCAGGCCTACTTCGTGCACAGCTATGCGGTGCCGGTAGGCGACTGGAGTCTTGCCACCAGCGACTACGGCGAGGCGTTCTCGGCGGTGATCGCCCGCGACAACTTCCACGGCATGCAATTTCACCCCGAGCGTTCCGCCGCCGTTGGCGCGAAGCTCCTGCAGAATTTTCTCGCGCTATGACGGCATCTCGATGACGATCTTTGAAGTGATTCCCGCGATCGATCTGCGTGGCGGCCAAGTGGTGCGCCTGAAGCAGGGCGACTACGCACAGCAGACTACCTACGCGGCCGATCCGCGCGAACTGGCGCAACGCTATGCTGCTGCAGGAGCACGCTGGCTGCATCTGGTCGATCTGGACGGTGCCCGTTCCGGCAGCCTCGACAATCTGGCTGTCATCCAGGCCATCGCTGCTGACGGCATGCAGATTCAGGCCGGCGGTGGCGTGCGCGAGGAGACCGATCTCCAGCGTCTCTTCGAGGCGGGTGTGCGTCGCGTGGTGCTGGGCAGCGTAGCGATCCGCGATCCCGAACTGGTCGCCGGTTGGCTGGCCAAGTACGGCGCCGAGCGGCTGACCATCGCACTCGACACGCGCCATATCGATGACCGCTGGGCGTTGCCCAGTGCCGGCTGGACCGAAGTCGAGGCGCGCACGCTGGACGAACTCGCGCCGTGGTACGCCGCGCGTGGCGCGCGCCATCTGCTGTGCACTGACATCGATCGTGACGGCATGCTGGCCGGTTTCAACCTGGAGCTGTATCGCCATCTCGCCGATCGTGTGCCGCAGCTGGCTGTGCAGGCCTCTGGCGGCGTGCGTTCGCTGGACGATATCCGTGCGGCACGCGAGGCCGGCGCGCAGGGCGTGATTCTTGGGCGTGCCTTGCTGGAAGGGCGCTTCACCGTGCAGGAGGCGCTGGCATGCTGAGTCGCCGCATCATTCCCTGCCTGGACGTGCGCGACGGCAAGGTGGTCAAGGGCGTGCGTTTCCGCGATCACGTGGTGATGGGTGAGATCGTCGACCTCGCGCTGCGCTATCGCGACGAGGGCGCCGACGAGCTGGTGTTCTACGACATCACCGCCAGCCCGGAAGGGCGCAGCGTGGATCGTACCTGGGTCGAGCGGGTGGCACGGGTGATCGACATTCCGTTCTGCGTCGCCGGTGGTATCCGTTCGGTGGACGAGGCGCGCGCGGTGCTGCATGCCGGCGCAGACAAAATCTCGGTCAACTCACCGGCACTGGAACGCCCTGCGCTGATCGACGAACTGGCCGCCGCATTCGGTGTGCAGTGCGTGGTAGTCGGCATCGATTCGTTGCGCGATGCGGACGGCGCATGGCGCGTGCGCCAGTACACCGGCGATCCCGACAAGACACAGGCGCTGCCGCGCAAAACGCTGGACTGGATGATCGAAGCGCAGCAGCGCGGCGCCGGCGAGATCGTGCTCAACTGCATGGGCAGTGATGGTGTACGACAGGGCTACGATCTGGAACAGTTGTCGATAGCTCGCGCGATCTGCCAGGTGCCGCTGATCGCCTCCGGCGGTGCCGGTGCGCCGGAGCATTTCCGTGATGCCTTCATCGGCGCCGATGTGGACGGTGCACTGGCCGCCAGCGTGTTCCACTCCGGCGCGATCGCGATCCCCGCACTCAAGCATTATCTGCACGGGCAGGGCGTAGCCGTCCGCCTGTGAGCATCCAAGGACAAGCAGCGATGAGCGATTCCACTACCGACTTCAGTCGCCTCGACTGGGCCAAGGGCGATGGCCTGCTGCCGGCGATCGTGCAGCACTGGCTGAGTGGTGAGGTGCTGATGCTCGGCTACATGAATGCCGAAGCGCTGGCGCAGACGCAGGCCAGCGGCAAGGTCACGTTCTACAGCCGCAGCAAGCAGCGCCTGTGGACCAAGGGCGAAAGCTCCGGCAACGTACTGGTATTGAAGTCGATCCGCATCGACTGCGACGCCGACACCTTGCTGGTGCAGGCCGAGCCGCATGGACCGACCTGCCATCTGGGCACGTCCAGCTGCTTTGGCGAAGCCGTGCAACCGCCACTCGGTTTCCTCGCCGAACTTGATGCGCTGGTTGCGCAACGCCATGCCGAACGCCCCGAGGGGAGTTACACCACCAGCCTGTTTGAAGGCGGTATTCGCCGGATGGCGCAGAAGGTCGGCGAGGAAGGTGTCGAGACGGCGCTCGCCGCCGTGGTGCAGGACGATGCCGAACTGTTGGGTGAGTCGGCTGACCTGATCTTTCATCTCACGGTAGTGTTGCGGGCACGCGGACTATCGCTGGCCGATGTTGCATCGCTGCTGGCCAAGCGGCACAACGTGCACATTGAGCATTGAGAAGAATTTCGAAAGGTGGCGACCACGACTCGTCGAATCTGGTTTAGGTACGTTTTTTGAACGTCAACCATCGGCCAGTTTGAGACATTCGTTGCGCTCAATTCGAAGCCCAAAGGCGGACGTTCGTTGGTCGGCGCTGGCGGCTTGGATGTTTTCGACGAAGGCCTCGAAAATGCGACAAAACGGGGTTGGATATCAGCCCGAAAGTCAATAGTCTGCAGGAATGCAAACAAGATCATTTTTGCGCTCCTTAGAGAATGCCAATCCCCAATACCTCATCTGTGGATTATGGGCGACGATTGCATTTCTAGGTATCGGACTTTCATTTGTGCCTCCGATCGAATCTAGTGTTCCGCTAAAGCTGGCCGGAACTACCGGATGCGGTATCTGCTTGTCCTTTTTTGTAACAAAACTTACTCAGCGCACGCTCGCATTACCGCAGCGAGAAAGTTTGGCATTGCTTGCATTGACGATATTTGCAAGTGGAACGCTGCTCTGGCTGGTAGATACGCTGTTACAGGCGTCTACCGTCGTAGGCGGATGGACCCTTCGATCCTTCGCGATCCGGCGCTACAACTGGGTTTATTTCAACTTGCTTTTTGGTTTTCAAATCATCGTTCTAGCGTTGATCCAATCGACGCGATCTCTAGCGCAACGGGAAAAGGAGCTTGTTGAGGCCCAGCTCGCGGCATTGCGCTTCCAAGTAAATCCGCACTTCCTCTTCAACACGTTGAATGCCATCTCGACCCTGATTTCGGAGCGGAATGGTGACGCTGCGGAAGAGATGATTGCCAAACTCGCAGACTTTTTCAGTGCCACGCTGCACGCCGACCTGTCTGCGCTTGTCCCGCTAGGTAGAGAGCTTGAAACGGTACAGGCCTATCTCGATATCGAGACGGTGCGGTTCGGTGACCGACTCCACGTCGAATACCGCTTTGACGAATTGAGTGTCGTCGCTTCCGTTCCAAGCCTCATTCTCCAGCCACTTGTCGAAAACGCGATTAAATACGCGGTTGCCCCAACTATAGCCGGGGCAACGATCGTCATCACCGCGCACGTCATTGAGCAGGAACTTATTATTACGGTGGAGGACTACGCCACGACGGCAAGTCCGCGTGATCACAAGCATAGTGGCACAGGGGCTGGCCTTGGATTGCGCAACGTCGCACAGCGCCTTCAGACACAATATGGCCAAGCAGGCTCGCTAGAAACGAAAAAGGTTGACGACGGCTTTCTCGCAACAATCCGCTTGCCCATAAGTCAGGGCACGCATTGGAGAAAAGCATGATCCGGGTGTTACTTGTCGATGATGAGCCACTTGCGCTGAGACGACTCGTAGCGATCGTTGGGGAAATGCCGAATGTTGAGTTAGTTGGTACGGCGAGTGACGGGGCGGCTGCCTTAATTGAAGCCCGGCGGCTGCTACCTGACTTGATTGTGCTCGATATCGAGATGCCAGCTTTTAACGGAATCGAAGTTGCTTCAATACTGGCGGTTGAGCGGAGGATTCAGGTAATCGTCGTCTCTGCGTTCGCCCGTTACGCCACCGAAGCCTTTGCTGTGGAAGCAACCGACTACGTCCTTAAGCCGGTGCGTCCGCATCGGCTCCAGCAAGCGGTGTTCCGGGCGCAACGACGTATCGCCGAGATCACCGCGTTGGAGACAGCAGTTGCGGAGCCTTTATGTGCACACCGCATGCTGCACGTACCGGACGCCCGTGGCGGCCATGATGTTGCCATGAGTGACATCAAGTGGATCGAAGCAGCTAGAGACTACGTGATCGTACACACCGCTGCACTGAGTCATCTACTTCGCAGCACGATGTTGGAGATGGCAGAACGACTGCCAGCGACGATGCCACGCGTGCACCGATCAGCATTCGTCAACCTGGCTTTCGTCGAGCGTCTAGTCAGATCGGAGACGGGCGTTTACCGGCTTGTCATGACAGACGGAGAGACCGTCCAGGTAGGCCCTAATTACCTGCCAGGCGTCCGCAAAGTGCTGCGCAATCCCACAGCGTAGTGATCTCTTCGTGACTTTTAGCTCGACCTCATTCGTATCTGATAAAGGATCATCACCAATGCGCCTATTGCGCTTTTCAATTTCTCTGGTTGTCGTCGCAATGGCGTGTGCCGCGATGGCGGCCGAAATGCCTCATACCGAAAAAGTCACGGTAGGGTCCGGGCTCGATTTCATCGGGATGGACCGACAGGTTAGACCAGGCAACGATTTCGATCGTTTCGCAAATGGTACGTGGGAGGATAGGACAAAGATCCCTGACGACCGGGTGAGCGTTGGTCCTTTCGCCAATATGTCCCGAGACGCGAGCCAGCGGACCAAGGTGATTGTTGAATCTATACCTGACAAAGGCCTCGTTCCCACCGACCAAGTTGGAAAGGTTGGACAGCTTTATCGCTCCTTCGTAGACGAGCCCGTCGTCGAGGCGCGCGGCCGCCATCCGCTGGATGGCGAACTCGCACATATCGCCGCTGCTGCGAATCGCGCAGACGTAGCGACCTTAATGGGGCGAGCCAACTCAGGTTTTGGCGTTAGCCTCTTCGACGTTGATTTTAGCGCCGATCGATCTGGTGGCTACGGGTACGAGGTGAACGTACAGCAGGGTGGCTTGCGGCTGGCCCGCGATTACTACGTTGATCCCCGTTTCGCGAACAAGCTGTCTGCCTATCGGGCGTATGTCGCAAAGATGCTCGCTCTCTGTGATTGGCCCGACGCACCTACTGCGGCCAACTCGGTCGTTAACTTTGAAGCGCAAATTGCGGCGGCGAGCTGGACGGAAGAGCAGGTGCGTGATCCAACGACCACGTTCAACCCAGTAAAAATGAGCACGTTAGCAAAGGAAATTCCTCAATTTCCTTGGGCGCAGTTCTGGGCCGCAGCCGACTTAAAAGACCTGACTGAAGTCAACCTTTCAACACCTAGCAGTGTGCAGCGGCTTGCCGCGCTGTACTCGACGACACCCTTACCCGTTCTTAAGGCTTGGCTGGCCTTTCGCACAGCCGATAACGCTTCGGCATATTTACCCAACGCCTTCGTAGAAGCGAGCTTTGAGCTCCGGCGCTCCATTTCAGGTCAACCCACCATTTTGCCGCGCTGGCAGCGTGGATTGGAGATGCTCAACACGCTTATGGGGTCCGCCGTGGGTGAACTCTATGTCGAGCGTTACTATCCGGCGTCGACGGAGGAAGCAATGGTCGAGCTTGTAAAAAACGTTCGTGCTGCACTTAAACGGCAAATCGGTACTGCATCCTGGATGGGTGAGTCCACCCGCCGAGAGGCACTACGCAAGCTCGCCAATATTGAGGTACAGGTGGGGCATCCGGCCAGATGGATTGACTATGGCGCACTCGATATTCAAGGCGACGATCTTTTCGGCAACGTGTCTCGCGCACGTGCGTTTGACTGGCATCGAAGGGTCGCCCAGCGCAAGGGCCCTTGGAACAAGAGCGACTGGCGCTTTTGGCCCCAATATCCCACGGCTTACACCGAAAATAGGCAGCTGATTTTCACCGGTGCGATGCTGCAGCCTCCATTCTTTAATCCCAAAGCCGACCCGGCAGTTAACTACGGCGCGATTGCGATCGTCATCGGCCATGAGCTCAGCCATAGCTTCGACGACCAAGGGCGTCATGTCGACGCAGACGGCCGGCTGCGAGACTGGTGGACGCCAGATGATGCCAAGCGCTTTAAGCTGCAGGCAAGCCGCCTAAGTGCCCAGTTTTCTGCCATGCAGCCGTTGCCGGGTGTTCACATTAAGGGTGATCTGACGCTAGGCGAGAACATCGCGGACCTCGCGGGTATGTCTACTGCGCTCGCCGCCTATCATGATTCGCTGGGAACCAAGGCTGCGCCGGTAATCGATAACCTCACCGGCGACCAGCGCTTTTTCCTGAGCTGGGCGCAATCGTGGCGGAATAAGACACGCGACGACAGGCTCCGCGAAAACCTCGCGTCAGATCCGCACAGTCCGCCCGTGGCGCGTGTTAACGGCCCGGTTCGCAATCTGGACGCTTGGTACGACGCATGGCACGTGACCAAGGACGACAAACTTTATCTTGCACCTGAAGATCGGGTTCGGCTTTGGTGATTTCTTACAAACAGCACGACAACCTAAAATGAAAGAGCTCGATGTATCCCTTCTACGCATGCCATCAGCAAACTGGGTAGAACCCGGACACACCAAGCTCGAAAGCACAGTGCGTTATCTAGGCATCGAGGTGGAGGATGCTCTTGAGATCGCAGAGCAGACCGAAGTCTGATCGGAGGATTTGCTGGCCAGATAGCGCCGCGTGACATGGTCGCTATCCGGCCAGAAGCGGACATCCGCCGAGGCAAACGCGCCCGATTCTCATCGCGGCATTCGACTAATCAGGTCAAGGGCGTAAGCGATTCCATAGGCCCGAAGCAGTCCTGTGTTCATCTCGACATACGCGCCGGTTGGCTCGCCGTCGCTTCCGATGACTGGCTTAGGGTGCGTCTTGAAACCCGAAATAACCGCAGCGATTCGAACGCCTTGGGGCGAACTCGGCGGTAGGAAGACCACAGGTCCTCCTGAAAAACCTTCATTCGACAGTGTGTCCACGAACAAAACCTGCGGATCACCGACGCCAAGACTTGAGGCGGTGCCTCGCTTGATCAGGGGGCATGGATTCCCGCCGAGTTGCTGCCCGACGTCTTCGTGCATTTTGTGGGGGAACCCCAAGATATATACGTCCTGACCCAAGGTCAGCCCTGCAACAGTGGGCGTTACAGGCAAGTCGGGCGGCGTCAACCGCTGATGCAGGCGCAGAACGGCAATGTCCGCCTCACTCCTACAGAAGGCGATGGCATTCGGCTTATACGGCACCCACCGGTTGTTTTGGAATAGCTGAATCTCATGATTGTCCGCGGCCTGGTCGAACAGGTGCTTCGCTGTGACGAGGTATTCGGTGCCTTCGACATCAATGATGAAGGCCGTTCCGTACTTAGCCGCCTTGATGAAGAAGACTCGGTAAAGAATGTTCGCCTGGATGGGAAACATAGATCAGATCAATTTGAAAATCGCTTTCAGCGCCGAAGCGATGAGCTCCGGATCGACTATCCCTTGTCCGCTATGGATCGAAAGCGGACGCCACCAGTATGCCGGCCGGCCGCCTCGGCCGCTTGCACGCCAATCGACAGGCAGCAGCCTCCACCCCGTTAGCATGTAAAATGGCGGTTTTTCAGCCAGAAATATGCTGCAAGCTCCTCAACGGACCAATGTCCGCGGCCCGACGTTCATACGCTTGCTTGCTCGCTTGACGGACGTCGACGTTCCCCCATCCAGACAATCGCTGTCGGACCGGCTCGGCCAATGGCTTGACTGGACGCACGCTGTTGCGCTGTCCACGACGCTTGACGGCAAACCGTCTGAGGTGGGTTTCGACGTGCCGACCTTTGGCAGCGCGGAAGAGAACGAGTACATCCGTGTGCGTACCTCGTTGGCCAGTGTCATTACTGGCGATCGAGCATTCGCCACCGCAAGCCAGCGCGGGGCTGAGCACACGTTGGTCGAGGAAGGTGGCGCGAACGAGGTGGTCGATTACTCGCTGTTTCGTCAGCGCTATCTCGCCATCCAGCGGTCGATGCAGGCAGCCGCCGGTAACCTGCGCGGCCGTCTGCGGGACATGCTCGCGCAGAGGACGGCCGACATGGCGCGGCTGGCGGCCGTGGATGCGGCGATGGAGCGTGCACTGAGCCCGCGCGAGCAGGCTCTGTTGGCCCACGTGCCTGCGCTACTCGGGGACTACTTCGAACGCTTGCGTCAGGCCGAGCAGACGGCGCTGGCCGACGCGCAGGTCTCGGAGGGCGCCTTGGCGATAGCGCCTGGGGCATGGCTGGACGTGTTTCGCAAGGACGTGCAGAGCGTGTTGCTCGCCGAACTGGACGTTCGTTTTCACCCGGTCGAAGGCCTGCTCGCAGCGCTTCGCACCAACTAACTGGGAAGTCATGTTCAGAAATCTTCTTAATCTCGCGGTGTTTTTCACAGGTCTGGTCGCGGTGTGCTGGATCGGCGCCGGCTACGTCGGCTCCAATCCGCTGGCGACGGCCGTCACGATGGTGATTGGCGCGTGCTATCTGGCGGGCGGGCTTGAGCTGTATCGCTATCGGCAAGCCACGTCCACGCTGACGCGCGCCGTGACGGATTTGTCCGTTGCGCCGACCAGCTTGAGTGACTGGCTGGGCCGCTTGCATCCCAGCCTGCGCAATGCGACACGCCTGCGCATCGAGGGTGAGCGCGTGGCCTTGCCGGTGCCGGCGCTGACGCCGTATCTGGTGGGTCTGCTCGTCTTGCTGGGCATGTTGGGCACGCTGCTGGGCATGATGGCGACGCTTCGAGGCACCGGCATGGCGCTGGAAAGCGCAACGGACTTGGAGGCTATCCGTGGATCTCTTGCCGCACCGGTCAAGGGGCTGGGGTTTGCGTTCGGCACCTCGATCGCGGGCGTTGCCAGCTCGGCGATGCTTGGGCTGCTTTCTGCGTTATGCCGGCGCGAGCGGCTGCAGGCGGTGCAGCTTCTGGACATGAAAATCGCGACGACGTTGCGCATCCATTCGCAGAGTCATCAGCGCGAGGAATCGTTCAAGCTCCTGCAGCAGCAGACCGAACTAATGCCTACCCTGATCTATCGCCTGCAGACGATGATGGCTACCATCGAGCAACAGAGCATGGCCACCAGCGAGCGGCAGATGGCCAACCACGAGGCCTTCCACGCGAAGACCGAGGCTACCTATACGCGCCTTGCCTCCTCCGTGGAGGCGTCGTTGAAGGAGAGCGTCGCCGCGAGTGCCGTTGCTGTCGGGGCGGCGCTGCAACCGGCAATGCAGGCCACGATGGCCGGTCTCGCACGCGAAACGGCAGCGTTGCACGACACGGTCACACACGCCGTGCAGCGTCAGCTGGAGGGGTTGTCGACCGGCTTGGAGACGACCACCACGACCATGGCTGCGATCTGGAACGATACGCTGGTGGAGCAGCGGCGCTCGAACGAAGCGCTGGCCCAGGATCAGCGCAGCTCACTGCAGCAGTTCACCGACACCTTCGAGCAACGCTCGGCCGGTCTGTTGGAAGGCGTCGCTGCACGTCTCGACGCCACGGCGGGCAGCGCGGCGAACGCATGGAACAACGCGCTGTCGCGGCAAGAAGCCGTCAACGCGGATCTGGCGGCCCGCAATCAGCAAGCCTTGACCGCGGCTGTGGCGACGTTCGAGGAGCACGCCACGTCGCTGGTTCGCAGCGTGCATCAGTCGCATGCGGACGTGCAGGCGGTGCTGGAATCGCGGGATCAGGAACGGTTGACTGTCTGGACAGATTCGTTCGGTTCGATGAGCGCGGCGTTGAGCAAGCAGTGGGAGCAGGCGGGCGAGCACGCCGCAAGCCGGCAGCTGGAGATCTGCGACGCTCTGGCGAAGACCGCGCGCGACATCTCTGCGCAGACAGAAGCACACGCCAGCGGCACGATCGCCGAGATTTCCCGGCTCGTGCAGGCTGCGTCCGAAGCGCCCAAGGCGGCGGCCGAAGTTGTCGCCGAGCTGCGCCAGAAACTCTCCGACAGCATGGTCCGCGATACCGCCATGCTGGAGGAGCGTAGCCGCCTGATGGCCACGCTCGATACCCTGCTCGATGCCGTGAACCATGCGTCTACCGAGCAACGGGTGGCCGTCGATGCGCTGGTGGCCACGTCGGCGGATCTGCTGGAGCGTGTCGGCACGCGGTTCACTGACCATATCGAGGCCGAGACTGGCAAGCTCGGCGCGGTGGCCGCGCAAGTCACCGGCAGTGCCGTCGAGGTGGCAAGCCTCGGCGAAGTATTCGGCGTGGCCGTACAGACGTTCGGCGAGTCGAACGGCCTGTTGATGGATCACCTGCAGCGCATCGAAGTCGCGCTGGACAAATCGCTCGCGCGCAGTGACGAACAACTGGCTTATTACGTCGCGCAGGCCAGGGAAGTGATCGACCTGAGCATGCTGTCACAGAAACAGATTATCGAGGAAATGCAGCAGCTCGCCGGCCAACGCGTGCTCGCTGAGGCCGAAACGGCATGAACGACGAAGTGGATGGCGTCGAGGAGTCGACGGCACCGATCTGGGCCGCCTTCGGCGACCTGATGTCGGTGCTGCTGGGTGTGTTCGTGCTGATCCTGGTGGGCGTGATCGGCGTGCAGCTGCAACTCTCGAACAAGCTGGATGAAGCGGTCAAACAGCGACAGGCCGAGGCGCAACGCCGCATGACGCTGGAGCAGGCGTTGGCGGTGCCGCTGGCCGCTGGCCGCGTGACGCTCGTCAATGGACGCATCGGTATTCGCGGCAGCGTATTGTTCGCGCTGAACTCCGATCAGCTTCAGTCCGAAGGGCGGGAAGTACTGAAGAGCCTGGCGACTCCGCTTGCCGATTACCTCAAGTCTCGCGACGAGATCCTGATGGTGAGCGGCTTCACTGACGACCGGCAAGTACGCGATGGCAACCGGCAGTTCGCCGATAACTGGGAGCTGTCAGCCGAGCGCGCGTTGACCGTGACTCGTGCGTTGATCGCCGATGGCCTCCCGGCCTCCTCGGTATTTGCCGCCGCCTTCGGTGCCGAGCAGCCGGTGAGTTCGAATGCCGATGACGAGGGGCGGGCGCGGAACCGGCGCGTGGAAATTTCGCCTATCCCGAAGCAGTCGACAGTAACCATGACGCCTCATGAGTGATAGCGGGACACGAGCCCGGGCGATGCTCGATGTGTGGCGCGAGCAGGGCGCCGATCGCCTGAATCCCCTGCGATTTCATTTCATCGAGGTGTTGGAGCGGCGCGCGGCAGGTCATGATGGCGAGACGCGATGCATTCTGGACGACAGGCTGTCCACGCTGATCGAGACCTATGCGGCCGATCTCGACATGGCGGCATCCAACACCGGCCATGCCGACAGCGTGACGACGACATGCGCGCCTTCCCGTGGAGCGCTAGGCGGACTGATCGATCACATCACCCAGTATGCGGCGACGCACGGCGACTATCCTGTCGTGCGTGATGTGGCGCCCCAGCCTCCCGCCTTTCCAGCATTGGAGGCGCTCGATGAATTCAGAAAAATCTGGTCCGAGGTCCGCACGGAAAGCCAGGTGCGGCAGTCGCTGGAGCACGTGCCTGCCAATGCCGGTCCGCTCAACTCAGGCAGCCTCGTACACCGGTCGCTCACGCTCATGCGCGAGCTTTCGCCAGGGTATCTCCAGCAGTTCCTGGCGTACGTCGACACCTTGTCGTGGCTGGAACAGATGAGCGACGGCGGCGCCTTGGCGGCCAAAGAGGGGGCCCGCTCCGTGAGTGCCAGAAAGCGCGCTCGGGGTAAACCGCGCGGGTGAAGTTGGCCTTGCGAGTAGCCTACTGCGCTATCGCCGTCGTACTGGCCTGTGCCGGCTCCACTGGCTTGAACGCCACCGCGGGGCCGGGCGTGAAGCCTTTGCGCCACAACGCGAGCTGATCCGCGATGCCGCTGCCGATATCGATCTGTGGTTCCGACGCGGTGAGTTTGTCCTGCTGTTCCCACTGGTTGATCTCGCCGCTGGCCTGCTTGAACGCATCGATGAAATCCGGCGTGCGATTCAGTGCGTCCACCAGCCATGCCCTGCCGAAGTAGGTGATGTCTGAATCACTGCCGCAGCCGAACGAGCTGCGATCGGTACGGGCGGCGGTGAGTACCAGTGTGCCGGGGCCGTGCAGTGGTGGCACGAAGCCGCCGGAGTAACAGGCGTTGACCACGACGACTTTCCACTTGAGCGGGTGCTTGGCCAGGATGCTGGCTAGATCCGGAGCGCCGATCTGATCCAGCGGTAGCGGGTCCATGTCGACCAGCAAGCTGTGATCCTGACTGCCGTGACTGGTGACGTAGAGCAGCAGGATGTCCTGGCCCGGTTGCATCACCTTGCCCAGTCCATCGAGCGCGGCATCCAGATTGCTCCAGCTGGCCAGTGGATGAGTGGCGAGGCTGGCCGGATTGTTTTCCAGGATCAGGCTGTGGGCGGTGGCACCGAAGCGCTTGCCGAACAGCTGTGCGGAATATTCGGCTTCATTGCGGAACACGTCCTCGCCCCCATCGCCGGCAAATGCCAGCAGGTAGAGGTTCGGCTTGCCGGCTACGCGCGGGGTGAGCTGTGCCAGCGCGTCGTGGATCATCCGCGGTTGCGCGTAAAGCACCTGTTCCGGGGTCGGACCAGCGTTCGGCCAGTCATCGCCGCTATCGGCATTGGCTTCGGTTGACGATGCCTCGTCCGGCGCGCTGCTGCCTGGTGTGGTTGGGGTGGCTACGGAGTGGCTGGCGATCGACGGCACTCCTGCATGATCGGGCAGCCACAGCATCAGCAGCACGCCGGCGGCAAAGGCAAGCAGGACGATCAGGATGGTGCGCATGGCGGGACTCGTGCCTGGAGTTCAGGGAGTGATCGCGTCGAAATCGCGATAAGCGCGATGGCGCGGTTCGATCGGCCACGTCAGCGGCTCACGGATCAGCCAGCCGGTGTGGAAGCCGGCGGCCTGCGCTGCGTCGAGTTCTTCCACGATATCGGACAGGAACAGGATGTGCCGTGGCTGCTCGTCGATCGCCGCGGCGATGCGTCGGTAGGATTCGGCCTCGCGCTTCGGGCCGGTCTCGGTGTCGAAGTAGCCGGCAAACAACGAGGTCAGATCGCCGGCCTCGCTGTAGCGGAAAAGCAGCTGTTGCGCCGGCACCGAGCCGGAGGAATAGACATACAGGCGCAGTCCATCGGAGCGCCAGTCGCGCAGTCGCGCGGCGACTTCCGGGTACATGTGGGCGCGGTAGTCGCCAGCGGCATAACCGTCCTTCCAGATCATTCCCTGCAACGCCTTCAGCGCGGTGGATTTGCGATCCTCGTCGATCCACTGCAACAGCAGTTCGATGATGTCCTGGCGGCTGGCCTCGACCAGTCCGGCTTCCCTGGCAGCTTCATGCAGCCAGTGCTGCACCTCGGGTTGGTCGCCATGGGTTTCGACAAAAGCAGGCAGCCGCTTGCGCGCATAAGGGAACAGCACGTCGCGAACGAAGCTGATCGAGCTGGTGGTGCCTTCGATGTCGGTGACGATGGCGCGGATTTCGATCATGGCGGTGATGCTGGTAAAGGACGATCAGCATAAAGGAATGGCTGCCGCATTGCGCCGTGAGCGGTCACCGTTTCGGCGGCCGGCTATCGGCCAGCCATGGCCTGGCGCGGCTGCATCCGTGGAAAGCGCTGGGCGATGTCGTCGCCGGTGAATTGCGCCACCCAGCCTTCCTTGTTGGTGAACAGCCGGATTGCCACGAAGTAGGGCGCCTCGCTCATGTCGAACCAGTGACGGGTGCCGTCCGGTACGCCGATCAGGTCGCCCTGTTCGCACAGGATGTCGTAGACCTTGCCGGCGATGTGCAGGGTGAACTGGCCGGAGCCGGCAACGAAGAAGCGTACTTCGTCCTCGCTGTGGGTGTGCTCGCTGAGGAATTTCTGGCGCAGCGTGGCGCGCTCGGGGTGGTCGGGCGTGAGGCTGATCACGTCGACCGCCTGGTAGCCTTTCTCATGCTTCAGCCGATCGATGTCGCTGCGGTAGGCGGCGATCACCTCGTCCTGGCTTGCACCCGGCACGATCGGCTGGCTGGCTTCCCATTGTTCGAAGCGAACGCCGACCAAGTCCAGTTCACGGGCAATCGCGGCGTGTTCGTGGTGTTCCGTCAGCGGTGATAGCGGCCGGGATTCGTCGAAGATGCGCAGGCGGCTCATGATGCCCTCAGTTTTTTCAGGTCCAGTTCGCAGCTGAGCAGGAACTCCAGCGCTTCCAGATGACGCTGGGCTTCGGCCATGTCGCGACCCCAGGTATAGATGCCGTGGCCGTCGATCAGGTAGGCATGCAATGGCTTGCCGGTATCCAGCCAGGCGTCGACCTGGGCGACCAGCTCAGGCATGTGCTGGGTGTTCGGGAACACCGGGATCTCCAGCACGCCCTCATGCGAGCTGTAACCGGTGATCGCCTTCTGCAGTTCCCAGCCCTGCAGGCGAATCACGCCGTCGCTGGCGAACAGGCGGGAGGCCACGCTTTGCGTGTGCGAATGGGTATGCAGCACCGCGCCGATGTCCGGCCAGCGCCGATAGATGTGGGTGTGCAGCGCCGTTTCGGCGCTGGGGCGGGCATCCGTGCCTACGGCGTTGCCATCCAGGTCGATCAGCATGATGTCGCTGCGGCCAAGCCGTCCCTTGTGCCGGCCGGAGACCGTGATGGCGGCATGCTCCACATCGACCCGCGTCGAGAAATTGCTGCTGGTCGCCGGTGTCCAGCCCATGGCCGACAGCTCGCGCGCGGTGTCCGCGATGGCGTCTGCGCAGGCGTCGAACAGGCTGGCGGGAATCGTGGTTGGGAGGTCTTGGCTCATGCTGTTTGGACGTCCAAATGAGTGGCGACTATAACATGGGCGGGGCGGCTGCCTTGCTGGAATGAGAGCCATTCTCGCCAGTCAGGACAGATTGCGCTGGCGGGCGTACCATTCAATGAGAATTCAGCGCTTGGTGTGCTGGATAGATCCCGACGGAGGCTTGCCCATGTCGAATGAACAAGATATCGAATCGCGTCGCCGATTCCTCAAGGTGGCGGCCGGTACCACGGCGGCCGCGATGATTATCGGCGGCCTGCCGCGGTTTGCACGCGCTGCCGATCTGCCGCCGGTGACCGAAGCCGATCCGACCGCCAAGGCTCTGGGCTATGTGGAAGATGCCGGCAAGTCCGCCAATGCGAAGCACAAGGCCGGCGACGCTTGCGCCAATTGCCAGTTTTATTCCGGCGGTGCCAGCGGTCGCGGACCGTGCCAGCTGTTTCCGGGCAAGTCGGTGAATGCGCAGGGCTGGTGCGTGTCGCACACGCCGAAGAAGGCTTGATCGCATCACGATCCAATGCGCGTGCTCACCAGAAAGGCCGGCTCATCGCCGGCCTTTTGCGTTGATGCACACTCAATGCGCCAGGCGTTGCGCGGCAAATCTGCATTGAAGGAAGGAGATGGGGACGCGGGCAGGGCGCTGCGAGAAAAGTGCGGCCCGGCGCGACAGGCTGAGGAGCTTACCCACCTGGCACGCCGAGCCACGATCCGGGGCCCACTGCCAAGTGATCAACCCGCGGACTGAGGATCATACTCCCGCGATCGGCGAATGGGCGACCAGCCACCGAATTTCTATCGGAAAATTCTCGTTAAATTTATAAAAAACAATGCGTTATCTAAAATTTCTTGAGAAATTTTGTGAAGTGAATCACGCGGCACAAATTGTAACGATAGCCTGAAATTCGACGATTTTTTGGCAAATTTGGCGCAGTTCGCCGAAATTTGGCTACCGCTGATTTTCAGGGGACGCCAGAGGATGCCGGAGGTAGCTGTGGCGGCGACCGTAGAAAAAGTAGATCACGAATCCGAGTACCGTCCAGATCCCCAGAATGGCCCAGTTGAACCAGTCCAGACTGAACAACAGGGCGAAGCAACTGACCACACCAGCAAGGCAGGTGAACCAGACCCAAGGCACACGGAAAGTCCTGGGCAGATCCGGCAACGTGTGGCGCAGGATCAACACGCCGGCACAGACCGCGGAGAAAGCGATCAGCGTACCCATCGAGGTCAGGTTGGCCAGCAGGTCGAGCGGGAATATCGCGGCCAGCAAGGCGATCATCGCGCCGGTGATGAGCGTGTTGATGTGAGGCGTGCGGTAGCGCGGATGCACCTTGGCGAAAACCCGCGGCAGCATGCCGTCGCGGGCCATGATCATGAAGATGCGCGGCTGCGCAATGATCATCACGAGGATCACCGAGGACAGTCCGATCATCGCGCCGATTTCCACGACCAGACGCAGCCAGCCCAACTCGGGGTGCGCTCCCACCGCGGTGACTACCGGCTCCGAAGTGTCCAGCACGGTATATGGCACCAAGCCTGTCAGCACAGCGGCCATGGCCAGATACAACACGGTGCAGATGACCAGCGAGACAATGATGCCGAAAGGCAGGTCGCGTTGCGGGTTCTTGCACTCCTGCGCCGCGGTCGAGGTCGCCTCGAAGCCGATGTAGGCAAAGAACACCATTGCTGCGCCGCGCATGATGCCGGACCAGCCGTATTTGCCGTCGCCTTGTGCCTCGGGGATGAACGGGTGCCAATTCGCCGGATTCACATAGCGGTAGCCGGCAACCACCACGATCACGATCAGGCCTACCTTGACCAGTACCATCAACGCGTTGAGGCCTGACGATTCGCGGATGCCGATGTAGCACAGCCAGGTCAGCGCCAGCACGATGGCTACCGCCGGCAGATTGAAGAGGTGGCCGGTGGTGACGAGGTGGCCATCGATGAAGGCCAGCGGCGCTTCGGTCAGCGCGATGGGCAGATGGAGGCCCATGTGGTCAAGCAGGCTGGTGAAATAACCGGTCCAGCTGGCAGCGACCGCGGAGGCCGAGATGCCGTACTCGGCGACCATGTTCCAGCCGATGAACCAGGCCGCCAGTTCGCCCAGCGAGGCATAGGCGTAGGAGTACGAACTGCCCGAGATCGGAATCAGCGTGGCAAACTCGGCGTAGCACACGGCGCTGAACCCGCTGCATATCGCTGCGATGATGAATGACAGCAGCACCGCCGGGCCGGCATGTTCCGCCGCCGCCGTGCCGGTCACCACGAAGATGCCGGTGCCGATAACAGCGCCGATACCGAGCGCGGTAATTCCCCATGGTCCAAGCGTACGGCGAAGCGCCGGACCGTGGACGCTGTCGTCATTGCTGAAATCGGTCTTGCGGGCGAGCAATTGCTTGAGCATGGGTACTCCGGATATGACACCGGCACGGTATTACCGTGCCGGCTGATGGGTCAGGCAAAAAACAATCGCTTCAGCTCGGCTCAGTGCCATTGGCCAGATGGCTCTTGCGGTAACCGTAAAGGTAGTACACAACCAAGCCGATCGCGCCCCACACGAAGAAGGTGATCTTGGCTTCCTTCGACAGGTTGAGGAACAGCAGCAGGCAGCCAATCACCGCCAGCGGACAGATCAGCCACGGCAGCGGGGTGCGGAACGGACGCGGACGATCGGGCTGGGTACGGCGCAGGATCAGGACGCCTATCGCCACCATGATGAATGCGAACAGCGTGCCCGAATTGGTGATGTCGGCGAGGATGCCCACCGGGAACAGCGCGCCGAACAGTGCGACAAAGCTGCCGGTGATCAGGGTGATGATGTGCGGCGTGTGGAAGCGCGGATGGATCTTGGCCAGCTTGCTGGGCAGCAGACCATCGCGTGACATGGTGAAGAAGATGCGGGTCTGGCCGTAGGTCATCGTCAGGATCACCGACGGCAACGCGATGCCGGCGGCGAAGGCGATGAAGGAGCCAATATTGTTGTGGTTGAGCAGGCGGACCACATGGGCCAACGCCTCCTTGCTGCACACCAGTGCCTGCGAACCCTGGCAGGCCGCGGCAAACGCCGGTGTACCCGGCTCAAGAGCCAGCCCGTCCGGGCCCAGCATGGGCTGTGCACCCACCGAGCCCACTGCGCTGTAGCTCACCAGAAGGTAGAAGACGGTACATACGCTCAGCGAGGCGATCAGGGCGATCGGGATGTTGCGGTTCGGGTTCTTGGTTTCCTCGGCGGCTGTGGAGATGGCGTCGAAGCCGATGTAGGCGAACACGATGGAAGCTGCCGCACCCAGTACGCCGATGCCGCCCATGGGGCTACCCCAGCCGTTGGGTACGAAAGGTGTGAAGTTCTGATCCTTCACCGCCGGTAGCGCGACGAAGATGAAGGCGATGAGGGCGGCAATCTTGACCAGCACCAGCACGGTATTGACCTTGGCCGATTTCGAGGTGCCCAACACCAGCAGAAGGGTAATCGCCAAGCCGATCAGGCAGGCGAGCAGGTTGAAGCTACCACCGTCCATCGGACCTGCCTGCAGGAAGTGCGGCAAGCCGAATCCGGCATGTGTCAGCAAACCGTTGACGTAGCCCGCCCAGCCGGCGCACACCGTACTGGCGGCGATGGTGTACTCCAGCACCAGCGCCCAGCCGACTATCCAGGCAATGCCTTCGCCAAGCACGCCGTAGGTATAGGTATAGGCCGATCCGGCCACCGGTATCATCGAGGCCAGTTCGGCATAGGCCAGCGCGGCGAGTGCGCAGACCACCGCAGCGATCACGAAGGCGATCATCATGCCGGGGCCGGCCTTCTGGCCTGCTTCGGCGGTCAGCACGAAAATGCCGGTGCCGATGATGGCGCCGATACCGAGCATGGTGAGCTGAAATGGACCGAGCTGGCGTGTGAGGCCTTTCTTCTCTGCGGTGGCGAGAATCTGGTCGAGCGACTTGACGCGCTTGAAAAGCATTGCGGTGACTCCCCGTAAAAACTAATACCACGCTCGTCCGAGACCGCGACGAGTATGACGCGACGAGCCGATGTGACACGCAACCATAACGGAGCGGGGGAAGGGGAACAAGCTGCGACGCAGCTATGATGGACATTTCCGACAGCACCATGCCACAAGTCATGCAACCAGATGTTTCGCGAGTAATGGTCGGCTTTCGAGACTATATGTCCCGGTATCCGGAAGAAGCCGATGCTGCCTCAGTGTTCACCGATTTCCTCAACTCCCATCCGTCGGTGTTCGAACGCGCACATCCGCCGGGGCATTTCACCGGCTCGGCGTGGCTGGTCAGTGCGGATGGTGCACGGGTGCTACTGATGCATCACCGCAAACTGGATCGGTGGCTGCAGCCGGGTGGTCACGCCGACGGCGATACCGATCTGGCGCGGGTGGCATGGCGCGAGGGGCAAGAGGAAACCGGCGTGAGCGATCTGCGCGTCGAAGGCGGCATCTTCGATATCGATCGGCATCGCATTCCGGCGCGCGAAGATGAAGCGGAACACTGGCATTACGACGTGCGCTATGTGTTGCGCGCAGGCGCGGACGATCGTTTCGTGCTCAACGGGGAATCACGGGCACTGGCGTGGCGGCCGGTGGCTGACGTGGCAGCTGACAGCAGTTTCGATGCCTCGCTGCGACGGATGGCACGCAAGTGGTTGGCGCGGGATGCCCTCGGCGTCTAGTCGTATTTCGCTGGCGCCGGATTCAGGTGGCCGCAGGCATCGCAGGTACGCGCTTCACGCGAACCGTAGAAGCGATCGAACACCGGCGGGAAATCCTGTTCGATGCTGTCGAGTACGAAGTACTCCTCGAACAGCTTGTGGTTGCAGCGCTCGCAGAACCACAGCAGGCCATCCTTTTCACCATGGGTGCGACGGCGCTCGATCACCAGTCCGATCGATGCAGGCATCCGTTGCGGCGAATGCGGCACGCGCGGTGGCAGGTAGAAGATTTCGCCGGCGCGAATCGGGATGTCGCGCGCGTGGCCATCGTCCTGCACCTTCAGCACCATCTCGCCCTCGAGCTGATAGAAGAATTCCGGGCCTTCATCGTGGTGGTAATCGGTGCGTGCGTTCGGGCCGCCGACGATCATGATGATGAAGTCGCCATCGACGATGCACTTGTTGCCGACCGGTGGCTTGAGCAGGTGACGGTGTTCGTCGATCCAGCGCTGGAGGTCGAGCGGAGGTAGCAGGGCCATGCGAAATTCCCACAAAAACCAGCAAGCACCTTAGCGCTGATGTCGCCGCAAAAAAAGCCGCCCCGCCGAGGGAGTCGGGGCGGCTGGAAAGCGTTGCTTTGAAACCGCTTACGGCATCAGTACCTGATCGATCACGAAGATCACGCCGTTGGACTGCATCACATTGCCGATGGTGACGTGCGCGACATTGCCCTTGTCATCACTGATCGCCCAGCGGTGGGCGTCCCTGCTGATGGTGATCGAGTCACCTTCGACGGTTTTCAGCGCGGCGGTACCGCCGCCGGCTTCGACGGCATTGGCCAGGTCGTGCCTGGTCAACCGGCCAGCGACGACGTGGTAGGTGAGGATCTTGATCAGCGCGGCCTTGTTCTCTGGCTTCATCAGGTTGTCGACGCTACCGGCGGGCAGGGCGGCAAAGGCCTTGTCGGTCGGCGCGAATACGGTGAACGGGCCGGTGCCTGATAAAGTATCCAGCAGGCCGGCAGCCTTCATCGCAGCAGTCAGGGTGGCGAGATCCTTCGCGCCGTCGACGTTCTGCGCGATGTTCTTCGACGGCGACATGGCAGGTTCGCTGTCCGGCACGGCCCTGGGCGCGGTGACCTTGGGCGTGCTGGTCTTGCCGGTCACCACCATCGGCATCATGGCCGATGCCAGTGCAAGACCCACGGCGAGGGTTCGCATGCGCTGATTGATCTTCATGGGTCTCTCCAGACTATCTTCGCTTCACGGATCGGTAGCACATGAAGATACAGCAGCTATGTGGTTGACCATATGAGTGCATTGAGCGCCATGGTGTTGCCGTCGCCATAAAAAAGCCGCCCCGACGAGGGAATCGAGGCGGCGGACAGAGTGAAGCGTTGCGTTTCGACGAGTTACGGCATCAGCACCTTGTCGATCACGAAGATCACGCCGTTCGACTGGATCACGTCCGCAATGGTGATGTTGGCCACGTTGCCCTTGTCGTCGGTGACTGTCCAGGCGCCCCCGCTTTTCGCGACCGTGATCGAATCGCCTTCGACAGTCTTCAGCACAGCCTTGCCGCCGCCCGCCATGACTGCTTTTTCGAGGTCATGCGAAGTCATCTTGCCGGCCACCACATGGTAGGTAAGGATCTTGGTCAGTGTGGCCTTGTTCTCGGGCTTCAGCAGGGTGTCGACGGTGCCGGCCGGCAGGGCAGCGAACGCCTCGTTTGTCGGCGCGAACACGGTGAACGGACCGGTACCGGAAAGAGTATCGACCAGGCCAGCAGCCTTTACCGCAGCGACCAGGGTGGTGTGATCCTTCGAGTTGACCGCGTTCTGGATGATGTTCTTCGACGGATACATCGCGGCGCCGCCGACCATCGGGTCCTTGTGCATGCCCATCGAGCCCATGGCGTCCGACTGGGCAAAGGCCATCGGCACTACGGCAGCGGTGGACAAGGCGATGCAAAGGCCGATGGCGAGGGTTCGCATGGAATGGTTCATCTTCATTATCTGTATCTCCAGGTCTTTTCCGCTTACCGGATTGGAAGCATGTGGAGATACGGCGTAAGCACAGATTCGGATGCACGCAGGTGGCGACAGGCATCTTGCCCAAGTCGTCATCCCGGCGAAGGCCGGGAACGCTTTTCCGATACGGCTGCGTAGAAGCGATCCCGGCCTTCGCCGGGATGACGATATGAGGGGTGGGATGCTACCGGTCGCAACTGCTGCTGCGATTCAAACCTCGAGCGTCGCCAGATCGCCTTTTTCTTCCAGCCACGCCTTGCGGTCACCGGCACGCTTTTTCGCCAGCAACATGTCCATCAGCTTTGACGTGCCGTCATCATCGCTGATGGTCAGCTGCACCAGCCGGCGAGTGTCCGGATGGATCGTCGATTCGCGCAGCTGCGGCGGGTTCATTTCGCCCAGACCCTTGAAGCGAGTGGTGCTGACCGCGCCCTTGATCTTCTCGCGCTCGATCCGTTGCAGCATCGCTTCCTTCTCGCTTTCGTCGAGGCAGTAGAACACCTGCTTGCCCACATCGACGCGGAACAAAGGCGGCATCGCCACGAACACATGGCCTTCGCTGACCAGGGTCGGGAAATGTTTCAGAAACAACGCCGCCAGCAGGGTGGCGATATGCAGGCCATCCGAGTCCGCATCGGCGAGGATGATCACCTTGCCGTAGCGCAGGCCGGACAGGTCGTCCTTGCCCGGATCGCAGCCGATCGCAACGGCAAGGTTGTGTACTTCTTCCGATGCCAGCACCGAGGTCGATTCGACTTCCCAGGTATTGAGGATCTTGCCGCGCAGCGGCAGGATCGCCTGGAACTCCTTGTCGCGCGCCTGCTTGGCACTGCCGCCGGCGGAGTCGCCCTCGACCAGGAACAGTTCGGTACGGGTGAGGTCGGTCGCGGTGCAGTCGGCCAGCTTGCCGGGCAGTTGCGGGCCCTGGGTGATCTTCTTGCGCACGATCTGCTTGGCGGCCTTCAGGCGCGCGCTGGCACGCTCGATGGCCAGCTGGGCAATCCGCTCGCCCATTTCCACGTGCTGATTGAGCCACAGGCTGAAGGCATCGTGGATAACGTTCTCGACCATGCCGGCGGTCTGGCGCGAGGACAACCGTTCCTTGGTCTGGCCGGCGAACTGTGGGTCCTGCAGCTTGGCCGACAGCACGAAGGCGAGCCGTTCCCACACATCTTCCGGTGCCAGCTTGACGCTGCGCGGCAGCAGGTTGCGGATCTCGCAGAACTCGCGGATCGCGGTGGTCAGGCCAGTGCGCAGGCCGTTGACGTGGGTGCCGCCCTGCGCGGTGGGGATCAGGTTGACGTAGCTCTCCTGCACCAATTCGCCTTCCGGCAACCAGGCCAGCGCCACTTCCAGACCTTCCACGTCGCGCGCCATGTGGTGCACGAACAGCTCGTTCGGCAAGGCCTCGGCACCGTCGAGTTCGCCGCGCAGGTAATCGCGCAGGCCATCCTCGTAATGCCACTCGATCGTCTCGCCGCTGGCTTCGTCGGTGAGCTTGACGTTGAGGCCGGCGCACAGCACGGCCTTGGCACGCAGGAGGTGCTTGAGCTTCGACAATGAGATCTTCGGTGAGTCGAAGTACTTGGCTTCCGGCCAGAAGCGCAAGGTGGTGCCGCTGCGTTTCTTCGGTACCGTGCCGATCACTTCCAGCGGACTGATCTTGTCGCCGTGCGCGAACACCATCTGGTACTCGGAACCGTCGCGGCGGATGTTCACCTGGACCCGGTCGGATAGCGCGTTGACCACCGAGACGCCGACGCCGTGCAGACCGCCGGAGAAGTTGTAGTTCTTGCCGCTGAACTTACCGCCCGCGTGCAGCCGGGTCATGATCAGCTCGACGCCAGAGACGCCTTCTTCGGGATGGATGTCCACCGGCATGCCGCGGCCGTCATCGCTCACTTCCACCGAGCCGTCGTTGTACAGCATCACCTCGATCGAGCTGGCGTGCCCGGCCAGCGCCTCATCCACCGAGTTGTCGACCACTTCCTGCACCAGATGATTCGGGCGGGTGGTGTCGGTATACATGCCGGGGCGGCGTTTGACCGGATCCAGGCCGGAGAGGACTTCAATATCGGCGGCGTTGTAGCGACTGCTCATGCGTGTCTACGGGTGGGTCAAGACGGCGAAGCATGGAGGGCGCGGGCGGGCAGGGTCAAGCTGACAAGGCCGGATCAGCGATACCCCTGCGCCTGCAGCGAGAACAGGTGCGCATAGTGGCCGTCCTGCGCCATCAGCTGTTCGTGGCTGCCGTGCTCGATGATGCGGCCGTCCTGGATCACGATGATCTGGTCGGCCACGCGCACGGTGGAGAAGCGGTGCGAGATCAGGATCGCGATGCGATTGCCGGCCAGCTCGCGGAAATGTTCGAAGATATTCGCCTCTGCCTGGGCATCCATCGCGGCGGTGGGTTCGTCCAGCACCAGGATGTCCGCGCGCGAGCGCATGAAGGCGCGGGCGAGGGCGATCTTTTGCCATTGGCCTCCCGACAGCTCGCGTCCCTCGCGGAACCACTTGCCGAGCTGGGTGTTGAAGCCGGAGGGCAGGCTGTCGATGAATTCGCTGGCCATGCCCTTGTCGCTGGCCTCGCGCCAGCGCGCCTCGTCCTCGAAATGGCTGACATCGCCGGCGCCGACGTTCTCGCCGACACGCATCTGGTAACGCGCGAAATCCTGGAAGATCACGCCGATACGCTGCAGCAGGGTGCTTTCGTCCCAGTCGCGCAGGTCGGTGCCGTCGAGCAGGATGCAGCCGCTGTCGGGCGAATACAGCCGCGTCAGCAGCTTGATCAGGGTGGTTTTGCCCGAGCCGTTCTGGCCGACCAGGGCCAGCGATTCGCCGGGGCGGATATGCAGGTTGATGTCGTGGAGTGCCGGTTCGCTGGCGCCGGGATAAGTGAAGCTGACCTGCTCGAAACGGATGCCGTCGTCCGGCTTTGCGCCGCGCTGGGCCGTGCCTTGCGACGGTGGCACCGGGGTTTCCAGATACTCGTACAGGGTCGACAGGTAGAGGTTGTCCTCGTACATGCCACCGATCGCCGACAGCATCGCCGATACCGCCGACTGGCCTTGCCGGAACAGCGACAGATACATGGTCATCTGGCCGAGCGTGATGCGGCCGATCACCGTGGTCATGGCGATCCATGCATAGGCGCCGTACAGCGTGATCGTGCCGAGCAGGCCGAGGCCGAAGCCCCAGCTTTCGCGGCGGACGGTCAGGTCGCGGTCCTCGCCGTAGAGCTTGTCGAAAATCTCGCGGTAGCGATCCAGCAGCAGCGGGCCAAGCTCGTACAGCTTGACCTCCTTGGCGTGGTCTTCGCGTGCCAGCACGGTTTCCAGATACAGCTGCATGCGCGTTTCCGGCGAACGCCAGCGGAACAGCCGGAACGCATCGCCGGAAAACTTGGTTTCGGACAGGAACGAGGGCAGCCCGGCCAGCAGCAATACCGCCACCGCCCATGGAGAAAAGTGGAACAGCAAGGTGCCGTAGCTGATCAGCGAGATCGCGTTTTGGCCCAGCCCGAACGTGCGGGTGACCAGCGACAGCGGCCGGGTCGACGCTTCGCGCCGCGCGCGGGTGAGCTTGTCGTAGAACTCGGAATCCTCGAAATGCGCCAGTTCCAGCGTTAGCGCCTTCTCCAGGATCATCACGTTGACGCGTTGCCCCAGCTGCGCGCGCAGCAGCGACTGGCACATCGACAGGCCGCGTTGCGCGCCGGCGAGAGCCGCCACCAGGACGCCTTCCAGCGCTACCCACTGGAACACCGAGACCAGTGGCGCACGGCCGTTGCTCGCCCACAGGCGGCTGGCCGTCACCACTGCATCGACGATATGCGCGCCGACATACGCCACGCCAGCGGGCAGCAGACCGGCAATCAGCGTCAGCAGCGCCAGTGCGACGGTCAACGGGCGGCTGGTACTCCACACCAGCTCCAACGCCCGCCCGCTGTAGCGGAACACGCCCAGGAAGCTGCGGGTGAGTTCGGTGGATTCAGCCGGCGATGAATGAGCGTGAGGCGGCACGTGGGGAGCAGGTCAGGGCAGGCGCGTGAGGGGCGCGGAAGTCCAGACATGGGGTTCGTGCCGCCTCATGCAAGTCAAACTTGACCCAGCTCAGTGCAACTGGACATCCACCACTTGCTGCTCCGGCTGGTACAGCGTCGGAAACAGTTTCTGCAGATTCGCGACTTTCGGTGCATCGTTGATGACGATGTACGGATTGTCCGGATGCTCACTGAAGTAATGCTGGTGATAGGACTCGGCCGGGTAGAACGCCTTGAGCGGCACGACCTGGGTCACGATCGGTGCCGGGAAGGACTTCGCTGCGGTCAGCTGGGCGATGTAGCCGGTGGCGATCTTCTTCTGTTCGTCGTTGCCGTAGAAGACCACCGAACGGTATTGCGTGCCGCTGTCCGGGCCTTGCCGGTTGAGTTCGGTGGGATCGAGCGCGACCGAGAAGAACACCTGCAGCAACTGGCCGTAGCTGACCTTGGCGGGGTCGAACTGGACCCTGACCGACTCCGCATGGCCGGTATTGCCGTCGCTGACTTCGTCGTAGTGCGCGGTGTCGGCGGCGCCACCGGAGAAACCAGCTACTACCTTGTGCACGCCCTTGACATGTTCGAACACGGCCTCGATGCCCCAGAAGCAGCCGCCGGCCAATACCGCGGTCTGCTCACCGGCGGCGGTGGTTTTTGGCGCATCCACCGTGGGTGCGGGCAACGCCTGCGCATCGTTGGCCGCAGCGGGTTGGCAGGCGCTCAGTCCGGCCACCATCAAGGCGGCGACCAGCGGGATAACGTGAAAGGCAGTTCGACGAATCATGGTGTGCCTCGCGGACAGTGGTTTTGTATCGGGCCGACACTCGACGCCTGAAGTTACGTTGGAGCGCCAAGGACAGATGCAACGACGGCTACGGCTGAATGCCGTTGCATGCGTCGGATACTGTTTCTTCGCCGGTCACACGGCCCCGGTTACCTGGATGACGGCCATCAGCGGGCGGGTACTATCGTGGTCCCGGTTCCCTTGAATATTGAACCTGTGGATATCGAGCATGAGTGAATCCATCGACTTGGCGGCCTACCTCCGGCGCATTGGCCATGCAGACGCCGTCGCACCGCAGCTGTCGACCCTGCATGCGCTGGCTATGGCCCATGTGGCGGCGATTCCATTCGAGAATCTCAATCCCTTGCTCGGCCTGCCGGTCGATCTGGAACTGGCCGCACTGCAGCGCAAACTGGTGCAGGACGGCCGCGGCGGTTACTGCTTCGAGCAGAACCTGCTGTTCGCGGCCGTGTTGCGGACGATCGGCTTCGAGGTGTCGGGGTTGATCGCACGGGTGCTGTGGAACCAGCCGGAAGATGCGGTCACCGGCCAGACCCACATGCTGTTGCGCGTCGAGCTGGCGGGCGAGAGCTGGCTCGTCGATGTCGGTTTCGGTGGGCAAGTGCTTGCCGGCGCACTGCGACTGCAGGCCGACATCGAACAAGCCACCGGTCACGAACCGTTCCGGTTGATCCTGCGGGATGGCGACTGGCGGATGCAGTCGCTGGTGCGCGGGCAGTGGTTGTCGCTGTACCGTTTCGACCTCAAGCCCAGCCAGCCGGTCGACTACGTGGTGGCCAACCACTATGTGTCCACGCATCCAGCGTCGCGATTTGTCAGCAACCTGATCATGGCGCGCACTGCAGCCGATCGGCGCCTGAGCCTGCTCAACCGCGAGTTCACGGTGCGCCGCCTGGGACACGAGCCCGAGCGGCATACGTTGCGCGATAGCGCGGAGATACGCGATGTCATGGAACGCGAGTTCCTGTTGCGCGTGCCGGACTACGCTGAGCTCGACCGGCGACTGGACGAGCTGCCAGCGTGATTTTTGTTGCTGCTGGGCTTATTCGTCGCCCGAATCGGCCAGCACGTGGATCTCGACGTCGTCGATGGTGACCACCTGGCCTGCGTGGATCTTGCAGGTCTTGCGCAGCTCGATCTGCTTGTCCACCGAGACGGCGCCGGTGGCAACGATCGCCTTGCCGGCGCCACCGCTGTCGCACAGGCCGGTCAGCTTCAACAGCATGTTGAGCTCGACGTAGGTGCCTTCCAGTTCGAATTCGATCGTTTGCATGGTGTTCCGGGAGTTCTTGGGTTGCACAGGATGACAGCTTCAGCCGTTAGTGTGGCTGCTGTCGAACGCGTCATCGGGCAGCGTGAGGAAGGCGAACCACGGGATCTCATGCTCGGCACCGAACGTCGCCGCGTCGTCGAGGATGCCGAGCAGAATGTTGTAGTCGGTCTCGGCAGCCTGGCGCAGTTCGTCGGCATGCTCGAACAGCAGCACATAACCCCAGGCCGGAATCCAGCGCAGATCGCGCAGACAGTCCGCCAGCGCGTCCCAGTTGTGGCCGAACGAAGCGGGCAACGGCAGCGATATCACAAGACGCTGCAGCAAATCGTCCTTGTCGTGACAGCCGGTCAGGTCGGTACGACAGACATGCAGTTCGTGCTGCCGGGCGGTTTTGGCCAGGCGATCGAGGTTGTGGGCGCCGACGAAATACACGCCGCTCTGTGTCGGGCGGGTCAGGTCCGGATCGAGGCCATGTGCCTTCACTGGTTTACCTTGAAGCTGTGGAAACTGTGGTAGTGGTCGTCGGTGTAGTAGTAGACGTCGGGTGGCGTGCCGCCGGTGATGATGCGCCGTGTGCCGCGCGTACTCGCGCCGGGTGTCTCCACCGTGTATTCGTGATAGTAGCCGCGCGATTGCTCTGGCAGCAGATGCTCGTAGTTGCCGAACACCACGCCGTCCTGGCTGTGCGGGAACGGGCCGCCGCGGGCGATCAGGTCCAGCGTGGTGTGCGCTTCAGGTGGCAGGAATGCCGGCAGTGCCGCGGTCGTGCCGTCGCTGCCCGCGGTCGCCGTAGCGGGGTTCGCCGGGCCGGCTGGCGCGGGCGTCTGTTGTCGCCACAGCACCACGGCAACAACCAGGGCAGCGAGCAGGATCAGCGGATTGAGTCGACGCATTCGGATGGGCCGGTGTGGGGGCAGGCATTGAGCTTAATGCAGGCCGCGCCCTTCGATATACCGGCAGATGACAGCGGCGTGTGATTGCAGGATGCTGGCACGCTGCCATCCACCATCACACAGGAGATTGCCATGATCGGTTACGTCACTCTGGGTACCAATGACATGCCGCGTGCATCAGCGTTCTACGACGCGCTGTTCGGCGAGCTTGGTGTCAAACGCCTGATGGAAAGCGATCGCTACATTTTCTGGGGTATGTCCTTCGACAAACCCAGCCTGGTCATGATCAAGCCATTCAACGGTCAGCCTGCCAGCGTCGGTAATGGCGTCATGGTGGCGCTGGTGATGAACAGTCGCGACAAGGTGGATCGACTGCATGCCAAGGCGCTGGCACTGGGCGGCAGCGACGAGGGTGCGCCTGGCGAGCGCGGGGACGGCTTCTACGCGGGTTATTTCCGCGATCTCGAAGGCAACAAGCTCAATGCGTTCTGCATGGGTTGAGTCATGTGAATGGCAGCACGCCGCATTCAGTGGCTGCCGTCGACGCGTGACTGCAGCGCCATCGCCGCGGCCGGATTGCGATGCTTGGCGCTGCTGATGAAGAACACGAATACGTCACGCGGCTGGCTCGCCGCTTGCAACGCAGCCGCATGCGGCAGTTCGCCGATGTCGTTGCCCGCGGCCCAGTTGTGTGCGTGTTCGGCCCAGCGATCCAGCGCTTCCGGTGCATAGCCGGTGGGAATCCCGTCGGCGCTGCGCATCAGCCGCGCGTAAGTGAAATCACCAGTGAGATCGGCCAGCGACGGGTAGTCCGGTGAATCGGTGAACACGGTCGGCACCGCATGGCTGCGCGCCAGCGCCACATAGCGCTCGTCCATGAAACTGGGGTGGCGCACTTCGAGCACATGCCGCAGCGGCTGGCCATCCAGCTCACGCGGCAACGCATCCAGGAATGCCGCCAGATCGTCGGCATCGAACGACCGCGATGGTGGCAACTGCCACAGGATCGGTCCCAATCGATCGCCCATTTCAGCCAGACCACCATGCACGAAGCTGCCGATACCCTTGCCGGTCTCGGCCAGCCGTTTGCCTTCGGTGATATAGCGCGGCGCCTTCAGCGAGAAGATGAAGTCGCGCGGCGTTTCCGCGGCCCACTTCGCGTAGGTCGCTGCCTTCTGCGCGCCGTAGTAAGTGCCGTTGATCTCGATCGTGCGCAGCTGGCGGCTGGCGTATTCCAGCTCGCGCCGCTGCACCAGTCCGGCCGGATAGAAGTTGTTGCGCCACGGCGCGTAATTCCAGCCGCCGATGCCGACGCGGATGCGCAGACCACTCGACGGCGATGAGGCGAACAGGTCACCGTTCGATGGGCTCATCGGAATGATTTCCCGGCAGGACTTCGCATCATGTCGCGTCGCCGTAGACGCTCTGCCAGTCCGATGCACAGCATCAGCCACGCCAGGCCGCAGGCATAGCCGGCGACGACGTCGCTGAAATAATGCGCCTGCAACAGGATGCGGCTGAGGCCGATCAGGCCGGCCAGCAGCAGGGTGGCGGCGATCACCATGCGATGCCAGCGCGGTGGCAGCAGGCGCAACAGCACGTAGGCAAGCATGCCGTAGAACACGGCGGAACTGATCGCGTGGCCGCTCGGAAAGCTCCAGCCGACATCGGTGACGAAGCGGGGGTCATGCGGTGGGCGAGTTCGCTGGAAGCAGGCCTTGATGCCGTAGGCGATCGGCAGGATGCCGATCTGCGCGATGGCCCAACAGACCGCCAGGTTCCATTGCCGGCGCAGCAGCAGAGTCAGCAACATCAGCATGGACGCCGTGACCACCCATGGCGTGCTGCCGAGCAGACTGACGGTGGCAAGCACGGGCAAGGCGGATGGTGGCAGCCGTACGTGGATGTCGGCGGCAAGGGCGGTGTCGAAGCGCACCAATGCACCGGGCTCGCTGGTGCCGATGGCGAAAGCGATGACGGCGAACAGCAGGGCTGCCAGTGTGCCCAGCGTGGCCACCGTGCGCGACTGCATCACGTCCGGCTGGCGTCCATCGGCCATGGCGATCATGCGTCGGTGCGCGCTGCGCTGGCCGATCAGGTCGCCGCTCAGCACGGCCAGCAATGGCAACATGACCCACAACGGCAGCGCATGGACGGCGATCCAATCCACCAGGGTATTCATCTCGGCCTTCGATCCTCGGTGCGCTACGGCAGTTTGCGTAGCGTCAATAGAGTGCATGATCGGCGTTGACGCTCGACGCGTCGAGAGGCGGCATCGGGGTGCGTGACTTCCAGCGCTGGCCTCCATTCACGTTTACCGCGATAGTGGCCCGCTTCCAACCTGTGGAGTCGCCGATGTCCCTGCGATACCTTTCCCCGCGTCTGGCGGGATGCTGCGCACTGTTCGTGTTCGCCACCAGCGCAGCTGCGCAGGCTCCTGCGGCGAAACCGTTGCCGCCGCCGGTGTCGACGCATGACATCGTGCAGCCGATGCTGCCGACGCAGCTGCAGGATTTCGGCGCCTACGTCGACAGTGCGCGCAAGACCTTCGACGTGCCGGGCATCGCGGTGGCGATCGTCAAGGATGGCAAGGTGGTGATGGAGCAGGGCTTTGGCCTGCGCGAGATCGGCAAGCCGGAGCCGGTCGACGCACATACGTTGTTCGCGATCGCCTCCAATACCAAGGCGTTCACCGCCGCGTCGCTGCAGCAGCTGGCCGAGCAGGGCAAGCTGAAGATGGACGACCGGGTGGTCGATCACCTGCCGTGGTTTCGCATGTCCGATCCGTACGTGACGCACGAGATGCGCATCCGTGACCTGCTGGCGCATCGCAGCGGCCTCTCGCTCGGCGCAGGCGATCTGCTGTACTGGCCGCCGACCTCTTACACCACGAAGGAAGTGGTCGAACGGCTGCGCAATGTGCCGATCAAGAACAGCTTCCGCAGCAACTACGCCTACGACAACATCCTGTTTGCGGTGGCCACCTTGGTGATCGAGCAGGCCTCTGGTCAGAGTTATGCCGACTACGTGCACGAGCACATCTTCCAGCCAGTCGGCATGGACGAATCGCTGATCGACAAGACTTACCTCAAACCAGGCATGGACGTGGCGATCGGCCACGCCAAGGCCAGCTTCAAGGATCTCGAACCGGTGCCGCCGATGGCGTGGCTCAACGATCCTGGCGCCGGTGGCATCTATGCCAGCGTGCATGATCTGGCCAAGTGGATGAACGTGCAACTGGCTGGTGGCGTGTTGCCGACCAAGGGCGCGGATGGCAAGCCGGCCCGGCTGTTCTCTGCGGATAGCCAGCGGCAGATGTGGTCGATGCTTACTCCGATCACGATCGGCAAACCGCCGATCCCCGAACTGGCACCGCTGACGCCGCACTTCTACGGTTACGGCGAGAGCTGGTTCCTGTCCGATTACCGCGGCCAGCGGCTGGTCTGGCACACCGGTGGCTGGCCCGGCATGGTTTCTCGCGTGACGCTGGTGCCGGAACTGCATCTGGGCGTGGTGGTGCTGACCAACCAGGAATCCGGTGCTGCGTTCAACGCGGTGACTTATCGCGTGCTCGATGCCTATCTGAATCCGGACCAGAAGACGGATTGGGTCACCGTGTACGACAAGGCAGTCAAGCAAAGCGAAGCCAAGGCCGACGACAGCCTGACCAAGCATGAAGCGGCCCGCGACAAGAACAGCAAACCCTCGCTGCCGCTGGCGCAGTACGCCGGTACCTATCGCGATCCGTGGTATGGGGATGTCGTCATCAGCAACGAGAACGGCAAGCTGCGCCTGCGCTTCTCGAAGACCGCGCAGCTGATCGGCACGATGACGCCGTGGCAGCACGACACTTTCACCGTGCGTTGGGACGATCGTGCGCTCAACGCCGATGCATTCGTCGACTTCACGCTGGATATGGACGGCCATATCCGCGAGATGCGCATGCAGCCGATGTCGCCGTTGACCGATTTCAGCTTTGACTTCCAGGACCTGCGGCTTGTGCCGGTAGCGGCTGCCAAGCCTGATACATCGGAAGATTGATCGACCGCCGGCTGGCCGGGTTCGACCCGGTCGAGCCACCGATCACGCCGAGGGGAGCTGCGTGATGGGCCAGTTTCGTGCTCCGCAGGATCGTCCAAGGGGAGTCACCATGCGTTACCGTCATCATGCTGTTGCCTTATTGCTGTCGCTTGGATTGCTGACGGGCGTCGCCCACGCGCGCATCGACAGCATCGTCGCTCACCGCTTCTTCCACGTGCAGCTGGGTGCGGCGTCGGCACAGCCGACCTCAGGCCGGCTGCTGCTATTCGCCATCGATGCGACGACCGCCGAGGCCAAAGCCAAGGCCGAGTCCGAGTCCAAAGGCAAGAACAGCGTGATCGACGAAGTCGACGCCAATCCGTTCCGTGCCACCGAAACCAGTGTGGCCGCACGCGAGGTAGATTATTGGGTGCCGGGGCAGAGCGTCGATATCGACGCTGACCGACTGGCCTTCCCGGCGGGCTGGTCGCAACTGCCGTCGGGCGACTATTACGTGCAGGCCGTGCTCGATGTCGACCACAGCTACAACTACACCGGCCGCGGCGCTGGCGATCTGGTCAGCGCCGTGGTGAAGGTCCATTTGCCGAGTGCCAGCATTCCGACGTTGGCTCTGGTCAAGACGCTGCCGGCACGCGATCCGTGGGTGGCATCCGCATCGGCGCCAGCAGCCATGCGTGACGCGATGGCGGCGGCGCGCCAGCATGCGACCCTGGTCGATTTCACCAGTCCCTCGCTGAGTGCGTTCTGGGGGCGTTCGATCCATATGCGTGGCTGGGTACTGACGCCGCCGGGGTATGACGCCAAGGCCGCCACGCGCTATCCCACGGTGTATTACACGCAGGGATTCGGCGGCAACAACGATCGCGTGATGGGACCGTTGTCCAACGTCAGTGCGGCGATGGCGAAGGGTGAGATGCCGCCGATGATCTGGGTCTTCCTCGACGAGTCGAGTCCGACCGGCACGCATGAGTTCGCCGATTCGGTGAACAACGGTCCGTGGGGCCACGCGCTTACCGAGGAGCTGATCCCGCAGCTGGAATCACAGTACCGGATGGATGGTCGCCTGAACGGGCGTTTCCTCAACGGCCACTCCTCCGGCGGCTGGGCCACGCTATGGCTGCAGACGCGCTATCCGAAGATCTTCGGCGGCACCTGGTCGACCTCGCCCGATCCCAGCGATTTCCATGATTTCACTGGCATCGACCTGTATGCGCCAGACGCCAATGCCTACCACCGGCCCGATGGCTCGGCGTATCCGCTGGTGCGTGATCACGCCAAAGTACTTGGCACGTTTGAGCAATTCGCGAAACTCGAGCGTGTGCTCGGCCCCTACGGCGGCCAGTTGGCCTCGTTCGAGTGGGTGTTCTCGCCGCGCGGCAGGGACGGCCGGCCCGAACCGATGTTCGATCGTGACACCGGAGTCGTCGATCCGGCGGTGGTCGCCTACTGGCGCGATCACTATGACATCGCGTACCGGTTGCAGCAGCAATGGCCGCAGCTCAAGGCCGATCTGGACGGCAAGATCCATCTGTACGTCGGCACCGCCGATACGTTCTACCTGGACGGTGCCGCGCACAAGCTGCAGGCGGTGCTGGACGGCCTGCATGCGAAGTCCGAGTTCCACTTCCTGCCGGATCGCACGCACTTCGACCTGTACGTGCAGGGCAAGGATCGGCAGGGTCTGCTCAAACAGATCAGCTGGGAGATGTACGCGATTGCGCGGCCGGATTCGAAGCTGAAAGCGCCAGCGGCAACGGCACCCTGAGCACTGATGGATCGTTATTTCGCAATTTCATGCGATATCGCCGTCTGCGAAATGAACGCCAAGTGACGGTAGTACCTCGCCGTCACAATTTTGCGGCATAGTCGTACGGCAGGCATTCCGTTGCGGGTGCCTGGGTGTCGTCACAGGCAGTCGCATGCCGCATCATGCGGAAGGCAACGGGCATGGGGTCGACAAGGCGGGGTGGGTGGCTCGTCACGAGTTGACCGGTTGTCCGTTTCGCCATGCGAATTCACGTTGGAGGGAGTCCTAAGATGAAATCGTCAGCTTTGTTTGCCGTGGCACTAGCCTGCCTGTTCGCTGGTTCCGCCGTTTATGCCCAGCAGGCTTCCGCGCCGGCTGGTTCCACCGGCCAGTGCAAGGACGGCAGTTACTCCAGTCAGGCCAGCAAGAAAGGCGCGTGCAAGGGTCACAAGGGTGTGAAGGAGTGGTACGCCGCTGCTGGCGCCGCCGCCGCTGCCCCGGCTGCCGCTGCGGCCCCTGCAGCGGCCGCTGCTCCGGCCGCTGCCGCCGCCGCTCCGGCTTCGAATACCGCGATGAAGTCGTCCCATGCGATGCCGGCTCCGGCCGCCACGCCCGCTGCAGGTGGTGGTGCAGGTCAGGTGTGGGTCAATAGCGGTAGCAAGAGCAAGGCGTATCACTGCCAGGGCAGCAAGTGGTACGGCACTACCAAAGAGGGCAAGTACATGAGCGCATCGGACGCGCAGGCAGCGGGTTATCACGCGGCCAAGGGCGAGAAGTGCTCGTAATCCGCGGTTTCGGCCGCTAGGTATCCACAACGGGTCGGCTCATGCCGGCCCGTTGTCCTGCTTCACGACGCATGCCACGGATCGTAGCTGCCAAAAGACCATAGATGGCCTTCCGGGTCGCGGCAGCTGTAGCCAGCGCCGCCGTAATCCTTCTCGGCGTAGTCGTCGACGATCACCGCGCCCATGTCCTTGGCCTGCTGATAGTGCGACTTGCAGTTGGCGACGACCACATAGGGGCATTGCGTCTCGCGGCCACCGACCTCTTCGGGCTGGGCCATGTGCCGACCAAAATCAGTGTCGCGCACTTCACCGAGCATGATCATGCCGTTGCCGAAAGAAAGTTGGGCGTGCTCGACGCTGCCTTGCTCGTTCTCGTACACGGCATGCTTTTCGAAACCGAAGGCCTTGCACAGCCAGTCGATCGCGGCGTGGGCGTCGCGGTAGCGCAGGCCGGGGATGATCGTGCTGCCGGTTGTCGCGGATGTGGCCATGGCGGTGACTCCGGGGGCGGGAACCGGACATCAGGCTAGCGCCGTGGCAGGTTGCCGTCATGTGAAGCTGTTCCGTCAGTCACTACCTATCAATGCAGGCCGCACTCAATCCTTGTCGTCATTGCTCTCGGCAATCGGCGGCAGGTTGCGCACCACCATGCTCTGCGGGCTTGTCATCGGCAGCTTGGCGTCGCGCAGGCGCTCAAGCGTCTCGAACAGCAGGTCGCTCTTCACACCGCTGACTTCCCGCGGACTGTTGACGTAGGCGGTGCAGCTGAACAGCATCGAGCCGCCATCGAGGTTATCCAGTTGCACGCTGGGTGCCGGCGTGCCGAGCGTGCCAGGGTGCGCGCGGAGCACCTCCAGGATCAGCTCGCGCGCCTTGCTCGCGTCGGTATCCAGCGGCATCGGCAGCTTGATCTGCACGCGGCCCTGTGCGTTGGCCAGGGTCACGTTGCGCACGTTCTGCGTGATGAACTGCGAGTTCGGCACGATCATGGTCGAGCGGTCGCTCATCTGGATCTCGGTGGCGCGCACGTTGATCCGGCGGATGTCACCCTCGACGCCGCCGATGCTGACCCAGTCGCCCACCTTCACCGGCCGCTCGGCCAGCAGGATCAGCCCGGAGATGAAGTTCTGCACGATCGCCTGCAGCCCGAAGCCGATGCCGACCGAGAGTGCGCTGGCCATCCAGGCGATGCTCTGCAGATCCACGTTCAGGCTGGCCAGTGCCAGCACGAACACCAGCACCCAGCCGACGTAGCCAAGCAGGGTGACCATCGAGTTCTGCATGCCGAGATCGAGCGAGGTCTTCGGCAACAGCTGATCGCTCAGCCAGCGCTTGAGCACGCGCAGGATGATCAGGCCCAGCGCGAACATCACCACGGCCTGGAAGATGTTGCCGGGAACAATCGGGAGCGAGCCCAGGGTATGGTTCCCCGAGAACAGCTGACCGACACGCCCCACCAGTTCCTGCGGTCCTGCGCCGAACGGTGCCAGCACGATTGCCACGGCCAGGATCAGCAGGATGGCGCGGGTGATGCCGGAGAGCAGGGTGCCGGTTTGCTCCAGCGCACTGGCGGGCAGGCCGAAACTGCTCTGCATGCGCTTGCCGGTGCGTCCCTTGGGGGCGAACACGGTGTCGAAGATGTCGCCGACGAGGTGCATCAGCAGGTACAGCGTCGTGAGGATCACCCCGACCCACAGCATCTGCCGCGCGATGAAGAACGCGAAAGCGATGTAGCCCGTGGCCACGCCGAGCAAGGTGATGCCGACACAGACGAAGGCCGCCGCCACCACCAGGCCAACCCACAGCGGGCGTTGCCCGGGCAACTCGCCAGCAGCCAGCGTGGCGCGTCGCGACCGGCCCAGGTGGAGCAGCGCACTGCCTACCAGCAGCCCGATCATCACGGAGAGCAGCCCGCGCGTCGTCACTGTGATCGCGAGGCTGGCACCGATCGCACTGTTGACGCTTTCGACGAGTCCAAGCAGCAATGCTGCCGCTCCGAGCAACCAGGGGAATGCACGCAGCCGGTGTGCCGCATCGTCGGACAAGGTGGACAGTCGCCATGACGGTCGCTTGTTGGACAGCATGGCGCGGCCAAGTCCGGTCATGAAGGCGGCGAAAGTCACCAGTCGCACCATCTTCCGCGCCAGCGCATCCAGGTCGTCGTTGAGCAGATCGTTCCAGTTCAGCGCGAGATAGGCGAAATGTGCCGCCAGACCGATCGCCAGCGTATAGGCCAGCGTTATCGCGACCGCCAGCGCACTGCGCCGCAGGCGGCCGGCGGGCATGCGGTTGGTGGTCACGTCCACGAGGAAGCGTTCGATCAGCCAGCGCCCTACGCTGAGCAGCAGCACGGCAATGATCAGGCACAGCACGAACGGCGTGCGATTGGGCGGTTGCCAGGCTTGTCTGACTGCGTCCGAGGCATCGCTGCCCAGCCGCGCGGCGCGCGTCGCGTCGTCCGGAAATGCCCGGATCGGGTCGGCCCAGAAGGCGCGGCTGAATGGCGTGGCCGTGCGTGAGGCGAGCTGGGCCTGGAACTGGTCCACCCGCAACTCGGCGACGTGGGCCGCCAGCTGGGTGGCTTCCGTGCTGAGCGAATTGGCCTGCTTGATCTGGCCATCCAGGTCATTCTTGGCTTTGCCCAGCTGCCGGCGTTGCGAGCTGAGTTCGGCGGATTCGGCCGGCGCTCCCTTGGCGGGTGGTGGACCGAGTACATCCAGCCGCGCCTGCAGGCTGGCCGATTGCGGCGACAGAGTCGAGCCCACTTGCTCCGCTTGTTGCTGTATGGCGAGCGCGCTGGCACGCACGTCAGTCAGTGGCACATCGCCTTTGCTGGCATCGACTGTGGCCTTGATGCTGTCCAGCTGGGAGCGCAACTGGGTGAGTGTCTGCGCGGAAGTCTGTGCTGGCGCCGAGGCGGCTGCAGCGGCATTCGTGGTGTCTTGCGCCAGCAAATGGCTGCTGGACAGCGCCAACAGCAGGACGAGGAGATAACGGGACAGGATAGGCATCCGCCGATGATCACGGCCACGTCGTGACGGGTCAATCGAAATGACCGGCACGGCGTTCCGGCTTTGACGTGGGGTTCAGGCTTGGCGATCGACCTAGCCGTAATTCGGTCCGGCAGTTCAGCGCTGACTGCTGGCCAGCAGTGCCTCGCGCCGTGCGAGGCTCGCCGCAGGCCAGTACTCACTGAGTTTGTAGAATTCCTCCACGGCGGGCACGCCTGGCGGAAGCACCACCCATGGTTGCCTGGTCGAGGTGAAGATGTGGATGTCCGGCGGTAACCGGCCCGGTTCCTTCAGCGTACCCACGCGCACGAAGGCCATCGCCTTGCCGCCGCCGGGATAGTGACTCCACAACGCGACGTGGCATTGCGCGCAGCGCGCGATCTGCTGGCCCTTGCCGCTGAGCGACGGTGTGTCCACCAGCACCGGTTCACCCTGCAGCAGGATCACCCGATCGGTTTCGATCACTGCGTTCAACGCGAATGCAGTACCGGTTTCGCGCTGGCACCAGCTGCAATGGCAGCAATGCACGAACATCGGTTCGCTGCTCAGTCGGTAACGGATCGCGCCGCAGGTGCAGGCGCCTTCCAGTGCTTCGGTCGTCACGGCCGGCTCTCCCGTATCGCGTCGATGAGGTGATGCATGACGCGATATCCTCACACCGCTGCGGGCGTGCTTCAAGCACAATGTCGGCCTACGCGTGACGGGAACGCCTGATGATCTTCCGCTGGTTCGAATCCTTCATCGATCCGTTCAAGGAACCGGTCGACGACATGCCGCCGTCGTCGGTGGGGCGGTTCTACCTGTTCTATCTGCGCCAGGTATGGCCAGTGTTCGCGGTGGCGACGGTGGTGGGTTTTGTGGTGGCGATCATCGAGGTATCGCTGTTCGGTTTCATCGGCAGCATCGTCGACATGGCGAAGGGCGTGCCAGCGCCGGATTTCTTCCGGCAGCACGGCCACGCGCTGCTGTGGATGGGCTTCGTGGCACTGGTCGCGCGCCCGCTGGCAATCGGCGCGCACGACCTGCTGGTGAACCAGTCGATCGCGCCCAGCCTGACCAACCGCATCCGCTGGCAGAACCACCGCTACGTGATCCGGCAAAGTCTGGGCTTCTTCCAGAACGACTACGCCGGACGCATCGCCAACCGCATCATGCAGACCGGGGCTTCGTTGCGCGAATCGGCAGTGCAGATTGTCGATGCGATCTGGTACGTCACCATCTATACCGGCAGCGCGATCGTGCTGTTTGCCAAGGCGGATTTCTGGCTGGCCGCGCCGCTGGTGGTGTGGCTGTTTGCCTATGTCGGCACGCTGGCGTTCTTCATTCCGCGCACCAAAGAGCGCTCGTGGCTGGCCTCGGAAGCGAAGTCCAAGCTGATGGGGCGGATCGTAGACGGCTACGGCAATGTGCTGACGCTGAAACTGTTCGCACACACGCGACGCGAGGAAAGCTACGTGGCCGAGGCGATGGCCGAGCAGACCGGCAAGCTGCGCCGAATGACCCGGCTCACTACCGCGATGGACGCCAGCATCACCACGCTCAACGGTTTCCTGATCGTGGGGACCTCGGCGCTGGCGATCTGGCTATGGAGCCAGGGCAAGGTGACCGTGGGCGCGATCGCGCTATCGACCGGGCTGGTGATCCGCATCAACAACATGTCCGGCTGGATCATGTGGGTGGTCAACGGCATCTTCGAGAACGTCGGCACCGTGCAGGACGGCATCACCACGATCTCGCAACCGCGGGCAGTGCAGGACCGCGAAGGTGCGATGCCGCTGGAAGTGGTCAATGGCGCGGTGCACTTCGAGCAGATCCATTTCCACTACGGGAAAAAGGGTGGCGTGATCGCCGGACTCGACCTGGCCGTGCGCGCGGGCGAGAAGATCGGTGTGGTCGGACCGTCCGGTGCCGGCAAGTCCACCCTGGTCAACGTGCTGCTGCGGCTGTACGACCTGGAAGGTGGCCGCATCCTGATCGACGGCCAGGACATCGCGCAGGTGACCCAGGAAAGCCTGCGCTCACAGATCGGCGTGGTGACCCAGGACACCTCGCTGCTGCATCGCTCGATCCGCGACAACCTGCTGTATGGCCGCCCCGATGCCAGCGAAGCGCAGATCCTCGACGCCGTGCGCAAGGCACGCGCCGATGAATTCATCCCGCAGCTGGTCGATGGCGAAGGCCGCATAGGTTACGAGGCACTCGTCGGCGAGCGCGGCGTGAAGCTCAGTGGCGGCCAGCGCCAGCGCATCGCGATCGCCCGCGTACTGCTGAAGGACGCGCCGATCCTTGTGCTCGATGAAGCCACCTCGGCGCTCGACTCCGAAGCCGAAGCCGCGATCCAGGACAGCCTCGACATCCTGATGCAGGGCAAGACGGTGATCGCGATCGCGCATCGACTGTCCACTATCGCGCGGATGGATCGGCTGGTGGTGCTGGACAAGGGGCAGGTCGTGGAAACCGGCACCCATGCGGAACTGATCGCACACGAGGGACTGTATGCACGATTGTGGAAGCGGCAAACCGGTGGCTTTGTGGCGGCCGAGGATGCCATGGCATGAACGTGCTGCATCATGGCCGCGCTTGATGTGTCGAATTGCTGCAAGCCGTCAGTCGGGGGAATCAAGGGTATCCACGTGAATCAGAAAATCGTGATACGACCGGTGGCGAAAGAGGACTTCCCCGTCTGGAGAGTGCTCTGGGACGGTTACAACGCCTTTTACGGCCGCAGCGGCCTGACCGCCTTGTCGGCGGAGATCACGCAGACGACCTGGTCGCGTTTCTTCGATGCCTATGAGCCCGTGCATGCGCTGGTTGCCGAGAGTGCCGGTGGGCTGCTTGGCTTGGCGCACTTTCTCTATCACCGCAGCACCATCCAGTTGGAACCGAGCTGCTACATGCAGGACTTGTTCACCATCGAGGCGGCCAGAGGCAAAGGAGCGGGCCGTGCACTGATCAATGATGTCTACCGGCGGGCAGGCGATGCCGGCTGCCGGCGTGTCTACTGGCAGACCCACGAGACCAATGCGACCGCCATGCAGCTCTACGACCGGGTTGCCGAGAAGTCGGGCTTCGTCGTCTACCGCAAGCTGCTGTAGATGGACGTAGAGGCACCAGTCGCGTAAATGATAGGCTCGGCGTTTTGAGCGGGCGTGTGAGCATGGCGAAGGAGGCTGGTCGAAAGCACGCCGTACTGGTCGGGGCGGGCATCCTCTGCAGCCGCATCTTCGGTCTGGTGCGCCAGCGGGTTTTCTCGCACTACTTCGGCCTGTCCGACGCTGCCGACATCTTCAGTTCGGCACTGCGCGTACCCAACTTCCTGCAGAACCTGTTCGGCGAAGGCGTGCTCTCGGCATCCTTCATTCCGGTCTATGCCGGCCTGCTTGGCCAAGGCAAGCGCGAGGAGGCTGGACGTCTGGCCGGGGCGATCGCCACCATCCTGGCCTTGGTCATTTCCATCATCGTCGCCATTGGCGTCGTGGCGACGCCATGGCTGCTGTGGCTTATCGCACCCGGTTACACCGGCGAGAAGCGCGAGCTGACGATCCTGATCGTGCGGATCCTGTTTCCCGGTACCGGCGTCCTGGTCTGGTCGGCGTGGTGCCTGGGCATCCTCAACAGCCACCACAAGTTTTTCCTGTCCTACGTCGCGCCAGTGGTGTGGAACCTGTCGATGATCGTGACGCTGCTGGTCTTCAGGGACCTGCCGTCCGACAAGCTGATCGTGTACCTGGCCTGGGGGACCGTGCTGGGTTGCCTGCTGCAGTTCCTGGTTCAGCTGCCCTCGGTGCTGAAGCTGGTGCCCGACATGCGGTTTCGCCTCGATATGAGCAGCCTCCATGTGCGGCAGGTCGTCGGCAGCTTCATGTCGGTGGCGGTAGGACGCGGTGTCGTTCAGATCAGTGCCTTCGTGGACCAGGCGATCTCGACCCTGCTTGGCCGCGGCGCGATGGCGGCGATGACCACCGCGGCCTCGATCAACATGTTGCCGATCAGCCTGTTCGGCATGGCGGTATCGGCCGCGGAGCTGCCGACCTTGTCGCGGATGGCCGGGCAGGAGTTCGACGAGGCCACCGCAGCAAGTCTTTCCGCGCGACTGGATAGCGGCCTGGAGCGCATTGCGTTCTTCGTCGTCCCCTCGGCCGTGGCATTTTTTGCCCTGGGCAACGTGATCGTGGCGGCGCTCTATCAGTCCGGCGAGTTCACCAGCAAGGATTCCTACTACGTGTGGGCGATCCTCGCCGGTTCGGGTGTGGGCCTGCTCGCCTCGACGTTTGGCCGTCTGTATTCGTCGACCTATTACGCCATACGTGACACGCGGACACCTTTGCGTTTCGCGCTGGTGCGGCTGGCCGTCACGGCAGCGCTTGGTCTGGCCAGTGCTTTCTTGCTGCCTGGGTTGCTCGGGATACCCGCGCAATGGGGTGCCGTGGGCCTCACAGCCTCGGCCGGCGTGGCTGGCTGGATCGAGTTCTATCTGTTGCGGCGGAAGATGAACAGGAAGCTTGGGCCGACCGGTGTTCCGGTCCCGATCATGTTCAAGCTCTGGTCGGCCGCGTGTCTGGCTGCCATCGCAGCATGCGCAGTCGAATATCTGGTGCCGAACCACGGTCCGATACTGACAGCGGTCTACGTGCTTGGCATTTACGGCGCGGCCTATTTCGCGGTGACCTACCTGATGCGCATCAAGGAATGTGTGGAGCTGCTGGGCAAGCTGCTGCGTCGCGCGGGTATCGGATAGGAGGTGTCCGTATGCTCTTTTCAGTGCAGAGAAGATTTATCGGCACGAGATAAGATTCATGCACATGGATGAATTGGCCCAGAGAAAACTCCGATGAGTTACAAGATGTTTCTCTGGATTGGTCGTGGCATCTTGCGACTGGTGCTCACTGTTCTTGGATGCGTATTACTAGCTGCCGTGGGTTATTTGATCATCACAGAAGTCATGTTGATGACTCCCTTTCATGCACTCAATCCGCATCCATAGCCGACGGCTTTCATGCTGCAATAATCTGCAAGACGCTCATAACCTCCAGGGCTGAACCATGAGTACAAAAGCCACGGTCGATGCCGACCTCAACAAGAGCGGCATGGCGGAAACCACGACTTCGCCGACAGGCATGCATCGCCCACCGCACTGTGCTCTGGACACTGAAGAAACGGCCTGTCTTGACGAAGTTCTGCACGAAGCCGCGCTACGCGAGTCCATGCTGCGCACACCCCGATAGGTGGCGGATCTATCGGCACCGGTAGGAGCGACGGCATCCCGATAGTCGCAGGCTGCGGGCAGCGTACGGATGTAACGCTTGACTCTTGACTCTTGACTCTTGACTCTTGACCTGGATCCTGGGTCTAGACTTGTCGCATGAATGCAAAACACACCTCACTTACCATCGGTGCCGTCGCCAAGCGCGTCGGTGTGGCGATCGATACGATCCGTTATTACGAGCGCGAGGGGCTGCTGCCCGAGCCGGTGCGGCGTGCCTCGGGCTATCGCAGTTATGGCGATAGCACGATTGCGCAACTGCGCTTTATCCGCCGCGCCAAGGATCTCGGTTTCACGCTGGACGAAATTCGCGAGCTGCTGACCTTGTCAGCGGATCGCCAGCGCGGGGTGAAAGCAGTGAAGCAGCGGGCGCAGCAGCGGCTGGCGGCGATCGAGCTGCGAATTACGGAACTGCAGCGCGTGCGTGACGGGCTGGCACAGCTGGTCGAGTCGTGCCCGGGGCATGGCAAGCCTGAAGAGTGCCCGATCCTGCGCGCGCTGAGCGATGAGGCAGTGTCGTGATGGGCGAGCACGCGTCTTGCTGCGCTGGCAGCGACAAGATTCCAGCTGCGATGACGACTGATCCGGTCTGCGGCATGCAGGTGGATCCGACCACATCGAAACATCAGTCCACGCATGACGGGCAGGTATTCCATTTCTGCTGCGCCGGTTGCAAGACGAAGTTCGAGGCGGCACCGGTGACGTATCTGGGTGCGTCTGGCTCGGAGGTGGCATCGACGGGTTGCTGCGCCGCGAAGTCCGCGGCGATCGAGGCTCATGATCATCCGCATGCAGGCCATGGCCACGTTCAGCACGATCATGCCCATCACGGCCATGCGCACACGGTGAAGGATCCCGTCTGCGGGATGACGGTGGATCCGCATACCGCGAAGCATCACGCCGAGCACGACGGCGATACCTACCACTTCTGCTCGGCGCGTTGCCGCGAAAAGTTCGTAGCGGAGCCGTCTGCTTATCTGGAAGGCCGCGCAATCCCGTTACCGGTAGTACCCGGCGCGGTCTATACGTGCCCGATGCATCCGGAAGTGCAGCAGGTCGGTCCTGGCGATTGCCCGAAGTGCGGCATGGCGCTGGAGCCGATGATGCCGAGCCTGGATGAGGACGATGGTGGTGAACTATCGACGATGACGCGGCGTTTCTGGACGCTGGTGGCGTTGACCCTGCCGGTGTTCCTGTTGGCGCTGGGGCCGCATCTGTTCGGCTGGCAGCTGCCTGCGTCTTGGGCGCTCAGCACCGGTTGGGCCGAGGGCATGCTTGCCACCATCGTGGTGATCTGGGGCGGTATTCCGTTCTTCGTGCGCGCCTGGCGTTCGCTGCGGCCGTGGTCGCCGAACATGTACACCCTGATCGGGCTGGGCACGGGCGTCACCTGGTTGTACAGCGCGGTGGCCTTCGTCGCGCCACAGCTCTTCCCGCCCGGCTTCCGCGACATGCACGGCCAGGTTGGCGTGTATTTCGAATCGGCGGCGGTGATCATCACCCTGGTCACGCTGGGCGATTTCCTGGAGCTGCGTGCGCGCCGACGCACGGGTACGGCGCTCAAGGCACTGTTGGGGCTGGTGCCGAAGACCGCGTGGCGAATCGCTGACGATGGCAGCGAAAACGAGGTATCGCTGGATGAGGTGCAAGCCGGTGACGTGCTGCGCGTGCGCCCCGGCGAGAAAGTGCCGGTCGATGGCGTGGTGCTGGAAGGCGGGAGCCATGTCGACGAATCGATGCTTACTGGCGAACCCATGCCGGTGGCCAAGGCGATGGGCGACCCGCTCACCGGCGGTACGGTGAATCAAGATGGCGCGCTGACCATGCGCGCACAGAAGGTGGGCGGTGCGACCATGCTGGCGCAGATCGTGACACTCGTTGCACAGGCTCAACGCAGCAAGGCACCGCTGCAACGCGTCGCCGATCGGGTGGCAGCGTGGTTCGTGCCAGCGGTGGTGACGGTCGCGCTATTGGCCTTTGCGCTATGGGCACTGCTGGGGCCGTCGCCCCAATTCGCGCATGCGCTGATCGCCGCCGTATCCGTGTTGATCATCGCCTGCCCGTGCGCGCTGGGCCTGGCCACGCCGATCTCGATCATGGTCGCCAGCGGTCGTGGCGCGCAGAACGGCGTGTTGTTCAAGGACGCCAGCGCGATCGAGGCCATGCGCGAGATCGACACGCTGGTGGTGGACAAGACCGGCACGCTGACCGTCGGCAAACCGGCCTTGACCGAGCTGGTGGGCCTCGATGGTCAATCGCGCGAGCGTCTGCTGGCGCTGGCCGCAGCGCTGGAGCGACCGAGCGAACATCCGCTGGCACGGGCAATCATGATCGCGGCGGAAGCGGACAACGTACCGAAGCTCGCAGCCACGGATTTCCGTTCGCTGACCGGTCGTGGTGTCAGCGCGAATGTGGATGGCAGTGCCGTGGCTCTGGGCAATGCGAAGTTGATGGCGGAGTTGCACATCGCGTCAGTCGGCGACGCCAGCGCACGTGCCGAAAAGCTGCGCGGGCAGGGCGCCACCGTGATGTTCCTGGCGGTTGATGGCGTACTCGCCGCGTTGCTGGCGGTGGCAGACCGGATCAAGCCGGACACACCGGTCGCACTCAAGGCATTGCGCGCGGCCGGCCTGCACATCGTGATGCTGACGGGCGACAATGCCACCACGGCACAGGTGGTGGCGCGCGAGCTGGGTATCGACAGCGTGCATGCGGATGTTTCGCCAGCCGACAAGGCCGCGGTGGTGAATGCCTTGCGCGCCGAAGGTCGCCGTGTGGCGATGGCCGGTGACGGCATCAACGACGCGCCGGCGCTGGCCACTGCGGATATCGGCATCGCGATGGGCAGCGGTACCGACGTGGCGATGGAGAGCGCGCAGGTGACTCTGGTGAAAGGTGAGCTGGGTGCGATCGTGCGTGCGCGCACGCTGTCGCAGGCGACGGTGCGCAATATCCGGCAGAACCTGTTCTTTGCCTTCATCTACAACGCGGTCGGCGTACCGCTGGCGGCTGGCGCGCTGTATCCATGGTTCGGCATCACGCTGTCGCCGATGATCGCCGCGTTGGCGATGAGCCTGTCGTCGGTCTCGGTGGTCAGCAATGCGTTGCGGCTGCGCCATGTGCCGTTGTGACGGTTGTTGTGTAGGAGCGGCTTCAGCCGCGATGCTCTTCAGGTCGCCGAGACCTGCAAGACCAAGGGCGTCGCGGCTGAAGCCGCTCCTGCATGAGGGTCGTCGGCAATGGCGGGTGATGCATGTCATCCGCGATCGCTGACATCTGCTTCTGCCACCGACCTGGCCGTTTGCCGATCATGGTTCCCACACCGTCACCGGAGGAAACCCATGAACGTCATCAACGACACCCGCAGCACGCTGGAAAAACACATGCCGCTGCTGCTTGGCCTGCTGGTGGCCCTGCTGGCCGGCAAGGCACTGAAGAAAACCTTCTGGACCGTGTTCGGCATGTACATGGCACTGCACTACAGCGGTATTCACCTGTTTGGCTGAGGCAATGCTTTAAGCTTTGTGCTTGTCCGTCCGCGCAAAGTCACTGCATGACCCGCACTCTCGCCGAATGGCTGGCGTATCAGGAACACGTCAACGTACGCAGCATCGAGCTGGGCCTCGATCGCGTGCGCGAGGTATGGCAACGAATGGGGGCGCCGGCGCCGGCGCATCGGGTGATCACGGTCGGCGGCACCAACGGCAAGGGCTCGACCGTGGCCCTGCTCGAGGCGATGCTGAGAGCAGCAGGTCTGCGTGTCGGCGCGTTCACCTCGCCGCATCTGCTGGATTACAACGAGCGCGTGCGCATCGACGGCGCGAATGTCGACGATGCGGCGCTGACCGCCTCGTTCGAGCGGATCGACGCAGCCCGTGGCGCGATTCCATTGACCTATTTCGAATTCGGCACGCTGGCCGCACTGGACCTGTTTGCCCGTGCTGGACTGGACGTGGCGGTGCTGGAAGTGGGGCTGGGTGGGCGCCTGGACGCGGTCAACATCATCGATGCCGCCGTCGCGATCGTCACCACGGTGGATCTGGATCACATGGACTGGCTGGGGCCGGATCGCGACAGCATCGGCCGCGAGAAGGCCGGGATTGCGCGGGCCGGCCGGCCGGTGATCGTGGGCGAACTCGATCCGCCGGCGGGTCTGCTCGATGCGCTGGCGGCATGCGGTGCGCGAGTCGAGCGCGCCGGGCTCGATTTTCACTTTGAACGTCATGCCGATGGCTGGCGCTGGCAGCACCGTGACGGCAGCGCGATGGAGCTGCCGGATCCTGCGCTGGCGGCGCCGGTGCAGTTTGCCAATGCGGCGGCGGCGATTGCCGCACTGCATGTGTTGTGGGCCGGCGACGTGTCGTTTGCACCGAAGGATGTCTTCGCCGCGGTCAGTGCCGGTCTGCATGAGGTGCGCGTGCCGGCGCGGCTGCAGTCGCTCGGTGGCGATCCGCTCCTGATCGTGGATGTTGGCCATAACCCGCAGGCTGCGCGCGCACTGGCCGAATGGCTGGATGCACGGCCAGCGGGTCGCGTGCACGCGGTCTACGGCGCGCTGGCGGACAAGGACGTGGCTGGAGTGATCGGCGCGCTCGGCGCGCGGATTGACCACTGGCATCTGGCTGGGCTCGATCACGCCACCTTGCGCGGACTGGCGGTGGACGCACTGGCTGGCATACTCCGGCAGACCTTGCCGCAACCCGCGTTCGATACCCATGCCGATGTGGCTGCAGCGCTGGCGGCAGCCCGCGCGGCGGCGCGACCGGGCGAGTGCATCCTCGCATTCGGCTCGTTTTTCGTGGCCAGCGCCGTCATTGCCGAAGCGGTCGGCTGAACGTACGGGTCGGCCTGCGTGGCCGGTCAATCATGGCGTTCGGCGCGTACAGGTATAATCACGCCGTTACGTGCCGCGTTTGCCGCTTTGGAGCGAAGTCTTGAAAACACGCCTGCTGGGAGCTGCCGTCCTTATCGCCTTGGCGGTTCTGTTTCTGCCGATGATCTTCAACGGCAAGTCGCCGACACCCGGTGGCGATCAGTCCGTGAGTCTGGCGATTCCCGCGGCACCGGATCGCGATCTGCAGACCAAAACCATGAGCCTGAACCCGGATGCGGCGGTAGCTGCATCCAGCACGGCTCCGGCCATCGCTGCGTCGGCGACCCAGCCCGCGGCCACTGCTGTCGCCAAGGGCGCAGGCGACCAGCTGGCGACGGTGAACATCGGTTCGAACCGCCCGCGCGATGTGGAAACCGATCCCGACGCCGGCAGGGCGCCGACACCGACAACGGTGACCCCCGGCTCCGGCACCTCGCCGAGCCAGCCGCTGATTCCGATGCAGGCCAGGCCGACCGCCAGTGCGCCTCCGGCTCCATCGCAGCCGCTGGCGGTCATTCCCAAGTCGGCCCCGACGCCGTCGCCGGCCGCCCCGATGGCTCCCGCCGAGGCCGGGAGCGGCAACTACACCCTGAATCTCAGCGCTTATGCCAGCACCGCCGGCGCCGCCAACCTCGAGCGCCGCGTACGTGCGCTGGGCTATCCGGTGAGCGGCCACGCCATCAGTCAGGCCGGCCAGTCGCGTACCCTGGTGATCGCCGGACCGTTCGAGACACGCACGGCCGCCGAGGCGGCGCGTCTGAAAATCACCCAGTCGATCCCCGGCGTGCCGGCGCGACTGCAGCAGGATGCCAGTCACGATGAAGGCGCGGCACCAGTGGCAGCCGGCCCCGCAACGCGTGCGACTGCTCGCGCGGGCGGTTGGGCAGTGCAGTTGGCTGCGATGAGCAACCAGGCTGACGCGAATGCCTTGCGCGACAAGCTGCGTGCGAACGGCTTCGACGGTTTCGTCGATACCGTGCAGTCCGGTGGCAAGCAGCTGTGGCGCGTACGCGCCGGCCCGCAGACCCAGCGCGCCGATGCGCTGCGTCTGCGCGAGCAGATCAAGGCCAAGCTGGGTACCGACGGCAACGTCGTTTCGGTGCCCTGAGCATGCACGCGCCAGCATCCAGCATACGAGCCGGGCAGGTGAACGGGTGAACTGGACCGATGGCATCATTCTCGGCGTACTCGCCCTTTCTGTCCTGATCGGGCTTTTCCGTGGATTGATTTCCGAAGTACTGTCGTTGGTCATCTGGATCGCCGCGTTCTGGGTGGCCTGGGCGTTCGGTCCGGTGGTATCGGCGCATCTGGAACACACGATCACGATGCCCACCTTGCGTTACTGCGTGGGTTACGGCGTCTGCTTTGTCAGCGTGCTGATACTCGGGGCGCTGGTGCGTTTCGCGGTAAGGCGATTGATCTGGAGTACCGGTCTGTCAGGCATCGATCGGCTGTTTGGCATGTTGTTCGGTTTCGTGCGCGGCGTGCTGATCGTGACGCTGCTGGTCTTTCTGGTGGGCCTGACCGGAGTCACACGTGAGCCGTGGTGGCAGCAGTCGGTGCTGTTGCCGCAATTCCAGGAGGCGGCTGCGTGGATGGGGCAGAACGTGCCGGCCAGCGTGTCGGCCGATGTGCGCGAACATTTGAAGCCGTCGGCCGTGATCGAGAAGGTCCAGTCGTCCGGTGTGCTCGACCATTTGCATGACTTGTCGGTGCCACCGCACGCCCCTATATCTGGCGCGACGTCCGCACCAGCGGCATCGTACACAGCGTCACCGGCGCCTGCGACCAGCGCAGCCGTCCACCCCACGAATCACTGAAGCAGGCTGCAACCATGTGCGGAATCATCGGCATTGTCGGTACCACCGAAGTGGCATCGGCACTTTATGACGGACTGACGGTGCTGCAGCATCGCGGTCAGGATGCTGCCGGCATCGCCACCGTGGATGGCTCGCGGCTGCGCCTGCACAAGGGCAACGGGCTGGTGCGCGACGTGTTCGGCCAGGCGGCGATGAGTGGTCTGCGCGGACGCATCGGCATCGGCCATTGCCGTTATCCGACCGCCGGTTCGGAAGGTTCGGCCGAGGCACAGCCGTTGTACGTGAATTCACCTTACGGCATTGCGATCGCGCACAACGGCAACCTCGTCAACACCGAAACGTTGCGACGCGAGATGTTCGAGGATGACCGCCGTCACATCAACACCGAGTCCGATTCCGAAGTGCTGCTGAACGTGCTGGCACACGAACTGCAGATCCAGGATCGGATGGAGCTGACCCCTGATCACCTCTTCAAGGCCGTCGCTGGCCTGCACGCACGCGCCAGTGGTGGTTATGCCTGCGTCGCGCTGGTGCTCGGCTACGGCTTGCTGGCGTTCCGCGACCCGCACGGTATCCGGCCGCTGGTGCTGGGTGAGCGTGTTACCGCGGAAGGCCGCGAGTATGCAGTGGCGTCCGAGTCGGTCGCGTTCGACGTGCTCGGTTTCAAGCGCATCCGCGATATCGAGCCGGGCGAGGCAGTGATCATCACCGACCAGGGCCAGTTGCACAGCCGCCGCTGCGCCGAAGGTGCATTGCACACGCCGTGCATCTTCGAATATGTCTATCTGGCGCGACCTGACTCGATGATGGAGAACGTCTCGGTCTACAAGGCGCGCCTGCGCATGGGCCAGAAGCTCGCCGAGAAGATCCTGCGCGAACGGCCCGACCATGGCATCGACGCGGTGATCCCGATTCCCGACACCGCGCGGACTGCCGCGAGCGCACTGGCGGAGGCGCTCGGCGTGCCGTTTCGCGAGGGTTTCGTCAAGAACCGCTACATCGGTCGCACCTTCATCATGCCGGGGCAGGGTGAGCGGGTGAAATCGGTGCGCCGCAAGCTCAACCCGGTCGAGCTGGAGTTCCGCAAGAAGAACGTGCTGCTGGTCGACGACTCGATCGTGCGTGGTACCACCTCGAAGCAGATCATCCAGATGGCCCGCGACGCTGGCGCGAAGAACGTCTACTTCGCCTCCGCTGCACCGCCGGTGCGCTATCCGAATGTCTACGGCATCGACATGCCGTCCACCTCCGAGCTGGTCGCCGCCGGCCATACCGAGCAGGAAGTGGAGACGATGCTTGGCGCCGACTGGCTGATCTACCAGGACCTCAAGGATCTGATCTGGGCGGTGCAGGATGGTAACGAGGCGCTCAAGCAGTTCGATACCTCGTGCTTCTCCGGCGAATACGTCACCGGCCTCGATCAGCGTTATCTGGAGCAGATCCAGATGCTGCGCTCGGACGATGCCAAGGCCGCGCGCCGCAGCATGTAATCGCGCGCCCCTCTAGGAGCCCACTTGTGGGCGATGCTCCTGGCTTCGATGCACATCAGAGCAAAAGCATCGCCCACAGGGTGGGCTCCAGAAACGCCATGACTGATCTCCACGCCGCCGCCAAGCGCTGCCTCGACGCCACCGATCCGGCAGAAAAACTGCGCCTGACCCATGTGACCTGGCAGGCGTTGGTGGCTGGCGAGTTGTGCGCTGATCCCGCATCGCCGCTGCCTGAGCCGATCGGTGCGCCCGGCCGCCCGGCAAAACCGCGACTGGTCAACGCGCGCCAGGTACCGCAGCGCGGACTCGGCAGTGCGGAAGGCCGTGCCGCCTTGGTGCACGCGGTGGCGCACATCGAGTTCAACGCGATCAACCTGGCGTGGGACGCGGTCTATCGCTACCGCGGCAAGCCGGAGGCGTATTACCGTGATTGGGCCAGTTGCGCCAACGACGAGGCACGCCATTTCACGATGCTGTCGGCACGACTGGCTGAGCTCGATCACGCCTACGGCGACTTCGATGCGCACGACGGCCTATGGGCGATGGCCGAGAAAACCGCGCATCACGACACCGCGCGCATGGCGCTGGTGCCGCGCGTACTGGAAGCGCGTGGACTGGATGTCACTCCCGGCATGATCGAACGCCTGCGCCACCTGGGCGACACCGGCACTGTAGCGATCCTTGAAGTGATCCTGCGCGAGGAAGTCGCTCACGTCGCTGCCGGCACTCGTTGGTACCAGTACTGCTGCGAGCGCGATGGTGTGGAGCCGGTCGACACGTTCTTCGCCCTGCTGCGCGAGTACATGGGCGTCAGCCTGCGTGGGCCGTTCAACCGGCCGGCACGGATCGAGGCGGGTTTTGTCGAAGCCGAGCTTGATCGACTCGCCGGACTGGCGCTGGAGAGCTGACCGTGGAAATAAAAAAAGCCGGCGCAAGGCCGGCTTCTTCATCGAATTTTTGGTCGGGGAGACAGGATTCGAACCTGCGACTTCTACGTCCCGAACGTAGCGCTCTACCAGGCTGAGCTACACCCCGTGGGAAGCCGCGTATCTTAATCGTCGGGCGCTGGCTTGGCAACAGGTACGATGCATCTGGCTGCTCGCGGGTGCGGAAGGCGCCAGGCGTTCTGCTAATCTTGACGGCTGCCGTCGCGCGGTCAGCGGTCAGACGGAATGTTTCCATCGTCAGTAGAGGATTCCATGGCGCTTACCCCGGCCCGTACCATGCCCGGCGTGCTCGAGCTGCTGCCGCTCGACCAGATCGCGTTCCAGCGCATGCTCGACGTGATCCGTCGCAATTACGAGCGCTTCGGCTTCCTGCCGATCGAGACGCCGGTGATCGAATACTCCGACGTGCTGCTGACCAAGACCGGCGGCGAGACCGAGCGGCAGGTGTATTTCGTGCAGTCGACCGGTGCGTTGAACGCCGCAAAAGATGACGAGGGCATGCCCGAGCTGGCGCTGCGCTTCGATCTCACCGTGCCATTGGCGCGCTATGTCGCCGAACACGAGCGCGACCTGAGCTTCCCGTTCCGTCGTTACCAGATGCAGAAGGTGTACCGCGGCGAGCGCGCCCAGCGCGGTCGATTTCGTGAGTTCTACCAGTGCGACATCGACGTGATCGGCAAGGATGTACTGTCGGTGCGTTACGACGCCGAAGTTCCGGCGGTGATCTACAGCGTGTTCCGCGAACTGAACATCGGCGCGTTCACCATCCAGCTCAACAATCGCAAGCTGATGCGCGGCTATTTCGAGAGCCTGGGCATCGTCGACGGCGAGCAGCAGATGCTCGTGCTGCGCGAAGTGGACAAGCTTGACAAGCGTGGCGCCGATTACGTGCGCGACATGCTGACCGGCGAGACGTTTGGCCTGAGTGCCGAGGTGGCGCAGAAAATCCTCGCCTTCGTGCAGGTGCGCTCCATTTCGCTGCAGGATGCGTACGACAAGCTCGATGCGCTGGGCGCTGGCCCGGAGGCGATGGAGCAGGGCCGCAACGAGTTGAAGGAAGTGCTGGGCCTGATCCACGCGTTCGGCGTGCCGGAAACGCATTACGTGCTGAACCTGTCGATCGCCCGCGGGCTCGACTACTACACCGGCACCGTTTACGAGACGACCTTGAACGATCACCCGCAGATCGGCTCGATCTGCTCGGGTGGTCGCTACGAGAACCTGGCCAGCCAGTACACCAAGTCGCAGCTGCCCGGCGTTGGCATCTCAATTGGTCTGACCCGTCTGTACTGGCAGTTGCGCGATGCTGGCCTGATCAATACCGCAACCAGCACCGTCGATGTGCTGGTGACCCAGATGGACGCAGCACAACTGCCAGCCTATCTCGCGCTCGCCAGCGAGCTGCGCGGTGCCGGCATCGCCACCGAAGTGGTGCTGGAAGGCGGCAAGCTTGGCAAGCAGTTCAAGTATGCCGACCGCGCCGGAATCCGCTTCGTGATCGTGCTGGGTGAGGACGAGATCGCCAAGGGCGTGGTCACGGTGAAGGACCTGCGCCGCGAGGATCAGTTCGAGGTGGCGCGCAGCGAATTGATCAAGACCTTGCGAGTGGAGCTGGAACAGGCCGCGGCGATGGGCTGAATGCCCTGCGGTTCGGTGATCAGGGAATAGACGACGACATTCTTCAGTGAGGCAGCAGTGAGCAAATTCGACACCATCGTTCTCGACGGCAACAGCCTCACCCGCGCCCAGCTGGTGGCAGTGGCACGCCATGGCAACAAGGTTTCACTGGACCCGGCAGGACTCAAGCGCGTGCAATGCGCTGCGGATTTTCTTGCCGAGAAAGTCAGCTGTGGCGAACCGACCTATGGCGTCACCACCGGCTTCGGCAGCAATGCCGACAAGCTGCTTGGTGCGCATCGTCTGCGTGACGAATTGCCCGGCGGGAATCCGCACAAGCCCAAGGGCACGCTGCTGGAGGAACTGCAGCACAACCTGATCACCACGCATGCCGTGTGCGTGGGCAAGCCGTTTGGCGAAGACGTGGTGCGGGCGATGCTGCTGATCCGCATCAATACGCTGATGCGCGGTCACTCGGGTATCCGGGTGAGCACGCTCGAAGCGCTGACCGCGATGCTCAACGCCGGCGTGGTGCCGGTGGTACCGGAGAAGGGCTCGGTCGGTGCCAGTGGCGACCTGGCGCCGCTGTCGCATCTGGCGATCGTGCTGCTTGGCGGTGGCGAAGCGTTTTATCAAGGCGAGCGCGTGTCGGGTGCGGAAGCGCTGAAGCGCGCCGGCCTCACGCCGATCCGGCTGTCGTTCAAGGAAGGTCTCGCACTTAACAATGGCACCGCACAGATGCTGGCGACGGGTGTGCTGGCACTGGATACGTTGGAGCAGTTGCTGGATACCGCCGACCTGGCCGCGTCGATGACACTGGACGCGTTCGCCGGTCGCAGTGGCGCGCTGCGCCCTGAAGTGCATGCACTGCGCCCGCATCCGGGCCAGGTCGAAACCGCCGCGCATGTGCGCGAGCTGCTGGCCGGTTCCACCCTGGTCGATATTCCTTATCACCTGGTGCCGCGCTTCAAGTCGTGGAGTGCCGAGGCGTGGAGCGAGCCGGACGATCAGGCACTCAGTTTCGATATCGGCTGGGACTGGGTGCCGGCCAATCAGCGGCATGGCCGCGAGGCGTTCTACAGCCGCTTCCTGCCGTTCAAGGGTGGCAAGAAGCATCAGCCGCAGGATGCTTACAGCCTGCGCTGCATGCCGCAGGTGCACGGCGCGGTGCGCGATGCCTGGGCGCAGGCTTGCCGAGTGTTCGATATCGAATTGAATTCGGTCACCGACAATCCGTTGATCTTCCCGGACCCGGAGGACGCGCAGTTCATCGAGAACGTCCCGATCGAAGAACGGGTGATCTCGGCCGGTCACTTCCACGGCATGCCGCTGGCGCTGGCGATGAGTTATGTGAAGGCGGCGATCCCTGTGCTGGCTTCCATCTCCGAGCGGCGCCTAAACAAGCTGGTCGATTCGGCTACGAATGATGGTCTGCCGGCCTTCCTCACCGGCAACGAGGACGGCACCGATTCCGGTTTCATGATCGTGCAGTACACCGCCGCCGCACTGGTCAACGACCTCGCTACGCGTGCGCATCCGGCTAGCGTGTATTCGGTGCCGACCAGCGCGAACGCCGAAGATCACGTGTCGATGGGCGCCAACGAGGCGCGCCATGTGCTGGAGATGACCGAGGATCTCTCACATGTGCTGGCACTGGAGCTGTACACCGCCGCGCAAGCGCTGGACTACCGGCAGGCGATGCTGAATGCCGCACGCCGGCTGGCCAGCCGCGGTGGCTGGCAGGCGCTGGCGGCGAAGATCAGCAACGCACCGCGCGAAGATCAGCCGCATTACGCGCAGTTCGTCGCCGAGGTGCAGCAGCTCACGGCTGCGCTGGCCAACGCCGGCGACTTCCATGCCGGCGCCAGCGTGCGCGATGCCCATGCGATCCTGCGTCAGCACATCGGCTTCATGCATCGCGATCGTGCGATGGATGGCGAGGTGCGTACGGTGTGCATGTTGGTGCAGCAGGGCGCGTTTCGTCAGTCCCTCGGGGCCTGAAGCCTCATCTCCTTTACTGGAACCAAGCCCATGAGCCTGATCCAAACACCCGTGTCGTTCGGCGAACTGATCGACAAGATCACCATCCTCGAGATCAAGTCGCAGCGGATTGCCGACGAGGCCAAGCTGGTCAATGTGCGCAACGAGCTGGATCTGCTCAACGCGACCTGGGCCAACCACGCCGCTTCGCACACCGACATCGCCGCCGAGCGCGCACGGTTGTTGGAAGTGAACGAGCTGCTGTGGGATATCGAGGACAAGATCCGTCTGAAGGAGCGTGCGCAGGCGTTCGATCAGGAGTTCATCGATTTGGCGCGTGCGGTGTACTTCCGCAACGACGAGCGCGCGGCGTTCAAGCGCGAGATCAACCTCAAGCTAGGCTCGCAGCTGGTCGAGGAAAAGTCGTACCAGGATTACCGCGCCGTTTGACGCTGCCTGTAGGAGCGGCTTCAGCCGCGATGCCCTTGATGTGATGGACAAAAGGCATCGCGGCTGAAGCCGCTCCTACAGAAAACCTTGGTCGCGCGCTGCGGCTTCGTAGCGCTCGATCACCTCATCGATGCCGATCAGGTCCATCACGCCGGGCCTCTCGATCTTGCTTCCCCACGCAATCTCGCTGGCCGGCTTGCCCAGGTATTTGCGTGCGGCCTCGTCATACTTGTTCACGCACCAGCGGCGGTCGGAGTAGGGGCCGGAACGATCCGGATTGCTCGCCGCATGCAGACCCAGCACCTTGGTGCCCACGGCGTTGGCCATGTGCATCGGGCCGGAGTCGGGCGTCAGCAACAGCTGTGCGCGACTGAGCATGGCCATCAGTTTCTTCAGCGTGTCCTTGCCGGTGAGGTCGAGCGGCGTGCGCTGGCACGCAGCCAGCACCGCATCGGCCATCGTGCGCTCAATCGCCGAAGGGCCACCGATCAGCGCCACGCGCCAGCCGCGGGCGGCGGCATGATCCATTACCCGGGCATAGCGTTCCGGCCGCCAGTTGCGCAGCGCATGACTTGAAGTAGGGCTGACCAGCAGGGTCGGCGTATCGCCGGGTAGTTGTTCGGCGCCCCACGCATGTGCTTCATCGGGAATCGGGATGTCCCAGCGCACCGAGGTCTGCTTCAGCCCCAGCGGCTCGCAAAAGCTGCCGATCGCATCCAGCACATGTTCGCCACTGCGCGCCGGAATGCGCTCGTTGATGACCAGACCGTGCAGGTCTTTCGCGCGTGCGCGGTCGTAGCCGACGCGGCGCTCCGCCTTGATACCCATGCTCAGCAGGTTCGAGCGCATCGCCACCTGCATCTGCAGCAAGGCATCGAAATGTCGTCCGCGCAATGCATCACGCACCGCGTGCATGCCAGCCCAGCCAGCAGCCTTGTCGAAGGTGACGAACTCCACCCCGGGCAGGTCGCCGACCAACTTGCGTTCCAGCTTGCCCACGATCCAGGTTAGTGCGGTGTCCGGCCACGCCTGTTGCAGGGTACGTACCAGCGGCACCACATGGGTGACGTCGCCGATGGCGGAGGTGCGCAGCAGGCAGATCGAGGCGGCGGCAGTCGTCGGGTTCGGGGTCATGGGGGCTTGGGCTAGAATTACCTGAGAGTGAACGGTGACCGGAGTGCGGCAGCACTGATGATGCAGGAACGCACATACAAAGACGCAGTCGGCGCGATTCTGTTCGATGCCGCGGTGTCGCCACAAGTCGGGCACGAGTGGTTTGCGCCGAACTACTGGCGCGAGCGCAGCGCCTTGCATACACAGGCGGGCGGGCGCGGTGGTGTGGCGATTATCGCGACGCCGGCTGGTGAATGCGTGTTGCGGCATTATCACCGTGGCGGACTGGTCGCTGCGCTGATGGGTGATCGCTATCTGTGGACCGGGGTCGAACGCACGCGTCCGTTCGCGGAATTCCGCTTGCTCGGCGAAATTGCCCGGCTCGGTCTGCCCGGGCCGGCGGTGGTGGCCGCGCGCTATGTCCGGCACGGCCTGTTCTACAGCGCCGACCTGATCACTCGTCGCATTGCCCATGCGCAGACACTGGCCGAATGCCTGGCGGAAGGACGGCTGGATAGCGAGCTGGCTGAAGAAGTCGGTGCGCTGGTGGCGCGCTTTCATCGCGCTGGCATCTGGCATGCCGACCTGAATGCACACAATGTGCTGGTGGCGTCGGACGAGCTGTATCTGATCGACTTCGACCGTGGCCGCTTGCGTACGCCGGCTGTTACCTGGCAGCAGGCCAACCTGCAGCGCCTGCGCCGTTCGCTGCTCAAGCTCGGTGCTGCCAGTCAGGGCGAAGCGGTCTTCGAGAAAGCCGTCTGGCAACCGTTACTTTACCGATACGGGCGTACCCTGACTCCATGAACTGGCATCTGCATTTTCTAGGCGTGGGCGCCGCCCATGCGGTGGAACTCGGCTCTTCGGCCGTGGTGCTGGAGCGCGCCGGCGTGCCGCAGCTGCTGATCGACTGCGGCCCGGATACGCTGGATCGCTACATGGCTGCCTACGACGCGTTGCCGCCGGCGCTGTACATCACGCACACCCACATGGATCACGTGGCCGGGCTGGAGCGGTTGTTCTTCCGGCTGTGGTTCGATCCGCACCTGCGCGGTACCACCCGGTTGTTTGCGCATGCCGGACTGATTCCCTGGCTGCAGGCGCGCGTGGCGGATTATCCCGGTACCCTCGCCGAGGGCGGCGTCAATTTCTGGGAAGCATTCCGCCTGGTGCCGTGCACGCGCGGGTTCTGGCTTGACGGGTTGTGGTTCGACGTGTTCGCCACCCGGCACCACGTGCCAGGCACATCGTACGGACTCGCACTGGACGGCAGCTTCGTCTACACCGGCGACACCCGTCCGATCCCCGAAGCCCTCGCGCGCTACGCCGATGGCAATGAAGTGATCGCGCACGATTGCAGCCTGGTCGGTAATCCATCGCACACCGGCATCGACGACATCGAGCGGGAATATCCGAACGAGGCGATGCGCTCGCGGCTGCTGCTGTACCACTATGGCAGTGTGGCGGATGGCACGGCGCTGGCCGCATTTGGCTACCGCATTGCCGCCACGGGTGACCGGATAGACGTGGGCATACCGTCCACGCCGCGGGCCGATGCCGGCTGAATCCGGTTGCGTCCGCTTGCCTGTAACCGGGCCTGACGCTATCCTTCCGCTTCTTTGCCGGGCCGGATGCCCGACAAAGAGAGTTTCATGCGGAGAGGTGTCCGAGTGGTTGAAGGAGCACGCCTGGAAAGTGTGTATACGGTAAAACGTATCGCGGGTTCGAATCCCGCTCTCTCCGCCAACTTCTAGTTTCATATCAGTTTCAGGGCTCAGCAGCCCACGTCTATGGTGGCCCCGTCGGTCCCCCCGCGACGATAGTTCGCAAACTCCGCCAGGTCCGGAAGGAAGCAACGGTAGCGAATGATTCGGGTGCCGGGGTGTGGCTGGCGGGGCCGCCGCCTTTTCGGGATGCGCCTGTGCGGGCGGTCCAGGCCACAATCCTCGTCAGCCCGATCGCGGCTGAAGCCGCTCCTACCGAAACCGCGCCCGACTTGGCACAATCACTGTTCGCCCCAAGGTAGTCAGGCATGTCTTATCAGGTACTCGCTCGCAAATGGCGCCCGCGCAAGTTCGCCGAGCTGGTCGGGCAGGAGCATGTGGTGCGCGCACTCACCAATGCGCTCGAGACCGGACGCATGCATCACGCCTACCTGTTCACCGGCACCCGTGGTGTCGGCAAGACCACCATCGCGCGCATCTTCGCCAAGTCGCTGAACTGCGAGCGCGGGCAGTCGGCGGATCCCTGCGGCGAATGCTCGGTATGCACCTCGGTGGACGAAGGTCGCTTTGTCGACCTGCTGGAGATCGACGCGGCCAGCAATACCGGCGTGGACGATGTGCGCGAGGTGATCGAGAACGCGCAGTACGCGCCGTCGCGCGGTCGCTTCAAGGTGTACCTGGTCGATGAGGTGCACATGCTGTCGAAGAACGCGTTCAACGCGTTGCTGAAGACGCTGGAAGAACCACCGCCGCACGTGAAGTTCCTGCTCGCCACCACCGATCCGCAGAAGCTGCCGGTGACGGTGCTTTCGCGCTGCCTGAAGTTCAACCTCAAGCGGTTGTTGCCCGAACAAATCTCGGGCCAGATGCGGCACATCCTTGCCGCGGAAAACATTGCCTACGAAGACAGCGCGATCGGCGAACTCGCGCGTGCTGCCGATGGCTCCTTGCGTGACGGCCTGTCGCTGCTCGACCAGGCGATTGCCTACGGCGGCGGTGCGCTGCATGCCGATGACGTACGCACCATGCTCGGCAGCGTGGCGCGCGGGCAGGTGCTGGGCGTACTCGACGCGCTGGCCGCTGGCGATGGTGAGCGGCTGCTGGTCGAGTGCACCCAGATTGCCTCGTACTCGCCGGACTTCGGTGGCGTGCTCGACGATATCGCCAGCGTGCTGCATCGGCTGCAGCTGATCCAGCTGATTCCCGGCTACCGGCCGGAGGAAGACAGCGACGATGACGGTGTGCTGGTCGCACTGGCCGAGCGGATGACGCCGGAAGACGTGCAGCTGTATTACCAGATTGCCACCTCCGGTCGGCGTGACCTGATGCTGGCGCCGGACGCGCGTACAGGGTTCGAGATGGCGTTGCTGCGCATGCTGGCGTTTCGGCCCGGCGATGGCGCACCAGCGGCGCGTACCGAAAGACCTGCCGCCACCAGCAACGCAACGCCAACACCACCGGCGCCACGTTCAAGCGTGGCGCCGGTGCGTCCTCTTGAGGCGGCCGAGCGCCAGCAGAATTCCCCGCCAGCGCCACGTACGGAGCCGGCAACCCGCCCGGCAGCGGTACCAGCAGCGGTGGTGGCCTCAGTAGCTCGTGATGCCAACGGCTTGCCGAACTGGGAAAGCTTGATCGAGCAGGCCGCCTTGCGTGGTCCGTTCGGCTTGCTGGCGCAGAATGCAGTCTTGCGCGAACGCGACGGCCAGACTCTGGTGCTCGCGCTGCAGCCTGCGCACATGAGTCTGGCGGTAGAGCCGATGGTCAGCCAGATGGAGGAGCGCATCGGCCAGGTGCTCGGTGAACGCATCCGTTTGCGCTTCGTCAGCAGCAGCCACGAAGCCGCTGCGCAGACACCGGCAGCGCGCGCCGCGCAGGCGCGCGATACGGCACAGGCGGCGGCCGAGCTGGCGATCGAAGGTGATCCCCTCGTGCAGTCGTTGAAGCGCGAATTCGGTGCGCGTGTGGTGCCGCAGTCCGTCAAACCCCTTGATAGTTGAACCCTGAAAGTTGAAGCCGGAGCAGTGTGATGAGAGGACAGATCGGTCAGCTGATGCAGCAGGCCCAGCGCATGCAGGAAGACATGAAGCGTGCGCAGGACGAGATCGCCAAGCTGGAAGTCACCGGCAGCGCCGGTGGCGGCCTGGTCAGTGTGGTGATGACCGGTGCGCATGAAGTGCGTCGCGTGCAGATCGACCGGCAGACGTTTGCCGACGACCCGGAGATGGCCGAAGATCTGGTCGCTGCCGCGATCAACGACGCAGTGAACAAGGTGGCCGAGGTCAGCAAGAACAAGCTCGGCGGCGTCACCGCCGGGATGAACCTGCCGGCCGGCTTCAAGATGCCGTTTTGATTGATCGTGAGCAACGGATCCAATCTTCTTGCTGACTTGATCGAAGCGCTGCGCTGCCTGCCCGGCGTGGGCGGCAAGAGTGCGCAGCGGATGGCCTTCCATCTGCTGGAGCGTGAGCGTGAGCGCGGGCTGAGACTTGCCGCCGTGCTGGAGCAGGCGATGCAGCGCATCGGCCATTGCAGCCAATGTCGCAACTTCAGCGAGGAGCCGCTGTGCTCACTCTGCGCCAGCAGCAGTCGCGACCGACAGGTGTTATGCGTGGTGGAGTCGCCGACCGACCTGGCGGCGATCGAACAGGCCACCGGCTACCGCGGCCAGTACTTCGTGCTGATGGGGCGGCTGTCGCCGCTGGACGGACTGGGGCCGGAGGAATTGGGGCTGGCACAACTCACCCAGCGACTGGGCGAGGGCGAGATCGAGGAGTTGATCATTGCCACCAATCCCACGGTGGAAGGCGAGGCTACCGCGCATTATCTGGCGCAGCTGGCGCGTGCCGGTGGCGTGCGGCCGACCCGGCTGGCACACGGTGTACCGCTGGGCGGCGAACTGGAATACGTCGATCGCAGCACGCTGGCGCATGCGTTCGGCGGCCGACAGTTGCTGGACTGACTCACACGGAGCAAGCGAGCATGAGCGACACCATCTTCAGCAAGATCATCCGCCGCGAGATACCGGCCGACATCGTCTACGAGAACGACGAAGTGCTGGCGTTCCGCGATCTGAATCCGCAGGCACCCGTGCACGTGCTGTTCATTCCCAAGCGGGCGCTGGCCACACTCAATGACGCCACCGAGGCGGATGCGACCCTGCTCGGCAAGTTGCTGCTGGCTGCGGCCGAGTATGCGAAGCAGCAGGGTTTAGCCGAGCAGGGGTATCGCACGGTGCTCAACTGCAACGAGGACGGTGGGCAGACCGTGTTCCACCTGCACCTGCATCTGCTGGCTGGTCGCCGTCTGCACTGGCCGCCCGGCTGAGCGTGGCGAGATGTGGGGATAAAGGAACGCCGGCTTGATGCCGGCGTTCCTGTCTGCGATTACTTGCCTGCCGGCGGCGGAGGTGGCGGCCGTACCACGATCACCCGCGGACCACCGTAGCCGTAGTAGCCACCCCACGGTCCGCCCCAGTACGGGCCGAAGCCAGGGCCCCAGAACGGATCGTAGTAACCCGGCGGGTAAGCCGCGTAGGCGACACGTTTCGGCCACAGGTAGACCACATCGGCCTCCACACGCGGGTAGGCGTAGTCGTAATCGCCCACCTTCTGCGACACCGCGCCGTGGAGTGTGCCGGTCACCGTCAGCTCGCGTCCGCGAGTGAATACTTCCGGATCATAGAAGCCGGCGCGGCAGGCAACGAAGCGTCCCTGATTCTCCCCGGCGTTACCGCCCTGCGGACGGGCCTCGCTGTCCAGCGGACGCGACAGCAGGTAGAAGCAGGTTTCCTGCTGACCCGGTTCGGTCTTGATGATCTCGCCACCCCAGCGCACGCGGGTGCCCCCGGCGCCGCCCTGCTGGGCACTGGTAGTGGAGACGTCGGTATAGGTGCCTTGCAATGGTTGGGGAATCGTGGCGCATCCGCCCAGCAAGGCGATCGCTGCAGCGAGGGTAAGGGGGCGGTACAGTGACATGACTGCTTCTCCATCAAGGGCGATGGCATGCGCCATCGCGTCGGTTTTCATTTGACCACGCGGACGACCCGAAAATCCCGTGCCGCGCGTTGAAAGTCTCGCAACGATTCAGGCGGCGGTTCGTCATGGGCATAGCGCAGTTCCAGGTAACACCTCATCAACATGGCGAGTTCGTCGCGCTGCCCCGGTAGCGCACGGGCGGCACGGCTCAGGTAATGCTGCGGACCTTCGCTGGGCCGGCGCACGACACCCCTGCGCGCCAGCTTCCGCTCCAGTTCGCGCAGCGCGGCACGCAACGGGTCGCGTGCCTGCCGCCGCAACAATGCCCAGCCCAGCCCGATCGCAATGAACAGCACACTGCCGATCGCGAGCAAGGCACCCAGCGTCTTCGTGTCGGCATCACGGATGCCGAATGGCGTCAGCAGGCCGCGCTGGCGCACTGCATCGAAACCGATAACGCCTTCACCCCACCAGCGGTTGACGATGTCCCAGTGATTGCGCAGACCTTGCAACCAGTCATTGCGATACCAGGCCAGTTGTTCGCCCGCGGCCGCAGCCGCGCCCAGCGAGACCCGCTCCGGGCGTACCGCAGCGGTAGGGTCGACGCGTACCCAGCCACGTCCAGCCAGCCACACCTCGCTCCAGGCATGGGCGTCGGAATAACGCACCAGCAGGTAATCGCCCACCTGGTTCCAGTAGCCGCCCTGGTAGCCGGTGACCACCCGCGCCGGGATACCGGCGGCGCGCATCAGTACGGTGAACGCCGACGAATAGTGTTCGCAGAAGCCCTCACGGGTATTGAACAGGAAGTCGTCCATCGCGTCGCGGCCCAGCGGGGCCGGCGACAGGGTGTAGCTGAAGCCGCCATCATGGAACAACGCCAGCGCAGTCTGCACGATCGCGGCATCGTCATTGCCGTAGCGCTGGCGCCATTCGCGTCCGAGTGCGAGGGCCCGCGGGTTGAAGCCGACGGGTAGGGACAGCCCGCGCTGGCGCGCCTGGATGCCGAGTTCCGGTTGCAACCGGTATTGCACAGCTGATTGTGCCGTATAGGTGAGTGGATCGTTGACCGGCCTGTCGGCCATGACCACATGATCCTGGCGCAGCCTTGCACCCTCCGGCGCATCGACTGGCACATCCAGCATCGGCAGCACGCGTTGGTGCGTCGGCTCCATGCTGATCTGGTACTTAATAGTGTGGCTGGTCAGCAGCTCGACCGGTGCACGATAGACGAGATCCACGTAATTCCAGTTGGTGCCGTCGTAGTCCCACATGACATAGGCACGGAAGTAGCGCTGATCCGGCGGTGGTGGCGTGCCGCCGAAACTTACCCGCAGTGCGGGGCGGTCATCGGTGAGCAGGTCGGTAAAGTTGCCCGGCGACATGCGGTCGCTCAGTCCGGTGCGGGCTTCTCGGGGTGACGGGGCGCCCCACAGCGGTGAGCTCAGTCGCGGTACCAGCAGGAACGCCAGCAGCGCCAGCGGCAACGCCGCCGCCAGCAGGCCGAGGCCCGGCAGCAGGGATCGTCGCAGCGTCATGGGTGTCTGCGCCGGTTCCAGTGCGCGCAAGGTCGCCAGAGCCGGCAGCAAGCCGAGCGCGACGATCACGGTGACAATGAGTCCCTGATCGAACAGCAGTGCCGTCATCAGCGCGAAGCAGGCGAAGCCGATGCCGACGCGGACATCGCGAGCGGATTCGGTCTCCAGCAGTTTCAGGATCAGCAGGCCGATGGCGAATGCCGCCCCTGGCTCGCGGCCGAAAATGCTGCCGTAATAAGTAATCACAGCCAGCGTCAGCAGCATCAGCAGCGGCAACTTGAGCCAGCGCGGCACGCGCCCGGCGCGCTGGCGCCGTTGCCACCAGCGCCAGCCCAGCAGCAATGCCAGCGTGATGTCCAGCCACCATGGCAGATGTGCTGCGTGCAGGCCGAGCACGAAGGCCGTGGTCAGACTCAGCAGATCGAAGCTGCGGATGTCGATCGGTGTCTCGCTGCGAGCCTTGCGCGATGGCGGCGCGATCATGGCAGTTGCGCCAGTGCATTCATGCAGCGCGCGTAATGCAGCGGGCCACTGCCACTGGCGATCTCATCGCCGGGCAGCCACAGGCTGTAATTGCGTTGTTGCGCCTGGGCTTCGCCCAGCCAGCGGGCCAGCCGCGCGATGCGCGCTTCGTGGTCCAGCCCGGGCAACTGGCGCCAGTCCAGCTGCCATTGCGGGCGGCTTTGCGGTTGCTCGAAATCCTTCACCAGCAGGTTGGCATGACGGGCACTGGCCTTCCAGGCGATGTGTCGCTGCGGGTCGCCCACGCGGTAATCGCGCAGTGCAGCCAGTTCGTCGCCTTGGTGCAGGCGCATGTGGCGAGCGTCGTCAGCAGCGGCGTGCGGTGGTGGGCCGGCTGCTTCTGGTCGCGGCCAGACCAGCACCGACTGTTCTGGATGCAGCCAGCTCCAAGCGCGAAACAGGCCTAGCGGCCAACTGCTCCACAGGCGCAGGCGCGGCAGCATCTGCCAGCCACGGTGCGCGGTCGGCAGGGTCAGTTTCACCTCGGCTGATCCGCTCGCGCCGATGGCGAAGGCGGTGCGACTGTGCTCGAGGTCGACCCGGATTGCGCTGCGGTTGCGGCGGGAGTCGAACACCAGCATGAGCTCGATCGGCTGGCCGGCAACCGCATGGCCGGCGCGGATGTGGCTCAGCCGCAGCCTGTCGAGGCTGCGAAACGCCAGCAGCATGCTGGTCGCACTGGCGGCACCAAGCAGACAGGTGAGCAGCAGTGCGGCATTGTTGGTGTAGTTCAGTGCACCGACCATCATCACCAGCAGCAGCACGGAAAACCCCAGCCCGAAGCCGGTCGGCACGATATAGATGCGTCGCCGATGCAGTTCGATCGGCAGGTTTTCCGGGCGTCGATAGCGAGTGAGTGCGGGCAGTCGGCGTTCGGCCCAGGTCTGCATGCGCCGCAGGATGTCGCGCATCAATCCACCGCGACCTCGGCCAGCAGCTGCCGCGCCAGCGTGTCGCCGCTGGCTCCTCGGGTCGACAGCAGACGATGGGCGGCCAGCGGCACGAACAACGCCTGGATGTCTTCCGGCAGCACGTGCGTACGACCGCTGAGCAGCGCCCATGCACGTGCTGCGCTCAGTAATGCCAGCCCGGCGCGCGGCGACAGGCCCACTCGGACCTCGGCATGCCGGCGACTGGCGGCGAGCAAGGCCTGCAGATAGTCGAGCAGGGCGGCACTGGCGGTGATCGTCTGCGCCTGCCGATACAGAGCGAGCAGGGCGGCACCATCGAGTTGCGGGGTCAACTGTGCCAACAGGTCGCGGCGATCGCTGCCGGTGAGCAGCGCACGTTCGGCGGCCGCATCCGGATAATCCAGCGACAGCCGCAACATGAAGCGGTCGAGCTGCGAGTCGGGCAGCGGGAAGGTCCCGTTGAGGTCGAGTGGGTTCTGCGTGGCGACGACGAAAAACGGCTGCGCCAGCAGATGAGTCTGGCCATCCACCGTCACCTGATGCTCGGCCATCGCTTCCAGCAGCGCACTCTGGGTCTTCGGGCTGGCGCGGTTGATCTCGTCGGCCAGCAGCAGGCCGGTGAAGATCGGGCCGGGATGGAAACGGAACTGGCCGGTCTCGCGTTCGTACACGCTGACGCCGATGATGTCCGACGGCAGCAGGTCGCTGGTGAACTGCACGCGCTGGAAATCGAGCGCGAAGCTGGCGGCCAGCGCATGCGCGAGGGTGGTCTTGCCGACGCCCGGCACGTCTTCCAGCAGCAGGTGGCCGCCGGCAATCAGACAGGTGAACGCCAGTTTCACCTGGCGCGGTTTGCCCAGCAGAACCCGATTGACCTGGGCCATCGCGGCATCCAGGCGCTGTTGCAGACCTTCATCGCGTAGCGGAGTGATTGCAGACATGGTTTCTTCGATGCGAGGCGGGTTGTGTGGTCGACAGGCAGTGTAGCGACTGTTCGGCGTACCCGAGTTCTACGGCAGCTCGATACCGGCCTCGCGTAGCAGGCGTGCCAGTGCGATCAATGGCAAGCCGATCAGTGCACTGGGATCGCGATTGTCGATCGCCTCGAACAGGCTGATGCCGAGGCCTTCGCACTTGAAGCTGCCGGCGCAGTCGAGCGGTTGCTCGCGTTCGATGTAGCGCGTGATTTCTGCCGCGCTCAAGGTGCGGAAGCGCACGTGAGTGTGATCGACATGGGTGTGCCGATGGCCGCTACGGGTGTCGAGCAGACACAGCGCCGTGTGGAAATGCACTTCGCGGCCGGAGCAGGCCGTGAGCTGGGCGTGCGCGCGTGCGGCCGTGCCAGGCTTGTCGAGGATCAGGCCGTCGAGTTCGGCGACCTGGTCGGAACCGATCACCAACGCACCCTGCTGGCCGTCTGCGGCGGCCTCGGCTTTGGCGATCGCCAGGCGCAGTGCGCGTGCGACCGGGGTTTCGCCGGCCAGCGCGGACTCGTCCGTGCCGGGCGCACATTGCTCGAAATCCGTCGTCAGCCGGCGCAGCAACTCGGCGCGGTAGCGCGAGGTGGAACCCAGCACGAGCCGGGGTGAGAGCGGTGCTGCCGGATTCATGTATCGGACTCGCGCCGGATATGTTCGCGCATGGCGCTGTTCAGGTCGCGCTGGGCCTGGGTCAGCGCCTGCAACAGGGGTTGCAGGCGCTCGTCGGTGCTGCGCATCGAGCGGGCGGCCTCGTCCAGTTCGTGCTGGCCGGCGTGTGATGAGTGGTCGCGAATCCATAGCCGTTGCTGCAGCAGGGCGCGCAGACCGCCGTCGATGGCGTGCCGGGCGTCCTGCTCGCTGGCGGCGGGCAGGTCGGGATTGAGCGACATCACCGCATGCGCCTGCTGCAGGCCGGAACGACAGGTCTTCAGGTCGGCTTCCAGCCGGTCGGCCAGGTCGAGCAGGTTCTGCAGGCTGCGGCTGCGCAGCGCCTGACGTCGGCGCAGGATCAGTCCCCAGCTGGCACCGGCAATCAGCAACACCAGCAAGATGGCGACGCTGAGCGTCAGATAGTCATTCACGGATGGCAGCTCAGGCGGCGAAGGGATTCAGTCTGCCGCATCGGGGCCGGATCAGGCAAAATAAGCCCGGGTAGCAACCGTTCGATGGCTCGGGACAGCCGTGCCAGTTGACTTTAGGCGGCTTCATACCTAACATTTCGCGATTATGTCCGTGACACTGCCAGAGTCCGTGGACGCTTGGCGCATGGTCTCGGCGCGGCGTTCGTTCGAGGGAACGCTACCCATCGCGTCCATGGCACGCCTGTGCGGAGCCCTTGCGGGTACCGACGGCGTGGTGCAGTTCGAGCTGGATTTCGGCTGTGACAGCATGGGCACGAACTATGTGGATGTTCGCGCGCAGGCTTCGCTGGCACTAATTTGTCAGCGCACGTTGGAACCGTTTGTACTGCCGGTGACGGTGAACACCCGGCTCGGCTTGATCAAGCAGGAGCGTGATGAGGCTGGCTTGCCGCCTGATTGCGAACCGCTGCTGGTGGCCGAGGATGGCCGGTTGAATCCGGCGGATGTCATCGAAGACGAATTGCTGTTGGCGCTGCCGCTGATTCCGATCAACCCGGACAGCAGCTTGCCCGACGAAGTGACAGGCCACGACCCGGAAGAAGATTCCGCCGGCGAGGGGCGCTCCGAAAATCCGTTCGCGGTGTTGCGCGAACTGAAGAAGTAACCACCGACCCGGATCATCCGATCCTGGTTTTGTCGAAACAGATCATCAAGTTTCAGTTGGAGAACTACCATGGCAGTTGCCAAGAGCCGCCGTACCCCGTCCACCCGCGGCATGCGCCGTTCGCACGACGCGCTGAAGACCGTGCAGCTGTCCACCGATCCGACCAGTGGCGAAGTGCATCTGCGCCATCACGTCACCAAGGATGGCTACTACCGCGGCAAGAAAGTGATCGAAACCAAGGGTGCGGTGTCGGTCGAGGATTGATCGGTTCGCGGGATCCCTCGGGATTCCTCGATGCGATCATGCGGAACGGCGCGGCGACGCGCCGTTTTGCGTTTATGTCCACCGGAACGTAACGTTGCGGTGCTGTACAGACGCCGCCAAGGCGTTCAATCCTCTGTTTCGTTGATGGATAGCTGAATGTCCCAGATCTACTCCCGCATCATCGCCACCGGCAGCGCATTACCCGAGCGCGTGGTCACCAACGCCGATCTGGAAAAGATCGTCGACACCAGTGACGAGTGGATCCACACCCGCACCGGCATTCGCCAGCGCCATATTGCTGCCGACGGCGAGACCACCGGCGATCTGGCCTTCCTTGCCGCGCAGCGTGCGCTGGAAGCGGCTGGCGTCAAGGCGTCCGAGCTCGACCTGATCGTGCTCGGCACTACCACGCCGGACATCATCTTTCCGTCCACTGCCTGCCTGGTGCAGCACCGGCTGGGTGCGAACGGCTGCGCGGCGTTCGACGTCAACGCGGCTTGCTCGGGTTTCGTCTACGCGCTGGGCATTGCCGACAAGTTCATCAAGAGCGGGCAGTCGAAGAAAGTGCTGGTGATCGGTGCCGAGACATTGACCCGGATGGTCGACTGGACCGAACGCGAAAGTTGCGTGCTGTTCGGCGATGGTGCAGGTGCCGTGGTGCTGGAAGCTTCCAGCGAGCCGGGCATCTATGCCACTTGCCTGCATGCCGATGGTGGCTTCAAGCATCTGCTGTACAACCCGGTGGGCGTCTCGGTCGGTTTCAACGACGAGCCCAACCATGGCGTGCGCATCAAGATGTCCGGTCGTGAAGTATTCAAGGTTGCGGTGAAGACGCTCGACTCGCTGGTCGATGAAACCCTGCAGGCAGCTGGCATGGTCGAATCGGACATCGACTGGCTGATCCCGCATCAGGCGAACCTGCGCATCATCGAAGCGACCGCCAAGCGGCTGAAGATGTCGATGGAGCGGGTCATCGTCACGGTCGACAAGCACGCCAATACCTCGTCCGGTTCGGTGCCGCTGGCGCTCGATTACGCGGTGCGTTCGGGCAAGGTGCAGCGCGGCCAGAACTTACTGCTGGAAGCGTTCGGCGGCGGCTTCACCTGGGCCTCGGCGTTGCTGCGCTACTGAGTCACGCTGGTCCAAGCTTTCTCGACGATGCCGCCTTCGGGCGGCATCGTGTTTTTCCGCCCCGCAAAATAACGAATACAGCTGCGTATGGGCGGCGATACTGGCACCATGGCGGTTTTCGTCGACGGGATCTGCGTATCCATGAGTTCAACTTCCGCTTCGCTCGCTTTCGTTTTCCCCGGTCAAGGTTCGCAGTCGGTTGGCATGCTGGCCGAACTGGCTGCTGCGCATGCCGAAGTGCAGGCGACGTTTGCCGAGGCCTCGCAGGGCGCCGGGCTCGATCTGTGGAATTTGAGCGCGCACGGGCCAGAAGACCAGCTCAACCGCACCGAGAACACCCAGCCGGCGCTGCTCGCTGCCAGTGTGGCTGTGTGGCGGGTATGGCAGAAGCTGGGGGGCGCGCAACCGGCGCAGTTGTCCGGTCACAGCCTGGGCGAATACAGCGCGCTGGTCTGTGCCGGTGCCTTGTCGCTGCATGACGCGGCGGCGCTGGTGGCCGAGCGCGGCCGTTTGATGCAGGCAGCCGTGCCGGCCGGCGTCGGCGCGATGGCAGCGATCCTTGGTGGCGACGACGCGCAGATTGCCGCCGTGTGCGCGGAAGTGGCGCAGGGGCAGGTGGTATCGCCGGCCAATTTCAATTCACCCGGCCAACTGGTGATCGCCGGCAATGCCGAGGCAGTCGATCGCGCGCTGGCGCGACTGGCCGAGCTGGGCGTGAAGAAGGCGATCAAGCTGGCTGTTTCGGTGCCGTCGCATTGCGCGTTGATGCGTGATGCTGCTGACAAGCTGGGTGAGCGCATGGGCTCGATCAACTGGCAGCTGCCGTCGATCCCGGTGATGCAGAACGCCGAGGCGCGCAGCTATGGCACGGTCGACGAAATTCGCGGCGCGTTGCAGCGCCAGCTGTACCTGCCGGTGCGCTGGACCGAATGCGTGCAGGCGCTGGCAGCGGGTGGTGCCACCCGTATCGCTGAATGCGGTCCCGGCAAGGTGCTGAGCGGCCTGATCAAGCGCATCGACAAGACGGTCGAGGCGCGCGCGATCGGTGCGCCGGTCGAACTGGATACCGCGTTCGCCGAGTGGGCGTGACCTTCTCGCGTTATGCATGATTTCTTCTATCGATTGAATGTCAGGAACCTCTAAAGATGAGCAAGCCACTGCAAGGTGAAATCGCGCTGGTCACCGGCGCCAGTCGTGGCATCGGTGCGGCGATTGCCGATGAACTGGCCGCGATGGGCGCCACCGTAATCGGCACCGCGACCAGTGAGAGCGGCGCTGCGGCAATCGGTGAGCGGCTAGCTACGCTTGGTGGCTACGGCCGCGTGCTCGACGTCACCAAGAGTGCTGCAGTCGACGCATTGATCGATGGCATCACCAAGGAATTCGGCGCGGTGTCGATCCTGGTCAACAACGCCGGCATCACTCGCGACCAGTTGCTGATGCGCATGCGCGAGGAGGACTGGAACGTCATCCTCGACACCAACCTCAGCTCGGTCTATCGCACTTCCAAGGCAGTGATGCGCGGCATGATGAAGGCGCGCAAGGGTCGCATCATCTCGATCGCCTCGGTGATCGGGCTCACCGGCAATCCGGGCCAGGCAAACTACGCGGCAGCGAAGGCCGGCATCATTGCGTTCTCCAAGTCGCTGGCGCGCGAGATCGGCACACGCGGCATCACCGTCAACGTGGTGGCACCGGGCTTCATCGATACCGACATGACCCGCGCCTTGCCCGAAGAGTCGAAGCAGGCGCTGCTCGGCCAGATCGCGCTGGGCCGGCTCGGCGGGGTAGCCGACATCGCCAAGGCGGTGGGTTTCCTGGCCTCGCCGGCGGCGGCCTACATCACCGGCGAGACCCTGCACGTCAACGGCGGCATGTATATGCCGTAAGGCATGCGCAGGCAGTTGTCGCCAGCGAGCTCGTTTTAGGCGACAATTGACCTTTCGCGTCGGCCCACAGGGGCTGTGCGCTCCTGGTATCACCGGTGGATCGTGGCGGCCTCACGGTTTAGCCACTACAATGCGGCCGGCCTTTTGCAGGCAACGAGCGCCGGCACAGACAAACAATTACACCTTGAGAGGTATGGGCAACATGAGCACCATCGAAGAGCGCGTCAAGAAAATCGTCATCGAGCAGTTGGGCGTGAAGGAAGATGAAGTCACGGCGAACGCTTCGTTCGTGGACGATCTGGGCGCAGATTCGCTGGACACGGTGGAACTGGTGATGGCGCTCGAGGAAGAGTTCGAGACCGAGATTCCGGACGAAGACGCCGAGAAGATCACCACCGTGCAGCAGGCCGTTGATTACATCAAGGCCCACTCCAAGGATTGATCGGTACGCCATTGATCGCTGTGCGCCTGACTGGCCTGCACTCTGCGAGCCAGTCGGTTCATACAGCGATACTGAATGCTGCGCCTTCTTGGCGCAGTTTTCGTTTCTGCATTTTGTAACGTCCGACCCCGTATGGTGCGCAGGATGCGTCCTTGACGAGGCGGATGACGTATCTCCGATCCGTGTCGCGCGGCGCCCGCCCGCGGCGGATTTACGGAATCACCAAGGAACATCAGCATGAGCAAGCGACGTGTGGTAGTGACCGGCATGGGCATCATCTCGCCGGTCGGCAACGAACTCGCCAGCGCCTGGGAGCGTGTCCTCAAGGGCGTCAGCGGAATCGGCCCAGTCACCCATTTCGATACCTCCGCTTATTCCACGCGCATTGCCGGCCAGGTCTGTGGTTTCGATCCGGCGCAGTGGATGCCGGTGAAGGACGTCAAGAAGATGGACCCGTTCATCCACTACGGTGTGGCGGCGGGTACCCAGGCCTTGCGTGATTCCGGGCTGGAAGTGACTGAGGCGAACGCACCGCGCATCGGTGTGGCCGTTGGCGCCGGTATCGGTGGTCTGTACACGATCGAAGCGACCACGCTCGAACTGGCCGCCAAGGGTCCGCGCCGGGTGTCGCCGTTCTACGTGCCCAGTTCGATCATCAACATGGTCTCGGGCCAGCTGTCGATCATGTTCGGCCTGAAGGGGCCGAATATTGCTTGCGTCACAGCGTGCACCACGGCGACCCACAACATCGGTCTGGCCGCGCGAATGATCCAGTACGGCGATGCCGATGCGATGATCGCCGGGGGCGCCGAGTTCGCCACCACCGGTACCGCGATGGCCGGCTTCTGCTCGGCCAAGGCGATGTCCACCCGCAACGACGACCCGACCAAGGCCAGCCGTCCGTGGGACAAGGACCGTGACGGTTTCGTGCTGTCCGACGGCGCCGGTGTGCTGATGCTGGAGGAGTACGAGCACGCGAAGGCTCGTGGCGCGCGGATCTACGCCGAATTGGCAGGCTTCGGCATGAGCGGCGATGCATTCCACATGACCGCGCCGAGTGAGGGCGGCGAGGGCGCGGCGCGCTGCATGCAGAGCGCCTTGAACGATGCCCAGCTTGCCCCTGCCGACGTGCAGTACATCAACGCGCATGGCACCTCTACGCCACTCGGCGATCTGGGCGAAGTCATGGCGGCGAAGAAGGTGTTCGGCGATCACGCCTACAAGCTGGCGATGAGTTCAACCAAGTCGACCACCGGTCATCTGCTGGGTGCAGCCGGCGGTGTCGAGGCGATCTTCACCATCCTGGCGCTGCGCGATCAAGTGTTGCCGCCGACGATCAACCTGGACGAGCCGAGCGAAGGCTGCGATCTGGATTTCGTACCGCATACTGCGCGCGAAGCGAAGCTCGACGTGGCGATCTCCAACTCGTTCGGCTTTGGCGGTACCAACGGCACGCTGGCATTCCGTCGCGTCTGAGTGTGACCTGCCATCGTCGTATCCTGGCCGGCCGGCGCGATTTGCTCGCGCCGGCCGCTTCGTTTCCGCAGCGCTATCCGTGCCTGCTGGAAAGCGTGGTGCGCGGTACCGCGCAATCGCGTTACGACATTCTGTTCGCGTTTCCGGGTGATCGGCTCACGCTGCACGCGGACGGCCGTCTGTGCGATGGTGCCGGGAATCTGCAGAGTGGGCGTTTCCTCGATGCGCTGGACGCAGCCTGGCAAGCCGAACGATTGCCCGCTGCCGACGATGAGCTGCCATTCCATGGTGGCTGGGTCCTGCTGCTGGCGTACGAACTGGCCGGCGAGATCGAGCCGAAGCTGAAGTTGCGACCGCCGTCGGCGTTGCCGGTGGCACTCGCCGTGCGTTGCCCGGCTGCGGTGATCGTCGACCATGCGCGCGACTGCACGATCCTGCTTGCCGAACTCGGCCATGAGGAACTGCTCGATGCGCTGCAGTCCGATCTTGCGGCAACCCCGCTGATTCCGTCGTTGCCTGCACCGACCGGGTGGGAAGAAGATGCGCCGCCATTGTTTCTCGATGGTGTTGCACGCATCCACGAACACCTTTACGCCGGCGACATTTTCCAGGTGAACCTGTCGCGCGCCTGGCGCGCGCGTTACGCGCAGCCACCCACGCCGGCATCGTTGTATGCCGTGCTGCGCCAGGCCAATCCGGCCCCGTTTGCCGGCCTGCTGCAGCAACCGGAGTGGGCGGTGGTGAGTTCTTCGCCGGAGCGACTGGTCGAGGTACGCCGTGGCGTGGCGCAGACCCGGCCGATCGCTGGCACGCGACCACGGCTGCCTGGCGATGACGAGCTGGCCCGCATCCGCGAATTGAGCGCGCATCCGAAGGAACGCGCCGAACATGTGATGCTGATCGACCTGGAGCGCAACGACCTCGGTCGTGTCTGCGTGCCGGGCACGGTCGAGGTCGACGAATTGATGGCGGTGGAGAGTTACGCCCACGTTCACCACATTGTGTCCAATGTACGGGGCCGTCTGCGTGCTGAGGTGACACCCGGTGAAGTCATCGCCGCCACCTTTCCCGGCGGCACCATTACCGGTTGTCCCAAGGTGCGCTGCATGGAAATCATCGCCGCCTTGGAAGACGCACCGCGTGGTGCCTATACCGGCGCGCTGGGCTATCTCGATCGCAACGGTGACCTCGACTTGAATATCCTGATCCGCACACTGACTCTGGCCGGCGATGAAGTCAGTCTGCGCGCCGGAGCCGGCATCGTCGCCGATTCGGTGGCGGCGCTGGAATTGGATGAAACCCGCGCCAAGGCCCGTGGGCTACTGCGTGCGCTGGGAGTACCGGACTGATGACCGCACGCGTGCTGATCGACGGCGCGGCGGCCGATCGGGTTCCGGCACTGGATCGCGGGCTGGCCTACGGCGATGGCCTGTTCGAGAGCATCCGTTTCGTCGGTGGCGTGGCGCCGTTGTGGTCACGCCACATGCAGCGGCTCAGCGAAAGCTGCGAACGCCTGCGGATACCGGCACCTGATACGGCGCAACTGTGGCGCGAGGCCCTGGAAGTCATCCGCGACATGCCGCTGGCCGTGGTGCGCATCACCGTGACCCGCGGTGTCGGCGAGCGCGGTTACGCGTTGCCGGTATCGCCGCAGCCGATGCGCGTGGTGGCAGCTTTCGCACCGCCGCAGGTCATGGATTCGGCGTATGCGCAGGGCGTACGCATGCGCATCTGCGCTATCCGGCTGGCCGAACAGCCGCTGCTAGCCGGCATGAAACATCTCAACCGGCTGGAACAGGTGCTGGCACGTGCCGAGTGGGACGATCCCGCGATCGCCGAAGGTGTGCTGTGCGATAGCCGCGGCCGGGTGATTTCAGCGACCATGGCCAATCTGTTTGCCGTCGTCGATGGCGTGCTGCTGACACCGGCGCTGGATCGTTGCGGGGTGGCCGGCGTGGGCCGTGCCGAAGTGCTGGCGATGTATCCGCAGGCACATGTGGGTGAACTCATGCTGGATACCCTGCTGGGGGCGAGCGAGGTTTTTCTCAGTTCGAGCGTGCGCGGCATCCTGCCGGTACATTCACTGGGTGAGCGGGCGTATGTGCCAGGCGCACTCACACGCCAGCTGCAACTGCACTGGCACAATCTCGGTTTTTCGATGGAGCAGGGCGGATGAGTCACCGATCGATGCGCGGACGCGCATGGCCATGGATGCTGCTCATGCTGCTGGCGGTTGCCGGCGCGCTGCTGTACGGCTGGAATGATTTCAGCCGCTTCAGCAATGCGCCGTTGCAGGTGGCCACGCAGGGCGACAGCATCGATATCGGTCGCGGCACCAGCTTCAGAAACATCGTCGGCGAACTGAACCAGCGAAAGCTGAGCACGGCCAGCCCGTGGTACTGGCGACTGCTGGCCGAACAGATGCGTGTAGCCGGCAAGTTGCACGCCGGCGAGTACGCGCTGGCCGTCGGCATCACGCCGCGCCAGCTGCTCTCCAACATGGCGGCTGGCAAGGTGCTGCAGCGAAACTTCACCATCGTGGACGGCTGGACTTTCGCGGATCTGCGCCAGGCGCTGGCCAAGGCCGACAAGCTCGATCACAACAGTGCCAGCCTGGACGATGCGACGATCATGCAGAAGATCGGTGCACCCGGCGAGGCACCGGAAGGGCGTTTCCTGCCGGAAACTTACGCCTATGTGAAAGGCGACAGCGATCTGGACATCCTCAAGCGCGCACACGTCGACATGGTCAAGACGCTCGATGCGCTGTGGCCTGGGCGCGACAAGGATCTGCCGCTGGCCACGCCGTACGACGCGCTGATCCTGGCCTCGATCGTGGAGAAGGAAACCGGTCGTGCCGATGAGCGTTCGCGGATCGCCGGCGTGTTCGTGCGGCGGCTGGAAAATCACATGCTGCTGCAGACTGATCCCAGCGTGATCTACGGCATGGGCGCGAACTATGCCGGCAATATCCACAAGAGCGATCTCACCACCGACACGCCGTACAACACCTATACCCGACCGGGCCTGCCGCCGACGCCGATTGCACTGCCGGGCCGGCCGGCGCTGCTGGCCGCCCTGCACCCGGCGCCCGGCACCGAGCTCTACTTCGTCGCCCGTGGCGACGGCGCCCATGCGTTTTCCAGCACGCTGGAGGAACACAATCGCAACGTCGACTGTTACCAGCGGAAGCAGTGTCCATGAGCGCGGCACGCGGAAAATTCATCACGCTCGAAGGTGGCGAGGGTGCCGGCAAGAGCACCCTGCTGGCCGGGCTGCGCGCATGCATCGAGCAGCACGGCATTGCCTTGGTGCAGACACGCGAACCCGGTGGCACCCGGGTCGGTGAAGCCGTGCGCGCCATCGTGCTCGATCCGGCGCAGCGCGAACTGGCCGCCGAAACCGAATTGCTGTTGATGTTCGCCTCGCGCGCGCAACTGGTGCACGAAGTGATCGAGCCGGCTCTGCGTGCTGGCCAATGGGTGCTCTGTGATCGTTTCGCTGATGCCAGCTACGCCTATCAAGGCGGTGGTCGCGGTCAGCCGGACTCGCGCATAGCCGTGCTGGAACAGTGGGCCTGTGCGGGTATCAAGCCCGACCTGACCCTGCTGCTCGATCTGCCGGTGGCGACCGGGCGTGCCCGCGCCGCGGGGCGTGGCGCTGCGGACCGCATCGAGGTGGAAGCCGACAGCTTTTTCGAGCGTGTGCGCGCGACGTACCGCCAGCGCGCCGCGGCGGAGCCGGATCGCTTTCGCACGATCGATGCCAGTCAGTCGCCAGCGGCCGTGCTGCAGGTGGCGCTGGCCGCAATGGATCATCTGTTCGAGGCCACGGCATGAGCGCGATGCCCTGGCATGCGGAACACTGGTTGCGGCTGCAGGGGCGACGCCAGCGCGATGCGCTGCCGCATGCGTTGTTGCTGTGCGGGGCCGCCGGCCTCGGCAAGCGCGCATTCGCCCAGCGCTTCATGCGCGGACTGTTATGCGAGCGTCCGATCGATGGCGAAGCCTGCGGTGCTTGCCGCAGCTGCCTGCTGATGACGGCAGGCACGCATCCGGATGTGATCACGCTGAGCTTCGGCTTGCGCAAGGACGGCGTGCAGCGCAGCGAGATCGTGGTCGAACAGATCCGTGAATTGTCGGCGCGGCTGGCCATGCGCAGCCAGTTCGGTGGTTGGCAGGTAGCCATGATCGATCCGGCTGACACGATGAACACGGCGGCCGCCAACGCGTTGCTGAAGACGCTGGAGGAGCCCTCCGCGCAAACCATGCTGTTGCTGCTCGCCGATGCGCCATGGCGCATGCCGCAGACCATCCGCAGCCGTTGCCAGCGGATCGAGTTTCAGCTGCCGGCGACTGCCGACGCCTTGGCATGGTTGCAGGCCGAGGACGTGCGTGATCCTTCGGCTGCGCTCACTGCCGCCAGCGGCAATCCGGGTCTGGCGCATGCCTGGGCCCAGGAAGGCGCACTCGATCGACGGCTGGAAGTGCGCAAGGATCTGGCCGCGCTGGCCGCCGGTCGCGGTCAGCCGACCGAGGTGGTCAAGCGCTGGCTGGACAGCGAGCCGGCACAGCGGCTGTGGTTTGCCGCCCAGGCCACCGCCGACGAGATCAGGGCACGGGCTACCGAAAGTACCGGGCCGCTCGCCAGTGCACTGGACGTCGAGGCACTGGGTCATTGGTACAACGCGGTCAATCGTACCCGCGAGGGCCTGCGTGGTCCGTTGCGCGGCGATCTGTTGTTGCTGGAACTGCTGGCGCAATGGCGTTGACGGAAGTCGCCGCGCGCGCGTTGCCCGGGTGGCCGCCGTTTTCCGGAAAGACCCGCTTGCTGGTGGTGGCGCCGCACCCGGATGACGAGACGATTGCCACCGGCCTGCTGATCCAGCAGGTACGGGCTGCCGGCGGCGAAGTCCGGATCCTGCTGTTGACTGCTGGCGACAACAACCCGTGGCCACAACGCTGGCTGGAGCGGCGCGTGCGAATTCGCGACGCCGACCGGCAGCGTTGGGGGCAGCGCCGTCATGCGGAAATGCGGCAGGCGCTGCAAGGACTGGATCTGCCGGAATCGGCACTGGAAGGCATGGGTTGGCCGGACATGGGTCTTACCGGCTGTCTGTTGCAGCCGGGAAGCACGGCTGTACCCGCGCTGGCCGCGGCGATCGGCCGGTTCCAGCCCAATCTGATCGCGCTGCCCGCGCTGGATGATCATCATCCTGATCACAGTGCAGCGCACGTGCTGGTCCGGCTGGCGTTGGCGGGGCAGGGCGAGCCGCCGCCATTGCTGACGTATCTGGTGCACGGCCATGCGCTGGATGCCGGATTCATCGCGATCCGCGGCTCCCTCGAACAGGCTGCGAGCAAGCAGGCGGCGCTTGGCGCGCATGCGAGCCAGATGGCCTTGAGCGGTCAGCGCATGCGTCGTCTGGCTGCGCGACCGGAGCGATATATCGAGGTGGTGGCACCCTCGTCCTCCAGCCTGCCGTGGCAGCCGCCCGTCTGGCTACAGCCATGGTTGCGCTTGAGCATCGTCAGCCCGACCGGTACGCAGAGCTGGAGCTGGCGCGATGCGCCATTGCAACGCGACCAGCACGGCAGCTATCGACTGGCGCCAACGGTTCAAATATCAGGTCAACCGCAGTTCGCCAGACTGGCATCGACGCTGCCATCGCCGTGGATCTTCGACCACTGGGGCTGGTGCGAATTGCGACCCATCACCCATCACGATGATGCCGTCCTTGCATCGATCGGTTGACAGGGCTAGCTTGGCGGGCAAGGGGAGCAGGACAGGGGAAAGGTGGCGGAACATGACGGCACGGCTGCGTGAATGCGCCGACGCCCGGAGCATCGTCCAAAACCGGTAACGATTCCAACCGACCGGACGTCTCTCAGATCGAAACAGTCATCGCTGATTCCATCCACTGACGATTCATCGCGTATGCACAATCCGGATCAGAACTCGATGCAGATCGATGCGGGCATGGCGGCCGCATCCAGCGAGAGCTTCTATGCGGCGCTGTCCGAGATCGGCCAGTTGTTGGTGCGCTCGCTCGACCCGCCGGTGCTTTACGAGGCGGTCATCGAGGTACTCGAGCGTCGGATCGGTGCGCGCTTCGTGATGGTGGGCGAACTGGATCGCGACAGCAGTCGGTTCCGGCGGATCGCGCCGGCACGGGTCGCCTCCGGCATGGACGATATCTATCCCGAAAGCATGTCGTTCTCCATCGCGCGACCGGCGTTCTGGCAGGGCGCACCACAGGTGGAGAGCGATATCCGGCATACGCCGGGCCTGGAAATGTTCCGCCCGGCCTACCTGCGGCACGGAGTGACCTCGGCGATTGCCGTCCCGGTACTGAAGTTTGGTGAGGTGTGTGCTGCGCTGGTGATACGGTCATCGCACGCCAGCTTCTTTTCTCCGCAGATGATCGAGTTGCTGCAGCAGTCGGCGGCAAGCATCGGGCTGGGGCTGGAAGCGCACGGACAGCGGATGCGGCTGCTGCAATCGGTGCATGACGAGGCACGCCAGCGACACGCGCTGCGCTTGCTCAGCGAGATGATCAAGCTCGCCACGCACAGCGTGGACGAACAGGTGTTGCTGGCTGAGGCCTGCCGCGTGGCGCGGCGTACCGGCGGATATCAGGTAGCCTGGATCGGTCTGCTGCCGGAAGATGCCGGTGCAACCTTGCAGCTGTGTGCCCATGACGGACTGGCTGCCGGGATAAGCACGGAAGCCCGGCTCGACCTGGACGATACCCGGCATGCCGACGAGGCTGCTGTGATGGCCTTGGCAACAGGGCAGGCCCAGATCAGCCATCGGCTGTCGTCGGGGCGTGTGGACTGGCCGTCCGGGTCCGACATGGCGGGAGTGCATGCATTGCTGGCGCTGCCGCTGCGGGTGGATGGGGCGATCATCGGTGTATTCGTGATTGGTGCGGCCCGGGCAGACGCCTTCACCACGGTCGAGGTCCAGGTTTTTTCGGAAATGACGGTCGAGCTTGGCCTCGGCATCCAGATGCAGCGCGCACGCGCCGCGCGGGTTGCTGCGGAACAGAATCTTCGGCTCAACCTGATCCACTTCCGCACCATCCTGTCGAACCAGTACGCGGGCATCCTGGTGATCGACGAAGACAACCGCGTGAAGTTTGCCAATGAGGCTTTCTGTACGCTGTTCGGCCTGTCCGAGACGCCAGCCGAACTGGAGAACCAGCCGGTGGCGGTGATCTATGCCTGCCTGAAACCGACTTATGAGGATCCCGAACGCGAGGTGGCAAGAATCCAGCAGATCCTCAGTCGCGGCGAGCCGGTCGAGGGTGAGGAGATCGCCATGCGGGATGGCCGCATCTACCTGCGCGACTTCGTGCCGATCAGGATTGATGGCGTGCCACAGGGGCGTTTGTGGCAGCAGCGCGATATCACGGAACAGAAGATGCACGAGGCCAGGGTCGAACGGCTGGCGTTCTACGATGCAGTCACCGGTCTGCCGAACCGACGCCTGTTGTTCGAGCTGCTGGAGCAGGCACGGATGCGCGCCAGCAGGGAGCAATTCCAGCTCGCTGTCGGCGTACTCGATCTCGACCGCTTCAAGAACGTCAACGATACGATCGGGCATGGCGGTGGCGATCGCGTGCTGGCCGAGGCCTCGGCGCGGATCCTGGGCATGTTGCGCGAAGCCGACGTGCTGGCCCGCTTCGGCGGCGACGAGTTCGCGCTGGTGATCTCCGGCCTCGACAGTCAGGAACAGCTCGATGTGATCAGCCGCTGTATCCTGCAGGCCCTGCGGGCCCCGTTCAACCTGATGGGCGAGCAGCTGTGCCTGTCCGCCAGCATCGGCTGGACCCTGTTTCCGCTCGACGAGTCCGATGCCGAGGGCCTGTTGCGACATGCGGATCTGGCGATGCATGCGGCGAAGGAAGCAGGCAAGGATCGCGGTTCGTTGTACGAACCGGTGATGGAGCTGGAGCAGCTGCGGCTGCAGGCGATGCGCGAACGGATCGCCCAGGCCCTGCAACAGTCGCACTTGCAGCTGATGTTCCAGCCGATCGTGTTCATCGATGGACTGCCTGGCCGGCATGGAGTGGCCGGAATGGAAGCGCTGCTGCGTCTGAATGACGGCGAGCAGGGACTGGTCGAACCCGCCAACTTCATGCATGTGCTGGACGACCCGCAATTGGCGCGGCCGATCGGCCGTTACGTGCTGGATGAGGCGCTGCGCCGCTGCCAGGCCTGGATGCGGCAAGGCATCTCGATTCCGGTATCGATCAACATCAGCACCCGTCACCTGTTGCATCCGGCCTTCTTCAGCGACATCGACGCCGTGCTGGAGGCTTATCCGGACGTGATGGACGTGGGCTTCGGGATCGAGGTGACCGAGACCGGTCCGTCGATGGATCACGCCGGCGCGAAAATCGTCATCGAGGAATGCCGGCGGCGCGGCATCCGCGTCGGTCTGGACGATTTCGGCACCGGCAGTGCGTCGCTGAGCCACATCCAGCAGCTGGATATCGAGCACATCAAGCTGGATCAGAGCTTCGTGCGCGACATCCTCAGCGACGAACGCAATATGGCCATTGCTGCCGGCGTCATCACCACTGCGCGCATGCTGGCCAAGACGGTGATTGCCGAAGGTGTCGAGACAGCAGAGCAGGGCGATCTGCTGGCCTCGCTGGGCTGCCACCAGTTGCAGGGTTTTTCGATTTCCCGGCCGATGGCGGCCGAAGCGGTTCCTGCCTGGGTCGCTGGCTGGGTGCCACCGGCATCGTGGGGGCGACTGGTGAACGAGCGGCAGTCGCTACTGTCCGGGCATGTCGACCATGCTTGATGCTGCGCAAGAGCCTGCATCGACGGCGGCAGTGGTGCCGGTGGATCGCAGCGTCTAAGATCAACGCCATCGAGCGGGCGGCGGAATCGCCCGGCAGGAGTTCAGCATGAAACCCGTGGCTGCCCGTCAGGGCATCATTTCACTCAAAATCAAGGATGCGGCGTCGCTGTACAACGCGTACATGCCGTTCCTCAAGCATGGCGGCCTGTTCGCGCCAACTGCACAAGCTTATTCGCTGGGTGACGAAGTGGTGCTGCTGGTGACCCTGGCCGAGGAGACCGAGCGACTGTCGGTGGTCGGCAAGGTGGTCTGGATCAGTCCGCTGGGCGCACAGGGCAACCGCACCGCCGGTATTGGCATCCATTTCAACGAGTCCAGCGACGCCGAAGCTGCACGCAGCCGCATCGAGAACATCCTCGCCGGCACACTGACCTCCGAGCGCGCCACCCACACCATGTGATGGCATCACCACGCCATGGCTGCAGCGCATGGCGATAATCCGCATGGCGTCGGCCGTCAAGGCTTGTCGTTGTACCCATGCGCGCTGATACAATGGCGAGATTCGCGAACTCATCTCGCGGAACATCGGACGCTTGCGGCTTCAACGCCTGCAGACGTGGCTGGGCGACCCATGGTCGTGCCGGTCTGCCGAATCGAAGTCGCCGGACCGTGAGTTCAGGGTTTATCCCCCGCGGTCACTGATGCGCCTGATGGCGCGGAGGTAAGTTGCATCGTGCTTGCCGAATACTGGCCCGTTCTGTTGTTCATCGGCGTTGCCACCGGCCTCGGCCTGGTCTTGCTGGCCGTCGGTCTGCTGGTGGGGCCTAGCCGTCCCGAGGCGGAAAAACTCGCGCCCTACGAGTGTGGCTTCGAGGCATTCGAAGATGCGCGCATGCGCTTCGACGTGCGCTACTACCTGCTCGCCATCCTGTTCATCATTTTCGATCTGGAAATCGCCTTCCTGTTTCCGTGGGCGGTGGTGTTCCAGCAGATCGGCATCATCGCGCTGATCGAGATGGCGCTGTTCCTGCTGCTGCTGGTCATCGGTTTTGCCTACGTGTGGAAGAAGGGAGCGCTCGAATGGGAGTGATGTCCAGCTTCGACAAGGTGATGCATAACCCGCAGCCCTTGAACCTTGTCGACGATATCCTGCGCCCGGCCGGCGACAACCCGATCGTGCAGCGCGGCTTTGCCACCACCAGCGTCGATGCGCTGATGAACTGGGCACGCACCGGCTCGATGTGGCCGATGACGTTCGGACTGGCCTGTTGCGCCGTGGAAATGATGCACGCCGGTGCGGCGCGACTGGACCTGGACCGCTACGGCGTGATCTTCCGTCCCAGTCCGCGCCAGTCCGACGTGATGATCGTGGCCGGCACCCTGGTCAACAAGATGGCCCCGGCGCTGCGCAAGGTCTACGACCAGATGCCCGAGCCGAAGTGGGTGATCTCGATGGGCAGCTGCGCGAACGGCGGTGGTTATTACCACTATTCCTATTCGGTGGTGCGCGGTTGCGATCGCATCGTGCCGGTGGACATCTACGTGCCTGGCTGCCCGCCCACGGCCGAAGCCTTGATCCACGGCATCCTGCAGTTGCAGAAAAAGATCCGCCGCACCAGCACCATCGCGCGTTCGTGAGGCCCTGATATGTCCGACACACCTGCGACCTCGCTGGCCGAACGCCTTGCTGCGCGATTCGGCGACACGCTGACCATCAGCACGCAGCGCAACGAAATCACTGCCGAGCTGGCCGCCGCCGATCTGATCGCGGTGGCGACTGCATTGCGCGACGAGCCGGGCTTCCGCTTCTCCGAGCTGGTCGACCTGTGCGGCGTCGACTACCTCGGCTATGGCCAGACCGAGTGGGAAACCAACACCGCCGGTGGCGACGGTTTCTCACGTGGCGTGGAAGGCCAGGCGATGGGGCGTTTCGACTGGGCCGGGCGCCCGCGCGGCAACGACGAGCCGCGTCGGTTTGCCTCGGTGGTCCATCTGTTGTCGATCGAACACAACCGCCGCCTGCGCCTGCGCGTGTTCTGCGCGGACGACAGCATGCCGGTGGTGCCGTCGCTGATCCTGGTGTGGCCGGGTGTGAACTGGTTCGAGCGCGAGGCGTTCGACCTGTACGGCATCATCTACGATGGCCATCCGGACCTGCGCCGCATCCTCACCGACTACGGTTTTGTCGGTCATCCGTTCCGCAAGGACTTCCCGCTGATCGGCAATGTCGAGGTGCGTTACGACCCCGAGCAGAAGCGGGTGATCTACGAGCCGGTGTCGATCGAGCCGCGCGTGCTGGTACCGCGCACCATCCGCAACGACGCCGACCTGATGCAGGCCAAGGCCGAAGCGGCCGACGATTGGCAGAGGAACTGATCGTGCAAGAAATTCGCAATTACACGATGAACTTCGGCCCGCAGCATCCGGCCGCGCACGGCGTGCTGCGCCTGATCATGGAGATGGACGGCGAGACGATCATCCGTGCCGATCCGCATGTGGGCCTGCTGCATCGTGGCACCGAGAAGTTGGCCGAATCCAAGCCATTCAACCAGTCGATCGGTTACATGGACCGGCTCGACTACGTCTCGATGATGTGCAACGAGCACGCCTATGTGAAGGCGATCGAGAACCTGCTGGGGATCGAGGCGCCCGAACGTGCGCAGTACATCCGCACCATGTTCGACGAGATCACCCGCATCCTGAACCACCTGATGTGGATCGGCTCGAACGCGCTCGATCTCGGTGCGATGGCGGTGTTCCTCTACGCGTTCCGTGAGCGCGAGGAGCTGATGGATGTGTACGAGGCGGTGTCGGGCGCGCGCATGCACGCGACCTACTATCGCCCCGGCGGCGTCTACCGCGACCTGCCGGCGCAGATGTCGCAGTATCGCGAGTCGCCGTGGCACAAGGGCAACGACCTCAAGCGCATCAACAGCTGGCGCGAAGGTTCGATGCTGGACTATCTCGAGGCGTTCACTGCCGACTTCCCGTCGAAGGTGGACGAGTACGAAGACCTGCTGACGAACAATCGCATCTGGAAACAGCGCACCGTCGGCATCGGCGTGATCAGTCCGGAGCTGGCCCAGCAGTGGGGCATGACCGGTGTGATGCTGCGCGGTTCGGGCGTCGCCTGGGATCTGCGCAAGAAGCAACCGTACGCGAAGTACGCCGAGATGGATTTCGACATCCCGGTCGGCGTCGGTGGCGATTGCTACGACCGTTATCTGTGCCGCGTCGAAGAGATGCGCCAGTCGAACCGGATCATCCAGCAGTGCGTGAAGTGGCTGAAGGCGAATCCCGGCCCGGTGATGGTCGAGAACTTCAAGGTTGCGCCGCCGTCGCGGGTCGAGATGAAGGAGGACATGGAAGCCATGATCCATCACTTCAAATTGTTCACCGAGGGCTATTGTGTGCCGGCTGGCGAGACCTATGCTGCGGTCGAGGCGCCGAAGGGCGAGTTCGGCTGCTATCTGGTTTCCGATGGCGCCAACAAGCCGTTCCGCGTGCACCTGCGTGCACCGGGCTTTGCCCACCTGTCATCCATGGACACCATCGTGCGCGGCCACATGCTCGCCGACGTGGTAGCCATGATCGGCACCTATGACCTCGTGTTCGGCGAAGTGGATCGCTGAGCCGGCACGACGGAGAAACGCATGAAAGCCACCGGACATTTCGAGCAGGTCAGGAACGTCGATCCGCTCGTCGTACTCACCGACCATACCCGCCATCACATCGATGAGTGGGTGGCCAAGTTCCCGCCGGATCGCAAGCGCTCGGCGCTGATCCAGGCGCTGTTCGCCGCGCAGGAGCAGAACCAGGGCTTCCTCACCGATGAACTGATCACCGCGGTCGCGAAGTACCTCGACCTGCCGGCAGTGTGGGCGTACGAGGTTTCGAGCTTCTACTCGATGCTCGAGACCAAGCCGGTCGGCCGCAACAACGTGGCGATCTGCACCAACATCTCGTGCTGGCTCAACGGTGCGGAAGGCCTGGTGCGCCACTGCGAGAAGAAGCTCGGCATCAAGACCGGTGAGAGCACGCCGGACGGCCGCATCTATCTGAAGCAGGAAGAGGAGTGCATCGCCGCTTGCGTGTACGCGCCAGCGATGACGGTGAACGGGCATTACCACGAGCGGCTCACTCCCGAGAAGCTCGACGAAATTCTGGATGGGTTGAAATAATGGCCGTCGGACCCGCCCCGCAGGAACATCAGGTCGTCTACACGACGCTGCATTTCGACACGCCGTGGTCGATGGACAGCTATCTGCAGGTCGACGGCTACAAGGCGTGGAAGAAGATCCTCGCCGAGAAGCCCGATCCGGCCGCATTGATCGAGGAAATCAAGAAGAGCAGCCTGCGCGGTCGCGGTGGCGCGGGTTTCCCGACCGGGCTGAAGTGGTCGTTCATGCCCAAAGGCACGATGCAGAAATACATCCTGTGCAACTCGGACGAATCCGAACCGGGCACGTCAAAGGATCGCGACATCCTGCGCTACAACCCGCATTCGGTGATCGAGGGCATGGCCATCGCCTGCTATTGCACCGGCTCGACCGTGGCCTACAACTACCTGCGTGGCGAATTCCATCACGAGCCGTACGAACACCTCGAAGAAGCGCTCAAGGAAGCGTATGCGGCCGGCCTGCTTGGCAAGAACGTGCAGGGCAGTGGCATCGACGTGGATATCCACAACGCGCTCGGCGCCGGCGCCTACATCTGCGGTGAGGAAACCGCGCTGATGGAATCGCTGGAAGGCAAGAAGGGCCAGCCGCGCTTCAAGCCGCCGTTTCCGGCCGGTTTCGGCCTGTATGGCAAGCCAACGACGATCAACAACACCGAGACCTATGCCTCGGTGCCGGCGATCCTGCGCAATGGCGCCGACTGGTTCCTCAATCTCGGCAAGCCGAACAACGGCGGCCCGAAGATCTTCTCGGTGTCCGGTCACGTCAACAACCCGGGCAACTTCGAGATTCGTCTTGGTACCTCGTTCAAGGATCTGCTGGCGCTGGCTGGCGGTGTGCGCAACGGCAACCAGCTGAAGGCGGTGATTCCGGGCGGCTCCTCGATGAAGGTGCTGCCGGCCGACATCATGCTCGAGAGCACGATGGACTATGACTGCCTGCAGAAGGCCGGTTCGGGCCTCGGTTCCGGCGCGGTGATCGTGATGGACGAGACCACCTGCATGGTCAAGGTCTGTCATCGCATCTCGCGTTTCTACATGGCCGAGTCCTGCGGTCAGTGCACGCCGTGCCGCGAAGGTACCGGCTGGATGTACCGCGTGCTTTCGCGCATCGTCGAAGGCAAGGGCACCCAGGACGACCTGCACCGCCTGAAGGCGATTGCCGGCCAGATCGAGGGTCACACCATCTGCGCGTTCGGCGAAGCTGCGGCGTGGCCGGTGCAAGGTTTCCTCGCGCGTTTCTGGAACGAATTCGAATATTTTGTGCAGCACGGGCGCTCGATGGTTGATGACCAACTGGCCGAAGCCAACCAGGGAGTTGCCGCATGAGTGCGCAGCCCAGCAATAACACCGCGCCCGACCTGATCAACATCGAGGTCGATGGCAAGCCCACGCAGATCCGCAAGGGCGCGATGATCATCGAGGCGGCCGACGCGATCGGCGTCGCGATCCCGCGCTTCTGCTATCACCGCAAACTGCCGATCGCCGCGAACTGCCGCATGTGCCTGGTCGACGTGGAAATGGGCGGCAAGCTGATGCCCAAGCCGCAGCCGGCGTGTGCTACTCCAGTAGCGGAAGGCATGAAGGTGATGACGCGCTCGGACAAGGCGCTGAAATTCCAGAAAGACGTGATGGAGTTCCTGCTGATCAACCATCCGCTCGACTGCCCGATCTGCGATCAGGGCGGCGAGTGCGAGCTGCAGGACGTGGCGCTGGGTTACGGCCGCAGCGTGTCGCGCTACACCGAACGCAAGCGCACCATCGCCGACGAGAACCTCGGGCCGCTGGTCGCCACCGAGATGACCCGCTGCATCCAGTGCACGCGCTGCGTGCGCTTCACCAGCGAGATTGCCGGCACCTATGAACTGGGCGGCATGAGTCGTGGCGAGAACCTGCAGATTGGCACTTATATCGGCAAGACGATCGAGACGGAGCTGTCCGGCAATATCGTCGACGTCTGCCCGGTTGGCGCGCTGACCAACAAGCCGTTCCAGTTCCAGGCGCGCGCCTGGGAGCTGATTGCCAAGCCGTCGATTGCTTATCACGACGCGCTCGGCTCCAACCTGTGGGTGCATACGCGCCGCGGTGAAGTGCTGCGCACGGTGCCGCGCGACAACGAAACGATCAACGAATGCTGGCTGTCCGATCGCGACCGCTACAGCCACCAGGGCCTGTACGCGGCCGACCGTATCCATGCGCCGGAAGTGAAGCGCAACGGCCAGTGGCAGACGACCACCTGGGAAGATGCCTTGCAGTTTGCCGGTGAGGCGCTGAAGAAGGTGCCGGGCAGCGAGCTCGGCATCCTGGTGCATCCGGGCAGCTCGAACGAGGAAGGCGATCTGCTGATGCGTCTGGCCCGTGGTCTGGGTAGCGCACATGTCGATCATCGTCTGCGTCAGCTCGACTTTGCCGACAACGCCTTTGCCAGCAGTTTCGCGCTGCCAGTCACCGACGTCGCGCAGGTCAAGGCTGCCTTGCTGGTCGGCTCCGATCTGCGTCACGAAATGCCCTTGCTCAACCATCGCCTGCATCAGGCGGTGAAGAAGGGCGCCAAGGTCTACACGGTCAATCCTGCGAGCTTCGATTTCAATTACAACCTGGCTGGCGAATCCATCGTCGCGCCGCAGACGCTGGTCGAGGCGCTGCTGGCACTGGCCAAGTCGGCCGTGGCCGCCGGTGCAACGGCACCGGCGACGCTGGTCGACGCGATCGATGCTGCGACTGGCGATCAGGGCGACAACGATGCGATCGCTGCGCTGAAATCGGGCAGTGCAGTTGTGATTCTTGGTGAAGCCGCGGTCACGCATCCGCAGGCTTCATGGCTGCGTGCACTGGCCCGGTTCATTGCCGACGCCACTGGCGCCGGTTACAACGAACTGCCGGTGGGCGCGAATGCTGTGGGTCTGGCCAAGCTCGGCGTACTGCCGGGTAATGGTGGGCTCGACGCGCAGGCGATGCTGGCGCAGCCACGCAAGAGTTACGTGCTGTATGGCGTCGAGCCGCCGCACGATTTCGCCGATGGTGCGACAACACTGAAGGCGCTGCGCAGTGCGGAGCAGGTGGTGGCGTTCAGCGCCTACGCCAGCACCGCGTTGCGCGAAGTGGCCGACGTGATCCTGCCGATCGCGCTGCTGCCGGAAATCGATGCGACTCTGGTCAATGTCGATGGCTTGGCGCAGGGCGTCAGCGCCGGTGCCAAGGCACCCGGTCAGGCTCGTCCTGGCTGGAAGGTGTTGCGTGCGTTGGGCGGCGCGTTGAAGTTGGCCGGTTTCGAGTTCGACGATCTGGCCGGTCTGCGTGACGGCATCAGCGAACGTGCCGCGGCGCCACGCAGCGGTCTGGCCGCACGTGCGGTTGCCGCCGGCTTGACCCGTCTCGCCACCTGGCCGATCTATCGTGGCGATGCGGTGTTGCGTCGTGCCACCGCGTTGAACGCACATCCGCTCAATCGTGCCCCGGCGGTACGTCTGAATGCGGCTGAGGCACAGCGGCTCGGTCTGGCCCACGGTACGCAGGTGCGCCTCGGCGACGTGCTGCTGCCGCTGGTGGTCGATGTGGCCGTGCCGGACGGCACGGCATGGATCGAGGCTGCCCAGGATCTCACCGCCACGCTGCCGCCGTATGGCGCGGCCATCACCTTGAGCAAGGCATAAGCATCATGGCTGATCAACTTATCAACCAGCTCTTGTGGCCGATCATCTACATCCTGTGCATCACGGTGCCGCTGATCATCGCGGTGGCGATGTTCGTGTACTGGGAACGCAAGGTCATCGGCTGGATGCACGTGCGCCTGGGGCCGAACAAGATCGGTCCGTTCGGCCTGCTGCAGGCATTCGCCGACGTGGTCAAGCTGCTGATCAAGGAAGTGATCCTGCCGACCAAGGCGAACCGGGCGCTGTATTACCTGGCGCCGTTGCTGGCGCTGATCCCGGCGCTGGCGGCGTGGGCGGTGGTTCCGTTCAGCAGCAAGATGGTGCTATCCAACGCGAATGCCGGCGTGCTGTATCTGCTGGCGATGACCTCGATGGGCGTGTACGGCATCATCCTGGCCGGTTGGGCATCCAACTCGCGCTACGCACTGCTCGGTGCGATGCGTTCGGCCGCGCAGGTGATCTCGTATGAACTGGCGATGGGTCTGTGCCTGGTCTGCGTGCTGGTGCTGGCCGGTTCGCTGAACTTGACCGACATCGTCAACGCGCAGGCCGGCCACAAGGGTCTGTTCGACTGGTTCTGGCTGCCGTTGCTGCCGGTGTTCGTGATCTATTTCATCTCCGGCGTGGCCGAGACCAACCGCGCGCCGTTCGACGTGGCCGAGGGCGAGTCGGAAATCGTCGCCGGTTTCCACGTGGAATATTCCGGTTCGGCTTTCGCGATCTTCTTCCTGGCCGAATACGCCAACATGATCCTGGTCAGCTTCCTGGCCGCGATCCTGTTCATGGGCGGCTGGCTGTCGCCGTTCCCCGATACGTGGGGCTTCATCGGCCAGGGCGGCTTTATCTGGCTGTTCATCAAGGCGTTCCTGTTCGCCTTCATGTTCCTGTGGTTCCGCGCCACCTTTCCGCGCTACCGCTATGACCAGATCATGCGGCTGGGCTGGAAGGTGTTCATCCCCATCGCCATCGTGTGGGTTCTCGTGGCCGGCTGCATGAAGTACTACGGCCTGGTCACCATCGGCACGGGGGTCTGAAGAAAGCCATGTCCCGCATTACCCATTATTTCAAGAGCCTGCTGCTGGTCGAGCTGTTCCAGGGCATGGGCCTGACCCTGCGTTACATGTTCAAGCCGAAGTACACCGTGCGCTATCCGATGGAGCACATTCCGAAGTCGAACCGCTTCCGCGGCCTGCATGCGCTGCGCCGCTATGCGAACGGTGAGGAACGCTGCATCGCGTGCAAGCTGTGCGAGGCGGTGTGCCCGGCGCTGGCGATCACGATCGACTCGGCACCACGCGAGAGCGACGGCCAGCGCCGTACCACGCGCTACGACATCGACCTGTTCAAGTGCATCTTCTGCGGCTTCTGCGAAGAGAGCTGCCCGGTCGACTCGATCGTCGAGACCAGCATCCACGAGTATCACTTCGAGCATCGCGGCGAGAACGTGGTGACCAAGCAGCAGCTGCTGGCCATCGGTGACCGCTTCGAGCAGCAGATTGCCGCCGACCGTGCGCAAGACGCGGCGTACCGCTGAGGCCAACGATGAATCCCCAACTGTTCCAACTCATCTGTTTCTACGCCTTCGGCTTCGTCACCGTGGCCGCCGCGCTGTCGGTGATCACGCTGAAGAACACTGTGCATGCCGTGCTCGCGCTGGTGCTGACGTTCTTCAGTGCCGCCTGCCTGTGGATGCTGCTGGATGCCGAGTTCCTGGCACTGGCGCTGATCGTGGTCTATGTCGGCGCGGTGATGGTGCTGTTCCTGTTCGTGGTGATGATGCTCGACATCGACCAGGAGAAGATGCGCGAGGGCTTCGTGAAGTTCCTGCCGGTCGGCCTGATCGTGGCGGCGGCGATGCTGGTGGAGATGCTTGGCCTGATCGGCGTGCGTGCGATGCACACGCAGGTCATGGGCGCCGATCCGGCTGCCGCAGCGGGCACATCCAACACGGCATGGCTGGGTCGCGCGTTGTACACGCAATACCTGCTGCCGTTCGAGGTCGCCGCGCTGATCCTCACCGTGGGTGTGGTCGCGGCGGTGGCACTGACCCTGCGCAAGCGCGCCGACGCGCGTTACGAGTCGGCCAGCCAGCAGGTCAAGGTCAACCCGCGTGATCGCGTCCGCCTCGTGAAGATGGCGGCCGAGCGCCCTGTCGACGAAACGCCGGTCCCGCCGCAGGAATCCAAATCATGATCACGCTCTCGCACTACATCGTGCTTGGCGCGGTGCTGTTCTGCATCGCCGTCGCCGGCCTGTTCATCAACCGCAAGAACGTGATCGTGCTGCTGATGTCGATCGAGCTGATGCTGCTTGCGGTGAACATGAACTTCGTGGCTTTCTCGCGCTTCCTCGGCGATGTGTCGGGGCAGGTGTTCGTGTTCTTCATCCTTACCGTGGCCGCGGCAGAAGCTGCCATCGGCCTGGCGATCCTGGTGCTGCTGTTCCGCAATCGCAGCACGATCAATATCGCCGACATCGACAGCATGAAGGGTTGATCCGATGCAGCTTTCGACATCCATTCTGCTGACGATCGCGCTGGCCCCGCTGGTCGGTTGCCTGCTGGCGGGCTTCCTGGGCAAGTTCCTCGGCCGTGCCGGTTCGCACACGGTCACCATCCTCGGCGTGGCGATCTCCTGCGCGCTGTCGTTCTATGTGCTGTACCAGCTCACCCTGGGCGGCGCGGAGACGTACAACCAGAACATCTACACCTGGTTCCAGATCGGTCACTTCAACGCCAGCGTCGGCTTCCTGGTCGACCGCCTGACCGCGATGATGCTGGTGGTGGTGAGCTTCGTGTCGCTGCTGGTGCACGTGTACACCATCGGCTACATGGCCGACGACGACGGCTACAAGCGCTTCTTCAGCTACATCTCGCTATTCACCTTCTCGATGTTCATGCTGGTGATGAGCAACAACTTCATGCAGCTGTTCTTCGGCTGGGAAGCGGTGGGCCTGGTGTCGTATCTGCTGATCGGCTTCTGGTACAAGCGGCCGACCGCGATCTTCGCGAATCTGAAGGCGTTCCTGGTCAACCGCGTGGGCGATTTCGGCTTCCTGCTCGGCATCGCGGCGGTGCTGTATTTCCTCGGTACGCTGGATTACGCCACCGCGTTCGGCTCGGCGCCTTCGCTGATCGGCAAGACCCTGCAGATCACCGCTGGCACGCAGTGGGATGCCGCCACGGTGATCTGCATCTGCCTGTTCATAGGTGCGATGGGCAAGTCGGCGCAGGTGCCGCTGCACGTGTGGCTGCCCGACTCGATGGAAGGCCCGACCCCGATCTCCGCGCTGATCCATGCGGCAACGATGGTGACCGCCGGTATCTTCATGGTGGCGCGCATGTCGCCGCTGTTCGAACTGTCCTCGACCGCGCTCAGCTTCGTGCTGGTGATCGGTGCGACCACGGCGCTGTTCACTGGTCTGATTGGCATCGTACAGAACGACATCAAGCGGGTGATTGCGTACTCAACGCTGTCGCAGCTCGGTTACATGACGGTGGCGCTGGGCGTGTCGATGTACAGCGGTGCGGTGTATCACCTGATGACGCATGCGTTCTTCAAGGCTCTGTTGTTCCTCGGCGCCGGCTCGGTGATCATCGCGATGCACCACGAGCAGGACATGCGCTACATGGGCGGCCTGCGCAAGTACATGCCGATCACCTGGATCACCATGTGGATCGGCTCGCTGGCACTGGTGGCGGTACCGTTCACCTCGGGCTTCTACTCGAAGGACGCCATCATCGAGGCGGTCGGCGAATCGCATCGCTGGGGTGCGCATTACGCGTATTTCTGCGTGATGGCCGGTGTGCTGGTGACTAGTCTGTACACGTTCCGCCAGATGTTCCTGACGTTCCACGGCAAGGAGCGCTTCACGGTCGTCGCGCATCACGGCCATGGTCACCATGACGACGATCACGGCCACCATGAGCCGGGTGTGCTGGAACATGCGCCTAAGGAATCGCCGTGGGTGGTGACGCTGCCGCTGGTGCTGTTGGCGATCCCGTCACTGCTGGTTGGTTTCTTCACGGTCGGGCCAATGCTGTTCGGCAACTGGTTCGGCAGTGCGATCCATGTGGACGAGGCGAACAATGTGCTGGCCGAACTCGGTCAGGAATTCCATGGTGCCACGGACATGGCTTTGCACGGCTTCTGGAGTCTGCCGTTCGCCCTGGTGCTGACGGCGTTCGTGATCACCACCTACATCTACCTGTTCAACCCGGCCATGGCTGGCAAGATCAAGTCGGCGTTGAAGCCGCTGTGGACCGTGCTTGATCGCAAGTACTGGGTCGACGACGTCTACTTCGCGGTATTTGCCCGCGGTGGCGTCAAGCTCGGCCGACTGTTCTGGAAGGCGGGTGATACGGCGGTGATCGACGACACCATGGTCAACGGCTCGGTGAGCGTGATTCACCGTATCGCTGCCACGACGCGTCGTCTGCAGTCGGGTTATCTCTATCACTATGCCTTCGCGATGATTCTTGGCCTGATCCTGCTGCTTGGCGGGTACTGGTTCTTTGGTTCTGGGCCGATCGGTTCCGGCCTGGTCGGGCAATAAGGGAAGCAAGCACACATGTTCAATCACTTGCTCAGCCTGCTGATCTGGCTCCCCGTCGCCGGGGCCATCCCGGTGCTGCTTGCCGGCTCCAGCCGTCCCAATTTGGCGCGCTGGTTGGCGCTGCTGGTGGCGGTGCTGACCTTCGTAGTCAGCCTGTTCCTGCTGGTGCAGTACCACCCTGACGCGGGTGGCATGCAGCTGACCGAAAGCTATCTGTGGATCGCCTCATGGAACGTCCATTACAGCCTGGCGGCTGATGGCATCTCGGTGGCGCTGATCCTGATGACCACCTTTGTCGGCATCCTGGTAATCGCCGGCGCGTGGGAAGTCATCCAGGACAAGCCGCACCAGTACATGGCCGCCATGCTGATGCTGGAAGGCCTGCTGATCGGCGTGTTCTGCGCCACCGACGCGCTGCTGTTCTACGCGCTGTTCGAGGCGATCCTGATCCCGATGTTCATCCTGATCGGTATCTGGGGTGGCCCGCGGCGGGTATACGCAACGCTGAAGTTCTTCATCTACACGTTCTTCGGCTCGGTCTTCATGCTGATCGCGCTGCTGTACCTGTACCAGAAGGCGCACACGTTCGACCTCGCCACGTTGGCGGCGCTGCCGCTGACGATGCAGGAACAGACCTGGATCTTCTTCGCTTTCCTGATCGCGTTCGCGATCAAGGTGCCGATGGTGCCGGTGCATACCTGGTTGCCGGATGCCCACGTGGAGGCGCCGACCGGCGGCTCGGTGGTGCTGGCGGCGGTGATGCTGAAGGTCGGTACCTATGGAATGCTGCGCTTCATCCTGCCGATCGTGCCGGATGCGGGTGCGCACTATGCTTGGCTGATCATCGTGATGAGCCTGATCGCGATCGTCTACATCGGCTATGTCGCGCTGGTGCAGGAGGACATGAAGAAGCTGGTGGCGTATTCCTCGGTGGCCCATATGGGCTTCGTCACGCTGGGCATCTTCATCGCCTTCTTGCTGGTACGCGAGTCGGGGAATACCGACATGGCGCTGCTCGGCATGCAGGGTGCGATGATCCAGATGATCTCGCACGGCTTCGTCTCCGGCGCGATGTTTACCTGCATCGGCGTGATGTACGACCGCCTGCACACGCGCTCGATCAAGGATTACGGCGGCGTGATCAACGTGATGCCGTGGTTCGGTTTCTTCTACGTGCTGTTCGCGATGGCGAACTGCGGTCTGCCGGGCACCAGCGGTTTCGTCGGCGAGTTCATGGTGATCCTGGCCAGCTTCGCGGCGAATCCGTGGATCGCGCTGTTTGCCGCATTCACCCTGATCATCGGCGCGGCGTACACGCTGTGGCTGGTCAAGCGCGTGTTGTGGGGCGACATCACCAATCCGCACGTGGCCGAGATGAAGGAAATCAACGGCCGCGAGGCCTTCGTGCTGGTTTCCTTTGCCGCCGCCGTGCTGGCGCTGGGTATCTGGCCGCAGCCGCTGGTCCATCTGATGGACAGCTCGGTGTCGCAGCTGGTGCAGCAGCTCGCCATTCACAAGATTTGATCGGGACCAAACATGCCAACCTTGAATGACATCCTGATCATGCTGCCGGAGTTCTATCTGGTGGTGGCGGCATGCGTGCTGTTGTTGCTGGACGCTTGGATGAAACCCGCGCAGCGCCCGGTGCTGCACTGGCTGTCGATCGCCGTGTTGCTGGTGGCAGCCTACCTGCTGGTGATGGGGCAGCCGCCGCAGTCGGTGACGGCATTCGGCGGCATGTTCATTCGTGACGAGACGTCGGAGATCCTCAAGGTCTTCGCGCTGCTCACCACGGCGCTGGTGTTCGTCTACGCGCGGCCATACCTGATCGACCGCAAGCTGCTCAGCGGCGAGTTCTACACGCTGATGATTTTCGCGGTGATCGGCATCATGCTGCTGGTCTCGGCTGGCAACCTGGTCACCGTGTACCTGGGGCTGGAGCTGCTGTCGCTGTCGTCGTATGCGCTGGTCGCATTGAACCGTGATGCAAGGCTGCCGTCCGAGGCGGCGATCAAGTACTTCGTGCTGGGCGCGCTGGCCTCGGGCATGCTGCTGTATGGCATGTCGATGGTTTACGGTGCCTCCGGCATGGGTGGCACGCCGAGCCTGGATCTGGCGCAGCTGCACAACGTGATGAGCTACACCACCGCGCCGAATCTGTTGCTGTTCGGGCTGATCTTCATGATCGTCGGTATCGGCTTCAAGCTCGGTGCCGCGCCGTTCCACATGTGGATTCCCGACGTCTATCAGGGTGCGCCGACGCCGGTCACCACGTTCATCGCCTCGGGCTCCAAGCTGGCTGCGTTCGGCATGGCGTACCGTCTGCTCAGTTCGGGCATGGGCGACCTGTCGCAGCACTGGCAGCTGATGCTGGCCGTGCTGGCGGTGATCTCACTGGCGATCGGTAATCTGGTCGCGATCGTGCAGACCAACCTCAAGCGCATGCTGGCCTATTCGACCATCTCGCACATGGGCTACCTGCTGCTGGGCTTGGCTGCTGCCGGACCGGAGGGCTATGCCGCGGCGATGTTCTACGCGATCTGCTATGCGCTGATGAGCGTGGCGGCGTTCGGCGTGATGCTGGCGCTGACCCGCGCGGGTTTCGAGTGCGAGGAAATTTCCGACCTGAAGGGTCTCAACCAGAAGTCGCCGTGGATGGCGTTCCTGATGCTGCTGGCAATGTTCTCGCTGGCCGGCGTGCCGCCGCTGTTCGGTTTCTGGGCCAAGGCATTGGTGCTGGAAGCAGCAATCCACGCGAACATGCTGTGGCTGGCGATCGTCGGTATCGTGTTCGCGATCATCGGTCTGTACTACTACCTGCACGTGATCAAGGTGATGTACTTCGACAAGCCGGCAGAAGGCAGCGTGCTGCAAGCCAAGCCGGATGTGTCCTTGCGCGTGGTGCTGTCGCTGAATGCATTGTCGCTGCTGGTGCTGGGTCTGTACTGGGGGCCGTTGCTGGGCTGGTGCCGATCCGCGTTCGGACTTTGATGTCGGGTCCGCGCGATGATCGTTGTCAGGTCAGCGCGGAGCAGCTTTATTTCGGATTGTTGGTGTTGAGGCTTGCAAGAAACCGGCCACCCCGCTAAACTCTTCGGACTCTGATGCGGGGTGGAGCAGTCTGGCAGCTCGTCGGGCTCATAACCCGAAGGTCGCAGGTTCGAATCCTGCCCCCGCTACCAGATCTTTCTTGGTGCAAGAAAGCCTCCTCGTGAGGCTTTTTTGTTGGGCGCACGGATGCGTCATGCCGAGCCACCGTGAGTGGCTCTGGCGCCGGATGGAGCTGTAGGAGAGGGACATCGGCGAGATAAGGAAATGGGCCGTTGGAGCCCATTTTTTGTTTCTGCCGTTCTGAAAGAGTGAGCTGGGAAGGCGAATCCATGGATACACAGGCACTGGCACAACGCTTCACCGAGGTACTGGCCGATCTGGGCCTGGAATGCCTTGGCGTGGAGTTCACCCCGTCACATGGACAGAGTACGCTGCGCGTTTACCTGGACTTGCTCGACAAGGGCGGCACAGGCGAGGACGAGCGCCGCGAAGTCGGTATCGAGGACTGCGAGAGCGCCAGCCGCGAACTGTCCGCGCTGCTTGATGTCGAGGATCCGGTCCCAGGTCATTACGTGCTGGAGGTTTCCTCGCCGGGCATCGACCGGCCGCTGTTCACTGCGGCGCAGTTTGCGAAAGTGTCCGGGCAGGAAGTGAAGTTGCTGCTGAAGGCGGCGCTGGAAGGCCGTCGCCGCCTGCGCGGCAAGCTGGTTTCGGTGGAAGGCGAGCACATCGTGCTGGAAGCCGAAGGCAAGACATTCGAATTCGAGCACGCGCTGGTGGAAAGTGCGCGGGTGGTGCCGGACTGGGTGGCGCTGGGTTATGCGCCGCAGCCCAAGCGCGGTGGTGGCAAGACGCCCGACAAGAAATAATTAGTGCGGCCATCCATGGCCGGGTTCCGAGTTTCGTGTTCGGGATGAACACAATAATTCAACCATCGGCATCCGGACGGATGTCTACGGAGTTGCTGCAATGAGCAAAGAGCTTTTGCTGGTCGTCGAAGCGGTTGCCAATGAAAAGGGCGTGCCGCTGGATGTGATTTTCGAGGCAATGGAGGCCGCGCTGGCCTCGGCCGCGAAGAAGCGCTATCCGGAGGAGGAGCCGGACATCCGCGTGTCGATCAACCACGATACCGGCGAGTACGAAACCTTCCGCCGCTGGGAAGTCATTGCCGACGATGGCGAGATGGAATCGCCGTCCTACCAGCTGCGCCTGATGGATGCGCTGGATGAGCGCGAAGGCGCCGAAGTGGGCGAATACATCGAGCAGCAGGTCGAGAATGCCGAATTCGGCCGCATTGCCGCGCAGGCCGCCAAGCAGGTGATCGTGCAGCGCGTGCGCGAAGCCGAGCGCCAGCAGGTGGTTGATGCCTTCGCCGACCGCGTCGGTGAACTGGTCACCGGCATCGTCAAGCGCGTCGAGCGCGGCAACATCTACCTCGACCTGGGCAGCAATGCCGAGGCGTTCATCCCACGTGACAAGACGATTCCACGTGAATCGGCCCGCGTCGGCGATCGCGTGCGTGGCTACCTGTACGAAGTGAAGTCCGAAGCGCGTGGCCCGCAGCTGTTCGTGTCGCGTGCGGCCCCGGAATTCATGATCGAGCTGTTCAAGCTGGAAGTGCCGGAAGTCGGCCAGGGCCTGGTCGAGATCAAGGGCTGCGCCCGTGATCCGGGCGATCGCGCCAAGATCGCCGTGCTGGCGCATGACAGCCGCACCGATCCGATCGGCGCCTGCATCGGCATGCGCGGTTCGCGCGTGCAGGCGGTCTCCAACGATCTGAACGGCGAGCGCGTCGACATCATCCTGTGGCACGAGAACCAGGCGCAATTCGTCATCAATGCGATGGCGCCGGCCGAAGTGCAGTCCATCATCATGGACGAGGAAAAGCACTCGATGGACATCGCGGTGGCCGAGGACAAGCTGTCCCAGGCGATCGGTCGCGGTGGCCAGAACGTACGCCTTGCCAGCAAACTGACTGGCTGGCAGCTCAACGTGATGACCCAGGATCAGGTCACCGCCAAGAGCGAGTCCGAGCAGGAGGCCGCGCGCCAGCTGTTCATGGACAAGCTCGAGGTGGATCAGGAAATTGCCGTCATCCTGGTGCAGGAAGGTTTCTCCAGCATCGAGGAAATCGCCTACGTGCCAAGCGCCGAGCTGCTGGCGGTGGAAGGATTCGACGAGGACATCGTGGAGGAACTGCGCGCCCGCGCCCGCGATGCACTGCTGACCGAGGCACTGGCCGTGGAGGAGGGCGTCGACGAACATCAGCCGTCCGCCGAACTGCTGGCGCTGCCCGGCATGGACGAAGCGACCGCCTATACGCTGGCGGCCCGCGAGGTGAGCACGGTCGACGATCTGGCCGACCTGGCAGTCGACGACCTGATTGATATCGATGGCATGGACGAGGAGCGCGCTGCGGCACTGATCATGGCCGCGCGTGCACCGATGATCGAGCGGCTGGAGAAAGGCGGCTAACCGCGGACGGCGGCATCCTGGATGGGTGTGCCGAGAAAGGCTTTACGGAGCCTTTCAGCAAGGATGGAGGTGGCGGCATGGATAATGTCGCACTGACGATAAGGGCCGAACAGGGTCCAAGCGCGGGAACGGCGGAGCAGAGAACACGATGTCGGACGTCACGATCAAACAACTCGCCCAGGTACTGGGCATGCCGGTCGACAAGCTGCTGACGCAGCTTGGCGAGGCGGGCATGAAATTCTCCGATCAGGAGCAGGTCATCAGCAGCACCGAGAAGGTGAAGCTGCTCGGATTCCTGCGCCGCACTCATGGCAAGAACGAGGTTGCCGCCGAGGTCGATGACAGCGCGCCGCGCCAGATCACCCTCAAGCGGCGCACGGTCGGCGAGCTGAAGGTGGCCACGCCGGGCGGCCGCGGTGCCGCAGGTACGGCCAAGACGGTCAACGTCGAGGTTCGCGCCAAGCGCACCTACGTCAAGCGCAGCGTGATTGCCGAGGAAGCCAGCGCCGAGCCCGAGCGCGAGGATGCCGTGCGCAAGCTGCACGAATCGCAGCAGCAGCGCGAGCAGGAAGAGCAGGATCGCCTCGATGCCGAGCAGCGCCGTCATGAGGAAGCGCTGCAGCGCGCTCTGGACGAGCAGCAGCGACAGGAAGAAAAGAAACAGCATGCGGCCAAGGCAGCGGCGCCTGCAGCGGATGACGCAACTGCCGATGCAGTGGCAGAGCCGGAATCGGCTCAGCCCGCTGAGGTCGTGTCGACCGACAAGGTCGAAGATGAATCTGCCACCGCCGTGCAGCGGATGGATCAGCGCGACCTCGGCATGATCCTGCCGCGCATCCATGAGCCGCGCAAACGCGAAAAGCTGGTCAAGCCAGTGGCTGCACCACCGGCACCCGTCGTGGCGCCGGTAGTCACCGCGAAGCCGGTGGCTCGCCCCGGCGTGGCAGGCAACACGGCGGCAGCGCCGGCACCTGCCAGCGACGCCCGTGGCAAGCCAAAGCATGGCCGCGAACGCGAAGAAACCAGCGGCAGCAAGGAAGAGCGCGATGGCGGCAAGCGTTTCGCCGGCGGCCAGATGCATCTGAGCGAGGCCGATCGTGCCCGTCGCTCCTCCAGCAGCAACAAGCGTGGCAAGCCAGGTCGCGGTGGTGTTCGCGAGATGTCGCGCGGCAGCAGCAATGCGCCGTCCGGTCCGCATGGCTTCTCGCGCCCTACCGCACCGGTAGTGCGTGAAGTGGTGGTGACTGACAACAACATCGTCGCCGAGCTGGCGCAGAAGATGGCGGTCAAGGGCTCCGAAGTGGTCAAGGCGCTGTTCAAGATGGGCGTCATGGCGACCATCAACCAGAGCATCGATCACGATACCGCGGTGCTGGTGGTCGAGGAACTCGGCCATACGCCGGTGGCCGACAGCCAGAACAATGCCGAGGAAACGCTGGCGGCACATACCCAGAACGTCGAACTGGAAGGCGAGAAGGTCACGCGCCCGCCGGTGGTGACGATCATGGGTCATGTCGATCACGGCAAGACCTCGCTGCTCGATTACATCCGCCGCACCAAGGTCGCTTCCGGCGAAGCCGGTGGCATCACCCAGCACATCGGCGCGTATCACGTGGAAACGTCCAAGGGCGTGATCACGTTCCTGGATACCCCGGGCCACGCCGCGTTTACCTCGATGCGTGCCCGTGGCGCGCAGTCGACCGATATCGTGATCCTGGTGGTGGCGGCCGATGACGGCGTGATGCCGCAGACGGTGGAAGCGGTGAAGCATGCGCGCGCCGCCAAGGTGCCGCTGATCGTCGCGGTGAACAAGATGGACAAGGACGGCGCCAATCCGGACAACGTCAAGCAGGGCCTGGTGCAGTACGAAGTGGTACCGGAAGACTGGGGCGGCGACGTCCAGTTCATCCCGGTATCGGCCAAGACCGGCGCCGGCGTCGAGGATCTGCTCGATGCGATCTCGGTGCAGGCTGAGGTGATGGAGCTCAGGGCGGTGGCCGATGGTCGCGCTTCTGGCGTGGTGATCGAATCCAGTCTGGATCGTGGCCGTGGTCCAGTAGCGACTGTGCTGGTGCAGCAGGGCACCTTGAAGAAGGGCGATTTCATCGTCTGCGGTATCGAATACGGCCGCATGCGCGCCCTGATCGACGAAACCGGCAAGCAGGTACTGGAAGCCGGCCCGTCGATTCCGGTGCAGGTGCTGGGTCTGTCCGGTGTGCCGGAAACCGGTGATGACTTCGTCTGCGTCGAGGACGAGCGCCTCGCCCGCGAGGTCGCGCAGGAGCGTGAGCTCAAGCGTCGCGAAACGCGCATGGTCAGCAAGAGCAACCGGCTCGAGGACATCATCGCGAAGATGGGTCAGGGCGTGGAGCAGCAGACGCTCAACATCCTGGTCAAGGGCGATGTGCAGGGCTCGGTCGAGGCATTGCGCGAGTCGCTGACCCAGATCGGCAACGAACGTGTCCGCGTCAACGTGGTCTCGTCCGGCGTCGGTGGCATCAACGAATCCGATGCCACCCTGGCGGCGGCTTCGAAGGCGCTGGTCATCGGCTTCAACGTGCGCGCCGATGCGTCGGCACGCAAGGTGATCGAGACCGCTGGCCTCGACGTGCGTTATTTCTCGATCATCTATGACGTGATCGATCAGGTGACCCAGGCGGCGACTGGCCTGCTCGGCATGGAAGTGCGCGAGGACATCATCGGTACCGCACAGGTTCGCGATGTGTTCCGCAGCTCCAAGTTCGGTGCCGTGGCCGGTTGCATGGTCATCGAAGGTTCGGTCAAGCGCAGTAAGCCGATCCGCGTGCTGCGCGACAACGTGGTGATCTTCGAAGGCGAACTGGAATCGCTGCGCCGTTTCAAGGAGCTGGTCGACGAAGTGCGCAACGGCATGGAGTGCGGCATCGCGGTCAAGCAGTACAACGACGTGAAGCCGGGCGACCAGATCGAATGCTTCGAGCGCACGGAAGTGGCGCGCACCCTTTAAAGCAGAAAACGAGTGCACAGGAGTGAGAAACGAGTAGTGGCCGCGGCTTTCTCTCGTTTCTCACTCCTCTCAACTCACTACCAGGTTTTTCTTATGCCATCCCGTGATTTCAAACGTACCGACCGCATCGGTGCCGAGCTGCGCCGCGAACTGGGTTTGCTGGTGCATGCGGCCGTGCGCGACCACGGGCTGCCGTCGGTCAGCGTGTCGGACGTGGAAATCACCCGCGACCTGGACTGGGCCACCGTGTGGGTGACGGCCATGCTGCCCGAGCAGGGGGTGCCGGCGGTGAAGGCACTCAACGCGATCGGTCACGAGATCCGCCATTCGCTGGCCCACAGCGGCATGCGCATGCGCCGGGTGCCGGAGCTGAAATTCAAGTATGACGACTCGGTCGACAAGGGCGAGCGCATCGAAACCTTGCTGCGTGAACAGGCGCGTGATCTGGCACCGCTCAAGGACGACAAGTCGACCGGCGACAAGCAGGATTGAACCGGAACATTGGCACTGCTGAACCGATGAGTCGTCTGCCACGTATCCAGCACCGCGACCTGCACGGCATCGTCCTGCTCGACAAGCCGCTGGGTCTGAGTTCCAACCAGGCATTGCAAACCGTGCGTCGGTTGTTGCGTGCCGCCAAGGGCGGCCATACCGGCGCACTCGACCCGCTGGCCACCGGTCTGCTGCCGCTGTGCTTCGGCGAGGCGACCAAACTGGCCGGCAGCCTGCTCGGTGCGCGTAAGGCCTATGTGGCCGAGTGCCGGCTCGGCGTCACCACCGATACGGCCGATTGCGAAGGCGAGATCGTGCGGCAGCGCCCGCTGCCTGCGCTCGACGAAGTTACCATCGAGGCGGCACTGGTCAAGTTGCGCGGCCGCATCCTGCAGGTGCCCCCTATGTATTCGGCGCTCAAGCAGGACGGCGAGCGGCTGTATGCCAAGGCGCGTCGTGGCGAGACCGTCGAGGTACCGCCGCGCGAGGTAGAGATCCACCGGCTGGATCTGCTGGCACGCACCGACGACACGCTGACCCTGCTGGTGGAGTGCGGCTCCGGCACCTATGTGCGCTCGCTGGCGGTGGATCTGGGCGAGGATCTGGGCTGTGGCGCGCATCTGACCGCGCTGCGCCGGTTATGGGTGGAGCCGTTCCGCGAGCCGCGCATGGTGACGCTGGAGCAGTTGCAGCAGGCGGCGGAACAGGGTGACGAAGCCTTGCTGGCGTGGTTGTTGCCCGTGTCGGCTGGATTGTCCGATTTGCCGGTGCTGCAGCTCGATGAGCAGCAAAGCATGGCGATCTCGCGCGGCCAGCAGATCCCGCTGCCGCAGGCGCCGCCAAGTGGCCGCTGTGCCGCCTATGCCAGCGATGGCGCGCTGCTGGCGTTGCTGGAACTGGATGACGAAGGCCGTGCGCGCATCCTGCGCGGCTTCAACCTGCCGTCAGACTGAAGAAATTGCGCCGAAAAGCCGCTGCGCACTTGTTGTAACACCACTCCCATCAGTAGAATAGACAGGTTATTTCAACGCTTTCATTCATCTAGGCGAAGCTTGTGCTTGCGTCATCGCGATGATGCAAGCACAAGCTTCGCATCGCCTTTCCAAGGAAACGTATACCCATGTCCCTTACCGCAGAACAAACCGGCAAGATCATTGCTGATTTCGGCCGCGTGCCGAACGATACCGGCTCGTCGGAAGTCCAAGTCGCCCTGTTGTCCGCCCGCATCGACCATCTCACCGGCCACTTCAAGGAACACAAGCAGGATCACCATTCCCGCCGTGGTCTGCTGAAGCTGGTCAACCAGCGCAAGCGTCTGCTCAGCTATCTGAAGGATCGCGATCTTGCGCGCTACCAGACCCTGATCGAACGCCTCGGCCTGCGTCGGTAATTTCGTGCGTTCATCCATGAACGCAAAGATCAAGAGGCGCCCATCCCCGGGCGCACTTCTCAATCAGATCAGGAATTAAGCACGTGGCAAAAGTAACCAAGTCATTCCAGTACGGTAGTCACGAAGTCACGCTGGAGACGGGCGAAATTGCCCGCCAGGCGTCCGGCGCGGTGATGGCCAGCATGGGCGGCACCGTGGTGCTGGTCACCGCCGTGGCGGCCACCAAGCAGAAGGAAGGGCAGGATTTCTTCCCGCTCACCGTCGACTACGTGGAAAAGTTCTACTCCGCTGGTCGCATCCCGGGCGGCTTCTTCAAGCGCGAAGGCCGTCCGACCGAGAAGGAGACGCTGACCTCGCGTCTGATCGATCGCCCGGTGCGCCCGCTGTTCCCGGAAGACTTCAAGAACGAAGTGCAGGTCATCGCGCAGGTCGTCTCGCTCAATCCCGAGGTTGACGGCGACATCGTTGCCTTGCTCGGCGCCTCGGCTGCGCTGTCGTTGGCCGGTATCCCGTTCAAGGGTCCGATCGGTGCCGCCCGCGTCGGTTACGCCAACGGCCAGTACCTGCTGAACCCGACGACCACCGAGCTGAAGACTTCGCAGCTGGACCTGGTCGTTGCCGGTACCGCCGGTGCGGTGCTGATGGTGGAATCCGAAGCCCAGCTGCTGTCCGAGGATGTGATGCTCGGCGCGGTGATGTTCGGTCACCAGCAGATGCAGACCGCGATCCGTGCGATCGCCGAACTGGCTGCCGAAGCCGCCAAGCCGTCATGGGACTGGAAGGCACCGGCGCGCAACGAGTCGCTGGTCGCCGCGCTCAAGGGCACCGTTGGCAGCAAGCTGGACGAAGCGTTCCAGGTGCGCGACAAGCTGCAGCGCCGCGACGCGATCTCCGCGATCAAGGCCGACGTGCTGGGTGAGCTGAAAGCGCAAGCCGAAACGAACGGCTGGGCGTCTGCCGAGCTGTCGAAGGAATTCGGCGAGCTCGAATACCACACCATGCGCGACAGCGTACTGAAGACCAAGGTGCGTATCGACGGCCGTCAGCTCGACGACGTCCGTGCGATCACTGCACGCGTTGGCGTACTGCCGCGTACGCATGGTTCCGCGCTGTTCACCCGTGGCGAGACGCAGGCCCTGGTCGTCATCACGCTGGGCACTACGCGTGACGCGCAGATCATCGATGCGCCGGGTGGCGAGTCGAAGGATCCGTTCCTGTTCCATTACAACTTCCCCCCGTTCTCGGTGGGTGAAGCTGGTCGTTTCGGCGCGCCGAAGCGTCGCGAGATCGGCCACGGCCGTCTCGCCAAGCGCGGCGTGCAGGCAGTGAAGCCGACGATCGAGGAATTCCCGTACGTGGTGCGCGTGGTCTCGGAAATCACCGAGTCCAACGGTTCCTCGTCGATGGCCTCGGTGTGCGGTTCCTCGCTGGCGATGATGGACGCGGGTATTCCGCTGAAGGCACCGGTGGCGGGTATCGCGATGGGCCTGGTCAAGGAAGGCAGCGACTTCGTCGTGCTGTCCGACATCCTGGGCGACGAGGATCACCTCGGCGACATGGACTTCAAGGTGGCCGGCAGCGCCGATGGCATCTCCGCGCTGCAGATGGACATCAAGATCGACGGCATCACCGAAGAGATCATGAAGGTGGCGCTGGAGCAGGCCAAGCGCGGTCGTCTGCACATCCTCGGCGAAATGGCCAAGGCGCTCACCACCGCCCGCACGGAAATGAGCGAGTACGCCCCGCGCCTGATCACCATCAAGATCCATCCGGACAAGATCCGCGAAGTGATCGGCAAGGGCGGCGCCACGATCCGCTCGATCACCGAAGAGACTGGCACCACGATCGACATCAGCGACGACGGCACCATCATCGTCGGCTCGGTCAATCGCGAGGCGGGCGAAGCGGCGAAGAAGCGCATCGAGCAGATCGTCTCCGACGTCGAGCCGGGCCGCATCTACGAGGGCAAGGTCGCCAAGCTGATGGACTTCGGTGCATTCGTCACGATCATGCCGGGCAAGGATGGTCTGGTGCACGTGTCGCAGATCTCCGATGAGCGTGTCGAGAAGGTTTCCGACAAGCTCAAGGAAGGCGATATCGTCAAGGTCAAGGTGCTCGAAGTGGACAAGCAGGGCCGTATCCGCCTGTCGATGAAGGCAGTCACCGAAGACGAGCGCGCCAACGGCGCCACCGCCTGAGTTTCAAGGTCAGTGTGATTCCACAAGGCCCGGCTTATGCCGGGCCTTGTGCGTTCTGGCACCGATGATTTTGTGCAACACGTTTTTGCTAGGATGCAGGGACCACGCATGAGGATGCACCGATGGCCGACCCCGCGAATGATTTCATCAGGGACTATCAGACCCTGGCGCAGCAGTCATGGGACGCCTGGACGCGCCAGCTGCAACAACAGCAGCCTCAGCCTGTAACCAACCCGTTTTTCACGCCGCCGACAACACCAGCTTCCGGCAACGACACGCTGGAACGCACCTTGGCTGGCCTGAAGGGGTACTTCGACTGGATGCAGGGCGCCGCCGCCAACGGTGCCGCGGCTCAGCCGGCCGATTGGCGTCAGCAACTGCAGCAGCTGTTCGGTGGTGCCAGCCAGCCGTTTGCGCAGGCGTTCGGCGGTATCGACAGTGCTGGCGCGCAGGGCTTTGCGCGGCAATGGCAATCCTGGATGCAAGCGGCGCAGCACGGCAGCTTTGGCGATCTGCCGGGCGCCCAGGGGCCGACGCCGGCGTTTGGCCAGGATCGCGAACAACAGATGAAGCAACAGGCGATGGCCGCCGCCATGCTGGAATCGTTGCAGGCTTCCGCGCGTTATCAGGCGTTGATCCAGCGCTCCAACGCGCAGGCGATGCAGCGCCTGCAGGACAAACTGGCGGAGCGCGCCGAGCCCGGTCGCCAGATCGATTCGCTGAAGGCGCTGTATGACTTGTGGGTGGATGCCGCCGAAGAGGCCTATGCCGAGATCGCGCTGACCGACGAGTTTCGCGAGGTTTACGGTGAGATGGTCAACACGCAGATGCGTGTGCGCCAGATGCAGCAGCAGCAGACCGAACAGTTCTGCCAGCAACTCGGCGTACCCACGCGCAGCGAAGTGTCGAGCCTCGGCGAACGATTGCAGGCCATGCGCCGCGAGTTCCGTGCCAGCCCCGTGCCGGCGACCTCAGATCATGCTGACGAGATCATGGCGTTGCGCCGTGAACTGGCGGCGCTGAAGCGCCAGTTCGCCGGTGGCCCGAGTGCAGCGCCCGCCGCGAAGAAGGCTGCGCCTGCCAAGCGATCGACTTCGGCGGTAAAGACGTCTGTTTCGAAGGCCCCGGCAAAGACGGCGCGCGCGATAGTGGCCAGCACGTCCAAGTCCAGTGCCGCATCTCCCTCCCGCACCAGTCCGCGCAAGCGCAAGTAAGGAGATCTCGCCATGTATACGCCATTGCGCATCGACCCGACCAAGGCCCTGGGCGACATCGCCACGTTCCAGCGCAAGCTCGCCGCCGGCATGGGCCACCTGCGCGGCATGCGCGAGCCCGAATACGCGAACACCCCGCGCAAGCTGGTCTACAGCGAGGACAAGCTGAAGGTATGGCACTTCGAAGGCCACAGCAGACCCACCGCGAAGACGCCGTTGCTGATCGTCTATGCGCTGGTCAACACGGTATGGATGACCGACCTGCAGGCCGACCGTTCGATGGTGCGCAACCTGCTGGAGCAGGGCGAAGACGTCTACCTGATCGACTGGGGCTATCCCGACGGTGCCGATCGCTGGCTGACCCTGGACGATTACATCAACGGTTATCTCGACCGTTGTGTCGATGCAGTGCGCAAACGTCACGATCTCGATGCGATCAACCTGCTCGGCATCTGCCAAGGCGGTGCGTTCTCGCTGTGCTACACCGCGCTGCACGCGGACAAGGTGAAGAACCTGATCACCATGGTCACGCCCGTGGACTTCCACACGCCGGACAACATGCTGTCGAGCTGGTGCCGCAGCATGGACGTGGATCTGTTCGTCGACACCATGGGCAACATCCCCGCCGGACTGATGAACTACGTCTACCTCACGCTGAAGCCGGTGCGACTGAACCAGCAGAAATACATCGGCATGGTCGACATCCTCGACAACCCGACCGAGCTGGAGAACTTCCTGCGCATGGAGCGCTGGATCTTCGATTCGCCGGATCAGGCCGGCGAGGCGTTCCGCCAGTTCATCAAGGACTTCTACCAAGGCAACAAGCTGGTCAAGGGCACGCTCGAGATCGGCGGCAAGCCGGTGGATCTGGGTATGGTGACCCAGCCGGTATTGAACATCTTCGCCGAGCAGGATCACCTGGTACCGCCGGATGCCTCGCGCGCGATGGGCAAGCACGTCGGCACCACCGATTACACCCAGCTGGCGTTCAAGGGCGGCCACATCGGCATCTATGTGTCCGGCCGCGCGCAGCGTGAGGTACCACCGGCTATCCATCAATGGCTGAGTGCGCGAGACTGACGGCTTTCCCGCAGAGATCGTCGAAATGGAGAAGCGTTTATATCGCTCACGCAATGACAGAAAACTCGCCGGTGTCTGCGGTGGGATTGCCGAATACTACGGCTGGGACCCGACCCTGGTGCGGGTTGCCTGGGTCATGCTGACCCTGCTGGGTGGATCGGGCATCCTGATTTACCTGATCATGTGGCTGGTCATGCCTGAGGCGCCGTGAATGCGCATGCTGCTGCAAGCCCTGATCTGATCGTTTGACTGAATAGCAAAGACATACCCATGGATTACGACCGTTACGACCGCATCCGTGCCGTGCAATGGCAGGGTGAATATCTGCGTCTGCTCGATCAGCGCCTGCTGCCGGGCGAGGAACGCTGGATCGACTGTACTGACGCCAGCCACATCACGCAGGCGATCAAGGATCTGGCCGTGCGCGGCGCACCGGCGATCGGCATTGCTGCCGCGTGGGGCGTGGCGCTGGCGGCGAAACAAGGTGAGTCACTCGACGAAGTGCTGGCCACCTTGCGTGCTGCACGGCCCACCGCGGTCAATTTGATGTGGGCGCTGGACCGGATGAAAAAGCGCATCGCGGCTGGTGCCGATGCCGCGGCGCTGGTGCGCGAGGCGCAGGCGATCCAGGACGAGGATCTGGCCGCCAATCGTCAGATGGGCGAGTTGGGCGCTGCGTTGATCAGAACGCATTCCGGCGTACTGACCCATTGCAATACCGGCTCACTGGCCACCGCCGGCTTTGGCACGGCGCTGGGCGTGATCCGCGCCGGCGTGGCCATGGGTCGGGTCGATCATGTCTATGCCGGCGAAACCCGGCCATGGCAGCAGGGTGCGCGCCTCACGATGTGGGAGCTGGTGCGCGATGGCATCCCGGCGCAATTGATTGCCGATTCCGCCGCCGCCCACCTGATGAAATCCGGTGCCGTGCAATGGGTGATTGTGGGCGCCGATCGGATCGCCGCGAACGGCGATACCGCGAACAAGATCGGCACCTACCAACTGGCGATTGCCGCGAAGTACCACGGCGTGAAGTTCATGGTAGTGGCGCCGTCATCCACGGTCGACATGGCTACCGGCACCGGCGAGGAAATCGAGATCGAGCTGCGCGATCCTGCCGAGTTGCTCAGCACCGCGGGGAAACGCACCGTGGTCGAAGGGGCGCAGGCGTGGAACCCGGTATTCGACGTAACGCCTGCCGAACTGATCGACGCGATCGTGACCGAGCGCGGCGTGATCGAGCGGCCGAACAGCCTCGCGATGCAGGCGATGTTTGGGTGGTGAAGCTGTCGTATTGAGATCGGTGACAGGGTCTGCGCACGGTTGTTGCTGAATTTTCCAGACCTGAATTGGTGGCCGGTACTGCCCGCCGCCGCGAGTTCGGCAGTCGCTGCGCTGGTCAATTTTTCGACAGTCCACTGAGTGCTTTTCAAGCGCCACAAAGCGTCGCTATAAGTCGTTGATACTTAACAGTTAAATCCAGACGTTTTGATGTCATTCGTGCTACACTTCGCAGGTTGATTTCGGGTCGCTCGCGCATGCGCTGGAGGCGCGGTGCCAGCGTCCTTTTTTTGTTATCAAGGAAGCCGATTCATGGCAGAACTCGCCAAAGAAATCATTCGCGTCAACATCGAAGACGAGATGCGCCAGAGCTATCTCGATTACGCCATGAGCGTGATCGTGGGCCGCGCTCTCCCGGATGTCCGCGATGGTCTGAAACCGGTGCATCGTCGCGTGCTGTTCGCGATGAATGAACTCGGTAACGTCTGGAACAAACCGTACAAGAAGTCGGCCCGCGTGGTCGGTGACGTGATCGGTAAATACCATCCGCATGGCGATCAGTCGGTCTACGACGCGATCGTGCGCATGGCGCAACCGTTCTCGCTGCGTTATCTGCTGGTCGATGGCCAGGGCAACTTCGGCTCGGTCGATGGCGACAACGCCGCCGCGATGCGATACACCGAGGTGCGCATGTCGCGGCTCACGCATGAGCTGCTGGCCGACATCGACAAGGAAACCGTCGACTTCGGGCCGAACTACGACGAGAGCGAACACGAGCCGCTGGTCTTGCCGGCGCGCGTGCCGAACCTGCTGATCAACGGCTCGGCCGGCATCGCCGTCGGCATGGCCACCAACATCCCGCCGCACAACCTCAATGAGGTGATCGCGGCGACGATGGCGCTGATAGATGAGCCGACGCTCTCGATCGACGACCTGATGCACTACATTCCGGGGCCGGATTTCCCGACCTACGGCATCATCAACGGCTCCTCCGGCATCATCGAGGCGTACCGCACTGGTCGTGGCCGCATTCTGGTGCGCGCGAAGGCAGAGATCGAGACCGAGCCGAACGGCCGCGAGACGATCATCGTCCACGAGCTGCCGTACCAGGTGAACAAGGCGCGGCTGATCGAGAAGATCGCCGAGCTGGTCAAGGAAAAGAAGCTCGAAGGCATCAGCGAGCTGCGCGACGAGTCCGACAAGGACGGCATGCGCGTCGTCATCGAGATCCGCAAGGATGCGATGGGCGATGTGGTGCTGAACAACCTGTTTCAGCAGACCCAGCTGCAGGTGACGTTCGGCATCAACATGGTGGCGTTGCTGGATGGCCAGCCGAAGCTGCTGAACCTCAAGGACATCCTCGAGGCGTTCATCCGTCACCGTCGCGAGGTGGTCACCCGCCGCACGATCTTCGAGCTGCGCAAGGCACGTGCCCGCGCGCATATCCTCGAAGGCTTGACCGTCGCGCTGGCCAACATCGACGAGATGATCGAGCTGATCAAGACCTCGGCCTCGCCGGCCGAAGCGCGCGAGCGCATGGTTTCCCGACACTGGGAAGCCGGCATGGTGCGCGCGCTGCTTTCGGCTACCGGCGCCCATGCGTCGCGGCCGGAAGAGATGGATCCACGCGATGGCCTGAAGGATGACGGCTACCAGCTGTCCGAAGCGCAGGCGCTGGAAATCCTGGCGATGCGCCTGCATCGCCTGACCGGTCTGGAGCAGGAAAAGCTTTCCGACGAATACCGGCAGATCCTGGAAACCATCCGCGGCCTGATCGAGATCCTGGAGAATCCAAACCGGTTGCTCGAAGTGATCCGCGGCGAACTGGAAGCGGTCAAGGCCGAGTTCGGCGACGCGCGCCGCACCGAGATCCAGCATTCACAGGAAGACCTCAACGTCCTCGACCTGATCGCACCGGAAGACGTGGTGGTCACGCTGTCGCATACCGGCTACATCAAGCGCCAGCCGGCCAGTACCTATCGTGCGCAGAAGCGTGGTGGCAAGGGTCGCTCGGCCTCGGCGCTGAAGGACGAGGATTTCGTCGAGCAGCTATGGGTGGTCAACACACATGACACCTTGCTCACCTTCACCAGCACCGGTCGTGTGTACTGGCTCAAGGTCTACCAGATGCCGGACGCGGGCCCCGGTGCGCGTGGCAAGCCGATCATCAACTTGCTACCGCTGGGCGCGGACGAGAAGGTGCAGGCAGTAGTGCCGGTGCGCGAATACCGCGACGACAGCTTCGTGTTCTTCGCGACGAAACACGGCACGGTGAAGAAGACGCCGCTGACCGAGTTCGCGTTCCAGCTGCAGAAGGGCAAGATCGCGATCAAGCTCGACGAGAACGATGCGCTGGTCAATGTCGAACTCACCGACGGTAACAGCGACATCCTGCTGTTCGCCTCGAACGGCAAGGTCAACCGCTTCGACGAAAACACCGTGCGCTCGATGGGCCGCACCGCCACCGGCGTGCGCGGCATGCGGCTGGCCGAAGGTGCGCAAGTCGTTTCGCTGATCGTGGCGGCTGAAGGTGACATCCTCACCGCGACCGAACGCGGCTACGGCAAGCGCACCCAACTGGTCGAGTTCACCAAGAAGGGCCGCGGCACCCAGGGTGTGATCGGCATCCAGTGCTCCGAGCGCAATGGCGCGCTGGTCGGCGCCGTTCAGGTCACCGAGGCGCACGAGCTGATGCTGATTTCCAATCAGGGCACGCTGGTGCGTACCCGCGTGGCGGAAGTCTCGCAGCTCAGCCGCAACACCCAGGGCGTCACCCTGATCAAGCTGCCGGCTGATGAAAAACTTGTCAGCGTGATGCGGCTGGATGCGGATGAGGATAGCGGCGAGGAAGGCGTAGTCGCCGATATTCCGGCACCGGTTGATGGCGAAGGTTCGGATACGATTGAGCCGATAGCCACCGAAGAGTGAGTAGCCTGATGCTGTCTTGAAAGAAAAACCCCGGCATTGCCGGGGTTTTTCTTTGAGGTTTTGTATGCACTCCTCAATATCTGCTTTCGGCCGATTCTGTTGAAAAACTCGCTTTTCTTAGTGCGAGTACTTGGCCGATAGCGCGATCGTCAATCCATCGGCGAAGTAATTGGGAGGGTCGAGCGCCCTTGAGCGCTATGCGGGGAGGCCTTTTGCGTCTTCTTGCACGGTTGGCATCAACCGCTTGGCCATTCGCCTCAGATTCTGGGCGATGGCTGCCATCAGAAACTCATCATGCGCACCATGCAAACCTCGCAGGCGCAATCGATCCAGCCGCAAGATGCGTTTGAGGTGAGCAAACAACATCTCGACCTTCTTGCGTTCGCAGCGTGACCGCAGATATTGCGGCGTCGTGGCAATCTTGCGTGCGACCTCGCGTGCATGTTCATGGATGCTGCGCGCGATCTTGCGCATCGGGGTGTTCGGACAGCATTGCTCTTTCAGTGAGCAGCCTCGGCAGTCATGCTCGCTGGCGCGATAGATGATCGTGTCGGCCTTGGTTACCCCGGTGCGCGGCACCTTGAAGGCGCGCCAGTTCGAGCGCAGCTCCTTGCCGCCAGGACAGTCATAGGCGTTGTCCTGCTCGTTCCAGGCAAACTCAGTCCGGGAGAACGTGCCATCGGATCGCTCCGATTTATCCCACACCGGCACGTGCGGTTCGATCCCTTTCTGTTCGACCAGCCATTCCAGCATGGTGGCTGAGCCATAGGCCGTATCGCCAATCAGCCGCTCAGGTTTCATGCCCATGCGCACTTCAGTGCGCTCCAGCATGGTACGTGTGGCATTTACTTCCGCCGTGCGATGCGCGGGACTCGCCTCCACATCCACGATCACACCTGCCTTGGTGTCGATGAGGTAATTGGTGGAGTAGGCGAAAAATGCCGGACCGCCGGGCGCGGCGGTCCACTGCGAGGCAGGATCGGTCAGCGACACATTCTTTGGCGGGATGCGTTCCTCCTCCGCAGCGTCCAATGCTTCAAGGTACTCGCGCACGGGTCGGGTGAGCGGCGTTGTCTTGTCCCAGTGCGCCTCCGCGCCCGACACGCCACGCTGACGGCTGGCGTCGGCCTTGATCACGCTCGCGTCCGTCGCGAATCCTTCGCCGCCAACCAGTCCCTCGCTCAGACAACGTGCCAGCACCTGTTCGAACACGAACCGCAGCGTGTCGTTGTCGCGAAACCGGCCGTGCCGGTTCTTCGAAAACGTCGAGTGATCCGGGATCGGATCTTCCAGGTCCAGTCGGCAGAACCAACGATACGCAAGGTTGAGGTGCACTTCCTCGCACAACCGACGTTCCGAGCGAATCCCGAAGCAGTAGCCCACGATCAGCATGCGGATCAGCAACACCGGGTCAATCGAGGGACGGCCAGTGTGACTGTAGTGCGCGGACAAATGCGTGTGCAGTTCGCTCAGATCAAGGAACTGATCAATGCCGCGAAGCAGATGATTGGCGGGGACGTGATCGTCAAGGTTGAAGGCGTAGAACAAGGGGGCTTGCGCAGCTTGCTGACGTCCCATCATCGCGAAAATCCCGCTCGGTCGATGGGTGATCAGTCAACCACTTCCATCGCACCGCGACAAGGGTGTTTTTCAACAGAATCGGCCGAAAGCCGACGTTAGCCAGCCTGCAATCAACATACCGGCATAAGTATCTTAATGTCCGATCGCCGCTAGCATCGCCTCGGCACTGGAAACCCGCAGCTCGCCAGGCGCTTCGACCTGCAGCACGCGCACCACATCATCTTCCGCGTACAGCGCGAAGCGGCGCGTGCGCAGGCCCATGCCGAACGCGGTGCCATCCAGCTCCAGTCCCAGCGCGCGGGTGAAGCTGGCGTTGCCGTCGGCAAGCATCAGCAGGCCGGCGGGAACCTGTTGCGCGGCGGCCCAGGCCTGCATCACGTAGGCGTCGTTGACGGCGAGGCACATCACGTTGATGTCGCGTTGCTGGAATTCGGCGTAATGACTGATATAGCCGGGCAGGTGCTTGTTGGAGCAGGTCGGGGTGAACGCACCAGGCAGGCCGAACAGCAGGACCTTCCGTCCGGCGAACAGCTCGCCGGTATGTCCTGGCCTTATCGCGCCGTCGATGACCTGGATGGTGGTGTCCGGAATCGTGTCGCCAGGCTGGATGGTCATGCGGGTCTCGGGATGGGGGAAGTTTCGCCATGCTAAATCGCCCGGTGGCGGCCTGTCGCCTTGAATCGTCCGCCGCCGGGACCTATTTCTGTGACAGGTGGTGATGGAGGCAACCGTTCGAGGCCACAGCGGGTGGAGAAGGCCCCGGCGCCGCTTCGACGCATTACCATCAACACCTGTCACCGAGTCGCATGCAGGTCTTGCCCGCAGCGGAGTCGATTCGCCGCTGTTTTGTGTGAGCTGGGGAGTGTTCGTGGAATTCAAAGACTATTACGAGATCCTGGGTGTGAAGCCCGATGCCAGCGAAGCCGAGATCAAGGCGGCGTATCGCAAGCTGGCGCGCAAATACCATCCGGACAAGAACAAGGAAGCCGGTGCCGAGGAGAAATTCAAATCGGTCAACGAGGCTAACGAAGTACTCAAGGACGCCGAGAAGCGGCGCTCCTACGATCAGCTGCGCGCTGGCGGCTATCGGCAGGGCGAGCAGTTCCGGCCGCCGCCGGGTTGGCAAGGGCAGCAGGGCTTCGGTGGTGGCGGAGACGACGGCGATTTCAGCGACTTCTTCGAGAGTCTGTTTGGCCGTGGTGCAGCCGGTGCTGGCCAACGCGGCCAGCCGCGTCCACGCCGCGGCCAGGACGTTCAGGCATCGGTGCGAATCGACCTGCAGACCGCATTCGATGGCGGCCGCACACGCCTGGCGTTGCATGATCCGGCTGGTGGCGAGCGCGTGCTGGAAGTGAAGATTCCGGCCGGCATCAACCCCGGCCAGGTGATTCGCCTTTCCGGGCAGGGTCAGCCGGGCATGGCTGGCGGTCCGAATGGCGATCTGCTGCTGGAAGTGGGCATTCACGATGATGCGCGTTTCCGCCTGGACGGCCGCAACGTGGTGCATGTGTTGCCGATCGCTCCGTGGGAAGCGGCGCTGGGAGCCACGCTGCCGGTACCGACTCTGGCCGGTACGGTCGATCTGCGCATCCCGGCGGGTTCGCAGTCGGGACGCAAGTTGCGGTTGAAGGGCCGTGGCATGCCGGGCGCACATCCGGGCGATCAGATGGTGGAACTTTCGATCCGGGCGCCACTGGCGGATAACGACGAGCAGCGTGCGGCCTATGAAGCGCTGCATGAACACTTCAAGGACTACGATCCGCGCCGGTAACAGGTTGCCGGTGGGTCAATAGAAAACGGCGCCGAAGGGCGCCGTTTGCATGAGCGTGATGAGTTGCCGGACCAGGATCAGTGCGGCAGAAACTCGTTCAGCGCCTTGACCAGTTCCTCTTCCTTGATCGGCTTGGTCACGTAGGCCTTGGCGCCCTGGCGCATGCCCCAGACCTTGTCCGTTTCCTGATCCTTGGTGGTCACCAGGATGATCGGGATATGCGCGGTGTCGGGATTCTTGCTGATCGTGCGCGTCGCCTGGAAACCATTGAGGTTCGGCATCACCACGTCCATCAGGATCAAATCGGGCTTTTCCAGCTTGGCCACTTCGACGCCAGCGGCACCATCTTCGGCGGAAAGGGTCTCATGCCCGAGTTTTTCGACGATTCGTTTGATGCCCAGCAACTGGGACGGGGAATCGTCGACGATCAGGATACGTGCCATATGGTGATAGTCCCCAGCGAGTTTCGTTGATTCTAAGCCGTGATGAAGCGACTTCCAAGCGCGGTTCGTCAAACCGTGTTGCCAATGCGCAGCAAAGTGCGGCCGAACGAGTCGCCGGCGAGCATATGCACGAATACTTCAGGCAGTTCGTCGAACGTGATTTCACGCGTGGCGATGCGCTCCAGATGTTGCGGCTTCCAGTCACTGGCCAGATGTCGCCAGACCTCGTCACGGATGTGACGAGCGGTGCCGGCTGACGCGATACCGAGCAGGCTGGCGCCGCGGATGATGAACGGCATGACGGTGCTGTCGAAAGCGATGCCGCCCGCGTTGCCGCAGATCGCCACGTTGCCGTAGGGCGCGATCAGCGGCAGCAGCCCGGCCAGCATCGCGCCGCCGACGTTATCCAACGCACCACCGAAGCGCACCGAATCCATTGGCTTGCCACTGAAGGCGAGCTGGTGGCGGTCGATGCATGCGGTGGCGCCGAGACTGCGCAGAAAGTCGAAATGATCCGCCTTGCCGCTGATCGCATGCACCTCGTACCCGGCACGGCTGAAGATATCGATCGCCAACTGGCCGACGCCGCCACTGGCGCCGGTCACGGCAATCGGGCCGAGTGCCGGCGTCTGCCGGCTGTCCTGCATGCGCAACAGCGCCAGCGCGGCGGTGAAGCCGGCGGTGCCGAGGATCATGCTTTCACGCAGACTCAGGCCCGATGGCAGCGGAATCGTCCAGCGCGCTTCCAGCCGCGCGTATTCGCCATAGCCGCCGTCACGCGTTTCAGACAGGCCGCTGCCGGTGCACAGCACCGCATCGCCTTCCTTGAACGCGGGATCGGTGGAGGCGACCACATGGCCAGCAACGTCGATACCGCCATTGAGCGGGAACTGGCGCAGGATTTTGCCCTTGCCAGTGCCGGCCAGCGCATCCTTGTAATTCACCGACGAATACGCGGTCTTGATCAGCACCTCGCCAGGCGACAGTGCATCAGCCGTCATGCTTTCGACACCGGCGCGGTAGCCGGAGTCATCGTTGTGGATGCGGAAGGCGCGGAAGGCAGAAACGGATGGAGTCATGACTTGTCTTCTTTGACGATGCGAATATGTCCCGCTTCGACGGCCCATTTCAGATGGTTCTGCGTTGTGAGTACGTATATGGTCTTGTGGTACGAGAGGCTCATGAACACGTGGAACTGGGTGGGAGTTGGCGAGGTGAGGTGTGTGACCACCATGGCGACGCTGTTGGCCGGTTCCTTCGTGACAGTGATGCAGCTCTTGGTCTGCGCGAAGTGGCTGGGTGGCGCATCGCCCTTGAGGGTGTAGCGCAGTTCGTGGAAACCGCCCAGATAGTAGGTGTCTGCGTCGGTGCGGGCCGGAAGCAAATCCACGTTGGCGAACAGGTTGCCGTGTTCTTGCCACAGCATGACGGCTTGGTTGTACTGCGGTGCACAGCGAAGCACATTGACCTTCATGGCGAGGTCGCGAACCTGAACCTCAATGGCCTCGGTGCCTGCAATGGGTCGCGCTGGCTTGTTTCGATGAAAGGATACCCGTGGTTTGCCATCCACGAATTGCACGGTGGCGTCGGCAAATGCATATGGCTTGCCATCTTTGTCTTCGGTAAATGCTACTGACCACAGGTCACCGGCTGCGTCTTCACTATTCGTGAGCCAGCCAGTGGGATGGGCAACTTCCTTCAGGGCACCCGAATCCACCATGGTGTCACTGGCGATGGCGGAAGCGGTGTCGTTGCGATACAGCAAGAAACCCTTGACTGTCGCGTCGACGACAGTGTCGCGGAGATCCGCAGGTACGCTTGGATCGGCCTTCGGGGCGGATACCGACTGGGTGGCTGAAGGAGTACTCCAGTCGGCACTGGCTACCGGAAGTGCGAAAAACATGACGGTGATAGCCAGCGGGATAGAGCGATGGCATTTCATGAGCATGTGCACATCCTATGACGAGACCTGTAGCGGGTTGTAGCGCAGGTGATCAGGCCTTGACGCTGGACGGGTCAATCACGCGGGACGCATTGCCGCCATCGTAACTGTCCATCCAGTCGAACAGCGCGGTCATCGAATTGCCGAACCATACACTGTCGCGTTGGCCGGCCTTCACGAAACCTTCGTCGACCATGTGGTCCATCATCGTGCGCAGACCGCCGTAATAACCACGCACATCTAGGAACGCGCATGGGTAGCGATGCAGGCCAAGTTGCGCCCAGGTCAGCATCTCGAACATCTCATCCATCGTGCCGAAACCACCGGGCAGGGCGATGAAAGCATCGGACAGTTCGTACATGCGCGTCTTTCGCTGGTGCATGGTCTCGACCACGACCAGTTCGCTCAGGCCCGGATGGGCCACTTCGAGCTCCACCAGCTGGCGCGGGATCACGCCGATGACCTTGCCACCGCCAGCGAGCACGGCGTCGGCCACGGTGCCCATCAGACCGACCTTGCCGCCACCGTAGACCAGGGCGATGTCGCGACGGGCCATTTCGGTGCCGAACGCACGCGCCTGTTCGGTGTACTCGGGGTACTTGCCACCGCTGGAGCCGCAGTAGACGCAGAGCGATGTAACTTTGGCCATCTATATCTCCAAAAGCGCGAAACCCGTCCTTGGGAGACGGGTCGCGTGTCGTACGTGATTAGATATCCCGGATCGACGCACATGCACGCGCTGCCCGGGATGAGCGCATCCTGCGCTCAGTTGCCCTTGTGGATCGCGCGCTTGTCGACCGATAGCGCGGCTTCGTGCACGGCCTCGGACAACGTCGGATGCGCATGGACGATGCGCGCCAGATCCTCGGACGAGCCCTTGAACTCCATCGCGACGACGCACTCGGCGATCAGCTCGGAGACGCCCGGACCAACCATGTGCACGCCGAGGATGCGATCGGTCTCGGCATGGGCGAGCATCTTCACCTGGCCGACGGCCTCGTTCATCGCGACGGCACGGCCGATCGCGGCGAACGGGAAGCTGCCGACCTTGTACGGGATGCCGGCGTCCTTCAATTCCTTTTCGGTCTTGCCGGCCCAGGCGATTTCCGGCTCGGTGTAGATCACCCACGGCACCGTGTCGTAGTTGACGTGACCAGCCTTGCCGGCAATCCACTCGGCCACCGCCACGCCTTCCTCGGAACCCTTGTGCGCGAGCATCGGGCCGCGCACGGCGTCGCCGATCGCCCACACACCGTCGACGCCGGTGTGGCAGTGCTCGTCGACAACGATGCGGCCGCGCTCGTCCAGCTTCACGCCAGTGTCATCGGCCAGCAGGCCGGCGGTGTAGGCGCGACGACCCACAGCGACCAGCAGCTTGTCGACGACGAGATTCTGCTCACCGTCCTTGTCGGTGTAGGTGAGGTGCACGCCATCCTTCTTCACCTCGGCCTTGTTGAGCTTGGCGTTGAGCTTGATGGTCAGGCCCTGCTTGGCGAATTCCCTCGCGGCCACCTTGGCCACGTCGGCGTCGGCGACAGCGAGGAACTCCGGCAGCGCTTCGATGATGGTGACTTCGGCGCCGAGACGGCTCCACACGCTGCCGAGCTCAAGGCCGATCACACCGGCACCGATCACGCCCAGTCGCTTCGGCACTTCGGTGAAGTCCAGCGCGCCAGCGTTATCGACAATCGACTTGCCATCGAACTTCGCGAACGGCAGCTCGATCGGTACCGAGCCGGAGGCGAGGATCACGTTGGTCGCGCTGATCGTCTGCTTGGCGCCATCGGCACCGGTGATCTCGACGTTATTGCCTTTGAGCAGTTTGCCGGTACCGAAGTACGGCGTGATCTTGTTCGCCTTGAACAGCTGTGCCACGCCGCCGGTGAACTGCTTGACGATCTTGTCCTTGCGGCCGACGAAGGTGGGTACGTCGATCTTCGCGTTGTCGGCCGTGATGCCGTGCACGCCGAAGTTGTGCGTGAGGTTGTGGAACTGGCGCGAGGAGTCGAGCAGCGCCTTCGACGGGATGCAGCCCACGTTGAGGCAGGTGCCGCCGAGTGCCTGCTTGCCGTCCTTGCCGGCGAAGGCATCCACGCAGGCGGTCTTCAGGCCCAGCTGTGCGGCACGGATCGCGGCCACATAGCCGGCCGGGCCGGCGCCGATGACGATGACGTCGAATTTGTCGCTCATGTGTGTTCCTTTGCTAGCGAGTCAGTGCTCGCAGATGGAGCGGATATGGGCTCTGGTGGTTGGAATGCAACGCGAAAACCATTTGTTTCGGTGGTATTTCAGTACCAGAGCCACGTTACCTATTTGGCATTTGAGCGGGACGCTCAAATGCCGAGCAGCATGCGCTGCGGATTCTCCAACTGGTTCTTGATGTCGACCAGGAACAGCACTGCGTCCTTGCCATCGATGATGCGATGGTCATACGACAGCGCGATGTACATCATCGGCGCGGCGATGATCTGGCCGTTCTCGACGATCGCGCGGTCCTTGATCGTGTGCATGCCGAGGATCGCGCTCTGCGGCGGGTTGACGATCGGCGTGGACAGCAGCGAACCGAACGTGCCGCCATTCGTGATGGTGAAGGTGCCGCCCTGCAGGTCATCCAGCGACAGCTTGTTCGCGCGCGCCTTGACGGCATAGTCGGCAATGCCTTTCTCGACGTCAGCGAAGCTCATGTCCTGCACGTCGCGCAGCACCGGGGTGACCAGACCCTTGTCGGTGGATACGGCGATCGAGATGTCCTGATAGCCGTGGTAGATCACGTCGTTGCCGTCGACCGAGGCGTTGACGAACGGGTAGCGCTTCAGCGCTTCGGCCGCGGCCTTGACGAAGAAGCTCATGAAGCCGAGCTTGACGCCGTGTTCCTTCTGGAACGCCTCGCCCAGCGACTTGCGCATCTTCGTCACCTCGGCCAGGTTCACTTCGTTGAACGAGGTGAGCATGGCGATCGAGTTCTTCGACTGCATCAGGCGCTCGGCGATGCGCAGGCGCATGCGCGTCATCGGCACGCGCTCTTCCGGACGCGAGCCCGGGGTCGGCTTCGCCGCCGGCGCAGCGGCAGCCGGAGCGGGAGCACCCTTGCCATAATTGACCAGGTCTTCCTTGGTCACACGGCCATCGCGGCCGGTGCCGGCCACCTTGGACGGGTCGATGTTTTCCTCGGTGGCTACGCGTAGCCCGGCGGGTGACAGATCGTCGGCACCCTTGGCCGCAGCCTTCGGTGCGGCAGCAGCCGGTGCAGCTGCGGCTGCCTTCGGCGCTTCTGCCGGCGCGGCGGCAGCCGCACCTTCCTCGATGATCGCGATGATCTGCTGGCTGTTCACCGTGTCGCCGACCTGCTGGCGTATTTCCTTCAGCACGCCATCGACCGGCGAGGGTACTTCCAGCACCACCTTGTCGGTTTCGAGATCGACCAGGTTCTCGTCGCGCTTGACCGCGTCGCCGGCCTTCTTGTGCCAGCTGGCGATGGTGGCGTCGGAGACGGACTCGGGCAGAACGGGGACTTTGACTTCGATGGACATGAGGGATCCTTGGGCCTTTATTCTGCTGAGTGGTCGGTGCCGACCGGCGCAACCAGCGCCTGCTCGACGAGTGCTGCTTGTTCGGCAACATGGGTATTGAGATGGCCGGCGGCCGGTGCCGGTGAGCGTGCGCGTCCCGCATAGGAGAGACTGCGCTTGCTGCCGGTGCAGGCCTGCAGGTGATGACGGATCTGGAACCAGGCGCCCTGGTTCATCGGCTCTTCCTGGCACCAGATCACTTCCTTGGCGGAAGGATACTTGTCCAGTTCGGCGGTGACTTCGACGCGCGGGAACGGATACAGCTGCTCGACACGCACGATCGTCACATCGTTCGATCCGCGCTTCTCGGCGTCTTCCAGCAGGTCGTAATAGACCTTGCCCGAGCACAGCACGACGCGCTTGACCTTCTTCGCCGGCAGCTCGCGATGCTCGCCGATCACCAGCTGGAAGCTGCCGTTGGCCAGTTCGTCCAGCGAGGACACGGCCAGCTTGTGGCGCAGCAGCGATTTCGGCGTCATCACGATCAGCGGCTTGCGCACCGGGCGCAGCATCTGCCGGCGGATCATGTGGAAATCCTGTGCCGGCGTGGTCGGCACGCAGACCTGCATGTTGTCGAATGCGCACAGCTGCAGGAAGCGCTCGAGGCGCGCGGAGGAATGCTCCGGACCCTGGCCTTCGTAGCCGTGCGGCAGAAACAGCGCGAGGCCGCACAGGCGATTCCATTTCGCTTCGCCGGAGCTGATGAACTGGTCGATTACCACCTGGGCGCCGTTCGCGAAATCGCCGAACTGGCCTTCCCAGATATTCAGCGTGTCCGGGTCGGTAGTGGAGTGGCCGTACTCGAATGCCATCACCGCTTCCTCGCTTAGCAGCGAGTCGATCACTTCCACGTCGGCTCCGGCGCGGATCGTCGCGAGCGGCATGTAGGTGTGGCCGTCCTTCTGGTCATGCAGCACGGCGTGCCGATGGAAGAACGTGCCACGACCGGAATCCTGGCCGACCAGGCGCATGTCGTGACCGGCATCGATCAAGGTGGCGTAGGCCAGGTTCTCGGCAAAGCCCCAGTCGGCCGGCTGTTCTCCAGCGGCCATCTTGCGGCGGTCGTCGTAGATCTTCGCCACGCGTGCCTGCAGCGTGATGTCGGCGGGCAGGGTGAGGATCTTGCTGGAGAGTTCCTGCAGCTTCTGCTTCGGCACGCTGGTGTCGGTCGGCGTCGACAGCTTGCCGCCGATGAACTTCGCCCAGTCGACATGGCCGTCGCGGGTCGGCGACGGGTCGAGTTCGGTCATCGGTGCACCGGCTTCGAGCCGGTCGCGATAGGCCTCGAACTGCTTCTGCGCATCGCCTTCGGCCAGCACGCCTTCTTTCACCAATTGCTGCTGGTACAGGTCGCGCGCGGTGGGGCGGGCGCGGATGATCTTGTACATCACCGGTTGGGTCGCGGCCGGCTCGTCGGCCTCGTTGTGACCGTGGCGGCGGTAGCAGACCAGGTCGATCACCACGTCGCGGCGGAACTGCTTGCGGAAATCGTAGGCGAGGCGGGTGACTGCGATCACCGCTTCCGGGTCGTCGCCATTCACATGCAGCACCGGCGCATTGACCATCTTGGCCAGGTCGGTGCAGTACATGGTCGAACGGGCGTCCTGCGGATTGGAGGTGGTGAAGCCGACCTGGTTGTTGATCACGATGTGCAGGCTGCCACCGATCTTGAAGCCACGGGCCTGCGACATGTTCAGCAGTTCCATGTTGACGCCCTGGCCGGCGAACGCGGCGTCGCCATGGATCAGCACGGCCATCGACTGCGTGTGCATGGTGTCGCGGCGGCGGGTCTGGCGCGCATGCACCGAACCACAGACTACCGGGTTGACGATTTCCAGATGCGAGGGGTTGAACGCCAGCGCCACGTGCACGCCGCCCTTGGGCGTCTTGACGTCGGCGGAGAAGCCCATGTGGTACTTCACGTCGCCGGAATGGGCCGGGTCGTCCGGATGTTCGAACTTGCCTTCGAATTCGTCGAACAGGGTCTTCGGCGGCTTGCCGAGGATGTTGACCAGCACGTTGAGGCGGCCGCGATGGGCCATGCCGATCACCAGCTCCTTGATGCCGTTGTCGCCGGCGGCGCGCACGACGTCGTCGATCATCGGGATCAGGCTGTCCCCGCCTTCCAGCGAGAAGCGCTTCTGGCCCACGTACTTGGTGTGCAGGTAGCGTTCGAGACCTTCGGCGGCGGTGAGGCCGTCCAGCACGCGCTGCTTGCCAGCCTTGTCCAGCGTGCTCTTGCCGGCGGCCTGTTCGAGCCGGCTGTAGATCCAGTTGCGCTGCTCGTGATTGCTGATGTGCATGAATTCCGTGCCGATCGTGCTGGCATAGGTCTTCTGCAGGCGGCTCAGCAGCTCGCGCAGTTTCAGGCGCTGACCGCCACCGGCGTAGTTGCCGGTGTCGAATTCGGTGTCCAGGTCGGCATCGGAGAGACCGTGGAAGGCGAGGCCGAGATCCGGCGCCGACATCTTCTCGGTCAGGCCGAGCGGATCGAGATCGGCAGCCAGATGGCCGCGCGAACGATAGGCGGTGAGCAGGCGCAGCACGCCAGCCTGCTTGCGCGCGTGCTCGTCGCTGATCGGCGCAGCGGCGGCACCGTTGCCTACATGACGCTGCTTTTGCGCAGCCTCGATACGTGCAATGGCCGGGACATGAGAGACATCTCCCGACTCGCGACCTTTGAAGGTCTCGAAGTATTTGCTCCACTCGGCGGGTACCGACGTAGCGTCGGCCAGCCAGGCGTCATAAAGCGATTCGACATAATCGGCGTTGCCGCCAGCGAGTTGGGAGGAATCGAAGAACTCGCGGATCAGGTTTGTGCTCACGTCACCACCGGCAGGGAAGGGATGCTTGCAGCCATCCGTGTGACCAAGGAAGTCGCGGTTTTTGGCGGGTTTTCAAGCCCGACCGACCGTTCAAACGGATGACTGGAGAGAATCCGGACAATTATAGCCTTTGGCTGCCGCGAGGCGGCAACCCGCAAGGTGCTCGAAACAGGCTGCCAGCGTGCATTCGAGACGATGGTCTAATGGATTCTCGTCGCAGGCAGCGGTTTTCAGGCGCTTTGTCGATGACGCCGGTGACCGACCGGCAAAATCCACCAGGCCAGCTGGTGTTCAGCCGGTTTTCTGGTGCGGGTCAGATATCCAGTGTCTGCAGGATGCTGGCGCGCTCGGCACGCTCCCACACTTCGTCGAAATGCTGTTGCAGCGGCGCGTGGCTTGCGCGGTCGTGAAGAGCTGCGCGGCCTTGCGGGCGATCCGCCTCAGGCAGGAACAGATAGCCGCCGATGTCGTTGAGCAGATAGGCCGAGACATAGGCCTGGTCGGCTTCTTCCACCGGCATGCGGATCTGGATCGCGCCGGGCAGGCGCTGCGCCAGCGCGATCAGTCGATGGTCGTTGCGCAAGGCTGCCGCCGGGTCGTGCAGCAGGATTCGGATCTGCGCGCCGCGACCGGAGATCGCGATACGGCGCAATTCGGCCAGTTCTTCCGCGCTGGCATAGCTGTCGTTGCCGAGCAGTGGCATGTAAATGGCCAACCGGTGGCGCGTCTCGCCCAGCAACTGCAATCGGGCAGCAGCGGTTTCGCTGCGCGAGCCGGCAGGCAGCGCACCGATGTCGCGCTGAGGCCGCTCATCATCTGCAAAGGCGGCCAAGCTCAGGCGCATGGACCGATGCGCCAGCCCGGCATCCTCGAACTCCGCGCCATACGCGATGAAGCCTTCGCGTTCGTAGAAGCCGAGCGCACTGACCTGGGCATCCAGCGCGACTTGCGGCCAGCCTTGCGCGCGGGCACGCGCAATCAGTTCGCGCAGCAAGGCCACGCCGACACCATGGCCGCGCCATTCCTGCAACACCGCCATGCGGCCGATCTTGTGTGCCGGCGTGAGCCGGCCGCAGCCGATCGGCTGGCCGGCCTCGTCGCGTGCCAGCACATGCCAGCAGTCGGCATCGAGCCCGTCGCGTTCGCGCGCCTCGGGCACGCCCTGTTCCTGGATGAATACCGTGTGGCGCAGGTCGAGCAGGGCCGCGCGCTGATCCTCGCGCGACCACTCGGCGATCTCGACCTGGAAGTTCTGCAGCTTCATCGGCGGCGGGATTTTCTCGGCAGCAGATGACCGTCATTGACCAGCGCCAGCAGCAACGCGCGTTCGGTGGCATTCGGCTTGCCGGTAAGGCCGAGTGCGCGTTGTTCGCACAATTGCTGCGCCAGTGCGGGCGTAGCCGGATAGGCGTGACCGCTGACATACAGCGTGCAGCCGGACTTGCCCTGGCTCCAGGCCAGTCGCGACCAGGGATGACGCAGCAGCTGCGCGCCGGCAGCGAGCTGTTTGGCCAGTGCATCCTCGCCCAGCGGCTTGTCCAGCGGCGCCGGCACCTGTGCATTGCGGTAGCGGGTGATGAAGCGGCCGAACCAGTCGCGCAGCATGTCATCGCGCAGCACCGCGGCAAACGGCAGCGCCATCTTCAGGCGTTCGATCGCGGCACGATCGATCTCGCCGGTGGCCTTGGCTGGTTTCAGATCGGGGTCGGCATAGCGCAGCTCTTCCGGCAGGTGCTCGGCGATATGGTCGGCCAGGTCGCCGGTCAGTTCAGCTTGCGAGGGCGCGCGCATGCCGATCGAGAACGTCATGCACGGACCGCCGAAGGCCACGCCGTCGTGTGGGACGCCAGGTGGCAAGTACAGCATGTCGCCCGGTTCCAGCAGCCATTCGTGGGTCGATTCGAACTGCGCGAGTTGCTTCAGTTCGACGTCATGACGGAACTCCTTCGGCGCCATCGGATCATCGCTGATCGCCCAGTGGCGCTGGCCCAGTCCCTGCAACAGGAACACGTCGTATTGATCGACATGCGCGCCGACGCCGCCGCCCGGCTCGGCGTAGGAGACCATGATGTCGTCCAGGCGCCAGCTCGGCAGGAAGCTGAAGTGATCCAGCAGTCCGGCGACATCCGCATCCCACTTGTCCACGTCCTGCACCAGCAGGGTCCAGTTGGTGCTGGGAGTCTTGGCGAAATCGGCTTCGTTCAGCGGACCGGGATTGACGTGCCAACGGTCACGCTTCTCGTCGTGGATGATCAACCGGGCCAACGCACCTTCCTCGCAAGCCAGGCCAGCCAGGTCGTCCGGCTGCAGTGGCGGCTGGAAATCGGCGAACGCGCGACGGATCAGCAGTGGCCGTTTCTGCCAGTAGTCGCGCAAGAATCGGGCCGGGCTCATGCCCAGCGGATGCGCGGCGCTGCCGCGGACTTCAATCGGGAGGTGGTTGGTGGGCTTCATCCGCCCATTGTAGTGGCGGCAGCCGGGTTTGCATGGGCCTCAGCCGAACATGCGGATCGCATTGTTGATGCCCAGCGCGAGCACGGCGAAGCCGGCCAGCATCGTCGCTGCCCGCGCCGGAATGCGCCGGATGAACAGCGCGCCGAACGGTGCGGCAAGCACGCCGCCGATGATCAGGCCGAGCACGGCTGAGCCGTGGCTGGTGCCGATCGTGAGCAGGAAACTCATGCTGGCGGCGATGCTCACCACACATTTGGCCAGGTGCACGCTGCCGATGACCACGCGTGGCGGCAGGCCGCGCGCGAGCAGGATGGTGACGGTCAGTGCGCTCCAGCCACCACCGCCGATCGCGTCGACAAAACCGGCCAGCAGCCCCATCAAGCCGGTGCCGCGCGGCACATCGGTGCGCTGTCCGGGCTGGTGGCTGCGGCGGAACAGCAGGAACAGGCCCATGCCCAGCAGGTACGGCGTCAGGGCGATGCGCATCCACTGTGCTGGCACGTTGACCGCCACCAGTACGCCAAGCAGGGCACCCAGTACACCCGGCAGGACCAGTGCCAGAAACAATGGGCGGCGCACGTTGCCGGCCATCAAATGGCTGATGCCGGATGCGCCACAAGTGAAGGTCTCGGCGTAATGCACACTCGCGCTGGCTGCCACCGGCGGCATGCCCAAACCCATCAACAGCCCAGCCGAGGTCACACCATAGGCCATGCCCAGCGCGCCATCAATCAGCTGGGCGAAGGCGCCGACGGCGACAAAGATAAGCAGTTCGGTCAAATCAGGCATGTCAATCAGAGGGTCTTACGAAAGAGTATCAGCCTTGTGTCGGAGCGCAAAGAAACGACCGGCCAGTGTCACGACATGCCAACTTGTGTCTGCTGGTGCATGCGCATGCTTGAAAAATGGACGTAAAGACGGCTAAATGTTATGACACGATGTCTGGGTTGACTGCGTTGCCAGTCGAGCCAAACCACGGCTGAAGACGAGCTGTCGGCGGCTGTCCATCAGGGCTGACGATAGTTTTACCTGTGTGGGCGCATCATCGCCGACGTCGTTTCCCGACCCATTCCGTGGAGTGAACCATGATCTACGACAGCATCCTCGACACCATCGGCAATACGCCGATCATCAAACTCCAGCGCCTGGCGCCGAAGCATGTCGACTTGTACGTGAAGGTGGAGGCATTCAATCCGGCCGGCTCGGTGAAGGACCGCCTGGCGCTGGCGATCATCCTCGATGCCGAGCAGCGCGGCACGCTCAAGCCCGGCCAGACGGTGGTCGAAGCCACTTCGGGCAACACGGGTGTGGCCTTGGCGGCGGTGTGCGCAGCACGTGGCTACCCGTTCGTGGCGGTGATGACCGAGACCTTCTCGATCGAACGACGCAAGCTGATTCGCGCCTATGGCGGCAAAGTGCTGCTGACGCCGGCGGCTGCCCGCGGCACCGGCATGGTGCAGAAGGCGGCCGAGCTGGCGCAGAAACACGGCTGGTTCCTTGCCCGGCAGTTCGAGAATCCGGCCAACCCGGCCTATCACCGCCAGACCACAGCGCCGGAGATCCTGCGTGATTTTGCCGGTCGCCGCTTCGACTACTTCGTCAGCGGTTGGGGCACCGGCGGCACCATTACCGGTGTCGGCGAGGTCCTCAAGGTGGCGCGGCCGGAGGTGAAGATCATTGCCACCGAGCCGGCTGGCGCGGCGCTGCTGTCAGGCAAGGAGTGGCAGCCGCACAAGATCCAGGGCTGGACGCCGGACTTCGTGCCGGCCGTACTCAACCGCAAGGTGGTCGACGCGATCGTGCCGGTCGACGATGTGCTGGCCCGCGATACTTCCAGGGCGCTGGCGCAGCAGGAGGGTATCTTTGTCGGGATATCGTCCGGTGCCACGCTCGCCGCGGCACTGCAGGTGGCAGCCGATGCGCCACAGGGCTCGGTGCTGTTGGCGATGCTGCCGGATACCGGCGAGCGCTATCTGTCGACCTTCCTGTTCGAGGGTGTCAACGAAGGCTCGGACGAGATCGAGTGACAACAAAAGGCCCGCAGATGCGGGCCTTTTTCTTTGCGACTCAGACGTTTTTCGCCAGCGCCTCGGCGAGACCGATATAGCTGGCGGGGGTCAGTTCGAGCAGGCGCTGTTTCGCCTCGGCTGGCAGCTCGAGGCTAGTGATGAAGGTATGCATCGAGTCGCGGGTGATGCCCTGGCCGCGGGTCAGTGCCTTGAGCTGTTCGTATGGCTCGGGCAGGCCGTAGCGGCGCATCACGGTCTGCACGGCTTCGGCGAGCACTTCCCAGCTGGCGTCGAGGTCGCTGCCGAGACGGTCGGCATTGACGGTGAGCTTGCCGAGACCCTTCTTCAGCGATTCCAGCGCTACCAGGGTGTGGCCGAACGCGGTGCCCAGTGCACGCAGCACGGTGGAGTCGGTGAGGTCGCGCTGCCAGCGGCTGATCGGCAGTTTTTCCGCAAAATGACCAAGCAACGCATTCGCCAGCCCGAAATTGCCTTCGGCATTCTCGAAGTCGATCGGGTTGACCTTGTGCGGCATGGTCGAGGAGCCGACTTCACCAGCCTTCAACGTCTGCTTGAAGTAGCCGAGCGAGATGTAGCCCCAGATGTCGCGGGCCAGGTCGATCAGGATGATGTTGGCGCGGCGCACCGCATCGCAGTATTCGGCGACGCCGTCGTGTGGCTCGATTTGGGTGGTGTAGGCGTTGTAGCCGAGGCCGAGGCTTTCCACGAAGCGCTGCGAGAAACCCTGCCAGTCGACTTCCGGATAGGTGATGGCATGCGCGTTGTAATTGCCGACCGCACCGTTGATCTTGCCAGAGATCTCCACGGCAGCAAGCTGCTTGCGTTGGCGTTCGAGGCGGGCCACCACGTTGGCGATTTCCTTGCCCAGCGTGCTGGGCGAGGCGGTCTGACCATGCGTGCGCGAGAGCATCGGCAGCGCGGCGTTCGCGTGTGCCAGTGCGCGTAGCTGGGCGATCACGACGTCAAACATCGGCAGCAGCACCTGCTCGCGCGCATCGCGCAGCATCAGGGCATAGGACAGGTTGTTGATGTCCTCGCTGGTGCAGGCGAAGTGCACGAATTCCTTCGCCTGTGCCAGACCGGCGTCGGCACCGATGCATTCCTTGATGAAGTATTCGACCGCTTTCACATCATGGTTGGTGGTCGCCTCGATCGCCTTGATTCGGGCGCCATCGGTCACGCTGAAGTTCTTCGCGACGGCTTTCAGCGTGTCGATCTGGCTCGCGCTGAATGCCGGCAGCTCGGCAATCATCGGATCGGCGGCCAGCGCCAACAACCACTCGATCTCCACCTGCACACGGCGATGCATCAGGCCGAACTCGCTGAAGATCGGGCGCAGTGCTTCGACCTTGCTGGCGTAGCGGCCGTCCAGTGGCGACAGGGCGGTCAGGGCGTGGGTGGACATCGCGGGCATTCCGGTATGGGGAAACGCCTATTTTACATTGCCAGCGGCTTCATGCCCGGCGGCTTATAGTCGGCGGGTATTCCCAGCCAGGATCCGGTCATGAGCGGTTTTCGCATCGAACACGACAGCATGGGCGAACTGAAGGTGCCTGCAGACGCGCTGTATGGCGCGCAGACCCAGCGCGCGATCGACAACTTCCCGATTTCCGGCCTGCATCTGCCGCGCCCGTTCATCCGCGCGCTGGGCCTGATCAAGGCGGCGGCGGCCGAGGTCAACCTGTCGATGGGCTACCTGAAGAAGAACCAGGCCACGGCGATCCGCAAGGCGGCGCTGGCGGTGGCGGATGGCCAGTACGACGCGCAGTTCCCGATCGACATCTTCCAGACCGGCTCGGGCACCAGCACCAACATGAATGCGAACGAGGTGATTGCGCACTTGGCGGTGAAGGGCGGCACCAAGGTGCATCCGAACGATCACGTCAATTACGGGCAGAGTTCGAACGACGTGATCCCCACGGCGATCCACGTCAGCGCCACGCTCACCGCCAGCGAACAGTTGCTGCCAGCACTGAGGCATCTGAAGAAGACCATCGACAAGCGCGCCCGTGAGCTGAGGAATACACCGAAGTCCGGCCGCACCCACCTGATGGACGCGATGCCGATCACGTTCGGGCAGGAGTTGTCCGGTTGGTCGGCACAGATCGGTTCGGCGATCGAGCGTATCGAGGATGCGTTGAAGCGGATGCGCTGCCTGCCGCAGGGTGGCACGGCCGTCGGCACAGGCATCAATGCCGATCCGAAGTTCGGCCCGGCGATGGCGGCACAGCTGAAGAAGCTCACCGGTGTGAAGTTCGAGTCGGCGGAAAACTATTTCGAAGGTATGGCGTCGCAGGATGCCGCGGTGGAATTGTCAGGCCAGCTGAAGACGCTGGCGGTGACGCTGATGAAGATTGCCAACGACCTGCGCTGGATGAATTCAGGTCCGCTGGCCGGTTTGGGCGAGATCGAATTGCCGGCGCTGCAGCCGGGTTCGTCGATCATGCCGGGCAAGGTCAATCCGGTGATTCCCGAGGCGACCGCCATGGTGGCGGCGCAGGTGATCGGCAACGACGCCTCGATCACCATCGCCGGCCAGTCCGGCAACTTCCAGCTCAACGTGATGCTGCCGCTGATCGCGCACAACCTGCTGCAGTCGATCGGGATCCTGAGCAACGTGAGCGTGCTGCTGGCCGACAAGTCGATCGCCGGTTTCAAGGTCAACACCGCGCGGGTCAATCAGGCGCTGGCGATGAACCCGATCCTGGTCACTGCGTTGAACCCGGTGATCGGTTACGAGAAGGGCGCGGCGACCGCCAAGCAGGCGTACAAGGAACATCGGCCGATCATGGATGTGGCGCTGGAAACCACCGGATTGTCGAAAGACGAGCTGAAGAAGCTGCTCGATCCGCTGACGTTGACCAAAGGCGGTATCCACGGTGGAGGCGGTGGCGGTTGAATGTGCCCAAAGCCCTCACTGCATCGTGCGTGAGGGCTTTGGGCGTCCGGATCAGGAGGACACAGCAAAACCTTTCTTGCCGTTCTTGTCGGTCATGTCCTTGCCGCAGTCATCGACATCCTTCTGCTGCATGGTGGCGTAGGGCCTGAACTCGGGCATCGCCGCGGCCAGTTTCTGCTGCGAGGTCAGCATGTCTGGCAGCCGCTTGCACAGCCGCATGGCGGCAGCTTCGATCTGGTCGGTTTGCGGCTTGATGCTCGCCTCGATCTCCTTGTCGTTCTTGCCGCTGAGCGCCCCCCAGATCGCCTGCTTGGCCGCGGTGACGCCGATGTCCGCGCCGCTGGCGCCGATGTCCATGCCAGCTTCGGCGATACCGACGATCTGCTGGCGGTAGTCCACCAGCATGGTGTGCTGTTCCGGCGTGGCCTGCACCGGCTTGCCGGCGATCACCAGTGCGCCCTGCGGGGTGATGACGGCCTTGGGCAGTTTGCTGTTGCCGTCGCTGTCGTGCCGGCCGTCGCCGTGGATGTGCACGCTGCCGACGTCGATGTCCTGAGTGAGCAGTTCCTGCTTGGCCTGGTTGATGCCTTTCCGGACTTCCGCGGAGACGGTAGAGTTTCCCTCTGTCCCAAGCGATTCGGTGGTTACAACCGTAGTAGTTGTCTTGTCGGAAGTGCTGCATGCCGTCAGCGGCAACAGCAGGGCCAGCGCAAGAAAACTCCCGGTGATCGTGTTGCTTTTCATGGTCTCGCTCCCCGTTTGAGTTCGATGGGATATCAGCTGTCGTCGTGCCGGCAAATAGCCAAGCTGCCTGCCTGTAAGAAGGACATGGCCCGCATGATGCGGGTCATGTCTATCGATGAGTGACGTCATCGTCGTTGCAGTCCTTGGCCGCATCGCGCTCAATGATGCCGGCATACGGTTTGAAGGCTGGAAGCTGGGCGGCAAGAGTGTCCTGCGCGGTCTTGATATCGGCCAGGTCCTGGCAGATCTTCATCGCTGCCTGCGTCACTTTCTGTGAACCGGCCTCGACCTGCTGGTCGGCGTTGCCTTCGCCGCCACTGGCGATGCTGGCCACCGCACCCTTGATCGATTCCCCAGCGAGCGCGACCCCGGCCTTGCCGGTCGCGATGCCGTGCTCACGAACGGCATTTGCGGCGAGGTAGTAATGCTGCAGTGCCTCGCGTTCCGGCTGGCTGATCGGCACGATCTGGCCGTTTATCTTGAGGTCGCCGTTCGCTGCGATGACGGCATCCGGCGTACCGCTGACGTGCAGGATAATTTCGCTATTTCTGACCTTGATCGCGCCATTGGCGATGCTGGTGCTGCTGAAGTCGCCCATGCCGGAGCCGTTGCCGCAACCGGCAATCAATCCGGCAAGAGTCAACATGAAAATCAGACGCTGTGATGACATAGGTTGGTGCTCCGATCCTTTGTGGTGTAGCCGTGCGGTGCAGACGCTTCCAGGACGTTCGTATTCGGTTGCAGTATCAGATTTATGGGGTTGAACCCGGCGAGGATGGGCCGATTTACGGCCCATCCCCCGCGAGACTCAGCTGTCGTCGCGCCAGCGGCGGAACCAGATGGCGCCGGCCAGCAGCCCGCATCCAATCACCACGCCAATCCACAGGTTCGGCGAAGCCAGCAGCTGGTAGGTATTGGTCAGGTCCATGAAGTCCATGTTCGGGTTGTCGGCGACGTTGTGTGCGATGGATTCGCCGTTGGTGCCGAACAGGCTGCCCGTGCCAGGGAAGGTGCTGAACAAGCCGCGCTGCACGACGTTTTTCCAGAACCAGGTGGTCGGCAGGTTGAACAGTCCCATCAGGCCAAACCAGCTGATCACCAAGCCGGTGGCCACCGGCAACGCGACTGCCCAGAGGAACGGCTTGTTGCGTGCCCAGGCCGAGCAGAGCAGCAGCCAGCCCACGGAGGGAAGGGCCCACAGCACGTACAGAGGGATGTAGCCGATCAGGTTGACCATGATGCGGAAAGGGTGGGCCATAAGCAGCAAATGCCACACATTCACGCCATGGAACGACAGTGTTATCGCCAGTATCAGCAACTGCAGCATGCCGACGACGATGCCCACGATGACGGCGATGACAGGAGCGAGCACGGTGGCACTGACGATCTTGGACAGCACGGTGCTGGTATCGGAGATCGGGAGGGACTTCCAGAACAGGATGCTGCGATCACGGCGGTCGTCATACAGCGCACCAAGGCAATAGAAGAACACCACGAAGCCGAGTACCACGGTGAGCAGAGCCATCGCCGAGTACATCGCAATGTCCAGCGCAAACCCGACCTTGCTCATGTCGCCGGCATCCATGTCGGTCATCACGCTATGCAAACCACTGCTGGCTCCGAAATGGATCCCGTGGCTGGCACCGAGTACCTCGGCGGTGATGATGCCCATGATGTTCAGCAGCAGGAACACGCCGCCGGTGATGATCGGAGCCCAGAAGAAGCCGCCCCGGTGTTCCCAGAACTCGCGCTTCACGAGCCAATAGAAGGTTTTCATGCGTAGGTTCCCTTCATGGTGGCGACGAACAGGTCGCTGATGGATGGCCGGCGGGTTTCGCCCAGCTGTTCCAGCGTCGCGCGGTTCGCGCCGTCAAACAGAAAAATGCTCTTGCCGAAGACCTGGCGTTCGTCCAGTGGTTTCAGCTGGCGGGCAGCGTCGGCCTTGTCGGCGTTCACCATCACTTCGATGAAGCGCTCGCCGACCGCATCCATGTCGGCATCCAGCACGATCTTGCCATCGCGGATGAACATCAGGTCGGTGAGGATGTGCTCGACTTCCTCCACCTGATGCGTGGTCACGATGATTGTCTTGTTCTCGTCGAAGTAGTCTTCCAGCAGGTTCTGGTAGAACTGCTTGCGATAGAGGATGTCCAGGCCCAGCGTCGGTTCGTCCAGGATCAGCAGCTTGGCGTCGATCGCCATGACCAGGGCCAGATGCAGCTGCACGATCATGCCCTTGGACATCTGCCGCACGCGCTGGCCGGGCTGCAGCTTGGTGCGGGCCAGGAACGCCTCGCATTTCTTGCGATCGAAGCGTGGGTGCACGTTGGCGACGAAATCGACCACCTCACGCACGCGGATCCAGCGTGGCAGCACCGCCACGTCGGCGATGAAGCAGACCTCGCCCATCAACTTGTCGCGCTGCTTGCGCGGGTCGAAGCCGAGCACATTGAGCGAGCCGGTGAAATCGGTGAGACCGAGGATCGCCTTCAGTGCGGTGGTCTTGCCGGCGCCATTGGGGCCGATCAGACCGACGATGCGGCCAGGCGCAATCTGGAAGCTGACGTTGTCCAGCGCCAGCGACGTTTTGTACCGCTTGCTCAGGCCGCTGGCTGTGATCACCGCGCTCATGATTGCTCTCCCTTGCCGGACTCGGTCTCGCGCAGCAGGGTCTTGAGATCCAGACCCAGTCGCTGCAGCCGGGCAAACAGCACCGGCCATTCTTCGCGCAGAAACCGCTCGCGTTCGGATTTCAGCAGCGCCTCGCGGGCGCCTTCGATGACGAACATGCCTAACCCCCTCCGTTTTTCAACCAGTTGTTCGTCGACCAGTTCCTGGTACGCCTTGGATACGGTGAGCGGATTGATCTGATAATCCGCAGCCACCTGGCGTACCGACGGCAGCGGGTCGCCCTCGTTCAAGGCGCCGTCCAGGATCATTGCCACCACACGCTGGTGCAGTTGGCGATAGATCGGGACGCTGTCGTTCCAGGTAATGGTCATGTTTTATTCCTTGCTGATGCGACCGAACTTGTTGCCAAACGAATAGTAGGGCATGGCCAGTTGCGACCCGATCAGGCTGAACTGCTCGGCGCCGCTGGCGCCGCCCAAGTGGCCGAAGGCGGGGATCGTGGCGATACCCGTGACGCCGATTTCGGCCAGCAGGGCAGCGGTGCGACGCTCGTCGGCGCTGGGGTAAACATGGACAGGCGCCAGGTTGATGACCTTGCTGCCATTGATTTCGGTGACGGGTGCCTGATGGGCGTCAACGTTGAAATTCAGGACGCCAAGAGTTGCGGTGGTAAACAGGACGGCGGCGACGCTGGCGATGAGCTTGTTTGCTTTCATGACGTGTCTCCTTAGTGATCTCGTGGGCCGGTGTTGTAGTGAACTATAACACCATGTTTCGAGCTGTCAATGAAAAAGATGCAGATTCGCAACATGACTGATGGCCTATAGGCGAAAACCTGCACGGCATCAGTACAAGGGCCAGCGCGGTGGCTGGCCTTTCGTGGCGGAGCGGGGCAACGCGATCAATCGTGCGTGAGCGATGTGTACCCGACCCCGGGAACGCAAAACGGCCCCGTAGGGCCGTCGTGCACGCATGTTGTGGTGGAACTCAGGCAGCCTTGGCCACCGGTGCGACCAGCGAACCGATCGCGGCCTGCGCCGATTGCAGTGCCTGTGCTTTCGGCTCATCGCCCATGTTGAGCCCTTCGGCCCGAACGAAGCTCACCTCAGTGATGCCGATGAAGCCAAACACGGTACGCAGATAGGATTCCTGGAAATCCATCGCGGCGGCTGGGCCGCTGGCATACATGCCACCGCGGCTGGAGGCGATGATCACCTGCTTGCCGCCGGCCAGCCCCTCAGGACCGTTGGCGCCATAGCGGAAGGTCTTGCCGGCGACCGCGATGCGGTCAATCCATGCCTTGAGCTGGCTGGGAATGCCGAAGTTGTACATCGGCGCACCGATCACCACGATGTCGGCAGCAAGAAAGTCTTCCAGCATCTGGTTGCCCAGGGCGACGGCAGGATCGCTGGCGTCGGCCACCGGCGACCAATGCGGCAGCGGTTCGGCGGTCAGATCGTGGTAATGGGTCTCGATGCCGGCAGCCTGACGCTTCAGCTCGGCTACGATGTCGGCGGTCAGCTGCCGCGACACTGAATGGGCACCCAGAGCGCTGGAGTCGATATGCAACAGTTTCATGGTGAGGTTCCTGGTCGGGCCGACGAAGCGGCGATGTGATCAGGATATATTTGGAACAATGCGGCGATAAGATGGCGGTTATCGGACGTATCGTCTTCCTTGGGAAACAATCATGACAGTATTGAGCGGCGCCCTGCAGGACCTCAACGATCTGTACTTCTTTGCCGCAGTGGTCGAGCACGGCGGCTTTTCCGCGGCCGGCCGGGCGCTGGGGGTGCCGAAATCGCGCCTGAGCAAGCGCGTGGCCCAACTGGAGGAGCGGCTTGGCGTGCGCCTGCTGCAACGGACTACGCGGCGTTTCGTGGTGACCGAAGTCGGCGAGCGCTTTTACACACATTGTCGTGCCGTGCTGGAAGAGGCGCAGGCGGCGCAGGATGCGGTGGATGAATTGCGCGCCGAACCCCGCGGCGTGGTGCGGCTGAGCTGTCCGGAATCACTGGCGCAGACGGTGCTGGCGTACTTGCTGCCGGATTTCCTCATGCAGTATCCGAAGATGCAGGTGCGGCTGCTGGCCAGCAATCGCCGCGTCGACGTGATTGGCGAAGGCTACGATCTGGCGATCCGGGTGCGCAGCAAGCTGGACAGCGATGCAAACCTGGTGATGCGCAGTTTCGGCCAGTCGCGCACCAAGCTGGTGGCCAGCCCCGCGCTGCTGAAAGCGCAGGGGCGTCCGGCGACACCGGAGGAACTGGCCAAGCTGCCGGCGCTGTCGATGCGCGAGCACGAAGGCGCACAGGTGTGGGAGCTGATCGGGGCGAACGGCGAGCAGGTCAATGTGGAGGTGCAGGCGCGCCTGATCACCGGTGATTTCGCGGTGCTGCTGGAATCCGCCCGACGTGGCCTGGGCGTGGCGCTGTTGCCGGAGTTCGTCTGTGCTCCGGCGATCGCTCGCGGCGAGCTTGAAGTGGTGTTGCCGGATTGGAGCGTACCCGAGGGCACCATGCACTTCGTCTACCCCAGCCGGCGCGGCATGTTGCCTGGCGTACGCGCGCTGGTCGATTTCCTGGCCGAACGGCTGCCGGCCACGACCTTGCTGAAACACGAACAGTGCAAGCTGCGCCCGCTGGAAGATCTGCCCCGGCCGTGATTGGTTCGTTGTGATGCACGCAGTGGCGCCATACGCTACGCTTGAACCTTTATGGACATCCATACGGCTGAATGATGATGATTGAAACCAAGCTCCCGAAAGTCGGCACCACCATCTTCAGTGTGATGAGCCAGCTGGCGCTGGAACACAAAGCCGTGAACCTGGGCCAGGGCTTTCCCGACTTCGAGCCGCCGCAACCGTTGCGTGATGCGTTGGCCCGTGCGATGAACGAAGGCCGCAACCAGTACGCGCCGATGCATGGCACGGCGCCCCTGCGTGAACAGATCGCACTGAAGACCGCACGGCTGTATGGCCGCAAGCTCAACGTCGACACCGACATCACGGTGACTTCCGGCGCCACCGAGGCGATCTTTGCGGCGATCGCTGCGGTGGTGCGTGCCGGTGAGGAAGTGATCGTGTTCGATCCGGCCTACGACTGCTACGAGCCGGCCATCGATCTGCAGGGCGCGCGTGCGGTGCATATCCCGTTGACCGTGCCTACCTTCGCTATCGACTGGCAGCGCGTGCGCGATGCAGTGACGCCGAAGACGCGGATGATCCTGATCAACAGCCCGCACAATCCGTCCGGCTCGGTACTGTCGGCGGAGGATCTGGAAGAGCTGGCGGCGATCGTGCGCAACACTTCCATCGTGGTGCTGTCCGACGAGGTGTACGAGCACATCGTTTACGACGGCGCGCAGCATGAGAGCGTGCTGCGTCACCCGGAGCTGGCCGAGCGCAGCATCGTGGTGTCCTCGTTCGGCAAGACCTATCACTGCACCGGTTGGAAGGTCGGTTATGCCGTGGCGCCGGCCGCGCTGTCGGCTGAGTTTCGCAAGGTGCACCAGTACCTGACGTTCTGCACCTTTCATCCTGCGCAGGTAGCGTTTGGAGAATTCCTGGCCAGCCATCCGGAGCATTACCTGGAATTGCCGGCGTTCTATCAGGCCAAGCGCGACCGTTTCCGCGCGCTGCTGGCGCCGTCGCGGTTCAAGCTGCTCGATGTGCCGGGTGGTTATTTCCAGCTGGTCGACTACTCGGCGATCCGCGACGAGGATGACCTCTCCTTCAATCGCTGGCTGGTGGAGCAGGGCGGTGTGGCGGCGATCCCGTTGACGCCGTTCTACGAAACCGCACCGGGCACGCGCTTGCTGCGACTGTGCTTCGCCAAGAGCGATGCGACGATGGATGCAGCGGCGGAGCGGCTATGCAAGCTTTAAGAGTCTCGCTGGTACAGGGCGCCACCCGCTGGCACGACGCGCCGGCCAATCGCGACTACTACGGCGCGCTGGTGCGGCAGGCGAAAGGCAGCGACCTGATCGTGTTGCCGGAGACCTTCCTGTCGGGCTTCAGCAACGACACCCAGGCTAGTGCTTCGACGATGGACGGCGAGGGCGTGGCCTGGTTGCGCGCGCTGGCTATCGAGGTGGCCGCGGTGATCTGCGGCAGCCTGGCGATCCGCGAAAACGATACCGTCTATAACCGTCTGCTGTGGGTAAAGCCGGATGGCAGCTTCGCGCAATACGACAAGCGCCACCTGTTCCGCATGGCCGGTGAGCACACCCGCTACGGCGGCGGCAACGAGCGGCTGATCGTGGAGTTGAAGGGCTGGCGCATCCTGCCGCAGGTTTGCTACGACCTGCGCTTCCCGGTATGGCTGCGCAATCGCCGGTTGGCCTCCGCCGGTGGTGGCATGGAATACGATCTGGCGCTGTTCGTGGCGAACTGGCCGGCACCGCGCCGCGGCCCGTGGCGCACGCTGTTGCGTGCACGCGCGATCGAGAACCTCAGCTACGTGATCGGGGTGAACCGGGTTGGCGTGGATGGCAACGAACTGCCGTATGCCGGCGACAGCGCGGTGATCGACCCGGTCGGGGAGCCGCTGGTCGAACTGGGTACGCAGGAGCAGGTGGTGACAGTTACCTTGGATCCGGCGCCGTTGCTGGCACATCGCGAACGGTTCCCCGCATGGATGGATGCCGACAGCTTCACCCTCGATCCGGGGTGAGCTGCCTCGGTCGTCGGATATAGACCAGCCGAAGAATATCGGCAGCCATACCGCAACTCTAAGATTCGCTGTGAACAGCAGGCCGGCGGCGGGCGCCCCTGCATCACGGAGAATGCCATGAAGCCGATCCTTAACCTTGGTTGCGCACTCGGTGTGTGCCTGCTTTCGGGCGCAGCAGCGGCGCAGTCCGGTCGTCCGACGATCGCTGTCTCGGAGTTCACCAATCAGACCAGTTCTGCATATTGGTGGGGTGGAGATGTCGGCCGCCAGTTATCGGATGCACTGAGCAATGAACTCAGCTCCACCGGCGATTTCAACGTAGTCGAACGACAGAAGCTGGGCGCCGTGATCGGCGAGCAGGATCTGGCCAGTTCCGGCCGGGTGCGTCAGGGTAGCGGTCCACGCACCGGCAATATCACCGGTGCGCACTACCTCATCACCGGCGCCGTCACTTCATATACCGAAGACACCAGTCATACCGGTGGCGGCCTGAGTTTTCACGGCATGTCGTTCGGTGGTGGCAAGAGCCAGGCGTATATCGCGATCGACCTGCGCGTAATCGACTCGGAAACCAGCGAAGTGGTGTATTCGCGCACGGTCGAAGGGAATACCACGAATACGCAGGTCGGCATCGGTGGTTATCTGCGCGATGGCCTTGGTGGCACCTTCAGCCAGAAGAAGAACACGCCGGCCGGCAAGGCCGTACGCGGGGCGCTGGTGGAGGCGTCCGATTATCTGGACTGCGTGATGATCAAGCGCGACAGCTGCATGGCCAGCTTCAACCAGAAGGAACAGCATCGTCGCGATGGCGATCGCCAGGTGCTCGACCTGCAATGAGGACGTCTGCCGCGGTACGTTGAAGGGCGCATCGCAGCGGTCAGCATGAAGGGCAGCGGATCAGAGTATTGCCAGCACCGCTTCCGGTGGCCGTCCGATGATTGCCTTGCCTTTGGCAACCACGATCGGGCGCTCGATCAGTTTCGGATGCGCTGCCATCGCTGCCATCAACGCTGCATCGTCGAGTGCGGGGTCATCCAGGCCGAGTGACTGATATTCCACTTCGCCGGTGCGCAGCAGTTCGCGTGCGCCCATGCCGAGCTGCTTCAGAAGCACGGTCAGTTCGGCGGTGCTTGGCGGCGTCTCGAGGTAATGGATCACCTCGCACGCGCCGACATGCTGCTCCAGCAACGCCAGTGTGGCGCGCGACTTGGAGCAGCGGTTGTTGTGATAGATGCGTACCATCGGTCAGCTTTTTCGCGTCATCAGATCGAGCCGAGGCTCAGCGATTGCCCGAACGATTGCCGCCACGTCCATGTGGCCGGCCACCGGGTGCGCCACCGTGACCCTGGGGACGGGCACCACCACCTTGCGGGCGATTGCCACCTTGACCCTGTGGTCGGCCTTGGCCCTGCGGGCGATTGCCACCCTGGCCCTGCGGACGACCGCTGCCTTGCGGACGCGCGCCGCCCTGGCCCTGCGGACGTGCATTGCCGTGGGCCTGGTTGCCGTAGGACGAATTGCCGTGCGCCTGGTTGCCATGAGCCTGATTGCCCTGACCCTGCGGGCGACCAGCAGGTGCGCGATTGCCGCCGGTGCCGCGCGATTCGCCACCGAAGCCACTGTAGGGACTGCCTGCACCACGACCCTCACCACCGGTGCGCGCACCAAACGGCTTGCCACCACCGGCAGGGCGGCGATTACCAGGGGCGCCACCCGCGGCATTGCCGCGCGGCGCACCACCGGGACGACCGCCACCTTCACGACTTTCGCCGGCGAACCACGTACGCACCGACGGTAGCTCCTGACCCGGCGCCACGCGCCGACCCCGGCCGCCACCGGTACCGCGTTCGGGGCGGGCGAGATTGCCGTTGACTTCCTTGCCGTCGCGACGCGGTGGCTTGCGGCCACGCACGGGTTCCTCGCGGATGCGATCGTACGCGCGCAGTTCGCGTGCCTCGTCCTGACCGCCGGTCCAGGCTTTGCTGCTGCCGCTTTCGGGACGATATTCGGTGACGTTGCGGTTGGCGCGGCGCTGGTGCAGCACCGGGCTCAGCGTCAGCACCGGCTGCGGCGCACCGAGGCCGGTGGTCTGACGCAGCTGCTTGACCGCTTCCGCGTCGAGCGCTTCGCATTCGCCGCGACGCAGGTTGCGCGGCAGTTCGATCTTGCCGTAGCGGATGCGCTTGAGGCGGCTGACCAGGAAACCCTGCGAATCCCACAAACGACGCACTTCGCGGTTGCGACCCTCGCGGATCACCACACGGAACCAGCTGTGGCTGCCGCCGCGGCTGATCACGGCGATCTCGTCGAAACGGGCAGGGCCGTCGTCCAGTTCCACGCCCGCCTTCAGCTTTTCGATGATCTCGTCCGGCACCTCACCATGCACGCGGCACAGGTATTCGCGTTCGAGGCCGCTCTTCGGGTGCATCAGGCCATTGGCCAGTTCACCGTCGGTGGTCAGCAGCAACAAACCGGTGGTGTTGATGTCCAGGCGACCCACGGCGACCCAGCGCGCGCCCTTCAGGCGCGGCAGCTGTTCGAACACGGTGGGGCGACCTTCGGGGTCGTCGCGCGTGGTCAGCACGCCCTCGGGCTTGTGGTAGACCAGCACCTCGGTGTCGTCACGATTATCGGTGGCGACGACGAACTGCTTGCCGTCGAGCACCACGCGGTCACCGGCATGCACGCTGGCGCCGATCCCGGCCGGTGTGCCATTCAGTTCGACTTCGCCGGACTGGATGCGCTGTTCGAGCATGCGGCGCGAGCCGAGGCCGGCGTTGGCCAGCACCTTGTGCAGGCGCTCCTCGATCTGGGTGGCAGCGGCGTCGTTGCGCGGTTCGCGCTTCAGGGATAGAACGGATTTCTGCGGCGCAGTCATGCGCGGTACTCCTCGGTATCTTGCTCGGCGGCGTCGGCTTCGACGTCCGCGGCGGGGTTCGCTGCCTCATCGGCAGTGGTAGTCGGGTTCTCGGCGGATGGGCTCGGTTCGGAGCCATGTCCATCGGACTCGGGTGATGTGGCCGGCGCCAGAGCGTCGACCGTGATGGGGTGGTTGTCGTCGGCATCTGCGGTGTGCGCGGATGCATGTGACTGGTCATGTGCTTCGTCACCAGCGCGCGCGGCTTCCTTATCTTCCGAAGCCTCCTCGTCCGGATCGACTGACAAGTCGCGCACGATGCGGGCAGGGAAGGGTTCCGGCTCGAAGCGCAACTGCGGGTCTTCCATGTCGCGGATTTCCGACAGCGGCGGCAGCTGGTCCAGCGATTTCAGGTTGAAGTAGTCGAGAAACATGCGGGTGGTGCCGAACAGCGCCGGCTTGCCGGGCACGTCGCGGTAACCGACCACGCGGATCCACTCGCGCTCCTCCATCGTCTTGATGATGTTGGAGGACACCACCACGCCGCGGATCTGTTCGATCTCGGGGCGGGTGATCGGCTGGCGGTAGGCGATCAGCGCCAGTGTCTCCAGCAGTGCGCGCGAATAGCGGCTGGGTTTCTCGGTCCACATCCGCGAAATCCATGGATGCACGTCCTGGCGCACCTGGTAGCGGAAGCCGGAAGCCACTTCCTTCAGCTCGATGCCACGGCCGTTGCAGTCATCGGTCAGCGTTTCCAGTGCCTTGGCGATCTGCGCGTGACTGACTTCGTCAGTTTCGTTGAACAGATCACCCAGCTGATGAACCGTCATCGGCTGGCTGGAGGCCAGCAGGGCGGCCTCGATAATGGATTTGAGTTGCTCGATCTGCATGGCCTTGGGTCGGATGCCGATTCAGTAGGTGTTGTTCATGGGTTGGACGATTCGATCAACGCCGATTCGCCCGCTTGTGTATCGTCCGCCGGCAACTCGGCGGGTTCTTCGGAGTGGCTCGCTTTCGCCTTCACGTAAATCGGCGCCAGCGGTTCCTCCTGGACAATCTCGACCAGCATTTCCTTGGCCAGCTCCAGCATTGCAAGGAAGGTCACCACGATGCCGAGGCGTCCTTCGCTGATGTCGAACAGGCTTTCAAAACGATGGAAACTGTCGTCGTCCAGTCGGCTCAGCAGTTCGCCCATGCGCTGGCGCACGCTGAGTGCCTCGCGCTTGATCGCGTGATGGCCAAACAACTCGGCCCGATGCATCACGTCCTTCAGCGCCAGCAACATCTCGCTCAGCTCGAGCGGCGGCGGCAACTTGATCACGTTGCGTTCGCCTACTTCCGCATGCACCACCGCGGTGTCGCGTTCCAGCCGGGGCAGGGTTTCGATATCCTCGGCCGCCCGCTTGAACCGTTCATACTCCTGCAGGCGCCGCACCAGTTCGGCGCGGGGATCCTCTTCCAGCCCTTCCTCGGCCGGCGGCCGCGGCAGCAGCAGCCGCGACTTGATCTCGGCCAGGATCGCGGCCATCAGCAGGTATTCGGCGGCCAGTTCCAGCCGCATCACATCGCGCATCAGCTCGATGTAGGTCATGTACTGCCGGGTGATCTCGGCAACCGGGATATCCAGAATGTCCAGGTTCTGCCGGCGGATCAGGTACAGCAGCAGGTCCAGCGGTCCCTCGAACGCCTCCAGGATGACTTCGAGCGCGTCTGGCGGGATGTACAGATCCTGGGGCATCTGCAGCATCGGCTGGCCGCGCACGATCGCCAGCGGCATTTCCTGCTGTTGCGGTACCGACGCAAACGCACCTTGCGGTGCGGTGACCAGGCTCTCGGGCTCGACTGGCTCAGTGCTCATCAATGCATGTCGTTGGGCCGCCTTCAGCGGCTGGCAGTGCGTTCAACACGTTCGGAATCATTTCATGCATGGGTGTGACCATGAAATGTCCGTGCTCGGAATGCGGCGGTAAGGCGGCGTCCCAGGGTATTGCGGTCTTTCATATCTTCCGCCGAGGCGCGTCGGGCGCCATCGCTGCAACGGGCATGATGAAGCCACGCATCGGTGGTTCGGTCAGGCAGGTCGCTAACGATCACCGTGCGTCGATTCCGGGTTGTCAGCCACGGCAAAGGCGCAAGTCATAGTGGCGAACAACGACGCCACTGACTGTTTATCGATCGGTTCGAGAGCATCGGGTGGAAACCATAGGCTGCCGGAAGTGACTGGCGAGCGCTATTCATGGGACCACACGTGGCATAAAGAGTAGCGGCTAGCCGGCGACAAGTCCAGTTGGGCGCAGCGAGCCGTGATTTCCCTCAGGCAGCTGCGTCCTTCGTATTGCGCCGGCCAGCTTCATGGTCGTGTCTGTCGCAGGCACTACAGGCGATCTATGCTTGTCCGCTTGTCCGTCGCTTGCCGTTCGCTCTGCGCGTATCGTCGATGTGGGTCGGCATGTGACCTAATGCGTCGTTCTGCAGCATGGCGTTCGGTCTCATGGCGCCGGTTCGGCATGCGCAGGGGCATCCACGGCACCGGGTATGCCGGTCATGGCAGGATCAGGGTTTGCGCGAACCACCTGCGAGACGTACGGCGCAGCATGGATGGGTGTAGGACGATAATTGCCAGAACGCCTGGTCCAGGGCCGATCAGGCACGGGAATGCAGGGATTTATCGGTGTGTCGGTACCGGGTTGATGAACTGGCATGCTGATTGCTTGCACCATTGTAACCAGAGTAGTCAGCGTGTTCAGGACTCGATGGAATTACCGATTGGCGCACCAGAACAGTTTCAGGATGTGCGAAACGGTGTCCTCGGCAGAGAGGGGCTCAGGCGCAAATGAATGGTATGACGATGACGACTGACAAGAATGGACAAGGTGGCAACGGGCCGGAACAGTTGCGTCCGGCACGCATGCAGATCGCGACGACGGTATTGATGAGCCGCAACGGCGAGTCGCATCCCACCGAACTGGTCGATATCTCGGCAACTGGCGCCTTGCTGCGCCGTCCGCTCGGCTGGGCCGGTGAAGTGGGGCAGAGCTGGGTGCTCGACATGATCTTCGGCCACAATCTGCACATCCACCTCGAGGCGGCGGTCGCGCGCGTTTCCGATCATCACATCGGGTTTTCCTACAGCCGTATTCCCGAGGACAAGCAAGTCCCGTTGTGGAATCTGCTCGGCGGCTATGCGGACATCCTGGAATACTGGAAAGACAACTGAGCAAACGCCGTCATTGAATTGAAAACGCCCGCCTCAAGCGGGCGTTTTCAATTCCGGGGGAGCAATCTCAAGCCGAGGCTTTCTTCTCGTCGCGCAGTTCGCGACGAAGGATCTTGCCCACGTTGCTCTTCGGCAACGCGTCGCGGAATTCGATGAACTTGGGCCGCTTGTAGCCGGTGAGGTTCTCGCGACAGAACTGCCGGAGCGCCTCTTCGGTCAGGTTCGGATCCTTGCGCACCACGAACAGTTTCACCACTTCGCCGGAATGCTCGTCCGGTACGCCCACGGCCGCCACTTCGAGCACGCCGGGGTGCTGCATCACTGCGTCCTCGACCTCGTTCGGGTACACGTTGAAGCCGGACACCAGGATCATGTCCTTCTTGCGATCGACGATGTAGAAGTAGCCGTTGGCGTCCATCTTCGCGATGTCGCCGGTATGCAGCCAGCCATCGTCGCCGAGCACCTTGATGGTTTCGTCCGGCCGCTGCCAGTAACCCTTCATCACCTGCGGACCGCGCACCATCAGTTCGCCCACTTCACCGGTCGGCAGGGGCTGGCCTTCCTCCGACCAGATCGCCACATCGGTCGACGGCACCGGCAGGCCGATCGAGGCGTTGTATTCCTTGATGTCCAGCGGATTGATGCACACCGCCGGCGAAGTCTCGGTCAGCCCGTACGCTTCGGCCAAGGTGCAACCGGTGACTTTCTTCCAGCGGTCGGCCACCGCACGCTGCACGGCCATGCCGCCGCCCAGGGTCAGGTGCAGCTTCGAGAAATCCAGCTCGGCGAATCCGGGCGTGTTGAGCAGGCCGTTGAACAGCGTGTTGACGCCGGTCAGCGCGGTGAAGCCGGACTGCTTCAGTTCCTTGACGAAGCCGGGCATGTCGCGCGGATTGGTGATCAGCCAGTTGAGGCCACCCAGGCGAGTGAACACCAGTCCGTTCGCGCATAGAGAAAAGATGTGATACAGCGGCAGCGCGGTGATGATCACTTCTTCACCGGGCTTGGCATTTGTGCCAACCCAGGAGCCGGCCTGCAGCATGTTCGCGATCATGTTGCCGTGGGTCAGCATCGCACCCTTGGCCACACCGGTGGTGCCGCCGGTGTACTGCAGGAAGGCGATGTCGTCGTGGCCCAGGGTTACCGGTTGCAGCGGATGTGGTGCGCCGCGTGTCAGCGCCTGGCGGAAACGTACGGCCTGCGGCAGATCAAACGCCGGCACCATCTTCTTGACGTGCTTGAGCACGAAGTTGATCAGTACGCCCTTCGGACCCAGCAGGTCGCCGATGCCGGTCGTGATGATGTGCTGCACATGGGTTTCGGCGACGACCTGTTGCAGGGTGGCGGCGAAGTTATCCAGCACCACGATCGCCTTGGCGCCGGCGTCCTCCAGCTGATGCTTGAGTTCGCGCGCGGTATACATCGGATTGGTGTTGACCACGATCAAGCCGGCGCGCAGTGCACCGAACAGGGCAATCGGATACTGCAGCACGTTCGGCATCATGATCGCGATGCGATCGCCCTTGCCGAGCTTGAGTTCGCCAGTGAGATAGCCGGCGAACTGACGGCTCATCTCGTCGATCTGGCCATAGCTCAGCTTGTGGCCGAAATTTGCGAATGCCGGTCGTTCGCGAAAGTGCTTGAACGCTTCCTCGAACACCGCCGGAACCGAGGCATAGGTATTGACGTCAATCTGGCTGGGTACGCCTGCCGGGTAGTGATCCAGCCACGGACGTTCAATGCTCATGCTTGGGTTTCCCTGTGTGGATGACCGCTGATCGAGGATGGACTTGGGATGATGACGGCATCCATCATGGATCACTGCGTTGTTCATTTGAGCATACGCCCGCGTACAGCGGCAAGCCGCAATGCAGCGAGTGTGACCCATGATTCGACTCAGAAAAATCGCCTGTGTGTTGACCGCTTTCGCGCTATTCGCGTTGAGCTTGTCGGCCTGTCGACACACGCCGGACGAACAGCAGGTGCGCGAGGCGATTGCATCGATTGCGCAGGCGGCCGAAGTCGGTGCGGCAAGCGACGTGGGCGCACCGCTCAGCGAGGACTTCGACGGTAATGCCGGCGAGCTGGATCGGCGTGGGTTGACCAACATGGTCAGGCTCCTCGCGCTGCGCGACGAGCATATCGGCGTGACGATGGGTCCGGTGTCGATTGAGCATCGCGGCGAACGGATGGTGGCCACATTCAGCGTCACGCTGACCAGTGGTGGCAAGTTGCTGCCCGATCAGATGGGCCTGTTCCAGGTCGAATCGGCATGGCGCAAGGACGACGGCAAGTGGCGCTGTTATACGGCGAGCTGGAAGCATTCGATGTAGTTGCCGGCCCATAAAAAAATCGCCCCGGATCCGGGGCGATTTTTGTTGTCACCAGGCCACGCTGAAACTCAGGCGGCCTTCTTGCTGGCCAGCTGACGCAGTACGTACTGCAGGATGCCGCCGTGACGGAAGAACTCGCGCTCCTTCGGGGTCAGCAGCAACACCTTCACGGTGAACTCCTTCTTGCTGCCGTCCGCCGCCGTGGCGACCACCTTCGCTTCCTTCGACTCGCCGCCGTTGAGGCCGGTGATGTCGAAGGTCTCCTTGCCGGTCAGGCCCAGCGACTGCGCGTTCTGGCCGTCGAGGAACTGGCACGGCAGTACGCCCATGCCGACCAGGTTGGAGCGATGGATGCGCTCGAAGCTCTCGGCGATCACTGCCTTCACGCCCAGCAGCAGGGTGCCCTTGGCGGCCCAGTCACGTGAGGAACCGGTACCGTATTCCTTGCCGGCCAGCACCACCAACGGGGTCTTGCTCACCTTGTACTTCATCGCCGCGTCGTAGATCGCCAACTGCTCGCCGCTCGGCACGTGCAGCGTGTAGCCGCCTTCCACGCCGTCCAGCATCAGGTTCTTGATGCGGATGTTGGCGAAGGTGCCGCGCACCATCACGTCGTCGTTGCCGCGGCGCGAACCATAGGAGTTGAAATCCTTCGGATCGACACCCTTGGAGATCAGGAAGCGGCCCGCCGGGCTGTCCTTCTTGATCGAGCCGGCCGGCGAGATGTGGTCGGTGGTGATCGAGTCGCCGAACAGGCCGAGCACGCTGGCGCCGTGGATGTCCTCGATGGTGCCGGCTTCCTTGCTCATGCCGTCGAAGTAGGGCGGGTTCTTGATGTAGGTGGAATCGTCCCACTTGAACAGCGCGCCATCCGGCGAGGCGATCTGGTTCCAGCGGCTGTCGCCCTTGAACACGTCGGCGTAGTTCTTCTCGAACATGGCCGGATTGATCGCACCAGCAATCGTGTCGGAGATTTCCTGGTTGCTCGGCCAGATGTCCTTCAGATACACCGGCTGGCCGTCGCTGCCGGTGCCGAGCGCGTCCTTGGTCAGGTCGATGTCCAGCGTGCCGGCCAGTGCGTAGGCGACTACCAGCGGCGGCGAGGCCAGGTAGTTCATCTTCACTTCCGGATGCACGCGGCCTTCGAAGTTGCGGTTGCCGGAGAGCACCGAGGCCACGGCAAGGTCGCCTTCGGTGATGCCCTTGCTGATCTCGACCGGCAGCGGACCGGAGTTGCCGATGCAGGTGGTGCAGCCGTAGCCGACGATGTAGAAACCGATCTTCTCCAGCTCCTTCAGCAGGCCGGTCTTTTCGAGGTAGTCGCTGACCACCAGCGAACCCGGGCCGATCGAGGTCTTCACCCACGGCTTGGCCTTGAGGCCCTTGGCCACGGCCTTCTTCGCCAGCAGGCCGGCGCCCAGCATTACCGCCGGGTTGGAGGTATTGGTGCACGAGGTGATCGCGGCGATCACCACCGAGCCGTCACCGATCTTGAAGCTCTCGCCGTCCTTCTCCACGCGCACGCCATCGTTGGTGATGGCGTTGGCGGGATTGCCGATCGCGGTGGCGCCACCTTCGTTGGCGAAGCTGGCGTCGGCACCGTTCTTCGGCTTGCGGGTAGCGGTGAGCGGACCCACGGCGTCGTGAAAGCTCTTCTGCACGCCTTCCAGCAGTACGCGATCCTGCGGGCGCTTGGGGCCAGCCATCGACGGACGCACGTCGGCCAGATTCAGTTCCAGCGTGGTGGTGAACTCGGCATGCGGGGTGTTCGCGTCGTGCCACAGGCCCTGCGCCTTGGCATAGGCCTCGACCAGCTTGATGTGTTCGGCTGTACGGCCGGACAGGTGCATGTAGTTCAGTGCTTCCTGGTCGACCGGGAAGATGCCGCAGGTTGCGCCGTATTCCGGCGCCATGTTGGCGATCGTGGCGCGATCGGCCAGCGGCAGGTGGGCCAGGCCATCGCCGAAGAACTCGACGAACTTGCCGACCACACCGAGCTTGCGCAGCATCTGGGTGACAGTCAGCACCAGGTCAGTGGCGGTGACGCCTTCCGGCAGCTTGCCGGTCAGCTTGAAACCGACCACCTGCGGAATCAGCATGGAGGAGGGCTGGCCCAGCATCGCGGCCTCGGCTTCGATACCGCCCACGCCCCAGCCCAGCACGCCGATGCCGTTGATCATGGTGGTATGCGAGTCGGTGCCGAACACGGTGTCCGGATAGGCCCAGTTCTCGCCGTTCGCTTCATTGGTGAACACCACGCGGGCGAGGTGTTCCAGGTTCACCTGGTGCACGATGCCGGTGCGCGGCGGCACCACCTTGAAGTTGTTGAACGCCTTCTGGCCCCAGCGCAGGAAGGAGTAGCGCTCCTGGTTGCGATGGAACTCGATCTCGACGTTCTGCTCCAGCGCGCTGGCCGAGCCGTAGGCATCGACCTGCACCGAATGGTCGATGACCAGCTCGGCCGGAGCCAGCGGGTTGATCTGGTTGGCGTCGCCGCCCAGCTTCACCACCGCGTCACGCATCGCAGCCAGGTCGACCACGCACGGCACGCCGGTGAAGTCCTGCAGCACCACGCGGGCGGGCATGAAGGAGATCTCGGTATCCGGCTCGGCCTTGGCGTTCCAGTTCGCCACCGCCTCGATTTCCTTGGTGGTGACGTTGACGCCGTCCTCGTGCCGCAGCAGGTTTTCCAGCAGGATCTTCATCGAGTAAGGCAGGCGCTTCAGGTCGAAGCGCTGGCCCAGCTTGGCCAGGCTGGCGTAGCTGTAGCGCTTGCCGTTGGCTTCGAGCGTGTCGCGTACCGAGAATGAATCTTTCATGGGAGAACTCCTGGCTAAATCCTGCGGCTGGGATGGGGAGGCAACGTTGCGTGCTTGCCAGACCGGCAAAGACCGCAATTATCGCGCAAACACGGAGCAGTCGCTAACCGCTCAGCCGGTTTCCGCTACATGCGCGAGCCTTGTGGTGGCATCGGTTCGGGCAGGTAGACTGCGGCATGGGCTTGGGCGGTTACGGTGCTGGTTCGCCGCCTAGCATGGGCGCAGGGTCCGTTATGCACAAACGTATTTGATGACATGCAGCATTCGATGATTTCGATGGCCCTCGCCGCCGTCTCGCTACGCGATCTCGCGCTGGTGCAGGCGGTACATCGCCATGGCAGTTTCAACAGCGCGGCGCGCGCCATGCACATCAGCCCGTCGGGGCTGTCGCATCAGGTACAGAAGGTGGAACAGGCGCTCGGTGCACCACTGTTCGAGCGCGGTGGTCGCCGCATCGTTCCCACCGCCGGCGGCCAGCGGTTGTTGCAGCAGATCGATGCCGTGCTCGCCGCGGGCGAACACCTGCAGCAGGTCGCCCGTGCCGGTGCGGTCGCCTTCGGCGGCGAGTTGCGGCTCGGCGTGCCGGCGTCGCTGGGACCGTATCTGTTGCCGCATCTGATTGCGCCGTTCCCGCAGCATTTTCCGGGCGCACGGCTGGGTCTTTCCGAAGGCAAGCCACGCGGCCTGCTGCGTCGCCTGCACGAGGGCGAACTCGATGCGGTGCTGGCACCGCCGACGCCTGCGGTCAGCGGCATCGCCATGCGGCCGCTGTTCGCCGAGCCGTGGGAACTGATGCTGCGTGCCGATCATCCGCTGGCCGGCCAGAGCAGCATCGCGCTGGATCAGCTCGATCCGGCAGAGGCGACCTTGATGGCCGAGAGTCATGCCGATGGCCTCGGCAGTGACGGTGGCGAGCATGGCCATGTGCAGGATGTCAGTCTGGAAAGCCTCGCTGCGCTGGTCAGCTTGCGTGGTGGCTACGCGCTGGTGCCCGCGCTGGCGCACGAGCGGCTGGCCTCGATGCCGAACATCGTGCTGGCCAAACTGAAAGGGCAGGCGCTGGGCAGGGAGATCGCGCTGTACTGGCGTGATGCCTCGCCGTGGCATGACGATCTGCAGGCGTTCGCCGAGCTGTTGCGCAAGCTGGCACGGCAACGGCCGGGTCTGCGTGTGATGGGCGCGAAGACAAAAACTGCTGCACCATAACCACACAACAGAAGGCCGCCTTGCGGCGGCCTTCCGGTTCATCACATGAAGCGACAACTCAACCGCGCGAGGCGCGCTTGCGGTCGTTCTCGGTCAGGTGCTTCTTGCGCAGACGGATCTCTTTCGGGGTGATCTCGACCAATTCGTCGTCGTCGATGAAGTCCAGCGCCTGTTCCAGCGTGTACTTGATCGCCGGGGTCAGCTGGATCGCATCGTCCTTGCCCGAGGCGCGCATGTTGGTCAGCGGCTTGGGCTTGATCACGTTGACCGTGAGGTCGTTGTCCTTGGCGTGGATGCCGACCAGCTGACCCTCGTACACCGAGTCACCCTCGGCGGCGAACAGCTTGCCGCGATCCTGCAGCGGTCCCAGCGAGTAGGCCGGGGTGGTGCCGCCAGCGTTGGCGATCATCACGCCGTTGAGGCGCTTGGCGATCTGGCCATCTTCCTTCGGACCGTAGTGGTCGAACACGTGGAACAGCAGGCCCGAACCCTGGGTCAGGGTCTTGAACTGGTTCTGGAAGCCGATCAGGCCACGCGCCGGGATCAGGTACTCGAGGCGCACACGACCCTTGCCGTCCGACTCCATGTTCTTCAGCTGGCCCTTGCGGACGCCGAGGCGCTCCATCACCGGGCCCTGGTGGATTTCCTCGACGTCGACCACCAACTGCTCGAACGGCTCCATTTTCTGGCCGTCGATTTCCTTGATGATCACTTCCGCGCGCGATACGGCAAGCTCATAGCCTTCGCGGCGCATGTTCTCGATCAGCACCGACAGATGCAGTTCGCCGCGACCCGAGACGAGGAACTTGTCGGCGTCCGAACCCTGCTCGACCTTCAGTGCCACGTTGTGCACCTGCTCGCGGTCCAGACGGTCCTTCAGCTGACGGCTGGTGAGGAACTTGCCGCCGGAGAGATCCTTGTTGCCGGCGAACGGCGAGTTGTTCACCTGGAAGGTCATGCTGATCGTCGGCTCGTCCACGGTCAGTGGCGGCAGCGCTTCCGGGGTATCCAGCGCGCAGATCGTGTCGGAGATGGTCAGGTCCGCAATGCCCGAAATGGCGACGATGTCACCGGCTTCGGCGCTGTCCTGCTCGATGCGCTCGAGGCCCATGAAGCCGAGCACCTGCAGCACCTTGCCCTGACGCTTCTTGCCTTCGCGGTTGATCACGGCGACCGGCATGTTCTTCTTCAGCGTGCCGCGCTGGATGCGACCAATGCCGATGATGCCGACGAAGTTGTTGTAGTCGAGCTGGCTGATACGCATCTGGAACGGGCCGTCCGGATCCACATCCGGCATGGGCGTGTGCTCCATGATGGCCTGATACAGCGGGGTCATGTCGCCTTCGCGGACACTGTCGTCGAGACTGGCGTAGCCGTTCAGCGCCGAAGCGTAGACGATCGGAAAGTCCATCTGCTCGGAGGTGGCGCCCAGGCGATCGAACAGATCCCACACCTGGTCAACGACCCACTGCGGACGGGAGCCCGGACGGTCGACCTTGTTGATGACGACGATCGGCCTGAAGCCCATCGCGAATGCCTTCTGCGTCACGAAGCGCGTCTGCGGCATCGGGCCGTCCATCGCGTCGACCAGGATCAGCACGGTGTCGACCATCGACAGCACGCGCTCCACTTCGCCGCCGAAGTCCGCATGTCCCGGCGTGTCGACGATGTTGATGCGATTGTCCTGCCAGGTGATCGCGGTGTTCTTGGCCAGGATGGTGATGCCGCGTTCCTTTTCCTGGTCGTTCGAGTCCATCACGCGCTCGGCCAGCACGGTGCGCTCGTTGAGCGTGCCGGACTGCTTGAGCAGGCAATCGACGAGAGTGGTCTTGCCGTGATCGACGTGGGCGACGATGGCGATATTGCGCAGTTTTTCGATAGACATGGGATCGACTCGGGCGGCACTGGGGCCGTCACGCAGGATTCTTGAAGGGTGAATCGACCAATTATACGGACTTATGTGACAACTTGCCCGCAATTTCGATTATCCGTTCATCCATCTGCCGGTCCGGCACATCCCCATAGCCCTGCCGCCTGATCACACCATGCCGGTGAGGTAGTAGGTGGCAATCACCACCAGCACGGCCAGCGTCTTGATCACGGTGATCGCGAAAATGTCCTTGTAGGACTGCCGATGGGTTAGTCCGGTCACCGCCAGCAGGGTGATCACGGCACCGTTGTGCGGCAGGGTGTCCATGCCGCCGGAGGCCATCGCGGCCACCCGGTGCATTACCTCCAGCGGAATGCCGGCCGCATGCGCATTGGCGATGAAGGTATCGGCCATCGCCGCCAGCGCGATACCCATGCCACCGGAGGCCGAGCCGGTGATGCCGGCCAGCGCGGTCACGGTGACCGCCTCGTTCACCAGCGGGTTCGGAATCGTGTGCAGTGCATCGGCCACCAGCTTGAAGCCGGGCAGGGCGGCGATCACCGCGCCGAAGCCGTATTCGGAGGCCGTATTCATTGAGGCGAGCAGCGCGCCACCGACAGCCACCTTGCTGCCATCGGCAAACTGCCGGATCACCGGCTTCCAGGCAAACGCCAGCACGCACAGGATGCCGACCAGCAGCGCCCCTTCCACCGCCCAGATCGCCGCGATCTTCGATACTTCCTGCACCACTGGTTTGGCCTCGCCGACCACACTGGGCAGGAACGACTGGGTTGCGCCGTAGACGCGCGGAATGAGATCGGTGAACAGCTTGTTGCAGACACCAACCAGCACCAGCGGCAGCAGCGCGACCAGCGGGTGGGCGAGCTTGGCGTACTTGAACGGCGCCGGTTCGTTGAGCAGGTTGTCGCCATAGCCTTCGCCCGCAGCGGCGGCCTTGCGCCGGCGTGATTCCAGATACGCCAGACCCACGATCAGGATGAACACCGCGCCGATCGTGCCCAGCCACGGCGCCGCCCACGCATTGGTGCCGAAGAACGCGGTGGGGATGATGTTCTGGATCTGCGGCGTGCCCGGCAGCGAATCCATGGTGAAGGTGAACGCACCCAGCGCGATGGTGCCGGGAATCAACCGTTTCGGGATATTGCTGGCGCGGAACAGTTCGGCGGCAAACGGATACACCGCGAACACCACCACGAACAGCGATACGCCACCGTAGGTGAGCAGCGCACACACCAGCACGATCGACAGGATCGCGCGGCTGCGTCCGACCAGGCCGATCGTGGCAGCCACGATCGCCTTCGAGAAGCCGGACAGCTCGATCAGCTTGCCGAACACCGCGCCTAGCATGAACACCGGAAAGTACAGCTTGAGGAAGCCGACCATCTTGTCCATGAACAGGCCGGTGAACATCGGTGCGACCAATGCCGGCTCGGTCAGCAGCACCGCACCGAGCGCGGCGATCGGCGCGAATAGGATCACGCTGTAGCCGCGGTACGCCGCGAACATCAGGAAACACAGCGCGGCCAGCACGATCAGGAATGCCATCCTTGCGGATCCTCGGGAGACAAGGTCGGAGTCGACGAGGGCCGAGTATCGGCGCGTGCCGGCCGCGCGGGCACTGTACGAAGGTACAAGTGTCGTGACGCTGCCGGCTGCCTACTCTCCATCGCATCAGCATCCATCGTCGATGGTTGCGTCAACAGCGAGGGGATGTCATGAAGCGCACGTATCTGAGTCTGGCGATTGGTCTGGCGACGACTGGCCTGCTGTTTGCCGCACCGCTGTATGCCCAGCAAAGCAGCGAGAGCAGCACCACGACCGAGCAGAGCAAGCCGGCCAATGCCAAGCAGCTCGGCCAGATCACGGTGACCGCGCGCAAGCGTGCGGAGACCCTGCAGGACGTGCCGATCGCGGTGAGCGCGTTCACCGCCGACTCGCTGTATACGCAGAATGTGCAGAACCTCGCCGACCTGCAGGGCAAGGTGCCGTCGCTGCAGATCTATGCCGCGCGCGGTTCCAATACCACGCTTACCGCCTATATCCGCGGCATCGGCCAGGCCGATCCGACCTGGGGTTTCGATCCGGCGGTCGGCATCTATCTCGATGACGTCTACATGGCCCGCCCGCAGGGCGCCGTGCTCGACGTGTTCGATGTCAGCCGCATCGAGGTGTTGCGCGGCCCGCAGGGCAGCCTGTACGGCAAGAACACCATCGGCGGCGCTATCAAGTACGTGTCCGCGCCGTTGCCGACCAAGACCGAAGGCTCGGTGGAGACGACCATCGGCACGCACGGCGAGAAGGACGTCAAGGCCAACGTGGGCGGTGCCAGTGCCGATGGCGTGTGGCGCGGTCGCGTGGCCTACGCCAGCGAGCACAACGACGGATTCGGCACTGATCTGCTCAGTGGCAGCCGCAACGGCAACAAGAACACCAATGCCGGACGCGCCACGCTCGGCTTCTTCCCGTCGAGCACCTTCAATGCCCAATTGTCGGTGGACGGAGTTCGCGACAACTCCAATCCGCGCGGCGCGAAGATGCTCACCGGCAACCTGTTCGACCCGACCTATGCGCCGCTTTCCAGTGATTACGACACGCGCAGCGGCATGCCGCAGGTCAACCACACCAAACTCTACGGCAGCGCGCTCACGCTCAACTGGATCGCCAGCCAGGACTGGACTCTGAAATCGGTCACCGCGGTGCGTGGCTCCTCGACCGACACCAATATCGACTTTGATACGTTGCCGGAGAAGATCGCGGACGTCAGCGCGATCTACAAGGATCACCAGTTCAGCCAGGAACTGCAGGCCAATTACGATTCCGGCAGTACCGTACATGGCGTGGCCGGTCTGTACTATTTCAACGGCTCGGCCGACGGCGAGATCCACAACATCTTCCTCGGTTCGCCGCCTTACTCCACGCTGGGCTATGCGCAGTACGGCAGCACCGGTGGTCGCATCAGCACGCGCAGCCTGGCCGCCTATGGCGACTTCACCTGGGACATCAGCCCGAGCCTGAGCCTCGACGTGGGCGCACGCCTCACCCGCGAGACCAAGAGCGCCCTGATCCAGAACTACGGTTTCGCCAACGCGAACTTCACCACGTCGACCGCGGTGCTGGCCAACTTCTCCGGTTCGCACACCTCGAACAATGCCTCGCCCAAGGTCTCGCTGGACTGGAGCCTGAGCGACGACATCAAGCTCTACGGCAGCTACAGCACCGGCTTCCATTCGGGTGGCTACAACATCCGCGCGAATTGCGCAGCGATTCCCAGCTCGTGCCGGCCGATCGATGACGAGAAGGTGCAGTCGTTCGAACTGGGCAGCAAGATGACCTTCTTCGACGATGCGCTGATGATGAACACGGCGCTGTTCCACAATATCTATTCCAACATCCAGCTGTCGGTGTTTACCTCCTACACCTTGCCGAATGGCAGTCAGGGCTTCTTCGGCGACTTCACCAACGCCGGCAAGGGGCATATCGACGGTCTGGAAGAAGAGTTCGCCTGGAAGCCGGCGGAAAACTGGACCCTCAGCGGCAATTTCGCCTGGATGCACACCAAGTACACCCAGTTCCTCAGCGGCGGCGTCAACGTGGCCGACCAGCAGAAATTCACCAACGCGCCGAAGTTCTCCGGCGCCCTGTCGCTGGATCACACGCAGCCGCTGGCCAACGGTGGCAGCCTCACTGCGCGCATCAACTACAGCTACCAGAGCCTGGTGTATCCGGAGACCACGCTGTCGCCGCTGATCGCGCAGCCGGCTTACGGCCTGTGGAACGCGGGCCTGATCTGGCAGATCAACACACCGTGGACGTTGAGCCTGCAGGGCACCAACCTGGCCAACAAGGCTTATCGCACCACCGGCTACAACATTGCGGCACTGGGCATCGTCACCGGCTACTACGGCGCCCCACGCATGGTGACCCTCAGCGCGCGTTACACGTTCTGAGCGGTCAGCCTGATGGTTGAGGGTTCATGCCATGGAGGCATCGCATGAACCCGCTGCATACTCGGCGTATGTCGTTGTCTAACCATGGAGATCGTCGATGTCATTGAAAAACTGGATCCGCCCGTTCGGCCTGTCGCTGTTGCTGGCCAGCGCTAGCGCCTGTGCAGCCCAGCCGGCGGGTTCGCTGCCGAAGCTGAAGCTCGATCCGTCGCGTGTCGCCGTGGTCGGGCTTTCGTCCGGCGCCTATATGGCGACCCAGGCGCAGCTGGCGTATCCGGAACTGTTCCCGAACGCGGCGCTGGTTGCCGGTGGCCCTTACGGTTGCGCTGGTGGCAAGCTGGAAACTGCGCTGGGCAGTTGCATGAAGGGCGTGCCGGCACCGGATGTCGGCGCGCTGGTGGCGAGCGCCGCCAAACGTGCGGCCGCCGGCGAGATCGGTCCGTTGAAGGATCTCGCGCATGCCCATGTCTACCTGTTGCACGGCAGCGCTGATGCATTGGTTGCGCCGGCGGTGGCGGAGGCGGGCGCACATTTCTACGAGCAATTGCGCGACAACACGCCAGGCCTGAGCGGCATGCAGGTGCATGACGACGGCCAGCGCGCGTTCGCGCACAACCTGCCAGTGGCGGCAAGCGGCGATGACTGCGACAAATCGGTGGCGCCGTATCTCGGCCACTGCGGCTTCGATGCCGCCGGTGAAATCTTCGCGCAGATGTTCGGCAAGCCGGCCCACGCGGCAGCACAGGCACGTGGTGAATTGCGCACGTTCGACCAGGATGCACTGCGCCCCGATGGTGCCGATGCCTTGCTGGCCAAGACCGGCTACGTCTATCTGCCACCGGACTGCCTCGCCGGCAAGCCGTGCGGCCTGGTGGTCGCGTTCCATGGCTGCAAGCAGAACGCCGACGCGGTGGGCGAGGCGTTCGTGCAAGACGCCGGCTTCAACCGCTGGGCGGATGTCTACGATGTAGCCGTGCTATATCCTCAGACCCGCGCAAGTTTCGCGCCCTTGAATCCGCAAGCATGCTGGGACTGGTGGGGATATTCCGGAGCCGACTACGACAGCCGCCAGGGCATGCAGCTGCGCTGGCTGGTGAATGCGGTGCATGCGCTGGGGTTGCCAACGCAGCCTTGATGGCGGTGAGCTTTCACCATCACCCCTGCGCCCAGAACCCTGTAGGAGCGATTGTAGGAGCGACTTCAGTCGCGATGCCTTGGCTCGATCATCCTGATCTGCGAAGGGCATCGCGACTGAAGTCGCTCCTACAAAAAAGCGCGTTGAAGGCGATCGCGGCCTCGGCCCCAAGGACCCTCGCATGCTGAGCGCCGGCATCATTGCCGTTGCCGCGCTGTGCTGGCTGGGCCTGCTGTTCGGCGTGGCCCTGCTCGGCGAACGTCGTCCGCAACTGTTCGAGAAACGCTGGGCGATCGTCTACGCATTGTCGCTGGCGATCCACTGCACCTCATGGACTTTCTACGGCACGGTGACCCAGGCCAGTCGCTCCGGCTGGTGGCTGCCGCCGACGTTCGTCGGGGCGATCCTGATGTATCTGTTCGCGCTGAAATTCCTGCGCCGCATGGTGCAGCTGGTGCGCGAGTACAACGCCGGTTCGCTGGCTGACTTGATCGCGGTGCGGCTGGGACGGCATTCGGGGCTGGCCGCGCTGGTCACCGTGGTGGTGCTGATCGGCATCGTGCCGTACATCGCGCTGCAGCTGAAGGCGGTGGCGATGAGTTACGGCATCCTCAGCCACGGCCAGCTGGCCGAGTCGGAGCCGTGGCAGGACAGTGCGCTGTATGTGGCATTGCTGATGGCGCTGTTCGCGATGCTGTTCGGCACGCGGCGTGCCTCGACCATGGCGCACAACCGCGGGCTGGTGCTGGCGATGGCGTTCGAGTCGCTGTTCAAGCTTGGCGCGATGCTGGCACTGGGCACACTGCTGTTCACGGCGCTGCCGGCGGGGTTGCCGGTCAACGTGCCGCCACCGCCGGACAGCAGTGGCTTCCCGGCGCTGATCCTGCTCGGTGCGCTGGCGATGTTCACCATGCCGCAACAGTTCTATGCGGGCATCGTGGAGTGCCGCAACGACGGGCATCTGCGCAGCGCGCGCTGGCTGTTTCCGTTGTACCTGCTGCTGATCTCGCTGCCGATCCTGCCGCTGGCGCGGATCGGCGATGCGCTGCTGGGGCCGAGCGGGGTGTCGTCGGACATGTACGTGCTGGCACTGCCGATGGCGCGCGGTGAACACGGCCTGGCGTTGATCGCTTTCCTCGGTGGCCTTAGTGCCGCCACCAGCATGGTGGTAATCGCCACGCTGACCTTGAGCCTGATGGTGGTCAATCACTTCATCGCGCCGCTGCGGGTGAAGGCTGGCTGGGGCCGCGACGAACATGGCGATCTGCGCGGCGAACTGCTGAACCACCGGCGCGTGGCGATCCTGGTGGTGATCCTGCTGGCGTGGGCGTACAGCCGTGTGCTGGCGCGCAACGAGGCACTGGCCGATATCGGCGCGATCTCGTTCTCCGCACTTGCTGGCCTCACGCCGGCGCTGCTGGCTGCGGTGTATCGCCCGCAACTGGGCTCGCGTGCGGTAATGGCCGGGCTGGCGGCCGGTACGCTGGTGTGGATATATGCGGTGCTGCCGTCGCTGCTGCCGTCGGCATTGCCCTGGTTGCATGTGGGTCCGTTCGGCCTGCGCTGGCTGGCGCCGGACGATCTGCTCGGACTGGGCGACTGGAACCGGCTGGGTCGTGCGGTGGTGGTGAGTCTGGCGGCGAATGGTGCGGTGATGCTGGCGGTGGCCGGTTCGCGCTATGGCCGGGTCACGCATGCGGTCAGCGTAGGTCATGTCGGCGTCACTGAACTGCATGCGCTGGCGGCGCGTTTCCTGCCGCCCGAGCGGGTCGAGCACTTGTTTGCGAACGCGCCCGCTACGGGATCCGCCGGCAGTGCGCGCGTGGCCGAGGTCGAGCACGAACTGGCCGCCGTGATCGGTGCCGCCTCGGCGCGCCTGCTGCTGGAAGTGGTGCATCGACAGGGTCGCGACGATCTGGATACCGTCGTCGCCATCGTCGGCGAGGCAGCGCAGGACCTGCGCTTCAACCAGCGCGTGCTGGAAGCGGCGCTGGAGAACATGAGCCAGGGCATCTGCGTGGTCGATGCCGAGTTGCAGCTGGTCGCCTGGAACAGTCCGTATGCGCGCCTGTTCGACTATCCACCCGAACTGCTGCAGGTCGGCCGCTCGGTGGCCGAGCTGACCCGCTACAACATCGACGCCGGCATGCTCGGCCCCGGCGAAGTCGAGCAGCGAGTGCAGCAGCGACTCGCTCATATGCGCGCCGGCACCCGGCACCTGTCCGAACGGCGCTTCCCAGACGGCACCATCGTCGAGATCCGCGGCAACCCGATGCCCGGTGGCGGCTTCGTCGCCACGTTCACCGACGTCACCGCTTTCCGCCAGGCCGAAGGCTCGCTCAAGCGCGTCAACGAAACGCTGGAACTGCGGGTGGAGGAACGCACCCGCGCGCTGGCTGCAGCCTCGGCGGAAGCACAAGGCGCAAACGAGGCGAAGAGCCGCTTCCTCACCGCCGTAACCCACGACCTGATGCAGCCGCTGCACGCGGCGCAGCTGTTCGCCCACTCGCTCACCGAACGCGGCGCCGATGCCGCCACCGCGCATCATCTCAATGGCGCACTCGCCGCCACCGAAGGCCTGCTCGCCGGCCTGCTCGATATCGCGCGTCTGGAAGGCGGCCGTCTGCATCCGCAGCCACGCGCGTTTCCGCTGGCCGAGGTGCTCGATCCACTCGCTGCGGAATTCCGCGCCATCGCGCTTGATCGCGGCGTGCGGTTCGATGTGGTGGGCACGCGTGCCTGGGTGCGTTCCGATCCACAACTATTGCGGCGCGTGTTGCAGAACTTCCTGTCGAATGCGTTGCGTTATGCGGAGCACGGGCGCGTATTGCTTGGCGTGCGCCGGCGTGGCGATCAGCTGCGCGTGGAAGTGTGGGATACCGGGCCGGGCATCGCGCCGGGCGAGCAGCAACTGATCTTCCAGGAGTTTCGTCGTGGCAGCGCGGCGGGTGGGCAGGGCTTGGGGCTGGGTCTGTCGATCGCGCAACGCATGGCTGGATTGCTCGGTCACCCGCTCGGGCTGCGCTCATGGCCCGGCTGCGGCAGTGTGTTCGACCTCAGCGTGCCGATGGCGCGAGCTGCGATACGACTGCCGCCTGTCGCCGATGCACAGCAGTCATTGCCGGCCGGTCGTGCGCTGGTGCTGGACAACGAACCGGCTGCACTCGCTGCACTCAGCAGTTTGCTCACCAGTTGGGGCTGGCACGTGCACGCTGCGCGTAATGCCGAGCAGGCGCTGGCGGCGCCGTGGCGACCGGATCTGCATATCCTCGATTTCCACCTCGACGGCGGCGCCACCGGTTTCGATGTCTGGCATCAGCTACGCGAACGGCATGCCGATGTGCCGACGGTGATGCTCACGGCGGATCGTGATGGCGAGCTGCGCCAAAAGTTGCTTGATGTGGGGATCGGCGTTCTGTACAAGCCACTCAAGCCATTGGCTCTACGACAGGTGTTACAGAGGGCAGTTTCTGCAACGGGACAGGCGCGATAGAGAGACATCGTGTTCTGTGACGCTCATTGGTTTATGTGATTTCTTCCCGTTTTTCGGTGGCACCGTAATGAAGTTCTCGATGGCAGTTAGGGCAAATCGCCATGGCGTTATCGGTGCTGTCTTCCCCGTCATCCGCTAGTTGAATGCGATGATGGACTTCAAGATACGGTGTACCGTTTGATGCGCGTATGAATGGTGCTTTGGACTTGCAGCGCTCGCAGAGTCCTCCCGCACGATCCAACACTGCGGCGACGACATCTGGATTGCGTACATAAATCGTTGTGCGAACCTCCAAGCGAGGAGCAACCTTGTTCGCAATGATTAAGCGCTTAGTGCGCGCATCGCTCAAATCCGAAAGAGATTTGGTGACTTGGTTGGCAAGCTCCGCCTGCACATCCGTGAGACGAGGCAAGCGTGACTTGGGTAGCCTAGTTTCAAATCCTGTCACCACCACTCGCATCTTGTGCATCGTGGTCTTGGTGTGTCCTTCGTAGTAGCGGATGTGCGACCACAAGGATTCGATGGCGTTTGCGAACCCTGACATTCCATGCGTGCTGGCAATTTCCTCAATGAAATAAGTCATCGCTTGGGCGCTCATGGCGCGCTGAAACAACTTGCCTTGAGTCAGTCTTTTGTAGTCATAGATAAAGTCGTGGGCTGTAGCTTGATTGACTTGGTGCTGATTGACTAATTCATTTATGCCTTCAGCGGTCGTCATCCTGCCGGCATACACGGCTGATGCGATTCTGCATGATGCTTCGACTTGTGCTTCCGTAATCTTCATGTGATCTCCATTTCACTTTGTGTTTGAGCTGGTCACCCCACCCGTGCCGGCTCTCCCAAATCCAACGACCGCAACAACATCCCCGCCTGTGTCCGATTCCTTACTCGCAGCTTTTCGAAGATCGCCGTCACATGCGCCTTCACCGTCCGCTCCTGGATCGCCAACCGGTCGGCGATCTGCTTGTTGAGCAGGCCTTCGGCGAGCAGGGTGAGCACGCGGGACTGCTGTTCGGTGAGGCGGGCGAGGCGGCTGGCGAGGTCGGTGTCGGCGGGATTGGCGGGCAGTGCCGCGACGGCGGCGGCAAGACCGGGCGGCAGCCAGTTGCCGCAGTCGAGCACGTGGCGGATCGCCTCACCGATTTCGGCGGGGCTGGCGCTCTTGGGGATGAAGCCGGCGGCGCCGTGATCGAGTACGCGGCGCACGATGCGCGGTTCGTCGTGGGCAGAGACCACCAGCACGGCGACGCTGGGATGCTGGCCGCGCAGCGTGGCGAGACCGGACAGGCCCTGGCTGCCGGGCATGTGCAGATCGAGCAGGACCAGGTCGGTGTCCGGCTCGGCGGCCAGTGCAGCGAGTACGCCCGACAGATCCGCGGCCTCGCGCACTGTGCAATCGGGCAGGCTTTCGCTGGCGGCAAGGCGCAATGCGGCGCGAAACAGTGGATGGTCGTCGGCGATCAGCAGGCTCGTCATGTCGTTGAAGTTAGCGGGCTGCGGCAGCCGCGTCGAGTTCGGCGCGTGACACGGCATCGACCGGGACTGGACTTTCGTACGATGGCGGTGGGCGGCGTGCTTGTTATGGTGGCGGAATGAAGAAATCCGCCCGTTGTTCGACGCTGCTGTGCTTGCCCGTGCTGGTATCAGTCATGCTGTCGGCTTGTGCCAGCAGCCCGGTGACGAGGGAACCCGCCATGCGTGAGGTCGATTACGGCGAAGTGCGTGTGACCGAACATCGCGGTCACGACGATCTGTTGACTGCGGGTCTGGGATTGGCAGGGCTGGCTGGTGCGCCGCTGCCATTTGCCGATCCGTTGGCCCCCACCGCCGAAGAACTGCGCCGACGGGCGATCCAGACCAGCTGGAAAGGTATTGCCGATCTCGGCCCGCTGGGTGGTTTCGGCACGGTGTATGGCGGCGTGCCGGATGTACCGGGTCGCGAATACGAGGCGTTTGCGCGCATCCCCGGCGCACGCGCGCCGCATCGTGTGCTGCTGCAGCTGCCTGACCATTTCGACAAGCAGAAACGCTGCCTGGTTGTCACGGCCTCATCCGGTTCGCGCGGCATCTACGGCGCGATCTCGCTGGCCGGTTCCTGGGGTCTGCCGCGCGGTTGCGCGGTGGCCTACACGGACAAGGGCACAGGCGCCGGCTATTTCGATTACGCCGACAACAGCGGCGTGGCGCTGGATGGTCGCCGTGCCAAACGCGGCGAAGCGGAGCTGGAGTTCCAGCCGCCACCGGCACCACCGAGTGCGGGTATCGCGGTGAAGCAGATGAACTCCGGCGACAACCCGGAGGCTGACTGGGGCCGGCATGTGATCCAGGCGGCGCAGTTCGGGTTGGCCATGCTCGATCGCGCGTTTCCCGCCGAGGCCCCGTTCACGGCGCAGAACACGAAGATCATCGCCACCGGTCTGTCCAACGGCGGTGGCGCGGTGTTGCAGGCGGCTGGTCTCGATCAGGAGCATTTCTTCGCCGGCGTGGTGGCGCTGGAGCCGAACGTGCACGTGCAGGATCACGGCCGTGCGATGTACGACTACGCGACCGAGGCTGCGATCTGGCTGCCTTGCGCGCTGGGCAGTGAGCGCTTCGCCGCCGCGCCGTTCGCGCGTGCGCCGAAAGGTGTGCTGCCACCGGCATGGCCGTCGCGCTGCGCCAGCCTGCGCGCGCAGGGCAAGCTGAGCGGCAGCACCGTGGCCGAACAAGCCGAGCAGGCTTATCAGTACCTGCATATCCGCGGCTGGACCGACGAGGCGATGAGCACGGCTGCCAGCACGACCGCGTTCGACCTGTGGCGGGTGATTGCCGCGGGCTATGCCTCGTCCTATCTGCGCCGGGGTGCCACGGACATGCCATGTGGTTTCCATTACGCGGCGATCGATGCCAAGGGCTTGCCGGGTGTGGTCGATCCGGCCACGCGGGCATCCTGGTGGGCGGATGGCTCGGGCATTCCACCGGGCAATGGCATCGGTCTGCTCGGCGGCACCAGCGTCTCGGCCGACCCGACCCTGATCGGCAGCGAATGCCTGCGCGCGCTGTGGACTGGCGACGATCCTGAGTCGCAGGTCTTGCACGCTTCCATCGCGGCCACCGCGGTCAAGTTGCCGCGCAACGACCTGCCGTTGTGGGTGATTCATGGCGCCAGCGACGGCTTGCTGCCGACCGCGTTCAGCTCCGAGCCGTATGTGGCATGGCTGCGCGAGGAAGGGCGTGAACCGATCTACTGGAAAGTACCGCACGCGCAGCACTTCGATGCGTTCCTGGCACTGCCCGGTTTCGGCGACCAGCACGTGCCGCTGCTGCCGTATGGCTATGCGGCGCTGGACCGGCTGTGGGCACATCTATACGAAGGCGCGACATGGCCGAGTGAGGTGCCGAAGCCGGCGGCCCAGCCACGTGGCGCGGGTGCGCTGGAGCGCGGCATGCTGGGCTTGCCCTGAACTTGTAGGAGCGGCTTCAGCCGCGATGCCTTTGATGCATCGCGGCTGAAGCCGCTCCTACAACGGGTGGCCGCTGGGGTATTCTTGGCAACCCGCGTGCCCGTGCCGGCGCACGCTGCGGCTCTCGAACTCAAGGATTTGCGATGACCATCAATGTCACCTTCACCACCAACCGCGGCCCGATCCACCTGCGTCTGCATGAAGACAAGGCACCGGTCACGGTCGCCAACTTCGTCAATCTGGCCAAGCGCGGTTATTACGATGGGCTGTCGTTCCATCGCGTGATCGCTGACTTCATGGTCCAGGGCGGTTGCCCCGAGGGCAGCGGTCGCGGCGGCCCGGGCTACAAGTTCGAGGACGAGTTCAACGCGTCGCTGCGTCACGACAAGCCGGGCGTGTTGTCGATGGCCAATGCCGGTCCGCGCACCAACGGCAGCCAGTTCTTCATCACGCATGGCGCCACGCCGTGGCTGGACGGCAAGCACAGCGTGTTCGGCGAAGTGGTCGATGCGGCTGACATGGCTGTGGTCAACACGATCCAGCAGGGCGACGTGATTGAGAAGGTCACCGTCGAAGGCGACGTCGACGCGCTGCTGACGGCGCAGTCCGATCGCGTGAAGGAATGGAACGCGGTGCTCGATCAGCGCGGCTGAGTTGCCGTCACCGGATCCCAGGAAACCGCCGGCCGTCAGCCGGCGGTTTCTTTTTGTGCGCCAAAGTCATGACAAATGCGGTTTTGCGTGCCTATGATCAGCAGGCTTCACGCCTATTCACACAACTTAAGGAGAACGACCATGTCATTCCTCGATAGTTTGCTCGGAGGACAGGGGCAACAGGCAGGTGCCGGTGCAGGTTCGTTGATTGGTGTGGCCGGCCAGTTGCTCCAGCAGGCTGGTGGCGTGCAGGGGTTGACCAGCATGCTGCAGCAGCACGGATTGGGTGGCGCCGTGCAGTCGTGGATCGGTACTGGTGCGAACCAGCCGGTATCAGGCGACCAGCTTGGCCAGGCGTTGCAGAACGGTGGTATGGGCTCGGTAGTGCAGGAGGCGGCCAGCAAGCTCGGCGTGGACCCCAGCGTGGTGCTCAACGGTCTTTCGCAGGTGCTGCCGCACGCGGTCGATCATCTGACCCCCGACGGTCAGGCTCCGGCAGCCGGGCAGGGTGGCGGTTTCGATATGGGTGCTCTGGAAGGACTGGCCGGCAAGCTGTTCGGCAAGACCGCCTGAGATCGGTTTCAGTAGCGGACATAAAAAAGCGGCGGGGAGCAACCCCCGCCGCTTTTCGTTTCAGACGCTACCGCGTTTGAATGGCCACAGGTGGCTTACATATGGAACACGAAGCGGAGAACCAGCAGCAGGACCAGTGCGCCGACGATCGACATCAGAATGCCAGCCGGGTGGAACATGGAACCCGGTTCGGGTTTCTTGATCAGATTGCCTAACACGCCGCCGATAAGCGAGCCGACGATACCGACGCCAGCAGTCATCCAGAAACCCATGTGGTCGGCGCCGGGCATGATGGCCCGGGCGATCAGACCGACGATAAAGCCAACGATGATGGACCAGATCAGATGCAGCATATCCGTGTGTCCTCCGCGAGAGTTGGTTGGATCTCCCTGAACTTGGCAGGGCCGGCATCCTGTCGACCCTTGCCCTCCCGCCCGCGGCCGAACCGTCGTGGAGGTGGCGTGCGCATCATGCATGGACTGCAGTAGGAATGCATCAGTGGCTGGTGCGAAAACTCTTGCGATTTTTGCCGGATGCCGCATTGCCGCATGCTAAAATTCATGGGTTTGCTGACCTCATCCCCCTGACGTCGAGGAACCCATGCCCCAGCTTGCCCAGCGTGTCGGTCGCGCCAAACCCAGCGCAATCATGGTGATAGCCGAGAAGGCGAAGCAGCTCAAGGCTGCCGGCCGCGACATCATCAGCTTCTCCATTGGCGTGCCGAACTTCCTGCCCGGCGAGCATGTGTATGCCGCGGCACGCGAATCGCTGTCGCACGACTCCGGCCAGTACGGCAGCAACCGCGGTGCCGAGGCGCTGCAGGATGCGTTCCTCAAGCACATCGAGGCGCTCGGCTTCAGCGGCTACACGCGGATGAACCTGTCGATCGGTATCGGCGCCAAGCACGTGCTGTACAACCTGGCCGAGGCGCTGCTCAACGAAGGCGACGAGATCTGTTTCGCCGCGCCGTACTGGACCACCTATCACGACATCGCCGATATCGTCGGCGCCAAGGTCAACGTGCTGCACTGCGACTCGACGCAGAACTACAAGCTCACTCCGGCACAGCTCGACGCCGCGCTGGCGCGCAAGCCTAAGGTATTCCTGTTCAACAACCCGTCCAACCCGACCGGCATGGTCTACACGGGCGACGAAATCGCCGCGCTGGCCGAAGTGCTGGCAAAGCATCCGGACACCTGGGTGATCACCGACGACATTTACAACTCGATGGTGTTCGACGGCCTCGGTTACCACAACTTCGTGTTCGCGAAGCCCGAGCTGCGCGAGCGGGTGATCTTCGTCGACTCGGTCTCCAAGACCTATGGCATGCCGGGCTGGCGCGTGGGCTTGATCGCCGGGCCGGAAGTGGTGGCCAAGGCGGTCACCACGCTGAACTCCAACCACATCACCAGTCTGCCGGAAGTGATCACGGCGGCGGCGGTGGCGGCACTCAGTGGCCCGCAGGATATCCCGCAGGCCAAGTGCAAGGAGTTTGCCGGCAAGCGCGATACGGTGTTCGCCGCGCTGAGCGCGATTCCCGGCGTGATCTGTCCGCGGCCGCAGGGTGCGTTCTACGCGTTTCCGGATATCTCGGTGGCGTTCGGCAAGAGCCACAACGGCGTCAAGATCGACAGCGATGTGGAGTTCTGCGCCGCGCTGCTGGAAGCCAAGGGCGTGGCCTGCGTGCCGGGCTCGGCATTCGGCGAGCCCCGCGCCATGCGCATTTCGTATACCTGTCCCACGGCACAGTTGGCGCCCGGCCTCACGCGTATCGCCGAGTTCTTCGCCGAGCTGAAGTGAACACATTACCTGTAGGAGCGGCTTCAGCCGCGACAGGCAAGAAGCATCGCGGCTGAAGCCGCTCCTACAAAAAAGCTGAACATCTCACCAAGGAGTCAACCCCATGAAAGCCCCCGTTCGAGTTGCCGTTACCGGCGCCGCCGGCCAGATCGGTTATGCCTTGCTGTTCCGCATCGCCGCTGGCGACATGCTGGGTCCGGACCAGCCGGTGATCCTGCACCTGCTGGAAATCACCCCGGCGCTGCCCGCGCTGCAGGGCGTGGTGATGGAACTCAACGACTGCGCGTTCCCGACGCTGGCTGGCGTGGTTGCCACCGACGACCTCAACGTCGCGTTCAAGGACGTCGACTACGCACTGTTGGTTGGTGCGCGTCCGCGTGGTCCTGGTATGGAGCGCAAGGATCTGCTGGAAGCCAACGGCGCCATCTTCGGCCCGCAGGGCAAAGCACTGAACGATCACGCCAAGCGTGACGTGCGCGTGCTGGTGGTCGGTAACCCGGCCAACACGAACTCGCTGATCGCGCAGCAGAACGCACCGGATCTGGATCCGAAGTGCTTCACCGCGATGGTCCGCCTGGACCACAACCGCGCGTTGAGCCAGCTCGCCGAAAAAACAGGCAAGCACAACACCGACATCAAGAAGATGACGATCTGGGGCAACCACAGCTCCACCCAGTATCCGGACCTGTACCACGCCACCGTGGAAGGCAAGGCGGCGCTGTCGCTGGTCGATCAGGCCTGGTACGAGAGCGATTTCATCCCGACCGTGCAGCAGCGCGGTGCGGCGATCATCAAGGCGCGCGGCGCTTCGTCGGCGGCCTCGGCGGCGTCCGCTGCAGTCGATCACATGCGCTCGTGGGCAATGGGTACGGCCGAGGGCGACTGGGTCTCGATGGGCATCCCGTCCGACGGCTCCTACGGTATCGCGCCGGGCGTGATCTACGGCTATCCAGTGACGGTGAAGGACGGCAAGTACGCGATCGTGCAGGGCTTGGCGATCAACGACTTCTCGCGCGCCCGCATGGACGCCACCGACAAGGAACTGCGCGAAGAGCGTGCCGGCGTCGAGCATCTGTTCGCCAAGAAATAATCAACGGCCTTCGTCTCCTGCACGCAGGGGAAGGAGTCACATGACGGGCCGGCCTTTGCCGGCCCGTTGTCGTTTCCGACGACGAAAGTCGGGCGACTTGCTGCGCTGCGTCTGTTCTAGTCTTGGCCAGTTGACAGCAGGAAGGGCGCGGCCATGCGTTACGAGGATTTCTACCGGCAGTCGATCGATGAACCGGAGCGGTTCTGGGCCGAGCAGGCGCGTCTGATCCACTGGGACAAACCGCCGCAGCAGATCCTCGATCAATCGAACCCGCCGTTCCGACGCTGGTTTGTCGGTGGCACCACCAATCTCTGTTACAACGCGATCGACCGGCATCTGGCCGCGCGTGCCGAGCAGTTGGCGCTGGTGGCGATTTCCAGCGAAACCGATGTCACCCGCGAGTTCAGCTATCGACAGCTGTATAGCGAGGTGAACGTGTTCGCCGCCGTGTTGCAGTCACTGGGCGTGGACAAGGGCGATCGCGTGGTGATCTACCTGCCGAATATCGCCGAGGCGGTGTTCGCGATGCTCGCCTGCGCGCGTATCGGCGCGATCCACTCGGTGGTGTTCGGCGGTTTCGCCGCGCACAACCTCGCCTTGCGCATCGACGATGCCCAGCCGAAGCTGCTGATCGCCGCCGATGCCGGCATGCGCGGCGGCAAGGTGATTCCGTACAAGCCGCTGGTCGACGCGGCCTTGACCGAAGCCTTGGCACCGCCGCCGCATGTGCTGATCGTCGATCGCGGGCTGGATCCGCAGATGACCCGTGTGACTGATCGCGATCTCGACTACGCCAGCCTGCGCACACGGCACGAAGATGCCGAAGTGGCCGTGACCTGGCTGGAATCGAACGAGCCGAGCTATCTGCTGTACACCTCGGGCACCACCGGCAAACCCAAAGGGATCCAGCGTGACGTCGGCGGTTATGCGGTGGCGATGGCGCTGTCGATCCGCACTGTATTCGACATCGCGCCGGGGCAGGTGATGTTCTCCACCTCGGATGTCGGCTGGGCGGTGGGGCACTCGTACAACGTCTATGCCCCGCTGATCGGTGGTGCCACCTCGCTGCTGTACGAGGGCTTGCCGACGCGACCGGATCCGGGCATCTGGTGGCAGCTATGCGAGCGCTACGGCGTGCACACGATGTTCTCCTCGCCCACCGCGATTCGTGTGCTGAAGAAGCAGGACGAAAGCTGGCTGAGGAAGTACGACCTTTCCGCGTTGAAGTGGCTGTTCCTCGCCGGTGAACCGCTGGACGAGCCGACCGCGCACTGGATTACCGACAGTCTCGGCGTGCCGGTGATCGACAACTACTGGCAGACCGAGACCGGTTGGCCGGCGATCACCTTGATGCCCGGACTGGACTTGAAGACGGTGAAATTCGGTTCGCCCGGTTTGCCGGCGCCGGGTTACGGCATGAAGGTCATCGACGAGAACACCGGCGCCGAAGTTGCTGCGGGCGTAAAGGGCGTGCTGGTGTTCCAGCCACCGTTGCCGCCGGGCTGCCTGAGCACGGTATGGCACGACGACGACCGCTATGTACACAGCTACTTCAGCCACTTCAAGGAACTGCTGTACAGCTCGTTGGACTGGGCGATCCGCGACGACGAGGGCTACACCTGGATCCTCGGCCGCACCGATGATGTGATCAATGTCGCCGGCCATCGGCTCGGTACGCGCGAGATCGAGGAATCCGTGGCGACCCATGCAGCGGTCGCCGAAGCAGCGGTGATCGGCATGAAGGACGAATTGAAAGGGCAGGTCCCGGTGGTATTCGCAACCCTGAAGCAGGGTGTGACCGAGGATCCGGCGGTCGTCGCACTGGCCATGCGGCAATGCGTTACCGACCAGCTGGGCGCGCTGGCCCGTCCGGCCCGCGTTTATCTGGTCAGCGCACTGCCGAAAACCCGTTCGGGCAAGCTGCTGCGCCGCTCGTTGCAGGCGCTGGTGCAGGGCGCCGATCCGGGTGATCTGTCGACGCTGGATGATCCCGCTGCATTGGACGAAATCCGCCGTGCGCTGGAGGAGGGCCCAGAGCAGGGGAGCTAGATGCGATGCCTCGAAGGTCATGGGCACGCACATGGCTCCGGTACGCTAAAATGAACGTTTTCCGTGGAGCACGCCATGACGAAAATCGCATCTCCTGGAGCGCGTTTTCGCGCTGCCTTGGTGGAGGAACAGCCGCTGCAGGTGATCGGCGCGATCAACGCCAACCATGCGTTGCTCGCCAAGCGCGCTGGTTATCGTGCGATTTACCTCTCCGGCGGCGGCGTGGCGGCCGGTTCGCTGGGCCTGCCGGATCTGGGCATCAACACGCTGGATGACGTACTCACCGATGTGCGCCGCATCACCGACGTCTGCGACCTGCCGTTGATGGTAGATATCGATACCGGCTTCGGCCCCAGCGCATTCAATATCGCCCGCACGGTGAAGAGCCTGATCAAGTTCGGTGCAGCCGCGTGCCACATCGAGGATCAGGTCGGCGCCAAGCGCTGCGGGCACCGGCCGGGCAAGGAGATCGTATCCGCCGGCGAAATGGCCGACCGTGTGAAGGCCGCAGCAGACGCCAGGACCGACCCGGATTTCTTCCTGATTGCACGCACCGACGCGATTGCCGTCGATGGTGTCGATGCCGCGATCGAGCGCGCGGTCGCCTGCGTCGAGGCCGGTGCCGACGGCATCTTCGCCGAGGCCGCCTACGACCTGCCGACCTATCGCCGCTTCGTTGATGCGGTGAAGGTGCCGGTGCTGGCGAACATCACCGAGTTCGGCAGCACGCCACTCTTCAGCGTGGACGAATTGCGCACGGCCGGCGTTGGCATTGTGCTGTATCCGTTGTCGGCTTTCCGCGCGATGAACAAGGCGGCCGAGAACGTCTACACGGCGATTCGCCGCGACGGCCACCAGCGCAATGTGATCGACACCATGCAGACGCGCGAGGAGCTGTACGAGCGCATCGGCTATCACGATTTCGAGAGCAGGCTCGACGCGCTGTTCGCCAGCAAGAAGGTCTGAACGCGCCATTTTTTTCGTATGCGCGATGCCCATCGCATCGCCATGTATCAGCAAGTCTCAGGAGAGTTATCGATGAGCGAGCAAACCCTGCCCAAGGCCAAGAAATCCGTCGCGCTGTCCGGTGTGGCGGCAGGCAATACCGCGCTGTGCACGGTCGGCCGTAGCGGCAATGACCTGCATTACCGTGGCTACGACATCCACGACCTGGCGGCCAAGGGCTGCTTTGAGGAAGTGGCGTACCTGCTGGTGCACGGCGTGCTGCCGAACTGGACCGAGCTCAACAACTACCGTGCGCGCCTGAAGCGTCTGCGCGGCTTGCCCGCGCCAGTCAAGGCTGCGCTGGAACTGCTGCCGGCCGCGACGCATCCGATGGACGTGATGCGCACGGGTTGCTCTGTGCTCGGCACCGTGCTGCCGGAAAAGGACGACCACAACGTCACCGGTGCGCGCGAGATCGCCGATCGCCTGATGGCCAGCTTCGGTTCCATGCTGTTGTACTGGTATCACTTCAGCCACAACGGCAAGCGCATCGAGACGCAGACCGACGACGACTCGATCGCCGCGCACTTCCTGCACCTGCTGCACGGCAAGAAGCCGAGCGAACTGCACGCGCACGCGCTGGACAAGTCGCTGGTGCTGTATGCCGAGCACGAGTTCAACGCCTCGACCTTCGCCGCGCGCGTGATCGCCGGCACCGGTTCGGACATGTACTCCGCGTTGACCGGTGCGATCGGTGCGTTGCGTGGCCCGAAGCATGGTGGCGCGAACGAAGTGGCGATGGAGATCATCGCGCGCTACCGCAGCGCCAATGAGGCGGAGGCCGATATCCGCGCCCGCGTCGAGCGCAAGGAAATCATCATCGGCTTCGGCCACCCGGTGTACACGGTGTCCGATCCGCGCAACGAGATCATCAAGGAAATCTCGCGCAAGCTGTGTACCGATGGCGGCAACCCGACCCTGTTCGAGGTATCCGAACGCATCGAGAAGGTGATGGGCGAGGTCAAGAAGATGTTCCCGAATCTCGACTGGTTCTCCGCCAGCGCGTACCACATGATGGGCGTGCCGACCGCGATGTTCACGCCGCTGTTCGTGATCGCGCGCACCTCCGGCTGGAGCGCGCACGTGATCGAGCAGCGCGAGGACGGCAAGATCATCCGTCCCAGCGCGAACTACACCGGTCCGGAGGACCAGGCCTACGTGCCGATCGACAAGCGCTGAAATAACGACAAGCTGTTCTGCAATCAGGAAGGGGCCGCAAGGCCCCTTCTTTGTGTCTGCAGAGCATGCGGATGGCAGCGTCTGCATCCGCATGCTCGACGTGCTGTCGCGGCATCGGCGAGATACGGACGTGGGCGTCAGCGGCGCGTCTGCGCGATGTAACAGAAATGTTCCATTTGCTGATTCATGGCACACCAGCGGTCATGCCAAGCCGTTTTTTGTTCGTTTTAATTCATTGAAAGTTAATGATTTTTACGCTGTGTCGAGAGTCGTTCGCATTGGCGCGCATGTTGCTACCTACGAATGCCGTCCGTAACTGCTGGAAAGGCAAGAAACAGGGGTCACCCGTACCGTTTCGGAGAACAACCATGCGCAAGACTTTGCTCGTAACAGCACTGGCGGTTGGCTTGGGGCTCACGCTGCCTGCAATGGCCGACCACAACTACAACAATCACGACAACAACGGCAACAACTCGAGTACGAATACCAACTCGAGCACCCACACCAACACCAACTCAAGCACTCACAGCTACTCCGATTCAAGCACCCACAGCCGGAGCAACTCCGGTTCTGGTGATGCCGAAACGCTTGGGCTGGGCAGTTCCGCTGCCGACAACGGCGGAGTCTCGACGGCCAGTGTTTCGGACTCGTTCAATACCAGCAAGGCGGTCGCGGTCAGCAGCCTCTCCGGCGAGGTGACTGGTGTGTACGTATTGGGCATTGGCAACGTCGCGTCGAATGACGGTGACGCCAGTGGCGGCAATGGTGCACACGGCGGCTTCGGTATTGGCGGTGACGGCAGCGGCGGCAACGGTGGACGTGGTGGGCGCGGTGGTGGTGCGCTCGGTGCCAGCGGCGACGGTGGCGGTGCGCTGGGCGCCAGTGGGCCGGCCGGTGCAGGTAGCGGCGCATGGGGTGGCGACAGCAATGGTGATACCGGCAACGCACGCAATCATCAACGCGGTTCAGGCTCCGGGACGGCAACGAGCGGGGCAGGCAGCTGGGCAGGTGGTGCCGCGACCAGCGGCGCATCCACCGCGACCAGCGGTAGTGGCTCGGGCACCGGCGGCGATAGTGGTGCAGCTACGGCGATGGGCGGTGCCGGCGGTGCAGGCGCAGCAGGTGGTGATGGTACCGGTGGCGTGGGCAACGGCGCCGCTGGCGGCAACGGCGGCAACGGTGGCTCGAACTCCGTGGATGCCGGCTCGTTCGACATGTCCAACAACATGTCAGGCGCAGCCGCGGCAGCAGCTGGTGTCACGGTCATGGCGCAGAACAGTGGTGTCGGCGCGTTGATCCAGCAGAGCGTGAATGTGCAGGCCAACCTGAATGTTGGTCACTGAGTGAATGGCAATCCGGCGCTATGGGATGCTCGCGTCCCATAGCGTTCGTTCATGGCGGCTGCGCGGAATGCCCGCGCAGCCGCTGGCACTCGACCTGCAGGCGCTTGCGGCATTCATTTCATGCTGCCGGAAGTGCATGGGAGATACAGCCATGCGATCGATCCACCCCCTGTTTGGATGCATGCTGGTGTTGTTTGGCAGCATGCCTGTAGCGGCCATAGGCGCAGATGCCGCTGCCGCAACACACGCACCCGCAGCACTGCTGGCTGCATCGAAGCCAGCGCCACCGGTCCAGCCGGCCCACATGGACAGTATGGGTCCCAGCGTGGCCATCGGTACCTTGGCAAAGCTGACCGGCGGCGCCAGCGTCAGTGAAAAAATGACACTCACCGGCACGGTGAGCAACAACCACGACGACCATGTGGTGACCGGTCTCAACGATATGAGCGGAAACTCGTTTGCAGGTTCCGCGGGCCTGTCGACGGTGATCCAGAACACCGGCAACAACGTGCTGATCCAGAACGCTACCATCGTCAACGTCCAGTTCAAGCCATGAAGTATCGGGTTCTGCCGCTGCTGGTGCTGCTGTTGGCGTTGTGTCCGCTGGGCACGCTCGTCGCTGGAAACGCGCAGATCAGCAACAACCAGGGGCAGATGTACCGCCTGCACCTGACCAGCCTCAAGGAGGCGCGGTTCAAGAACACCATTCGCCAGAAATACGATTTCAGCTGCGGCTCGGCTGCCGTGGCCACCTTGCTGACCTACCAGTATGGCTATCCCGTCGACGAGCAGTCCGCGTTCGCGCAGATGTACGCCCACGGTGATCGGGCCAAGATCAACCGGGAAGGTTTTTCACTGCTGGATATCAAGATGTATCTGGAGGCACATGGCTTCGATGCCGATGGTTTCCAGGTGCCGCTCGACAAGCTGCAACAGGAGCACCTGCCTGCGATCGTGTTGATCGACCAGAAGGGCTATCACCATTTCGTGGTGATCAAGGGCATGCGTGACGGACGCGTACTGGTAGGCGATCCGGCGCTCGGGACACGCGCGATTCCGCGTGATCACTTCAATGACGTGTGGAAGAACGGATTGGTTTTCGTGATTCACAACCATCGCGATCTTGCCCGCTTCAACAGTGTTGCCGACTGGCTTGCCGCGCCGGGGGCGCCGTTGCCAACGGGCATCGATCGACGGGGGCTGGACACCATCACCGTTCCCAAACTGGGGCCTGGAGACATCCCATGATGCCGAGTCGAATTCGAATGCTGTTCTGCCAATGCGTATGGCTCGGCGTATGCAGTGTGATCGGTGGCATCGCATGCGCCCAGACGGCAAGCACACCATCTGCATCCGCACCGGTGTCGGCGGATGGAGTGGTCATGAGTGCGTCTTCAGTACCGTCGGTGATGCCTGGTGCCACACTCATCAGCGAGCGTCTGCCGAACGCCTTGGGCTGGCTAGCCGTCAGTAATGGCCGGCTTGACGTGATCCGCGGTGGTTTCGATGCCGGCAACGGCCTGGTTGCCTCGTTCGGCATCGACCGGGCGATCTACGTCAACGGCAATCTGGTGACCTCGACCAGTGTCTATATCCCTGACGTCAGTCAGATCACGGCCAGTCAGGCGGTCGCGCTGGCGGCGGCGACCAATACGCTGAATCTGGTGCAGAACGGTGTGGGCAATACCTTCAATCCGATCTCGCTCAGCAGTGGCATTGCCGCCACGGTGATCCAGAACACCTTGAACAATCAGGCGATCAGCAGCCTGACCACGCTCAACGTTTCGGTGAATTCGCTGAATGCCTTCCGCCTGCAGAACATGGTGGATGCGTTGCAGACAGCTCAATTGCAGTCGCTGGGTCACTGAGCGATGACCACGATTCCAGCAGACCGCTTCGGGGCCACGCCATGCGTTGCGGGTTCGATCAGCAGATGGTTCGCGAGGTGAGGTGATGGAACGCAATCGTCTGCGACTCCTGTATTCGACCGGATGTGCCGCCGGCTTGGTTTTGTTGGGAAATTCGATCAGTGCGCAGGAAGCGGCAGCCCCGTCAGCCATGCCACCATCGCCGCAGTCGACAGCGCCATCGCAGCCGCAGCCGCAGGCGACAGATGTCGGTGGGGATCCGCGTACGCTCAGCAAGCAGGTGGCCGAGCAGGGTGAGCGCATCGAGGCGATGCGCAAAGAGATTGATGCACAGACGCAGCAGATCGACGTGATGAAGCAGGCGTTAGCCGCCGAGCAAGCCGATTACGAGGCGTTGCGGCATAGCGTGGGCATGGATGTGCTCGACCAGCAACGCGCTGGCAATGTGAATGTGGCGGGTAGTCGTGCATCCGCGCTGCCGATGCCTGCAGCCGATGCGGTGGCGGACGGTGGTGGCGATGCGAATGCCGAGGGTGATCCCCAGGTTGGTCAGGCGCCGCCGCACGACACCCGGCCGCCCGAAGTCGCACCGATCTTCGATCAGCCTGGCGTACTGACGCCGCGCGGCAAGCTTGTGGTGGAGCCTTCCTACCAGTTCGGCTATTCATCGGTCGATCGCGTCGATCTGATCGGTTACACGGTCATTCCGGCGATCCTGATCGGCTTGATCGATGAGCGACAGGTCAGGACCACGACCCAGACCGCCGCGATGGCACTGCGCTACGGATTGACGAACCGGCTGGAACTGGAGCTTCGCGTGCCGTATGTCTACGCGCATACCGATACCACCAGTCGTGAAATCTTTACCGGCAGTGCCGAGGACAATGTATTCACGACCAGTGGTCACGGCATCGGAGACGTCGAGGCCACCGCGCGCTACCAGTTCAATGATGGTGGTGCCGATCATGCCTATTACGTGGGCTGGCTGCGCTTCAAGTCGCGCACCGGCACGGACCCGTTCGACGTCGTCACGGATTGTGTGACACGTTGCGTGCAGAACGCGACGGGGACCGGGTTGCCGCTGGAACAACCCACTGGTTCCGGGTTCTATTCGCTGCAACCCGGCGTGACCTGGTTGTACCCGTCTGATCCGGTCGTGTTCTTCGGCAATTTGAGCTACCTGCACAACTTCCCGCGGTATGGCGTGAGTCGGGACGTGCTGCTGGCCGGCAAGGAATATCTGGGCAAGGTCACGGTGGGTGATATCGCCGATGTCAGTGTCGGCATGGGACTGGCACTGAATGACAAGGCGTCGCTCAGCATCGGCTATGACCAGAGCTTCGTCGGACTCACCAAGCAGAACAACCAGACTGTGCCCGGTTCGACCAAAACGGTACTAGGTACGCTGCTGCTTGGCGGCTCGTACAAGCTCAGCGACAAGCGCACGTTGAACTTCACGCTGGGCGTGGGCATTACTCGAGATACACCGGATGCAACCGTGACGGTCAGGCTACCGATGCTGTATTAGCCATCGCCGATTCAGATGCCTTCAGCCTGCATGGCTGCCTTGACGCCGGCATCGGCACGCATACGCAGGGCAAAACGTTCAAGCTGGTCGAGACCACCGAGGTCGACCGCCTTAGCCTTGGCCCAGCGCTGCGCCACGAACAGGTAAGGATCCGCGATCGAGCGTGTGCCGGTGAGCCAGTCCCGGTTCGCCAGCTGGTTGTCCAGCCGTTCGAAATAGCTGCGCAGCTTCGCCCGCGCCGTGTCCTGCAACTCGGCATGGCGTGCGGTATCGGCAATGAAACGCTCGGGCCGGAACAGCGGCTTGAACGCCGGGTGCACGTCGGAATTGAGGAAGCCCAGCCAGCGGTTGACCTCGGCGCGACTGCGCGGCGTGCCATCGCCGTCGAGGCCGGCGGCCGGGAAACGATCGGCAAGGTAATGAAGTATCGCGATGTTCTCGGTCAGTACCCAGCCGTCGTCATCGACCAGTACCGGCACCACGCCATCGGGATTGAGTTTCAGGTATTCGGGCGAGCGCAATTCGGTGCGCGGCACTTCCTCGATCTGGTAAGGCTGGCCGATCCACTCCAGCACGATGTGATCGGCCAGCGAACACACGCCGGGCATGTAATAAAGCTTCATGTGCGAATGACTCCGTGTGGGGCTCAGTGGACAAGTGACTTCAGGCGCCGGCGTCGTCGCTGCATTAGCCAGCCGCCACCACAGATGCCGATCACCAGCAATGCATCCAGGACGTAAGCCATCCAGTTGTGTGCGTCGAACCAGTCACTCAACCAGTGATCGTCCGAAATCATCCGGCTGGCGGTGAAGGCAATCGCTCCAGCGCCGATATACATGATGATCGGGTAACGGCCGATCAGTTTCAGGACCAGCGTGGAACCCCACACCACCAGCGGCACGCTGATCAGCAGGCCGAGGATGACCAGTCCGAGGTGTCCGCTCGACGCACCGGCGATCGCCAGCACGTTGTCCAGCCCCATCAGCGCGTCGGCGATGATGATCGTGCGCAGCGCGCTCCAGAACGTGGCGGCAGCACTTATCGCGGGGTCATTGCCGTCTTCCTGACGCAGCAGGTTCCATGCGATCGGCAGCAGCAACAGGCCACCGACCAGCATCAGTCCCGGCAGCTTGAACAAGTGAACCACCAAGGCGGTCAGCGTGAAACGGACCGCGACGGCCCCGAACGCACCCCAGAACACCGCTCGCTTCTGCAGTGCTTCAGGCAGGTGACTGGCTGCCATCGCAATAACGATCGCATTGTCGCCAGCCAATACCAGATCGAGCAGGATGACAGCCAGCAGGCCGGTGACAAAATCGGTGGCGAAGAGATCCATGCAGGGGTCCATGCGCGTCAGACAATGCAGCGAACACGGGCGCGCGCGGCCCGCGTCCACCGCAAAAGTCTCATTCGCAGCATGACTGCCGAGTGACCGGAGCGAGACGTCGCTCGTGTTGACGATCACTGCGCCGATGCAGGCGAGCCTGCGTCGGGAATTACTCCCTTTTGGGATTAGCGCCGGATTGTCTGCGCCGACAAGGCTGCGGTCAAGTAACACGGAGCTGCTGCAAGGCGTGCCGGTCAGCTAAAATGACGGTTTTCCCTGCCGCGAGATCCGCCATGAGTGCGCACGACATCCGTTCCGCTGTCCGTCCCGATCCCGACCAGCCGCTGGTCGACATTGCCGACTACGTCGCCGACTACCGGATCGATTCGAAGGAAGCCTACGACACGGCGCGCTACATGTTGCTCGACTCGCTGGGCACCGCGATGCTGGCGATGAAGTTTCCCGAGTGCGTGAAGCATCTCGGGCCGTTGGTGCCGGGCGCGACGTTGCCGGGCGGCGCTCGCGTGCCGGGCACCAGCCATGAGCTGGATCCGGTACAGGCGGCATTTGCAATCGGTACGCAGATCCGTTGGCTGGATTTCAACGACACCTGGCTGGCGGCGGAGTGGGGCCATCCCTCGGACAACCTCGGTGCCATCCTCGCCGTGGCCGACTACCTTAGTCGCAAGGCGGCGCGTGAGGGTGGCCAGCCGCTGACCGTGCGCGACGTGCTTGGCTACGCGATCAAGGCGCACGAGATCCAGGGCTGCTACGCATTGCTGAACAGCTTCAACCGGGTTGGCCAGGATCACGTAATCCTGGTGCGCCTGGCTTCCACCGCGGTCGCCACCGCGATGCTGGGCGGCAACAAGGAGCAGATCACCACCGCCGTGTCGCACAGCTGGATCGACAATGGTGCGCTGCGCACCTATCGCCACGCGCCAAATACCGGCCCGCGCAAGAGCTGGGCCGCCGGTGACGCCTGTCGCCGCGCGGTGACCCATGCGATCAATGCGGTTTATCGTGGCGTGGTCGGCTACCCGTCCGCGCTGAGCGCGAAGACCTGGGGCTTCTACGACGTCGCGTTCAAGGGCAAGTCGTTCGAGTTCGAGCGTCCGTTCGGCAGCTATGTGATGGAAAATGTCCTCTTCAAGATCAGCTTCCCGGCCGAGTTCCACGCGCAGACCGCCGTGGAATGTGCCATGCAATTGCACACCCAGGTGGCTGGCAAGCTCGATCAGATCGAGAAGATCGTCATCGAGACGCAGGAGGCTGGTTGCCGCATCATCGACAAGACCGGTCCGCTGGCGAACTACGCCGACCGCGATCACTGCCTCCAGTACATGGTTGCCGTGCCACTGATCTTCGGCCGCCTGGTGGCCAGCGACTACAACGATGAGATTGCTGCCGATCCGCGCATTGACGCATTGCGCGACAAGATGTCGGTTGTGGAAAATCCGCAGTTCACCAGGGATTATTTCGACCCGGCCAAGCGTTACATCGGTAATTCGCTGCAGGTGTTCTTCAAGGACGGCAGCAGCACGGAGAAGGTTTCGATCGATTATCCGATCGGACACCGCAAGCGTCGTGCCGAGGGTATTCCGGTGTTGCTGAAGAAGTTCGAGGCGGCCATGCAGGATCACTTGCCGGCACATCGGGTCAAGGCAATCATGGCGGCGACCCAGGATTCGGCGCAGCTCGATGCGATGCCGGTACAGGAGTTCCTGGGCCTCTTCACGTTGTAAAGACGGTGTGAGTGGAACATTAAACCGGCGGATGGCACCGGATCTTGCTAGTCGCCGGCTTCTCTCCTTAAATCTTCAAAGCTGGATCCCGTAGACCGCACCTTAAACGTCCGCTAAAGTCGAAATTGTGGTTTTTGCTGAAAATGAACTTTCCTGAACGAAGGCTCACCAAAGTTTGGTTGTCAATGCGTTAAGGTGCCAACCACTTAACGATTTTGCTACACTCCCTCCCGCTTGTCGCATGAACGCCAAGCAGGGGCTATAAAAGCTCTGAATGACGTAGTTCAGTTCTGACGCGCGATTTCCGGTTGGGGTTGGGCGGACGCGAAAAATCTAATAAATGAGGAGACACCTGATGAATCGTAAGGGCTTGTACTTTCTGATCGCGCTGGCCCTGGGCGGCGTGGGTGCCGTTCATGCGCAAGACAGCACCACTGCGGCTCCGGCCGCCACCGCCAGCTCCGATATGGCCACCTCGACCTATGATGGTCGCTGGTATATCGCGCCGACCGTGGGTGGTTATTTCAACGATCACAAGCGTGATACCAACAGCCGCCAGTTCTATTACGGTCTGGGCTTTGGTCGCTTCTTCACGCCGAACATGTCGATCGATGCCTTCGTCGACCGCACCAAGCGGAAAATCGACAACGCCGTGTTCACCCCGGGAACCAGCGGTCACAGCAGCGATTCGTGGGCCAGCACCAACGTCGGCGCCGTGGCACGTTTCTACGCGGGTGACTGGAACGCCTGGCGCCCGTACGGCCTGGTCGGTCTGATGGGCAGCCATCACCAGAGCACGTTCGCGAGCGGCTGGTCGCCGGCTGCCGAGCTGGGTGGCGGCGTGTCCAAGACGGTCACCGACAGCACGGACATCCGTCTGGAAGCCGGCTACCGCTACGACTGGGACAACAAGACCAACCCGGCCAAGAGCGGTTACGGTGACTGGTTCGCGGGCCTGAGCATTGTCTCGCGCTTTGGCGCCCCGGCGGCTGCTCCGGTCGCCCCGGCTCCGGCCCCGGCTGCTCCTGACTGCTCGAAGACCATCGTCAACGGCGTGAACCTCTGCGACAACAAGTGCCCGAACCTGCCGGAAGGCACGGTCGTGGGTCCGGATGGTTGCCCGGCGAAGGTCGTCATCGACCTGCGTGGTGTCAACTTCAAGTTCGACCGCCCGAAGAAGGGTGAGACGGACATCGCCCGTTCGCTGGCCGAGCCGACCAAGGACTCGCTGTCGGTTCTGGATCAGGCCGTCGACACCTTGCAGCGTTACCCGCAGGTGCACGTGACGGTGGCTGGTTACACCGACGCGAAGGGCACCGATGCGTACAACCAGTCGTTGTCGGAGCGCCGTGCACAGATCGTGTACAGCTACCTGACCTCGCACGGCATCGATGCAAGCCGTCTGGAAGGCCCGATCGGTCATGGCAAGAACGATCCGATTGGCGACAACGCCACGGACGCCGGTCGTGCCCAGAACCGTCGCACGGAGCTGCAGGTTCAGCAGTAATCGAACCTGAGTCACGCAGTATGAAAAAACCCGGCTTCGGCCGGGTTTTTTTTTGGTCACCGTAGGGGTGCGACCATCGGGTAATGCCTGTCGCACATCGCCGGCAATCATTGGATCCTTTCGCCGCGTGTCAGCGACCTATACGCTAGCCGGATGTCTCGCCCATCTTTCCGTTCCTCCGGTACCACGGCATCAGCAACCCATGCACCACGACATGGATTGGCAAGGGTGTTATCCAAGCTTGGCGCGTGTTCGCGCAGTCAGGCCGAACAATGGATACGCGACGGCCGCGTGAGCCTGGATGGCCGCGTTGTACGCGATCCGTATCATCCGACACAGCTGGATCGACAGCAGGTTGCCGTCGACGGCAAGCCGGTGAAATCCGCCGAACTCGTGCACGTGATGTTCAACAAGCCACGCGGGCTGATTGTCAGTGCCGCTGACGAGCAGGGCCGCGCTACCGTTTACACCGCACTGGCTGCCGCCGGATTGCCATGGCTCGGGCCGGTCGGCCGGCTGGACAAGGCCAGCGAAGGTTTGCTGCTGCTCAGCAACGACACCAGCTGGGCGGCCGGGATCACCGATCCGGCCACGCATCTGGACAAGACCTATCACGTGCAAGTGGCTGGCCAGCCGGATGCGACGGTGCTGGCTGCGATGCACGCCGGGGTCGAGGAGGGCGGCGATCTGTTGAAGGCACGCCGGGCCAGCTTGCTGCGCGTCGGTGAGAAGAATGCTTGGCTGGAAGTGGTGCTGGATGAAGGCCGCAACCGGCATATCCGCCGACTGCTGGCGGCGCTGGGATTTGACGTGCTGCGTCTGATCCGGGTGGCGATCGGGCCGCTGATGCTAGGTGAGTTGGCGAAGGGGCAGTGGCGCCGGTTGAATGCCGACGAGGTCAGGGCACTCGATACGCGCAGATAGCCACACAGATGTACATGGGAAAGGGTAGGAGCGGCTTCAGCCGCGATGCTTTTGATGTCACCAAGTGATGTCACCAAGATCGGACCAAGAGCATCGCGGCTGAAGCCGCTCCTACAGGGCAAGGTTCGAAAACATCAGGCGCCGATCACGCCCAGTTGCCGTCCTACCTTGGTGAACGCGGTAATCGCGTGATCGAGATGTGCGCGGGTATGCGCCGCGCTCATCTGTGTACGGATGCGCGCCTGTCCCTGCGGCACCACCGGGTAGAAGAAGCCGGTGACGTAGATGCCTTCCTCGAGCAGCGCGGAGGCCATCGCCTGCGCCTTCTTCGCGTCGTAGATCATCACCGGCACGATTGGATGCACGCCGGGTTTGATGTCGAAGCCGGCTGCCTTCATCTGCTCACGGAAATAGCGGGTGTTTTCCTTGACCTGGTCGCGCAGCTCGCCGGCGGAGGCGAGCATGTCGAACACTTTGATCGCGGCAGCAACCACGTGCGGTGGCAGCGAATTGGAGAACAGGTAAGGGCGTGAGCGCTGGCGCAGCATCTCGATGATCTCCGCACGACCCGCGGTGAAGCCGCCCAGCGCGCCGCCGAGTGCCTTGCCCAGTGTGCCGGTGAAGATGTCGATCTTGTCCATCACCCCGTTGACCTCGGCGGAGCCGCGGCCGGTGTCGCCGAGGAAGCCGGTGCAGTGGCATTCGTCGATATGCACCAGCGCGTTGTACTTCGCGGCCAGCGCGGTGATCTGATCAAGTTTCGCGATGAAACCATCCATCGAGAACGCGCCATCGGTGCTGATCAGTTTGGTGCGTGCGCCGGCAGCGTCAGCGGCCTGCAACTGCTTCTCGAGGTCGGCCATGTCGCTGTTGGCGTAGCGAAAACGCTTGGCCTTGCACAGGCGGATGCCGTCGATGATCGAGGCATGGTTCAACGCGTCGGAGATCACCGCGTCTTCTTCGCCCAGCAGCGGCTCGAACAGGCCGCCGTTGGCATCGAAGCAGGCGGCGTAGAGGATGGTGTCCTCGGTGCCGAAGAACGCGGCGATCTTTGCTTCGAGCTGCTTGTGCAGGTCCTGCGTGCCGCAGATGAAGCGCACGCTGGCCATGCCGAAGCCGTGCGTGTCGAGCGCATCCTTCGCCGCCTGGATCACGTCCGGATGATCGGCCAGGCCGAGGTAGTTGTTGGCGCAGAAGTTCAGCACCTTGCGGCCACCTTCCAGCTCGATCTCGGCGGACTGCGGCGAGGTGATGATGCGCTCGGCCTTGAACAGGCCCTGCTCGCGGATGGATTCGAGTTCGCTGGCGTAGCGTGACTGACCGGGGTAGCTCATGGCGGATTCCGCAGGCGGGGAAAGCGCCCATTGTGAGCCTTTCACCCGCGGCGGAAAACCATTGACAGTCGCCGCATCACGGCGGCTGTCGATTCAGCCATCAATGCATGCCGAAATCGGCGCGCGTGGTCTTGCCCTTGTCGTCGATACCTTTGGCATCCAGCTTGGGTGCCGACACGAAGACGCGCTTGTCGTCGACCTTGCCGTGCAGCCATTGGCGAACCGTATCGGCACGACGTTCGGCCAGGTGGCGCAAGGCATCCTGGTCGACTGGCACATTCGTCTGCAGCAGTTTTTCCATCACGTCCGGTGGCTGTGACTTGGTCAGGCCGATCAGGTCGCGTGGCTTGGAAAACTTGGCGTGTTTGTAAGCCTTGGTGAGGTATTTGTTGTAGATATCCGGGCTGAGCTTGGACAGGGCGGAGACGTCGTTCTCGTCACCGCCCTGATCCTTGACCATCTCGTGCATGACCAACTGCTGCGTCATGACTTTGCGCAGGCCGTTCTCGTCGAACTGGGGGTCGACCCGGCCAATGATGTCCAGGTTGAGTGACGTCTTCTCGGTGAGGATTTTGACGATCTGTGTCAGTCGTTCCTGCGCCTCGGCATCAAGTACGTTTGAACCCGGCGCAAATTCCACATAACCCAAATCCTGATGACTGCCACCCATGGCCGAGGCGATCAGCCGGAACGGCGAGGTGATAGCGCGCCCGATCAGATTGACGAAGGCGTGCCAGATCAACTTGCCCAGGCTGAATTGCGGATCGCTGAGCGAACCGGTCACCGGGACATCGACGTCGATATTGCCATCCGAGTCCTTGAGCAGGGCCACCGCCAGCTTTACTGGCAGATGGCTGATGCCCGCACCCTCGACACGATCGCCGAAGGTCAGCTGGCTCAGGAAAATATGGTTGTCCGCATTCAACTTGCCCTGATCGAGCGCGTAATGCACATCCATGGTGAGACGGCCCTTGATGATCGGGTAACCGGTGTACTTGCTCGAATAAGGTGTCAGGTGCGTCAGCTCGACCCCGTCGGCTTTTCCTTTCACGTCCAGGAACGCTGTCGGCGTGAGCGGGTTGATCGTGCCGTCGATGTTGACCGGTGCGTTGTCGTCGAGCTGGCCCTCCAGTGTGAGCGGCGCCGGCGCCCCGCCACTGGTCGTGCCAAAGGCACCGATCTTGCCTGCGAGCTGGGTGATGTTGGCGGTGTAATTGGGCTTGATGAAGTTGTCGGTGTAGTTGAGATTGCCGCGCGCCAGAACGATCTGACCAATATGGATGACTGCAGGCGGTGCTGCGCTGCTGGCGGCCGGGCTGGGCGCGGCGGTGCTGGAGGTGGCCGGATTGACTGCGGCAAGCTCCGGTGCCTTGGGCGCAGCCGGCGCATTGTTTGCCTGCGTCACCGAAACCGGTGCCGTCTGCGGACTGGCCACCACATCCTGCAGGTTTATGCGGCCATTGCTGTTGACGATCACGCGGGCATAGAAATTGTCCAGCGCCAATCCGCCGACCGAGATCTGCGGAGCGCCTTCGCCGCTGCGTACGTTGAGGCCGGTGGCCGTCAGTGAATTCCAGCGCAGGAAATCGTCGTTGGTGACGTTATCCAGCACATTCACCCGGCCCAGCGTGAGCTGGCCTTGATAACTCAACAGAGGATCGGGTTTGTGATCGCGATAGCGCAGATGTCCGTTCAGGCTGAGCAGCGCGCTGTTGAGGTGTACGTTGAGCGGCACCTTCACCATGGACTGCAGCGGCGCCACGTTCAACCGGGTTGCCGTGACACGCAGGTCCGCATTGAGTGGTTCGGGCCGCACCGAGCCGGTGACGTGATACTTGCCCTTGTCGATGCCGCCGGCCAGGTCCAGCTTCAGCGGCTGATGCATGTTGTCGGACAGGCCGTCGATGCTGAACTTGTCGGCATTGACCGTGATACGCCCGGCCTTGTTTACGGCCGCTGCATCCCGGTATGCGAAGCTGCTGCCCTCGATGCCGAGATGCGCAATGCTCCAGTGCCATGCCGGTGCCGCCGGCTGCTTGCCTGTGGCGTGATGCGGTGGAGATGACTTGACCAGGTCGGTGAGATCGATGCGCCCGTTGCGATAGCGCTCGGCATCGATCTTCAGTCCTTGCAGACTGAGGTTGCCCAGGCTTGCGTGACTGCTGGCCAGGTCCAGATGCGTGATATTGGCATTCAGCGCTTTCCAGGCTATCGGCGTGCGGCTGTGCTGCTGCAACACAAAGTCATTTACGGCGAGCTTGCTTGCGTCGAGTTGCAGGTTGAACGCCTTGTTCCAGTCGGCCACGAGTTGTCCGCTCGCGTCCAGACTGCCATGGCTGACCTGCGCATTCAGCATTGGTGGCGCCATCGCGATGAGCGGCGGCAGGCCTACGCCGTTCAATGCCACGTTGCCGGTGAAGCGGCTGGCGCTCATCGCCAGTGCGCCATTGATATGCAGCGTGCCGCCGGTCAGCCCGGCGCTCAGGTCGATCTTGCTCGGCGTTGCGCCCAATGTCGCGAAGCCGCGGATCGTGCCGTGCAAATTCTCGAGCGACAGACGCGCCGGCGTGTGGCTGCTCAGGTCGGCATAGTCGATCTGGCCGTCCTGGATGGTCAGCGTAGCGATGCGCGCATCGGTGGCGGGTGAAGCCGGCTTCTCTGGCGTTTTGCCGCTGCCGGTCAACGCGTCCAGGTTGCTGTGGCCACCCGCCAGACTCGTGTAATGCAGGGTGGTCTTGTCGAGCGTGATGGCATCGAAGTCATACCGCGAGATCAGCGGTTCGACGTCCGCCAGTGTGGCGTTGAGTCGGCCCAGCGCAACGATCGGCGAGCCGTCGTGGGTATTGAGTGCGAAGTTGTCCAGTTGCAGGTTGCCGCTCAGCTTCATCTGCTGGGTGGCATTCCTGTCGATGAAATCCAGCTTGAGCTGGCCGGACAGCTGGCCGCTGGGAATCGCCACCGGCAAAGGCGTCGGCACATAGCTCAGGTAGCGGGGCAGATCCAGGTGATCGATCTTGAAATCGATGGCCGACTCGCGGCTGTCGGCAAACGGTTTGGTCTGGCCACCAATCCGCAACGGGCTTCCATCCACTTGCATGGCCAGCAAGGGCTGCACGAACACGTCGGTGTCGTGCGGCAGGTTGGCGATGAACGGGATGCCGAGTTCGAGCTGGTCGATCCGGTGACTGCTGTTCAGCACCTTGTCGTCGAACACGATGCTGCCATCGTGCATGCTGATGTTGGACAGTGCGAAGCGCGCCGGAGCGGCATTGGGATCGGCGGGTTTGCCGGCGAAGCGCTCGATCAGGTCGGAGAAGTTGAATTGCTGCGGCGCCGTGCGCGTGAGGTGAAACTGCGGATGCTGCAGGCGCAGCTCATCGAGTACTGGCGCCATCCGGAACAGCGAAGTCCATGAGGCGTTGACGACTATCTGATCGATGTCGACGAACGGCGACTTGCTGTCGCGCTCGCCGATATGCAGTCGGTCGAGTGCCAGTTTCAGCGTGAACGGATTGAGGTGTACTTCGCCTACGGTGACGGGGCGATCAAGCACTGCGCCAAGGCGGCTCTGCAGCTGGCTCTTGATCAGCGGCGGTGCGGCAAAAAAGCCGAGCAAGCCGAAGATCAGCAGCAACACGCCGAGGATCAGCATGCTCTTGCGCAGCCGATGGGAGTGATACACCGCGCGAGCGCGTTCACGCCCCGCGGCGAGCAGTTCATTGTGCGAAGGACTGCGGTCTGCCATACCGTCGTTGCTCCTTTGACATCACGAACTGTCGGTGCCCGGCGCGATTGGCCGGGTACTCCGATGTCGACAGGCCATGTCGGCCTGCCGGTACATCAGTGTAGCGCGGCGGCGATCAACGGCACTCCGCTCAATTCCAGGAGCAGACGACCTTGCCGCAGACGCCGGCATCCATCAGGTCGAAACCCTTCTGGAAATCGTCGATGTGGATCTGGTGGGTCAGCACCTTCTGCAGCGGGAAGCCAGTCAGCACCATCTGGGTCATCTTGTACCAGGTCTCGTACATCTTGCGGCCGTAGATGCCCTGCAGGGTGAGGCCCTTGAAGATCACCTTGTCCCAGTCGATGCCGGCGCCGCGCGGCATGATGCCGAGCATCGCGACCTTGCCGCCGTGGTACATGCAATCGAGCATGTCGCCGAACGCACGCGGATTGCCACTCATCTCCAGGCCGACGTCGAAGCCTTCCATATGGAGGTCCTTCATCACGTCCTTGACTGACTGGTTGGTCACGTTGACCACGCGTGTGGCGCCCATGTCGGCGGCCAGCTTCAGGCGGTAATCGTTGACGTCGGTGACCACCACGTTGCGCGCACCGATGTGCTTGCAGATGCCGGCGGCAATGATGCCGATCGGACCGGCGCCGGTGATCAGCACGTCCTCGCCGATCACGTTGAATTCCAGGGCGCAATGAGCGGCGTTGCCGTACGGATCGAAGAACGCCGCCAGCTCGGACGGGATCTGGTCCGGGATCGGCCACAGGTTCGAGGCCGGCATGGTCATGTACTCGGCGAACGCGCCGTTGCGGTTCACGCCGATGCCGATCGTATTCGGGCACAGGTGCTGGCGGCCGGCGCGGCAGTTGCGGCAATGGCCGCAGACGATATGACCTTCGGCGGAAACGCGGTCACCGATCTTGTAGCCGGTCACGCCCGGGCCGATCTCGACGATGCGGCCGACGAACTCATGGCCGATGGTGAGACCGGGCTTGATCGTGCGCTGGCTCCACTCGTCCCACTTGTAGATGTGCAGGTCGGTGCCGCAGATGGAGGTTTTTTCCAGCTTGATCAGCACTTCGTTCGGGCCGACCACCGGCAGCGGCACCTCTTCCATCCAGATGCCTTGTTCGGGCTTGCGCTTGACCAGGGCTTTCATCGTCTGCGACATGGGGAATCCATCGGTTGGCCCGCATAGCGGGCAGGGAAGTCGCAATTATAGAGGGATCGCAGCGGGCACCGAAAAACCACGAAAGACACGGCGGCGGAGCGGGGCAACAGCCACACCATGCCGAAAGTCACTATCGCCATGCTGCGGGTTTGCGGCATAAAGGCCGATTCACGCCGCAAGAAAATGCGATGTGACTTGATGCCCGCCCCAAATTGAAGGAGTTGTCCATGCGTCGTGTTTTGCTCGCTGCCGCGCTTGCCGCCGGCGTTGCCGGTACCGCCCATGCCGTCGAAGGCATGTGGCAGCCCGCCCAATTGCCGAAGATTGCCGACACGCTGAAGCAGCATGGCTTGAAGCTCGACCCGGCCAAGCTGACTGATCTGACCGCCTATCCGATGGGTGCGATCGTCAGCCTCGGTGGTTGCACTGCCTCGTTCGTGTCGCCGGATGCGCTGATCGTCACCAATCACCATTGCGGTTACGGCGCGCTGCAGTACAACTCCACGCCGCAGAAGAACCTGATCGTCGACGGTTTCCTGGCGAAGACGCAGGCGGAAGAGCTGCAGGGCTCGCCGGACATGCGTGTGTTCGTCACCGAGGAAATCCGCGACGTCACCAAGGACGTCAACGCCAAGCTCAACGACAGCATGAGCGGCGCCGAGCGCTACAAGGCGATCGAGCTGGCGATCAAGGAACTGGTGAAAGGCTGCGAGAGCGACGGTTACCGCTGCGATGTCTACACCTTCCACGGCGGCTACAGCTACCAGCTGATCAGGCAGCTGGAGATCAAGGACGTGCGCCTGGTCTATGCGCCGCCGGAGTCGATCGGCAAGTTTGGCGGCGACGTCGACAACTGGATGTGGCCGCGCCACACCGGCGACTTCAGCTACCTGCGCGCCTACGTCTCGAAGGACGGCAAGTCGGCTACCTATGCGAAGGACAACGTGCCGTATCACCCGAAGCACGTGCTCAAGGTGAATCCGCAGGGCGTGGAGAACGGCGACTACGTGATGGTGGTCGGTTATCCGGGCCGTACCAACCGCTACCGCCTCGCGGACGAAGTGCAGAGCTCGATCGACTGGGTCTATCCGACCCAGATCAAGATCTATCAGGACACGCTGAACATCATCGACACCTCCGGCAAGGCCAATCCCGACGTGACGGTGAAGTACGCCAGCATGGTCGCCAGCCTCAACAACTATCTGAAGAACTTCGGTGGCCAGCTCGAAGGCCTGCGGCGTGCCGACGCGGTCAACGTCAAGCGCGCGCAGGAAGCCCAGCTCGAAGCGTGGCTGAAGCAGCAGGGCGGTGCCGACAACGACGCACTGGTCGCCGATATCGGCAAGCTGCGTCAGGCGATCGCCACTGACAAGGCTACCCGCGAGCGCAGCCTCGATCTGGGCCTGGTCAATCGTTCCTCGATGCTGAGCAGCGCGTTGCGCCTGGTGCGCCTGTCCAAGGAGCGCGCCAAGCCGGACCTGCAGCGTGATTCGGGTTACCAGCAGCGTGACGAAGTGCGCATCGAAGGCGCGCTCAAGCAGATGGAACGTCGCTATGACCCGAAGGTCGACCAGCAGCTGATGGTCTACGGCCTGCAGCGCTACGTGACGCTGCCGAAGGACCAGCATCTGCCCGCGCTCGATGCATGGCTCGGTGACGCGAAGACCGAGGCACAGCTCAGCCAGAAGGTCGCTGCGCTGTACGCCGGCAGCCAGCTGGGCAACACCGACGAGCGGCTGAAGTGGTTCAAGGCCGACGCCAAGGCGATCGACGCCAGCCACGACAGCATGCTCAAGCTTGCCGTCGCCATGCAGCCGCAGCTGCAGAAACTCGAGGACGAGCAGGATGCCCGTGCCGGCGAGATGAGCAAGCTGCGTCCGCGCTACATGCAGGCGATGATCGCTTGGAAGGATTCGCAGCACCTGCCGGTCTACCCGGATGCGAACAGCTCGCTGCGCGTCACTTTTGGCAATGTGCAGGGTGTGGCACCGCGTGACGGCGTCAGCTATGCGCCGTTCACCACCGTGCAGGGCATCGTCGAGAAGGACACCGGCGTGGAGCCGTTCGATGCACCGAAGGCCGAGATCGCCGCGATCAAGGCGAAGGCGTTCGACGGTTACGCCAGCAAGAAGCAGGGCACGCTGCCGGTCGACTTTCTCGCCGATCTGGACATCACCGGCGGCAACTCCGGTTCGCCGGCAATGGATGCCAACGGCCAGCTGGTCGGTCTGGCATTCGACGGCAACTGGGAATCGGTGAGCGGCGACTGGCTGTTCAATCCGACGCTCAACCGCTCGATCCAGGTCGACGTGCGCTACATGCTGTGGGTGATGCACCACCTCGACCACGCCGACAACCTGCTGCAGGAAATGGGTATCCCGGCGAAGTAAGCCGGCGGCTCAAGTAACGACAAAGGCCCGCGTCATCGACGCGGGCCTTATGTTTTGTGCGGCTCTTGTAGGAGCGGCTTCAGCCGCGATGCTCTTGATCCAACCTGGCAAAACCGAAAAGCATCGCGGCTGAAGCCGCTCCTACAGGGTGGTGTCTTGTCTTGGTCGTGTCACCGCCGCTCAGATATCCAGCCGGTCGTAGCTCCGCTTGAACACGATCGGCTGTTGTACCGCCGGCGTGGTCCAGGTTTCGGTGACGATCAGATGGTGGCCGTCGGGCGATTGCACCCAGTCCTGTTGCAATCGCACGTCGCCAGTGAATTGCATGATGATCTGCAGGCCGGCAGCGGTCAGATGGGTCTGCACCATCGCGTTGCCGTCGAGCGACTGGCGGGTGTTGCCGTCGAGCTGGCTGTCCAGTTGGTCCTTGTCGCCAAGCACCACCCGGATGCCCTTGGCATCCTGTTGCACATTCATCATGGAATCGTCGGCGAGCAGCGGTGGCGGATCATCCGGCGGAGCGGTGCCGTTGTCCGTGGTCGCAGCCTTGTTCTGCCCTCGACCGCCGCCGTGGCCATGGCCGCCACCCATGCCACCACCACCCATGCCGTGGCCGCCATGGCCACCGTGACTGGATGCCTGGTTTGCGGGTGTACCTGTCGAGGTGGCGCTGGCTGGTTGCTGCACGGGTTGTTCAAGCTTTCTTTCCGCGCGCAGGCGTGCAGCGATATCGGACGGGCTGTCGCTCTGCTGATCGTTCAACCGCCATATCCCGCTGAAGTCCGGCGCCGGGGGACTGGCTGCGCCAGCGAGCGTGGTCAGCGCAAGCGATGACATGGCCAGCAGCAGGCAGAGTGATTTCGGGAACGTCATGCGAGGGCTTCTATGCTCGGGCGGGGTTGCGCGTGCGGTGCGTCGTCGTCCGGCATGCAACGAACCGCAGCACATCACATTGAAACGCTTCGCCTGCGGCGGCGGTTGACGCCGGCTTCGAACGGCCACGTGCCCGTTACAATGGACGCATGCCTGTTGACCAGCGCCCTCTCGCCATTTTCCTGATGGGCCCGACTGCCTCGGGCAAGACGGCGCTGGCGTGTGAATTGAGCGAGCGCTTCCCGCTGGATCTGGTCAGCGTGGATTCGGCGCTGGTCTATCGCGGCATGGATATCGGCACCGCCAAGCCGGATGCGGCGACGCTGGCGCGTTATCCGCATGCGCTGGTCGATATCCGCGATCCGGCCCAGTCGTATTCGGCGGCGGATTTCCGTGCCGACGTGTTGCCGGTGATGCAGCGGATCAGTGCGCAGGGCCGGGTGCCTCTGCTGGTCGGTGGTACCGGCTTGTATTTCCGAGCGCTGCAGCAAGGGCTGTCCGATTTGCCGGAAGCCGACTTGCCGACCCGTGCACGACTTTCCACGGAAGCCGGGCAGATCGGCTGGCCAGCCATGCACGCACGTCTGGCGCTGCTGGATTCGGTCGCTGCGCGCCGGATCGGCTGCAATGACGCACAGCGCCTGCAACGCGCGCTGGAAGTGATCGAACTGACCGGACGACCGCTGTCCGAACTGCAGCGAGGCGGCTGTGGCGCGCAGTTCCCGTGGCGCGTACTCAAGCTGGCCCTGCTGCCGGCGGAGCGCCACCTGCTGCACGAGCGCATCGCCCAGCGTTTCGACGCCATGCTGGCGGCAGGCTTTCTCGACGAGGTGCGTGCCTTGCGCGCCCGCGGCGACCTGCATGCCGAGCTGCCGGCGATCCGCGCGGTCGGCTACCGGCAGGCGTGGGAGCATCTGGACGGTGATTCGACCCCGGGCGAATTCCGCGACCGTGGCATCTTCGCCACCCGCCAGCTCGCCAAGCGGCAGATCACCTGGCTGCGCAGCGACGTCAGCGCACGCCTGTTCGACCCGGATCGCCCTGGTCTGTCGGGCCGCGCGGTCGAGGCTGTGCAACTGTTTCTGGGCAGATCCGCCGGGTCGGATCTGCTCATCAGCGCGCCAGCGTGATCCAGTGCGCCCGCAACCCGCAAAAATCCCCTTTCATCAAGCATTTGAAAACAGCTAACATCCCGGACATGTTGGGCCGGGGCGCCTTTGGCGTTTTTTCCCGGACCTGTCCGTGGCAAGGGGAGAACAAGAAATGTCCAAGGGACAATCGTTGCAGGATCCGTTTTTGAATGCGCTTCGGCGCGAACGCGTGCCGGTCGCCATCTATCTGGTCAACGGCATCAAGCTGCAGGGGACGGTCGAATCGTTCGACCAGTTTGTGGTGCTGCTGCGCAACCAGGTCAGCCAGATGGTCTACAAGCACGCCATCTCCACCGTGGTTCCGAGCCGCAACGTGCGTATCGGCAATGGCCACGACGGGCACGAAGGCCACGATGGCCATGTCGACCCGGTAGCCGCTTCGAATGACGCGGACGCTTGATTGATGGGGTAAGTGCCCGCATGACGTGGGTCTGCTCCTGAAGGATCACTCCCACTCGTGTTCGACAGACAAAAGAAAGGCGATCGCGCGCTACTCGTCTTGCCGCATTCCCGCGGCGAAGGCGATACGGCGCGCCGTGCCGAGGAATTCGCCGAGCTGGTGAAGTCGGCCGGGGCCGAGGTGCTGGGTGTCATCAACGCCCGCGTCGAGGATCCCAACCCGCGCTATTACATTGGCACTGGCAAGGCCAACGAGGTCGCCGAAGCGGCGCGGGCGCTGGATGCCGACCTGGTGCTGGTCGATCACGTGCTCACTCCGGTGCAGGAACGCAATCTCGAGAAGCATCTCGGCATTCGCGTGGTCGATCGCGCCGGGCTGATCCTGGACATCTTCGCCCAGCGCGCACGCTCGCACGAAGGCAAGCTGGAAGTGGAGCTGGCCCAGCTCAAGCACATCGCCACCCGGCTGGTGCGCGGCTGGACCCATCTGGATGCCCAGCGCGGCGGCATGATCGGCAACCGTGGCCCGGGTGAAACCCAGCTCGAGCTGGATCGCCGCCTGCTCGCCGAGCGGGTCAAGATGCTCACCAAGCGGCTGGAAAAGGTGCAGACCCAGCGCGGCCAGCAGCGACGCGCGCGCTTGCGCAACACGGTGCCACGCGTCGCCCTCGTCGGCTACACCAATGCCGGCAAGTCGACCCTGTTCAATGCGTTGACCACCGGCGAGGTGTTCACCGCCGACTTGCTGTTCGCCACGCTCGATCCGACCGTGCGCAAGCTGGAGGACCTGAGCTGCGGCCCGGCGGTGCTGGCCGACACCGTCGGCTTCATCCGCGAGCTGCCGCATGACTTGGTTGCCGCGTTCCGCGCCACCCTGGCCGAGGCGCGCGATGCCGACCTGCTGCTACACGTCAGCGATGCGGCCGACGAGGAGCGTGAGCGGCTGCATCGCGTAGTCGACAAGGTGCTGGAAGAGATCGACGCAGGCGACCTGCCGCAGCTGCACATCATGAACAAGATCGACCTGGCCGGTGCCGAACCACGCATCGACCGCGATGGCGCCGGCAAACCGGTACGGGTCTGGCTGTCCGCTGCCACCGGTGCCGGCCTCGATTTGCTGCGTCAGGCGCTGGGCGAACTGCTCGGCGGCGAGCGCGTGCAGTCGGCGCTGCAGTTGCCGCTGTCGGCCGGGCGCCTGCATGCGCGATTGAAGGCTGCTGGCGCGATCACCGGCGAAACGGTGGACGAACACGGCTGGCAGTTGCGCATCGACGCGCCGCGCAGCGTGATCGCGCCGCTCAGTGGTGGCAATGCCGCCGAGACCCTGCTGTTGCGCGAGCTGCTGGCTCCAGTGGAATAGCGTCGTTGCACAGCGGACGACGCCAGCTTGCTCTGCTAGAATGCCCGGTGTTTGTGCGGCCACATGACGCGGTTGCACGTTGCTTCAACAAGCTTTGGTCCCATCCCTCATGGGTTACTCCGTTCAACGTGTGTTCCGGCCGTGGTTGCCGGCCTCCCGACCGCCTCAAGGAGACTGACAGTGGCATGGAATGAACCCGGCAAGAACGGGCAGAACGATCCGTGGAACAGGAAGCGCCAGTCCGGCAAGTCGCCGCTGGATGATCTGCTCAATACCGTGAAAAGCCGTCTGGGCAAGCTGGGGCAGGGTCCCGGCAGCATCCTCATCGGCGTATTGGTGTTGCTCGCGGTCGGCTTGCTGCTCAGCTGCTACACCATCATCGGTGCGCGCCAGGCCGGCGTGGTGCTGCGCTTCGGCGAATACTCGCGCACGTTGACGCCGGGCTTCCATCTGAAGCTGCCGCAGCCGCTCGAATCGGTCACCAAGGTCGAGTCCACGCGGATCCGCTCGGTCACCGACAAGGTGGCCATGCTGACCAAGGATGAAAACATCATCACGATCGATTTCACCGTGCAGTACCAGGTGGACGATTCGCGCAAATACCTGTTCTCGCTGAACGACCCGGACGGCACCATCGGCGCCGCGGCCGAGGCCGCCGTACGCTCGGTGATCGGTGGCAGCGACATGGACCAGATCCTGTCCGCCGCCGGCGCCAGCCTGGTCAGCGAAGCGCAGACCACCTTGCAGAAGACGCTGGACGGCTACGATTCCGGCCTGCGCGTCACCGAAGTCAGTTTCCAGAACGTATCCCCACCGAACGAGGTGAAGGACGCCTTCGATGACGTCAACAACGCCCGCGAAGACAAGCAGAGCATCGAGAACGGCGCCCTGGCCTATGCCAGCAAGGTAGTGCCGGTGGCACGTGGCGATGCCGCGCGCATCGCGGCCGAAGCCTCCGGTTACAAGGCGGCACGGATCGCCCGCGCACAAGGCGACACCGCAGGCTTCGACTTGATCCTGGCCCAGTACAAGGCAGCACCCGACGTGACCCGCAAGCGGCTGTGGCTGGAAACCATCGAACAGGTGATGGCCGACAACCCCAAGGTGATCGACGGCTCCGATGGTCGCAACATCATCAACCTGCCGACTGCGCAGGGTAGTTCGACTACTGCACCGGATGCCGGCACGGTCACGGCGGGTGCGATCGCGCCGGCACCTGCCAGCAGCAATGCGGCTGACAAGGGGACGCAGCCATGATGAAGCTCACCACCGCCATCATCGCGGCCATCGTCATCCTGCTCGGCATCAACAGCATGTTCGTGGTCAGCGAAGGGCACAGCGCGCTGCTGCTGCAGTTCGGTCGCATCGTGCATACCGATTACCAGCCGGGGCTGCACTTCAAGCTGCCGGTGATCCAGCAGGTGATGGATTTCGACAAGCGCATCCTGTCGCTGGATGCGCCGCCGGAACGTTATTTCACTTCCGAGAAGAAGAGCGTCAACGTCGACTTCTACGTGAAGTGGCGCGTGGTCGACAACGCAGGTTATTACCGTGCCACCGGTGGCGACCAGTTGATGGCGGCACAACGGCTGACTCCGATCGTCAAGGACGGCCTGCGCTTCGAATTCAATGCGCGCACGCTGCCTGACCTGATTTCGGGCGGCCGCAAGGACATCACCGAGCGTGTACGTGCGCAGACTGATGCCGCCGCGCGCAAGAACCTCGGCATCTCCGTGGTCGACGTGCGCATCAAGCGCATCGACCTGCCCAACGAGGTCAGTGAATCGGTCTACAAGCGTATGCGCGCCGAGCGTCTGCAACTGGCCAACGAGCTGCGCTTCACCGGCCAGGAATCCGCGGAAACGATCCAGGCCGATGCCGATCGCCAGGGTCAGGTATTGCGTGCCGATGCCCAGCGCGATGCCGCCAAGATCCGCGGTGAAGGCGACGCCGAGGCTGCTGCGATCTACGCTCAGGCGTATAACCAGGATCCGGAGTTCTTCGCGTTCTACCGCAGCCTGCAGGCGTACAAGAAATCGTTCGAAGACGGCAAGGGCGTGCTGATCCTGAAGCCCGATTCGGAGTTCATGCGCTACTTCAGCCAGCCAGCTGCGTCGAAGCGCTAATCGCGCCCCGATGCATCAGTTGCTGACCGCGCTGTGCCTGATGATGGTGATCGAGGGCCTGTTGTTGTTCGCGGCACCGCAGGGTTGGCAGGCGATGGTGCGCGAGGCGCTGAAACTGCCGCCACGCACCTTGCGACTGTACGGTGCCGGCGTAATGGTGGTCGGGTTGCTGCTGTTGCAACTGTTTCATTGATACGCGTCGCGGCCCGTCGCCGCGATGCGTGAAGTTTCCCCGGCTCCCGCGCGGAGCCAACCCAAACGAGCGAGAACATCATGGGTAAGTCAGTCGTAATTCTTGGTGCCCAGTGGGGCGACGAAGGCAAGGGCAAGATCGTCGACCTGCTGACCGAGCGGGTCAGCGCGGTGGCGCGTTTCCAGGGTGGCCACAACGCCGGCCACACGCTGGTGATCAAGGGCAAGAAGACCGTGCTGCACCTGATCCCCTCCGGCATCCTGCGCGACGACGCGCTGTGCCTGATCGGCAACGGCGTGGTGCTGTCGCCCGAGGCACTGATCCAGGAAATCGCCGAGCTCGAGGCCAACGGTGTCGAAGTGCGCTCGCGCCTCAAGATCAGCCCGGCCACGCCGCTGATCATGCCGTACCACATCGCCGTCGATAAGGCGCGCGAGATCGCCGCCGGCGGCAAGGCCATCGGCACCACCGGCCGCGGCATCGGCCCGGCGTATGAGGACAAGGTCGCCCGCCGCAGCGTGCGCGTGGCCGACCTGATGTACCCGCACGAGCTGCCGGCGCTGATCAAGACCGCCGTCGACTACCACAACTTCATCCTCACTCAGTGGCTGAAGGTCGAGCCGGTCGATTACCAGAAGGTGCTGGACGACGCGATGGCCTGGGGCGAGTACATCCGCCCGATGGTCGACGACGTCGCCACCATCCTGCACGACGTGCGCAAGGACGGCGGCAACATCCTGTTCGAGGGTGCGCAGGGCGCGCTGCTCGACATCGACCACGGCACCTATCCCTACGTCACCTCCAGCAACACCACCATCGGTGGCGCGCTGGCCGGTACCGGTGTGGGCGCGCGCGACATCGACTACGTGCTGGGCATCTGCAAGGCCTATGCGACGCGCGTCGGCAGCGGCCCGTTCCCGACCGAGCTCAAGGACGAGATGGGCGAGCGCCTGCGTAAGGTCGGCAACGAGTTCGGCGCCAGCACCGGCCGCCCGCGCCGCTGCGGCTGGATCGACCTGGTCGCGCTCAAGCGCGCCACCCAGATCAACGGCATCAACGGCCTGGCCATCACCAAGCTCGACGTGCTCGACGGCCTGGAAACCATCAAGGTCTGCATCGCGTATGAGTATCGCGGCAAGCGCCGCGAACTGGCCCCGCTCGACGCCGACGGCTGGGACGAGTGCAAGCCGGTCTACCTGGAATTCCCGGGCTGGGAAGAATCCACCGCCGGCATCCGCGACTGGAACAAACTGCCGCCTGCGGCTCGCGCGTACCTGCGCGCGGTGGAAGAGCTCTCCGGCTGCAAGCTGGCGTTGGTCGCCACTGGTGCGGATCGCGACGACACAATTGTGTTGGACGATCCGTTCGCCTGATCAGTGGTAGGAAGAAGACGGCACATTCTTACGAGCCGTCATCCTAGCAAGCCGTCATTCCCGCGAAGGCGGGAATCGCAACTGCTCTAGCCGTCGCCATGAAAAAGCCCCGCATCGCGGGGCTTTTTCATTGAGAACCAATCAGCAGATCCGGCCGATTCGCCGACAACCACTGTCGAACGTGCTCGAACAACGCTTCCGCCCGCGCAATACATTCACGCACGGACTCCGGCTCGATCAGATCGCCCGAATAGTCATTGACGTTGCGCTTCTTGCGCAGCGCATCCATCACAATCCAGCTTTCGCGCGGCACGCCCAGCGTCAGCGACAACGTCTGGATCACCGTCTGATGGTGACCCGGCACACTGGTGGATGGACGATAGTCATTGGCCATCAGCCCGACCAAGGCGCATTGCATGATTGCCTTGTACGCCGCATCGAAGCGGGTTTCATCGCTGATGATCCCAGCGCGCGCATCAGCAAGATTGCGTGTTGCCGCGGCCAGCAGCCGCTGCACTTCGTCAGGATGTGTGGCGTGCGGCTTGATCTGATGTGTCTTGACCAGGTTCTCCAAACTCATCGGGTTCTCCTATCAGCCAAAGTTTCGGTTCCTTCCATACCCTTCCAACAAAGCTGTCCTTCTGTGCACGACGTTGTTGAAACTCCTCAGCGCTGAGCACCGTCGGATTTACTTCCCGACGCAAAGTTTCCTGTGCTGATTGCAACGCCAGCACCGCATCAGCAAAACCCAGCGTGCCAACCAGCATCACATCCACGTCGCTGTGCGCATGGATATCACCTGACGCCATCGAACCATAGACGAACGCTCCACTGATCTGATCGGCGAGCGGCAGCAGCGCATCGCGAAGGATGTCGGCTACACCAGCCGTCTTGCGCAACAGACCAGTCAACTCAGCAAAGATGGGACTCTCTGTATTTGCGCGGTAGTGGACTTGCCGGCCGATTTCCTGTCGGACTAGCAAGCCGAGTTCTGCCAGCGCGCGCAGTTCGCGATGCAGCGAGCCGGCATGCGTTCCGGTGAGGCGCGCGAGCTCGCGTACGTGCAGCGAAACTTCCGGATGCAACAACAGGGCGCTCAATACTGCCGAGCGCGTTTGTCCAAGCAGGTAATGGGCTACTGACTTCATGTAGCAAATTATGCTTCATTTGTAGCCAATTTGGGAACAGCGTGGGCGACCAGCGCCGAGGCGATCCGGGTTTAGTGCCTGTTCGACTCGAAGCACGGTTAACAATGCGCTTAATCATACGATTCATAGTATGCTATGTAGCACGCCAAACCCTGTCAGGAGCCCATCATGAGTTCGATCAGCGCCAACGAATTGAAGACCCAGGGCGTCTCTGCCATCGCCGAGGCGTTGGCCGACGCGCCCGAGGCGATGGTGTCGGTGCGCGGCAAGGATCGCTTCGTGGTGATGGACATCGAGCACTACCACTACCTGCGCGAGTGCGAGCTGACCGCCGCGTTGGCCGAAAGCCAGGCAGATATCGTCGCCGGCCGCTTCGTGCAGGAGTCGGTCGATGCGCACATGAAGCGCTTGGCCGAGCTGTCGTGAGCTATACGCTGGTCTACACCGACCAGTACAACCGGCGCGCGGCGCGCTTCCTCAAACGCCATCCGCAGGTAGGTGAGCAGTACCGCAAAACGCTGCTGCTCTTGCAGGCCAATCCGCAACATCCGTCGCTGCGACTGCATGCACTGTCTGGCAAGTTGAGCGGGCTGCATTCGGTGTCGATCAATCTGTCGTATCGGATCACGCTGGAGCTGGTGATTCGCGATCTGCAGATCGTGCCGATCAATGTGGGTGATCACGATGCTGTGTATTGAACGGCAACGCTCGTTGTGGAAGAGGTAGACCTGCAGGCGACCTAAGTGTTTCATCACTCAGTTGTAGCCTGAAATGAAATTAACGCCGGCCGTTGATTTTAGTTCCTACGAATACCTCGGCAAGCGCCGCGAATTGGCCCCACTCAATGCCGATGGCTGGGACGAGTGCGAGCCGGTCCACGTGGGATTCTCCGGCTGGTAGGAATCCGCTGCTGGTATCCGCGGCTGGAACCGGTTGCCGGCCGCGGCCCTTATCTATCTGCGCGCGGTGGAAGAGCTCTCCGGCTTCCGTTTGGCGTTGGTAGCTACGGGTGAGGATTGTGATGACACGATTGTGTCGGTTGACCCGTTCGCTTGAGCACGAGCGTGAGGTAATGGTTGAGCAGAGGAGCCCCGCGTCACGGGGGTTTTTAGTTTTCTGCGCAGAGGTTCGGCGTGGCATCAAAAAAGGAGCGACGAATTCCGGTACTGTCGTATGCTTCTTGGCACTGGAAAGTGCGCGAGTACCGCAAGCAACGCTTGCGCCGTTTATGTTAGGAGCGAGTATGCAGCTGTACGCAGGAATGGCAGGGGATTTCGTACAAGCCGCTACACACAATGCGATAGCCTTACGCCTATCGGATGCGTTCTTAGAACATTTCAGATACAGGCCTTCACCGGGCGAATTCCAGTCCTGGCAAAACTCTCTGAAGTCACTGGCCAGTGTCATCGAAATCGGGCAACTGGGGCATAGCGGTGTGTTGCTCGAGTTTCAGTTGCCGCTGACTTCCCGTCGACTCGATGCCTTAATCACTGGCAGCCACGAAAATCGTCAACGTGGCGTGATCGTCGAACTGAAGCAATGGAGTCAGTCGGAGCTGGGTAGTGCAGATGACTTGCTACGTACTTGGGTAGGCGGCAGTCACCGTGACGTGTTGCATCCGTCAGTGCAGGCGAATCAGTACCGACGTTACTTGGCGGATATGCACGAAGCTTTTCAGGGTGAGAACAGGATCTCGCTTGACGCTTGTGCCTATCTTCACAATTATCATCCAGAGGGTGCCGATCCACTCTTTGATGAGCGTTCGGATGCAGTTCGCCGACTCGTTCCTGTGTTCACTGGTGGCGACACGACGCGCTTGGCAAAGCATTTGGCGGAACATCTGGGTGTGGGCGGAGGTGAGGAGACGCTCGGCCGCATCGTCAACAGCCGTTATCGTCCGGCCAAGAAGTTGCTGGCGCATGTGGGGCAGGTGATCAAGCAGGAACCTGCCTTTGTGTTGCTGGATGAACAGCAGGTCGTATTCAGTCAAGTGCGCTCGGCGGTCGAATCCGCTGTGCAGGATCATCGTAAGCACGTCTTTCTTGTACATGGAGGCCCAGGCACGGGTAAATCGGTACTAGCGCTTAACCTGCTTGCGGAATTGTCGGGCCAGGGACTCAATGCCCAGCACGCCACTGGTTCGAAAGCGTTTACCAAAACTCTGCAGAAGATTGTCGGAACTCGGGCAGGGCAGCAATTCAGATTCTTCAACAATTTCGTACATGCATCGCATAACGACATTGATGTACTGATCTGCGATGAAGCACATCGTATACGCTCCACCAGCAATCATCGATTCACCAAGAAGGCGGACAAGTCCGAGCGACCGCAGATGCAGGAGCTGATTGAATCGGCCAAGGTCACAGTGTTCCTGGTGGACGACCAGCAAGTGGTTCGACCCAACGAGATCGGCACCTCGACACTGATTCGGGAGTTTGCGGACCGCCAAGGATGTGTACTACACGAGAGTCGGCTCGAAGCTCAGTTTCGCTGCTCGGGATCCGATGCATTCGTGGGATGGGTTGACAACACCCTGGGTGTACGCAAGACAGCTCATCCGATCTTCGACCAGGCCCAGGAAACTTTCGAGATACTGATTGTCGACAGTCCCGAGATCTTGGATACATTGATCCGCGGTAAAGCTGTCGAGGGTCATTCGGCTCGCTTGGTCGCCGGCTATTGTTGGCCTTGGTCAACAGTTCTCGCAGCTGATGGCCAACTGGAGAGGGACGTCAAGATTGGCAGCTTCGAGCGTCCCTGGAATGCAAGGGCTGATATGAAGGGGTTGCCTGCCGGCATACCCAAATCTGATTTCTGGGCACACGATCCGGCAGGCATCGAGCAGGTTGGCTGCATCTATACGGCGCAAGGGTTCGAGTTCGATTACGTCGGCGTTATCTGGGGCCGGGACCTTCGATACGATCCGGCGATCAGCGACTGGGTCGGTGATCGCACTTTATCGCAGGACGGAGAAGTAAAGCGCCGTGCCGAAGGCTTTTTGGCTCTAGTCAAGAACACTTATCGTGTCTTGTTATCTCGTGGCATGAAAGGTTGTTACGTCTACTTCGAGGATCAGGAGACAGAAAAGTTTGTTCGTAGCCGCATCGAAAATCTTGGGCTAGCACCGAAACCATCGGTTAACGAACCCATGCCGGAGCAAACTCGCAAGGCTCCTGTGCTGGACGTTCGCCCGTTTCAGATTCTGCGAGGACGTGATGTTCGCCCCTGGGAAAATGCGGTGCCGTTGCTCGACCTCAAGATCGCCGCAGGCGATTTCAGCGATGCGCAGTCATTGGAAGAAGATGCGGTGGAATGGGTGACCCTGCCGGACCATATTCGTCCACAGCCAGGACAATTTATCGCGCAGGTCTTCGGAGAGTCGATGAACCGGAAAGTGCCCAACGGTACATGGGCGCTGTTCACCACGGACGTGAGGGGTAGCAGGCAAGGCAAGGTGGTACTTGCCGAACGACGCGAACTTGGCGACCCGGACGAGAGCGGTCGCTATACCTTGAAAATATACGACGCCCGCAAGCGTGATGATGATAGCGGTATTGTCTATGAGTCGGTCGTATTAAGGCCGGACAGCACGGATGCGCGTTATCAACCGATCACCATTGATCTCGATGATGACGACCAGCCGCGGATCATTGCGATCTTGGTACTTACTTTGATCTGAGTCGCTGATACCGTTTCGCTTTTAATCGCAAAATTCTGTAGCTGACGTAACAGTGGAGTCATTCAAGCATGAACGAACATGCTGTAGATATTCTTGCCGAGCTCCGGGATCTGGTGCGTGAATTCGTTCGCGAGCGCGACTGGGAAAAGTTTCACACTCCGAAGAATCTTGCTGTGTCGCTAAGCGTCGAGGCGGCTGAGTTGCTTGAGCCATTCCAGTGGCTTGCCACTGGCGAGAAAAGTGAACTAGGTGTTGCGAAACTCAATCATGTCCGCCACGAGGCAGCGGATGTGTTCATCTATCTTATCGGCCTTGCGGACCGGCTTGATATCGATTTGTCCTCGGCGGTCCGCGAAAAAATTGCGCTGAATCGGGCGAAGTACCCAGCTGAGAAAGTGCGTGGCGATGCACGCAAGTACACCGATTACGACTAGAAGTGGATATTCAATCGTCGAGGATTTGCATTGACTCGGCTGTTCTTCATCACTGCCTCGTGGAATCGATGTTATAGGCCGAGCGTTGTCGGGTTGTCACAACAGCCCATCCACCGTCGCGCGGGCTTCAATTCGCGCGAGTCAATTTCGACATTGACCTCGGCTTCGCGCCCTTGACGCTACGGTTTGAGCGAATAGCCACACTTCGCAAGAGGAACCACCCATGTCCGATGAACATGCCAAGACTCCCGCCGACCATATCGGCGATACGGTGGCGCAGCTCAAGGAGATGCGGCACTACTCCAAGAACAACGTGGAAACGCTGACGGCGGAGTGGTTGTTGTTCGATGGTCAGTTGTCGAAGCTGAAGCTGGCCGACAAAATTGCCGACCTGATGGATCGCCAGGGGCAGCTGCATGAGGCGTTGGAAACGGCGATCACCGATCTGGAAGACGTGCTGGAGAAGATGAAGCCGGCGCCGGAAGAGTAAGCGCGCGGTTTCTTCGACAGCCTTTCTTCAGAAGATGTGCCGGAACACCACGAACAACGAGCCCGCCAGCAGGATCGAGGCGGGCAAGGTCAGCACCCACGCCATCAGCAGGCTGCGCACGGTGCTCCCTTGCAGGCCGGAGCCGTTCGCGGCCATGGTGCCGGCGACGCCGGAAGTGAGCACATGGGTGGTGCTGACGGGCAGGTGATACATGTCGGCGGCCTGGATCAGCACCATCGCCACCAGTTCGGCGGAGGCGCCCTGCGCGTAGGTCAGGTGTTCCTTGCCGATGCGTTCGCCGACGGTGACCACGATACGCTTCCAGCCGACCATCGTGCCCAGGCCGAGGGCCAGTGCCACGGCCACCTTCACCCACGGTGGAATGAACTGCGTCGCCTGCGTGCCGAGGCCGCGCCATGAGGTGAGCGTGGCGGTCTGCTGCGCTGTGAGGCCGGGCTGCTTCAGCACCAGCGGGATCGCGGCATCGGCCAGGTAGATATCGTTGCGGACGTTGCCCATCTGATCCTGCGGCACGGCTTTGAGCGAAGTGCGATCACCCAGTTGCTTGTCGATCGACGCCATCAGAGCGGACAGCGCCGGCGCGGTGCCGGGCAGGAAGGCCTGCTGCTGCACGGCGGCGGTGACGGTCTTGCGCGGGTCGACGGTGACGCTTACGCCGTTGCCGAGGCTGGCGAGTACCTGCTGCGCATCGGCGGAGACCTGGTGGAAGGTCTTCACCTGGCTGCCGGTCACCGCGCCATTCAATGCGTACGCGGTCGGCACGGTGCCGATCAGGATCAGCATGATCAGGCCCATGCCTTTCTGGCCGTCGTTCGAGCCGTGGCTGAAGCTCACGCCGGTGCAGGTCAGCACCAACAGCGCACGGATCGGCCACGGCGGCGGCTTGTTACCCTCCGGTGCGCGATACAGGGCAGGGATCTTCACCACCGCCTTCAGTATCACCATCAGCAGGCCGGCCAGCAGGAAGCCGGCGATCGGCGAAAAGACCAGGCCCTTGAACACGCCCATAGCGGCATCCCAGTTCACGCCGCTGGTGCCGCTGGCGGTGGACATCAGCTGGTTCGCCAGCCCCACGCCGATGATCGAGCCGATCAGGGTATGCGAGGACGAATTCGGCAGCCCGAAATACCAGGTGCCAAGGTTCCACAGGATCGCAGCGATCAGCAGCGCGAACACCATCGCGAAACCGGCCTGGCTGCCCACCTGCAGGATCAGCTCCACCGGCAGCAGCGCCACGATGGTGAAGGCGACCGCGCCGGACGAGGTCAGCACGCCGAGGAAGTTGAACGCGCCTGACCAGATCACCGCCAGGTTAGGCGGCATTGAGTGCGTATAGATCACCGTGGCCACCGCATTGGCGGTGTCGTGGAAGCCGTTGACGAACTCGAAGCCGAGCGCGATCAGCAAGGCCACGCCGAGCAGGATATAGGGCGCCGCGTTGCCGGATTTGACGACGGCCAGATCCTGCATGAGGTGCACGGCGGCATAGCTACCGCCGATCAGCAGGATCAGTCCGAAGATGATCGCGAACAGGCGGCCTGAGCTTCGGCTCGAAGTCGCTATGGCGGCGGCATTGGATGACATCGGCATCGTCTCGTCGGTGAGTCTGGCCGAAGCTAGACGAGAGGCGCGACAAATGCGTGACAGCAGCGGTTGCATTACGGCTTGCAGTCAGTGCGGTGCGTCGATTTTTTCCGCCAGGTCGATACTGCGCGGCGCTGCCAGGCCGCCGTAACGCGCGTCGATCTTGTCCAGCAGCGTGCGTGCAGCATCGGACTTGTCGTTGGCCAGCAGGTCTTGCGCTTGCTGCAGTTGCGCGGTCAGTGTGAGCTCGATGCGTGCGCGGCAATCGGCGAGCTTGGCTGAATCGGATGGCACGGGTTTGTCCAGCAAATCCAGCGCGTGATTCAGCGGCCCGGCGGCGACCACTTCATGCCCGGACCAGGGCGCCGACACGGTATCCACGTGGAAGACACACCATTCGCGCATTGACTGCTGGCTGCGAGTGTCCATGTCGAGATGGATTTGATCGTTCTGGCCGGTGAGATAGACCAGCCGCGTGGCGTCCTGGAACTGCCGGAACAGCGCTGCCGAGGGCAGCGCGAGTTGTGCGTTGCCGATCGGATCGCTGCCGGCCAGCAGCAGGGCGCCATGGAACAGATCGGGATAGCCCAGCGCGATGCGTTCGGCCACCCGCGAACCGCCGGAGAAGCCGCCGATATAGATGCGCTGCGGGTCGATCGGGTAGCGCTGGATGATGTTCTGCGCCGCCAGCAACGCCAGCGGCACACGGCGGTCGAGCACGTCGGCATCGTTGCCGGAATTCGCTGCGCTGACGAAAATCATGCCGTGGCGATCCAGCGTCGAAACCCACGTCGACGGCACGCTAGCCTCTGGCCATGGCGGTACGAACACCAGCAGGGCATAACCGCGCGGCGGTGCAACGGTAGGCACATAGACGGCGAACTTTTCATGCGTGAGGTCGAGCGATTGCTCGCGCATGGCGTGCCCCGGTTGCGCTGACACCTGGTTCACGTGCAACGCATTCAGTGGGCTCAGTAGCCGACGTACCAGTTCGGCGCTGCGTGATAGCGGCGAGTAGTCAGTAAACACCACGTCGCGTTGCAAGCCGGTGGGGACGGCTGGCGCGTTGTCGGCGGCTGCCGGCAGCGGCATCAACAAGATAGCGATCAGCAAGTAGCGCGGGATCATGCGCAAACGCTAGCACCAGTGATTACCAAACTACGTTTGCAGCATGTACGAATTCTGAACGCAGGAACATGCACCGATTAACGGAAAGAGCAGCGTCACATAGCCAAGCTCCAATCGCGCACGGCTGTGGCGTTACGCGCCTGCTGCAGGGGAGCACTGGATCGGTTGGACAGCCGGCATCCGCCCATGGAGGGCGGTGACCACGAATCGCATGGACTAGCGTCTCAACTGTTATCCATATCAAAAGGACTTAAACATGAAAGATCGTTGCGGGTTATCCGTTGCCGTCAAGGCAGCACTTTTCGCTTCTGTATTTTGCGCCGGATGTGCTGGTGTTTCTGCACAGACTTTCGCCGATGAAGGCACTCAGGCCACCTCTGCCGTTACTCAGACGCTGGTCGTCGAACCAGACCAGGGCCTGACGCCCATCTACAACCTGATCCAGTCGGCCAAGTCCAGCATCGACATGACCATGTACGAGCTGGTCGATACGCAGGCTTCGGGCCTGCTCTGCACGGCCGCCGAGAGCGGCATCAATGTGCGCGTGATCCTCGATCAGAACCTCGAAAAGAGCAACAACACGGCGGCCTACAATCAGCTGAAAAGCTGTGGCGTGAATGTGGTCTGGGCATGGACCAAGTATGCCGCCACGCATCAGAAGACCATCACCATCGACGACACCACCAGTGCGGTGATGACCCTCAACCTGACCAGCCGCTACTACAGCACTACCCGCGACTTCGCGGTGATCGAGAACGATCCCGGTGATGTCGCCGCGATCGAAAGCACGTTCAATGCCGACTTCAAGGCTCAGACGATCACGCCACCCGTCGGCGACGACCTGGTGTGGAGCCCGACAGTTTCCAAGACCGATCTGGTCAACCTGATCAATGGGGCGCAGGACAGCCTGCTGATCGAGAACGAGGAAATGAGCTACAGCACCATCGTTACCGCGTTGGAGAATGCGGCCAAGCGTGGCGTCAAGGTGACGGTCTGCATGACCAACGACGACAACGATTACGCAAGCGAATTCGAGGCTCTTACAAAAGCCGGTGTGAAAATCAGCACCTACCCGGATACCGCCACAGGCTTTTACGTCCACGCCAAGGTGATCGTGGCCGACTACGGTACCTCGACGGCAAAGGCTTTCGTGGGTTCGGAAAACTTCTCCTCGGCCTCTTTGACGGAGAACCGGGAACTCGGCTTGGTCACGACCAACGCCACCATCCTGACTCAGCTCAATACCACGCTAAGCAGCGATTATGCAGGTGGCACGCTCTGGACCAAGCTGTAAACCCATCGCCGAAGCGCATGGTGCACAAACACCATGCGCTTCGGCGTATCTACGACGATAGCTGATGCGCCGTACCCGGCTTGCGTGATCGTAGAAGCTGTCATCCTGGCTGGCGTGTCAGCGTTACTATGGAGGCTGGATGAATTAATCCATCGAATCCTTCAAGGAAATACGCATGCACGGCTTATTCTGGAAAACTGCGCGGTCGCTGCTGCTGCCTGCGCTGCTGGCGGGTTTTTTCGGGGTGCCTTTGATGGCTGCTGCGGCAACCGATGGAGCCTCGACAGTCAAGAGTGCGGCTACGCCGCCGAGCGATGCCGACCTGGCGTCCGCGAAGTGTGTGATCGGCGAGGAACGTTTCCTGCCTGCCGATTATTTTTATTGCCTGGCGACGGAAAGCTATGGCGAGCAACATTACGCCTACGCGCAGAAATTCTTCACGGAAGCGGCCAGTTGGAGCAGCAAGCCGGCCCAATATGTGCTCGGCATCATGGCGCTGAATGGTGATCATCAGCCGGTGAACCGCCCGTTGGCACTGGCGTGGCTGACACTGGCGGCGGAACGGCCGCAGTCGGATTTCAAATCGGCTTACCAGTCGGCCTACGCCAGTGCTACGGCAGCCGAACGGCAGGCCGCCGAATCCTTGCTGACCAGCATGCGCCCGACCTATGCCGATGCCACCGCGGCGGTACGGGCCGAGAAACGCTATGCACAGGGCATGGCCCAACTCGCCCACCTGAACGCCGGCATGAGCAATTACTGCATGGAAGGGCTGGTGACCCCTGCGGACCTGACGCCCGATCCCATGCAATGTCCGCCGATGCAGACGGTGGTCAATGCGATCGACAAGGAGGCCGCGATCGTGTTCGAGGGTTGGTCGGGACACGTGAGCGTGGGTGCGCTGCAGCCGGTTCATGCGCCGGCAAGCCCCGGCAAATAGCGCCACGGCCCAGCTGATTCCATCAGCTGCCCGAGTCCAACCGAGCTCCGCTGGTCGGCGCTTCGTGCTGGAGGCCTGCCGTGGGGTGACCGATCGGATGGGCATAACCATTGCATACGTCTACCCGACCCGCAGAAAGCGGGAAGTGTTCGGACGGCACGCTAGCGGGTGCTGGCAGGCCCCAGTCGCATGACGTCGGGCCTGCCGGAGCTTCGCTCGATGTGCGGGGCGACGCTTTCCGCTTGCCCTGAAAGGGCCGGAAGTGACGTCATGCCGTCACGGAGGCGATGACCAGACCGCGTGCTGGCCAGCATCCGTGGCCATGTTCCCAACGAAGAACGGGATAGGAAGCGATGCTTGATATCGAAAACAGGATCGAGTCCGACAGCGCGGTCTACAAGACCCTGCTGGAGTCGACCAGGGCGATTCCCTGGAAAATCGACTGGGCCACCATGGCGTTTGCTTATATCGGGCCGCAGATCGAAAGCCTGCTCGGCTGGGAGCCATCCAGTTGGATCAGTGTGCAGGACTGGGCCGAGCGTATGCACCCGGAAGACCGCGCATGGGCGGTGGATTTCTGCGTCGCGCAATCGATGGCGGGTGTCGATCACGAAGCGGACTATCGCGCGCTGTGCAGCAATGGCGACTATGTGTGGATCCGCGACGTGGTGCACGTGGTGCGCAACGACGACGGCACGGTGAATTCGCTGATCGGCTTCATGTTCGACATCAGCGAACGCAAACGGACCGAACAGCGGCTTATCGACATGCAGAGCGAACTGGAAGAGCTGTCGTACAAGGATGGCCTGACCGGCGTGGCCAACCGGCGTCGCTTCGACGCGATCATCGCGCTGGAGTGGAACAACGCGCGGCGCAACAAGCAGCCGCTGTCGCTGGTCATGCTCGATATCGATTATTTCAAGCAGTACAACGACCACTACGGCCACCTGCAGGGTGACCAATGCCTCAAGCTGATCGCCAGCACGCTGGACTCTGCAGCTACGCGGGCACGCGATTTCGTCGCGCGCTTCGGCGGCGAGGAGTTCGTGCTGGTTCTGCCCGAAACGGACGAAAGTGCTGCCCTGAAAGTGGCGGAGCGTTGCTGCGCCATGATTGCGAAAGCGCAGATCCCGCACGAGCGTTCTGGTACCGGGTCGATGCTGACCGTCAGCCTGGGTGTAGCCACCACGATTCCTGTTCACGGCGATGAGGTGTTGCCGTTTATCGAGACCGCCGACAAGCGGCTGTATCAGGCCAAGCAGCAGGGACGGAACCGTATCGTTGCGGGTGGCTGAGCACTCTTCTCTATTGTAGGAGCGGCTTCAGCCGCGACGCGCGTTGGGCTGTCGGTAGCAAACAGCAACAGCATCGCGACTGAAGTCGCTCCTACACGTGCGCATGGTGCATCGCCTTGTAAAGAGAAGCCCCGCATGGCGGGGCTTCTCTTTACAACCGGATCGCGACGAATCTAACTTACGCCTCGGCCTCTTCCTTGTACGCATCCACCGGGATGCACGCACACATGATGTTCTTGTCGCCGTAGACGTTGTCGACACGCGCCACCGGCGACCAGTACTTCTGCAGCTTCAGGCTGGGCAGCGGGAAGGCGGCCAGTTCACGCGGGTAGGCGTGGGTCCACTCGCTGCCGCTGACCATGGTGGCGGTGTGCGGGGCGTTCTTCAGCGGGTTGTCCTCGCGGTCGAGCTTGCCTTCCTCGATGGCGCGGATCTCGTCGCGGATCTGGATCATCGCGTCGATAAAGCGATCCAGTTCGTGCTGCGATTCGCTCTCGGTCGGCTCGACCATCAGCGTGCCAGCGACCGGGAAGCTCAAGGTCGGCGCGTGGAAGCCGAAGTCGATCAGGCGCTTGGCCACGTCTTCGGCGCCGATGCCGGTGGCGTCCTTGAGCGGGCGCAGGTCGAGGATGCACTCGTGCGCGACCAGGCCATTACGGCCGGTGTACAGGGTGGGGTAGTGCGGTGCCAGCCGCTTGGCGATGTAGTTGGCGTTGAGCAGGGCGACCTGGGTGGCCTTGCGCAGGCCTTGCTGGCCCATCAGGGTGACGTACATCCAGCTGATCGGCAGGATCGAGGCCGAACCATAACTGGCGGCGCTGACCATGCCGACGGTGCCTTCACCGCCCAAGGTCCGCGGCAGGAACGGCGCGAGATGCGACTTCACCGCGCACGGCCCGACGCCCGGGCCGCCGCCGCCGTGCGGAATGCAGAAGGTCTTGTGCAGGTTCAGATGCGACACGTCCGAGCCCCACTTGCCGGGCTTGGCCACGCCGACCAGCGCATTCATGTTGGCGCCGTCGGTGTAGACCTGGCCGCCATGCGCGTGCACGATCTCGCAGATCGCGACGATGTCTTCCTCGAACACGCCGTGCGTAGACGGGTAGGTGATCATCAGCGCGGCGAGGCGGTCGCTGTACTTCTCGGCGGCGCGGCGGATGTCTTCCACATCGACGTTGCCGTTGGCATCGCACTTGGTCACCACCACCGTCATGCCGCACATCTGCGCGGAGGCCGGGTTGGTGCCGTGGGCGGATTCGGGGATCAGGCAGATATCGCGGTGATCTTCATTGCGCGAGCGGTGATATGCGCGGATCGCCAGCAGGCCGGCGTATTCGCCCTGCGCGCCGGAGTTCGGCTGCAGGCTCACTGCGTCGTAGCCGGTGCACTCGACCAGCATCGCTTCCAGGCCGTCGATCAGCTCCTTGTAACCCTGCGTCTGCGACACCGGTGCCAGCGGGTGGATGTTGCCGAACTCGGGCCAGGTTACCGGGATCATCTCGGCGGTAGCGTTGAGCTTCATGGTGCAGCTGCCCAGCGGGATCATCGTGCGATCCATCGCCAGATCCTTGTCGGCCAGCGCGCGCATGTAGCGCAGCAGTTCGTGCTCGCTGTGATGCGTGTTGAATACCGGATGCTGCAGGAACACGCTCTTGCGTACGAGCGCGGCCGGCAGTGCGTCCGGCGTGGCAGCATCCAGTTCGTCGATGTCATCGATGCAAGCGCTGAACAAGGCGGCGAGGGCGATCACGTCAGCGCGCGTGGTGGTCTCGTCAAGGCTGATGCCGACGCTCTCGCCATGGATCTGGCGCAGGTTGATGCCGGCGGCCTCGGCCTTGGTGGTCAGTGCGTCGGCGTCGACGTTCAGCACATGCAGCGTGTCGAAGAAATCCGGACTCACGGTGTGGCCGGCTTGGCGCAGCGAGGCAGCCAGAATCGAAGCGAGGCGATGCGTGCGACGCGCAATGCGGGTGAGGCCTTCCGGACCGTGGTAGACGGCATACATGCTGGCCATCACCGCCAGCAATACCTGTGCGGTGCAGATGTTGGAAGTGGCCTTCTCGCGGCGGATGTGCTGCTCGCGGGTCTGCAGGGTGAGGCGGTAAGCGTGCTTGCCCTCGGCATCCACCGAGACGCCGATCAGGCGACCCGGCATCGAACGCTTGTACGCGTCGCGGCAGGCCATGAACGCCGCGTGCGGGCCACCGTTGCCGAACGGCACGCCGAAGCGCTGTGAGTTGCCGACCACGATGTCCGCACCCCATTCCCCCGGCGCGGCGATCAGGGTCAGCGCAAGCAGGTCGGTGGCGACGGCGACCAGTCCGCCGCGCGCATGCACGGCAGCAGCGATGGCCTGGTAATCGTTGACGGTGCCGAAGGTGTTCGGGTACTGCAGCATCACACCGAAGGCATCGAGGTTCAGCGCATCGGCGTCGTTGCCGATCACCAGTTCGATGCCCAGCGGTTCGGCGCGGGTGCGTATCACTTCCAGCGTCTGCGGGTGCACGCCGTTCGACACGAAGAACGTATTGCTCTTGGACTTGCACGAACGCTTGGCCAGCGTCATCGCCTCGGCGGCGGCGGTCGCTTCGTCCAGCAGCGAGGCGTTGGCGATCTCCATGCCGGTGAGATCGGCGCACATCGTCTGGAAATTGATCAGCGCTTCCATGCGGCCCTGCGAGATCTCGGCCTGATACGGCGTATACGCCGTGTACCAGGCCGGGTTCTCCAGAATGTTGCGCAGAATGACGTTCGGCGTGTGGGTACCGTAATAGCCCTGACCGATGAAGCTCTTCAGCACCTGGTTCTTGTCCGCGATGGTGCGGATCTTGGCCAGCGCCTCGACCTCGGTGATCGCCTTGGGCAGCGCCAACGGCGCCGACGACTTGATCTTGCCTGGCACGATCGCGTCGGTCATCGATTCCAGCGAATCGTGGCCGATGACGCGCAACATCTGCGCGATCTCGGCATCGTTGGGACCGATATGGCGTTCGATGAAAGCGTGGTGGTGCTCGAGGTCGCGCAGGGAAGGCTTGTTGCTCTGGCTCATGACGGGCGTCCGGGAAAGGCCGATAAGGGCCGGCCGATAAAGGCCGGACGTGCGTGCCGCACGTGGGGCGCCCCTCTGTCCTTTTGCCTGAGAGTTTGGAGGCGAAAGCCTCGTGCCCCTTCGGCGGCGGCTTGCGCCGATGAAGGCAGCCGCTCTCTCCAGAGTGTTTACGCGTGATGGTGTGGGGCCTGAGCGATTACGGGCGTTGCGTCTTCGGCAGCGGCTGTGCCCCGGCAAGGGCCATCCGCTTCTCCCACCAAGCGTTTACCGTGGGGATTATACAGGTGTGTGGAGGGAGTGTTGGGGTGCACAGGGCTGTTTATCTTGCGTAGGAGCGACTTCAGTCGCGACGCTTCACACCATGCTGCAAGAGCATCGCGGCTGAAGCCGCTCCTACAATGGCCATTCACCCGCGCTATGCTTTGACATCCCGGATCCGAGAATGTCGACCATGATCCGCATCGCTGAAATCGACCATGTGGTGCTGCGCGCCATCGATACGGATGTCATGCAGCGCTTCTATTGCGACGTACTGGGTTGCCGCGAGGAGCGCCGGCAGGACGAGATTGGCCTGGTGCAGCTGCGTGCCGGCAGTTCGCTGATCGACCTGGTCAGCATCGGCGGCAAGCTCGGTCGTCACGGCGGTGCTGCGCCAAGTGGCGAAGGCCACAACATGGACCATTTATGCCTGCGCGTGGAGGATTACGACGAGGCGGCCATCCTTGCGTATCTGAAGGCGCATGATGTGCGCATCGGCGAGCTGGGTTCGCGCTACGGCGCGCAGGGCGAGGGCCCGTCGATCTACCTGTACGACCCGCAGGGCAACATGATCGAGCTGAAGGGGCCGCCTGCGGCGTGATGCTTTCAAGGTCGTGAGCGCTGGGCTTCCCGACTTTACTGAACCCTGAAAAGACGAAAGCCGCCTTGAGAGGCGGCCTTCGTTTACAATTGGTGCCCGGGAGAGGACTCGAACCTCCACGGAGTTGCCCCCGCTAGCACCTGAAGCTAGTGCGTCTACCAATTCCGCCACCCGGGCAGGGTGTCACACCGCTCTGCGAGCTGCGTGAGCCGCGTAATTTAGGCATCTGCCGGTGGCTTGTCAACTCTTTTTCACATTCGGATCTTTCACACCCAATCATCGCGTCGTGTCATTCTCCGCGCCGCGCATACCACAAGGATAATTAGTGACCAGAAAAACTCCCCCGCGGTCCGGCAAAGGCACGGACTCATCTGCAGGCAACGGTCCTGCGAAACCCGCTGGCCAGAAAACGCGCGCCGGCGCTTCCACCGGACCACGACGCAACAAGGCTGCCGCAGGCGCCGTGCGCGACCCCCATGCCGATCGCGAGGCGCAGCGTTATGCGCGCCCGATCCCTAGCCGCGAGGCGATCCTCGCCCTGCTTGAACAGCGCGGTGAACTGCTGACCGAGGCACGCATTGCCGAGGCGCTGGAAATTCACGAAGAAGACGATCTCGATGCGCTGCGCAAGCGGCTCGGTGCGATGGTACGCGACGGCCAGCTCCTGCTGGGCCGGCGCGGCGGCTACGCGCCGACACAGAAACTCGACCTGATTGCCGGTCGGGTGCTGGCCAATGCTGAAGGTTACGGCTTCCTGCGTCCGGACGAAGGTGGCGACGATCTGTATCTGTCGCCGCAGCAGATGCGTGCGGTGATGCATGGTGATCGCGTGCTGGCCAGCGTAGTCGGCATCGACCGGCGTGGTCGCAAGCAGGGCGCGATTGCCGAAGTGCTGGAGCGACGTTCCTCGCGGCTGGTTGGCCGGGTGGTGATTGAGAACGGTGTGACCCTGGTGGCGCCGGACGATCGCCGCCTGAACCAGGACGTGATGATCAAGCCGGGACAGGAGCAGGGTGCCAGCTCCGGCCAGATCGTCGTGGTCGAGATCACCGATCCGCCGACGCCGCATCGTGGCCCGATGGGCGAGATCCGTGCAGTGCTGGGCGAACGCCTGCAACCGTCGTTGGTAGTGGAGATGGCGATTGCCAGCCACGACCTGCCGCACGAGTGGCCACCGGAAGTGCTGCGCGATGCGGCGCAGGTGGAGTCCGTGGTGACCGCCGCAGAGCGCGAAGGTCGCACCGATATTCGCATGCTGCCGCTGGTGACGATCGATGGCGCCGACGCGCGCGATTTCGATGATGCCGTGTATGCCGAGCCGAAACGCGGTGGCGGCTGGCGGTTGATCGTGGCGATTGCCGACGTTTCGCACTATGTACAAGTTGGCAACGCGCTGGATCGCGAAGCCTACGAGCGCAGCACCTCGACCTATTTCCCGGGTTTCGTGGTGCCGATGTTGCCGGAGACGCTGTCCAACGGCATCTGCTCGCTGATGCCGAAAGTCGAGCGGATGTGCATGGTGTGCGACATGGTGGTCGATGCCGAAGGCAACGTGACCAAGTCGAAGTTCTACGACGCCGTGATGCTGTCGCATGCGCGGCTCACCTACGACAAGGTGTGGCAGGTGGTTGGCCTCAATGATGCCGATGTGCGGCATGAAGTGGCCGATGTACTGCCGCAGCTGGAAAACCTGCACGCGCTGTACAAGGCGATGGCGCAGCAGCGCAAGCGCCGTGGCGCGATCGACTTCGAGACGCCGGAAGTGAAGTTTCGCCTCGACCAGACCGGCAGCGTGGAGTCGATGGGTGCCACCGAGCGCAACGACGCGCACAAGCTGATCGAGGAATGCATGATCGCCGCCAACGTGCAGGCGGCGCTGTTCCTGGAGAAGAAGAAGATTCCCGCGCTGTTCCGTGCGCATGAGCCGCCGCCGGCGGAGAAGTACGAGGACCTGCAGCAGTTCCTGCGCGAGTTCAAGTTAAGCATGCCGTCGGTGGAGAAAGTCACGCCGGGCGACTTCTCCGAGATCCTGCGCATGGTGCACGATCGCCCCGAGCGCGAGCTGATCCAGAACGTGCTGCTGCGCTCGCAGAGCATGGCGGCCTATCAGCCGGACAACCGCGGCCACTTCGGCCTGGCGTTGCAGGCGTACGCGCATTTCACCTCGCCGATCCGTCGTTATCCGGATCTGCTGGTGCATCGCGCGATCCGTTACGCATTGACCAACGGCAAGCCGGCCGACTACACCTACAGTCCTGCCGAGATGTCGGCAATGGCAATCCACTGTTCGCAGCGCGAGCGCCGTGCCGAAGAGGCCGAGCGCGATGTGGACGAGCGCTTCAAGTGCGCGTGGATGGAGAAGCACATCGGCAGCGAGTTCGAGGGCGTGGTGACCGGCGTCACTTCGTTCGGCCTGTTCGTGGAACTGGACGAATCGAAGGTGTCCGGCCTGGTGCATATCAGCCAGCTCGCCAACGATTACTACCACTTCGATGCGACCCGCAAGCTGCTGAAGGGCGAACGCACCGGCGCGCAGTTCCGCCTGGGTGACCACGTGCGCATCCAAGTGCTGCGTGCCAGTCTGGAGGATCGCAAGATCGACTTCCGGCTGGTGTCGCCGCGCGCATCGGCTACGCCGCCGGCAGCTACTGGCAAGGCTTACGACTATGCGGCCAGTGGCGAGCGTTATTCATTGCCGAAGAAGGCTGCAGCACCGGACAAGGCGCCCGGCATGTTCGGGCGGGCGGCCAAGGCGATCGGTCGCGCGTTCGGTCGGCGTGATGCCGCGGTGCCGGAGACGCCCGTACTGAGCGATAATCCGCCGCCGCGTTCGCGTACTTCCGCACGGCATGACGATGGCGGTAATCGCCCGCGTCACGCGTCGGCACCTGCCAAGTCGGCGCATGGCCAGCCGAATCGTGGCAAGCGACAGGGTCAAGGCTCAGCGGCGAAGGCGGCACCGACATCGACACCCGCGAGCGGCGGCAAGAAGCGCAGCGGACGCAAACCGAAACCGAAAGGCAAGCCATGAGTGAGAGCTGGATCGTCGGCATCAATCCCGTCGAAGGTGCACTGAGCAACGACGCCGAGCGCGTGCGCGAGCTGGTGGTCGAGCAGGGCCAGCGCAATGCGCGGGTGCTGGAGCTGGCCGAGCGCGCAAAGGCGCTGAAGATCACGGTGAATCATCGTCCGCGCGAGCAGCTTGACAAGCTTGCCGGTGAGGCGCGTCATCAGGGCGTGGCAGCGCTTTACGAAGCACCACCGCAGGCGCATGAAAACGATTTGGCCGGCCTGCTGGAGCGCGACGGCAGCGACACGCTGGTGCTGGTGCTCGATGGCGTCACCGATCCGCACAATCTCGGCGCCTGCCTGCGCAGCGCGGCGGCGGCGAAAGTCACCGCGGTGATCGTGCCGAAGGATCGCGCTGTAGGTCTGACGCCTGTCGTGCGTCGCGCCTCTGCGGGCGGCGCCGATCGGGTGCCGCTGATCGCGGTGACTAATCTGGCTCGCACGCTGCGTGAGCTGAAAGACGCTGGCGTGTGGATCACTGGCCTGGCCGGTGATACCGACACCTCGATCTATGGCGTGGACTTCAAGGGCCCAGTGGCACTCGTGCTGGGCGGCGAAGGCGAGGGCATCCGCCGGCTGACCCGCGAACTGTGCGATTTCGTGGCGAAGATCCCGATGCCGGGAACGATGGAGAGCCTCAACGTCTCGGTCGCCACCGGCGTGGTGCTGTTCGAGGCCTTGCGTCAGCGGAGTGCGAAGCGATGAACCTGTTCTGGTATGACTGGGCCGGCTATATCGGCGTGGCGCTGGTACTGCTGGCGTTTTTCCTGCTGCAGGAACGCAAGCTGCAAGGCAACGGCCTGATCTATCAGCTGATGAATATCCTCGGCGCGATCGGGGTGATGCTGTCGCTCTGCTTCGGTAATTTCAACCTGGCGGCTTTCATCATGCAGGTGGCGTGGTTGCTGATCGGCAGCTACGGCATGGTGCGTGGCATCAAGCGCCGTCGCGAAACCGACGAGCTGCCGTAACGGCGGTTCGCGCTGGCGCGGGGACGACCCCTCGCATCTTCCATCGCGGGGACGGCCCTGCCACAAACAGAGGAGCGTCGACATGGCGTGGATCTATCTGCTGCTGGCTGGTCTGTTCGAAGTGGTCTGGGCGATCGGCCTCAAGTACACCGAGGGCTTTACCCGGCTGTGGCCGACGGTCGGCACGGTGACGGCGATGGTCATCAGCATCGTGCTGCTGGCGATGGCGGTGAAGACGCTGCCGATCGGCACGGCTTACGCGATCTGGACCGGTATCGGTGCGGTTGGCGCAGTGGCGCTCGGCATCGTGTTGTTCGGTGATCCGGCGACATTGCCGCGGCTGCTGTGCGTCGCACTGATCGTGGTCGGTATCGTCGGGCTCAAGTTCACCGCCAGCTCGTAGGAGCGTAATTTCGTTTCGTAGGGCGGGCATTGCCCGCCGCTCTCGTGGGAAATCATTCAACTACAAAAGGCGGCGGGCAGTGCCCGCCCTACGGAGCACCGTACGCGCTGGGGTTACTCGCCCAGCTTGGTCATTTCCGGATTCGAGGTCAGGTCGCCCTTGCTACGCTGCTTGGTCAGCGGTTCGCCGGTGACCTGGAACCACACGTTTTCGGCGATGTTGGTGGCGTGGTCACCGATCCGTTCGATGTTCTTGGCCATGAACAGCAGGTGGGTGCATGGCGTGATGTTGCGCGGGTCTTCCATCATGTAGGTCAGCAACTGGCGGAAGTAGCCGGTATAGGCCTCGTCCAGCACCACGTCGTCCTTCCATACCTGATAGGCGCGCTCGGCATCGCGGTCGCGATAGGCCAGCAAGACTTCACGCACTTCGGACGCGGCCAGTTCGGCCAGGTAGCCAAGGCCACCGACAGGACCCACCGGTGCGACCATCGATAGCGGGATCGAACGCTTGGCCACGTTGGCGGCGTAGTCGCCGATGCGCTCGATGTCGGCGGCGATGCGCAGCGCGGCAAACACGTTGCGCAGGTCGCCGGCCATCGGCGCACGCAGCGCCAGCAGGCGCACCACGTCGTGGCTGATGTCCTGCTCGAGCTGGTCGATCGCGTCGTCGTTGCCGACCACGCGTTGTGCAGCACGCTCGTCGCGCCGCTCGACCACGTCGATCGCCGCTTCCAGCTGGCTTACCGACAGCTCGCCCATGCGCACGATCTCACCAGTGAGCCGGGTCAGTTCGTCGTCGTAGCTCTTGATGATGTGTTCTTTGCTGCTGCCGCTCATGGTGATGTCCTGTGTGATCAGCCGAAGCGGCCGGTGATGTAATCCTCGGTCTGCTTCTTGCCCGGCTTGGTGAAGATCTTCTCGGTGCCGTCGAACTCGATCAGCTCGCCCATGTACATGAACGCGGTGAGATCGGAACAGCGCGCCGCCTGCTGCATGTTGTGGGTGACGATGACGATGGTGAACTCGTTCTTCAGTTCTTCGACCAATTGCTCGATGCGGCCGGTGGCGATCGGATCGAGCGCCGAGGTGGGCTCGTCCAGCAACAGCACTTCGGGTTTCAGCGCGATCGCGCGGGCGATGCACAGGCGCTGCTGCTGGCCGCCGGAGAGGCCGAGTGCGTTCTGCTTGAGCTTGTCCTTCACCTCGTCCCACAACGCGGCGCTGCGCAGTGCCTGCTCGACGCGACCGGTCATGTCGGCTTTGGACAGCTTTTCGTGATGGCGGATGCCGTAGGCGACGTTCTCGAAGATCGTCATCGGGAACGGCACCGGCTTCTGGAACACCATGCCGACCTTGCCGCGCAGGCGATTCATCGAATAGCGCGGGTCGAGGATGTTTTCACCATCCAGCACGATCTCACCCTTCGCCTCGAGCTTCGGATAGATCGCGTAGATGCGGTTGAAGATGCGCAGAAGGGTCGACTTGCCGCAGCCGGAAGGCCCGATGATCGCGGTGACCTTCTTCTCCGGGATGTCCATGTTGATGCCTTTCAGCGCATGGAAACCGTTGTAGTAGAAGTGCAGGTCGCGCACGGTGAGTTTGGGCGCGACAGCCGATGCGGCCGCCACCTGCGCCGGATTCGTGGCGAGGGCGGAATCAGTCATGGGACACCTTGGAGCGGGAAAGGACCAGACGGGAAGCGAGGCTGAGTAGCAACACGAACATGGTGACCACGAAGGCACCAGCCCACGCCATGGCGTGCAGGTCGTCGCCCGGGTCGTTGGCGTACTGGTAGATGATCTGCGGCAGGCTGGACATCTTGTCGATCGGATTGATCGCCATGTAGTTGTTGCCGAACGCGGTGAACAGCAGCGGCGCGGTCTCGCCGCTGATCCGCGCCAGCGCCAGCAACACACCGGTGATGATGCCCGAGCGCGCCGCGCGGATCAGGATCTGCAGGGTCAGCTTCCATTGAGGCACGCCCAGCGACAGCGCCGCTTCGCGCAATGTGGAAGGCACCAGCCGCAGCATCTCGTCGGTAGTGCGTACGATGACGGGTAACGCGATCAGCGCCAGCGCCACGCCACCGGCAAAGCCGGAGAACGAGGTCGAGCCGTGGGTCAGCGCCGTGCTCGGCAACACGATGATGGTGTAGACGAACAGGCCCATCACGATCGACGGTGCCGACAACAGGATGTCGTTGAGGAAACGGATCGTCTCGCCCAGCTTGGTGCGGTTGGCGTACTCGGCCAGCCAGGTGCCGGCCAGCACACCGATCGGTGTGGCGATCGCGATGCCGATGAAGTTGATGATCAGGCTGCCGACCATCGCATTGGCGAGGCCACCATCGGCGCCGTTCGCGGTGATCCTGGTGAATAGTTTCAGATTCAGCGCGCTGATGCCCTGGCGCAGGGTTTCCCACAGGATCCAGGCCAGGAACGCGAGCCCGATCAGGGTGGCCAGCATGCTCAACCCCATCGCCAGCCAGTTGGTGATACGCCTCCGCAGATAGATCGTGCTCATCAGCTGCCTTCCTTTTTGGCCAGCTGGCGCAGCATCAGTCGCGCGATCAGCAGCACGAAGAAGGTGACCACGAACAGCAGGAAGGCCAGCGCCATCAGCGACGATTTCTGCAGACCGGACGCTTCGCTGAACTGGTTCGCGATGGTCGAGGCGATCGATGTGCCCGGATCGAGCAGCGAGGCCGACAGCGTCATCGCATTGCCGAGCACGAAGGTCACCGCCATCGTTTCGCCGAGCGCACGGCCGAGGCCGAGGAAGATGCCACCGATCACCGCCGAGCGGGTATACGGCAACACGATGTCCCACGACACTTCCCAGGTGCTGGAACCCAACGCATAGGCCGACTCCTTCAACCGGGTCGGTACGGTCTGGAATACTTCGCGCATCACCGAGGAAATGAACGGGATGATCATGATCGCCAGCACGATACCGGCAACCAGGATGCTGGCGCCGAACGGATAGCTGCTACCGAACAGCTTGCCGACGAACGGCACATGCTGGGCTACCCATGACAGCTTGCCGTCATCGGGCTGGTCGCCGAGGTTGTTGGTCAGCCACGGCTTGATATGGTTGGCAAAGAACGGGGCGAAAATGAAGAGGCCCCACATGCCGTAGATGATCGAGGGGATGCCGGCCAGCAGTTCGATCGCCGAAGCGACCGGTGTGCGCAGCCAGGCGGGCGCCACCTCGGAAAGATAGAGCGCGATGCCGAAGCTCACTGGCACCGCAATAAGCAACGCAATCAGCGAGGTGGCAATCGTGCCGTACACCGGCACCAGTGCGCCGTAGACATCATTGCCCGGATCCCATGACGTGCTGACCAGGAAGTGCCAGCCGAACGTGGCAAAGGCACTGCGGCCACCCCACAGCGTGGCACCGGCGGCACCAAGCAGGGCAGCCAGCACCAGCAGGGCACAGCCTTTCAGCAACCAGCGGAACAGCCGCTCGTGGCGGGCGTCGCGGCGACTGCGCTGCTCCTGGATGAGCGAGGGCGCGATGGTGCCGGGTTGAGCTGACATGTGCGATGCAGTCCTCGGTGAAGCGTTCAATACGGCATGCGCTGTGGATGATTCGTTTCAGCGGAAAGCCGCCCTTCCGTGAAAGGGCGGCCGCGCATTTTTACTACTTGATGAGGTGGCTTGAGTGATCAAGCCACCTCATCGTGGCTCAATGCTTGTAATCGGAAGCCCAGTAAGCCTCGATCTTGCTGACCAGGGCAGGCGGCAGCGGCACGTAGTCCAGCGCAGCAGCATCCTGCTGGCCATGCTCGAGCGACCACTTGAAGAAGTCGAACGCGACCTTGCTGTTCACGGCATTCTTCGGCGTCTTGTACATGATCATCCAGGTGGTGGCAGTGATCGGCCACGCCTTGGCGCCCGGTGCATTGGTCATGATCAGGTTGAAGTCCTTGGCCGAAGCCCAGTCCGCGGTGGCGGCAGCGGCAGCGAAGGCATCGGCGCTCGGCTTGATGAAGTTGCCGGCGGCATTCTTCATGTCGACCCAGGCGATCTTGTTCTTCACGGCGTAGGCGTATTCGACGTAGCCGATTGCACCCGGGATCTGGTTCACGTACTGCGACACGCCTTCATTGCCCTTGCCACCCACGCCGGCCGGCCATTCCACGGCGGTGCCGAACTTCACCTTGGCGGCCCATTCCGGGCTGACCTTGGACAGGAAGTTGGTGAAGTTGAACGAGGTGCCCGAGCCATCCGAACGATGCACCACGGTGATCTTGCCGGCCGGAATCTTCAGGCCAGCGTTCAGCGCGGCGATCTTCGGGTCGTTCCAGTTGGTGATCTTGCCGAGGAAGATGTCCGCCAGGGTGGCGCCGTCCAGCTTGATCTGGTCAGCCTGCACGCCGGCGATATGGACCACCGGCACGATGCCGCCGACCACGATCGGGAACTGGCCGAGGCCGAGCGTCTGTAGGTCTTCAGCTTTCATCGGGGCGTCGGAGGCGCCGAAGTCGATGGTGCCTTCCTTGATCTGCGCGATGCCGGCGCCGGAACCGACCGACTGGTAGTTGAGATGGTTGCCGGTCTTCTCGGCATACGCAGCCGACCACTTGGACATGACCGGATAGACGAAGCTGGAGCCGGCGCCGGTGATGTCGGTAGCCTGTGCGGCCATGCCGAAGCTCGAGGCCACGGCGAGCGCAGCGACGGCGGCGATGCGAATCGGGAATTTGCTGGAGGTCAACACGGTAGCTCCTTGGAGGGACGAGAGGATGCGACCCCGCCATTTCAGGCTTTTCGTATTGCCATTGGATGAAATGAATGTTTCAGACAGATGACAGTGTTCGACGGACTGTCACAACGGTCGTATGAAATCGCGCCAGCGCGGGCTGAAAAACCGCTCTGGCAGCGGGCTCAGGCGGCATCCAGTCCGCGCTGGGCCTGCTCAAGCAATTCAAGCTGGCGCCAGCGGTTGACCACTTGGCAGAACAACTCGGCCGTGCGCTCGGCGTCATACACCGCCGAATGCGCCTCGCGGCTGTCAAATGAAAGACCGGCTGCCAGCACCGCCTTGCTCAATACCGTCTGGCCATAGGCAAGGCCGCCGAAACTCACCGTGTCGAAGCAGCTGAACGGGTGAAACGGGTTGCGCTTGTGGCCGGTACGGCGCACTGCCTGATTGAGAAAGCCGAGATCGAACGCCGCGTTGTGGCCAACCAAGATCGCGCGCTGGCAACCAGCCGCGTGAACGGCTTCGCGCACTGTCTGAAAGATGTGATCCAGCGCCTGCCGCTCGGCCAAGGCGCCGCGCAGCGGGTTATCCGGATCGATGCCGGTGATTTCCAGCGAGCGTGGATCCAGGTTTGCACCGGGGAAGGGCTCGACATGCGTCGACACCGTCGGTTGCAGGTGCAGGTAACCGTCTGCGTCCATCGTCAGCGGTACGGCAGCAATCTCCAGCAAGGCGTCATGTTCGGCATCGAAACCGCCGGTCTCGACATCGACCACCACCGGCAGGAAGCCACGGAAGCGGTCGGCCATACGCACGTGTACAGAACGGGAAAGATCAGGCATGCGCCAAGCATACCAGCAGCTTCCAGGCCCTTTCGGAATGGATCCTCACGGGTATGGGGATCGTCTTGCGGTGGCGTGTTCTTGCTATGTCATCTTCCGGCGTCGCTGCGGACTCGTGCTGCCGCTCCGTAACCTTATTGTCATTTGAGGTTTATTGGAGTGTCACATCCATCACACAAACTTAATACAAGTGCGGTGCAGCTGACCCGCCTGTGGCTCGTAACAGCCACGGGTGTAGCGCCGTAGAACGACATTCTTGTCCCCGATGCGGAGCTTCAGATCATGCGCAACAAATTCGTCGCCGTAGCCATCGCTGCCGTGCTCGGCACACTTAGTGTCAGCGCGCACGCCGAAGACAGTACGATCAATACCTTCAGTGACCTCTTCACCCAGGGCCATGTGGACGGTGAGCTTCGTCTGTATGACTTCAACCGTACCTATGATTACAGTGTCGCGGCGAAGCCGAGTGCGCGTGCCTTCGGCGGCTCGATTCTGCTTAATGCACAGACCGCCTCGTGGAATGGCTTCAGTGCCGGCGCGTCGCTGGTGAGTGCGAATGCACTGGGCTCGCTGGCCGACAATCCGAAGCGGGTCGATACCACGCTGATGGGCGCCAGCGATTCGCTGACGGCGCTGAGCCAGGCCTATCTGCAGTACAAGAACGACTGGGTCATGGCACGTGCCGGCTATCAGTATCTGAATACGCCGTGGATGGGCAACAGCGATGGCCGCCTGACGCCCAATTCATATGAAGCCCTGACCGCCGATTTCACGCCAGTGAAGGGCTGGGACATCATCGGTATCCGCGAACTCAGCTACAAGAGCCGCACCTCCAGCGATTACTTCAATGACAACAACTACTACAACGCGGCCTACCAGGGCGACACGCTTTACGGTGGCAACCAGGGCTTGCCGCTGACCGCGAAACAGACCAGCGGCACGTGGGCTTTGGGTAGCACGTACGTCAACGGCGGCCTGAAAGCGCAGGGCTGGTACTACGACTTCCTCGATTTTGCCCGCATGGGTTACGCCGACGGCAGCTATGTGTTCAAGACCGGTACCGGTTTCGACCCGGTCATCGGTTTCCAGGCGCTGACCGAAAGTGGTGGTGGCTCCGACAACGTGCTGGTGGCCAACAAGCTCAAGATCAACGGCGTCGCCGGCACCAAGGTAGACAGCAGCGCGTGGGGCGCCGACCTCGGCGTGGTGATCCCGAACGGCCGGTTCGATGTGTTCTACAACAAGGTCTCGCAGGAGACTGGCTCGTCGGCCATTGGCGACGGTTCGATCGTCTCGCCGTTCACCGCCAACTACGCCACGGACCCGCTGTACACCACCTCGATGATTCGCGGCTTGGTGGAAGCCGGCCCAGGACACGCGTGGAAAGCCAAGATGACCTACGGCTTCTTCGACAACAGCCTGCAGCTGGTTGGCGCCTACGCCAAGTACACCACCGATCTGAACGGCAGCTTCCACGATACCTACTTCGACATCATCTACAACTTCAGCGGCTTTCTCAAAGGCTTCCAGATCCGCGATCGTTGGGAAAAATCCTCGGGTGGCGTCAACAACCTGAATCCGGGCAACAAGCCGTTCACCTACAACCGCCTGATGCTCGCTTACAAGTTCTGATCGACGGTGACCGGCTTGTCATGCCGCTGACCGGAAACAGTCACGGCGGCGTGGCAAGCTGAAGCCATCAAAGGTTATCGCAAGGGAGTTGGACCCAAGGATGGAAAACGGCGGCCACAGGCCGCCGTTTGCTTTTCCATGGTTTCAGAGTGCGCAACTCAGCGAGCCACCGCCACTGGTTCTCCCGATGCCGGGATGCCCATCCGCGTGTTGCTCCAGCCACCACCCAGCGCGCGGATCAGGTTCACACTCGCTTGCAGGCGACGCGTGCGCACTTGTTCGGCGTTGCGTTTGGCTTGCAGATAGCTGGTTTGCGCGGTGACCACATCCAGATAATTGACCACACCTTCGCTGTAACGGTTGGTGGCGATCTGCGCCGCTTCCCTGGCGGCGGCCGCGGCATCATCCTCGTCGTGGGCTTCGCGGCTGAGGTTGGTCAGTAGCGAGAGGTTGTCCTCCACTTGCTGGAACGCATTCAACACGGTGATGCGGTATTGCCCGGCAGCCTCATCGAAACGGGCTTTGGCCTCGCGCTCCTTCGCATGCCGCAAGCCGCCATCGAACAGGCTCAGCGCACCAATCGGACCGAGTGCCCACATCCGGTTGCCGGCGGTCAGCAGGCTGCCATTGCCGGTGTTCTGCCAGCCAAACAAGGCCGACAGACTGAAGCTGGGATAGAACGCCGCGCGGGCGACGCCGATATCGGCATTCGCGGCGAAAGTACGTCGTTCGGCGGCGGCAATATCGGGGCGCCGTTCCAGCAAGGTGGAGGGTATGCCTGCCGGAATCGTCGGCAGCCCGATCTGGATATCGGTGGCGGGCAGCGAGAAGCGCGATGCCGGCACCCCGACCAGGGTAGCGATGGCGTGTTCGGTGAGCGCGCGCTGGGCGGTCACTTCGGCCGCCTGCGCCAGCGCATCCGACAGCTGGTTCTGGGCGCGCGAGAGCGACAGCCCGGAGGCGATGCCGCCGGCCATGCGGTTTTCGGTCATCGTCAGCCCCTTGCGGTAGGCATCCAACGAGCCGTCGAGGATGTGCGCCTGGATGTCGTAGCCGCGCAGCAGGATGTACAGGTCGGCGAGCTGCGATTGCAGGCTGAGCTTGGCCGAGGCCAGATCGGAATCCGCGGCCTGCGTCTGCGCCTTGCCGGCAGCCACTTCGTTGCGGACACGGCCCCAGAAATCGAACTCGTAGTCGGCGGAAAACTCGGCGGTGTTGGCATCGTACTCGTCGGGTTGTCCGTTGCCGCGCAACGGGCGGCTGTTCGACTGGCGATTGTCGGTCGGACTGGCTGCTGCACCCAGATGGGGAAACAGTTGCGAACCGATCTCGCCTTCGTAGGCATGCGCCATGTCGTAACGTGCCAGCGCCACCGACAGCGATGGATTGCTGGCATCGAGACGCTGCTCCAGGCCATCCAGCGCGCTGTCATTGAAGACCTGCCACCAGTCGCCGCGCGCCTCTGTATCGGCAGGCGCAGCGGCAGTCCATAACCCGCTGCCTTCCTTGTAGTTCGATGGAATGTCGATTGCCGGACGCTGATAGGTGGGCGCCAATGAGCAGCCCGCGAGCAGGGTCATCAGGCAGCCGGCCAGGGCACGGCGGCCGGTTGGCCGGCGGAATGAGGGTGTACGGTTTCCAGCGCGATCAGGCATGAGATCAACCCTGTTTCGGTCGTGTATGCGTGGTGCTTGCCAGTGATGCGGTGGTAGCGAGACGCACCTGGTCACCCTGTGCCAGCGAATCCGGTGGATGGTCGATGATGCGGTCGTCCGGCTGCAGGCCGTGATCGATTTCCAGTGTGTCGCCCAGGTCCATGCCGATATGGACGTCGCGCAACTGCACCCGGTTGTCCGCGCCCAACACGGCGATCTGCGGACCGGCGGCGCGGAAGATCAGCACCGTCGCCGGCACCGTGATCAGATGCGTGTTGACGGACACCGGCAGGTTCACTTCGGCGTAGTCGCCTGGCAGTAGCTCGCCATTCGGATTCGGTGCCTCGAATTGCGCCAACAGCGAACCGGAAGCCTGATTGACTGATGCGGATGAGCCGATCAGCGTGGCCTTGTAGGACACGCCGGGATGCTCGAGCACGCTGAGGTCGACGGTCATGCCTGGCTTGATCGAGGACGCATAGCTCTGCGGGATGCGCACGTACAGCCGCATCTTGCTGGTATCGGCCACGGTGAACAGCGCCGGGCTGCTCTCGCTGGTCGCCGAGATCAGGTCGCCGATGTCGGTGCTGCGGCTGGTCACGGTGCCGCTGAACGGCGCCGTGATGTGCTTGAACGATTCCAGTGCCGCCAGTCGGTCCAGGTCCGCCTGGGCCGATAGTACGTTGGCGGCGGCCACTGCGGCTTCACCACTCTTCTCGTCGGCCTCCTGCTTGGAGACGGAGTTGGACGTCAGCAAGTGCTGCCAGCGCTGGCTGGTGACCTGCGCCAGGTGCTCATCCGCTTGGGCACGCACCAACACGGCCTTGGCCTGGTCGTATTGCTGGTCCAGCTCGGGCGTGTCGATTACGCCGAGCGTGTCGCCCGCATCCACCGTGCTGCCGATGTCCTTGCTCCAGCTTTTCAGGTAACCACTGACGCGTGCGTGGATCGGCGCACTGATCCATGCCTCGATGTGACCGGGCAGGGTCATTAGATGCGCGTCGGCAGCAGTCAGCGGCGCGGCCAGTTGTACCGTGGGCAGTTCCTGCGCATCGGTCCAGGTCACCAGTTGGTGGTAGTCGTGTGCGCGCACAGCCAACCCGGTCAGGGTGGCCAGCACCGCTACCACCAGCGTGACGGCAATGGTGAGCTTCAGGCGCGGCTGCTTGGGCGGCTCGCCGGCGTTATGCGACGTGACGTCATGCGACATGGGGATTTTCTCCAAGCAGGGGAGTAGTGGAAGCTGCACGTTGTTCTTTGGCGTGCACGATGCTGAAAATCACCGGCACGAACAGCAGGGTGGCGAAGGTGGCGAACAGCAGGCCACCGATCACAGCCACGCCGAGCGGCGAGTTCTGTTCATGGCTGAGCGCCATCGGCAGCATGCCGATGATCATTGCCAGTGCGGTCATGCAGACCGGGCGGAAACGGGTGAAACCCGCCTCCAGCGCGGCCTTGACCGCATCGCCATGTTCGGCCAGCCGCTCGCGGCAGAAACTCACCACCAGGATCGAGTTGGCGGTGGCCACACCCATGCACATGATGGCGCCGGTGAGTGCGGGAACCGACAGCGTGGTGTGAGTGACGAACAGCATCCACACGATACCGGCCAGTGCTGCGGGCAGTGCGGTGATGATCACGAACGGATCCAGCCACGATTGGAAGTTGACCACGATCAACAGATAGATCATCACCACCGCACCGAGCAGGCCGAACAGCAGGCCGCTGAAGGCTTCGTTCATGGTGCCGACCTGTCCGCGCAGGGTGACCATGGTGCCCTTGGGGCGCGTGCTGGCGAAGTCGGCCAGTACCTTGTCCACGTCGGTGGCGACCGCACCCAGGTCGCGATCCTGCACCGAGGCGTAGATGTCGAACGAGGGCAGAATGTTGTAGTGCGAGACCACCGCGGCGCTGGGCTCGCGCGTGAAGCTGGCGATGCCACCGAGCATCTGGCTGGCCTTGCCGCTGGACGATGTCACTGGCAGTCGCGCCAGGTCGGCCATCGAATCCATCTTGTACTGCGGCGTGGCCGCGACGATGGCGTAGGAGACACCGTTCTTCGGATTCAGCCAGAACGCGGGTGCGACCTGGCCGCTGCCAGCCAGCGACGCGACCATGCTGTTGGTGACATCGCGTTCGGTAATGCCCAGCGCATCAGCGCGGGTGCGGTCCACATGCACGTTGAACTGCGGATAGCTGGTGCTCTGCTGCAGGCGCACGTCGGCGATGCCCGGCACGGCGCGCAGGCGTTTCATGATCTGCGTCGCGTAGGCTTCGTTCTCGGCGCTGTTGCGGCCGGTAATCGACACATCCAGCGGCGCGGGCGCGCCGAAGTTCAGGATCTGGCTGGTCATGTCGGCTGGCAGGAATGCGAATTCGGTGCCGGGGAAGGCCTTCGGCAACTGCTCGCGCAGTTTCTTGACGAAATCCGCGGCGGGCTGGTGGCCTTCCTTCAACGCGATCTGGATATCGCCATCCTGCGGACCGATCGTGCCGGTGTTGCTGTAAACCAGGTTGACGCTGCTCAACGGCAGGCCGATGTTGTCGATCACCGAGTCGAGCTGGTTGGGTGGGATGACCTTGCGGATAGCCGCTTCGATGTGGTCGAACTCCGCCGCAGTTTCCTCCACTCGGGTACCCATCGGCGCACGCACGTGCAAGGCGATCGAGCCGGCATCCACGTCTGGGAAGAAGTCGCGCCCGAGGAACGGCACCAGGGCGAACGAGATCAGCACGAAACCGAGGAAGCCGAGTATGAAGTTGCGGCGCCGGGTCAGCGCCACGCCGAGCATCGCATAGTAGGCATCGCGGATCCGGGTGAAGTGGTGCTCGAATTTCAGCTGGAACGCGATCGCCTTGCGCACGAACAGGTTGCGATGGGCATGGTGTTGGTCGCCCTCGTGATGGTTGATGTAACCATCTTCAGGATGGTCGCCGACACCTTTCTCGGTGACATGCGGTTTCAGCAGGTACATCGCCAAGGTCGGCACCAGCGTGCGCGACAACACGAACGACGAAGCCATCGCAAAAATCACCGACAGCGCCATTGGCCGGAACAGGAAGCCGGCAATGCCGTCGAGCATGAACATCGGCACGAACACGATGCAGATGCACAGCAGCGAGACGAAGGCGGGCGTGACGATCTGTTTAGCGCCATCCATGATCGCCGAATGCACGTCCTTGCCCTGTTCGAGATGCCAGTTGATGTTCTCGATCGTGACCGTGGCATCGTCGACCAGGATGCCTACTGCCAGCGCCAGGCCGCCCAGCGTCATCACATTGAGGGTCTGCCCGGTCACCGAGAGCAGGGCGATCGAGGACAGGATCGCCAGCGGGATCGACACCGCGATGATGACGGTCGAACGCCAGCTGCCGAGGAAGACCAGGATCATCACCGAGGTCAGCAGCGCCGCGATGATGCCTTCGCGCGCCACCGAAGCGATCGCCGATTTCACGAACACCGACTGGTCGTTGAGCATCGAGATCTTCAGCGACGGCGGCATCGTCTCCTCGATCAGCGGCATCAGTTTCTTGACGCCGGCGACCACGGACAGCGTCGAGGCGTCGCCTGTTTTCAGGATCGGCATCAGCACGGCGCGCTTGCCATCGACGCGCACCACGTTGTTCTGCGGTGGCGAGCCGTCGCGCACGTGGGCCACCTGGCCGATCGTGATGGTGGCGCCATTGACCGTCTTGATCGGCAGGTTGTTCAGTGCCGCGAACGCCTGCGGGCTGTTGTTGAGCTTGACGTTGTATTCGTAGGTGCCGATCTTGGCCGTGCCGACCGGAATGATCTGGTTCTGCGACGCCAGCGCATTGGCAACGTCCTGCGCCGACAGGCCCTTGGCGTCGAGCGCCTGCGGGTCGAGATCGAGCGTGATCTGGCGCTGCTGGCCGCCATAGGGCGTGGGGATCGCCACGCCATCCACCGAGGTCAGCGTGGTGCGCACGTCGTTCTGCGCAATGTCGCGGATCTTCGATTCGGACAGATCCTTGCTCGACAGTGCCATCTGCAGCACGGGCACGGTGGAGGCGTTGTAATTGAGAATCAGCGGTGGTGTGATGCCTGGCGGCATCTGCTTGACTACCGTCTGCGAGATCGAGGTGACCTGCGCGGTCGCCGTGCGGATGTCGGTACCGGGCTGGAAGAAGATCTTCACCACGCCGGCGCCAGGCAGCGACTGCGATTCGATGTGTTCGATATTGTTGACCGAGGTGGTCAGTGTGCGCTCGTAGTAATAGATGATGCGGCCGGACATCTGGTTCGGCGGCATGCCCTTGTAGGTCCACACCACGCTGATCACCGGGATACCGATGTTCGGGAAGATGTCCGTGGGCGTGCGCAGCGCGGCCAGTGGCCCGGCGATCAGGATGAGCAGCGCCAGCACGATGAAGGTGTAGGGCCGCGACAGCGCCAGGCGAACTAGACCAAGCATGGGAATGTTTCCGGAAGCATCGGTGTGCAGGTGACGGAGATGGCTTGCGTCGTTCCTGCGCGGGCAGGATCAGGCGGAATGTCACGCATGATCGCAAGCCAGCCTTGTGGCAACCTTTTGCTTGTGCCGTGACTGTCGGCCAGTCAGGTGACAGCCGGTTTGGCTGCCGTGCAGCAGGCCCGTCAGGCCGATGCGGCATCCATGTGGATGCGCACCTGCAGTCCGTGACCAAACGGTGAGGCGAGCAACTCGATGCGGGCATCGTGCAACTCGATCGCACGCTGAACGATGCTCAGTCCCAGGCCGTAACCGAAGGATTCGCTTTCGGTGGCGCGATGGAAACGTTCGAAGACCACGTCCCGGCGTTCGGCGGGAATGCCCGGGCCGTCATCGCAGATGCTGATCACTGTCTCGTTGCCGACGACGTGGATCGATACCTCGACGCGACCATCCTGGCCGGTGTAGCGCAAGGCGTTCTCGATCAGGTTGCGGAACATCGCGGTGAGGGCTGCTTCGTGACCGTGCAGCCACAACGCATCGGCGTCGTGGTTGAGGCTGAACGCGATGTCCTTCTCGGCGATGACCGGTGCCAGTTCTTCGATGACTTCGGTGGCCAGGGTGATCAGGTTCAGATGCACCCGCTGTTGCGAGGCGGCACCGGCCTCCAGTCGGGCCAGTGCCAGGATCTGCTCGATCCGCCGCGCCAGCCGCACCAGACTCTGCTGTGCGCTTTGCAGGGTGGACTCGATCTCGCCGGGGCCGCGGACAAGTCCGTTAGCGATTTGCGCGTTTTCCACGTGGATCATGGTCGCGGTCAGTGGCGTACGCAGTTCGTGCGCCACATCACTGGCAAACCGGTGTTCGCGTTCGATCGTGTCTTCCAGTCGTTCCAGTTGCTGGTTGAGCGTCACCACCAGCGGGGTGATCTCGCGGGGCATGTGATCGATCGCGACCGGTTGGCGGCTTCCCGGCGTGCGCGCGGCCAGTTGCTCGGTCAGCAGGACCAGCGGACGCAAGCCGCGTCTGACCGCGAGACTCGCCAGCAGCGCCAGCAGCGGCAGACCGATCAAGAGCGGAAGGCTGTGCTCCATGATCAGTGCCTGGGTGATTTCTCTGCGATTGTCATAGCGCTCGCCGATGCGTATGACCAGGCCGGCCTGGTTCTGCAGAGTGAAAGTCCGCCATGCCTGATCATGCACGCGCAGGTCGCGAAACCCGCGATCCTCGATCGTCGGCACCGTCAGGTCGGCAAAATTCGACGTGGCAGCCAGCAACTTGCCATTCGCGGTATAGGCCTGGAAGCCCACATCGGGTTCGTAGTTGCGCTTGTGCACCCGCACCATGACCGCGCTACGCAGATTTTCCGCACTCAACGCGACATCCGGCGAACCGGGCATGGTGGAGGATGGCAGGTGTTCGAGCAGCGACCCCACCGTGCGGCCGGCCTGGGCCAGCCGTCCATCGAGCAGATGGCCCATCTCGCGCAGTTCGCGCTGATAGCTCAATACCCCCAGCGGTATCAGCACGCCGATCTGCACGGCAATGATCAGCCAGGTCAGCCGCGTGCGCAGGCTTGCCGCTCTCATTTGGACTCGCGTGGAATCATGTAGCCGATGCCGCGCACGGTGCGGATCGCTTCGGGGCACAGCTTGCGGCGCAGCCAGTGCACCTGCACCTCGATCGCATTGCGCTCCACCACGGTGTCCAGCCCGTAGACCGAATTCTCGAGCGCTTCGCGACGGACGATGTGGCCAGCGTGTTCCATCAATGCCTGCAACAATGCGAATTCACGCCGCGTGAGACTGACCTGATCGCCGCGGAATTCCACCTCGGCTGTGGCCAGATTCAGCTTCATCCCACCGGCCTCGATCAGGTTTTCGGCGAGGCCACGCACGCGGCGCGTAAGCGAGCGGATCCGCGCCACCAGTTCGCCGACGTGGAAGGGCTTGACCAGGTAATCGTCGGCGCCGATATCCAGGCCGCGGATGCGCGTTTCCAGGGCATCCCTGGCGGTCATCACGAGAATCGGCGTTTTCACGCCGTCACGGCGCGCTTCGAGCAGCACGTCCATGCCGTCCATGCCGGGCAGGCCGAGATCAAGCAACACCAGATCGGCGGTGGGGTCGCGCAATGCACGCGCGGCCTCCTTGCCGTCACGCAGCCAGGTCACGGCATACGACTGCTGCACCAGCGCATGCCGGATCGCTTCGCCCAACTGGTTGTCGTCTTCCACCAACAGTATGTGCACGTCGGTTACCTGCGAGCCAAGGTCTTCAAGTGGGGCCATCCCGGCACATTCTGGGCGACCAAGCTTGTGAGTACCTTTAAGTCAGCGGTTGTCCAGCGTCGCCCCGGTCAGCAGGCCACGCGCCAGCATGCTGCATTGGCGGCGGTACAGCAGCAATTGCCACTGGCGACCACCGACCTGTCGCCACAGCACCGCCGAACGCACCGCGGCGAGCAGGTTGGCACGCACCTTTTCCACCACGGTCGGCAACTGCAACTGTTGCGGATTGCCGCTGACCATCACCCGCGGCCTCAAGGTGGACAAGGTCGACGCATACAGCTCGGCCAGGCGACTGGTGACCTGCGCTGAATCCTGACCGAAGTGCTCGACCTGCCGCTGTGCGGCGACGATGCCCTGCTGCAGCTTCTCGAGCAGCTCCGGCCGACCGGTCAGGCTGCGCTCCAGCCGCATCACGGTCACCACCATCTTGGTCACCGCCATGTCGCGGTCGCTCTCGTCGAGCTGCGCGATCAGGTTGCGCAGGCCGATCCGCACGTTGGAGATATTGCCGTAGACCCCGACGACTGACGGTGCGTCGATGCGGAACACGCTGGCCACGCTGGCTTCCATTGCGCCTTCGTCGCAGCGCCCCTCGTTGGCCAGCTGCTGCGCCAGCGCACAGGCCTGGAACAGGCCGGCGAGGGAGAGCACGCGCTCTTCATTCATGGAAAAAATTTCAAGCACGGGTTTGCGGTTCTCATGCAGTGGGTGTGGGGGATGGCGTGAACGCTGGCAGCAGGCCACCGTACGGTGCATCGGTGGTGGCGATCACCGCACCACCTAGGCAGACTTCACCATCATAAAGGACCACAGATTGTCCCGGGGTGACCGCGCGTTGCGGTTCGTCGAAGCGCACCTCGAGGCCATCGTTGCGTACGCTGACGACGCAAGCCTGGTCGGACTGGCGATAGCGGGTACGGGCGGTGCAACGGAAGTGGTCGGATGGTGCACTGCCAGCGACCCAGCTCGGTGCCTCGGTCAACAGTCGCCGGGAATACAGCCAGTGATTCTCGCCACCCTGGGCGACGTACAGCACATTGGCAGCCACATCCTTGCCGACGACGTACCAGGCCTCACTGCTGGCACCATGCCGGCCGCCGATGCCCAGCCCGTTGCGCTGGCCCAGCGTGTAATACATCACGCCCTGGTGTTCCCCGATCAGCTCGCCAGCGGGCGTGCGCATCTCGCCGGAGCGGGCCGGAATGTACTGGGCGAGGAAGCTGCGGAAATCGCGCTCGCCGATGAAGCAGATGCCGGTGGAATCCTTTTTCGCATGGGTCGGCAGTGCCGCCTCGCGGGCCAGCTCACGCACGCGGGGCTTCTCGATTTCGCCAAGCGGAAACAGCGTGGCACCCAGTTGCTGCTGGCCCAGCGCATGCAGGAAATAGCTCTGGTCCTTGGCTGCGTCGACCGCACGCAGCAGACGATAACGACCTTCGTGAAAATCGACGCGGGCGTAATGGCCGGTAGCGATCTTCTCTGCACCGAGCGCGTGCGCTTCGTCCAGGAAGGTCTTGAACTTGATCTCGCGGTTGCACAACACGTCGGGATTCGGTGTGCGCCCGACGCGGTATTCGGCAAGGAAGTGCTCGAACACGCCGTCCCAGTATTCGGTGGCGAAATTGCGTGCGTGAAACGGAATGCCGAGCCGGCCGCAGACGGCTACAGCGTCCTTGCGATCGGCGTCAGTAGTGCATGGGCCGCTGCGCTCGTCTTCCTCCCAGTTCTGCATGAACAGCCCTTCGACCTGGTGGCCGGCCTGTTGCAGCAGCAGGGCCGCGACCGAGGAGTCGACGCCGCCGGAGATGCCGAGCATCACCTTCATGCGCTGCCATCCGCCGAGATATAGTCCAGGGTGTCCAGCGGCAGTCGCTGCCCGGCCAGCCACGCATCGATGCTGAGCAATACCAGCGGGCTGCGCAGGCGCTCACCCAGGGCAGCGATTTCGGCACGGGTCAGCCACAACGCCCGGCGAATGCCAGTGTCCAGTGGACGCGCCGGATCATGGTTCATGGCCCGTGCCGCAAAGCTGAAACGGATCACCGCATCGCCATGCTCGGTGCTGCGCCATTGGTGCACACCGATCAGGTGCTGCAGTGCCACCGTCCAGCCGGTTTCCTCCAGCGTTTCGCGCATGGCTGCGTTAGCCAGGCTTTCACCGTCGTCCAGATGGCCTGCGGGCTGGTTGTAGGCAAGCCGGCCGTTGACCTCTTCCTCGACCATCAGGTAACGCTCGCCATCGGCTACCACGCAGGCCACGGTCACGTGCGGGCGCCAGATCTCGGTGGTGGGTGGGAAATCAGCCATTAGGGTTCAGCAAGGCACTGGAAAAGCGGCCATTGTGCCATTACCTCATGCGGAGCCATCGCTGCGGTGGTGCATCCCCTGCGGCGTATACTTCGTACCAGAGATCGAATACCCAAGAAACCATGGCCCACGAATCCGAACATGAGCACGACAGCGGCCGCGGACTGGCGCTGGAAACCGCCAAGCCTGAAGTGGCGCGACCACCGCTATTTCAGGTACTGCTGCTGAATGACGACTTCACCCCGATGGATTTCGTGGTCGAGGTGTTGCGCGGCTTTTTCAACCTGGACCAGGAACAGGCGGTACAGGTGATGTTGCATGTGCATACCCGTGGCCGGGGCGTGTGTGGTGTGTTTACCCGGGAGGTGGCGGAGACCAAGGTGACCCATGTGAACGAATATTCACGCTCCCATCAGCACCCGCTGTTGTGCACTATGGAAAAGCTCTGAGCGACCCCATTTCGTGCTCATCGCGGCGCTGAAGGCCGCTCAACATTGCAAGCGGAGACGATCCGAATGTTCAGCAAGGATCTGGAAGTCACCATCGGCCATTGCTACAAGCAGGCCCGCGAACAGCGCCATGAGTTCATGACGGTGGAGCACCTGTTGTTGGCGCTGACCGAAAACCAGTCGGCGGTGGGCGCCCTGCGTGCGTGCGGCGTGGATCTGCCGCGGCTGTCGAGCGAACTCGAACGCATCATCGCCGAGACCGTGCCGGTGCTGCCGCACGGCGACGAGCGCGATACGCAGCCCACGCTGGGATTCCAGCGGGTACTGCAGCGCGCGGTGTACCACGTGCAGTCCTCGGGGCGGAAAGAGGTCACCGGCGCGAATGTGCTGGTGGCGATCTTCGGCGAGAAGGATTCGCACGCGGTGTATTTCATGCACCAGCAGGAAATCACCCGGCTCGACGTGGTCAATTACATCTCGCACGGCATCGCCAAGATCGGCGACGAGCCGGCGGCCGGCGTGTCCGGTGGCAGCGAGCGCGAAGGCGAGGAGGGCGGCGAGCCGAAGGGCAATCCGCTGCACGAGTTTGCCAGCAACCTCAACGAGCTGGCGCTGGAAGGCAAGATCGACCCGCTGATCGGGCGTGCCGACGAGATCGAGCGCACGATTCAGGTGCTGTGCCGCCGGCGCAAGAACAACCCGCTGTATGTCGGCGAAGCCGGCGTGGGCAAGACCGCGCTGGCCGAAGGTCTGGCCAAGCGCATCGTTGATGGCGAAGTGCCGGAGGTGCTGGAAAGCGCCACGATCTGGTCGCTGGACCTGGGTGCGCTGGTTGCCGGCACCAAGTACCGCGGCGATTTCGAGAAACGCCTGAAGGGCGTGATCGCCCAGCTGAAGAAGCAACCGGGCTCGATCCTGTTCATCGACGAGATCCACACCATCATCGGCGCCGGTTCCGCGTCGGGCGGCACGATGGACGCCAGCAACCTGATCAAGCCGATGCTGGCGTCGGGCGAGCTGCGCTGCATCGGTTCGACCACGTTCCAGGAATACCGCGGCGTGTTCGAGAAGGATCGCGCGCTGGCCCGTCGTTTCCAGAAGATCGACGTGGTCGAGCCGACCGTGGCCGACAGCATCGAGATCCTCAAGGGTCTGCGCTCGCGTTTCGAGGAGCATCACCACGTCGCTTACACCAACGAGGCGCTCAAGGCCGCGGTGGACCTGTCGGTGAAGCACATTCCCGACCGCCTGCTGCCGGACAAGGCGATCGACGTGATCGACGAGGCGGGTGCGCGCCAGCGGTTGCTGCCGCTGGATCAGCGTACCGGCAAGGTCGACGTGAGCGAGGTTGAATACATCATCGCCAAGATGGCGCGGATTCCGGCCAAGCAGGTATCGGCGTCGGATCGCGATGTGCTGCGCAATCTGGAGCGCAACCTCAAGATGGTGGTGTTCGGACAGGATCCGGCGATCGAGGCGCTGGCTGCGTCGATCAAGATGGCCCGTTCGGGGCTGGCCGATCCGTCCAAGCCGATCGGCTGCTTCCTGCTGGCTGGCCCCACTGGCGTGGGCAAGACCGAGGTGACCAAGCAGCTGGCGATGCAACTGGGCATCGAGATGATTCGCTTCGACATGTCCGAATACATGGAAGGTCATTCGGTATCGCGGCTGGTCGGTGCGCCTCCGGGTTACGTCGGTTTCGACCAGGGTGGCCTGCTGACCGAGGCGGTGACCAAGCATCCGCACGCGGTGCTGCTGCTGGACGAGATCGAGAAGGCGCATCCGGATGTGTTCAACATCCTGCTGCAGGTGATGGACCGTGGCGTGCTGACCGACACCAACGGTCGCGAGGCGAACTTCAAGAACGTGGTGGTGGTGATGACCACCAACGCGGGCGCGGCGCTTGCTTCACGGCGCAGCATGGGTTTCGTCGAGCAGAAGCACGAGTCGGACGCGATGGAAGTGATCCGCCGGATCTTCACGCCGGAGTTCCGCAACCGGCTGGACGCGATCATCCAGTTCAGCGCGCTCGACTTCGAGCACATCCTGCGCGTGGTCGACAAGTTCCTGATCGAGCTGGAAAGCCAGTTGACCGAGAAGCAGGTGAGCCTGGACGTGGATGGAGAGGCCCGCCGGTGGCTGGCCGAGCATGGCTTCGATCCGCAGATGGGCGCACGGCCGATGGCACGGGTGATCCAGGAGAAGGTGAAGCGCGCGCTGGCCGACGAGTTGCTGTTCGGCAAGCTGGCCGAGGGCGGCAAGGTGCACCTGAGCGTGCGCGACGGCGAGCTGCGGGTCGACTGCGAGGCGATCGAGAAACTGCCGGCGGTGGTCGAACCGGGCTGATTCGGTTCATCAAATGACGGGCAAAGCAAAGGCGGCGCATTGCGCCGCCTTTCGTTTCCAGCACCTTCGTATCGGTTCTGTCCCGTTGCGTTTCAGCGCATCAAGGCTGGACCGGATTACTTCATGCGATACGTGATACGACCCTTGCTCAGGTCGTACGGGGTCATTTCGATCTTGACCTTGTCGCCGGTGAGGATGCGGATGTAGTGCTTGCGCATGCGGCCAGAGATGTGGGCAATGATTACGTGCCCATTCTCAAGTTGCACACGAAACATGGTGTTGGGCAGGGTCTCCTGGACCGTGCCTTCCATTTCGATGACGTCGTCTTTGGCCATGTGTTCCGGGGTTCACGCGCAGCCGTCATGGCTGCGTAAGCCGGCGATTATGCCACGGATTGTGGTTCTGGTTAAAGAATCGTCAGGCATTACCTGATCCATTCAGCGCATTCCGTGGACGATCAGGCGAAATGCTCGTCCAGCTTGCGCCGGATTTCCTGCTCGACCATGCCCTTCAGCGGCGAGAACATCAGCCCTAGCTCGGCATTGACCTGGATGGCATCGCTGCTGACGGCGATCGTGCCGTTTACCCCGGGCCGCGAGAAGCGCAGCGTGTCACCGTCCCATTGCCCGTCCACGCCGAGCTTTTCGTGCATCCGTACGGCCACCTTGTCGACCACGGCACGGGCCTCGGCAATCGACAGTTGATGCGGACGGCGGATATCGATCTTGGGCATGACGGGCTCCATGGAAAGGCACATCTTAATGCCACGCGTCTGCATGCTAGAGTTTCGCGGTCTTTCCGGCGGTTGATCCATGCGTATCGAATTCCCCAATGCGGCTCGTGAGGACTTTCACTGGACGCAGGCGCAGTTGCGCATCGGCAGCGCGCCCGACAACGACCTGGTGCTGGCGGCGACCCAGGCCTCGCCCCAGCACCTGCGGATCCAGCAAGATCGTCGCGGATGGGTGCTGCAGGTCATGCCGTCGGCCGATCGCATCTACGTCAATGCGCGACCGGTACGCGAGCGCGCATTGCTGCGCCCCGGCGATGTAGTCAGCGTGGGCGACTGCCGCATGCTGCTGCGTGCCGATCAGGACCCGGCGCTGCGTGCGCCGGTCAGCGTGCCGGAACACGGGCGCTGCACGGTAGCATTGCGCGCTGTAGCCGGACCGCTGTCCGGCCGCGTCCTGCCGTTGCACGACAGCCTGGAGTTGGGGCCGCAGGGGCGTTATCCGCTGGAATTGCCACAAGGCGATATCGCCGTACTGCGCATTTCCTGGCAGGACGGCCAGTTGTTGCTGGAAACCACGCAGTCATCCGCGCGCCATCCGTTGCGGGTCAATGGCGTCAATGCGCAGAAGCTGGTGCTGCAACCGGGCGATCAGATCGGTCTGGCGATGCATCGCTTCGTGGTCGAGGGGCCGGGGATGGAGCCGGAACCGGAGATCGTGATGCCCGAGCCGCCGCCGGAACACCTGCCGGAGGAAGCCGCCGGCCCGACCGGCGAGGTATGGTGGCTGATCGTCACCGCCGCGGTGCTGGCGCTGGGTATTGCCCTCGTGCTGCTGATCCGTTTCTGAGGTTTTCCGACCGAGCCACGTGGCGGTTGACCACTCCATGCTGCGCCGCGCCATAATGCATGGAACACCATGACGGGATGCAACAGCACGTGAGCAGAGTCTGGAATTTCAGCGCCGGTCCGGCGGCGCTGCCGCAGGTGGTACTCGAACGCGCCCAGCGCGAGATGCTGGACTGGAATGGCAGCGGCGCCTCGGTGATGGAGCAGTCCCATCGCGGCAAGCGTTTCATCGAGATGGCCGCTCAGACCGAAGCCGACTTGCGCGCCCTGCTGGCGATTCCCACCGATTACGCCGTGCTGTTCCTGCAGGGCGGCGCCACCCAGTTGTTCGCGCAGATCCCGATGAATCTCGCCGGTGAGGGCGACTGCGCCGATTACATCGACAGCGGCCACTGGAGCTCAAAGGCGATCAGTGAGGCGTCGTCGTATGTGCGCGTCAACGTGGCGGCCAGCGGCAAGGCTGATGAATACCTGAAACTGCCTTCGCGCGACAGCTGGCAGCTCGATCCGCAGGCTGCCTACGTACATTACACGCCGAACGAGACGATCCACGGTGTGGAATTCCATGACATTCCCGTGGTGGGTACGGTGCCGCTGGTGGCCGACATGTCGTCGAACATCCTGTCGGAGCCGCTGGACGTCTCGCGCTTCGGGTTGATCTACGCGGGCGCACAGAAGAATATCGGGCCGTCCGGGTTGGTGGTGATGATCATCCGCCGCGACCTGTTGCAGCGGGCCGGCCGGCCGATGGCGAAGATATTCCGTTTTGCCGAGCAGGCTGCAAACGATTCGATGCTCAACACACCGAATACCTGGGCCTGGTACCTGGCTGGGCTGACCTTTCAGTGGCTGCATGCGCAGGGCGGCCTGGCAACCATTGGCGAGCGTAATCGCGCCAAGGCCGCGCTGCTGTATCAGGCCATCGACAGTTCCGCCGGTTATTACCGCAATCCGATCGAGCCATCCGCACGTTCGCGCATGAATGTGCCATTCACCCTGCACGACAGTGCGCTGGACGCGGCCTTCCTCAAGGAGTCTGAAGCCACCGGGCTGCTCGCGCTGAAAGGCCACAAGGCGATCGGCGGCATGCGTGCGTCCCTGTACAACGCGGTGCCGCTGGAAGCCGTGCAGGTGCTGACGGCATTCATGCGCGACTTCGCTCAGCGGCACGGCTGATCGACCGAACAAGACGATTATCAGGCAAGATGCCAAGTAATCATTTGGACATCTATCCATCCAGGCGGCTAAAGCATGACCGATCCCAAGACACCGCTGAGCGAGATGCGTGAGCGCATCGACAGCATCGACCGGCAGATCCAGCAGCTGATCTCCGAGCGCGCGAACCATGCGCAGACCGTAGCGAAGGTTAAGGGCGCTGGGCTTTCGGCGATCGACTATTATCGCCCCGAACGCGAGGCCCATGTGTTGCGCATGGTGGTGGATCGCAATGATGGCCCGCTGTCCGATACTGAAATGGTGCGCTTGTTCCGCGAGATCATGTCTTCCTGCCTGGCGCAGGAGGACCCACTGAAGATTGGCTTCCTCGGCCCGGAAGGCACATTCAGCGAGCAGGCCGTGCGCAAGCATTTCGGTCATGCCGCTTACGGGCTGCCGCTGGGCAGCATCGAGGAAGTGTTCCAGGAGGTCGCCGCCGGTCATGCGGATTTCGGCGTGGTGCCGGTGGAGAATTCAGGGCAGGGCATGATCCAGGTCACGCTGGACATGTTCCTCACGTCCGAAGCTACCATCTGCGGCGAAGTGGAGCTGCGTGTACACCAGTGCCTGCATTCGCAGCTGGGCAAGCTGGAGGACGTCAAACGCGTCTATGCACATGCGCAGTCGCTGCAGCAGTGCAAGACCTGGCTACGCATCAATCTGCCTGGCGTCGAGTGCATCGCTGTAAGCAGCAACGCCGAGGCAGCCCGGATGGCGCGGCATGCCGACGATGCAGCAGCGATCGCCGGCGAGACGGCGGGCAAGGTCTACGGTCTCAAGACGGTGGCGCAAGGCATCGAGGATCGCGCCGACAACACCACGCGCTTCCTGGTGATCGGTCGTTCGCTGTTTCCGCCATCAGGCAACGATCGCACTTCGTTGCTGATCACCGTGAATGACAAACCGGGTGCGCTGTACGACGTACTCAGCCCGTTCGCCAAGCATGGGGTCAGCCTGAACCGGATCGAATCGCGCCCGGCGCATACCGGCAAGTGGCAGTACGCATTCTTCATCGACGTCTCCGGTCATATCGACAATGCCACCTTGCAGGCAGCCGTGCAGGAAATCGGTGAGTCGGCGGCCACGATACGCGTGCTGGGTTCCTACCCGGTGGCGTTGCCCTGATCTGCGTGGAGAACTCTGCTTGAATCGTTTCGACTGGAACAGCCGACCGGGCCAGCCGCTGCATGGCAGCGTGCGCGTGCCCGGTGACAAGTCGGTATCGCATCGCGCGTTGATGCTGGCGGCGATCGCCGAAGGAAAATCGCATATCCGCGGTTTCCTCGAAGGTGAGGACACCCGCGCCACGGCTGCCGTGCTGGCCCAGCTCGGTGTGCGCATCGAGACCCCGTCGGCAGGCGAGCGTGTGGTGCATGGCGTTGGCCTGCATGGCCTGCGCAATGCGGCGCAGGCGCTGGATTGCGGCAATGCCGGCACCGGCATGCGCCTGCTGACAGGATTGCTGGCCGGGCAGACGTTCGACAGCACCTTGGTTGGCGATGCCTCACTGTCAAAGCGGCCGATGCGCCGGGTCACCGATCCGCTGACGTCGATGGGCGCGCGCATCGATACGCAGGAGGGTTTACCACCGCTGCACCTGCACGGTGGCCAGCCATTGCATGGCATCCGTTACGAGTTGCCGGTAGCCAGCGCACAGGTGAAGTCCGCATTGCTGCTCGCCGGCCTGTACGCCATTGGCGAAACCGAGATCATCGAACCGCACCCGACCCGCGACTACACCGAACGCATGCTGGCCGCGTTCGGCTGGCCGATCGCGTTTTCACCGGGGCGGGCAACGCTGACTGGCGGCCATGCCCTGCATGCCACCGATGTCGACGTGCCGGCCGATTTTTCCTCGGCGGCGTTCTTCCTGGTCGCTGCCAGCATCGTGCCGGGTTCGGTCCTGCGCCTGCCCGCGGTCGGTCTCAATCCGCGCCGCACCGGGCTGCTGCAGGCGCTGCGCCTGATGGGAGCCGACATCAGCATCGAGCGGGAACGCGAAGCCGGCGGTGAGCCGGTCGGCGACCTGGTCGTACGCCATGCGCCGTTGCACGGCATCGAGCTGCCGCTGGCGCTGGTGCCGGACATGATCGACGAGTTTCCCGCGCTGTTCATCGCTGCGACCGCAGCGAGCGGTCGCACGGTGATCCGCGGTGCCGCCGAATTGCGTGTGAAGGAATCCGATCGCATCACGACGATGGCCAGCGGTTTGCGCACACTCGGTGCGATGATCGAGGAAACCCCGGATGGTGCGATCATCCATGGCGGCCTGCTCGGCAGCGGCAGCGTGGAAAGCCACCTCGACCACCGCATCGCGATGAGTTTCGCGGTTGCCGGGCTGGTCGCGAGCGGCCCGGTGCGGATCAACGACTGCAGTCACGTCGCCACCTCCTTCCCTGGTTTTCTCGAGCTGGCCAATGGCTGCGGCTTCGCGTTGCAAAACGTGGACTGACCTGTCCGCGCGGGTGCATGTATCGTTGCAGTCAGGTTCGCCGTCTGGTTGAAGGTCTTGCCCATGTCCAACGCTGTACCGCCGTTCATCGTCGCCATTCCCGCCCGTTACGGCTCGACCCGCCTGCCAGCCAAGCCCTTGCGCGAGATCGGCGGCGTGCCGATGGTGGTGCGGGTGGCACAACGCGCACTGCAGGCCGGTGCCAGCCAGGTCGTGGTAGCCGTGGACGATCAGCGTATCGCCGACGCACTGGTCGGGCAGGGTGTGGATATCTGCATGACGCGCAGCGACCACGCCTCGGGCAGCGACCGGCTGGCCGAATGCGCGGTGCACTACGGCTGGACCGATGACAGCATCGTGGTGAACCTGCAGGGGGATGAGCCGTTTGCGCCTGCCACCGGCATCCGCGCGGTGGCGCAGGCGCTGGCTGGCGACGACGCCCCGATGGCGACCCTGGCCACGCCGATCATCGATGCCGAAGAACTGTTCGATCCGAACGTGGTGAAGCTGGTGCGCGGAGTGAATGGGCGTGCCTTGTATTTCAGCCGGGCGCCATTGCCGTGGGCGCGCGATGCATTCGCCGTCGACCGGCATGCGTTGCCGTCCGGTTCGCCCTTCCTGCGACATATCGGCATCTATGCGTACCGGGCCGGGTTCCTGGCGCGTTACACCCGGCTGTCGCGCACGCCGCTGGAACAGACCGAGTCGCTGGAGCAGTTGCGTGTGCTCGAGCACGGCCATGCGATCGCGGTGCGGCTGACGCCCGAGCCGTTCCCGCCTGGCATCGACACCGAGGCCGACCTCGATCGCGCCGAGCAGTGGTTGCGCACGCACCATTGAATCACCATATCGGTGGCGTCGACCGCACCCGTTAGAATGACCGCATGCAGCCCGCGCAACCGCCACCCTTCGACGGCAAGGCCTTCGTCAGCACGCTTACCTCCTCGCCTGGCGTCTATCGTCATTTCGACGCTGCTGGCGAGCTGCTGTATGTCGGCAAGGCCGGCAATCTCAAGAAGCGCGTCGGCAGCTATTTCCTGAAGCCGCGGATGGAGCCGCGCATTGCCGCGATGGTGGCGCAGATTGCCCGCGTCGATATCACCGTGACGCGTACCGAGGGCGAGGCGCTGCTGCTGGAATCGCAGCTGATCAAGTCGCTCAAGCCGCGCTACAACATCTTGCTGCGCGACGACAAAAGCTATCCGTATATCTACCTGTCCGGTGGTGAGGACTATCCGCGGCTGGCGTTTCATCGCGGCGCACGCAATCTGCCGGGGCGCTATTTCGGGCCGTACCCGAGTACCTACGCGGTGCGCGAAAGCCTCAGCCTGATGCAGAAGCTGTTCAAGGTGCGCCAGTGCGAGGACAGCTACTACCGCAACCGCTCGCGACCATGCCTGCAGCACCAGATCGGCCGCTGTACTGCGCCGTGCGTGCAGCTGATCAGCATCGAGGATTACCGCAGCGATGTGCGCCACGCCGAGATGTTCCTGGAGGGGCGCAGCAACGCCGTGATCGACGAACTGGCTGACGCCATGGAACGCGCCAGTCAGTCGCTGCAATTTGAACGGGCAGCGACCCTGCGCGACCAGGTGGCTGCACTGCGTCAGCTCCAGGCGCAGCATCATGTGCATGGCGCCAGCGCCGACATGGACGTGATCGCCTGCCGTATCGAGTCGGGCATGGCCTGCATCAGCGTGCTGTTCTTCCGCAACGGCATCAGTCTCGGCACGCGCGACTTCTTTCCACGCCTGCCACTGGATGCCGAGCCGGCCGACGTGCTGGCCCAGTTCATCGCGCAGTACTACCTGGACCGGCCGGTGCCGCGCGAACTGATCCTCGGCGAACCGGTTGCCGATCAGGAGATCCTGGCGGAACTGCTGGCCCAGCAATCCGGTCATGCGGTCGAACTGAAATCCAGCGTGCGCGGCGATCGCGCGCAATTCCTGCAGATGGCCGAGCGCAATGCGCAGGCTTCACTGACCGCCCGACTGGCCAGCCGGCAGACCCTGGGCGCACGCTTCGACGATTTGCAGAAAATACTGGAGCTGGCCGCATCGCCACGCCGCATCGAGTGTTTCGACATCAGCCATACCATGGGTGAGGCAACCGTTGCATCGTGCGTGGTGTTCGGGCCGGAAGGGCCGGAGAAATCACATTACCGGCGCTTCAATATCGCCGGCATCACGCCCGGCGACGATTACGCAGCCATGCATCAGGCGCTCACCCGACGCTTCCGCAAGGTCGCCGAAGGCGAGGGCGTGCGTCCGGACATTCTGCTGATCGACGGCGGTAGCGGGCAGGTGGCGCAGGCGCTGGATGTACTGAAGGAACTCGGCGTCACCGGCATCGAAGTGGTTGGCGTGGCCAAGGGACCAGGCCGGCGCGCAGGCGAGGAAACCCTGGTACTGGCCGACTCCGGCCGCGAGTTGCATCCGGGCTCGTCATCGCCCGCCTTGCATCTGGTCGCCGCCGTGCGCGACGAAGCCCACCGCTTTGCCATCAGTGGTCATCGCAAGCGGCGCGAGAAGGCGCGCGAGCGCAGCGTGCTGGAAGATGTGCAGGGCATTGGTGCGCGTCGGCGCTCGGCGCTGCTCAAGGCGTTTGGTGGTCTCTCCGGTGTGGAGAGCGCAGGGGTCGAGGAGCTGATGCAGGTCAAGGGTATCGATCGAGGCCTGGCCGAGCGCATCTATGCCAGCCTGCATGGCTGAACGAATCGGATGTAAATCATTCATTCGTTGCGCGATGGCATGCGACACTGTGGCAACTCTTCGGAACAAATCATGCGTATCAACCTGCCAACCTGGCTGACCCTGTTTCGCGTCGGACTGCTGCCGGTCATGGTGGTGGTTTTCTATGCGCCATTTCACGGTCACAACATCACCGCAGCGATCGTGTTCGTGCTGGCGGCATTCACCGACTGGCTGGATGGTTACCTTGCCCGCCGGATGAACCTGACATCGGCATTCGGCGCGTTTCTCGATCCGGTCGCCGACAAACTGATGGTGGCAGTCACGCTGTTCCTGCTGGTGCAGTCGCATCCCAACAGCGGCTGGTCCGGCATCTTGATGGCGGTAACCGCCGCGGTGATCGTCGGGCGCGAGATCAGCGTCTCGGCCCTGCGCGAATGGATGGCCGAAATCGGCATGCGCGCTACCATCAAGGTGGCCTTCATCGGCAAGCTCAAGACCGTCATGCAGATGGTCGCGCTGGTGGTGTTGATCGTGCAGCACGAGAAGGAAGCCACCGCCCTGCGCCTGTACCACATCGGCGAGGGGTTGCTGGTGATCGCAGGCATCCTGACGATCTGGTCCGGCGTGTACTACCTGCGCGCGGCGTGGCCGACCCTGCGCGGCGACACGCCACAGCAACCGCCCGGCGGTAGTGGCGTCTGACCAGCACAGCATGGGCTTGACGATCTGCATTCACGTATTAGAATGCGCGGCTCCAATGCGGGAATAGCTCAGTTGGTAGAGCACGACCTTGCCAAGGTCGGGGTCGCGAGTTCGAGTCTCGTTTCCCGCTCCAGTTTTTCTGCAAAGCCCTGACTTGTTCGGGGCTTTGTTGTTTCAGTGCTTGGGCCGATTCGCGCGAGCGGCGAATCGGTTCGATAAAAGGCGGTCACGGCTATTCACAACCGTTATCGTTCTGCTATCATTCGCTGCTCAGATGCGGGAATAGCTCAGTTGGTAGAGCACGACCTTGCCAAGGTCGGGGTCGCGAGTTCGAGTCTCGTTTCCCGCTCCAGTTTCATGCAAAGCCTCGGCCCACCGGGGTTTTGTCTTTTAAAAGCACTGCGATCATCACGGTCGTGATGCACCAAGCAATGGCCTGGTGGCAGAGTGGTCATGCAGCGGCCTGCAAAGCCGCGTACGCCGGTTCGATTCCGACCTAGGCCTCCATTGCGAATAAAGACTCAGGCGCCTAGGGCGCCTTTTTCTTTGCCTGAAATTCGGGGTTCAGGTTGAGGCGCACCAATCGATGTGGACGCCATCGTCATCACTTCGACTAGCTAGCTTGATGTGCCAGTTCGAGCGATGAACGTGCACATGCCCTTCACTCTTTGGATGAGGAAACTCATCCACTCTCTTCAATGGGACGTTTTCTGGGGGCTTTGCAGTGCATCCACTGCCGACGCTGCGTTTACCTCGAGCGTCCCATCGGAGACTTTGCTGCTGCGTAGCAAAATATCATGGACAGCGTGTGCATCCAGTCTCGGTGCGAGAGACAGCAATAAAGCGGCAATGCCGCTCACATGCGCAGCAGCCATCGATGATCCGGACGTGAAGTCATACCCCCCACCAGGCTGGGTTGTCAGAATGTCGTTTCCTGGGGCGCTCAAGACACCGGGCGCTGCAGTCGATGCGCCGCTTTCGCGAACGACAATGACCCCAGGCACATTGTTGGGAAACCCGTCGACGGTCCCATCCGGCGGCATGGCCGCGATGACGATGCGGTCCTGGCTCAGCAACTTGGCGAGCAACAGATTGAGCAGCGGGTCTGGCGGACCACCCAGGCTCAGGTTGACGATACGGGCATCCGTATCAAGAACCGCGGCCAGCGCTTTGGCGAGGGTGAACGAGTTGCAGCGCGCGCCGGCGTTTGGAGCCGGCTGATACCAGCATGCCTTGTAAACGCTGAGCATGGCCTTGGGCGCGATCCCCACAATCCCCTGATGATTGTCGGCATTTGCGGCGATGACACCCGCGACTTCCGTGCCATGGCTATCGTGATTGAACGCGGACGCATCGTCATCGACCAGATTGTGCGTATCACGGATACGCCCCTGCAGATCGAGATGCGTCATGTCGACGCCGGTATCGACGATCGCGATATGCACCCCATTGCCCTGGCTGATGTTTTGCGCGAGGGCGGCATCGGTTTCCACGAAGCCGCGTTGGAGATTGACGTAAGGATCGTTGTATTGGTGAGCGTCCTGCGATCTCTCCGCGTAGACGGAATACTCGTTTAGTGGCTGCGCAAGTTGCACCCGATCGTCCTTCGCCAGTGCCTTGAGCAAGGCTTCCTGGGTCATGCCGGGAGGCGGCTCGAACACGACGCAATACACGCTGAGGGCTTTGATCGGCCAACCGGTGACTTCGCGCAGTCCGTAACTTTTCTTCAATGCAGCCAGAGTGGAAGCCGCACGCTGGCCGGCGCCGTAATACCTTGGCGCGGCATAACCCAGCAAACTGGAGCCGGCGTTGGTGGAGGGTGACTCAAGCGGGTTGGCGACAGCCAGCACGATGTCGCGCTGGCTGTCCATGGAGGACACGCCGGTGGCCGATGTGTGGCCGAAACTGGCGTGGTTGTCCGATGACGCCATGAGGCGCGATGACGCGCACGCGCTCAAAGCCGCGACTGCGACAAGGGTGAGGAAGCCGCATTTCATGGCGTAACGGCAACGGGCTCCGCCAGGCGGATGCCGCGAGTGGTGCGCAGCTGCTGCAATGCTTGAGTTGTTGACGTGGAGCTCATGGGGGCGACCGTGTAGGCACCCACATCGTTGGGACCACCAACGACCTGCAATCGAAGGGCATGCAGCAGCGCGTTCCAGTCGGCCAGCGTCATGGCTGCATCAGGCACGACACGGATCGTGCCGGTGGTTGCGGGCACAGGCTCCTGACTGAGTGTGCGATACGCAGGGCTGCCGCCGGTCGACCACAGCTTCACGCCCAACGCACCGATACTGAGCGCCTGGATAAGCCCCACGGCGACGAGTGCCCGACTCAGCCAGTTTCGTGAACGCGAACGATAGGGCGCTTCCTCGGCATCGGGCGTATCAAGGCGACCCAGTAGGCGCCTCAATCCCACATTCGCGTCGATTGAAATATCCGCGGGCAGCGACATGGCTTTCCGCAAACGCATTTGTTGTGCGAATTCCGTACGGCATGACTCGCACTGCGCCAAGTGATTTTCGAGCCATTCGCCTTGCTCTTGTGTGGCGCTGTTCTGCAGTACCCAGGGCATCGCGTCCCAGGCCCGGACGCAGTCTCTGTCGGAACTCTTCGGGAACGTCATGGCGCGTTCTCCTTGTGCTTGGGCGAGTCGCCTGCCAGCGCTGGAAGCACATTGCGCAGCTTGACTCGCGCGTGAAACAGGCGCGCCTTCACGGTGCCTACGGGGCACTGCATGATGACAGCAACATCGTCCAGGGTATGACCCACGCCATAGACCAGTTCGATCACCACGCGTTGATCCACGGACAGATGATCGAGCCCCTTGCTCAACCAGTCGCGCAACTCGCGATCTTCATCCAGATCATGGTCACCGGTGCGCTGTTCCGACTGTGGATCGTCTTCCACCGGCTCGTCACCGTGTTGCCGCAGCGCCTTCAGCCCACAGCGATAAGCAATGCCCATCAGCCATGTGGAAACGCGTGAGTCGCCGTGGAAGCTGCCGGCTTTCTGCCAGGCGACCCAGAAGCAGTCGTTGATGACTTCCTCGATGACATCGGGGCGCCGCGTCAACCGGGACAGGAAACGGCACAACCTGCCGTGATAACTGCGATACAGCACGCTCAGCGCGGCGCGATCACCCGTCGACATGCGTTGAAGCAGCATGCGGTCGGTGACGTCAGCGTCGATATCGTCGTCGTTCATGGGCTCGGTGGAGGTGATCGGACTGCGGCGGATTCGCTACGTGAGTACCGTATCAACGCAAAAAGGTTGCCTCTGTATCAAAAGGACCGCGAAATCGTGGCGACCCAGGGGGAGGCGCCAAGAGTGGCCCATTGCTGTTGTGCTTCCGGCGCCTTCATGATGCGGTCGAGCTCTATCCACCAGGGTCCATGGCTCCACAATAGCCCCACATGGCCGTAGCTGTAGTGGTTTGCACGCGCGGAGCCGGCCTGGTTCGCGTAGGCGCGGCTGTAGGGTCCGGCGTAGACGTGATGGTAGGGGCTATAGGGCGCCGTGAGGGACTGGGTGATGCCCGCGCCGGCGGAAAGGGAGAAGTGCCGCGCCAATGGCCAATGAAGATTGATGTCGGCGGCACCACGCGGCTGTTGGCTCTTCTCGCCGATGACGTGGATGGCCGACAGACCGAAGGTCAGCACGTCCCGGTAGCTCCAGTTGACCCCCGTTTCGGCTCGATCAAAGGCTTTTGAACCGCCGGTACTGCCGGGATATCGGTAGTAAAGCAGGCTCACCTGCATCTGCCAGTCGCTTGAAAGAGACCAGTAGCGGGATGCCTGGGCCATGGCCTCGACCAAACGGTTCGGCGAGCGCACCTCTGTACTCCCCGAAAGGCCCAGCGACCAACCTGATGAAAGAGTCTGGGATGCAGTTCCCTCGGTCGCAAACGTCCAGGAGGCGGCTCCCTGCAAGATGGGTGTATCGCCGGTAATCGCCTGGCCCCGGTCAACCAACTGCGAACTAAGCGCTGCGATACCGTTGAAGGTGGTTTGGGCATGAAGCGGCATGGAAAGACATGCCGCAATGGCCAATGACATGAAGCCAAGACGGGTGCTGGCGACAGCCGCCGCCTGGATGCCGCGGTCAGGGTAATACGGCCAGATGCGGTATCGATGCAGCCTGACTTTGATCCGGAGGGGGTGATGCTCCGCCATGGCGCCTACCTGTTTATGACGCACAAAACCACGCCGTGGGAGCTGACAGAATCACGACGAAGTGAGCTTGCCCTGATTTCATGTCGTTGACCCTGTTCAATGTGGAGTGTAACCGGGGTAGCCACAGGGCTCTCCATCCTGGGCATGCTGCCGGCTCTGGAAACATTGCTCTCTCATTGCGTCGCGATGTAGGTCGACAGCGCCTCTATATCCGCATCGCCGAGCGTTTGCGCCACGTTGTGCATGATCAGCGCGTTGCTGGTGCCGTTACGCGCGCCGCTGCTGAAATCGCCCAGCGCCTTGGCCACGTAGATCGCTGATTGGCCGTGCAGTCGCGGGAAAGTCGACCAGGGCGGCTGTGGTGCATCGCTGGAGTACATCCGTGGCCCTTGGCCGGTCGGGCCGTGGCAGCCCTGGCACGGCGGCACGCCGCGGGTCGGGTCGCCGTCTAGGAAGATCTGTCCTCCACGTGAGACGGCGTCGGCGTGGCCGCTCGGCTTAGGCGGCAATGAGGAGTAATACGCGGCCAGGTTGCGCATGTCCGCATCGCTAAGCGTGGCGGCTTGTCCGCTCATGATCGGGTCGCTGCGCTGGCCGCCCTTGAAGGTTTTCAGTTGCACGTAGAGATAGGTTGCCGACTGCCCCGCCAGGTTCGGGAAGTTCGGCGCGATGGCCAGGCCCTGCGGCCCATGGCAGGCGGCACATACGGCTGACTTTGCGAGGCCGGCTTGGGCGTCGCCGGTGATCGGCTGCTGCTGGCGCAGATCGGTCCATGCTGCCGGCGTGCGCACCGGGGCGGTATCGGCCGCGGCAGTGGAAAACGCGGGCAGCCACAGGACCGCAGCCACCAGCATATGAAGCACACGATGCATGGAAGACATGGTGGCGTTCCCCTCAGAGCTTCACGGTCATGAAGACACCCACCACCATGGCATGCCAGTGCGGCTGCGGACCCAACTCGGTGAAGACGCGGTTGCCGACGATGAGGTCGGCAGGCGTGTTGAAGCCTGCGTAGTTCCAGTCGGCGTAGTTGCCGAACTCGTATTTCCCATACAGGCGCATGCCCACTCTCCGGGTCAGCGTCAGATTCAGATTGCCCGTGAGCGTCTGCATGCGATAGACGTTGGGAGGAAAACTGTTGCCGATATCCGCTGCGGTCAGGATAGACAGGTACACCGTGGAAATCGCCCCCAGGCTGGCGTAGTCGTAGCTGTTGAGCCCACGCGAATAGGTGTAGTCGTAGTCGAGATCGAACCTGACGCGCGGCGAGAAGACGTGTCTGAAATGGGCGCCGGCATCGACGTCGCGCTCGTTGTCCGTCGCCGTCCAGAAATTGGCATACGGGAAAAACGGGCCACCGAATTGCGCATCGGCCTGTTCCGGCGAGGAAAAGGTCAGCGCCTCGTTGTCGTTGACGTTGCCCTGCTTGAGGCGGCTCGATTCGATGCCCGCATGGATGCTCATCGAAGTCGCCGCCGTTGGTTCCCAATCCCAGGAGAGATCGGCACCGGTCGTGTCGTAGGACTGCCGCCCGATATCCGCCCCGTAGCGCAGGCGGTTGCCGTACAGCGTGGCGGTGAAGGTGGCCGTGCTTCCCAGCGGCTTGGTCAGGATCGCCCTGAGCTTGCTCGCATCGAGGTTGCTCATGTCGTACATGTACATCTGGGCGACGGTGAACGCGGTATAGCCAACCGCAGGCAGCAGGTAGCCGGGCAGGGAGGGCGAATACGCGTCGAGGTACGGATCGGGGTTATAAGGGCCGCCCGTGCGCTTCTGGTATTCATAGCTGAGACGCAGGCTTGCGTCGCCGAAAGCCTTGGTATCCCAGCCAAGCTTGAAGTGCTGGTCGTTGATATAGGTGCGTTCGCGCGGGCGCGGCGTCTGATAGTCGAGCAGGTAGCTCGCGCTCAGCGTGTTGTTCTGGTTGACTCGGTAGCTGCCGCCCAGTTCGGTCTTGCGATCGTCGTAGGTGAAAGGGATGCTGGCGATCTGCGCGAAGTTCGACTGATAAAGCGGGCTGTCGGGCTGGAACAATTCGGTCTGCCTGGTGGCAGTCGACTCCGCGCCGTTCTCGGGGACATAGCCGTATTGCCCGGTCAACGGGTTGTACATGGTGTAGCGGGTCATGTTGTCTTCGTCGCGCTGGCGCAGGTTGAGGTGCCAGCTGAACTTCGCGCTGGGACGAAAATCCAGGCGCAGGTTGAGCAGACCGCTGTCGATGCGTGCATCGCCGTCCTGCTGTGACAGCGCGGCCGTGGTGTTCCAGTTCGCGCAGGCAATGCCGGTCGTGCCGATGAATTGTCCGCTCGGGCAATACATCGGACTGAGCGGCGCCTGCAGCGCATCGTTCTGCCGCATGCTGCTGTAGGCCGCCGAGATGGAAAACTCGCCGTGCCAGAGCTTCAGCGGATGCGAAGCCTCCAGTCGCACGTTGTAGTAGTTGTTGTCCGGCTCCAGCGACCAGGTGCCGCCGGTGACCACCGAGTTGTAGCCCGGCGCCACGGCAAAAGGCACGGCATAGTCCAGGGTGCTCTTGTTGTCGCGAAAGAACGAGCCGGTCATGGTGAAGTTGAACAACCAGCCCGCGGCACCGCCCTTGTTGCGCAGGCCGAGGTTGACGTCGGTGGTGGTGAAGTCGACCGGTCGCACCGTGTCGTACTGGCCACCGGAGGTGCCCGGTATGCTCGGCGTGCCCGGGCCGCCGGGCCCCGGGGCAGCGAAGAAATAGCTCAGGTACATCGGACCGCCCCAATCGCGGTCACCTGTGCGGTGCTCGCTGGTCACACCGGCGTAGCCGATCCAATTCCGGGTCAGTGCGCTTTCCCAGCTGACACCCTCGCTCTGGCGCGTTACCGACAAGGTCTGGCGCGGCCGGTTCGCCTCCACGGCCTGTACCTGGGCTGGTGTGCTGCCGGTGGCGAGACCGTTGGGCAGGGTCAGATTGGTGGAACCCACGCCATTCCACAGCGGATAGGCCGTCGTGCTCAGGGTGTGTGGGATATCCCGATAAAACGCCTCGATATGATAGTTGCCGTAGCTGCCGGTGCGCAGACGGTAGTACTGATCCTGGCTGCTGAGCCGGCTGCCGCGAAAGTCGACGTACTGACCGGTCTTGGGGTTCAGGGCAGAGAACGCAAGCAGGCTGAGCGCAGCGCCGTTCTTCAAACCGGAGTACATCCGGAAGAATTCATCGTTGCGGTCGCCGCTGGTATGGATGTAGCCGAATTCAACCAGCCCTGTATAGGTCCAGTCTCCCGTGCCGAGTGGAGCCTCGTCGGGTATCTGATGGGGCCAGGGATAGAGCATGCCGGTCGGTGTGCGCAGCTGGCCGGCATGCAGGTAGGACATTCCTGCTGGATCCGGCACGGCGAACGCTCCCCAGCCGGTGGGATCGAGGATGTTGCCGTACTGGATGTTGCCCACGCGCTGGCTGTCGCTGGCGTCGGTCTGCGCGAGCAGCGGCAACGGGCCGACCAGGCCTAGTGTCAGGCTGAGCAGCGCAGTCAGAGGTTTACGCTTCAGCATCTCTCCGCCTCTCGCCGATGGCCGTTCACTGGTGGAACATGGTGCCGTTGGGGTTGTTCGAGCCGTGGATGTTGCTGTGGCAGGTCAGGCAACTGCGCCCCATCACACGCTCGTCCGGCGCCAGTCCATTGCGCAGACCCTGACGCGTCAGCAGATCGTTGGGGTGGTTGTCGTTCGTATGGCATTGCTGGCACAGCATCGGTGCCGGCAGTACCAACAGGTTTTCCTGGTTCGAGCCGTGGGGGGTGTGGCAGTTGAGGCAGCTCTCGGCTACCGGCGCGTGTTCGAACAGGAACGGACCGCGCTTCTCGGCGTGGCAGGTTTGGCAGGTCTCGTTGACGGTGTCGGTCTTCAGCAGCGGCTGGGTGATGCTGCCGTGCGGGTTGTGGCAGTCGACGCAGGAGATCTGCCCCTCCGGCAGCGGCATGTGCGAACGGCGATTGAACTGGGCGCGGACACCCTGGTGGCAGGTCGCACACACCTGGTTGATGGAATCGTTCGCCAGCACGCCTTCGGCCGACGATCGCGTCATCGGGTTGTGGCAGTCGGTGCACGACAGTCCGCGTTCCTGGTGCACCGAGCCGATCCAGTGCTGGCGCGCGCCACCGACGTGGCAGCTCAGGCAGGTGGCCGTCTGCGTTTCGATCGGGGTCTTGGCGTCCTTGGTGAAAGCGATGATCAGGCCCGGAGCCGCGGGGTTCTTCGCGTGCGCTGAGCCGGGGCCATGACAGGCCTCACAGGCGGCCTGCGGTCCGGTGTTTGCGCTGCCCGCGCGGAACGAAGCCACGTGCAGGCTGTGCGAGGCCTGGATGCCTTCGAGCGCGTGGCAGGCGACGCAGCTCTTCGCGCCGATCGCATCGGCGCCCGGCGCCAGCGGGTTCTGCGGGATCGAGGCCGCATCGAACGGTGTGGCCGGGCTGCCATCGAACGCATGCGCGTGCATGTCGCTATGCACAGATGCGCCAGCACCCATGTCGGTGGAGGGCAGCATGCGAGCGATATCGCTCTCGCTCAGGCGATCGGATGACTGGTGCGCGGGCAACTGGTCGGCGCTTGCGCTGTCACTTTGCTGTGCCTGTGCACCGGACGACCACAGCAACACGCTGCCAAGACCAGTTATCACGGCCAGCAGCACCGTCAGCGAGAGTGCCATCACACCCGTCGCTCGACGAGTCATCTTCCTTCCCAAGCTGACTTTGCGCGTTGCCGTCATCCAGCCGATTCCCATGCATTCCCCATCGCTTGCTTCATGCCTAGAGCGAGGCTCGTGCGCGTGATGCTGTAGAGAGCCTGATGTAGCTGGGTGCCGGTTGAGCCATGAAAGGTTGCGTCCGCGCCCAATTCCGGCAGAAGCGGGTTGGCCTTCCATCCAAAGCGACGCCGGTGCCTTGGCCATTCCCGATCACGACGCAACCTTTCCACACGGGCGCGGCACTCAAGCAAGTGGGCATCTTCCAAGAATCTACAGCCGGGTCCAGAACATGGAAATCGAACGAATCCAGTTGCAGAAGCATGGCGACAACGGCGGCATGCTCATCGCATTGGAGGAGGATCGGAACGTACCCTTCGTGATCCGGCGCGTGTATTACATCTACGCCACGCAGAACGATGTGCATCGGGGCAAGCACGCGCACCGCCATCTGCATCAACTGGCAGTAGCGGTGCGCGGCTCCGTCACCTTCTTGCTGGACGATGGCAGCGGGCCCGTCGAGGTCGTGCTCGACGATCCCTCGCAGGGCCTGATGCTCGGCCGCATGGTATGGCGCGAGCTGTACAACTTTAGCGAGGATTGCGTGTTGATGGTGCTGGCCGATCAGTTGTACGACCAGAGCGACTACATCACCGACTATGCAGATTTCATGCGCGAAGTCAGTGGTGCCATGTACCTGGAGGACATGGCAGCATGTCAAGGCCGCTAGTCCTGATTGGAGCCGGCGAGTTCGCGCAGATCGCCTGCGAATACTTCGAACACGACAGCGACTATGACGTGGTGGCTTTCAGTGTCGAGCGCGACTATCTCGCGCAGACGATGTTGGCGGGCCGTCCCGTGGTGGCCTACGAGACACTGGAAGTACACTACCCACCGACGGACGTCGATGTGTTTGTCGCTATCCCGGCCAGCCAGCTCAATCGCCTGCGCACGCGTTTTTATGAGGATGCCAAACGCCGTGGTTACCGGTTTGCCACGTACGTCAGCACGCGCGCCTTCGTATGGCGCAATGCCGAAGTGGGCGAGAACAGCTTCATCTTCGAAGGCAATGTCATCCAGCCCTTCGTATGCATCGGCAACAACTGCATTCTGTGGAGCGGCAATCATGTGGGGCATCGCACGATCGTGCGCGACAACGTGTTCATTGCTTCGCATGCGGTCATTTCAGGCTATTGCGAGATCGGCGAGAACAGCTTTATCGGCGTGAACACCACCTTCAACGATCACGTGAAAGTCGCACTCGACAATCTGATCGGCGCCGGTGCGCTGGTCACTCGCGATACGGAGCCAGGGCGGATCTACGTCGGTTCGCCAGCCAAGGCAGTACCCGGCAAATCCAGCCTCGACGCGAGGCTTTGAAGAACGCATGTTTGAATGGAGCAAGCAAGGGCTGGTGTTCGAAACCGCGCGCCATGGCGTGGGCGGATGGATGCGGCACTCGGCACTTACGCCGACTCCGTATCGCATCGATGATGACTGCATACGCGTCTACGCGGGATTCCGCGATGCCGATGGCGTCAGCCGTATCGGCTACGTCGACGTGCGGGCGGACGATCCTGCGAGCATCGTGCGTGTCAGTGCCGAACCGGTACTCGACATCGGTCGGGATGGCTGCTTCGACGACAATGGCATGATCCTCGGCGATGTCGTCGATGCGCCGGGCGGCCTGCACATGTTCTATGTCGGTTTCCAGCATGTGGCCAAGGCCAAGTTCCTGGCGTTTACCGGCGTGGCTGTTTCCACCGATGGCGGCGATCACTTCGAGCGCGTGCAGGAAACGCCGATCCTGGAGCGCGCGCCCGGTCGCAGCACCATTGGCGCAGTGCATTCGGTCATTCATGAAAACGGCCGCTGGCGCATCTGGTATGCCGCTGGCGACGATTGGGAAACCATCGGCGGCCGACCTTTCCCGCGCTACCACATCCGTTATATGGAGACCGACGATCTCGCTGCCATGCCGCGCGCAGACCATGTCTGCCTGCTACCCCGCGGCAGCGAATATCGCATCGGCCGGCCGCGCGTGTATCGGCTCGGCGGCAGGTACGTCATGTACTTCACGCGCGGCAATCTCGGCGGTGAGTACTTTCCCGGCGTTGCGTACAGCGATGATGGCATTCGATGGGAGCGCCACGACGAGGCGCTGGGACTGACGCTGTCAACCAGCGGCTGGGATTCGCGGGTCATCTGCTATCCGGCGCTGATCCAGCAGCGTGACAAGCTGCTGATGTTCTACAACGGAAACGACATGGGCAAGGATGGATTCGGAGTTGCCGAAACCCGTAGAGCCTGCGTTGTCGGTGGTGAATATGCTCACGGTTAGACCCTACGTTCCGGCCGATGCGGAGGCCTGGGACACTGTGGTGGAGCACTCCAGGAACGGCAACCTGCTACATCAGCGTGGTTACATGGATTACCACGCTGATCGCTTCGTTGACTGTTCGCTGATGGTTGAGCGGGGGGACAAAGCAGTGGCGGTTTTCCCCGCGAACATCTGTGACAACCTGGTGGTGAGTCACGGTGGACTTACCTATGCCGGGCTTGTTTCGACCCACGCCTTGCGCGCCGAGTCGACGCTTGCGGTGTTTGAGGACGTCGGTAACCACTATCGCTCGCTGGGTGTGGAACGCGTCATCTACAAGGCGGTTCCGCATGTGTTCCATGCGTATCCCGCCGAAGAAGACCTGCATGCCTTGCACCGGTTGGGAGCCCGACTGAATCGCCGCGACATGTCCTCGGTCATTGCGTTGCAGGAACCGTTTCACTTCACGGACGGACGAAGGCGCAGCGTCAACAAAGCAGGCAAAGCGGGCATCACTTTGCGGGAAGGTTCCGATCTCGAAAACTTCCACGCGTTGCTTTCGCTGGTGCTGCAGAAGCATGGCGTCGTGCCGGTTCATAGCTTGCCGGAATTGCGCCTGCTGCAGGCCCGGTTTCCGCGACATATCATGCTGCATGAGGCTCGTCGCGACGACATCCTTCTGGCGGGCGTCCTTGTCTACGATTTTGGCAGGACCGTGCATACCCAATATCTGGCGGCATCGGACGAGGGGCAGCGCCTGGACGCACTCAGTCTGCTCCTGGCAGAACTCATCACCAACACTTATGCGAACAGACGCTATTTTTCCTTCGGCATTTCCACCGAACAGGGAGGGCAGGTACTTAACGCTGGCTTGATCACGCAAAAGGAATATTTCGGCGCGCGCGCCATCGTGCATGACTTCTACGAATGGCAGCTTTGATGAAGACTGACCTGATAGAGACCGACCTGATGGACGTCCCGTTCCTCAACCTCAAGGAGGTCAATGCGCGGTATGCGGATGAACTGAAGGTGGCCGTGGCGCGGGTGATCGATTCGGGCTGGTATGTGCTCGGGGATGAAGTCGCGGCTTTCGAGCGAGAGTTCGCTGCGTATTGCGGCGTACGTCATGCGGTGGGCGTCGGCAACGGGCTGGATGCCCTTTCACTGATCCTGCGTGGCTACAAGGAACTCGGCGCCATCGCAGAGGGTGACGAGGTCATCGTGCCAGGCAATACCTTCATTGCCAGTTTTCTCGCGATTACCGAAAACCGGCTTGTGCCGGTTCCAGTCGAGCCCGATCCAGCGACCTTCAACATGGATCCGGCTGGCGTGGGGGCGGCCATCGGGCCACGCACGCGCGCGATCATGGCGGTGCATCTGTATGGCCAGCTGGCAGACATGCCTGCCTTGGCTGCGCTGGCCCGGCGACACAACTTGCTCCTGATCGAAGATGCGGCGCAGGCGCATGGAGCGATCAGCGACGGATGCAAGGCTGGCGCGTTCGGCGATGCAGCGGCCTTCAGCTTTTTTCCGACCAAGAATCTTGGCGCGCTGGGCGATGGCGGCGCAGTGGTGACTGACGACTCCATGCTGGCGGAGCGGATCGCGGCCTTGCGCAATTACGGTTCTGCTGTGAAGTACCAGCACCTGTTCCAGGGCCTCAATTCGCGGCTCGACGAAATCCAGGCCGCGATGTTGCGGGTAAAGCTGAAGTATCTCGACGAGGACATCGCTTGGCGCCGCCGCGTGGCGCACCGCTATCGCGAGGGCATCCACGATCCGCACATTCAGTTGCCGGCCGTGGCGCGGGAGGAACAACACGTCTGGCATCTGTTCGTGGTTCGTTGTCCACGTCGCGATGCTCTGCAACGACATCTGCAGGCGCATGGCATCCAGAGCCAGGTGCATTACCCGGTGCCGCCGCACCGGCAACCAGCCTATGCCGTCATGCAGGACGCCCATCTTCCGCTGACGGAACGATTGCACGATGAGGTGCTGAGCCTTCCGATGGGGCCCGCGCTGAGCGACAACGCGGTGGACCGGGTGATCGAAGCCTGCAATGCGTTCGAGTGCCCCGCATGAACATCGTGCGCACCGGCTTCTACACAACGATCGCTACCGCTGCGCGATTGCTCGCGGCTCTGGTCGTGATCAAGTTGGTGGCATGGTTTGCCGGGCCCGCCGGAGTGGGTAAGTTAGGCCAGTTCATGAGCCTGATGTCGTTGCTGGCCGTGCTGGCTGGTGGCGGTATCAGCGCCGGCATCGTGAAGTACGTCGCCGAATATCGTCACGATGCGCAAAAATTGTCGCGTTTGCTTGCCGCCGCGCTCTGGTATGCACTCTGCGCCTCGTGCCTGATGGGAGGCGTCGCGCTGCTGTTCAGTGGGCAGATTGCGCTCTGGTTGCTGGGTGATCCGGGCTATGCGAGCCTGATCCGTATACTCGCCGTGGCCCAGCTCGGCATTGCACTGGTCAATTACATCCTTGCCGTGATCAACGGCTTCATGGATGTGCGTCGGCTCGCCTTCATCCAGGTGTTTGGATCGGCTTTCAGCATTCTGCTGGTACTCGGGCTGTCGCGCTGGCTGCATCTGTATGGCGCGCTGCTGGCGCTCGTGCTGGGTCAGCTGCTGTGCCTTGTGGTCGGCTTGCCGGCCTGGTGGCATAGCCCGTACTTCCAGCGCAGCATGCTGCGGATGCATTTCGACCGCGAAATGACTTTGCGGCTCGCGGCCTTTTCGGTGATGACACTCAGCTCCGCCTTGCTGCCGCCCTTGATCAATATCGCGGTTCGCGATCACCTCGCGGTCCAGTTCGGCTGGGAGCAGGTCGGTTACTGGCAGGCCGTGAGCAAGGTATCGGATGCCTATCTGCTGTTCCTCACCACGGCGATCAACATCTACTACCTGCCCAAGCTGGCATCGACACACGAGCGCGCGTCACTGGTGCTCGAACTGCGTCATGCCTACCGCTATCTGTTGCCTGCGGTCATTGTCCTGGCGGCGGTGGTTTATGTCCTGCGAGGCTGGGTGACGCGCCTGCTGTTCAGTGCGGACTTCACGTCTGCCAATGCCTTGTATGGACCACAGCTGGTGGGCGATGTCATCAAGATCGCTTCCTTCATTCTGTCCTACGTCATGCTGGCCAAGGCGATGACACGGCTGTTCGTGATCTCCGAGTGCGTGTTTGCGGCCAGCTATCTGGTACTGGTCTATGTGCTTACCGTGCACTTCGGCCTGGTCGGCGCGATGTACGCATTCACGATCAACTATCTGATCTACCTCGCGTTCAATGTGCTGGTCGTACGACGTTACCTGGGAGGGCTGTGACGATGGCCTTCGACGTATCAAAGAGCGCGACAGCGATGCCGTTGGTCTCGGTGCTCATACCGGCATACAACCACGAGCGTTTCGTGCAGCGCTGCCTGGATAGCGTGCTGGAAGATCCGTATCCGGCCAAGGAGCTCATCATCATCGATGATGGGTCGACCGACAGAACCGCCGACAGGATTGCCGATTGGGTGGCGACGCATTGCATGGATCTTCCGATCGAGTACGTGCGCCGGGAGAACCGGGGCATCGCGGCGACCTTGAACGAACTGGTGGTGCGAGCGAACGGGGAGTTTCTCCGGCCGGGTGCCAGCGACGACTATCTGTTGCCCGGAGGTCTTGATGCACAGGTTCGCTACCTGCTGGCGCATCCGGGCAAAGGGGCCGTGATCGGTGATTCGGTCGTCGTCGATCAGGACGGGAAAAAAGTGCATGACAGTGGCATGCGTGATCTTCACGGTGCCGACAAAAGTCTCTATCGATCCGATGACGGTATACGGCGCGCCATTATCAGCCAGTGGGCGATCGGTGGCCCGGTTGCCTTGATGAGAAGGAGCGCACTCGACACGGTCGACCGCTGGAGCGAAGGTCTGCGCATCGAAGACTGGGATCTGTTTCTTCGGTTGGCGGCGCGTGATGCACTGGGCTTCATCGACGTCAGCGTCTGCGCCTACCGCATCCATGGTGCCAACCTGAGCAAGACGCGGCACACGCCAACCCGCGTCATCAATCTTGCCGAGTCGAGGCAGGTTGCGCTGCGCCGGGCCTGTTTGTTCGATGAGCCGTACAAGACTTTGCTCAGGGCGCAGTCGCATTACATCGGCGCCAAGATCGCGTTCCTGCAGAGACGACCCTCGCCGTTGGCATTCCACATGCTGGCATATCTGTCGCTGGTGGTCCTGTCAAAGCTCCGGGTTTCATCCACAAACCCACGCGCGGAGGCGACATGAAGCGGCTGCTGTGCCTCCCCTCGAGCTATCTCGGACTGCCGATCCTGCTGGCTTGCGGGCTTACTTTGCTCACCTACGATCTCTCCGCGGATTACCTGAAGGGCCTGCTGCTGCTGGCAGCGAGCGCAACGGTCATCGTGTGGTTCGATGTGCATACGAACGTCAGGATTCCCGAGCCCGCGCGATTCCGTGTGCGTCATTACACCGGTACCCGCGATGGATTTGTCGCGCTGGCTTTTGCGGGCATCGTCGCTTTCTTCTGCCTGATCGATCTCACGCTGTTCCCGATTCCGCTGCTCGACAAACCATCGTCCTATGCCTTGATGGAAGGTGGCCGCGAACACGTCCGGCATGTTTCCGACATGTGCTGGGCACTTCCTCCGATCGGGCTGCTCTGCGTCAGGAGCAAGTGGGTGCGCAACATGCTCATCGTCATCGGCTTTCTGTTCCCGGTGCTGGTGATCGACCGGAATCGTCTGTTCGCCAGCGTGTTCTCGTTTGCACTCGTCATCATGCTGCGCCGCGACGAGGCAAGGCCGCTGCCGTGGAAAAGCGTCGGTTTTCTGGCGATCGCCGGCAGCAGCGTTTTCTCGATCCTCGGCATCTTGCGGTCCGGGCCACTGGAAAACATCACGCTGCCTTTCAGCGCCGTTTACCGGGCGTTGCCATTGGGCTTCAAGTGGCTGCTGCTTTACGGCAGCGCCGGCCCGTACAACTTCAGCGCGATTCTGGCCAAGCATTACTCCAACGCCAGCTTCCTGATCAACCAGGTGGTTCCGATGAATGGGTCCGTCGTGACCGCCGGGACGGATATTCCGCTGGACGCAGCGACGATCAACGTGGGTACGGAGTTCTTTCCGTTCCTCATGGCGCTGGGTCCGGTCGGCGCGGTGGCTGCGATCTTCGTGTTGTACGGCTTGCTGCGGTGGAGTGTGCGGCGCCTGCGTCCGGCCGTGCCGCTGTTTTCCCTGCTTATTTTCCTGCGTGTTTCCTATGTGTGTGTGATGTCGCCGTTCGCGCCACAGGCATTCACGTGGACGAATGTCGGCTTCATCGGCTTGTGTCTTGTCATGCAGGTTCTCGTGGCCTGGCTGCCGAACAGGAGGTTGCAGGAGCCGATAGACGATGGGCACGCAGATGCCTTCGCGACGGCCGCGCAAACCATGTCTCCACCATCCTTCCAGTGAGCACAGCACCATGGAACAAGACGAAATCTATTTGATCGATCTCTGGCGGATTTTCTCGCGTGAGTGGAAATGGTTTGCGGCCGTGCTGGTCGTGGCCCTGGTCTGCACCTTTGCCTTCGCGCATCGGGCAAGGAACCAATGGGAGGCGACCGCCTGGATCCAGATCGGGCAGGTCGGGCAGGTGCCCTCGGGTCAGGATCCAAAGACCGAGTCGCTGGCCCGGGTGCTCGAGCGTCTGCAAATGGTGCCGTTCGAGAACGAGGTGATGAACAGCCTTGGCTTTTCGCCCGATTCACCCGAAGCCTCGCTTTACCGCAAGAGCATGAAACTGGAGCCGTTACCTTACGCCGGGCCGCTGATCCGGATGAGCCTGCGAGGCTATTCAGCGCAACAAGTCCGCCAATTCGCCGTCGCTACGGTCAATCAGTTGCAGGCTATCCACCAGCGCCTCGAAGCGAGGCCGTTGCAACTGGCCAAAGCGCGGCTTGATGAAATCCAGGCTGATTTGCGCAATGCACAGGCTGAGCAGGATCGCCTGCAGCAGGCCGTCACACCCGCAGGCAAGGACGACGCGGGCAGCAAGGGCATCCAGAACCCGTTGCTCGCCAGCGTGTTGCTGACCAGCAAGAACGAAGAGATCCGCGGTCTGCAGTTGGCCAGAAGCGACCTCGTCGATCGCCTCAGTGCCACGTACACGTATGAAACATCGCTGCTGGGATCCGTCTATGTCCCCGATAAAAGGGTATCCCCGAACCTGGTGCTGATCTGGGGCGCGGGCCTCTTGCTGGGGGCCTTCCTGGGTGGATTGGCCGCCATGGCGAGAAACGCCGTACGGCGCCGAGTGCACAGGTAGTCCTGTTGTCAGCCGCATTCAACCAAAGCGGGCGAGAGCGGCACTCACCAAACAGATGAATGAAAGTGCCGTGGCCGATACCACGGATCGAGCGGAGGTTCATCCTGGATGTCATTGGGAATCATGGACTGCCTTCCGGTCGAACGGAGATCGATATGAGTGGGCAACACAAGTTTGAAATCGTGCGCCAGGCGGTAACCGACGCGAGCGTTCGCCAGCGACCACGGAGTGCGCCCCTGGACCAGGTGCAATTGCTCGATACGCAACGTGCCTTCGACAGTGTTGCCGCCGACTATGACGGGCCGCGCGGCAATAACGAGCTGATTCAGCGCATGCGGGTGACCTTGTGGGACACCGTGCACAGCGCGGTCTCGGCGGGTGGCCGGCTGCTTGATCTGGGCTGTGGCACCGGCATCGATGCGCTCGAGTTCGCGCGGCGCGGCTTCCATGTGGTCGCCTCCGATTGGTCGCCACAGATGGTCGAACGCACACAGGCGCGCGTCGCTGCCGCAGGTCTGCAATCCCGAGTCACGGCCGTCCACCTGGGTGTCCAGCAGCTGGAGGAACTTGAAGGCGAGTTCGACGCCATCTATTCGAACTTCGGCCCGCTGAATTGCGCGCCTGACCTCGGCGCTGTCGCAGCCGAATGTGCGCGTCTGCTGCGCCCCGGCGGCAGCCTGGTTTTTTCGGTGATGGGTCGGATCTGCCCGTGGGAGCTGGGCCACTACGCACTTCGCGGGCGCTTCAAGCGGGCCGGCGTGCGGGCGGCGCGAGGTGCCACCGCGGTGGGGATGAATCGCCACACGATCTGGACTTACTACTATTTGCCGCGCGAGTTTTACCGCGCCTTCGCCGAACACTTTTCGCTGCAGAGCTATCGCGCGCTGAGCCTGTTCCTGCCGCCGCCTTACCTGGTGGACTACTACCGACGTCGCCGCAACTGGTGCGAGCGACTGGGTCGGCTCGACGATCGTATGGGCGGCCTGCCGCTGCTGCGTGACATGGGCGACCACTTCCTGATCGTGATGCGGCGGCGCTGAATCCATGGACATACTCCAGGCAGCGATGGACGTCAGCTTGTGCCGCGCGGTCTCGGTCACGACGGAAGCCAGCTCGCGCGTACCGCTGCCGATCCGGGCAGGACGGATCGGTTCATCACTCGCCGCGCGGGCGTATCGGGTCGATCTGCACGACCATCTGATCTTTCCCGGCCTGATCAACGCGCACGAACATTTGCACGTCAACACCGTGCCGCCGCTGAAAACCGGCGCGCCTTTTCCCAACAGCTATGCATGGATTGCAGCCTTCCAGGCGCATTTCGAGGAACCCGCCGTCATCGCCGCGCTGCAGGTGCCCAAGGAGTTGCGGCTGCGGCATGGTGCGCTGAAGAACCTGCTGGCCGGCACCACCTGCGTGGCGCATCACGACCCCTGGCATCCGGCGCTCGATGCGACGAATTTTCCGGTCGCACTGCTGCGCGATTACGGCTGGAGCTACGCGCTGGGCTGGCCCGGTTACGGACCTCCAGTCCAGCAGAGTTTTGCCGCCACGCCCGCCGACCGGCCCTGGCTGATCCATCTGGCCGAGGGTACCGATGCGGCAGCGCAGGCGGAACTCACGCAGCTGGATCAACTGGGATGTCTGGCGGCGAACAGCGTACTGATCCATGGCGTGGGCCTGCGCGAGCAGGACGTCGATCGGGTGATCGCCAGCGATGCCGCGGTGGTCTGGTGTCCGACCAGCAACCACAACCTGCTCGGGCAATCACTCGATCCGCAGCGCCTGTGCGCGGCCGGCAGGCTTGCGCTGGGCAGCGATTCACGACTCAGCGGTGCACGTGACCTGCTCGAGGAAATGCATGGCATCGCCGTACGCGGCGAGCTCAGTCCCAGGCAGCTGCTGGGGCTGGTCACGACCCAGGCCGCCCGCATTCTGCGGTTGCCCTCGCGCGGCGGTCTCACGCCAGGCGCACCTGCGGATCTGGTGATCGTCGAAGACCGTGGTGGCGATGAGGTGCGCAGTCTGGCGGCGATTGAACGCAACCAGATCCGCGCCGTGGTGCGCAACGGCGTCCCCTGTATTGCCGATATCGATTTCGCCGAATGGTTTGCGGTCGCCGGCATGGAAGCTGTGCCGGTGATGCTGGACGGCAAGCCGAAGTTGCTGGCCAGATCGCTGGCCGAGCCGGCGCTGGTTGCGCTCGAACCCGGGCTCGAACTGATCGCTGATCGGAACGAGCGCGAACGCGATCCCGGCATTGAAGCGCAGTGTTACTGATGTCACGCCCGCCGACTCTCGAACCTGTGGAGGCATACGCGCTGTGGGCACGCAGTTATCCGGCACATGCGCATAATCCGGTCATGCAGGCCGAAGAGCGCGCGATGCTCGGGCTGATGCCGGCCACACTGCAGGGACAGGCCGTGCTCGACGTCGGTTGTGGCAGTGGACGCTACATGCTGCATGCGCTGCGGCGCGGCGCGTCACGCGTGACCGGCGTGGATCTTTCTCCAGAGATGCTGCAACGCGCCGTCGCGGAGCTGGGCGTGTTGCAACCCGATGTCGCCGCCGAGGTCGAGCTGGTGCAGGGCAGCCTGGCGGCTTTGCCGGTACCGGATGCGCTGGCGGATCTGACCGTCTGTGGCCTGGTCGTCGGACACCTCGAGAATCTGCAACAGTCGCTGGCCGAACTGCACCGCGTGACCCGGCCCGGCGGCATGCTGTTGTGCAGTGACGTGCATCCGATCGGGCATGCATTCGGCTGGTTGCGCGATTTCAAGTCCGGCAACCAGCGCTATGCCGTGCGGCATGCGCAACACCTGTACAGCCATTGGCACGCGGCCTGCGCGACGCTCGGGCTGCAGATCGAGCGGGTGCTCGAACCCATGCTGGATCCGGCCGACATTCCCGCTGGCGCGCGCTTCGACCGCATGGCGCTGGAGGTTCCCGTCGCGCTGGTGTTCCAGCTCATTCGCGCGTCCTGACCCTTCTTGCCGTAGCCCTTCGCCATGAACCCTTCCCCCAAGACCTTGCTGATCAATCCGACCATCACCTCGCGCTCGAGTGCGCGATTTCCGTTGTCGTTGCTGCATCTGTCGGCAGCGCTGGATCGAACCGGCAACAGCCAGATCATCGATGGCAACATCGACCGCGATGTTGTCGGCGAGGCGCTGCATGCGCTGGAGGGTGGTCGATTCGATGCCGTCGGCATCAGCGTGATGGGCGGCCCACAGGTCGCACCGTCGATCGATGTCTCCAAAGCAATCCGCGAGCGTTTCCCGGCGGTGCCGATCATCTGGGGTGGCTACTTTCCCACGCTCTATCCGGATACCGCGCTGGCCGCGCCGTACGTCGATTACGCCGTGCGCGGGCAGGCTGAGGAAACCTTGCCTGACCTGATCGCCGCGCTGGCCGGTAACGCGGACTCAAGGCTGCCGCTGATCGGCGGGATGTCATGGAAGAGCCACGGCACGATCGTGCACAACCCGAACCGTCGCTTCACGCTGGGCGATACCGGGTTGGTGCTGCCCTACGACAAGCTCGGCGATCCACGGCGCTATCTGGCGCGTACCTTTCTTGGCCGCCGCACCGCCGCGCACCAGGCTGCGATCGGTTGTCGTTACCGCTGCACTTTCTGTGGCGTGGCTGCGATGTTCGGCGGCACCACCGCCTTGCCGGCTATCGCCAGGCTCGAGCGCGACCTGAGTTATCTCAAGTACGAACTGGGCGCCGATTCGATCCAGTTCTTCGATCACAACTTCTTCGATCGCGAAGAGGACATGATCCCCTTGCTTGAAGTGATGGCAAAACTCGAAATGCCGTGGTGGTGCTACGCGCGCTCGGACGCGTTGCTTAACCTGTCGGAGAGTTCGTGGAAGCTGGTGCGCAAGAGCCGGTTGCGGATGGCGTACATCGGCGCGGAATCGCCCAGCGGACAGATGCTCAAGGAGATCCGCAAGGGCACGCGTCCGGATCAGACACTGGAGGTCGCCGAATTGTGTCGCCGGAACGGGGTGATTCCCGAGCTGTCTTTCATGGTTGCGCCGCCGGAAAACACCGAAGAAGAAACCGAGCACACCTTCGAATTCATCCGCGAACTGAAGAAGATCAATCCCCAGTCCGAGATCATCGTCTACATCTACACGCCATTGCCGGAGAGCAGCAAACACGAAAAGGACCGCGGCAAGCGGCCTTCGATGCCACTGCTCGATCTCAACGGCGAGCCGGTGGTTTTTCCGAAGACGCCGGAAGAGTGGATGCAGCGTCGCTGGGTCGACTATGCCTGCCATGCCGATGCACCCTGGCTCACCGACAAGCTGCGCAGCCGCATCCACGACTTCGTGACGGTGCTGCGTTGCCGGTTTCCCACGGTGCAGGATCTGCGCTCGCCACCGTGGGCCAAGCGCAGCCTGAGCGCCATGGCCGGCTGGCGCTATCGTCACGGCAAGTACGATCGCCCGTGGGAACTGAACCTGGCCAATCGGCTGGTACGCCTGCGCATGCCGCAGGTATCGGGCCTCTAGGCGAGCACCGGCCTTGCACGTCGCGCAAATCAATTTCCTGCCGGCACCGACAGGCCTTGCGCATGACGAGGTTCTTGCGCAATGGCATTCGCTGGTGGATATCGCTGAACTGGTTGCCGATGCTGGTACGCGTGTTTCGGTGATCCAGGCGGCGGCGCGTGACGATCGGCTCACGCGAAACGGCATCGACTACCACTTTGTCGATATCACTGGAGCAGTCGGGGCGACGGGGCGCAGCCGCCGTTTCGCCCGTCTGCTCACCGACATCAAGGCCGACGTCCTGCATGCGAACGGCCTGGGTTTCGCCGAGGATGCATTCGCCGTGGCGCAGTGCCTGCCGCAACTGCCGATCATTTTCCAGGATCACGCCGACGGTTTGCCTCGCTGGTGGCGACGGCCGCAATGGCAGCGGTGGTATGCGGCTGCCACGGGCGTTGCCTTCACGGCACACGAGCTGGCACTGCCATTCACCCGCACCGGCTTGTTCGGGCCACAAATGCGCTTGTTCGCGATTCCCGAATCCAGCAGCCGTTTCACCGTGGGCAACCGCATCGATGCCCGCGCGGAGACAGGGCTTCATGGAGACCCGTGCGTGCTGTGGGTGGGACATCTGAGCGCCGGCAAGGACCCGCTGACCGTCCTAGAAGGAGTCGCCCGGGCGACATCGAAGCTGCCCGGTCTGCGACTCTGGTGTGCGTTCGGCAGTGCGCCGCTGATGGATCAAGTGCAGCATTGCATCGCGCGCGATGTACGGCTCGCCGGTCGCGTCCATCTGCTGGGCAGGGTGGCGCATGCAGATGTCGAGCGCCTGATGCAGTCGGCGGATCTGTTTGTCTCCGGCAGTCTCGCCGAGAGCTGCGGCTATGTCGTGCTGGAAGCGCTGGCCTGTGGTGTGACGCCGGTGATCACCGATATTCCCTCATTCCGCGCACTGACCTGTGATGGCAGTGTCGGCCATCTGTGGCCTTGCAGCGATGCAGCTCGCCTCGCGGATGCGCTGGTCGCTGCCGCGTCGAATCGCCCATCGCCGGAACGCGTCCGCGCGCACTTCGATGCCATGCTTTCGTTCAAGGCGGTTGGCCGTCAGTGGTCAGGCGCATATGCGCAAGTGTGCGATGACCAGCGACGGAGGGCAGGGTGAAGCTCGCGCTGGTGGTTCCGGGTGGTGTGGATCGCACCGGCGAATTCCGTGTTATCCCAGTGTTGCTGGCACTGATCGAGCGGCTTGCGCGTACGCACTCCGTGCATGTCTTCGCGCTGCACCAGGAGGTGGTAGCGGGCCGCTGGGAACTCGCCGGAGCCACCGTGCACAACATCGGCGACAACTGGACCCGGCTACGCGCGATTGCTGCGATTCGCACTGAACATCGCCGCGCGCCATTCGATTTGGTTCATGCGATCTTCTCCGGTTCCTGCAGCCTGGTCGCCGTCGCTGCGGCAAAGATGCTGAAGCTGCCGAGCCTGGTGCATATCGCCGGCGGCGAACTGGTTGCCCTGCACGAAATCGATTATGGCGGACGACGGAAATGGAAAGGGCGGTTGCGCGAGGCATGCGTGCTGCGCGGCGCCGACGCCATAACAGCAGCCAGTGCGCCGATCATCGATTCGCTGCAGGCGCTCGGACTCAAGGCGCAGCGCGTGCCACTCGGCGTCGACCTGCAGGCATGGGCGCCGCTCGCGCCGCGTGAACGCCACGCGAAGCGGGCGCGGCTGATCCATGTCGCCAGCCTCAACCGCGTCAAGGATCAGCCGACGCTACTGCGGGCACTGGCAGCTTTGGCCGGGAAGAGACTGGAATTCGAGATGGACATCGTCGGCGAGGACACACTGCAGGGCGAGATGCAGCGGCTGGCTTGCCAGCTTGGACTGGAACACCACGTGCGGTTTCATGGATTCAAGACCCAGCGCGAACTGCGCCCGATGATGGAGTCCGCCGATCTGCTGGTGATGTCTTCGTTGCATGAGGCTGGCCCGCTGGTCCTGCTGGAAGCCGCGGTGGCAGGCGTGCCTGCGGTCGGTACAGCGGTCGGGCATTTCGTGGAGTGGTCACCTTCGGCGGCGCTGGCCGTGCCCGTCAAGGACTGGGATGCATTGGCGAATGCCATCCATCAGGTGCTTGCCAATGAGGAACTACGGCTCCGAATGGCCGAGGAAGCGCAGCATCGCGCGATCCTGGAGGACGCCGATTACACCGTTCAAGCCCTTCAGACTTTGTATCGAATGACATTTATCTAAGTGCAGAGCTCTGTTTTTCGTCATGGCTCACGGGTCCCGTCGAGCCTGCTGCGCCGGCCGCACTTTTACTTTCTGCAGAGGCTGGCCATCGCGGTAGCGACAAAGTAGAAGACTCTAGAGCCCACGTTGCCTCGGGTGCGCGGAAAGGAACCGGACCCAGCGTGCCCTGAAGCGATCGGCCATCCAGCCAGCGCGTATCCGGATCTGCAACAATTGTCGGCGCAACGCAGGCAGCGGCGCCAACGGATAGCCGAGCTTTCCGGCATCGTCGGCCAACATCGCACTCAATCGCTCGCGATCGCGTCGAGTGAGCGCATTGAACGCATCATCCGCAGGCCGGCGGTTCAATTTCCCTGCCACCACATGGGTATCAAAAGAGCTGTTGCTCGACGTGGGAATGCCGTTCGCGGTTGGCTGCATCATGATGGGCAGCGGCTGGATTCCGAGAAAAGAGGCCATCCGATGGACACTGTCTGCCGTGTCTTCAAGCAGATCCTCATAGCGGACAAGCAAGTACGAACCCGACGCAGGTCGAACGTGACGACTGGCCGCCTCCCGGTACGACAAACGCATTTGACGCAGGATCCGACTCTCTTCGCTCGATGCAAGGCCGGAATTCCGTACGGCCTGACGGCTTGATGCGTAGACCGCGAAAGGATGGCGGATGACGTGGAGCAGTCTTGCCTCGGGAAATTCGGCCATCAGGCGCGCCAGGAAGCGTTCGTTCGTGGGTGTTTTCTCGACCCATCGCTCCAAGGGGGACGCAGTGCGGAACCCTGACGTGCAATGCGCATAGGCAAGCGCGGTCGCGACCAGCGGCCAAGACGTCGTGCGCGGTCCGAGCCGCGTTTCGACCAGCGGCCACCAAGCCAGCAGGGCACGTGCGAATTCAACGTACGGCGAACCTTCTGACGACGAGCGGCCAAGCAGCCAGTAGGGGTGCTGGTTGATCGGGTTGGCAAGCCTGCGCAACCATTCGCAGCCGAAGAATCGCATCCGGCCATCCGGCTCCAGTCGCTTCAGGTGCCACGCGAAATTCGTGAGCATGGTGCCTTCGGCAGGAAGCACGGAGAGGGCGGGGTGGTGGTCGAGCAGATCGCGTACCAGCGTTGTGCCGCTACGATGAGCGCCGAAGACGAACACGGGCTGACGCGCGATGGCGAACGCGTGCTCGATCTCGCTCGCCGTGAGGATCGCAGGGCCGGTCGACTCGGCAAACGACCACACAGCATGAGACCAAGCTGTGGCGGCCTGGCGCACGCCGTCCAGATTCGTGACGCGTGGCCTTTGCAGCTGCTGATCGAGTTGTGCCTCAAGATCGACAATATTCAAGGGATCGCTTCTCAGGATCGGTGGCCTGGTTGATACGGATATGTTCCACGCTATTCACTCACCGCTCTTGTTGCCTGTCAGCAGCGCTCACGGGCGCCGGGATCCGCGGAGCGCAGTCGGTTAGACCTCTGCAAGCGGTATGCCGTGCCGGCGACGGTACGCTTGATGAAAGCCTGCCGTGTGGTGCAGCTGGGTACCTTCCGCCAGTTTTTCGTCGGAGACGATGCGGCCGAGGAACAACGTGTGCGAACCGACATCCTGACTATGCACGATGCTCAACTCCTGAATGCGCAGCGCCGCAGCAACGGCGGGAATGCCGAATTCCCGCGACGGTCGAGCAGGAAACGGCAACGCATTCCAGTCTTGGAGCGGGTGCTTGTGATGCTCGGCGAGCTTGTAAACGACGGCCTTCATCGGCGCAGGGATGCCGGACAGAGCAACCCGGCGCACTTCGCGCATGACGGACACGGAAGCGCTGGTGCTGCGTAGCGCGAGAGAAAAAAGTCCGCTCCGCTCCAGCGGGCCGATCAAGTCCATCGGGAAGATATTCTGGTGGCCTGGTGCGTCGACAGAGACAAGCACGACCGGTCGCGGACAAAGATAGGCGATCATGAGCTGCTGTACCGCGGCAGGCTCCGGTGCGAAGTGGTGCGGCGCGCGATTTTTCCGCATGAGGCGGTTCTGAAGCCACGCGTTCCACGAGCGCAACGGCCAGCCGAGACAGCGGTGCCCGCCAGCTGCGACGTGGTAGAGCGTGATGGCTGTCGTTTCGGAAGCGACCGACGCCATCTGCGCCAGATGCAAAACGCCAAGCAGCGTTCCGGTAGTGTTATTGCGGTACTCGAGTACCGGACGTGGGCCGGCATCAAGACTGGTCGCGATCACGAGCGGCACGAGCGAAGCCACGGTGTGGTCCGCGGTGACATCGGCCGAATGGCCGTCCCAACGCAAGGTGGCGGTGACCACCTGCTGTGGAGGGGCAACGGCAACCGTGGACCATTGCGGCAGTGGACGCACGAATGGCCTTATCCAGTCCTTCCACATCTCATACCCGCCGGAATAGCAGGAACATGTAGAGATCGGTAGCCAACCCGAAGCCACGCGGAATGAGGCGTTCCAGACGGAAATACGGTGTAGCTGACCGCGCCACGACGCGTGGCGTGAAACGATGGATGCGGCTTTCACTTGGGATAGCGTAGTGACCACGTCGTAGAAGATTCATGATATTCGCACGCCACCAGCTGTAACGCGCATCACCGAGGTAGTAAGGGTTCAGCATGCTGGCCAGCACAAAACCACCCTGGTGGACCACGCGCGACAACTCTTCAAAAAGCGTCGTGTGATCCGCGAAATGGTTGAGGACTGCAAAATTCGCCGTGACTGCCTGCACCTTGCAGGCGAGCGGCGAGGCTATCTCGACGATGGTTTTTTGGGCGATTTCGTTGTGGCAATACTGCGCCAGGTGCGCGCGCATCGCTTCCGAAGGGTCATACACGAAAGTCAGGTGCCCGTTAGCGGCATAAGCCTTCGCATCAATGCCGGTACCTGCACCAAAATCGAGTACTTCTGCTCCCTCGGGCAGCAGATCCAGCGCGATCTTCTGAAAGCTGTCGCGTACTATCCGGTCCCGTTGCGAGGCCAGCATGAAGTGGTGGTACTGCTCTCCGGTATGCACGTCGTCGACTACCTTGCTGACAAACTCATTGGCTGATGTCCTGTCACCGAAGCCCCGGCGACTCCAGTGCTGCACGTACGACGAACAAGGTATCCATGCGCGGCACCGGTCGGGTGAGCAAGGTCAGGATGCGCCGACCCTGGTTCTGTCTGACCCAGCTTTGCCCCTGCAGCCAGAACTGCGTCCGCACCATATCGGCACGCTCCTTGATGTTTTCCTTAGGAGGCCTGACACGATTCCTGACGTAGCGCCCGACTTCGCGGACAGAACGGGACCATTCGATTCCGGCCAGCGCGTGTAGCCACAAATCCGAACACGAAACCTGCGTCAGGGTCTGGCGGCGCGAGATTGTTCGCAGCAGAGCAGGGCAGTCGCGCTCCAGGCGTGCGAGCACGGCTACGGGGACCGTGTTCCTGTAATAACGCGCAACCAGGCGCAGCGGCGGCAGTGCCCACCATGGAGCGTCGGTCGCATGCTCATCCCACAGGACATTCCAGTCGTCAGTGGTCATACGCCCGGCCAGCAAGGCGATGTCGTTCAGGTGCAGCAGGCGCAGGCTGCGGCCACAGATGTTCCCGGCCGCATGCAGCAGCAGGTGGTTCATCAAGGCGCCGTTCGACGGATACGGATTCAAGCCGGGCGTGGGCTCCTGCGGATAGATTCGTCCGGTGATGTCGACGGCGGATATCGGCAGCCGCTCCTGGATGCGCGTATGCAACTCGATATTGACCGGCGTGTCGCGGTGTTCGCCCAATCCTGCTGCGGGCTGGCCTGTCGCCGGTTTGAATACCCGATGCTTCCACTGCACGAATGACTCCACATAGCCGAGGTCCTGCAGCAACTGGATCACCGGCGCGGCGTCGTTTTCGCGGACCAGCAGGTCGATGTCGGCCATCGGACGCTCGCCCGGCACGTAGACGCCGATGGCATGCAATGCGGAACCCTTCAGGGCGACGATGGCCAGTCCGGCGGCACGGGCGCTGGCGTCGATGCGTTCCAGCAATGACGCGATGCGTCGATGGCGAAGCTCGACGTGTTCGCGCTGACTCTCTAGAAACCCTCTCCATTCCGGATTTTGCCACCGTGAAGATTTGCACAGCAGCGGCGACACGCCGTGTGCGGCGGCGGCGGCCGCAGCCAGCCGCCATTCGAGATCGCTCCACTCTGGCGTTGCGATGCCTGGCTGCTCCAGTTCCACGGCAAGCGCCTCGGTGGTGCGGCGCAAGCCCTCTCTAACGGTTTTGAGCGGTGGCAGCATGACGCGGCGCCTGGGGACTGTCTTGCGTCGTGGTGAGTGGCGCCGTGGCGTCTTCGGTACGGTGCGCCTGCTCGCAGGCGATCAACGCATCCCATCGCGCATCGAGCGCCGCACCATCCTGGCGGTAACGCTCCGGCTCCATGTTCGCCTTCGCTTGCTGCTGGGTGACTTGCTCATGCAGCAGGTCGCGCACACGACGATAGAAGTCCGAGTCGTAGGCGCCGCGGAACATCATGGCCAGGTCATCGCTGTCCTGCCAGTTCGTCTTTACGCCAAGCTGGGCCTTGACCCGCTCATAGAATTTCGTGCCAGGCAGCGGATAGGAAACACTGACGCCGATGTCGTCCGGTGCGGCCTGCGTGACCAGTTCACGGGTGGCCAGCAGATCGGCCAGTTGCTCGCCCAGATAGCCAAGCTGAATGAAGAAACCCACGCGGATGCCGTGCTCACCCAAACGCATGCGGGCGGCAATCAGGTCGGCGACCTTGGTGCCTTTGGTCATCGCGTCCAATACGCGCTGGCTGCCGCTCTCTGCACCAATCCAGGCCTCTGCGCACCCGGCCCGCTCGAGCGCGCTGGCCATGCGTTCGCTGATCAGGTCGGCGCGGGTCTGGATGGTGAACGGCACCGATCCGTCGGCAGCGCGCAGATGCTCGGCGAACTCGGTGACCCAGTCGACGTGGAAGCCGAAGATGTCGTCGGCCAGCCAGATGTGATCGGGCCGAAAGGTCTGTTTCAGATAGGACATCTCTGCGGCGATGTCCTGCGGGCCGCGTTGCTTGTAGTGGTTGCCCCAGATCGGCTTGGCGCACCAGTTGCAACGGAAAGGGCAGCCACGCGACGCCGCCATGTTGAGGCTGAAATAGCCGTGCCGTTCCTTCCACATCCTGCGATAGCGTTCGATATCGACCAAGTCCCATGCAGGCTGGCCGATCAGTCGCGGATCCGGCGGCTGTGCGCCCATGCGCATCAGCTGCGTCTGTCCATTCACCAGCGTTGCCACACCAGGGATGCCGGATGTCCAGTTCGAGGTGGCGATATCCGGATCGAGGTCCAGCCGCTCGATCAATTCGACCAACGCCGCGATGCCTTCGCCGATCAGCACGGCATCGGCGCCCGCTGCGAGAAAAGCGTCCGGGTGGTCCGAGGCGTCGGAGCCCGCAACAATCACCCGGGCGCCGTGGGCACACGCCTCGACGATCATCTGGCAAGCCGCTTCGCGCATGCGGCTAAGGCACATCTTGGTCAGGTAGTTGAAGTTGTCCTCGTAGATGACGACCACGTCCGGTCGCGCGACCTGCAGGGATGCCTGATAGTCCTCGACACCGTCGGCCAGCATCGCGTCGAACAGGCTGGTGGCGTGGCCCATCTCCCTCAGCAGCGCGGCGACCTGGATCGTGGCGAGCGGGGGATAGGGCTTGCCGCGCTCCCACTGCTTCCGGTCGTAACTCAGGAAGTAGGAGTGGCCAACCTGGATATTCAGCATCGCTAAGGGTCTCGTAAGCCGTGGGGCAAGCTGCGCCAACGCATCAGCGCCGGGCCGGCGTGCCGGCTCCAACGATCAACGTTGACTGGACGTGAGTGCCGCGGCGGCCAGCTTCGGTTGCCTGGTGCGAAAAATATTCGGATGCCAGGCGCGACAAACTGCCATTGACGCAACCTTTTCCAGCCAAAGAAGCACCTACGGGTCCACTCCCTTCGCATTCGCGCAGTACGGCGCCCGGCAATCAGACGGTTGAAACTTTTGATCGACGACGATGGCCCTGGTTTCCGCACCGGCGTTACAGACGCCGGTGCGGACCCTTTTTGCGAGCGCTCGATCGGTCGCCGCATCTCTGTGTGCCGGCAGATCCTGGGCGGATGCTTCCGCTTCGAAAGCACCAGTGAGGCGCTGCTGGATCTGGTCGAGGCCGCTTATGGCGGCCTGCCGTCACACCATCTGCCGACAGGCGCACCGGAATTCCGCATCGAGCTGCGCCTGTTGCCGCGGCAGGTTTCGCCGAACACTGACGAGCCACCACCGGTGCGAGTGCAATCCGGCGCCGGCCTGCTCTGCGGCGTGATGGACGCGGAGAACTATGTGGTGCTGGCACCCGAACAACACCACGCTCTCGTAGTGTCGTCGGAGGACATGCTCGGTCACCCCTATCACCTGCGCTATGAGCTCATCGAATTTGCCGTCTTCACCCTGGCGACGCGCGGACTGGGCCTGGTTCCTCTGCATGGCGCCTGCGTCGGCTGGCAGGGGCGTGGCATCCTGTTGCTGGGGGCGAGCGGCTCGGGAAAATCGAGCTTGGCCTTGCACAGCCTTCTGCAGGGGCTGGACTTTCTCGCCGAAGACGCGGTCTTCGTGCAGCCGGAAAACATGCTCGCCACCGGCGTCGCCAATTACCTGCACTTGCAAGCCGATGCGTTGCGTTTCATCGATGACGATGCAACCCGGCGCTGGATCAATCAGGCACCGATCATCCGCCGTCGCAGCGGGGTCGAGAAGTTCGAAGCCGATTTGCGACTAGGCCATGGCCGGCTCGCGACAGCTCCGCTGGAGCTGGTCGGCGCGGTGTTCGTTTCCGGTCAATTGGCCGGCGACCCTGATGCCTTGTTGAGCCCGGTTCCCGGCGATGAAATCGCCGCACGGCTGCGCGCCGATCAGGCATATGCTTCCGGACAGCCTGGCTGGCATTGCTTCGAACAACGGATGATGCAGCTGGGCGTTCATCAACTGCGCCGCGGGCATCATCCGCGGAATTCCATCGATACACTGCGCCGGCTTCTCGACTGATGTCGCCGATCGCATCCGATGGCACACTGAGAGGAGGTCACTTCATGAGGGTCGTGAAAATGAAAAAGCGTCTTGCAGGAACGATGGCAGTGGGTGCGCTGATGGCGCTGGCTTCGGCAATGCCGGCTTTTGCCGCACTCGGACCGGGTGTCACGGCACCCACATTCACGGCCCAGGCCAGCCAGGCAGGCAAGGCCTTTACCTTCTCCCTCGCCGACGCGCTCAAGAAGGGACCGGTGGTGGTGTACTTCTACCCGTCGGCCTACACGGGAGGCTGTGATCTCGAGGCGCACACCTTTGCGGCCAACCGGGAAAAGTTCGACGCGGCCGGAGCGACCATCATCGGCGTATCGGCCGACAGCATCGGACGCCTCAACGCCTTCTCGGCGGACCCGAAATACTGCGCCGGCAAGTTTCCGGTCGCCTCCGATGCCGATCTCAAAGTCGCGCTTTCCTATGACCTGAAGACCGTCGCAGCACAGTCTGGAATGAACGATGTGCGTGGCGAGGCGATCGATCATGCCTTCATCTCGCGCACGACCTTCGTCATCGGCAGCAACGGCAAGATTGTCACCACGCTCTCTTCGGAAACGGATCACCTTCGACCGGACGAGCATGTGAAGCGGTCGCTGGCCATCGTGCAAGACCTGCAGGCAGGCAAGACGCCGTAGCAGGTTCGATCCCGGAAGGGCGACGGTCGCTGGTCAAACGCCGAATGGAAGCTCCACGTCACCGCTCGACGGTTGCCGGCGGCGCGCAACCTTTTGTTCTGGCGGACGCACTTACCGACATGGGAAATCGGGCCCGGGAGTAACGCCGTTCTGAATCGCCATGAAGTGTCATCGAAGCTGCGGCCCATGCTGCCGGCCAGCAGCGTGAGTTCGTAAAGATGCCAGGCGAGCCGTCGCCAGCACCCGATCGAGCCCACGACCTGTTGCGTTCGCTTGTACGCACGCTTACGGGCGTCGAGCTGGCGGAAACGGCGGCATATGTCGTGCTGTCATTGGGTGCTGCGTTTGTCGGCAGTCTTGCGGCGGTGCTGCTGGTGCCGCTGGTCCAGCCGGGGCACACGCTGCCGTTCGGCAGCGTGCTGTTCGACGCAGGCCGCAGCGTCGAAATGCAGGCAGCCATCTTCGCCGCCGCGATGGCTGCCTTCGCCTTGTTGCGTTGGCAGGCGGCGCGCCTGGGAGCGCGCCTGGTGGGTCGTTACGGCCTGAGCCTGCGCCGCCGGGTTCATGCGCGCCTGATCGATGCTCGCTTGACGTCACTGGCGGATTCGACGTCCGCGGAGATCGCCAACGTCCTCACCCATAACGTCGAACTCATCGTGCAGGGCTTCAGCGCCCTGCAGCAATTGCTGATCGCCGGCGTCACCGCTGCGGTCAGTCTCGGATTTGCGTTCTGGGTATCGCCGCCACTGATGCTGGCGGCACCTCTGCTCGCGGGTCTCGGGCTGTTGACCTCGCGTGCCTATGGTCGTGAGCAATCGCTGGTCAGCCGTCAGTACGTCGTGGACATGACACGACTGTTCTGGCACAGCGAGGATTTTCCCCGGCGCCTGCGTCACGTCCGCTCGTTCGAAAAGGAAGATGTGGAGAAAGCCAGTTACGGCGCCATTTCCGCGCGACTGTGCCACGGTTATCGACGCCAGCTGGAGCTGGTGGCCTCCGGCCGGCTGATGCTCGAACTGCTGGCGGCGGTAGGGATCGCGGCGGTCTTCGTACTCGCCCATCGCTGGCACGGCATCGATCAGCCGTCGCTCATCGCGGTGTGCTTGTTGCTAGGACGCCTGCTGCCTTATCTGGTGTCGACCCGGCAGAGTTTTCAGCAGCTGCGTTCGGCCGCTCCGGCCTTCGAACTGTGGCAGCGATACATGCACCTCGATCCCGACCGCTCGTCGGTTGCGTTGTCGCGCAAGACGACCTCCAACGATGCGCTGCATATCGAGCGGATGCGGTTGATACCGCAAGCGACCGGTCTCGATGTCGACGACCTGGTTCTGGTGCCCGGCGAGCTGACCCTGATTTCGGGCGACTCCGGCATCGGCAAGAGCAGCCTGGTCGACGTTCTGGCCGGCATGATGACGCCCGAGGCTTTTGTAGCCCGCGCCGGTGAACGGATCATCGGTTTTGACGAGTACCGCGAGCTCGTCCGGCATGGTGCCTACGTCAGCCAGAGTGTCCGGCCCTGGCAGCATTCCGTACGCGAGTGTCTGTTGTGGACGGCGCCCGAAGCCACCGATGAGATGCTGCGCGGCGTGTTGACGGACGTGGGGCTCGACAAGCGATTGGCGAGTTCGCAGCACGGACTCGACACGGCACTGCACAGCTCGTCGAGCCGGCTTTCTGGAGGCGAGTTGCAACGGCTGCTGCTGGCCCAGGTCATCCTGCGGCAGCCGTTCCTCGCCTTGCTGGATGAGGCCACAAGTGCGCTCGATGCCGCCTCCGAGATCGTGGTTCTCTCAGCGCTGAAACGCCGCCTGCCGCAGACGATCCTGATCGTCGTATCGCATCGACCCGGCGTGGCGGTGATCGCGGACCAATGCCTGAACATCGGCAACAACCTCGTTACGACGGTTGCCGGAAAATGCGGACCTGCGACATCGTTCAAGGAGAGTGCCGTGGTCGATCTATCGACAGGCAAGTGTGTCGTCAACAGCAGCGCTCCTACATGAATCGCTCTCCACACGAGCTATTTATGGGTTTCCTGCAGTGCCGCGACGTGCAGCCGGAGGATCCTGCGCAATTCCAGAATCGCGGCCGGCGTTTCCTGCACGCTGTGCCATGAGGGGACGGCGAGTTCGGAGTCGGCGCCATCCAGGTGCGAGCTCTTGTAGGGCACCACGCCGTCGTCGCTGTCCTGCAGTGTTCCCTTCGATTTGTAGACGCCGACAATGGTGTGATAGCGCACGTGTGGCGATACCGGCAGGTTAGCGGCGGCGACGATGAACGGATCTGTATCGCTGAGGTTGTCGATGCTGTTGGGTATGCGCAGCGGCGAACCCTTGTTGCTATCGTCCTTCAGCAGGTCGGACAGGCTGGCCATTTCCTTCAACACGCTGACGGGCAGGCGGACCAGATTGCCGATCCAGCGAGCCAGCCGGTGCTGGGCGTAGGGCGTACCGCGATGTGGCGTGGCCAGGAAGACAGCGCGGGTCACCTGTGGCATCGGCGTGAACTGCAGATAGGGCGCGAGCCGTTCATGCAGCCTGGCGCGTTTCGCCGGCGACAGGTTCGCACGCGCCGGCACCAGGCTCCACAGCTTGTCACCGCTGGATGACACCAGCAGGCGCGCGATGAGGCCGCCCATGCTGTGCCCGATCAGCACCATGTTCTGCGATGCGCGTGCGCGGCCGGACGGATCGAAGTGCCGCAGCGTGGCATCCAGTGCCTTGCGGATATTGGCGAGGTTGACCGCAACCGGTGCATTGGTGGGGTAGTAGATCTCCCAGACCTGATAGTTACGGCGCAGCTCCTCGTCACCCATGACCTCGTTCGACACATTGATCCACGCCTCCGGGCTGCTGCCCAGTCCATGCAGCATCACTACGGTCAGGCGGTCGGGATCGTACGGCTGCATCATCAGCACGCGTGCTGTGGTGATGCCGCCCTCGCGGCCGAGCAGGGAACGGATCGACTGGCTCGCGAAGCCCGAGCGTGCCAGCCAGATGCCATAAGCGGCGGTGAAGTTGGCGCCCAGCGGCACGGTGCGGCCACCGACCGTGATGGTGTCGTCGCGATAGGGATCCCGGACCAGCAGCCGCACCTGCCTCGTGGCCAGCACCTCGTCCAGCGTGGTGCCGTCGAAGACCAGCGCACCGGTCATCGATGCGTAGTCGGGTTCGCGCCATGGCACATCGTCGTCCGGTGCTTCCGGTGGTGTCACGGCAACGAAATCCGAACCGAAACCGTCGCGCTGGTAGACGTTGCGCAGGCCCTTGAAGCGCAGATCGGCCGCAGGAATCAACTCGTTCGGCACACGCGCATTGTCAGCCAGCCGCAGGTCGCTCTGCGGGCGCATCACCGTCCAGCCGGCCAACGTGGTCTGCGTCCACTGCGTGCCCAGCTGCGGCAGTTCCTGGAAGAAGCGGCTCACCGCGCGCTGCACGGCAAAGTTGTAGAACCCGATCACCTGCACCTGGCGCAGCGCGAAGGCGCGATCGGCCGGCGCGCGCGCGGTGTAGAACAGGTAGGCGTAGGCATAGCGCGCGGACTGCAGGAACGCATCGAGGGTCTGATCCTCCATCGCGGTGCCGGCCTTGGCATGATCGGTCCTGATCGCCTTGCCCAGCCACAGCTCGCTGAGCGCGGACAACCGCTGCTCGTCATTCAGTCCCGGCGAGTGCACGACGGTATCCGTGCAGGTGGTGAATTCGCGCTGGCAGCTGTCGACGGTCAGCGCCACCACGTTGAGCGCCTGCACCGTGCGGTCGCTCAGGCGGTTGGCACCGATCACATCGGCACGCCGCTCGTTGACGTAGTCGTGCGTCTTGACGCGGCTCACCCCGACCATCGCGCAGGCGTTAAGGCAGAGCAGCATGGCGAGGGCGACGCATCGCGTGATCCTGGCGCGCGTTCCACGTTTCATGCTGCGTCCTGTCCATTCAGCCGGGTGGTTGCCGGATTGTAGCCATGGTGGATCATCGCGACGACTCCCATGGCGACTGAAGCCGGCTGCCAGCCACGGAGCATACTTTGGCTGTGCGTTGTCTTCGCGCGGCCAAAGCGGCACGCTTGGATCATTGGCCGACCTGGCGGGAACGAGATGGCAAAGAAGCTCTGGATGATCGGCAGGATGGCATTGATCGCCGTGATGGCGCTGGTCACGTTCTGCTCCGGCGCGTGGGGTGCGCTTGCGCTCTGGTACCAGCTGCCGGGCAACCTGATCGCGCGCTCGATCGGCAGCGCGATCTGGGTGGCCGGCGTCATCGTGCTGCTCACTCTCGCGATCAACCGGCGCAGCTGGCTTCCGCTTGGCCTCTACGCGGTGGCCTATGCAGCACTGCTGCTCTGGTGGGCCAGCATCGCGCCGTCCAATCAGCGGATCTGGGCAGACGACGTATCCCGTCTGCTCACCGGCACAGTGGCAGGCAACCAGGTCACCTTGAACAATGTGCGCGACTTCAGCTGGCGCAGCGATGATGACTATGACGCGCGCTGGGAAACCCGGCACTACGATCTGGATCATCTGGCATCAGCCGATGCCGTGCTGTCGTACTGGGGCAGCGCGGCGATCGCGCACGCGATGATCTCCTTCGGCTTCGACGACGGCAGCCACGTGGTCTTTTCGGTGGAGATCCGCAAGAAGCGCGGTCAGCAGTACTCGGCGATCGGCGGTTTCTTCAAGCAATTCGAAACCATCCTGATCGCCGCCGACGAGCGCGACATCATCCGCGTGCGCACCAACGTGCGCGGCGAGGACGATTACCTGTATCCCCTGCGCATGGACAAGGCTGCCATGCGCGCGTTGTTCCTCTCCTACGTGCATGCGGCGGACAAACTGGCCGTCACGCCGGCGTTCTACAACACGATCACTTCGAACTGCACCACCATTGTCTACCGCATGGCCCGGCAGATCGAACCGGGCCTGCCGCGGGACATCCGTTTGCTGCTGACCGGCTATCTGCCGGAATATCTCTACAAGGTAGGTGCACTGGATCGAAGTGTGCCGATCGACGAATGGCGGCGACGTGGCCGCATTACCGATCGGGCAAGGAACAGCAGGCCCGATGACAATTTTTCCGAGCTGATACGGGGCGGTGTCGATGAACCGGGCAGGGCGTTCTCCCGCAGATGATTCATGCTGTTCTGTGCAACGGGGCACAGAGGTAACTGGATCGCGCGGCAACTGTTGCTCAGCACATGCGGCTAGGATATGAACAAGACCAGGGTGCATCGATGTCGCGCACTGGGTGCGGTTGCATGAAACGCATGTCGGCCGCTTGAAGATTTCGGCAGCACAAACCACACAGGCGAGGAGTCGTTTCATGTCGTCCGGGTCTGATCCGTTGCCGGTCACCTCGGCAGGCCATCATGCGATCACCATCATGGCCAGTGCCACGGTGCTGGCTTTGCTGTATTTCGGCAGGGAAGTACTGGTTCCGATCACCCTCGCGTTGATCCTGAGCCTGCTGATCGCTCCATCGATACGCGGGCTGCGCCGGATCGGACTCGGTCATACGACATCCGTGCTTATCGCCGTGCTGGCGCTGGCGCTGTTCCTGATGGGACTGGCGGGCGTGATCGGCTCGCAGGTAGTTCACCTGGCCAGGAGCCTTCCGCAATACGAGGTAACGATCCACGCCAAGGCACAGACGCTGCGCGCCATGACCATCGGCCGCATGGAAGCGATGCAGGGCGAGGCCGGCCGGGTGATGAGCCAGTTCGAGGATCGTGATACCGGCGTGCCGGCGGCACCGGCCAATCCTCAACGAGGCGTGGCTGCTTCGACAAGTGTGACTCCCGTGGAAGCGCATCCAGTAATCACGGACCCGATAACGGTGATCACGCGCATCCTTGCCTCGATCTGGGTTCCATTGCAGACCACCGGCATCGTGCTGGTCGTCCTCGTTTTCGTTCTGCTCGAACATGAGTCCTTGCGGGATCGTTTCATCCGTCTGGCCGGTGGCACGGATCTGCGCGCGACGACAACGGCGATCAACGACGCCGGCGAGCGCCTGTCGCGATTCTTCGTCTCGCAGTTTTCGGTCAACTTCGGTGTCGGGGCGGTGGTCTGGGCCGGGCTGGCGCTCATCGGTGTTCCCGATGCACCGCTGTGGGCCACCCTCACGGCGGTGCTGCGATTTGTGCCTTACGTAGGTGTCTGGCTGGCCGCGCTGCTCGCCATGCTGCTCGCGGCGGCGGTCGATCCTGGCTGGTCGCTCATGCTGATGACGCTCGGCCTGTATGCCGTCGTCGAGACCATCACGGCACAACTGGTGGAGCCGCAGTTGTATGGCCACACCACCGGGCTATCGCCGCTGGCGGTGGTGGTGGCGGCGATCTTCTGGAGCTGGCTGTGGGGGCCGGTCGGGTTGATTGTGTCGACGCCATTGACCTTGTGCCTGGTGGTCGCCGGACGCCACGTCAAGGCACTGAACCTGCTCGACGTCCTACTGGGCGACACGCCGGCACTGACCATGCCGCAACGGCTCTACCAGCGTGCTCTCTCCGGCGATGCCGACGAGATCATCGCGGGTGCGCGCGTTTTCCTGAAGCGTAAATCCTTTGCCGCTTACTGCGACGCGGTTCTGTTGCCGGCGTTGCAGCTCGCGCGCATCGATCTGGCGCAGGGTGCCATCAGCCCGGAGCAGCAAGTCAAGGCGCGTGGCGCGATCGTGCGAGTCCTCGAAGCATTCGGCGGCGAAACACACCAGCGATCCCGCTGGCACCGACATACCTCCGTACTCGACGACACCAATCTTGGCCGCCTCCTGCGTCAACAGCGCGAGGCCGTCAGCGGTCGCTGGCAAGGCCCGCTGGCGGTAGCTCCGGGATCCGTGGTGCTTTGCGTGGGGCTGGGATCCAGCAGCGACGATCTGGCCACCGAAATCCTGGCCCGCGTCCTGCGTGACCTGAGTATCGACGGGCGCCATCTTTCGATCGAGGACATCGAGGCCTTCGAGGCCGAGCCACCACCGGATGCGACGCCAGGCGGGGTTTCCATGCTCTACATCGTCAGTGCCACGCCGAGCATGGAGCGCGAACACGGAGACTCGGTGGCCATCCAGATGCGCCGCCGGTTCCCCGAGGCGTGCATCGTTGCGGTGCTTCTGCCGGAACTGCTGGCAATGCAAGAGCCTGTAGTGGTTACTTCCGAGGTCAATCTTGTAGCGAACTCATTCGAAGAGGCTGCGCAACAAGCGATTGCCCGGTTTCCTGGTGACACGCGGAGTTCGCACCGATAAGGCACGAAGTCACGCCGAATTACCGAAACTGTCCTGATGTGCGGCAACTCGCTTGCTACGCATGCCCCAGCGCCTTATCGGTTGCGCCAGAAAACAAAGGGCCAGCCGCTGGCAGGCGCCTGGCCCTGAGACAATCGATACGTAGTATCAGGCTTGCGCGTCGGGAGCCTGCGCATCGGCTTCGGTCGATTCCGTCTCGCCTTCCTTCTTGCCGACGAGCGACTCGAGCGCACCCGCGCCCTTGAAACCGGCAACGGCGGCAATGCCCTTGGTCAGCAGGCCAGCGTTCGGATCGAGCTTTTCTGCGCCTTCGACTGCAGCCACGGCACCCACAACTTCACCCAAGGTATCCAGAATTCCCATGACGACCTCCACGTTGGTTGGAAGGTGGAGAGCATGCTGAAACGATCGTTATCTTATGGTAAATCGGGATATGGGCTTGCTTGCCTGTCGATTCGAGGCAGGGTGTACCGAAGGTGTTGGTGCCCGGGGCGGGGGTCGAACCCGCATAGCCTTGCGGCCGAGGGATTTTAAGTCCCTTGCGTATACCAGTTTCGCCACCCGGGCCAGGTGTTGAAGTGCGTTGCAAGCGGGTCTGCAAGCGGTGCGAATCGTAACATGCGCGCCAATCTCAGCTCGGCGTGCTGCGCGTGCTACATCAGGCTCTTGAAGATGTGGATGCCGGCGCTGTACTCGCCGATGATCGTGCCTACGCTGACCAGGAAGAAGTTCAGTAGTGTGCGTGCGACGCGGTTTTTCCACCAGCCGCTCCAGTGCACGATGTCGTCGCGCAAGGTATCGAAGTCGCCCACGCGCGGGCGACGCACCCAGGCTTCGGCCATCGCACTGATACCGCCGGCGGGGATGCCAGGGCGGAACGGCTTGATCGGAGCGGCGATGAATGCCGCGAGGATACTGAGCGGATGACCGCCGGCGGCCACCGCGCCAAGTGCGGCGAAGCCACCGGTGAACAGCACCCATGAAATGAGTGCCTGGGTGCCTAGCGCGGCATTGCGATGGAACGCCCAGGCGATCGCGCCGAACACCAGCAGCACGAGGCCCACTGCCAGCCATTTCGGCCAGCGTGCCTTGGGCGGCGTGGCACCCAATTCGGCTACCTTGGCGGCCGGATCATCCTGCTGTGTGCGTAGCAGTTCGCACAAGCCTTTGAGGTGGCCGGCACCGATTACCACCAGCACGCGTCGCGATTCGCTGGTCGCCGAGCGTGTCGCGTCCTCGCGCAGGCGCGCGGCCATGAACGCGTCACGCTCGCTGATCAGGCTTTGATACAACGGCTGCGATTCGCTGGCGAATTCGCTGAACGCGCTTTCCAGCAAGTCGCCTTGTTTCAGTTTCTCAATCTCGCCCTGTTCGATGTGCTCGCGCTCGAACACGCTGGCGAGCAGGCCACCAAGCAGGCCGAAGCGCTGCCAGAAGCCGACGCTATGCCAGGCGCGCTTGAGTGTGGTGCCGACCTCGCGGTCGATCAGCCAGACCGGCAGGCCACGCTGTTCAGCGCCATCCATCGCCGCCTTCATCTCGGCGCCGGGCTGGATGCCGGACTGATCGGCTAGGCGCTTCTGGAACGTCGACAGCACCAGGCTGGCGGCGACCATGCCGGCCTTGCCCTGGCGGATCACTTTGAACAGATCCATCTGCTTGAAAGCTTCGGGATCGCGCATGCTCTGCGCGCGGCTGTCGCACAACTCGATTGCCACTGCATCGAAATGCTCGTGTGCCAGCAGTGCCTCGACGGCGTCCACGCTGCTGCGCGAGACATGCGCGGTGCCCAGCACCACATATTCCACGTCGTCACGCTGCACGCGCTCGATCGGCTGGCCCTGCAAGGCAGGCAACAGGTCAAGGTCGGTTTCGGGAACACTCATGCGATCAGCAGGCCAGGCTCAAGGGGAAATCCAAGCATGGGGACGCCGGCCATGCGGAACAAGCGGTGCGGTGGTGCGCCAGCGTGGCGTCAGTCACGAAAACGCCGGAGCAGGTCGGCATAGGCGTCGATGCGGCGGTCGCGCAGGAACGGCCAGATCCGCCGCACGTGCTCGCTGCGCGCCAGATCGACCTCGGCCAGCAGCAGTTCACGGCCATCAGTACCAGCCTGCGCGAGGAACTCGCCCTGCGGACCGGCGACGAAGCTGGAACCCCAGAACTGGATGCCGGCACCCACACCGGAGGGATCAGCCTCGTAGCCGGTACGGTTGCACGACAGCAAGGGCAGGCCGTTGGCTACTGCGTGACCACGTTGCACGGTGATCCACGCATCGCGCTGGCGATCCTTCTCGGCCTGCACATCGTTCGGGTCCCAGCCGATCGCGGTGGGGTAGAGCAGCAGTTCGGCGCCGGCCAGCGCCATCAGGCGCGCGGCCTCCGGATACCACTGGTCCCAGCACACCAGCACGCCGAGCCGACCGACCGAGGTATCGATCGGTTCGAAACCGAGATCGCCCGGCGTGAAGTAGAACTTCTCGTAGAACGCCGGATCGTCCGGGATGTGCATCTTGCGGTACTTGCCGGCGATCGCGGCCGAGCGATCAAACACCACAGCGGTGTTGTGATACAGCCCGGTGGCGCGCTTCTCGAACAGCGAAGCGACCACCACCAGCTTCAGTTCTTCGGCCAGCTTGCCGATACGCGCGGTGCCGGGGCCGGGGATCGTCTCGGCCTGATCGAAAACCTCGACCGATTCGTGCTGGCAGAAATACGGACCGTTGTGCAGCTCCTGCAACAGCACCAGCTCGACGCCGGCTGCAGCCGCTTCACGCAGGCCGGCCTCGATCGCATCGAGGTTGGCGTCGCGGCTGCCGCGGTCGGTTTCCTGCAGCAGGGCGACCTTGAGGGTCTTGCGGGTCATCGGTTTCGATCCTGACTTGACGGTTCGTACGGGCAACCCGCGGAGTTTAGCGGATGCCGATAAAACTCAGGCCAGACCGGCCGGCAACTGCATGGTGATGCAGTGCAGGCTGCCGTTCTGCCAGATCAGCGGACGGCAGGGCACCTGCACGATCTCGCGGCCCGGATGGGCCGTTCCGATGATGCGTGCGGCCTCGTCATCGGCCGGGTCGCCATAGGCTGGCACCAGCACGGCGCCGTTGACGATCAGGTAGTTCGCGTAGGAAGCTGCAAGCCGGCGGCCTTCGTCGAGGCCGTCTTTATCAAGGATCGGTTTCGCCCACGGCAACGGGTATAGCTCGTATGGGCGGCCGTCGACGGTGCGCAAGGCGGCCAGTTCGGCGCCCATCCGCTGCAGCTCGTCGTGATGCGGGTCGCTGCTGTCGTTGCAGGCCTGGAACACGATGCGCTCGCCCGGCGCGAAGCGCGCCAGGGTGTCGATATGTGCGTCGGTATCGTCGCCTTCGAGGTAGCCGTAATCCAGCCACAGCACGCGCGCGGCGTGCAGGCTGTCACGCAGGATCGCACTCATCTCCTCGCGCGACTGTTCGGGATGACGCTGCACCAGGCAGCGCCAGGTGGTGAGTACGGTGCCTGCACCATCGCTTTCGATGCCACCGCCTTCCAGCGCCCAGTCGATGCGCTTGTGCGCGGCGTGGCCGAATACGCCGGCGTCGACCAGCCCGGCGATCAGCGCGTCGTCCTGCTCGGCGCCGAACTTGCCGCCCCAGCCGGTGAAGCGGAAGTCGGTGAGCTGGAAGCCAGCATCGCCAACTTTCAGGGTGATCGGGCCGGAGTCGCGCAGCCAGGTGTCGTCGTACGGCAGTACGACGAAGCGGATGCGGGCGAGGTCGACCTTGGCACTTAGCAGTTGGGCCTCGACGTGGGCCTGCAGCGCTGCGTCAGCCACCACGATGATCAGCGGCTGGAAGCGCGTTACTGCCGCCGCCAGCGCCACATAGGTGGTTTCCACCGCGGCAAGGCGCTCGGCCCAGTCGGTGTCGGCATGCGGCCAGGCAATAAGTACCGCGGCCTGCGGTTCCCATTCCGCCGGCAGGCGCAAGGAAGGGTCGGTCATGCGGGATGTCTCGTGCAGTCGGGGAGGAGCCAGGAAAGGCACCGGACTGCGAATTGTACGACGAGGTGATCGTCGCACACACAAAAACGCGGCCGGTGTCGCCACCGGCCGCGTCGTCGAAAACGGGATCAGTTGGCGGCGGTCGGGTTGGTGTTGTTGCCGGCCGGCGTGTTGAGCACTGCGTGAATCACATGCTCATGTTCGAAATACACGATGAAATTCGAGTATTCCCAGCGATTGATCTGCGGGTGCTTCTGGGTGTCGCCACCACGCGGCGACAGCTTGCGCTGCGGGGCGCCCCAGGTCCGTTCGACCTGGGCCATGCTCATGCCACGGCTGGGCAGGTTCATGCCCTTTTCTTCCTGCACGCGATGGATCAGCAGGCTGTCGCCACCAGCCGCGATGGCTGTCTGTGGCGTGGCAAAGGCGGCGCCAGCGACCAGCATGGCGACGATCGGCAAACTGTACGTGAACTTGACCATGGCTCCCCTCTCCAGACAAGGCTGTATGCGGCGTCGTTGTAGCAGAACTACTTGGGTGGCGCCATGCCGATGGGTGCCGATTGCGATGGGATAGGCATTCGGCATTGCACGGGCTAACGCAGCTAACACGCCGAGAATAGCGCCTTCACCGCTATCATGGGCGGCTGCGGGCAACCGCATCCCGCCCTGGACACCTGTTTTTCATGATTTCCTTTCGACACTTTGCCCTGCGCCGCGGCACGCGACTGCTGCTTTCCGATATCGACCTGGTCATCCAGAGTGGCTGGCGACTGGGCGTGATCGGCCGCAACGGCTGCGGCAAATCCAGCCTGTTTGCTGCCCTGCAGGGCAAGCTGGAGAGCGATGCCGGCGAGCTGGACATGCCAGGCAAGTTGCGGCTGGCCTCGGTGGCGCAGGAAACCCCGGCGCTGCCGGACGCTGCAATCGACTACGTGCTGGGCGGTGACGAGGAACTGGCCGCCGCGATGCGCGACGAGGCCGATGCCGGCGAGCGCGGCGACATGGAGGCGATGGCGAAAGCACATCACCGTATCGAGGAGCTGAACGGTTACGACGGTCGCGCGCGTGCCGGTCGCCTGCTGCACGGCCTGGGTTTCCCGCCGGAAACGCACGAGCGCGCCGTCAAGGAATTCTCCGGCGGCTGGCGCGGGCGCCTGAACCTGGCTCGCGCGCTGATGTGTCCGTCCGACCTGTTGCTGCTCGACGAACCGACCAACCATCTCGATCTCGACGCCGTGCTGTGGCTGGAAGAGTGGCTGCGCCGCTACCAGGGCACCTTGCTGATCATCTCGCATGACCGCGAGTTCCTTGATGGCGTGATCACCCACACGCTGCACCTCAACGATGGCAAGGCGAAGCTGTACACCGGCAACTACAGCGCATTCGAGCGCCTGCGTGCCGAACAGCTGCGCCAGCAGCAGATCTCGCATGAGCGCGAGCAGGCCGAACGGGCGCATCTGCAGTCCTTCGTCGACCGCTTCAAGGCCAAGGCGAGCAAGGCCAAGCAGGCGCAGTCGCGCATGAAGCGGCTGGAGAAGCTGGCCGGCACCGAGGCCGTGCGCGCCGAGCGGCCCTTCAGTTTCCAGTTTCCGGTGCCGGGACGGTTGCCCGACTCGATGCTGCAGCTGGAAGACATCACGGCCGGCTATCCGAACCGGGACGGCGATGGCGTCAACATCGTCCTGCGCGACGTCGGCTTCAGTCTGGAAGCCGGCGAGCGGATCGGTCTGCTTGGCCCCAACGGCGCCGGCAAATCCACCCTGGTGAAAACCCTGGTCGGCGAGCTCGATCCGTTCAGCGGCGAGCGCAAGGTGCACAAGGATCTGAAGATCGGCTACTTCGCCCAGCACACAGTGGAGAGCCTGCGCGAAGGCGCCAGTCCGCTCGATCACCTGATGGACAAGGCGCCCGGCGTGGCCACCCAGGTCATGCGCGACTTCCTCGGCACCTGGAATTTCGCTGGCGATCGCGCATTCGAATCGGTCGACGGTTTCTCCGGCGGCGAACGCGCGCGCCTGGCACTGGCGCTGATCGCATGGGACAAGCCGAACCTGCTGCTGCTGGATGAGCCGACCAATCATCTCGATCTGGACATGCGCGAGGCCCTGGCCGACGCGCTCGCCGACTTCGACGGTGCCTTGGTGCTGGTCTCGCATGACCGCCATCTGCTCGGCATGGTCTGCGACAGTTTCTGGCGGGTTGCCGACGGCGTGGTGGAAAGCTTCGACGGCGATCTCGACGATTACGCCAAATGGCTGCGCACCCGCGGCACGGCCAACAAGAAGGCCGCGAAGGCTGGTGCTGCAGCCAAACCGGTGGCCATCAAGATCGTGCCGGAGGAAACGCCGGAAGAACGCCGCCGCAACGCAGCCACCCAGCGCGAGAACGAGAAGACCTCGCGCCAGCGGGTGAAGCGGATCGAAACCCGCAACGCCACGATCGACACCGAACTGGCGGCGCTGGAGGTCCTGCTGGCCGATCCGGCTACCTATAACGGCCCGACCCAGGAAATGATGCGGCTGGGACAGCGCCAGACCGAATTGCGCCGCGAGAAGGAAGCGCTGGAAGCGGAGTGGCTGGAACTGTACGAGCAACTGGAAGCGTAGGGGATGGCGGTGAGCGCGAAGCCGGAGCAATCATTGCAACTGTGGCTGCCTGCGCTGGCGCATTTCGAGCCCGCTCACCCACTGCGTGAATGGCTGACGCGTGCCGATCGCCTCAGCGATGGCCGCGCTGGTTATCTTGCTGGCCTCGGCGATTATTTCCAGGGTATCGATGCCAACGTGCCTGCGGCCGCCATCACGCGCGAGTTCCTCGCCGGCGATGCGGCCGGCGCCAGCTGGTTGTCGGCTGATCCGGCCTGGGTGCAGCCCGACATGAATGGCGTGCGGCTGTTGGCCTGCGGTCAGTTGCAGTTAGGCATGGACGAGGCGCAGGCATTCGCTGCGCCGTTGCGACCGGTGTTCGCCGAGGCAGGCATCCAGCTGGAAATTTCCACGCCGGATCGCTGGCATCTGAAACTGGCCGCCAACACCTCGCTACCCAGCTTCGCGGCACCGGAACAGGCCTTGGGCGAAGACCTTTCGCAGCATTTGCCGCAAGGCGTGGAAGGGCGGCGTTGGCGCGTGCTGCTCAACGAGATCCAGGTGCTGCTGCATCAGCATCCATTGAATGCGCAACGGCGTGCCCGCGGTCTGGCACCGGTCAACAGCCTGTGGCTGTGGGGCGGCGGCAGCCTGCCGAATCCGCTTAAAAGCTCTCTGCATGGTGTGATCAGCGACGACCTGCTGCTGTGCGCGCTGGCCAGGCGCGCCAATATGGTGCAACAAGCACGCACGGCGGAAAGCGTGGCTGCCGCCAGTGCTGGCTGGCTGATCGACCTGCAAGATCTGCCGGCGAGCGAGATCGCATTGCACTGGTGGCCGACGCTGCAGTCGTTGCTCGGTCGTCAGTCGTGTGTGCTGCATTTCGCCAGTGCCGAACGCTGGCTGCGCAAGCCGTGGCATCGCTGGCGGATCTGGCGCGGAGCTGGGCGTTGAGCACGTTGCAGCTGCGCCGACGCGAGAGCAAGGGCGTGCCCAGTGGCTGGCCCGACTCGGTGCATCCGGTATTGCAACAGGTTTACGCCGCCCGCGGTGTGCTGACTCCAGCGGAGGTTGAACACCGACTGGCCCGGCTGCTGTCGCCGCAGTTGCTGGGCGGCATGGTGCAGGCCGTCGATCTGCTGGTTGAAGCCGTCCGCGACGACTGGAGCATCCTGATCGCCGGCGACTACGATTGCGATGGCGCCACCGGCACCGCAGTGGCTGTGCGTGGCTTGCGACTGCTCGGCGCGAAGCGGGTGAGCTATGCCATCCCCAATCGTTTCGTCCACGGTTATGGGTTGAGCCCGGCGCTGGTCGCATCGCTGCAGCCGACGCCGCAGCTGATCATCACCGTCGACAACGGCGTGGCCAGTGTGGCCGGCGTGGCGGCCGCCAAGGCGCGCGGTATCCGGGTGATCATCACCGACCATCATCTGCCCGGCGAACAGTTGCCGGCCTGCGATGCGATGGTCAATCCGAACCTGCTTGGCGATCCATTCCCGAGCAAGATGCTGGCCGGCGTGGGCGTGATGTTCTACCTGTTGTTGGCTCTGCGTGCGCGGATGTATCCCAGCGATCTTCCTGATCGCGAGAGTCAAGAAGCGGCCATCCAAGACCGCACTACTCAAAAGAGCGTTCGTCCCGATCTTTCCGGCTTGCTCGACCTGGTCGCACTGGGCACGGTGGCCGATCTGGTGCCGCTGGATTTCAACAACCGCGTGCTGGTCGAGGCCGGGCTGCAACGCATCCGCAGCGGTCGCGCCTGCGCTGGCATCGCGGCGCTGGTTGAGTCCGGCAAGCGCAGCATGGCGGCGCTGTGCTCCAGTGATCTAGGCTTCACCGTCGGGCCGCGTCTGAATGCGGCGGGCCGACTGGAAGACATGCGCCTTGGTGTCGAATGCCTGCTCACTGACGACGTGACACAGGCTCGCCGTTACGCCGAACAGCTCGGCGCGATCAACCTGGAGCGTCGCGACCTGCAGGCGTCGATGGTGGCCGAGGCCGAGCTGATGGTGGTCGGCATGACCGACATCGACGCGATCGGTGTGGCGCTGTATGAGCCGTCCTGGCATGCCGGAATCGTCGGCCTGGTCGCTTCCAAGCTGAAGGATCGCCTGCATCGCCCGGTGATCGCGTTCGCTCCGGCCAGCGAGGACGACACCGACAACCTGCGCGGCTCGGCGCGCTCGATTGCCGGCTTCCATATCCGTGATGCGCTGGCTGCGATCGACGCGCGCCTTCCCGGCCTGATTGAACGCTTCGGCGGCCACGCGATGGCGGCCGGGCTGAGTCTCAAGACCTGCGACTATCCACGCTTTGCGGCGGCGTTCGACGCGATCGCGCGCGAACTGATCGACGCCGAGCGGCTGCAGGCTGTGCTGTATACCGACGGCCAATTGCCGCCGGGTGCCGCTTCATTGGCGCTGGCCCGGCAACTGCGTCATGCCGGTCCGTGGGGACAGGCGTTCCCCGAGCCGCTGTTCGACAACCTGTTCGAATGCGCCAGCTGGAAAGTGATGGGCGAACGGCACCTGCGCCTGCAGTTGCGCGACCCGCGCGACGGCAGCGTGCATGATGCGGTGATGTTCAACGCGTATCATGGCCAGCCGCCACCACCGCAACTACGCGCTGCCTACGAGTTGACCATCAACGACTGGCAGGGCCGCGAAACACCGCGTCTGCTGCTGCGGCACATCGAACCGGCCTGATTCTGCTCGCGCCCTTTTAACGTGGTCCAGATCAAGCTGATGGTCACCCAATCGATGGAGAACGCTGGTGATCGCACAGATCGAGGGACTGCCCGCCGGCACGCTGGGTTTTCGCGCCCACGGCCAGGTCACCGCCGCTGATTACGAGAACATCATCGTGCCGGATGTCGAGGCGGCGTTTGCGCTCAACCGCAAGCTGCGCGTGCTGTATGTCACCGCCGAGGATTTCACCGGTTTCGATCCCGGTGCGATGTGGGACGATGCCAAACTGGGCATGCGCCACTTCAGCGGCTGGGATCGCGTGGCGCTGGTAAGCGATGTGCCGTGGCTGCGCACGACCACGGCGGCGATGAGTTTCATGATTCCGGCCGTGATCCGCCTGTTTCATCTGACCGAACTGGACGAAGCGACGCAATGGATCACCGAGGCATCGGCTTGATGGATCATCCATTCGGCATGCTTGCGCATGGCCGTCCAATCTGTTCTAGTCGACCCATGCATTCGATGATTTCCAGCCTCCACACCGCCACCGCGCCTTTCCCGCGGAGCCTTGTGCTGGCCGCCAACAACAATAATCGCGCGAACAATAACGCCAACTATTGGCGGGTTCTCGCGTAGCTTCAGGTTTCCAGAAACATACGCGAAGAAGGCCCGCCCAGTGCGGGCCTTCTGCTTTTTGTTTCACGCAAATCCGTTCGAGAAAAACAAAGTGCGGCCATTCATGGCCAGACCTTTCAGCCAAAGAAATATCCAATCCAACGGGACAACAACCATGTGTGCGATCTTCGGAATGTTCGACCTGCAGCCGGGCGACGATCTGGCCGCGTTGCGCCGGCAGGCGCTGGAACTGTCGCAGCGCCAGCGCCATCGCGGGCCGGACTGGAGCGGCGTATTTGTCGATGCCGGGGTGATTCTGGTGCACGAGCGGCTGGCCATCGTCGACCCGGCCAGCGGCGCGCAGCCGCTGCGTTCGCGCGACGGTGCACTGGCGCTGGCGGTGAACGGTGAGATCTACAACCACCAGGAGCTTCGTGCAGCCAGCATCTATGACTTCACCACCGGTTCGGACTGCGAGGTGATCAACGCGCTGTATCGCGAATTGGGCGCGGAGGGTTCCCTGGTTGATCTCGTCAACAAGCTCAACGGTATCTTCGCGTTTGCCTTGTGGGATGGTGCAGCTCAGCGCTACGTGATCGCCCGCGATCCGATCGGGGTCTGCCCGTTGTACTGGGGACACGATGCGCAGGGCCGTTTGTGCGTGGCCTCGGAAATGAAGGCGCTGGTTGGCGTATGCATGGACGTGTCCCCGTTTCCGCCCGGCCATGTGTACGACAGCGCCGATGGCGAATTGCGCCGCTACTATCACAAGCCGTGGCGCGACTACGCGCACACGCAGGGTCACGACGTCGCGGCGCCGGCCTTGCGTCAGGCGTTCGAGCAAGCCGTGCATCGTCAGTTGATGACGGACGTCCCTTACGGCGTGCTGCTTTCCGGTGGACTGGATTCATCGCTGGTGGCCGCATGCGCTGCGCAGTTCGCCCGTCACCGCATCGAAGAAGGCGATCGGACCGAAGCGTGGTGGCCGCGCCTGCACTCGTTCGCGATCGGGCTGGATGGTTCGCCGGATCTGGCAGCCGCCCAGATCGCCGCCGACGCGCTGGGCACCGTGCATCACGGCTTCGTCTACACGTTCTGGGAAGGCCTGGATGCGCTGCCGGAGGTGATCAGGCATATCGAGACCTATGACATCACCACGATTCGCGCCGCCACGCCGATGTATCTGCTGGCGCGGCGGATCAAGGCGATGGGCGTGAAGATGGTGCTGTCCGGCGAAGGTTCCGATGAGCTGTTCGGTGGCTACCTGTACTTTCACAAGGCGCCATCGGCCGAGGCTTTCCATGAGGAGACTGTGCGCAAGCTCGATGCGTTGCACAGCTACGACTGCCTGCGTGCGAACAAGGCGATGATGGCCTGGGGCGTGGAGGCCCGCGTGCCGTTCCTCGACCTGGCCTTCATCGACGTGGCGATGGGCTTGGACGCGAAGCACAAGATGGCGGGGCAGGGACGCATCGAGAAGGCCGTGCTGCGCGAGGCGTTCGAGGGTGCACTACCTGACTCGATCCTGTGGCGGCAGAAGGAGCAGTTCAGCGACGGCGTCGGTTACGGCTGGATCGACGGCCTGAAGGCGCACGCCGAGCAGGCGATCAGCGACCGCGAATTCGCCGCGGCCGCGGCACGCTATCCGTTCAACACGCCGGCCACCAAGGAGGCCTATTTCTACCGGCGCATCTTCGAACAGCACTTTCCCAGCGAAGCCTGCGCGGCCACGGTGCCGGGCGGCAAGTCGATCGCCTGTTCGTCACCGGCGGCGCTGGCGTGGGATCCGGCATTTGCGAATGCTGCCGATCCGTCGGGGCGTGCTGTTCAAGGAGTGCACGAACACGCATTGGCATGATTCCTCGAGTTCCGCCGTCGCGCGCTGCGCGGTAGCACCATGCAGAAAGGCCCGACTTTCGCCGGGCCTTTCTTTGATCACCTTGCGGATTGCAAAGTGCGTTTCCTCGCGGGTTTACTGCCTGTCGGCCACTTCCGTAGAGGTAGCTCCAGTGAGCTTGTTGTGGTTTACGGTTTTCATCGTCTTGCCATCGGCCGAAACCGTCATGGTGTCGACACTCATCACTTTGCCGTCGCGCTTGTAGGTTTCCTGCAGGCTGTCCTTGCCCAGTTTTTTCACCGACACGCTGGTTGCCCCCGGTTCGCCTTGCAGCGGCACATAGGCCCCGTCCGTCTTCGCGGTGTAGGAGCGACCGGTCGGATCGCTCATGCTCACGCTGTCGCCGTCGACCTTGTAAGTAAACGTCAGCCCATTGTCGGACAGGTTGTCGTAGTTCTTGAGTTGCCACGAGCCGTTCACAGCGTTCGCTCCGGCCGCGCCCTTGGTCACCCGGGCGAGCACCACCTTGCCGGTCACCGGTGTCGTGCCACTGGAGTCGGTGAACTCATTGGTGGCGGTCTTGTCATCGGCTGCAACCGTCACGGTATAGCTTCCGACGACCTTGCCATCCTTCTTTTCCGTTTCCTGGATGGTGTGATCGTCGATGACCTTGATGGCGACCGTGTCAAAACCAGGATGCCCGCTGACCGCCTGGTCCGTGCCATCCGCCTTGACGGTGAATGGCGGAACGCTGCAGGTGCAGTGGTACATGCCATCCTTCAGCGTGACGACGACCGGCTTCCGGTCCGTATGCACCTTGCTGATATCGGTTTTCCACGTTCCGTCGAACGCACTTTGCGCCATTGCCACGGCGGGCATGAGCAAGGCCGCCACCAACCCAGCGAAAAATAGCTTTTTCACGGTCTATCTCCTTCTGGCTGCGGAGGCCCTAGATACGTGAAAAGAGGGTTTCATATGGGGTCCCCAACGATCGACACTACGCCTGCCACGGGTATTCGGACAAGTGACCGAAACTGCTGCAAAGCCATCGTTTCGTTGGCTTCCATCTCACTCCACAAAGCGTTTGCGGGCTGTTCGTAACGGCCGGACCCGCAGCCCGCTCGTAGTGCGTCTGCCAAGCGGTTGCCTGCAAGCCATCGCATGGGTCACTTCGACATCCACTGCGCCCGCAGGTGCTCTGCTAACATAAGCGGTCATTTTCTCCCTGATTCAACCGACATGATCGAGACCAATCCCATCCTTGCGCAGATTGCCGACCTCCGTGGCCGGGTCGAGTCGCTTCGGGGGTATCTTTGACTACGCTACAAAAAGCGAACGTCTGGAAGAAGTAAGCCGCGAACTGGAGAGCCCGAACGTCTGGGACGATCCGGCGCGCGCGCAGGAGCTGGGCCGTGAGCGCGCCCGTCTGCACACCATCGTCAATGGCATCGACACGCTGACCGCGGGTCTGACTGACGCAGGTGACTTGCTGGAAATGGCCGTCGCCGATGGCGACGAGGACACCGCCAACTCGGTCGTCGCCGATCTTGCCAAGCTCGAAGCACAAGTGGGCAAGCTGGAATTCCAGCGCATGTTCTCCGGCAAGATGGACGCCACCAATGCGTTCGTCGATATCCAGGCTGGCGCCGGCGGCACCGAAGCGCAGGACTGGGCCGAGATGCTGCTGCGCATGTACCTGCGCTGGTGCGAGTCGCGCGGCTGGAAGACCGAGCTGATGGAAGTCAGCGGTGGGGACGTGGCCGGCATCAAGTCCGCCACGTTCCGGGTTGAGGGCGACTACGCCTACGGCTGGCTGAAGACCGAGATCGGTGTGCACCGGCTGGTGCGCAAGAGTCCGTTCGATTCGGACAACCGCCGGCACACCAGCTTCACCTCGGTGTTCGTGTCGCCGGAAGTCGATGACGACATCGATATCGAGATCAACCCGGCCGACCTGCGTACCGATGTGTACCGTTCCTCCGGTGCCGGTGGCCAGCACGTCAACAAGACCGAGTCGGCGGTGCGCATCACGCATATCCCGACCAATACCGTGGTGGCCTGCCAGACCGGTCGCAGCCAGCATCAGAACCGCGATACGGCGATGAAGATGCTGGCCGCGAAGCTGTACGAGCTGGAAGTGCAGAAGCGCAACGTCGAGCGCGATGCGCTGGAGGCGACCAAGTCCGACATCGGCTGGGGCAGCCAGATCCGCAACTACGTGCTTGACCAGAGCCGCATCAAGGATCTGCGCACCGGTATCGAACGCACCGACACGCAGAAGGTGCTGGATGGCGATCTGGACGAGTTCATCGAAGCCAGCCTGAAATCCGGCCTGGAAGCGGGCGCCAAGCGCGTCGATGCGTGAGCACGGATACGCTGAATCGGCTCGATCACCGACGAGGAGTCCCGGCATGAACAACAAGAAGGTCTGCGGAATGCTTGTCGCATTCGCTGTACTTGCGGCGTTCAACGCCACGGCTGGCGCGCAGCAGAGCTCATCTGGCCAGGGCGTCAAGCAGGATGCCAAGGCCGTCGGCCACGGCGTCGGCAACGGCGCTCGCGATGTCGGCCACGCAACCAGGCACGTCGCCGTCAAGGTCGGGCATGGCGCGAAGGAGGCCGGCGTCGGCATCGGGCACGGCGCGAAGAAGGCTGGTATCGCCGTCGGCCATGGCGCGCGCGATGGCTGGAACGCGACCCGACACGCGGTCAAACACGTGTTTCACAAGGACGATTGACGGGCGGTGCCGCTCCGAAGAAAACCTTTCCATGTTGTTTGCAACCCAACCCTAAAGCCGCTCGGCGCGAGCGCCGGCAGTAACGGAATCCCCATGAGTGAATCGACCGACACCCTACCCATCGACGAGAACAAGCTGATCGCCGAGCGTCGCGAGAAACTGACGGCGCTGCGCGGGCAGGGCATCGCGTTCCCGAACGACTTCAAGGTCGACAGCTTCGCCGGCGACCTGCAGACCGAGTTCGCGGACAAGGACATGCAGACGGCCGAGGCAATCGATGCGGCAACACGTCGCGTGAAGATGGCCGGCCGCATCGTGCTCAAGCGCGTGCAGGGCAAGGTCAGCTTCGTGCAGTTGCAGGATTTCAGCGGGCGCATCCAGCTGTTCATCCATCAGGGCACGCTGGGCGAAATCTACGAGGCGTTCAAGAGCTGGGATGTAGGCGACATCGTGGGCGCCGAAGGCGTGCTGATGCGCACCAAGACCGGCGAGTTGTCGGTGCGCGTCGATGGCCTGCGCCTGCTGACCAAGAGCCTGCGTCCGCTGCCGGACAAGTTCCATGGTCTGGCCGATGTGGAGCAGCGTTATCGCCAGCGCTATGTTGACCTGATCGTCACCGAGGAAGCACGCCGCACCTTCATGCAGCGCTCGAAGATCATCGGCTTCATGCGCCAGTGGCTGGAAGCGCCGAGCCGTCGCTTCATGGAAGTGGAAACGCCGATGATGCACATCATCCCCGGCGGCGCCACCGCGCGACCGTTCGTGACCCACCACAATGCGCTGGATATGGACCTGTACCTGCGCGTGGCGCCGGAGCTTTACCTCAAGCGCCTCGTCGTCGGTGGCTTCGACCGCGTCTACGAGATCAACCGCAATTTCCGCAACGAGGGCGTGTCGACCCGGCACAACCCCGAATTCACCATGCTGGAGCTGTACCAGGCTTACGCCACCTACACCGAGATCATGGATCTCACCGAGGGCGTGATCCGCGATACGGCGAAGGCGGTGATCGGCAGCACCCAGCTGCGTTGGGACGGCGCCGATATCGATGTCGGCCCAGCGTTCCGGCGCTGGAGCATGGAAGACGCGGTGCTGGAACTGAATCCGGAGATCCGCCGCGAAGAATTGCGCGACCGCGAGGCGATGGCGGCCCACGCCAAGCGACTCGGCGCGCAGGTCAAGCCGGGTTACGGTTGGGGCAAGCTGCTGCTGGAAATCTTCGAGAAGACGGTGGAGCACACCCTGGTCCAGCCGACCTTCATCACCCAGCATCCTGTCGAGGTGTCGCCGCTGGCGCGCGAGAGCGATACCGACAAGGGCATCACCGATCGTTTCGAGCTGTTCGTCAACGGCAAGGAGATCGCCAATGGCTTCTCCGAGTTGAACGACCCGGAAGACCAGGCCGCGCGTTTCCAGGCCCAGGTCGATGCAAAGGACGCCGGCGACGACGAGGCGATGCACTTCGATGCCGACTACATCCGCGCACTGGAAGTGGGCCTGCCGCCCACCGGCGGCCTCGGCATCGGCATCGATCGGCTGGTGATGCTGCTGACCGACTCGGCGTCGATCCGCGACGTGTTGCTGTTCCCCTATATGCGCCCGGAGGCTTGAACCATGTGGTACGCGATCATCGGCACCGACAACGCGAATTCGCTGGAAGCACGCAAGGCTGCACGGCCGGCCCATCTGGCACGCCTGCAAGCGCTGCAGGACGAAGGCCGCATGCTGCTGGCCGGCCCGTTTCCGGCGATCGACGCGGAAGATCCGGGTCCGGCCGGTTTCACTGGCAGCCTGATCGTGGCCGAGTTCGCTTCGCTGGCCGAAGCGGAAAGCTGGGCTGCGGCGGACCCCTATATCGCCGCCGGCGTGTATCGCGAGACCGCGGTCAAGCCGTTCCGCAAAGTGCTGCCGGCGGCATGACTGCCGGCCAGCCCGTCATTGAGCAGATCCGCGAACGCCTGCAGGCGGCCTTCGCGCCGAGCGAGCTGGACGTGCTGGACGAAGGCCACAAGCACGCTGGCCATGCGGGCGAGGGCAAGGGTCATTTCCATGTACGGATCGTCAGTGCCGCGTTTGCCGGTCAGCTGCCGATCAAGCGCCACCGGATGGTCTATGCGGCGCTCGAGGGGTTGATGAATAACGGCATCCATGCGCTGTCGATCGATGCCATTAAAGATAAATAACAATATTTAACATATAGTTATGGTTAACTATTGAAGTGAAACATTACATGAAACCGCATTGCAGCGCCGCCCCGCGTTTGGCACAGTGCCCTGTCGCCCGAGCAGTGGGCGTTACCTGACTGACCTACTGATGACCGCATGCGCCTGAGCACGATCAAACTCGCCGGTTTCAAGTCCTTCGTGGACCCGACCACCCTGCATCTGCCGAGCAACATGATCGGCGTGGTCGGCCCGAATGGCTGCGGCAAATCCAACATCATCGACGCGATCCGCTGGGTGATGGGCGAGAGCGCGGCCAGCCGCCTGCGCGGCGATTCGCTGACCGACGTGATCTTTTCAGGTTCCAACTCGCGCAAGCCGGTGGGGCAGGCCACGGTCGAGCTGATCTTCGACAATGCCGACGGTTCCATCCAGGGCGAGTACGGCCAGTACGCCGAGATTTCGGTGAAGCGCCAGGTCACCCGTGACGGCCAGTCCGCGTATTACCTCAATGGCGCGCGTTGTCGCCGGCGCGACATCACCGATCTGTTTCTCGGCACCGGCCTGGGCCCGCGCAGCTACTCGATCATCGAGCAGGGCATGATCAGCCAGATCATCGACGCGCATCCGGAAGAACTGCGCATGCATCTGGAGGAGGCCGCCGGCATCTCCAAGTACAAGGAGCGCCGCAAGGAAACCGAGAGCCGCATCAAGGCCACCCGCGAAAACCTCGATCGCGTGCGCGACGTGCGCGACGAGGTCGACAAGCAGCTCGAACACCTCAACCGTCAGGCGCGTGCCGCCGAGCGCTGGAAGGCACTGAAGGATGAGCAGACGCGCAAGGAAGCCGAGCTGCGTGCACTCGAATACCGTGGCCTGAAAAGCCAGCACGACGGCGAAGGCGCGGGTCTGTCCGCCGCCGAGATCGAGATCGAGAAACAACTGGCTGGCCAGCGCGAGATCGAGGCACAGCTGGAAAGCGTGCGCGAGCGCCACACCGATGCCAGCGAACATCTGAATGTCGTGCAGGCCGACGTCTACAAGGTCGGCGCCGAGATCGCCCGCGTCGAGCAGCAGGTGCGGCACAACCGCGAGAATGCCGATCGGCTGCAGCGTGCCCATGGCGACGCCGAGCGCGAGCACGGCGAGCTGGCTGCGCACATCGCCACCGATCGCGAGCAAATCGAAACCCTGCGCATGGCGCTGGCCGAGGGTGAGCCCAAGCTCGAAGCCCTGCAGCAGATGCAGGATGACACCGCCGAGGCGCAACGCAGCACCGAGACGAAACTGGCCGACTGGCAACAACGCTGGGACAGCCACACCCGCAACGCCGGCGAATCCAACCGCGCGGCCGAGGTGGAACGTACCAAGCTCAACTATCTGGATCGTCAGGGCATCGATCTGTCCAGGCGCCGCGAGGCGCTGGAGACCGAACAGAAAGCCACTGACGTGGCCGCACTGGACGCTGCCGGCGAACAGCTGCACGGCGAGCACGATACCCAGCGCGAGCGCGTCGAAACGCTCGGCAGCCTGCTCGACCAGCACAAGTCCAGCCACGAGAAAGTGCAGGACGAAGAACGCCAGGTGCAGTCGGCGCTGAACGAGGCGCGCCAGCAGTTGCAGGCCGCGCGCGGTCGGCAGGCCTCGCTGGAGGCGCTGCAGCATGCCGCGCTCGGTCAGGAAGAAAGCGCCGCCAGTGGCTGGCTGGCCCGGCTCGGGCTGGACAAGTCGCGTCGCCTCGGCGAGTCGCTGCAGGTCGAGGCCGGCTGGGAAACCGCGGTGGAAACGGCTCTGAGCGGCTTCATCGACAGCGTGCTGGTCGAGGGATCGCATGCACTCGCCGCCGAATTCCATGCACTCGAGAACGCCGATGTCGCACTGCTCGATGCCGCCGATGGTGGTGCCAACACCGCCGGCACGCTGGCAGCACATGTGCGTGGGCCTGCCTCGGCGTTGGCGATCCTCGGCCACGTGCTGACCGCCGAATCGATCGATGATGCGCATCAACGCGTGGCTTCGTTGTCCGCGCTGGCGCCGTATCAGTCGGTGATCACGCGCAGCGGCGAGTGGCTGGGCCCGGGCTGGGCGCGCGTGCGCCGGGCGCAGGGCAGTCAGGTCGGCGTGCTGGCGCGTGAGCGCGAGATCCGCCTGCTGGCCGAGCAGATCGCTACGCTGGAAGCCCAGCTGGAGGAGTCAGGTGAACGACTGGATACCTTGCGCGCCAGCAAGTTCGAGGCCGAGCGTGCCCGCGATGATGCGCAGCGTGAGCTGTACAACGCGCACCGTCGCCAATCGGAACTGGCCGGGCAACTGCAGAGTCACCGTGGCAAGCTGGAAACGGCCCGTGCCCGCGCCGAGAAAGTCACTGGTGAATTGGGCGACCTGACCACCCAGATCGATGAGTTGCAGGGTCAGACTCGCGAGGCGCGCGCACGACTGGATGAATCGGTTGGCCTGATGGGCGACCTGGAAGACCAGCGTCGCGAACTGGAAAACGAGCGCCGTGCCTTGCTCGAAGCGCGCGAGGAAGCGCGCATGAATGCGCGCGAAGCCGCCGACCAGTCGCACTCGCTGGCCCTGGCGCTGGAATCCAAACGCTCCTCGCTGGCGTCACTGGAGCAGGCGCTGGGTCGCATGGATGCCCAGTTGCGCCAGATCGAGGCCCGCCGCAACGAGATCACTGAACAACTTGCTGCCGGCTCCGATCCGATCGCGGAACTGGAATCCGAGCGCCAGACCTATCTTGATCAACGCTTGCTGGTCGACAAGCAGCTGGTGGAAGCACGTCGCGCGCTGGAAGACTGCGACATCACCTTCCGCAAACTGGAACAGCAACGCCATCTGGCGGAGCAGGGCCTGTCCACCCTGCGCGAAAGCCTCTCCGAAAAGCGCCTAGCCGCGCAGGCACTCCATCTGCGCGCCGAACAGCTGGCCCAGGCGATCAGCGCCTCTGGCCTCGAACTGGAAACCCTGCTGGCCGAACTGGCCGAAGACATCGACGCCAGCCAGTGGCGTCAGCAGCTCGTCGACCTCGGTCAGAAGATCGTGCGGCTGGAGCCGGTCAACCTCGCCGCGATCCAGGAACACGCCGAGCAAAGCGAGCGCAAGACCTACCTCGACAACCAGCTGGCCGATCTGGTCAGTGCGATGGAAACGCTGGAGGGCGCGATCAAGAAGATCGATCGCGAAACCCGCCAGCGTTTCAAGGAAACCTTCGACAAGGTCAACGCCGGCGTGCAGGAGCTGTTCCCGCGCTTGTTCGGCGGTGGCCATGCCTATCTCGAACTGACCGGCGACGACCTTCTCAACACCGGCGTGTCGATCATGGCGCGACCACCGGGCAAGCGGGTCTCCAATATCACCTTGCTGTCCGGCGGCGAGAAGGCGCTGACTGCCGTGGCCTTGGTGTTCGCGATCTTCGGTCTCAATCCTGCACCGTTCTGTCTGCTGGATGAGGTGGACGCACCGCTGGACGAGGCCAACGTCGGACGCTTCTCCAGCCTGGTGCGCGAGATGAGCGAAAAAGTGCAATTCATCTTCATCAGCCACAACAAGGCCACCATGGAAGCAGCTACCCAGCTGTGCGGCGTGACCATGCGCGAGCCGGGTGTGTCGCGACTGGTGCAGGTGGATCTGGCAGAAGCGGCTAAACTCGCAGGCGCTGCCTGAGGAACCCATGATGACGCTGCAACCCGTGCTCGCTTTCGCCTGGAACCCCGCCGTCGGCTTTCCGCTGTTGATCGTCGGCCTGATCGTGCTGGCACTGATCTGGCTGTTCGGTCAGCCGAAGAAGGAGCAGGGTACGCGCCGTCCTGCTCCAAGCGAGCACGCCGGCGAACGCCGCGAGCCGACGTTGGGCGAATCCAGCCTGGCCGACGACCCTGTCTTCAGCACCCTCGACCTCGATCGGCCGGGGCACGGCAGCCATCACCCGGATATCGCACAACCGCAGCAGGGCGAGCTGGAAGTCGGTCTGCGCGAGGAACTCGAACGACTCGGGGCCACGCTCTCGGGTGAGCGTGCCGGTGCAACCGCGCCGAAGCCGGTTGCGCCGGGACACGCCACACTGGCCGGCCATGCTGCCTCGATCGTGGATGCACTGCGCGCGCCCAGTTCTGCGGAACCGCTGCCTTCGGTAGCTACCGCCACAACGCCGCCCGTTGCTGCACAGGAGGCTCCCGCTGCGTCCGTTGCTGCCAAGGTGCCACCACGCTCGGATCTCGGACGTCGGCCGGCTCAGCTTCCGGTGGAGCGCATCGTCACGCTGTTCGTGGTGGCGCGCGAAGGAGGGCACTTCAATGGCCCGGATCTGGTGGTGGCTGCCGAAAAGGCCGGCCTCGAGTTCGGCGACATGGGTATCTATCACCGCCTGCTTGATGGCAAGCGCGAACTTGGCCCGATCTTCAGCGTGGCCAACATGCTCAAACCGGGCAATTTCGATCTGGGCAAACTGGACACCTTGCGCACACCCGGCGTGAGCTTCTTCATGACCCTGCCGGGTCCGTTGCCGGCGCTTGATGCATGGGATGCGATGCTGCCCACCGCGCAGCGTCTGGCCGAACTGCTGGACGGCCACGTCCTCGATGAGGAACGCAACGCGCTCGGCCGCCAACGTATCGCGCATATCCGTGACCAGCTGCGCGGCTGGGACCGTGACCACGAAGGCAAGGAAATCATCTTCGGTCGTTGATGCCCCACGCGGAGGCAGCCGATCTGACTAGACGCCTGGTCCGTCATCAGATCGCAACCGCCCGGGGTGGGTATAGACGTTGTGACTGCCTGGCCGGGCAAAGCCGACCAGGGTCATGCCGGCAGTGCGCGCCAGTTCGATCGCCAGTGCAGTCGGCGCCGAGATGGCAGCCATGATGCTGATGCCGGCACTCGCTGCCTTGGTCACCATCTCGTAGCTGGCGCGGCTGGTCAGCAGCAGCATGCCGGTTTCAGGTGCGATGTTGGCGTGGTGCATGGCACCGATCAGCTTGTCCAGCGCGTTATGCCGACCAACGTCTTCGCGCACCAGCACGATGGTGCCGTCCGCATCCGACCAGGCCGCCGCATGTACCGCACCGGTGGCAGCATTCATTGGCTGATGCGCATGCAAACCGGCCAGAGCCCGTTCCAGCGCAACACGGCTGATGTGTCCACCGGTTTCGACAAGGCGAGGCTGCTGCACAGCATCTTCCAGCAGTCGCGTGCCGCAGATACCGCAACCGCCGCGGCCTGGTAGCAGCCGTTCGCGTTGGCTATCGAGCTGGGTGGCGGGTGCACTTTCGGCCACCGTCATCGTCAGCTCGATGCCTTCCAGCAAATGACGCTGCTCGATCGCCAGCAGATCGCTGGCGTCCCCGATCAAGCCTTCGCTGAGGGAGAAGCCCAGCGCGAAGTCCTCCAGGTCATGCGGCGTAGCCATCATCACCGCGAAAGACACGCCGTTGTAGAACATCGCCACAGGCATTTCTTCGGCGACTCGGTCGTCAAGCCGTTCGATACGGCCATCGCGCCAGCGTTCAATGCTGCGCGGAACGTGGCCGGGCGCGAGCTTATCCGATTCGGATGGAGCTGATGGAGTCATGCAGGCATCATAGCCATACACGCATCGGCTGCCTCCTTTTACGGCGCCCCTGTGGCAGGCTACCTGCTCGCACAATCCCTGACCGGAGTCCCGAACTGATGATCAAGATGCGTGCTTTGCTCGGTGGCCTGCTTGCCCTGGCGCTGACGTTATCCATGCACACCGCACATGCCAGTCAGCCACGGCATATGACAATCGCCGCCGCCGCCGACTTGCACTATGCGCTGGATGCTGTGATCGCCGCTTATCACCAGGCGCATCCGCAGGACGCCATCGAGGTCTCCTATGGCTCCTCCGGCAAATTGCTTGCGCAGATCGAGCAGGGCGCGCCGTTCGAGCTGTTCTTTTCGGCGGACAGCGAATACCCGAAGCAACTGGTGGCAGCCGGTGCCGCCAGCGGTGATCCGGTGCCTTATGCCTTGGGACACATTGTGATCTGGAGTGCCAGCGTCGATGCCAGCAAACTGACGGTGGCTGATCTGGCCAAGCCGTCATTTGACCATATAGCGATTGCCAACCCCGAACATGCGCCGTACGGCAAGCGTGCCGAACAGGCATTGCGCGCGGCCGGCGTATGGGATGCGGTGCAATCGCGGTTGGTCTATGGCGACAATATTGCGCAGACTGCGCAGTTCATTGCCAGCGGCAATGCCAAGGTCGGCATCATCGCGCAGTCGCTTGCGCTGGATCCTCAGATGGCGAAAAAAGGCAGCTATGCGCTCATTCCGGCAACGCTTTATCAACCGTTGCTGCAGAGCTTCGTGGTGACCCGGCGTGGCGCTGACAACACGCTCGCACACGACTTCGCGCGGTACATGCAAGGTGCCGAGGCGCGCAGCGTGCTCAGTCGTTACGGCTTCAGTCTGCCCAGCCCCGCAGTGGAGCACTGAGAACCTCCATGGCTGGTCTATCTGTCGAAGACTGGGCCGCATTTGTCTTGACCATGCGTCTGGCAGCGACGGTGACCGTTCTGCTGCTGTTGCTCGGCACGCCGCTCGCCTGGTGGCTGGCACGTAGCCGTACCGCGTGGCGGCGTCCGGTTTCGGCTCTGGTCACTCTGCCGCTGGTACTGCCGCCCACGGTGCTGGGCTTCTACCTGCTGTTATTGCTTGGCCCGCAGGGTGCCGTCGGGCGACTCACGACGGTGCTGGGTCTGGGTACGCTGCCTTTCACGTTTGCCGGTCTGGTGGTGGCTTCGATGCTCTACTCGCTGCCGTTCGTGGTGCAGCCATTGCAGAACGCGTTCGAGGCGATCGGTCAGCGCCCGTTCGATGTGGCGGCAAGCCTTGGGGCAGGGCCGCTCGACCGGTTCTTTTCGGTGGCGCTGCCGCTGGCCTGGCCCGGTTTTCTGACCGCCGTGGTGCTCGGTTTCGCTCACACCGTGGGCGAATTCGGCGTGGTGTTGATGATCGGCGGCAATATCCCCGGCCAGACCCGCGTGTTGTCGATGCGCATCTACGATCACGTCGAGGCCGGCGAATACCTGCAAGCGCATGCACTCTCGCTGTACTTGCTGGCCTTTTCGTTCGCGGCCTTGCTCGCCATGCATCTGTTGCGTCCGCGTCGCCTCATTGCCCATGACTGAAGTCGCCGCCGGCTTGCAGGTGCAGTTGCAGCGTCAGCGCGGTGATTTCGCGCTGGATGTGGATATCAGCGTGCCGCCGCGAGGTATCACGGCGTTGTTTGGCCCATCCGGCGCCGGCAAAACGACATGCCTGCGCGCCATCGCGGGACTCGATCAGGGCATGGCAGGCCACATCGCTTTCGCTGGGGACGTCTGGCAGGACAGTTCGACCAGACGTCTCGTACCGGCGCACCAACGCCGCATCGGTTATGTCTTCCAGGAAGCAAGCCTGTTTCCGCACCTTTCGGTGTCAGGCAACCTCGATTACAGCCAGCGCCGCGCCAGAGGCCACAGGCCTGTCGATCGCGAGGCCTTGCTCGAACAGTTCGGCGTCGAGCACCTGCTGGCACGCAGGGTAGGCAGCTTGTCCGGCGGCGAACAGCAGCGCGTGGCAATCGTGCGGGCGCTCCTCAGCGATCCGGTCCTGCTGCTGTTCGACGAACCGCTGTCGGCACTCGATGCATCGGCACGCGGCGAACTGCTTGGTTGCCTTGAACAACTGCATGCAGAACTCGCTGTGCCGACCATCTATGTCAGCCACGCCATCGATGAAGTGGCCCGACTCGCCGATCATCTGGTGGTGATGGAGGCCGGCCGCGTCCTGTCGCAAGGCTCCCTGCAGTCAACCTTGGCCCAAGGCAAACTGCCCTTAGCGATGAGCGATCAACTTGGTGTCGTGATCGAGGGGCAGGTGGTTGCCCAGGACCCGATCGATCACCTCGTTGAACTAGCATTCGAGGGTGGCCGCCTGTGGCTGCCGCAACGTACGGAGCGCGTGGGCGATCGCTTGCGATGCCGGATCGGGGCGCGTGATGTCGTACTCAGCACCAGTCCTCCAGCAGCAGGATCCAGCGCACTCAACGTGGTCCAGGCGATCGTCGTCGGAATGATCGATGCAGCTCATCCCTCGCAGTGCATCGTGCGGCTGGATGTCCACGGCATCGCCTTGCTGGCCAGCATCACGCGGCGCTCTTGGCGCTCGCTGGCCTTGGCTCCTGGCTCGCGCGTGTGGGCCCAGGTCAAAGCCACGGCGCTGGGCACATGAATGGGTGCGCGGTTGTCAAAGGGACCGGTCACCGCCATGATTTCTGCATTGGCGCCGCAGGTGTTCGCCGCGCATAACAGGCCTCCATACTTATGAGCGAGCTTCTCAGTGTCGCTGATGCCGAACAGCTGATTCGGCAGGCGATGCCCGTGTTTGGCAGTGAACGCGTGGCGCTGGATGCGGCCGCGGGGCGCGTGCTTCGCCAGATCGTGCGTGCCGAGCGGGAGCAGCCGCCGTTCGACCGGGTGATGATGGATGGCATCGCCATCGCGATGAGCAGTAGTAGCAGGCGCCGCTTTATGCTGAGCGGGCTGCAACTTGCCGGCATGGTGCAACAGACGCTCAGCGATCCGGATACGTGCATCGAGGTCACCACGGGCGCGATGCTGCCGCGTGGTTGCGACACCGTCATTCCGGTCGAGCAGACAAAACGTGACGGCGAGTATTACCTGCTTGCCGATGACTACGCGCCGACCATTGGGCAGTTCGTGCATCCGCGTGGTGCCGATTGCCGCACGGGCGACGTACTGCTTGAACCGGGTATGTGCCTGGGTGGTCCCGAGGTCGCCGTGCTTGCCGGCAATGGCGTGGCCGAGGTCGAAGTGGCCGCGATACCGTCAGTGACGATTATCGCCACCGGCGACGAACTGGCTGGCGTCGACCAGCCCTTGCTGGAAGGGCAGATTCGCGGCTCCAACGATCGCGCGCTGGCCGCCGCATTGCGTGCCTGCGGGTTCGATGATGTACAGCTGGCACGGGTCGCGGATGACCTGGCTGCGACCACCGCCACCCTGGCCGAACTGCTGTATACGCGCCAGGTACTGGTGCTGTCCGGCGGCGTTTCGGTGGGGCAACGTGATTACGTGCCCGAGGCGCTGCGCACCCTGGGTGTGCGCCAGGTGCTGCATCGGATTGCCCAGCGCCCCGGCAAGCCGATGTGGTTCGGCATCGGGCCGCAAGGGCAGGTGGTGTTTGCACTGCCGGGCAATCCGGTGTCGGCGCTGGTGTGCGCCGCGCGCTATCTGTTGCCGGCGCTGCAGTCGGCCACCGGGCTGGCTGCCGAACCACCGATGCCGGTGTGCCTGGAAAGCGCGGTGGACACCAACCCTGCCTTGACGTTTTTTGTACCGGTTCACGTCCACCATGACGCTAGCGGACGGGCGATGGCTACTCCCTTGCCGCCGGGCACCTCGGGCGACTTCTCCTCGCTGCCTCGCACGCATGGCTTCGTGGAATTGCCGCCCGGACTTGCAGTCGTACCAGCCGGTACGGTTGCCACCTTTTATCGTTGGTGACATGACCGTCTTCCAAGCCATTGCTGATTTGCCAACCGCACAGGCACACCCACGGGATCAGCGCGGTCGCGCCCTGCATGACCTGCGCATATCGGTCATGGACCGCTGCAATTTCCGCTGCCCGTACTGCATGCCGGAGGCAACCTACGGCGAGCACTTCAGCTTCCTGCGCAATGATGAGCGGCTCGGTTTCGACGAGATCGAGCGCCTGTGCCGCCTGGCGGCGGAACTGGGCGTCAGCAAGCTACGCCTGACCGGCGGCGAACCCCTGTTGCGCCCGCACCTTGTCGAGCTGGTCGCGCGGCTGCGCCGGATCGACGGCATCGATGACCTGGCGATGACGACCAACGGTGTGCTGCTGGCCCGTCACGCCACCGAGCTGCGTGACGCCGGCCTTGACCGCATCACGATCAGCCTGGATACGCTCGATCCCGCGCTGTTCCATCGCATGAGCGGCAATCGCGGTGCATTGCACGAGGTGCTCGATGGCATCGAGGCGGCGCAGCAAGCGAATTTCCCGCACGGCATCAAGCTCAACACCGTAGTACAGCGTGGGGTCAACGAACACACTGTGACCGAACTGGTTGAGCGATTTCGGGGTAGCGGCATCGTGCTGCGTTTTATCGAATACATGGATGTCGGCAACCGCAACCACTGGAGCGCCGAGGCAGTGGTACCTTCGCGCGAGTTGATCGAGCGCATCGACGCGCGCTGGCCACTGGAAGCCCTGCCGGCGCAATACGCGGGTGAGGTGGCCACGCGTTTCCGCTTTCGCGACGGTGCCGGCGAGATCGGGGTGATTTCCTCGGTCAGCGCACCGTTCTGTGGTGGCTGCACCCGGGCGCGCCTGTCCTCGGAAGGCACGCTCTATACGTGCCTGTTCGCCACCCAGGGCACGGACTTGCGCGGACTGCTGCGCGAAGGTGCCAGTGACGACATGCTGCGCGAGACGTTGCGCAACACCTGGCTGCACCGCACCGATCGTTACAGTGAGGAGCGCGCCGAGCAACGCCAGCACGCGCGGCGTAAAATCGAAATGCATTACATCGGAGGTTAGGACATGCTCTCGCACGTTGATGACGCGCAGCAGCCGCGCATGGTGGATGTCGGCGCCAAGCAGGCTACGCAGCGCCTGGCGCAGGCGCGGGCACGCGTGACGTTTCCCGCCGATGTGGCCACGGCTTTGCATGCCGCTGGCTACGTAACGCCCAAGGGGGCCGTGCTGACGGTGGCGCATATCGCTGGCGTGATGGGTGCGAAGGCCACGCCGCAATTGATTCCGCTATGTCATCCGTTGCGCCTGGACAAGTGCGATATCGCGATCCGCATGGACGGCAACGACGCCTTGATCGACTGCACCGTGTCCTGTCTGGGTCGCACCGGCGTGGAGATGGAAGCACTGACCGGCGCGAGCATTGCCGCATTGACGATCTACGACATGTGCAAGGCGATGTCGCACGACATCGTCATCAGCGATATCCGCTTGATCCTGAAGAGTGGCGGCAAGCGGGACGTCGATCATTCGATTGCTGCAGGTGCGGCATGAGTGCCCGCGTTGCGCCTGCGATCTACGGGCTGCTGCTTTCCGGAGGTGCCAGCCGGCGCATGCAGCGCGACAAGGCGCAACTCGCCTATGGCGGCCAGCCGCAACTGATGCGCGCGTGGCAACTGCTGGAAGCTGTGACGGAACGTGCCTTTGTTTCGGTACGTGCCGAGCAGCGCGACGACCCGCTGCGTGCCGGTTTGCCGCAGATCGTCGACCGCTACGACGCCATCGGTCCTGCCGCCGGCATCCTCTCCGCGCAGGAGACACATTTGGACGTCGCGTGGCTGGTCATTGCCTGCGATTTGCCCTTGCTGGATGAGGCTACGCTGCGGACCCTGATCGAGGCCCGCGATGCGAGTGGCGACGCCACCGCCTTCACCAGTCGCTTCGATGGCTTGCCCGAGCCGCTTTGCGCACTGTGGGAGCCTTCTAGTCATGCGTTGCTAAAGCAACGTGTCGATAACGGCAGCTATTGCCCGCGCAAAACACTGATCCTGTCGCGTACGACATTGTTGCCGGCACCAGGCGACGCCCTGGACAACATCAATACCCCGGAAGAATTCGAACTGATGCAACGCCAGATCGAGACAGCGTCATGATGACCGTCACCTTGCAGTACTACGCACAATTGCGCGAGCAGGCGCGCACCAGCGGTGAACAGGTCAGCACGTCGGCAACCTCGCTGCATGATTTGTATGAAGAGCTGCGCGCCAGGCACGGTTTCAGCTTGTCGTCCGATGCGCTCAAGGTGGCCGTGAATGCCCAGTTCAGTGACTGGAGCCGGGCGCTGCGCGATGGTGACACGATCGTCTTCATTCCACCGGTAGCCGGCGGATGAAGCACTTCAGTCTTGCCAGCGACGCCATCGATCTCGCCCGGTTGCACGCATCGCTGCAACATCCGGGCAGCGGGGGCTTCTGTGCGTTCGAGGGCTGGGTGCGCAACAGCAACGAAGGGCGTGCGGTCCAAGGCCTTGAGTACGAGGTGTATGCCGAGCTGGCCCTGGCCGAAGGCGAACGCATCGTCGAGGAAGCCATCGCGCGTTACGGTGTCAACGCCGCGCATTGCATGCATCGCACCGGAAATCTGGCGATTGGCGACCTGGCGGTGTGGATCGGCGTGTCGTCCGCGCATCGCGACGAGGCCTTCCGCGCCTGTCGCTACATCATCGACGAGATCAAGCACCGCCTTCCGATCTGGAAGAAGGAGCATTACGTCGAGGGCGATACCGCCTGGGTTGCCTGCGCGCACACGTATCGCGAGCATGAGCACGAACATCACCATGATCATGTGCACGAACTGGCCGCGCCATTCGTGCCGGACTACTCGCGCCAGACGCGCCTGCGCGAAGTCGGCGAAGCCGGGCAGGCGAAGTTGGCCGCGGCACGCGTACTGGTGATCGGTGCCGGCGGTCTCGGCTGCCCCGTGCTGACCTACCTTGCCGGGGCGGGTGTTGGAACGCTGGGTATCGTCGACGGCGATCGCCTCGATGCGAGCAACCTGCATCGCCAGACGCTTTACGACGCGCGTGACATCGGCGAACGCAAGGTGGATCTGGCCGCGCGACGTATCGCTGCATTGAATCCGGCCGTCACCGTGCAAACCGATGCCGAACCGCTGCACGCCGGAAACATCGTCGACGTATTCGGACACTACGACCTGGTGGTGGAATGTACGGATGATCTGGGTAGCCGCTATCTCAGCAATGATGCGGCGATCCTTACCGGCATCCCGCTGATCCTGGCCAGCGTCTATCAGTATGAAGGCCAGTTGCAGGTGGTTACGGCAAAGCCGGGGGATCCATGCCTGCGTTGCCTGTGGCCGCAGGAACCGGCAGCCGGTGTAGCCGGCAGTTGCATCGAGTCCGGCGTGCTTGGTCCGGTGCCCGGCGTGCTTGGTAGCATGCAGGCGATCGAGGCACTGAAACTGTTGCTCGATCTGCCACGGCCGACCGACCATGCGTTGCTGCTGATCAACCTGCTCGATGGCACCAGTCAGCGCTTGCCGATCGATGCCGCTCGAGGTTGCGCCATGCATGGTGGCTGTGCCGAGGCAGCGCGCCGTGGATTGACCATGGCGCAGGCTGCGCGTGATGTGGATATCGTGTTTGGCAATCTCGATGCCGCCATCGCCGCCGGTTACACGCTGGTCGATGTGCGCGAAGCGGTGGAGATCGCGGCGCAACCCTTGCACGCAGTATCGCAGTGGATACCTTCCACGTTGATCGGCGAACATGCCACCGAGCTGCCTGCGGGACCGGTGTTGCTGGTCTGTGCATCCGGCCGCCGCAGTGGCGTGGCTGCACGCATGTTGCGTGGGCAGGGCATGCTCAATATCCATTCGCTGGCGGGTGGTGTCGCGACCCTGGTACCGCAGCGCGATCGCATTGCAGGCTGACCCTCGGCATGCCCATGATCAAGTACACAGACGCGCTGCAACGCTTGCTCGCACAAGCTGTACGGCTGCCTCCCGAAAGCTGTCCACTGGATCAGGCAATGGGGCGTGTCAGCGCTGCTGCAATCCACAGCCCGTTGGCGTTGCCGACGTTCGACCATGCCGCCATGGACGGATATGCCTTGCAGGTGCAAGAGCCGCTGGCCCCTGGTTCTGAACATGCGGTGCATGGCTCGCAAGCTGCCGGTGATCGTGCCAGTACCACCATCGGCGATACCTGCGAAATCATGACCGGCGCACGATTGCCCGAGGGCCTTAACAGCGTGGTCGCTTTGGAAAACACGCAGCTCCTGTCCACGCACTCCGACGGTACGCCAGCGCGCATCCGCCTGCTGCAGACACTGGATGCCGGGCAAAACGTCCGCCATGCCGGCTCGGATGTGGCGATGGGAAGCGAGGTCCTCGGCCCCGGCATACGCATCGATGCCGCGCATGTGATGCTGTTGGCGGCGCTGGGGCTCGCGTCGATCGATGTCGTGCGCCGCCCGCGTGTTGCGATCATCTGTACCGGCAAGGAACTGCAGGCTGACCGTTCACAGCCACTAGTCGCCGATCGCATCCACAATTCCAACGGCCCATACCTTGCAGTAGCGCTGGCTGAGGCTGGGGCGCAAGTGCACTCGTGCGTGACTGTGGACGATACGGCGGTCACCTATGCCGACGCCCTCGCGCAAGCACTCGATGCCGGCGTGGATATGCTACTCAGCACTGGCGCCGTATCGATGGGGCGCTATGACTTCGTACCTGAAGTACTCCGTGGGCTCGGAGCTGAGCTGTTGTTCCACGGCGTGGCGGTTCGTCCCGGCAAGCCGCTGTTGGGCGCGCGGCTCACGCAAGGTCCCCTGTTGCTGGCCTTGCCCGGTACGCCGATGGCGGTTGCGGCAGCCATGCGCTTCTTCGTGGCACCGGTGTTGCGCACGATGATGGGGCAGGGCACGGAGCCAGTACTGCATGCCGTGCTGGATACACCACACCAGCCCAAACCCGGTCTGCGCCATTTTCTGCGCGCCACCCTGCATCTGGCTGAAGATGGCCGGCTTCACGCCCGTGCGCTGCCGCACCAGCAGCCGTTTCGCATCTATCCCTACACGGAAAGCGGCGCCTGGGTGGTGCTGCCTGAAAATGCCGGGGTCTGCGATGAAGGCTCGATTGTGGAGGTCGTAAGCCTGGTGCATGGCCAGTCACCACGCATCGATCGCGCGCCATCCTGATCAGGACTACGGAGCGTTTGCCCATGAAACTGCAGATCGAAGCCCAGCACGTGCGGATCCGTATCGATGAAGACGAGCTGGCACGGCTGCTGGCCGGCAACGTCATTGCCGGGCATACGCAATTCGCCAAAGCCTTCATGATGCACTTCACGCTGCGACTGCAGCACGAGGCCGAACCGGTACTCACCGGTTACACCGATGCCTGGCAGATCGGACTACCCGAAGCCGCGGTTCGCGAACATGCGGCGCGCCTGCCAACGCGCGAAGGGCTGCGCTACCTACTGCCATGCGAGCAGGGCGTCGACGCGCTGGAATTGCTGTTCGATGTGGATGTCCGCGACAGCGTGCGCCGACGGTACGAGTCGAAGCACTGACGGGTCGCTCTACCCGCCAGGCGCATCAAGGCGTTGCCGGCTGCGCCGCCAGAATCCGCACCGGCACCGACTTGTAGGACGGTGTCCCCGAACGGGCGTCGTAGTTCTCCAGCGCAACCAGCGCATTGCCCTCCGGGTAGTACATCGCGACCGAGCCTTCGGCGATGGGATAGGCCACGGCGGTGTAGCCGCGAACGGCAAGTGGCGCAGTCCCCGGTTTGCCGATGGCTTCAACGTCGATCAGGTCGCCGTGCTGCAGCCCACGCGCGGCCAGATCGCTGGCATGGATGAAGATCACGTCGCGCCGGCCGGTGATGCCACGGTAACGATCATCCATGCCGTAAATGGTGGTGTTGTACTGGTCGTGCGAGCGCAGGGTGGTCAGTGTCAGCGTACCCTCGGGCCCACTTCTGTCTTCGTCCAGCCCTCGCGCGAGCAGGAAATGTGCGCGTTTGTCGGGTGTGTCCCACACACCATCGGATGCGGCGACGGGCAACCGGAAACCGCCCGGTATACGCACGCGCTCGTTGAAGCGCTCGAAGATCGGGAACACCGCTTCGATCGCATCACGGATGCGGTCGTAGTCCTCGATGAAGGCTTCCCATTCCACCTTGGAGTCGGGCAGGGCAGCCCTGGCCATGGCGGCAACAATGGCCGGCTCGGACTTCAGCAACGGACCCGCGGGTTTCAGGCGGCCTGCGGAAGCGTGCACCATCGACATGGAGTCCTCCACCGTGACCGACTGCGGGCCACCGGCCTGCACATCCAGCTCGGTGCGGCCAAGGCAGGGCAGCAGGATCGATTCACGCGCCAGGATCAGGTGCGAGCGATTGAGCTTGGTCGCGATATGCACGGCCAGGTCGAGCTTGGCCATGGCGGCAAACGTGGCCGCCGGATCGGACATCGCCACTGCCAGGTTGCCGCCGAGACAGAGCAGCACGTGCGAGCGTCCATCGCGGATCGCCTTCACCGCTTCCACGGCATCGTGCCCATGCGCGGTCGGCGGCTCGAAGCCGAAGCGTTGGCGGATGCCGTCGTTCAGCGCCTTGTTCGGTTTTTCGGTGATGCCGACGGTACGGTCACCCTGCACGTTGGAATGGCCGCGCACCGGGCAGATGCCGGCGCCTTCACGGCCGATATTGCCGCGCAGCAGCAGCAGGTTGGCGATCTGCTGAACGTTCTCGGTGCCGTGGCTGTGCTGGGTAATGCCCATGCCATAGGCGATGATCACGCGTTCGGCTTTCGCGTACACCGCTGCGGCAGCCTCGATATCGGCGCGGGTAAGGCCGGCCTTGCGTTCGATCGCATCCCACCGGGTGCGACGCAGATCCGCCACCAGGGCGTCGAAGCCGGTGGTGTTGGCCGCAATGAAATCGTGGTCGATCGTCCCGGCACGGCCGGCGGCACGCTCAGCCTCGTCGGTATCGAGCAGGTACTTCATCATGCCCTTGAGTACGGCCACGTCGCCACCGACTTTCACCTTGTAATACGTCGAAGCAATCGGTGTGGACTTGCCGGTGAGCATTTCGACGGGACTTTGCGGCGCGGTAAAACGTTCCAGACCACGCTCGGGCATGGGATTGAACACAATGATCGGCACGCCGCGCAGCGATACCTCGCGCAAGGTGGAAAGCATGCGAGGGTGATTGGTGCCAGGGTTGTGGCCAAACGAGAACAGCGCATCGCAGTGATCGAAATCCTCCAGCGTTACCGTACCCTTGCCGACGCCGATGGATTCGGGAAGGCCCACGCTGGTCGCTTCGTGGCACATGTTCGAGCAGTCGGGAAAGTTGTTGGTGCCGTATTCCCGTGCAAACAACTGGTACAGGAAAGCAGCCTCGTTCGAGGCGCGGCCCGAAGTGTAGAACTCCACCATGTTCGGGTCGGATTGCGCGCGCAGGGCGATGCCGATGCGTTGCATGGCTTCGTCCCAGCTCAGCTCGACAAAGGTATCGGTGGCCTGGTCATAGGCCATGGGGTGGGTGAGCCGCCCTTCGTCTTCCAGCGCATGGTCGTGCCAGGTCCAGAGCTCGCTGACCGTGTGCTGCGCGAAGAATTCGGGGGTGGTGCGCTTGGAGGTGGCTTCCCAGGTCACCGCCTTGGCGCCGTTCTCGCAGAACTCGAACGAGGAGGTGTGTTTCGGATCGGGCCACGCACAGCCGGGGCAATCAAAGCCGGTGGGCTGGTTCACCCGATGCAGCGCGCGGGTTTCGCGCACCGGCGCCATCTGCTCTCGTACGGCGCGCGCTACCGCACCCAATGCACCCCAGCCGCCGGCGGGCGCCTCATAGTCGCTGACTCCGGGTACTTTCTTGTCGCTCATGTTCGTGCACCGCGTTGCTCAACCTGATCGGGAATATTACGCCGACGATGCAGCTGAAGTGACTGTCGCCGACGTCAATGGGATTCGTCGCTAGCCAACTGGTCGCGCACATGTTGAAGGTCCAGCGGAGTATCGACGTCGATGCCGCCAGGCGAGGCGAATCGCTCGACGCGCACGGCTTCCCGCTCGATCAAGTCATGTGCGCCACGCGGGCCGGAGCATGCCATCAGTGCCGCAAAGCAATCCCGTGGAAACAGCACCGGCGGACCCGGTATGCCGTTGTGCTCGCTAACGAGCAGGCGCTCCGGTACCAGCGCATGTCGCTGGAGTATGCCCCTTAACAAGGCCGCATCCAGCAGCGGTTGATCGGCCAGACACAGGAGTAGCGCAGAAGCCTGCGGATATTCGACATCCAGGTAACGAACGCCAGCGGCGAGCGAACTGCCCATGCCCTCATGCCAGCCGTCGAATCGGATCAACCGCAGCGGCAAATCGTCGAGTACGGCCTCGACTTGTTCAGCATAGGCACCCGTCACCACCACGACGGGGGTGTCTTGCTCCAGCGCGCTACGCGCGGCACGGCGCACCATCGGCTCACCCTGAATCTCGACCAGTTGCTTGATGCCGCCAAAACGCAGGCTTTCGCCTGCTGCCAGCAGCAGGATGACAGGCGATGCCGGGCTTTCGACGGAATGGCTCATCCGTGAATCGTGCCTTCGTTGTCGCGCAGCCGGCCACCATCGCGCTGGTTGATCACCGCCATGATTTCGGCGGCGATCGCCAAGGCGATTTCCTCCGGTGTTTCCGAGCCGATGTCCAGTCCCGCGGGCGCATGCACGTGCAGCCCGGCAAGCGCGGGATGGTCGCGCATGCGTCCCACGCGTTCACGCGATCCGAGTGCACCGAGATAGGACACCGGCACGCCCTGTAACGCGGCCAGGTAGGCGATGTCCTGCTCGAGGTTGTGTGTCATCACCACTACCGAGCTTTGCGCGTCGAGCGGCAAGGCACGGCGCAAGCTGGCTGGCGATGCGCAAACGGCATGCAAGCCAGCCGGCAGATGTGTTGCCTGCAAGCGTGCCGGATCGTGATCGACCAGGGTAGTCTGCCAACCCAAGGCCCTGGCCAGCGGCAACAGCGCGCGTGCGGCAGCACTGCTGCCGATGACGACCAGCGCGTGCGGTGGTTGTATCGGTTCCACCAGTACATCGACCGTGCCTCGTGCTGATGGCAGGCGCAGCGTGGTGGTGCGTTTAACGGCCACCGGCGTAACGGTATCGATGATCGAATGGGTCAGTGCCGGATCGGCGATATCGTCATGCAGCACATCGCGCTCGCACCACAACATCCGCTGCGGCATCACCACCATCCCGTCGACAGCGAACAAAGTGGCGAGTCGGGCGCAGCGTCGCTCGTCCAGGCATTGCGCCAGGGCATCGATAAAACCGAGCGCATGTGCTGTAGCCAGCGGCTCGATCAGTACCTCGAGTTCACCGCCGCAACCCATCTCCAGCAATACATCGAGGCCCGAATCCGCGTTGTAGTGAATCAGGCGGGGAAGATGGCTGGCAATGACCTCCTGGGCGCGCGCCACGATGTCGCGTTGCGGGCAGCCGCCGGACAGTTCACAGACCACGCTGCCGTCGCCCAACACAAGCATGCGAGTGCCGGGACGGCGAAAGGTGGAGCCGCGGGTGCGGGTCAGTGTCGCCAGTGCCGCCTTTGGCGACGTATCGCGGCGCAACCTGCGTAGTGCATCGATCAGGGTGCTCAGCTCGTGCGCCGAATTCATCGATCATGTCACCAGCTAGGGATGGGGCAGCGAGATCTTCGGGTCAAGATTTTCAGTCTAACGCGACATTCGCCCATGAAGGCGGCTGGCGCGCTATCGCGTGCAGGGGTCTTCTGGTATACGGGATTCTCACGGATGTGTTGCTGAAATGTCGCTCTTGAGCGCCTGTCTGGCACGAACCCCACACGCCGTGCCGGAGTGGTTCATTTCCCGGATTCCCTACGCAGTGCGGAGGTACCTATGCTGTCCTTGTCCGTCAACGGCGAGTCGCATTCGGTCGATGTTCCTGCGGACATGCCGCTGCTCTGGGTCTTGCGGGATGTCATTGGCCTGACGGGTACCAAATTCGGCTGCGGCATCGCGCAATGTGGGGCATGCACGGTGCATCTGGACGGTCAGCCGGTTCGTTCATGTGTGCTTCCCGTGGGGTCGATTGGCAGCAAGGCCATCACCACCATCGAAGCCATCGGCGATACGCCCAGTGGGCAGAAGATTCAGCAGGCTTGGCTTGATGTGGACGTCGTGCAGTGCGGCTACTGCCAGTCCGGACAAATCATGTCAGCGGCGGCCTTGCTCAAGCGCTCGCCGAATCCCAGCGACGCGGACATCGACGCAGCCATGTCGGGAAATATCTGCCGATGCGGTACTTACGTGCGCATCCGTGCGGCCATCAAGCAGGCGGCGACGGGCAAGCTTGAGATCCTGCAGACGATCGTCACCTCGCCTGAAGGAGCCGCGTCATGAAGCTGAAAACAGGCAAGCCTCAGACAGCTGACCAGATCGACCTGAATCGCCGGCATGCCATCCAGTCGGGCGGTCTGGCGATCGCCTTTCTATGGCTGGGCGGAAGCGGCATAGCATCCGCCGCGATCAATGCGCGTAGGCAACCGGGCGATGCCGCCGCCGCGCTGGCGGACGGCAACCCGGCCTTCGCGCCGAATGCCTTCATCCGCATTGGTACCGACGGCACCGTACGGCTGGTCATGCCGATGGTGGAAATGGGGCAGGCGATCTATACCGGTTCAAGCATGTTGCTCGCCGAGGAGCTGGGCGTCGGCATGGATCAGATCACCGTCGAGCATTCGCCGCCCAGCGATGACCTGTACGGCATGCCGCTCCTGGGCGGTCAGATTACCGGCGGTTCCACCAGCACGCGCGGCACCTGGCAGGTGCTGCGCGATGCCGGTGCCGTGGCGCGGACACTGCTGGTGGCTGCCGCGGCAGCGCAGTGGCATGTTGACCCGTCGACCTGCACGGTGGATCGGGGCATGGTTCACCACACCCCATCGGGCCGCAGCGTTGGCTTCGGCGCGGTGGCCTCGGCGGCTGGCCAGTTGCCGATGCCGGACAAGGTGCAGCTGAAGGACCCGAAGGATTTCCAGCTGATCGGCAAACCGCTGCGGCGCGTGGATTCCGCCGACAAGGTCAAGGGCGCCACCCAGTTCGGCCTGGACGTGCGTGTGCCCGGCATGAAGATCGCTGTCGTCAAGGCATGCCCCACCATCGGCGGCAAGCTCGCTTCGGTCGACGACAAGGCCACCCGCGCGATGCCGGGCGTCGTCGACGTGATCCGCATCGGCGATGCGGTCGCCGTGGTCGGCGAACATTTCTGGGCCGCGAAGCAGGGACTCGAGGCACTGGGGATCACGTGGGAACGCGGCGAGAACGCCAACCTCACCACCCAGCAGCTTCGCGACGCACTCGCCGAGAGTGCGCTCAATGGCAAGTCGATCGTTGCGCGCGAGGCCGGCAGCCGGCCGGCCGATGGCAAAGCGGTCGAGTCGGTCTATCAACTGCCCATGCTCGCCCACGCCACCATGGAGCCGCTCAACGCCACCGTCTTCGTGACTTCAGACAAGTGCGAAATCTGGCTGGGCACCCAGGTGCCTGCGCGCGTTCTCGACGTTGCGGCAAAAATCACTGGCCTGTCCAAAGACAAGATCATCGTGCACAACCAGTATCTCGGCGGTGGCTTCGGGCGACGCCTGGAAACGGACTCGGTCGAGCAGGCGCTGGCACTGGCCAAGCAGGTGTCGTATCCGCTCAAGGTCATCTGGACGCGTGAGGAAGACATTCGTCACGATCGTGTGCGGCCGATGTACCACGATCGCATTTCAGCCGTACTCGATGCGAACGGTCGACCGACTTGGTATGGCTATCGCACCAGCGGCGGCACCGTGCTGGGGCGCTGGGCGCCGATGGCCATGGGCAAGGACGGCCTCGACAGCGATGCCGTGGAATGCGTCGTGGAAGTACCTTACGAAATCCCGAACCTCAAGGTCGAATGGATTCGTCACGACATGCCTCCCGGGCTCATCGTCGGCTGGTGGCGCGGCGTGGGATCGACGCACAACCTGTTCGTCGTCGAAAGCTTCATGGATGAACTCGCCCATCACGCCGGCAAGGATCCGCTGGAATACCGACGTGCGTTGCTGCAGAAGAACCCGCGCTCGCTGGCCTTGCTCAATCTGGCTGCAGAGAAAATCGGATGGGGCGGTCAGCCGTTGCCCGCGCGAGTAGGGCGGGGCATCGCGCTGGGCGAACCTTTTGGCAGCCGGGTCTGCGCCATCGTCGAAACCGAAGTCACCCCGCAGGGAGAAATCCGGCTGCGCCGTGCCGTCGTGACCCTGGATTGCGGCATTGCGGTCAATCCCAGCTCGATCGAGGCACAGATCCAGGGGGGACTTCTGTTTGGGCTCAGTGCGGCGCTCTACAGCGAGATCACGATCAAGGACGGTGCGATCGAACAGAGTAATTTCCACGACTACCGAAACCTGCGCATCAACGAAACCCCGCTGATCGAAGTCCATCGGATCGAAAACAGCGAAGCACCCGGTGGCTTGGGTGAAGTCGGTACCGCGATCGCGGCCCCTGCCTTGGCCAACGCGATCTTTGCGGCAACGGGCGTGCGCCTCTACAAGCTTCCGGTGGATCGGAACCTTCTCGTGCAGGATGCCAACGCACTCAAGAGCGTGGTATCTGCAACAGCCGCCAGCCCGGGGAGGAATGACGCATGAAACGCTTCCTCATCATCGTGGTCTTCGTGCTGGTTCTCGGCACCGTGGCGTATTTCGCGCTGAATCGCACCGACAACTCCGACGGCACAGCACCGGCTATTGCCGGTGCTCCCGCCACCGCTGATGTGCTCGCGCGCGGCGAATATCTCTCCAAGGCTGCCGACTGCACCGCCTGTCATACCGTGCCTGGCTCAGGTAAGCCGTTTGCTGGTGGTGTCCCGTTCCGTCTGCCGTTCGGCACGATTTATTCGTCGAACATCACGGCCGATGCGCAAACCGGCATCGGCAGCTGGAGCGATGATGATTTCGTTCATGCGGTACGCGAAGGTATCCGCAAGGATGGCAAGCGACTTTACCCAGCGTTTCCCTATACCTCGTACACGCAGCTGAGCCGCAGCGATGTCCTCGCGATCAAGGCCTATCTCTTCAGCCTGCCGAAGATTTCGCAGTCGGACAAACCCAATGATCTCGGTTTTCCTTTCAACCAGCGATGGGCGATGGGCTTCTGGAATGCGGCGTTCTTCAAGAGCCAGCGCTTCGCCGCCGATGCATCGAAATCACCGCAATGGAACAGCGGCGCCTATCTGGCTGGCGCTCTGGGGCATTGCGCAGAATGCCACACCCCGCGCAATGTGGGCTTCGGCCTGGAGCACGGTAACGAACTGGCTGGTGAGGTATTGCAGGGCTGGCGCGCCTACAACATCACATCGGATACGGCGCACGGCATAGGTGCATGGAGTGATGGCGAGATCGCCAGCTATCTATCCACCGGGCACGCGGATGGCCGTGGCTCCGCCTCCGGACCGATGGGCGAGGCTGTTGATAACAGCCTTCAGTACCTGAAGCCCGAAGACACGACTGCCCTGGTGACCTATCTGCGCAGCGTTCCCGCACGGGAAGGGAAGAACCCGATCACGATCGATGCGAAAGCGGCTCCCGCGCTGGCCTCCAGCGACACAGCTCCCGGCGGAGATAGCGCCGATTCAAACAGCGCGGGGCTCAAACTCTTCGAGAGCGCCTGCGCAAGCTGTCATCAATGGAACGGCAAAGGACAGGAGACACCGTACGCTTCGTTGCTGGCTACGCGTGGCGTGAATGACATCAACGGTGCCAATGTCACCCAGGTCATCTTGCACGGCTCCAAGATGCGCCTCGATGGACACGATGTCTTCATGCCAGCCTTCGGACGTGCTTACTCGGACACTGAGGTAGCGGCACTGGCAAACTATGTCATCGCACACTTCGGGAGCAAGCAAGGGACGCTCACGCCAGACGCTGTTGCGCAAAGCCGAAAGCTCTAGATCGCACATGCCGACATGGCGTCGATACAAACAGGAGATGGCACGAGGCATCAGAGGGTGCGCGTTGTTTCGATTCATGCAGATCGAACGTGGGGGGAGTAACGATGGGGCATGTCACAGCGAAAGGTCAGGATCATCGGCTTATTCGCTCCCCAACCCAAGAAAGGTCATGCTCATGAAAATCCGCTATCTCCATCGAAAAGGGCTGCTCGCCGCCATGACTGTTGCGATCTCGGCAATGGCCATGTCTGCGATAGCCGCTGATCAACCCGTGCATGTGCGCGGTACTGTCACCGACGTGACGGCTACCGGCTTTACGATGCAGACCGATGCCGGCTCCAGAACCATCGTCATCGCAGCCGACACGCGTATTACCGGCGTGGTGCCGAGCAGCCTCGACCAGATCACGCCAGGCTCGTTTATCGGTTCGGCCAACGTGCCCGATGGCAGTAGCTCGCGTGCGCTTGAAGTGGTGGTATTTCCACCGGCGATGAAAGGCTCAGGCTTGGGCGACTATGCCTGGGATCTCCCGGCCAAAGGCGGCAACGCTTCGGCAATGACCAACGGCAGCATGATGTCTTCAGCCATGACGAACGGCACCGTCAAGAAGATGAATCACGCGATGCCGATGGCATCGGCGATGACCAACGGTACCGTGAAGAGCGCGTCCGGCAACAGTGATCGCTCGCTGGTGGTGGATTATGGAAAGGGCGAGAAGACCATCGATGTGCCGGCCAACGTGCCTGTGGTGACCTTCAAACCCGCTGACAAGAGCGCGATCGTCAAGGGCGCGCACGTCTTCGTAGCGGGCCTGCCTGGCAATCCGGTGAACGCCAGGATCGTGGCTGTCGGCCTCGATGGCACCGTGCCTCCCATGTGATGTGCAGCGGAGTTTGAGGCAGCCCACGCGATCCGTCCTTGCCAGCTTGCTGCGGGCAGAGGCGGAGTGCTCGAATGTCTTCTGTATCGACTCCTCTAGATGGTCATGAGCGATATATAGTCGGCATGCACAGTGCGACCCACATCAACGCCCAATGACCAAACTCGAGCGAATCCCATGCTGAAGACCTCCTTGATGAAGTTCGGTATCGCTCTGTGTCTGGCGTCAACGCTCTTGCTTCCCGTGCGGGGAGCGCAACTGCCCGCAGGTCCATCGAGCGCGGGATCTGTCCAGGTTCGGGTAGCTGGCAAGGAGGCCCGCACGTTCAACGAAAGTGATCTGGCGAGTCTGCCACGCAGCAGCATCACGGCTGGTGCGCATGACGAGAAGCAAAGCCTTTGGGAAGGCGTGGCACTGGTCGAGCTACTGCGGCGCGCGGGCGCACCGCTGGACAAGCAATTGCGTGGACGCGAGATGACCAAGTTCGTTCGCGTCACCGCCGCCGATGGCTACCAGGTGGTCTTCAGTCTGACCGAGCTGGATGCGGCCTTCGGGGATCGCAACGTGCTCGTGGTCGACAGGCAGGACGGCCATCCGCTACCCGGCAAGGACGGCCCCTTGCGGCTTGTTGTAACAGGGGACAAGCGGCCGGCCCGTTGGGTGCGTGAAGTGGAGACCATCGACGTGGTCGATGGCTCTACGCCAGATCGTTCGTCATCGCATGGCGACGCCAGTCGCGGCAAATAAGCACGCATGGACATGGGACACACGCTGCCGTGTTGCGCATGCCCGATCAGATGCCCGCGTACCACTCGTAACCCTGGTCTTCCCAGTAGCCACCCTTGCCGCCGCCGATCGCGTCAAAGGATTTGACTACCTCGATGCGGCTCACGTATTTCGCCTGCTTGTAGCCAAGTTGCCGACCCACGCGCAGGCGCAAGGGCGCGCCGTTCGGCACGGGCAGCGGTTTGTCATTCAGAGCGAATGCCAGCAACGTTTGCGGATGCCTCGCCTCGCCGATATCCACGCTCTCGTAATAAGGCGTGTTCACGTCCATGTCATCGAAGCAGTGGAAAACAACGAAGCGCGCCTGCGGATCAGCCCCGACGTGGTCGAGTACGGCGGAGAGCAGGGTGCCTTGCCACTTGCCGATGGCGCTCCAGCCCTCTACGCAATCATGCCGGGTGATCTGCGTGCGTGTATCGATTTTCTTCAGGTCGTCGATCGACAGCATGGCTGGCCGGCTGACCATGCCGTCCACCCGCAGCTTGTAGTCGCGGAACTGGTTCGCCATCAGTGCCTGATAGGCCGGCGTGTTGGGCATCGTGGTGCCGTTCGGATGAAACACGGAGGAGATATCGGCCTCGGTGTATTCCTTCGCCATGGCGCTTGAAGGTGAGAGCAACGCCTGCACGCGGCGGTTCAGCCCCTCGGCCTTGTCCAGCACCTTCGGACCCCAGCTGCTTTGCGAAATGCGGTCGCAGCCGGCGACGATCAGGCTGGCTGTGCCCATGATGGCGATGCGCAGGAACGATCGGCGGTCAGTCATGGGAACGCTCCTCGGCAGAGATCGTCTCGTCGGGTTTGACGGTATCGACCTTGCCTGTATCAACCTTGTAGTAACCGGTGATCATGCCGCGCAGCTGATTGAATACGCCGCTGATAAGCACCTCGAACACATGGATCAATACGAAGGCCACGAAGGCCCAGGCGATGACGAAATGGATGGTCCGCGCGGACTGACGACCGCCAACGGCCTCGACCAAGGGCGAGAGCACCGCATCCATGCGCGGCGACATCGCCAGGCCCATCAGCACGATGCCGACACCGAACACGAAGATCACCGTCAGGTAAGCAAGTCGCTGCAGAATGTTGTAGCGCAGCGCCTCTTCGCCATGCGGATGCTTGAAGCGGATATGGTCGAGGATCGAATGGCCGATGCCGCGCCAGTCTCTACGCGTGGGCCACAGGTCGCGCTGCAGGTGCCGTCGGGCGAGGGAATAGCCGACGTAGCAAAGCCCGTTTAGTACGAACACCCAGGCGAAAAAGAAGTGCCAGCGCCTTCCCATCGCCAACCAGCCAGGGCCCGGTACGGTGAGCCAGGATGGAAAGCCGCGTACTTCGGGCGTGCCATCGCTGCCCTTGGATACGCCCAGCACGCCAGTGGTGGTGAATTCGTGGCTGCCAATCCGGGTGGTGCCGACAAGGTTTCCTGCCGAATCCTGATGGGCGCCCAGGATCAGGAGTTCCTTGCCTTTATCGGATCGGTTGCCCCAGTAAAGGCTTGGATGCGCATTGAAGATCTGCAAACCGCTGAACAGCATCAGCGACAGTGCGATGACATTGATCCAGTGCATGATCCGGATCGGCAACGTATGCCGATAGACCAGCCGCCGGGATGACTCCAGCAACCCAGGTGCTGGCGTGCCCATCTCCGCAACAGCAACACTTTCCGTATTCACGATGAGTACCCCGCCTAACATGACGAACAGACCAAATCGATCCTATCCCGCCTTACTTCGCTGCCACGCTGCGTGAGGTTACTCGGTGACGAGAGGGCGCGCTGAGTGAGATAGCAGCTGCTGTGAAAGGTGATCAGCGACCTGAAATTGCCCTTTCTTTAAGCTATTGATTCATCTCGTTTCACACAGGGACTTCTACACGCTGGTTGAACAACTCGGCTTTGCGCCCGTCAAACTCACCGAGGGCGGTTTGCTCGTTCAGGCGCGCGGATCCAATTGGGCTCAGCTGATCTTCCAGGATTTGGTCAAGTTCAATTAACGCGATTGCGCGCTGCGCCACTGCGATCGCTTGAGGCCCTCAAATCCAGACATTATGGCAAGACACGTGTCTGATTACGCAGACTCTTCGGCTAGCGAATGGACGACATGATCAGCGTTCGCAGACCGAGGCCTGACGGCCCCATTTGTACTGTGGCGAGGCGATAAGGGCGCGTTATCGAAGGTAGGGTAGCGACAGCGGCTACTTGAAGGGGCATTGTTGTCGTAACTGCGAGGTGTTTCTTGCAACGCCTCGCACGCGCAATCACGCCACGGGCTGCATGGCAATCCCAGTGACTAATCGTCAGTCACACTCGTTGGTACATGAATTTTCACGCTGAGCCCTCTTGGGATTCCAAGTTATGGTCGTTGGGTCTGCGCAATTGCTCCCGGTTTCGCCGGTGTTCCCTCCGCAATAGTTAGGTATTTAGTTGCGGAGGCATCAGTTCCTTCGATGACCCGCCGGATAGGGCCGACGGTGTCGACAATCGCGGATCCGGCCGGGTTAGTGATGAAAGCCGCTATCGGCTGCAGACTGCCTCCACCATTGGGTTTTGAGGATAAAGCAAGGATGTATGGTTGCTTTGGCATTAGGCCCGCGACGGATGCCTGCAAAACTTGAACTAAACCTTGGTCGAATAGGCTGACGCTGGTCGTCGGGCCATGCGGACTGGCAGGCGATGACAGGACCAAATGCGCAGCCTCGCCGCTTAGCCCGAGTGGTTGAAGTCCCTGCGTTCCGTCGCCTGACGATACAGCGCCCGGTACATAGACTAGAGCCTGTGGCGCTTGACCGATGGGTATTGTCGCGACGACTGCATTGGTGATGGTATCTATGGCCGTCAGTTTGTCGTCATTTTCAAGGCCGACATAGATCCGGGTTCCGTCGCCCGATGGCCAGATGCCGTGGGGAAGCTTGCCCACCGGAATAGTGGCGACCTTTGCGAAATCGCTTGTTCTGAAGACCTGTACTTCATTCAGTCCGCCGACGGTCACGTAGGCGAACTGGCCGCGAGCGTTGTGGACAAAGTTGACGTGGTTGGTGATCGGACCTGTATCGAGGATCTTGAGGACAGTGAAAGGTGGTTTGGCTGAGAAGGCGACGACCTTGCCTACGTCCTTAAGGGTAAACCAAACCTGCTTGCCATCTGGCGACGCAGCAATGTTGGGGCAGAAAGGGCTGGGCTGAGCGATCCTACCAACGATCTTGTGGTCGTCAACGGTGACGACGACTGTCGTAGGGTTGAACGAAGAGCAGATGTAGCCGTAGCGCCCATCCGGCGAAAAGATCGTCATGCCAGGGCCACCGGGAGTTTTGATCCTCGCGGTTTCCCGATAGGTCACTGGATCGATCACCGAGACATAATCCTCGCCGCGGACGGTCGCCCAGACCTCCTTTCCGTCGGGAGTGAAAAATGCTTCGTGCGGCGATCGACCAATGTACGTCGTGTGCTTTACCGCGTTCGTCGCGGTATCGATGAAGGTGATTGAGTTCGAGCCAATCGAAACGACCACAAGTGTTTTGTGGTCAGGCGAGAAACCCATGCCGTGCACAAGCACCTGTCCTCTGTAGAGCGGACTGAAATTGCCAGGCTGCGGATCACCCAGTCGGATCACCCCGAGTAGTTTGTTGTCCGCCGGATCGGTGACCGACACCGTGTTGGAAAATTGTTCGGCGGCGTAGACGCGGTCGCGGTGGCTAATAGCGATGTCCGGTGATGCCGATGCGCTTGGCGCCAGACCAGCCCATGCGCTTGATGAAATACAGCAGGCCAGTATCGCGGCATGGCAAAAGTTGCGGTGCATATCAGCGCTCCTGTTCGGCATGCATGCCGGAATGATCGGACATGGGGCTATCGGGTTGGGTGGGCGAAGGAATTGATGGTGGCAATTGCTGGCCCAGAGCGATATGCATCGCCGCGATCTCCTGCAGCTGATCAACGATGATCTCTTGCGCAATCCGCTTGAGTTGTTCGTTGTGCCCGAATCGCAATTCAGCCACTGCCATGTCGATCGCACCTTGATGATGCGGCACCATCATCGCCACAAAGTCCCTGTCTACATCACCGGTGGGCTTGGTCATCATGCCTGCATCCATGGTCGTCATCGCCTTTGATGTTTCGGCCAGGAACGTCGACGTCTGATTGACTGGATGAGATGCGTTAGCGCTCGCCAGCGGAAAGGCCAGCATCAATACAACCAGGAATTTCTTGCTCGATGAATTGGGACTCATGGCTCGATCGCCTTCAAGAGAAGGTTCTGCGCTGGCCCCAGACGACTGGCAAGCGCAGCAGGTACGCCCGATGCTTCCAGCGTCGGCACGATGTCTCGGAAAGAAACGATGGTTCGACCGCCGATGTCTTCTCGTACAAGAACGTGCAGAGGCAAATCCAATGCGCTCTGCGGAGAGGCGAGCATGACGGGCGTTCCACCTTCAGCTTTTCCATAGATAAGAATGACCGTGGCGGGCATGCTGAGTCCCACATCGCGCGCGTTCGCGGCATGATCGATGAGGGCGAACAGCTTCATACCCGCGTTCGAAATCGCTACTGACAGTCGATTCACCGTTTTCTCGAAAGTGAAGGGGCTGTTCAATTCGATCACCGACCTGCGATCTGAGTGGGTCATGTGCGTCTCTCTCGGCAGACTCGATGTGTCTGGCTGGGCAGAGGCTTTCAATCCCGAAGGCCTTACCGCAATGGAAGATTAGGAGAAGGTGACCATCGCCGCTTCCTTCCAAAGTGGTAGGCCTGCATCACTTCACAAATCGCGAAATGTGAGTGATTGAATGGCATCAGCAATGCAAACGAAACTGTCGTTAAAGCAGGCGATTTACCGGTGGAACAAGCGCCTACCTGCATAGACAAAACGTGCGGGAATCCTCAGGTTGGCGCGTGTTCCCTTTCCGGACGGCGCCACGCCGATGGTGAAGCGACCGCCGACTCGGCGGGTTCTTTCACGTATGCCTTGCAGACCCCAGTGTCCGGATTTTCCGGAGGGCAGGGCCGAAAGATCCGCGCCGCGACCATCATCGATGACCGTGATGTTCAACTCGCTTCGGTCGTAATGCAGTTCAACATGCACGGCGCTTGCTTGCGAGTGACGGAATGCGTTGGTGATCAGTTCGCCAACTATCGCATGGACGTCGCTGGCAGCTGATGCGTTCAGTGGTCGCGGTTCACCTTCCACATTCATTGAAAATTCCGTCGGGTACATCTCGTTCAGGCGATTTGCCAAATGGCTGATATCGATGGAGAGGTCTTCCATTGGCTCGGCCAGCGATCGCAGCTCGCCGATCTTGTCGCGACCTTCGTTGAGCGCGTTCTCGGTGACCGACAGCGCCTTGTCGAGCTTCTGTCTTGCAGCGCCTTCCGGGATGCTCTGGACGGCAACCTGCACATGCAGGAGCAGACTTTGAAAGTTCTGCAGGATGGTGTCGTGAAAATCACGCGCCATGCTCTCGCGCTCGCGCGTTCGGGCATCGAGCTGCGCATGGATGTGTCGTATGCGCATCAGATAGAGCAGCCACAATCCCGCGAGAACGACTGCAGCGCAGAGGACCTTGAACCACCATGCCTGGTAGAACTCGGGCAGGATCTGAAAGGCAAAGCGCGTCGGCTGCGCTGCCCAGGCGCCATCGGCATTGGATGCTTCGACCTCGAACGTGTATTGGCCGGGCCCAAGGTTGGCGTAATGAGCCGCTCGTCGATCGCTGGCCAACTGCCAGTCCTCGTCGACACCCATGAGGAGAAAACGAAAGCGTGACTTTGCGGGATCCGAGAGTGTGGCCGCCGCATAGGTGATGGTGACACTGCGGGTGCCTTTTTCCAGCGCTGGCACAGACGCGCCGGAGAAACGCACGTCGTGATCATTGATCGATTCGATCGACACATGGGCCGCCTGGGGAGCCGGCGGCATCTGCAGCGCGTCGATCCAGGCAACACCTTGCCGCATTGACACCCACAAGCGACCACCGTCGGATACCACGAGATTCTTGGCATCCTCCACGCCATCGTCCCGATCGAACAGGGTGAATCTGACGCTGTGGCTGGGCGCGGACAGCGCGGACTGAACGTCCGCTGCGGACGCGCGATAGACGCCACGAGCCGACGATATCCAGAGATCGCCGTTGGGCAGTTGAAGGAGATCGAACGCATTTTGAAAGCGTTCGCCATTCATGCCGGTGAGGTGGATGAAACGGTCGGCAGTCCGGATTGCGATGCCGTCATCGCCAGCGATCCAGAGGCCGGACTTGCCCAGCCGGAGCTTTCTCAGCGAACCGAGATCAGGTCCGCTCCGCGATGAGTAGGTTAATGACTTGCCTTGGTCGATCGAAGTCAAGTTACCTGAAAGGAATGCCAGCCATGCGCGGGACCCCTCGAACTGAATGCTCGTGGCCACTTCAGGGCTGATCGTGCTCCAGACGTGTCCATCCCATCGCGTGACACCGGTGAATCGCATCGAGATCCACAGCGACCCGTCAGGCGCCAGCTGCATATCCATGCAATCCTGCTTGGGGTTCGCCAGCGACGCCAGCCGACCGGCCGCCGGTAGAGCGGGGACCGTGGTCACCTGATCGTGGATGTAGTGCTGGATGCCTTTGTCGCCATTGAACCAGACGCTTCCATCCGGACCATTTGCGATACAGGGCGACGAGCCGCTTAGATCGGGGTGCACCGAGACGTTGGTGCCCACGCGCATGGGTGGTGTGGCTGAAGCGCTGGCGACCCATAGCGCCTGCGTGTTGTCTTCAGTGATGGCCGGCCAGAAAACAGGCAGAGGAAGTACGAGTGGAACGAAACGGGTCGTCCTGAATTGCTCGAGTCCGTCAGGAGTGGCAACCCACACATTGCCTTGGCTGTCGCTGAAATCCGCCGTCACCTGAATATCGGAGTGATTGTCGACGCCGCTGACATTTTCCGTGACCAGTTGTGCGTGGCCGGACGCATCGTCCGTGTGCAGGCGAGTCAGCTTGCCGTTGGTGGGTATCCACAACGCTCCTTGCCGGTCCACGATCAGGTCGGCGGTTACGCCGCCGCTGGGGTATGCGGCAGTGGCTGGCAGGTTGGCCATGGCCACGATGCCCTTGTTCGCGCTGGTGAGCTCGAAACGCTTGGCGCCGGGGCGGAGGCGATACGCGCCATCGGGAGAGAAGATCCAGTACGACCCGTCAACACCTGTGCCGGTGACCCACACGAACTTCACGTCGATACCGTCGGAATGATCCGCACGGTGCCAGGCGCCATCGACGAATCGATAGACTCCACTCGATGTGACGACCCAGAGGGTGCCGTCGGTCATCTGCTTGAACGACATGATGGTGCCCTTGCTCAACCCTCGGTCCACCTGCTCGGTGACGCCTTCGTGCACGCGGGTCACGTTTCCGTGCAGGCCGCCGATCCACAGATTCCCGTCTCTGTCGCCATATAACGACGTGATGATTTCGGTGGGTAACTGTTCCTTGAACATGGGTTCGAAGTTCAGCCCATCGAAGCGAAACAGCCCGGTAGGACCACCAAGCCACAGATAGCCTTCCTTGTCTTCGGTGATGGCATAGATCGTGGACGGCAGACCATCCTTGACGGTGAAGAGGGTGCGCTTCTGCTGCAACAGCGGCTGGGAGGCGGGCTTCACGGTGTTCTCGGCAGAGTTCAACGATGGCGTCGCGGCGTGTGCGTTTGCAAGACTGAACGCGCAAATCAGCAGGCACCAACACGCAGCGTGATAAGCGAGAAAATAAGTGCGGGCTTGAACAAGGCTTTTCATGCGGCCAAGAAGTCCTCAACGCGTCATTGCCGAAACTCACGAGGCAAAAACATCGGGCACGCGATGTCTGCTGCTCATGAAATAGGTATCCCCAGGCCGGACCAGGACCGTATGCGCGAAAGTCTTGACTGACAACCAGTCAGGCTGTCTGGGCCATCTTCGGCCGCGTCTCGTCCAAGTGTCATCCGATTCGATGGACTCGGTCAAATCGAACTACCACTTTGGCGGTATCAGTTCTCCAGCCTTGCGGGCGATGACGTCGGGAGAGTGACGTCCTAATTTGACGTCGGCAGGTCCATGGGTCGGAAACAGGCATCGCGTCGCGGGTCGGCGCCGATGCCTGGACCTGTCTTTGATCGTCTTTCATTGGCGCGCGCAGGAGATCACCGTGAACTTGTCCGAGCTATCGCGGATTCAATATGGCAACGCGGGAATTCTTGCTTCGGGAAAATGGTTCTGGTCACGCGCCATTGCGTGGGCCGCCGTTCTTTTCGTTTTCGCTGCATTCGTCTTTGTCGCTTCGTTGCAGTTGCGGGACTGGGTATCGCTTCCTGATGGATCCGAATATTGGATCGGGATCATCCTTCCGCTCGTGGGCCTGGCTATTTACGGGCTGGCCGTAAAGCTGTGCGAGCACCGTAGTCCCGGCGAAATGAATCTGTGGAGCGCGCCGCGCTATCTGCTTATCGGCGGAGCTGTGGGATTCGCCTTCATGGTGCTGTCTCTGCTTGTCCTCTGGACCTTCGGCCTCAACGACGTGGCCCGCGGGCATTGGCAACACGGGTTTCGCTATCTGGTCTTCAATGCTTACATCTCCGGCGTCGTCGAAGAGCTCGGGTTTCGCGGGATCCTGCTGAGAATATTTGGGAGAATGTTTGGTCCGTTGCCGGGTCTTCTGATTTCGGCATTGCTGTTTGCACTCGCGCATGCAAGCCATGCACCACCGGTCGCGCTGGTGCTGCTCGTCATCAATGGCGGTCTGCTACTTGGCATTCTTTACATGGTCAGCGGTAGCCTGTGGCTGCCGATAGGCGCGCACATCGCTTACGACTTCACGGAGTGGTCGCTTTTCGGTGTCGGTGATAAAGACGGCTATCTGATCGTGACGCCATCGACTGATCATGCCGCCTGGTTGACTGGCGGCGTCGTTGGCCCGGATGGTTCGGTGCTTTCAGCTTTGGTCGCAGTCGCGCTGATCGCTGCGGTTCTCTTCATCAGGCGGTCGCTACCCTCCAGAGAAACGTTGCCGTCGGTGTCATCTCAGGCTTGAGCTGCGGGCGCAAGCCGATACCACTTTTGGGTGATCCGCCTGGCAGTGCTCAGCGGTATCAAGGGAGCAGAATAGGAGTAGCGGAAGGGTGCAAATTTTTTCCTGGAATTGTCCGTCCAGCGGGCTATTGATCGCTTGCGCCGTGGGAATTTCGGTGATGCTTGTCGTCCTGCTTGGGTGGCGTCGTGCCCAGGCGAAGCGTTTGGCGCGATCCCGAGCCGATGACGATGCGCGGGATTCGGCGGTCACCGCGCTGCAGGAATCGATGCTGCAATCCGGCCAGGGACTGCTTCTGCGTTTCGAAGCGATCGCCAAGCGCCTTCCGCCAGATCACCCGACACGGCGGGATCTGGTCGAAGCGCTGGACCGGGCCGAGCTCATTCTGGAAAAAGGTCTCGACAAGGCGCAACATTTGCGCGATGGAACGACGCCGCCAAAGGATCCCGGCAACCGCCACCGTTCGTGATCAATAAGCAGGGTGCCCATGGATACGCCAGCAACGGTCATTCGAGTCTTGGCAGTCGATGATCATCCGATCATGCTCGAAGGGCTGGGTGCGGTCATCGATGCCGAGACGGACATGCAGATGGTCGCTGTCGCAAGTTGCGGCGAAGAAGCCATTCATCAGTATCGACGGCATCAACCGGATGTCACCCTGATGGATCTGGAAATGCCGGGCATGTCCGGTGAAGAGGCCATTCGCGCCATTCATGATGAATTTCCCGCTGCCGTCATCCTGGTACTCACAACGTTCAAGGGCGATGCACAGGCATTGCGCGCACTCAAGGCAGGCGCGCGCGGCTACCTGCTGAAAGGCTCCATGCGTCGCGAACTCATCGACACCATTCGCACTCTTCATCAGGGCAAGAAGAGCATTCCGCGCGAGATCGCGGCCGAGATTGCAACGCATGCGATTGATGAGCGCCTGACCTTGCGGGAGATCTCCGTGTTGCGCGATGTGGCCCAGGGGCATTCGAACAAGACGGTCGCCGATAGCCTGTGCATCAGTGAGGCCACCGTCAAAGTCCACATGAAAAGCATCCTTGGGAAACTGAGCGCGGACTCGCGCACGCATGCGGTGCAGATCGCGCATCGACGCGGCATCATCTGACACTGAGGTTTTGCTTCCGCTCGATGATGGCAAGCGGCGCACTACGCATTGCTAGTCACTCAGCTGAGTCGATCGAATCTCCTTCATCGTGCGCAACCCGACGCTCCAGTGGTCGCATTCGACTTCATTGATGATGATGGTCACGGCGTGCTCTGGAACGCGTAGCGTGCGCTGGGCGATAGCGGCTACTTCTTTCATGAAGGTGGACTTCTGTTCAGCGGTGCGACCGGCAAGCATTTCGACATGGATGAAAGGCATGATTTTTCTCGATGGTTTGCTCAGCGCTCAGCGGCGAAGTTCAACGACGACTTTGCCTGCGCCTTGCGATGAGGCAACGCGCGCGTGGGCTTGCTCGACGCTGGAAAGATCGAAATGATCCGGGTCCACACGCGCAAGCAAGTGGCCATTTTCGACGAGCTTGGCTGCTTCGCGGAGGATCTCGCCGTGATGTGCTTTGCCGACGCCCGTAAGCAACGGAAGCAAGGTGAATACACCGGAGTACGTGCCGGCGCTGAATGACAATGGCGCCAGCGAGTGCGTGCCCCAACCCAGAGCGCTCACCACGTGGCCGAAGCGTGCGACTGACTTGAACGAACCATCCAGCACTTCACCACCCACGGTGTCGAAGACCACGTCGAAACCATCGCCACTGGTGTGCATCTGCAAGTAGTCATTGACAGAAAGCAGGTGGCGATCGATTGGAACCGTGCCGCGTTCGAGCACGTGTTCGGCGTCAGACGCAGAGACGGTGGAAAACACCTGCGCACCGAATGCTCGAGCGATCTGGATGGCCATGTAGCCAATGCCGCCAGCGCCACCGTGAACGAGCACGCGCATGTCCCTGGATACGTGAGCGCGATCGACCAGACCTTCCCAGGCGGTGATGAAGGCAAGCGGCAGCGACGCCGCTTCGCGCATGCTCAGTTGCGGCGGCTTTCGGGCGAGCAGTGACGCGTCCACTGCGGCGTACTGCGCGAGTGAACCCTGCACACCACCGACGCCGCCAGTCATGCCGAAGACTTCGTCACCGATGGACCATTCCGTGACACCTGCTCCGATAGCGATCACGACGCCGGCCAGATCGATGCCGAGCACCGCTGGCAGCGGTTGCCTGGCGTGCGCCGCTTTGCCGGCGTGAATCTTCAGGTCGAGTGGATTGACGCCGCTGGCATGGATCTCCACCAGCACCTGGCCAGGACCGGCGACGGGGCGGGGAATGTCCTTCACTACAAACGGACCGTCGACGTTTTCGACGACGACGGCTTGCATGTTGCCTTGATGGCTCATGGTGCTGTCTTCCAAGGTGGGTCAGGTCAATGCACGTGCAAGGAAATCGCGGATGTAACCCGCGATCGCCACGCTATGCGTCTCTAGCGCGAAGTGGCCGGCGTCCAGCAGGTGCACTTCGGCATTGGGAATGTCTTTCTTGTAAGCCAACGCACCAGGCGGGATGAAGGCCGGATCATTCTTGCCCCATACCGCCAGCAGCGGTGGCTGATGCTGACGAAAATACTCGTGGAATGAAGGGTAGGCAGCGATGTTGTTGCGGTAGTCGTAGATCAGGTCAAGCTGGATTTCGTCCGCGCCCGTTCTTGCCAGATAGGCAATGTCCAGCTCGTAACCATCCGGCGACACGCGATCGCGTGGCGCACCGTGGAAGTACTGGAACTGCTCGATCGTGTTGCGGCTGATCAGATCGCGGCAAGCCTCGCGATGAGCGGGCGTCGGATCGGCCCAATAGGTCTGCAGGGTGCCCCAAGCGTCACTGAAACCTTCCATGTAGGCATTGCCGTTCTGCGTGATGATCGCCGTGACGCGCTCGGGATGTGCGCGCGCCAAACGAAGTCCGACCGGTGCGCCGTAGTCGAAAATATAGAGTGCGTAGCGATCGAGCTTCAGCGCATCGGTGAAGTGGTCGATCAACTTGGCCAGGTTGTCGAAGCTGTAGTCGAACTTGCCCTTCGGCATGAAGGTCTGGCCGAAGCCGGGAAGGTCCGGCGCAATCACACGGTACTTGTCAGCCAGCTGCGGCATCAGATCGCGGAACATGTGGCTTGCCGTTGGAAAGCCATGCAGCAATAACAGCACCGGGGCGTTGGCAGGCCCAGCCTCGCGATAAAACACTTCGAAATCGTCGACGCGGACCTTGTGAAAACGCACCTGGTCAGCAGTGTCACTCCGTTTTTCTGAAGTCGCCGCTTGCTTGCCGGTGGACTGTGCCAACGGAGCGACCAAGCCGGCAGCAGTGGCCAACAGGGAAGCTCCGATGACTTTGCGTCGTGTGACGTCCATTGCATGCGTGCCTGTTGTAGTGAGATTGCTCATGACTGTTCCTCGATGGAGGGCTGCGTTTTCGATACCGGCGCAGTCGTCGGTTTACGCCGCATCGGCGTGCTGATTCATCGCATCCATCACGCGCGCCGAATAAACCATGGCGGCACCGGCGTTCAGGGCCACAGCCACGCCGAGCGTTTCGGCTACTTCTTCGCGTGTGGCGCCGTGCTTCAGAGCTTCACCCGTGTGCACGGTGATACAACCATCGCAGCGCATGGTCACCGACACGGCCAGTGCGATCAGTTCGCGTGTCTTTGCATCGAGCTGGCTGGTCCTGGAGCCGGCCTTGGACAGCGTCTGATAGCCGCTGATGGTGTCGGGGCTGAGCTTGCCGAGCTCGCCGATGCGGCCCACCAGCTCTTTTCGGTATTGCAGCCAATCCATCATGGGAAATACCTCTTTCCGTGGTTGTCTTCGGCCAGCGCCCGCCAGCGCGACGCAGGCAGTGTTGCGCCAAAGGTTGATCCGGCGAATACTTATGAATCTCAATTTTTAGCGAGTTCGTCTCATGGATGCCCTGAGCCGTGTGCTGCAGCTGGCCGATGTCCAGGGAGCGCTTGACCTGCGTTGCTTGTTGGCCGGGCGCTTCGAGATCGGTCATGAGCCTTCTGCGACTGGCGAAGCGCCCTATCACCTCGTGCTTGGCGGACAAGCCCGCGTGCAGGTACCTGGTGGTTCCGTGGTTACGCTGCGAGAGGGCGACCTGCTGCTGCTGCCACACGGCAGTGCGCATGCGTTGCGAGATGCCAAGAACGGCAGCGGGCGAGCCTCGCCGATGAAGGTGAACGCAAGTGGGCCGTTGCCGGTTCGCACGAATACTGACGGTGTCGCGGAGCTGGATCTGCTGTGCGGGCGATTCACCTATGCGACGGGCTCTGCCGACATCGTCATGGCCGCTTTGCCCGAGGTGCTGCATGTATCGCTGGCGGAGCATCGCGATACGGATGCACTGCGCGGGGTCGTCGGCATGTTGCGCACCGAAATTGCGGCGATGGCGCCGGGTGTCCATGCGGTAGTCACCGGGCTCAGCCAAGCCTTGTTCGTATTGGCCGTGCGCGCTTATCTCGTACGCACCGACATACCGCCTTCCTTGCTTTTGCTGCTGGCCGACAGCCGACTGAGCAATGCCGTGCTGGCAATGCTGCGCCACCCGGAGGAGCCCTGGACGGTCGAGTCGCTGGCCGCGCGCGCGGCGATGTCGCGGGCCAGCTTCGCCCGGCATTTCGCCGCGAAGGGCAACACCTCGCCCCGAGAGTTGCTGACCGTGCTGCGTATGCGTACGGCAAGTGGCTTGTTGTCGAATGGAAAACTCGCCATCGGCGACATCGCCGAACGGGTGGGATATCAATCCGAGGCGGCTTTCGGCAAGGTCTTCGCCAGGCACACAGGCATGCCCCCAGCCACTTTCCGGCGCGCCAGCCGCACTGCCGTGGCGCCTCGGTGAGACACAGTGGTTCAAAATCAGGCTGTCAGCGCGCACGTTGCTCGACCTCGGCAGCAGACGGAAATGGCGCGGCGGCTGCAGGTGGCAGGCGACCAACCGCGCCTTGCCCAACAGCTGCCGGATGACTCGATGATCCAGACTTCAATTCGAACCATGCCTGTCAAGCGTTGTTCCGCAGAAGCGGTAGCGCACTGGAGCATTGGGACGGCCAGCATCCACCAGAGCGAATGACGTTACAGATTGAACGGTCAAGTTCTGTGATATTGAGATGGCGTTAACCGGTCCTGCATTGGCGAGACGCTCTGCCGGACACGTCTCTAAAACGCGAAAAACGTGCAGACCAAGTTTCACCATTTCGTCGTGGCAGGCAGCCGAGTGAGCGCCGGTCAGCTTCTTTCCGTCGAAATGCAACAGCACGGCATTCGCTGGATACTTGCAACTTCCCGAAGAGTAGAAGCCAGCACGGATGGGTGGATTGGAATGGGCGTATGAAAGCATCGGCAGCAGTGAAAACAGCATCGCGAAACGACACTTTGCTACGTTTGACACGCGCTGCTTGAAGCAGGTCATAGCCTTGTAAATTCGGCCTCGACAAGAATCGTCACGTCGTCCGCTTCCAGAGGCACCCATTCGCTCACCCCGAAGTCGGATCGCTTGAAGGTGGCCTCACCTGAGAAACCCATGCGCGACTGAGCGAATCCACGGTAAGTCGTGTGCAGCACAACTGTCTTTTTGACGCCGTGAAAATTTAGGATGCCGGCGACGGACGCATGGCCGTTCATGATTTTCACCGAATCCGCGATGAAATTCATGGTCGGATATTTTTCGGCCTCGAAGAATTTCGACGCAATCCGCTTGTCGAAAGCCTGGTCGCCCGTATCGACCGACTTCGGATCAATGGTGATTTCCACGTTCGAGGCCGATGCACCAGAAGGATTGAAATCAAAGCTTCCGCTGACATCATCAAAACGCAGTGTGTAGCGCGACAAGTCCATATGGGCCAGCTTGGCAATCACCGAGGTGTGGTGTGGGTCGAGCTTGTACGTTCCGGCCGGGGCAGCGCCGGGATCCGCGGTGGCGTTGAGTTGCCGATACTGCGCTGCCGCGCCCGTGTCTTCAGGCTTGGGCGGAGTCGTTGAAGCAGCTGCGCCGATCGTCATAATTGCAAGTAGAGCAGGGAAAATCGAGTTCCGGGCAATGCGTGAAGTCATGGCTGAGTCCTGGTACGGCACTGAGAGAGAGCAGGGGTCCAGGACAACGCTATCCGTACGACGCGGTCATGGAATCCCCCCGAATAGGTAGACGCACATGATCGGTTCGCCCTGGATCGAGAGATTTATTTTTTCGGTCCCGGCCGGGAGCAACGATCTCGCAGCTCTTGGACTTCCCGGGCTTCCTGCCAGAAAAACAGATCGGACGGGGCGTTGTGTCCAGGATGACAACGATGGCTATCGGACTCCACAGAATCCGTCCAAAGTGCGGCGTAAGCTTTCGAGCAAGCTGCCGTGTCAGGGTGGCAAATCCCCAAGAGGCTGCAAGCGCTTCACTGCAGAGTGTCAACGCGCGCGCATCCTGTGCAGGAAAATAGCCTGCCATAAGCTGAAAGACGCTGTTAATGCCACCGTACTGGTCAACACGAGTGGAACAAACGAATAGGTGGGATTCAACATGATCATCGGCAGCAAGCCGATCGCCAGCACGGGTGGTGCGTGCAGGTCGATGACGCGCATGATGAGAATGCCAGCGATCATGCTGATGCTCGCGGCGCCGACACCTGGACCAAGCAGGGTGACAACGCTGACGCCGATGAATGCACAGAACGTGCACGCCAATGGCATGCGCCAGGGACGTATGGCCCAAGGACAGACCAACGGATGGGCGAACATTTCGAAGCCGATCACGACCAGCGGCGGAAACAGTAGCAAGCGCCAGCCGGGTAGCTGTGCCACTAGCGTGATGCCGATCACGAACAACAGAAAAGGCAACAACCACAGCAGGTTCGTGGGTGCTTTCTCCATGGTGTTGTCGATCATGTCACGCAACGATGGTGGCGAACGGGCAGGGTGAAGCTGCTGGTGGACCATGCTGACAATCGCCAACGCGACGGTGCCGGCAGTGATCGCCGCCGGATACCACCAACTGTGCAAGCCCAGCACCAGTGGCAGTAGCCCTGCTGAAATTGCAGGTGCAATAGATGACCGAATAAGCTTGATCACACCCATCGAGACAAAGATGATCAACAGCACGGAACAGACGCCGAAAGCCATGTGATTGGCCATCCATACGCCAGCGATCGCGGTAAGCAATGGCGTCAGTACCAGCATGCATGGTGCGCTTGCCCATTTCCCGTAGGGGCGCTTGATGATGTCGTCTGACAGCGCACCAAGTTCCGGAAACATCAGCAGACCGAAACCTGACAGCTGAACCGCAAGCGCTATCGCGCTGATGAAAATCACGCTACCGAATTGAGTAAGCAAGGTTGGTAACAGTCCAGTCTTCATGTTCCGCACTATGGGGCCCGTTGTATGAAAGATGCGGCGTTTTTTGCGAGCGATAACAACTGCTCGTGTCGGGATATTCCCGAAGTATCTGTCTACACAACACGGACACCAGCGACGAATTCGCAATCACCCCGGGAATCCAGCTGTGATAGCACCGACGTGTAACGTTGCTGGAGGCGAGCACGTACAGGCCATGTTCCACTCACTGCCAACCAGCGATGACTTTCGAGGTCATCGCTGGTTGAACACTGTCAGGCAACTTGTCTGGCACCTGACGCCGGCATGGTTGCAATCATGCTTTTGGCCTTGTTGCGCATGTCGGCAAGGATTCCCTTCGCTGCATCGACGCCGATAATCCACGCGCCAGCAAGCATCATCGTGTCCTTGATGACCAGCCTTCCCGCACCCGAGAGATAGGGAAATCCATGCTGTGCGTCACCTAGTGCAGGGACCCACGCTTCTGGCGTCGTGAACAAGAATGAAAGCGTAACCAACGTCGTCATGAACGACAGAAACGCACCCGCCAGGCCCAGCCGTTTCGAGAGGGGGTACGCGAGAACGAGCAACCCGATCAACCATTCGACGACACCCAGGCCCCGAGAGAAGGTGTAGGTGTGGTTGGCTTCCTGCCACGTTCGCTGAGCCGGGATCAGCTGACCCTCATGGGTCAAGTGCCCTTTATATTCATCAGGGTGTGCATAGAAGAACGACATGACGGGGCTGTTCGCCACGAAGGGAGTGATGCTGTCCGCCTCATAAGGCACAAACTTCAGGGCGCCGATCCAAAAGAAAACGATGGCAATCGCCAGCCGCATCAGCGTGACACCCACTCTATCGGTGCGTGAGAAGGCATCCAGCGCATTTGAAAATCTGTTTTTCACATGTCCTCCGGGGACAAGTCGTTTTGGGTGACGGTCATGATCACTTCGTGCCATGCGCATCTAGCGCATCGAGAGCACGAGCGGAATAAACCATGGCTGCGCCGGCATTGAGGGCAACGGCCACGCCCAGGGCCTCGGCAATCTCTTCCTTGCTTGCGCCATGCTTCAGCGCTTCGGCGGTGTGTACGGTGATACAACCGTCGCAACGAGTGGTGACAGACACTGCCAGCGCGATGAGCTCTCGCGTTTTGGCGCCCAGCAGATCCGTTTTGTGACCCGCTTTGGAAAGCGTCTGGTAACCCGACAGGGTGTCCGGGCTGAGCATGCCGAACTCACCAATGCGCCCCATCAACTTTTGGCGGTATTCAGACCAGTTCAACATGAAAGTGATCCTCTATGAGTAAGCGGAGGCGGCGATGTGGCGCCTTCGGTCGACATAGTCTCGCTCGGTGTGACGAGATGTTTAATGCTTGATTGTCTACAAAACTAGCGAGATCGTCTCATTGATGCCATGGGCAAGGCCATCGCTCATCCGGGGGCAGCCTGGATGAAAGCGAAAAAAGTTCCGCCACTTCGCTGGTAGCAAGGGGTATGCACTTGCTTCTCTATGGTCAGGCCGACAAGCAAATGCCCTTGTCGCCGCCGGGCGAGCTTGATGGACCATCAACGCCACGCCTCATGGAGGGCCACCGCTCCCCGCCGCTCGTCGACATATCCTGACCTCCCGGCACGCCTACTACTTTGGAATGATTTCTTGTGCGACTGCGCGGGCTATTAAACGGATAGCTCAGCAAGCCGGCGTGCCCGAATCGCTGGCGATCCGACTGGAGCCGGCGCAAGAACTTCTTCAGAGGGCCATCGCATGAACAGTGTCGTGATCGAGTCGCCGGCGCGCTGGCGCCAGCTGGACAAGCTTCCCATCGGCCTGTTCGGCTCGGTGATGGGACTGACCGGATTGAGTATTGCGTGGCGTTTGGCACACGCACATTTCGGTGTGCCGGCATGGATCGCCGATGGGATCGGCGTCGTGGCCATCGCGGCGTTTGTTGCCATTTCACTCGGCTATGCCGTGAAGCTGGCGACAGCACCGGACGCCGTGCGTGACGAATTTCACCACCCGATCGCAGGCAGTCTGTTCGGCACCTTACTGATCAGCATCTTGCTGTTGCCCATCATCATCGCCCCGGTCAATGTCTTCCTGGCACGCGTGCTCTGGGCCATTGGCGCCATCACCATGAATGCTTTTGGGTGGCTCATGATCAGCCGCTGGATGAGTGATCGGCAACAAGCCGCGCACGCCACACCTACCTGGATCGTCCCTTTGGTCGGGCTGCTGGATGTGCCTCTGGCCGTCCCCTCGCTGGGTTTGCCAACCGTCATCTATGCCAGCGTGCACCAGTTGATGGTGCTGGATCTGGCGGTCGGACTGTTTTTCGCGATTCCGCTGTTCACGATGATCTTTTCCCGCTTGCTGTTCGAGGCGCCGCTGCCCGATGCCTTGCAAGCTACGCTGCTCATTCTGGTGGTGCCTTTCTCCGTGGGGTTTTCGACCTATACGGTGACGACCGGAGCGACCGATATTTTCGCCCAGGCGCTTTATCTGCTGTCGTTGTTTGTTCTCGCCGTCCTGTTGGGCAGGCTTCGGCATCTTGGGAGGTGCTGCCCATTCAAGTTCACGTGGTGGTCGGTCAGCTTTCCACTGGCGTCAGCGTCTATTGCGGCCTTGCACTATGCCGAGGCTATCTCCGGAGCCATCGCCGATGCGCTCGCGCTTGCGTTGCTGGCGCTGGCAACGGTAGTCATCGCCGGGTTGCTGGTGCGCACACTGATGGGTCTGCTGCGCGGCGAATTGCGCACCCTCAGTGCCTGATGATGACTGCGAGGATGTCGATCATGCGCGTCATCCGCTTCCGGCCATCCTGGGCATCGATCTAGCCGGCGTCGTCACGGCGGTGGGTCCGGGTGTCACGGCCTTTCGGGTGGGCGATGAGGTCTATCGTATGACCGGCGGCGTCGGTGGCGCGCAGGGTTCGCTGGCCGGGTATGCACGACAAGCTGGTAATCCTGATCGGCGTCGGCACGACGATCTGCGGCTCAGCGAGTTAAAAGACCCCTCCGCTCGGTAACCGCGGTCATGTCACGCTGCGATTGTGCGTTAATTCATCCGTATCGGGACCAAAGTGCCTGTTCAGCCTGTCGTTTAGGCGATCGATCATGCCGCGCAGTGCACCAACCTCCCTAATCCATTCGCCATCGGCTTTTTCTCGCTGGAACGCGATAGCCAACGCGCGCGCAATCGGATCTGCAATGGCAAGCAACGCCTCGCGTTCTTCCTTGCTGAAGAAGCTGCCATCTGGACGTGGGCCCAGCAGCAACCAGCCGAGCAGACCGACGCCGTCGGCGTATAGCGGCACGCGCATCGGGAAAAACGGATCGGTGCGGTCACAATAGAGACGGCGGAAATTACTGGTCGGTGCCAAATCCTTCGCTAGCCATGCGCGCACAGTTTTGTCGTCGATGCCGTGGGCACTCAACACATCATTCTCTATGATTACTGCGCCGTGATCGGCGTGCACTCCCTTTTCGATGCGAGCGAGAGCGGTATTCGCAAGCGCCCGGGGTGTCGCAGTTTCGCGCATATCCGCGACAAGCAACGGCAGGCCGAGACGGAGATGGCCGAGTTGGCTACGAAAGCGATGCTCAGCCCATAGCGTCACGCGATGATGCAGCGGTCCGATCATCACCGCCGCAATAGCCGCGCCCGTGCCACTGGCAATGGCGCCTAAGCGCTCTCCGAAATATTCTTCCCCCAGAATTTCAATGGCCTTTTCCGCGCCAGCGAATATCAAGAGCAGCGCGAGAGTAACTATGCCAAAGGTGATGGAGCGGCTGATCGTTTCGTCTGCGTCATACAACCTGTAACGCAGCAGTGAGATCGTGATCGCGATCATCAGCAGCGCGTTAAGCAAGGCGATGACCAGGTGCTGAAGAATGGTAGTCCAGATGGCCGCGGAAAACGTTGAGGCATTATCGGAAGCTATTTCGACTATTACCAACGCAACGATACAGACCAGCGACCAAAAGAAGCCAAGGAGAGCCCAACGAATTTGCTGTCGACCGGTGCCGGGAGGCATCGAACGATGACGGATGACTATCAGCACGACGGCCAACGCCATAAGCAGCAGAATGATGACATTTTCGACTTCGGGAGATAGGCCAATGTGCGAGTAATTCATTGCGGGAACTACGATGGCAGTGACTATCACAACGGCCCAAGTCCAACGAGGCTTGAAGCACCCTTCAGGAAACAGGGCCAGCACTCCGACAAGCAGTACGAAAGCCGGGACATTGGCTTGTAGATGAATTTCGGTCCAAAACCCTGGCGCGCTTTGATACCAGGAACTGGTGTCACTGGTAGCGAGCACCATGCTCAACATCATCATTGAAGCCCAAGGAGCAAGGCGATCTCGCGATCGTCGGCTCATGAGCCACGCAGCACACGTTATCGTCAATGCGATGCGCAGGAAATCAACACCGCTAGTCAGAAGGACGTTGAGCGTCTGGTTCAGGCCCATAGCTTCCAGAGCCTGCTGCCTATGGAGGGGATCTCTTGTCAGCCGGTGGCGTGATAGCTGGCCCAAACGTGAGCGCGCGTCGATCATGACACTGCCGCTTATAGGTCCTGCCAACTGTGCATCGATTGTTTGCCGGTCTGCGCCGACGGGCTTTCCATCGATCGCGACCAGCCGGTCGCCTGGGTGCAGTCCCGAACGGATTGCCTCGTCGCCAAGGATAAGGCGGACCGTTGGCCATTGCGCGTCGCCGACCATGATGCCGACAAGTTGCGTTGGCGAGGTAGTCGCGTGGCCAGGGCGGAAATCCTTCCAGGCACCCGAGATCGCCCCGATTAGACTTAACGCCAACAGAAACCACCACACAACCATGAATACAAATCGGAACCACCCGTCAAGCGGTACTAGCTCGCGCGGGAGACCGAAGCCGTTACGGTACTTTATGCCGTTCATTAAGCGCCCCCATCGTGACCCCTAGCCGTTGCAATCGAGAATGGACATTTCGTGACTTATGAGTGACGAAAGGAAATTCCAGCTCAGGCAGAACACGCCACGGTGACGTTTTGAAAAACGCTTTGAGCCCTTCGTCAGTTGCTTTGACGTAGTTAAATTCTGACGGCGAACAAGCAAAAAAACTCCTGCTCACAAGTATCTCAGTGACGAGAATCATCGACTAGCCCACCATAACAACCGTTACTGTGCCGGCGATTCACCCTTAAGTAGTACCGCCAAGTCTGGCTGGCTAGCTGTTCCGATTGACGTTAACGTTCACGGTGCCGAAGTTGGCATCGGTGCTGGACACCGTCCATGCGCGCCACTCACGAATTGCAATGGCCCACCTCTTTTGAAGGAAGAGCTCATCGAACTGCGAATCTAGTCTGAAGACGTTTCGCGGGCACACATCATTGTGATAACGCGCTCGGGCGGGCCAAATTGACCTGGAACGCAAGTACGCACATGGCAACACCGGGCGTCAGTTTCACCTTGACCCACAGCAGTGTTTCCGCAGGTATGGGCCGTGCGATCTTCTCGCTGGTGTCGAGGTCGCAAAGGATTCCCTCACTCGTGGATTTGTTTGAGGGGATTGCTGGAGTCAACAGGGCAGGGCGATTAGCCGCTGTTATCGCGGGTAGGGGGCGATCGTTTCCGATCCGGCGCTATGCGCGGATGTCGAACGCTACAACCGAACCGTGCGTTACGCTTGGCTTGCACGAACCCTATTCGACTCGATCGAGCAAGCCCAGGACCTGGCCACCCGCTGGCTATGGACTTACAACCACGAGCGCCCGAACATGGCGCTCGGTGGCATCACGCCGATGCAGAAATTGGCGCTCGCCGCCTAGCTCCACTTTTGCTGTCAGTTAAAAGTGGGGGATTACCGTGGCAAGTGATCGGGGCGAGCGCCATCGCGCTCCTCGGCGGCGCAGGCTATCTCTTGCAATCGCCCTACCTCCACCTCATACCACCGCTCGTCATCACGTCGGTTCTGGCGGTCGATATCGAGCTGTTTTGCGTCGCGGTATGGTTTGCGCGCTTCGTGCAGCACCGGGCATCACCGCTCCTCACGCTGCTTGCGTTTCCGGCTTGCTGGACAGCCTTCGAGTTCATGATTGAACTGCAGTCCCCGAACAGCACTTACGGATCGCTCGCCTACAGCACGATGTCAGCGCCCGTCCTGATCCAGAGCGCATCGCTCTTGGGGATGTACGCCATTACGTTCCTGATCTGCCTCTTTGCCAATACCCTCGCCATGGCGCTACGGCTCAAACGAAACACGGCAGCAGCCGGCCTCGGGCTGACGATCTGTGCGGCCAATTTGGTGTTCGGTATCGTGCGGCTCGCGCACCCACAGCCCGACGTGCTGCGGGTGGCGGGAATCGTCGACAAGACGGCCGTAGCGGATTCCTGGCGGGCGAAGACCGTATCCGCCGACCTCGCGGTGACCGAAACCTATGCGCGCGAGATTCGTGCAGCCGCTCGGGAAGGCGCCAGATTCGTGGTTACGCCGGAAGGCGGCATGGCATCGACTCCTGCCGGACAGAGCACGATCGTTGCGCCGCTCGTTGCCGCCGCCAGGGATACGGGTGTGCAGATCTATTGCCGGCTTCCACTCCGAGACGCCGGCCGCCGACTTCGCGCTTGCGATCACGCCCGATAGCAGGATTCAGCGCTACGACAAGCGCCATCCGGTGCCGGGCCTCGAGGACGATTTCACGCCGGGTCATTTCCCGGGCTGGTTGGGCGATGGCGTGCCGAGGAGATCTGCAAGGACATGGATTTCCCCGACACCATTCGTTCCGATGCCACCAAGGGCGTCCGCCTGATGGGCGTGCCCGCGGGCGACATGGGGATCGATGGCTGGCAGCACGGAATCATGTCCGTGATGCGCGGCGTTGAAGGCGGATTTTCGATCGTGCGGGCTGCCCATGACGGCCTGGTGTTCGCCAGCGACGCGCAAGGGAGTCTGGCCGCCCTCAAGAAGGATGCGCCTACGGGCCTGACTATGATCGTCGCCGACCTGCCGCTGGGATCCGGGCCAACGCTCTATACGCGGATCGGCAACACATTCCCGTGGCTCTGCGGGATCTTCGCTCTCGCGCTTGGCGCGGGGCTGCCGGCCTGGCGGCGGCTGCGAAGCGCCACCCTGATGACGAGCGTTGAAAATTGACCGGAAAGGCGCGGTCCTGCGCACTGAAGATTGACCAGGGAATTCCAAACTGGTCGCCGGCGAAGATGGGAGGCGGCTGGCGCTTTGCAGTCTCTGACTCCTATGTTCCTTTTTGATTGCATGACTTCCTGCACGCGGCGATTCTGGAAGGATCCGCCTATGCTTCGTCGCATGACAACCGGAGATGCAACGATGCGCCACGGCTGCTTGCAAGGGCTCATGCTGATGACGGCACTTGCCGCGACAGGTGCTACGCACGCCACAGATACCGACATCGTCACGATCACGCGTTTATCGCAGGCATTTTCCGACGCCTCGGCCAGTGGCAATGCAAAAGCGCTCGACAACTTGCTCGACGCCAATGTGGTGTTCATGGGCGAGGACGGGACGCTGTCCAATAAGCGCGACATCGTGGGAGGCGCGGCGCCACCGCCGCAAGGTGTCAGCAACACGCTAGTGCAATCGGATTTCCATGTCGCGCTGCACGGCAACGTTGCGGTGACGAGCTTCACAGACAATGCCATCTTCGTTACCTATGGACAGACGGCTCACGACAGCTTCCGTTCGACCGAAGTCTGGCTGAAGGAACACGACAGTTGGAAGATGATTTCCAGCCAGACGGTCGAAGTACCGGTCGAACCCTCGCAAGTCCATTTGCCGGCGGGTGAACTCGGCCAGTACGTCGGCGTGTATCAGCTCGCGGCCGGGCATATCATGAGGATTGAACGGCAGGCCGATGGCCTGGTTATCATCGGCCGCGACAACAAGCCACTCCCATTGTTGGCGGAAACGCGCGACGTGATGTTCAAAAAGGGATTGCCGCGCGTGCGGTTTGTCTTCGAGCGCGATGCCAAGGGGCGAATCACCGGACTTGACGTCCGTCGGGCAGGGCACGACGTGCAGCATTTCGCGCGCAGCTGAGTGCTTCGATCATCCAAACGGTCCGAGAGCTACTCGTACACGGGAATGTCGCCAGGGCCCAAATCCATACGCAAGAGCCCAATCGTAAAGCCAGCGGCGTGCTCAGCCTAGCGCCGTTTGCTGTCACGACAAGTCCGCCCGTTATGCCTGCCTGACGCCTTCTCCCTTAGCCTTCATCTATCGCCGATCATCACCACAAAGCCATCGAGCAGTGTCTTGAGACCAAACTCAAAGAGTTCATCGAGACGAAGCTCGTAACCGGGATCAAGATTGCCGATCAAGGCGGCGAAAGCAGGATAACGGCCCGATGCAACGAGGTTCGCAAGCGACGTTGCCTGTGCATCCATCCAGGCGTCGTCGGACAGACCGGTGGCCGCTTCCTCTTGCGTCTTGCGTTCCAGGTGAATGGCAATGCCGTGCACATAGCTGTAGAGCAGTACGTGCAAGTGCATGACGGTGGCTGGATCAAGCCGACATGGGGCCAGCGCATCAAACACGATCTCGGCGTGCACCATCAGATTGGGTAGCAGCAACGGACGGGTCAACGCATTGACATGCGCCAGCCAGGGATGCCTGGTGTACAGATCCCATAGCGTGCGCGCACTGAGTGTCAACTGTTCTCGCCAGTTCATCGCCATCTTCGGCGGCGGCGGTATTTCGCCGTAGGCCGCATCTGTCATCAAGAGAATCAGAGATTCCTTGCTGTCCACGAATCGATACGGCGACATGGCGGCCACACCCAATTGCGCCGCAACACCACGCATGGACATGGCGCTCAGCCCTTCGCGGTCGGCGATCTCTATCGCCGTGTGAATGACGCGCTCTCGCGTAAGGTCACGATCTGAAGAAACGTGCGGACCGGGACGGCGCTGCGGCTGCGTGGTTTTTGCCGTTGCAGCTGCCACCGTGCCACTGCGCGCGCGCACGACGACCAGCCCCTCATGGCGCAGAACGGTCAGTGCCTTCGCGGCTGTGGCTAGTGCCACGTTCCATTCGCGTGCGAGCTCCCGGATTGACGGTAGCCGGTCACCCGGCCGCAGCTCGCCGTTGGCCATACGCAGCTTGAGTGCCGCAACGATGCGCAAGTACGGAGGTTGGTCGATCGCGGACATGTCACTTACCCATTGAACTGATCTAGTACAGATGCGTCACCAATCTTAGATCTGTTCCAGCCTTTTTGACATATTTATCGTCAATAGAGACGAAAGGTAAGCTTTCTGTACACCGTATATTTCATTACGCGACGACGGTATCCGCCTGAGTGAGGGAGACACACCATGAACAATGAAATTCGCGGATGGCCAAGGACATCGCCCTTACGCTTCATCGGCATCGGCAGCATCGTTGCGGGGGTCATCGATCTCGCCTACGCCATCGCTTTCAACAGCCGTACCGGCGTTCCAGCCATCGTGATTCCACAATCAGTTGCCAGCGGCCTTCTCGGCATCGACGCATTTCGTGATGGCTGGGCAGCGGCAGCACTTGGCGTGGCGCTCCATTTCGGCATCCTCTTCGTGGCTGCAGGCAGCTACTTTCTCGCGAGTCGAAAGTTAGAGGTCTTGGTTATGCGACCGAAGACGTGTGGTGCACTTTTCGGCGTGGCCATTTATCTCTTCATGCACGCGATCGTTCTTCCGTTGTCAGCCGCTCCAAAGTTCAAGGTTACGCCCGCATCGGTAGTCGGCGACCTCATCGTCCATATCGTCTTGATTGGCCCGATTATCGCCTTGGCGGTCCAACGGTTCTATGTGGGGCGTCTACCCGGCACAACTCAAGTATGAAGCCATCGCCCTTGCGCATTCCGATCGCCCGAATAGTTCCACTCGCGCGTACGGCTTCAGAAGTTTTCGACTTTCCAGACGGAGCGTTTCATGGTTGAGCGGGAATTTATCGAAACATCGAATGGTCATGCATTGTTCGTCCGTGACTGGGGTTCCGGGCCGCCTATTGTGCTCTTGGCTGGCTGGGCCATGCCCTCGGATTTGTGGGGGCCAGTGATGGTCATGCTGGGCGATCGGGGTTTCAGAACCATCGCTTATGACCGACGTGGTCATGGGCGATCAAGCGACCCTGGCGTGGTGAACTACGACTGTCTCGCGGACGATCTCGCAGCCGTTCTGGAGGCACGCGATCTCCGGGACTGCATGGTTGTGGCGCATTCGGGTGCAGCCGGCGAAGTGATCCGCTATGTCACGAGGCACGGGTCGGCCAGGCTTGATCGCATCGTACTTGTGGGAGCGCAGGGACCATGCCTGCTGCAAAGCGTCGACAATCCGGATGGCATCCCGCGGGAGGGTTTTGAAGCGCTGTTGCAGCAGCTGAAGGAAGACTTGCCGGGCTGGATCGAGAACAATGTTGAGGCTTTCGTACCCGGAGCCTCGAAGGGAACTCGCACCTGGGTGAGCGAGATGATCCTTGGCTGCTCTCGACGGACCGCGATTGATCTGCAACGCACGATCGCCGAGGCCGACCTGCGTCTAGAAACGCAAGAGCTGGACCTGCCGGTCACCATTATTCACGGCGACCTCGATGCATCGTGCCCCATCGACATGACAGGGCGGCGTTACGCGAAGCTCATCGCGGAGGCCCATTACATCGAGTACGAGGGTGCCGCGCACGGTCTCATGCTGACGCACGCGAAGCGCCTCGCTGACGATATCGCCATGCAATTTACGCAAGGGTAGCGAGTTTTGAGCGGTCGACAAGCCGGATGCTCTATCGGTATCACCGATCAGAGGCCCCATGCTTTGACCTGTCTCGTTTTCTACATGAATGCGCAACGCATCACAGGGTCTTGGATGAAGAAAGTGCTGATTTCCGGAGCCGGCGTCGCTGGCTCTGCGCTGGCCTATTGGCTGCATCGCCACGGCTTTGCGACTACCGTGGTCGAGCAATCACCGACGCGGCGACTCGGTGGACAAGCCGTCGATATACGTGGCGTCGCGCTTGAGGTCGTGGATCGCATGGGCCTCGGTCAGGAGATCAAGCAGGTGCGCACACGGATGCGCGGCATGACCGTATTCGATCGCGATGGCAACGAGGTCAGTCGTTCGACCGAAGCTACCTACAGTAGCGGTCGCCTCGACAGCGGTGATGTGGAACTGCTGCGCGAAGACCTTGCACAACTGCTCCATGAGCGCACCAGTGGCGATGTTCGATATCTGTTTGGCGACTCCATTGCCGCCATCGGCGAAGAGGCCGATGGCCTCTACGTCACTTTTGAGCACGCGTCACCGTGCATGTTTGATCTGGTGATCGGCGCCGACGGTTTGCACTCCCAAGTGCGGGCACTCACCTTTGGAAGCGAAAAGCAATTTCTGGCTCCGCTTGGCATGCAAATAGCCATCTTCGGTACCGACAACTTCCTGGCGCTCGACAATTGGCAGATCTGGCTGCATGGCGGCGATGCCGGCTATGGCATCTATCCCGTACGGAACAACCGCGAATTGAGAATCACGCTGGGCTTCCCCGCTGATGGCGGGGACGATGATTATCGCAATGTCGATCAGCAAAAGCTTCGCGCCGCCGAACGGCTTGCACATCTGCGCTGGAAGACGCCGACCCTCCTCGAAGCGATGTGGGAGTCCAAGGATTTCTACACAGATGCCATGGCACAAATTCACATGCCATGCTGGTCGAAGGGGCGAGTTGGATTGTTGGGCGATGCGGCCTTTTGCACCTCGCCGTTATCGGGGCAAGGTACCAGCCTGGCGTTAGTGGCCGCGTATGTCATGGCGAACGAACTTGCCAAGACGCGAGGCGACCACCATGCGGCGTTCGTTCGCTACGAGGAGCGCGTGCGTCCCTTTGCACTACTCAATCAGGCACTCGTCACCGAGCATCCCGGCCAACCTGTGCCGGCGGAAGCGATCGATGCGGTGAAGAACGCCATTTCAATCGATGACTAGAGCTTGATCCTTTCCGGGAAAAGTAATTTCTCCCGTCGCTTCATGAGCCTGTAAAACATCGAACAAACCGATCATCCCGAAGTTCCATCGGAGCTATTTCACTCTAAGCAGCGGCCTCGGTCCGATCCGGCATCATTCCTCCTACGAGATGGTTATGCGCTTCAAATACCTGCATTTCGCCATTGGCCCAATCTTTGGGCTGACCGTGGTCGCAAATTCTTCAGCGGCGCCACAAGTCAAGGATCCCCAAGCCATCTTTGACGCCATGAAAAAGGCGAGTGGTGGTTCTCGATGGGACGCTATCGGGGAGCTCGACTTCACGGCCGACATCAGCGAGGGAGGCTTGACGGGACACCGCACCTTCAGCGAGGACTTGCATGCCGGCCGTAACAGGGAGCTTTATGACCTCGGTGGAACATCTGGAGGTGATGGTTACGATGGCCATGACGGCTGGTTCATGGATGAAAAAGGTATCGTTTCTGTTCGCGAATCAGAGCAAGCCAGGCGCGAAACAGCGACCGAGTCCTATATCGCTCGCAATGGTTGGTTTGGACCATCAACGACAGATCCGGCGATCAAGCGCTATCTGGGCGAGCAACACGAAGCCGGACGCACCTACGCGGTGGTGCGTGTAACTCCACGTGGAGGCAATTCATTCGATACGTGGGTCGATATCGATAGTCACCTGCTGAATCGTGTCATTCAACAGACCGATACCGGCCAGACAGAGACGACCCGGTATTTGGACTACAAGCCCGTGGCGGGCTTGCTTCTGCCCTACACGGAACAAGCTAGCGACGGCAACAGCCAGTACGACACCTTGGCGCATATCCTGAAAATCGCGACCTTGGCGAAGGCTGACGATAAGCACTTCGTAATGCCGTCTTCTTCAGTGCACGACACGCATATCGACGGTGATGCCACGTTCGCCAAAGTTCCGTTCGAATCCTACGGTGGCGAGATCTTGGTCGACGTATCAATCAACGGCGCGAAACCGATGCCGTTCCTCCTGGACAGCGGTGGGCTGAACCTTCTCACGCCAGGGACGGCACAAAAACTAGGAGTTGTCGGTGAAGGAAGGCAGGCGGTACAGGGTGTTGGCGACACGGAGCAGTCGATGAAAAGCGCCCGGGTAAAGAGCTATCGCCTGGGAGCGGTGACACTCGAAGATCAGCGCTTCCTGATTCTTGACCTCCCTAGGATTTTGACCGATCGCGGCGAACGTGCGCCGATTGCCGGCATCATCGGCTACGAATTACTGCGTCGTTTCGTTACGCGCATCGACTACGACAAGAAAGAGTTGACCTTCGTTCCGAATGAAACTTTTCAGTACACAGGTAATGGAGTCCGACTACCTCTTCAGTTTGATGACCGTACTCCGCTGGTTGAGGCAAGTGTCGATAAGGTGTCCGGAACCTTCGCGCTCGATACAGGCGACATGGGCGACCTGACTGTCTTCAGGCCTTTTGCGAAAGCGCACGACATTTCGCTGCAAGGCGCCATTTTCAACGGTCGTGCCAAAGGGGTTGCTGGCGAAGCGGCGTTGACGGTTGGTCGACTTAGCAGCTGGTCCCTGGGACCCTATACCCTGAACAATCCAACGGCTTCATTGGGTGCATCAAAGATCGGTGAATTTGCCTCGAAAGTACTTGCTGGCAATATCGGTCATGGAGTGCTGTCAAAATTTGTACTCACTTTTGACTACGCGCACAGGCAGATATACGTCGAGAAAAGCAAGACCTTCAACGTCATCGAACGACACGGGCATTCGGGCATTAACTTCGATCGTCAACGCCATGATCGGTTGATCGTCACCGGGGTCGAACCCAAATCGCCTGCGGCAGCTTCAGGATTACACGTGGGAGATCAGGTCACCGCGATCAATGGTGTGCCCATTGCCCGCATGGGCTTGGATGATATTAAAAAAGTTACGACGCAACCCGCAGGGGCGCCTATTCAACTTAGCGTTCTACGCGAAAACATCGCTCGCGAGGCGACGCTGATTTTGATCGACTAGCAGATAGCACACCTGGGGACCGGTTTGTCTGCAGGTCTCAATGGATGGGTAGGCGCCACTTCTTGTAAGTGTCCGCGTTAACGGGGGTAACCCCTAGGAGATGTGTCTTGAACCGGAAGCTCTTGGAAAAGTCTCGTATAGCTCTGCTGGCCATATTAGTTGGCACTTCGCCTCTCGCTGGTGCAGCCGGTGTCATCGTTCCCCAACGTATCCCGGATACGTATGCAAAGGCGGCAACGTTGGTAACCGTAGCGCATGGGCGTCAGCTCAATCTGCGCTGCACAGGCAGCGGTCCGCACACAGTGATGCTGGAAGCAGGCTCACACGCGGATTCGATGACCTGGTTCAAATTGCAACCCCTACTGTCATCGATCACCGAAGTGTGCTCGTACGACCGTGCTGGCTATGGGTTCAGCAGTGAAGGACCACAGCCTCGAAACCTCGACGCAGATGTTTCAGACCTGCATGATTTGATTCGTGCTGCGGGGATCAAGACGCCAGTTGTCCTTGTGGGCCATTCACTAGGCAGCAATATCGTGCGCCAATATGCGGAACGCTACACCACCGACGTAAGCGGCATGGTACTAATTGATCCGCCCGAACAAAATGTGGCTGCGTTTGCGCCGGAATGGGCAAAGAGTGACAAGGCATTGAATGCCCAGCGATTCGCCTTGATCCGGCAATGCGAGACAAGCGCCGAGAAGGGTACGCTGGTATCACCACCGGCACTCAAGGCATGCGGAGTTGGTCCCAACCCTTTGGCCAGCGCAAAGCTAAACGATGTGATACTTGCCAAGAAATCGAGACCTGGCTTCTGGCGTACGCTGTTATCCGAGCTGAAGGACAACGCCGTGGTGTTCAGCAAGCCGGTGTCGCCGAAGGAAACACATGGCTCGATACCTCTCATCGTACTGACTGCTGCCAATACTTACGCTGGAGTTCCTGCCAGCGTTCGCAAAGCCCTCGAAGCCGCTCGAGAAAAGACTCAGGCGCAGATCGTCGCCACTTCAACGCGCGGAGAGCGTTTGTTCGTGGACAACGCCTCTCACGATATCCAGCTGGATCAGCCAGAAGTCGTTGCGGAAGCCATCACAAAAGTTCTGCAACAGACAACTATGCCCGACAGGTAGTCGTTAATCTTTGCGACATGACTCACGGCGAAATTGGTGAACCTCCGCCGCCGATTTCGAACTCAGGGCAGGGCGATTAGCATCCCTTATCGTCGGTACCGGTCAGGAAACGGTGGAAACCGCTGTGCGAGCGCTGGCGGGTGATTAGGAAAGGTTATCGAGGGTAGGGCGGGCGTCTGCTTCCGACCGAGGCTGTGTGAAAACGCAAATGTGCGTTCGAGGTTGATCAAGAATCAGGGCGCGTAGATTCAATTCTGAAGCTCTGACGTTCGGTAGTTTGTCCAGAATTCGCGTAGCAGGCACATGCTTGATGCTTGAGGGCAGCTCTGCGCTTTCACACAGCCGGGACCCTAAGCGGACACGTAGGTTGAGTGGCACACCCGTGGAGCGTGCCACTCGAATTGCCTAGTTCTGGTTCGGGCTGGCGTCCCGTCAGGATTTGATGAACTCGAGAAGGTCGGGATTGAGGACGTCCGCGTGCGTAGTCAGCATGCCATGCGGGAAGCCGGGGTATGCCTTCAACTTACCGTTCGCGAGCAGGTCGACCACGCGCGGCACCGAACTGGCGAACGGGACGATCTGGTCGTCTTCGCCATGCATGACCAGGACCGGCACACTGATCTTCTTCAGATCTTCGGTGTAGTCCTCCAGCCAGGAGGAGACGGTCTCGTAGTGGGCTTGGGCGCTACCGGCCATGCCCTGGCGCCACCAGTTCGCGATCACCGCCTCAGATGGCTTGGCGCCCGGACGGTTGAATCCATAGAACGGACCCTCCGGGACTGCCCGGTAAAACTCCGACCGGTTTCCAATCACCCCTGACTTAACCGCGTCGAACCACTCCCGCGACTGACCGGCTGGGTTCGCGTCGGTTTTCACCATGTTCGGCGTCAACGAGGCCACCAGCACTGCCTTGGCGACCCGCTCCTGGTGGCGAGCAACATAGCGGGCCACCTCGCCGCCGCCGGTGGAGTGACCGATGTGGATCGCGTCGCGGATACCGAGGTGCTCGGTCAGTGCAGCGAGGTCGGCGACCCAGTGGTCCATGTCGTTGCCGATGCCGACTTGATCGGACCGACCGTGCCCGCGCCGGTCATGGGCGATCACCCGGTAGCCGCGGTGAAGGAAAAACGTCATCTGGGCGTCCCAGTCGTCGGCCGACAGGGGCCAGCCATGGCTGAAGACGATCGGCTGACCGGTCCCCCAGTCCTTGTAGAAGATCTTTACGCCGTCCGGAGTGTTGATCGTAGGCATCGCCGGTACCTCCTATAAGAGATTGATTTAAGTGTTGGTGCTCCGCGAGACATCGAGAGTGCTGCCAGCGGCTTCTTTCGACGTTTCGACGCGTCCGCCAGCGACCTCGATCTGGGGGTTGGCTCCATTCCCTGCACAGCGAAGCGGCGCCATGGCAGGTCGACAGTCCGATGCTGGATCATGCTTCCTAGTGGCGCTGAGCAAAGCAGGGTCGCTACGGCGGATCGGAGTATCACCTCAATCCAAGCCCAGGTGGAATCACCCGAAAGTGTCGTTTTTGCGGTTTAACGGCGGTCAGGGCAGATTTCCCTCGAAAGGGTGATGCGCGGAGACAGCAGCGCTTTTCGCCAAGAGTTCGCAGATCGAGTGATCATGAATGCCGCAGCAGGCGTGTGTGAGGCGGACCTGAGCTCCGCTTTGCTTATGAAGCCAATTGGATAAATAGCGAAGGACCAGCGGCGAGCAATGCGCCAGGCGCCCTGGTTGCCAAAGATAAGCATCGGAGCAAAATAGCTATTAATTTCACCCGGAAGGGTGATTGTTGAGCAGCCGATTTGCCTTCCAAATATCCGGTACAGCACTAGGCCGACAAGCCCTCCGCACCCATTTGCCGAATGGACGAGTATTGGACAGCGATAGCCCGATTCGGGTCCTAATCGTGGATGACCACCCGATGATGCGGGACGGGCTGCGTTCCACGATTGAACTTGAGAATGACATGAGCGTGATCGGAGAAGCCGTTGATGGTGCACAAGCCATGGAGATGTACGCAGCGCTACGTCCTGATGTCACACTGCTCGACCTGCAAATGCCCAACGTCGATGGGCTGCAGGCGCTTACAGCGATTCGGAAGTCACAGCCGAATGCGTCAGTCGTCGTCTTCACTATCTATCCAGGCGACGCGCGTGTCACGCAAGCTTTGACGCTGGGCGCGACCTCTTATCTCCTCAAGTCAGCCAGTAGCGAAGAAATCATAGGCGCCATTCGAGAAGCTGCTTCAGGTCGACAGGTCATCGCATCGGAAATCAGCTCCGAGCTTGCGAACTATCACGGATCAGCCGTCCTCACCGTCCGGGAATTGAATGTGCTGCGCCTCGCCAAGGAAGGAATGTCCAATCGCCTCATCGCGGAATCCCTCTTCATCGCTGAAGACACAGTGAAATCCCACATGAAGAGCATACTGGCCAAACTTGGCGCATCCGACCGTACCCACGCCGTGACCATCGCCGAGCGCCGCGGTTTCATCGATCCATAACCTGTCTGGTGGCATCCGCTGCCCTGGGTCGCAAGATCAGCGCACCTATTCCTAGGGCGCACTTGCCCAAAGTAGAGCCATGGCTGACGACTCGGTGGTGCGTATGCAGTCGATGACCGGGTCCAGGGTGCATCAACCCACATGCGTTCAACCCCACCTTGAGACCGGCCTTCTGCCTGGATTTCAGACGTAGCAAGATCGCGGCCGGCGTATGTCACTCGAAAGACATGGACAATCTGATGTACTGCCAGGTGCGGGCCACCCGAACTGCTTGGCGCATGGTCAATCTGTCATCCAACGCCGGTTGCTGGTTGAGCGAAGGATGGCGCGTCCAAGTGATTGCAAGACTAGAATATCGATGGGTTGTATGGACTGAATGTTTCAGCCGCGACGAAACCACATGACGCTTGCCATCCGCATTGCAGCTCTGGCTTTTTGCGCGTACGCGCTTGCACCCGCCCTTGTTCTCGCACAAAACAACGATGAACAGCTTGATGGCTTTACCCGGACCGTGTTCTCCCAACAGAACGGAGCGTTTGGCCACATATCCGGCATTGCTCAGACCACTGATGGCTGGATATGGCTGGCGGAGAGAAACCATCTCTATCGATTCGACGGTGTCGCACCGGAGTTGGTTGACATTTCGTCACCGGATGCCTCTGACATCGGTACGATCTTTTCGACAAATTCTGGTGACTTGTGGTTATCGTATGGGTCTGGCCGCACCATCGTATTGCCGGCTGGGGATGTCCATCAACCGCGGGCAGTGCCGAACAAGGATGCAGCGAAGCTGCTTGATTTCGAGGAAGACAAACTCGGGCGTATATGGTCGTTCTCCGACGACGCAGTTTATGAAACCATGGGTGATGAGTGGCATCGCATCGGAAAGGGCGTCGGCCTTGATGCTGATCACTTCTATTCGATCCGCCTGGATACCGATGGCACCCTTTGGGTTTTGAGTAACAAAGGAGTGTTTACTCTCGCGAAGGGGCGCGCGACATTCGAACACGCTGAGTTCAGTGCACCTTGGATCACCCCTCATGAAAACGACGCAGACAACCATTCCCTTCGCACTTACGGGAATGTCTACCTTAGCATCGTCATCGCGGTGTCCGGGAAGAAGGAAGCACCTAGCTATTCCGGGTCGCACTTTCGGGCGTTGCGCGACACAAGCGATGGCTTCTGGGTAATGAGTTCTGTTATCGGTATACGGCGAGCTTCGTCACCGAATCCCAAGGTGCTTTTCGCACTCGGTGAGTCTCTCGAAAAGGAAACAAGCCTCGATCCTTCCGTCTGGACAAAGATGTCATCCTCCAGCGGAGGCATAGGTTTTGAAGATCGCCAGGGTAACGTCTGGGTGCAGACGCGAACAGGCCTGGAACTGTTTCGACCGAATGTTGCGACTCGTCTGAAGCTGGCCGCTGGCGACTATGCATACGCGATGCTGCCGGACCGTGATGGATCGATCTGGTTTGGGACGGCTCAATCCGCGCACCCGTATCGATGGTGGCACGTTGCCTCGACGATCACGCCGGCACAAGGCTACGACCTCGATACCACCGCGGCCTATCGCGATGTCGACGATAGCGTTCTACTTGGTACGGGCGGTGGTCTTCTGCGTCGTTTCCACGACGGAAAATTTGAATCCATCAGCCCGCTACCTCCTGGCTCTGACCAGGGAGATGATGTCATCGCCATGGCACGGGACGGCCAAGGCAAGCTTTGGGTTTCCATTCTTCGCCACCCCATTGCACGGCTTGAGAGCGGCGGGTGGCTTGTCAAAGGCGGATTTGACCAACTTCCCGACAAGGGCAACAGGCGCGCTGTAACCGATGCACGCGGAAGATTGTGGCTTAGCTATCCGCATGAAGTATTCGTCATCGATGGCCCGCATCTGACGCGCTACTCAAGGGATGAAGGAATGGATATCACCAACGTGGGTGACATCATCCCTGACGGCATTACGTTGTTGGGAGGGGCCGACGGATTGGCCGCGTTTGATGGCCGTCAATTTCATCGCATCCTGGCGCTTGACTCATCCGTCCTTGCCAATATCAATGGCATGGCGCGGCTCAGGGACGGGTCGGTTTGGCTGTACGGCCAAAAGGGTGTACTGCGCATCGGTGCTGGGGAGATAGAGCGTGCTTTAAAAGATCCCCAGTACAAGATCGCGATACGGATCTTCGACGATCGCAATGGCGTGCCTGGCGCGGCTCAGAGCTCCTATCCCAATCCTTCGCTTGTCCAGGGAACCGATGGACGCTTATGGCTTGCCGGCGATGGCGGCCTCGCATGGATGGACCCGGAAAAGCTCCCGCCCGACCAAGACCCTAAAGTCGTGATTCGGTCAATCACGGTCAGTGGTAAGTCCTATCGTCCAGATTCGGTGCCCGCCCTGGCACCTGGCACGCGCGATATCCAGATCGACTATACGGCCCTTGGCTTGAGTGACGCGACACGATCCCACTTCCGTTATGAGCTAATCGGCGTCGACAAAGACTGGCAGGATGTCGGTGGTCGCAGGCAGGCGTTCTACACCAATCTTGGTCCCGGTTCCTACGAGTTTCGTGTCGAAGCGATCAATGAGGACAATACTTGGACTGACGCCGCTGATGATGTCCGTTTTGCCATCGATCCCAAGTTCTATCAAACCACATGGTTCTTCGCTTTGTGCGCCGCGATTGTCGCTGCGCTGATGTGGATGGGTTATCTCTATCGTCTGCGGCAGGTGACCCAAGGCTTGATGCGCCGACTGGAAGAACGTCATGCGGAGCGTGACCGCATCGCACGGGAGTTGCATGACACCTATCTGCAGACGATTCATGGCCTTGTTCTCAAGATGCACGCCGTCAGTCGAGAGCTGCCGGACGGAAATCCAAAGAAAAGAATTCTAAGTGCGCTGGAACTTGCGCGCGTGGCTCTGGCTGAGGGACGTGGCCGCGTTTATGCGCTGAGGGCCGGTCCGATGAATGACATGGATTTGGCTGTCGCTTTCAGGGCGATCGCACAGGAGTTCGAGAGCGACGCATTGCCAGACTTCAGTGTGGCATCGACCGGCACCAGTAAGGCAGTCGACCCATTGGTAATCGATGAGCTCTATGCAAGCGGTCGAGAGGCCATTGTCAACGCGTTCAATCACGCCTCCGCAACAACCGTTTGTGTTGATCTTCGCTACGACAAGAGTGGCGTCTGTGTCGAGATCACCGACGATGGCAAGGGCATAAATTTACAAGTCGTCCAAGACAGAGGCGTTCTAGGTCACTGGGGACTTCGCGGTATGTACGAACGCATGGAGCGCATTGGAGGAATGTGCAAAATCGAAGGCAATACTGCTACTGGGACCAAAGTGACTCTGATTGTGCCGCGGCGGCAGGCGTACACGCGGCACTGATTAGTTTTTTACGGGGATTCCGAGCGAGTGGATATGTCCGGATTCGGCCCAGGCTGTGTGAAAACGCAGAGCTGCCCTCAAGCATGTGCCTGCTACGCGAATTCTGGACAAACTACCGAACGTCAGAGCTTCAGAATTGAATCTACGCGCCCTGATTTGAGCAATTCTTGATCAACCTCGAACGCACATTTGCGTTTTCACACAGCCTCGGCCGATTCCGGACTTAGGGCGGGGCGATTAGCCCGTGTTATCGGGGGGTCGGATCTGCAACGTCGGTAGAAGTTTACCCGATCTGGGATCAGACTGACTCTGGCCATTCCGTGATCGCGACGTTGTCCCCGACGCATGATGCGACGGGGTGGACGAAGCCTTCGAGGCGCACAAAAGCAGCGTGGCGGCCGAGCGCGAGGCTCAAGTGGCGCACGTTCGGGCGGTGGAGGATCGCGCGCACGCGGAAATCGATCGGGCCCGGGAAGAAACCAAAACCCTCCAAGCAGCGCTGCGGCAGAAGGAGCGGGAAATGTGGTGGCCGCTTCGCGGCTGGAAACGGCCGAGGTGTCGGCCCGCGCCGCCGAGCGCTTGGCCACCGAACACGGTACGCGCGCTAAAGCCTTGGAACAGCAGTTGGCCCGGATGGATGGTCTTCCGGCGGCGTTACTGACCGCCCAGCACGCATTGAAGGCCAGTACGCAACGGGAAGTCGCGCTCCAAGCCAAGTTGGATGGCACCACCGCGGCCGCGAAGATTAAGCCGACGGCCAAGAAAAGAAAACCGCGCACATCGGGGCTGAGTTAAGCTTCACGATTCAATGGAGGCGCTCCAACAGGTAGTGTCTGAACGGCCGCTGCGGCCGCTCCTGCGGCGTGCTCGAGTTCCTCGGGCGTCAGACAACGGCGAGCTCGCCAGCGGCTTTAATATTCCGAATGAGCTGGTTTTATTAGTTTAATATCGACGACTTGAAGGTACCCGACCAGCTTAGACGCGGTTTGCAAACCTCATAGCACCCGGCAAAGACGTCGACATCAAGGTCGAGCCGCGGCGCAAAGGTCTGGAGAACTACTTGAGACATTCCTCAGTGCTTAGGTTTTTCTGCCTACGCTTTCGGCTGCAGATATTTGACTGTGCCATTTGCCGAGAATTTCTGCCGTGGAGGTAGAGGTTTCTCTGCCGAGAACAGCATTCAGCGGTGCTTGGCAGGCTTGGACAGCCCATCCTTGATTTCGCATAATGTATATTATGTAAAATAACTGATGTGGCACCACATAGCTCTCCAAACAGCAGTGGCCGGACTTTCATCCCGCCATGCTTGTCTTCATGCTATGAAAAGTACCCGCAACTTCATGACTGCTGGATGGTTTGCCCATGAGTGTCACCAGCCCCGCCGAACGTGACGAGCTGAACCGGCTGTTGATACAGACTGGTCGCAACGACCAGAAGGCCTTTGCCGAACTCTACAAGCGCACCTCATCCAAGTTGTTTGGCGTGTGCCTGCGCATGTTGCGTGACCGCGGCGAGGCTGAGGAAGTACTGCAGGAAACCTACACTACGGTGTGGCGCCGCGCTGCCGGGTTCGATGCGGCGAAGGCCAGCGCGATCACCTGGCTGGTCACGCTGTCACGCAACAAGGCGATCGATCGCCTGCGCCAGCACCGCGAGGAACTGCTGGACGACCCGTCCCGGCTGGAAGAAGCCGTCGACGAACAGCCCACGCCGGCGGTCGATGCAGAGACCAGCCAGGAATACCGTCGGCTCGAGCGTTGCCTGGATGAACTGGAGCCACAACAGCGAACATCCGTGCGTGAAGCCTTTTTCACCGGAGCTACGTATAACGAATTAGCGACACGCTGCAAGGTGCCGCTCGGAACCATGAAAAGCTGGATCCGTCGCAGTCTGATGCAACTTCGCACGTGCCTCGACCAATGAACACAGTAGCCGACGACGGCAACAATAATCTGCGCTACGCCGAGTACGTGCTGGGCGTGCTTGATGCTGATGCGCGCGCCGCGGTAGCCCATGAAATCGAGACCACGGGTGAGGCCGCAACGGCTGTTGCCCTGTGGCAGCGTCGTTTGATGCCGCTGGCTGACACCATCGACGAGGTCACCCCTGCTCCGTATGTATGGGCACGGATCCACGATGCCCTGCAGTTGGATGCGCCGGCCAAGGTCCAGCCACGCAAGGGTCTGTGGGACAACCTGCAGCTGTGGCACTGGCTCGGCATCGGCGCCAGCGTCGTGGCTGCCGCCCTGCTGGTTGTGGTATCCCTGCCCCGCTTGGCGCCTACGCCGTCTGTTGTAAACGCCGGTTACATGGCATCGACGATCCAGCAGGACAACGGCTCCACCGGCTGGACTGCCACCATGGATCTGCAGCACGCGCGGATGGTCGTGGTGCCGGCGACGCCAGTGGCCTTCGCACAAGGTCATGCGCCTGAGCTGTGGCTGATTCCGGCCGGCGGCAAGCCCATCTCCGTGGGCATGATCGCGCGCGACAAACCCACCACGTTGGCTCTCGACCCCGCTTTGCTCGCGCGACTCGGGCCGACCGCTGCGCTTGCTGTCTCGGTGGAGCCGCTGGGTGGCTCACCGACTGGTCAACCCACGGGTGCGGTCATCGCCAAGGGGGCTATCACTGGCGCACCCGATACTGGGAGCAAGGTGGCGGCCATCTACGTCCAGGACGCGGAACGTACATCTAGCTGATCGGACTGTCGCCGTCTCCCGCATGACCTTCGCGCCGGCCCTGTGCCGGCGCGATCTTTATGTGGCCGCTGGCACCCAATTACCGGGTTGCCAGCCGATACCGGTACGCATGCATCCATATGCTTCGCCGGCCCGTACCTATCAATGACACGCTGATAGGCACACCCTCATGGCACTCTCCAAACCGATCCTGATACCGATCCCTCACGGGGCGGAGTCATCGACGCTCGCCGAAGATACTCCGGATACGCGGGGATCATGGCTGGGGCGGAGCCTACGCCGCTGGGTCGATACCGCTACCAGTGACGAGCTCGACGAGGCAACCGCCGATCGCATCGACTGGTTGCGGGCCGCACCGTTCGTCGCGATGCATCTGGCCTGCTTGTGCGTGTTCTGGGTCGGTGTCTCGCCGATCGCGCTGATCGTCGCCGGAACACTCTACGTCGTGCGCATGTTTGCGCTGACCGGGTTCTATCACCGCTACTTTTCGCATCGCACATTCCAGACCTCACGCGCCGTGCAATTCGTGTTCGCGCTGATCGGCGCCTCCTGCGTGCAGCGCGGGCCGCTGTGGTGGGCAGCGCATCACCGCAACCATCATCGCAACGCCGACACCACGCGCGACCCGCATTCGCCGGGCGTGTGGGGCTTCCTGTGGAGTCACGTCGGATGGTTCCTCACCCCGCGCAACTTCCGCACCGACCTGTCACGGGTACCGGATCTGGCGAAATATCCGGAACTGCGCTGGCTGGACCGTTATGACATCGCGATCCCGGTCGTGCTTGCGGTCTGCCTGTATGCACTGGGTGTACTGCTGCAGCATGTCGCGCCGCAGCTGGGCACCACGGGTGGACAGATGTTGATCTGGGGTTTCTTCGTCTCGACCATCGTGCTGTTCCACGCCACCGTCACGATCAACTCGCTGGCACACCGCTTCGGGAAGCGCCGCTTCGATACCAAGGACGACAGCCGCAACAATGTGTGGCTGGCGTTGCTCACCTTCGGCGAAGGCTGGCACAACAATCACCACTTCTTCCCCGGTTCGAGCCGGCAGGGTTTCCATTGGTGGGAAGTCGACCTGACCTGGTACGGGCTGAAGCTGATGTCCGCGCTCGGCCTAGTGCGTGGGCTGAAGCCGGTACCCGCGTGGGTCCTGACCAAGGCAAGGAGCTGAGCCATGCGCATCGCCGTGGTTGGATCAGGTATCGCAGGACTCGCATCGGCATGGCTGCTGTCGCGCCGGCACGATGTGACGCTGTTCGAGGCCAACAGCTATTTCGGCGGCCACACGCATACACATGACGTGGTGCAGCACGGTCGCAATTACCGCATCGACAGCGGCTTCATCGTGCACAACCCGAGCCATTACCCGTTGCTGACCCGGATGTTCAATCAGCTGGGCGTGGAGTCGCAGCCCACCACGATGAGCTTCTCGGTGCACAACGAAGCCAGCGGGCTGGAATACAACGCGGCCACGCTGGATACGCTGTTCTGCCAGCGTCGCAACCTGTGCTCGCCACGCTTCATCGGCATGGTGCGCGACCTGACACGCTTCTATCGGGAGGCACCGGCGCTGCTGGATTCGCCGGGAGAAGGTCCGACGCTGGGCGACTATCTCACCGAGCGCGGATACGGTTCGGCCTTTCGCGACGAGCATCTGGTACCGATGGCTTCGGCGCTGTGGTCGTCACCGGCCACACAGATCCTCGGCTTCCCTGCCCGCTACCTGGTGCAGTTCATGACCAACCACCAGATGCTGCAGGTCAGTGACCGCCCGCAATGGCGGGTGGTACGCGGGGGTTCGTCGAGCTATGTGCAGGCGCTGCGTGCGCATTGGCCGGTACGTGAACGGCTGGATTGCGCGGTACGCTCGATCCGCCGCCATGCCGATGGGGCCGTGGTGGAGAGTGCTGCCGGTGTCGAGCACTTCGACCAGCTGGTGCTGGCCTGCCACAGCGACCAGGCACTCGCGTTGCTGAGCGATGCGAACGAACGCGAGCAATCCATACTTGGCGCGATGCCTTACCAGGCGAACGACACTGTGCTGCATACCGACGCCAGCATGCTGCCGGTGCGTCGCAAGGCATGGGCAGCGTGGAACGCATGGTTGCCGCGTGATCCCAACGAAGCATGCACCGTCAGCTACTGCATGAACCTGCTGCAGGGTATCGAATCGCCGGAGCCCTTCGTGGTCACGCTCAACCGCACTGCGGCGATCGATCCGGACAAGGTGCTGGCCCGCATGCAGTATCACCACCCGGTTTACAGCCACGCTTCGGTAGCCGCGCAGATGCGCAAGGCCGAGATCCAGGGGCAACGACGCACCTGGTTTGCCGGTGCTTACTGGGGCTGGGGTTTCCACGAGGATGGCATGCACAGCGCGGTCGAAGTCGCCGAAGCACTCGGCGTGCGCTGGCCGGTGGGAGCGGCATCCCTGCATCTGGTGAAGCCACGTGGACAGGAGATGGCGGCATGAACGCCGAAGCAGCCCTTGCGACTGTGCCACTACTGGCGAGTGCCGTCTACGAAGGCGTGGTGCGCCATCGTCGCCTCGTGCCACACCCGCATGTCTTCGATTACAAGATGGCCCAGCTCTACCTGGATCTGGACGAAGTCGATCGCGTGTTCAAGCAACGCTGGCTGTGGTCCAGCGAACACGGCAACGTCGCACAATTTCGTCGCAAGGATTACCTCGGGCCGGTGGAACTGTCGCTGGCCGAAGCCGTGCGCCAACGCGTCGAGCAGGCCACTGGTCATCGGCCGGTCGGACCGATCCGCCTGCTGACCCATCTGCGTTACTTCGGCTATGTGTTCAACCCGGTCAGCTTCTACTACTGCTACGCCGAGGACGGCGTGACCCTGGTCTGCATCGTGGCCGAAATCACCAACATGCCATGGCACGAACGCCATGCCTATGTGCTGCCGGTCGATACCGCACAGATGCACGGCCGTGCCATGCACTGGAGCTTTCCCAAGACCTTCCACGTATCGCCCTTCATGCCGATGGCGCGCGAGTACGACTGGCGCTTCACCGCGCCGGCTGACGACCTGCATGTGCACATGGACGTGCTGCGCGACGGTCAGCGCGAGTTCGACGCCACCCTCACCCTGCAGCGGCAACCCATGACCAGCGCTTCGCTCGCCCGCGTGCTGTGGCGCTATCCGCTGATGACCGCCCAGATCGTCGGCGCCATCCACTGGCAGGCGCTGCGACTGTGGCTGAAACGCAATCCTGTCCACGACCATCCGCAACCGCTTTGAGGCCCGCATGAACGCTATCGTCAAACCCGGTGTGGCTGAATCCACTGATGCCACGGCGCCCTCTGCAGGTGCGCGTTTCCTGCGCCAGCGCCTGCTCGCACAGATGGCCGGTCTGCAGCATGGCCGGCTCGTGCTTCAGGATGCGCTGGGTACGATCGAGCTGGGCACACCGGCGACGCAGCACCCGGATCTCACCGTGCACATCGAGGTGCTCGACCCCGCGTTCTATCGGGCCGTTGCCGCGAATGGCAGCGTCGGTGCCGGTGAGTCCTATATGGATGGGCAATGGCGCTGCACCAATCTGGTCGGCCTGATCCAGTTGCTGGTGCGCAACCGTGAACTGCTTGACGGCATGGAGACCGGGCTGGCCCGGCTCGGCGGCATGGCGATGCGCGCCTGGCATGCCCTGCAGCGCAATACACGCACTGGCAGTCGTCGCAACATCGCTGCACATTACGATCTGGGCAACGATTTCTTCGAACTGTTCCTGTCGCCGGACCTGATGTATTCCTCGGCGATCTGGGCCGGTGCCGATGACACGCTGGAGGCTGCCTCCACGCGCAAGTTGGAGCGCATCTGCCGCAAGCTCGCTCTGAAGCCGACCGATCGCGTGATCGAGATCGGCACCGGCTGGGGCGGCTTCGCGCTCTACGCGGCACAGCATTATGGCTGCCATGTCACCACCACCACGATCTCGCGCGAGCAGCATGCGCTGGCCAGTGAACGCGTCACCGCTGCCGGCATAAGCGATCGTGTCACCCTGCTGTTGAAAGATTATCGTGACCTGGATGGACAATACGACAAGCTGGTATCGATCGAGATGGTCGAGGCGATTGGCGCGCCTTACCTCGATACGTATTTCAGCCAGCTGGGTCAGCTGCTGAAACCCGATGGACTGGCGCTGCTGCAGGCCATCACGATCGAAGACCATCGCTACGCGCAGGCCTTGAAGTCGGTCGACTTCATCAAACGCCATGTGTTTCCCGGCAGCTTCATTCCATCGATCAACGCGTTGCTCGCCGCCAAGACGCGCAGCAGCGATCTGGCGCTGGTCCAGCTGGAGGACTTTGGCGAGTCCTATGCACGCACCTTGCAGGCCTGGCGCGAACGTTTCATGGCGCGGTTGTCGCAGGTACGCGCGCAGGGTTTCGACGAGCACTTCATCCGCATGTGGGAGTTCTACCTGGCGTATTGCGAAGGCGGCTTCCGCGAACGCTCGATCGGGGTGGCGCATCTGCTGCTGGCCAAGCCTGGCAACCGCCGACCTGCCCTGCTGCCCGAGATCGGGATCCCTGCATGAAATTCTGGATCAGCCTCATCGGCTATCAGCTGGTCTGGTTCGGCGCCGTGATCGGCGCCGAACACGGGCTGGCATGGCCGGGGGTTGCCGGCATGCTGGTGTATGCAGCATGTCAGCTGGGTGTCGCGCGCCACTACAAGGCCGATCTGTCATTGATGGCGACCGCCATCGTGATGGGTTTCCTGCTCGATGGCGGATTGATCAGAGCGGGATTGGCCAGCTATGCAGCATCGTGGCCATCCGCAGCGATGGCGCCCGCATGGATTCTCGCGCTGTGGGCCACCTTTTCACTGACCTTCACGCAATCGCTGGCCTATCTGCAGACGCGCCTCTGGCTGGCGGTATTGCTGGGTGCCATCGGCGGACCGCTCGCCTACCTGAGCGCAGCACGCGGTTGGCATGTAGTGACCTTTGCCGATCCCAGCTGGCGTGGCTTGCTGTGCCTGGGAATCGGTTGGGGCCTGGCCACGCCGGCACTGGCATGGCTGGCCAGACGCGGGACAGCAACGACGGCTCCTGTATCCATCTCCCTGCAAGGTCACGCACCATGAATCCATGGATCCAGTTGGCCTGCCTGTGGGTGCTGGCGGCCTTGATGATGAGCCTGGGCTGGCTGTGGCAACGCCCACGCGCCAATGCGGGCATCGTCGATGTGCTGTGGGCGAGTGGTGTAGGCGGTGCGGCGGTTTTCCTTGCCGTATTCGGCGATGGTGCCGCGTGGCCGCGCGCGACCTTGGCCGTGCTCGGTGGCTTGTGGGGTGCGCGGCTCGCTGCGCATTTGTGGACACGGGTTCGTGGCGAGCCGGAGGATGGCCGTTACCAGAATCTGCGCGCGCATTGGAACGGCAATCAGTTCAAGTTCTTCCTGTTCTTCCAGTTCCAGGCATTCCTGATCGTGCTGTTCGCGCTGCCGTTCCTTGCGGTGGCACGCAATCCCGGCGGATTCAGCCCGTGGGTGCTCGCAGCGATCTTGATCTGGCTGATCAGCGTGATCGGTGAATCGATTGCCGACCGTCAACTTGCACGCTTTCGAACAAATCCTGCCAATCACGGGCGCACCTGTCGCGATGGCCTGTGGCGTTATTCGCGTCATCCCAACTATTTCTTCGAATGGACCCACTGGTTCGCCTACGTCTGCCTTGCGCTTGGCTCGCCCATCGCTTGGCTGGCCTGGTCGGGGCCGGCGGTGATGTATGTGTTCCTGCGCTGGATCAGCGGCATCCCGTATACCGAGACGCAGGCGCTGCGCAGCCGCGGTGAGGACTACCGCGCCTATCAACGCAGCACATCGATGCTGTTTCCCTGGATTCCGAAGAGGATCGAACCATGAATGCCTATGCCGCTCTCGGCGACGAACTGCCGCAAGAGCACCCCGCCAGCGGGTTGCTGGGTCTGGCCGAGCGTGGCCACCTGCCTGACGCCCTCTTGCGGCAGGGCATCCGACGCATGTGCGCGCAGCGCCTGCGCGAGGAAATGACCGGTGGACTGGATCAGCAGGCCGCCCGTTTTGCCGAGCGCATCGACATGCTGCGGCACAGTCCGGTGGCCATCCATACGGATGCAGCCAATGCGCAGCACTACGAACTGCCGCCGGCCTTCTTCGAGCTGTGCCTTGGTAAGCGCCTGAAGTATTCGGGCTGCTACTACCCGCGTGGGGATGAGTCACTGGACCAGGCCGAAGAGGCCATGCTCAAGTTGTATGGCGTACGTGCCGAGCTGGCGGACGGCCAGAGGATTCTCGAACTCGGCTGCGGCTGGGGCTCGCTCACGCTGTGGATGGCCGAACGCTATCCGAATGCGAAGATCGTCGCCGTCTCCAATTCAAACCAGCAACGCGAACACATCGAAGCGCAATGCCGCCAGCGTGGCCTGTTCAACGTGTGCGTGATTACCCAGGACGTCAACCAGCTCGAACTGGAAGCCGCCCAGTTCGATCGCTGCGTGTCGGTCGAGATGTTCGAGCACATGCGCAACTACGAAATCCTTCTCGGTCGCATCTCAAGCTGGCTGCGGTCGGGCGGCAAGCTTTTCGTGCACATCTTTGCGCACAAGACCTTGATGTACCCGTTCGAGACCGCGGGCGAGGACAACTGGATGGGCAGGCATTTCTTCACCGGCGGCCTGATGCCCGCCTCCGACACCCTGCTCTGGTTCCAACGCGACCTGCAGATCGAGCAGCGCTGGCATGTCGACGGCACGCATTACCAACGCAGCGCCAATCACTGGCTCGCGAATCAGGACGCGCGCAAGGATCGAGTGATGGCCACACTGATCAAGGCTTACGGCACCAAGGCGGCGCCACTGTGGTTCCAACGCTGGCGCATGTTCTGGATGTCGTGCGCGGAGTTGTTCGGCTACGCCGATGGCCAGGAATGGCTGGTCGCGCACTACCGGTTCGTGCGTCCCTGATGGACCTTGGATCCACTTCCAAAGCACGACAGCCCACGCGCCAGGAGCATCGAATGCAACTCACAAAATCACTGCTGCTGGCTTGCGGTCTCGCGATGGTGGCCACGACCGGCTGTGCGAGCGACATGGCACCGATCAAACCCGTCGCCCATGTCGACCTTCCCCGCTTCATGGGCAGTTGGTACGTGATCGCCGCGATACCCTCGTTCGTGGAAAAGAAGGCTTATAACGCCATCGAGACTTATACGCTGCAGCCCGACGGACGCATCGGCACCTCGTACCGCTACCGCAAGAGTTCGTTCGACAACCCGGTAAAGACCATCCATTCAACGGGTTTCGTAACACCGAACACCAACAACGCAGTCTGGGGCGTACAACTGATCTGGCCGATCAAGGCGCAATACCTGGTGGCCTATCTCGACGATACCTACAGCGAGACGATCATCGCCCGCGACAAGCGCGATTACGTCTGGATCATGGCGCGCACGCCGACCATTCCACCGGCCGACTACGACGCGCTGGTGGCTCGCGTGAAGCAGCTCGGGTATCAGGTTGAGGACATCCGCAAGGTGCCGCAGGCGTGGCCTGAAACTGCCAGATAGCACAAGCCGGTACTTGGCAGCTGTCGCTTCCGGACCGCAGCACGGTCGAGCAACGTAGCTCAGAAATAAAGCATCATCCGCGAAATCGAGCTCGCCATGCCGCGCCTGCACTGCCTCCCGCCGCCTGCGGCGCATGAACATGGCAATGATGGCGACGCACCAGCAAGATCATGATGATCGCCAGTCGCTATGTCATGACTCCGTGCCGTAGTTCATTGGATGCAGGACACATCCGTACCGGATCCCGGCAAGCGTCCGGTGCATTCGTGTCGATTAGTTGGTCAGAACGTCAACTTTGCGGTGAGGCCGATGACGAATGCATTGGGGATCTTTCACGTGCCGGCGGGACGGATCACATATTGCAGATTGCAGATGCTGTCCTCGCGCATCAAAACATCGTGTTGTCGTTTGCAGCCTTTTCTGGAATGGCTTGCTGCACGTCCCAGTGCTCGACGATGCGACCATGTTCCAGTCGAAAGATATCGACGACGGCCGAGCCCCGATCATCGGCAGATTTGGTCAGGTCGACGTGCAATACCACCAGATCACCCTCGGCGATCACGCGCACGATCCGGCTATGGCGCTGCGGAAATTGTGCGAAGACCTTGGTGAATCCGTCCACGAATGCCTTGCGGCCGTTTGGCACGTTGGGGTTGTGCTGGATGTAGGTGTCGCCGATGTAGCGATCGGCCGCAGTGAGATCGTGTCGATTGAAGAACTGCTCGTAGAAGGCGACGACCGTCTTGCGGTTTTCGTCAGTCTGCGTCGACGTTCCGTTGGCGGATGCGGTCATCGGCAGCACCATGATGAGTGAAAACAACAAGACAAACAGGTGTTTTGATTGTCGTACGACACGATCTTCCTGCCATGTCCCGTCAGAGGCGACGAGCCATCCAAGAATGCGCCGTCGGGCATTGTCACTTTTTCGCTTCATGAATCCCGGCCTTGAAAAAAACTGTCTCTGGTGGGCAACGAACGATCCGGAAGTGTCGATGTGACCGAGCTAGTCATGTTCTGCCTGGATTGCCTCCCGCCGCCTGCGGCGCATGAACATGGCAATGATGGCGACGAGCACCAGCAAAACCACGATCAATGCTAGTCGTGCAAGCAGCACCAGGTGCGACGGCGCACCACCGGCACGCAGGGATTTCACCTGATCGGCACTGATCACGGCGGCAGGATTGCCGTAGTGCTTGAGCAGATACGAGCCCAGCGTCGCGACCTGCTGATCGCTCAATGTCTGCGCGAAGCCCGGCATGTGCACACCCGAGCCATCCGCTGGCCAGTCGATGCCGTCGAGTATCACCATCACCAGATTATTGGTATGGGTTCGGCCGGTCGCCGTGTTGTGGAACAGCGACGGCAGTCCACCATCGAAGCTGCCCTGCCCGCTGTCCTGGTGACAGCTAGCGCAGTAAGCGTCGTAGAGTTGTGCGCCGCTCATCTTGTTCGGATCGCTGGGCAACGCCACGCCGCGCAAGCTGTCCAGCTCATTGGACGCGGCGCCCCAGGTATCGACGGCGCGGGTGTCGGCCGGATCATGTTGCGCGGGCACGGTTTTCAGATAGGTGGCGATCGCCTGCAGGTCTGTGGCCGTGAGATGTTGCAGGCTGTTGTCGACCGCCTCGGCCATCGGACCGGCAGCTTGTGCGCGGCCGGCGGCATGCCCGAGCTTCATGTACGCGACCAGGTCCGATGCACTCCAGCCGCCGATGCCACTGTTGGCATCCGAGGTGATGTTGGGGGCATGCCAGGTGCCAACCTCACCGCCGGCCAGTGCGTGCGACGACTGTTCGGCCATCAGCAGGTTGCGCGGTGTATGGCAGGTGCTGCAATGCTCCAGTCCGCGCACCAGATAGGCACCTCGGTTCCATTCAGCGCTCTTGCCCGGATCGGGGGTGAACGGCTTGCTGTCGAGAAACAGCAGATTCCATGCCGCCATCGACAAGCGGATGTTGAAGGGAAACGGCAGTCGGGTTGGCGTCGGTGCGGTGTCGACGGGACTCACTCCATGCATGAACCAGGCATACAGTGCCTGCACGTCGTCGTCGCTGATCTGCGCATACGCGGTGTACGGCATCGCCGGATACAGCCGCTTGCCGTCCGCACGGATACCACGGCGAAGCGCATCACTGAATTGCTGCTCCGTGTAGTTGCCGATACCGGCCGTCTTCGACGGCGTGATGTTGGTGGCGATGATGGTGCCGATCGGTGTCGGCACCGGCAGCCCGCCCGCGAACGGCTTGCCGCCGGGCGCGGTGTGACAGGCCACGCAATCGCCCGCGGTCGCCAGATACTGGCCGCGCTGGAGCAGTTCAGTGTTCGCGCTGTCGGTCGCCGCGGCAGTGCCCGCGTACAGGCCGGCGAACACGCAGATCAACGCGAGGAGTGGAACGGGTCGGCCAGTCATCCTTTTCATGACAGGCTCGCTTCGCGCTCGGCGTTTGATACGGCCGCATGCGCGTTCGCTGGTTTCGGCAGAATGTGCCCGGCGGTGCGCAGTGCCAGGGCAATGCCGGTCAGTGTCGAGTTCATGGTGGCGGCAGTGGGCATCACGCCGGTGCTGCAGATAAACAGGTTCTCGTGATCGTGCGTGCGGCCGAAACCATCGACGACCGAACTCTTCGGATCGTTGCCCATGCTCATCGTGCCAGTGATGTGCTGGTTGTTGGCGAAGTTGCCCTCCGCGCTGTAACGCAGGCCAGTGCCGCCCATCAGTTCGGCGATGCGCGCGAAATCGGCTTTGGATACCTCCGCGGCACGGCGCGTATAGTCACCGATCGAATAATGCGCCTCGGGTTTCGGGATGCCCATGGCATCCTTTTCCGAACTGAGCGTGATGCGATTGTCGGGATCAGGCAGCACTTCCAGTACGTTCTTGACGCTGACCTGGTGTGCCGCGCGCCAGCGCAGCTGCTTGTCGAATTCCGTGCCGTATACACCCTCCTTGATCAGATCCTGGGTGACACTGAGTACCTGCGAGATATTGGTGAAGTCCAACCGGTACGGTGCATGTTCGGAACGGAAGGCACCATCGCGCAGCGTGTTGATGGAACTCGGACTCTGCGGACCACGGCCGAGCCACAGCTCCTCGTCGGCGTAGAACGTGATCGACGTGCTGGGGTGGTCCATCAGATGGCGGCCGACCATGTCGGAACTGTTGGCCAGTCCGTTCGGGTATTTGTCACTGGCCGACAGCAGCAACAGCTTCGGGCTCTCGATGCCGTTCGCCGCCAGGATGAAGGTCTTGCCGGTAACGCGATGCGTGCCCTTGTCGGGATCGTAGTAATGCACCGCGGCGATGCGGCCCTTGGCGTCATGCTCGATCCGATACACCACGGCGTTGGGGACCACCTTGGCACCGGCGACTTCGGCCGCTTCCACCGCGTTGATGCCAAGATATTGCGCGTTGACCGGGCAGATCGGCTGGCAGCTGTTGTTGCCGACGCAGGCCGGGCGACCGCCGTAACTGCGGCTGTTGCGTGCCACGGTATTGGCCACGACCGCATAGGCAGGTGCGAGCCGTTCGCGAAAACGGCGCATCGACCAGGGCTCGGCCACCGGCTCCATCGGGAACGGCTGGTTGCGCGGCGAGCCCGTGTCCGGCGCACCGGCAACACCGATGAGTTCCTCGGCCTCCTGATACCAGGGGTCGAGCTCTTCGTAGCTCATCGGCCAATCGACACCCACGCCATACAGACTCTTGATGCGCACGTCATTCGGCACCAGCCGCCACGCCATCGCCGCCCAATGCCAGGTGGTGCCGCCGACGGCCCGGATGTATTCCGCCGGATACGGATACGGCCCAGCCTGCTTCAGATAGCCATTGTCCTTGGGCACATAGATCGGATGCGGCGCCCATGGCGACGGTGGATACGGCGACATCCAGTTGCCCTTGATCGGCGAATTCCGGAACGCGGCCACAACCCGGCCCCGATCCAGCCGCGGCCCGGCTTCCAGGATCAGTACAGAGGCACCTTGCAGCGCGAGCCGGCGTGCCGCCAGCGAGCCGACAATGCCTGAGCCGATGACGACAATGTCTGCCGATAGTTGTTCGGACATCTGCCCTGCTCCTCAGATGGGTTTGTTCGCCCAGCTTGCGTACGTGCCATAGGCATAGGTCGGCGGTTTCAGCACATCCGCGACGACCACCGCGTTGAGCGCGGTTTCGTAAACGATGCAGCGCGCTGCTTCATCACTGCCGACCACGCCCAGGTACCAGGCACCGACGATTTTTCGCGGCAGCTTTGCCAACGGCGAATGTTCGGTGTCCAGCACGTTCTGCAACTGCTGCGGGTCGATCTGGCGCTGGTTGATCAGCGTCAGCAAGGTCTGCACATCGGCGGGAAAGTGGGCATCGTCGGCGACGAGGGCATCGTAGAGACGTGCCGTCTGCGTGGCATCCAGCGCCTGTCGGCCGACGAGGATCGCTGAGAGCGCCGTAAATGCGCCGCGGTCGGCATGTGGTGCCGGTTGCGCCAGCGCCCAGGGAATCAGGGAAGCGGTGTAAGCGGTCAACAGGCCTGCCAGCAGGCGCCGCCGCGAAGGGTCAGCGGGAACATCATGACTGGCCATCACGTCTTCGAGTTCATTCGTCACGAACACATCTCCTTCGACAGATCCAAGGGCGGTTCACTTACAAAGTCAGCTTGATTTGAGCACCGAATACCCATGTGTCGGGACGGTTCGAGAGGGCACCAGGGCGAATGTCGTATTGCACGTCCGGTCGAAAAGTCAGCGAAGGGAGGACTTGAATCGTGTAGTTGAGTTCGAGCAGTTCTTCGCTGGTCTGCACAGGCTGGCCGGTCAATGCCATCTGAGCCTGCAAGCGCGAATTTATGTCTGCTCTCACATAACCAAGACTGAGCAGGTCGAGATCGCGACCCGGAATCAAACCGCGATAGGCCAAACCCGCCTCGACATAGTCCTTGAATTTCGCCGTGGCTTGATCGCTGATGGTGTAGATCGCGAAAAGTGCAAGGCCGTTGCGCAGGCCTGGGCCGGCCTTGAACACCTGCTGCGCGGCTTCCACGTAGAGCCCGTAACGCCCGTCATCGGCCATGTGTGGATTCGCCAGATCCGGCGTGTTCGAGGAGTCATAGTAGGCGCCGATCTTGTAGGTGCCGGCGTAGTCGGAGGGATCCTTGCCGATCTGATAGCCAAGTTCGACGGGCACGAGCACGCCGGTCGAACCGGTCAGGCTGAGTTTGAAACCATCCTGGCGCCGCGTGACCAGCGGATTGACGTCGAAGGCGCCGGCTTGCAGCGTCACGCTGTCGGTGATGTGCCATTTGATGCGGCCACCCCATCGTCCCGCCGGGCCATCGGACCAGCCACTGTTGGTCGGCAGGGATTGCGGATGACCACAGAACGCGACGTTGACGAAGTTGCATACGTAGGGCAGCGTTCCGAAATCGTTACCCAGCGGGTAGAAGCCGACCTTGATGGCCACACCCTGTGCGGGCAAGGTCTTTTCGATGCTGAGTTCGTCGATGCGGGTATTCTGGCCTTGCCCGTAGATTTCCTGGTAGGCGAAGTAGCTGCCGGTGTAATCCGCTGCCGTACTGCGTCCTGTGCGATCCGACATCGCAAAGCGCGCAATGGCATCCGACCAAACACCGAGTTTGCCGAGGTCGAAGCTGGCGCCAATATCGAACTGTTGAGCCCAGTCGGTGCCAGTTCCCTTGTACCCGGCCGTATTCGACATCGTCTCGTTGATGTAATGCGCCGCCAGATCAATCCCCTCGTCGTGCAAGTCCTGACGGAACGTCAGGTTGCCGAACAGGGGGTATTGCACATCGTAATCGAGTGCTGCAGCCGGATTGACGGCATCCGATACCGTTGGCAGTGTCGAAGGGGGTTGTTGATTTGTCGTCGTCGGTGTCGGGCCGGACGGGCTGATCGGTGGTGCCGGCGAGTTCTGTGCCCGAACAGGTGCAATGAAAAGAGTGTTTGCGGCAAGAACGCAGGTGGCGATGATCCGCCGCACCACTTCAGCGCGCCCCTTGCAAAGCGAAGCTATCTCTCGCTCTCTTGGGGTGAGCCTGACGATAATCGCAGCGGCCGAAAGAGATCCCCTCTCTCTTCGTACCCTGCTCATGGTTACGCTCCCCTAGCTGGGAGTGCGTAGAACGTTGCTCTGCAGCCATCTCGGCAATGCGAACAAGAAGGCGACCTCGTGAAATCGATGATCTCATTCGTCACGAGCGCATCCCCTTCTTGGATTTGCAACGTCGCCTGCGACTGAATCTTTTAACCGGTCGCGACTACCCTACTCCGCTCGCGGCGCAATTTGTTGCGTAAGCCACGCCTCGCAGAATGCCCCTGCGACGGGATGCTGCTGATCCGGGGTTGGCGCCTTCAGTGCGGTCGAACAGACGCCTGGGCATCCTTGATCATGGCCAGCCAGTCATAGCCGTCCTTCAAGGAGATGATGGCTGTCTCGGGGGGAACGTTGAACCGCGATGCGTGATGCATGTCTCTGGCACCTTCGAATTCGGTGTGTTTGCGTTGCAGCAGTGAATTGAGATGACGCTTCATCCTGGCGATCCTGTGGCAAGGTGGGTGATCGGATCCATCGCTGTCATCAGACAACACGCACCGATCGGCATACACCAGAAACATGGAGATCGCGACGGCATGGCTAAAGCGTCATCGCGCGACCACGCTGTCTCTAAGAATGAACAATCAACGGGACACCTGCCGCTTAGGTTGACACCACGGTGATTGTTCGCGCAGGGAAACAGGGTGGTCACCCGGCGACACTTCAGCCGCTGCCCGCCAGGCCCATATAGGTCTGCAGTACGGTTACTGGTGCTGAGCCATGTGCAAATCCTTTCTTTCAATGCTGGCTGGCGGCTTGCTGTTGGTCATGGCCAGCATGCCTTTCAGTGGTCGCGCCGCGAGCATTCATGACAGCGGTTATGTGAGCATCGGCGTGCCCGACCTGGCGCAGGCCACGGCGTTCTTCCGCAATATCCTCGACTGCGAGCCGATCGGCCTGACTGCCGTGAACACAACGACATCCGAGGCCGGATCCCAGCATGCCGGCGTGCCTTCATCCCGACTGCTGCTCTGCGATTCGGGCAATGTCGTCGAGCTGTTCGATAATCACGCAGCGAATTCCCTCTCTGCTTCGAGGCATTCAGCGAATCGCAGCAACGAACCGATTTCGTTCTCTGCTGGCGATGTCGCGCATGCCGACCGCTGGTTGCGACATGAGGGCGTCAATGTGATCGGCTCGCCCATGACCGCGACGTCCGGCCCGCACGCCGGTCAGACGGTGGTGAACTTCGTGGCGCCGTGGGGTCTGCGGCTGCAACTGGTGGGTCGGAATACGAGCCAGCTCGCTACCGCGCCCTGACCCACGCTGGCAATCCATGCAAACGGATGCCATAACAGCGGCATGTCAGGCCTTCTACTTCAAGCACTCGAGATACAGACGAACGCCACGGCGTTGCCCGAATTCGTGGCGGCGCACCGACGTCTGTTCGTGCTGACTGGAGCCGGCTGCAGCACGGATTCGGGCATTCCCGATTACCGCGACGCCAACGGCGGCTGGAAGCGCCCGCAGCCGGTGACCTATCAGGCGTTCGTGGGCGAACTGGCAACGCGCCAGCGCTACTGGGCACGCAGTCTGGTCGGCTGGCGACGCTTCGGACGCGCCCAGCCTAATGCGACCCATCACGCTCTCGCCCGGCTGGAACAACGAGGCAAGCTAGCCCTTTTGCTGACCCAGAACGTCGATCGGCTGCATCAGGCCGCCGGCAGCGAAAACGTGGTCGACCTGCACGGACGGCTGGATCAGGTGCGCTGCCTGGGCTGCGAACGACGCATGTTGCGCACGGATTTCCAGACCGCGTTGTTGCGGCTGAATCCGGCTTGGGCGGATCTTGATGCCGCGGATGCACCGGACGGCGACGCGGATCTGGACGGGCAGGATTTCTCGCACTTCCAGGTACCGCCCTGCCCGCATTGCGCCGGCCTGCTGAAGCCGGACGTGGTGTTCTTTGGCGAGAACGTACCGCGCGAGCGCGTGGATGTCGGCATGCAGGCCTTGCACGATGCCGACGCGATGCTGGTGGTTGGCTCGTCGCTGATGGTGTATTCCGGCTACCGCTTTGCGAATGCCGCAGCCCTGGCCGGCAAGCCGATCGCCGCGGTGAACATCGGCAGTACGCGCGCCGATCACCTGCTGAGCCTCAAGGTCGAGCAATCCTGTGCGCAGGCGCTAGCTTTCTTGTAACGGTGCAGCTCAGCGACGGGCGCGGAAGAAGTCGCCCAGCAGGCTGGCCGATTCCTCAGCGAGCAAGCCACGGCCACTTCAATACGGTGGTTGTGGCGCTCGTCGATCAGGGTGTTGAACACGCTGGCCCGCGCACCGGTCCTGGGGTCGGACGCTGTAACGAACCTATCCTGTTCTCCGCGGACGATGTGTAGCACGCCGACCAGTGGCTGCGGCGCGAAGGCGTACAAATAAGTGGAACATCGGTGACCATAAAAACCGGACCACACGCCGGTCAGACAGTGGTGAACTTCGTTACGCCGTGGGGCCGCAATTGCAGTTGGTCGGCTGGAACAAGAGCCAGCTCGCCACAGCACCGTGACCATTGTTGGCAATCAGCTCAGGGATCGATTCCGACGGCAACAACTTTCAAACGGTTTGTCGCATCTGCGAAACGCCAGCCACCTGCCCACAACAGCCAGTGGAGCTGGCCGCGCTCGCCGGCAGCGGGAGTCGACCGGCCGACTTCGGCCAACTGCAGCCCGTCGGCTGCCGCAAATGCACGCCGCAAAACAGCCATTCGAAAACCGTTGAGCACCGCAGCTATCCAGGGCGACGAAGTCGCGCTTGGGTTTGGCTTTTCCCCTGAGAACTCTTTGAAAACAGCACGACACCACGACCCTGCTACGGCGGATTGCGTGCCTCCGGCTGGACAGGATCTTGCAATTGGCCTCCTAGCCCGATGTGGAAAAACAAGACCTTTGGTCTAACGACTGTTAGGCGGCACCCAAGTCAAAATATTCAACCTCAAATGACCAAATTGATCGCGCCATTGAATTGAATTTCCCACCCATGGATATTCCACGGTCCGCAATTTTTGCGGAAAGCTCCCCGCCCAAACCTAAACTCTGAGAGAACTCCAACTTTACGTTGCTCTTTGCCACATTGGCTTCAATTCGGTCAGTGGCCATCGTTCTCAGGTCGGGGTCGAAGTTCACCCAGCCTGCAAGTTGTTCGGGAATGTAAGGCTTAGCGAAGGTTGGTCTGTTAAATTCCTTCACTACTTCTTTTATCACATTGCCACTTTTATCGAACCTCGCACGAAAACCAAGATCGGCTGCTACCTCTGGAGCTTTTAGCTTGCTGCTAAATACCCCTTTTGTGTCGTTCGTCTGAATGGACGTAAGTTGAATCGACTTGGCGCCGAGGGATGCAGCAAGCCTTAGAAAGGCAGCCTCCTTCTCTGAGCATATTGAGCGGGAAAACTCATTAGGTGGAATATAGGATTGGTTATTTATAGGGTGTTGGAGGTAAAGCGTTCCATCGCTTGGTATATGCCCGACGCCAAAGTCAAAAGTTTGTTTTGCTTCAATCGGACTGCACCACGCAGTAGGAAACCCCAAATCCATGCTACGGTTAAATTGCTCGTGCAATTCAATATCCGAAAGCTTCTTGAGAGTTTTAACCTCGCTTTTCCTATAATAATCTCGAGCCAATTTTGGGAGCCATCCGCCCCAGTACGAGTCAATTGCATTATTTATAGTCGGTCCAATTTCCGCATTGGCTGTCATTTCCTCTAGCTTCTGGCGAGAGGCTACAAGCAGAATGAGACGTTGTGATGGATCAAATATTGCTTTCAAGAATTTTCCCCCTGATGGTTCGTGTGCCGCCTAACGCATGAATTAAGCGGCGCCGGAGGCGTCCGCTTGGATGAGTGTTAGGGCTCATCTCGCCGATCAGTTCGGCGTGATTGAGTCCAAAGTGCTCGTGAAACACGTGCTAGAGCGACGCGACCAATTTTCTGCATTCGGCCGTAGCCACCACGGTTATGCAGTTTAAGAGATTCAACGCTCAAGGTGTCCGCACCAACGAGTTCGCGGCTGAGCATGGTGACATGCGCGGATGCTCCCATGAGATCGTAGTACGCTTTTCCTACGTTGACACCTTTAACGATGGCAATTTCGTAGGCCTCAGCGCAAGCTCGAAATGCCGTCATGGTGGAATAAAGATCAGACGGCAGTACGACAGCTCCCATTTGGACGATATCCAGCAGACGTTGTGATACCTCGTCCCAATGTTCGTCAAGCGAATGCTGATCTTCTTTGCTGAGCTTGGAGCCCTCTTGCAGGGCTGCGGCAATTTTTTGCAGCCTTGTCGCACCTATCGAAAAATCGATAAGTACCTCAATCTGCTTCGCGTGTAATTGTTGTCGTAGCGGCGAGCGCTGAGACTTATAGGTGAAGTAGAAGCCAATCCCGCTCGCAATGTTTGTTGCCGCAAGGCCAGCCATTGCTATCCAAAGCGATGAGTTGTCCATATGAGCCATAATGCTTCAGTAGTGCCCTGATTCGATAATATGCACGAGATCTTCAGCTTCCCTGTGCACCGCTTTTTCCACCTTAATCCTACAGCAGGTCAAGCCATTACCCGATGTTTCCGTGGTGTTCCCGCCTGTTCGATGAAGTTCGGCGGCACTGCTTGTAGCTGATCGAACTTTTATTGAAGAAATACGCCAGATGAAGCGTTGCAGAAGACTCAAACCACTGGGTAGGCGATCGCGTCGAAATATTCCCTTTCGCCATGCATCATCAGCTCGATGAGCATCGGCAGCAACACGTCGAGAATCGCGACGCCGTCCTTCACCTGCACCCGGTTGGTGGCACCACCCCAACCGCCACACCGTGGATCAACTGATTGCGTAGTACGTAAAGCCGATCCAGCACTGTCGAGAGCAGCGCGCCGGTCTCGTTCTGCATTACTGCCCGCAGCGCCCACTTCCTGCCGGATACGAAAGAGGCCTCCCACCCACCATCGGCTTCATTGTTGCGCATCGCCCCCAGAATGGCTCGAATACGCAGCTTAATCATCAAGGCAAGCGGCAGAGTCGTCGTATTCACTCCGATCGCGCAACTCTTCGAGCCATCGACGCACGTTGAAATCATACAAATTTGGAGAGCCACGAGTACTGCGCTCTTGAGCGATGATGATCCGCAGCCGCTCTATTTGCGATGGCAGAAGGGGGAACTGGACGTCGCATGAAGAGATAAAAGGTGCGCACGCGCGAACCCTCATGTGGGAATGACATCGATCTCCAACACTGCGTTGATTTGGCACGTCCAGAAGGGTGTGGCTTCCGTCACGCATTGCAAGCGCGACAACAGCATCCTGATACCTGTGGTTGACACATCCTGAGCGCTTCATCTGGCACAACCGCGAACAAGGGCTGCCAATTTTTTGGACTCGTGTCCATGGCATCCACCCCTAGGAAATTTTAATGGTAGACCGGACAACAATCTCGAAGCCAGGGTGGCGACCTTTGACGATTTCAAGCGCCGTGCGCTCGGTCGTAGCCTTGGCTGTATACGAAGTGGACGTGCCACCGGTTGAGCCGGGTTTCCGATAGACATACGAGATCTTGTAGCTGGACATACACCATCCTGTGTTTGTGTTGATTCAACTCAAAAAAGTTCGCTCACTCGGCGGCCGGATCCGGAGCCTCAACCATCGGTTCCGCATTGCTGGTTCGCGCGTTCCCGCCGAGCCACTTTCTGCCGATGCATATCGTAGGCTTCGATGACGTATCGCTTCACGAAGCATCCTTGTCAGTTGGCCAGTCATTTGAATGCAAGCTCTCAAGGTATCGCGCCAAACCGAGAAGGGCAAACCCATAGACCACCAAAGCACCGATTACCTTGAACATATCCGTCTCCTGTTAGCGACCGGAAATTGGAGGGTATCCCCGGGTTCGGTAACGATAGTGAAGTATTTCTTTCTCATCGGTTGAGACTTCGATGATTTCAAGGCACAGCCCTACTTCCCGCATCCCCTAGGCAACCGCAGCCTTGTAGGCCCCGGTGGGTGGGGTGTGATCCTCATTGTCCGGTTACCTCATCGCTTTCACGATGGCAACATGGCGAGTGCTACAAATATTCCTAGCACCCGCCCAAGTGGCCTAACCACACCGTAAGAGACTTGGGTGCTGCCGCGCCGCCACTGAACCGGAAAGTTGAAGACGGGTCCACCCGAAAGCAGCCGTTCGCAACCGACTGCAAGGGGTCGAAGGCAGACACTACCCAGCTAGCCGATGTCCTGGCAGCCGCAAGAGTCCACTACCGGTGAAAGGCGGTATGTCACCTCAGGTTAGGACGCGTGGAGCAAGCTGCTGTGGTAAGTGGGGCGCCGTGCGAAGAGCTCATGACATCTGCCAACCGATCATCATTCGGTTATCTCCGACTGGCAGTAACAAGCACCAATTGCATCAACGACGCGAACGGAAGAATTCCCGCAACATGGCCGACGATTCTTCGGCCAGCAAATCGCCCTGCACCTCGATGCGATGGTTGTGACGCTCGTCGATCAGGGTGTTGAACACGCTGCCGGCTGCACCAGTCTTGGGGTCCGAAGCAGCATAGACCACACGACCGAGACGGGCGTGGATCATCGCCATCGCGCACATCGCGCAAGGCTCCAGCGTGACGTAGAGCGTGGCGCCGGACAGACGATGATTGGTCAATTTTTCGCCAGCGGCTCGCATCGCCATTATCTCGGCGTGCGCGGTCGGGTCGTGCAGAGTGATGTTGCGGTTCCAGCCCAGACCGACGATCTCTCCGTCCAGCACCAGCACGGCACCGACTGGCACCTCGTTCTCGGCGTCGCGCGCATGCGCGGCGAGCTGCAGTGCGCGCTGCATGTACTGCACGTCGGTGGTCGAGAATTTACTTGAGGTTTCGGAAATTTCGTCTTTCATTTCAATGCATTATTGTCTTTACACAAGAAAGCCGGCAACTCGCCGGCTTCCTCATGCACGTGCAAGTCGTTGATTCTTTTATTCCCATTCGATCGTGGCGGGCGGCTTGCCGCTGATGTCATAAACGACACGAGAAACACCTCGCAACTCATTGATTATTCTGTTTGATACCTTGCCAAGAAACTCGTACGGCAGGTGCGCCCAGTGCGCCGTCATGAAGTCGATGGTCTCCACGGCACGCAAGGCGATCACCCATTCGTAGGCACGCGCATCACCGACCACGCCCACCGACTTTACCGGCAGGAACACGGCGAACGCCTGGCTGGTCTTGTCGTACAAATCAGCCTTGCGCAGTTCGTCGATGAAGATCGCATCGGCCTGGGCCAGCAGTTCGGCGTATTCGCGTTTCACCTCGCCCAGGATGCGCACACCCAGGCCCGGACCGGGGAACGGGTGGCGGTAGACCATCGCGCGCGGCAGACCGAGCTCCACGCCGATGCGGCGCACCTCGTCCTTGAACAGTTCGCGCAGCGGCTCGACCAGCTTCAGCTTCATGTGCGCCGGCAGGCCGCCGACGTTGTGATGGCTCTTGATGACGTGGGCCTTGCCGGTCTTGCTGCCGGCCGACTCGATCACGTCGGGGTAGATGGTGCCTTGCGCCAGCCACTTCACGTTGCTGCCGTCGGCAGTGATCTTGCTCGACTCCTCGTCGAAGATCTCCACGAACAGGCCGCCGATGATCTTGCGCTTGGCTTCCGGATCGGCCACACCTTCGAGTGCCTTGAAGTAGCGATCCGCGGCGTTGACGCGAATCACCTTGACGCCCATGTGCTCAGCCATCGTGGCCATCACCTGGTCGCCTTCCTGCCAGCGCAGCAGGCCGGTATCGACGAACACGCAAGTGAGCCGATCGCCGATCGCCTTGTGCAGCAATGCGGCGACCACCGAGGAGTCGACGCCGCCCGAAAGACCGAGCAGCACATGATCGTCGCCGACCTGTTCGCGCACGCGTGCGATCTGGTCGTCGATGATGTTGGCGGCGGTCCACAAAGTGGCGCAGCCGCAGATCTCGGCGATGAAGCGCTTGAGCAATGCCCCGCCCTGTTTCGTGTGCGTCACTTCCGGGTGGAACTGCACGCCGTACCAGCGCCGGGCCTCGTTCTCCATCACCGCGACCGGGATGCGGTCGGTGGTGCCAGTGATCGCGAAACCTGGCGGCGCCTTGGCGACGTGGTCGCCGTGGCTCATCCAGACGTCGAGCTTGTGCGCGCCGGCATGGTCGCTGAGGCCTTCGAACAGACGGCTCGTCGCCACGATGTCGACTTCGGCATGACCGAACTCGCGCGCATCGGCGGCCTCGGTGGCGCCACCGAGCTGGGCGGCCATCGTCTGCATGCCGTAGCAGATGCCTAGGATCGGCACGCCGGAGTCGAACACCTGCTGCGGTGCTTTCGGCGCACCTTCAAGCGTGGTCGATTCCGGGCCACCCGAAAGGATGATGCCTTTCGCACCGAACGCGGCGATCTCGGCCGGCTCGTGATCCCAGGCCCAGATTTCGCAATACACGCCAAGCTCGCGGATGCGACGGGCGATCAGCTGCGTGTACTGCGCGCCGAAATCGAGGATCAGGATCTTGTCGCTATGGATGTTGGTCATCGGTCCGGTTTCGCCGCGTGGCCACTCGGCCACATCGGTGCCTTTGATCTTGAAGGAACAACGCAACACCGGTTGCCCGGGTCGCTACCTGTAAAACAAGGCGCCGGCCCCCCCGGGCCGACCCGAGGGTCGGCGCGTCAATCACAACCGGCGCGTCAGTCACGAGTTGAGCCGGTAATTCGGCGCTTCCTTGGTGATCTGGATATCGTGTGGATGCGCTTCGGTAACGCCGGCGGAAGTCACCTTGACGAACTGTGCCTTGTGACGCACGTCATCGATGGTGGCTGCTCCCAGATAACCCATCGAGGCGCGCAGGCCGCCGATCAGCTGATGGATGATGTTGCGCAGCGGACCACGGTACGGCACGCGACCTTCGATACCTTCGGGCACCAGCTTGTCGGCATCGGCATCGTCCTGGAAGTAACGATCCTTCGAACCGAGCTGCATCGCGCCGATCGAGCCCATGCCGCGGTAGCTCTTGTACGAACGCCCCTGGAACAGCTCGACCTCGCCCGGCGACTCCTCGGTACCGGCGAACATCGAGCCGAGCATCACGGTGGATGCGCCGGCGGCGAGTGCCTTCGGGATATCGCCCGAATAGCGAATACCGCCATCGGCAATCAGCGGGATCTCGTCCTTCAGCGCGGTGGCGACCATGTCGATTGCGGTGATCTGCGGCACGCCGACACCGGCGACCACGCGGGTGGTGCAGATCGAGCCGGGACCCACGCCGACCTTCACCGCGTCCACGCCGGCATCGAGCAGCGCACGCGCCGCTTCACCGGTAACGATGTTGCCGGCAATCACCTGCACCTGCGGGTAGTGCTTCTTGACCCAGCCGGCGCGGTCGATCACGCCTTGCGAATGGCCATGTGCGGTATCCACCACAAGCACATCCACACCGGCATCGACCAGCGCGGCGACGCGCTGCTCGGTATCGCCACCGACGCCGACCGCGGCGCCGACCAGCAATGCCTCGTTGGGACCCTTGGCGGAATGCGGGTTGTCGCGTGCCTTCTGGATGTCCTTGACGGTGATCAGACCGCGCAGCTGGAACGCGTCGTTGACCACCAGCACCTTCTCGATGCGATGCGTGTGCAGCAGCTGCAGCACGTCGTCCTGGCTGGCACCTTCCTTGACCGTGATCAGCTTGTCCTGGCGGGTCATGATGTTGCGCACCGGATCGTCGTGCTTGCGTTCGAAACGCAGATCGCGACTGGTGACAATGCCGACCAGCTGCTCGCCATCGACCACCGGCACGCCGGAGATGTTGTGCGCATGCGTCAGCCGGAGCACTTCGCGGATCGAGGTATTCGGGCCTACGGTGATCGGGCTGCGGATCACACCGGCCTCGAACTTCTTCACCAGCCGCACTTCCGCTGCCTGCTGCTCGGCTGTCATGTTCTTGTGGATGATGCCGATGCCGCCGCACTGCGCCATGGTGATGGCGAGGCGAGCCTCAGTGACCGTGTCCATGGCGGCGGAGACGATCGGAATGTTCAGGCGCAGGTTGCGGGTGAACCGCGTTGATGTGTTCACATCGCGCGGAAGCACGATGGAATGGCCCGGAACAAGGTAGACGTCGTCGTAGGTCAGGGCCTCGGCGAGGATACGCATGCGAAAAGTCCCGCTGCAAAGAGGGAATTATACGCGCCCTGTCGTGAGGCTCGCCAGATGTAGAGCTGAATGCAGCCCGCGGATCAGGCGAGCTTGTGCGTCGTGGCGCGTGCGTCCGCGGCTTCCAGCGTGTTTTCCATCAGCGTAGCCACGGTCATCGGGCCGACGCCGCCGGGTACCGGCGTGATCCAGCTCGCTTGCGCTGCAGCCGCATCGAAATCCACGTCACCGACCAGCCGCCCATCGTCGAGACGGTTGATGCCCACGTCGATCACCACCGCTCCCGGCTTGATCCACTCGCCCTTGACCAGCCCCGGCTTGCCGACCGCCACGACCAGGATATCGGCCTGGCGCACGAAGCTTTCCAGATCACGGGTGAAGCGATGGCAGCTGGTGGTGGTGCAACCGGCGATCATCAATTCCAGCACCAGCGGGCGACCGACGTGATTGGACACGCCGACCACCACGGCATGCTGGCCGCGCACGGGGCGATCGGTATGGCCGAGCAAGGTCATCACGCCACGCGGTGTGCACGGGCGCAGACCGAAGCGGCGCAGCGCGAGGCGACCCACGTTGACTGCCTGGAAGCCATCCACATCCTTGTCGGGGTCGATGCGGTCGACCAGCGCGTCCTCGTCGATATGTTCCGGCAGCGGCGACTGCACCAGAATGCCATGCACGGCCGGGTCCGCATTGAGGCGATCGATCAGGGCGAACAGTTCTGCCTGGCTGGTGTCTGATGGCAGGTCGTAATCGAACGAGCGGAACCCGACCTGATGGCAGGCCTTGCGCTTGTTGCGCACGTAGACCGAGGAAGCCGCATCATCGCCCACCAGCACCACGGCCAGCCCCGGCGCGGCCAGTCCATGTGCGACCCGCTCGGCGACGCGCAGACGCAGGCGTTCCAGCAAGTCCTGGGCGATGCGTTTGCCGTCGAGGATACGTGCGCTCATGTTGATGCCTGACTGGAAGTTGCCCATTATCGCGACTGACCGACATGCATACAAACGAAGGGATGCCGGATGTCTAGCGAGCCCACGCTGCCAGCGTTGAAACTTGTCGAGGAACCTCTGCAACTACGCCCGTGGCAGACGCAGGATGCTGAGGACCTGTTCGATGCCGTGCGTTCGTCAGTAGCCAGCGTGGGGCGCTGGCTGCCTTGGTGCCATGCCGGTTACGACCTGGACGAGGCACGCCGATGGATAAGCCATTGTCAAGACGGCTGGTCGCGCGGCGAGCACTTTGCGTTCCCGATCTTCGACCTGCGAACCGGCGAGCTGCTCGGCGGTGCCGGACTCAACCAGCGCAACCGTCCACATCGCGGTGCCAATCTTGGCTACTGGGTGCGCCAGTCACGTCACGGCGAAGGCATTGCCGCACGCGCCGCCGCACTGGTTGCGCGGTTCGGCTTTGAACAACTGGGATTGATCCGCATCGAGATCGTTGCCATGCCCGACAACCATGCAAGCCGGCGCACCGCCGAAAAGACCGGTGCGCGCTTCGAAGCAATCGCGCGACAACGCCTGTGGGCGAACGGACTGGCCCATGACGCTGCGGTATATGGATTGACTCCGGCGGACCTGTTGCCGTCTGCGCGGTAGCCGGGACGAACGTGTCGAAGAATCAGCGCGTGCGCTTGATCAGATCGCTGACCCGGCGCCGAGCCTTCTGCTCCTGCTCCTTGGTCAACACCTTCTTGCGTCCCGCATACGGGTTCTCGCCTTCGCGGAAGGCAATCCGAACCGGTGTGCCTTCCAGCTTGTAGCGCTTGCGGAAGAAGTTTTCCAGGTAGCGCTGATACGCCGGCGCAATGTGCTTCGTGCGGGTGCCGTGGATCACGATGGTCGGCGGATTATTGCCGCCCGGATGTGCGAAGCGCAGCTTCGGCGAGTGGCCATGCACAAGTGGTGGCTGGTAGCTCTCGTAAGCCTTTTCCAGCGTCTTGGTGAGATCGGAAGATACCAGCACCTTGGTCGCCGACGCATGTGCACGTACAACGGCGCGCATCAGTTCGCGCAAACCGGAGCCGTGCAGTGCGGAGATGTGTACCTGCTTGGCCCAGTCGACAAACACCAGTCGGCGGTCCAGCGCGCGCGCACACTCATCACGCTGATACTGGTCCAGGCCATCCCACTTGTTGATCGCGATCACGAGTGCCCGACCCTCGTCCATCGCGTAACCGATCAGGGTCAGATCCTGGTCGGCCAGATTCTCGCGGGCATCGATCATCACCACCACAACCTGGGCCGCGGCGATCGACTGCAGCGTCTTGATGACGCTGAATTTCTCCACGGCTTCCTCGACGCGTGCCTTGCGGCGGATGCCAGCGGTGTCGATCAGGGTGTAACGCTTGCCGTCGCGCTCCAGCGGTACGCGGATCGGATCACGGGTAGTGCCGGCGACGTCGGAGACGATCAGCCGTTCCTCGCCGAGCAGGCGATTGATCAGAGTCGACTTGCCGGCATTCGGACGTCCGACGATGGCTACGCGAATGCTGCCGTCCTCGCCTTCCGCCTCGGTCGTGCTTTCCTCGTCGGCCGGCAGCAATGGCAGAACCATCGCGATCAGGTCGCCCGTGCCGCGGTTGTGTGCGGCGGATAGCGGCAGGATCTTGCCGACGCCGAAGGCAGAGAACTCCGCCAGCACGGCTTCTTCTTCCAGCCCGTCGGTCTTGTTGACCGCTGCGATGATGGTCTTGCCGCTGCGGCGCAGCTCGTTGAGGATGATGTAGTCCTGCGGCAGCAGGCCTTCGCGCGCATCGACCACGAACACCAGCACGTTCGCTTCTTCGATCGCCAGACGCACCTGCTTCGCAGTCAGGACATCCATTGCCTCCTCGACACCGGACAGACCGCCGGTGTCGACCACCACGAACGGGCGCTCGCCCGTGCGGCAGACGCCGTAGTGACGATCGCGGGTGACCCCCGGCATATCGGCCACCAGGGCGTCACGGCTGCGCGTCAGTACGTTGAAGAGGGTCGATTTACCGACATTGGGACGACCGACCAGGGCGACGACGGGCAACATGGGAAAGCTTTATTCCTTGCGATCGACTTAAGCGATCAATGGGCCGAGAGACGGTAAGCGCCGATGCGGCCCTTCACGTCTTCGACGTAGACAGTGTCGCCCACGACCAGCGGCTGGGCGCGGATCGCCTTCTTGGACAATCGCTGGCGCGCGGCCAGTGCGCCGTCACCGACCTGCAGCCAGTGTACGTAGCCATCCAGATCGCCGACCACGACGTAGTCGCCCTGCACGGCCGGGCCGGTGACCCAGCGGTGCATCAGCGCGGTATTTTTCCAGAGGTCGGCGCCGCTGCTCTTGTCGAACGCCCACACCTGCGACTCGTCATTGACGCCATACACCGCGTTGCCGGCGAGAGCCAGCGAGTCGAAGGTGGAGAACGGGTGTCCCCACAGCGGCCGGCCACTGGGACCGTCCACCGCCAGAAGGTTGCCGTGATAGGCCGCGGCATACAGCGTGCTGCCTTCGAGCAGGATCGAGCCGTCGGCGTCATCCAGCCGATCGATGTCGGTACGGCCGGCGCCGCTGGCCAGCTTCTGTTCCCACAGCTTGGCGCCGTTATCCTGGCGCAGTGCAACCAGCTTGCCGTCATCACTGCCGAAGAACACCACGCCATTGGCGGCCAGCAGCCCACCGTTGCCACGCAAGCTCAGCAGCGGCACGCTGCCCTGATCATAGACCCAGCGGCGCTTGCCATCCGTGCGATCCAGACCGTAGATGCGGCCGTCCTGCGTGCGCGCCACTACCAGATCGCCAGAAATCACCGGCAACGCAAGTACTTCAGAATCCAGTTCGGCATCCCAGCGCGGGGTGCCATCTTTCGCATTCACGCCATACACGTGACCGCCCAGCGTACCGACCGCCAGCAGGTCACCATCGACGGCGGGGCCGCCGGCATAGGCGGCGTCCTGGCGCTTCTTGTCACCCCAGCCGAACCAGCCGTGGGTGCGTGTGCTTTTCGACCACAAGGTCTTGCCGCTGGTGGCATCGAACGCGGCCAGCTTGCCGTCCGTGCTGTTGGCGTAGAGCACACCATCTACCACCGTCGGGCGCAGGCGCACGCCACTCTTGCCGGAACCGTCACCCACGCTGGTGCTCCACAGCTTGGTGACCTGCACCGTGGGCTTGAAGTCCTTGGCCAGCGGCGTCGGTGGTTCGACGTTTTCCTTCTTGAACGAATGGCAGCCGGCAAGCGCCACCAGTGAAGTCAGAGAGATCAGCAAGACGCGTTTCATCATTTCAGGTTTCATGCACCCTGCTTCCCGGCCACGGCCAAATCATCGAGTTTCATCTGCAAGGCACCGCGTTGCGGTGCATCCTCGCCCAGCGCCGACAAGGCTGCTTGATAAGCCTTGCGCGCATCGTCTGAACGCCCAAGCTTGACCAGCACATCGCCACGGAGTTCCTGCGCGAGGCCCTGATAGTCGTTGGCGGGAATGCGATCGAGCGTGGCCAATGCTGCTGCACCGTTGTCACGTGCCAGTTCCACCTGCGCCATGCGCAGCTGGATCAGCGACTTCAAACCCGGGGCGCCGGCGTGACTCTCGGCCCACTCCAGCGAAGTTTCGGCCTTGTCCAGCTGCTTGTCCTGCACCTGCTGTCGAGCCCGATCGCTGACGGCGAATACGGCGTTCGGCGACTTGGGGTAATCCGTCATCAACCGGTCGGTGAGCTGCGAGGCAAGGTCCGCTTTGCCGGACGCCATGGCCAACTGCACCTGCTGATACAGCTGCGCGGCTTCGCCTTCGTGTTGTGCCTGGTGATTGCGCCAGTGCTGCCAGCCAAAAATGCCGACAAGGCCGATCACGACGCCGACGACGATCGACAGGCCATTCTCGCGCAGCCACTTCTGAACCAGTTCGCTTTGTTCGTACTTGTCGTATTCTTCAAATGCCATGCAATTACCATCCAGAAGGCCGCGCACCCGCAGGCGCGTGCATAGGCCAGGGCAAGAAAAAGGGAAAAGCTGATCGCGCCCGTTCAGTACCCGAACGGACAATGGACAAGCATAACCGAAATGGATTGCCCGCAGCGGTCGGGGAGGCAATCAGAGGCTGGCAGCGGAGGCCTTGCCGTCCTGCACCTGCACGCGAAAACGTGCCACGTTGGCATGCTGGAAATCATCCAGCCCCACCGCTTGTCCATCGATGCTGACCTGCGCACCGCTGGCGTTGCCGATACGCACATCCAGCGGCTGGTCGCTGTGATAGGTCTTGTTGCTGCCTGCCGGCAACAGGCCGTATTCCAGCCGTGCACCGCCGGCATCGACCACTTCGACCCAGCTGGCCGCACTCAGATTCAGGCCCAGGCTGTGGCTGCCGGTTCCGGCATCGACCGCAGGCGTGACCGTAGCAGGTGTCGCCGGCAGGCTGTTGTTGTCCATATTCGGAAATGGCGCCATCGAAGCCATTAGCGGCTGATCCTGCGCCGGCGCCGGCACCGGTGCCGCAGCCACCTTCGGAAGTGCCGCGGTCGTGGTGCCATGCGTCAGATCTGCAAGCGCCGTGCTGCCGGTCGCGGCCGGTGCATCCTGCTGTGCCACCGGAGCGGCATCCAGCGGCGCCAGATGGGTCAGGTCACGGTCGAGCGTACCGCGCACACCGAGCCAGATCATCGGCACCACAATCACCGCTGTCAGCACGACATAGGTGGCCGCGGTCGCATAGCGATCCAGCAGGAAACGCGAATGCGAGATGCCGCCGGTCGCCACCAGGGTCGGCTCGACCTGCTTGATGCGGTCCATCTCGACCTGGATCGATGCCTCGTTGATGCCAAGGTGGCGACCGTACTTGCCGATGTAGCTGGCCAGGTAGACCTTCGAATCGATACCGTCGCAGGTGCCCTGCTCGAGCTGCCGCAACACGCGGGCCGGCAGCTTCAGCGCGTGCGCGCACGTCTCGATGTCCAGCCCGCGGGCTTCACGTGCCGCACGCAGCCGACTGCCGAAACTACCGGCATGGGTATCCACCGATGGGGCATCCAGGTTCGGCAGGTTGATGCCGAACAGGTCGGGCTCGCTCGAACCCTGTTCAGGCGGGGTTGGCTGCATGGAGGTCATGGGCTGGCAGTAGTAGAGGTGAGCGCATGCGCCTGCTCCGAATCCGGGAACTGGGCCTGCAATCGTTTGTTGTAGGTCTGGGCACCGTCCGGGTTGCCCAAATGGGATTCGATATCGTAACCAAGCTTGAGCGACGACGCCGTTGGATTGCCCAGCGCGTCGAAACGCTGGATGAAAGCGCGGGCGCGGAACGCATCGTTGTGCTGGTAAAGCGTGTTCGCGAGCTGGAAGAGTGCCTCGCCATTCTGCGGATTTCGCGCGATGGCGTCACGGAAACTTGCTTCGGCACCGGTGACATCATTCGCGCGCAGCTGGCATACACCGGCATTCGTCAGCGCCACATCGGGGGTCTGGTAGAACGGGTCGGCCACCGCCTTGCGGAAATACTGGTCGGCTTCGGCAACCTTGCCGGTATGGCACAGGAACACGCCCAGATTGTTGTTCGGATCGCCCTTGGTCGGCTGCAGCTCGACCGCCTTGCGGTAATGCACTTCGGCTTCGGGAAGGTTGTTGATCTTCTCGTACACCACCGCGATCACGGTGTGTGCCGGTGCATAGGTGGGGTCGAACTTGAGCGCGGTATTCAATTTATCCAGCGCCGTCTGCAGATCGCCGCTGTTCAGGTAGCGCTGACCGAGTTCGGTATGGATGCGTGCCGCATCCACCGCCTTCTGGTCCTTGCTGGTCTGCGGAATGTTCTTGCCGAGCGCATTGCTGTCGGTACGCGTGGTGATACATCCCGCCATCAGGGGTAACAGCAGACAGAAGACCAGTGCACGCTCAAATCGCATGGATAACGCCCTCGTCCTGCCGTTTGCGGATATCGGCGCTGCGGCGAGTGCGATCAGTCACCTGCCCGGCCAGCTGGCCGCAGGCAGCATCGATATCGTCACCACGGGTACGCCGCAACATGGTCAGCACACCGGCATTCAACAGCTGCGTCTGGAAGTCGCGGATGTCGTTCGCGTTCGAGCGCTCGTAGCGGGTACCGGGAAATGGGTTGAACGGAATCAGGTTGACCTTGCAGGTCGGCAGCTTGCGCATCAGCTTGATCAGCTGACGTGCGTGTTCGGGCTGGTCGTTGACACCCTTCATCAAGGTGTATTCGAAGGTGATCGAGGTGCGCGGCTTGCGCGCGACCCAGCGCTGGCAGGCAGCCAGCAGCTCGGCGATCGGATAGCGCTTGTTGATCGGCACCAGCTCGGTGCGCAGCTCGTCGTTGGCCGCGTGCAGCGAGACCGCCAGCGACACGTCGATCGCATCCGACAGTTGGTCGATCAGCGGAACCATGCCAGCGGTGGACAGCGTGACGCGTTTGGCCGCCAGGCCGAAGCCCAGGTCGTCGCGCATCAGGCGCATCGCGCGCACCACATTCTCGAAATTCGCCAGCGGCTCGCCCATGCCCATCATCACCACGTTGGTGATGCGACGGTTCTGGTGGGTAACGTTGCCCAGGTACTTCGCCGCCACCCACACCTGGCCGATGATCTCGGCGGTGGACAGATTGCGGTTGAAACCCTGCGCGCCGGTGGAGCAGAAGCTGCAGTTCAGCGCGCAACCGATCTGCGAGGACACGCACAAGGTGCCGCGGGTCGGCTCAGGGATGTACACCGTCTCGATCGCGTTGCCGCTGTCCATGCCCAGCAGCCACTTGTGGGTGCCGTCATTGGCGGCCTTGTCCAGCAGTGTCTTCGGTGCGCCGATATAGCAGACCTCGGTGAGCTTGGCGCGCAGCGCCTTGCCCACGTCGGTCATGTTTTCGAAGTTGTCTTCCAGGTCGTGATAGATCCACTTCATCACCTGCTCGGCGCGATAGGGCTTCTCGCCGATCTGCGTGAAGAAATCACGCAGGCCCTGGCGATCGAAGTCGAGCAGGTTGACCTTGACAGGTGGATTCACAACAACCTTGTTCACAACTCATGCCTCACAACAAATAAATCGCTCAGCGCGACAGCACATCCGTGGCAGCGAAGAAGTAAGCAATCTCCACCTTGGCGGTGTCGACCGCATCGGAACCATGCACGGCATTGGCATCGATGGAGTCGGCGAAGTCGGCGCGGATCGTACCCGGCGCGGCTTCCTTCGGATTGGTGGCGCCCATCAGATCGCGATGGGCCAGCACGGCGTTCTCACCCTCGAGCGCGGTGACCATCACCGGACCGGAGATCATGAATTCGACCAGCGCCTTGAAGAACGGACGCTCGCGATGCACCGCGTAGAAGCCTTCGGCTTCCTGGCGCGACAACTGCTTCATCTTGGCAGCGATGACCTTCAGGCCAGCCTTCTCGAAACGGGCGTAGATTTCGCCGATGACGTTCTTGGCAACGGCGTCGGGCTTGATGATGGAAAGAGTGCGCTCCAGCGCCATACGGGTGTGCTCCGGAAAAAACGGATTTAGGGAAAGGGGGCGTGCCGGCTCCCAAGCCGGCCACAGAGCTAAACCTGACAAGGATTGCGGATTTAGCTCACGAAAGTTTGACAGATTCTAACTCATACGCAAGTAACCTGCCTTTTGCAACAAACGATCGTTTGACGGCCATCGAGCTCTCCGCGTATGCTCAAACGATCGTTTGAACCAGCCCGATGACCGACGCATGCCCCTGCACGTGAACAGCTCCGGCTCGACCAAGGAACGGATACTCGGCGCCGCCGAGGTTTTGTTTGCCCAGCGCGGCTTCGACGGCGCCTCGCTCCGCCAGCTGACCGCTGCCGCCGGGGTCAACCTGGCCGCGGTCAACTACCACTTCGGCTCCAAGGACAAGCTGGTCGAGGAGGTGTTCCGGCGCCGGCTGGATGCGCTGAACGCCCGTCGGCTGGAAGCGCTGGCGAAGATCGCCGGCGCCAGCGGCACCACCCTGGAAGACGTGCTGGCCGCCTATATCCGCCCCGCACTGGAGCTCTCCCACGACGACAGCGGCTCGCTGTTCATGCGCGTACTGGCGCGCGCCTTCGCCGAACACGACGACAGCCTGCGTCAGTTCCTGTCCGAGAACTACGGCCATGTGATGCGCCAGTTCACCGCCGAATTCGCCCGCCTGCTGCCGCAGCTGAGCAAGCCGGAGCTGTACTGGAGGATCGATCTGGTCACCGGCGCGCTGACCCATGCGATGTCCGGCTTCGGCATGATCCAGCGCAAGCACGACGTCAGCGAACAGGTGCACCGCGAACAGACCGCGCAGCACCTGATCCGCTTCGCCGTCGCCGGCCTGAGTCACCCCTGATTCCGTGTCACCGGCCGGCAACGGTCGTGCTGTCCCATTCCCCCAAGTTTCGTGTCCGCACCATCGGAGAAGCCAATGACCGCTGCATCCTCAACCAAATCAGCGCTACGCATCCGCAAGGCTGCCGTGCTGGGCGCTGGCGTCATGGGCGCGCAGATCGCCGCGCACCTGACCAACGCCGGCGTCGAGACCGTGCTGTTCGACCTGCCCGCGAAGGAAGGCCCGAAGAGCGGCATCGCGCTCAAAGCCATCGCGAATCTCCTCAAACTTTCCCCGGCGCCGCTGGCCGACAAAAACCTCGCCGCCGCGATCATCCCGGCGAACTACGACGAGGACATGGCGCATCTGAAGGACGTCGACCTGGTGATCGAGGCGATCGCCGAGCGGATGGACTGGAAGCTGGATCTGTACAAGAAGATCGCGCCGCATCTGTCGAAGACCGCGATCCTTGCCTCCAATACCTCAGGCCTTTCTATCAACGGCCTCGCCGAGGCGCTGCCGGAAGAGATGCGCCACCGCTTCACCGGCGTGCATTTCTTCAACCCGCCGCGCTACATGCATCTGGTTGAGTTGATCCCGACCAAACTCACCGACCCGGCCGTGATCGAAGGTCTCGAAGCCTTCCTGGTCACCACCGTCGGCAAGGGCGTGGTGATCGCCAAGGACACCCCGAACTTCATCGGCAACCGCATCGGCGTGTTCTCGATGCTGGCGGCGATGTACCACACCGACCAGTTCAAGCTCGGCTTCGACACCGTCGACGCGCTGACCGGTCCGGCGCTGGGCCGCCCGAAGAGTGCGACCTACCGCACCGCCGACGTGGTCGGCCTGGACACGATGGCGCATGTGATCAAGACCATGGCCGACACCTTGCCGGACGACCCGTGGCACCAGTACTTCAAGGCGCCGGTGTGGCTGCAGGGGCTGATCGACCAGGGCGCGCTCGGCCAGAAGACCGGCGCCGGCTTCTACAAGAAGGCCGGCAAGGACATCGTGGTGCTCGACCCGGCCGCCAAGGATTACCGCGCCTCCGAGCAGAAGCCGTCTGACGAGGTCGCCGCAATCCTGGCGATCAAGGATCCGGCCGAGAAGTTCGGCAAGCTGCGCGCATCGAGCGACCCGCAGGCACAGTTCCTGTGGGCCAGCTTCCGCGACCTGTTCCACTACACGGCCTATCACCTAGTCGATATCGCCGACACCGCGCGCGATGTGGATTTCGCGATCCGCTGGGGCTACGGCTGGAAGCTCGGGCCGTTCGAGACCTGGCAGGCCGCTGGCTGGCAGCAGATCGCCGGCTGGATCAACGAGGACATCGCGGCCGGCAAGGCGATGAGCAAGGCACCGCTGCCGGCGTGGGTCACCGATGGTCGTAAAGGCGTCCATGGCAAGGATGGCTCGTACTCGGCCAGTGCCAACGCCGACAAGCCGCGTTCGCAGCACCCGGTCTACCAGCGTCAGCTGTTCCCCGATCCGCTGATCGGCGAGAAGTTCGACCAGGGCACCACCGTGTGGGAGAACGACGGCGTGCGCCTGTGGACGCTGGGCGACGATGACGTCGGCATCCTCTCGTTCAAGACCAAGATGAACACGGTCAACGACTTCGTGCTCGACGGCGTGCAGCACGCGATCAAGCTGGCCGAAGAGAAGCTCAAGGCCGTGGTGATCTGGCAGACCGGCGAGCCGTTCTCGGCCGGTGCCGATCTCAAGGGTGCGCTCGGCCTGCTCAAGGAAGGCAAGATCGCTGACTTCGAGAAGATGGTGGAGAACTTCCAGCGCACCAGCATGGCGATCAAGTACTCGCTGGTGCCGGTGGTATCCGCCGTGCGCGGCATGGCGTTCGGCGGCGGCTGCGAGTTCCAGATGCATTCGGCGCGCACCGTCGCGGCACTGGAAAGCTATATCGGCCTGGTCGAGGCCGGCGTCGGCCTGCTGCCGGCCGGAGGTGGCCTGCATGAACTGGCCGTGCGCGCCGCCAAGGCGAACCCGGGCGACCCGTTCGAGGAACTGAAGAAGGTGTTCGAGACCGTGGCAATGGCGAAGGTTTCCGCCAGCGCGTTCGAAGCGAAGCAGCTCGGTCTGCTGCGCGACAGCGACGTGGTGGTGTTCAACGCCTACGAGCTGCTCTACGTGGCCAAGCAGGTAGCGAACGCGCTGGCCGAAAGCGGCTACCGTCCGCCACTGCCGGCGCGCGCGATTCCGGTCGCAGGCGATGTCGGCACTGCCACGTTCAAGGCGTCGCTGGCCAACCTGCAGGCCGGCTACTTCGCCTCCGAGCACGACGTGGACATCGCCACGCGCATCGCCGACACCTTGTGCGGCGGCGTGATCGAGCGTGGTTCGACGGTCGATGAGGAATGGCTGCTGGCGCTGGAGCGCAAGCATTTCGTGGAACTGGCGCAGACCGAGAAAACCCAGGCCCGCATCGCCCACACCATGACCACCGGGAAACCGTTGCGCAACTAAACGCTCGGCCTTCTAAAGCCGTCATCCCAGCGAAAGCTGGGATCCAGCGACTCCGAACCACCCTAGGCACTGGATGACCAGCTTCGCTGTTGAAAAACACCTCCGGCTTTCGCCGGAATGACGATCAAAAACTGAAAGCGTCGCTGCTGAACGCGCGACGCCACGGAGCAAATCCCATGACCAAGCAAGTGCAAGACGCCTACATCGTCGCCGCCACCCGCACCCCGGTCGGCAAGGCGCCGCGCGGCGTATTCCGCAACACCCGTCCGGACGACATGCTCGCCCACGTGATCCGCAGCGTGATGGCGCAATACCCCGGCATCGACCCGCACCGCATCGGCGACGCCATCATCGGCTGCGCCATGCCCGAAGCCGAGCAAGGCATGAACGTGGCGCGCATCGGCGTGCTGCTGGCCGGCCTGCCTGACACCGTGCCCGGCGTCACCATCAACCGCTTCTGCTCGTCCGGCCTGCAGGCCGTGGCGATGGCGGCCGACCGCATTCGCCTCGGCGAGGATGACCTGATGCTCGCCGGCGGCACCGAGAGCATGAGCATGGTGCCGATGATGGGCCACAAGATCGCGATGAATCCGGCGATCTTCACCAACGAACACATCGGCATCGCCTACGGCATGGGCATCACCGCCGAGAACGTGGCCAAGCAGTGGAAGGTCAGCCGCGAGCAGCAGGATACGTTCGCGGTGGAAAGCCATCGCCGCGCGCTGGCCGCCCAGGCCGCCGGCGAATTCAACGACGAGATCAGCCCGTTCGCGCTGGATGATCATTACCCGAACCTCGCCACCCGCGGCATCATCACCGACAGCCGCAGCATCGGCACCGACGAAGGCCCGCGCGCCGGCACCACGCTGGAAGTGCTGAGCAAGCTCAAGACCGTGTTCCGCAACGGCCAGTTCGGCGGCAGCGTCACCGCCGGCAACTCCTCGCAGATGTCCGACGGCGCCGGCGCCGTGCTGCTCGCCAGCGAAAAGGCGATCAAGGAATACAACCTGCAGCCGCTGGCCCGCTTCGTCGGCTTCTCCGTCGCTGGCGTACGCCCGGAGATCATGGGCATCGGCCCGAAGGAAGCGATCCCCAAGGCCCTCAAACAGACCGGCATCACCCAGGATCAGCTGGACTGGATCGAACTCAACGAAGCCTTCGCCGCCCAGGCCCTCGCCGTGATGGGCGACCTCAAGCTCGACCCGAGCAAGGTCAACCCGCTCGGCGGCGCCATCGCGCTGGGCCACCCGCTCGGCGCCACCGGCGCGGTGCGCATCGCCACGCTGGTGCACGGCATGCGTAGGAGGAAGCAGAAGTACGGCATGGTGACTATGTGTATTGGTACGGGTATGGGCGCGGCGGGGATTTTCGAGGCGCTTTAATCACGCAGCCATCAAAGCTTGAAACAGGAACGGCGCCGTATCACTACGGCGCCGTTCCCATAAGTGGTGCTGACTGCCTGAGCAGGTAATAGCCCAATGGCACCCCTATGCAATGCGTACTTGAGCAAGTGCAGCATTGACGAATTTCAAAAGAAATTCCTCGTCGCCCATAGCGCCATTTTCAAAGGAATAGCGCCATTTCACAAACGCATCCTCATTCTCCCTAAGTTTTCTTTCAACATCCGCTACAGACTTATTTAGTTCCCTAGCAATTGCTTGCTGCAAAGGGGTGGAAACTTCATTAAAAAGATCATCTAGATTATGAATTCCACCGCCATTTTTATTTTTTGGCAATGCCGTAAGCTCGCCGCTTTTGATTTGTACGATTAACGCCTTCATGGCAAGTTCCGCTGCAAATGCGACACAGGTCATGGCAGGAACAATGATTGGGGCTAACTCGAAATCTCCTTGCCGCATCTTTTCAAGCAATGAATCGTTGAGCGTTTCGTAAGCCTGAAGAAACGCCTTAGCTTGTATTGCGATGGCGCAAGTGTAATTCCCGCTTGGCATCTGCTGGCCCTCTGATTTTGAAGCAGCCTAACTGCGTTGAGTTTAGGTAACAACGGGTAATGTTGTGCGCTTTGCATATACAAACCTTTGTTCACAGTAATAGAAAATATCTGCTGATTTGTTGAGGGACGGGTGCAGGTAGGTTGGTCTGTACGCGCGATAGACCGCACCAGCCACATTTCAATATCTAGGCCAAGTCAGTATCTGTGGCAGAGCCACTTATCGCCTGTCTTTATCCTTATCGCCACCAACGATGATGCGCGCACTGCGCTGCCAGGTGCAGTACGACCACGCCCAGTCGAGCATTACCACGAGTCGGTTGCGGAAGCCGATCAGGAACAGGATGTGCGTCATCAACCAGAACCACCATGCGATCACGCCGGACAGGTGAATGCCGCGGAGATCGACCACGGCGGCACCGCGGCCGATGCTGGCGAGTGTGCCGTAGTCGCTGTAGTGGAAAGCGGGCGTGGTGCGTCCGGCCAGACGATTGCGGATCACCCGTGCGACGTACGCGCCCATCTGCTTGGCTGCCGGCGCGAGGCCGGGCACGGGCTTGTCGCCCTGCTCCAAGTGTGCAAGGTCGCCGATCACGAACACTTCGGGATGCTGCGGCAGCGACAGATCGGGTGAGACCAGCACACGTCCGGCGCGATCGCACGGTGTACCCAGCTGCGCACCCAGCGACGAAGCGGCAACACCGGCGGCCCACAGCAGCGTGCGCGCCTCGATGCGCTGGTCGCCCATCTGCACGCCAGTGTCGCTGACCGCCGTGACCGCTGCGTTCAAGTGCACATGCACACCCATGTGTTCGAGCTGGCGCTGTGCTTTCGCGGACAGCGCCGGCGGCATCGAGGACAGCACGCGCGCTCCGGCTTCGACCAGATGGATCTGCGCCGTGCGCGGATCGGCTACGCGAAACTCGCTCGGCAAGGTGTGATGGGCGATCTCTGCCAGCGTGCCAGCCAGTTCGACGCCGGTAGGGCCGGCACCGATCACCACGAAGCTGAGCCATGTCGCGCGCCGCGCAGGATCAGGCTCGCGCTCGGCGGACTCGAACGCGTCGAGGATATGTCGGCGGATCGCCAGCGCATCGTCCATGGTCTTCATGCCGGGCGCGTGGTGCTCCCACTCGTCATGGCCGAAATAAGCGTGACTCGAACCGGTTGCCACCAGCAGGTAGTCGTAGTCCAGTACGCCGCCGGCGAGCGTTACCCGCCGTTGCTGCACATCGATGCTGCGCGCCTCGTCCATGCGTACGGTGACGTTGCGCTGCTTGCGCAGGATATGACGCAGCGGCGCGGCGATATCCGGCCCCGACAATCCGGCGGTGGCTACCTGGTACAGCAACGGCTGGAACAGATGATGGTTGGTGCGATCCACCAGGGTGATCCGCACGGGTGCTGAGCGCAGCGCACGCGTCGCCCACAAGCCACCGAACCCGCCACCTAGGATCACAACGTGCGGCATCACTTGCGTTGTGTTCATCGATCCCTCGCTTTCAATGCCCTGATATTACGGCTTACCAGGCTCGGCTCGGTGGTGGAATCTACGAGACACACAACTTTCAGTCATACCTGCCCCTCCGATTATGCAGGTCTGGTTGTTCCGGATTTGCTGGCCCGCGTCACGCAGATCCAGTTCACGTCCATCAAACCTCACTGCGCCTATGGTTCCAGTTCTGCGCGCGTACGCTGGGGCTGCGCCACAGGATCAGCCCGGACACTGATGCCGGTTCATCGTCCATCAGCAACGAGCCTTTGTGGGTCAACCAGAGGGTCATGCCATGTCGAACAAGCCTGCCATCATTCTCGTTCACGGTTTCTGGGGCGGAGCTGCCCACTGGAGCAAGGTCATCGTCGAGTTGACCCGCAAGGGGTATCGCGATTTGTACGCGGTCGAGAATCCGCTGACCTCACTGGCCGACGATGCGGAGCGCACGCGCAAGATGATTGCGGCCCGGAAGGGGCCGGTGTTGCTGGTCGGCCACTTCTATGGTGGCGCGGTGATCACCGAGGCAGGCAACCAGCCAAATGTGGTGGGGCTGGTCTATATCGCCGCGTTTGCGCCCGATGCCGGTGAAAGCCCGGGCGGCATCAGCGCGAAGCATCCCCCGCTGGCCTTTCCGAATCTCGCACCGGACGACGATGGTTATCTCTGGGTCAAGCAGGACAAGTTCCACGAAAGCTTCTGCCAGGATCTCAGCGCCGATGAAGCCCTGGTCATGGCAGTAACCCAGAAGGCACCGCTGGCCAGCACCTTCGGCAACGAGATCAGCGAGCCAGCCTGGAAGCACAAGCCGTGCTGGTACCAGATTTCCAGCGAGGACCGGATGATCGCACCGGAAAACGAGGCATGGATGGCTGATCGGCTCAAGGCCAGGAAGGTCATCACGCTCAAGGCCAGCCATGCTTCATTGGCATCCATGCCAGGCGAAGTGGCCACACTGATCGACGAAGCTGCCACGGCGTGCAGCACGTAATCACGATGCTGGATGTGGCGTTGCTGTCACCAACGAAGAGCACCCTGTCATTTCGAACTCAGGGGCGTGTGACCGGACATCAGCCAGCCTTGGCCGCCTTCTGTCTGGCAGGCCATGGCGCGGCGCGCCAGCAAGCGTTGTAGTAGTCCTTGATGGCGTCCCTGGCGGGATAGAGCTTGATGGTGAAGCCGTAGCGGAAGGCGCTGGTCCTGCCGCCGGCCCAGGCACCGATGGTATGTGCGGAGAGCAAATCCACCAGCTCGGTCGACGGATACGGCCGGGTTATCACGACCGCGTCATCGACGACGCTGACGCCATCGTGTTGCTCGGTCAGCACTTCCTGCTGGTTGACTTCAAAATACGATCTCGTCGCATGCGACACGATCTCTCTGGCGCGTGTCTTGCCCACAAAGTCGTAGGCAGTGAGCGTCACGTTGCCCGGCCGGCATTGCAGGACGAGTCGATGGCTGCCGTGGCGATCGTCCTGATTGAGTTCCAGCGTAGGCATCGGGGGCAGCAACACGGTTTTCGCGGTGAGCGGGAGTCGGCCATTGTTGGCCAGCCCGTTCGCCGTCATCTGGTCGGCAGTCAGCCAGACCACCGCATCGTGCGAGGTGGTCAGCGTCGGCGTGAACTCGCCCAGATCGACATCCATGTCCGTCAGGTATGAAGCGACGTCGTTCGAGGTCTGCTGGGCCTGCGCTGTGTCACCCGCTTTCGGATCCATCGCGCTGTGCGGGGAAAGGCCGATGCGGTCGAAACCCGTGGGCGCCCACCGGTACAGGCCACCGAAATACGCGTAAGTGCATGCATCCACGCAGAAGGCCGTCTTGTTGGCGTAACCCGAACGCAGGCTGCGTCGTGGCGTACCCAGATGCGTCACCATCGCGCCAGCCCGGAACAACCGTCCCAGCGCCAAGCCGGCACGCAGGTCGCCGCTCGGGGAGCTCAGGTAGATATCGGATCCGCGGGGGATCTTGCCCGACCTCACCAGCGCCTCGAACCGTTGCGGCGCATCGGCGTCGATCACGCCATACAGATAGACCTGCGGCACCTTGGTGATGGCCAGGGTCATTCGGTCATCGTTCACCTGGATGGCCAATGGGCTGGCGGCCTGCGCATGCTCTGCAACTCTGGCAGCGGGCGATGCCGCGCCATGGGCATGAATCCGCGAGGTGGCAGTGATGCAGGCAACCAGCAGCAAGACACCCCGCAAGGTGTACGGGCGCCATCCTGTCGAGCCAGGCGGATTTTCATCAGCGTTACTTTCTTGCACTGCCGCTCTCGTCACCGTTCAGACCGTGCAGTGTCTTTCGTTTCAGATGTCCTGTGAGTGAATATCGCTAAATTGGAAGTAACCCGGTCAAGGCCACCATGAAGAAAAGGCCCCGCAGTGCGGGGCCTTCGGTTTCCGGAGCCAGGTGTGTCGCCATGCCGGCGACGCGACCCGCAGCAGTGGCAACACCCCACGCATCACAACGCCGACAGGAACGCCACAAGATCGCGTTTCTGCTGCGCGGTGATGTTGACGTTGAAGCGGGTGTTGTAGAAATCGACCACGTCGCCCAGCGTCGCCGCCGAGCCATTGTGGAAGTACGGCGCACGCCCGGCCACGCCGCGCAGGATCGGGCCCTTGAATTTGCCGATGTCGGCCCACTTGCCCGTCCGCAATGCCAGACCGGGATCGGTGGTCTGCACCGATTGGCCGGTGCTGTAGTTGGTCAGCGTATACAGCGGCATGTCGGGGGTGCGCCGGCTGGCGTCGGCGATGCCGATATTGATCGGCAGCGCTACCGAGTGGTTGCCGATGTTGGGTGAGTCGTGACAGGTGGTGCAGGTTCCATTGATGACCGCCTGACCCGTCGCGTCGTTGAGGCCGCCCACGCCCGTGATGGCGATCGGCATGGTGTTGAACAGCTGTTCGCCGCGGGCGACGGATGCACGTGCGCGACTACGCGTGTCGTGACTGAACTGCGCATTGGGATCGTTCCAGTCATCGAACAGGCGCATGGCCTTTTCATCGAACCGCTCGGTGGTCGGATCGTTGCCGAGGACGTCGTTGATGCCGATCCAGAAGCGTTGCTGGGCGAGGATGCTGGCGCCACCCATGCCATCTTCATGGTTGAGCTGACCGGCATCCTGGTCGGCGAACTGCGCGGTGAACAAGTGCGATTCGAACTGGACGATCTGGTCGATGACCGCAGCGCTGGGCGCGGCAGCGGCCTGTTCATGGCCGGTGATGGCGTCGCGCGCCTGCGAAGCGAGGCTTTCGAGCAGGTCCTCATGATCGACGCCGGCATCCATCGGTGGCTTGAACGGCACGGCGGTCTCGCGACCATCCCACATCACCGCGGTGTCCCAGATCAGGTTGGTGGATGGCAGCGGTCTGCGGAACAGCGACAGCTCGCGTGCGCTGGCATAGTTATAGGGGTCATCGACCTTGCTCAGGCGGAATTCGGCATTCGCCGGCATCGGCATACCGATGCGTATCACGCCGCGACTGAGCAGCATGGCGTAGGCAATGCGCCGCGCATAGACGCTGGACACATCCGCCAGCGGCGAGACCGCGCCATCGACCAGGGCGAAGATCGGATCGTTGCCGTTGGTCTTGGCGAAGCGCTGACGCAACTCGTCCGGAGAGATCGACCAGCCCTGGGCTTGGCGGTGGCAGGAGTTGCACGTACGGCCGTTGCTGCCAAAACTCTGGAAGAACGCGTTGCTGGTATCGATGCTGCTGTCGGGCGCGTTGGTCTGCAGCAAGCCCGAGGGATCGGTGGTGATCAACGGACTGGCAGGCTGCGACTGTCTATTGGCTGTCTGGACCTGTGCCACCGCGGCACCGGCAAACAGGAGTGCCGCGACAGTGACCGCCAGTCGCTGACGAACGGCGGATCGTATAATGCTGTGTAAGCCCATGACGGTATCTCCCCCTTGGTTTGTCGCTGCACGGCCCCTGCCCCTTTGCGTGGACGTGGCATCTTGTAGCGGGCATGACGAAATGCCTTCGCAACAGATGCCGTACTCCGCGGCTGAAAAATCTTATGCCGCACAGCCCGCTGGGGCGTTACGCCTGAATGCATAGACCGGAGACATGAGAAACCGAAAGGCGCGTTGCTGCCTGCCATTCCGGCACGTGCACGCACCTGCAGCTATCGACCATGCAGCCTCCCGCAATCGAGATAACTGGCTTCCTTTCCACGGACTCCGGTCAAAACTGGCAAAATACGCAGTTGGCGATGCGTGACATCGGCACGCTGCCCGCAGCGGAAGCACCCCGCCGCCCTGCTCCATTCGACTACGGACAACACTCTTGACGATCACGACGGCCACCACGCCACTCCTTGACGATGCGGATACCGCACTGCTTGAGCGCCTGCGCGCCGCAGCGGAATTGCTGGAATCGGTCGCGGCCGATCGGCAACTGCTGGACCAGCTGCCGGCAGCTGACCGACAGCGCCTGCATCAGGCGGTGGCGCAGCTCTACCATCCCGATCCCGGCGCACGCCGGATCAAGCTGAAGGCGGCCGAGAAAGCGCGGCATGCGGCGAGGATCCAGGCCGAGGATGCCGTGCTCAACCAGACCGGCATCCGCGAGCTACGCCGCCGGCCGGTGTTCACCACGCCGAATGTGCATGCGCCGCTTGGATTTGAACCGCACGATATCAAGCCCGATGCCGATGCCGCGCAACCGCGCGAGTCGATCGAGCCGAAGCACTGCTATGTGTGCAAGCAGAAGTATTCGGCGATCCACTTCTTCTACGACCAGCTGTGCCCCACTTGCGCGGCGTTCAACTATGCCAAGCGCACCGAACTGGTAGATCTGCGCGGGCGTGTCGCGCTGCTGACCGGCGGCCGCGTGAAGATCGGCTATCAGGCCGGCTTGAAACTGCTGCGCGCCGGTGCGGAACTGATCGTGACCACGCGCTTCCCGCGCGACTCGGCCGCGCGTTACGCCGAGGAGCCTGACTTCGCCGAATGGGGCCATCGCCTGCAGGTGTACGGGCTCGACCTGCGCCATACGCCGAGTGTGGAAGCGTTCTGCCAGGAGCTGGTCGCTACGCGGCCGCGACTGGACTTCATCATCAACAACGCCTGTCAGACCGTGCGCCGTCCGCCGGATTTCTACGCGCACATGATGGAAGGCGAGACGGCCGCGCTGCACGACATGCCGGAGCACGTGCGCAAACTGGTCGGTCATTACGAGGGCCTGCGCAGTTCGCACATCCTGCCGGAAGCCGAGGCACCGGCGCTCGCGATCGCCGGTCGTGATTCGCATGTCCCCGGCCTGACCCGTGCCGCCGAGTTATCGCAGGTGCCGTTGCTGCCAGAAGAACTGCTCGCGCAGAGCCATCTGTTCCCCGAAGGCCGACTCGATCAGGACCTGCAGCAGGTCGATCTGCGCGAACGCAATTCATGGCGGCTGCTGATGGCCGAAGTGCCGTCGGTGGAATTGCTGGAGGTGCAGCTGGTCAACGCGATCGCCCCGTTCATCATCAACGCGCGCCTGAAACCGTTGATGCTTCGCACGCCCGAACGCGACAAGCACATCGTCAATGTGTCGGCGATGGAAGGCCAGTTCTACCGCAACTTCAAGACTACGCGGCATCCGCACACGAACATGGCCAAGGCCGCGCTGAACATGATGACGCGCACCTCGGCCACCGATTACCACAACGACGGCATCCACATGAACAGCGTCGACACCGGCTGGGTGACCGACGAGGATCCGGCGGCACTGGCCGCACGCAAGGTCGCCGAGGAACGCTTCCATCCGCCGCTGGACATCATCGACGGCGCCGCGCGCATCGTCGATCCGATCATCAGCGGCATCAACAGCGGCGAGCACGTGTGGGGACAGTTCCTGAAGGACTATCGACCCACGGACTGGTGAACCCGAGCGACGCCACTGCCATCCGCCTGCAGGATCACTTCGCTTCCGTGCCGGGGCGCGTGAAATCGCTATTGGGCTTCCATTGCGGAAACGGCGTGGTTCCCGTGGAGAGCTTGCTGCCGACCATGTAGAGCAGGCGCAGATCCTGCACCATGCCGCGCAGGTCCCAGTTCGGATCGAACGCATCGCCGGGCTGGTGATAACGGTTCGCGATGTAGTCGGCATACGCCTTGCGGCCCGCGCTCACGCCACCATCGACCAGGTCGAGGCCGGAGCGCGCATACAGCACCGGCACGCCAGCCCTGGCGAAGTTGAACTGGCCGGAACGCGCGAAGAATCCTTGCGTCGGTGCCGGCTCCGGCCTCACCGCCCGCCCTTGCGTCCTGGCCGCCTCGGCGAGGTAGCCGTCGAGCTGCGACTGGCCATAGCCGATGACCGCGATATCGCGGCTGGGTCCGATCACCGTCAGCGCATCCATGTCGATGTCGGCCATGGTCAGATCGAGCGGCAGCACGGGATGATTGACGTAGTAATGCGAGCCGAGCAGGCCCGACTCCTCCAGCGTCAGCGCCAGGAACAGGACCGTGCGCACCGGCTTGGGCTTGCGATGCGCAAACGCCTCGGCGATTTTCAACAGGCCGGCCACGCCAGAGGCATTATCCACGGCGCCGTGATAGATCTTGTTGCCATCCCGGCCGAGATGGTCCCAGTGTGCGGAATAGATGATCGCCTCGTAGGGACGCAAGCTGCCGGGCAGTTCGCCGACCACATTGTTCGACTGGCCATGCGTGATCGTGCTGTCGATCGCAATGCTGGCCCTGGCGTCCAGCTCGACCGGCTTGAAGCCACGCACGTCGGCACTTTTCTTCTGCGCATCGAAATCGGCACCGGCATCGGCAAACAGCTTTCTCGCCGCTGCGGTGGTCAGCCAGCCGGCGATCGGCAGTCGTGGCGCCGGATCCTCGCTGGTCGGCAGGCTGAACTGCGGACCGCTCCAGCCAGTCTGCACTACGCTCCACGGATAACCCGCCGCCACGGTGTCATGCACGATGAAGGCGGCGGCGGCACCGCGACGTGCGGCCGCCTCGAACTTGCTCGCCCAGTGGCCATACCAGGTCAGTTCGCGACCCTTGAACAGCATCGGGTCCTGACTGCTCCAACCCGGATCGTTGACCAGCATCACGACGGTCTTGCCCTTGAGGTCGAGGCCGTCGTAGTCGTTCCATTGCTGCTCGGGTGCATCGACGCCGTAGCCGACGAAGACGATCGGCGAATCCTTGATCGCGGCATGCGGCTCGTTCGCCGGCGAGCCGACCACCATCTCGCTGCCGAAGCTCAGCTCGGACCTGTCCTTGCTGCCGTCGATCGCGAGCCGCATCTGATTTGCATGCTGCAGCGTGGACTGCACATACGGCACGGCCTGCAGCCAGCTGCCACGGTTGCCGGGTTGCAGGCCGATGCGCTTGAACTGCTGGATCAGGTAGTCGGTGGTGCGTTGTTCACCCTGGGTGCCAGGCGCGCGACCCTCGAACGCGTCGGAGGCCAGCACCTTCACGTGCTGGCTCACATCGGTTTCGATGATGCCGGGCGAAAACGTCGCGTCTCCGTAGCTGCTGTTCTTGTCACTGGCCGAATGATGATGGCAGGCAACGAGAAACAGGCCGATGACGGCAGTCAATAACAAGCGGTACACACGCACTCCCCCGAGATGCAAGGGAGCGAATGTACTCAGGTGTTACAGGCTGCCGCAACCGATGCAGTGCAATCGTTAGAACTTGCGATTTCTGGTCTGGAAATTCATGGCTTCCAGACGCCTGGATATCGTCAGCGCCGGCTCAACCCGGAATCGCGGCAAATGCCGCCACGGCACCGGCGATGCGCGAGCGAGTGCGGCCGTGGCTCGAGCCATTCACGAACGTGCGCAGCTTGCCGCCCACGACGGCAACCACCGGGTACGCCGACAGACGCATGGCCGGGAAGCTTCTCGGTGACATGGCCAGACCGATCTGATGCTCGGCTCGCATCCTGGCTGCCTTCGCGGCAAACCAAGCCTTGGGGCCGGCCAGCAGGACACCGGAGTCGGACTCCGCCTGGCGCGAATTCACGATGGTCCGGCGCAGATGGGCGAGATGCACCCGGCTGAATTTCTGGCTCAATGCAGCGATCGTGAACGGCGATGCAGCAAACTCATCGAGCAGGCCACCGAGCACGGCAGCCACGCGCAGGGCGATCTGACGATTCGCGCGCTCCACGTGCGAGCCACCCGCAGGCACCCGATAAGCGCCTTCGATCGCCTTGGCCAGGATCTGGAACTCGGCCTGATTGAGCGGACGACGCTCGAGCGGTGTATGGCGCCGCTCGATCATCCACGCCTGGTCCGCCGCCGGAAGGGCGTGCGAGCGACGAGCGGCGCGATGTCTCGCCTCCTCCAGCGACAATCCATCGACAGCCACCAGCTGTGCCGCGAGGGCTTCCTGCGTCAGCGGTTCGGCACGCGCACTCCCGTCATGGTCGTACCAGCGACGGCACTCCAGCGTGGTGGCATGAAACATGTCCCGCGGCGGCCGCACGGTGGCGCGTGCTTCGGCGGCATAGTCCAGCGCGGGAGCAATCGGCCGCAACCCGGCAGCGCGGGCTGCCAGCACGCGGCCAAGCAGTACCTCGGCGATGACCAGGTGCTGGTGATAAGCCGAGCGCACGCCGTTCTCGTCGGCCAGCGCAAAATAGACAAAGCGGAGTCGAGGTGCGCGCACGGACCTGATGGATTGCCCGGCGCCGGGCCGCATGCCGCGACGCCCGATCGGCGCAGCGCGATGCGCGGTAGGCAGATTTTCCAGCACCGTATCGTTGGCGGGAGACAAAGCAATGACGGACGGGGCCGATATGGCTTCTTGCAAACTCACTGCTACTGCTTCTTGCACACTGCAACCTTCGTCAGCCGGTGCGGCCACAACGCCCAACTCCGCAGGCGTCACGTACCACGCTAATACCACCCGATAGCCACCCATTCCGGACGGCCTTGGTATGACATTCGCATTCTCCGAACCCTGAAAGTGTGAGCCAGCCTGCAGTATCCAAACCGGACCCCGCCGGAGAGACGTATTTGGCGAAAGAGGTGCATGAGACGATTCGGCAACAGTCTGTTCCGTCGTCGCCCCTGTGCTTGCCTGCATATCGGATCTATCGTGGCGCCATCGCCCTACGCGGCAGATGTTTGCAGGAGCCACCGACATGATTGAACGCAGACCCTTCGACAGCCTGGGCGGAGCCGACCACGGCTGGCTCAAGGCGAAACACCACTTCTCGTTCGCCGGTTATCACGAGCAGAAACGCATGGGCTGGGGCGCGCTGCGGGTGTGGAACGACGACACCATCGCCGCGCAAAGCGGCTTTCCACCACATTCCCACGCGGACATGGAGATCATCACCTATATCCGCGAGGGCGCGATCAGTCATCGCGACAGCCTGGGCAACGAGGGCCGTACCGTCGCTGGCGACGTGCAGGTGATGAGCGCCGGCAGCGGCATCAGCCACAGCGAATTCAACCTGGAATCGGACACCACCCGCATCTTCCAGATCTGGATCATCCCCGACAGCCAAGGCCAACCACCGTCATGGGGCGAACGCTCGTTCCCGGTGGGCGACCGCTCCGACCGCTTTGTAGCACTCGCCAGCGGCTTCAGCGAAGACACCGACGCCCTGCCCCTGCGCACCGACGCGCGCGTGCTGGGCGCGACCCTGAAAGCTGGCGAAACGACGACGTATGCGATGGCCCCGGGCCGCTACGCTTATATGGTGCCGGCGAAAGGCGCGATCGAACTCAACGGTGTCCGGCTCGATGCCCGCGACGGCGCGGCCATCCGCGATGAGGCCCTGCTGCGCGTCACTGCGCTGGAAGACGCCGAACTGGTGCTGGTCGACACGGCGCCCTGATCCACTGACGGTCACCCGACTGCGGAGCCATACCATGCCCACCATGCAAGCGATCGAGATCACCCGGCCCGGCGACGCACATGTGCTGCAGCTGACGCAGCGGCCGATCCCGCAACCCTGTGCGGGCGAAGTGCTGATCAAGGTGGCGGCGTCCGGGGTGAACCGGCCGGACGTGTTCCAGCGGCAGGGTCATTACGCGCCACCACCTGGTGCGTCCGATCTGCCGGGACTGGAAGTGGCAGGCACCCTGGTCGAGGGTGATCTGGCTGGCGACAATCCGTTCGGTCTCAATTACGGCGATGCCGTGTGCGCCCTGCTCGCCGGCGGCGGTTATGCCGAATACGCGGTGGCGCCGTTGGCGCAGTGCCTGCCGGTGCCGGGCGGACTGTCGCTGGTCGAAGCGGCCGCACTCCCGGAGAATTACTTCACGGTGTGGAGCAACGTGTTCGATCGCGGCCAGCTCGGTCGTGGCGAAGGCGGTGCACGCGAGACCCTGCTGGTACAGGGCGGCTCCAGTGGCATCGGCGTCACCGCGATCCAGCTGGCGCATGCGTTCGGGCATCGCGTATTCGCCACCGCCGGCAGCGCGGAGAAGTGCGCGGCGTGCGTGCGGCTCGGTGCGGAGCGCGCGATCAACTACCGCGACGAGGATTTTGTCGCGGTGGTGAAACAGGCCACCGACGGTCGCGGCGTGGACGTGATCCTCGACATGGTTGCCGGCGACTACATTCCGCGCGAACTCGACGCGCTGGCCGAAGGCGGCCGCCTGGTCTTCATCGCCACGCTGGGTGGCAGCAAGGCCAGTATCGACGCGGCGACGATCATGCGGCGCCGGCTTACTCTCACCGGCTCCACGTTGCGTGCGCGCCCCGTTGCGTTCAAGGGTGCGCTTGCCCGCCAGTTGCACGACAAGGTCTGGCCGCTGCTCGCGGCCGGCAAGCTGCGGCCCGTGATCCATCAGGTGTTCCCGGCTGCCGAGGCGGCCCAGGCGCATATGCTGATGGAAAGCAGCGCGCATATCGGCAAGCTCATGCTGCAGTGGTGAACTGAACGAATTCGAGCGCAAGACCCGGAGTGTCGCCGGCATCACCGGTCCGTAGATTGAACAACACGCGATAATCTACCGGAGAGAACTCCCATGAAAACGCCCGACAAGCATGCTGCACTTGCCGCTGCCACGCTGAACGACCCGCGCTGGGTCGCGGTGCAGGCGCGTGATATACGTGCCGATGGCACGTTCTTCTATTCGGTCAGGACCACCGGCGTGTACTGCCGTCCATCCTGCGCGGCCCGCCATGCCCGGCCCGAAAACGTGGCGTTTCACGACTCCGCTACCGCCGCGGAGCGGGCCGGCTTTCGCCCGTGCAGGCGCTGCAAACCCGATCAATCATCACTGCAGGAACAGCACGCTGCGATGATCACGGAGGCCTGCCGGCTGATCGAGAACGCGGAGACGCCGCCCACACTCGAGCAGCTGACGAAACCGACTGGCCTGAGTCCGTTCCACTTCCACCGCGTATTCAAGGCCGTCACTGGCGTTACACCAAAGCAGTACGCCGCAGCGCATCGCGCCAGCCGCATGCGCAGCGAACTGGCTCGTGGCGGCAGCGTGACCAAGGCGATTTTCGACGCCGGCTACAACGCCAGCAGCCGTTTCTACGAGACGTCGAATCACGTGCTCGGCATGACGCCATCCAGCTACCGCGCCGGCGGCGTCGATCACGACATCCGCTTCGCGATCGGCGAATGCTCGCTGGGGGCGATCCTGGTCGCGCAGAGTGAGCGCGGCGTCTGCGCAATCCTGTTTGGCGATGATCCGGATGCGCTAGCCCGCGACCTGCAGGATCGCTTCCCCAAAGCGAACCTGATCGGTGGCGATCATGCATTCGAGCAGCTGGTGGCTACCGTAGTCGGTTTTGTCGAAGCGCCAGCACTAGGCCTCGACCTACCGCTGGACGTGCGTGGCACCGCATTCCAGCAGCGCGTATGGCAGGCGCTGCGCGAAATACCGGCTGGCGTCACCGTCAGCTACAGCGACATCGCTCAACGCATCGGCTCGCCTAACGCCGTGCGCGCGGTCGCCGGAGCCTGCGCGGCGAACATGCTCGCGGTGGCGATCCCCTGCCACCGCGTGGTGCGCAACGACGGCGGCCTGTCCGGTTATCGCTGGGGCGTGGAACGCAAGCGTGCCTTGCTGAAACGCGAGGCGCAGGCATGAAGGTGCCGTTCCATTCCAACCACCGCTGCTGGTTTGACACGACCTTTCACGGCGCCACATGAATACGGCAGATCTCTTCGGCAATGTGGTTTATCCCGAGCACAGGGATGAACCGCTGTGCGACGGCGCCGTGGTCTTGCGTGGATTTGCGCTACCGGACGAGACCATGCTGCTGCAGTCGATCGACGCGGTAGTCGCACAGGCACCATTTCGTCACCTGACTACACCGGGTGGCTTCCGTATGTCGGTAGGCATGACGAATGCCGGGCCGCTGGGCTGGGTCAGCGACCGGCACGGCTATCGCTACGATCCGATCGATCCGGACAGCGGCAAGCCGTGGCCATCGATGCCCGATGTCTTTCTGGGACTGGCCAGTGCTGCTGCCGCACACGCCGGTTTCGCCGGCTTCATGCCGGATGCCTGCCTGATCAATCGCTACACACCGGGCACCCGCCTGACCCTGCATCAGGATCGCGACGAGCATGACTTCGCGCAACCGATCGTTTCCGTGTCACTGGGCATTCCGGCCATGTTCCTGTTCGGCGGCATGCAGCGCACGGATCGGTCGATCCGCGTGCCGCTGGCACATGGCGATGTGGTGGTCTGGGGTGGCTCTGCGCGGCTGCGCTATCACGGCGTGCTGCCGCTCAAACCGAACCATCACGATGTACTCGGCGCGTACCGCATCAACCTGACGTTTCGTCAGGCTGGCTAGCCTGAGACTAATCGCTTACTGACCCGGTGGCGTGTGGCTGACCCCGAGCCGATGTCCATACACAAGCTTGCCGCCGAGCCAGCCGGCAGCGCACAGGAACAGGAAACCTAGCACGCTCGATCCGATCGCGGGCAGACCCGGTTCGGTCAGGTGGGTACCGTGCAGGCGCAACAACAGACTGGCCGTATAGAAGGCCAGCGCGCTCATCACCACGATCATGTGCCGGTTGACGTCCTTGATGGCGGGGCTGTCCTCGGTAATCTTCATCAGTTCGAGAAAGCCGGCCAGCATGGCGGGGATCGAGAAACCGATCCCCGCCACCAGCAACACGCCGGCAAAACGCCATACCGGTTCACCCCAGACCAGACTGGCAAGATCCGCCGCCGTGGCCAGTGACCAACAGGCGATCGGAAAATGAACCAGGGCCGGGTGCAACGGATGGCGCATGACGGGTCAGCCCAGCAAGACGCTGAGAAGGGTCAGGAAACCGACCACCGCGATACCGGCATGCACGAAGACCACACCTTTCGGCGCCACCTTCCCGCGCAGGTGGAACGAGGCGAGAAAGAAGCCGCCCAGTGCCGCCAGCACCAGCAGACCCAGCGCCGCGGTGAGCCGGCCCGGTGCCGCACCTTGCAAGACTTCGATGATCAGCAGCACCAGGCCGCTGGCTCCCAGCAACGCGTGCAAGACCGAGATCGCCCACGGCGCCAGCTTTCCGCGCAACACGCTGGAAGCCAGCACCAGACCGCCGATGGCGGCAATCGCAAAAATCAGAACCGCATAAAGCACCATGTCATTCCCCTCTGGTTGCGTCATAACAATGAAAAGCCAACGCCGTGCGTTGGCCGTACTGCTACTGATCGGATGCATCAGCGCGTCCCAGGTTCCCAGGCCTGGGCAGCAGCATCGACAGGATGCGCCTTATGCCAGGCCATCGCTTGAATCAACGCCACCGGAGGATGACGCCACCCGGATCGACCAAGGTGCAAGTGCCAGCGATGGGGCGACTTGCTACCCTCGCAAGATCGACTCGAGGCGGGACCGGCATGACGACTACCCAAGGCATCCACACCATCGACACAGGTTTCGTACGGCCACAGTTCGACGCCGCGTACCTGATCATCGAGAACGGGCGCGGTGCGTTCATCGACTGCGGCACCAACCATTCCGTGCCACGCATGCTAGCGGCACTGGACCAAGCCGGAATCACCCCGGCTGATGTGGACTGGCTGATCCTCACCCACGTGCATCTGGATCATGCCGGCGGCGCTGGCGAACTGATCGCACAGCTGCCGAATGCGAAGCTGGTGGTACACCCGCGTGGCGCGCGGCACATGATCGACCCGTCGGCATTGTGGGCTGGCGCCAGTGCGGTTTACGGCGAAGCGGTGATGGAAACAACGTATGGGCGGCTGCGACCGATTCCCGCCGAACGCGTCATCGAGGCATTCGATGGTCAAGTGATCGACCTCGCAGGGCGACCCTTGCTATGCATCGATACGCCCGGCCACGCGAAGCATCACCTCACCGTCTACGACGAGCGCGCGAATGTGTGCTTCACCGGCGACGTATTCGGCCTGTCCTATCGTGAATTCGACACCGAAAACGGCCCCTTCATCCTGCCTACCACCTCGCCAGTGCAGTTCGATCCCGATGCGCTGCACGCATCCATCGAGCGCCTGGTCGCACTGCAGCCCTCGGCGATGTACCTCACCCATTACAACCGCATCGAGGATGTGGCCCGACTGGCCGACGACCTGCATGCCCAGATCGAAGCGATGGTGACGCTTGCGCTGGAGGCAGGTGTTGGTCCGGACAGGCACGCCAGACTGGTCGAGGGCCTCGCCGGGTTGTACGCCGCGCGCGCCGATGCACATGGCTGGACCCAGGGGCGTGCGGCGCTGGAGCAACTGCTGCACATGGACATCGAGCTGAATGCACAGGGGCTGGAAGTGTGGCTGGATCGCGCCGCTGGTTGAATCGCCACGCCAACCACGACAACGCAGACCCTCGCAGCCATGACCTGATCGCCGGGCACCAGCATCGGCTATTGACCGCCATCCCGAAATGGATTCCTCTTGGGCATCGCCTTGATAAACCAGTGACCCGTGCCATGTCGGATAACACCGCCCCGTTCAACCAGACTACTGCCACGCATCGCGCTGACACGCGTATCGAAGCCGATCCGCCAGTACGCAGGATCGTCGTGGTCGGTGGCGGCACCGCAGGCTGGATGACGGCCCTGGCCCTGGCCAACTCTGCCTATGGATCCAGGCTTGAGGTCACCGTGATCGATTCCCCGCAAGTCGCCACGATCGGCGTGGGTGAGGGTTCGACACCCTTCCTGCGACGCTTCTTCGAAGACCTCGGCATCGAGGAAGCCGAGTGGATGCCCGCCTGCAACGCGACCTACAAAAACGGCATTACCTTCGACAAATGGTCGACACGGCCCGGTTTCGAGAGCTACTTCCACGCGTTTGCGTCGATGCTCGACAACCTGACCATGACGCAATTCATCAACAACGTGCACTCGCGCCTGAACCATGCCGACGTGCACGCGCACCCCGACCGATTCTTCATCGCCAGCCGCCTGGCGCGTGACTGCCGGGCACCCAAACCGGCGCACAGCTTTCCGTTCGACATCTGGCATGGCTACCACTTCGACGCCACCCTGCTTGGCGCCTTCCTGCTCAAAAAGGCGCTGGAGCGCGGCGTGCGCCACATCGCGTGCCACGTGAACGAGGTGATCCTGAAGGACAATGGTGACATCGGTTCGCTGCACCTCGAAGGCGGCGAGACACTGGATGCCGACTTCTTCATCGACTGCACCGGCTTTGCGTCGCTGCTGATCGGCAAGGCACTGAAGACCCCGTTCGTGCCCTACGCGGAGAACCTGTTCAACAACGCGGCGATTGCACTGGCAACGCCCATCGACGGGCCGATCATGTCGCAGACCGTCTCCACCGCGCTCACGAACGGCTGGGCCTGGAAGATTCCACTGACCAATCGTTACGGCAACGGCTACGTCTACAGCACCGACTTTTGCTCACCCGAGCAAGCCGAGACAGAACTGCGCGCGCATCTCGGGGTACTGGATGCCGACGTGCCGGCGCGCCACCTGAAGATGCGTGTCGGCCGCGTCGCCGAAAGCTGGAACCGCAACTGTCTCGCGATAGGCTTGGCGCAAGGATTCATCGAGCCTCTCGAGGCCACTACCCTGCTGTTCGTGCAGAGAACTGCGTACATGTTCGTCGCGGCGCTGGAAAAGGGTGATCTCGGTGCCGAGGCGCGAGCGACCTTCAACCAGACGATCAACGTCCAGTTCGAGGGTACCCGCGATTACATCGTCACCCATTACAAGACCAACACACGCACCGACACCGATTACTGGCGCGCCAACGCTGCCAATACCCACTTGTCGAACCCGCTCAAGCATTTGCTGACCACCTGGCTGTCCAGCAAGCCGATCATCCCGGGACTGAAAAAAGGTGTCTTCGGCCAGGGCTATCCGACCATGTCCTGGTACAGCCTGCTCGCCGGCGTGGGATTGTTCCCGGATTCGCAGCACATGCGGCCGCCAACACCCGAAGAGGCGCAGCATGATCTCACCCAGATCGACAACATGCTGGAGCGCAGTGCGATGAATTATCCCGACCAGCGCGAGCTGCTGCAGCGGATTCCGCTCAAATCCAGGGAGCCGTCGCTGCAGGTATATCTCTGGTAGGCAACCGGCTCGGCGGCGAACGCTGCATGCTCAACTCAGCTGGGTACCGTTCGGCACCGGACGCTCGACCGCCGTGATCACCACGCCATCGTCCGTGTGAAACCCGGTCAGCAGGAATTGCGAACGGAACGGACCGATCTGCTTTTCGGGGAAGTTGATCACGCCCACGATCTGCCGGCCGACCAGCTGCTCGGCGCTATACAACGCGGCGATCTGTGCACTGGTCTTCTTCTCGCCATACGGACCGAAATCCACCCACACTTTCCACGCCGGCTTGCGCGCTTCGGGAAACGGCTCCACGCGGAGAACCGTGCCGGCGACAATCCGCACCTTCTCGAAATCCGCCCAGCTGATTTCGCCCTGCTCTGCTTCGCTCATCCTTCCAGCCTCGTCTTCAACCAGTCACGACCCTGCTGCCACCAGTAGGTCGTCTGCGCACCAAGATAACCGAACGGCCGGTGCGTGCTGCTCAGACCATAGTCGGCAAACTGTTTCCAGGCGTCACCACCATCGGCAATCGCCGCCGCCAGCAATTCGCCGGCGGCGCAGGTCGGCGCCAGACCGTGGCCGCCGAACGCCTGCGCCCACCAGAGTCCGTTATCGCTGCCACCGACTTGTGGCATCTGGTGGCGTGCGTAACTCATCAGGCCCGACCACGCGTAATCGATCTTCACTCCCTGCAATTGCGGGAACACCCGCAGCAGGTCCTTCGTCAGCAGCCGCTGTACTGCTTGCGGCGAACGGTTGCGGATCGAGATGCGGCCACCCCACAACAGCCGCGTATCCGGCAGCGCACGGTAATAATCGAACGCGAAGCGGCTGTCGTAGATCGCAGCGCGGGTGTGCAGGCAATCATCCATCCGATGACCCAGCGGCTCGGTCACCATCACGTAAGTCGCTATCGGCAGGATCGCCCGATCGATCGGCTTCTGCAGACCAGCCAGATAACCGCCGCACGCCAGCACCACCTGATCGACCAGCAACTCGCCCTGTGCGGTACGTACGCGCCACTGCAGGCCTTCGCGGGTGAGGCTGCGGACGCCACTGTTCTCATGGATGCGTACACCGTGCCCGGCTGCCGCCGCGGCGAGACCGATCGCATAGTTGAGCGGATGCAGGTGCAGCGCGTCACGCTCATACAGACCATCGTGATAACGCTCGCTGCGCACGCGCTCGCGCAGCTCGTCCCGCGGCAGCCATTGCCACTGCACACCGTAATGCTCGGCCAGCAGCTGCTGGCGTTGCCGCAACACGGCCGGATCGCGGAACCAGTTGGCCCAGATCACGCCCTGGTCGACGGCATCGCAGGGAATCGCGTAATCGGTGATGCGCTGGCGGATGCGCTGCACCGCCTCGGTGGTGAGCTTGAACAACGCCTGCGCACGTGCCTCACCCAACTGATCGAGCAGCGATTGCTCGCCCAGCGAGTAGCCGGCAAACACGAAACCGCCGTTGCGACCGGAGGCGCCGAAGCCGATCTGTTCGCGCTCCAGCAGCACCACGTCGCGCACGCCGCGCTCGGCCAGTCCCAGCGCCGTATTCAGTCCTGCAAAGCCACCGCCAATGATGGCCACCCGCGCGTGCTGCCGGCCTTGCAGGGGAGCAAAGCTTTTGTACGGCGTGGCCGTGACACGGTAGTAGGACGTGGCCTGGGGTGGCGACATGGGGCGGCTGACATCTCGGATGTGGTGCTGAGACAGCGAGCATAGCGCAGCGTTCCGGGCACCACCTGTGTGGTTACTCCACCAGACCGACAGCGAGCGGTCGCTGGTCGCTGCGGCCGTGGTCGTCGACGACCCGCACGTTGTAACTGCCAGCCGTCTGCGGCTGCCAGAACAGCGATTCGCCCGGCGCACTGCGCCCGACGTAGGCATCGTTGACGAACCAGTACAGCGCATGTGCATCGGCATCCGTGGTGGCCACAAAGGCGATGCGCTCCTGCCCGAGCTGGGCCAGCCGCATTGCATAGGTGCTGCCACGCAGCGGCGAGGTGATCTGCGGTGGATCGCCATCGGGCATGCCGGCATTGCTGCAGTCGACGTTCTGCGGTGGTTTGCGGCGCGGCATGCCGGCCTGCGCAAACACCTGCTGCAGGTCGGACGGCCAGAACTCGTAGACCTCGACATGGGTCCGCTTGCCGGCATACGGCGGGCATGCCGGCTGGCCGCTGGCGTCGTCGATCACCACCGGCCGATGCACGTTGCTGACGCGGATCGGCGATTTGCCTGGAATGAACCAGGTCAGGCCCTTCTGCGGGCACCACTGGTTCGGCAGGTCGCCACTGGCGAGGCATATCTGCACGCGCTTGAGGTTGGCCGGCATGTGCCGGATCGGCTCGGCCAACTGCGGGCGCTCGGCGCGCACCGCGTCGATGATCCGGAAGAACAGCGGCGCCGCGGCATCCGCACCGACGAAGGCGGGATTGCCGGTGCTGTCGAAATTGCCCACCCACACCACCAGCACGTAGGGGCCGAAACTGCCTGCTGTCCACGCATCACGAAACGCCCAGGACGTGCCGGTCTTCCAGTACACCGGCAGGCGTGAGGGCTGTGCACCGGTGGTCTCGTCCGGACGCGGATTCTTCCGCAGCATGTCCATCACCATGAAGCTGGCTTCGTCGCTGAGCATGCGCGTGCCGGCGACCTGTGGTTCGTCGGCGAGCAGGCGCAACGGTTTCAGTTCGCCGCGGTTGGCCAGCATCGTGTACAAACCGGCGAGCTCCTGCATGCTCACTTCGCCACCACCGAGTACCAGGGCGAGCCCGTAGTGCTTCTCGCTGGCCATGCGACTGATGCCGGCATCGCGCAGGAATTGATAGAGGCTCGGCTGGCGCAGTTGCGAAGCCACCCAAACCGCGGGGATGTTGCGGCTGCGGATCAAGGCATCGGTGGCGGTGACCGGGCCGAGGAAATGGCCGTCGAAATTCTCCGGCGTATACGGACCGAACGAGGTAGGCACATCGCGCAGCACGGTCTGCGGATGAAGCACGCCCTGATCGAAACCCAGGGCGTAGATGAAGGGCTTGAGGGTGGAACCAGGCGAGCGCTTGGCCAGCGTGCCGTTGACCTGGCCCTGGATCGTGCGATCGAAATAGTCCGCCGAGCCCACCATCGCCTTGATGCCCATGTCGCGCGTATCGACCAGGATCGCCGTCGCGTTGCGGATGCCACGCGATGCGTTATGGGCAACGTATTGCGCGATCTGGCGTTCCAGGGTGTGCTGCAGATCCAGGTCAAGCGTGCTGACCACACGCTGATCGCCAGCTTCGCCCTCGATCTGCCGTTTTGTGAGGATCTGCTCCACCGCGTGCGGCGCCTCGAACGGCAAGTGCGACAGCGGGCGAAGATTCAGCGGCAACGCGAACAACGGCTTCAGCGTGGCGTCCTTCGGATGACTGCGCAACCAGCTGGCGTAGAGCCGGTTACGCGAAGTTGCCAGTCGCGGACTGATCAGGTTGTCGGCAGCCGCGCTTTGCAGTCGCCGCGTCGGATCCTGCGGAATCACCGCGAGGGTCAACGCTTCGGGCAGGCTCAGCGCACTCGCGGGCTTGTTGAAATACGCCAGGCTCGCCGTGCCCACGCCTTCGACATTGCGACCGTACGGCGCGTCATTGAGGTACGCCTCGAGGATCTGTCGCTTGGAATAGAACAGCTCCAGCTGGATGGCCCGCGCTATCTGCCGCAGCTTGCCCAGAGGCGAGCGTGTATTGAGCTGCCACAACAGCCGCGCCAGCTGCATCGTGACGGTCGAGCCGCCTTGCGGATTGCCGTGGCGTACGTAGGTGATCCATGCGCCACGCGCCAGCCCGTACGAATTGATGCCGGGATGCCACCAGTACCAGCGGTCCTCGTGCAGCAACACGCCGTCGACCAGTTGCGGCGAGATCTCCGTCAAGGGAACCCACAGCCGATAACGGTCGTCGCTGGCCAGGGTCAGCCGCAGCAGTCGGCCATGGTCGTCGTAAACGGCAGTGGAGGAGGGTTGCCAGTCGCGCAGCGACGGATGCGGCCACAGCCGGCAGGCCACCAGCACGGCGACAACCAGCAGGATACCGACCAGCCAGTTCTGCCAGCGGCGCAGCCACCGAAGCATGCCGCGCGACAGACGATGGAGTGAAGTGAACGGGTTCATGGCTGGACTTCGTGGGCGCCGGTTCGACACCGGCATGCTTCCCGTGGGAAGCATGCCGGTGCAGGTTACGGCTTGCTCACCACGGTCAACGTGCCGCCGCCCGGCGAGCGTGCCTGCACGCTGCGGTCGTACATCGACTCGCCGTACGCCGGCGGCACGATGAACGTTCCGGCATTGCTGGCCTTGATGCGATAGACGAATTCGCGCACGTCCGGCGTCGCCGTGCCGTAGATCACTACGCGATCTTCGCGGATGTCCGCATAGTCAGGCTGCCAGGTGGATGTGGACAAACCGATCGGCGAACGCCATGCCGCGGGCTTCACTTCGCTGTCGCCGCCTTGGTCGGCCCCGCTTCCATCGGCTCCGTTGCCGGCATCGGCCGTCTGCTGATCGGTGACCGGTGGCGGCGGTTCGATGACCGGTTCGAAACCACCCGGCAGCAGGTCGACGATCGCCACGTCGCCGACACCCTGATCGCCGGTGGCGCGGATTTTCACATGAACGTCGATTTCCTCGCCGACGTCGATCTTGTCGAGCGGCTTGCCCTTGGCGTCGGTGTACTCGCGTACGATCTCGATGCCGTCCTTGATCGCCTTGTCCGGCACGTTGCTGTCATAACCGCCCTGGCTGGTAACGCGCCACGCCGGCAGGCTGCTGCCGTTGGTGAAGCGCACGCGTGCCGCCGCTGCATCCCAACTGCCTGCCTGCACCAGATTTGCCTGCAGCGTGGCGATCGATCTGGCGCTGCCATCCGCATGCACTTCGTCAATGCCCAGCTTGTCCAGCCCGCTGGCGCTCTGCGCAGCATAGGCATCCAGCGCCAGTATCGTCATCGACGAGGACAAGGTGTTGAACTGGTTGTGCGCCAGCGGCCACGCGATGTTCTCCATCACCTGTGGCGAGAGCGCCTTGGCACGTTCCGGGAAATACTTCGACAGCAGATACAGCACGCTGGCGTCGCGCGTCAGCGGATCGTAGTAGTAGCTGTAGACGTAGTTCTCCTTTGCCAATTTGCGCTCAAGCGCCTTCTGCGGCCCGGCGATCAGCTGGTTCGCTTCCTTGTCCTGCTTGAGCAGCTTGTACGAGGCGGCCAGCCATGCAGCAGCAAGGTCGTTCTTCCAGTCGTTCGGGAACGCATCCTGCAGGCGTTTCTGCACCGCTGCCAGGTCGTTGGTGGTGACATTGCCCTGCCGCGTCAGCAAATAGACCGCGTAGGCGCGCTGACGCAGCTCGTCGAGCGAATCCAAGCTCTCGTCGGCGGCGAGCTGATGCAGGTATTTGTTGCCGGCATCCAGCATGTCCTTCGGCACCGTGACCCCGCGGTCGTGCGCCTCCAGCAGAAAGTGCATCGCATACGCCGATACGAACGGTTCGGCATCCGGTGTTGCGGTCCATACACCGAAGCCGCCCTGCCCGTTCTGCCGCGAATGCAGTACGTCGAGGAGCTGCGCCAGCGCCTCGTCATTGCCCAGCTTCTTTTCGCTGAAGGCCGGCTGCAATGCATGCGCGAACATCGGTGCCGCCGGCCACTTTGCCACCACCAGCCGCGGCATCGCAGCGCTGACCAGTTGCTCGCTGCAGTAGTTCTGATAGTTGATCAGATACGTGGTCAGACCCTGCGCCAGCACGATTGGCACGGTGGAGAAGGCGGCATCGCGCGAAGCGTAGGCGTCGTAAAGCTTGCGCAGGTCAGGCAGGTCTTGCTGGCTGCCCGGCGCGACCAGGCCGACGTCGATCTGGGTGCGATAGGCCGAAGCCGGTCGTACCGAAAGATCCACGGCCTGCTTCGCCGATTTGCTGGCATAGCCGGCGCTGAAGGCGAGATTGCCCGAACCCTGAACATTGGTGGCCTTGACGTGGAATATCGCCACGCCTTCGCGCAACTCGCCCAAGCTCAGACTTTGCGTAGCGCTGCCAACGACCTGCAGTTGCGGTCCAGTCTTCAACGTGACCGCCACCGGCACCTGCTTGCCGTTCAGACCGGTGAGGTTGTTGGCCACGCCAACGCTCACCTCGGCCTGATCGCCCGGAGCCAGCGTGGTCGGCACGTTCGGCGACAGTACGAAGTCGCCACGTACGGTAGTCGAACCTTCGTAGGTGCCAATGCGCTCCGGCGATACCGACATCGCCATCACGCGCAGCTTGCCATTGAAGTAGTCCGGCACGGTGTAGCTGAAATCCTTCTCGCCATTCACGTCGACAATGCCGGACCAGTACACCACCGGCTTGTCGCGCTTGCGCTTGAAAGGATTCAGTTGGCGGCCGATCGCGCCATCGGCATCGCCGCCCGGTGCAGCCATCGCCATCAGCTTCTCGAAATCCGGCAGGATCAGGTCGAGGATCTGCGACGTACCCACTTCCAGCATGCGCTTGCGGAAGAAGAACTTCAGCGGGTCGCCCAGCTTGTAACGCGCCACCTGCAGGATACCCTCGTCCACCGCGAACACCACCGCCCTCGTCGGCTGCGTCGAATGCAGCTTGAAGGTCACGGTGTCTCCTGGCTTCACCAGCGCCGGAGCATCGACCGTGATCGGGTTGCGACGTGCGTCGAGGTTCACCGAGAACGGCACCACACCGTAACTGAGCGGACTCATGAAGACCTCGTCCGAGGACGGGTCGCGGATGTACTGCACGTTGATGTAACCGTTGCCCTCGAAATCCGCAGGCACGGTGATGTGCTGCACCGAGCTGGTGGTGTCGGCATGGAACCACGCATGCGCGTAGACCTTGTCGCGCTCGATGGTGATCAGGCCGCTGCCCGCATAGGGCGCACGGATCGCAATCTCCACGGACTCGCCAGGCGTGTAGTCCGGCTTGCTGAGGTTGAGCTGCAGTTCGGCATTGCGGTCGAGTGAGCGGGTGACGTTGGCGTTGCCGGCCACCGCGTATTCGATGCGGTTGACCTCGGTCCGGTCGGCGGCACGGCGGATCACCAGCGCGTAATTGCCCGGCTTGTCGGTGGGCAGCGGGTAATCCATGCCGGCGGCGGGAATCGCCAGCGGCAACTCGCTGAGCGGAATTTCCTTGAGCTTGGACTCGTACTTGTAGACGCCCGAATCCTGCCTGGTCAGCACCGAAACGTAGCGGCGTTCGATCAACTGTGCCTTCAGGTCATTCAGGGCAAACGCCTTGGCCTGCGGATTGATCGCAACCAGGTGCACCGTGCGCGGACTATTGCGGGTGATGTAGTCGAGGTTGTCGACGGCCTTGTAACCGACCAGCCAGTCATTGCTCGACACCAGCGTCTGCGCGGCGGCAGCGACGCTGCGTCCACCTTCGGCCTCGTACGCCTTGATCAGGAAGTACAGCTGGTAGGTGGCGTCGGCGTATTTCTTCAGGTCCAGGTCGAATTCGGCGTGGCCCTTGTCGTCGGTCTTGCCATCCTGCAGGGACTCTTCGTAGCCATCCTTGGCACGACGCACATCGTAGAAGTGGTAGTCCGGCCAGCTTTGGAACGCCGGCCATGCCGGTCGCAGAGTCAGCGAAGCTTCGACACGACGATCCGCGGCCGGCGTGCCAAACAAATTCTGCACATCGACGATGCCCTTCAGTTGCTCGGGTTTTACCCAGCCTTCCGGCACCTGTTGCGACAGCTTCGCCTCGACCTTCATGCGGTCAGGCAGGAATTCCTTCACCTGCAAGGTGGTGGTGCCAATCTGCGCGTCCGCCTTGCCATCCCTGACGATGTAGAGATTCACCGTCCAGGTGCCGGTCGGCGCGGTTTCGGCGGGGGTGTAGTCCAGCTCGCCGAAGCCGGACGCGTCCATGGTCAGGGCCTGCTGTTTCACCGTGACCCCGCGCGGGTCGACGATCTCGGCCTGCAACGGGATGCCCGCCACGTTGCGCGACCAGCTGGCCGCACGCACGATCAGGCCGATATGGAACAGGTCACCCGGGCGATAGATACCGCGATCGGAAAACAGATAGGCGGAGAGTTGGCCCTGGCTCGCCGCATTGGGATCGCCGCCGATGTCGAAACGCGAATAATCGAGCTGGCGGTCGCTGCCCTCGATCGGCAGGAAGGAAAGGTCGTCGCCCTTCCTCACCACGTACATCACCGGCTTCTTCTCGCGCTGCAAACCCTTGAAGGTCGGGAAATGCACCACGCCATCGGCGCTGCTGGACTGCGTGTACAGCGTCTGCCCGTTGACCGCGAGTACCGCGACGCTGGCGTCGGCCACCGGCTGGCCGGTATGGATCGATTGCACGAACACATCCTGGCTGCCGTCGAGCGAACGCTTGATCAGCATGCCCAGGTCAGTAACCACGATCAGTCGTGTATCGGTCGGCATCGGGGAGTCAGCGGGCGCGTCGCTGTCGTTGTCATCCCCTGAATTGCCGTTGTCGTCGCCGGCACCGCTGTCGCTGGCCGCGACGGCATCCGCTGTGCTGGTCGTGGCCGCGCTTGCGGGCTTGTCGCCCGGCGCGGGCGCGGTACCTTGCAGCGCCTTCGCGCTGGCCTTCGCTGCGGCCGCCGCTTTCTTCGCTTCGACCACCGGGTCGTAACCGGAGAGATGCAGCAGGAACACGCCGCGCTTGCCCTCCTTCAGATACTGGCCAAGGTCGACGCCCTCGTAATGGGCCTTGCCCGGGTCGGCTTTGGGGAATGCGGACTTCTGCTCGAAGCGCTCGACGATATGGTCTTCGCTGAAACCGTAGACGAGTTCGGGATGGCTGTAGCTGCCTTGATTGAGACTCACCAGGTGTTGCAGCTGATCCGGCAGCACGCGACCGATCTCCAGCCGCATGCCGGGCATGTTGCGCGATACCACCGAAATCCGTTTGCTCCCGCTCAGCGACAACAACGAACCATCGGCCATGAAGCGCAGCAGCTTCGGATAATCCGGCACGCTGAAGGTCTGCGCAGTCGGCTTGCCCAGCACGTAGCCGCCGAAGGATTTGAGACCGGCGCCAATCCGCACGTAGATACGCTGGCCGGGTGTGGCGTGGTACTTGAAACTCTGCAACTCCGCGTAGTCGTTCTCGGTGGGCACCAGTTCCAGCGGCAACGGTTTCGACTGGCGCAGAACAGATTCGCTGACTTCGGAAATGTCCCATGCATAGGGTGCGTCGTCGGCGGACTGATCCACGCCTACTTTGCGCGCGGGCAGGATCCAGGCCTTGGTCAACCCGGCCACGTCGCTGCCACGCACGCTGCCGCTGACATTCGCCACCAGCACCTGCTCGGGTTCGTACCTGTCGTTGTCGACCAGGGTCGGGTTGATGTCCTGGATCGCCAGACTGTAGAGGCCGGGAACATGCACGCTGGTCTGCAACGGATCGCGGGTGCCGTCACCACCGCGCGAACTGCGCACGCCATCGTCCAGCTTCAGCAACACCGCACCATCGTCCCGCGGCAGATCCAGCGGCTGCGAATGCACCCAGGCATTGAGCTTGAATGCGTCATACGTGACGGTGAATTTCAGCGGTGTGCCGAACTTTCCATCCTTGTCGGCCAGCGCGATCGCGATGCGCTTCTCGAATTGCGCAGTGTCCACGGGATAGTTGAAGTTGACCGGAACGATCGTCTTCTTTGCCGTGGCGTCCTGCGGGTCCTGATAGAACTCGCCTTTACCGAAGGTCGCCGCAAACTTCGGCAGATCGAAATCCAGATGGTCATCAGCCATCAATACATGCGGTGCGAAGACCTGCGCCACATCGAACTGCACCTTGACGTGGGCGCCAACCGGCCAGTCCGCGGCCGGCACAAAGCGCAAGGTGTGATCGTCGAGCCAGTTCCATTCGCCCTTGAGCGCAGGCTGCATCGCGATGCCTTTGGTCACCACCTTGCCGACCAGCTCGATCGGCGCCGCCGAGCGGGAAAAACCGATCTCCAGCGGATGGATGGTGACTTTCGGATTGCCGTCGGGCTGCGCCGCGTATTCGGTGAGGGCCGGCACCTTGACCTCGAAGGTGATCCGTTCGGGCTCGACCGGCCGGGGCCGATGCTGGTACCACTGCCAGCCGAACCAGCCACCGACCAGCAGGATCAGCGCTGCGAGCAGTCCAACCGCAAAGTGGCGCGGGCGGCGGCGGATTGCAGCGCCCGTGGCAGGAGCCCACTCCGGCGCAGACCAGGACACATTGCCGAAAAGCGGCCGCAGGATCGACCCGAGCAGGTGAAACACGGCGCGCAGCAGTCGCACCGGCAACATCAGCAGAAACCGCAGCAAATCCATGATGCTTCCCCACCTTCATCCATAGACGAATCCGACGATGCCGGATCCGGACACGACTCGCCGCAACACTGCATGACGCAGGTTCGTCGATGCCGAAAAATTTCCCCAAGCCATCCTGCGCGCCAGCCGTGGCAAAACGCGGCGCTGATTCTGACATGTCAAGGATAGTCGGAGCAGCCTGACCTGGAAAAGAGGAAGCCGGCACCTGACGGATGCCGGCTTCTTTGGCCGTAAGCGAACCTGAAACTATCCCCAGCTACCGAACGGTCAGAGTCCAGCTGCGAATTCTCGCACCACCGAGGCCAGCTTCGGATCCTGCATCGCCATGTGCATGGTGGCGCGCACCAGGCCAGCCTTGTTGCCGCAATCGAAGCGGGTCCCCTCGAAGCGGTAGGCCAGCACCTTGCCCTGTTCCTTCAGCAGCGCCTCGATCGCGTCGGTGAGCTGGATCTCGCCGCCGGCACCCGGCGTGGTTTGCTCCAGCAACTGGAAAATGCGGCCCGGCAGCACGTAGCGGCCGACCACCGCCAGATTGGATGGTGCATCAGCCGGCTTGGGTTTCTCCACCATGTGGCGGATCCACGCACTGCGCTCATCTACCGGTGCGGCATCGACGATGCCGTACTTGTCGGTCTCGTTGTGCGGCACTTCCTCCACCGCGATCACACCCGCCTCCCGGGTGTCAGCCAGTTCGGCCATTTGTCGCAGGGCGCCTTTGCCCGTACCGATCGCGCCGTTCCAGATCAGGTCATCGGGCAGCACCACGCCGAATGGCTCGTCGCCCACCACCGGCTTCGCGCACAACACCGCATGGCCCAAACCTAGCGCTTCGGGCTGTGTCACGAAGATCGCCCGCACATGCTTCGGCAGGGTGCCCTGCACAAGAGCCAGCAATTCGTCCTTGCCCTTTTCCTGCAGCTTCGCCTCCAGCTCGTAGGCCTTGTCGAAGTAGTCGGCAATCGCATGCTTGTAGCGGTTGGTGACGAAGATCAGCGTGTCGGCGCCAGCGTCCACCGCCTCGTCGACGGCATACTGGATCAGCGGCTTGTCGAGCACCGGCAGCATTTCCTTGGCGACGACCTTGGTGGCCGGCAGAAAACGGGTGCCGAGGCCGGCCACGGGAAACACCACCTTGCGCAAGGGCTTGCTCACTCACTGCTCTCCTGTTTCGTTACGGCGGATCGACACGACGTTGTCCGGCTGGGCCGATTCGCTCCAGCGGAACGAGGGCAGCAGGCTGGACACGCAGCGTCGAAGCTCTTCTTCATCGAATACATCGGCTGCCTCGCCCGCCTTCTGCAACAGCGCCTGCAGCAGTTCCCACGATACTTCGCGATGCTGGGCGAGGAAGATCTTGGCATGTTCGGTAGCGCTGTAATTTTCCAGCGGATGGAACAGTTCCTCGAACAGCTTTTCGCCAGCACGCAGACCGGTGTAGACGATCGGGATTTCGCTGCCCGGCTTCTTGCCGGCGAGGCGGATCATCTGCTCGGCCAGATCGCGGATCCTTACCGGCTCGCCCATGTCGAGCGCAAAGATCTCTGCGCCCTTGCCGAGGCTCGCCGCCTGCAGGATCAGCTGGCAGGCCTCGGGGATCGTCATGAAATAGCGCGAAATCTCCGGGTGAGTCACGGTGACCGGACCGCCGACGCGGATCTGCTCACGGAACAACGGCACCACCGATCCGGCCGAATCCAGCACGTTGCCGAAACGCACCGTCATGAAACGGGTATCGGCATGCGCGTTGAGATTCTGGCAATAGATTTCGGCGACGCGTTTGCAGGCACCCATCACGCTGGTCGGGTTGACCGCTTTGTCGGTGGAGATCAGCACGAAACACTCGACCCCGGCCTCGCGCGCCGCATTGGCTACCGTGCGTGTACCCAGCACGTTGTTGAGGAATGCCGTGCGCAGTTGCCCCTGCAGCATCGGCACATGCTTGTAGGCGGCGGCGTGGAATACCACCTGTGGTTTCGCTTCGGCGAACACCTTGCGCATCGCAACCTTGTCGCCACAGTTGGCGAGGACGCCGTCGAGGATCAGCTCCGGAAAATCCGCGCGCAGTTCCTGGGTGATCCGATACAGGTTGTATTCGCTCTGCTCGACCACGACCAGCGACTGCGCACCCAAGCGAGCCACCTGACGGCACAGTTCCGAGCCGATCGAGCCGCCGCCACCGGTGATCAATACGCGACGCGCTGTAAGAGTCTCGCGGATCGCGGTCCAATCCAGCTCCACCGCATCGCGGCCAAGCAGATCCTCGATCGCCACTTCCTTGATCTGGTTGAACTGCGCCCGGCCGGCAACTACGTCCTCCAGCCGCGGCACCGTCCGGTACGGCAGATCAGTGGCATCGCATAACGCCACCACCCGGCGCATTTCGGTGGTCGAGGCGCCCGGCAACGCGATCAACAGCATGTCGACGGCCGCCTCGCGCGCCAGATCAGGCAATTGGTCAAAGCGGCCCAGCACGGGATGACCATTGATGCTGGCACCACGCAGACTGGCCTTGTCATCGACGAAACCCACCACTCCATATCGGCTGTCATGGCGCAAGTCACGCGACAACACTTCGCCGGCCCGATCCGCGCCCACGATCAGCACCCGCTTGACGGTCTGGTTCTGCAGCAGATCGTTGCGGCTGTCTTTCCAGTAGCGATAGAGCAGCCGTGGGCCGCCGAGCAGGATCGCCAACAACACCGGATAAATCAGCAGCACCGAGCGTGGCACGTTCTCAAGCCGGTCGTACAGGAACAACGCTGCGTAGATAGCCGCTGCGCCTATCACTACCGCACGCAGGATGTTCCACAGATCCGGCAGGCTGGCAAAGCGCCAGACGCTCCGGTACAGCCCAGTCCAGCGGAAGACCAGCCCCTGCACCAGCAGCACGATCGGAATTTCAAACAGGTGAAAGCTGACGATCTCGTCCGGCCTCAGTGCATACCGCAGCAGCTTGGCGATCCACCACGCCAGCGCGGCCATCGCCAGATCATGCAGCACGACCGCGACACGCGGATGAATGAAGCCGACAAGTTTACGCAGCGACATGACGGTCCTTGTGCGGATGGCGTCGCAGACAGCGACGTTTCAGAGTCAGCCATGTGGCCGATGCTGCCAGGTAAGCGATCATGGTAATCGGCAACGCCAGCCGCAGATGACTCCAGGCCAACCAGGTCAACGGTGCCACCACCAGCAGATTCCAGGCCAGATACGCCGTATCCGCTCCTGCATGCGTCCCTCCGCGGCGCACCAGCCACTGGTATAGATGCTCGCGGTGGGCAGTGTACCAGCGGCGTCCGCGCCACATGCGGGTCAGCAGGGTCAGGCTGGCATCCACCACGAACGCCGACGACAGGATCAGTGCCGGCCACAGCAAGGCATGCTCGAACCACCACAGCATGGCGCTGAACGCAAAGATCAGCAGGCCGATACTGCCGCTGCCGACATCGCCCATGAAGATCCGTGCCGGTGGACGGTTGTAGCACCAGAAGCCCAGTGCCGTCGCCGCCAGCATTCCCGCAGCCATTGCCAGCAACGGCTGCGCGGCCGCCCATGCCAGCCAGGCCAGTCCGCAGCCGACAAAAATGGCCTGCTGCGCCAGCAAACCGTCGATGCCGTCCATGAAATTGTGCAGATTGATGCTCCACACACCAGCTGCCAGCAACAACGGCAGCCACCACAGCGACAGGCCGGTTGCCAGCAGAACAACGGAAAAGCCGAACACCGCCAGCAGCTGCATTGCCAGCCGCGGCAATACCGGCAGTGAGCGGTGATCGTCCCACCAGCCGGCCAACGCCACCAGCAGCAACGCACCGAGCAGAGCTGCGATCACACTGGGCGGCCATTCCGCGGACAAGCTCCACCATGCACCAGGCAGACAGATCAGCATCGTCACCACGATGCCAATGCCACCACCGCGCGGCGTGGGCAGACGATGCGAACGCCGCTGTCCCGGCTGATCGAGCATGCCGCGCCGATGCGCATAACCGATCGCGCCCCGCACCAGCAGCAACGTGATCAACAAGCTGGCGAGCAACCATCCGATGGTCGTGTACATCCCGATTTTCATGTCACTCGCTGGCGACGCCGTGGATCGGCCGGATCGTGCTCCAGCTCTTGCAGCTGGGGCATTGCCAATGATGCGCCTTGGCACCGAAACCGCAGCGGCTGCAGCGGTACATCGCCTGGCCTTCCAGCAGTTTCTTGGTGAGATCGCGCAGGATCAGGAAATTTTCGCGCGCTTCGCCTTCGATCTTGTCCATCGTCGCGTCGATCAGCGCCATCAGGCCGCGCACGGATGGCCGCTGGCGCAGTTGCGCAGTCAGGAAGTCGATCGAGGCACGCTCACCGTCACGCTGCCGGTACAGCTGGGTCAGCGCCAGCACCGGCGAGACACCGTGATAACGACTCAGCATCTCGCGCAGGAAAACCTCGGCGCGTTCCATCTGCTGCGAGCGCGCATAGCTGTTCAGCAGTGGCGGCAGGATCTCCGGCGTGAATGCGATGTCGGCCTGGACCGCTGCCTCATAGGCGGTCACGGCTTCGGCATGCTGGTCATCCTCGGCATGCAGCCGGCCGGTCAGCATGAAGGCGCGCACGCAATCGGGTTGGCACGTGAATGCCTGACGCAGATAGTCACGTGCCTCGGCACGGGCACCATGCAGGCGTGAGCGATCGGCCAGTTCGCAATAGAACTGGGCAATCATCGGCGCCTCGTCCTCGCCGGTCATCACTTCCAGCCGGCGTGCATGCTCGATCGCCTTGTGCCAGTCGCGCTCATGCTGGTAGATCGCGATCAGGTGACGCAGCGCCGAGGGGGCATGCGCATCCATCGCCACCAGGTCGGAAAACAGCGCCTCGGCACGATCCAGCAAGCCGGCGCGCATGTAATCCTCGCCCAGCTCCAGCAAGGCCACCGTCTTCATCGCATCAGACAGGCCAGGACGCGATACCAGGTGCTGATGCAGGCGAATCGCCCGATCCACTTCACCACGGCGGCGAAACAGGTTGCCCAGCGCCAGATGCGTTTCCACCGTGTCGCGGTTGTATTCGGCCAGTTTGAGGAACACCTCGATCGCCTTGTCCTGCTCCTCGTTGAGCAGGTAGTTCAGGCCACGGAAATAATCCGAGGAGAGTTCGCTGACTTCGGCGCCGGAACGACGCGCCCCGACCCGCCTGGATGCCCACCAGCCCAAAGCAAAAGCGGCTGGTATCAGAGGAACCAGCGCAGACAAGGAATTCATGGCTTGGCCGGTGCCTTCTTGTCGGCACGCTGTTGACGGCGGCGCAGGCGACGCTGTCCCGAACTCACGCCCAACCATGCAGTAAGTCCGCCCAGCAGCCAGCCGACCACCAGGGCACCGAGCAAGGCAGCCCCCTTCGGTAGTTGCACCTGCGCAAAGGCGAGGTCGTAACCGACCAGATCGGCGTTGAGCGCGCCCAGCACCACACCGGCCGCAATGAAGATCACAAGAATGAGTATGACGAGCAGTCGCATGCCGAGACTTTACCCGATTGATCGTGATGGGCACAGGCGGCGCCTGCAATCAAGGTGGAAGCGATTCAGAACAGCATCTCGGCGGTGCCGGATCTGCACAAAAAAGAAGGCAGGCCGACTTGCGTCGCCTGCCTTCGGTAAATCTGGGTCGCCGACTCAGCCGGCTTCCTGTTCCAGGTCAAGATTGACGCGTTCGCGCAATTCCTTGCCCGGCTTGAAATGCGGCACGTGCTTGCCAGGCAACGCTACGGCGTCGCCCGTCTTGGGGTTGCGACCCATGCGCGGCGGGCGGAAATGCAGCGCAAAGCTGCCAAAACCACGCACCTCGATGCGCTCGCCCTGAGCCAAAGCCTGGCTCATCTGCTCGATGACGCTTTTGACGGCCATCTCGACATCAGCGAACGCAAGATGGGTCTGACGCTTGGCCAGCGCCTCGATCAATTCGGATTTGGTCATGGGACCCCAATGTCCGTGACATGAAACAACGGGGCGGCGATGTGCCGCCCCGCATCAGTCTGCAACGTGTGATCAATCAGCCTTGTCGAACTGCTCTTTGAGCAACGCGCCAAGCTTGGTCGTGCCGGTCGATGCCGACGCGTAGTCGACAGCAGCCACCTCAGGCACATCTTCCTCGTCCTTCGCGCGGATCGAGAGTGCCAGCTGACGACCCTTGCGATCCATGCCGGTGAACTTGGCTTCGACCTTGTCGCCCACTTTCAGATGCAGCGTGGCATCCTCGATGCGCTCCTTGGCGATGTCGTTGGCGCGCAGGTAACCCTCGACGCCCTCGCCCAGATCGATCACGGCGCCCTTCGCATCGACTTCCTTGACGGTGCCGTTGACGATGGTGCCGCGCGGATTCGCTGCCATGAACTGGCCGAACGGATCCTGCTCCATCTGCTTGATGCCGAGTGAGATGCGCTCACGCTCCGGATCAACGGCCAGCACCACGGCCTCGATCTCGTCGCCCTTCTTGAAGTTGCGAACCAGATCTTCGCCGGACATCTGCCAGGAGATATCGGACAGGTGAACCAGGCCGTCGATGCCGCCGTCCAGGCCGATGAACACGCCGAAATCGGTGATCGACTTGATCTGACCGGAGACCTTGTCACCCTTCTTGTGCATCGCTGCGAAGGCTTCCCACGGGTTCGAGCGGGTCTGCTTGATACCCAACGAGATGCGGCGACGCTCCTCGTCCACGTCCAGCACGGTGACTTCGGTTTCGTCACCAACCTGAACCACCTTGGCCGGATTGACGTTCTTGTTGGTCCAATCCATCTCGGACACGTGCACCAGGCCTTCCACGCCCGGCTCGATCTCGACGAAGCAGCCGTAATCGGTGACGTTGGAAACCTTGCCGAACAGGCGGCTGCCGACCGGGTAACGGCGGGCGATGGCGACCCACGGGTCGTCGCCCAGCTGCTTCAGGCCCAGCGAAACGCGGTTGCGCTCCTTGTCGTACTTCAGCACGCGCACGTCCAGCTCGTCGCCGACGTTGACCACTTCGGACGGATGACGCACACGCTTCCACGCCATGTCGGTGATGTGCAGCAGGCCGTCGATACCGCCCAGATCCACGAACGCGCCGTAGTCGGTCAGGTTCTTGACGGTGCCCTTGACCACGGCGCCTTCGGTCAGGCGCTCAAGCAGCTGCTCGCGCTCGGCGGAGAACTCGGTCTCGACGACGGCACGGCGGCTGACCACCACGTTGTTGCGCTTGCGGTCGAGCTTGATGATCTTGAACTCGAGTTCCTTGCCCTCGAGGAAGACCGGGTCGCGCACCGGACGCACGTCGACCAGCGAGCCCGGCAGGAATGCGCGGACGTCCTTGATGTCGACCGTGAAACCGCCCTTGACCTTGCCGGAGATGAGGCCAACGATGGTCTCTTCCTTGTCGAACGCGTGCTCGAGGTCGTCCCACACCATCGAGCGCTTGGCTTTCTCGCGCGACAGCTTGGTTTCGCCGAAACCGTCTTCCAAAGCTTCGAGGGCAACCTTCACCTCGTCGCCTACCTGCACCTCCAGTACGCCCTCTTCGTTCTTGAACTGCTCGATCGGGACGATGCCTTCGCTCTTCAGGCCAGCATTGATCACGACGACGTCATTGCGGATTTCCACAACGATGCCGGTGACGATGGCGCCGGGCTTCAGCTTGGAGATAGCCTGTTGGCTCTGTTCAAACAGTTCGGCAAAACTTTCAGTCATGTTGATTCCATAGTGGGAAAAGACCGTTGTACGTTGCGCTTGTCGACGTGTTGCGCACGAACTTTCCGGTCCACCGGTTGGGGGTGTCTTCAGGTGGTTCCTCGGAACCGACCGTCGTCACCGTGGGTCAAAATCCCCTGCCGCAGCAGGAGCGCAGAAACCGCCGCGCAACCGGATCCTTGTGATCTATGGCTGCACGACGGCAAGTACTTTCGCGACGACCTCGTCGATGCCCATCCCGGTGGTATCCACCAGCAAGGCATCCTCGGCAGGCTTGAGCGGCGCGACCGCGCGCGATGCATCGCGGCTGTCACGCGCTTCAATTTCGCGTTGAAGGCCGCCAAGTGTAACGCTGAGTCCCTTTTCCTTCAACTGCTTATAGCGTCTTTTCGCGCGTTCGGCGGCGCTCGCGGTAAGGAACACCTTGAACGCGGCGTCCGGGAAGATCACCGTCCCCATGTCCCGCCCGTCAGCGACTAGCCCGGGCGACTTGCGGAAGCCCAGCTGCAGCGCCACCAAGGCCTCCCGCACCGACGGCATCGAGGCAATCGCCGAGGCCGCCGCCCCGGCGGTTTCGGTGCGCAGCTCGTCGGTGGCATCGTGACCGTTGACCACCACCCGGGTCGCCCCACCGTCGGTGGCCGCGCGAAACTGGATCTTCGTGCCGTGGGCGCAACGGGTCACCGCCTCCACGTCGGACAGATCCAGCCCCGCCATGCCGGCGGCATAACCCACCGCCCGGTACAGCGCCCCGGAATCCAGCAGCCGCCAGCCCAGATGCTCGGCCACCAGGGCGCTGATGGTGCCCTTGCCCGATCCCGACGGCCCGTCGATGGTAAGTACGGGTACAGACGGGGCATGGCTCATGATGATTCCTGGCTGGGCGGTCGAAAGCGGAAGTTTAACGCGTTGACCCCACTGGGAACGCGTGTTATCTAGCCGGTCTCCTTGCACTCAAGTCAGCCCAATCCGCCTTATGACCGATCTTCGCCGCGAGTTCGAACAAGCCGCCGAGGACATCCAGCAATTGGGTTTGCGCCCCGACAACGACACCTTGCTGAAGCTGTATGCCCTGTACAAACAAGGCTCGGAGGGTGATCTGCGTCGAACCCAGCCAGGCTTCTTCGACTTTGTCGGCACCGCCAAACACGAGGCATGGGCACAATTGAACGGCGTGCCCGAAGAGGAAGCCATGCGCCGTTACATCGCGCTGGTGCATCAGCTGCTGGCGTGAGCTTTCCGGCCTGAGTTTGCTGCGGCGCGTACACCGCGCTTGCTTTCCTATGCCCAACACCGGCACATTCATACGATCGTTTGATCCGGTACAGGTCGCATGAACTACCCGAAGCTGTTCGCTCCGCTCGATCTGGGCCATGTCACCCTGCCCAACCGCATCCTGATGGGCTCGATGCATACCGGGCTGGAGGACAAGGCCAGCGATTACGACAAGCTGGCGGCGTATTTCGCGGAACGCGCACGCGGTGGCGTCGGGCTGATGGTCACCGGCGGCATCGCGCCGAGCATCCAGGGCTGGCTGAAACCGTTCGGTGGCCGCCTCACGATGCCATGGCACAAGCCGCGCCATCGCAAGCTGACCGACGCCGTACATACCGAAGGTGGCCGCATCTGCCTGCAGATCCTGCATGCCGGGCGCTATGGCTATCACCCGCTGTCGGTGGCGCCGTCGAAGATCAAGTCGCCGATCACTCCGTTCACGCCGCGGGCGCTGTCTTCGCGCGGCGTGGAGCGCACCATCGGCGACTTCGTGCACTGCGCGAAACTGGCCCAGGACGCCGGCTACGACGGTGTCGAGGTGATGGGCTCGGAAGGCTATCTGATCAACCAGTTCATCGCCGAGCGCAGCAACCAGCGCAACGACGCCTGGGGCGGCGACGCTACCCGCCGCATGCGCTTCGCGATCGAGATCGTGCGCCGCACGCGCGCAGCGGTCGGGCGCAACTTCATCATCATCTACCGGCTGTCGATGCTCGATCTGGTCGAAGGTGGCCAGGACTGGAGCGAGATCGTCACGCTGGCCAAGGCGATCGAAGCGGCCGGCGCCTCGATCATCAATACCGGCATCGGCTGGCACGAGGCGCGCGTACCGACCATCGTCACCAGCGTGCCGCGCGCGGGCTTTGCCTGGGTCACGAAGAAGCTCAAGGGCGAAGTGGCGATTCCGCTGATCACCACCAACCGCATCAACATGCCGGAAGTAGCCGAACATATCCTGGCCAGCGGCGAGGCTGACATGGTCTCGATGGCGCGTCCGTTGTTGGCCGATCCCGCCTGGGCCAACAAGGCCAAAGCCGGGCGCGCCGAACGCATCAACACCTGCATCGCCTGCAACCAGGCCTGCCTCGACCATGTGTTCCAGAACAAGCGGGCCAGCTGCCTGGTCAACCCGCGCGCCTGTCACGAGACCGAGCTGAAGATCGAGCCAGCCAGTGTGCGCAAGCGCATCGCCGTCATTGGTGCCGGTCCGGCCGGCATGGCCTGCGCCAGCACGCTGGGTGAGCGCGGCCATGCGGTGACGCTGATCGACAAAGCCAGCGAGATTGGCGGCCAGTTCAACTACGCCAAGCAGATTCCGGGCAAGGAAGAATTCCACGAGACACTGCGCTATTTCCGCCATCAACTGAGCGACACCGGCGTCGACGTGCAGCTGGGCCAGACCGCAGATGCGGCGTCACTGCATGCCGGCGGCTATGACGAAGTGGTGATTGCCACCGGCATCACGCCGCGCACGGTGAGCTTCCCTGGCAGCGACGATCCGCGTGTGCTGAGTTATCTGGATGTACTTGCCCGTCACCAGAGCGTTGGCGCGAAGGTGGCAATCATCGGCGCCGGCGGCATCGGCTTCGACGTGGCCGAATTCCTGGTCGAGCACGCGCCCTCGCCCACCACCGACGTGGCCCGCTGGACCCGTGAGTGGGGCGTGGACATGCAGCTGGCGCAACGTGGCGGCCTGCAGAAACCGCAACCGGAAGCTCCGGCCCGGCAGATCTGGCTATTGCAGCGCAGCGAGGGGCGTCCTGGCGCGCGGCTCAACAAGACCACCGGCTGGGTACACCGGGCCACGCTCAAGGCCAAGCAGGTCAGCATGCTGGGCAAGGTCAGCTATCAACGTTTCGACGATCAGGGCTTGCACATCACCGTCGATGGTGCTCCCCAGATCCTGCCGGTCGACCACGTGGTGGTCTGCGCTGGCCAGGAACCGAACCGGCGGCTGGCGGACGAGTTGATCGCGGCTGGCCTGAAGGTGCACGTCATTGGCGGCGCCGATGTGGCTGCCGAACTCGACGCCAAACGTGCCATCGCCCAAGGCACCCGGCTGGCCAGCCAGATCTGATTCCACAAGCCAGATACGCCAACGCCGCCTGGACGACGGCGGCGTTGGAAACACAAAAGAAAGCGCCCCGCAGGAAGACGCATCGATATGGGCTCAGGGGGGGAGTTGAACCAGATATCGTATTTAGCGTCGCTGCGGGGCGAGGGCCGCCGCCACTAGGGGGAGGGGAAGTGGCGGGACGGGAGAGAGTTTATGATCGACACGATAAAGTATCAAATATATATTTAGTGCCTTATTTATTCGATTTCACTATATGTTTGATTTTCGCCAGTTGCGCTACTTCGTCGCCGTCGCCGAGGAGCTGAGTTTTACCCGTGCAGCGATTCGCCTGCACCTGTCGCAGCCGCCGCTGTCCCAGCAGATCCAATCACTGGAACAGGACTTGGGCGTGCGCCTGCTGGAGCGCAACAAGCGCAACGTGGCGCTGACCGAGCCAGGCCGCATCTTTCTGGAAGAGGCCCGGCAGATCCTGGCCAAGGCCGACGAGGCCCGCAGCCACGTGGTGGCCGCCGCCGCCGGCTACAGCGGCCAGTTGCGGCTGGCCTACACGGTCTCGGTCTCGTTTCATCCAGCCCTGCCGCAAGCCCTGTTGCGCCACGGCCAGATCGCGCCCAATGTGCGCATGCACCTCAGCGAGATGTATACCGAGCCTCAGTTCGCCGCGCTGCTTGCTGGGCAGATTGACGTCGGCTTCGTCCGTGATGAGCCGATTCATGCACAGGACGCACGCAGCCTGCGTCTGAGTGTGATTGATCGCGAACCCCTGCTGCTCGCCCTGCCCTCCGGCCACCTCTTGTCCGGCCGCAGCAGCCTGCGCCTCGCCGAGGTGGCGGCCGATGCCTTTGTCTCGCAGCCACGTGAACTGGCAGCCACGCTATACGATCGTTTGGTGAAACTGGCGGCCAAGGCCGGCTTCCAGCCGTCGATCGTCCAGCATGCGCAGCAGATCAATGGCTTGTTGGCCTTGGTCGCCGCTGGACTGGGGCTGGCGCTGGTACCGGCCAGCATGCGTGCCGTGCGCCTTGCCGGTGTCAGTTACGTCCCACTGGAGGATGCCGATGCCTACCTGCTGCTGGCGGTGGCCAGCCGCAGCGACGATCACTCGCCGGCCCTGCTGCAGTTCCTTTCCACGGTCGCCGAGTCCGCGGCTGCATCAGGCTTGTGATAAGCCATTCAAGTCGTTACAATTGCCTGCTTAATTTCTCGTTTAGTGTCAGGAGCTGGCCGTGAAGGTGCTTAACTCTTTGAAGTCCGCCAAGGCGCGGCACCGCGATTGCAAGATTGTGCGTCGTCGCGGCAAGGTGTTCGTGATCTGCAAGAGCAATCCCCGTTTCAAGGCTCGTCAGCGCTGAGTTTGGCGTAACGATGTCATGAAAAAGGCCGCGCAAGCGGCCTTTTTTGTGGGCGCTCCGGTGGCGATGACCACCGGGCACCGGCACTGCGGTTACTCGTAGCGGACGTCGACGATCTCGTAATGCTTGACGCCATTCGGTGCAGTGAACTCGAAACTGTCACCGGCACTCTTGCCGATCAGCGCGCGTGCAATCGGTGAAGACACAGCAATCAAGCGCTGCTTGATGTCCGCCTCCAGATCGCCAACGATCTGGTAGGTCACCGCCGTCCCGCTGTCCTCGTCTTCCAGATCGACAATGGCACCGAACACCACGCGATTGCCGGGATTGAGCTGGGTGACATCGATCACTTCCGCCGTCGACAGCAGAGCCTCGAGCTGGCCAATACGGCCCTCGGTGAAACTCTGCTGCTCGCGCGCCGCGTGATACTCGGCGTTTTCCTTCAGATCGCCGTGCGCGCGCGCCTCGGCAATCGCCGCGATGATGCGCGGGCGGTCAACCGACTTCAGCCGCTCAAGTTCGGCGCGCAAACGCTCCGAACCCGCTTTGGTTATAGGTGCACGACTCATGCACGGAGCTCCTTATGCAATTCCTGCAGACTGTGCACCTCGCCATCGCTGTGGAAATCCAGCGAATGCACGAGCGCACGAGCGCCTGCCACAGTGGTGGAATAGGTGACGCGATGTTGCAGGGCCTCGCGCCGGATCGAGAACGAGTCGGCGATCGCCTGCTTGCCCTCGGTGGTGTTGACGATATACACGATCTCGCCATTCTTGATCAGGTCGACGATATGCGGCCGCCCCTCGAGCACCTTGTTGATGCGCTCGCAGACGACACCATGTTCGGCCAGATAACTGGCGGTACCGGCGGTCGCCACCAGGTTGAAGCCGCGCGCGATGATTTCCTTGGCCACCGGCAGCAGCCGATCCTTGTCGCCATCCCGCACGGACAGGAATGCCTTGCCCACGGTCGGCGGCCTGATGCCGGCCGCCTCGTGGCCGCGTGCGAACGCGGCGCCAAAGCTGCGACCCACACCCATCACTTCACCGGTCGAGCGCATCTCGGGCCCGAGGATCGGGTCGACGTTCTGGAACTTCAGGAACGGGAAGATCGCTTCCTTCACCGAGTAATACGCGGGGATCACTTCGCGCGTCGCTCCCAGACTGGCCAGTGTGCGGCCGGCCATCACGCGGGCAGCGATCTTGGCCAGCGGTACACCGGTAGCCTTGGAAACGAACGGCACCGTACGCGAGGCGCGCGGATTCACTTCCAGGATGAACACGGTATCGCCTTGGATCGCGAACTGCGTGTTCATCAGGCCGATGACCTTCAGCTCCCTCGCCATCGCAGCCACCTGATGGCGCAGCTCGTCCTGGATCTCGGCCGACAGTGAATACGGCGGCAGCGAGCAGGACGAGTCGCCCGAGTGCACGCCAGCCTCCTCGATATGCTCCATGATGCCGCCGATGAGCACATTGCCTTCGGCATCGGCGATCACGTCTACGTCCACCTCGACTGCATGATCGAGGAAGCGATCGAGCAGCACCGGCGAATCGTTGGAGACTTTCACCGCATCGCGGATGTAACGCGACAGATCGGCGTCGTCATGCACCACTTCCATCGCGCGGCCGCCGAGCACATAGCTCGGCCGCACGACCAGCGGATAACCGATCTCGCGGGCCAGCGCCAGCGCCTCGTCGGCATTGCGCGCGGTGCGGTTCGGCGGCTGCTTCAGGCCGATCTTCTCGATCATCTGCTGGAAGCGCTCGCGATCCTCGGCCAGATCGATGCTGTCGGGACTGGTGCCGATGATCGGCACACCCGCCGCTTCCAGCGCGCGCGCCAGCTTCAGCGGGGTCTGTCCGCCGTACTGCACGATCACACCCTTCGGTTTTTCCAGATGGACGATTTCCAGCACGTCCTCCAGCGTCAGCGGTTCGAAGTACAAGCGGTCGGAGGTGTCGTAATCGGTCGAGACGGTTTCCGGATTGCAGTTGACCATGATGGTCTCGTAGCCATCCTCACGCAGCGCCAGTGATGCATGCACGCAGCAGTAGTCGAACTCGATGCCCTGGCCGATGCGGTTCGGGCCACCGCCGAGCACGATGATCTTGTCGCGATCAGTCGGATTCGCCTCGCACTCTTCCTCATAGGTCGAATACATGTAGGCGGTGCTGGTGGCGAACTCGGCCGCGCAGGAATCCACCCGCTTGTACACCGGGCGCACCCCGAGCGTGTGGCGCAGATGGCGCACCGCAGCCTCGTCGGTGTTGAGCAGTTCGGCCACCCGTGCATCGGCGAAACCGAGCCGCTTGAGTTCGCGCATGCGCGGCTCGTCGAGCGCAGTCAGCCCCTGCTTGATGACTTCCGCCTCGGTCAGCACGATGTCCTCGAACGCGGCGAGGAACCATGGATCGACCCGGCTCAGGTTATGCACTTCTTCCAGCGACAGGCCGGCGCGGAACGCATCGGCCAGATGGAAAACGCGGTCCGGCCGCGGCTCGCGCAGTTCGCGCTTGAGTACCGCCAGACCATCCTCGGTCGTGATGTCCAGCCCGGTCGGGTTGAGGCCGGTCTTGCCGATCTCCAGCCCGCGCAGCGCTTTCTGCAATGACTCGTGGAAGCTGCGGCCGATCGCCATCACTTCGCCGACGGATTTCATCTGGGTGGTGAGTCGGGCATCGGCGGTCGGGAATTTCTCGAACGCGAAACGCGGAATCTTGGTGACCACGTAGTCGATCGACGGCTCGAACGACGCCGGCGTAAGACCACCGGTGATGTCGTTCTTCAATTCATCGAGCGTGTAACCGACGGCTAGCTTCGCAGCGATCTTGGCGATCGGGAAACCGGTTGCCTTCGACGCCAGCGCGGACGAGCGCGACACGCGCGGATTCATTTCGATGACGACAACGCGGCCATTCTCGGCATTGATGCCGAACTGCACGTTGGAGCCACCGGTATCCACGCCGATCTTGCGCAGCACCGCGATCGAGGCGTCACGCAGGCGCTGGTATTCCTTGTCGGTAAGCGTCTGTGCCGGCGCCACGGTGATCGAGTCGCCCGTGTGCACGCCCATCGGGTCGAGGTTCTCGATCGAGCAGACGATGATGCAGTTGTCCGCAGTGTCGCGGACCACTTCCATCTCGAATTCCTTCCAGCCCAGTACGGATTCCTCGACCAGCACTTCGCCCACCGGCGAGAGTTCCAGACCGCGCTTGACGATCTCCTCGAACTCTTCCTTGTTGTACGCGATGCCGCCACCAGAACCGCCAAGCGTGAAACTTGGGCGGATGACGGTCGGGAAACCGACCTTGGCCTGGGTCACAAGCGCCTGTTCAAATGTGCGCACCACCTCAGCCTTGGGGCAGTCGAGCCCGATCTCGGCCATCGCCACGCGGAACAATTCACGGTCCTCAGCCATGCGGATCGCTTCGCGCGAGGCGCCGATCAGCTCGACGTTGTATTTGTCCAGCACGCCGTGATCGGCCAGATCCAGCGCGCAGTTCAGGCCGGTCTGGCCACCCATCGTCGGCAGCACCGCATCCGGGCGCTCCTTGGCAATGATGCGCTCCACCGTCTGCCAGTTGATCGGCTCGATGTAGACCGCGTCGGCAGTCTCCGGGTCGGTCATGATCGTGGCGGGATTGGAGTTCACCAGGATCACCCGGTAACCCTCTTCCTTCAGCGCCTTGCAGGCTTGCGCGCCGGAGTAATCAAACTCACAGGCCTGGCCGATCACGATCGGGCCGGCGCCGATGATGAGGATGCTCTTGATATCGGTACGCTTGGCCATCTCAGCGGGCCTCCTGCATGAGTGCGGCGAAACGTTTGAACAGGTAGCCGATGTCGAGCGGACCGGGGCTCGCTTCCGGATGACCCTGGAAGCAGAACGCCGGTCGGTCGGTCAGCGCGAAGCCCTGCAGCGAGCCATCGAACAGCGAGCTGTGGGTGACCCGCACATTCGCCGGCAGCGTGGCTGGGTCGACCGCAAAGCCATGGTTCTGCGAAGTGATCAGTACGCGGCCGTCATCGTGATCCTTCACTGGATGGTTCGCGCCGTGATGGCCGAACTTCATCTTCAGCGTCTTCGCACCCACCGCCAGCCCCATCAACTGATGACCGAGGCAGATGCCGAATAGCGGGATCTTCGCGTCGAGCAGTTCGCGGGTGGCGGTAATCGCATAATCGCAGGCCGCCGGATCACCCGGACCATTGGACAGAAACACTCCATCCGGCTTCATCGCCAGCACCTCGGCGGCAGGCGTCTGCGCCGGCACCACGGTGACCTCGCAGCCCTGCTCAGCCAGCAGCCGCAGGATGTTGAGCTTGGTGCCGAAGTCATAGGCGACTACCTTGAAGCGCGCCGCCGGCTGATTGAATGCGGTGCGGTCCAGGTCATACACACCCTGGTTCCAGACATACGACTTGGCAGTACTGACCACCTTGGCCAAGTCCATCCCGTTCAAACCGGGGAACGCACGCGCCCTCGCCAGTGCCACGTCGGCGTCGACCTGCTCGCCGGCCATGATGCAACCGGCCAGCGCGCCCTTGTCGCGCAGGATGCGGGTCAGCCGGCGGGTATCGATGCCGGCGATCGCGACGGTGCCATGGCGCTGCAGGTAATCCGGCAGGCTTTCGTTGCTGCGCCAGTTACTGGCCCGGCGCGGCACGTCGCGCACGATCAGCCCGGCGGCATGCACGGCCGTGGATTCGACATCCTCGGCGTTGACGCCGGTATTGCCGATATGTGGATAGGTCAGCGTGACGATCTGACGCGAGTACGAGGGATCGGTGAGGATCTCCTGGTAGCCGGTCATCGCGGTGTTGAACACCACCTCGCCAACGGTTTCGCCGGTCGCGCCCACGGCATGACCATGAAACACGCTGCCGTCTTCAAGGGCGAGCAGAGCGGGATGAGGCATACGGTAACCGCCTTTTGGATGCAGCGAAGTCCGCAAGCCGCATGATTGCTGGCTTGTGGCGCTTGGGGAGGAAAGGGTCAGGGCGGCTGGAAATGATAGGCGGCGGCGGCGTTTCTGTCCACCTTACGTAGCCTGAATTGTGCGTTTCTGTGCCGGTCGCCGCCGTTCGGTCAGCGCTACACTTGGCAACATTTCAATGGAGTTGAATGCCCCATGAGCGTCGCCGTTCTGCTCGATCCCGCCCGACTCGATCGTCCGGATACCACGGTGCACCAGCAGCCCTTCCCGTTCATGGTGGCCCATGGCCAGTTGCCGGACGAAGCGCGTGGTGACCTGGATCGGGACTTTCCGCGGTACAGCAGCGCCGGCTTCTTCCCCTATGACCCGAGCGACTGCGGCCCGGCGGTCAATGCGCTGGTCGATGCGATGACTTCACCGGCATTCGCCAGTGCAGTCGGCCAGCGGCTGGGCATCGACAATCTTGGTCAGTACCCGACCCTGGTGACCTTGTGCCGCCTGCTCAACAAACGTCACGGCACCATCCATACCGACAGCAAGTCCAAGATAGCCACGGCGCTGATCTATCTGAATGCGCAATGGCCGGATACCAGCGACGGTTGCCTGCGCTTCCTGCACGAGATCGACAATATCGACAACATCGTGGCACCGGAACTGATTCCGCTCTACGGCGAATTCGCGGTGTTCAAACGTTGCGAAAACTCTTTCCACGGCCACCTGCCCTATGAAGGCGAACGCCGGGTGATCCAGGTGGCGTGGCTCACCAGCGAGGAGGAAAAACTGCGCAAGACGAAGCGCGGCAAATTTTCGCGGGCGTTCAAGAAACTGTTCGGCAGTCTCGATACCAAACTGGGCGCCGGGCGCGACCGCAACGCATCACATCGCGATTGAACCGGCTCCATCGCTCAGCCGACGGCAAAGTGCCACGCCACGAACGCGGCAAACACACCGTACAGCAAGCCCACCGGCAACAGCCAGCGCGCATCGACGCGGCCACGGCGGAACAGCCACCACAGATACACGATCGCGATGGCAGTCAGCACACCTGCCACGATCAGCGGCATGTCGAACAACCATGGCGTGGCGAAGATCGCCAGCGAACTGGGAATGGTGGCCTGGATCATCATCGCTCCGGAGATGTTCGCCAGCGCCAGGCGCTCCTTGCCCTGACGTACCCAGATCAGCGCATTGACGGTTTCCGGCAACTCGGTCGCCACCGGACTCAAGACCAGCGCGACCAGATGCGGCGGCAATGAAAGTGCGACACCGATGGCTTCGAGCTGGCCGACGAATACCCGCGACGCGGCTGCAATCACCACCAGCGCCGCTACCGTCTGCATCACCACCCAGCGCAAGGCCGGATCGACCTGGCTCGGGCGAAACTTCAGCGGCTCGAGCGTCTCGTCTTCCGGGGCACTGTCGTCGCTGCGCATTTCGCGCCACACGTACATGGCATAGGCGACCAGAAACAGGATACCGAGCAGCGGCTTGAACGCAAACACGACGAGCCCCAGGCCGACCTTGACCACAAAGATCGCCAGGAACCACGATTGATCGCGCGCCAATCGCCGATGGTCGACCCGGATGATCCGGTCAGCCCGCTGCAGTCGATGGCGATTGCTCCACATCGCCACACCGACCACCGCATAGGCAATCGTGGCCAATACCAGCGGACCACCCATCGCCGCACCCACGCCGATATCGCGCGCCTCCGGTGTCTTGCCGAACATCACCGCGACGAAAGTCACCGCGCTTTCCGGCAACGCCGTGCCGAACGCCGCCAGCACCGTACCGGTCGCCGTCGCGCTCAGCTTGAGCTTCTGCCCGAACCATTCGACGCCGTTGACGAAGTATTCGCAGGCGAGATAGATCGCGCCGGCCGAGCCTAGAAACAGACACAGGGTAAGCAACATGGGATGACCTGGACCGGGCGAGCGGAATAACCGATGGCTCAACGACACCGCTCGCCCGGTCGGGTAAGCATGTCGATGGCCAAAGGTCTCGCCGGGCAGGACCGCTACCTGATGGTGGCGGCTGCTGTTCGCACCATGACGTCGGAAACGACCGACGAGCAAGTGTGTTGATGCGAACGCCTCTGGGGACGAGGCTGGCTACTCCCCAATGACAACGAGCGGATGCTACCGGCCACGGCGATGCGATACAAGCCAAGGCCGGCCGACAGCGACTCAGTGTGGTGCGGCGATCACGTCTTCAAGTTGCCACTGCCCGGGCTCACGGCCAGCCAGCCAGTGCGCTGCATGCAAGGCCCCTCGCGCAAAAATCGAACGATCGGTGGCGCGATGAGCCAGCTCCAGCCGTTCGCCCTGCCCGATCAGCATCGCGGTGTGCTCGCCGACAATATCGCCGCCACGCACTACGGCGAAACCGATGCTGCCATCCACGCGTCCACCCGTCTGGCCTTCGCGGCTGTACACCGCCGCCGCCTCCAGCGTGGTGTGACGGGCCGCGGCAGCAGCATGGCCAAGCGCCAGCGCCGTACCGGACGGTGCATCCTGCTTGCGACCATGATGCGCCTCGACGATTTCCAGATCCCAGCCCGGTAATGACGCAGCAGCTTCACGCAACAACCGCGTCAGTACGGCGACGCCGAGACTGAAATTGGCCGCACGCAGGATCGCGACGCTCTTGCCGGCGTCGGCAAGCTGCGCTTCCAGTACCACGTCGATGCCGGTGGTGCCGCTCACCAGTGCCGTGCCATGTGCCAGGCAATGATCGAGTGCCAAGGCCAAGCCAGCCGGCCCGCTGAAGTCGATGACGACATCGAGCGCCGGTGCCTGCGTCCAGTCATCCGCGTAACGCAATGATTCCACGTCATCGGCAGCCACCGGTTGGCCTGCGTGGGCCGAACCCGGCGCCACTACCGCATGCACCAGCTCGAAGCGCGCGTCATCGCCGAGCAGGCCCAGCAACGCGCAGCCCATGCGGCCGGAGGCGCCACTGATGGCGAGGCGAACAGGTCGGGTCATCGGCACACTCCAGTCAGAAACGTCGATCGGCACATGCTACCGCGTGTGCTGCTGGCCTCACGCGGTGACTTTCGACCAGAACTGCTTGACGCCGTCGACCCAGCCCTTCGCGCGCGGTGTGTGCTTGCCGGCGTCGTTGCTGTCGAACGTGGCTTCCAGCGATTCGAGCAGCTCGCGCTGCTGCTTGGTCAGTCGCACGGGCGTTTCCACCACCACGCGGCAGATCAGATCACCGTGACGGCTGCTGCGCACCGACTTGACGCCACGACCACGCAGGCGGAACTGGGTGCCCGTCTGCGTCTCGGGCGGAATGCTGATGGGCACTTCGCCTTCCAGCGTCGGCACCGGCAGCTCGGCACCGAGTGCGGCCTGCGCGAAGCGGATCGGCAGTTCGCAATAAAGATCGTTGCCTTCGCGCTGGAAGATCGCGTGCTCGCGCACATGCACTTCCACGTACAGGTCGCCCGCCGGCGTACCGGACGGACCAGCTTCGCCCTGCCCAGTCAGGCGGATGCGGTCACCGTTGTCGACGCCCTCGGGGATCTGCACCGACAACGTACGGGTTTCTTCGATGCGACCCTCGCCATGGCATTTTTTGCACGGCTTCTCGATCGCCTGGCCGGTGCCGCTGCAATGCGGGCAGGCCTGCTGAATCGAGAAGATGCCGTTCTGCATGCGTACCTGGCCATGGCCGTGGCAGGTTTTGCACTTGCTGACCTTGCCGTCCTCCGAGCCGCTGCCGTTGCAGTGATGGCAGTTGACCTGACTCGGTACCTCGATCTGCCGGCTGACGCCGAACACAGCCTCCTCCAGATCCAGTTCCATGATGTAGCGCAGATCGGCACCACGGCGCGGACGGCCGCGACCACCGCCATGGCGGCCAAAGATGTCGCCGAAGATGTCACCGAAGATGTCACCGACATCGCCAAACCCGGCGCCGCCGCGACCGCCCATGCCATGCTCGAACGCGGCATGGCCGTGCTGGTCGTACATCGCGCGCTTCTGCGCGTCGGACAGCACTTCGTAGGCCTCCTTGGCCTCCTTGAATTTCTCCTGCGCGTGCGGATCGTCCGGGCAACGATCCGGGTGGAACTTCATTGCCAGCCGGCGAAAGGATTTCTTCAGCTCGACGTCGCTGACGCTGCGCTCGACGCCCAGCACTTCGTAGTAATCACGCTTGCTCATTCATGCATCCACACTGCTCTTCACGCCCCAGGATGGAACCGGTGGTTCCGCATCCTGCATTCAGCAGACAGCCCGCGCCAGGATAATTCCCGGCGCGGGCTGCTGATTTCGACCGTGCCGCGGTCGATTCCATAACTTACGGCTGTCGATTACTTCTTGTCGTCTTTCACTTCGGTGAACTCGGCATCGACCACATCGTCCGGCTGGGCCGAACCACCCGGTGCGGACTGCGCACCGGCATCAGCCGAAGCACCGCCCTGGGCTGCCGCATACAGCGCCTGCGCGGTCTGCTCCAGCTTCTCGACCTTGGATTCGATCGCCGCCTTGTCGTCGCTGTCTTTTACCTTTTCCAGATCGGACAACGCGCCCTCGATACTGCTGAGCTGATCCGGTGGCACCTTGCCACCATGCTCCTTCAACGCACTGCGGGTGGCATGCACCAGCTGATCGGCCTTGTTACGCGTGGCGACCAGTTCGTGGAACTTCTTGTCCTCTTCCTTGTTCGCCTCGGCATCCGCGACCATCCGCTGGATCTCGTCCTCGGACAGGCCCGAACCGGCCTTGATCTCGATCTTCTGTTCCTTGCCGGTCTTCTTGTCCTTGGCCGACACGTGCAGGATGCCGTTCGCGTCAATGTCGAAGGTCACCTCGATCTGCGGCTGGCCGCGCGGTGCGGCGTCGATGCCGGACAGGTCGAACTTGCCCAGCGACTTGTTTGCGCTGGCGCGCTCGCGCTCGCCCTGCAGCACGTGCACGGTCACCGCGGTCTGGTTGTCGTCGGCGGTCGAGAACGTCTGCGCGGCCTTGGTCGGCACCGTGGTGTTCTTCTCGATCAGCTTGGTCATCACGCCGCCCATCGTCTCGATGCCGAGCGACAGCGGGGTGACGTCGAGCAGCAGCACGTCCTTGACGGTGCCGCCCAGCACGCCGCCCTGGATGGCCGCGCCGACAGCGACGGCTTCATCCGGGTTGACGTCCTTGCGCGGCTCTTTGCCGAAGAAGTCCTTCACCGACTCCTGCACCTTGGGCATGCGGGTCTGGCCACCGACGAGAATCACCTCGTTGATGTCGGACACGCGCAGGCCGGCGTCATTCAACGCGGTGCGGCACGGCTCGATGGTGCGCTTGATCAGCTCGTCCACCAACGACTCCAGCTTGGCGCGGGTCAGCTTGATGTTCAGATGCTTCGGACCGGACGCGTCCGCAGTCACATACGGCAGGTTGACGTCGGTCTGGTGGCTGGAGGACAGCTCGATCTTGGCGCGCTCGGCCGCATCCTTCAGGCGCTGCAAGGCAAGCGGATCCTTGCGCAGATCGATGCCCTGCTCCTTGTTGAATTCGTCGACGAGGTAGTCGATGACGCGCATGTCGAAGTCTTCGCCACCGAGGAAGGTGTCGCCGTTGGTCGCCAGCACTTCGAACTGCTTCTCGCCGTCGACTTCGGCGATCTCGATGATCGACACGTCGAACGTGCCGCCGCCCAGGTCGTACACCGCGATCTTGCGGTCGCCGCCCTTCTTGTCCATGCCGTAGGCCAACGCGGCCGCAGTCGGCTCGTTGATGATGCGCTTGACGTCGAGGCCGGCAATCTTGCCGGCGTCCTTGGTCGCCTGGCGCTGGCTGTCGTTGAAGTACGCCGGCACGGTGATCACCGCCTCGGTGATCGTCTCGCCGAGGTAATCCTCGGCGGTCTTCTTCATCTTCATCAGCACCTTGGCGGCGATTTCCTGCGGCGCCATCTTCTTGCCGTCGGAGGTCTCGACCCAGGCGTCGCCATTGTCGTGCGCGACGATCTTGTACGGAACGATGTGCAGGTCTTTCTGCACTTCAGCGTCGGTGAACTTGCGGCCGATCAGGCGCTTCACCGCGTAAAAGGTGTTCTTGGGGTTGGTCACACTCTGGCGCTTGGCCGAGGCGCCCACCAGCACTTCACCGTCCTTGTTGAAGGCGACGATGGATGGCGTGGTGCGATCGCCTTCCGAGTTTTCGATGACCTTGGCGGTGCTGCCGTCCATCACGGATACGCAGGAGTTGGTGGTGCCCAGGTCGATACCGATGATCTTGCCCATGTGTAAGCTCCAAATTTTTTGCGGCCCCCACGGCCGCGATGGTTTTCAGATGGGGGTCTGGTCTGGCGATTCAATGCCGGCAAGGCCCCGGATGCGATTTCGTGGTGTTTGCCGGCGCGCCGTTCAGGCTGGCGCCAGCAAGAAAATCTTCAGTCCTTGGCAACCGCGACCAGGGCCGGACGCAGCAACCGGTCGTTCAGCACGTAGCCTTTCTGAAGCACGCTGACCACGGTGCCCGCTGCCTTGCCCGGAGCGTCGACCAAGCTCACGGCGTGATGACGGTCCGGGTCGAGCGGCTGGCCAAGCGGGTCGATCTGCGCCATGCCGTTGTTCTCGGCCACTTTCAGCAGCGACTTCAAGGTGAGGCTGATGCCTTCGCGCATCGAGGCGACATCGGCGCTCTCCACCGCCAGGCCGCTTTCCAGCCCGTCGTACACCGGCAGCAGTTCGTTCAGCAGCTTTTCGTTGGCGAAGCGGCGCGCCTGCTCCACATCGCGGTGCAGGCGACGGCGCTGGTTTTCGATCTCGGCCTTCTCGCGCAGCACGGTCTCGCGCAATTCGGCATTGCTCGCTTCCAGCTCGGCCACCCGTGCCTGCAGCGCTGCCAGATCGGCGGCAACCGCTTCGTCTGCCGCACTTTGGCCAAATGCCTCGTCGTGCGACTGCGGGTCATTGTTTTGCATGCATCACTCCAAACGAAAGTTCGTAGCCGGCATGTGTGCCGGCCACCCTGTATTTGCGGAAAGCCCGCCTCCCGCAGCGGTTATAGGGTCATCGCAGCCCGATTCAAGGCATCGCTGAGCAATCCGGCAGTCGCCTGCACCACCGGGATGACCCGCTCGTAGGCCATCCGGGTCGGCCCGATCACACCGACCGCACCCAGCACACGGCCCTGCGCGCCATAGCTGGCGGTGACCACGCTGCAGCCATCGAGCGCCGTGAAACCGGATTCCTCGCCGATGAACAGCCGCACGCCAGGGGCTCGCGCGCACACTTCCATCAGCTGCAGCAACTCGTTCTTCTGCTGGAATGCCTCGAACAGCTCGCGCAACCGCGGCAAGTCGGCCAGTTCCGAATACGCCATCAGATTGGTCTGGCCGCTGACCAGCACATCGTTACCGCCGGCCTGCGGCGCGAACGAGGCCGTCGCCAGTTCCATCGTGCTGGCCAGCAGCCGGTTGAGCTCGCTGCCCGTCTCGCGCAATTCAGCCAGCAGATGGGCGCGGATGTCGTCCACCCGCAAGCCGGCAAACTGGCTGTTGAGATAGTTCGCGGCCTGCTCCAGCTCGCCACTGTGCAGTGGTTTGGCCAACTGCACGATGCGGTTCTGCACCTGGTTGTCGGTGAATACCAGGATCACCAGCACGCGGGCATCCGGCAGCGGCACGAAATCGATGTGACGCAACGGGAAATCGACCTGGCGCGGCACGGTCACCACACCGGCAAAACGGGTCATCGCCGACAGCAGGGTCGAAGCATTGCCGAGCAGATCCAGCGTGGTGGTCGGTCCCGGTGGCAGCTCACGCTGCAGACGCGCCATTTCCTCATGCGGCAGCGGCTTCAATTCGATCAGACTGTCGACAAACAGACGCAGCCCGCGCGGTGTCGGCACCCGCCCGGCCGAGGTATGCGGCGAGGAGACCAGGCCTGCATCCTCGAGGTCAGCCATGATGTTGCGGATCGTCGCCGGGCTCACGTCCAGCCCGGACGAGCGCGACAGCGTACGCGAACCGACCGGCTCGCCATCGACCAGATACTGGGCGATCAGCGTGCGCAGCAGGCGCCGCGTGCGGGCATCGAGATCGTGGCCATGTGGGGTGATCATGCGCTGCGGTGATCCATGTGTAGCAATCCTTGAGACCCGACAGAAATAAGGTCTGCGCGCGCAGCTTGCAAGCGGAATCGATGTTTCGCGCCACCGACCTGCCGTTACAATCCGTCGACCCCATCAATTTTCTGACCATGCTCACTTCGCTGTACGTCCGTCATTTTGCCGTCGTCGAAGCCGCCGAGGTCACGTTCGGCCCGGGCCTGACCGTGGTCAGCGGTGAAACCGGCGCCGGCAAGTCACTGCTGGTCGATGCGCTGATGCTGCTGGCCGGCGCACGTGCCGACAGCGGCATGGTTCGTGCGGGCAGCGATCGCGCCGAACTGGCCGCGGAGTTCGATCTGACCGGGCTGCCCGAGGCGCGTGACTGGCTGCAACGCGAGGAACTGGACGAGGACGGCGCCTGCCAACTGCGCCGGGTGATCCGTGCCGAAGGCAGTTCCAAGGCCTGGATCAACGGCCGCCCCGCGAACACCCGCCAGCTCGGCGAGCTGGCTTCGCTGCTGGTCGAGATCCACGGTCAGCATGAGCATCAGGCGCTGCTGGCACGTGCGCATCAGCTGGCCCTGCTCGACGCCTATGCCGGCCACGAGACGCGGGCCCTGCAGGTGCGTGAACTGGCCATGGAATGGCGCGAGCTCGGTTTGCGCATGCGCAAGTTGAGCGGCGGCGAAGATCGCGAACAGCATCTGGAACTGCTGCGCCACGAACTGGGTGAACTGGAAAAGTGGGCGTTGCCTGCAGCCGAGTTGAGCGAACTGGAAACCAGCCACAAACGCCTTGCCAATGCCGGACGCCTCGCCGAAGGCGCCGCCGGGGTGGTCGAATTGCTCGATGGCGACAGCGAGTTCGCACTGCGCCGCGCGCTCGGGCGCGCCCATACGGAACTGGGCAAGCTCGCCGCGCTGGATGTGCGGCTCAACCCGCTGCTCGAACTGCTCGACAACGCCACGATCCAGCTCGGCGAGGCCGCCGACGGCCTCGGTCACTACGCACAGGATGTCGATCTCGACCCGGAACGCTACGCCGAAGTCGACATTCATCTCACGCGCCTGCATGAACTTGGTCGCCGCCACCGCCTGCCGGTCGCCGATCTGCACGACAAACTGGCCTCACTGCAAACCGAGTTGAGCGAACTGGAAGGTGCCGGCGACGTGCTGGAACAACTGGCCGCCCAGCGCGAAAAGCTGCGCAACGACTACACCAGCGCCGCCGCATCCCTGAGCAAGGCCCGGCAAATCGCGGCACAGCGCCTGGGCGACGAGGCCAGCGTGTTGATGGGTGAGCTGGGCATGGCCGGTGGCGTGCTGAAGGTCGAGCTGGAAGCCAGTGCGGGCGACGAACCCGACAGTCAGGGCCGCGAGCGCTGCGAGCTGCTGGTCAGTGCGAACCCGGGCCAGCCGCCGCGGCCGTTGCGTAAGGTAGCCTCCGGCGGTGAGCTGGCGCGTATCAGTCTCGCCATCGAAGTCGCCACCTTGGGCAAGGACACCGTCGGCAGCATGATCTTCGACGAAGTCGACACCGGCATCGGTGGCGCAGTAGCCGAGGTAGTCGGACAAAAATTGCGCGCACTGGGCAGTCAGCGCCAAGTGTTGTGCGTCACCCATCTGCCGCAGGTCGCCGCGCAAGGTCATGCCCATCTGCTGGTCAGCAAGCACAGTGATGGCGATTCCACCCACACCCGCATCGAGCGGCTCGATGTTGGCGGTCGCCGCGACGAACTGGCGCGCATGCTTGGCGGGGTCGAGATCACCCGCGAAACGCGTGCACATGCGAAACAGATGCTGGAGCGGGCGCAAACCGCCTGACCCGCGCTACCGCATCCCGACACCGGCTCAGCTGTTGGGCGACAACAGCCCACGCTCGGTCGCCATCCGGTACAGGTCCAGTTCCGAGCCGGCACCCAGCTTGCCCATCAGGCTGGCGCGGTGGATATACACGGTCTTTTGGCCAATCCCCAACTCCACCGCGACCTGCTTGGGTGCACGGCCGCGAGCCAGCAGCATGAACACCTCGCGTTCGCGCGCGGTCAGCCGATTGATCGGATCCAGCGCCGCGTTCGGCCGCTCGGCCCGGCGCAGGCGCAAGTCCGAGCTGAGGAAACATTCGCCCTGCATCACCGCGCGCAAGCCGGCCACCAGCTCTTCCGGCGCCACGCCCTTGGTGACGTATCCGCTGGCACCGCGACGCAGGGCCTCGGATACATAAGGTTCGCCGTCGTGCATGCTCAACACCACGATGCGCGTCTGCGCAGACACGCTGAGCAGATGTTCGATCAGCGGCAGGCCGCTGCCATCGGGCAGCGACAGATCCAGTGCCACCAGATCGGGACGCCATTGGCCAACCGCCTCCACCGCATCATCGGCGTTGCGGCACTCGGCCACCACGTCAAGATCCGGCTCCATCTCGATCAGTCGCTTGAAGCCCTCGCGAACGATGGCGTGGTCATCAACCAGGACAATGCTATGCATCCTGCTACTGTACACAGGGATGCGCTGCTTCGCAGGTCGCGCCGCAGCATCGATGCGGATCGCGCATGTACCATCGACGCATGCGCCTGAAACCTCTCCACCTGCCCGACTCCGGCCCGCTGCTGGGCGCCGGTTATCTGTTGCTCTGGCTGCTGTTGTGGCCGACCGTGCAACCCTACTGGATGCTGCCGTATGGCCTGCGGTTCGGTGCGTTACTGCTCACCCCAGTACGCTACTGGGGCTGGCTGCTCGGCGCGGAGCTGGCTGCCACGGCCGGCATCAGCGTGGCCCACGGCCTGCCACTGGGCTGGATCGGCTTCGCCCTTGACGAGCTGCCCGAACCGCTGGTGATGGCTGCGGGCCTGTGGCTGCTGCGACGGTTCAACCTCCACGCCAGCTTGCACAGTCCGCAGGAAGTGACCCGGCTGATGTTGTCGGTGGTATTGATCGTGACCGCCACCACGGCCACCGACGCCGCCCTGCTGGCACTGATCAAGACACCGGACTCGCCCGATTTGATGCTGGGCGTTTTAGGTGAGGAATTGCTCAGCCATTACCTGGGCATCCTGCTGATCGTGCCGTTGATGATCATGCTGCTGCGCACCCGCCTGGATCATCAGGCCTTGGCCAGCCTGTTGAAGGACGGCCTGCTGGTGATGCTGCCTTCGATGGCGATCCTGCTGTTGTTGTCCGAGCAGGCGGCGCCGCAACCGCAGTTCGCCCGCGTGCTGTCACTGGCGCCCGTGCTGTTCTTCGCATTTCGCCACGGCTGGCGCGGTGCCAGCTTGGCGATGATTGTTTCCAGCCTGGGCATGACCCTGGTCGACCAGCACCTCGGTCATGCGCCATCTTCAGCTGCCGCCTATCTGTTCCTGGCCGTAGCCGGCACCGGCGCACTCATGCTGGGTTCGGCCACCGACGCCCTGCGCCGCAGCAGCGAACGAGTGGCCGAACAGAACATCTATCTTGGTGCCGTCAATCGCCGGCTCGATCAGCTCGCTCATCAGCTGCGCGCCGCTGCTCGCGGCAATCTGCAGGCGGACGAGAACCAACGCCGCCACCTGGCCGCCGAACTGCACGATGAGCTCGGACAGAACATCACCGCCATCCAGACCCATGTGAAGCTGGCCCAGACTCGCCTGCACCAGGCCGGCATGGAAGACATCAGCACCTCGATCAATACCATCCTGGGGCATATGCGGCGCGCACTGCATCGCCTGCTGGACGACCTGCGACCCGCGGTGCTGGACGAATTCGGACTGCTGCGGGCGCTCGATGAAGGCCCGATCCGGGATCTGCTGAACACTGCCGGCATGATTTATCGCACCGAGTTGCACGGCGACCCGCGCCTGCTCGACGATGACACCCGCACAGCGATCTACCGACTGGCCCAGGAGAGCGCGACCAACGCGGTCAAGCACGCCCAGGCCAGCGAATTCAGGCTGCGCCTGCGCATCGGCGAGCGTCAGGGCGTTGCGCTGGCGCTACTGGACCTGCGCGACAACGGCAGCGGCCTGCCCAGCCGGTTGCCGCGCGGCGGCCGCGGGCTGCAGGGCATGCGCGACCGGGTCACTTCGCTTGGCGGCCAGTTCCGTCTGCGCGCTGATCATGCCGGGGTACATCTGCGTATCTTGTTGCGTAGCAACAATAATCCGGTCGAGCTGGGGCGACAGAACTAGGAATTTTTCCGATACCACAAACGTGAAGACATCGTTAGCATCCATCCATCGATGTGGGGGAGCCGCCATCGCAAGATGGTGGATTCAGAGTTGCCGTGGGGACGGTGGCTCTGAGACAACGGCAGGATGCCGTTTCGCCGCTACCTGCTAGTCAGGTAGGGGAGCAGCCGCAGGCGGACAGGAGTCCACCTTGCGGCTTTTTTATGCGCGCGATTCCCACCGGCAATGCACGCTCAAACCAGAGACGTGTCAGTCGCCCGTCCCGCCACGCCGCTCAGGGCTTTCGGGCGTGATGCTTGGGTCGCACATACAGCACCAGGCTGTGATCCTCGATCACGTAGCCGTGCCGCGCGGCAATCTCGTGCTGCAGGCGTTCGATCTCTTCGCTAACGAACTCAATCACTTTTCCGCTGTCCACATCAATCATGTGGTCATGATGTTTGCCGCGGTCGAGCTCGTAGACAGCCTGGCCGCCTTCGAAATTGTGCTTGACGACAATGCCGGCCGCCTCGAACTGGGTCAGCACGCGATACACCGTCGCCAGGCCGATATCTTCCTGGTGGGCAAGCAGATTCTTGTAGACATCTTCGGCGGTGAGGTGCTGCACCCCCTCCTCGTCAAAGATCTGCAGGATACGCATGCGCGGGTGGGTCACCTTCAGGCCGACCCGGCGCAGCTCTTTGGTTTCCTGTTCCATCGCCTACTCCCCGCACACGGTGTTACCAAGCCGGTAGTGTATCATCCGACACCTTTACGATCCGGACGCAACACGCATGCAAAAGCTGATCACCCTGCTGGTTTTCGCCGTGCTGGCGCTTTCCATCGCCGGCTGCCACATCGTCTATACGCCCGACGTGCAGCAAGGCAACCTGCTCGACAAGAAAACCGTGGATCAGCTGAAGCCGGGCATGACCAAGCGCCAGGTACTGGTGCTGATGGGTACACCGTCAGTCAGCACGCCGTTCAACCAGAGCCGTTGGGACTACGTGTCGACCCAGTCGCATCGCGGTGGCGCGATCAAGGTGCGCACGTTCACGCTGACTTTCAACAACGACACGCTGGTGCATACCGAAGGTGACTTCTTTGCGGAAGATGCCCAGCAGCTGGTGAAGGACAGCAAGAAATACCACGCCAGCTATCCGGCCAACGAAACCCAGGGCGACAAGAGCAAGAATCCGGACGACAACAAGAATGACGGCGGTTTCGGCACCGGCAATGGCAACAATGGTGGCGACAACAACGGTCATTGATCGACCAATGCGCGGCCGCCCTTAGCGGGCGCGCCGCCGGCGCGCTTCCATCGGATCGAGCAGTAGCGGCCGGTAGATCTCGATCCGGTCACCGTCCTGTGCCGGCTGATTCGGCGAAACTTTCCGCGCAAAGACACCCAGACGATGTGGATCTACCGCACCGTCCGGAAGTGCGTTGACAATCCCTGAAGCGTCAATCGCCTGCATGATCGTGCTGCCAGCGGCCAGCACGACCTGGCGCAGGATCTGTCGATCGGCAGCCGCATGGACCACCGTCACCGTGATCGTGCCCTCAGCCATAGACACGCTCGGCCTCGGCGCAGAAGTCGTCCACCATGCGCCCGGCCAGCCCTTGAAAACCAAGCCTCAGGGCGCTGCTGCCCAGCTTGCCCGCATAATCGAAATCCAACGTAAAGGCGACCTTGCAACCCGCCTCACCCAGCGCGATGAATTCCCACAGGCCTTCGAGGCTGCGGAACGGGCCATCGACCAGGCTCATCTGCAGGCGCTTCGGTCGCTCGACCGTGTTACGCGTGGTAAAGCTTTGGCGCAATCCGGCAAACTTGAGATCCAGCCGCGCCACCAGCACATCACCCTGACGCTCAAGCACCTCGGCACCGGCACACCAGGGGAAACGCTTTGGGTATGCTTCAACTTCATTGACCAAGTCGAACATCTGCATCGGCGAATACTTCACCAGTGCACTGCGACGGATTTCGATCACGGCAACCTCTTCACATCACGCTTGGTTTGGCCCGGTATGCGGCGGAATCGGCATCAGGGCAACAAGGCCCGAGTTTAACGGACATGGCCAAGGCGAAGGACAAGGACAACAAGGGCGGCGGCACCATCGCGCTCAACAAGCGTTCGCGTTTCGAGTACCACATCGACCAGCGTTTCGAGGCTGGTGTTGCCCTGCAAGGCTGGGAATTGAAGGCACTGCGTGCCGGCCGGATCAACTTTGGCGACAGCTACGCAGTCGTCCTTAAGAACGAGATATTCCTGATCGGCACCTCCATCCCGCCACTCATCAGCGCATCCACCCACGTCATCGCCGAAGATCGACGCACGCGCAAACTGCTGCTGCATCGCAAGGAAATTGATCAGCTTGTCGGCGCCGTCGAACGCAAGGGCTACACCCTGGTACCAACCGCGATGTACTGGAAAGGCAACAAGGTCAAGGTCGAGATCGGCCTCGCCCGCGGCAAGCAGGAACACGACAAGCGCGACACCGAGAAGCAGCGCGACTGGCAGATCGAAAAGCAGCGCACCATGCGCTCGCACAATCGCAGCGCCTGAATCCGCACAAGACACTGCGCAACAAAAAGCCCTTGATTTTCATCAAGGGCTTTTTGTTTATTGGGGTGGCGTCTATTGAACTATTCGCCGCAAGCCTTGCGCTCTAAAGGTTTCGAGATTCAACGATTCCGAGTTGCCCCCAAAGTTGCCCCCAGACTGTGTCACATGCCCTCGCACGCAATAGTCATGCATACACGACACTTCTCGACACTTTGTGGACTTTGGCTGGCTTATAGCTGGCGACGGCCCTGTCTGCATGAGGCAGCTTCAACCCAGCAAACTTCAGTAGTTTGCTGGCACATGCGCGGCGGGCATGGCACTTCGGCTCACAGTGTCAATGCAACGGCTTAGCCCCGCGCAGGCGTCTTACGTACCCGCCTTTGCGCCGGCAATTCGTCGTCCTCTACTGCCAGCTTGCGAGCAAGGACGAATACTTGATCCAGCGATACTGATAACTCGGCGGCAAGGCGTTGCATCGACTTGAGCGAAGGATTCCTGCGGCCGCGTTCGATCCCGCTCACGTACGTACGATCAAGCCCTGCACGGAAGGCTAGGTCTTCTTGGCTGACCTCTGCGCGCTCGCGTAGGAGGCGAAACGCAGGGCCGACGTACGGGGTGATGTCCACCCGCTTACGTTCACTTGCCGTAGACTATTGATCCACGGACTATAAGTCACGTTACGCGACAACACACTACGCCTGATGCGCTGGACTGGCAGTTGGAAGACTAGAGGGATGAGCATGCCTATGTGGCTTCAGGCGGTTTTCGGCGGCATCGGCGCGGCTAGTGCTTTCATCACTCAGCACTGGATAGGCATCGTCATCTTCTTTGCTTTCTGGGAGGTTTGGAAGATCGGCGGCCTGCTTCGAGAGGCAAATTCGAGGCTTGAAGAAATAGCCGGCAACCTGAGCTGCATAGAGGCCTACACCGACGCTATGTCAGCGGACGATAGGAACGGCAAGCCGCGGATGCAGAAGCGGAATACTTTAGGAATTTAAGCGGCACAAGAGAGCAACAAGCCGCTGAGTCATAACCCACCACAAATGGGCCTGTGGATCGCTTCCACGGCAACATTTGCGTCGTCTACAGGGGAAGAATATGTACCGGTATATCGTGCTCACAGCCGTGCTTGGTCTGGCTCTTACCGCGTGCGCCAGCGTCCCAGACTTAAGCGGCAAGGATGGAACGTGTGTTCATGCATGCAGCGACACCTATTCGCAATGCCTCTCCAAATTCTCCATGTTCCCTATTGAGCGCCAGCACGAGTGCACCTCTGCGCTCAAATTATGCGGATACTCTTGTCCGGCGAATAAACCGCAGCCGACTCCTTAGCACTCACCCGAAAGGGCGCGCAACGCCATGACGTGGAAGGGGGGTTTCGGGCTAACTCCCCTCGTTGCTTTTTGCCTGTATTTTGCAATGCGCCTGATATTTCAGGTTTGTTTATTTCGAGAACTCACGGATGCCAGCGAGTGCCAGCGCAACCATGAGAGCCTCTGTGAACCTTCCAAGCAAGGCAATCACAACGCCCTCCATTGGTAATATATAAAGGTGCACGCCGAGCGTGTCAGCGAGCGCATAAAAAATGCCCTGACTGACACGCCGGTCGTGTCGGTAAGATACTCACTGACACGCTAGGCATGTTGTGCTGACACGCCCGCCGTGTCGGTCTGACACGCTGGTCGTGTTGGACGTTGCGTTTTTCCGCTCTGGTTTTGGCATTGGTGGCTGCGGTGTATTCCATACCCCGGACGCGACCCGCGTCGCCGGTACATCCAGCTTGTTGCGACACTCGTTGATGGCCAGCCATGTCAGCGCGAACAGGTTGCAACGGTTCAACCCGCCTTGCCGGGTCTTTTCGATCATGCCGAAGTGCAGCAGCTCTGCCTGTGCACGCCACAACGTGTCACGCGAGCGCCAGCCACGCGGTTGCATAATTCTCCACGCGGTGGACAGGTCGCCATTGTTTGCACCACGAAACTGCAAGCCCAGGTCGTTCAAAAGCTTCACAGCATGCGCTGACAGCGCGCGATAGTTCGGCGACTCCATGACCGCGTGCGGTTGCGTGAAATAACCGCCACTTTCGGCGCGACCCGTAATCTTGCGTCGATTCCGGCTCATGCCGCACGGTCAGCCAATGACTCAGCGAAGGCGATCACTTCGACAGTACGCCATACGGTGACGCCAGCACTTAGGCGAATCGGCTTTGGTGCCTTGCCAGACTTGCACCAACTCCACCAAGTTGCAGGCGACACTGGGATGATGCCCGGCTTGCCTGTGCGGCGGTTGTTGGCTATTTCCGAGACACGCGAATAGACGCATGCGGTAACTATTTCGGTACTCATTTGACCGTCCTTTGTTGGTTTGGACGGACGTTAAACACCGAAACGAAAGGGCGCTTACTTCACTTTCGCTTTGTTCAGGACAGTACGAACTGCTTGCGGCGTGACTTCGAATTGCGGAGCAAGGATGCCAGCTAGTTCGCGGCGTGATCTACCTTGTACAAGGAGTGCCCCTGCCTTTTCCACGCAACGAGAATGCCACTTTGCAGCTTCCACTTTTTTTGCCTCCCCAGCTGCCTTTCCGCCCTTCCTTCGATCTAACCGGATTTTCTTTATGTCCTGTGTAAATTCACGCGCAGCAGCCTGATACCCGGATGCCCGTCCGTCACTGATGACAGATAGCAATCGTTGCTGTTCGAATAACTCGGCGGACTTTCGTTGGGTACTCTCCAGCTCCATCACCAGCACTCTCATCCATGCATAACGACTAGCGAGTTCTTCGATGTCACATTGCATGGCACACCGAGCCAGCCGATCCGCACGCCTCTGAAGTACAGCTTGCCGTTGCTGTACATGGTTGGCTTCGCGACTAAGCTCACCAAGCTGGTTTAGTCGAATATCTGACATGCGCACACCTCTACGCCCTTCAATAAGTGCCGCCCAGCCTAGGCGCGACGTTCAACGGCTATTGATCAGCTGGCCTTGCGTGTCATCGGCACGACGTTGCCGCCGATCTTCAACGTATCCAGATAGTCCGCCCATCCAGCCATCATCTTGCGTCGCTCTGACAAGTGCGCCGTGCGGTTGTATGCGCGACCGTTCGGGTCTTTCACTGCATGCGCCAGCTGGTGCTCGATGTAGTCGGGCCGGAAGTGCAGCACTTCGTCCAGCACTGTGCGAGCCATCGCGCGGAAACCGTGACCGCTCATTTCATCGGTGGCGTAGCCCATGCGACGCAACGCCGACAACACCGCGTTATTGCTCATGGGTCGCTGCGGACTGCGCGCACTAGGGAACACGTAGCGCCCGCGCCCGGTCAGTGGGTGCAGTTCGCGCAGGATCGCCACGGCTTGCGGTGCCAGCGGGACCAGATGCGGCTCGCGCATCTTCATTTTCTCGGCAGGGATATTCCATTGCGCGCCGTCCATATCGAACTCCGCCCATTCTGCTTGCCGTAGTTCGCCCGGTCGCACGAACACAAGCGGCGCGAGTCGCAGGGCGCACTTCGTCACCAGCGAGCCTTGATAGCCGTCCATCGCGCGGAGCAGGCCACCGATAGCAACCGGGTCGACGATGGCGGCTAGATGGGTTTGCTTGACTGGTGGCAACGCGCCGCGCAGATCGGCCACCGGGTTGCGTTCGGCGCGGCCGGTGGCAATCGCATAGCGCAATACCTGTCCGCAGTTTTGCAACACGCGGTGCGCGGACTCGACGGCGCCACGGTCAACGATCCGGTTCACCGTCGCCAGCAGTTCCTTTGCCGTAACGTCGGCAATCGGTCGGCTGCCCAACCACGGGAATACATCATTCTCCATCCGCAGCATGATCCGACTGGCGTGCAGCTCCACCCATGTTGCCGATTGCTTCGTGTGCCACTCGCGCGCCACCACTTCAAAGCTGTTCGCTGCACGATCCTCGCCGGCAGCTTTGACGGCCTTGCGCTGTTCACCCGGATCGACGTCAGCGGCCAGCAACTTGCGGGCCGCGTCGCGCTTGTCGCGGGCATCGGCCAGACCGGTATCGGGGTACGTGCCGAGAGACAGACGTTTCTCCTTGCCCCCATACCGGTACTTCAAACGCCACCACTTGCCCCCGGCTGGCGAGACTTCCAAGTACAGGCCGCCACCATCGAAAAGTCGCTGGGTCTTGTCGGCTGGCTTGGTCTTGCGGATGGTGACGTCGGAAAGCGTCATGGGGGCAACTCTCACGGGGATAGGTGCTGTTGCCCCCGATGTTGCCCCCAGTTGCCCCCGGATTGCAATGGATCAGATTGGACGACATCAGGCACAAAAAAGGCCGGAACCTTTGCTGTTGCTAGGGTTGCCGGCCTTCGTTGGACTGCGTTGGAGCTGTAAATGGTGGAGGTGGCGGGAGTCGAACCCGCGTCCGAAGGCGTTAAATGCCCAGATCTACATGCTTAGCTCACCGTTCGATCTCGTTCCGCGACAAGCACGATGGGCAAAGCGCACCGCGGAACCAGCCTGATTGATTTGACCTAGAACCGCCAGGCGGCAGCGTTCGGCGATCTCATGATAATGACCCTACACCGACGAGCATGAGCACAAGTGGGTTCGGGGCTTACGCCTTAAGCGGCGAGAGCGTAGTTGTCGTCGTTGGCAACTAGAAGTTTGCTGCTGGATTTACGAGGAAAGCTGCCCCCTCGGCATGCACCAAGTCATCTCACTACCCCCGTCGAAGCCAGGACACCCCCGGGGAAAACGATGTGACCCGGTGAGTATATGGGGCCGATGGCCGCAGCATCAATGACATTCGCTACGGCATCAACCATCACAACCAGCGAAAACACCGACCATGATCATGCGACAACGACCAGTGCGGGTTACGCGAACATTGACCGCACACCACCCGAATGTTGTTCAGGTGCGAACGCAACGTCTATACTTGGCGACTTATATCACCCTGTACCCGCTTCACTCGTGAGAATGATCTCGATGACTCGACTGCAATTGCTTGGCCTTGCCGTGGCCACAGCCCTGTTTGCCTCCGCCAGCGTTCATGCCGAAGGTGACAAGGCTGCCGGGCGCAAACTGATCTATACCTGTGCCGGTTGCCATGGCGTACCTGGTTATACCAACGCTTACCCGCAGTACCCGGTACCGAAGATCGCCGGGCAGAACGAGCAGTACATCGTCAACGCGCTGCATGGTTATCAGAGTGGCGATCGCACGCATCCGACCATGGATGCACAGGCGCAGAGTCTGTCCGATACGGACATTCAGAACATCGCCGCCTACCTTTCCAGCCTCGCCAAGTAGTTGCCAAGGACTTTCCGCATGAAACGTGCGCTTACCCTGCTTTCATTCGGCGCCATGCTGGCGTTCGCTTCCACCCAGTTGCTGGCCAATGGCAACGCCGAGAATGGCAAGCAGAAGGCTGCCACCTGCTTCGCCTGCCACGGTGTCGATGGCAATGCGGTCGATCCGCAGTACCCACGTCTGGCCGGCCAGTACAACACCTACCTGCAACACGTGCTGCATGAGTACAAGGACGGCCAGCGCAACAACCCGATCATGAAGGGTATGGTAGCCACCCTGTCCGACCAGGACATCGAAGACGTCGCCGCATACTTCTCCAGCTTGCCGACCAAGCTCGATACTCTGCAGGGTCATATCGGCGGCGACAAGTAAGTCTGCCGCCTCGCTGCACCAAACCAAAGGCCCGCTCTCGCGGGCCTTTGGTTTTAGGGTGATGATCGAGCCGTCGGCTCAGGCGATCGCAGACTTGCCCTCGGCCTTGTTGTAATAAGGTTTCTCGCCCGAGGCATGATCGGTCGCATCGCGCACCGCAGTGATTTCCGGCACGCGCTCGCGCAGGGTCTTTTCCACGCCCTGCTTCAGCGTCACGTCGACCATCCCGCAACCGTGGCAGCCACCGCCGAACTGCAGCAACACCGCTCCGCTGGCATCGATCTCCAGCAACGTGACCTTGCCGCCATGCGAGGCGAGCCGCGGATTGATTTCCGATTCCAGCACATAGCGCACGCGCTCGATCAGGCCAGCTTCCACACCCGGCACATCGCCCTTGATCCTGGGCGCGCGGATATTGAGCTGACCGCCGGTGGCATTGGGTTCGTAATCGATCGTGGCATGGTCCAGCCAGCTAGCGCTGTCGCCATCGATGTGGAACAGGAAGCCTGCGCATTCGATCGTCCACTCGCCACCGGCAAGATCGGCCGGCTCGCAGAACTCCAGTTCGCAATTGGCCGCCGCTGTGCCGGGGGAAGTCACCCGCAGACGGATGCTCAGGTCGTCGCTACCCTGCTGTGAAAGAAGCCGCAGAAAATGCTGCTGCGCGCGTTCGGAAATATCGATCATGCCTGCTCCGGGGTCGCCAAACGGGTGCTGGCAGACCTCGCCAGCGAAACAGCACCATTTTAGTCCTGTTTCAATTTCATTGCGCGCTTTGACTTTTGCGCGCGCAACTTCGACGCTTCGCATCCCGACTTTCAGCCCCATGGAGATCCGCATGAACGCCAATGACCTGGCCACTCAGCACTGTCAGCCGCGCAAGGGCAAGGAGCATGCGCTTGACGCTACGCAGATCAATGGCTTGCTGCAGCTGGTACCGGGCTGGCAAATGCATGCCGACGGCCACGCCATCGTCAAGGACTTCAGATTCACCGACTTCCATCACACGCTGGGCTTCATCAACGCGGTCGGCTTCATGGCCAACCATGAGGATCATCACCCGGATATCGAAGCCGGCTACGGCCATTGCCAGCTACTGTGGTCGACTCATGACGTCGGTGGCCTGTCGCTGAACGATTTCATCTGTGCCGCCCGCGTCGAAGCGCTGCTGGCGCGCTGATCAGAAATCCGTGCGCGACTTGTCCCGTGTGTAGACCAGCCGCTTGCCCTTGACTGAGAGCACATCGAGAAAGTCTTTCAGATCGTCCGGCAGCGGCGTGGAGAAGCTGTAGGAGCGCCCCTCCAGCTCGAAGCTCATGTGCGCGGCGTGCAGGAACATCCGGTTCAGGCCCATCTCGCGGAAACGCTTGTTCATCTCCTTGTCGCCGTACTTCGGATCACCAGCCAATGGATGGCCGATGTGCGCGGCATGCACCCGGATCTGGTGGGTTCGTCCTGTGCCCAAGGTGGCCTGCATCAGGCGGGCGCCGGGATACTGCTCCATCTCGCGGAAAAACGTCAGTGACGGCTTGCCGTTGTCCGCCACCCGCACCATGCGCTCACCGCCTTGCAACACGGATTTCAGCAGTGGCGCATTGACGTCGAACTTGGCCTTGGCCGGGTGGCCGAGCATCAGGCACAGATACTGTTTGGTGACTTCGCCGGCACGGATTGCCGCCTGCAGACCAGTCAGTCCGGCCCGCGTCTTGGCAAACACCAGCACGCCGCTGGTGTCGCGATCGAGTCGATGTACCAGTTCCAGGTGTTCCTGCGGCCGGGCCGCGCGCAGCAGCTCGATCGCGCCATGACTGACCCCGCTGCCGCCGTGACTGGCCACGCCGGAGGGCTTGTCGATGACCAGGAAGTGCTTGTCTTCGAAAATGATGGCGTCGGCCACTGAAGCCACCAAACCGGTGGCCGGCGCGTTGCCCTCGGGCCGTTCAGCCACCCGTACCGGCGGAATACGCAGCATATCACCAGCCGTGAGACGGGTATCCGGCTTCGCCCGCTTACCGTTGACGCGCACCTGGCCGGTGCGCAACAACCGGTAAATCATGCTCTTCGGCACCCCTTTGAGCATGGTTACCAGCGCATTGTCGATGCGCTGGCCGTCCCGCTCGGGACCGATCTCGACTTGACGTACACCGTGAGGTGCGTCGGGGGAAGTTACCGTCTGCATTGAAAAAAACCTGCTGAAATAGGATACTCGGTGGGCGCTACATTCTGCCCATCGATGTCTGGATCGGGTCGAGTGCCCGCCCGTAACGTCGGCGAGGATTGCGCCGGTTGCCTTGGCGGCCGGTCGCGGCTCCCTTTCATCGTAACGGTTCGGGCTGCCGTTTGTCCGATGCCATTGAGGTATCGGGGCGGCAGACGCAGCTGATCGAATCATCCAGACACCGGTAACGGTGCCGTTTTTTTGCCGCTTTTACCGCAGCGGCGCGATCCCCGGCAGGCCGCCATTGTGGCGCCACCGTGGCACGCGACGCGCGACAAGCCGAGGATTACTAGCATGAAGCGTATGTTGATCAACGCGACTCAGCGTGAAGAGTTGCGCGTGGCCATTGTCGATGGCCAGAACCTGTACGACCTGGACATCGAAATCCCTTCCCGGGAACAGAAAAAGTCCAATATTTACAAGGGTCGTATCACACGTGTTGAGGCTTCACTTGAAGCCTGCTTCGTCGAGTACGGGGCCGAACGCCACGGCTTCCTGCCGCTGAAGGAGATCTCCCGCGAGTATTTCCTGCCGGGTGTGGATCACCACAAGGCCGGTATCCGCGAACTGCTCAAGGAAGGCCAGGAAGTCGTCGTCCAGGTCGAGAAGGAAGAGCGCGGCAACAAGGGCGCCGCCTTGACCACCTTCATCAGCCTCGCTGGCCGTTACATGGTGCTGATGCCAAACAACCCGAAGGCCGGCGGTGTCTCGCGCCGGATCGAGGGTGAGGACCGGCAGGCACTGAAAGAAGCGCTGGAACACGTCACCGTACCCGACGATGTCGGCCTGATCGTGCGCACCGCCGGCCTCGGCCGCGACGCTGAAGAGCTGCAGTGGGACCTCGATTATCTGCTGCAATTGTGGAAATCGATCTCCGGCGCCGCTACCTCGCAGAAAGCGCCGTTCCTGATCTACCAGGAATCGAAGCTGTTCATCCGCGCCCTGCGCGACTACCTGCGCAGCGACATCGGCGAGATCCTGATCGATGAGGAATCGCTGTACAACGACGCCCGCGAGTTCATGCAGCAGGTAATGCCGAACGCGCTGCGCAAGCTCAAGCTGTACAAGGACGACACCCCGCTGTTCACGCGCTACCAGATCGAGACGCAGATCGAGAGCGCGTTCGACCGCCAGGTACGCTTGCCTTCGGGCGGCTCGATCGTGATCGACCAGACCGAAGCGCTGACCGCGATCGACATCAACTCCTCCAAGGCCACCAAGGGCAGCGACATCGAGGAGACCGCGTTCAACACCAATTGCGAGGCCGCGGTGGAAATCGCCCGGCAGGCGCGCATTCGCGATGCCGGTGGCCTGATCGTGATCGATTTCATCGACATGGACAGCCCGAAGCACCAGCGCGAAGTGGAAGATCGCCTGAAGGAAGCGTTGAAGCTCGATCGTGCCCGCGTGCAGATCGGCCGCATCTCGCGCTTCGGCCTGCTCGAGATGTCGCGTCAGCGCCTGCGTCCGAGCCTCGGCGAAGCGACCCAGATCGTGTGCCCGCGCTGCGAGGGCCACGGCCACATCCGCGGCGTGGAATCGCTGTCGCTGTCGACCCTGCGCCTGATCGAAGAGCACGCGATGAAGGACAACACTGGCCAGGTGCTGGTGCAGGCACCTACCAGCGTGGCCAACTTCCTGCTCAATGAAAAGCGTGCCAGCGTGGTCGAGATCGAACTGCGCAACAAGGTGCACGTGATGATCGTGGCTGACGAAAAGCTGGAAACGCCGCACATTGAAATCCAGCGTATCCGCGAAGCCGACATGGGCGAGCACAGCAAACCCAGCTACGAGCGCTTGACCACGGTGGAAACGACCGAGCTGCCCAAGATGGGCCAGGCCTTGGGCAGCAGCGAACAGCCGGCGGTCAGCGGCATCGTGCCGTCCAGCCCGGCGCCGTTGCGCGAAGAAGTCGCCGCTCCCGTTGCCGCCGCACAGCCGGTTCCGCGCCGCCAGCCTGCGGCTACCTTGGCCCCGTCACGCTCGGCGCCCTCCGGTGGCGTCATCTCGCGACTGATTGGCTGGTTCCGCAGCGCCGAAGCAGCCGCGCCGACACCCGCTGCCGGGCGTCCCGACGGCAATGACGGTACTCGCGACCGCCGCGACGACCGCACGGGACGCAACAACACCCAGAACACCTCCGCGCAGCGACAGCCGCGGCGCGAATCGACGCAGCAGAACGCGCCAAAATCGGGCGCATCGCAGCAATCCAGGAACCCACGCCAGCGCAACAACGAGCTGCCGCGCCAGCCGCAGCAGCAGGCGCAAACACCGAGCGTCAAGACGGAACGTCAACCCAAGCCTGTCGTGAATGGGAACAATCAGGCACGAGCCGAGCGCAAGCCCAACCCGCAACAGCCGGCGAAGGCCGAGCGTCCGTCGCGCCCCGTCGCAAACGAGCGCCCGGCTGCCACGTCGCCGAACGACGCGGCCAAGGAAGCCGAGCTGCTGGTCGCGCCCCTGGCCGAATCGACGGCACCGGATTCCGCTGACGACACCCTCGACACTGATGGCAGCCAGTCGCGCCGTCGTCGCGGCCGTCGCGGCGGCCGTCGCCGTCGTCGCCACGACGACGCGGCGCCGAACGGTACAAATCTCGATGCCGTGCAGGCGCTCGACGACGAGGATCGGGATGAAGACGCCAGCGCCCCCGCAGTCGGCCGTAGTGAGCCGCCGCCTGCGGCTACGACAGTGGCCGTCAGTTCCTTGGCCTCTGCGGCGAGCTCGGGCAGTGCAAACAACACCGAGCCGGTCCCGGCGGTGCAGGCAACTGCTGAAGCAGACAAACCGGCCACCCCCGCGTTGGTAGCAGCGACACCCACGCCGTCGACAGAAAAAGCCGCCTCCACGACCGAAGCTGTGGACAACCAGCCGCCGAAGTCGGCTGTCACGCCGGCAGCTGCGACTGGTGCGGCCTTCAACCTGCCCACCCTGCCACCCATTCCCGCTCAGGCGAAACCGGCGGCCAGCACCACCGATGCCAGCGATGCGGTCAAGGTGACAGCGCAGCCTGCACCCTCGTCCGCACAGCCGGTCAACCGCCCGCCGCAGCCGATCGCAGCGGCTCCCGTGGTCCATACCGACAGCGCCATCAACAAGTCCAGCGAGAGTCCGGTTGCTACTCCCTTGGCTGACGCCGTACCTGCCCCGCAACCGGTGGCAGCAATCGACCCGCCGGCTCCTGTTGTCACCCCGGTGCCGCAGGTCCAACCGGCAGCTCCGACCGCTACAGCACCGTCGGCCGGCACGATCAGCCAGCCCACCAGCACTCCTGCTGCTGTAGTTGTAGTCATGCCGACGACAGCAGTCACGCCGCTGCCCAAGCAGGGCGATCTGCTGGCTCAATCCATCCCTCCGACTGCACCACACGACGCAGCGATGAAGCCAGTGACTGCCCCGGCGGATGAGAAACACGAGAGCGACTCGCACGGCTGAATCGCCAGCGACCTGCTCCAGTAACAAAAAAACCGGACTCATGTCCGGTTTTTTTGTTACTGCCTATGGATGCCACGGGCAACCGTTATGCGGGTACGCGTGGCATCAGCTACCGACCTGATGATTCGGGGTATCGATCAGGCCATGCACCGTCATCAGATGCGCCAGACTCAGCACATGATCCACATGCAGCTTTTCCATCAGGCGCTGCTTGTAGGTCGATACCGTCTTCGGACTCAGGTTGAGCTGTTCGCCGATGATCGTCAACGGCTTGCCGCGCACCAGCATCATCGCCACCTCGAGTTCACGGCTGGACAGCACATCAAACGGTGAGGTGCTGCCATCCAGGGTGGCTAGCGCCAGTTGCTGCGCTACCGCCGGCGCGAGGTAGCGACGACCGTTGGCCACCTGACGTACGGCAGACACCAGCTCCTCGGCACTGCACCCCTTGGTCAGATAACCGAGCGCACCGGCGTCAAGCAGCCGCTTGGGAAAGCGCGCATCGTCCACCACCGTCACGATGACAATGTGAGTGGACATCTTCGAGCGGCATACGCGTTCGGTGAGCTCGATACCACTCATGCCGGGCATGTGCACATCGACCATGGCAATATCCGGCGCGAGCGTGCGTATCAGCCGCAGGCCTTCTTCGGCACTCCCGGCCTCGCCGGTAACGCAAATATCGGCCTGCTGCTGCAGGATCATTCGAAAGCCAGTGCGTACCAGCTCGTGATCGTCCACCAGAACCACATTGATCACTTCACGCCCTCCTTGATTGGGCCGCATGAAATCAGGTTGCCAACCTGTTCTGCGACAAACTGCTGCCCCCTGCACCACATGATCCGGTCAGCGACCCAGACTGCACTCCCATGGTACTGCGACACCAGCAACTTTTCCGTGTGGATACTCAAGCCGCCAGCGTGTTGCCAACACCCGCGTCAGCGTTACCCGCATAACGAGCCAACACGATCGCCGAAGTCGGACCAGGTATCTCTACACAAACGGATTCACTTGAGCGCAGGTGCTCATCACGTGCCAGTTCCCTGGCCAACTTGATCGCGGCTCCCAGCTGCAGATCACCGAACAGCGCGACGTGGGAACGGCAGACCTTCCAGCCACCGGCTGCAGAAGGCTTGATTGAAATGATCACCATGGCATGCACCCCATCCCCGTGAGCAAATCTAGCGTGATACGTGTGGCCGAGGCGGCCGGGTATCTCCATCATGGGAACGCAATGTGCCATGCCGATGACGGTCGATCTGTAGGCTTGCGCCTACAGGCCATGTGCGGGAATCACGGCGCGCGATTCCCTCGATCATTACAATGATCTGCTGCAATACGCCGTAGGGGTTCGAGTCCCCTCTTGGCACCCGTAGCATCCTGAAGCCACTTCTGGAAACAGAAAAACCGCCATTCGGCGGTTCTCTGTTTCTTCATGACACCAGCAAGACCTGCTGGAATCCATCATTGGTGCCAAGAGGGGACTCGAATTGCGCATAGGATCAACGCTCGCAAATCACTTAAGAAGATATGCCCCCATAAATGCCCCCAGCCAACCACATCATTCAAAGGACGGCTGGCCACGGGTAACACGACTGCAGATTCCGGTCGAACTGAACACCGATTCCGGTCAACGTTGATCAGTCCGACCCAATTTAGGTATTCCAAGCGAAGCTATCAAAGCGTCTTTTTGGGTGATGCCGCGATGAGTGCGGCTCCCATGTTGCAACGTCATAAGATCGCGCGGGTGAAAACCCGCGCGTGCAGCCATTCAACACTGGGGTTATGCGGCGGCGAAGCCGTCCGCATTGAACGAGTCCTTAGGTGCCCTACTCAGAGGCAACAGCTCTAACCATGACAATATCTCGCTGAGGATCACCGCCAAGAGAAAAGGTGTGATCACCCGCCTCCACGAACCCCCATTTCTTGTAGAACGAGATGACCCTTGGGTTGCGCTCCCAGACATCGAGCCACAATGCATCTGATCCTTGTTGCTTGATTTCGTCGAGGCAAGCCTTCATGAGCTCCTGCGCGACGCCCTTGCCGTGCCAGTCTTCGACGACAGCGAATACCCTGATCGGTCGGTTCGGCGGCCGCTACACTCGATATCGAGCGGATCATGGCTCATTGTCTGGAGTCTTCCAGGTTACTGAAAATAGGCACCATGCGGCTCAGTGCAACATGATTTCATCGGTGAACAACCACGCGTTGTGGCCAGCACCCGCGCTGTCGGACGGCAGGGGGCCATAGTTCTCCGCCTTAACGCGGACATAGCGTGCACTGATCGGTACGGGACTGCTGAACTCGATGCGTTGCACCAGCGGACGTGCATCGCCGGCGTCGACCTTGAGCGTCCTTGCATAGAGTTGCGACCAGTGCTGGCCATCGGACGACACGTAGAACGTTACCTGCTTCGGCAACAGCACCCACGAACCACTCTGCTGCATGAAATCCACCGCGATGCCGTGCAGTCGGGTCGGTTGCTGCAGGTCGATGCTGGCATCGAGATCGCCCCCCTCCCAGCCGACCCATTGGCCGTCATGGAAGTTGTCGCTGCCGAGCAACCCGTCGTCCAGCGTGTTGGCCGCACCGCTGTAGTGCGGGCTCGGTGGCTGTGCGTAGGTGATCGGCTTGCCTGCTGCCAGGTTGTCGATCGTGGTGAAGCGGGTCGGCAGGTCCATCGCGCGGCCGTGGCGGAACGGCGTCACCTGCAGCGTGCCGGCATGCTGGATCGCCAGTGTGTCGGTGAATTCGGGAGAATCCTGCGTCGGATCGCTGCCGTCAGTGCTGTAGTGGAAGACCAGACCAGGCAGGCCGCTGGTGGCCTGCAGCAACCAGCCGCCGTGCGGGCCGGGCGCGAGGTGGAACGTGGCCAGGTCCTGGTCTTCCGCGCCATAGTTCACCCCCCGAGCGTCGAGCACGAGGTATTGCGCCTGCAGGCGCCGCTCGAAATCGGCGTAGTCGCGCGGACCGTCGTTCCAGGTGATTTCGGCGAACGCCAGCATGCGCGGATACAGTTTGCTTTCCGCGTTCAGCGGCGTGGCACGCTCGCTCCACAACGGCGCCTCGGCACCGAGGAACAGCCCGGTCGGTGCATCGGCATAACCCTGACGGGGATCGGTCGCGTAGATCTTCTTCACGCCGAGCCCTGCGGTGGGCGAGTCCAGATAGAACGGTCCTGCGTTGATGATGCGGTTGCCGCTGGCGAGTGCCTTGCGGCCCTCGACCTCGCCGCGCCAGATCTCGATGATGGCGTTCCTGTCGGCGCCGCCTTCGAGAATCTCGTCCCAGCCCATCAGGGTCTTGCCCTTGCCGGCAAGGTAATGCTGGATGCGCTGGATGAAATAGCTTTGCAGGCCTTCCTCGTCCTTGAGCCCCTGCGCGTGCATCAGCTGCTGACAGGACGCGCAGTCGTGCCAGCGGTCCTTGGGTACCTCGTCGCCGCCAATGTGCACGTACGACGCGGGGAACAGCGGAATCACCTCATCCAGCACGTTCTGAAGAAAGGTGAAGGTACCCGCGTCGCCCACGCAGTCGATGTCCTTGAATACACCCCAGGTCGTCGGTACGGCCAAGGGTTTCCCGGTGCATGACAGCTCCGGATATGCCGCCAGCGCTGCCATGCTGTGCCCCGGCATCTCGATCTCCGGGATCACCGTGATGTTGCGTCGGCGCGCGTATGCGACCACGTCGCGGATCTGCGCCTGTGTGTAGAAGCCGCCGTAGCGACTGCCGTCCGCCTCGGTGCGCCACGCACCGACGTCGGTGAGCTTCGGATAACGCTTGATCTGGATACGCCAGCCCTGATCGTCCGTCAGGTGCCAGTGGAAAACGTTGATCTTGTAGTAGCTGAGCAGATCGAGCTGCTTCTCGATAAAGGCAACCGGATAGAAGTGCCGCCCGACGTCGAGCATGAAACCGCGATAGGCGAACGCCGGTGCATCCTCGATGCGCACGGCGGGAATCTGCAACGACGTGCTTTTTCCAAGCGGCAACAATTGCCGCAGTGTCTGCACACCCCAGAACAGACCCTTGTCGGTCGCCGCACTGATCGTGACGTGTTGCTGTGTCACCTCCAGTCGGTACGCCTCGTCGCCGTGCACGGACGAGTCGATCTTCAGCGTGATGTCGTGCGCGGACGCCCTCCGGGTCAGCACGATGCCGGTCTGCTCGTGGAGCGCATCGCGCAGGAACGAGGCGATCTCGCGCGAACGCGCTTCGTCGGGAGCAACGATGCCGGTATGCGCATCCAGCCGATAGCTATCCTCGCCGACCTCAATCTTCTGTGGCTTCGGGATGATCGAGATATCGCTCGCACTGCAGGCACCTGCCAGCAGGACGGAAAGCAGAAGCCACCAGGTCGCAAGGGTTTTGAACATTGTGAACTCCACCCATTTCAAGGGACGGCTTGCCGTCAAGCGCTGTTCGGCCCCGACAATGCTGGGGCCGAACAGTTGAACAGACTCAATCGAGTCATGCCTCGATCAGGCAGAACCGCTCAAGTCACCTTCAATCGAGCCCGCTTCAATCAAATTTGTAGTCGAAAGTCAGGAACAATTCACGACCGTTGTATTCACTGCCGGTCTGCCCCGTCGTGACGAACTCGAAGCCGCCGGCGTAGTACGGGATCGAAGAGACCTTGTTGAAGATGTTGGACACGGTGAAGCTCAGCTTGGTATCCGGGTTGATCTGCCAGCCGATCGAGCCGCTCCAGGTGATCCACGTCGGCACATGGCCGTAGTACACGGTGTCGGCGACGTTTGCCCCGCCGATCTGGCAGGCGCCGGTATCGACCGTCGTCCCGTCGGGGCTGACGACAGTCACCGGGCTCGGTTGGATGCCATTGGGCAGCGTGTTGCAGTTGCCGTAGCCTGGCGCGCGCATGCGGCCATCGCGCAAACCGGAGAGCGACGCGTTCCAGTCGCCCTTTTGCCAGGTGCCGATCCAGGTGACCCTGCTCGCCACATTGTTGTAGCGAGTGTTCAGCAACGGGTCGGAAGCCAGCACGCGCTGCTTGTACGCGAGGTTGTCGGTGTAGTTGACGCCGGTGGTGAAATTGCCGTAATCCTCGGTATTCAGCCTGTACTGCAGCGAGGCATCGACACCGCTCACGTACAGCGAGGCCTCGTTGATCGGTCCGGATTGCACTGAGGTGATTTGGCCTGCCGCATTGCGCTGCACATCCGCTATCACCATCTGGCAATACGCCGATCCCTGTGCGTGCGCGGTGTACGGCGACAAACCCGTTGAGCCGTCCGCCTGATAGCCGGTAAGGCAGCCAGCCTCGTCCTGGAGCACGGTACTCTGGCTGATGTACTCGATGGCGTTGTCCACGCCCATGTGCCAGTAGTCGGCAGACACCGACAGACCCTCCACGCCCGGAACCTGCCACACGAAACCATAGGTCCAGGAGTGGCCGGTCTCCGGCACCAGGTCCGGGCCGCCGACCGTTTTTTGCTCGTACCACTGCGACTGGGGACGTTGAATAACGCCGTTGCACCAGGTGCTCGAGGTGTTGCCCGCCTTGATGGCGTTGATGCACTGCAGATTATCCTCGTAAATGCCTTGTGGTACGACGGAGCCGCCCTGGTAGACCGCCGCCATGTCCGGCGCCTTGAAATTGGTGCCATAGCTGCCGCGGATCAGCAGGCTGTCGAACGGACGCCATTCGAGGCCGGTGCCCCAGGTGCGGGCAATGTCGGCGCTGCTGGCGTCGTGGTACTTGTCGAGGCGGCCGGAGATGGTCCAGGTCAGCGAGTTCACGATCGGCACGCGGAACTCGGTGCCCAGCGAAAAGCGCTGGCGGCTGCCGCCGCCAAAGTTGTCGTTATAGAACGGATCCACGAAGGTGGCGGAGTTGGCCTCGCGCGGATCCGGCGACAGCAGGAAATCGTTGTCCGCAGCTTCCAGCACGGCTGCCCAACCCACCGACTCGTCCACCCACGGGAACTTGAACAGGTCGCCGTTGACGCGGAACTGCGCCTGGTTCAGCGACGACTCCGCCGTGTTCTCACCATTGACCGCGAACTGGCTGTATTGCTGCGGCGTGATGGGGTTCCAGAAGCGCTGCCAGTTGATGGCATAGATGGGCAGCCCACCGGCGGTGGTTCCCGTCTGCTGGCCGAGGAAGAAGTTGTTCATGGCCGCCTGGTCCATGCCCGTAAAGTCCTCGCGCACGATGTACTTCTGGCTATTGAGGCTGAAGTCCCAGTTGAAGTTGCCGTCGAACATGGTGCCACGCAGGCCGGCCGTGATGTTCCAGTTCTGCTCGCGGTCATGGGTATTGGCGGACGTGCCGATTTCCTGCGCGGTCAGCTGGCGGTCGAGCGCATTGATGGTTTGCCCCGTGGTCGAGTCATAGAACGGGCTGCCGTAGCCAAAGAAGGGCAACTGGGTCTGGGAGATACCCACCGAGTCGTACAGGGCCGCCGAACCGTAGAGTTGCAGGCCATTGCTGAAATCGTATTCGCCGGCCAGGTAACCGTTGTTGGTGCGGCTGCCCGGCGTCAGCACCCAGTTCTGGAACAGGTTGGGCTGCGAGCAGAAGGAACCGTTGTCGGTCGTTCCGGTGATCTGGGTGCCGCTGGTGCTGACGCTGTGCGACTGGCTCAACTGCGAGTTGCTGAACTTGCCGCAGGTGCCCGCCGGCGGCGTGATGTACTGGCCATTGCCGTTCGTCGCGGAGAGGGCGATGGCGCCGGACGCATCGTACTGGTAGCCGAACATGCGGTCGGCCGGGTTCCAGGCACCATAGGCTGCATCGGATACCGAATCCTGGTACGGACGATCGCTGCCCCACAAGGCCGTGCGGTTGGACTTCTCCACGTTGTAGAGAATGTGCCAGTTTTCGCCGGACTTGCCGCCGAAGAAGTTGATGTCGCCATAGGAACGGCCGCCACGGGTGGCGCCGCCGCCGGTGACCTGCAGATCGTCACCCTGATAGTTCTTCTTCAGGATCACGTTGACCACGCCCGCCACCGCATCCGAACCGTAGATCGACGAGGCGCCGGAGGCCAGGATCTCGACATGGTCGATCATGCCGCTAGGCAGGTTTGCGTAGTTCTGGAAGCTGCTCTGCGCGCCCAGCGGCTGCGGGTAATCCACCACGCGAACGCCGTTAATCAGCAGCAGGCTGAAGCCCGCACCCAGGTTGCGCAGATTCACCGGGCGCGCATTCACCGCGGTGGCCCCCCAACTGGCCGGATCCTGCGGCGGCTGGCCCATCTGCGGCAGCGAATCCAGGAATTCCCACAGCGTGGTGAAGCCCTGCTGCTTGATCTGCAAGCCGGTAATGGAAACCACGGGGGTCGGCCCTTCGATCTCCACGCGTGGAATCATCGAGCCGGTGACGGTGACTGCCTGTAGTTTAGTGGCCTTCTTTGACGATTCGTCCTGCTGGCCTTGTTGCGTATTCGATGGTGGCGCAGTTGACGCATCCTGCGTCGATGTCTGCGCGTATGCCTGTGGCCCGAACAGTGCCAGTGCCAGTGCACTGGCCAATACGCTTCGATGAAAACGGATCTTGCTCATGGTTGCCCTCTCCCCGTTGAAACTGATCTGTGATGTGAAACCCCGGGTCCCCAAACCCGGAGCCGATAAACCACCTGCCGCCACCTTCCACTCGACGCATCCGGATCTTCGACGGAAGGCCTCATGAACATCTGTATCGATCCAAATCAAACGCCGCCTTCAACCCTCCTCCACGCCCTCGGTTACTGCTGTCTGGATGAAGATGCCGAACTGGCCTGAGACGAACGACGCCGGGTTGCAGGTAATTCATCCCAAATCTGCGGATCTTCCGCTCCCAGTACCCAGGAACAGAATCCCTGCAGGTTGTACTGCTTCACCACCGCATAGCGATCGCGGAAAGCATGCGCGTCGGGCAGGAATACCCACTCGCGCATCTGGTCGCGATAGAAGTAGAACCAGGATTCGTGTTCGACCGGATCCCACTGCACCGTGGCGCCGTATTGCTTGGCCAATGGCAGCGATGCGTCGGCGTCGATGTAGTCGGCCGAAATGTTCGACGACTCCTTGCCATCCGCGCGCACCGGGTCGCCGGCATACCAGTGGTAGCCGTACAGCGGGATACCCAGCGAGAGCTTGTCCTTCGGCACCACCGCAAGCGCGTATTTCAGGTGCTGCATGGTCCATGGCATGCCAGCCACCGGGCCGGGCGTGGTCCAGCGCGTATGCTGGTCGTAGGTCATCAGGCAGACCAGGTCCAGCACCTTGGCAAGCGCTTTCAGATCGTAGGCGCCGCGCCAGTATTCCCACATCCATTTGCTGAAGGCGCCGCCACCTGCGTAGCCAGGAGCATTGGGTACCACGGCCATCGACAACTGCAGGCCATGCTTGTGCAGCGCCTCGGCTGTCTGCTTCGTCAACAACGTCAGCGCGTCGCGATCGGTCCAGGCGATGTTCTCGAAATCGAACTGGAAGCCGCTGAAGCCGTGCAGCGTAGCCTGCTCGATGAGCGAGGCGATCATCGCCTGCTTGGCCTTCTCGTTGCCCAGCAATTGATGGAATTTCGCACGATCGCCACCCGTCGAAACGATCGGCATCACCGCCACGCCGTTCGTCTTGGCAACCTGCATCACGTAGGGATTGGGTTGTCCGGAGACCAGACCGTCCTCGTCCACGTTGTACCAGGTCGGCACCAGCACATCGATCTTGTCGGCGTGATGCACGAACGAGTCGATCGATTTCTGCGAGTCCAGCATGTAGAACAGCGCACTCGGCGCATGGGCGGATGCACCGAACGGCAGGATCAGGCACAGCAGGACTAAGAGGTGTTTCATCATGGTCGCAGGCATCCGCATCAGAGACTTTCCATCCCGATGCGATACGCATAGACATGCGCACCGGCCGGCTGCGCCGGCAAATCGAGGCTCAGGCCATCAGGCTGTTGTTTGAAGACGACCGGCTTGCCGGTCGCCAACGATGTCACCGAAGTGACCTTCATTGCCGGGCCGATCGAATGGATCAGCGCATGGCCCGTCGTCGGCCACGCCATCTCGATGGCGTACAGCTGCGAGCCCTTCGTGGTGAAGCGGAAATCCTCCGCGGTGTATGGTTTGGTCTTGGTGTCCTCCATCGTGCCGGCAACCACCTGGGTCGGGCCTTCACCAAAGCGTCGCCACGGCCGCGTGCCGTAGATCGCCTCGCCATTGGTATGCAGCCACTGACCGACCGCCTGCAGGATGTGCGTTGCCTGCGGCGGGATGGTGCCGTCGGCCTTGGGGCCGATGTTGAGCAGCAGGTTGCCGTTCTTGCTGACCACATCGGCGAGCAACTGCACGATCTCGTCAGGCGACTTGTAGGTATCGCCTTCGGCGTACCCCCACGAATCGGGACTGACCGAGGTTTCGGTCTGCCACGGCTCCTGGCGGATATCCGCCGCCTGCCCGCGCTCGATGTTCATCGTGCCGGTGCCGGGACGCATGTCGTCGAGCTTGTAGAACTGCACGACCGGCTGCTTCCGCGCTGCCGCCTGGTTGTAGTAGAACGCGACGAAGTCGGCCAGCACGCCGCGGAAACGCGGCTGACCGACCCACCAGTCGAAATACATCAGGTCCGGGTGGTAGTCCTGCACGATCTCGGACGAACGCGCCAGCCAGTCGTCGAGGTAGGCGTCGGACACAAACGTCCAATCGACCTCCTGACCGTCTTCGCCCTTGGCCGATTCCGACGGATGCGCCGGGCCATACAGTGCGGCATAGCGCGGATCGTTGACGTCGGAATTGAACGTGCGCCCGTATTCATAGAACCAGTCGTGCTCGGCCCGATGCGACGACAGGCCCAGCTTCATGCCCTGCGCGCGGATCGCCTTGGCCAGTTCGCCGATCACGTCGCGGTGCGGCCCCATCTTCACCGCGGTCCAGTCCGACAGCTTCGAGTCGTACATGGCGAAACCGTCATGGTGCTCGGCGACCGGAACCACGTAGCGCGCACCGGCTTCGTGGAACAACTTTGCCCAGGCCTGCGGATCGAAGCGCTCGGCCTTGAAGCGCGGGATCAGATCCTTGTAACCGACCTCGGGCATCGGGCCATAGGTAGCCACCTGATGCTGGTAATAGTTGGCGTACTCGCCGGTACGCTCGTACATATGACGCGGATACCACTCGCCCTTGTACGCCGCCACCGAGTACACGCCCCAGTGGATGAAGATGCCGAACTTGGCGTCCCGATACCATTCCGGCGTGCTGTATCCGGTCAGGCTCTGCCAATCCGGTTGCATGGGCCCTTGCCAGGCGACCTTGTGCGTCTGTGCAAGGATGGCCTGGCGTGCATTGTCGTAAGGACGGTTGGCCGCCACCCATTGTTGTTCGATCGTCGCCGCATCCGGCGGCGTCATGGCATGCGTGCCATCGGCAGCCACGGCGGCCGTCATGCCGCAGCACGCAACAACGAAGCCCAGGCATAGGCCTACACGGCGCAGCTTGCGCACACGCGTTGTCATCGATATTCCCGACAGTCTCTTGCTCATGCGGTTTTGCCCTCTGTTTCGCGACACATCAGCCAACTCGCCGCACCGATGACACCGAGCTGCGCGTGATCCACCACGTGGACGGGAATGGTTTGCAGAAACGGGCGCATCACGCCCTTGTCGAGAAAACGACTGGTGAACGTACTCTTTTCAACAAACGCGGTCATGCGCGAAAGAAACCCTCCCGCGAGGTAGATGCCGCCGGTGGCGCCATACAGCATCGCCAAATCGCCGAGGAAAGAACCGAGCCATCCACAGAACAGCTGCAAGGTCTCCACCGCCACCGCATTCGTGCCAGCACATGCCGCGTCAGTGATCGCGGCGGGTTCGTGGAACACGACGGGTAATTGCTTGATACGGCATAACGCGCCATAAAGGCGCAACAGTCCGGGACCGGACAACACATGGTCATAGGGGACATGTGTGTCGTCTTGCGTCAGCTCGGCCAGCACCTGCTGCTCGCGTCCCACGCGAGCAGCCAGCTGGATATGCCCGGCTTCGGTCGCCAGCACCTTCGGCTGTGCACCGGGCAGACGCACCGCGACGCCGAGCCCGGTACCGGGGCCCACGATGACCACGGAACCGGTGGCGGTTTCTTCATCCCGTCGCGGGTTATGCAGCGGAGTGACGCTGCTCGCATCCAGGTAGGCCGTGCCATAGGCCAGCGCTTCAAAATCGTTGAGTACCTGGATGTCGTTCAGCCCCGCCGCCTTTTCGAGCGCAGCGGGTACGATCGGCCACTGCAGGTTGCTGTTGACGACGCTGCCTTCATGCAAAAAGCCCGCGCAAGCGAGCACAAGGCGGTACGCCTTGGTCGCCTTCTCATCGCAGAACACGCGCACGATGGCTTCCAGGCCCGCGTACTCGGCGCACTTGTACACGTGGTAGGCAAGCACAACGGGCGCGGGTTGACCCGGTCGAAACGCCATCAACCCTATGCGCGCGTGGGTGCCACCTACATCGGCGGCAAGGAAGGGTTCGCCGGAAAACGAAACCGCAGCTCCAAATGACGTGGCTGCTTCCTGCGCGGCGCCGGACGACAGGGGATAGGTATCCGCGGCCTGGCTATAACGCTGGCAGCCGCTCTTCATGCGCGATGCGGTCCGGTGCCCTGACAGGACGGAACCGTTGCATCTTGACGCAGCTTGATCGGGCTCTGCATTTCCTCTCCCGGTGATCCCCGACGGCCGCTCTGGGTCATCCCCAGCCCATGCGCCGATTTCATATGTGAATATCTAATTCATATTTAGGTGCAAAGAGCTTATAGGCCGAATTTAGATCGAGGCAAGTCGCACCGCAACAGAAATTTTCAAATCACGGCCCATTGCGGCGCGATTGCCTATAAATCATTGTTTTATGCACGCGCCCGGGACGCCCGCGCCCGATTTATTGAGGGACGGTACAGGCGAAAAAGAACCTCAGCAGGGCCGTCGTTGTCGCCGCCTCCCGTAGTTCAAAAGAGGGGATGCGAACCGGTACGAATCATAGCTTCCGGGATCCAGAACCACGTGTGCAACGCGCAACCGCTCCCACGTATAAGTAATGTGCACCATCCCGTCGCTGGTCTGGATGGTCGCCGGATAGGAAAACTCGGCGCGGAGATTCGTTTCCAGCGTCAGTACACGCTTCCAATGCTCGCCATCGCTTGAGAGGGCGACAGCAAGCACTCCTCGTCCATCCCACCAGTTTTTCCCGTGCGTCGCGGGGTTGTAGACCAGCAGTGCGCGGCCATCGGCCAATAACACGGCATCGATGCCAGAATTCGGATTCGGCACATCCAGCAGCTTCAGCGCAGACCACGTGCGCCCGTTATCGGTAGAGCGCGTCGTGAAAAGACGGTCCTGTCGGGTACGGCCTATCGCCTGAAGATCGCCATCATGCCATGGCAGCAAGCTTGGCTGGATGGCTTCGATGCCATCGGGGTTGTCGATCGGCAGATTGCGCCGCCACGTTTTACCCAGATCAGTCGAACGCTCGAAATGAATGCGCCAATCACCCTGCTCCGTGCTCGATGGACTGACGATGCTGCCATCGGCAAGTTGCACGGGCTTGTTCTTGATCGGGCCCAGCACGCCGTGCGGAAGCCGTTGTGCGTTGGACCAATGCACTCCGTTGTCGGTCGATGTCTTGAGCATGCCCCACCAATGCTGTGGATCGGGGCCGACCTTGTAAAGGAGCATCAATGGCCCGCTGCGAGGGCGGAATAAAACGGGATTCCAGGCAGGCTCGCGTCGTCCCGCGGGTTGTTGGCCGTCGGCCACTTCGACTGGCACGCTCCAACGCCCCTTCGTTTGTCGTGCCACCCAGATGCCGACGCCTGGGTCGCGCTCCTGCTTGCCACCGAACCATGCCACGACAAGCCCTTCAGGCGTTTCGACGATCGTCGATGCATGGCTCTGTCGGGTTGGTGGAGATGTGCTGATGAACTCGCGAAGAAGAACAGGATCGGAATTTGCTGCAGACCCAAGCGCGGGAATTCCGAGCATTCCCAAACCGAATTGAATGGCCCATCGGGATACCCTCACGCACCTAACCCGCTGGCTTCGACCAAAGCGGCTGCACAAGACCGCGCAGCACGGGACGTCGGGAAGCTTGCAGATCGAAAACCACTGCGGTGTTATCGCCTCGCTTGAGCCATGGTGCTGGCAGATACAGCGAGCGCTGCGGACCGATGTCCCAGATGCGGCCAAGGTTATGCCCGTTAACCCACATGAATCCCTTGCTGAAGGCGGAGACATCCAGATAGGTATCGGCGAGAACCACCTCACTGAAACGACCACGATGAAATGCAGGGCCATCCACTGCTTGAGTTTTCCATCCGCGAAGCGCGTCCGGCGAACGCATCGGCAGCGGATAAACCTGCCAGCCATGCAGTACGTTGCCGTTTAATAACACCGGATCGACAAGACCGGCACGGCCGTCTTCAAGGCGCGGTCCGTAGTTGACGCGGCCGGTGTTTTCGACCAGCACATCGATCGAATGCGGGCCGGCGCCGATCGTGGTCTCCACGGCGACTTGCTTGAGACGCCGATCGACGGTGCCGATCAGTTTCTGATCGACATAGACCGTAGCGTAGTCGCGCACCTCACCAAGATAGAGCTGTCCGGAAACGGGGCCACTGATCTGCGTGCGATAAAGGATGTAACCGTAATCCTGGCCGAAGTGCTCCATCGACTGTGGCTGATCTGCCGCCAGCGGCGCCGGGAGGTTATCCCATAGCGATGCCGATTCCTCCAGTGCGAATTCGGGCACCTGCATGAAGGGTATGGGCGGCGGCAGCGGTGGCGGCGTGATGCCCGTAACCTTGGAGATGAGGTCGCGGAATTGAGCGAACTTCGGCGTGGGCCGACCTGCTTCGTCCAGCGCCGCGTCATAGTCGTAACTGGTGGTCTGCGGCGCGTAATGATCGGCAGGATCACTCTGGAAGTTGGCGCCATTCATAAAGCCGAAGGTGGTACCGCCCGCGAACATATAGATGTTTACCGAATAGCCATGCCCCAGCATCCAGGTCAGTTCTTTGGCCTGTACCTCAGCATCCGTGTGCGCGTGCGTCCCTCCCCATTGATCGAACCAACCGGCCCAGTATTCACCGGCCATCATCGGTTGGCCAGGGCGAAATTTCTCAAGCTTCGGGAATTCGTTTTTGGCTTCACCCGTACCGAAGTTGATCACGGCCAGCACACCCGGTAGCGCGTCGTTACTCAGTTCGTCGGCACCGTCGGAGGTAAACATCAGATCACCGCCCAGACCTACGCGGATCAACGCGTGATGAATATCCTCCATGTAAAGCCGATCATTGCCATATGAGCCATATTCGTTTTCAATCTGCACGGCGATGATCGGTCCGCCATGGATGGCCAACCATGGCGCGACTTCCCTGCCAAGGCGCTGGAAATACTTGTCGACCGCTTGCAAGAACGCCGGGTCCTGCGTACGCACATGCAGGTACGGATCGGCGAACAGCCATGACGGAAATCCACCCGCCTCCCACTCTGCACAGACATACGGACCAGGGCGAAGAATGACATCGAGACCCTGTTCCTGCGCAAGGCGCATAAAGGCCACGATGTCATTGCGTCCGCTGAAATCGAATTGCCCCGGCTGCTGCTCGATGGCATTCCAGTACACGTACGTGGTGATCGTGTTCAAGCCCATGGCGCGCGCCTTTTGAAGGCGGTCGCGCCAGTACGCTTGCGGTATGCGCTGGAAATCCATCGATCCGGAAATGATCTGGTGCGGCTTTCGTGCCTGCACAAAATGATTGCCTTCGATGGTGACGGGTGTCGTGGCCATCGCGATGACCGGTATGCCTGGCAAAATCGCCACACCAAGAATCCATGCGGCCATCACAGAGGTCGTCTTGCGCACGTTTTTTCCGGCGACATGCTCGACGTTCAATGGGAGAGTGCCTCATGGCCAGTCACGGCAAATGCAGTAGTGACGCCCTGGCTATCCTCTGGTTGGCCGCCGCCGACAAACAGACGGTAGTGGCCAGCCTCCACGGCACGGTCACCCTTTGCATCGACACTGCTCAGCTGGCGTGGGGCAAGCTCGAATCTCACACGCCGGCTTTCACCAGCAGCCAGGTGTATGCGACGAAAGCCCACCAGGGCATGGCGAGGGGCCAGCGCTGAATCCATGGCATCCAGATAAACCTGCACGACTTCGTCGCCAGCGTGCATGCCTTCATTGCGAACAGTCGCGCTGACTGTCAGCGATGCGCCCGCGTGCAATTCGGCTGTCGATACCTCGGGTTTGCTATACGCGAAGTGCGTGTAGCTCAAGCCGTAACCGAACGGATAAAGCGGCGTGCCCGTGAAGTAGCGATAAGTGCGTCCCTGCATGGCATAGCTGACGAACGGCGGCAGATCGTTGGTCGAGCGATAGAACGTCACCGGCAAGCGGCCGCCCGGGTTGTAGTCGCCAGCCAGGGTCTGGGCAACCGCGAGGCCACCCGATTCACCGGGATACCAGGCGACAAGGATCGCATCGGCATGGGCTTTCGCCCAATTCAGTGCCACCGCGCTCCCCGACATCAAGACCACCACCAATGGCTTGCCACTGGCAGCCACCTGCTCAAGCAGGTTCCGCTGAAGTACTGGCAACGCAATGTCGGTACGGTCACCGCCGCTGAAACCCGGCGCGTCGACCTTCAGCTCCTCGCCTTCGACATCCGGCGACAGTCCGACGAAGGCGACGACGGCATCCGCACGTTGCACGACGGCTTCTGCTTCTGCCTGTTGCGCCTGGGCAGGCGCCAGCCATTGCAGGCGTATGCCCTGGTCCTGTCCGCTATGCACGAGTTCGAGGCGAACAGCGTGGGGATGGGTGTCGGCGAAATGCAGCGTCGCCTGCATGTGTTTATCGTCACCGTCATCGTCGATCGCCAGGCGCCCATCGATGTACAGGCGTACTGGATCGTGCCCCGTGCAATCAAAGCAACGATCGACGTGCACCGCCAAGGTGTAATCGCCGGGTCCCGGAGGAGTCAGTTCACCACTCCAGCGTACGGCGTAGCGATCGGCACGCATGCCGTCCGCGGGCGCCACATGGTCCCAATCGAAATCGATGACGCGATCGGTACGGGTCACCTGTGGCGTACCGCTGAAATCGAGGCGGTCGAAGTACTCGCCCAGCAGACCGGTTTCCGTGTGCGCCGTGGTGCGTAACGCGGTTTCTGGAATCGGCACCGGTACGCCATCGGCGATCGGGGCACCCTGCGCATAGCCGATGTACCGCGCGCCTAAGCGCTGACGCAAACCCTGCAGCGGTGTTATGGGCGCGCGCGCGGTACCGTGGTAATTCGCCTCGAGCGTCTCCAGGGTGTCGGCGTTGGGTCCGATCACGGCCAGATGCATCCCATCGCGTAACGGCAACGTGCCATGCGCATTTTTCAGCAACACCATCGATTCGAGTGCCGCCTGCAAGGCAAGCTGGCGATGGGCCGGACTATCCACCTGATCGGGACCGATGCTCGCATACGGATCGCTGCCCCTCGCACCCCACTCGCCCAATTTGTAGCGTGCGGAAAACAACCGTGTGAGCGCCGTGTCGATGACCGACTCCTTGACGTAGCCCATGGATACGGCGTCAAGCAGTTCGGCATAGGCGTTACCGCAATCGAGATCGGTACCGGCCTGGATGGCGGCCGCGGACGACTGGGCGTTATCGGATTTGAAATAGTGAAACCTGGTCATGTCGTCGACTGCATCGCAATCGGATACGACATAACCCTTGAAGCCCCAATCGTGGCGCAGCAGTGTGGTCAACAACACGTCGTCGGCGCACGCAGGAACGCCGTGCAAAGCGTTGTACGCGCACATGACGGAACCCGCGTGTCCCTCGGTAATCGCTGCACGAAAGGCGGGTGTATACGTCGACGCGAAATCGTAGGGCGAAACATCGACGTCGAAGCCGTGGCGACCGGATTCCGGCCCACTGTGCACGACCAGATGCTTGGGTGTGGCGATCGCGCGCGGATGGTCTGGATCATCGCCCTGGATGCCGCGAATGAACCCCACGGCAAGCTGACCGGTGAGATACGGATCCTCGCCGTACGTCTCCTGCCCCCGGCCCCAGCGCGGATCGCGAAAGATATTGATGTTGGGCGACCAGATGGTCAGGCCTCGGTACCGGGCATGATCGCGCGTCGCACCCACCGCATTGAATTTGGCCCGCGCCTCGACAGAAATCGTGGCACCGACCTGATTCAGCAGACTGGAATCCCAACTCGCGGCGAGACCAATCGCCTGCGGAAATACGGTGGCATAGCCGTTGCGAGCGATGCCGTGCAAACCCTCGCTCCACCAATCGTAGGCCGTGACGCCAAGTCGCGGTATGGCAGGTGCGCCGCTCTGCGTTTGCGAAATCTTTTCCGCCAGCGTCATCTTGGCAATCAGTGCTTCGGCTTGCGCTTGACCATCCTCGGCCAAAGGAAATGCATGCGTACCGAACACCGCCACGCCACCTATCCCCAGCAGCAGCGCGCGCAAGATCAAGGTGACGCGGAAAGTTTTCATGGTCAGTGCTGTGTCACAGGCAGTTCGCCCCAAATTTTCGGATCTAATGCGCAAAAAAACACCGATCGCGACCAATAGCGAGGGAGCTGATTGGCCGCGATCGGCGCGGGGAACTAAAGCCTGAGACCCTCGACGTCGACTCGATTATCGAGATGCCAGCTGGCGGCACCGATGACACCGTGTCGACCGCGCTCCATGACGCGAATAGGGACCTTTTGCAAAAACGGGCGCATCACACCTTTGTCGAGGAACCGATCGATGAAGGGACTCCCTTGCAAGAAATCGATCATTTGCGAAAGAAGACCACCGACCAGACAGATGCCACCCGTCGCGCCGTAGAGCATGGCCAGATCCGCTGCAAAGGACCCGAGCCAACCACAAAACAACGTGAGTGCCTCGCGAGCGACGTCGTCGCCACCAGCGAGTGCTGCGGATGCAACGGCGACGGGCTCGTCAAGGGACGGGTAGCGGTCGCGTATAGCGCACAGTGCGACATAGAGGCGATGCAGGCCTGGTCCGGAAAGCACCGCTTCGTAGGACACGTGACTGTCAGCCTGCGCCAATTGCGCCAGCACCTGCTGTTCGATACCGACTCGCGCAGCCAGTTGGATCTGACCAGCCTCGGTCGCCATTACACGCGGCGGTTGACCGGGAAACCATACGGCAGCACCAAGTCCGGTACCCGGGCCAAGGATGACGATGGGGCCGGCTTCCCGCACGGACATCATCGGTGCCTTCAGCGTCGTCGCGCCGAGGGAATCAATGTGCCCTACTGCGTAAGCGAGTGCTTCGAGGTCGTTGAGGAGGGTGACGTTATCGAGCTCCAGCGCCTCTTTCATCATCCGAGGCATCACGGGCCATGGGAGATTCTTGTTGATCACGGACCCGGCATGCATATAGCCGGCGCATGCGAGCACCAGTACTCGTGGCTGCACACCAAACTCTTCGCAGAAACAGCGGGCGATGTCCTCCATGTGTGGATGGTCGCTGCAGCGATAAGTCCGATAGGCAAGGATCTCCACCTCGCCCTCCTTCGCATTCGGCGCGACAAGCCCCAGGCGCGCATGCGTGCCCCCCACGTCCGCCGCAAGAAACGCTCCTGCGCGGGTAGAGGCGGATGGGCCTATCAAAGCAGTACCCAAATCGTCCGACCCATGCTCAAACGGACCCGCGGGCGGCGTGGCCGCAGACATCTCAAGCATGCGGCTGAACCCTTGGCGGATCTGAACCCTTGACGGATGGGGGGACTCGCCCGGTTGACCCGGCTTTTTCATTGGCAATGACATGTGCGCGCACCTGTATCTGCTGCGAGTCAAACCGCTCGGACCGACGGATCTGGCCCAGACGATCCAGTCAGTGTTTATCAGCGAAATAGCATTTCATATATGTTTTAGATCGTGATAATTCAAAATGCAATCTTTTTTTTCGATGCCCATCACAGCCTCGCCACAGGCACCTGTAAATTCAATGTTTATATATACACAGCAAATCAGATGCGCGATCATGCGCAAATTACGTCTTGGCAGGAGGTGGAAAGCCCCTCTCAAAAGGCGGCTTCCGAGGTCAGCGCGAGGGCGGCATGACGCAAGCGACAACCAGGCCGGGTCCGGACACCGTCAAAGATCGACGGAGGGGTGAGCTGCGGTCACCGTTGTCATTCGGCGGTGCGCCAGTCGGCAACCTGTACGAGTCGGTGGACGACGACGCGGCCGTGGCGGCCATTGCGCATGCATGGCAACGAGGCATCCGACACTTCGATACCGCGCCCTACTACGGCTATGGCCTGAGCGAGAGCCGGTTGGGCGCTGCGTTGGGTCGTCTGCCGCGCGACAGCTTTACGCTGTCGACCAAGGTCGGCCGCATCATCGACATCGATCACCGCCATACGAGCCACACCGATGGCTTCATCGTCGATGGTCGATACGCCCATTTTGATTACAGCCGCGACGGCATCCTGCGTTCGCTCGAGGCAAGCCTGAGTCGTCTGCGCACCGATCATGTCGACGTCCTGCTGCTGCACGACATCGGCGTGCTGACGCACGGAGCGAGCCATACTTCGGTGCTCCGTCAGGCACTGGATGAAGCACTGCCAGCGATGGCGGAGTTGCGTGCGCAAGGCGTCTGCGATGCCATCGGCATCGGCGTCAACGAAGAGGCGGTGTGCCTTGAGGTGATGCCGCGATTCCCGCTGGACACCATCATGCTGGCCGGACGTTACACGCTATTCGAACAGCAGCACAGCGAAGGCGTGATGGCGCAGGCACAGGCGCGTGGTGTCGCCATTCTCGCCGCCGGCCCTTACAACTCGGGCCTGCTTGGCGGAACGAATGGTCCGGGCAATTTCTACAACTACGCTCTGGCCGATGACGCCACTCTCGAAAGAGCGCGGCGCTACTACGAGATCCTCGCCCGTACCCGCACCGAGGTGGGTGCGGCGGCATTGCAATTCCCGCTGGCACACCCTGCCGTGGCAAGTGTGGTGTGCGGCTTGCGCTCCGTGGCGGAAGTCGACAGTGCCAGCGCCCGCATGCAAGCCAATGTGCCTGCCGAAACATGGCGCGCCTTGCGCGAGGCCGGCTTGATCCTGAGTGGTAGTCCCACGCCATGACCAACGCCCTGACGGTTGTCGATGCGCATCAACACTATTGGCAGCCAGCGCGCGGCGATTATGGTTGGCTGGCGCAGGCGCCGATGGCATTGCGCCAGGCTTTTCTGCCGGTCGATCTATGCGCGCAACGGGAAGCTGCAGGCGTCAAGTTCAGCGTGCTCGTGCAAGCCGCACCCACCGAGGAAGAAACACGCTACCTGTTTGAACTGGCGCGTCTCGACCCCGCCGTCGCCGGGGTTGTCGGCTGGGTCGATCTGGAATCCCCCGACGTGGGCGCTCGCATCGATGCCCTGATTCGCGACGGTGACGGACTGCTATGCGGATTGCGCCCGATGGCCCAGGACATCGCCGATCCGGACTGGCTGGCAAAGCCATCGCTCGATCGCGCTTTCGATTGCATGCAGGATTGCGGCGTGGCCTTTGATGCGCTGGTCGGCATGCCGCAATGGCCCGCGCTTCGTCGTCGACTGCAACGAAACCCGCAATTAAGTGTTGTGCTCGACCACGCGGGCAAGCCAGCCATTGCCAGCGGCGGGTTCGATCCGTGGGTTCGCTGGATCGACGAGTTGGCCCAGCACCCTCAGCTTCACTGCAAGCTGTCAGGCCTGCTCACGCTTCTCGACGAACCCGTCCATGACGACGCGATAGAACCATATGTAGACGCTCTGTTTGCGCACTTCGGCTCGAAGCGACTGATGTGGGGAAGCGACTGGCCTGTGCTCACGACACATGCCGACTTTGGCCACTGGCTTCGTATGGCCAAGATGCTGACCGAGCGCTACTCATCAGGCTCGCAGGCGGATGTATTCGCCGCCAACGCGGTGCGTTTTTACGCACTGGATATCGACTCTCTCGTTCCGAACCATATGTAGGAGCACCGCCATGATCATGCCTGCCACATCGTTTCGCATCCGGGATAAAAGCGATGCCAAAGGAGATGCCGCATGAGTGGGCGTCTATCCGGCAAGCGTGCACTTGTCACGGCGGCGGGCGCCGGCATCGGTCATGCTACTGCCCTCGCCTTTGCGCAGGCCGGTGCCCAGGTCCTCGCCACCGATATCGATAGCAGCGCGCTCGCCAGCCTGATGGCAGAGCATCCATCGCTCGCCACCAAGGTGCTGGACGTGACCGATGCGGACAGCATCGCAGCATTGGTCAGTACATCCGGTCCATTCGATGTGTTGTTCAACTGTGCCGGCTACGTACACGCGGGAAGCATCCTGGATACCGACGATGACAGCTGGCGTCGCTCGTTCGCGATCAATGTCGACAGCATGTTCCATCTGTGCAAGGCCGTACTTCCCGGCATGCTCGAGCGCGGCAAGGGCAGCATCATCAACATGGCATCGGTCGCCTCCAGCGTCAAAGGCGTACCGAACCGTTTTGCTTATGGCGCCACCAAGGGCGCCGTGATCGGCCTGACCCGTTCAATCGCTGCGGATTTCGTCGCGCGCGGCGTGCGCTGCAACGCGATCTGTCCGGGTACGGTGAAAACACCGTCGCTGACCGGGCGCGTACGCGCGCTCGGCGGCGACGAAGCGGCTCACTGGCGAAGCTTCGCCGAGCGCCAACCGATGGGACGTCTGGGTGAGCCCGAGGAAATCGCTGCACTGGCGTTGTATCTGGCATCCGACGAATCCGCCTTCACCACCGGCACCATCCACGTCGTGGACGGTGGCTGGTCCAACTGAGCGCAAGGGGCGCATGCATGAAACTGGTACGTTACGGTGCTCCCGGCAAGGAAAAGCCCGGCCTCATTGACGAAGCTGGCATGCTTCGTGACCTTTCGGCCATCATCAACGACATCGATGCAAACGTGCTTGGCCGCGATGGCCTTGCGCGCATCGCGGCAATCAACCCGCAAACACTGCCCGCTGTAGCTGGCCAACCTCGCTACGGCACGCCACTGTCGCATGTCAGCAAGATGATCTGCGTCGGCATGAACTACGCCGAACACGCCGCGGAAACCAACGCGCAGGTGCCCGAACAGCCAGTGCTCTTCATGAAAGCCACCAGCGCGATCATGGGTCCCAACGATGACGTGATCATTCCGCAGGGCTCCCTCAAGACCGACTGGGAAGTGGAGCTTGGCGTTGTCATCGGCGAGACAGCCCGTAGCATCTCGGTCGAGAACGCACTCGCGCATGTCGCCGGCTATCTCGTGGTGAACGACCTGTCCGAGCGCGCGTTCCAGTTCGACCACGGCGGCCAATGGGTCAAAGGCAAAAGCTGCGACACGTTCGGACCACTCGGCCCATGCCTGGTGACTACCGATGAGGTTCCCGATCCGCAGAATCTCCACCTTTGGTTGGAGGTCAACGGGCACCGTTACCAGAACGGGCATACACGCACGATGATATTCAACGTGGCCACACTGGTGAGCCACATCAGCCGATACATGACTCTGTTGCCTGGCGACGTCATCAGCACGGGTACGCCTTCGGGCGTTGGCCTCGGACAAAAACCCCAGATCTATCTACGCCCTGGCGACGTGATCGAACTCGGCATTGATGGGCTCGGGCGACAGCGCCAGCAGGTTCGCGCACATCCCTCCGACGAGCACGCGGCATGACTCTGACGATGTTGCACACCGTTTACTCTGGAAAGGTCACTGCATGACAAAGATCACGGCTTTGGACACTTACGATGTCCGCTTTCCGACCTCTCGGGAGCTGGATGGCTCGGATGCGATGAATCCCGACCCGGACTACTCGGCTGCCTACGTCGTCATGCGCACCGATCAACCCGGCATGGACGGTTACGGCTTCGCGTTCACCATCGGCCGCGGCAACGACGTACAGAAAGTAGCCATCGACGCCCTGGCTCACCATGTTCTGGGGCTCAACCTCGACGAAGTGATCGGCGATCTGGGCGGCTTCGCAAAGCGTCTGGTCGGCGACTCCCAATTGCGCTGGCTCGGCCCTGAAAAAGGTGTGATGCACATGGCCATCGGTGCCGTGATCAACGCCGCCTGGGATCTCGCCGCGCGCATGGCGGCCAAACCGTTATGGCGCTTCATCGCGGACATGACGCCCGAGCAGTTGGTCGCAACCATCGATTTCCGTTATCTCACCGACGCGCTCACGCCGGGTGAGGCACTGGCTATGCTCCACGCAGCGGCCACCAGCAAGACACAGCGCATTGCGCAGTTGCTTGCCGAAGGCTATCCGGCCTACACCACGTCGCCGGGCTGGCTGGGTTATGCCGATGAAAAAATGCAGCGCCTCGCACGCGAGGCGGTTGCCGCGGGCTTTCGTACCATCAAGCTCAAGGTAGGCATGAATGTGGAAGACGACGTGCGTCGTTGCCGACTCGCGCGCGAAACGGTCGGACCCGACGTTGGCATCGCCGTCGATGCCAACCAGCGCTGGGATGTGCGTGACGCCATTGCGTGGTTGCAACGCCTGTCGGACGTGCGCATCGCATGGGCCGAGGAGCCCACCAGCCCGGACGACATACTCGGCCACGCCGCGATCCGCCGCGCCGTTGCGTCGGTACCGATTTCAACCGGCGAGCACACCCACAACCGTGTCATGTTCAAGCAGCTGTTCCAGGCTGGCGCAGTCGACCTCGTGCAGATCGACGCCGCCCGTGTCGGTGGCGTCAACGAAAACCTGGCCATCCTGCTGCTGGCCGCCAAATTCGGTGTACGCGTGTTTCCGCACGCCGGCGGCGTCGGCTTGTGCGAATTGGTGCAACACCTGGCGATGGCCGATTTCGTGGCGATCAGCGGCAAAAAGGACGATCGCGCGATCGAGTTCGTCGATCATCTGCACGAGCATTTCGTCGACCCTGTGGTCATTCGCCATGGCTGTTATATCGCACCCGAGTCGCCGGGCTTTTCCGCAAAAATGCATGCGAGCACGCTGGCGCACTATCGTTACCCGGATGGTCCTGCGTGGCGCGAACCAGTCGATGTGGCAAGGGCGCAATGACCACTCCCGTCACCAGCGTTGCCGATTTGCGTGAACTGGCCAGGCGCCGCGTTCCGCGTGCCTTCTTCGAATACGCCGATCGCGGCTCGTACGAAGAAACCACCTTGCGGGCGAATCACGCGGCGCTGGCGCGGATAAGCCTGCGGCAACGGGTGATGCGCAACGTCGACAACCGATCGCTGGCGACCGACATTGTCGGCCAGCCGGTATCGATGCCGCTGGCGATTGCCCCGACCGGCCTCACCGGCCTGCAGCGCGGCGGCGGCGAGATTCTCGGCGCACGCGCCGCCGCGAAGGCCGGCATCCCGTTCTGTCTGAGTACGGTGTCGATCTGCTCGATCGAACAAGTACGCGACGCGGTGAAGACCCCGTTCTGGTTCCAGGTGTACGTCATGCGCGATCGCGGCTTTACGCGCGAACTGATCGAGCGCGCCAAGGCCGTCGGTTGCAGTGCGCTGATGCTGACCGCTGACTTGACCGTGCAAGGCCAACGTCATCGCGAGATCAAGAACGGTTTGTCGGTGCCGCCGCGGATTACCTTGCACAATCTGTTCGACATGCTCAGCAAGCCACGCTGGGCCTGGAGCATGTTGCACGCGCCCAGTCGCTCGTTCGGCAACTTGAAGGGACGTATCGAGAATACCGACAGCCTCTCCACGCTGGCGCAGTGGATCGCCAAGCAGTTTGATCCGACCCTGACCTGGGAAGACCTCGAATGGATCCGCGCGCTGTGGCCCGGCAAGTTGATCATCAAAGGCATACTCGATCCGGAAGATGCCCGTATCGCGGCGGACCATGGCGTCGACGCCATCGTCGTGTCCAATCACGGCGGCCGTCAGCTGGATGGTGCGCCGGCCAGCATCGAGGTGCTGCCCTCCATCGTGCAGGCGGTCGGCGATCGCCTGCAGGTGCTGTTTGATGGCGGCATTCTCAGCGGCCAGGATTTGCTCAAGGCGCTGGCCTGCGGGGCGCATGCCGGGTTGATCGGCAAAGCCTTTCTTTATGGCCTGGGTGCGAACGGTGAGGCCGGCGTGACGCAGGCGATCGAGCTGATTCGCCGCGAATTGAGCGTGAGCATGGCCTTGACCGGGCAGACGGATGTACGTGCTATTTCGGCCGATGTGATCTGGCGTGGCGATGCTGGAATGCGCTGAAAATCGGCAGTGTTCACAGCCGAGAGGCGAATTTCCCATCATTCCTGGGAAAGCCGGAATGACGACGATACCTGGTTGAATCTCGACGCGAATCAACACGAGATACGCCGAGCATGTCGGGATTCGCTGCGCTCATTTCATCGACGTCAGCGAAAAAATGCGCGTCATGGGCACCCACTTCTGCCCTGCCTCAGCCCACGGCAAGCGCTGCTGATAGCGATCCATCAGCGCCTCCCACACTTGCGTTTTCGGATCGTCTGCATCGCGCCTAGCCGATGCATCGTAGCCATCCGCTACCTGCACCACCATCACCAACCGATTCCCGGTACGAAAGATTTCCATCTTCTCTATCCCCGACGCACGGATCGACGCGATGATCTCGGGCCAGACATTTCCCGGTCGATGCAAGCGTTCGTATTCGGCGATGGCGGCGGCATCGTCACGCAAATCCAACGCATAGTAATGACGTGACATCAGCCGTTACTCTCCACGGGATGTCGATGTCGCTGCCAGGCGAACAGCAGCACCACCATGAAACTGCACGCAGGCACGGTCATCGCCCACGCCATGCTGCTCAGGTCGGATACCGCGCCCATCAGCGCGGTAAGCACCGCACCGCCAATAATGGTCATGACGAGCAACGCCGAACCGAGTTTGCGCTCGTCGTCGCCGCGTCCTTCCACGCCCAGGGCAAACACCGTCGGGTACATCACCGACATGAAAAAGCTGCACGCCACGAGCGCATAGGCGCCGTGGATGCCCGGCTGGAACACGGCAAACAGAGTCAATGCGATATTCACTGCGGCGAACGCCATCAACAGCCGCACCGGGGCCAGATATTTCATCAGCGCGGTACCCGCAAAACGTCCCACCATGAAACTCAGCAGCCCCGCGGTGAGGAAATTGGCGGCATCCCTGGATGACGTACCCGGCATCGTGGCCTGCACATAACGAATGGTGTAACTCCATACACCTACCTGCGCACCGACGTAGAAGAACTGCGCGAACAACGCACCGACGAAACGCCGGTCGCGCAGCAACGCGCGCAGCACCCGGCCCCCGCCCGCCGATGCTGACGCGCCGTGAGTCGCCGTCGTCCTTGGAAAACGTGTCAGCAGGACCAGCATGGCCCAGCCCAAGACCACGACACCGATGACCAGATACGGCCATTGCACGGCGCGCGTCTCGGTGGCGTAGTAGGCCGTACGTTCCGCAACGTTCATCGCCGCCAGCTGGGCAGACGAATGATCGACCCCCGAAAAAATGAAATGCTGGCCGATCAGGATGCCCGCGATCGAACCCAGCGGGTTGAAGGCCTGTGCCAGATTGAGCCGACGCGTCGCTGTTTCTCGCGGGCCGAGCAAGGTAACGAAGGGATTGGCCGATGTCTCCAGAAAGGCCAGTCCGCTGGCAATCACGAACAAGGCGACCAGAAACAGGCCATAGGTGGACGACGCCGCGGCCGGCCAGAACAACAGTGCACCCACACCGTAAAGCGCGAGCCCGAATACCACGGCGCTTTTGTAGCCGAAGCGACGCATGTACATGCCCGCCGGCATCGCGACCAGGAAGTACCCGAGGTAGAACGCGCTCTGCACCAACCCGGCGCGAAAATCACTGAGTACGAACGCTTTCTTGAATTGCGCGATCAGCACATCGTTGAGATTGTTCGCGCCTCCCCAGAGAAAGAACAGGCTGACGATCAGGACCAGTGGCAACCAGGATGGGCGGTCGGTTGGCGCGGCGCCGGCCATCGGCATGGTGTGGTCTTCTGAAACCGTCTGCACAGCCACCCTCTTCTCCCATCGGCGCGCACGAGCGCGAATTGCGGAACCAGCGTGACGGCATGACCGACATGTGCAAATATGAAACGATAATTCACCTGCAAGACAAGACGCGCCGCAACATATTCGCCTGATCGTCAAGGCAAGATACGTGACGGCGTCGTACTACAGGCGGCGAGCTGGCCGCCACAACGGAAGGAAAGTCATGCCAACTCAGACCCCCAAATACCGCGCGCCCGCGCTCGACAAAGGGCTGGACATACTCGAGCTGCTGGCGGGTGCACACAAGCCGCTAAGCATCGCCGAGATTTCCGAAGGTGTCGGTCGTTCGCGCGGCGAGATTTTTCGCATGCTGCTGGTACTCGAAGAGCGTGACTACATCACGCGTGGCGAGGGCGACTCCGGCTATTCGGTCACCACGCGGCTGTTCCGCCTGGGCATGGAGCAGCCACCGGTAAAAAGCATGATCGAAGCGGCGCTGCCAGTCATGCACCAACTGGCGGACATCAGCGGACAGGCATGCCACCTGGTCGTGCCCTCGCACGAACAAATCGTGGTGATCACCCGTGTGGACCCCCCGGGTGAGGTCGCCCTGGTCGTGCGTGTCGGGCACCGTCGCCCCATGTCCCAATCCACGTCGGGTCACGTGCTGCTCGCCTTCCAGGACGCCGCGGTGCGTGAGCGCTGGCTGGACATGATCGTCAAATACGAGCCGACGCTGGACCGCAAGAAGCTGACCAAGCTGCTGGTCAAACTGCGCGAACGTGGTTACGCCAGCGAGCCTAGCCAAGTCGTCGATGCGGTTACCGATCTTTCCGCACCGGTGCTGCAACATGGACGCGCCGTGTGCGCGCTCACCATTCCATTCATCGCGCAGCGAACCGAAGCGCGGACCACCATGGACGACGTGATCGCCGAACTGCAACACGCGACCCAGGAAATTTCCGACGCGCTGCACTTCGGGGCCGCCGCTCGTCCCGACTGAGCAATGGGCCGCCGCGCATCAGTTACGCCAAGTGCCTGATGCCTTCGCTGAGGTTCGACGTCAACTAGGAACACATCAACGCAGGACCAGAAAACATGCGGATAGGTTTACGCATCATCTTCGCTTTCGCGACCGGTATCACATGCGTCACCAGCGCTTCTTCGGCGCAGAATTTTGTCGATATCAAGCCATCGCCGCAGCAGGTGCATTGGCAGGATCTGGAATTCGGCGTGATCGTGCATTTCGGTACCAACACCTTCCTCGACCGTGAATGGGGCGATGGCATGGCCAGTCCCAAGGTATTTAATCCCGACCATGTCGATCCGGCGCAATGGGCACGCGCCGCCAAGTCCGCCGGCGCCACATATCTCGTGCTGGTCGCCAAACATCACGACGGTTTTGCGCTGTGGCCGACGGAGCAAAGCGACTACTCCGTCAAGAACAGCCCGTGGATGGATGGCAAGGGCAACCTGGTGCAAATGACGGAGCAAGCCGTCCGCAAGGAAGGCATGGGGTTCGGCATCTATTTGTCGCCGTGGGACCGTCATGAGCCGCGCTATGCCGATGCAGCCGCCTACGATAAATATTATCTCGCGCAGATGGATGAGCTGGTCCAGAGCTATGGACCGCTGACCGAATGGTGGCTGGATGGCGCCGGCAGCGCGGGTCATGTGTACGATTTCAAGAAATATATCGAAGAGCTGAGGACCTACCAGTCGAACACGATGGTCTTCGCCGATGTGGCCTTGTTCGACTACGGCGACATTCGCTGGGTCGGAAGCGAAGACGGCCATATCCACGACGAAAACTGGAATGCGATCGACCGCCACGGCGAGTTGCGCTGGCGTCCGGTGGAAGTGGATACACCGCTGCACAAACTGCAATGGTTCTGGCATCCGGACAGCGACAAGACCTTGAAAAGCGTCGATGAGCTGATCGATATCTGGGAAAACAGCGTTGGACGTGGAGGCCAGCTGATGCTTGGCATCGCACCGAATCGACACGGCGTGTTGCCCGATGCCGACGTTGCACGCCTCAAGGAATTCGGTGCAGCACTTCACGCACGCTACGGCATCGACAAGGATCTGGCCCGGCAGCATGCCGCCACCGATACGAATACCTCGACGGCCCTGGATGGCAACCCCGACACCTTCTGGTCAGCAGCGGAAGATTCGCATCACGCAACGCTGGAAGTCGATTTCGCGAAACCCGTCACCATCGATCGTGCCCTCACCATGGAGTGGCTTAACGACGGTCAATGCGTGCAGAAGTACGCGATCGAAGTATGGGCCCACGATACATGGGTGCCAGTGGCCAAAGCCGAAGCCCTTGGTCACATGAAGATCGACCGTTTCACGCCGGCGACCACCACCAAGGTTCGCCTGAATATTCTGTCCAGCGTTTGCACGACACGCATTCGCGAATTCCAGCTATTCAACGTGGCCGGTGGCTGATCTTCCGAAAGATGAGTCAGTCACGATAGGGAACTAGCTGACCACATGGCCATGCGCTCAGGCGGCATGACGGCTCTCTGAGACGGCGATGCTCGCCGTCTCAGAGAAGAACCCATGATCCTGCATCCGCGCCGGCATCACTTCACTGCAGTCAAGTCGAAACTCGTGTACCTGCCTGCATGGCACTCATACTGCGTCAACGGAAACCGCCGCCGTAGCCGGCATGCCGAAGGCGGGCGGACGATCCGCCGGATCGGCACCAAATTGCCGGTTCGGTGTGGCTCCCATATGGAATTCCAGCGTGCCGCCAGCAACCAGCTCGGCGTGACTGATCCAGCTGCGCGTCCACGGGTTGCCGTTCCACGTCATGGACTGGATATACGGACGGTCCGGGCCATTGTTGATGGTACGGATTTCCAACTTGCGGCCGCCAGTCAGGTCGATCTCCGCCTTGTCCAGCAACGGGCTGCCGAAGACATAGTTGGTGCTGACCGGATCGACCGAATACAAGCCCAGTGCGCTCATGATGTACCACGCGCTCATCTGGCCGCAGTCTTCGTTGCCGGCCAGGCCATCGGGTTCCGGCGGATACATGGTGACGGTCAGCATCCGCACGCGCGCCTGCGTCTTGTAGTGCGAGCCCGTGTACGCATAGAGATACGCCATGTGATGGCCAGGCTCATTGCCGTGCGAATACTGGCCAACCATGCCGGCGATATCCGGCGGCGCATCCGACGGCAACTTGGAGCTGGTGGTGAACAGCTCATCCAGCTTGCGCTCGAACACGTCCTGGCCCCCAAACAAATCCATATAGGCGTACAGGTCGTGCTGGTTGAGGAAGGTGGCTTCCCAGGAATTGGATTCGGTAAAGTCGCGCCACTGTTTTGAATGGCCCATGCCGCGTGGATCGAACGGTTCCAGCCACTCACCATTCACACCGCGTGGGCGCACGAAGTTCATCTTCTTGTCGAACACATTGCGATAGTTACGCGAGCGCTGGCGCAGTGCTTCGGCCAACTGCTTTTCGCCCGCCGCATCGGCCAGATGCGCGACCGCCCAATCGTCATAGGCGTATTCCAACGTTTTGCTGACCGCTTCCCAATCCTTGTCGCTGGGGATGTAGCCGAGCTTACGGTAATAAGGCAGGCCGCGATAGTCGTCATCCATCGCGCGCTTGCGATAGATCGGCCAGGCCTTGTCGTAATCAATGCCGGTAAAACCCTTGGCCTGCGCTTCCGCAATAAGCACCACGGAGTGGTAGCCGATCATGCAGCCCGTTTCGACGCCTTGCAGCGGCCACACCGGTGGGCCTTCCGGGCTTTCCTCGGCCATGCGCACCAGGCAATTGACGAAATCCGGCACGCGCTCGGATTGATACAGCGTCAGCAGCGGCGCTTGCGCACGATAGATATCCCACAGCGAATAGGTGCTGTAGTTGTTCTGGCCTTCCGGCACCTGGTGGATCTTCAGATCCATGCCCCGATAGCGGCCATCGACATCACTGAACAACGTCGGCGCCAGCATCGTGTGGTACAGCGCGGTATAGAAGACACGCATGTTGCGGCTCGAGGACGTTTCGACGCGAATGCGGCTGAGTTCGCGCTCCCACGTTTCAGCTGCTGTTTGCTGCAGCTGGTCGAAATCCCAGGCGGGCATTTCCGTTTCCAGATTGCGCAGGGCGCCGTCGATGTCCACGGCGGAAATGCCGACCTTCACCAGCACCGGCTCGCGCGCGACATCGTCGATATGCAACGCCGCCTTCAGATGCGTGCCCTTCAGTTCGCTAGTGCCACTTGGCGCCGCGGCGTCTTCCGAATACAGCGTCGCCTGCGAGAACGGACGCGACACCTTCATCGCGAAATAGATATGCCGACCATCCGCCCATTGATGCACGTGGCGGCTGCCCACCAAGGTGTCATTGCCGATTACGCGCAGTTGCGCATCGGTGACTTTGCAGGGCGTTTTATAGTCGTCATGGAAACCGTGCGCCAGATCCACCAGCAGGTGGCCATCGCCCTTGCCGTGGAACGTGTAGCGATGCATGCCGGCGCGCATGCTGGTAGTCAGTTCCGCAAGAATATCGTGATCGGTCAGGTGTACCGTGTAATAGCCGGGCCGTGCGTGCTCAGACGCGCGATCGAAGCGTGAACGGTAACCGTTGCCAGGATGCGCCTTGCTGTTCGCCGTAAGCTGCGGCCCGGGACCCGGCGCGCCGTCGAACTGCGAGTGGTAATTCACATCCGGCAAGCCGCGCGCGCCCGGCTGCAGCAAGACCGGACCCTGCGCCGGCATCACCAGCACATCGAGCATGTCGGCCGCACCGGTACCGCTCAGATGCGTATGCGAGAAGCCCATGATCGAGCCGTCGGCCTGGTGATAGCCCGACGATGCATCCCAGCCTGCGTCATTCGTATCAGGGCTCAGCTGCACCATGCCGAACGGCATCGATGCACCCGGATAGGTATGACCGTGCCCGCCGGTGCCAATGAACAGATCGACATACCGCGATACACCGCCGGTTCGCGGCGACAACCCACTTGCCTGCTTCTGCACGCCCGTGGCATCTGCAAACCGCGTGGCAAAGGCCGGTAGCGGACTACCCAGCACGGCAAGCGCGCCCATGCCTTGTAGGAATTGTCGGCGGGACACCATGCGGGCTTCTCCGTGAATTGAACGCTGGGCGGAAGCGTCAGCGACAGGCTCGGGGTGAGTGGTCGTCCCGATCATGTGCATGACGCACTCGACTGTTGTGGCGGAACCGGGTCAGAGATCCGTACAACGACTGTAATCGAAAAATTTGTCACGATCCAAATTTATTTTCATATGACACAATGTGTTGATTAAATTACATTTATTCAGGCTTTCGGTTGCGTCGCGAAAATTACGTTGGGCACTCGAAATCGACCCTGGTATCGCTGCCGCAGGCTGCGGATGCAGCTTACACATTCAGCCGCGCAGCAGCTCGGGATGCTTGCGATACACATCGACGATGAGTTCCCCGAACAAGGTATTCGCCCAGGCGAACCAGCCGCGGGTGAAGCGCGAGGGATCGTCCTGATCGAATGCCTCGTGCATGAATCCTGTTCCCGCGTCGGTGTCGCGCAACCATGTTAGGCACTGACGGATCTGTGTCTGATCGTCGCTGGTTTGCGCGTACATCATGATGGACATCGGCCAGATCATGCGCAGGCCCTCATGCGGACCGCCGATGCCTTCGGCAGCCCTGCCCTTGAAGAAATACGGGTTGCGCGCGCTCCACACGAGGTCGCGGGTATGGCGATATGCGGGATCCTCGCGATCGCAGCAGCCGAGGTAAGGCAAGCTCAGCAGGCCCGGCGCATTGGCGTCGTCCATGAACAGCTGATTGCCGAAACCGTCTATTTCGTAGGCCCAGTACGCGCGGCCGTCGGCATCATGCATGCGACCATCCCGTTGCACTGCCTGTTCGACTTCATGCGCCAGCGCCTCGCAGTCCGAGGCGAACGCATCGTCGTGATGGATCGCGCGTGTCATCTGCGCGAGCTGGCGCAGGCTGACCACGGCGAACAGGTTGGCCGGCACGAACAGCGGGTACAAGCATGCGTCGTCCGACGGACGAAACATCGAATGGATCATGCCGTTCGGACGCGTCGGATTGCCATAACCGTCGAGGAATTGGGTCTCGGTCGGTACTTCGGACGTGCGTTGAAAGTGATAAGGCCCGTGATCGTGCTTGCGCTGCTGCTCGCGGAAAGTCTGGAGCACGAGCCGCATCGCCGTGCGCCAGTCGTCGTCGAACGGCTCAGTGTCCGCCGTGGCCAGCCAGTAGGCATGGGCCATGCGGATCGGATAACACAGCGAATCGATTTCCCATTTGCGCTCACCGACACCGGGCTTCATGTCGGTGCTGTCATGCTGTGCCCAGATCAGTGGCGGCGCATGTGGATCGGGCATGAAGGCGTTGGCATACGGATCGATCCGGATGCAGCGCGCCTGTCGCCGGATCAGGCCACGGAACAGTCGCTGTAAAGCAGGATCGTTCTTCGCCAACGGAATATAGGGAACCACCTGCGCCGACGAATCGCGCAGCCACATGGCGTCGATGTCGCCGGTGATGATGAACGTGTCCGGCTTGCCGTCGAGTGTCCCGAGTTCGACGGTCGTATCCAGCGTGTTCGGATAGCAATTCTCGAACATCCAGGCGAGCTTCGGATCACCGATGGCCGACTTCACCGTTGCCAGCTGGCGTTCCACTGCAGCGCTGACAAACTTGCGCTTGCCCACCGGCGGACGTTTGCTGACATACGGCGACGACAACATGCCCGCCGTAGCCATGTGCGGCATGAGGCCCACCAGCATGCCCGAGGCCGCCGCCGTGCCAAACCATTTCAGGATGTCGCGACGCGTGGGCATCGCGAGGGAGATGTCGTCCGATGGCACTGGCATCAGTTCACTGCCTCCCGCATCTCATCAGCCAGGTTTTGCACTTGCAGCGCATGCTGCAGTTTGTCGAGCGTGGCCTTGCTGCGCACCACCAAGGTAACGCTCTGCCCTGGCAGGATATCGAAAGCGTTGTCGGATACCTCGGCATCGAGATCGCCAAATGAAACCCACACGTCACGCGCCAGCTTGCCTGCCGTCAGCGTCAGCATGTGGCCCTGCGGAGCCACCTGGAGCTGCGTGCGAATCTTCGGCGCGGGCAGCTGCAGGTTCTTCGCTTCGTCGAAAAACACCCTATTGCGCGAGACGACTGTATCGCCATCGACAAGCTCGAACACGGCGAGTGACGTATGTGGGTCAGCTCCCTGCAGCAATTGCGCATCGGTGTAGCTGGCAACCTTGGTGCTCGCCAACGCCGGCAGGGTGACAGCTTGCTCATGCTCACTTAGAACCTTGCCGCCGAAATCCATCACACGCGTGCGCCAATGTGCAGCCAAAGGCGTCGTACGATCGGAGACCAGCGAAACGGTGGTGTTGCCATCGTTCCGCAGTGCAGCGATCAGCAACGGCGCATAGAAACGACGCGCATGGAACTGCAACGCCTTCCAGCGACCGTAGTAATCGATGCTGGACCAGGACGCGCCAGGCCAGACATCGTTGAGCTGCCAGTACAGCGAGCCCATCGACTGCGGGCGCGATGCACGCAGGTGCTCGGCCGCCAACTGGATGCCGTCGGCCTGCATGACCTGGCTGAGATAGACAAAGGCCGGGAAGTCCCGAGGCTCGCCATAACTACGCGTGATGTAGAGCAACAGGCGTTTGTTGCCGTTGCCGCTATCGTATTTCTGATGGGCGCGCATCACCGGCGATTCCGACTCCAGGTCGCCCTGCTCGGCAAACGCGCGGATGGTGCGCATCACCGGAAATGACTGCAGACCGTATTCGGACTGGAAACGCGGCGTGACATTGAGGTACTCGGTAACCGGCTTGGCATCACCCGACCACACGTCCCAGTAGTGATAGTCGCCGTCGCCGAGCACATTGGCCGGTCCGTCGTAATCGGTGCTCGGCGAACTGGCCCAATATGGCACGTCGCTGTCGTAACGCGTCACCACATTGCGCAGCACCTTGCCGAACAGGTTGACCATGCCTGCGGCGATGCGCTCGCGCTCGTCCGCCGAAATCGTTTTCTTGAAAGCTTCGCGATCGGACCAGGTTTCCCAGCCCGTCTGCACCTCGTTGTTGCCACACCACAGCACGATGCTGGGATGATCGCGCAGCCGTTTGACCTGCTCGATCGCTTCCTGCCGCGTGTTCTCGGTGTAGGCCATGTCGTTCGGCGGTATCGCACCGCCGAACATGAATTCCTGCCAGATCATGATGCCCAGGCGGTCGGCCATCTCGTAGAAGCGATCCGACTCGTAATAGCCGCCACCCCACATGCGCAGCATGTTCATGTTGGCGTCGCGCGCGGACTCCAGGACATGACGCATCTGCGCATCCGTGACGCGCGTCGGGAAGCTGTCGAACGGGATCAGATTGGCGCCCTTGGCAAACACCGGGATGCCGTTGATGACGAACTCGAAGCTCCTGCCCCACTGATCCTTTTGCCGACGCAATTCGATGGTGCGCAAGCCAGTGGCCTGCTGGGCTTCGTACAATTCGCCAGCGGCGTCACGAATGCTGGCCTTGAAGGTATACATGTCCTGCGCGCCGTACCCGGCTGGATACCACAGCTTCGGGTCAGCGATGCGCAGCGGCAGGCTAACCTGGTTGCTGCCGGGATCGACCGTGATATCGCGCTCGATACGATCCACCGGCTTGCCATCCGGCCCGATCACATCAACGCTCACATGCAGCGACTCAATGACGTCCGTCTCCATGTCGAATTGCGCGTTAACCTGCGCCGCCGACTTGGCAATGTGCACCTGCTCGACATGAAAATCAGCGACGCGCGTTGCCTCCCAACTGTCCAGGTGCACATCCTTCCAGATACCTTCGGTAACGATACGCGGGCCCCAATCCCAGCCGTATTGGTAGTTGGCCTTGCGTATGTAATTGGCCGTCTGTTTGCCCTTGGGCTCGTCGCCGAACGACGAATCGAACTCGCCCGGTAGCGCGTACGGCTGCTTGAGCAGCCACGGTTGCAGCCGCTTGATCGGCGAGTACAACCGCACCTCCAGCGTATTCGCGCCTTCATGAAGCAGCGAGGCCACTGGCACCCGCCAGCGCCGAAACATGTTGTCGGCGGCGATAAGCTTCTTGCCGTTCAAATAAACGTCGGCAAAAGTATCCAGGCCATCCAGCACCAGCTCGACGTGTTGGCGCGCCAGCGTGGCATGGTCGACGTTGATAGACGTTCGATACTGCCAGTCAGACAGGCCGACCCACTGAATCTGCGCTTCGTTATCGCGGTAGAACGGATCGGCGACCAGCTTTGCCGCCATCAGATCGGTCTGTATCGTCCCCGGCACCGTAGCGAGTTGCCACAAAGCAGCTTTCGGGTGATCCGTGGCATGGCTGTCGCCGGGAGCGAGGCGGAACTGCCAGCCGCTGTCCAGCATTTGCGTCGTCAATGGCGCGGCTGCGCCCAGCATCGGCAGCAGGAGTGCCAGCAGCATGCCGGCAGACCGGACCAGGCAGCGCTTCGTACTTGATCGATGCGTATCTGATCGATTCGCGCGTGATCTGGTTAGGCTGATCGGTGCAGTCATGTGAATACCTGTATGCGGCGGTATGGGTTCGTGATGACGCAGCAGACGGGCATTCAGTGCCGGGTCCAGGGCATGAAACATGCGCACACCAGTAACTTCCACCGGAGCCGCGTTGCCTTGTGCTTATGTTCCGCCCCAAGTATCACCGGCAGGCTCCAGACCGCTGGTGCAAGCGATACGGAATGTTTTACTAATCCCCGGGTTTAGATCGATCTATACCGCACGTTAGCATTCGCCTCGTGGCGATGCATGTCGCGTTGCAATATGCCGTTGCACGTTCCGATTTCGGTTACATTTGGATCGTTCCAATCAGCAGATTCGACTATGGCTACGGAAAGCACCGCCCCTGTCCATCGCAAGACCACACTCAGCGATATCGCCGCTGGCTGCGGCGTGTCGCGCGCCACCGTCTCGCTGGTACTGCGTGGTAGCCCGCTGGTGAACAAACTCACCCGGGCCAAGGTAGAGAAAGAACTGCTTCGGCAGAACTACGTCTACAACCGCGCTGCGGCCAACCTGCGCCGGCGCAGCTCATCCAGCATCGCGTTGATCTTGAACGACCTGGCCAATCCGTTCTTCGCCGAATTCGCATCCGGGGTCGATGAGAAGCTGGGCGAAGCCGGTTACGTCACACTGCTTGGCAGCACCGGCGAATCGATCGGGCGCGAACAGGCGGTGCTTCGATCACTGATAGAACATGGGCCGGCAGGCATCATCCTGTCGCCCGCCGAAGGCAGTGATGTCACGCACGTACTGGCGGCGGTGGGCGCACAGACGCCGTTGCTGCTGTTCAACCGCGAGTTGGGCGGCAACGCACCGAAAGTTGCGCACTGGGATCGACTGATGCTGGATAACCAGCGCGGCGCGCGGCTCGCCACCGAACATTTGATCACGCTAGGCCATCGGCATATCGCCTTCTTCGGCGGCCATCGGGACTCCAGCTCCTGCCGCGAGCGCTTCGCCGGCTACACCGAGGCGATGCGAGCTGCCGGCTTGCGCATCAAGCCTCACTGGCGCATCGAGTGCGCACCAAACCGAGTGGACGCCGTGGTGCAATGCCCCGCCTTGTTTGCCCACAGCCCCGCACCGACGGCCGCGGTCTGCTACAACGACGCAGTGGCGCTTGGCCTGATGCTTGGCTTGTGTCAACGCGGCATGCAACCCGGCCATGACTTCGCGCTTACCGGCTTCGACAACATCGCCGAGGCCGCGCTGGGTGTACCACCGTTGACCACGCTGGCGGTCGCGCCACGTGAACGTGGTCGGCAGGCGGCAGAGCTTATCCTGCAACGACTGCACGAACCGCTATCGGCATCACGCTATATCATCACCCCGGTGCAACTGGTGGTACGCGCCAGCAGTTGCACGCTACCGACAACCTGACCACCTACGGAGGTCTGCACGGCCGTTGCTGCACCGCGCCCAGAACAAGAGGGGACTCGAACTTCGCATAAGATGGAGCCACACAGACCACTCAAAGGAAAGTGCCCCCATAGATGCCCCCAGACCGAAGCCATTGTACGACTCCGAGCTGTTTCGACGAGAATTTGGGATGACCAAGGGACACACATGCGTGCCTGTCGACGTGTTCTGTGTCGCGAGAGCTGGTTCCCTTCGGAGCCAGCCCGACTGGCCATCACGTTCTAGGCTTGTAGGGCCAATTCTTCTCACGCGCGAGCGCAACTAGCGCCTCGGAGGAGTGAGTTCCCGCGGCGTGGATTTCCCGGTGCGGAGGTTTGTTGATGAGTAGATGGTTGGTCGAATCGAGGCTTCTGTCCGGCTGATCTGCTTGCCGCACGATGTGATGCACTTCGGCGTCCGGCTGCAGAGGCTCGCCGCTTACCTGGCAAGCGGTGATGCTCTCAGCCTTTAGCATCTGCTGCTTTAGCTTCGGCTGCATCTTGCGAATGTGCGACTCAGCCAACGCTCGAAGCTTTTCGAGCTTAGGGTCGTCCCGTAAGGTGTTTACGCAGAGCTCAGCATCCTTGAGCCGCTCGAGCTTGTAGACGTCCCGCGGCTCCTGGATCCGGCGCGACAACTCCTTATTCAGTGCAGACGTAGCGACGTACCGCGTAGTCCCGTTCTGTGTCTTGTCCTCATTGGACAGGTCGTTGTAGAACTGGTTAGCGCCTGCGTTATCCGTGGCCAGAAGGTGTCGCAACGCAGACTTGACCACATAGGCTTTGCCATCAGGCGTGTAGGCGCCCCCGGCTTGAACAGTGGATGCGTTTGGGTGCCGTATCAATCGGCGTGGCCGTTTTGGCTTCCACCGTGGGAAACGCTCTGTGGAACCGGATGAGCCGCTTGCTGCCGCTGACACTTGTCGGGCAGATGATTCTTTTCGAGACGATGTTCGCCTTGCTCTACGGCTTTCTCTGGGAACGACGCCTGCCAACGCCACTGGAAATGGCGGCCCTGGTCCTGGTCATCATGAGCGTCCTCTCCTGCCTCGCCGCCCACCGCCCAGCAACGGTCGTGCTCGAGCCCGCGGTTTGAACAAACTTGGTGGCGTGTCCCTGACTCAACATACTGAGCGCGCTAAGGCTCAACGGCTTCGAGAACACCAGTTTGATTAACGACACATGGCTTCGTGCCTATGGTTCACACTTCACCGATTCGTCAGACTGTCTTGGAGCCATCGGCTGGGGCCAATGGGTTTTCTACCGGCAAACATCGGCCAGTTGCTGCCGGTCGCGAACGACTGCTATCAGACTCAGTTCGAGCCTCAGCTCTCCCGACGGGTGTCTGCAACCGCAGCTTTGCGGTCCTCTCACCGTGCTGCATCTGGCAGGCGCCTCCTCTCCGACGGGGCGGAGGCGATGCATATATGGATGAGGGGTCGACGTTCGAAGGTCCGCGCTACTTGTGTTCCGGAGCTCGGTCTTCGAGTAACCGTGCAGGTTCGGCGGGCATTCGCATGGCGATGGCGAGGGTCAGTAGAGCCGCGGCAGCACATGCGAGCAACGTCAGGATGAACGGGGTCAGCGTCGCGTCATACGCAATAGCCAGTACGACTCCGGCGATGCCTGCGAGAGCATATTGGGCGACTCCGAGCAGCGAGGAAACCGACCCCGCTAGACGCACGGGCGCATTTTGCATGACGAGGGCGAATCCGTTGCCGATCGTGAGCGATAGGGTCGACATGGCCAGGAAGATCAACGCTCCGACAACATAGAGGCCCGCGTCGAAACCGAGGGTCGCGACAAGCAGCGCGACACAACAGGCACCATGCAATCCCAATCCTGAGACCAAGATCTGGCGTTCCGACCAGCGGCCCAGCAGCAGCACGTTGATCTGGGCGACAACGACCATCCCGACCGCATTGCCGGCGAGCACTAGGCTGTAGACAAACGGGGAGAGGCCGAAGTGGTCGACGAACACGAACGAGGACGAGCCGATATAGGCGAACAGGCCCGCCATCGAGAATGCACTCGAGAGCATCATCCAGGAGAGTCGTCCCCGCTTGAAAAAACCCGCGTAGTCGATCAAGGCGGCGCGCAGCCCGGTCGTGGCAAGGCCTTCAGTCTTCAGGGTCTCGGGCACGAGCGCAAAGAGCGCCACGAGCGATGCGACGCCAAACAATCCAAGCGCCCAGAAAATGGCTTCCCATCCCAACGCGGCCACCAGGACGCCACCAATCGGAGGCGCAAGCACTGGCGCGATCATCATGACCTGAAGCAGCGCGGAAAACAGCTTCGCGATCTCGCGTCCCCGATAGCGGTCGGCAATGATCGCTCTCGGGATCACCAGGCCGGCCGCCGCGCCCAAACCCTGCAAGCCCCTCGCGACGATCAATGTTTCCACGTCCCATGACAGGGCTGCAAGAACCGACGCCGCGACAAACAGGACCATACCCATTGCGAGCGGCGCCCGTCGACCGATCCGGTCTGCGAGTGGCCCGTAGAACAGTTGGCCGATTGCGGCGCCGCCCACGAACGCCGCAAGGGTCGCCTGCATAGCGGCCGGGCTTGCCCCCAGCGCACTGCCAATGTCGCGGAACCCAGGCAGATAGAGGTCGATCGCCATGGCGTCGAACGCGGTGATCGCGCCAAGGACGATGATCATTATAGATGTGCGGGGAAGGTGTTCGTCGGTGGTCATGCAGTCTTCTCGTGGCAGCAGTTGACAGAGCAGGTGTTGGGGGGTACACCTACGCCAACAATCCGACTACTCAGTCGGATAATTATGCGACTAACCAGTCGGAAAAACAAGGAGCCCTCGGTTGACTCGCAAAAAAGAAATTGATCCAGATCGAATTCTGGATGCCGCTGAGGCGGTGATCCTCGAATCTGGCGGAAGGAGCTTTACGCTGGACGCCGTCGCCCACAGGGCAGGAATCAGCAAGGGTGGCTTGGTTTACACGTTCGCGACCAAGGATGACCTCGTCTGCGCCGCCTTGACGAGGGAGACGGCTCGCTTCCTGGCTGCTGTTGAAAGACGTCTTCCGTCTGCCGTCGTCGGGCCTTTCGACATGGTTCTCGCCCACATCGAGGCGGCGTTGGACAACGACGATGCTTCGACACGAACGGCAGCGTTTCTCACCACTGCATTGGTTCACGCTCCCGAGATGATGGAACCCGCCCGAGCTTATTACCGGACCCTACTGAAGCCGCTTCTGAGCAAGCCAAGCGAATCGCAGGGTGTTCTCGGGGCTCTGCTGGCCGTGGAGGGCGTCTTTTTGCTTCGAGGGTTGGGGTTGGCAGAGGTGTCGGCGAAGGAATTCCGCTCCGTACTGCTCCACGCGAGGGACACTGTCGCTGCTCTTGCTGCCACCGGCGGCTGACTCCGTGTCTCCGTGCGGGAGCCGAGACCGATTTCTGCGTCAAGCTCATCAGACCACCAGCCGCGGCGATGCCTGAGTCAATCGTGGTTAGGCATACGTCTAATTTCCATCGGTAGCAGTCAGTCGGTCAGGCCCGTCTCCAATGTCTGTTCACGGGCATCCGGTTCTCAGCGTCGAATGTCGCAGGTGGGTCGACTTGCGACCGTCGCTGACCAAGCGGGCGGGCCGGGACCATCTGTATTGCGGCCGACCCATTTGAGAAATTGCTATTTTTTTCGCACACGGTCCTTGCTTCGGGCTAAGGCGCGGCAGTTACTGGACCATCAGGTCACAGATTAGCTCGCGAATCCAGCGCTGGCCCGGATGTCCCTGGGCATTCTCGTGCCATACAAGCTCGACCTGAAAGCGTTCCGACAGCCACGGAACATCTATCACCTCAAGTTCGGGAAGTCGGCCGTGCAGCAAGCGTCTCGGCACCAAGGCAACAAGATCGCTGACCGAGACGATTTCCGGGACAACAAGGAAAGACGCGGCCGACGCTACGACGGTGCGCTGCCGTCCAAGTGCCCCCAGCGTAATGTCGACCGGCGTCGAGAAGCCGCCGCCCGCTGGCGAGACGACCAACTGCTCCAAACCGGCGAACCCCTCAGCTGAAATGCCCTCTTCGACGTGCGGGTGTCCCCGTCGGGCGATAAGAACGTAGGTCTCTTCGAAGAGATGCTTGGTGTGCAGGTGCGGCACGCTGCCATCCGGAGTGGCAATGGCCAGATCGACATCGCCATCCGCGAGCTGGCGGGTCAATCTTCCGGGATCCAGACGATGCACGGCGACCCGCACGCCCGGAGCCTTTTCACGCAGCGCCACTATCAGAGGCAAAACGACGGCTACCTCGATGTAATCCGTGCACGCAATCGAGTAAGTCAGCTCAGCTGTCGTTGGTGAGAAGTTGTCGAGGCTGTGGAGCGTGCTGCGCAATTGGTCCAAAGCGAGGCGCAACGGCCCGACCAGATCGAGCGCTTTGGCTGTAGGTGTCATCCCGCGATGGGCCGGGACAAGCAGAGGATCGTCGAATAGTTCTCGAAGGCGGTTCAGCTGCGCACTCAGTGCTGGTTGGCTCAAGTGGAGTCGCGCGGCCGCTTTCGTGACGTTGCACGTGGCCAGGAGAGCTTCAAGGCTGACAAGCAGATTCAGGTCTATGCGCTTGGTATCCACAGGATGGATTGTAAGCAAGAAATGAATTGATTTCACAGATTGCATGCCGCCTGCCATTTTTGGAAAGCGGATTGCGATCGCCAACACCGGCCGAGTCCGACACCCAAAGGAGATTGGCATGTCATTTGAAAGCAAACCCATCATCGCCATCGCAGGCAGCCTGAGCAAGCAGGGCCGCAGCGTAGCTGGATCACTGTTGCGGAGCGGGCGCTACCGCGTCCGTGCCCTCACCGGACGGGTCGATTCACCCGAGGCACTCAAGTTGGCGGCCCAGGGCGCTGAACTGATCAGCGTACCGCTCGCGACTGATCACAACGAGGAATTCGTCAAAGCGTTCCAGGGCGCGCACGGTGCATTCCTCATGACACCAGGCGTTGCGCCACCGGCAACTCACGAATTCGACATTGGCAAAGATCTGGCAGATGCAGCAGTGGAAGCCGGCGTTCAACATGTGGTTTTTAGCACCTTGGAGAACGTCGACAAGATCACGAAAGGGACGAAGTTTGCACCGCACTTCACCGATAAGAGTCGTGTCGAGGCCTACATTCGCGAGTTACCGATCATGAGCTCTTTTATCGAGCTTTCGTTCTTCTATACAAACCTTCTCGAATACTACCCACCGCACATGGATGGAGACACCCTAGTGTTTCCTGTCTACTTGCCCGAGCACTTTCGCGCACCGTTTGTCGATCCGCTGAGTGCGACTGGCCCGGCGGTCCTGGAGATCTTCGATCACCCGGATACTTACGCTGGCCAGACGTTGCCGGTCATCGGCGATGAAATCTCTCCAGCCGAAATGATTGAGACCTTCACTCGCGTTACTGGGCAGAAAGCCGCTTATGTATCGGCATACAAATTGGAGGAATTACTTCACCACTTTCCCGAATTTCGTGCGAACCATGAACTTGCGCGCGAGACTACGGGAATGGCCGAATTTGCCGTGCAGTACGGATATTTCCGTCAAGATCGCGACCTTGAATGGAGCCGGCGTATTGATCGAAGCTGCCTCAGCTGGGAGCAGTTTTTGAAAACATCAGGTTGGGATGGACAGCAAAAAGTGTTCGGCCTTTAGCCAACAACGCCGATAGCATCAGTCTTTCATGATGCGGGGGGCTACCCGGTTTTCGCTGACATTTCTGAGAAACTGGACTTGCCCCGATCCGGCGACCCTTTGGACACTCAATACGAGCCATCTACAGTTGCCGCCGTCAGCTTTGGGTCGGTTTCCGCCGGTCGACGTGGATGTGCAGCTGATCATACTGGCCGGCGGGCTGGTCATGGTCGATCGGTCGTGTGATGCATTCAATCCGGTGCATGCAGCTGACCCTAGATAGCCTTGATGTCGTCATCGCTGGAGTGCTTCCCGCGCCATTCAGAGACATCGAGCGTTTCCTTGCGCGCCTGCGTGTTTCGCTGTCACCGATCAGTGGAAGTCCCTCGACCGCACATCCAGCCCACCGAGCAGCTCGCTCATGTCGAGCAGGCGACTGGCGATCAGGTGGCACACGCCATCGACCGCCTCCCACCGCCCATCGATTCCCAGCAGCTCTGATTCCAGCAGCACCCGCCGGTGGGGTTCGGCGACATCGCGCCAAACGACGACGTTGACCATACCGTGCTCATCTTCCATCGTCAGGAATGTGACCCCACTGGCCGTCTGTGGTCGCTGGCGCATCGTGACGACACCCGCAACGCGCGCATAGCTGTTGTGAGGACGCTTCCGCAGCGTTCGTGAGTCGGTGCATCGGGCGGCGCGCAACCGGTCCCTGATCTGCGCCATGGGGTGCACGCCCAGTGTCAGCCCAGTTCGCGCATAGTCCGCCAGCGTGTCCTCGGCCTGCGTCGGCTTCGGCAACGCCACCTCGATCTCTGTTGGACTGACGTTGCCGAAGAGCGGCAGCTGTTTTTCCACGCCAGCGATCTCTCAGTGCGCGTGGTGTCGGTGCTGCGACAATCCTCGCAACGCGCTGGCCTGCGCCAGCAAGTCCTGATCACGCTTGTCCACGGCCGCCCGCGCGCAAAGATCCGCGATATCGGCGAACGGGCGCTGTGCGCGGGCCACCATCATCCGCCGCGCGACTTCTTCACTGAAGCCGCGCACCTGGCGCAACCCCAGCTGGATCGCGGGAGGTTCTTCTTCCCGGGTGATGAGTGTGTTGTCCCAATCGCTGCACTGGACGTCGATGGGGAAAACGTCGATGTCATGGCGCCGGGCGTCCTGCACGATCTGGCTAGGGCGGCTTTGCGAATGGCGGTATCGGTCAGGGCCATGGGGGCATCTCCAAGGTAGAGGTGTACGCCTTTGGTTTATGTGTCCCCAAATATGCCCCCTATTTTCGTTGGATTCAATCGAATGCCATTGCACTGAGTCAGACACTCAGGCACAAAAAAACCCGCCAAGTAGCGGGTTTTTTTGTGTTTTTTGGACTCTATCGGACGTCCTCAAACAGTGCATTGGTGCCCAAGAGGGGACTCGAACCCCTACGACTTACGTCGCTACCACCTCAAGGTAGTGCGTCTACCAGTTCCGCCACCTGGGCAGGTGTATTGCTTAGTGCTTCTTTGCCGGCTCGGTCGCTGCCGGCACCTCACCCTTGGCTGGGGCGGGGGTTGTCGCTGGCTGTGCGGCCGGTACGGCATTGCCTGCAGCCACTGGAGCGGCCGTCGGCACTTCCGAACCAACCGGCGCGGCCGGCGTTGCCTGCTGGGCTGCCGGCTTGCTGGCAAGTCCGGCCATCACACCCAGATCATCGGCCTTGCTGCTATGCGGCGCGCCGTTGGCGTGCAGATAGATGCCCATGCCGAGGCTGAGCAGGAAGAACAACGACGCCAGTATGCCGGTGGCGCGGGTCAGGAACGTGGCCGAACCACGCGCACCGAACACCGTGGCCGACGCACCACTGCCGAAACCGGAGCCTGCATCGGCGCCCGCGCCGTTCTGCAGCAGGATCAGCACGATCATCGCCGCAGCGATCAGGATGTAAAACACGCTGAAAATGACGAACATGATTATTTATTGAGCCTGTAGCGCCTGATGCGCCGCGGCGCAGATTCCAAGGAAGTCGGATGCAGCCAGAGAGGCGCCGCCGATCAGTCCACCATCCACGTCCGCCTGCGCGAACAATTCCGCGGCATTGGCCGCCTTGACGCTGCCGCCGTAAAGCAGTCGGGTCAGACGGGCAATCATAACATCTTCCTTTTCCAGTTGGCTACGAATGAAGGCATGTACCTGCTGCGCCATTTCCGGGGTGGCGGTGCGGCCTGTACCAATCGCCCAGATCGGTTCATAGGCAATCACTGCCGTATCGAAGCTGGCGATGCCGTTGAGCGTCAGCACAGCCTGCAACTGGCATGCGATGACCTCTTCGGTTTGACCTGCCTCGCGCTGCTCCAGCGTTTCGCCCACGCACAGGATCGGCGTGAGACCACCGGCACGTGCCGCCGCGAATTTGCGTGCCACCAGTTCATCGCTCTCGGCGTGATACTGGCGGCGCTCGGAATGGCCGACCAGCACCCATTGCGCACCGATGTCCGCCAGCATCGCGGCGGAAACCTCACCGGTGTAGGCGCCCTGCCCCTCGTGCTCACTGACATCCTGGGCGCCGACGCCAAGGCCGGAGCTGGCGTGCTGCCCAGCCAGCTCGGCGAGATATGGAAACGGCGGGAATACGGCCACGTCGATGGACGCCGGCTTGGCGGCGACGATCTCGTTGACCAGCGCCGTGGCCATCGAACGGCTGCCGTGCATTTTCCAGTTGCCGGCGACAAGTTTCTTGCGCATGGTCTGCTTCCGCTGCGATCAAACCGCAAGCTTACCGATGGGTAGGAGTATCGGCAAACCTGCGAACGGCTGGCGCTGGCTGGTGCGCCCGGTCAAGAATGGCTATTCATCATCAGGAATGTCCCATGCCGTCCAGCCGCCCCCTCAGCTTGATCACCGGTGCTTCTTCCGGCATCGGTGCCGCCTTTGCCCGGCAACTGGCCATGCTCGGGCACGATCTTGTGCTCACCGCGCGACGCGTCGATCGACTGGAGACTCTCGCCGGCGAACTACGTGAACAGCACAAGAGCTCGGTGACCGTGCTGCCGAACGACCTCGCCGACCCGGGCGCACCACAAGCCCTTTGCGATGTGCTGCAGCAACGCGACCTGCAGGTGGACTGGCTGATCAACAATGCCGGCTACGGCGTCCCCGGCTCGTTCCTGGCGAACGACTGGGAAACCCATGCGGACTTCCTGCAGGTGCTGCTAACGGCACCCACCGAGCTGGCCAGGCGACTGCTGCCCGGCATGCGCAAACGCGGCTACGGCCGGATCATCAACGTGGCCTCGCTGGCCGGGCACGTCCCAGGTCCCGCCGGGCACACGCTGTACGCGGCGTCCAAGGCCTTCATGATCAAGTTCTCGCAATCGCTGGCATTGGAGAACCGCGCTTCTGGCGTGAATGTTTGCGCGCTCTGCCCGGGTTTCACCTGGTCGGAATTCCACGACGTCACCGGCACCCGCGACAAGATGAATCAGATGCCGGGTTTCATGTGGCTCAGTGCGGAAGACGTGGTGCGCCAGGGCATCGCTGCGGTCGAACGCGGCCAGGCTGTGTACATCCCTGGCCGCGTCAACCGAACCATCAAGACTATCGTTCAGCTGATGCCGGATCGGCTGGCGATGTGGCTATCCGCACGCGAATCGAAGCGCTACCGGAATGCCGATGCCTAGATCGATCCGATAGCGCCGGTTGTTCAGATCAACTTGATCTCGCGCAACCGCTGCATCAAATACTCATGCGAGTTGATCGACGTGTCGTAGCGACGCGGATTGTCCGGCGTGATGCAGGAGTCGAGCGGGTCCAGCACCACATCCGGATTCGGGTGCAGGAAGAACGGCACCGAATAACGCGGCTTGCGCGCGTTCTCGTTCTGCGGATTGACCACCCGGTGCGAGGTGGACGGATACACGTGGTTGCTCAGCCGCTGCAGCATGTCGCCGATGTTCACCACGATCGCATCGCCCTCGGTGGTGATCGGCAGCCACTCGCCGTCGCTCAGCACTTCCAGCCCCTCGGCGCTGGCGCCAACCAGCAGGGTGATGAAGTTGATGTCCTCGTGAGCGCCGGCGCGAACATTCGGGATGTTGTCCTGGGTGATCGGCGGGTAGTGGATCGGGCGCAGGATCGAGTTGCCGACGTCGGTCTTGTCCTCGAAGAAGTTTTCCGGCTGGTCGATATGCAGCGCCAGTGCGCGCAGCACACGCGTGCCGAGATGATCCAGCGCCTCGAAAAGACCATAGCCCTGTTGCTTGAAATCCGGCACTTCGGCGGGCCAGATGTTCGGCGGCATCACGTCCGCGAACTTCGAATCGCGCGGAATCTCCCGACCTATATGCCAGAACTCCTTCAAATCCGCGTACTGGCTGTCCTTGGCGGTTTCCACCTTGAACGGCGTGTAGCCACGCGCACCGCCGCTGCCGGCGATGTGGTACTTCATCTTGGTCTCGGTCGGCAGCGCGAAGAAGCGCTGGAACGCATCGTAGAAGCCGTCGATCAGCTCGCGCGGGATGCCGTGGCCGCTGATGCAGCAGAAACCGAATTCGCGGTAGGCCGCACCCAGTTCAGCGACGAAGGCGTCGCGGTCGGTGTCGTAACGGCGAATATCAAGGGTAGGAACATGCTTCATGGCTGTAGTCCACTAGGTTGGCGTGCGGTCAATTCATCCGCGACCGCAAGAGCGGGGGCACGTCGGGCCTATCCATGGCGACCTAGTACTGCTACAGGTTCACGAGCGTTCGGCTACCGATCTTACAATCCCGGCCAGCTTCTCTGCCAACTGTTGTACTTCCTCTGCATCGGCCGCCTCGATGGTGACGCGCACCAGCGGCTCGGTGCCGGAGGCGCGCAGCACCACCCGGCCGCGGCCGCGCAAAGCCTGTTCCACCTCGGCCAGCGACTGCTGCACTTCGTCGCTGACCAGCGCCTCGCGGGCGCCGATCGCGCGCACATTGAGCATGACCTGCGGCAATTTCTTCAGACCCTGGCGAGCGATAGCCAGATCCTGTCCGGACAGTGCCAGCGCCTCCAGCACCGCCAGCGCCGCGACTATGCCGTCGCCGGTGGTGGCGCGATCCAGGCACAGAATGTGGCCGGAAGTCTCGCCGCCAAGCACACCGTCGTGCTGCTTCAACTGCTGCAGCACGTAGCGGTCGCCCACGTTGGCACGGATCAACGGCACGTCGAATTCCGCCAGCGCCAGCTGGAGGCCGTAATTGCTCATCAAGGTGCCGACCACCGGCCCCTTGAGCACACCGCGTGCGTGCCAGCTGCGCGCCAGCACGTAGAGCATGTCGTCGCCGTCGGCCAGGACACCGTGCCGGTCGACCAGCGCCAGCCGGTCACCGTCACCGTCGAACGCCATGCCCAGGTCGGCGCCATGCGCCAGCACCGCTTGCTGCAACGCCTGCGGGTGGGTGGAGCCGACCTCGCGGTTGATATTGAAACCATCCGGCTTGTCACCTATCGCGATGACCTCAGCGCCGAGTTCGGCAAACACCTTCGGTGCCACCTGATAGGTCGCGCCATGCGCGCAGTCCAGCACGAGCTTCAAGCCACGCAGGCTGAAATCCTCCGCCACCGTGGCTTTGCAGAACTCGGCATAGCGCGCCACCGCATCGTCGATGCGGCTGGCCTTGCCCAGGCGTTCGGACGGCACCGTGACGAAGTCGGCATCGACCTCCTGCTCGATCGCCAGCTCGACCGCATCCGACAGCTTTTCGCCGTTGGCGGAGAAGAACTTGATGCCGTTGTCATGATGCGGGTTGTGCGAGGCGCTGATGACGATGCCGGCACTGGCGCGCAGCGAGCGGGTCAGGAACGCCACCGCCGGGGTCGGCATCGGTCCGAGCAGCCCCACATCGGCACCGGCGGCAACCAGGCCAGCTTCCAGTGCAGCCTCGAACATGTAACCGGAAACGCGCGTGTCCTTGCCGATCAACACCTTGGGCCGAGCGCTGCCCTCGCGTGCCAGCACGCTGCCAACGGCGCGGCCAAGGCGCAGCATGAAATCCGCGCTGATCGGCCATTGCCCGACCAGCCCGCGGATGCCGTCCGTACCGAAATACTTGCGTTGATTCATGGTGTCTTGCCGCCCTGAAAGATTGCTTTTACCTGCGAGGCAGCCATCGTGCTGCATTGCCTTCTGCCCTAAACCGTTCAATCGTCATCTGGCCAGCGCGGCGCCGCGGTTTTCACGTCGCGCTTCGGCACCACATCGACTGCATGTACCGACTGCCACACAGCCAGCGCATCCACCGTGGCAGCCACGTCATGCACGCGCACCATGCGTGCGCCACGCTGGATCGCGATCAGCGCCGCCGCAGCCGAGCCGGCGGCGCGCTCGACCGGATCCTTGCGACCGGTCAGCGTGCCGATCATCGATTTGCGCGACAAGCCGACATACACGCCGCTACCCAGGTTGGCGAAACGCTCCAGCGCGCACAGCAACGCCAGATTGTGCTCGAGCGTCTTGCCGAAGCCGAAACCGACATCGACCATCACCTTGCGCCGGTCGATACCGGCCAGCTCGCAGGCGAACAGCCGATCGGTGAGAAACCGATGTACCTCGCCCACCACGTCGTCGTAATGCGGATCGGCCTGCATGCTGCGCGGCTCGCCTTGCATGTGCATCAGGCATACCGGTACGCCCAGCTCGGCGACCGCATCCATCGCGCCGTCGCGGCGCAAGGCATACACGTCGTTGATCATGCCGGCACCGGCAGCCACCGCCGCACGCATCACCTCCGGTTTGGAAGTGTCGATCGCAATCGGCAGCGTGGTGCGCGCGATCAACTGCTCGATCACCGGCAACACGCGCCGCAGCTCTTCCTCGACCGAGACATCCGCGGCGCCGGGCCGGGTGGATTCGCCGCCGACATCAAGCATGTCGGCACCCTCTTCCACCATGCGCAGGCCATGCGCCAAGGCCGCTTTCACGCTGGCGTGCGCACCACCGTCCGAGAACGAGTCCGGTGTGAGATTGAGAATGCCGACCACGCGCGGACGATCGAGCCGCAACGCACGCCCGGCACAATCCAGGACCGGCGCAAACAGATCGATCGACATGCTCAACTCCTCACTGATCCGGCATCAAACAGCCACATGGCAGGCTCAGGCCTCGGCCGAACCGCCCAGTTCGCCCATGTAGCGGCGGTAATGACGCAGTTCCTCGATGGAATCGCGGATATCCGACAGTGCCGTGTGCGCCGATTCCTTGCCAAAACTCTTGGCGATATTCGGTGCCCAGCGCCGGGCCAGCTCCTTGAGTGTGGAGACGTCCAGATTGCGGTAATGGAAATAACGCTCCAGCCGCGGCATCTGGCGGTGCATGAAGCGCCGGTCCTGGCAGATCGAATTGCCGCACATCGGCGACTTGCCCGGCGGAATCCATGCACGCAGAAAGTCGACGGTGGCCTGTTCGGCCATCGCATGGTCGGTTTCCGAGATCAGCACCTGCCGCCACAGGCCCGACTTGTGGTGCTGGTTGCTGTTCCAGCTGTCCATTGACTCCAGCCGGTCGATCTCATGGCGTATCGCGAATACCGGCCCCTCGGCCAGCACATTCAGGTGCTTGTCGGTGACCACCGTGGCGATCTCCAGGATCGAGTCGTTGTCGGTGTCGAGGCCGGTCATCTCCAGATCGATCCAGATCAGGTTTTCTTCGTTGGCTTGGCTCATGAGCTCTCCTTGTATCAGCGAGTTTATCAGTCTTGCCGCCGCTGCCATGCCAGTCTGCTTTTGGCCATGCGATGATCGGGTGATGCAGACCTTCTTCTGGCACGACTACGAAACCTCCGGTGCCGACCCGCGGCGCGACCGGCCACTGCAGTTCGCCGGCATCCGCACCACGCTGGAACTGGAAATCATCGGTGAGCCGGTGATGTTCTACGGCAAGCCGCCGCTGGAGATGCCGCCGCATCCGGATGCCTGCCTGATCACCGGCATCACACCGCAGCGGGCCGAGTGCGAAGGCGTCAACGAGGCCGAATTCGCTGCCCGCGTCCACGAACAGCTGGCCCAGCCTGGCACGTGCGGCGTGGGCTACAACTCGCTGCGCTTCGATGACGAGTTCACCCGGCAGATGCTGTACCGCAACTTCTACGAGCCGTACGGCCGCGAGTGGGAGAACGGCAACTCGCGCTGGGACCTGATCGACCTGGTGCGCCTGTGCCAGGCATTGCGACCGGAAGGCATCGTCTGGCCGACCCGCGAGGACGGCACGCCGAGCTTCAAGCTGGAACACCTGGCCAGCGCCAACCAGCTCAAGCAGGAACGCGCCCACGATGCCTTGTCAGACGTTTACGCGCTGATCGACCTGGCCCGGCTGATTCGGGTACGCCAGCCGCGGCTGTGGGACTGGTACTACGGCCTGCGCCGCAAGCAGAAGGTGTTCGAGCTGCTCGACGTGGTGAACATGACGCCGGTGGTACATGTGTCCTCGCGTTATCCGGCCAGCCGCCATTGCCTCGCGGTGATCGCACCGCTGGCGCCGCATCCGAGCCGCGCTGGCGAAGTGATCGTGTACGACCTGGCCAGCGATCCGACCGAATGGCTGGCGCTGGACGAGGACGAGATCGCCGACCGCATCTTCACCGCACGCGCCGATCTGCCCGAGGGTATCGAACGCATTCCGCTGCGCACCGTGCGCGCGAACCACGCGCCGGCATTGGCACCGCTGTCGGTGCTTCAGGGCGTGGACCTGTCGCGCCTGCAGCTGGATCTCGACCGTTGCACGGCGCATCGGGACACCCTGCGCGCAGTGGAGGGGCTGGCTGAAAAACTGCGCCGCGTATTCCAGCGTGCCGCCGAACTGCCGCCGCCGGAGGATCCCGAGCTGGCGCTGTACGGCGGTGGTTTCCTGCCCGATGCCGACAAGAAATTGCTTGCCCAGGTGCGCGCCACACCGCCGGCGGAATTGGGGAAACGCGCGTTCCCGTTCCGCGATCCGCGTTACCCGCAGCTGCTGTTCCGTTACCGTGCACGCAACTGGCCAGAGACATTGAATGCCGACGAGCACTCGCGTTGGGAAAGTTTTCGGCAGGCACGATTGACCCGCCATACAGCGCTGACCGGCTTGACTCTCGACGACTACTTCACGCATCTCGCCGAACTGCGCAACGATCCCATGGCACAGGGCAAACTGGCCCTGCTCGATCAGCTGCAGGCCTGGGGCGAACAACTCGCCGCCGGCATAGACACCGTCTGATTCCATCCTCTCAACCCATCGACCCGCCATGCCGCAGACCTATTTCACCCCAGCCACCTTCCGTTTCCTGCGCGCGCTCGACAAGAACAACAGTCGCGAGTGGTTTGCCGCGCACAAGGACGATTACGAGCGCCACGTGCGTGAGCCGTTCCTGCAGTTGATCACCGACCTGCAGGCGCCACTGGCGAAGATCAGCCCGCATTACCGCGCCGACCCGCGCAAGAATGGCGGCTCGCTGTTCCGCATCTATCGCGATACGCGCTTCTCCAACAACAAGCTGCCGTACAAGCCATGGCAGGGTTCGCGCTTCTTCCACGAACGCCGGCACGAGATCCCGGCGCCCTCGTTCTACGTGCACATCCAGCCCGGCGACTGCTTCGCCGGTGGCGGCATGTGGCATCCGGAACCCGACGCGTTGAAACACATCCGCTCGTTCATCGCCGACAACCCCGCGGCATGGAAGCGCGCCACTCAGAGCAAACCGTTCCGCGAACACCTCACGTTCTGGGGCGAGTCGCTGAGCCGGCCGCCGCGCGGTTTCGATCCCGCACACGAGCTGATCGAGGACCTCAAGCGCAAGGATTTCGCCGTCGGTGAGAACTTCGACAAAGCACTCGCCTGCTCGACCGAACTGCTGCCGTGGACCGTAGCGACGTTCAAGCGCGTCACACCGCTGATCGATTATCTGTGCGCGGCGCAGGAATTGGAGTTCTAGGCGCTCCTACCGCTTTGTATCGCGACGCCCGCTGCCAGTGGTCATTGACCAGACCGCAGCGGCGATTCCGATCACGGCGGTAAATGCCACATAGTGGGCTGGAGCCAATACACCGAAGCGCTTCACCAGTACTCCGATCAACGGTGGCGTGAGTCCGCCGAACAATGCGTAGGCGATGTTGTACGAGAATGACAGGCCAGAGAAACGCACCGCCGGCGGAAACGCCACCACCATCAGCGCCGGCACCACGCCAACCACGCCGACGCTGAAACCGGCCAGCGCATACAACGGGATGAAATGCGCGCCACCGGCCTGCAGGTCGAGATACAGCGCATAGCTGCAAACCAGCAGCCCGATCGCACCGAACAGCAACGCATGCGGATAGCCGATACGATCGGCCAACCAGCCATAGCACAGGCAGCCCAGCGCCAGCGCGAACGAGGCCACGTTGTTGCCAAGGAAGGCACGTTCCGGTACGACATGGAACACCGACTGCACCAGCGACGGGGTCATCAGGATCATCACCACGATCGCGGCAGTGAGCATCCAGGTCACCAGCATCGACAGCAGCACGCTCGGCAGATGCCGCTCAAATACTTGCCGCAACGGCAATCCAGCCGCCAATTCGCTGCGCGCGTGCATCGCCTCGAACACCGGCGTCTCGCTGAGCCACTGGCGCAGCCACACCGCGAAGAAGCCGAACACGCCACCCACCAGGAACGGCAACCGCCAGCCCCAGGTGAGTACTTCGGCCGGCGTCATCCGATGGTTGATCGTCGCCGCCACCAGCGAGCCGATCAGGATACCGACGGTGAGCCCCGAGGTAAGGCTGGCACAGGCAAAGCCAATCCGCTGCGCCGGCACGTGCTCAGCCACAAATACCCACGCACCCGGCACCTCGCCGCCCACCGCAATGCCCTGCACCACCCGCAGCAACAGCAAAAACAGGGGCGCCAGCATGCCGATCTGCGCATACACCGGCAGCAGGCCGATACCCAGCGTCGGCACTGCCATCAGGAACACGCTGAGCGTGAACATCTTCTTGCGCCCCAGCTTGTCACCGTAATGTGCCATCACGATGCCACCCAGCGGGCGCGCCAGATAGCCGGCGGCGAAGATGCCATACACCTGCAACTGGGCCAGCCACGCGGCAGTATCGGGTGGAAAGAACAGATGGCTCAGCGGAATCGCAAAGAACACGAACACCACGAAATCGTAGAACTCCAGCGCACCACCGAGGGCGGATAGGCTCAATATGCGCAGATCGCGTCGGCCGAGTGTGCGAGCAGATGCAGAAACAGCAGACGAGGGCGAAATGGCGGCATCAGTCATCGGTCGTCCACGGGGTGCTCAGGCAAGGATCTGCGCAACATAGCGCATCGCCATGCGATGGGGAGGGATCCTGCAGTGAGACTCGTAGTGGACCCCGGCATCACTTATGCTGCGCGCGACCGGCAGGGATACCGGGTGAAGTCGGGGGGTGGCAGCGCACGTCCATCGACAAGCGTTGCAGCAACCCGCAGCGGGTTCTGGGGAAAACGTCTTCGCATGTTGTGACGAGTAGCGCTCGTGGTGACGCCGCGTGCGCCTGCATTCAACCGACAAGGAGTTTCCTGATGAGCATGAGCAAGCGTTTGGCTGCCGAATTCTTCGGCACGTTCTGGCTGGTGATAGGTGGCTGTGGCAGTGCGGTACTGGCGGCAGGCTTTCCCGAACTGGGCATCGGTTTCGCAGGCGTCGCGCTCGCCTTTGGCCTTACCGTACTGACCATGGTGTACGCGGTCGGGCATATCTCCGGTGGCCACTTCAATCCGGCGGTGACCGTGGGGTTGTGTGCCGGCGGCCGCTTTCCTGCCAAGGACGTGATTCCGTACATCGTGGCGCAGGTGATCGCCGCGATTGCGGCAGCGGCGGTGCTGTATGTGATCGCCAGCGGCAAGGCCGGCTTCGACGCCAGCGCCAGCGGTTTCGCCTCGAACGGCTACGGCGCGCATTCGCCCGGTGGCTTCTCGATGACGGCGGCGCTGGTCTGCGAACTGGTGATGACCGCGTTCTTCCTGATCGTCATCCACGGTGCCACCGACAAACGCGCACCAGCCGGATTCGCCGGCATCGCGATCGGCCTCAGCCTGACCCTGATCCACCTGATCAGCATCCCGGTCACCAACACTTCGGTGAATCCGGCGCGCTCGACCGGCGTGGCGTTGTTCCAGGGCGGCTGGGCGGTCGAACAGCTGTGGTTCTTCTGGCTGGTGCCGCTGATTGGTGGTGTGATCGGCGGCCTGATCTATCGCTATCTGCTGGAAAGCCGCGACGCCTGATGTGACCTACCCCGCCCGGCAACGGGCGGGGTTCTGGCCGGCTTAGCCAGCCTCGTAAAGCTCGATCGGCAAGCCATCGGGGTCGGCGAAAAAGCTGAATCGTTTGCCGGTATATTCGTCCACCCGCACCGGTTCGCAACTCACCCCACGACCCTCCAGCACGCTGATCGCCGCGTCCACGTCGGGCACCGCAAAAGCCAGGTGACGCAGACCCTGCGCCTCCGGTCGTGACGGTCGCGGCGGTGGATCGGGAAAGGAAAACAGCTCCAGCTGCACACCAGGACTGACCAGCAGGTCGCACTTCCAGGAATCGCGCGCCTCGCGATAGACCTCACGTACGATCGACAAGCCCAGCGTCTCGCTGTAGAACGCACGCGAACGCGGATAGTCCGAACAGATCAATGCGACATGGTGGATGGCGCCCAGCAGCGGTTTGCTCATGCCCTACTCATGCCTGGTTGAAGGAGAGCGCCAGTACATCGGCGATCGCATCGGTGCCTGCCAAGCAAGCGAAGTCGGGCATCGCGGCCAGCACACTCTGCTGGAAAACTGTGGCTGATATACATCCGCTCAAAACCAAGAAGTTGCCATCTTCACGATGCCAGCATCAATCCACACCGCATCATGAGGTGGCCGCTTTTCACGAAAGCATTCCAACTCTTACGGCCCCAGGTACTTGGCCAGAAAATCCTGCATATGCTGGTACATGTCGGCACGATCCTCTTCTGTATAGAAACCGTGCCCTTCCTTGGGTTTACTTAGCCACTCATAGGGCTTGTTTAGCTTCTTCAGTGCAGCACGTAGATCCGTAGCGTTTTGGTAGGGCACGCGCTGATCGTCTTCGCCATGCGCAATCAGCACGGGAACGTTGAACTTGTCCAGTTGGTACAACGGCGAGATAGCATGCGCCGCCGCCATGTCGCCGACTGATTCGGCGAAGTAAGTGCGACCTGCGCTGAAATGCGCGGTATCGCTGCTCTTGAAACCGATGCCCCAGTCCGACACGCCGGCATAGTCGATCGCACACTTGTACAGGCCTGGTGCCGCGATCGGCTGCATCAGCGACGAATAACCGCCGAAGCTACCACCATAGACGCACAGGCGTTGCTGATCCGCATAACCCTGATCGATCGCCCAATGCAGCCCGTCGAGTAGGTCCTGCTGGATGCGGTCACCGAAATGCCTGTAACCAGCCATTTCAAAATCCGGACCGCGTCCCGCTGAGCCCCGGTAGTTGACCTGCACCACGGCATAACCGCGGCTGGCCAGGAACTGGGCAACGGCATCGTAGGTCCAGCCATCGCGAATGTCGATCGGCCCTCCGTGTGGCATCAGGATGGTCGGCAGTTTCCTGGTGTCCTTGCCGGGCGGCAGGGTCAGATAGCCTTCCAGCTCCAGTCCATCGCTGGCCTTGAAGCGGAATGGCTTGCGCATCGCCATCTGTTCAGGATGAATCCAGTCCTCCACCTGGTATAGCGGCCGCAAATTCATCGTGTCGGTATCGAACAACGCCACGCTGCCGGGATCACGATCACTGTCGGCAGACACCAGCATCCGCTTGCCGCTGTCATCCAGACCAGCAATGGTCACCAAGTGATCCGGGAACTTGTCGTTCAATGCCTTGAGCACCTTCGCATGCGGGCTCTGGTCCAGATAAACCACGTGTGGCCTGCCATCCATGAATATGGCGGCATACGGCGTACCGGTCACCGTGTCCCACAACACATCGTCCACCGAAGCGGAGTCGTCGCCGGCCAGCACCGTGCGATTGCTGCCGTCGAGAGCGCTCACGACCAATGACTGCGGGCCGCCGGTAGCGCTGAACAACGACCAAAGCTTGCTGCCATCCCGGCTGATCCGAAGCGGCACCATCTTCTTACCGGTCACCGCGGTGCTCAGCCGACGCCATGGCTGCGACGCATTGTCGTGCGTATAAACCTCGATGGCGTGTGCGTCCGACGAGCCATAAGCAAATCGGGCCACCTCATCGTGAACGACGAAAGACATGCTGCCCTTTTCGATACCACCCATAAGGGTGGCCTTGCCATTCCGTGTATCGACGTCATAGATCGCACTACGGCTGCTGTCCCGGTCGTCGGATATATGCCGTTCCGGCCATACGGCGAAGTGGAGATAGATGTGACCATTGCGGGGGAACGGAGTGCCCGCGATGGTCGCTGCACCGCGAGGCGTGTCCATACCACCGTAGCGCAAGCTATAGAGCGTCCGCTTGTGGCCACCGTCGCTGTCGAGCGCGACAACCTCGCCGGTCAGCTGCGGCACATCCAGATAGCCCGAGATATACGCCAGCGATACCGCCAGACGGTTGTTGCTCACCCAGACGATCTGTGCCGGCTGATAGTGCGGTGCCATGTTCAGGCGACTGACACCCTTCAGGTCAGGCAGGTGGAACACCACCAGCTGATAGTCCGACTCGTTCCACTTGGCCTTGTTGTTGTGCAATGACAAGGCGAGGTACTGCCCGTCCGGAGACAGGCTCGGCGAGCGCATGGTAGGGGACTTGGCAAAATCCTCGATGTTCACCTGCGCCATGGCGATGAGCGGGATCAGCAGAAAAAAGACAACAAGAAAACGGCGACACCAGTTCGCATATCGGCGAATAGACACAACATTTCCCCTGAATCAATGAAAGACCAGCTACAGGTCGCCCCAGGCGACGCGGGCAAGTATAGCCATCGGCCAGCTGCCGACCGCATGAGCAAAAATTTGCGAATACCCTGGCGGGGATCACCTGGCACATGCCACATGCGTGTCGACGCAGCCTCGACTCACGCAGTTGCAAACGAAAACGCCAGCACGTCGGCGATGGCATCGGTTTCGGCCACGCACATCAGCAGGCGCTCCACACCGAGCGCCACCCCGGCGCAATCGGGTATTGCATCGAGCACCGCGAGCAATGCTTCGTCGATGGGGATTTCACGCAGTCCCCGCGCACGACGCACGTTGTTGTCGCGTTCGAACCGCTGGCGCTGTTCCACCGCATCGTTCAACTCGTGGTAACCGTTGGCCAGTTCGAAAGACCCCAGATACAACTCGAAACGCTCGGCCAGCGGTGGCTCGCCGGGGCGGATCCTGGCCAGCGCACACTGCGTGGCCGGATAATCGTGGATCAGCGTGATGCGGTCGCGCGGGAACGCCGGCTGCAGCTTGTGCGTGATCAGCAGGTCGAGCCAGTCATCGCGGACCAGGCCATCCGGGTCGATGTTGTATTCGGTCAGCGCCCCACGCAGTTCGTCGATCGGCGCATGCAGCGGATCGATGCCCAGTTCGTCCAGGAACAGTTGCCGGTAACTCTCGATCAGCACCTCGGCGCGTCGTCCAACCATCGCCAGCGCCGCCTCGACCAGCTCGATCGTTTCCTGCATCAGCCGGCGATGATCCCAGCCGACCCGATACCACTCCAGCATGCTGAACTCGGGATTGTGCCGACCACCCGCCTCGCCATTGCGGAACACCCGACCCAGCTCGTAGCAATCGCCGACACCGGCAGCGAGCAGGCGCTTCAGCGGAAACTCCGGCGACGTGCGCAGCCAGCGCTCGCGTGCACCGGCATCGACATGGCCGCTGAACGTCGTACTAAAACTCTCGATATTCGGCTCGGTGTTGCCGGCCGCGGACAGGATCGGCGTCTCCACTTCCAGCACGTGGCGCTCGGCGAAGAACGTGCGGATCAGCGCGTACAGCCGGGCACGCAGTTGCAGTGCCTCATGAATCGGAGCCGCATTCATCGCGGCCACGCTCCACGGTTCAGCACCACCCGGCCACCCTCGGCATCTGCAAACGTGCATCCGTTGCGTTCCCAGTAGGGATTGCCGTTACGCACGGCGACGAAACCGGCGGTGGTCATCGCCGCGCAGCGCCGCTGCCACTCCGCGACGTCGTCGAGGTAGAAGACCAGCAGTTGCTCCTCGTGTGGCGGCGGTGGCGGCGACGCATGATGGTCATGAATGAATTCCAAGTGGTAGGGCGCGTTTGCGTGACCGAGGACGACACCGTCGAAACCCTCATGATCGCGCCACGCGGACAGCACTTCCAGGTCCAGGCCTGCCGCGTACTGCGCTTGCATGGCCTCGGTGTCACGGCAGGCACGGGCGACGCGCATCACGGCCCCTTTCATGGCACCAGCCCGTGTTCGGCCAACAGCGCCAACAGTCGTGCCTCATCCCACACCGCCACGCCCAGCTCCTGCGCCTTGTCGAGCTTGGAACCGGCCGCTTCGCCGGCAACCACGAAGCCGGTCTTCTTCGAGACCGAACCGGACACCTTCGCCCCCAGTGCTTCCAGCCGATCCTTCGCTTCGTCGCGACTGAGCGAAGTCAGCGTGCCGGTGAGCACGATGGTCTGTCCGTCGAGCGGGGCACGAGTTACTGCCGTGGCGACAGGAACGGCAGCGAGCAAGTGCCGCATTGCAGCCTCTGCGTCACGCAGTGCGGCAAGCGCTGCAGGATCGGCGAGAAACTGCTCCAGACTCGTCGCCGCCGTCTGTGGCAGCCCAGCGGTAATCCAGTGCGCCGCACCACCGCCAAGCAACCGCTCGAGTGTCGGGAAATGCTCGGCGAGCAGACGCGTGCTCTTGGGGCCGAGCTTGCTGATCCGGGCCTGATCCAGCAACACGCCCAGATTCAGCCGCTCGCGCAGCAGCGGCGACGGCGCGGCTTCATCACTGAACGCAATGCCGGCATCGAGCAGCGCATCCACCACCTTCTGATTGCCTTGCTGCGCGAAGAAGCCGGCGATCGAGGATGCCACCTCGTCACCGATGTCCGGCAGCACCCGTAGCACTGGTGCCGGCATGCTGCGCACGAATTCCAGCCGTCCCAGCCAGACCGCCAGCGTCTTCGCGGTGCTTTCGCCGATATGCATGATGCCGAGTGCGAACAGGAAGCGGGCCATCGTGGTGTGGCGGCTGGCTTCAATGCCGGCGACCAGGTTCTCCGCCCACTTGGTCGCCACCTTGCCGGCCTTCACCGTCTCCGGGGTGGTGCCATCCCGCTCGTCGATGCGCCGCTTCATGTCGACGAAGTCGTCCACACTCAACCCGTACAGATCGGCCGGCGTGTGCACGATGTCCAGCTCCACCAGCGCCTCGGCGAAACGCTCGCCGAGGCCTTCAATATCCATCGCCCGACGCGAAGCGAAATGGATCAGTGCCTCCTTGCGCTGTGCGGCGCAGATCAGGCCGCCGGAACAGCGCCAGGCCGCCGCCCCCTCTTCGCGGATCAAGGCCGAACCACAGATCGGGCAGTGCGTCGGCATCGTCCACGGCACGGTGCCAGCCGGGCGCTGATCCTCGATCACACGGACCACTTCGGGAATCACGTCGCCGGCGCGACGCACGATAACAGTGTCGCCCACGCGCACGTCCAGCCGGGCGATCTGGTCGGCGTTGTGCAGCGTGGCGTAGGTCACCGTCACGCCAGCCACCTGCACCGGCTCCATCCGTGCGCGTGGTGTCGCCGCACCGGTACGGCCGATCTGGATCTCGATATCGAGCAGGCGCGTGGTTTGCTCCTGCGCCGGAAACTTGTGCGCGATCGCCCAGCGCGGCGCGCGCGAGACGAAACCCATCTCGCGCTGGCCAGCGTAGTCGTCCAGCTTGTAGACCACGCCATCGATGTCGTAAGGCAACGCATCGCGCTTGGCTCCGATGCGCCGGAAGTACGCGATCAAGCCATCGAAGCCTTGTGCCGTATCCACTTCCGGCGATACGGGCAAGCCCCACTCGCGCAGTTGTTGCAGCGTCTGCGAATGCGTCGGCGGCAACGTGCCACCCTCGACCGCGCCGATCGCATAGGCGAAGAAACTCAAGCGCCGTTTCGCCGTGATCGCCGGATCGAGCTGGCGCAGCGACCCGGCGGCGCCGTTGCGCGGATTCGCCAGCGGCTTTTCGTCGTGTGCACGGGCGTAGGCGTTGAATGCTTCGAAATCCTTGCGCAGGATGATTACTTCGCCGCGCACTTCCAGCACCGCAGGCCAGCCTTTGCCACGGAGCTTTAGCGGGATCGCGCGCACCGTCCGAAGGTTGGCGGTGACATCCTCGCCGGTCTCACCGTCGCCGCGGGTGGCTCCCTGCACGAAGATGCCCTGCTCGTAGCGCAGGCTGATCGCCAGCCCGTCCAGCTTCGGCTCCACCGAGAACACCGGTTCACGTCGATCCAGCGTCTGCTCGATGCGCCGCTCGAACTCGGCCACTTCGCGGAAGCGTTCACGCTCCGTCTCGCCGTCCTGCTCGAACGCATTGCCCAGCGACAGCATGGGTAGCTGGTGGCGCACTTCGGCAAAACCGCCGTGCGCCCGCGCGCCAACCTTGCGCGTCGGTGAATCAGCCGAGGCAAGTGCCGGGTATTCCGCCTCCAGCGCCTCCAGCTCGCGCATCCGACGATCGTAGTCGGCGTCGGTGATCTCCGGCTCGTCGAGCACGTGATAGCAGTAATTCGCCTGCTCGATCTGCGCCCGCAGCGCGGCGGCGCGGTCGACGATTTCGGCGGGGGCTGGGCGTTCGGTCATGCAGGTCTCCTTGCTCCCACGCAGTCTAGCGACAACCTCGATTTCCAGCCGCCTGAAATAAGCGAAACAAAAGATTTGGAGCCTAGTCTCAGTAATTCCATACGTGTGGCGTTCCACCACGTCGGGAGGGCAACATGATCATGCGTATTCCGCGATACCTGGCAGCCCTTGCTGCCGCCCTTGCCTCCAGCATCGCTCTGGCCAGCGGTGGCCCGCTCGGCATCGACCATCGCCTGCATTACGACAATAGCGGCATCTGGAAGCGCAGCGACCAGAACGTGCTGATGTACGGCACGATCCTTACTGTCGCTGGCGGCGCCCTGGCGTTTGGCGATCAGGACAAGTTCGGCGACACCATGTGGCGGTCGGTCGACGCCATGGTGATCAGCAGCATCGGCGCCCAGGCGATGAAATACACGTTCCAGCGCGAACGCCCCTCGCAGACCAGCAATCCGAACGAGTTCTTCAAGGGCACCCATGCGCAGAGCTTCCCCAGCGCCGAGGTCACCGCGATTGCCGCGGCGGTGACGCCGTTCATGGCCGCTTATGGCGACGATCACCCCGCGGTCTACGCGCTGACCCTGCTGCCGGCGTATGACGCGGTGGCGCGGATGAAGACCCGCGGCCACTGGCAGAGCGATGTGCTGGTCGGTGCTGCGTTGGGTACGGGTGTTGGGCTGTGGGCCGCACATCGGCAGTCGCCATTGATCCTCGGCTGGCTACCCGGCGGCTTCCAGGTCGGCTTCGTGCATCATTTCAAACCCTGAATCCGGCCTTCGACCGGGTTCAGCGGTGGTAGTGTCCTGCCGATTCCGGCTGGTAGCTGATCTCCAGCACGCGCAAACGGCGCTGACGGCCGTCCGGGGTCGGCCAGTCGATCTGCTGGTCGCGCGACAACCCGAGCAAGGCGCTGCCCACCGGCGCCAGGATCGATACCGTGCCGGTCGCACCGGCAGCGGCCGGGTAGACCAAGGTCAAGGTGAGCTTCTCGCCATTGCTTTCATCCACGAAGGTGACCGTGGAGTTCATCGTCACGACGTGATCCGGCATCGCCGTCGGCTCGACCACCTCGGCGCGATCGAGCTCCGCGCGCAGCGCGTCGAAACGCGAAGCATCGGTGGCCGGCAGACGCTCCAGTAACGCTTCGATGCGTTCCAGGTCGATGCGGGAAACAGTGATCGCTGGCTTGCTGCTCATGGCTATTCCTTCCTGATGCTGGCGGCTCCTGCCGCACAAAAGCACGCGCCGGAACGAAACCGCCCCGGCGCGTGTGGTCGTTGTATGGTTGTCATGCCGTTGTGGCAATGACGCGCAGATGAAACTGACCTGACTCTGCGCAAGCCCGCGACGAAAATCAAGCTGTCATAACAGGTATTATGCCGCGTCATGTCACCCCAAGCCGCTGCGGATCCTCACGCTGCCGCCTCCGCTGCCTCCATGCCAGCGACGGTTTCAGCAGCGCTGTCTGAAGTTTCCACGCGCGAGCGCTACCGCGGCCTGCTGTGGTTGGTCGCCGCCGCGTTCTTCATGCAATCGCTGGACTCCACCGTGGTCAACACGGCGGTTCCGGCAATGGCCGAGGCATTGCAAGTGACGCCGCTGGGCATGCGCACGGCGCTGACCAGTTACGTGCTGACCCTGGCGATCCTGATTCCCGCCAGCCCGTGGCTGTGCGATCGGCTGGGCACCCGGCGCGTATTCGGCATCGCGATCGTGGTGTTTGGTCTTGGCTCGCTGCTGTGCGGCCTGGCACAGACGCTGCCGCAGCTGGTCGCCGCGCGCGTGCTGCAAGGTATCGGTGGCGCCTCGCTGATGCCGGTAGGCCGTTACGTGCTGGTGCGTAGTATCGCCAAGCGCGAATTCGTACGCGCCATGAGCACCGTGGCCACGTTCGGGCTGCTCGGTTCGGTGCTCGGCCCCTTGCTCGGTGGCGCGCTGGTCGAATTCACTTCATGGCGGCTGATCTTCCTGATCAACGTGCCGGTGGCGATTGCCGGTGTGTGGATGAACCGGCGCGACATGCCTGACTATCGTATGGAACATGCGAACCGTTTCGACCTGTTCGGCTTCCTGCTGTTTGCCTCCGCTTCGGCGCTACTGCTCACTGCATCGGAACTGGCCGGCAGCAAGCCGGTCCCATGGGATCAGCTCGGACTCTACGCTGCGCTCGCACTGCTGCTGGGCACCGTCTATGTATGGCACAGCCGGCGTACCGCACATCCGGTGGCGGACCTCAGCCTGTTGCGCGTGCGCAGTGTTTGGGTAGCACTGGCCGGCGGCCTGTTCACCCGACTCGGTATCTCCGGCATGTTCCTGTTGCTGGTGCTGTTCCTGCAGGTGGGGTGCGGCTGGTCGCCGCTGATGGCCGGCCTGATGATGGTGCCGCAGGCGCTTGGATCGATCAGCGCCAAATGGGTAATCAACCGGGCCCTGATCCACTTCGGTTACCGCCGCCTGCTGCTCGGCAACACGCTGATAATGTCGGTGCTGTTGGCCGCATTCGCCCTGCTCGGCCCGACCTCGCCGGTCTGGTTCATCACTCTGCTCACCTTCCTCTACGGCAGTTTCTCCGGTCTGCAATACACCGCGATGAACACGCTGATCTACAACGACCTGGACATCAAGCACGCCTCGATGGCCTCGTCGATGGCATCGACCGCGCAATACCTGGCGATGAGTTTCGGCATCGCGCTGTCCACCCTGCTGATGGAAGCGCTGTTGCAGGGACACGCGCACGACGACTATGTCGTCGCGTTCCGCTGGACCGTGCTGCTGCTGGCCGCGATCACCGCCATCGCCAGCCGGGTATTCAGCCGGTTGCGGCACGATCGCCCGCTGCCTGGCGCCGCCGCAACCGAGTAACCGGACCCGTTGAAGGTGCTGTCACGGCACCACAGCACGCATGTAGGATGCAGGCTCTCCCGACAGCCTGGACGCGCCGCATGGAACACGCCAGCGACATCCTGTTCACCCTGTTCATCGTGTTCGTCGCAGCCCAGGTCGGCGGCGAGATCGCGCAACGGTTGAAGCTGCCTGGCGTGGTCGGCGAGATCGCCGCCGGCTGCGTGATCGGCCCGTCGCTGCTCGGCTGGATCACCCCCGAGCAGACTGCGATCGGCACGCCGCTGGATGTGCTGGCAGAAATCGGCGTAGTGCTGCTGCTGTTCTCGGTGGGCCTGGAAACCAGGCTGGAGGATCTGAAGAAAGTCGGCAAGGTGGCCTTCCTGGTCGGCGTGCTCGGCGTGCTGGTGCCGTTCGGCATGGGCAGCGTGTGGGCGCATGGCAGCGGCTTCGACTGGGACAAGTCGTTGTTCGTGGCCGCCGCCTTCGTCGCCACCTCGGCCGGCATCACCGCGCGCGTACTGCAGGAATTGAACGCACTGCAGCGCGTCGAGAGCAAGGTGATCCTCGGCGCCGCGGTGATCGACGACATCCTCGCAATGCTGCTGCTCGGCGTGGTGGTCTCGATGCAGGGCGGCGGTGGCTTCAATCTCTCACACCTGCTGATGGTGCTGGCCGGCGCAATCGGCTTCATCGCGGTGGTCGGCCTGGGTGGGGCGCGGGTGATGCGCTGGAACTCCAACTGGCTGGAAAAGCCGCTGGCCCCGCATTCGCCGCTGATGATCGTGCTGGCGCTGTGCCTCGGGCTGGCCTACCTGTCCACCCTGTTCGGACTGGCCGCGATCATCGGCGCCTTCCTCGCCGGCATGATCGCTTCGGAAACGCGCCAGCAGCACACGCTGGAAAAGCAGACCATGCCGTTGCTCGCGCTGCTCACGCCGTTCTTCTTCGTGGTCACCGGCAGCAAGATCGATCTGCATGAACTGGCCAATGCGGATGCCCTGCTGATGCTCGCCGCAGTCACCGCGATCGCGATCGTCTCCAAACTCGCCGGCGGCTGGCTCGGTTCGCTGTCGCTGGGCAAGCGCAGCGCCACCATCATCGGTTTCGGCATGGTGCCGCGCGGTGAGGTCGGCGTGGTGATCGCCAGCCTCGGCCTCGCCGCCGGCGTCTTCAACAACCGTATCTACGCGATCATCGTGGCGATGTCGCTGCTTACTGCGATGGTGACACCACCGGTGCTGGCATGGCTGCTGAAGCGTGGCGGCAGCACGGAAACCGCCGATCAGCCGCGCGAGAGCTGATACGCCGCCAGTGCCTCGGCGCGTGATGCGCCGAGGTCCACCATCGGCGCCGGGTAACCGTTGCGTTTCAACAGCGCCGGATCCTTCCATGGCTCATGCAGCATGGCGGTTGGCGCTTCCGCCAATTCCGGCAACCACCGGCGCAGATAGATGCCCTGCGGATCGAACTTCAGCGCCTGCGTCAGCGGGTTGAATACGCGGAAATACGGCGCCGCATCCGCGCCACAGCCAGCCACCCACTGCCAGCCCAGCGTGTTGTTGGCGAGATCCGCATCCACCAGCGTGTCCCAGAACCAGCGCGCACCGTGCTGCCAGTGCTGGCGCAGGTTCTTGGTGAGGAAACTGGCGACGATCATGCGCACGCGGTTGTGCATCCAGCCGGTATGCCACAGCTCACGCATGCCGGCGTCGACCAGCGGGATACCGGTGCGCCCCTGTTGCCAGCGCTGCAACAGCGCCTCGTCAGCAGCGGCCCAGCGGAAACCGTCGAAACGTGGATTGAAGTTCTCCATCGGTGTGCGCGGGAAGTGATACAGCAGGTGATGCGCGAACTCGCGCCAGCCCAGCTCGCGCAGATAGGGTTCGATATCTGGGCGTCGCCTTGCGTCCACGCGCTGTGATTGCGCATGCAGTGCGTGATGGATCTGCCGCGGCGAAATCTCGCCGAAGTGCAGGTGCGGCGACAACCGTGAAGTGCCATACCGCGCCGGCAGATCGCGTGCCTGCGCGTAGTCGCCGATCGCATCGTCGCCGAACAGCTCCAGCATCTCCTGTGCGCCCTGCTCGCCCGGCATCCATGCTTCGCGCAGGCCGCTGTCCCAGCTGCTCTTCGGCAACAACGCCAGCGATTCCAGCGGCACGCTGTCTGCCACCTTCGCGCAGCGCAGCGAGGATGGCACCGGCAACGGCGCGGCTGCGCTCAACTGCGTGCGCAAGTTGCGCCAGTACGGTGTAAATACCCGATACGGCTCGTCCTGCTTCGTGGCGATCTGCCACGGCTCGCACCACAGCGCAGCATTGCAGCTGTGCACTTCGACACCCTGCTCACGCAGCACCGTCTTGATTCGTTTGTCGCGTTCGATCGCAGCTGGTTCGTACAAGCGATTCCAGTACACCGCGCCAGCATTGGTCTGTTCCAGCAAGGTCTGCAGCACGGCAAGCGTGTCGCCTTGGCGGATATGCAGCTCGCCGCCATGCGTTCGCAAACTTTGCTGCAACGATGCGAGCGAGTGATGCAGCCACCAGCGGCTCGCCGCTCCCGGCGCCCAGTCAGCCTCCTCGCCGGGTGCATGAATGTAGAGCGGCAGCACCTGCTCATGCGCGGCGCACGCAGCCGTGAGCGCCGGGTTGTCGGTCAGGCGCAGGTCGCGGCGAGACAGCAAGATGGCTGTGGTCATCGGGTGAGTTTACGGGAGCAGATGCAGCACAGCCTGTCCGTGCTTCGATATTCACGCCGTCACCGCATCGACCCGCCGATGCTGCACGCTTGGGGAAGCTCATCGTCCCGTGCGCCACGTTCGGCTCGGCACTTCACGCATTGGGAATACCGCCATGGTCAGTCGCAAGAACACCGAAGATGGCGGGCTGGAAACACCGCCGTGGGCGAACCTGGGTGCCGGCCTGATCACCGGTGCAGCTGACGACGACCCCAGCGGCATCGCCACCTACTCGCAGGTGGGCGCGGCATTCGGCTACGGCATGCTGTGGTGCATCCTGCTGACCATGCCGCTGATGATCGCGATCCAGGGCATCAGTGCCGGCATCGGGCGAGTCACCGGCCGCGGCCTGATGGAGGGTATCCGTACGCATTACCCCAGGACGCTGGTATACGGCCTGGTCGTCTCCATCATCGTGGCAAACGTGATCAACCTGGCGGCGGATATCGGCGCCATGGGTGCCGCGCTAAAGTTGCTGATCGGTGGTCCGGCGCTAGTCTACGCAGCAGCCTTTGCCGTGTTGTCGCTGCTGCTGCAGATCTTCATTCCGTTCACCCGCTATTCGCCGATCCTCAAGCTGCTCACACTGAGCCTGTTCGCCTACGTGGCAACCGTCATGGTGGTCGATGTGCCATGGCCAGCCGTACTCAAGAGCATCGTGGTGCCGCCGATCAGCTGGAATGCCAAGTACGCCGTCGGTCTGGTCGCCCTGCTAGGCACCACCATAAGTCCCTACCTGTTCTGTTGGCAGGCAGCACAGGAAGTGGAAGAGATCGGATCGAACAAGCGACGAAGGTCACTGCGCAGAGCCCCCAAGCAGGCGCCCAGCGCCCTCCGCCGCATCGGCATCGACACCACGATCGGCATGGTTTTCTCCAACCTGATCGCCTTTTTCATCATCCTCACCGCCGCCGTGGTGCTGCATGCCCACGGCAAGACCGACATCCAGTCCTCGTCCGAGGCCGCCGAAGCGCTGCGGCCACTGGCCGGCAAGCTGGCGTTCGCGCTGTTCGCCGCCGGCATCATCGGTACCGGCCTGCTGGCCCTGCCGGTGTTGGCTGGCGCCACCGCCTATGCCGCATGCGGTGCGTTCGGCCAGCACAGCGGACTGGAGAACAAGCTGCACGAGGCCAAGTTCTTCTATGGCGTGCTGATCGTCGCCAGTCTCGCCGGCATCGCGCTGAACCTGACTCCGCTCGACCCGATCAAGGCGCTGTACTGGAGCGCGGTGATCAATGGCGTGGCAGCGGTACCGCTGATGCTCGTGATGATGCTGATGGGCTCCAGCCGCAAAGTGATGGGCAAGTTCACCATGCCGTGGCCGTTGAAGCTGTTCGGCTGGCTCGCCACGGCGGCAATGGCGGCAGCGGCCGTGGTGATGTTCGTTACCTGGGGGGATTGAAAGGGCGTCCCGGACCCGCATGCTTTTGTCGGCAAACTGGGAATATGCTGTGCCATGCCGGAATGGCCTTGGGGGCTGTGCGTGGACACGAAGAAAACCGTACTCATCGTCGATGACGATGCCCTGGTGCTGGAATCGATCGACCTGCATCTAACTGCGACGGGTGACTTTCAGACCATCCGCGCCCAGGGCTCCGTGGGTGCCGCCAGCCACCTGCTGAATGCACAGAAGATCGACGTCATCGTTGCCGACGTCGTCCTGGCCGGCAGCATGACCGGCATCGACATCAGCCAAAAGGCCATCGAGCAGTACCCCGCCATCGCCGTGGTCGTGATCACCGCCGACCCGGAAGTGCATTGCGCCGAGATTCCGGAACGGGGTGTCTTTCTGCGCAAACCGTTTGGTGGAGAACAGTTGCTGACGGCGATTGGGGAAGCGTTGGGGCGTGTGGGTCGGGATTCGGCATAAGAGCCTGTTCAAAGTCCCCGCATCGAGAAATCACGCGCGACTGCATGGGCATGCCCTTTTCACGTCATCAGGGAAATACTCCCTCGCTGGCCAGGCACCTGCGCGACGAAAATGCTGACGATGTCTGGCCTCATCGGAAACTTTCGGGCAATCAGATATGGGCAAGAAGTACCCGGCTCCTGCACACCGCGACGAAAAGCTCACCCGGTTGCGCAATCTCAAGATGGCGAAGTCCGCGCATGCCTATGTACGCGGCAATACCATCCAATTCTATGAATGGCTGGAGGCGTCGGATCGCGTGCTTCCCCACGGTCCGCCCGTGTGGATTTGTGGTGATTGCCATGTCAGCAATATCGGGCCCATCGCGGACGCGGACGGCAACATCAATGTCCAGATCCGCGATCTTGACCAGACCGTCATCGGCAACCCTGCCCACGACATCATCCGGCTTGGGGTTTCACTGGCGATGGCTGCGCGTGGGTCGGACCTGCCAGGTGTAATCACCGCAAAGATGATGGAACAGCTCATCGTCGGTTACGAATTGGCGCTAAGCGCCAAGCCGGGCAGTCGCAAGGCGATGCAAAAACGGCCGGAAACGATTCAACTCATCATGAAGCGCGCGCTGCGACGCAAGTGGAAGCATTTGGCCGCCGAACGGATTGAAGGCCTCGAGCCCAACATTCCCCTGTCGAAGAATTACTGGCCGATTTCAGACGCCGAGCGAGCGGAACTGAAGCGGCTCATGTCGACCGAGGAAGTTCGAGTGCTCGCCACTTCCCTGATTCATCGCGACGCCAAGGATCAGGTGGAGATGCTGGACGCGGCTTATTGGGTCAAAGGCTGCAGCTCGCTGGGGCTTCTGCGCTATGCCGTCCTGCTCAGGGTGGGTGAGTCGAAGGACCCGGAGAGCAGTCTTTGCCTCATCGACGTCAAGGAAGCCGTTCGCTCCGCTGCACCAAGAGCCCCAAAGGTCCAGATGCCGAAGGACAACGCATTGCGGATCATCCAGGGTGCGCTCCACCTTGCACCCAACCTCGGCGAACGCATGCTTGCCGGACGCATTCAAGGCAAGGCGGTCTTTCTGCGCGAGCTGCTGCCGCAGGACCTGAAAATCGACCTCGAACATTTGAGCCAGGACCAGGCGATGGAGGTAGCCGCCTACCTCGGAAATGTCGTAGGGCGCGCGCATGTTCACCAGATGAAAACCGCTGACCGGGAGCGCTGGCTGCAAGAGCTGAGTCGTAACCGGCCGAAAACCATCGATGCGCCGTCCTGGCTATGGCAAAGCGTCGTGGAACTGGTGAAAGCCCACGAAGGCGCCTACCTGGAACATTGCCGTCGGTTTGCAAACCTCCCTGCCTGATCTGAAAGAACCTTTGGAGCGTGTGGGTCGAGGCTCGGCGTAGAAGCAGCTGTGCGCGACGGTCTGAATGTCTCAAGCCGGCACCGAGAACGGGAGTGGCTCATCCCGAACACGCACAAACGTATGCAACGGCATTGTCATGCCAGACTCGTGCGCGAAAAAAGGCCCGGGCTGAATCCCCGGGCCTTCAAGCGTTTCAAATATTTATCGAGTAGATGCGTCTGCGGCAGTTATTGAGCCAGTGTCGTGATCAGGGCGGCTTTCGGACTACCCCAGCCCGTCACCAGGTCATAGCCGGTCACCGCCGAATAGCTGCCGGACTTGCCGCTGGTGATGTCATGGAAGTCGGTGGCATACGTGCTGGTCAGATTCTGCGGATAGATGGTCGCGTTGAAATTGCCGACCCGTGCCCCACCGTTGGCGACCAGCTGCTGGTTGACCAGCGCAATGAAGGCTGCCCACATCGGTGCAGCAAAGCTGGTGCCGCCGTAGTCGTTGGCAAGGCAGGTGGTCTGGTCGGAGCAGGTGTAGAAGGTGAAGTTGGCGTTGGCCGAGACATCCGGGCCATTGCGCAAGGTGGTGGAACCCTTGTTGCTCGAATTGATCACGCCCGACAGCTTCTGCCAGGAAGGAATGGCGATCTTGTCCGGCGAAATGCCGCCACCGCTGTCGACCCAGGCAGTCTCCGACTTCCACGGGCCCGCCGCGCTGCTGGTGGTCAGGTCGGTTCCACCGACGGAGATGACATACGCATCGTCCGCTGGCCATGCCTCGTTTCTCTTCGACCAGGTTGAACTGTCACCGGATGCCGCGAAGAAGGTCTGGCCTTGGGCGGCCATCTTCTTGAAGTACGGATCCAGTGTCGTCGGATCCGCTGGCGTCCAGCCCCACGAACAACCGATTGTCGTCGGCAGCGGGCTGTGCGTCGTCATGGCGCTGATGATGGCGGTATCGGTGGAACCGATATACATCACCAGACTGCTGAGCCCCGGCGCCATGCCAAGCGCCTGGGTCATGTCGAGCGTCTGTTCGGTGTCGTCGCAGCTGCCACCCGCCTTCGTATCGACGCAGGTCGTGCTGGTGCCGTCGGTCGAGAGAAGCGTGACCGGAACATTGTTGGTCTGCTTGACGTTCTTGTAGTACGTCGTCAAGTCAGCCAGATCGGTGCCTTCATATTCGAACAGGCCCAGGTTCTGGCCCGCGCCGGTCAGCGCCGTGCCGCCATAGTAGGCAGCGCGCATATCGCTACCCAAAAACGAGGCCGAGGGACCCGAGCCCGTCGTCGCATGGGAGACGACATTTGCAGCATTGATGCCGTTGGCCTGGGCATAGTCGCTCTTCTTGACGAACAGCGGGTGCGGCAACGAATAGTTGTCCAGACCGGAAACATGCCAGAGCGGTATCGCGAGCGTGGTCGTCGGCTCGCGATCCGGACTGAAGAACACGCGGTTCTCGGTGGGGTGTTGATAGGTGAGCATGCGGATGTTGAAGGCGGCTTCGACGGCCGAGACAGGCCCTTTTACCTGCACATCCATGCCATCGCGGCTTCCTCCGGTCACCGTCAGCCCGTTATTGCGCAGGTACTGGACGACGGTGTCATAGTCCTGCTGGGTCGGGCCGAATCTGGCGGTGAATTGCGCCGGAGTGAGGTATTGGCGAAAGGACGGACTCGCCGGGTTGGCAACATCCGCCACGAACGCATCCAGACCAGCCTGGTTGTGCACCGGCAAGACGACATCGAGGCTCATCACCTGATGCGTGGGAAGGCCGCCGACCTGTGCCGCCGCATGTGCGCTCACGACATCGCGCACGTGGTGGGTCATGACTACGGCAGCCTGCGCTACCGTAGTTGCGCCGAAGGCCAAGGCAACGGCAACCGAAAGCCAGCACGTTCTGCGAGCCAGGCCAGCAAGGCCATTCCTCAAAGCTGTTCCACCCAAGTCTGTTCTATTCATTTGGAGTTACTCCCCATATAGACAGTGGTAGTGAATGAAGGGGGAGCTGATCGCATGCTCCCCACAGCATGCTCCCCCAGGCGCCGATTGGCCGGCGAAGCGTATGCCGAAAATTGTTATCGTTGGGTGAGGCCATGGGATTCATAAAATCACCAGCACGGCCGGCAGAAAAAATAAGCGCAGGCATATAAAAACTTGCGCTTCATGCGAATCATTTTGCATGTCGAAAATTCATGACATCAGCTTGCGCGACGCCCCCGGAATAGCCATCGTGGACATTGCCGTTCAGCAGCAAGGTCTGCAGAAAACATCGCAGCAGATGACGGATCTCGGGTTTGTCGGAAGAAACTGCGCCCTGCTGGCAGTCCGAATCACCACCCATCGTTGCCCAGTTGGCTTGACGCCTTGTCATTACGCGCGCATCATGAATATACGAAGTTAACCTTCGTAGTTTTCCTTCATACTTGTTGAGCATCCGATGGTCAAACCAAAGGTCGATCCCGCAGCAGTGCGCACGCTGGCTGTAGCCGGCGAGCTTCGTGTGGTGCTCGGCAAGCTGAAACGACGCTTGCGCGAAGAACTGCATATGGGCGATCTGACTTGGCCGCAGGTGTCGGTGCTGGGTCACTTGGAACGCGGTGGCCCTGCCACCGTGACCACCCTTGCACAGGCCGAGGGTGTGCGTCCGCAATCCATGGGTGCCACGGTTGCCGCGCTGGAAAAGGCCGGACTCGTCAGCGGTGCATCAGACCCGAACGACGGCCGACAGACGGTCATCTCTCTCACGGCAGTCTGCCGGGATTTGATCAAGGCCAGCCGGGCGGCGCGGGAGGATTGGTTGTTCCGCAGCATTCGGGAAAACCTGAAGCCAACAGAACAAAAACAGCTCGCCACCACGATCGAATTGCTCAAGCGCATCGCCGACTCCTGACCCCAGCCCGACCTGCCGCGCGCTCACATCTCCCAAAGGAACATCCCATGGCACTCACCACTCTCGACCCGAACACCGCCCTCATCGTCATCGATCTGCAGAAAGGCATCGTCGCCTATCCCACCGTGCATCCAGCGGCCGTGGTCGTGAAGCAGGCCAGCACGCTGGCTGATGCCTTCCGTCGCCATGGCCGGCCCGTCGTGCTGGTCAACGTCAACGGTGGAGCGCCTGGTCGCACGGAACAGGCACGCAATCTGGGCGAGCTTCCCGCCGATTGGGCCGAGCTGGTACCCGAACTAAGCCAGCAGCCGACCGACCACACGGTGACGAAACGCACCTGGGGCGCGTTTACCCACACCGACCTCGACGAACACCTGAAGAAGCTGGGCGTCACCCAGCTCGTGATTGTCGGTGTCGCCACCAGCATCGGCGTCGAATCGACCGCACGCCATGCCTATGAGAATGGCTACAACATCACCCTCGCCGTCGACGCCATGACCGACATGAACGCGGATGCCCACCACAACAGCGTCACACGGATCTTCCCGCGCCTGGGCGAAACCGGCACCACGCAGCAGATCATCGACCTGCTCGACCGCAGGAGCGCATGACGATGGGGTGGCTGCCGTATGCCGCCTGGTTCTTTGGCGGCGCGTTTCTCACCAACGCGGTTCCACATGTTGTCAGTGGCGTGATGGGACGGCCTTTTCAAAGCCCGTTTGCCAAGCCGCATGGCGTTGGGCTTTCCAGTTCGACCGTCAACGTGCTGTGGGGATGCTTCAACCTGGCTGTCGGCTACGTCCTGCTCTGCCGGGTAGGAAACTTCGACCTGCGTTCCACTGCTGATGTGCTTGCTGCTGGCCTGGGCATTTTGCTGACGGGCGTGCTGACAGCACGCATGTTCGGACGGCTGCACGGCGGTAATAATCCCGAAAATCCGCGAGTGAGATGAAAGGCACGTTCCGCTCGCTGCGCAACTACAACTATCGCGTATGGGCGAGCGGCGCGATTGTGTCGAATATCGGTACCTGGATGCAGCGCACCGCGCAGGACTGGATCGTCCTCACCCAGCTCACCCACCACAATGCCGCCGCCGTCGGCGTGGTGATGGCATTGCAGTTCGGACCGCAACTGCTGATGCTGCCATTGACCGGCTTCGCCGCCGATCATCTCGACCGCCGCAAACTGTTGATCGCCACGCAGGCGGCGATGGGCTTGCTGGCACTCGGGCTGGGCCTGCTCACCGTCACCGGCCTCGTGCAGTTGTGGCATGTATACGTATTCGCCTTCCTGCTCGGCTGCGTCGCCGCGTTCGATTCACCGGCACGCCAGACCTTTGTCTCCGACCTGGTCGGCGAAACTGACCTGTCCAATGCGGTGGCGCTGAATTCCACCTCGTTCAACGTGGCACGGATGATCGGCCCCGCCGTCGCCGGCATCCTGATCGCCGGCGTGGGCACCGGCTGGGTGTTCCTGATCAATGCGGCCTCGTTCGTTGCCGTGCTCTGTTCGCTCGGTTTCCTGCGCACTGGCGAATTGCATATCGGCAGTCGCCCCGTGCGCACCCGCGGCAGCCTCGTCGAAGGCTTTCGGTACGTCTGGCATCGGCCCGACCTGAAAGCCATCCTGCTGATGTTGTTCCTGATCGGTACGTTCGGACTCAACTTCCCGATCTTCATCTCCACCATGTCGGTCACCGTATTCCACGCTGGCGCGACCGAATACGGATTGCTGACCTCGGTCATGGCGATCGGCTCGGTTGCCGGCGCACTGCTGGCGGCCCAGCGCGGCAAGCCCCACATTGCGTTGCTGCTCGTCGCCGTGGCCATCTTCGGCTTCGGTTTCGCACTGGCCGCTGTCATGCCCAGTGTCCGGCTGTTCGGCCTCGCCCTCGTCATCATCGGCGTATCCGCGCAGACCCTCACCACTTCGACGATCAGCCTGGTGCAACTGTCCACCGAGCCGGCGATGCGCGGACGGGTGATGGCAATCCTGCTGGCCATTGTCATGGGCGGCACGCCGGTGGGTGCGCCGCTGGTGGGATGGGTGGCGGATACGTTCGGGCCGCGCTGGGCGCTTTGGGTTGGCGCCGCTTCGGGTTTTGGCGCGGCGATGGTTGGAGTGAGGTATCTGATGAGGTATCGGGGATTGCGGGTACTGGTTGAGGGTGGGCGGCTGCGGTTTCGTGTTGATGATGACAAAACAGGGAACCTGCTCAATGCTCCTCTATAACCTGATGCTTCGGTTAAGCGGTTAACAGCCTGAGCCACTTGATCATGAGCCGGCAGGGTGACGCGCAGGATTGTTCAGCAAGACGGCATTGTGTGCATTGCCGTCAACACCATCGACCATCCGGAAGCTCTGCTCAAACAACTCGTCTGCGGGACTTTTATGCGATTGCAAATACTCAAACCGATGCCTGCTTTCAACTAAAGAGAAGGAGTCGGGCGATTACTCGCTCGACTCCTTCCCATTCTCAGATTTGCTTGCGCGCTATCGGACTAGTGGCTGATACCCAGGGATGTATCGACGCCGGAAGTGACTCTGCCACCCTGCAGACGGTTGGCCTGGATTACGGCATTTTGAGTGACGATCACCGGCTTGCCGTCCAGATCTGCCACAGCCTGTGCGGTGAAGCCACCACTGCCGTTGCTGAGCCATTCCTGCAGGACACCGGGTAACGGGATATTGATTCCAGACGCCCCCTTGGCAGACCAGAGGATATCGGCCAGGCCGTCACCATCGTAGTCGGCGATGCTGACCATCGTGTAACCCGCGGGCACGGGCATCGTCTGCTGGGATGAAATGTCGGCACCGTTCATGTTCCACAGCATCAGCTCGTTGGCGCCCGGGTTGGTCCAGAACAGGGAGGTGACTCCGTTGCCGGTGACGTCACCCGCACCAAACAGGGTGAAGCCGGCTGGACGGTTGGCAATCTGTGTCGTGACGAAGCCACCTTGCTGGTTGTTGATGGACAGGTACACGGTGGTGTTGTTGATGTTCGGGCTGGTCCACACGATGTCGGCGTAGCCGTCGCCGTTGACGTCGGCAAGGCGAGGCACAAAGCCCGCCGGACCGTTGAACACCGGAGAGAAAGTGGAATGGAAGATGTAGTGCGGGCGCCCCAGAATGTAGAAAAGTATGTAACCCAGTTGCTGCCACTGGACCTGACCGGTCTGGGTATTCACCAGGAATAGTTCGTCGGTACCGGCGCTGTCGAAACTGCCGGCGCCGGCAATGCTCCATCCCGCGGGATACGGGGTACCCACTTGGGCTTCGTAGTAGTTTGCCGTGCCGCCCAGACCATCGGAAAGCATGATGTAAAGCTGGTTGAACGGACCGGTCAGCGCCAGGCTGTCGATGTCGCGAGAGAAGTTGCTCGCGGCTGGCGAAAAGAAATTGCCGATGGCACTGATCGAATAACCCGCTGGCATCGGCTGCGTGACCTCATTCATGGCGATCGAGCCTTTCATGCCCAACTGCAGAAAGCTGCCCTTGCCCGGTTCGAGCACGGCGATGTCACTGAATCCGTCGCCTTCGCCGTAGTTCGCTGACGACAGGTAATCCGACGGCGCGACATAGCCGTTCTTGAACGGGGCGTAGAACGTCGTCAGTGCATTCACCAGGTTGGTGGCGTTGATGCTGCCCAGACCGGTAGCCATGCTGTAGCCGGCGCCGGTGCTCCATGCCGGATCGAGCTGGTCGATGCCACCGGCGCTAAGCACGCCATACGCCTGCGGGGTCTTGCCGGTATAACAGTCGTTGGTGCCCTCATAGCAAGGCTCATCGATGGTACCGACGGTGACATCGTTGAAGACGCAGCCGGCGCCGACCTTGGTGCCATTGGTGGAATTGCAGGCAGTCAGCATCGCGGTGTTGGGTGAACTATTCGTGCCGTATTCCTTGACGCCGATGTTGTACAGGGCCGGCAGGATATTGCCGCTGTTCTGGCCCGAAGCCTGGTTGATCAGCGCCTGCACACCGGCCATCGCCGGTGCCGCGAACGATGTACCCCCGGCACTGTTGAACAGCACATTGTCCGGGTTGGTGTAGTCACAGATGGTGCCGCCCTCGTTCGCATCGGACATGCAGAACACCAACGCATGTCCGTACAGGCCATTGGCCGCGAACAACGAGACGTCTGGCATCAGGCGTGCGCCGTAGTTGTTCGAACCGTAGATGCCCACCTGCCACAGCGGCTGGAACCAGTTGTTGCTGGCGCCACCACTACCGCCGCCGGTATTCAGATACTGCTGACCTGTCGCGCTGTTGCACGCGGCCACGCCATTGCTGAAACCGAGCAGCGCATCCAGCGTGTTGCTGGCGCATGAGGTATTCCAGGTCTGCTCCGGGATGTAGCTCAAGGCGGAGCCGTATAGCGCGGAGTTCGACGAACTCCAATACTGAGCCTCGTTGTTGTAATCATTGAAGTCAGTGCCACCCACCGCCACGTTGTACGGCGTGGAAGCCATGCCGTTGACCGCGATGCCCTGGTAAGCCGCCGATTCGTTCTGGTCGCAACCAGCAGAACCGGCATCACCGGTGGAGACGAACACGGTCACGCCCTCGGCGGCTGCCTGCGACCACAGGTCGCCCGCCTGCGCAGCGGTGCCGTCGACGAAGCCCGCGGCCTCACAATCGCCGTAGCTCAGGCTGAACACGCTGGGCATCGGCGTGGAGTAGCCACTGAGCAGGTTCTGGGCCGCCGTGAATGGTCCGAAGGTCGCACTCTGGCTGTCATCACAGGAGGCGAACACGATGCTGGCGTCCGGTGCTGCTGCGCCGATCCACTCTGTATCCAGTGCAGCCTCGCCTTCATCGCCATTGGTGCCTGGATCCGGGCAACTGGTGTCACCCACAGCCTGCAGCGGATTGATGTAGTTCACCGTGCCACTCACACCTGCAGGCAGGAAGGCATTGCGGAACGTCTGCACGTCCGCAGGCAGAACATCCGTGCGCTCCAGCACGGCCACGGTCTGGCCCGCGCCGCGCACGGGCGTGCTGCGGTTCCATAACGGGGTGACGTTGTAGATCGTGTTGAAATCCTGCGGCGCGACGTCATACGTCGTCTGCGTATCGATCGTGCCCGGCGGCACGGTGATCTGCGGAGCACCCTTGGCCCGCGCCACCATCTTCCACTTGCCGGAGCGCTTGTCGCGGGTCACCGTGCCCACGTCAGTGTGTTGCGGCTTGGGGAAGAAGTTGCCCAATGACGCCGCACCCATCACGACCGAGGCCAGCGCGACCGGAATCTGCTGTTCGGTGGCATTCGCGAAATGCTTTTCACCGTTCACCGTGTAACCGTGCAGCGTGGTGTGGAACGCCTGGCCAATCGCTGCCGACGTGCCGGAGAAGCTGATCATCATGCCTGTAGGGGATGCCGACTCGACATGCAGCCCCTGTGATTGCAACCACTGCTCGACCTTGCCGATATCGGCGGAAGCCGGCCCGAACATCGTGCCGATCTGCGCAGCGGTCAGCCAGTGATGGAAATACGGTGAACTGGGTGTGGTCAACTGGGCCAGATAGCTCTCGAACTGGGATTGCTTGCTGGCGCTGCGTTTGAGCAGCAGCGTCACATTGTGGATGGTACGTGTCGGGGACAACAGGCCGGTGTCGTATTTCGCCAACGCCAGCGCCGGTTTGCTGCCGGCCACTGCGGAAAGCCTGGAATTGTCGATTGCGTCGGTAATGCGTGCCGTATCGGGCGCGTACGTAGGAACGTTGGTCGCAGGGACAGCGGCGTGCGCCCCCGTTGACAGCATCCCCGTCAGTGCCATGGCTGCTCCCGCCAGCCACGGTAAAGGCCTGTTGCTTGACATGTGATATCCCCACTAGAAATCGTGCGATGAATTGAAGTTGTGACTGTCCCCGTCAACGAGCACCGGCTCCGATGATGTCTGCGTGCACACAGCTCCACGGACCTCTCGAGCTTAGGTCAGCGATCGGCGTTAGTCACACACGGCGTTATGCACGTAAGATCACCCAATTCTCACCTACATTTAGACGTCTAAATTTCAAACGACATACTGCGGCGTATCGATACGCCGACGTGCCCACGCACGGAACTTGTCTGGACGTTTGGAAGGCCCATCGGAGTGCCTGCGGTAATGCTTCAACGACTTCTTGCCTGGTTCCAGCGCATCCCGATCGACGATCCGGTCGATCGGCGCAATGGCGTCTTCATGCAGTGGATGTTGTTGTTCGAAGGCCTGCGGATGCCGTTGAACAAGCTTTACCTGCTTCTGTTCAACTGGAACTACATGAGGGACACCCTGTACGACGCAGCACGTACGGGCCCGCACGTGGCCATCGCCATCGACCTGGCCACGGACGTCGCCATGACGCTCGCGGCCTGGATCGGCATCTGGCTGATCCGCCGCGGCCGCTTCCGTCCGGCCGTGGCGCTGTATGTGGGGGTAGTGCTGGCATCGGCAGCGCTGGCCTACGGCGCCTTCGGTTATCACGAAAACTTCGTCGACCTGACCCTGGTCGTGGTGCTGGCGCTAAGTGGCTTGATGCTGGGGCGGCGCGCGCTTTGGACCACCTACGGCGTGCTGATGCTGGTTTTCGCGATCGGCGTGATTCCGCCACAGATCTTCAGCGATGCCCGCCTGTGGCGCGTGGCGGTGGAAACCTATATCGCCTTTCCCGGCCGCGCGCTGATGAGCTATCTGCTGATTGCCATCGTGATCGACCGCAGCATCAACGCCCTGCGCGAGAGCCTGGCCGAGTCGAACGCGCACCGGCGTGAACTGAAACGCGAGATCGCCGAGCGCGAGCGCACACAGGAGCAGCTGCTGCATGCCCAGAAGATGGATGCCGTCGGCAAGCTGGCCAGCGGCATAGCGCATGACATGAACAACGTGCTCGGCATCATCCTTGGATTTGCGATGGAACGGGATCGCCTGAATCCCGACCTCCCGCCCGACGAGGATGTACAGGCGATGGCCGATGCGCTGGAGGGCGTGGAGCTGGCCGCCCGGCGTGGCGCGGCTGTGTGCAGCAAGCTGCTGAACTTCAGTCGCCATGATGTGACACACACGGAAACCTTCGATGCCGTCTCGGCACTGCGCGATATTCAGCCACTGCTTCGGCAGCTGATGCCCTCTTCGGTCCATCTGTCCATCGATACGTCGCGCATCGGCTTGCCGATACGCTTCGATCGCAGCCAGTTCGAACTCGCCCTGCTCAATCTCGCGTCCAATGCGCGCGATGCCATGCCCGACGGCGGACGCTGCACGATCGCGATCACTTCGCACGATGCCTCGACCGTTACCCTGTCGATCCAGGATTCCGGTACTGGCATCCCCGAGGAACTTCGACATCGCATCTTCGAACCGTTCTTCACCACCAAGCCGGTCGACCGGGGCACCGGTCTCGGCCTCAGCGTCGTCTACAGCCTGATTCACCGCGCCGGTGGCGACATCACCGTGCACAGCGCACCTGGCGGCGGCACAATCTTCCGCATTCAGTTACCGATGGCGGTCACCGTCGCGGTGGAGGTACCTGCCGCGCCGCCAACGGATCGCATCCGCGTATGGCTGATTGATGACGACGACAGCTTGCGCGGCGTACTCGCTTCCGCCCTGGAAAAAGGCGGCTGCGACGTGAGCGAGGCGGCCAGCGGCGCAGAAACGGATCGACTGGTGGAACACATGGGACAGCCGCCACATGTGCTGGTCTGCGACTACCGCATGTCTGACACGGACGGGACCTCGCTGCTGCGCCGATTGCGGCAGACCCTGCACTCGGTACCCGCCATCCTCATTTCCGCCTACCTGGAGAGCGACGGCTCAGCTGCCGGGCCGGAGGACATCTACAGCGAGCGCCTGCCGAAACCGTTTCCCCCTTCCGCACTGCTGGCACGCGTCTTTGCCGCTGCAACCCGACGGCATGCGGCTGCGATGGAAACGGGTCAGCTCACCGCCAGCAAATAGCCCTGCCCGTGAACCGCGTTCAGGAGTAGTGGCTCGCCGGTGGAGGCGAGCACCTTTCGGCGCAGGCGATGGATCAGGGAATCCAGCCGATGCGGATCGAACGCATGGATATCGTCGGTGATGGCGGCGATGAGGGTGTCGCGCGCGACGACCTGGTTCGGCTGCTTCATCAGTTCCTCCAGTAGCAGTCGCTCGGTCTTGCTCAGGATCACCCGGCCGCCGGAAGGTGAAAGCAGCAGCCAGTCACCCGAATCAAGTTTCCATGTGCCGGCGGGTACGACCGAGTTCGACGGCGACTTGAGCCTGCGCGCGACGCTATGCAGGGTGGCAACCAGCACGTCGATTTCCACTGGCTTGGACAGGTAGGCATCAGCACCTTCGCTCAAGCCGCGCACCCGGTCGGTGGTTTCCGACCGACCGGTCAGCATCACGATGCCGATATCGGAAAACCGCGCACGCAAGGTTCGCGATACCTCGAACCCGTCGTGGTCGGGAAGGCCGATATCCAGCAGCACGATATCCGGCTTGCGTCGCTCGATGGCCTGCGCCATCTCCCCCACATGGCCGATGGCCATTACCTCGAAACCGAACTGCCTGAGCCGTGGCGTAAGCACCCTGTCCCGCAATAAAGCATCATCATCGATAAGGAGCAGGCGCAAGGTTTCAGCAGACATGGAGGGACTGTGCAGAGGAATGAGACTGTCAGGTTCGAACCATACTGCATCGCGGGCTGTTCCTGTCGTTATGCCCAGATGATTGCATCATCTGCGGGGCGCGCAGCTTGTACAGCTCACTTGTCACGCCATCCGCCTCCTGACACAGGACGATAATAGGAAATGTCTCCGACACCTTTGGGTGCTGTTCAAATTGTCCCCCACACCTTTCTTGTTCGCCTTGAGCCTTGTGGCCGGCGTCCGTGAGAGCGTTCTCCTTCTCCTGGCCGCCTTCATGGAGTGACTCCCTCCTTTTGGAACTCCGTCTCAAACGTGATCAGCTCGCGGATCTCCGGTGTCCGTAATTCCACCATCATCGGATTGCGCACGTTCGGCAGGAAACAGAGATCGAAGATCTCGGAAATGTCGCCCTCGAAACGGATCCAGTGCAGCACGTCGCCATTGGTCAGCGAGATGATCTGCACGCCGCACCATGGCTCGACATCGTGCTGGGTCAGTTCCGCATCCAGCTGCAGCCCTTCGAAGCGCTGGTTCCTCGGCTTGGACAAACCCACCGCCGCGGTGTTGCCGAAGATCGACAGGCCGCGCACGAACCCGGGCAGGAACGCGTGGGGTACAAACGACTTGGTCGTGAAGTCCACCCAGCCCAGATGACCGGTACCGGCATTCAGTACCCACAGCTTGCCATTGGCCCAGCGCGGCGAGTACGGCATCGACAGGCCTTCGCAGACGATCTCGTTGGTGTCGATGTCGATCACCACCCCGCCGTTGTGGCGACGGTCGCGCCAGCCATCCACCGCATCGCTCTTGCACACCGCGGTGACGTACTTGGGCGCACCGTCGACCATCGCCAGGCCATTGAGGTGGCAACGGTCTTCCAGAGCCAGCTTGCTGATGAAGTCCGGTTTCCAGATCGCCTTGAAGCTGTGCGTCTGGCTCAACTCGGCAAGGCAGGAGTACTTGGTGTTGATGAAGACCACCTTGGAAACGCTTCGGGGTTTGGGGCAGCGGTGGTTGGGGTGCAGTATTTGATGAGGTATCGGGGTTTGCGGATAAAGGTCGAGGGCCGCCGAATACGGTTCAGTGTTGAGGATAGCGATGTAAATGCCGGACTCGAGGTTCCCTTGTAGTCTGAAAGAATGCCGTCAGAAACAATTTGCGGAACGCGGCTACCATCCGTATCTACGCACGACTCGCCAACTCGCGCGTCAGCCAGTCGATGAATACGCGTACGCGCGGCGAGAGTTGCCGGCTGTGGGGATAGAGCAGGGAAACCGGTGTCGGTGACGGTGGAAACTCGGGAAGCACGTTAACCAGCGTGCCGGCGGCAAGATCGGCATCAACGTGATAGCGCGGCACCTGGATCAAGCCGAGGCCAAGCCGCGCAGCGGCGACATAGGTTTCGGCAGACGCCACTGTAAGCGGCGCCGGCAGCACGACGTTTCGCAACTCGCCGTTGATCGAAAACTCGAGCGGCAACGTCATCCCGGTCGCTGACGACAGGAAGCCGATTGCTTGGTGGGCCTGGAGATCGTCGATGCTGACGGGCATACCATGACGGGCGAGATAGTCCGGGCTCGCGCAAGTCACTTCTTCAAGCACCGCGACACGCCGCCCGACCATCGCGCTGTCCTTCAAATCGCCCACCCGCAGCACGCAATCCACACCCTCGCGCACCAGATCGACGAGACGATCGCCCTCCCCCAGATGCAGTTGCAGGTCCGGGTATTCCGTCAGAAACGCCGGCAGCCCTGGCAGCACGAAATGGCGCGCCAGCGTGCCATGGACGTCCACACGCAGTTGCCCGCGCGGTTTGGCGTTGCTGAAAACGGCCTCGGCGTCTTCGACCTCAGCAAGAATGGCGACGCAACGTTGGTAGAACGCTTCACCGTCCAGCGTGGATCGGACATGGCGCGTGGTCCGCTGCAGCAGCCGCACTCCCAGCCGTTTCTCCAGCTCCTTGATCGCCTGCGTAGCGGTCGAACGAGGCAGTTCGAGATCCTGTGCAGCGAGGGTAAAACTTTGTCGCTCCACGATTCGCGTGAACAGCCGCATGACATCCAGCCGGTCCATCTCGCCACCCAATTGTTCGTTAAAAGCGAATAGTGTTGACAATTTAGCATGGATTATTTGTCCACAGCGAAAGCCTAAAGTTTCTCCACACCCCGGCATTGGCCGGTCTGGAGAGATTCCATGAACAAGCAGAATCAGAAAGTCGCCCTGGTCACCGGCGCATCCCGCGGTATCGGCGCAGCCATTGCGCAGCGACTGGCCCGCGACGGTTTCACCGTCATCGTCAACTACACCGAAAGCGCGGAGCCGGCCGAAGCCCTGGTCCGTTCGATTCAGCAGGCTGGCGGTCAGGCCCTGGCGGCGAAAGCGGACGTGAGCAACACCGCCGATGTCCGTCGCCTGTTCGATGCCGCGGAAACCGCCTTCGGCGGCGTGGATGTGCTGGTGAACAACGCCGGCATCATGCAGCTGGCGAACATGGCGGATGCGGAAGACGCCTCGTTCGATCGGCAGATCGCGGTGAACCTGAAAGGCACCTTCAACACGCTGCGCGAAGCCGCCACGCGCCTGCGCAACGGCGGCCGCATCGTGAATTTCTCGTCCAGCGTCGTCGGCCTGCTGCAACCCGGCTACGGCATCTATGCCGCCACCAAGGCCGGTGTCGAGGCGATGACGAGCGTGTTCGCCAAGGAACTGCGCGGACGCAGCATCACGGTCAACGCGATTGCACCCGGCCCCACCGCTACGGATCTCTTCCTCAAGGGCAAGCCGCAGGAAGTCGTCGATCGCCTCGCCAAGCTCGCTCCGCTGGAGCGTCTGGGCCAGCCCGAAGACATCGCCGATGCAATCGCCTTCCTCGCCGGCCCCGACGCTGGCTGGATCAACGGCCAGGTCCTGCGTGCCAACGGCGGAATCATCTGAACCCCACGCGTCGCGTCACCCACACGGCGCTCACACTGACTGAGGAATCCCATCATGAAACAGGTCATCGTCGTCACCGGCGCCTCCAGTGGCTTTGGCGCCCTCGCCGCCCGCGCGCTCGCCCATGCCGGGCATACGGTCTACGCCAGCATGCGTGAAACCACCGGCCGCAATGCACCGCAAGTCGAAGAAGTGAACAAGTACGCCACAGAGCACGGTGTCGATCTGCGTGCCGTCGAGCTGGACGTTGCCAGCGAAGCCTCGGCTGAAGCAGGCATCCAGCAGGTCCTGGCCGACAGCGGCCGTCTGGACGTCGTCATCCACAACGCCGGCCACATGTCGTTCGGACCGGCCGAGGCGTTCACGCCGGAGCAGTTCGCCCAGCTCTACGACATCAATGTGCTCAGCACACAGCGCGTCAATCGTGCCGCCCTGCCGCACATGCGCAAACAGGGTCGTGGTCTGGTGGTGTGGGTGTCCAGCAGCAGTGCGCGTGGCGGCACGCCACCTTATCTCTCCCCGTATTTCGCGGCGAAGGCGGCGATGGATTCGCTCGCCGTCAGCTACGCCAGCGAGCTTTCGCGCTGGGGCATCGAAACCTCGATCATCGTGCCAGGCGCCTTCACCAAGGGCACCAATCACTTCGCACATTCGAGTTCACCCGCGGACAAGGATCGCGCCGCCGAATACGACAACGGCCCCTATGCCGGCGTGCCGGCGCAGGCCTTGAAAGGCCTCGCCTCGCTCGAACCCGCCGATGCCGATACGGCGACCGTTGCCGATGCCATCGTGAAGGTAGTCGGCATGCCATTCGGCCAGCGCCCGTTCCGCACGCATATCGACCCCTCCCAGGATGGCTGCGAAATCGTCAATGGTGTCGCTGATCGTGTCCGCGCGGAGATGTTTCGTCGCATCGGGCTGGAGGATTTGTTGCGGCTGCAAGTGAAGCCGGTGGCGGCAAGCTGAAACAGTACGGTGGTTGTTGAACATGAGGCGGCGAGGAAACCTTGCCGCCTTTTCAATTAGGGGAAAACGACAGAATGATGTCAGGTAAGTAGTTCTGACTCGAATAGTTTTGGCGTTCGCGATTGAATGGACACGTGGGCTTGCCGTGCCTCCGGTTTCGGCGGACAGTCACATCTCCCGTCGCCCTTCATGTCCTCGGCTGCACGAACGAAGGGCGCCCCTATTGCTCTGCCACATCTGTGCTGTGAGGGTTTGCATGAACACTAAAAACGCGAGTGTTTCCGATTCGTGGTTCGCGAACCTGCCGAGCCTTTTGCCCGACCTCGAAGCGCTGTACACCGACATCCATACCCATCCGGAATTGTCGACGCAGGAGACGCGCACGGCCGACCTTGCTGCCACCCATCTGCGCCAAGCCGGCTTCGAAGTAACCACCGGCGTCGGCGGCACCGGCGTGGTCGGCCTGCTGCGCAACGGCGACGGCCCGACCGTGATGCTGCGCGCCGACATGGATGCGTTGCCGGTCGCAGAGGCGACGGGTCTGCCGTATGCAAGCAAGGTCACGGCGAAGGACAAGGATGGCCATACGGTGCCGGTGATGCACGCTTGCGGTCACGACATGCACGTCACCTGGTTGATCGGTGCAACCACTTTGCTCGCGCAGGTGCGCGAGCACTGGCGCGGCACCGTGATGGCGGTGTTCCAGCCCGCCGAGGAAACCGGCACCGGCGCGCAGGCGATGATCGACGATGGCCTGTTTGAGCGCTTCCCGAAGCCCGACATCGTGCTCGGCCAACACGTGATGGTCGGCGTGGCCGGCACGATCAGCGGCCGCGCCGGCGTGATCACCTCCGCCGGCGACAGCCTGCAGATCCGCCTGTTCGGTCGCGGCGCACACGGCTCTATGCCGCAGGCAAGCATCGACCCGGTGGTGATGGCCGCAGCGACCGTGCTGCGCCTGCAGACGATCGTGTCGCGCGAGCTCGCCGCCACCGAAGCCGCCGTGGTCACGGTCGGCTCGCTGCAGGCCGGCACCAAGGAGAACGTGATCCCCGACGAGGCGATCATCAAGCTCAACGTGCGCACCTTCGACGAGGGCGTGCGCCAGCGCGTGCTCGCCGCGATCACGCGCATCGTCAACGCCGAGGCGGCCGCGTCGGGCGCGCCCAGGCCGCCGGAGATCACGCCGCTGGATCATTACGCGCTGGTCGTCAACGACGCCGACGCGAACCAGAAGGTCGGCGATGCATTCCGCCAGTATTTCCCGGAGGGGCGCGTCGAGAAAACCCTGCCGACCTCGGCGAGCGAAGATTTTGGCTGCTTCGGTGCGCAGTGGAAGGTGCCCTCGGTGTTCTGGTTCGTCGGGGGCACCGATGCGGAGGTCTACGCGAAGGCGCAGGCCGCGGGCCGGCTTAACGATTTGCCGACCAACCACAACCCGCGGTTCGCACCGGTCATCCAGCCGACTCTGCGCACCGGCGTCGAAACGCTGGTCATCGCCGTGCATGCATGGCTGGCGGCGAAGTAGCAGTGCTCTGCGCTGCTGCCCTGCGTTTGCCGACACGAGACGGATCACCGACCTGACGCTACATTGTGTTGTCTACACAGGGGCTTTCCGCATGCCGACGACGAAACTGCTGCTGTTGATCGCCGACCTGATCGGCACCTTCGTGTTCGCGCTCAGTGGCGCGACGGCGGCGACGCGGCGCCGACTCGATCTGTTCGGCGTGCTGGTGCTGTCGTTTGCGGCGGCCAATGCCGGTGGCATCACGCGCGACCTGCTGATCGGCGCGGTGCCGCCGGCGGCGATCAGCGACTGGCGCTATCTCGCCGTGTCGGTATGCGCCGGCGTGATCACGTTCTGGTGGGCTCCCCTGATCGAGCGGCTGCAGAACCCGGTGCGCATGTTCGACGCGGCCGGCCTGGCCCTCTTCGCAGTCGCCGGCGCGCAGAAAGCGTTGGCGTTCGGACTGAACCCGGTCATGGCAGCACTGCTCGGCATGCTTACCGGCATCGGCGGCGGCATGGTGCGTGACGTGCTGCTGGCCGACGTGCCGATGGTGTTGCGCGCCGATCTGTATGCGGTGGCTGCGCTGGCCGGTGCGACCGTGGTCGTCATCGGCGCGTCGCTGGGGTTGCCGTCCGCCGCAACGATGATCGCCGGAGCCCTACTCTGCTTCGGGCTGCGCATGCTGGCGGTGCGGCGCGGCTGGCAGCTGCCGATCGCCGGTGGCCGCCGTGTGGAAAAGCCGGGTGATGCCACACCCAAATCCTGAGGAAAAGAGGTGTCAGGTTGAAGTGGCCCGGATAGCACCCAGAATATTTCCGATGCGATCTATGGCCCCGCTGCGGTCAAACCATACTTGGCGGCACGTGCCTCGATGTCCGGATCAAGCGCACGCGCGGCGACCAGATCGGCATCGCCCGCATCCGTCTGGCCACTGCGGATTTTCGCCAAGCCAAGGCCGTAGCGTGACCACGCGGAATGCGGCGTTTGCGCGAGAGCCTGCTCGTAGGCCTTGATCGATTCGGGATAGTGTCCGAGCCGCAGCTGCACCATGCCGAGACTGTCGAGGTAGACTGGCTTTTCGCCATCGCGCCTGATCGCCTTGCGGCAATCCTTCAAGGCATCGTCGAGCATCTGATTGCTCAGGCTGCGCGCCCAGCAGCGCTGGTTGAGCGCCAAGCCAAGCATGGCGTCATCGCCATGCAGGCGAATCCAGTCGTCGAGGATGGGTAGCGCCGCAGCCGGTTGATCGAGTCGGATATACAGACCAGCAATCGAACGCGCCTGCGTTGATCCCGCAGGTGCCAAGGCGCCTGCCGCCGTCACGTCGGCTGTCGCACCCGTGCGGTCCTTGTGCACGAAGCGAAGTTCGGCGCGCAGCAGCAACGCGTCGACGTTTTTCGGATCCAGGCTCAAGGATTTGTCCAGATCGGCGAGTGCCGCGTCAGGCTGTTTGTCCGCCGCACGTGCCCGCGCACGGGCAACATAGTAGACGGCTTGATCGGGCGCCATGCGGATTGCCTCGTCCAGATCGGTTTCGGCAGCCTTCGGTTCGCCGCGAGACAGGTACGCTTCGCCGCGCAGAGCATAATCGGGTGCGCTCGTGGGCGCTGCGCCGTTGTCGTCCGCAGCAACGCCGGCACCGGGTTTATCGTTGTCGCTCGGCGCTTCGGCCAGGGTAAACACGCGGCCGCCGTTGTAGGTGAAATAAGCTTTCTTCTTGCTGTTGGCGATGAACATGTGATGGGCGAGCAGAAAATCCACGCCGAGCAGCATGTCGGTTTCACCTCCGCCAATGTTTCCGTCGATGACCTGCATCTGGCTGTGCTGGATGGTTTCCGTGCCGACCGAGAAAGAATCAATGCGTACCGTCCATGTCTTGACCGACTTGGCGCCAATACCGAAGCTTCTGCCAGCCCTGACCTCGGGCGTATTCAGGTCGATGCCGACCCGCTCGGCGGCGCGACGGCTGAGCAACGTGGCATACGCACCCGAATCGAGCACCGCCCGCACCTGCTTGCCGTTTATCGTCACGTTGAGAAAAGTACGCCGGTCGTTCTGGTTATCGGCCGACATGATATCGGCGACGTTGTACTTGCCATCCTTGGACCAATAGGCCAGCGAGCTTTTGTCGCAGTGTTCCGCCTTGAACAGCGTCAATTTTCCCTGTGCCAGATCGATTTCCAGATCGACCAGATCGAGCAGGTTGGCGCCGAGCAAGCCATGACCCGTATCCGTGCCTCCAACGATGAAAGCAATATCGTGGAGCGTCGTACCGAGAATGCCGAAGTCCTTGACCTGAGTGAACTGGACACCCGCACTGCCTCCAATGCCGTTGATGCGAAAACCAAATGGCGCAGGTCGCAGCTTGAGCCCCAGCGACGACGCGTTCGCATGCGACATGGTGTTGAAGAATGCCCCGGTATCGAGGATGAAGCGCGTATCGCTCCCGTTGATCTTCACCATGGTCGTGGCTTGGCCGCCGACCATTTCCACCGGCAACGTGCCGTAATCCTTCAACTGGCAGCCATCAGCCCAAGCGTGGCTTGCGAGCAAAACGCCGATGCCCAGGCAGCCCAAACGCAACATCCTCATTGTCACCGCTCCCCTTTGCATGCCAAGGCTGCGGAATGCAGGCGTGGTCGTCGAGCACCAGTTGGCATGGATGCTCGGCGCATGATGGCGAAAACTCTAAAGCCGCTCAAGGAGTGATTGGCCAGTGAAGGATGGACGGAGCGAAACGGCCTGCCTTGGTTTCGACCTACGAGCGGAACCGATCCATCCGCAGCATCTTTCAGAAATTGCTCCTGACACTATTTTCTTACGCCGCGATTAACCAACGCGATACTGACCGCCATCTACGACCATGGCCTGACTTGTGAGCACGCCTTGTTGGTACATCCATGTAACGGCGAATGGTCTGGTGCAGATTTTCCGAATTTTCGTTCGTGGAAAACTCAAAGAGTGATGTCGGGCAAGTCGCTCTGAGGCATCCCTTTCAGGAAATTATTCCCGAGGCGGACCGATTTTTTCGGACACGCCAATTAAGCACTCGTCGCCCCGCCATCGACAACCGTACATGCCATGCGCAAACGCCAGACCCGAGGCTCAAGAGAATCACTCGGCACCTGACAGGCAAGGAAGGCACACAACTCAAAACCCTCACCGTATCGATCGCCCTTGTTTGATGTGAGTGACGAGCGTTTCCGGCGTGACCTTGGCTCGAAATCGGCCCATGGTTCTATGTCCTTCGGTCAACTTGGTGCGCAAGCTGAAGCAGGTTCAATATGCGTCGGCGGGCGCATCGATGATGCTCTTGGAAGAGTTCGACCATGGATTGCAAAGCCGTTGTCAGCCATGAGGATTCATTCAAGCGGGTGTCCAGCTCGCGCCATGTGATACGGGCGAGAAGCTGGTGAAACGATCTGTGCTTGACGTTGAGCCACGTTGGGGAAATGTGCACAGGTCGAGGCCTCCTCGATGAGTTCTCGCGCTTGTCACGCCAAGTCCGTTCAAGGAGGAAGGCCATGATTAGCGAACCGGTTGCCGCCAAGCGCGCTTTGCTCGCGATGTACGCGGAAGACATGTTTGATCCCCAGACCGCAACTCTTGCACCAGTCATCGATCCAAGATGCGCGGGCGAGTGGAGGCTCCTCGGCCATTTGATCGCCAGGAATGCGTTGTTCGAGGGCCAAAAGCTTCAGCTCGGTGATGCAACGTATTACGGATTCCTCGCTGTCAACAAAAGTGACGCGACGAACGTTGTCGCCGTCGTTCGCGGGACGGAAACCACGGTGGAATGGCTGGAAAACTTCGAGGGACTGCTGATCGACCGCCCTAGTATCGGCTGGGTCGAACAAGGCTTCGATTCGATTTATGGCTCCATGACATACGTCGAGCTGGGTGCCGCGCCCGCTGCTGCGGCGGCAACCATGTCCGCCGCGTCGGCGATCGCTGCGACACTTCCCGCAAGCGTGACCGTGACCGTCATCGGCCACAGTTTGGGTGCTGCCCTGGCATCTTATTTGATGCTGGATCTCGCCAGCGTGCCTCAGCGTACCTATCGCGTGGAGGGCAGTTTGTTTGCATGTCCGCGCGCTGGCGGTCGCGATTTTGTCCAGCGTGTGGACGATGCTGTCGATGCCTATCGCGTTTACAACTACATGCGTGATCTCGTGCCGCATGTACCGCCATCGTTGCCTTTGCCCATCAACTTCGAATCGTTTTCGCAGACCATCTGGATCAAAGCCTGCGACGCCCAGGCCATCATCCAGAACGATATCGTCTGCAATCACCACGCGTATTGCTATGCCGCCATGCTGGACTTTGGCAGCGTCGCGGTCACACCAGACACTCCCTGCATCGTCGGCAAAGCAGCAGCTTAGTCATCGTTGCCTCGGGTGCAGCGTCTTGAACCGTTGAGTGACTTCTAGGGGAACGTCGTGTCCGATCAACAATTCCAGACCGCCGATGCGGTATATCAAGCCGACGCCTCAGCGCTTGCCGGAAAGCGAGCGCTCCACGAGCAGAGCACAGCGGCTTCGCCTCCCCCGTTGCGTGAATCGTCGGGTGAAGCGCCCATCCGTGTTCCTGCTGACGCCACAGATGCACCGTTCGGCATTTCTCCGATCGAATCAGTTTCGGAAGATGCTCCTGCATCGATGCCCTCGGCCGAGTGGTCGCTGACTGGTGACCAGTGGCGTGGACAACCATCGGTTCTGGATTCGAACAGCGAGCCCGAACAGGAGGTCGATGGCATCAAACGAATCGGGCTGGCTTTGTCGGGCGGAGGCATTCGCAGCGCCACCTTCAGCCTCGGTGTGCTTCAGCGCATGGCGATGCGCGACACATTGAAAGAAATAGACATGCTTTCCACGGTATCCGGCGGCGGCTACATGGGGGCATTTCTGTCCGCGTGGATTCATCGCAGCTCACCGGCGGATGTATGGAGTGCGCTCAAGCGTTGCCCGGAAAACAACGAAACCGAACCACCGCAGGTTCAATGGCTGCGCCGCTACAGCAACTACCTGACTCCCCGCGTCGGCGCATTGAGCCTGGATGCACTGACTGTTGCTGCGACCTACCTGCGCAACGTCGCGCTCAACATGTGCGTGCTGGTCGCTTTCGTCGCGGCCATAGTCGTGGTGCCTCTTTTCTTTGTCGCCCCTGTTCAAGCCCTGCTCAATCATGCTTCTGTGGCACGCGCCGGTACGGCGATCTTCGGTTTGATCGCGCTGGTTGCCTGCTTCATTCAGCTCTCTCCCAGATCCCGCCAGCGCTGGCCACGGGTCACACGTCCGCTGCTCGTCTACGCCACAGTGATCGCACCGGGCTTTCTCACCGCGTTGTTTGGCGCAGCCTTCCTGGTGTCCGTGGATGACAGCGCACCGTGGGTTCACGCATGTCTGTTCACCATGCTGGGTATCGTGGCGATCATGGCAGTGACCCAGGCAGCCCTGAGCCGGCTCGGCCCTGTCTCGTCATCGCCCAGCGTGAGCGCGTTTCGCTTTGCGGTCTATGCGCCGGCGACTGCCGTGGTCGTGGCCGTTGGTTTCCTGATGCTGGCTGGCTTGAATCACGGGTGGCATTCAAGGGGCGCTACGGCCGAAAACGCGGCCTTGATGCTGGTTTTCGGCGCCCCACTGCTGGTGGGTGTTGTCGCGGTCAGCGTCACATTGTGGATAGGCTTGCTGGGGCGCGACTATCCGGAGATGTATCGGGAATGGTGGAGTCGCGTGGGGGGCGCGGCGATATCCGTGGGCGCGGTCTGGATCGCCTGGTGCGCGTTGGCCACCTATGTACCGATGTATCTGCCTGCGTGGCTGGCAGGTATCGGCCCGTGGACGAATCACGTTATTGCCGCCGGCTGGATCGGCTCGCTCGCGACGGCTATTGGACTGGTGCGCTCCTTGTCCGGAAACGCCACCTCGGGAAAGACGCTACCGATGCGTGCAAGCATCGCCGCCATTCTGGCCACCGTGGTGCTGGTGATGCTGGTGATCGCCATTGCTTGTGGGGTTTTCGCACTCATGCAATGGAACACACCGATCCTGCCGCAAGGAAACGGTTTCGTCGATGTGACCTACTGGGTTTGCTGTACGACCCAGGTGCCAGCGCCCACAGCAGCCTTCGCAGCTCTTCATTACCTGCCCGCCGCATGGATGGTCTTGCTTGCCAGCGCCATTACCGCCGTTGTGTTTGGCTGGCGCGTGGACATCAATCGCTTCTCGCTCCACGACATGTACAAGAATCGGTTGATACGATGCTATCTGGGCGCATCCAATCAGATGCGCAAACCGAACCTGTTCACCGGTTTCGATCCCAACGACGACATCGCGTTGGCCGATCTCGCTCCACTCCAATCAGTTGAGCCGGCACCCGTTCGTGGTTCATCCGCCAAACGCGCGCCCGAGAACGATATCCCGTTGAATGCCGAGCCGCAGCGTCCTTTTCCCATCTTCAACACCGCGCTGAATCTCGTTCACGGATCAGAGTTGGCCTGGCAGGAACGGAAATCTGCCCTGTTTGTGCTCACTCCCACGTTTTGCGGTTACAACCTCGCGCCTGCCACTGGCGACAAACCGCTTTTCGCAGGGCCGTGTACCCAAACAGCAGGTGCGGCACCGGAGCAGGCGTTTCGCCCAACCGCGTTGTATGCAGACAACGCATCACGCGATGAGATGAGCGCCTATCGCACAGCGGGACCTCATAATCTTCCGGCCAATATCGATAACGGGGAGCGCACGGGATTCACGATCGGAATGGCCATGGCGACCTCCGGTGCGGCAGTCAGTCCCAACATGGGTGCCAACACGCAGCCAGCGCTTGCGATGCTGATGACCTTCTTCAATATTCGACTGGGTCGCTGGTGCCCGAACCCTGGCAAGCAGGATTGGCGGCGATCCGGTCCGCGCTCAAATCTGGCTTGGCTTATCGCGGAAGCGAGCGGCAACACCAATGAGCGAAGGAGCTTCGTCTATCTTTCCGATGGCGGACACTTCGAGAACACGGCCGTCTATGAACTTGTGCGCCGCCGCTGCTCACACATCGTCATGGTTGATGCTGGCGCAGACCCCGCTCGTGCCTTCGAAGATCTTGGCAACCTGATCCGCAAGGTGCGTGTCGATCTCGGCGCGGAGATCGAGTTGAAGCTGAGCGATCTATATGCGCTGAAGACGGGTCGCAGCATGGCAGGCTTCGTCCGCGGGCAAGTGACCTACGCGACCAACAACGAACGCGCGACAGGCAAGATCCTGCTCATCAAACCCACGCTCGGCAAAGACAAACTCGAACCCGCCGACGTCTACAACTATGCCCGTGGCGATGAGACCTTTCCCCAACAGACGACCCTGGATCAATGGTTCGACGAGTCCCAGTTTGAAGCCTATCGCTGCCTGGGCTCGTTCCTGACCAAGGCAGCCTTTGACGCAAACCCAGGATTTTTTACCTGAGAGGCGCGCTGTGATCAGCGAAGTCCCGAGCTGGCAACTCGCGCGCAATGGAATGCTGTCGGTTTCACAACCACCGAGCTGCCAACTGGCGCGATCATCATGTCGATGAAAACGCCGTTGCGTCAGCGGCATTTGACGAAAGCCGCCGCGCCACCTCGGCATGCAGAAAATCGACGAACCGGCGTACACGTGGTGGCTGAAAGACGTTCGGGTGGTACATCGCATGGATGGGCGTGGGGGTAGACCACGCGGGTGCGTTGACGAGCACCAACCGACCTTCGCGTACATCCGTCGTCACCGCCCAAAGCTGCCGGTAGGCGAACCCGCGACCGAGAACAGCCCACTGGCGTATGACTTCGCTGTCGGTGCACTCGTGATATCGCCGAACCCGCACGACTGCTTCCCCGAGACGCCACTCATTGCGTGGCCCGGCATTCGTGGTCAGTACCAGCGTCGGCAATTCGACGAGATCCTCGGGATGCTTTGGCATTCCATAAGTCGCGATACATGTTGGCGAAGCACAGACCACACGCCAGCTATCGGCAAGATGACGCGCAACAAGATCGCTATCCTCCAAGGGACCAACGCGGATGGCTACGTCGATATCATCCGGCACGAAACGCGAGAGCGAATCCGACAGCGTCAGGACAATGCGCACCTCCGGGTGGAGGTCCATGAAACTGTCGAGGATGTCGACCAGCAGGTTGCGCCCCAGATCGGAAGGCGCCGATACACGCAGCGTCCCGCTTACACCGTCGGTGCCGCTGCGAACCGCGCGCTCGGCTTCCTTCATCGTCTCGATCGCTACCCGACAGGACGCGATGTAGATGCGCCCCTCCTCAGTCAGGCGCAATTGACGCGTCGTGCGTTCGAAAAGCCGCGCGCCGAGCATGGCCTCGACCCGTTGCAGACAGGCACTGGCAGCGGCAGGCGAGAGCCCTGCCCGACGCCCGGCAGCCGACAGGCTGTTGAGGTCGGCCGCATCGACGAGGAGCTGCATGTCGCTAAGGCGGTTCATGGGATCAGGTCCGGGCTGCGGAAGGTACAGGCGGGATGATCTTCAAATTCCATTTGAATATCAATAAAGATCGAAGCCCATTATCAAATGGGAAGGCGCGGGAGACGATGCCACCTACCCCACACCCGAGGTATCCCCATGTCACGCGCAAAACTCCTGTTGCTCGCCGCCCTCCTCGCCCCGATGGTCGCATCACCGATCCCGGCCGCCGCCCAGGATGCGGCGATGAAACACAGTGGCAGTGCCGGCGATCACTCGATGGTGCCCAGGGAACTGATCGGCGCCTGGACCCTCGTCCGCTGCGACAATGTCTACCCGGATGGCCACCGCGTGGAGCTATACGGTCCCCACCCAGAGGGCATGTGGCTTATCGATGCGCAGGGCGACTACATGATGCAGATCGTGCGGGCGAAGCGAATGCCATTCGCGGCGAACGACAAGTCCAAGGGAACAGCAGACGAGTACCGTGCCGCCTCGATGGACAGCAATGCCCACTACGGCCATGTCAGCGCCGACGCCAAGGTCATGCACAGCCAGATCCTGCATGCATCGTTCCCGAACTGGGACGGCAAGAGCGGAGACTCGGGCTACACCATCAACGGCGATGAATTGACCTATCGGGTGGCCAAGCCGTCGAGCGGTGCGGCCGAGGGAGCGCATGGTGAGGTTGTGTGGCTGCGGGTTCGGTCGTAGTGGCTGGGCCAAAGAATGGTGCTTGGGAAGTGGCTCTGACCCGGAAAGTTGCGCATTTAGACACGCAAAACGCGACCCAATGGTGGGCGACCGTTTGCCACGATGGCTTCTTGCCCGTACATGATCGCTTGCGTCTCGGTTGGCGCTTCCAGTATCAGTTCGTGGGGAATCGAATGTAGGTCAAGCATCACGTACTGAACGTCGCTCGGTCTACCTGACCGATATTGGGCCAGATCCCGATAATTTGATCTGTAGCCGCTGTCGGTTCTCCAAATCGCAAAAGCCATCGGATAGAACTTCATCATCCAAAAGACGGCGTTTCCCCCGCGCATATCGAGAACGCCGGCGTCCTTGATGAGCGCCTGCCTTCGGTATGGGTATAGCCAGTAGTAAAAATTCAATTGACGCGGAAGCGGTAGCGACTCATCTAAGAAAAATTCTCTCAACATCTCGGTGTCCGGACCCTTTGGATATCGGTCCACGCCGACAGCCGCCATGTGCCCCCAGACGGCGCGAGCGATGAGGTGCGGCTTCGCTGGAACCGTTACGGTGGCCGGCAACAGAAGGGGAGATTCCAGCAACCCGCTAACACGGTTTACGAAATCGATCAGAGCTGGATCGTAGCGTCCGCCCAATAAAGCGTTGTTGCAGCGAGAGCACAGAGTCCGATACTTCACTCCGTCATTTGCCTTGGCCTTTATTCCCTTCCGCATCTCGAGACGATCGACAGCGTGCTCGAGCATCATGGCCGTTGGACGCACGCATCCTTTGGGGGGCGTGTGATCCTCCGTCAACGGCCCGACTGCGCCGCATATGTTGCAGCGCCCGTGCTTTGAACCCCGCGTGATTAGAGTCAACGGCATGATTGATCCGGTGTGGCGTCGTGAGAAAGAGACAGGGCCGGCGCTGCCGGCTCTGTCTCAGGTTTTGCAGAATTACGCCGTGGGAACCAACACCCATGCGGAGTTGACGTATTCGACCGTCAGAACCCAGTGATTCCGTCCGGTAGCTTTTGCCGCCTCAATAGCCACGTCGCGCACTTGGCCGCACGTCAGGTTCGTGCTGCACTCATATTCAGCTGTAGGGAGCTTGTATTGCACATCGCCAGAACGGATTGTGCGGGCGAAACCACGCTTGCCCATGTCTTCATGTAGCGTGTTGTAGTCAGCGTCGGTAGCGCCGTGGAGTTCAACTCGAGTCAAAAAATTTGGCATGATTCTGTCCTGTATGCAGCGTTCGAATGAGTATTGAAATCCGTGACGAACGGCACATGTATATACGGACAAAGCTAACTATATTGCCATCTGTAGGATTTGTATATACACTGATCCCAGTCACGTTCAGGACACGTATGAATGGGTATCATCATTTCCAAGCAAATACTGGAAAAACTGACCGATAGGCATGGCGTGTCGGAGAAGGAAGTCCACGAAGCGTTCGACAACCGTACCGGAAAGCTGCTATTTGATCTTCGTGAGCAGCACGCCACCGACCCTCGCACACAATGGTTCATCGCGCTGACGAACCATCGCCGGCTGCTCAAGGTCTGTTTCGTTCCCAGGGAGGGCAACGTCCATATTCGGACGGCATACATCGCCAGTGACGAAGAGTTGCGCATATATCGTGCGCACGGCAAACCAAGTGACTTTTAAGGGAGCACACATGACCATCAAGTCCAACAACGCGCAGCAAAACGACGCGTGGGAGAGCGGCGAGCTTGGGCGGAGCATGGACCATGTCGGCGTCGTCAGCGATGACGACTGCAGAGCGCTGGATGATTCGCTGGGACTTCATCCAGTGTCGATTCGCCTAGAGAAATCTCTTATCGCAAGCCTGAAGCTGATTGCGGAACACCGTGGTGTTTCGTATCAGCCGCTGGTGCGTGATCTGCTGAATCGTTTCGTCGTGTCTGAGTTAAAAGACATCATGCACGAGAAATACGAGGAAGCTGTCCGCAGAGCAAAAGCGTCCGGCGCGGATAAGGGCCCTGTGGCCGATTTCATGAAGCGCGAGCGAAAACAGGCGTAACTGCGATCATGGGAAGATTTGCGGATAGAATGCAGATCCATACAAAAAGCCCCTGAAATCAGGGGCTTTTTGCTTTTCTGGCGGAGAGGGTGGGATTCGAACCCACGGTAGTGTTACCACTACGGCAGTTTTCAAGACTGCTGCCTTAAACCGCTCGGCCACCTCTCCAAAACTTGTCGCTGATCGGCTTGAGCTGCCAGCGAGCGTCGCAGTTTATCAGGAACCTGTCGGCGGGCTAGCGTTTGCGTCCTTCTTCGACAAAGCCATCAAGCACCCCACCAGGATCGCAATCGGGATCAACGCACCAATCAGCGGAAACAGCAGCACAGGTTCGCGGATCACCATCGGCACGATCTGGGTGGCAGCGGCGAAGCCGATGGTCCACAGGCGCCAGCGGCGGCTGTGGCGGCCGAACCAGAAGCTGGCGAGGACCAGCAGCATGGCGATGACCGAGAGGACGAAGTCGATGGTCGGCAGTTGCCACACGGTGGCGAAGGCCAGCCGGGTGCCGATGAAGGAGATCAGCACCAGCAGCAGGAAGTAGCTGGTGTAGAACTCGACCTTGTCCCACTTCCCGCGAACGGGTGCCGGCGCGTTCATGCAATGCGGTCCAGGCCGGCCATGTACGAGCGCAGTGCTTCGGGCACGCTGATCGAGCCGTCGGCGTTCTGGTAGTTCTCCATCACCGCGATCAGGGTGCGGCCGATGGCGAGGCCGGAGCCGTTCAAGGTATGTACGAGTTCGGGCTTGCCCGTGTCGGCGTTGCGTACGCGGGCCTGCAGGCGACGTGCCTGGAAGTCTTCGCAGTTGGAGCAGCTAGAGATTTCGCGGTAGGTCTGCTGGCTGGGCAGCCACACTTCGAGGTCGTAGGTCTTGGTCGACTGGAAGCCCATGTCGCCGGTGCACAGCAGCAGCTTGCGGTACGGCAGGTTGAGTTTCTGCAGCACTTTCTCGGCGTGGCCGACCATTTCTTCGAGTTGCGTGTAGGAGTCGCTGGCGCGGGCGACCTGCACCATCTCGACTTTCTCGAACTGGTGCTGGCGGATCATGCCGCGGGTGTCGCGGCCGTAGCTGCCGGCTTCGGCGCGGAAGCACAGCGAGTGCGCGGTGAAGCGCAGCGGCAGCGCGTCGGCTTCCTGGATGGTGTCGCGTACCAGGTTGGTCAACGAGACTTCGGCGGTGGGAATCAGGTAGCGCTTCGAGTCCCCGACCTGAGCGGAGAACAGGTCTTCCTCGAACTTCGGCAACTGGGTGGTGCCGAGCATGCTGTCGGCATTGACCAGTACCGGCACGTTGCATTCGAGGTAGCCGTGTTCGCTGGTGTGCAGGTCGAGCATGAACTGGCCGATCGCGCGATGCAGGTGCGCGAGCTGGCCGCGCAGCACGGTGAAGCGCGCACCGGAGAGCTTGGCGCCGGCATCGCCGTCGAGCCAGCCATGGCGCTCGCCCAGCACGACGTGATCCTTTGCCTCGAACAGATTAAACGCGCTCGGTGTGCCCCAGCGGCTGACTTCGAGGTTGTCGCTCTCGTCCTTGCCGACCGGCACCGACTCGTGCGGGATGTTCGGGATCAGCAGCGTGATATCGGAAAGCTTGCCCTGCGCCTCGGCCAGCGCCTGCTCGTTGGCCTTGAGCTTGTCGCCGATGCCGGCGACTTCGGTCATCAGCGCGGCGACGTCCTCACCCTTCGCCTTGGCCTGCCCGATCGCCTTGGAGCGCGTGTTGCGCAGGTTCTGCAGCTCCTGGGTCTCCATTGCCAGCTGCTTGCGCGAGCTTTCCAGCGCCTCCATTGCGGAGACGTCCAGCGTGAAACCGCGGGTTTCCTTGAGGCGTGCGGCGGTTTCGGCGAGGCGCGAACGCAGCAGTGCGGGATCCAGCATGATCGAGTCCAGATGAAGGCTTGAACCGCGAATTATCGCTGGTGGGTGGCAAGCACCGCAATGAAGACGCTACTAGTGGCAAGCACCGCAATTGAATACCGGGCGGCGTGGCCACGCCGCCCGGCTTGCGATCCGGTCAGCTCGCCAGCTTGCGCTCGCTGCGACCCAGCCACCATGCCATCGCGGCGCCGGCGATCAGCCAGCCGATCAGCTGCTCGATCAGCGCGGCCCAGGTGAAGTCGAGCGGAAAGCGGTACCAGTTCCAGTACGGCACCATCGTGCTCAGCCAGGCGAACACCGCCACCGCGGCCGCCAGCGCGAGGCGACGGCGGAAACCGAGCCCCGCCAGTCCCATCACGAAGGCCAGCGCCAGTCCACTCAAGGTATCCGACGCCCACTGCCGCCCGATCTGCGGCCCCATCTGGGTCATGTCGTCACCTTGCGGCAGGTAGACCACCCAGGCGTAAGGCGAGCGTATGGCCTGTTGCTGGTAGGCAATGACCTCTGCCTTGTCGCCCATTTTCTTCGGATCCAGCGACGGCAGGATATAGACGCCAGCCTGCTCGCCGAGCCCCTCATGCAGCGCGCTGAGCACCACGCTTTCGTTGGGTGGCTGCCTGATGCCTACGTTGCCTAGTCCCAGCGCCATATGCGCCACCACACCCCAGAGAAACATCAGGATGCCGCCGATCAGACCCGCTACGAGTACGCGCATGACTCACCCTCCCCGGTTGGTGGGGCGAATCTATGCTTTGCATGCTGGCGACTGCAAGGGCTGATGCAGCGCGGGCTGCCGCCCTGGCTGGCATCGGGTTGGCCGATTTCGCGCACAGCGCCTGCCCCGGACTTGATCCGGGGGTGCGCTCCTACTTGCGAGCCTTCTCGCGGGCAGTGCGCAGGGCCAGCAGTTTTTCGCGCAGCTGCAGTTCCAGCCCGCGTTCGACCGGTTCGTAGAACACGCTGCCGACGAGTTCGTCGGGCAGGCATTGCTGGTCGAGTGCGATGCCGCCTTCGGCGTCGTGGTCGTACTGGTAGCCCTTGCCGTAGCCAAGGCCCTTCATCAGCTTGGTCGGCGCGTTGCGCAGGTGCATCGGCACTTCCAGCGTGCCGCCTTCGCGGATCGCGGCGCGGGCCTTGTTGTAGGCCATGTAGGCGGCGTTGCTCTTGGGCGAGATCGCCAGCCAGATCGCCAGCTGGGCCAGCCCCAGCTCGCCTTCAGGACTGCCCAGGCGCTCGTAGGTATCCCACGCATCCAGCGCCATCCGCCACGCGCGCGGCTCGGCCAGGCCGACGTCTTCTACTGCCATGCGCGTCATCCGGCGCGCCAGGTACAGCGGATCGACGCCGCCATCGAGCATGCGGCACAGCCAGTACACGGCGGCATCGGGATCGGACGAGCGCACGGATTTGTGCAGTGCCGAGATCTGGTCGTAGAACTGCTCGCCCATCTTGTCGAAGCGGCGGGTGCGGTCGGCCAGCACCTGGGTCAGCGTGACCTCGTCGATTTTCTTGTCTTCGGCCAGCTCGGCGGCGATTTCCAGCAGGGTCAATGCGCGACGCACGTCGCCATCGGCAGCCTGGGCGATCGACTCCAGCGACTCGTCGCCCACCTGCAGCTGCAACTCACCAAGACCACGTTCGCTGTCGGCCAGCGCACGCTTGAGCGCAGCCACGATGTCGTCGGTGGAGATCGGTTCCAGCACGTGCACGCGGCAGCGCGACAGCAGCGCGGAGTTCAATTCGAACGACGGGTTCTCGGTGGTGGCACCGATGAAGATGATCACGCCTTTTTCGATATGCGGCAGGAAGGCATCCTGTTGGGTCTTGTTGAAGCGATGCACCTCGTCGACAAACAGCACGGTGCGCCGACCCTGGGCGAAATTCACCTCGGCTTCGGCCAGCGCCTTGCGCACATCCGGCAGGCCAGACAGCACCGCGGAGATCGCGCGGAAATCCGCATCGGCATAGCGCGCCACCAGCAGCGCCAGCGTGGTCTTGCCGCAACCGGGCGGCCCCCACAACACCATCGAATGGATCTTTCCGGCCTCCAGCGCGCGGCGCAGCGCCTTGTCCGGGCCGACCAGTCGCTGCTGGCCGACGATCTCATCGAGGCTGCGCGGACGCATGCGCTCGGCCAGCGGCTTGAGTGCGTCGGGTTCGGCGAACAGGCCGGGGATGCCGGGTGAAACACGGGATGACATATTCGGATGATAAGACATCCGGCCAGCGGCCAGACGAAACGATCCGCGCAGCTCGATGACCAAGGCTCGCCGCCAGGCACCTCGAAGCATGAAAATCGACCACATCGATCGATTAATGAAAATATCCGACATCCCTATTTTATTTGTATTCGATTACCAAGCTTAGGTCCTGCTTAGCGCATCAACTTTCGATTATGTCGAAAGATTTTCAAATAATCTGGTTGTTACCCAATTGTCATGTCGGATGACTAGGTTGGCGCCCCGCACAGCGCCCCTAACCAACAACAACTTTGGGACAACCCATGACGCGGCAGACTTCGACCCTCCGACTACGCAAACCCGCCCTGCTCGCCTTTTGCATTGCCGCGGCATTATCCGCACCGGCCTTTGCCGATGACACCACGGCGACTGGCGCCATATCCGCTCCGACCAGTTCTGCATCGAATGCTTTCGCGAATAATCCAGCTCCGAATAACGATGCGGGCGCGGCCACGTCGATCCAGAATGCGCAGAACCTCGATGCCGTCCACGTCACCGGTACCGCGACTACGGTGAGCAACATCGCACCCACGCAAGGCTCGATGGTGGCCATACAGCCGCAGTCGAGCATCGGCGAGCTGTACCTGCGCGAAAACGTATCGCCGACCGGCGACTACACCGACGCCATCTCGATCTCGCCCAGCGTATCCACGGTCGCGCCGAACGGGCCGGGCCTGATGGAAGCGGCGAGCGTCACCATGCGCGGCTTCCAGGACGGCCAGTACAACGTGACGTTCGACGGCATCCCGTGGGGCGACTCGAACGACTTCACCCATCACTCGACCTCGTACTACACCAACCAGGATACGGGTGGCATCGTCGTCGATCGTGGCCCCGGCACCGCCAGCACGCTGGGCAATGCCACCTTCGGCGGCACCATCGCGGTGGATTCGCGCACGCCTTCCAGCACGTTCAGCCTCGAGCCATCCCTGAGCTTCGGCAGCTGGGACACCCAGGTGCAGAGTCTGCAACTGAACACTGGCGCGATCGCGCAGACCGGCGGGACCACCGCCTTCATCAACGTGCAGAACTCAAGCTCGGACGGCTACCTGACCGATGCCGGACAGCGCCGGCAGAACATCTTCGCGAAAGTGGTGCAGCCGATCGGCGACAACACCACGCTCACCTTCGTCGGCATGTACAACCAGATCCACCAGTACGTGTCACTCGGCGAGACACGCGCACAGATTGCGCAGGATGGCCCGAACTACGGCCTGAGCAGCGACCCGACCAAGCAGAATTATTACGGTTACAACTTCGACCAGATCAGCACTTACATGGGCTACATCGGACTGCATTCGGCATTCGACGGCTGGACCATCGACAACAAGCTGTACACGATCGCCTACAACCATTTCGGCTACAACGGCGAGGACCCGAACGGCGAAACACCGAACGGCACGGTCTACGGCCCCAACAACGTACCCGGCCAGACGATGCGCAACTGGTACCGCTCCTGGGGCGACATCTTCCGCATCAGCAAGGAACTCGGACCCGGCGAGCTGCGCGCCGGCTTCTGGTACGACGACCAGGACAACCTGCGCTGGCAGAATGAAGTGGATGACACTCTGGATTTCGCGCCAAACGCGATACCTGCATCGGCAGCCGTCGATCGCAACATGACCGACTCGCTGAAGACCTTCCAGCCGTTCGTCGAATACAACTGGAACATCACCGACGCGGCATCGCTGACCGGTGGCGTGAAGTACGCCGACTTCCAGCGCGACATCAATGCCATCGTGAACCAGAAAACCGGCAAGCCGCTGGACTACAGCAAGGACTGGAGCAAGCCGCTGCCCTCGCTCGCGCTGCACTGGCAGTTCAGCCAGAACTGGACGGCGTACGCGCAGTGGGCGAAAGGCTTCCTCGCGCCCAACCTCAACACCTTCTACACCACCAATCCGTCGGCGAGCGGCGACCTCAAGCCGGAACAGACCGTCAACCGCCAGCTCGGCACGACCTGGAGCGATGACCGCCTGACACTCTCGGCTGACGTCTACAGCATCGACTTCAACAACCTGATCAACAGCCGCAAGATCGGCGGTGTCACGTATTTCTACAACGAGGGCGGTGCCGTCTACAAAGGCTTCGAGACCGAGGGCACTTATCTACTCGGCGCTGGCTTCAGCATCTACGCCAATGGCTCGCTCAATCGCGCCAACGACAAGACTACCGGCGACTGGGTACCCAATGCGCCGCACAAGACCGCGGCGCTGGGCTTGATCTATCGCAGCGGCCCGCTGTATGCGTCGCTCATCGACAAGTTCGTCGGCCACAGCTATGGCGACACCGGCAATTCGCAGCCCATCGGCGGCTACGCCATCACCAATTTCGCTGCCAGCTACACGTTCGCGCAGGACATGGGTGAGCTGAAGGACATCAAGCTCGGATTGCAGGTGAACAACATCTTCGACAACAAGAGCATCTACAACCTGGCCGGTTACACGGCGCAGGACAACACACCGCTGTACTACACAATTCCCGAGCGCAACTATTTCGTCACTCTGTCGGCCAAGTTCCAATGACAGCTCGCCGTTTCCTCCTGCTAGCTGCACTGCTGCTGCCCGTCGTCCCGGCACTTGCCGCCGACGGGAGCGCCCAGACAGAGAGCATCACGGATGGCATCGACCTGACCCTGCTGCTGGCGCCACCGCCGGCAGCAGGGTCGCCGACCGCACTTGACGACCTCCAGGCCGTCCTCGCTGCCCAGGCAGCGCGGACGGCCGACGAGGACGAAGCGGCCAAGGCCGATGCGGATCGCTCCGTGTTTCGCTTCACCGACGTGCTTGGCCCGAACCTGGCACCCTCGACGCTGCCGCGCACGGCGGCCTTCTTCAAACGCGTCGAGCAACTCGACAAGGCCAGCGTCAAGCTGGCCAAGTCCTGGTGGAAACATCCGCGTCCCAGCGAGGTTTCGGACAAGGTGCATCCGCTGAGCGTGGAAAAACCCGGCGACTGGAGCTACCCCAGCGGGCATGCCACGTTCGGCTACACCACTGCCGTCCTGCTGGGCGACATGCTGCCGGAAAAACGTGCGGCCCTCTTCGATCGGGCGGCGCTGTATGCCCATCATCGCGTGGTGATGGGCGTGCATTTTCCGAGCGACGTGGAAGCAGGCCGGACCGCAGGTACCGTCATCGCGGCGCAATTGCTGCGGGATCCGGCCTGGCATGCCGATTTCCTTGCGGCGCGCGACGAATTGCGAAAGGCCCTGATGCTGAAGCCAGCCATGGGCGGATAAGGCAGATTCCAGCGAACCCGTTGGCTCTGCCCCGGACAGGCCGCCTTCCTCCCTGTCTCTATTGAAAGCGGAATTTGCCGCTATGATGGACCCAATGGCGGCCTTGACCCGCCATGCACGCCGGGGGGCGGGACGTAAGTGAAGTCCGGGTTGCACTTTCCTCTACATGGATGGCCATGGATACAGGCCTTGCCTGCATACACAGATCCGGTCTCCTGCACGCCGCATGATTGATCGGTATCGCCTCTTTCGCCGTTGCTGTCTGGGCTTGCTCGGTCTGCTTCTGCTGTCTTTCGGCGTCATCGCCACCCCAGCCTCGTCCAGCGACCCATGGGCACCATTCGATGCGCCCTGGTTCGACCGGGTCGGCAGCAGCGAAGGGGTGCCGCAGTCGATCATCACCTCGATCGCACAGGATCAGCGTGGCCTGGTCTGGGTCGGCACCATGGTGGGCCTGGCCCGCTATGACGGCTATCGCACGCAGGTGTTCGACACCCGCAACGGCAGCACCCCGGGACTGCCCGACGCCTATGTACGTTGCCTGCTCGCGTTGCCCGATGGCGGGCTGCTGATCGGGACCAACGCTGGCGGACTGGTTCGCCTCGATCCGGCCACCAATCGTTTCCTCACCTACCCGATCGGCGCCAACGGCACTTCGGACCGCAAGATCTACGATCTCGCCGACGATCATGCCGGTGGGGTCTGGATTGCCACCGATGCGGGGCTGGACCACCTCGACCCGCGCACGAACACGATCACCCAGCTGCACACCGGCGCGGACGCGGCGCCACGCAATTTCAGCGTACTGCAGGATCGCGCCGGCAACGTGTGGCTGGGCAACGACAAGGGTTTGTTCGTGCGCCGCGCCGGCTCGACAGCGTTCGAGCGGCCTGAGCCTCCAGCCGGCACCGTGGCCACCGTGCTGACCAACCAGATCTGGGCCCTGCACGAGGACAGCAAAGGACGGTTGTGGGTGGGCAGCGGACAGGCCGGTGCGGTCTATCTGGATACGGACGGCCAGTGGCATCCAGTACCGGGATTCAGTGGCTACCGCGATGGCGCCCAGCAATCGACGGTGCGCGACCTGTTGGAGATCACCCCCAACACGATGTGGATCGCCACCGACGGCAGCGGTGTGCTTGCGTATACCGCCGGCGATACCCAGCTGCGCCAGATCAAGCACGATGCCGCCATCGCCTCATCACTGCCGGGTGACTCGGTGCGGGGATTGCTGCAGGATCGTTCGGGCAATATCTGGGTCGCCACCGACCTCGGCCTCGCGCGCACCGATCCCAACGCCCGCGCGGCCTTCTCGCTGCTGCCCTCACCACTGGAGCAGAACGCACTGAGCGACACCAGTGTGCGTGGCATCTACGTCGATACGCGTGGCCGCATCTGGCTAGGCCTGGGCTCCGGCCGGATCGACATGATCGACCTCAAGCTCGGCCGCATGACCCACCTGCAGCTGGGCGGCAACCAGCTCCATCGCGATGTACAGACCTTCGTCGAAGCAGCGGATGGTTCGATCCTGGTTGGCACGCAGGGGCTGGCCCGGATCGATCCCGATACGCTGGCAATCCAGCCTTCGATACTGCAGGCACTGGAGAACAAGCCGGTACTGAGCCTGCAGCGGGATGGCTCGCGCATCCTCATCGGCACCTATGACGGCCTGTATCGCTACGACACGCGGAGCGGCACACTCGATCATGTCGAGCATGATCCAGGCGATTCGAGCAGCCTGGCCAGCAACACCGTGCGACAGATTGCCCGCGTAGGCGACAGCTGGTGGTATGGCACCACGCGCGGCATCAGCATCGCCAACAGCACGCTGGACAATAACGGCTTCGAGAACCTTGGCCACCATGGCGACGAGCCATCAAGCCTGCCGCAGAACTACATCAGTTCGATCACGCTCGATCCGCAGGAGCGGCTATGGGTCAGCACGTTCGGCGGGCTGGGTCTGATCGACCACTATTCGCCCGGTGGGCCCTACCGCTTCCGTACTATCGGCGTCGCGCAGGGGCTGGCCAGCGACAAGATCAGTGGCGTGCTGGACGACGACCGCGGCAACCTGTGGATCAGCACCTCCAATGGCGTGTCGATGATCGACCACGCCACGCAGGCGGTGCACAACCTCGGTCCGCGCGACGGGTTGCGCATACCCAGCTACGTCTACGTGGGTGCCGCGCGCGCACCGGGTGGCGAACTGCTGTTCGGCGGCCTCGGCGGCCTGACCGTGATCCGGCCAGACTGGCGGGCGCCGGCGGCCACGGCCGCGCCGCTGGCGATCACGCATGCCATCGTCAACGGTGACGAGGTGCCGTTCGGAGAGCTTCCGCACGACGGCCAGACGATCAACCTGGATTCGCGCAGCCGCAACCTGCGTGTGGACTTTGCCCTGCTCGACTACCAGACGCCACTGGAAACCTCGTACAGCTATCGCATGGAAGGTCTCGACGAGGGCTGGACCCAGATTCCCCGGGGCGCGCTGCCGAGTGCCATCTATACCAACCTGCCCCACGGCGACTACCGGTTGCGGCTGCGCGCCGAAACCCATGGCATGCAACCACACAGCATCGAGACCAGTGTCGGCATCAAGGTCAAACCCCGCTGGTACGAAACCGTGCTCAGCCGGTTCGTCGCCTTGCTGTTGCTGATCGCGCTGGTTGTCCTGCTGGTTCATCTGCGCACGCTCTATCTCAGGCGCCAGGCCGTGCAACTGCAGCGGCAGATCGATGAACACACGCGCGACCTGCTGGCGGCCAACCAGCGTCTCGACGAGCTGGCCGGCACCGACGGACTGACCGGCGTCTACAACCGCCGCCGCTTCCTTGAGCTGGCCGGCGGCGAATTCGAACTGGCGAAGGATCGCTCCATCTGCATCGCGCTGTTCGACCTGGATCGCTTCAAGCGGATCAACGACACCCATGGGCATCTGGCTGGCGATGCGGTGATCCGCTGCGCGATCGAGGTGATCCGCCAGCACTGCCGGCAGGGCGACCTGGTCGGACGCTATGGCGGCGAGGAATTCGTGCTGTGCCTGCCCGATACCAGCCTGTCGGATGCGCTCGACACGGCCGAACGCATCCGCAAGGAGTTGTCTACTTCCGTGGTGGCGCACGACGGGCACTCGATCGCGGTTACCGTCAGCATCGGCGTCGCCGCGCTGCGGCCTGGCGAATCCATCGAGCAATGGCTGTCGCGCGCCGACAAGGCCTTGTATGAAGCCAAGCACGACGGCCGCAATCGCTGCGTCATGGCGCCCTGAAGCGCCGGGTCAGTCTGTATCGGTGTGCGCTCCAGCGCTGATCGTGTACTGGCAGTACAAGGCGTAAGCCAGACCGCACAAGCCGGTCAACGCAGCCGGGATCAACAAGGTGCGTTCCTGCAGCACACCGAACAGCAGCGCGCCAGCGACGCTTCCGAGCATGAAAGTGCCGATCACCAGGACACAGACACGCACACGCAGCGTATCCACCGCCAGCCCGCGCAAGCGCTGCCCGATGTAGATGCCGAGGTCGGTGAACATGCCGGAGACATGGGTGGTGCGGAACACCATGCCGCTGTAGGTACTGACCATGCCGTTCTGCAGCCCGGCTCCCATCGAGGCCAGGTACAGGCCGATGGAATTGCCTGCATCAAGCAGCGGTACCGCGGCAAACAGCAGCAGCGACTCCAGCATCAGGGCCGCACCGTAGCGGCGTCCGAGCTTCAGCGTGCGCTGCTGCACGAGCAAGCCACTGAGGATGGCGCCAACCAGAAACGCACCTATCGAGAGTACCCAATGCACGGCCTCGCCACCGTCAGCCGTGCCCAGCGAAATGCCAAGCAGACTGGTGGAACCGGTCAGGTTGGTGATGGACTGATGGCGGAAGCCCATGTAGCCGGCGGCATTGACGATGCCGGCGATGAAGGCCAATACGCCGCCGCCGATCCACGCCCATCCTGGCAACTGGCGCAGGATAGGCACCGGCGGATCAGTCTTTCAGCGGCTGGGTGGTGATCACCGGCACGTCGCCGATCACGTCGGCACCCTTCGGCGGCACGAAGTTGAAATCGGACGGCGGAATCGCCGCATTGCGCTGCCAGCCGGAAAAACGGATGTCGGTGGTGGAGCCGAGCTGATCGCGGAACGTCATGCGTGCCAGGCCGTTCGCATCGAAGCCGAGGTCGGCGTGGTCGAACTGCGGATCCTTTGCGGTGGAGGTGAGCCGCAGCCACACCAGCCCGTCATGCTCGCCCTGCTCGACCACCTTGAAGTCCTTGTCCATCTGCTTGAGATCGGTCAGCACGGTGAGCGGGCTGTGCGATTCCTCGCTGCTCTGGATACGTACGGTGACCTGCTCCAGCTCCGGGTCGTACATCCACACCCGGCTGCCGTCCGCAACGATGGTCTGCTTGTACGGCGTCAGCGTGTCCCAGCGAAACTGCCGCGGTGCCTCCAGCGCCAGCGTGCCGGCGCTGGTCTTGTTGGTCTGGCCGTTGATGTCGGTCAGCGACTGGCTGAAGTGGCCGGTGAGCGAATGCAGGCCGGTGGCGAAGGCGTCCAGCCGCGCGCGCGCCGGGCCGGCAGCGGCCTGTGCCATGGCACTCAATGACAGCGTCAGCACGGCAGTGATGGCAAGCATGAAGCGTTTCATCGGATTCCCTTGGAACATGTCGATGGCAGTGAAGTGTGGATCGTGCTGGCTTAACCGGACTGTAGGAGCGGCTTCAGCCGCGATGCTTTCCCGCACCTTGCGAAGAGCATCGCGGCTGAAGCCGCTCCTACAACAGCAGGCTTTTAATTCCGCGGCGGCGGTGGCGCCAGCACTTCGCGGTTGCCGTTGTGCTGCGGGGCGCTGACCACGCCGTCCTGCTCCATCTGTTCGACCAGCCGTGCCGCGCGGTTGTAGCCGATGCGCAGGTGTCGCTGTACGCCGGAGATCGAGGCGCGTCGGGTCTGCGTGACGATCGCCACCGCCTTGTCGTACAGCTGGGTATCGGCATCGCCACCGCCTTCCTCGCCATCCTGCGGCAGGCCGGAGTCGTTGATGAACTTGCCGTCGCTGGTCGGTTGCGCCTCTTCCAGCACGCCTTCGATGTATTGCGGCGCACCCTGCGATTTCAGCCAGGCGACCACGTGATGTACCTCATGATCGTCGACGAAGGCGCCATGCACACGTTCCGGCGTGGCGGTACCGGGCGGCAGGTAGAGCATGTCGCCGTGACCGAGCAGCGCCTCGGCGCCGGATTGATCGAGGATCGTGCGCGAGTCGATCTTGCTGGAGACCTGGAACGCGATGCGGGTCGGGATGTTCGCCTTGATCAGGCCGGTGATCACGTCCACCGACGGGCGCTGGGTGGCCAGGATCAGATGCACGCCGGCGGCACGCGCCTTCTGCGCGAGGCGGGCAATCAGCTCCTCGACCTTCTTGCCGACGATCATCATCATGTCGGCGAACTCGTCGATGATGATCACGATGTAGGGCAGCGGTTCCAGTGGTTCCGCGGCGAGATTCGGCATGTCCGGATTCGGCCGGAACAGCGGATCGAGCAGTGGCTGGCCAGCGTTCTCCGCGTCCTTCACTTTCTTGTTGAAGCCGCCGAGATTGCGCACGCCGACCGCAGCCATCAACTTGTAGCGGCGCTCCATTTCGGCCACGCACCAGCGCAAGGCGTTGGCCGCTTCCTTCATGTCGGTGACCACCGGCGCCAACAGGTGCGGGATGCCCTCATAGACCGAGAGCTCCAGCATCTTCGGGTCGATCATGATCATCCGCACGTCTTTCGCGCTGGCCTTGTACAGCAGCGAAAGCACCATTGCGTTGACCGCCACCGACTTGCCGGAGCCCGTCGTGCCGGCGACCAGCAGATGCGGCATCTTGGCCAGGTCGACCACCACCGGCTTGCCGCCGATGTCCTTGCCCAGCGCCAGCGCCAGCGGCGACTTCAGCTGGTCGTATTTGTCCGAACGCAGGATCTCCGACAGGTAGACGATCTGCTTCTTGGTATTGGGGATTTCCAGGCCGATCACGTTCTTGCCCGGAATCACGTCGACCACGCGCACGCTGACCACGGACAGGCCGCGCGCGATGTCCTTGTCCAGGCTAGACACCTGCGAACCGCGCACGCCGGCGGCCGGTTCCATCTCGAAACGGGTGATCACCGGGCCCGGATACGCGCCGACCACCTTGGCGTCGATCTTGAAATCCTTCAGCTTGAACTCGACCTGGCGCGAGAGCACTTCGAGGGTTTCCTCGGAATAACCCGGCCCCTGCGGCGGCGCCTCGTCCAGCAGCGACAACGGCGGCAGCTCACCCGGCGTGGCGGCGCCGACGAACAACGGAATCTGCGTCTCGAGCTTGGCTCGCTCGCTTTTCGCCACCGGCGCGGGAGGCGCCTCGATCCGTACCGGTTCGCGCTTGGCCTGCTTCACCGCGTCGGCCTTCTTGACCACCTCGCGTTCGGTACGCGCCTGCCGTGCGGCCAGCGCCTGCGGCGCCTCGCGCAACTTGCCCTTGAGCCAGTCGACCAGTTTCAGCACGCCCTGCCCGATCCAGTCCATCACCTTGAACCACGACAGCCCAGTGGCCAGGGTCACCGCGACCAGGAACAGCGCCAGCAGGAGTAGCGGCGCGCCCTTGTCCAGCGCCTGCGCAAGCGGGCGTCCGACCCACAGGCCGATGATGCCGCCGGCACCTTGCGGCGGTACCGGGTCATCCCCGAAATCGAGATACAGCAGCGCGGGTCCGGTGACAAAGAAAAACACCGAACCGATCAGCCGCAGCGAGGGTTCCCATGCGTGCGCGGTGCGCTCGCCATGCTGACGCAGCACCTGCACGCCCAGCAGCAGTAGCAGCAGCGGAAAACAATACGCCACGTAGCCGAAGATCCAGCGCAACAAATCGGCGAGATGCGCACCGAACGTGCCGCCGAAATTCTGCACCAGGTTGATCTGGTTGGCATTGGTCCAGCTGGGATCACGCGCGTCGTAAGTGAGCAGGCAGATCAGCAGGTACAGCGCCAGCGGCATCAGCAGCAGAGCGCCGGCTTCACGCAGCCGGCGCTTCAGCTCCTCGCTGAGGCCTTCCTTCGGTTGTTGTTTGACGTTCGCGCTTCGCGCCACCTTGGAAGGCTTCCTTTTGCCAGTCAGGGTCAGAGCATACCTTGCAATGCCGGATGTACCAGCTTGCCGCCGTCGACATTGATGCCGCCGGCGAGCGGAGCAAACTCGCGCCACTCGTTGCCACCGGCCAGACGCTGCACGTACGGCAGGATCGCGGCGGAGATCGCCACCGACGAGGTCTGCGGCACCGCGCCCGGCATGTTGGTCACGCAGAAGTGCGTCACGCCGTGCACGTCATAGGTCGGTTCCTTCCAAGTGGTCGGCTTGGAGGTCTCGAAGCAGCCGCCCTGATCGATCGAGATGTCGACCAGCACCGAGCCCGGCTCCATCGTCTTGACCATGGCCTCGGTGACCACACGCGGCGCCTTGGCGCTGGGGATCAGTACGGCACCGACGACGATGTCGGCATCACGCACTTCCTCGGCGACCGAGGACTCGTAGGCATACAGCGCGGTGACGTTCGGGCCCATCGCCATCATCTCGGCGAGGCGGTCCTGGCGCTTGTCGAACACCACCACGTTGGCACCGGCCGCCGCAGCCAGTGCAGCGGCATTGCCACCGGCAGCGCCAGCACCCAGCACGACGACCTTGCCGCGTGGGGTGGAAGCCATGCCGCCCAGCAATTTGCCCTTGCCGCCCTGCGGACGATGCAGCAGGGTCGTGCCGATCTGGGTGGCGATACGGCCGGCGATCACCGACATCGGCAGCAGCAGCGGCAGCACACCGTTCTCATCCACCGACTCGAACGCGATGCCGGTCAGGCCGATGTCGAGCAGGCTCTTGGTCAGCGCCGGCTCGGCGGCCAGGTGCAGGTAGCAAAACAGCAGGTGGTGCTTCTTCAACAGCGCCAGGTCGCCCGCGACCGGCTCCTTCACCTTCACGATCAGCTCGCCGGCCTCGTACAGCGCGGCCGCGTCCGGCACGATCTTGATGCCCTGCTTGATGTAGACCTCGTCGGAGAAGCCGCTCTTCAGGCCAGCACCGGACTGCAGGAACACTTCGTGGCCACGACGCACCAGGTCGGCGGCGGCGGCGGGAACAAGGGCAACGCGACCCTCAAGGGTCTTGGTTTCGGAGGGGATACCGATACGCATGGGAGCAGTCCTGTGGGTTCTTAAGCCGGGGCGACTTGGATGCACCGAGCCTGGTTAATAAAGCATCAAGGAGCTGGAAAGCTTGAATCGGGGTGCTCCCTTCCCCATCCTTGCGGATTCAAAGCTCCGCCTCGTCCCGCGAAACGGCCAGATGAAACCGCGGCAGGGGTGGAAGCGAATAACGATCAAAGCTGCCAGTTAACCCAAGGATTATAACCATGACGACCCCCAAGCACAGCCGCCTGCTGATCCTCGGCTCCGGCCCCGCCGGTTACACCGCTGCGGTGTATGCGGCCCGTGCCAACCTGAAGCCGACCATGATCACCGGCCTGCAGCAGGGCGGCCAGCTGATGACCACCACCGACGTGGACAACTGGCCGGGCGACGTCGAGGGGCTGCAGGGCCCGGCGCTGATGCAGCGCATGGCCGAACACGCCGAACGCTTCCATACCGAGATGATCTTCGACCATATCCATACGGCGGATCTGAAGCAGCGCCCGTTCCGGCTCAAGGGTGATTCGGGCGAGTACACCTGCGACGCACTGATCATCACCACCGGCGCCACCGCGAAATACCTCGGCATCGCCAGCGAAGAAAAGTACAAGGGCAAGGGCGTGTCCGCCTGCGCCACCTGCGACGGCTTCTTCTTCCGCGACCAGGACGTGGTGGTGATCGGCGGCGGCAACACCGCGGTCGAGGAAGCGCTGTACCTGGCCAATATCGGCCGCAAGGTCTACCTGGTGCATCGCCGCGACAAGCTGCGCGCCGAGAAGATCATGCAGGACAAGCTGTTCGAGAAGGCCGCGGCCGGCAAGATCGAGCTGGTGTGGAACCACAGCATCGACGAGGTGCTCGGCGACGACACCGGCGTCACCGGCGTGCGCGTGAAGGACGTCAACTCCGGCGTCACCCGCGACATCGAGGCAACAGGCTTCTTCGTGGCGATCGGCCACACGCCGAACACCGGCATCTTCGAAAGCCAGCTCGACATGCACGACGGCTATATCAAGATCCACAGCGGCCAGCACGGCATGGCCACGATGACCTCGATCCCGGGCGTGTTCGCTGCTGGCGATGTGGCTGACCATGTGTATCGCCAGGCGGTAACGTCAGCCGGCTTCGGCTGCATGGCCGCACTGGATGCCGAGCGCTGGCTGGATCAGCAGACCCCGGCCGGCTGATGCACCTGCACGGCAATGCGGCCATCAGCGCAAGCGTGTCTTGATCGAGGCACGCTTCCACCCGGCGATCGATCAGCTGCCGGCAGACGCATGGGACGCGCTGCGCGCCGACCCGAACCCGTTCGTGTCGCACGCGTTCCTCGCCGCGCTGGAACAGAGCGGCTGCATTCTTCCCGACTGGGGCTGGCAGGCCCATCACCTGGGTCTGTATGAAGATGGCCGGCTGCTCGCCGCTGCACCGCTGTATCTGAAAGGCAATTCGCACGGCGAATTCGTGTTCGACTTCAGCTGGGCCAGTGCATGGCAACGTGCTGGCGGTGAGTACTACCCGAAGCTGCTCAACGCCGTGCCCTACTCGCCGGTGCCGGGTCCGCGCCTGCTGGCCGGCAACGGCGAAGAGACACCAAAGCTGCAACGCGCGCTGGTCGAGGCGATGCGCCGTGAGACCGAGCGGCTCGGGCTGTCCTCGGTGCACGCCAATTTTCTGCAGGAAGCCGAACTCGATGCGTTCGGCAGCGGCTGGTTGACTCGCTCGGACGTGCAATTCCACTGGCACAACCACGGTTACCGCCACTTCCCTGCCTTTCTCGCCACGCTCAACCACAAGAAGCGCAAGAACATTCTGCGCGAACGCAGCCAGGTGGAAGCCAGCGGCGCGGCGATCGAATGGCGCAGCGGCGATACGCTCAGCCACGACGAATGGCGGCAGGTGCACGCGCTGTACGAAGCCACGTTCGACGCCAAGGGCAACCATGCCGCCTTGACCGCGGCATTCTTTCAGCGCCTGGGCGGACTGGGCCAGACGGTGCAACTGGCGCTGGCACGGCACGGGGAAAGCATCGTTGCGATGGCGTTGTTCGTGCAGGGCGGTGGCGTGCTGTATGGCCGCTACTGGGGCGCCTCGGTGGACGTACCCGGACTGCATTTCGAGCTGTGCTACTACCGCGGCATCGAGTACGCGATCGCCCACCAACTCACCCGCTTCGAGCCGGGCGCGCAGGGCGAGCACAAACTGGCGCGCGGCTTCCTGCCTGTCCGCACCTATTCAAGGCATTACCTGGTGAATCCGGATTTTCGCGCCGCCGTGGCCGCGGCGCTTGCACACGAGGCGCAAGCGGTCGACGCTTATGCCATCGAGTTGCAAAGCCACAGTCCCTACGCAGATCACAGCCGCGCCGATCACAGCACTGCCAAACGATGAACCACCTGCCGCTGCTCGATCCCGAGGCATGGGATCACTTCCCCGACCCGCGCCATGCACTGGCCGAGCCGAACGGCCTGCTCGCGTTCGGCGGCGACCTGTCGCCGGAACGATTGCTGGCGGCCTACCGTCTCGGCATCTTTCCCTGGTTCGGCAAGGGCGAACCGATCCTGTGGTGGTCGCCGGATCCGCGCTGTGTGTTTCGCACGGAGAGCCTGAAACTCAATCGCAGCCTGCGCCGACAACTCGCCGACAAGCACTGGCGACTTAGCGTCGATCACGCGTTCGACCAGGTGATCCGCGCCTGCGCCGCACCGCGTGCAAGGGAATCAGGCACCTGGCTGGTGCCGGCGATGATCGATGCCTATGCGCAACTGCATCGGCAGGGTCATGCGCACAGCGTGGAAGTATGGGACGACACGCGATTGGTCGGCGGCGTCTATGGCATCGCGATCGGTCGATTGTTCTGCGGCGAGTCGATGTTCAGCACCGAGAGCGGCGGTTCGAAGCTTGCTTTGGTCGCGCTGGCCCAGCTGCTGCGCGAGCTGGAATTTCCACTGATCGATGCCCAGGTGAGCAATCCGCATACGCTAGGGCTGGGTGCGCTCGAGATAACCCGCGAACAATACCTGCAGCAGGTCGAACAGCTCGTTCGCCTGCCTGGCCACGTAAGTAGCTGGGCCGATTACACGCACCGACTGCTGCAGCCGTGTTCAGCGGAATCAGCACGCCAGACGACAGACTGAGATCAGCTGGCCCGCATCGTGTATTTGCGCGCCACGTAATCGTCCAGGATACCGACGAATTCATTCGCGATATTGTCGCCGCGCAGGGTCATCGCCTTTTCGCCATCGATGAACACCGGCGCTGCCGGTGCTTCGCCGTTGCCGGGCAGCGAGATGCCGATGTTGGCGTGCTTGGACTCACCCGGGCCGTTGACGATGCAACCCATCACCGCCAGGGTGAGGTTCTCCACGCCGTCGTATTTCATCCGCCACAGCGGCATCTGCTCGCGCACATGCTCCTGCACGGTTTTCGCCAGTACCTGGAAGAACTCGCTGGTGGTACGCCCGCAACCCGGACAGGCCGTGACCAGCGGCGTGAACGAACGCAGGCCCATGGTCTGCAGCAGCTCCTGCGCCACGATCACCTCGCCCGTGCGCGAGGCGCCCGGTTCGGGGGTGAGCGAGATACGGATGGTGTCGCCGATGCCTTCCTGCAGCAGTACGGCCAGCGCCGCGCTGGAGGCGGTAATGCCCTTGGAGCCCATGCCGGCTTCGGTCAGACCCAGGTGCAACGCGTAGTCGCAGCGTGCGGCGAGGTCGCGATACACCGCGATCAGTTCCTGCACGCCGGAGACCTTGCACGACAGGATGATGCGATCACGCGCCAGCCCGATTTCCTCGGCGCGTGCGGCGGAATCCAGTGCCGAGCGGATCAAGGCTTCGCGAGCCACATGCGAGGCATCCCACGGATCGGCACGCCGCGCGTTTTCGTCCATCAACGTGGTGACCATGCTCTGGTCGAGCGAACCCCAGTTCGCGCCGATGCGCACCGGCTTGTTGTAGCGCAGCGCCAGCTCGATGATCGCGGCGAACTGACTGTCCTTCTTCCTGCCGAAGCCGACATTGCCCGGATTGATGCGGTACTTCGCCAATGCTTCGGCGCAGGCCGGCTCGTTTTCCAGCAGCTGATGGCCGTTGTAGTGGAAGTCGCCGATGATCGGCACGTCCACGCCCATCATCGCCAGGCGTTCGGCGATGCGCGGCACCGCCGCGGCAGCGGCCGGCGTGTTCACCGTGATGCGCACCAGCTCGGAGCCGGCGCGCGCCAACTCGGCGATCTGTTTGGCGGTGCTGGCCGGATCCTCGGTATCGGTATTGGTCATCGACTGCACCACGATCGGTGCACCGCCACCCACCATGACCTTGCCGATCTGCACGCTCACACTGGGACGGCGCAGCGCGGATCCGGCATAACGGGGTTTTTGCGAAGAATCGTTGCTCATGATGAATAGTCGAAAAGTGCCGATCACAACTTGGCGCGGCGTTGCGTAAAGGATACCCGATGCTGTTTGCCTACCGAGACAGGCCGTGCCGGCTGCCGTCATCAGGAACGCGCAGGGATTGCCGCACTAACCTATGCTGTCCGGTATCGAACCTCACTTTCCTGCGCTTCAGGCTCCCAGCTCCGATGACAAACCAGATCATGCCGTCCACGCTGCCCGAGCCAGCACGAATCAGCTGCTCTACAGAACCCACCAGCGAAACACTCCGGCTGGATGCGCTGTACGCATACGGCATCCTGGATACGCCACCGGAAGCCGGATTCGACGACATCACCCGACTCGCCGCCTTGATCTGCGAAGCGCCGATCGCGCTGATCAGCCTGGTCGACCGCAATCGCCAGTGGTTCAAGAGTGAACTGGGCCTGGGTGCCAGCGAGACACCGATCGGCAGTTCCATCTGCGCCCACGCGATCCTGCAGTCGGACGTATTCGTGGTCCCGGACACGCTGCAGGACACCCGCTTTCTTGACAATCCGCTGGTCACCGGCGACCCACATCTGCGGTTCTATGCCGGCGCGTCGCTGCGAACGCCTGATGGCCTGCCGCTCGGCACGGTCTGCGTGCTGGACAGGCAACCGCGCCAGCTTCGTCCCGAACAAATCGAAGCACTGCGGGCGCTCGCCCGACAAGCCATGGCGCAGATCGAATTGCGCCGGCTGCTGGCGCAGGCGCAGGAGTCCAACCATTATCGCCGACGGCTGATGGCGATCGCCGGGCATGACTTGAAGACACCGGTGCGCACCGCGTCCTATGCGATCCGCAAGGTGCAGCGCAGCCTGAGTGCTGAGCAGGCAGCGGGACTGACCGTGGTCACCGAGGCGCTGGCCACGATCGATCGCGAGTTCACCCAGCTGGCCGCGATGGCCGGGATCGAGGGCGTCGCAACTACTCCCGACCTGTTCGAGTTCGATCTCGCCGATGTGCTGGGAACGATCGTGACGAACTGGCAGCAGCCGGCTCTCAACAAGGGGCTGCAATTGCGCAGCGTAGCTACGCGGCTACGTGTGCGCAGTCACCCGGCCCTGCTGACCACTTTGCTTGGCAATCTGCTGGGCAACGCCGTCAAGTACACCGAACATGGCTCGGTACTGATCGGCTGCCGGCGTCGCGGCACGAATGTCGTGGTCGAGATCATCGACACCGGCATGGGCATGGATAGTGCGAATTCGGATGAATTGTTCAGCGCATTCCATCAGGTCAATCCACACAGTGAAGGCCTGGGTCTGGGGCTGTGGATCGTGCGCGGTACCGCCGAATCACTGGGGCATCCGTTGCATGTGCGTTCGAAACTCGGTCATGGCAGCCGCTTTTCGGTCGAGCTGCAAAGAGCCTGATGCTTCCACACACGTCGGACTCAGTCCGGCGAGGCGGTTCGGCGCAATGCCGCCTGCAGCAGCCGTTGTTCGATCCGCTCGGTCAGGCCATGCGGCTGTTCGAGTTTCATCCGTGCCAGCGCTGCCGGCTCTTCGACTACCGGCTTGCCGGGATTCAGCAGCCTGCGCAGCAACTGCCACTTGCCGCGCCAGCTGCCCTGCGCCGACTTCAGCCAGGTCAGTGCAGGCAGCAGGCGCTGCTCGACCTCGCTGAAATCGCTGCCGAACGGAAACTGTGGCAACAGGCCCTTTTGCCGGAACGGCGCCAGTGCCTCGTGCAGAGGGCGCGGGCGATGCCGGCGCCAGGCCTCGGGTATCCGGAAATCCGCCGCGAGCTTTCCGTGCGATTTCGCTTCCGCGCACAACGCATCGAGAAAACGCGCATCGCTGATCGACAGCATGGCCTCGACGCACTCGCTGTCGCTCTTGCCGCGCAGGTCGGCCACACCGTACTCGGTGATGACGAGGTCGCGCAGATGCCGCGGGATCGTGGTCTGGCCGTAGTTCCAGCGGATATTGCTCTCGATCCCGCCACGACTGCTGCGGGTCGAGCGCAGCAGCAACGCCGAGCGGCCATCCGGCAGTTCATGCGCCATCGCGACGAAGTTGTACTGGCCGCCGACGCCGCTGACGACCGCACCATCGTCCAGCGTGTCGGACACCGCCGCACCAAGCAGGGTCGCCATCATGCAGGTGTTGAAGAAACGCGCGCCGCGCCGCTGCAGCACCGCCAGCGCCTGGTGATCCCCATAGAGCTGGTTGACGTTGGAGACCGCGCACATGTCGATCGCATCCGGGTCGGCCGCTTCGGTGGCATCGAGCCACTCGTACAGGTCTCGCGAACCGAGGAAGAACGCGCCGCGCAGATAGTGGCCGCCTGGTGTGGCCGGACTCAGCCGGCCGCTGGCGGAAGCACGTTCCAGTGCGAGGCTGTCCCAGCTGCGCCGCTTGAGAATGCCGCCGCGCTGCAGGTGCATGAAACCGTCCATCACCATCTCGCTGGCGCCATACAGGCCGCTCTGGAGCGGCGCCAGGCCACCCAACCGGCCAGCCAGTGCGTGGGTGGCGCCGGTCGGGTCCAGCGCCACCAAGGCACGCCGCCATTGCGTGTTGTCCTGCTGGCGCATCAGCAGTGCCTTGACCAGGGCATCGGACAACGCGCCGATGCCGATCTGCAGGCAGCCACCATCCCTGACCAGCGCACTGGCATGCAGGCCCAACGCATATTCAGTGAGGTCGACCGGCAACCGCGGCAGCGCAAACAGCCGTGGCAATGTTTCCGGGCGCAACTCCACGTCGAAATACGCTGCGGCCACCTCGGCATCGCCGCCGATGTATGGCAGGTCCGGATGCACCACCGCCACGCACAGCGGCCGCTGCCGACCCGCAGCCAGCACCTGGCTGAGGAAATCCAGGGTGAGGTCCGGGTTGCACGACAGGCTGTAATGCACGCCGTCCGGTCCCTCGCGGCGCGCCACCAGCTGCACCAGCAGGTTGATGTCCTGCACTGCCAGATCACGCGCGACATGGGTGTAGTTCTGGCTGATGTAGTTGCGCTGGGCGCTGTCCGAATGCAGCAGCGCGCCGGACTGCAGATAGAACTCGTGCACCTCGACATTCGACGGCAACGTGCCGCGCACCTGGTCCAGCGCGTATTGCGGATCGACTTGGTCGGCACCGAAATGCCGTTCCAGGAACGGCCCGAGGAAACGCTGCTCCAATCCCGGCGCCGGCTGCGGCCGGGTCAGCGACAGCGCGGTGTACAGGCGCAACGAGCGGGTCGGGTCGCTCGCGGTGCGTCGATACAGCGCATTGAGCAGTCCATGCGGCTTGCCCAGCCCCAACGGCGCGGCAATGCGCAGATCCGGACCCAGCTCGTCGGCGAGGTATTGCGCACAGGCCTCGATGTCGCTGTAGCGGTGCTCGATCGGCATGCGCCAGATCATGCCAGAAGGCCCGCAATGACGGTGAGCCGACAGACCATCACCTACACTCGACCCATGCCAGTCATCACCGACACGCCCAACCGCCTGCTGGCCGAGCAGGCGCTCAGCCGCACCGCCGGTGCACCGCTGCTCGGCGGCAACGCCGTGGAACTGCTGATCGACGCGGCCGCGCATTACGAAGCGTGGCTGGCGGCAATCCGCGGCGCGCAACAGCGCGTACTGCTGGAGAACTACATCGTCCGCGACGACGAGGTCGGCCGCGCGTTCCGCGATGCGCTGGTCGAGCGTGCACAAGCCGGTGTGTTCGTCGCGGTGGTGGTCGACTGGGTAGGCTGCTTCGGCCAGTCGCGCAACGCCTTGTGGACACCGCTGCGGGCAGCTGGTGGTCAAGTCCGCATCTTCAATCCGCCGCAGCTGGGCCAGCCGTTCGGCTGGATCAGCCGCGACCACCGCAAGCTGCTGGTGGTCGACGGCGTACTCGGCTTTCTGTCCGGCGTGTGCATCAGTGCGAAATGGCTGGGCGATCCCAAACACGATGTACCGCCCTGGCGCGACACCGGCGTGGCGCTGCGCGGTCCAGCGGTGGCGGAACTGGAAGCGGCGTTTGCGCAAAGCTGGAGCGAGACCGGTGCGCCGCTGGCACCACTGCCGCCTGTTGCGGAACCTGCCGCACCCGCAGGCGACGTCTGCTTGCGCTTGATCGCCACCCAGCCGGCGACCGCCGGCATGTATCGGCTCGATCAGCTGATCGCCTCGATGGCGCGCAAGACGCTATGGCTCACCGATGCCTACTTCGTCGGTCTGGCGCCGTATGTGCAGGCGCTGCTCGCCGCCGCGCGCGATGGTGTCGACGTGCGCTTGCTGGTGCCCGGCAGCAGCGACATTCCGGCCGTGGCGAGCATGTCGCGCTCGGGTTATCGGCCGTTGTTGAAGGCCGGCATCCGCGTGTTCGAGTGGAACGGCTCGATGCTGCACGCCAAGACCGCGGTCGCCGATGGGCAATGGGCGCGGGTCGGTTCGTCCAACCTCAACATCGCCAGCTGGCTCGGCAACCAGGAGCTCGACGTGGCGGTCGAGGATGCCGGTTTCGCCGGCCAGCTCGCCGCGCAATATGAAAAGGATCTGGCCAACGCCACCGAGATCGTGCTTGCCACCCGTCGCCGCCGTCATGGCAGCAGCGAGCAGGTGCGCAGCAGCGCAACGCGACCGACGCGGGTGCGCCATGGTGGCGGCAGTTCCGGCCGCGCCGCCGCCGGCGCCCTGCGCATTGCCAACAGCGTGGGTGCTGCCCTGACCAATCGACGCGTACTCGACGACAACTCCAGCGGCCCGCTGCTCATCGGCACCCTGACGCTGGCCGCGCTGGCGGTCATCGCGATTCTGTGGCCGGCGTGGATCGGCTGGCCGTTCGGCGTGCTGGCCGGCTGGTTCGCGCTGAACCTGGGCATTCGCGGCTGGCGTTTGCGCAAGCGACGCTGGCACGCACTGAACGAAGCAGCCGACGACTGATCGTCGCCATTCCATAGCTTGATGCGTTTCCTGCGCTTTTGACGTCAAGCGGATGTTTTCTCACGACTTGATACTTTGGCCATGCTAGGCTCGTTGCCCTTATGCCAGCGCCGTCCGACGACACCACGCCACGCCACATCCTGACCCCCAGCTCGCTCAACCGGCTGGTGCGCGACCTGCTGGGCGATGTGTTTCCGCAGGTGTGGATCGAAGGCGAACTGTCGAACGTGGCCAAGCCGGCGTCGGGGCATCTGTACTTCACCCTGAAGGACAGCGGCGCCCAGGTGCGCTGTGCGATGTTCAAGCCGAAAGCCGCTGCACTGCGCTTTCGTACAGCCGATGGCATGCAGGTGCTGTTGCGCGCCAAGGTCGGCCTGTACGAACCGCGCGGCGAATTCCAGCTGGTTGCCGAATACATGGAGCCGGCCGGCGAAGGCGCGCTGCAACGCGAGTTCGAACAGCTCAAGGCGCGACTCGATGCCGAAGGCTTGTTCGAGCCCACGCGCAAACGCGCCCTGCCCCGGTACGCCCGGCGCATCGCCGTGATCACCTCGGCCACCGGCGCTGCCGTACGTGACGTACTGAGCGTGCTGGGCCGACGCTGGCCGCTGGCTGATGTCGAAGTATTGCCGGTGCCGGTGCAGGGCCGCGAAGCGCCGCCGGCCATCGTGAGCATGCTGCGCAAGGCCTCGGCCAGCGGTCGTTACGATGTGCTGCTGCTGACCCGCGGTGGTGGCTCGCTGGAAGACCTGTGGGCGTTCAACGACGAGGCTGTTGCGCGGGCGATCCACGCCAGCGCGGTACCGGTGGTTTCCGCGGTCGGCCACGAGATCGACTTCAGCATCGCCGACTTCGTCGCCGACCTGCGCGCGCCCACGCCCTCGGCGGCGGCTGAATTGCTGGTGCCCGATGCGGTCGCGGTCGACCGGCATCTGCAGCAACTGCAACAGCGCCTGGTCACCCTGCAGCAACGTCAGCTGCAGGCGCAGGCGCAACGAGTTGACCACCTGCTGGTTCGGTTGCAGACGCAGCGACCGCAAGCGCGACTGGCGCACGATCGCGAACGACTGCAGCACCTGCAACACCGCCTCGGCGTCGTGCTGCGCGAACAGAGCCAGCTCAGGCATACCCGGCTGGAACGGCTGCATGCACGCCTGCTGACCCAGCATCCGCGCGCACAGCTACCGTTGCTGGCGCGCCGGCTGGCCGAACAGGATCAGCGCCTGCGTCGCGCGATCGCGCACATCCTCGAACGCCGGCAGACCGGCCTGCGTCATGCCGGCCACGCGCTGCACGCGGTGAGTCCGCTGGCCACGCTGGAGCGTGGCTACGCGATCCTGTTTGACGAGGCGGGACAGGTCGTGCGCTCTGTCGTCGCTGTCAGCGAAGGCGATACCGTCAATGCCCGCGTGAGCGATGGCGAACTCAGTCTGCAGGTGCTTGGCAAGTAACCGGCGTGGGGATGGCGTCAGTGGACGATCACACTTTGGCGGACTTCGGCACACATGACTCACGAACTGGTCATTGAAACTCACGGCCTCAGCAGGCGCTACGGCACTGTCGAGGCGGTGTGTGACCTGAGCCTGACGGTGGAGCGCCATTGCATCACGGGATTCCTCGGGCGCAACGGCGCCGGCAAGAGCACCACGATCAAGATGCTGCTTGGCATGATTCGCCCTACCGCCGGTGTCGGCCGGGTGCTGGGATACGACATCACCGATCCCGCACAGAGTCTGGAGATTCGTCGGCGCATCGCGTACGTGGGCGAAGACAAAGGTTTGTACGGCTACATGACCGTCGCCGACCTCATTCGTTTTACCCGCTCTTTCTATCCGGACTGGCAGTCGCAAATCGAGGCGCGCCTGCTCCGGGAGTACCAATTGCCGCTCGGTCGCAAGGTCAAGGCCCTTTCCAAGGGCATGCGCACCAAGTTGGCGCTGCTGCTGGCGCTGGCGAGGCGGCCCGAACTCCTCATTCTCGATGAGCCTTCGGAAGGACTCGATCCGGTGTCCACCGAAGAGCTGCTGCAGACCTTGCAGGAGGTGCGTGCCGCCGGTACCAGCGTCTTCTTTTCCTCGCATCAATTGAGTGAGGTGGAGCGGATTGCCGACCGGGTGCTGATGATCGATCACGGACAGCTGGTCATGAACACCCTGCTCGGCGACCTGCTGAACAATTACCGCAACATCAACATGGAATTCGCTGCACAGGGCCCGGTGCCGGCGCTCGATCTTGCCGGCGTCGAGCGGACTCGTATCAGGGGACGCCAGGCCTGGGTACTCGCCAGCTCCAATATCGAAGGCATCGTGGCCCATGCGCGCTCGCTCGATGCCATCGTGCAGGTGACACCAGTGAATCTGCGCGATGTCTTTCTCGACATCGTCAGGGAAGCGCCCTGATGCTCTGGTACAAGATGTGGTGGGAGAGCTGGATCCGCTTCGCCATCAGTGCCGTGGCTCTGTTGTGGATGTGCGGTGCCGTGGTGTTGCTGCAACAGCAAGTGCGCGCCCATGCCGATGAGCCGCTGAGTTACGCGCACTACATCTGGAGCGCGGTTTACAAGGCCAATGTCCTGGACATGTACATCCTGCTCGTGATCGTGCTCGGGCTCGGCGGCGTGCTGCAGGAACGCGCTCAGGGCACGGTGGGCTTCACGCTGTCGCTGCCGGTGAGCCGGTGGCAGCTGACCTACGCCAGGGCGACCATGGGATTCGTGCAAGTTGCGATCTTGGCGCTGCTGCCCGCGCTATTGATCCCGTTACTGTCGCCCTTTTTTGGAGAATCCTTTCCGTTCGTGCGTGCCTTGCAATTCAGCGTGTTGTGGGCGGCCTGTGGCATGGTGATTTTTGCACTGACGTTTTTCTTTTCAGTCGTTTTGCCGGGGGCTTACTCGCCAGCAATCGCCTCCGTAGCCGGGTTGATCGTATGCTCGGTCCTCGCCAAGCTGCCGCCGTTTCAGGGCCATTCCGCGTTCGATTTGCTTGAGACCATACACGGCGCGCAGCTTTCGACCGTCCATGGCGAGACGTCGCTGGCCGCCTTCGCTGTTCCGCTGCCCTGGCTGTCGTTGGGCCTGTACACGCTGGTGGCGCTGTGCCTGGTGGGGGCGGCCGGCAGTATCACCGCGCAACGGGACTTTTCATGAGCGTCGTGACGCCATTGCTGCTCAAGGCCTGGCGCGAGAGCCGGGGACGGTTTCTGCTGAGCGCCACGCTGCTGGCAGCCATCTGCGTGTTTGGCGTGTTGTGCCGCGCCAGCCTGATGAAGGTACTCGTGCCAAACGGACCGTTTGTCGGCGACTCCTATGTCGCTTACATCTACCGGCTGGTCTACGGCGGCCCGGCACGCGGCCTGTTCACCATCATGACCATGGTGCTTGCGCTGGGTGGCCTGCAGCGCGAACGCTTGCACCGGACCGTGGGATTCACCCTGGCGCTGCCTGTGGACCGTGCGCGGCTGGTATGGATGCAGGCGTTGCTCGGCTTGGGACAGATCGCGGTGCTGTCGGTGCTGCCTCTGCTATTGCTGACCGCGTGCTCGCAGCTGGCACACGTGTCGTATCCCTTGGAGCAGATGGCACGCTTCGGCTTGTTGTGGTTCGTCGGTGGTGCGGTGTTCTTCGCCGTGGCCTTTCTGTCGGCGACGTTGTTCCGTAGCGAATATACGGCGCTGGCGGTTTCATTTGTTTTCATGATCTTCTATCCCATTACGGTGCTCTTTCCTCCGTTGAACCGGTATCCGTTGAATATTCACCACATCATGTCCGGATTGGCGATGCCGTATTTCGATGCGCATACCGCACAGCTGGTGGGGGCGCCGCCTTGGGCGCTACTGGTTTCAATGATGGCGATCGCAGGCATGTTGATCTTCCTGGCGGTTCAAATCACCAAGCGCCGGGATTATTCGTAGCGATGCATGTGCCGCACGAAGCGTGCAGAACACGCGCAAATGCCAAAGATGCTCCGGAAAGTTCAGGAATTACCTGAATTCATCCGCTCAATCGCTGCCGCCCGTCGCCTTGTCGGCCAGACGCACCAAGGCACTGGCTGCGCTGACGAACTCCGATGGCATCATCACGATGGTCATCGTGTTCTGTTCCGCACCGACCTCGGTCAGCATCTGCATCCGGCGCAGTTCCATCGCCATCGGCATGTGCGCCATCTTGGCGGCCGCTTCGGTGAGCTTCAGCGCAGCATCGTGTTCGGCTTCAGCCTTGATGATGCGGGCACGCTTCTCGCGGTGTGCTTCGGCTTCCTGCGCCATTGCGCGCTGCATGGACTGCGGGATCTCCACATCCTTGATCTGCACGCGATCGACTTCGACGCCCCACGGCTCGGTGACCTTGTCGATGATCTCGCCGAGCATGCTGGACAGCTTCTCCTGTTCCTTCAGCAACTCGTCCAGCGAATGCTGGCCCATCACGCTGCGCAGGCTGGTCAGCGCGGTCTGGCGCACTGCGTCCTCGAAATTCGCCACCTGCACGATCGCCCGCTCCGGGTTGATCACCTTGTACCAGACCACCGCACGCACCTTCACCGGCACGTTGTCATTGGTCATGGTTTCCTGCGGTTCGATGTCCTGGGTCATCACGCGCACGTCGACTACCTGCATCCGTTCGATCACGGGGATGATCCAGGTCAGGCCCGGCTCGCGGGTAGCGCTGTAGCGACCCAGCCGGAACACCAGGCCGCGCTGATACTGCTGCAGCACACGCAGGCCACTGAGGCCGAGAAAAATCACTACGACAATGAAACCGAATAGAGGCATGGAAATCACCCAGAGTGGATCGAGCCGAGGTCATCAGTGTACGCGCGTGTCTGCGTCATGCAGCACCCTTATTTTCCACGCGGAATCCTGCACGACAGCTTGTCACGAATGCTGAACATGCCGCCCGTCTATGCTGTCCGGCAACCTGCTTTTCGATGGTCATGACGATGCTCAAGAAAACCTATCCCTACTACCTCGCCAACCAGCCGCAGACGTCCAAGGTCATGCTGGATGTGCTGGACAAGTACAGCGGCAAGCTCGCCACGCAGGTGGCGGTGCCGGATGCGAAGGCCACCGAAAAGGCGATCGCCGCCGCCGTGAAGGCCGCCACACCGATGCGTGAATTCAAGCCATGGGCGCGGCAAGCCGTGCTGCAGCATTGCGCGCAGCGTTTCGCCGAACGCCGCGACGAGCTGGCCGAGGCGCTATGTATCGAGGCCGGCAAGCCGATCAAGGATGCCGCTGGTGAAGTAACCCGGCTGATCGAGACGTTCCGGATCGCCGCCGAGGAAGCCGTGCGCAGCAACGGCGAGACGCTGAACCTGGAACTGGCCTCGCGTCTGGATGGCTATCACGGCTATACCAAACGCGTACCGCTGGGGCCGGTGTCGTTCATCACTCCGTTCAACTTTCCGCTGAACCTGGTCGCACACAAGGTGGCGCCGGCGATCGCCGCGGGCTGTCCGTTCGTGCTGAAACCGTCGGAGAAGACACCGATCGGCGCGCTGATCATCGGCGAAGTGCTGGCCGAGACCGACTTGCCGAAAGGCGCGTTCTCGATCCTCACGCTGGACGGCAAGCATGCCGGCCCGTTGGTCGAGGACGAGCGCTTCAAGCTGCTCTCGTTCACCGGCGGCCAGGTCGGCTGGGAGTTGAAAGCGCGCGCCGGTCGCAAGAAGGTTGTACTGGAACTCGGCGGCAATGCCCCCTGCATCGTCGATGCGGATCAGGGCGCGCACCTCGACCGCGTGGTCGAACGGCTGATCTTCGGCGCGTTCTACCAGTCCGGCCAGAGCTGCATCGGCGTGCAACGCATCTACGCGCATGCCGACGTCTATGACGCGCTGAAGAAGAAACTCGTCGCGGCCACGAAGAAGCTCAAGGCTGGCGATCCGAAACAGAAGGATGTCTTCCTCGGCCCGATGATCGACGAAGCCGCTGCCGAACGCCTGCACGGCTGGATCGTTGAAGCGCAGCAGGCCGGCGGCAAGATCCTGTGCGGCGGCAAGCGCAACGGCAACATGCTGGATGCGACCTTGATGGAAAACGTGCCAAGCGATGCCAAGGCCAATCGCATGGAAGCGTTCGGCCCATTCGCCCTGCTCGCCCCGTTCAAGCAGTTCAGCGACGCGATCGCGCTGGTCAACGATTCCGACTACGGCTTGCAGGCTGGCATCTTCACCGACAGCCTCGACCACGCGATGCGCGCGTGGAACGAGCTGGAACAAGGCGGCGTGATCGTCAACGACATCCCCAGCTTCCGCGTCGACAACATGCCGTACGGCGGCGTCAAATTGTCCGGTCTCGGTCGCGAGGGCGTGCGCTACGCGATCGAGGACATGACCGAAGTCCGTTTGATGGTGATGCGCGTGGCCTGATCGCGAAGCGCGAACGCTAACGTCGACTAACTAGCGCGCCGGCGCCAGCACCAGCGGCGGCATCTGCGGCGCATTCCAGCCCATCGCGTTGTAGACGTGATAGCGGGCGATGCCCACGTACTCATGCGAGGCGACTTCGCCCAGGCTGAGATTCGACCAGCTCGGCCAGGCGCTGAACTCTGCTTTCAGATAATCCCCGCGCACCGGCGTGACGCTGATGCCGAAATGCGCGAAGTACAGCAGGCTGCGCTGCAGGTGGTATGCCGAGCTCACCAGCCAGATCCGCTGCACCCCGAGGGCGTCCAGCAGTGGACGACTGAATTGCGCGTTCTGCCAGGTGGTGTTGCTGCGCGATTCGAGGATCAGATCCTCCGCCGGCACGCCGAGCCGGCGCAACACCGCGCCATAGGAAGCCGCCAGCGACGTGCCCAGATGCGAAGGATCGCCACCGCTGACCAGCAACTTGCAACCCATGCCGGCGTGCTTGCAGTCGTTGTACAGCATGGCCGCCTGCGTGATCCGGCCGTAGGCGCCGAGACTGGGTTCGACCGCGCTGCCCGGAACGTGCAGGGCGTCACCGGTCAGCAGCACGATCGCATTGTTGGGTGCCCATTGCAGCGCAGGCTGCAGCGCGTATGGCGCTTCCAGCCGGGACAGCAGCCAGCGCGGCAACAGGCCGCAGCCCATCGCCAGAAACAGCAGCAGGGCCAGCACGACAAGACTGCGTGCCAGCCAACACCGCTTGCGCCAGCTGGCCATGAACGCCAGCAGCAACAGCAGCACAAGTACGATCAACGTCATGACGACAGGTTCCGTGGAAACAATCTGCAGCGTAACGCAGCCGACATGTCAGCCGCACGCAGGCACACGGGGCGCCGGCGCGGCGCTTACATGCTCAGGCCTATTCCGATGGGCCAGTATTTCGCCGCGGCATGATCCTGCATCATGCGCAGGTCCCGCCTCGCGGAGTTGAGCCATGACCACGCTGGTGTTCGTTCACGGCTGGAGTGTCAGCAACACCTCAACCTACGGCCAGATGCCACAGCAACTGCAGCTGCGCGCCGCTGCGGCAGGCCTGCCGTTGACCCTGGCCGACGTGTGGCTGTCCGAGTACGTCAGCTTCGACGATGCCGTGACCATGCCCGACCTGGTGCGCGCGTTCGATCACGCGCTGCGCGACCTGCACCTGCTCGACGCCAGCTTCGCCTGCATTACCCACTCCACCGGCGGGCCGGTGGTACGCGAATGGCTGCGCGCACAACGCGACAAGCCCGGCAGCACCAGCACGATCAAGCTCAGCCATCTGGTGATGCTGGCGCCGGCGAACTTCGGCTCGGCGCTGGCGCAACTCGGCAAGGGCGTCCTGGGCCGGCTCAAGTCGTGGTTCGATGGCGTGCAACCCGGCCAGCGCATCCTCGACTGGCTGGAGCTGGGCAGCACCGAATCGCTCTCGCTCAACCTCGATCACATCCACGGCGCCGACCCCACGGCCAGCGGCCACTATCTGTTCGTGCTCGCCGGTGACCGTCCGGATCGTTCGCTCTACGACCACCTCAACAGCTACACCGGCGAGGATGGCTCCGACGGCGTGGTACGCATCGCCGCCGCCAATCTCAACGCGCGGCATGCCGTGCTGGCGATACCGAACGCCGGCGGCACGGCGGATACGCTGGCGCTCAACCAGCAGCAGGGGCCACGCTGCGCGTTCAAGCTGATCGCCGATGCTGCCCATTCGGGCAGTGCGCACGGCATCCTGCAAAGCGCCGCAGCCACCACGATCGACGCGATCCTGCGTTGCCTGCAGGTGCGCAGCGCCGCCGACTACGGCAACCTGTGCAATGCCTTCGATCGTGAGAACGTCCAGCGCGACGCGGACAAGGTGGAACTGGATCCCGGCTTGTTCGGCCCGCGCGTACACATCCACGATCCGCGCAGCCTGCTGATCGTGCGACTCACCGACGAGGCCGGCGAGCCGCTCGCCGGCGCCGGCTATCTGCTCACCGCCGGAACGCCAGCCAGCCCCGACCTGATGCCCGACGACTTCATGCTCGACCGTCAGGCCAACTCGAAAAGTCGTACGACGGTGTCGCTGTTCCTCAACTACGCCCTGCTCGCCGGCGATGCCCGCGTCGCCGATCCCGGCAACACCCGCAAGACACTGCGCAACGCCGTCCCCAGCCATCGGCCCTACGGTGCCTGCGTGCAACCCGCCGACCTCGACGGCCTGGTCCATCATGCGCTGGCGAAAAGCGCGGCCAGCGATGACCTGTTCGGCATGCTCGGCCCGCACCAGACCACCGTGCTCGACGTGGTACTGCCGCGCAAGCTCCACGAAGGCGTCTTTCGGCTGACTCAAAACCTGGCCCCGGAGGATTTCAGCCAGCCGGTGGTGGGCACCGTGATCGGCTGACGCTTGTCGACACGTCCACAGGAGTGAATACGCGTGTTTGTGCTGGCGCCTCCTGCTCGCAAGAAGTTACGATACCGTCCATCCGCCGCCCCGAAGTTCAGATCATCGGAAGCCGGCCAGCAAGGAAATCGACGACTCGAATCAGGGAAGAAATGATGACGAAAGTGATTCTGCTTGTGCTCGTGATCGCCGCCGCGGTGTGGTACTTCGACTTCAGTCGCAGGATGACCGATGCCTCGATCCGCGCAAGCTACCAGGCCCAGATCGACGCACTCGGCCAGTTCGATGCCGAACCGATCTGCACCGCCATGGACGACAGCTATACGGCCAGCGTAACCGTGCGCGGGTCGGACAGCACGCCGCAGAAAACGCATGGCAAAGCTGCCGCATGCGCGACATGGACCAAGGCCATGCATCGGCTCAAGCTGCTCAGCGAACGAACCGGCGGCATGCTGGAACCGGACTTCGACTTCGAGATCAAGTCCATCACGCTGACACCCAATCACAAATCGGCAACCGTCGAAATCAGCAGCGCCATGCGACTGGGTAACATGACGCTCTCGCGCAGCCAATCGATCGAACATCTGATTCGGCGCAACGGCCGCATCCTCAGCACGGGCAGCGAAGACACGGTGTGGGTCTATCAGGGCGAATGAAGCTTTGGTTGCAGGCGCCGCACAGGTGATGCGGCAGACCACTGCATGCTTCGCGGCTGTCACGATGCGCAAACCGTGCGACAACGCAGACTGACCGGCTCAGCAGAGCCAGCGCATGGAAAGGCATGCGGATCAGCGATACTACGCATTCCTGGCAGCACACCTGCGCCAACGTAGTCCAGGGATCTTCGCCAACAGGCGATCTGCAGCGTTTGTCGACCCGGTCAAGGCATGCAAAAGAAACCGATCTTCTTCGACCCCACCGGCCGACGCGCCAGCCATGTCTCGCGGCTGGCGCTGCTTGCCGGCGTGGTCAGCACGCTGTTCGTGGTGGTCTGCGCGATCAGCCTGTTCGTCGGGCCGAGCATGAGCGGCATTCACCTTGGCGGACAAGGCAAGGCCCGGCATGGGCTGAGCGGGGTGAAGGCGGCTGATCCGGAACTGCTGAAACCGGCCGCCAAGCTGGCCGCCGAGGTACGCGCCCGACAGAAGCTGCTGCATCCGCCGCGCACGCATGCCGGCAAGGGCAATGCGGCACGCACGCCGCCGCCCCTGTCGCTGGACAAGCCGGCCGACCGGCCGCTGGCGATCGGCTTCTACGTCAACTGGGACGACACCAGCTATCCGTCGCTGAAGCGTGCGCTGCCCACGCTGGACTGGGTGATCCCCACCTGGATGAGCGTGAGCGGTGCGGACATGGCGCTGCATACCAGCGTCGACGCCAAGGCGCTGAACCTGATCCGCACGCAGAAACCCACCACGCCGATCCTGCCTTTGTTGCAGAACGCCGTGGACAGCAAGTGGGACGGCGAGGGCCTGACGCGCATGCTGGCGGATCCCGCGCTGCGCCAGGCACGCATCGCGCAGATCGTCGCGTTCGTCGACGCGAATCATTTCCAGGGCGTGACGGTGGACTTTGAGGAAGTGCCCGAGAGCGCGCAGAAGAACCTCAAGGCCTTCCTCAATGAGCTCAACGACGCGTTCGACCCGCACGGATGGGGCATCGTGCTGACCGTGCCGTTCGACGATGCCTCGTGGGATTACAAGGGCTACGCCGACATCGTCGACTTCGAACTGCTGATGGCCTACGACGAGCACTGGGCCGGCAAGGATCCGGGCAGCATCGCCAGCCAGGACTGGTTCGAGCGCACGCTCGACAAGCGCATGAAGGTACTCGACCCGGACCAGACCATCGTGGCGATCGGCAGCTACGGCTACGACTGGGCGCATGGCCAGACCGCCGAGACGCTCACCTTCCAGGACGCGATGGATCGTGCCACCGATGCGCAGGCCAACATCACATTCGACCCCGACAAGCAAAACCCGCGGTTCTCCTACAGCGAGGACGACGGCACCGCGCATCAGGCATGGTTCCTCGACGCGGTCACCGCGTACAACCAGATCCACGCCGCCGACGACTACAAGCCCTACGGCTACGCGCTGTGGCGGCTGGGTTCGGAGGATCCATCGATCTGGTCGGTGATGGGCCGCAACTACGGCGCACCGGCACCGCAGCAATTGCGCACGATCGGCGCAGGCGAAGACATCGACTTCGAGGGCCCGGGCGAGGTGCTCGAAATCGCCGCCCTGCCTTCACCGGGCGCACGCACCATCGAGCTGGACAAGGATGACGGCAGCATCGACGACGAGAGCTATACCAGCCTGCCCAGTTCCTATGTGATCCAGCGCGCCGGCACCTTGCCGCACAAGATCGCGCTGACCTTCGACGACGGCCCCGATCCGGAGTGGACGCCGCAGATCCTCGACATCCTCAAGGCCAAACATGTGCCGGCGACGTTCTTCATCATCGGCGCGAACGCCGAGATGTCGCCGAAACTGGTGCAGCGTGAAGTCAACGAAGGTCACGACGTCGGCAACCACACCTTCACCCACCCCAACCTGGGTGACAGCCCACCCAGCATCGTGGCACTGGAACTCAATGCCACCCAGCGACTGTTCGAAGCGCTGACCGGCCACTCGATGCGGCTGTTCCGCGCGCCCTACTTCGGCGATGCCGAACCGACCACCGCCGACGAGCTGGTGCCGATCGAGATCGCGCAGAAGATGGGCTACCTCTCGGTCGGCCTGCACATCGATTCGGAGGACTGGCAGCGACCCGGCACCGACCAGATCGTCAACAATGTGCTGACCCAGATCGCCACCACCAATCCGGACCGCAAGGGCCAGGTGGTGTTGCTGCATGACAGCGGCGGCGAACGCTCGCAGACGGTGGCGGCGCTACCGCGCATCATCGACGGCCTGCGCGCGCAGGGTTACGACTTCGTCACCGTGTCGACCCTGGCCGGCCTCACCCGCGACCAGACGATGCCGCCATTGCCGCCCGGCTCGCTGTCGCGCTGGGCCGACCGCTCGGTCTTCCTTGCCCTGGGCGTATTCGGTCATTTCATCCGCTGGCTCTTGATTGCGGCGATCTCGCTGGGCGTCGCACGCCTGTTGCTGCTCGGCGGACTTGCCCTGTGGAACCAGGCGCGCGAGCGGCGACGCAGCTTGCCTGTGCTCGGCGATGATCCACCGCTGGTCTCGGTGCTGATTCCCGCCTACAACGAGGAAAAAGTGATCGCCAGCTCGATCCGCCACATCCTGCGGAGCCGCTATCGCAACCTGGAGATCGTCGTCGTCGACGACGGTTCCACCGACGCCACTTCGACGGTGGTCGGCGAGCATTACGCGCACGAACCGCGCGTGCGGCTCATCACCATCCCGAACGGCGGCAAGGCGCACGCGGTCAACACCGCGCTGCACGAATCGAACGGTGCGGTGGTGGTGGCGCTGGATGCCGATACCCAGTTCGAGCCGGACACGATTCCACGGCTGGTGCGCTGGTTCACCGATCCGAAAGTCGGCGCCGTCGCCGGCAACGCCAAGGTCGGCAACCGGGTCAACCTGATCACCCTGTGGCAGGCGCTGGAATACATCACCGCACAGAACCTGGAGCGCCGCGCGCTGGCTGCGCTGGGCGCAATCACCGTGGTGCCAGGCGCCGTCGGCGCATGGCGGCGCGAGGTGCTGGAGCAACTCGGCGGCTTCCCTGCCGACACGCTGGCCGAGGATCAGGACCTCACTCTCGCCGTGCAGAAGGCTGGCTACCACACCTTGTTCGACAGCGAGGCGATCGCCTGGACCGAGGCGCCGGATACCGCCGGCGGACTCGCCCGTCAGCGCTTCCGCTGGTCCTACGGCACCCTGCAATGCCTGTGGAAACATCACGATGCGATCTTCCGCCCACGCTATGGCGCACTCGGCATGGTCGCCCTGCCGCAGGTGTGGCTGTTCCAGATCGTGTTCTCGGTGGTATCGCCGCTGGTCGATCTGGTATTGGTCTGGCAGATCATCGCCACCGGCCTGGACTACCTGCAGCACCGCGGTCAGTTCAACGACGAAAACCTGATCAAGATGCTGATCTTTTACGCCGCCTTCATGGCAGTCGATCTCGGCGCCGCCGCACTCGCCTTCGCGATGGAGAAGAAGGAGAAGTGGAGCCTGATGTGGTGGCTGGTGCTGCAGCGTTTCGGCTACCGCCAGCTGATGTACTACGTGGTGGTTCGTTCCGTCTGGACGGCTATCCGCGGGCCTTCGGTTGGCTGGGGCAAGCAGGAGCGCAAGGCGACGGTGAACACCAGCGATGAGTTGAAGTCGTGAGCGACGTCCCTGAGTCTAGTTCGCCAGTGGCTCGGTCAGCACAGGCCGACGCACGCTCAAGGCGGTACCCGCCGCCGCCACAATGATCGTCACGATGGCCAGCCACTGCAGCAGGCTGAGCTGTTCGCCCAGCAATGCCACGCCGGCCACCGCCGCGATCGCCGGCTCCACGCTCAACAAGGTGCTGAACGTGCGCGCCGGCAACCGCGTAAGCGCGACCATCTCCAGCGAATACGGCAGCGCCGAGCTGAGCACCGCCACGCCCAGCGCATACGGCAACAGCGCCGGCGACAGCAGTGCGCTGCCGGCATGCGCGATCCCGAACGGGATCGCCAGCAACGCACCGATCGAGGTGCCCAGCGTCACCGCATCGGCACCGTAGGCCGCGCCCGCCTTCTTTCCCAGCACGATGTACAACGCCCAACCCACGCCGGCAGCCAGCGCATAGATCACGCCGACCGGATCGAGCGCCTGCATCTGCCCGCGCAGCGGCAGCAACAGGGCCAGTCCGGCCACCACCAGCGCGATCCAGATGAAGTCGAGCAGCCGACGCGAACCGAACAGCGCCAGCGCCAGCGGCCCGGTGAACTCCAACGCCACCGCGATGCCCAGCGGGATCGTGCGCAGCGACATATAGAACACCAGGTTCATTGCACCCATCGAGAGGCCATAACCCCACAGCGCGCGCCAGTCGCGCCGGCTACCGGACCAACGCCAGGGCCGTCGCCACAGCAGCAGGATCAGCGCGCTGAATCCCAGCCGATAAGCGGTAGCGCCCTGCGCGCCGACCTGTGGGAACAGGTGCTTGGCCAGCGACGCGCCGCATTGGTACGAGACCATGCTGACCAACAGCATGCCGACCGCGAGCGCGAGCGGAGCAACGGTGGTACGTGATGACATGAGCGCAGCCGCGGGGGAGAACAGTGCACCCATGATGCCCGCAGAGCCGGCCAAAACCCACCATGCAGGCCGTCTCGTCGTCGTCATTGCTGACAGCGCGTGGCAGCAATGGCGGCACGACTCGCGAGATGATGCATGGATGTCTAGACTCAACCCCACGAGACTTGCGCTCAGGCCTATCGCTTAGCAAGCTCGTTGTATCCGCCACCCAAAGCGAACATCCCAAAGCACGAATTTGAATAGTCTCTCGAACAGGCTTCTAGTGCACACGGCACACTGGCCTCGCGTTCACGCTTGAAGGTGGAGAGTCATGACCGCAGAAAAAACGACGATTTCCTTCGGCTGGCGCATCTATGGCCTGGGCGTGATGGCGTTGGGCATCCTCTGCCTGGCGTGGGGTACCTTCGACACCGGGCAGCCGGTGCCCAAGGACTTTCCCGACCGCACCACCCTGGCCTATGTCGTTGCGGCGTTCATGCTCATCGCGGGCGCAGCCGTCGAATGGCGTCGAACCGTGGCCTGGGGCGCTGCGGCGCTCACCGCCTACTACACGCTCATCGTCGTCATCCTGATGAACGGCCGCGTGGTACTCGCCCATTACACCGAATACGGTACGTATGAAAGCATCGCCGAGCAGCTCGCGATCGCGGCGGGTGGCTTGATCGTCTACGCCGCCCACGCCCGGATCAATGCGACCCTGGCCGCACGCCTCACGCGCCTGGGCCAACTGGCGTTCGGGGTTTGCGCGTTGATCTTCGGCGGGGCGCATTTTGTCTATATGAACTTCACCGCCCCACTGGTCCCCCACTGGCTGCCGCCTTCGCAAGAGTTCTGGGCTTATGCGACCGGGCTTGGCCATATCGCGGCGGGCCTTGCGATCCTGACGGGCGTGCGGGCCCGCCTCGCCGCGATCCTGCTGACCACGATGTATGCGTCCTTCACCGTGCTGGTGCACGGGCCGATGCTGGTGGCCAATCCCTCCAGCCACTGGATCATGAGCGAGAACGCCCTGAATCTCGCCCTGATCGGTGCCGCCTGGGTCGTGGCGGACTCGCTGCGCCCGCGGGTGGCGCCTGAGCTTCGACGTTGAATCCGTTGCCGCAAGCAGGCAATTCAGAAGTGGCGCAGCACTCTCTTCTCTCAGCCGTTGCCGCGCACCCGCATCGTCAACCCCTTCAGGAAATTCCGTAGCAGCTGGTCACCGCACAACTTGAAATTCTTGTGGTCGGGCTGACGGAACAGCGCACTGAGTTCGGGTTTGGAGACCGGGAAACCGGCACTTTCGAGGATCTGGTGCATGTCCACGTCCTTCAGCTCGAACGCCACGCGCAGCTTCTTCAGCACCACGTTGTTGGTGACGCGTTTTTCCACCGGACGTGGCGGCAGGCTTTCGTCGCGGCCACGACGGTAAAACACCAGGCCGTCGAGGAAATGCGCCAGCATCTTGTTGCTGCACTCGACGTAACCCGGCTCCTCGTCCTTCTTCAGGAACGCCTGCACATCTTCCTTCGCGATCGGGAAATTCGCGTCCGCCAGATGGGTGATCTCCACCACCTTGCCGTCGCTGAGGTCGAGCATGTAGCGGATGGCGCGCAGTACGTCGTTGTTGATCATGGCAGGTCCGGCAAGTCACTTGGAAAGGCGCCATGCTACCGCGTCGGTCAACCGGGCACCCGCCAACAGCCCGGCGCGACATGGGAAACTAAGTCGCATGAGTGAATCGCTGCACACGCTGACGGGCCTATGCCGGCATCAGGAAGAGATCCGCAAAAGCCGTTTCCTTGCCCTGGCCGCCCCGGTGGAGTCGAGTGCGCAGGCGCTGGCCTTTTTGCGTGAAGTGGGCGATCCGGCCGCCACGCATAACTGCTGGGCATACCGCATCGACCAGGACTACCGTTTCAACGACGACGGCGAACCCGGTGGCACCGCCGGGCGGCCGATCCTGCAGGCGATCGAAGGTCAGGCGATGGATCGGGTGATGGTGGTGGTGACGCGCTGGTATGGTGGCATCAAGCTCGGCGCCGGCGGCCTGGTACGCGCCTATGGCGGTACGGCCGCCGAATGCCTGCGCCGCGCCGAACGCGTGCCGATCGTGGCGATGGCGCGGCTCAGCGTGCATTGCGACTTTGCCGAGCTGGCCCTGCTCAAGGCGCGGCTGAAGGAACTGCAGGCTGAAGTCGAACATGAGGTTTTCGGTGCCGATGGCGTGGAGTTTCAGCTGCGCCTGCCAGCAAACCGCGTGGCCGAAGCCCTGTTGCGAGTCAGCGACATCAGCCGCGGCCGCAGCGCCACGAGACGCCTCGATTGAGCCCCCGTAGGAGCGCTGCCCCAGATCGAGTCCGGGGCAGGCTCTGTGCGCGATGCTTTTCCTGTGGGAGCGACTTCAGTCGCGATAGCTTTCTGGGTGACCAGCAAGAGCATCGCGACTGAAGTCGCTCCCGCACTTGTTCGCGCCCTTGCTGCGCTCCCGCGTGCAGCAAGGGCTGGCTGAATGCTGAAAAGGCACCGCCTGCGGATTGAATCAGCCACGATCCACCCCACTTCAATAGCCGCGTGCCGCTGTACGCACCTTCTGCGACCCATCCTGCGAGAGCTCATGAGCGACGCCACCAGCGACACGCCCCGCCCTGCCCGCCGCCTCGGCGCCTTGCGCCAGCTCTGGCCTTTCCTGAAACCGCACCGTGCTCTGGCGATCGGCTGGCTGCTGTTCCTCGCACTGTCGTCCGGTGCTTCGCTGGTGCTGCCGATGGCGTTTCGCCACATCATCGACCAGGGCTTCGGCCATTCCAGCTACGCGGTGATCAACCGCACCTTCGCCGCCATGTTCGGCGTCGCGCTGGTACTCGCCGTTGCCACCGCCGCGCGCTACTTCTGCATCACCCTGTTGAGCGAACGGGCGCTGGCGTCGTTGCGCAAGACGCTCTACGCGCACGTGATCCGGCTGGATGTGAGTTTCTTCGAGCGCAGCCGCGTCGGCGAGCTGCTCTCGCGCCTCAGTGCCGATACCGAGGTGGTGCAGGTGCTGATCAGCTCCGGCATCTCGGTGGCGTTGCGCAGCGCCGTGATGCTGCTCGGCGCGGCGGTGGCGATGGTGTGGACCGCGCCGTCGCTGGCAGGGCTGACCGCGCTGGTGATTCCGGCCGTGATGCTGCCGATCCTGGTGTTCGGTCGTCGCGTGCAGAAACTGTCGCGCGCAAGCCAGGATCGGCTGGCCGATGCGGCAGCGATTGCCAACGAGACCTTGAACGCGTCCACCGCCGTCAAGGCATATGCGCGCGAAGACATCGAAAGCACCCGCTACGGCAGTGCGATCATCCGCGCGCTGGCCACGGCTCGGCGGCGTATCGGCATGCGTTCACTGCTGACCATGTCGGTAATCGTGCTGGTGTTCGGCGCGATCACCCTGGTGTTGTGGGCCGGCGCCCGCCACGTACTCGCCGGCACGCTCGATCCCGGCGTGCTGGGCCAGTTCGTGCTGTATGCCATTTTCGCCGCCGGCTCGGTAGCGGGATTGTCCGAAGTCTGGGGCGATGTGCTGCGTGCCGCCGGCGCGATGGAGCGCATCGGTGAATTGCTCGGTGAGCGTGCCGACATCGTCGACCCCGCACAACCGACGACGCTGCCGCAGCCGATGCATGGCGCGCTGCGTTTCGATGCGGTGACCTTCCACTACCCGACGCGACCGGATACTGCAGCACTCCACGACTTCACGCTGGACATCAAGCCTGGCGAAACCGTCGCCCTGGTCGGGCCGTCCGGTGCCGGCAAGAGCACGGTATTCGCGTTGCTGCTGCGCTTCTACGATCCACAGAGCGGCCGCATCGAGATCGACGGCATCGATCTGCGTGCCGCGACTCTGTCCGACCTGCGCGGCGCGATCGCACTGGTGCCACAGGAAACCGTGATCTTCGCCGGCAGCGCGGCCGACAACATCCGCTTTGGCCGACAGGACGCCAGCGACGAGGAAGTACGCGAAGCCGCACGCGCAGCTGAAGCGCACGACTTCATCAGCGCACTGAACGACGGCTACGCCGCCGAACTGGGCGAACGCGGCGTGCGCCTGTCCGGTGGCCAGCGCCAGCGCATCGCGATCGCCCGCGCGATCCTGCGCGACGCACCGCTGCTGCTGCTCGACGAAGCCACCTCGTCACTCGATGCGCAGTCCGAAGCGGCGATCCAGCAGGCGCTGGAGCGACTGGAGAAAGGCCGCACTACCTTGGTCATCGCCCACCGCCTCGCCACCGTGCAGCGCGCCGACCGCATCGTGGTGATGGACGGCGGTCGCATCGTGGCGCAAGGCACGCACGAAAGTCTGCTGGCTGAGGGTGGCTTGTATGCAGAGCTGGCGCGGTTGCAGTTCGTGGCTTGAGGGGCGATCAACAGATTACCGACGTGGCCGAGGTGCTACCTGATGCACGGTGACACCTTCGCGATGGAGGCGGCGGGCTCGGCATTTCCACGATCAGGCGAGGACGGCGATGTCCTTTCGCCGTCCTCGCCACCGTTCCTGCTGCCGGACCAAACTGATCCTGCGGATAAAGACCCGCGCAGTCAGTTCGTGTCCGGTGTCAGGCGCTGCGCCGCGACGGTGCCGATGACATATTGCATTACCGTCGTGCCGTCTTGTGCAAACTGAGTGATCGAGAAGGTGCCCGAGTAGGTGTTGCCGCCGCGATCCAGTTGAATCTGTTCGCGGATATTGGCCGGCCCGTAGAAGACCGTCCCGCTGTTGTCCCAGCCCAGCGCATAGTGGTTGAGCTTGTAGCCATAGACGCTGGTGTGCCGGTAAACACCCATGCAGAAATTGCTGCTCGGCGGCGGCTTTCCGGAATTCATGATCTCGGTGCCGTCAGCGTGCCAGGTCACAAAGCCCGCATCTATGGGAGCGCCGTCCGGGATCTTGGGATTGTTATTGCCCTTCGCCGTGAAAGTGAATTGCCACAAGCCGGTGATCGGCTCGAGAAATTGCAGCGGGTTCACGACACTTGCCGCGGCACTATTGGAGGCTGGCGAGGCCTGGGCGGCCGCCGAAGCCTCGACTACCGACGCCGCCGCACTGCTCGACAAGGTATGTGGCAACGACCAATGGATCGAACTGGGGAAGCTGTAGCCAGTGATGCTGCAGGCATCCGCCTTGGTGGAAAGCGCGGCAGCGGACACTCCCAAGGCAGCGAGGGCGATGGCTGTATGCAAACGGGTATTCATGGCAGGTCTCCTTATTGAGGATTGATGACCCGTGCTGGCCTTACCGCACCGGCAGCGGCTCGCTAGGGAGCATGCTATTCACCGGATCGGAGAGCATGAGGGTGCGAGAGGGAAATGGTGAGACATTGCGGCAAAACCGCTTGATCGGACGATATGAATCGGGGTGATAATGCGAGGGTGGGCAAGGAAAAACCTCCAGAACATGCGGCACCGGTCGGCGTGTTTTCCTTCGCCGACGTGCAGGTGGACGCCGGTGCGCATCGTCTGACACGCGCCGGGACAGAAGTCGGTCTCGAGCCCAAGGCGTTCGCGGTGCTGCTCGAATTTCTGGCCCATCCAGATCAAATGCTCAGCCGTGACCAGCTGCTCGATGCGGTGTGGGGCCACGCCTATGTCACCCAGGCAACACTCAATCGCCTCGTCGTCCAGTTGCGACGCGCGTTGGGCGACGACATCAAGTCGCCTCGCTGCATCCAGACCGTGCACGGTTTGGGTTACCGCTTCATCGCGCCGCTGACCAGCACGTCGAGCCCGGCACCGTTCGCGTTGAGTTTTGCTCCGCCCGTACACGCACGCCTGCCTGAGCGCACCGGCGCACTAATTGGGCGTGAGCGGACGATCGTCGAACTCAGTGGATTGCTTGGCAGTGCGCGCCTGGTGACGGTGACCGGACCGGGTGGTATCGGAAAGACGCAAACTGCGTTGGAAACGGCGCGTGTGTGCGCACAGGCATTTCCGGATGGGGTCTGGTTGTTCGACTTCACCACACACACGAGCGGCGACAGGCTGGCGCACACCTTGGCCGATGCCTTCGGCATCCGCGAAGATCCTGGCGCGGGCGGTCTGCTCGAAAGACTGGTCGAAGTGCTGCGCAGGCGCAATGTTCTGCTGCTGCTCGACAACTGCGAGCGAGTGGCCGAACCGCTCAGCCATCTCGTTGCGTCTTTGCTGTCCCTGTGTGCAGAGTTGCGCGTGCTGGTAACCAGTCAGCAGTGCCTGCATTGCACCGGCGAAACGATTTATTCCCTGCCGCCCCTGGAAGCGCCTGCGTCGGGTGCCTGGGCCACCGCGGACGAAGTCGCTCGTCTGGCCGTGGTGCCTGCCGTTCAATTACTGCTGATACGGTCGCGTTCGCTGGCTTCAGGATTCACGCTGACACCGACGAATGCCAGCGCCGTAGCCGAGCTGTGCCGCCGCCTGGATGGCTTGCCGCTCGCGCTGGAACTGGCTGCAGCGCGCCTGCGCCTGTTGAGCCCCGAGCAATTGCTGCTACGCATGCAGGATCGTTTCCAGTGGCTGGCGGATGCGCCAGCCGGGCGAAGGGCCCACCACCAGACACTGGGGGCCCTGATCGATTGGAGTTTCGCGTTGCTATCGGAGAAGGAGCAGGAGCTGCTGCGCGCCTTGGGCGTATTCGTCGGTGGCTGGACGCTGGATGGCGCCATCGCCATCGGTGCGGCTTTTGAATTCGATGACGAACAGACGCTGGATCTGCTGGGCGGACTCGTCGACAAGTCGCTGGTCACGGTCGATGCCCGCAGCAACCCACCACGTTACAACCTGCTCGACAGCGTGCGACTGTTTGCACTGGCGCGCCTTGTCAAAAGCGACGACGAGGCGCGTGTCAGACGAGCGCATTTGACGCATTACATCGATTTCACGGCACGCGTGGATGCGGAAATACGTGGTGAACGCCAGCAACTCTGGAATGAGCGGGTGCTGCGGGAGCAGGCGAACCTGCAGGCGGCATTCGATTACGCATTGGCGCAGGTCGATCTCGTCGATGGCACGATCACGCTCTGCGCCAATCTGTGCTGGTACTTCAGGGTACAAGGTAATTACTACCAGGCATGCCGTTGGCTGGACCTGGCGCTTGAGGCATCGCACACCCAGACTCTGCATCGCGCGCGCGCGCTGATCGCCAGTGGCAGCGTCTATCACCATCGCCAGCTACACACACGCGCCGTCGTGCTGCTGCAGGAAGGCATCGCGCTGGCCGCGCAGTTTGGCGACGATGTACTCGCTGCGTCAGGCCAGGGCATGCTTGCGTTCGTACTTGCCATCTGCAGTGACTTAGACGGCTCGGAACGGTGTGTGGAAGCCACATTGTCCGTCGCGGAAGCACACGGCTCAGCCTGGTTACGCTCGATGGCGCTGCTGGGTCGTGGCATTGCTTGTGCGATGCGCGGTCAGCACCGCGATGCCGAAACCTGGTTGAGCGAAGCCGCGGAACTGGTGTCATCGCCTGACGGCGATGTCTTCCAGTACGGTTACGTGGTGATCAATCGCGCCTTGCAGCGGTACCAACTCGATGATGTACGCGGTGCAGCGCAGGACTGGTTGCGCATGCTCGAGTTGAGCATCAGGTTGCAGAACCGGCGCGGTACGGCCGGTTGCGTCGAAGGCGCAGCTTATCTCGTACTCAAGCAAGGCGATGCCGACTGCGCTGCACGGCTGCTTGCCGCGGCCGCGCGCGTGCGCGAACTGACCGGTGTGCCAATATTCCCGCAATGGCACGCAGTGCATGCCGAGGCCGAAGCCCTTGCGCGTGAGACGCTCGGCACGGCGTTCGAGGCCGTCCAGAAGCGGGGTGCCGCCGCGCGATACGAAGACGTGGTCGAGCAGACGCGAGCGCTGTTGAGTGACCTCGTGGCCTAGTCGCGACGCACGAGCCCGAACAAGCCCGATGGATCGTACTTCCGGCGGATGCCTTCGAGCCGCGCACGCGTGGCGGCATCATGCGTCTGCGCCTGCCAGTCAGCCGCCTCGCCAGCGAAATTCGGCTGCATTCCCTCACGTGCCCAAGGTAGTAACGAGGAACGCAGTTCGCGCGCCCACTCGCGCACCTCGGTCAATTTCTCCGGTCCTTGCGCGTGGCCGATCGCATTGATGAAAAAAGGCGCATCACGATGCGCGAAGGCGCTGGCGTCAGCAGGCAGCGCGGCCACGACTCCGCCCAGATGGTGCACATGGACCTCGCACAAGGGATCAGGCGCCATTGCAGCCTTCAGGACCAGCGCATCGATCAGGCCGTCGTCGAGCCCATCCAGGATCGACGTGGTCCAGTAGTAATGATCACCTGCCGGCGCATGCACGTCGAAGGACTGCTGCCAAGCGGCGTATGGCATCGCGCCACCAACTCGGCCCAGTGGCTCGCCGAAGCCGGTGAGTGGCGCCATCGCCTGCTCGCCTTGCGTCGGATCGCCGCTCCAGCAATAAGCAAGTGCGAGGACGCGTTGACCATGCACCCGTGGCGGCAGGAACGGCGCGGGTGGCGCCGCCGTGAACACCAGCATGAACGTGCACGGCTCCGGTGCTGTTGGCACGAATGCACGAAACGCCCGCAGCAGCGCGGGCGCGGCCTCCAACGGATGGAACACGGCACCAGCCAGCACTTCGCCGACCTCATGCAGGCGAAACGCAAAGCGCGTCACGACACCCAGACCGCCAGCGCCGCCCCGCAGTGCCCAGAACAGATCGGCATGCTGCTCGGCACTGGCGACGACGCAACGGCCATCCGCAAGGACGACGTCAGCCGAGAGCAGATTGTCGATCGTCAGACCATATTGCCGCATGAGCCAGCCCACGCCGCCGCCCAGTGTGAGGCCGCCTACCCCGGTGCTCGAAACGAAGCCACCGGTGGTGGCAAGACCGTGCGGCTGCGTCGCTGCATCGACGTCGCGCCACAAGGCGCCCCCTTCGACACGCACGATGCGCGCCCGCGCATCGACCTCGACGCGATTCAGCGCGCCAAGATCCAGCATCAAGCTGCCGTCGCGAACAGCGAGACCTGCCACATTGTGGCCGCCACCACGTACCGTGAGCGGCAGGTGTTCCTTGGCTGCGAATTTGACGGCGATGCTGACATCTTCGGCATCCGCGCAACGTGCGATCGCCAACGGCCGACGATCGATGGCGCCGTTCCAGACACGCCGGCGCTCTTCGTAATCCGGATCGCCGGGGCGCAATAGCGGACCGCGCAGGGCGTCAGCCAATCGCTGCAACGTTTGCGTTCCGGCATGACCAGATTCGGCATCCATCATCCACCCCATTCAACGTTGCTGACGTGAAGTTCCATGCTGGATCACTGCGTCGACCAAGCCTGCCGCCTGCCATCCATCGATGCTCCGCGGCATCGGCTGACTATGCTCCCCGCATGGCTGCCCTGTCATGAGAAGACGGTGAGGATTCGGTAATGAGCAGGTCCGATCGAGACATGCGGCGTTGCATCGCCATCCATCCCCATGCCAAAGCATACCCCCCACTGGTCAGCATGACGCCGAGCGGGCCAACGCAGGGTGCCGGCTCAACGCCGTTTTGACCTACCTGAACCCCACCCCTGCTTTCACCTGATAGTCACGCGTGCTTTCACGCCGTCGTCCTGAACATGGTGGTCCCATCTAGACAGCAGGCGTCGCTGCTGAGTCCTTTCAGCGACGCCTGCGCAAGCTGGCGATACAGCTCGTTTCAACCACCAAGGATTTCCCATGATCAAGCGCATGCTTCCCCTGTTGATTGGACTGTCGATTTGCGGCGCCGCCTTCGCGCAAGACATGCCTGCCACCGCCGCGTCGACGACCAGCACCACGACCACGCACCACACCACCACGGTGACTACGATTACGTGGCCGGCCCAGCCGCCCACGGGCGGATCGACCGAGGATGCCGTCAAGACCGCGATTGCCAACGCCGGTTACAAGGAAGTGAAGGGCCTGAAATTCAAGGACGGTGTGTGGCGCAGCGAGGCTCGCGGCGGCAACAAGAAGTGGGTCAAGCTGGCGGTCGGGCCGGTCAACGGCAAGGTGTATGCAGCCGATGCTCCGTCCAAACTCAACAAGGACGAGATCAGCGCCAAGCTGGCAACGGCCGGTTACCAGAACGTCAAGGACGTGAAGTTCGACAAGGGCCTGTGGGCCGCCGAAGCCAAGACTCCGCATGGCGACGACGTCGACCTGCTGGTCGATCCGGACGACGGCAGCGTGGTGGCCAAGTCGCACGATTGATTCGTTGCGTCTGCGATGGTCGAAGAAGCCCGGCATCATCAAGGTGCCGGGCTTCTTCGTTTGATGGAGCAAGCCCGACGGCCACGACCACCGCTCTTCTCACGCAACGCGATTCAGTGCGCCGATCGATCCCCTTCCGCATCCACCGCGCGCTTTACCGCCGCCACGAATGCCCACCGCGCGGCAACCAGTTCGTCGGATGTCGCATGCGGCCACGCGCCCACCTGGGCGATCACCAGCTGACGCGAGGGATCGACGTAGACCATCTGGCCGAAGATGCCGATCGCGGCGTAGCTGCCATCGCTGTCCGTCCACCACAGATAACCGTAGCCATGGCCCGGTTCGTCGACGTTTTCCTGGTGGCGAATCGCGCCCTCGAGCCACGCCTTGGCGACCACCGGCTTGCCCGCGATGCGACCGCCGTCGAGCATGAATTGCCCCAGCCGCGCGTAGTCGCCCAAGGTGGCCGACAGGCCGCTGCCGCCGGTGTCTGTGCCATCGCATTCGTCCTTGATCCAGTACGCATCCGCCGCCATGCCGTACGGCCGCCAGATCGTCTGCGACAGATACGCCGCGAGCGAACGGTGGGTGGCACGCTGCACCAGGATGCCGAGCAGGTCGGTTTCCGCGGTGTTGTAGTTCCAGTGCGTGCCGGCTGGCCACTGCTGCGGCTGTTTGCGCAAGTACGTCACGATGTGCGCCTGCCCGTCGACGCAGGTGCCGAGATACATCTGCGCCACGTCCGACTTGGCGTCGGCGTAGTCCTCGTTCCAGTGCACGCCGGAGGTCATCGTCAGCAACTGCTGCACCGTGACCTTGGCGTAGGCGCTGTCGCGCAACTCGGGGATGTAGGTACCCAGCGTGTCCTCCATGCTGTGGATGTCACCCCGCTGCAGCGCGATCCCCAGCAAGACGGAAGTGACCGATTTGGCCACCGAGAACGATTCCCAGCGCTGCTCCGGCCCGAAGCCCAGCGCATAACGCTGCAGGCGGATACGACCGCCCTGCAACACCATCACGCCGGCGAGGTGGTGCTGGTCCATGTAGCTGGCCAACAACCCTGATCCATCCTGTTCGGACAGCGCCAGCGGCTTGCCCTGCGGTAGCGCATGAACATGCGTGCCGTGTGCGGCCCGATCACTGGGAAACAGCTCATACATCCGCCGGAACTGCACCTCGCGTTGCGCCTGCGGCCAGAACAGTACCGCCTCGCGTTGCCGGCCGATGGCTGGTGCACTCTGTTCGCTGGCCGCCGATGGCAGCGAGCAGATCAGGCCGAATGCTGCCGCAAGCAAGCCGACGCAGATTCTGGAATACATAGTTGATGAGTGCCGGAGCGGTGACGGAACTATCATCTTACCTACCGAACTGCGCTGGGGCGCATCCTTATCGGAAAAGCACAATTCGTACTCGATCAGGACCTGGTTCGCTGCCATGTACTCTGACCTGAGTCCCAACGATCAGTTCAAGCTATATCGCGGCCTTACCCCAAGAGCCGGCACAGTAGATGAAGTTATCCCTGACACCTTTTCCAACGAAAAGCCCCGCGCGAGGCGGGGCTTTTCGGTCAATCCGATCCGGCTTTTTATGCAGCCGATGGCATCACCGATCGACGCCGAAGTCGTACAACGAGCCGTGGAGCACACCATACTCACCGGGCTTCAGATCCTTGGTCGGCGTCAGCCGCCACTGGCCGCTGTTGTCGATCTGAACCGCGTCATAGGGGATCTGGTTGTCCTTGTCCGGGGCGCCTGCGTTCTTGATGCTGCCGAACCCACTGTTGCCCATCTTCAGCGAACGGTTCTGGTCGCCGTTGTTCACATCGAGCGACGCAATATAGATCGAACCCTTCGGGTTGTTCGTCGTGTACACGGTGAACGACGGCCGCGTATCGTGCGTACGCACGGTAGCCGCAGTACCCGGATAGTCTTGAAACTCAAGAACAGTGACGAAGGCATTCCTTGTGCTGATGGTGCCGTTGATGCCGAGCAGGTGCACATTGCCGTCCTTCGTGACCATCGTGACATCGCCCATTTTCAGTGCGGCCATGCCCTCGACGCTCATCGAACCACTCCTCCCCGGACCCGCGGCAGAAGCACCGCCACCGCTGGCGCGTTTGAGCATGTCGGAAATCACATCCTGCGGCACCCCCGCGTGCTTCAGATTCCCGAGGTCATTGATCCCAAGCTTGAAATCGACGGCGGGTGACTGGTCGATTTTCGACTTGATGACGTCGCTGTCGAAACCGAGCTTGGCCAGCTTGACGACATCCGCATTGGTCATCGGTGCGGCCGAAGCGTTATCCGAAACCTGTGCGAAAGCATTGGAAACACTGAGCAGTGGGAGCGATACAGCGCCCAGCATGACCAGCGATACGGTGACAACGAACCTGATGGAACGAGACTTCATCTGTATTACTCCTTGTTGTAGCGGCACAGGTGAATCAGCCGCTTTCGATGATGTCCGGAATTATGGCCAACCATGGCGGAGAGCGACCAGATCCCAGAGTCGGCCGATTCACACTTTGCCGTTGCAGCCAGCTGCTCATGTCGGTCACCGACGACAATCAGCAGGCGGATGAGACGGCGAACGCATGGATCGGCCCGTCAATTACACCATGTCCAGAGTCTGGAGGCACCGATTTTTCGGGACGTGCATTGAAGCTGGAGCGCTACTTCACAAGCAACGCGAAAATGTCAGGCAACGAGAGGCACACGCCCGTGAGAACCTGTTCAATATCTCCGGGCGGCTGTGGCTCACGCACCGGCTTCCGATCGCTTTTTCGCATCGTTCGTACCCGCCCATCCGGTGGTTTCTGCCGGTGTCAAACCACCCGGCTGATCATCCCTCGTAATGCTTCGTCATCATGGATGAAACCGGGCTTGGCGACGTGCATCGCGGTCGATCCAAGCTATCGAATGCCTGCTTGAGCATTGCTTTCCATCCGATCGCAGGCCTCGACCGGCCCTCGCGCTCCCGTTCGTGTGCAACCTGGGAAGCCCGACAAGACCGAATATTTTGCTAAAATGAGATGTAGATCACACTTTAGCGGACTTTCATGAGGATGCCATCGCACATTGCGACTGCCCGATACTTCGGTAGATGGCATCACTGGGAGGTCAGCCTGCTCGGCCTGTTCCTGCTCTGGCTGAGCTGTAGTGGCGCTGCATTTGCGCAGGCTGTGGCGACGCCTTCCCCACTCATGGCCCGTCGAACCCACGCCGTCTCCGAAGTGGTGCTCGGGATCATCAGCTATACGCAATGGCCGATCAGCCTTCCACAGTTGCAACTGTGCGTGCTGGCCAAGCCGTTGTATGCAGGTGCTCTCTTGAATGGAGCACTGGCGTCCGAGGGATTGAAGATCGTCGCGCGCCAGATGGATATCGATGATCCCCGCCTTGGCCGCGATTGCAACGTGGTCTATCTCGGCGCAGTCACGGACACGCAGCGCCAGAAGATATTCGAGCAACTGTCCGGACATCCCGTGCTCAGCATCAGCGATGCGGATGCTGTCTGCGCGGCGGGCAGCATGTTCTGCCTGTACGTGGAGGATACGGACACGGTCCGTTTCAAGACCAATCTGGATTCCGTCGCGCGCAGCGGCGTGCGCGTGGACCCTCACGTACTCCTGCTGTCCCATCCCGGAACGGGATCAAAGCCATGATGCAGCGACGCGAAACCGGCACAGCGCGACGCAATCTGCGCACCGTTCTGCGACGCACTTATCTGGGCGTGTCGCTGTTCTCAGTGAGCGTTGTCGGTATCTCGCTGACCGTGCTTGCCATGCTGGCATTGCGCAGCTCAGCTGACTACAGCCTGCACATGATCGCTCGTTCGATGGGCTATACAGTCGAAGCCGCCGTGGTTTTCCACGATCCTGTCGCTGCTTCACAGGCTGTGACGCGACAGGCTGGGGACGAACAAAACGAGATCGCCGAAGTTGTCATCAGGGACAGTCGCGGCGAACCCATGGCCGTCTGGCACCGTGATCGGCAAGAAACACCACTGCAAACGCTTGCCGTGCGGAGCACCCGCTGGCTGCTGCCGGCGCCGATCGTCCTGCCAATCATGCACGACCACGTTCGTGTTGGCGAACTGCGCGTGGTCGGCTACGGAGGCCGCCTGAGCGAATTCCTCTTGAACGGGCTGTGCTGGATACTGCTCTGTCTCCTGGTCAGTGCACTTGGTGCCCTCTACCTTTCGCGCAAAATGCTGCGCGAAATCATCCATCCGTTGCGTGGGCTGGCTCAGGTGACGCACGCGATACGCCGGGAACGAGCTTTCGAGCGGCGCGTGCCGTATACGCGGATCATCGAATTGAACGAACTGGGCAATGATTTCAACGGGCTGTTGGACGAACTGGAGGCGTGGGAGCACGGCATGCAGCGCAAAAACGCTGAGCTGACCCATCAGGCGACACGCGACGACCTGACCACCTTGCCCAAGCGCACCTTGTTTGACACTTACCTGCGTCAGGTAACCGAAAATGCCGCCCCCAACGAGCATGTCGCCTTGCTGTTCATCGATCTGGACAGGTTCAAGGTGATCAACGACAGTTTCGGACACGCCGCAGGCGATGCCGCACTGGTCGGCGTGGCATCGCGCATCCGCGCGCAACTGCGCGAAGGCGACATGGCCGCCCGCCTCGGTGGCGACGAATTCGCCGTGCTGCTGGTATCGCTGCGCAGCGTCGACGACGCCGTCGATATAGCCCGGCGCATGCTGACCGGCATGCAGGCTCCCTTTACGCTAGCCGACGGCCAGCAGATCTCGGTGTCCATAAGCATCGGCATAGCCGTACTGCCCGACCATGCCGACGATGTCGAAACGTTGATGCAGGCCGCCGACGCAGCGATGTACCACGCCAAGCACCAGCTTGGCGGCGATTGGCAGATGGCTCTGGCTGTCCGCACCCCGGCTCTCGACGAGACAATCCACTCTTGAACATTTCGCCATACAAGACAGTGCACCTGATGAAATTATTTCGCGCTTCCATTCTGCTGGCCCTGTTGTACTTCCTGGCAGCTTGCCAGAACACCCCGACACGACCACCGGCAAGCGGCCGCTTCACAGCGTCACAGATTGCCGAGCTGCGACACCAGGGGTTTTACGAAACGCCGGCAGGATGGGAGTTCGACGGAAACGAAAAGGTACTGTTCGGCATCAATGTGGCCGAACTGAGTCCGGACGGTCGGAAAATCATCGAGCGCATCGGTCACGGCTTGCTTGGTGTGGGCATCAAGCATGCTCAGCTCGACGGCTTTACCGACAACACCGGTCAACCCGACTACAACCTCAAGCTTTCCCGCCAGCGCGCCCAGGCGGTGGCGGGCGGCCTAGTGGTCACCGGCATGCGACTGCAAGATCTGGACATCCAGGGCTTTGGAGAAAGCAACCCGGTAACCAGCAACCGCACGTCCGAGGGGCGCGCGCAGAATCGCCGCGTGGCAATCATCATCAGCAGTCCGTGACGGGTTGCTAGAATCTATAGCGACTTGTTATTTGTGGCCGCTCGCGAGATCTTCAGCCAGGCTGACGATTGCACCTCGATACGCAACTTCAGCGGTACGGCGAAGCACCGCATCAACGCATCGGCGGCCCTGACAGGGTCCACCCGGTACTGCCGAGCTGGCTGTTGCACCGCGCGACGATGCTCGATCCGGTTGCCACGCATTTCCTTCCCGCACGCGACAGGCCGAAGAACGCCATCAGCTGAAGAACGAGTATGTGCCCGGCTGAGACCCGCGCTCGCGCGAAAACCATTGGCACCTCTGCTGAAAGCCTGTTCGGGTTTGGACTTTTGAGGGTGGATGAATAGACAACAGCGAAGGAATCACAGTAGTTAAGGTAATTTAATGGCCTCTGTCCCTTTCGAGCAGGAATGACCATGAGCACAGTTCTGGTAACCGGCGGATCAGGCTTCATCGGCAGCCAGGCCATCCTGCAGCTTCTGGCAGCAGGCCATCTGGTACGTACCACGGTGCGCAGCCTGAACCGCGAAGGCGACGTGCGCGCGATGCTGAAGCAAGCTGGCGCCGAGTCGGACGAACGGCTCTCCTTTGTGGTCGCCGATCTCGAGAGTGAAGATGGCTGGCCGCAAGCCGTCGCCGGCTGCAATTACGTGCTGCACATCGCGTCGCCTTTTCCCTCCACCCTCCCCAAGCACGAAGACGAGTTGATCGTGCCGGCGCGCGAAGGCGCGCTGCGGGTCCTGCGCGCCGCGCGCGATGCTTACGTCAAGCGCGTGGTGCTGACCTCCTCGTTCGCGGCGATCGGCTATGGGCAGGAAGTGCAGCAGGCACCGTTCAACGAAAGCAACTGGACCGATCCCGCGGGCGAAGACGTGCAGCCTTACGCGAAATCGAAGACCCTGGCCGAGCGCGCGGCCTGGGATTTCATCGCCCGCGAAGGCGGCAGCCTCGAACTTGCCGTGGTCAATCCGGTAGGCGTGTTCGGCCCGGTGCTGGGGCCGGACTACTCGACCTCGATCCTGCTGGTACAGCGGCTGATGGACGGCGCCATGCCCGGCTGCCCGCAGCTCAGCTTCGGTGTCGTCGATGTGCGTGACGTCGCCGACCTGCATATCCGCGCCATGACCGATCCCGCCGCGAAGGGTGAGCGATTCCTCGCCGTGGCTGGCGATTTCCTCTCGATCCGCGACATCGCCATGATCTTGAAGAACCGCATGGGCGCATCGGCCAAACGGGTGCCGACCCGGCAATTGCCGAACTGGCTGGTTCGCCTCGCCGCGTTAGGCGACCCGGCGGTCAAACAGGTCCTTCCCGAACTCGGCAGGCCGAAGAACGCCACCAGCGAAAAAGCCCAACGCGTGCTCGGCTGGGTGCCACGTTCGAGTGAGGAAGCCATCGTCGCCACCGCGGAAAGCCTCCTGCAGCTTGGGCTTCTGAAGGAAAGCGCGGCTGGATCGAAGGACAACGGGTAAAGGGAACCGAGGCAGTCAAGGTAATTTAATTACGTCGACCCATTTGATTGACACCTCAATCGCTACGGTTCATGACGAACGATGTGGAAACCTTCATCGCTGGTGGGTGGCACGAGATACCGGGTGATTTCGTCAAATTCGGCATCGCTGGGCGCAAAAGGGTGAGCGCCCGAGGTATTGCGCTCACGTAACCGCGTCTTGCAAACCTCGTCGGAGACATCGAGGTAGTGCAGCTCGTGGGAGACACCCGCGCCATCGATGATGTCTTTCATCCAGCGGCGATTGCTGAGCGTATTCGCCGGGAAATCGAGCACCACCGAGAGCCCGACCCGCAACAGCGATTCGATGTGCGGGGCCAGTGCGTTGCGCAGTTGACCCGAGCGGCGAACGTAGTCACCAAGCGTATGGATCTCGTCGGTATAGAGCTGCGACAACCAGACGTCCTCGCTGATCAGCACGGTGTTTGGACGCTCGGCCAACTGCCGTGTCAGCGTTGATTTTCCTGCCGCGATCTTTCCGCACACCAAGTGAAGCACCGGCGACTGGAAAATATCGGAATTCATGAAGGGCTCCTTGTTGACTTCGTATGCCCAGGAGCCGGATACAAACAACCCGCCTCGAGGGCGGGTTGTTTTAGCAGCTTCGGAATGCGCTAACCCACCATTTCTCGTGTGGTGCAAATAATCAACGAGATCTGGCTGTGGGTGCGGTTCATGGACGAACCATAAGCGACGAAATTTTCCGCGTCAATGTTGGAAAGCGAATTCAATGGCGCTGAGTCGATGGGTACAGCAAGGGAATTCAATGACCTCCGACCCTTTGATTCGCAGCGGGAATCATCCCAATCGTGCTCATCCATGTCTCGGCCAGAGCTGGCCAAAGCGTGATCGGATTCGACGTTGGCCTCAGTCCGAACGCATGCCCGCCGTGTGCATACAGGTGCATTTCCGTCGGCACGCCGGCCTTCTTGAGAGCAGTGAAATACACCAGGGATTGCTGGACGCCGTCCACGTTGTCGTCTTCTGCCTGCACCAGAAACGTGGGTGGCGTTTCACGTGAGACCGGGACATTCGGATTCAACTTGCTGTCGTTGTCGACCGCGAGGTGCCCCGGATAGATGGGCATCGCGAAATCCGGGCGCGCACTTTCCTTGTCGGCTGCGTCGACGGGTGCGTACAGGCGCCGATTGAAGTTCGTGCTGATTTCCGCCACCAGATAGCCACCCGCTGAAAACCCGATCACACCCACCTTGTGCGGATCGATGTGCCACTCCGCGGCGTGATGGCGCACCAGCCGCATGGTTCTCTGGGCATCCTGCAACGAAGGTACCGATAACTGGTAATTGTGCGGACGGCAATCGCACTTCCAGACATAGGGCACACTCGGAACGCGATACTTCAGCACGACGCAGGTGATGCCCCTTGACGTCAGCCAGTCGCAGATTTCGGTGCCTTCGAGATCCATGGCCAGGATCTGGAAACCGCCACCTGGAAACACCACGACCGCAGCTCCCGTATTCTTCCCCTTGGGCGCATAGACCGTCATCGTGGGGCTGGTCACATTGGTCACTGCGGTCACCGGCTTGCCGGCCAACAGTTCGTCGCTCACCTTCGCAGTTTCCGGACCGGGAACTTGTTGTGCGTCAGGCGCCGCTCCGGGCCAGATCGGTATTTGCGTGTTTCCCGCTGTGGGCTGCCAGACCGGCGTCGCTGCATGCGCGCTTCCGCATGCGGCCAGCAGACACAGGGCAATCGCCCAAAGCTTCATGACACTCCTCCGTTTTGGCGCTCGCCAAAGTTCTGCGATCAAGGCAGGAAATAAGTTCTAACCCCACTTCCCGATGCTGCACGCCGCATCGGGCCTGCTTCAGCCGCTTCAGTGGATTTCTTCGGGCAAGCCTGCTGCAGGAACGAGGAGTTCGGGTTGCCGGTGGGCCACGAAAGCCTGGGCGATGCAGTCGGCTTCAACCCCGCCGCGCAGGCAAGAACCGGCTGTTGCGCAGCAGTCCCGCCGAGACCAGCGACACCAGCACGCCGACCGGGAAGATCTCCGCGAACGTCATCGGCAGGCGGTACATCGGGTTCGCGTACTGGACCTTGAACGCATCCATGTCGGTGCTCAGCTTCGCCAGCGCTTCGGCGCTCGCGCCCTTCGCCTTTTCGCTCGCGATGATCGCGTTCGCATAGGAAGTGGCGAAATCCATGTGCGTCATCGCCTGCACCGCTTCCCACGCGGCCACGTAGAAGATCCCGGCGATGAAGCTGACGCCCAGCCCAACCCCGAGTGCCGGCCAGAACCCGATCACCCCGCCCCGGTCCACGTCCCGGTGCCGCTTGATCCCCACGAACACCGCGCTCAGTGCGATCAGCATCGTCGTGTAGCCGATCACCATGCCGTACTTCAGCGGCGGCATCCCGGAGAACGCGACGAAGGTGACGAGCTCGAAGCCGCCGACGACCAGACCCGCGATCAGGCCGTATTTCAGGATGGTGCGCAACATGGTGTGACTCCTTGAGTGGTGGATAGGGCCGTCATTGACCGCGATCCGGTGTCGCCCGGCAATCGCCCGAATGGGTGATTTCGGCCTATTCATCCCGAATATCGCCCCGGATATCGGGCGTCAGGGCACGATCCCCAGCTCGCGCGCCCGGCGGATCGCCTCGGTGCGCCGCTTCGCGCCCAGTTTCTCGAACAGCCGCGCCACGTGCGTCTTGATCGTGTTCGGCGACACGTGGAGGTGCGCAGCGATCTCCTTGTTGGAGTGGCCCGCTGCCAGTTCATGCAGCACCTCCAGCTCCCGCCCGCTAAGGCCCAGCGCCGCCTGCGCCTTCGGGTTGCCGTCGAAGGCGACGGGCGCCGACGCGGCGAACACCCGCACGCCCAGAACGATTCCGAGTACCAGGAAGGCGGCCGCAACCAGGAACAGATAGATGTCGCCCGAATGCATCCGTGCCAGGCGCTGGTAGTCGAGCCACTGCAGGCCAAGCGTACCCGCCGCCAGCAACGCCCCGTAACCGACCACCCGCTTCCACATCCCCGTCTCCGCTCGCTCCATACGAGGTCATCTTAGCGCCGGTGCGTGGGCGGCAAGAAAAGGCCGCTCCGATCGACACCGTATGGCCTCGGTCCGGGAACAGTGTCAGGTTCACTTTCGAGATACAGATAGCGGAACCTGACCCCCGATATCGTTGCTGCTCGTTAGTAACGGGCTCTGACCCAGCTAGTTCGACACTGACCCCGGTTTTGTGGGAGTTTTGGGACTGCGAGCGGGTATACCTCCGCCGTTCCACGGGTCTGGACGTAGTGAGCAGGAAAGGCCACGCGCTAGGAATTGTCTCTGACACCTTTTCCCATTTGGCCTGCCACCGATATTTGACCTATCGCACTATGGCGGCATTGTAATGGCGCTGAGCCTACGATATAAAATCCGCAAACGGTTTTTAGTACACTGAAAATCAGGGGAACGAACGACATGCGCATCATACGCAACCGACATACGCTGCTGGTCAGCGGCTTTCTGCTTGCCAGCATCCTGGCGTTACCATTAAGTGCACAAACCCCGACAATCCATAGCGCGCAAAACATCGGAATTCTTCCGCCGAGAATTCTTCCGCGGAACCCGAATGTTCTCCCTGATGCCGCGTTCTACACCACCTATTCCTTCTCGAATAGCTACACCAACCTGAATTGGGCTGCATGCGGCTACCAATTGGAATCCCACAGCTGCTATGGCTACGGGAGCATGGGACCGTTCGGCCACGTCGGCGCAGCTGTCGAGGGTAATCCGGTGGCGAACGGCAATACGGTCACGCGTGACATCTATGTCGTGGACGATGCAGCGGGTAGTGGAACCGGGGTGACTCTTTATGTCTATACGAAAACGGACGAAGTGGCCTCAACCGGCGATATGGTCAGCGTGAATCTCGCACAATCCGTTGCACTGCCTCTCCAGGGTGGCAGCAATACGAAAACCTACATGGCTGGTGACAACGGCCTGCTTTATGTCGGGAACAACCAAACTAATGGATACGTCCAAATCGATGAATCCAATCTTATTAACGGACTGGGCGGCGGATTTTCACCGCCTGAGGGTGATTCCTCCATTACCACCGATAAATATGGCTACGTGACTGTTACTTCCTACAACAACAATACCTACTCCAGCGGCTTCTATAGCTTGGACCCCACTGGCCACCTGGCTGAAGATGGTGGTGGCAGTGATTTCATGCTCGATACTACGAATGGCATTTCGACTGGCAACGGCAACTTCATATCGTATCCAACTGAAACGAATCCTGCGACACGCATGAAAAAGCGACTCGGAAAAACTGCGCTGTCGGACACTCTGGCTGCCTCCAATGTCGCCACCCCAATCGATTATGGGTTTTTCACCACCTACAACTTTTTGTATTCATATACGGCGATGGAATGGGTAACGTGCGGCTACTTTCAGGATGGCAGCGATGGCTGCTATGGCGCCGGTCGCCTGGAGCCATTTGGTCACATCGGTGCGGCTATTGAAGGCAATGAAGTGGCGAACGGCAATACCGTCACGCGCAACATTTACGTTGTTGGCGATGCGGAAGGAAGCGGGAGTGGCGTGACCCTCTATGTATATACGAAAAAAGATACATTCACCCTGGATGAAGATAAGGTCACCATGAATCTCACTGGGACACTCACCTTGCCTCTCATTGGCGGCAGCCACACACAAACCTTTATGGCAAGCGGCAACGGGTTTCTTTATATCGGAACCAATCAAGGTGCGTCTGCAATTCAAGTTCGGGAATCAAACCTGGCGTATGCATCGATTGCCGGCTCATCTACGTCGGGCGATGTTTCATCCATTACCACCAACGCATATGGCTATGTCACGATTACGTCCACCGAAAGCAACGGCTCCAACAACTTCGATGTCTACGGCCCCACGGGTTTCCGTATCACGAATGATGACGGCAGCGATTTCATGCTCGGTGCTTCGAACGGCATTTCAACCAGCGACGGCAACCTCATGTCGGCTGCGACCAAACCGAATCTTGCCAAACGCATGAAAACCCGCTTCGACAATGCCACGCCGCTGGGCGTAGCAAGGCATTGATTCAATAAGACAGCACCAGCGCACTCTTTGAAACTTTCCAAAGAGTGCGCTGGTGTTCAAGAAGCGCCCTGATTTCGCACATGAATATCTGGGTCAGAGCCTCTTACTTTTTTCGGCGAAATGTGGAGGCGCGCCGCGATCTCCTTGTTGGAGTGGCCAGCGGCCAGTTCGTGCAGCACCTCCAGCTCCCGTTCGCTCAGACCCAGCGTCGCCTGTGCCTTCGGGTTGCCGTCAAAGGTCGTCGGCGCCGGCGCGGCGAACACCCGCACGCCCAGCACGATGCCCAGCACCATGAAGGCGGCCGCGACCAGGAACAGGTAGATGTCGCCCGAATGCATCCGCGCCAGGCGCTGGTAGTCGAGCCACTGCAGGGCGAGCGTTCCCGCCGCCAGCAGCGCCCCGTAACCGACCACCCGCTTCCACACCCCCTTCTCCGCTCGCCCCATACGAGGTCATCTTAATGCTGGTGTGCCAAGGCAAAGTCATACAGCGGTTCAAGGTCGACCAACGCTTCCTCTGCGAAGCGGATCTTGAATGTCATGCCGAAGCTTCGCTGCCTTGGCCAATCGTGCTTCAAGCTTTTTCAGCACAGCAGCAAACGAAAAGTACACCACCATTTCCCGGAAGGGGTCCGATCACTCCAATGAGCGCGATTGCCGTGACTGCAGGGCGACGCGTACCAGATACGCGACGATCGCGATGTTGGCGATCAGCGCAACCAATTTGAACCCGCTGAAACGGTGCACGGCCTCGTAGATTTCCAGCGGCACCAGCGAGCCGGTGGCGACTACCGTGAACCATTCCGCCCAGTACTTCTGCAACCACAGCCCAATGCCCTCGGTCGCAAAGACCGCGGCATAGGCCAGCGCGACCAGTCCGATCGCCACGAACTTGCTCGGGCCCATCGACTGCAGCTTCTCCACCAGCCTCCAGCGCAGGCCGTTGCTATCACTCAGCGACAACTGCTCCAGCCAGTGCACCAGATGTTCGAAGTTCTGCGAACGATCCAGATGGAAGGCCGCGATCGCCACGAGGACCAAGCCGATGGTCTTGGCGGCCTTGTATACCGCGATGACACGCAGCCACCCATGGTTGCGGGGCTTGCGCGTATCGGTCGGCCCGGCTTGGGAGTCGCGGCGGATATCGGACATGGCAAGACATTCCGGGAATCAGAACTCGAGTGTGCTTTTGCTGGCGTGAACAATCGATGCAGCATCGGCGGCCATCGTTCGTCCAGCTCAGCGCGATTTCAACCTGAATTCTTTTTGGGCCGTTGCCCGCTCACGCCGTGCTGCCGGGTCCTTGGACGTGCGATCAGGTGAACGCGCACAACCCATTCGACTTAACTTCCTCCGTCCCGGTTGCCCGGTTGCCGCCTTGCCGAAGTGGGCACGAAGCCGGGACCTGTCAGGGCTTCACGAACCGATAGACGAAGCGATCGGTCTCGCCCTTGATCGAGGGATCGAACACCTTGATCGAGTGCGGATCGTCCTTGTTCGCGAGCATGGTGCTTTCCGCATCCAGTACGAAGCCGGCCGCCTCCACCTCCTCGCGAACGGTGGCAGGCTCAATCCGATGCAGCGACTGGGCGTCGCTCGTGCCCGTCCCGACGGCGGCGGCGTGGTCTACGATGACGTAGGACCCACCGGACTTCAGCCGCTCGTAGACAGCTCGATTGAACTCCGCCGCCGTCGCGCCTTTGGCCTGCATAAGCGCGGTGTGGAGATCGTGGTAGAACAGGTGCAGCCACAGCACATCCGCTGGTTGCGTGACCTCCGGCATCGCCACGAGGTCCGCCGAGACGGCTTCGACGTTCTCTCGGCCCGGCTCCTTCGCAAGCGTCCGCATGCCGCCGACCGGATCGTTCTTGAAGTGGGCGACTTCGGCCGGCACGAAGCTGTAGACCCGTCCTTCGGGTCCCACGATGTCGGAGAAGAGACGGGTCCAGTCGCCATCGCCTGGGTAAACGTCGATGACGGTGGAGCCCGCCTCGACTCGTGCGAACCGGATCAACTCGGATTGCTTGGTTTGGTTGTACATAGGGATCTCCTTTACGGTTGATATTCGACGAGCGTACGGGGGACCGCGCCAGGGTTAGCCCTGCGCCATGCCCCCATCGACGGGAAGATCTATACCGGTGATGTAAGAACTTTCATCGGAGGCGAGGAACACGACTGCTGCGGCGATTTCCTCGGGCATGCCTCTGCGGCCCATGGGGATCTGCGTGGTGAACTGTGCGATTGCTTGCTCGACCTGTTCAGGGGTAAGGCCCGCCGTCGTCGCTAGGGCCGGGGTATCAATTGCTCCGGGGCTCATGCAATTCACGCGGATCTTGCGATCTATCAATTCCTTGGCCCAGCCGCGCGCGAGGTTGCGCACAGCCGCCTTACTCGCGGCGTAAGCAGTAAATCCTGGAAGCCCGAGCACGTTTGAGACCGAAGAGGTCAGGATGATCGAACCGCCATCTTTGAAGAGGGGAAGGGCCTTCTGCACCGTAAAGAACATGCCCTTCACGTTCACGTCGAAGGTCTGATCAAAATGGTCCTCAGTAGCTACCGCAAGCGGTGCGAGTGTCCCTGCGCCCGCGTTCGCGAAGAGAATGTCGATGTGACCATGCTTCTCTTTCACGACAGCATAGAGCCGGTCCAGATCTTCGAGGCGCGACACGTCGCCCACGACCGTCGTGACGTTTCTCTCGATGGAGGCGGCGGCCTCCTTCAGCTCTTTCTCTCGTCGCCCGGTGATCACGACGTGCGCACCTTCTTCCACGAAGCGCTTGGCTGTGGCCAAGCCAATCCCGCTGCTTCCGCCTGTAATGACCGCAATTTTTCCAGCCAGTTTTTGTCCACTATGGTTGTTCATGTGCTTTTCCTTTTTGCTTTTCATTGTTGACTACGCCCTGCGGGCTCCGGATATCGAATGGAGTGACCACCCAGGCGTAGCGCGTCAGAGTTGCGCCAGGCCGCCGTCGACGGCGAGCTCGCTGGCGGTCATGAAGCTGCTGTCTGGCGACGCGAGAAAGGCAGCCGCGGCCGCGATCTCCGACGGATCGGCCATGCGCTGGAGCGGAGTCATCGCGCCATAGGCCTTCTGGCCCTCTTCGCCCAACGCCGCCTTCGCCAGTTCGGTCGCCGTCGCTCCGGGCGACAGCACGTTCACCCGGATGCCGGTGCCCTTCAGATCCTCCGCCCAGGTCTTCGCGAGGTTGCGCACCGCCGCCTTGCTCGCGCTGTAGGCAGTGAATCCCGGCGCGCCCGTGGTGCCGGCACTCGATCCGGTCAGGATGATCGAACCGCCCTCGCCCATCAGCGGCAGCGCCTTCTGGACCGTGAAGATCGTGCCCTTCACATTGGTGTCGAAGGTTTCGTCGATGTGCCTGGCGGTGATCTCGCCGAGTGCAAGCGGGCTGCCCGCCCCGGCATTGGCGAAGACGATGTCCAAGGTTTTGCGCTCAGCCTTCACCGCCGCGTAGAGTCGGTCGAGGTCGGCCTCATCCGAGACCGAGCCCTTCACCGCGCGGGCATGGGGCCCGAGGTCAGCCACCGCGGCGTCGAGCATGTCCTGCCGGCGGCCGAAGATGAAGACGAAAGCGCCCTCCTCGATGAAGCGCTTGGCTGCGGCGAGTCCGATGCCGGTAGCGCCGCCCGTGATCACCGCCGTCTTTCCATTCAGTCTGTTCATGTCATGCATCCTTCGTTTCTTGTTTAAGGTCCTGACGAAGATGGTTCTGTTGACACATCAATACAATTGACGAAATATGTCTTAATAAGATCTTGTTTTTGGATATGTATGCTCGACAACGTCACCATCAACCAACTGCGTTCGTTCGTTGCGGTATGCGATCAGGGAAGCTTCTCGGGTGCAGCACGGCAACTCGGTCGCGCGCAGTCGGCCATCAGCCACGCGATCAAGGCGCTGGAAAGCGCCTTCGATGTCGAATTGTTCGATCGCAATACACGCAAGGCGCAGCTCACCGCGGCGGGACGCAGCCTGCTGCCGGACGCGCGGGCGGTCATCTCACGCACGGAAGAAATGAAGAGCCGCGCCGGCTCGATCGCCCGAGTCGGCGCACCCCAGCTTTCGGTGGCGGTCGATGTCTACTTCCCGCGCGCACACCTCATTGACGGTTTGCGGACGCTGCAAGCGGAGTTCCCAACCGCAGCGATCAACCTGCGCATCACGACCATGCAGGGCGGCGAGAGACTGGTGCTGGAAAAGGTGTGCGCGCTGGCCATCACGGTCGAGAACGTACCGGAAGTCAACCCGGACGCCATCGAACGCCACTGGCTGTGCGATGCGCAGATGGTGACGCTATGTGCGCCATCCCATCCCCTCGCTTCACTACCGAAACCCGTCCCGCAGGACGAGTTGAGTCGACATGTTCAAATCGTCGTGACGGACAACCAACCGGAAGCGGAGAAAACCCAACAGGGCGTTGCCGGCAAGCGGCTGTGGCTGGTCAATGATCTCGGCGCCAAGCGTGACCTTCTCAAGGCCGGCCTCGGCTGGGGACACCTGCCGCGACACCTCGTCGGCGAGGATCTGGCAAAGGGAGAGCTCGTCGAACTTGAACGCCGCGCCTGGCACCTTGGTCCGCTCACGTTCGTGATCTCGCAACGACGGGGTCATGATTTCTCCCCATGCGAGTCGCGGCTGGTCGAGCTTCTTGGCAAACCTCCGTGCATCCCGAAGGAAGCCAGACCGCATCCCCTTTCGGGCAAGGGCACAAAAACATGAAGGCCCCGCGCAAGTAACAGCGCGCCCCGCTTGCAAGCCCAAAACGGCACAAGAATGGTGTCAAGGAAAATTCGGCCGCACCAAACGCCATGCGGCAGGACATCAATACAGGCGGAAATTGTCCCTGACACCTTTTCCCGTTTCCGCTTCGCGCCCAGCTTCTCGGCGAAATGTGGAGGTGCGCCGCGATCTCCTTGTTGGAGTGGCCGGCGACCAGTTCGTGCAGCACCTCCAGATCTCGCTCGCTCAGCCTCAACGCCGCCTGCGCCTTCGGGTTGCCGTCGAAGGCGGCCGGCGCCGGCGCGGCGAACACCCGCACGCCCAGCACGATGCCCAGCACCAGGAAGGCGGCCGCGACCAGGAACAAGTAGACGTCGCCCGAATGCATCCGCGCCAGGCGCTGGTAGTCGAGCCACTGCAGGGCGAGCGTTCCCGCCGCCAGCAACGCCCCGTAGCCGACCACCCGCTTCCACATCCCCGTCTCCGCTCGCCCCATACGAGGTCATCTTAGCGCTGGGGCGCGGGCGGCAAGAAAAGGCCGCCCGGTTTGACACCGGGCGGCCTCGGTCCAGTTCAGAGCTTCTCGGGGAACTGCTTGGCCGGAGCGCACCCAAAGAATCCGACTTATTGAAGTGCACTTTGACTCGGGTTTCTGCCTAGGCAGTTGATGGCCACGGAGAGCTATGCGCGTCAGAAATTGTCTCTGACACCTTTTCCCACACTACTTAATCGAGGCGCCTGCAGCAAACTTCGTGATCGCCGCCGCGTCGGTGGATGCAGCAACCACGATGTTTTGCTCACGCAGCTCGCCGATGATTTCGTTGGCAGCCTTGCGCGCTCCTTCATTTGCCGTACCAGGCAATCTCACAGCAAATAACATCCGCTCTGGCAGGAGCTGATGCTTGCCCAAACGCCGCACACGATCTACCCAATGGCCACCAAGGTCGAACACGTTGTTAGGCTCATCCTTGGCCAAGTCGAGCGGCTTGATGGCAAGTTGCACAAGCCCATCGCGCTGATACACGAACGGCACATTGATGTGCAGGTTGTCGTTGCCAATCTCAGCCGGCTTGAAGTATTCACGCAAGTTGGCTTTACGCAAGGTCTCGCGCACACCACGTTCGAGCACTTGATCGTGGTACTCCTTGCTAGCGAATTCCCGCTCGACAAAATTGGCAAACAGTTTGCGTAACGTCTCGGCAGGCTCCTCGGCAAGAATCACGCGGGTTTCGCCAAAGCGCAGCAAGGCCTCGCGTGGCCGGGTGAGCCCTGCAAAGGTTTGCTGCACGAAGCCCTGGTTTCCCGCACCCCGCTCACATACCAGCTCGTCAAGGCGCTCCAGCTCATCTCTCAGATAAGCCATCGCCTCACGATAGATACGCTTGTCCAACTGCTCGAAGAAGCCGGTGATACGACCGGTCTTCTTGACCGGCATCAGCTTCGCACCGAAGTAACCACTCGCCGGGCATGCCAGCACCACGCCGACATTGGCGAACTCGCCCGTTTCTGCATAGGGCAGAAAGCGGATGATCGCGTATTGGCAGGCGAACCTGTTCATGGCGCTAACCTCCAGAAATCTTCGTGCGTGCAGCGGTTCAATGACGCCAGTACGGCGTCTGGGTCGAAGTCTGCGGGAACCGTGCGTTCCTCGTCTGCGAACCACCACTCGTCAGGGACATTCTGGCAGGCAGCGGGCCAAGCTGCCAGCGCCGCATGCAACCGTTTGGCATACGACAGACGCTCCACAAGGTCTTGAAATACCTTCGGAACCTCTTGTCTAAACACATGCGTTTCGCTGAACGACTGAATGCTAAAGTCATGATCGAACGCCACATTGTGGTCGATCACCACCAGCTGCTTCGCATCGGCATCCCACAACAGATTCGGGTTGCCACTGAGTGAAGTCAGCGTTCGATCCGAGTTGCGGACCCACCAGTCGAACATCAGCACGTCGCGCTGCAGCTGCATAGGCACGTCGCCAAGATGCGACATTGACAACTCTTGGGTGTGCGCCACCACCCGCGAACCAAAGGCTGGCCCTGCGCCGAGATCCCCTCCTTCCGGAAAAAGCTCGACCAACGACTGCGGCGCTTCGACGACGGCGAATGGCGGTATCGGTAGATTAAACGCAAGCGCCAAATGTCCCGCCAACCACTCGCACAGAAGGCTACTTCGTCCAGCCCCACGACCCTTCACGTAGTACAAATTGCCGTCATCGCAGCGACACAGGAACGGCCGTGTCACGCCTTGGTCGCTGCGTTCCAATATTTCAACAATGGCTAGCAGTGGTGGCATCGGCATATCCGATCAGGGCGCGGGAGCATTTGCATGCATCATTTAAGCGTGCAATAAGACGTCGGAACATTCATCCCGCAGGCAACGGCACACCACGAGTAGAAAACTCCTGAATCCAATCAACAACGGCCTTCAGGTCGATTCCCAACTCATCCGTTGACGGCAGCGGCACTGGCGTTTCTTGCGGCTGGGAATGCTCTTGGTATGAATATTTGGTCATCATCGACTCCAGAAGCACACAGTCTTCGGGCCGAATCTTGGCCAAGCCGGCGAGCTTGTCCTTGGTCGTGAGGTTCTTCTGAAAGCGCTGAACTACACCATTCAGCAAGGTCATTTCAATGAGCCGCTCAACGAGAACACGGAAGTCACTGCAAACGGATTGAAGCAGGATCTCGCCTGATTCACGATCACCGTCTGCGAGCGCCTTGCGAGCTTTGGGAAGACGTTCACCCAGCAGCTTGTTCACAGCTTTCTCTGGCTTCTTCTCCCGTATTGCCGTCTGCCCTGGCGTACCCGTCCCTTCCGGAGCACCCCGAAGCGCCACAACATCAACCTTAATGCCCTCTTCACCGCTCAAATCGTCAAGAAGCGCGAGCATCGACAACCGGTGCGTGAACACGATTACCTGGCGAACCTTCGCTTCCCGTATCAACCTGCGAGCCGTCGCTTCTTCGAACCTTTGGTCGAGTGAAGAAATCGGATCGTCAAAGACAAATGGGACGTTCACCGGCCCTGCGGTCACATCAGCCATGAACGCAGCAAGTGCAACGATGCGGCTTTCCCCCTCGCTCAAAACCTGTGACGGACTCAAGCGCAAAGCACCTTCAAGGCTAACCTGAAACCCTGGTTGTGTCGTTCGGCTGCCCCGTGTTGGAAGAATCTTGATCGGCAGTTTGTCTCCGCCCAACTCACGAAGCTCCACGACAAAACGGTTTGCATGCGCCGTAGCCAAGAGAGCGGCAGCAAGATCATTCTTCTTTTGAGTCAGTGCATTGGTGCTGGCGAGTTTTTTCGCCGTCGCAAGGGACGCCAGAGCCTTTTGTCGATGCACCTCTTCACGTACAGCTGTTACTTGCTGACTCAGCCATTGTTTCCCACGCAACCCCTTCCGGCGCTGCTGTTTCCGGGCTCGTTCTGTGGTATCGACGGTTGCCTCAAGGTTCGATATTTCGATCTGGAGCTCTGCAACATGTGCCTCGATCGGCTGAATCACACCAGTCAAATCAAGACTCGGCAGCGATCCTCCTGACTGATGGCTCATCAACGCGTCACGTTGCGCGCCAAGCTTCTTATGCAAAGAATCGGCATCCATCGATACGTCAATTGCATCAAATTGAGCAGCAAGTATTTCGGCAGTTGGCGCATCTACCACCGCCACCGTAAGACGGTCCAAGCTCGCCTGGGCATCAACCACAGCGGCATCCAATGCACCCTGCACGAACGCGTTGAAGCTCTGCATGCGCTGGCTTCCTGCTGCCGACATGGACTGCTGGCAAAGCACACATACCGCATCATCTAGCACAGGGAATGCGCGATCTGGATAGGCCACTTTCTCCGAATAGACTTTTGCGGCATCCCACAAGGCTCGCCACGTCGCTTCACCGATGCCTGTCAGCGGTGCTCCGCTAAAAACTTGCTGAGCCGCTTCTGCAGCCACTCGTCTGCATGCAGCCAACTGTTCTCTGGCTACTGCTATCTGCTCCGCAACAGCTGACGACCACGAACTTTCAAACCCATGCAATTTCAGGATGAGTAGTTCGGCCGCACTCTTCTTGCGTTTCTTGCCCGCGACTAGCGACACAGGATCAGCCTGAGCCAAATCACTATCCAGCCCCACCAGCTCAGTTGTTTCAGCAAGGCTCCATGAGCACCATTCAAGAAGCTCTGCCTCAGTTGTCGTCGGTGACAGTGCTTTTAACCACGTTGCTGCAACGCTTTCTTGAAGCTCTTGTGGAAACAGAGGAAGACGCGAACGGTACGTGCCCATCAAGTCATCAAACTTTTGGCCAACTTTGACGCAGTCAGCAACCAGGTCCGCCAAAAATCTTACTGGGGCTGGCTCGAATGCCGCTTCAATCGACTTGCTGACGTAGCTACTCGCGCACTCACTGTCGAAGATGTGTACGTGCCTAAGCGGCTCAAGCGGCCCATCAACCTTTCGCCATTGGAGCGGCACGGATTGACCGTTGACAAGGATCTGGACGCCTGCCGTTTGCTCTGTGACCACTGAATCGAAAGCATTGGGATGAAGATCTTCGCAAAAACGGGAGCCGCACAAATGCTTCAACAACCTTGAATAGCCGCTTTTGCCAGAACCATTGAATCCATACACCACAGTGAGTTCGTTGTCGCCCACTGCGAAATCAAGCGGCCTTGCTGGTCGCAGGGCATTGATGCCCTTCAGATCGTGGATAGTCGCTATCCTCACCGAAGGCGACATCACCGGGTTATTCAGACTGCCAGACGAAAGCGACGAGAACCCCGTTTGATTGATGTTCTCCGATTCCTGTTGGCAGAGATTGAACAGTTGCTGGTAGTCGGCCTCAGTCAGGGTTGCTTTCGCGAGCCTGAGCACCGCAGCGGTCTGCAGCCACTTCGGCCGTCCTTCGAACCACTCTTCCAATTCCATTGGCATGCTTCCCCTAAAAAGCCAAGCCCGTCTTCCAAAAAGATCAGGCTGCCCAACCTCTCCAATCACCCTGTTTCCTCAAATCTCCAGACAGTCAAACCGCCGATCCGCCTCCACCTCAGCGTCATAGTCCACATCCGCCCGATCAAACCCGAACAGCTGCAAGAACTCGTGCTTGTAGCCGGCGTAGTCGGTGATCTGTTTGAGGTTTTCGGTGGTGACGGTGGGCCAGAGGGTTTTGCAGGCGTCTTGGACGTCGTCGCGCAGTTCCCAATCGTCGAGGCGCAAGCGGCCTTCGTTGTCAGTTTGCGGGGCGGTGCCGTCGGCGCGGTAGAGGCGGTCGTGGAACAGGCGGTTGGCCTGTTCGATCGGATTTTCGTGGATGCCCTTCTCCTTCATGATCTTGAAGGCGATGGACACGTACAGCGGGATCACCGGGATGGCGGCGCTGGCCTGGGTGACGACGGACTTCATCACGCCGACGTAGGCTTCGAGGCCGGGGTGGCGGCTGCGCAGTTGCTTGGCGGTGTTGTCGAGGTGCTGCTTGGCCTGGCCCAGGGTGCCGTGCCAATACATCGGCCAGGTGATTTCGGTGCCGATGTAGCTGTAGGCGACGGTCTTGGCGTGTTCGGCCAGCACGCCGGCGGCGCTCAGCGCGTCGATCCACAGCGCCCAGTCCTCGCCGCCCATCACGGTGACGGTGTCCTTGATTTCCTGCTCGGTGGCCGGCTCGATGGTGGCCTCGATCACGGTGTCCTTGTTGGTGTCGACCGAGGTGTTGGTGAACGGCTGGCCGATGGTCTTGAGCGCCGAGCGCACCACTTCGCCGGTGTCCGGCAGCTTGCGCACGGGCGAGGCCAGCGAATAGACCACCAGGTCGATCGGGCCGCCCATTTCGTTCTTGATGATCTCGATCGCGCGCGCGCGGGTTTCGTTGGCGAACGCGTCGCCGTTGATCGACTTGCTGTACAGGCCAGCCTGCTTGGCCGCCTTGTCGAACGCGGCGGAGTTGTACCAGCCGGCGGTGCCGGTTTTCTCCGTGGTACTGGGCTTTTCGAAGAACACGCCGAGCGTGGCCGCGCCGTAACCGAACGCCGCGGTGATGCGCGAGGCCAGGCCGTAGCCGGTGGAGGCGCCGATCACCAGCACGCGCTTCGGGCCGTTGCCTTTCGCGTGGCCCGCGGCTTGGGTGACCTTGATCTGGTCGAGCACGTTGTGTTCGCAACCGACCGGGTGAGCGGTGATGCAGATGAATCCGCGGACTTTGGGCTTGATGATCACGGCAATGGCTCCTGGAACGGCTCGGCAATTCGCCATAGTAACCAAGCGGGGCGGCCATGCGCTGCCGTAGGGAATGATGCTGCCGCAGGTGGGTCGTCCAGCAGGCTGGATGGCCACGGTGGGGGCGGCTTCAGCCGCGACGCTTTGTTTGGGGGTTCCGAAGCAAAAGCGTCGCGACTGAAGTCGCTCCTACAAAAGCTGGCTGCCTGCAGGGTTCAGGGATACTCACGAGCCGAGGCGTGCAGTGCGGCAACGAGCGAGCGCACTTGTTCGGTGTCACTGCGCAGTTCGCCGCCTTCCATCCCGGTCAGTACATTCCGCTGGTGCCGCATGCCCGATGGCAGCAGGTGTTTGGCCGAGGCGTGGAATTCGTGCGCGCCGGTGGTGGCGGCCAGCGCGGCGATGTTCAGCGCGGTGATGCCTGCGCCGGGCATCACCGCGAGACGTCCCGTGGCCTGCACCACGAGCTCGCGGATCAGCGCCGCACCTTCCGGTGCGCTGGCCTGCGCGCCCGAGGTCAGGATGCGTTCGCAGCCGAGTGCGACGATATCCTCCAGCGCCTGTGCAGGCTCGTGGCTGAGGTCGAAGGCGCGATGGAAGGTCACGCCGAGTTTCCCGGCCGCGGCAATCAATGCGTGGCAGCGTGGCATGTCCACCCTGCCCTCGGCATCGAGTACGCCGAGTACCACGCCGTCGCAGCCGAGCGCCACGCAGGCTTCGATATCCCGCAACATCACCTCGCACTCGATATGGCTGTAGAGGAAATCGCCGGCGCGTGGGCGGATCAGCACGTACAGCGGGATGCGCAAACGCTCGCGGGCCAACGCGATCTGCGCATGCGACGGCGTCAGCCCGCCCAGTTCCAGCGCGGTGCAGAGTTCGATCCGCCCCGCTCCGCCCTGCTGGGCGGCCAATGCGGAGGCAACCGAGTTGGCGGCGATTTCCAGTATCACGAATAGCTCGTGGTGTAGACGCTTTGCGACGGGATCAAGCCATCCTGTTTCTTCGCATCGCACACGGCGTAGGAGAAGCCGTGCTGGATCGCGTACGCGCCGACTTCGCCTGCGCGGTTCATCGCAAGGAAGCCGACCTGCAGGGTCTTGGAGGCTTCGCGGCGCTTCTTGACGATGCGCATCACTGCTTCCTTGCAGGCTTCATGCGGCGAACGGCCCTGACGCATCAGCTCGACCACGAGAAAGCTGCCGGCATTGCGGATCACTTCCTCGCCGACGCCGGTGGAGGTGGCGCCGCCGATCTCGCCATCGACGTACAGGCCAGCGCCGATGATCGGGCTGTCGCCGACGCGGCCGCGCATCTTCCACGCCATGCCGCTGGTGGTGCAGGCACCGGCCAGTCGGCCCTGTGCATCCAGCGCCAGCATGCCGATGGTGTCGTGGTTGGCGGCGCCACCGGGCATGCCTGTCTTGCCGTCCTTGCCGTAGTCATGCACTTCGCTGTTGATCGAGGGCTGGTACTTCGCCGTCTTCAGCCATTCGTGCCAGGCCTGCTCGGATTCCCGCGTCAGCAGGTTCTCTTTCTTGAAGCCCTGTTCCAGCGCGAACTGCAATGCGCCCTCGCCGACCAGCAGGACATGCGGCGTGCGCTCCATCACCCGGCGTGCCACCGAGATCGGATGGGCGATATGTTCAAGTGCGGCGACCGCACCGCAGTTGCCGTCGGCGTCCATGATGCTGGCGTCCAGCGTGACGTGGCCATCGCGATCCGGATAACCGGCCCTGCCGACGCTGTGGTTCTTCAGGTCGGCCTCGGGCACCCTCGCACCGGCCTCGACCGCATCCAGCGCATGACCGCCCTTGCCGAGGATGGCCCACGCCGACTGGTTCGCAGCCACGCCGAAATCCCAGGTCGAAACCACCCGTACGGTCGTCGTCGCCGGTATTCGGGGCGCCGATCCGGCTATCAGTTTGTTGCCCCATGCCAGCATCGAAACGGAGGCTCCCAGTACGGAGGCCTTCAGGAAACGCCTGCGATCAGTCATCACGTTCTCCAGGTCACCAAAGCAAAAAACCCCGCACAGGATGCGGGGTTTCATTCTTGCTGTACAACGCTCGCCTGGATGATCAGGCTGCTTCGACACCTGAAGCCTGAGCGCCCTTCGGCCCCTGGGTAATTTCGAACTGCACGCGCTGACCTTCCTGCAGGCTACGAAAGCCCTTGCTGGTGATCGCCGAAAAATGGACGAACACGTCCGCCCCGCCGTCCTCGGGTGAGATGAAACCGAAACCCTTGGCGTCGTTGAACCACTTGACCGTACCGAAACTCATTGCGTGAACCTCTGGATCATGGAATGGGTGCGCCGAGCTACCCTTGCAGAACCACTATCCCCCACTGGTTCGCCGTCCCGGCGTGGGGAAAGTACCAACTTGTTCAGGTTCAACGCAATATGCAACAGCGCACCGGGCGCCCAAATCCTGACGCGGTGCTCAGCTTTTCAGCATCGCCGCGAGGATGCGTGGCACCTCGGCAGTGGCTGCCGCCAGATGCGCAAAGATCTCGTCGATGCTGATTTCCGCCTCGTCGCCACAACCAGCGGCGAAGTTCGCGACTAGGGCAAGACAGGCGTATTCGAGTTCCAGTTCGCGCGCCAGCGATGCCTCGGGCATGCCGGTCATGCCGACCAAGTCGCAGCCGTCACGCTTCATGCGGGCGATCTCGGCACGGGTCTCCAGCCGTGGCCCCTGGGTGGCGCCGTAGCAGCCGCCAGCGATCACCGCGATATCCGCCGCGCGTGCTGCCAACAGCAGTTGCTGGCGCAGCGACTCGGTATACGGCTCGCTGAAGTCGATGTGCTTCACCTCGGCACCGTCGACGTCGCAGTAGCTGGTAAAGCGACCGTGGGTGTAGTCGATCAGCTGATCCGGCACCACGATCACCCGCGGCCCCATGTCGCCACGAATGCCACCCACCGCATTGACGCCGATCACCCGGCGCACGCCCAGGCTGTGCAGCGCCCACAGGTTGGCGCGGTAGTTCACGCGATGCGGCGGCAGTGCGTGGCTCTCACCGTGGCGGGCCAGGAAGGCCACGCGTTTGCCGGTGAAGTCACCGATCACCACATCGCCCGAGGCAGCGCCGTAGGGCGTGTCCACCACATGCCGCGTGACATTTTCCAGCCCGGGAAACTTGTACAGGCCACTGCCGCCGATCACGGCCAGATCGATCATACTCATGCAGTGGTCTCCTTCAATGCATAGATCCCCGGCAGGTTGCGCCCCTGTTCGTAGTAATCCATGCCGTAACCGAACACGTAGCGATCCGGCAGTTCGACCCCGTTGAAATCGGAGGCGACTCCTTCGACCAGGCGATCATGCCGCTTGGTGCACAGGCTGGCGATCAGCACGCGCTTGGCGCCGCGCTTGTAGCAATCGTCACGCACGGCCTTGAGCGTGTGCCCCTCGTCGAGGATGTCGTCGACCAGCAGCACCACGCGACCAGCCAGTGGCACGAGTGGTTCACGCAGCCAGTGCAACTCGCTACCGGAGGTGGCGCCGCGGTAGCGCGTCGCATGCACGTAGTCGAATTCCAGATCGGTGCGTATCGCCAGCGCCAACTGGCCGGCGAAGATCAGTGCGCCGTTCATCACGGTGAGGAACACAGCGCGTTCGCCGTCCAGCGAGGCGTCGATCCGGCGGCCGATGTCGGCGATCACGGTTTCCAGTTCGTCGCGCTCGTGCAGCAGGTCCGACTGTGCCAGCGCGTCGGTCAGCGAAGGGGTTGGAGTATTCATGCGATTCCTGGTTCGGCATTCAGCGCCGTGATGCGCGCGACGAAACGGTCACGCTGCGGATTGTCGGTAAGACCGGCCCAACTGGGGCCGAGCGCGCCACGCATCGCGGCCAGCTGCGGCGGCAGTGTTGTGCTGCGACCTTGCATGGCGGCGATCGCCTCGTCCACCACGTCGGGGAAACAGGCCAGCACCAGATCGCAGCCAGCGTCCAGGTGCGCACGCACGCGCTCACCCACGCTGCCGGCGGCACCGGCGGCGGCCATGCTGATGTCGTCGCTGATCACGGCGCCGGCAAAGCCCAGCTCGCCGCGCAGGATTTGTTCGATCCACACTTTGGAGTAACCGGCCGGCTGACTGTCCACCGCCGGGTAGATCACGTGCGCCATCATCACTGCCTCGACCCGCGCTTCGATGCACTCGGCAAACGGCAGCAGGTCGTCGCGGCGGATCAGCTCAAGGCTGCGCGGGTCGATTGCCTGCGCCTTGTGTGTATCGGTGGCGACCGAACCGTGTCCCGGAAAATGCTTCAGTACCGCCGCCATGCCGCCCAGATGCATGCCTCGCACGTAAGCCTGCGCCAGCTCGGCGGTTACCGCCGGATCGGCATGGAAGGCACGCAGGCCGATCGCCGCATTGCCACGGTCCAGATCGACCACCGGCGCAAAACTGAAATCGACCCCGCTGGCACGCAACTCGCTGGCCATCACCCAGGCGTGTTCCTCGGCCAGCCGCACCGCTTCGATCGGGTCACGCGCGTAGACCGCACCGACTGCCGCCAGCGGCGGCAGTCGGGTAAAGCCGTCGCGGAAACGCTGCACCGGGCCGCCTTCCTGATCGACCGCGATCAGCAGCTCGTCGCCACCGACCTCGCGGATCGCATCGCACAGCGCAATCAACTGCTCACGCGACTGGTAGTTGCGCGCAAACAGCAGCACGCCGGCGACGCCCGACGCTGTGAGCCAGGGTTTCTCGTGTTCGGCCAGTTGCAGCCCGGCCACACCGATCATCAACATGCGACATCCTCGGCAGCGCGTTCGGCCGGCGACCATAGCCGATACGGATGCGCGATCAGGTTGACGTTGTAGTAGCGCGTCAGTGTGCTTACCTCACGGCCCAGCCACGCCGGATGTGGGAACGGCGCATCGACGGCCGGCAATTCGACCTCGGCAACGATCAATCCGCTGTTGTCACCAAGAAATTCATCGATCTCGAACAGCATGCCATCGACATGGACATGATGGCGGATCTTTTCCAGCACGCCATCGCATAGCGTGGCCAGCAGCGACCTGGCATCAGCGACCGGTATCGCGTATTCGAACTCGGCACGCGCGATACCCGCCGTCGCTGCCTTGATGTTCAACCATGCCTGTTCGCCGGCAAGCCGGGCGCGCACCGAGGCACGCGCACTGCCATCGCGCAGGGCCTGCGCACCGACCAAATAACCCTGCGCGATCGGCTCGCTGCGCTCGATGGCTGCACGCCAGTCGTCGCTGGCGAGGAGAAACTTGCGTTCGATTTCGATGCCCATGCGTTCGACTCAGTCGCGCTCGAACAACGCAATCGACTCGACATGCGAGGTATGCGGAAACATGTCCATTACACCGGCCGACTTCAGCTTGAAACCGTGCTGGTTGACCAGGATGCCGGCGTCGCGTGCCAGCGAGGCCGGATGGCACGACACGTACACGATGCGACGCGTCTGCTTGTGCGGCAGGTATTCCAGCACCTTGTCGGCGCCGGCGCGCGGCGGATCGAGCAGTACCTTGTCCCATGGCTGGCGTGCCCAGTCCGCATTGCGCTGATCCTCGAACAGGTTGGCGACATGGAAGTGCGCGTTCGCAATGCCGTTGCGCGCGGCGTTCTGCGCAGCGCGCTCGACCAGTCCGTGTTCGCCTTCCACGCCCACCACTTCGGCCACGCGGCGCGCGATCGGCAAGGTGAAGTTGCCCAGACCGCAGAACAGGTCGAGCACGCGGTCGGTCGACTGCGGATCGAGCAGTTCGAGCGTGCGTGCCATCATGCGCTGGTTCATGTCGGCATTGACCTGCACGAAGTCCAGCGGCAGGAACTCCAGCTCGACGTCATCGACATGCGCATCGCCGCTGGCAATGCGGAACGCCAGTCGCGGCTGTTCCGGCCACAGCGGATGCACGCTGCTGTTGCCGCCCGGCTGCAGGTAGATCGCCAGCCCGTGTTGCTGACCGAACGCAGTCAACGCCGTCAGATCGCGCTCGCTCAACGGCTGCATATGGCGAAACACCAGCGCCATGGTGTCGTCGCCACCGGCAAACTCGATCTGTGGAATGTCGTTGGCCGCATCCATGCCGTTGAGCAGCTCGGCGAGCAGACCGACTTTCGGGCCCAGCGCGGGATGCATCACTTCGCACTGCTGGATATCGGCGACGAAACGCGGGTTCTCCTCTTCGCGAAAACCCACTAGCACACGGCCCTTCTTCACCACATTGCGCACCGACAGGCGGCCCTTGCGCCGGTAGCCCCAGGGTTCACCGATGAGCGGCGGCAGCCATGACGACGGCGTCACCTTGCCGATGCGCTCGAAGTTCTCCGCCAGCACGCGCTGCTTGGTCGCGATCTGCGACGGCGCGTCGAGGTGTTGCAGCGAGCAGCCGCTGCACTGGCCAAAGTGGCGGCAGCGCGGCTCCACCCGATGTGGTGAACGGGTGATCAACTCGACGACTTCGGCCTCGTCGAAGTGGCGATGCCGCTTGCGCAGCTTGGCCAGCACCTGTTCGCCCAACAGCGCGCCACTGACGAACACCGTTTTGCCGTCGATGCGGGCTACGCCACGACCGTCATGGCTGAGGTCGGTGATGTGGGCTTCGAACGGGGTCGACGGAACGGAGTTGGATCGGGACATGAGGCTCGGACGGTTGAGGCCGCTGGGGCTGGCCGCCGATTATCCCAGATCGGCCCGGATGGCGCCCGCGAGCGCTTCGATGTCATGCAGGAGCGCACCCTGTCCACAAGGAACTTCCTTCGGTCGTGCGCGAATGCTCCGTGCACGCTCTTTGTAGGAGCGGCTTCAGCCGCGATGCTTTTTAGCTCTTTGGCCAAATGCGGGAAAAGCATCGCGGCTGAAGCCGCTCCTACACGCTCCCACAGGATCAGGATGCGCGGGGTGCGCCGCAGATTTATTTCTTCTGCCAGGTGCCGGCGGCGTCCTGGTAATACCAGCCGGCATGGGCCTTCTCGATCCAGCCCTTGGCGAAGGTGGCGCGGATCTGCGGCTCCCATTCCGGATGGCTGTTGGCATTGGCGATTTCGCGGTACAGCGCGGTACGGTCGCGATTTTCGTCAGCCACCGTGGCATTGGCCTGCGCGCGCTGGCTCAGCGGCACCTTGGCGGCATCGCGCATGGCCACCATGCCGTCATTGGTGAAGCCGACCGCACCACTGTCCAGCAACGCACCCAGAGCTCCCTGAAAGCGCTCACGGGTGCGCTCGCTGATCGCTTCGGTGGTGCTGGTCTGGATACGCAGATTCGGCGTATCGGCCGCGTATGCCGAAGGAATCAGCAGATCGAGCAGCATCGCCGCAGGCGGCTGGCCGTGGCCGTCCGTGGCAGGTTTCTGTGGCTGCGGCTTCGGCGCCGGGGTTTGCCCAGCATCATCGAGCACGTTGCCGATGAACTGGTCGGCTGCTTTTTGCGCCGCCGCTTCCGGGAAATACACATTGATGGTGACGCAGCCGACCAACGCCACGGCCAGTGAGGTCAGGATGACGTAGACGAGCTTGCGCATGATGGACTCCAGCAGTCAAAACACGTGGACAGAACAGGTAACTGGCCCTTCAGTGGATTTCCGGAGCCGTGCCATTGATGGCATCACGCAGTCGCCGCACCAGGGTCGGCCAGTCGACCTGGGCCTGGTGACCGATCACCTGCAGATGCGGCAAGCCGCTGCCTTCGACGATAGTGTAACCGTCGCCATTGGCCTCCAGTCCGCTCATCTGACAGATCGCGCCCTGCAGCGTGCAACCGAGACCGATGCGCTTGTAGCCAAAGGTCTTGAACAGTTTCAGCACCGCGCCCTGCAAGCCGCCGGCGATGCCGCCACCACCGACGGTGGTGAGGTTGTTCACCGCGCGCTGGCTGATCCGGCCGCCACCACCGGCAAGCAGGCTCGCCTTGAACGCGACCGGACTCCAGTTGACCAGCCGCAGGCCGTCGATAGCACCGTCCATGCGGCCAGTGATGCTGCCGAAATCGAACACGCTGGTGATCGCGCCCAGATCGAGCTGACTCAAGGCGATGTCACCGCTCAGTACCGGATTCGCACCGAACGGTTGCTGCAGCGAGAGCCGGGTGATGTCGATGAAGCCGCCGAACAGGCTGGCCGACAGGCCGCCCTGCAGCTCGAAGCGATCATCGACCCAGCGCAGCGACGGGATCGCGCCGCCGAGCGTGCCGGGGAACGCCGGCCAGCCCATGGCGTGGCTGAAGGCGGCCATGTCGACCCCGGTCAGCACCAGTGAGGTTTCCAGTCGTTGTCCTTTCGCCGCGGCCGGGCGCCAGTCCAGTTCAGCCACCCGCAGCTGGCCTTTCAGCACCGGCACTTCCAGTGGCTGGCGCAGGCTCAGCGTGCCACTGCGGCTCTGCCACTGCGACAGCGCGGCACCATTGGTGATCCGGTAGAACTGCAGGCTGCGCCAGCCCAGCGTGGTCGCCGGGCGTTCGCCCTGGGCCGTCCAGTCCAGGCCGCCGCGCAAACCGTCGATCGCCACACTGCCATTCGCATCGGCCAGGTTCAGGCCATCGGTGTCGAACGCAAAGCTGTGCAGGCCATCGCCGCGCAGGTCCAGGCTGCCGCTCAACTGGCCGGCGATGCTCATGTCGCGCAGGCCCAATGCGTTCAGCCACGCCTGACCGTAACGCTGGTAGGCCGCCGGGAAGCTGGCATGCAGATGATCCAGTTTCAGCGTCTTCAGCTCGCCCTTCGCATCGAAGGCCAGTGCACCATCGAGCTGCAGTGCATCGGCATCACTCACCCGCAGCCGGTGCAGCTCGAAGACACCGTTCTCCACGTTCGCGCGCAAGCCGAGCTGCACCGGGTGACTCGGCAATTTCGCGTAGAGCGGACCCAGCAACCATTCGCCACCGTGCAGGCTGGCATCCAGGTCGATCGCCGCCGGTCCACCGGTGGTATCGAGACTGAATCGACCGTTGCCGTCCACACCCTGCCCGGCCAGCGTGCCGGTCGGGGTATCGAAGCCGACATCGTTGAGCGTGAACTGTCCGGACGACTGCAGGCCTGCATCACGCACATCCAGTGCCAGCTCGGCATCAAGCCGGCCAGCCGTGGCCCGGCCGCTCCACACCGTGCCGAGCAGGCCCTGCAGCCAGCCGGCAGGAAGATTTTTCAGGCTGATCTGCGCATGGCTGAGCTGGTCCAGCGGCAACGCGGTACTGGCCTGCGCCTTGCCCTGCAAAATATCGACCTGCAAGGTGTTCGCCGACTCGCTCAGCTGGATGTTCACATGCGCATCGCTGAGCGCCCCACCCGGCGCGCCCGCCAGACGCACACCGCCGTCGAATATCCAGTGCAGGCGCTCGTCGCGCTGCAGGCTGCCGTCGAGGGTCAGGCCCAGGCGCTGCCAGCCCATCGCCGGCACATCCGCCTGCGCAGCACTCAAGTGCAGATGCAGACCGCCTGTGGCGCTCTCGTCGATCCTGACAGTCACCTGCTGCAGGCGGACACCAGGCACACTGACCGATCTGGCCGTCAGCAGTACATCCGCCCGCGCAGGCAACGCCCAGCCGATCCCCAGCAGCAGGCAGCAGCAAAGCAAAAGATGGCTTGATGTGGGACGCATGTCAGGCCATTCTGCCAAATAAAGCTGAACGACACGGATTTCGTCATGCCCAGCCACTCCAATGCCTCTGTTATCGACCCCGCCGACAGCGTGACTCCACGGGTGCTGGTGGCCGACGACGACCCCGCCAGCTGCCGTTTCCTGTGCGATGGGCTGCGCTCGCTGGGCGCGCAGGCACTGGCCTGTGGCGACGGCACGACCGCGCTGGCGCACGCCCGCACCGGGTCATTCGACCTGCTATTGCTGGATTGCCGCATGCCAGGGGCTGGTGCGCTGCAGGTTCTCAACGCACTGCGTGGAGATGTGCACGCCTGCTCGGCGAACAGTATCGCCGTGGCCACCAGCGCCGAACTGGCGCCGCGTGACCGCCAGTCGTTGTTGGCCGCCGGCTTCAGCGAGATCCTGCTGAAGCCCTGTGGGTTGGCCGATCTGCAACGGATGCTGGCGCTGGTCCGGCCGGAGCTCACTGACGCCTGCGTACTCGACGACCAAGCTGCCCTGACCAGCAGCGGCGACGCCGCCACCATGCATGCGTTACGGCAATTGCTGCGCGAGGAACTGGTCCAGCTCGAACGGGAACTGGAGCCGCTGAGTCGCGACCCGGATGGATTCGGCGAACGCCTGCACCGGCTGCGCTCGTCCTGCGGATTCTGTGGCGCAACTGCCTTGTCGACGCAGACCGTGTGGTTGCAGCAACAGCTGTCGCAGCGCGATCTGCCGTCCCCGGCGGCACTGGCCCGCTTCCGCAAGGCACTGCTGGCCACGCTGCAGGCGTTGGATCGCTAAGACACACTAACGACGCGACACCGCCATCGCCAGTACCCGCCAGGCGCGCAGTTCGCCACCGCCCAGATGGAAGCGGATCACCTCGCGCATCAGGTCGCGCAGACTTTTCAGGCCTGGGTTGTCGGGTGGTTGGTCCTGCGCCAGCGCCAGCAAATCGCTGCCGCGCATGGCTTGCCCATGCCCGGCAGCACAGCGCACCGCGCCCTGTTCCACCAGATAGCGATAGTGCGCATTCGGCTCCAGCGGCTCGCCGGTGTCCGACTCGTACTGCAGCTGCAGGCCGTAGCCGATCGCCTCCAGCAGGTCACGCTCGAACCGACGCAGGCTCCACGCCAGTGGTTCGCCACCGGCCAATCGCGCGAGCGTCTGCGCATAGGCATCGAACAGCAACGGAAACGGATCCTGCCGCTCGGTCAGACGCACGACGAGTTCGTTGAGGTAGAGCCCGGCGAGTCCGGCGTCGCCGATCAAACGCGGCGATGTGCCGACCGCCTCGACTGCGGTCAGCGTGGCCAGCTCGCCGCGCAACAACAGATCCAGCGCCAGCGGCTGGAACGGCTCGAGCTGGGCCCGTCGCAGGCGAGCCTTCTCGCCACGCACGCCGCGCGCCACCACACCCAACCGTCCGTGTTCACGCGTCAGGCATTCCAGCAACAGCGATGTCTCACGATACGGCCGCGCGTGCAGGACATAGGCGGGTTGCTGTTCGAGGCGCATGGCGCTTGGCCAGAAATCCCGGCCGTCAGTCCGTATAGCCGAACTTCTTCAGCATGTTCTCGTCGTCGACCCAGCCTTCGCGCACCTTCACCCACAGCTTGAGGAACACCTTGCGCTCGAACATGCGCTCCATGTGACGCCGTGCACTGGTGCCGATCGCCTTGAGCTGGGCGCCGCCGTTGCCGATCACGATGGCTTTCTGGCCGTCGCGCTCGACCCAGATGATTGCGTGGATTTCGGCGATGCCGTCCGGGCGGTCGCTGAACTGCTCGATCTCCACCGTGGTGGCATATGGCAGTTCCTGGTCGAGTCGCAGCATCAGCTGCTCGCGCACCATCTCGGCGGCAAGGAAGCGCTCGCTACGATCGGTGATTTCGTCTTCGCCGTAGACCGGCGGCTGTATCGGCAGACGCTGCAGGATCGCCTGTTCCAGCTCCTTCAGGCCTTGTGCCTTGAGCGCGCTGACATAGTGGATTTCGTCGTAGCTGTGCTTCGCGACCAGCTCGGCCACGAACGGCAGCATCACGGTCTTGTCCTTGTTCAGGTCGACCTTGTTGATCACCAGGAAGCGTGGCGACGACTGCTCGACCAGGGCGGCGTACAGCGCCTCGTCCTCGTCGGTGAAGCGGCCGGCCTCGATCACCTGCACTGCCAGATCCACATCGCTGATCGCCGAACGGGCGGCACGGTTCAGGCTGCGGTTCATCGCCCGCTTGGCGCCACGATGGAGCCCCGGGGTATCGACGTACATGATCTGCCCGGCCTCGCTGTTGGCGATGCCGAGAATACGATGGCGGGTGGTCTGCGGGCGCGGGCTGACGATCGACAGGCGAAAGCCGATCAGCGCATTCAGCAGGGTGGACTTGCCCACGTTGGGGCGGCCGGCCAGCGCGACCATGCCGCAGCGGAAATTTTCATGCGGCAAGCTGCCGGCGGGTTCCAGTTCGTGGTTCATGGCGTGATGTGCTCGGCAAGTCGGATGGCAAGTGTAGTGCTTCGCCGGAAACGGCAGGCGCTGGTGCGCATGACGCCACCCGGGGGCGATGCCGCGTCACCGGGCGTACCAGCGTGCGGATCGGTGAAAGCGTGGGTCAGGGTTTGCGCTGCTGCTCCAGCAGCTGGTTCAGCACGATCTCGGCCGCATCCTGCTCGGCAGCACGACGGCTGCCACCGCGGGCCTCGGCACCGAGCGGCAGCGGCTCGCTGATCGTGCAGCTGACATCGAACGTCTTGGCGTGATCTTCGCCATGACTGGCGGTCAGTTCGTACTGTGGCAGTGGCCAGTTGCCGGCCTGCAACCATTCCTGCAGACGGGTCTTGGCATCCTTGGAGGACTTCCTCAGCGCCGCGATCCGCTCACCGAACAGTTCGCGTACAACATGGCGGCAGGCATCGAACCCGTCGTCCAGGTACACCGCCGCCACCAGCGCCTCGAACGCGTCGGCGAGGATCGAGTCGCGCCGGAAACCGCCGCTCTTCAATTCGCCGGGGCCGAGTTTCAGCCCGTCGCCCAGCTCCAGTTCGCGCGCCAGCACGGCCAGCGCCTGGCCATTGACCAGTTGCGCGCGCAACCGCGACAACTCGCCTTCGCTGGCCTTGGGGTGCACCTCATACAGCATCTCGGCGATGATCGCGCCCAGCAGCGCATCGCCGAGGAACTCCAGCCGTTCGTTGTTCGGTTTGCCGATGCTGCGATGGGTGAGTGCGAGCTGCGCCAGCGCCGGGTCGCGAAAACGGTAAGGCAGGTTCAAGGTTTTACTGACCCAGGTTGCCCTGCAATGGCACGCTCTTGTCGAAGTGCAGCAGGAAGTCGATGTTGTACATGAACGGGATCTGCTTGTCGTAATTCACGTTCAGCAGGTTGGCGCCACCGCTATTGCGCTGGATGGTGATGTCCGCCGGCTTGATGGTGGCGTCGTCGACGTACTGGAAGTTCATCTTGAAGAACAGCTCGCGGCGAATGGCATCCAGTGTCTTGCCATCGGTACCTTCACTGGCGATCTGGTTCATCGCCTTGACCACGCCCATGTATTCGGAATAGGACGGCAGCAGCTTCATCCCGATGTAAGCAAAGAAGCCCACCACGGCCATGATGATCAGAAACCCGATCAGGGTGACGCCCGACTGCTTCGATTTCATAGTCCCCTCGCTATGCCGACTGTGCGGCGTGCCCATCAATGACAAATACCGATCACCCACGGGATCGATCCAGTGGGTCGATTATGCCAGCGGATTCTCGCATTGTTGCCGGTCCTGCGCTGGGAACACTCGACCCTGTCGTGCTTTGACGCGGCAACCGGATCAATGGATGACGTTGCCGATCCGCGAGAAATCCACGCCACCGGTACCCCAGCCCTTCCAGCTCATCCAGATCAGGAACGCCTTGCCGGCCAGATTCTGTTCCGGCATGCAGCCCCACCAGCGGCTGTCGAGGCTGTCGTTGCGGTTGTCGCCCATCACCAGATAGCAGCCCTGCGGTACTTTCGACGGCACCCGCTCGTTGGGGATCGAATTCGGCGTGGTGTAGGCCGGCATCCGCGCGATGGTGTGGTTGACCGTGCTGCCACCCTGGCCCGGCAGGTGTTCGTTCCAGACCGTAGCGCCCATGTTCAGCATGACCTGATCCACGCTGCGCTGCGGGTTGCCCAGGTAGGGGCCGATCTCGTCGGCTGCCACTGGCTGGCCGTTGACCACCAGCTCATCGCCATGCACCTCGACGGTATCGCCAGGCAGACCGATCACGCGCTTGATCCAGTTCTGTTGCGGTACCGGCGCATGCGGATCGGCACAGCTCATGTCGCCACTGCGGATCAGGGTGCCGCCGTCTTCGCACAGGTAGCCGGGAAAGCGGAACACCACCACGTCGCCACGCTTCGGCTCAGCCACGCTCACGAACTTGTTGTTGAACGCCGGCATGCGCAGGCCATAGGCGAACTTGTTGACCAGGATGAAATCGCCTACATCCAGCGTCGGCATCATCGAGCCGGACGGAATCCGGAAGGGCTCGGCCACGAACGAGCGCAGCAGCAACACCACCAGCACCACCGGAAACAGCGAGCGCGCCCAGTCCACCGGCATCGGATCGCTGTATTCCTTGCCGGACGCATCCAGACGGGCCTTGCGCTGCTTGTACAAGAACAGGCGATCCAGACCCCACACCACGCCGAACAGCACGGTGAGGCCAAGCAGAATCGCTGAAAAATCGAATTCCATGCCTTAACTCCAGGTTGCCAGACGGATCATCGCTGATCGCATGTGTTATTTGTCCACCTTCAGAACAGCCAGGAAGGCTTCCTGCGGAATCTCCACCCGGCCGACCTGCTTCATGCGCTTCTTGCCTTCCTTCTGCTTCTCCAGGAGCTTCTTCTTGCGACTGACGTCGCCGCCGTAGCACTTGGCCAGAACATTCTTGCGCAAGGCTTTCACCGTGGAACGCGCGATGATCTGTGCGCCGATCGCCGCCTGGATCGCCACGTCGAACTGCTGGCGCGGGATCAGATCCTTCATCCGCTCGACCAGTTCGCGACCTTTGCGGTCGGCGTGGCTGCGATGCAGGATCAGGCTCAGCGCGTCGACGCGCTCGCCGTTGATCAGCACGTCGGTACGCACGAACGGGCCGGCTTCGAAGCGCTCGAAGTGGTAGTCCATCGAGGCATAGCCGCGCGAGACGGATTTCAGCCGGTCGAAGAAATCCATCACCACCTCGGCCAGCGGCATCTCGTAGCTGATCTGTACCTGGGTCGCCAGGTACTGGATCGAACGCTGCACGCCGCGCTTCTCTTCGCACAGGGTGATCACGTTGCCGATGTATTCCGGCGGCGTGAGGATATTGGCGACGATGATCGGTTCGCGAATCTCCTGCACCAGGCTGGAGTTGGTCGGCAGCTTGGCCGGGTTGTCCAGCATGAGGATCGAACCGTCGCTCTTGAGCACCTCGTACACCACGGTCGGCGCGGTGGTGATCAGGTTCAGATCGTATTCGCGCTCCAGCCGCTCCTGCACGATTTCCATGTGCAGCATGCCGAGGAAGCCGCAGCGGAAGCCGAAGCCCATCGCCTCGGAGGACTCCGGTTCGAAGAACAGCGCGGCGTCGTTCAGGCGCAGCTTGTCCAGCGCCTCGCGCATCGCCGGGTAATCATCCGAAGACACCGGGAACAGTCCGGCGAACACGCGCGGCTGCATGGTCTGGAAGCCGGGCAGCGGCTTGTCGGCCGGCTTGCCGGCATGGGTCAGCGTGTCGCCGACCGGCGCGCCGTGCACGTCCTTGATCGAGGCATTGATCCAGCCCACTTCGCCGGCGCCGAGCTTGTCCAGCTTCTTGCGCTTGGGCGTGAACACGCCGACATCGCCGACCTCATGCGTACGTCCGGTCGACATCACCAGCAGCTTGTCGCCGGGCTTGATCTCGCCCTGCATGACGCGCACCAGCGACACCACGCCGAGGTAGTTGTCGAACCAGGAATCGATGATCAGTGCCTGCAGCCGGTCAGTGTCGCGCGGCTTCGGCGGCGGGATGCGCGCGATGATCGCCTCCAGCACCTCGATCACATTCAGGCCGGTCTTGGCGCTGATCGCCACCGCGTCGGTGGCATCGACACCGATCACTGCCTCGATCTCGAGTTTGACCTTTTCGACATCGGCGGTCGGCAGGTCGATCTTGTTGATCACCGGCACCACTTCCAGCCCCTGCTCCACCGCGGTGTAGCAGTTTGCCACCGACTGCGCCTCGACGCCTTGTGCCGCGTCGACCACCAGCAGTGCGCCCTCGCAGGCAGCCAGGGAGCGGCTGACTTCATAGGAGAAATCGACGTGGCCGGGGGTATCGATGAAATTCAGCTGATAGGTCTTGCCGTCGCGCGCGGTGTACGGCAGCGACACTGACTGCGCCTTGATCGTGATGCCACGCTCGCGCTCGATCGGATTGGTGTCCAGCACCTGCGCTTCCATCTCGCGATCGGCCAGACCGCCGCAGATCTGGATGATGCGGTCGGCGAGGGTCGACTTGCCGTGGTCGATATGGGCAATGATGGAGAAGTTGCGGATCAATTCCATGGAACGCGGGCGGCCTGTCGGGCTTGGGTCGTTGCCACCACGCACCATGCATGACAGCGCATCGCCGTTGGGCGACGCTAACCCGGCATTATCGCATGGAACCCGCCGTTGCCACCGTGCGAGGCTCTGCAGCATGGGTGTTCGCGCGGGACACCCATGCTGGTAGCAGCGTCACGGCTGATCGCGGGGCTACTTGCCGACCGGCACGGTCAGACCGATGAACTGGCTCTGTTCGCCCCGACGCACCAGCAGCAGCACCGTATCGCCGGCCTTCACGCCCTTCGTCGCTGCCTGGAACTCGGCCACGCTGCCGATCTTCTGCTGGTTGACCATCAGGATCACGTCGCCGGCCTGCAAGGCAGATTGTGCCGCCACCGGACCGCTGATGTCGCTGATCACCACGCCCTGCCCCGACGCCAAACCGAGTTGCTTGCGGGTGTCATTGTCCAGCGCCTGCACGGTCAGGCCCAGCGCGGCGGTGCCGCTGTGCGCGGATGGTGTGGCGTCCGGCTTGCCTGCCACGGACTGGTCACGTGATGTTTCACTGATGGTGACTTCGAGTGTCTGCCTCTTGCCATTGCGCAGGATCTCGACCGGCACCTTGCTGCCCGGCTTGGTCATGCCGACCAGTGGCGGCAGATCCGCGGACTGCTGCAATACCTGGCCGTTGTAGCTGAGCACGATATCGCCCGGCTGGATGCCCGCCTTGGCCGCCCCGCTGCCAGGAGTGACTTCGACCACGGCGGCACCCACACCATTGTCGAGCTTGAACGCCTTGACCATGTCATCGCCAACCGGCTGCACGGTCACCCCGAGCATGCCGCGCGATACGTAGCCCTTGCTCTTGAGTTGCTGCACCGCGTTCATCGCCACATCGATCGGGATCGAGAACGACACGCCCATGTAATCGCCGGTGTTGGAATAGATCTGCGAATTGATGCCCACCACCTGGCCTTGCAGGTTGAACAGCGGGCCGCCTGAATTGCCGCGGTTGATCGGCACGTCGGTCTGGATGAACGAGGTATATGGCTGGTCCCGCTGGCCCAGGTTGCGCCCCACCGCGCTGACGATGCCCTGGGTCACGGTGTAGTCGAAGCCGAACGGCGAACCGATCGCCAGCACCCACTGGCCCGGCTTCAGGCTGCGCGAATCGCCGATGCTCACTGCCGGCAGGCTGCTACCGGCCTCGACCTTGAGCAGGGCGATGTCGTAGGTAGGATCGGTGCCGATCACTTTAGCGGTCAGCGTGCGCCGATCCTGCAGGCGCACAGTCACCTTGTCCGCATGATCGACGACGTGGTTGTTGGTCAGGATGTAGCCGTCACCGGAAATGATGAAGCCGGAGCCGAGCGAGGTATGTTTCTGCTCCTGCGGCGACGGCATCGCCGGCATGCCGAAGAAACGACGGAAGATTTCGGCCTGGGGGTCGTCGGGCATGCCCTGGTCCGGCGTCATCTGCCCCTGCGCAGCCTGATTCGTCCGGGAACTCTCGCCGGTGTACTTGGCCTCGACGTGCACCACGGCAGCGGCATTTTTCTGCACGATGGTGGTGAAATCCGGCAACGCCGCGGCGGTGGGTGCCGATTGCGCCTGCACGCTGCCGATGGCAGCAACGCTGATCAACGCACTGCACGCGAACGTGCGCAAGATGGAACGATGCATGACTCCTCCTTACTCAGGTTGATTCGACCCGAAAGACCTCAGGACGGCACGGCTTTCGGACTCGATGGGGATGGGTGGCACTTCACGGGGCCGAGCGACACCAGCGCGCACGCCACCATCCGGCCCGCTTGACGGGGCCGTGTGAGACGAGGCGAGGGCTTGGAGCCGCGGACAGGCACACGCGGCACGCTATTGCGCGACGGCAGCAGCCTGACGCGAGGTGTTGACCGGTGTGGCTCGTTGCTCCGGATCCAGCAGCAGCAGATAACTGCCGTCCTTGTTGTCGAGCGTGCGGTAGCGAGGCAGCGACGGATACCCCGACAGGCGCCGGGTATAGAGCGGCTGGTTCACGTCAAACGAGGCGCCCAGTGTGGCCGATGCCTGCTGGCTGAGCAGCCCGGCAGAGTTGCCGCTCAGCCACGGCGGCACGGCCGCCGGCGTGGTCGGTCGGTTCGCTGGCACGACCTGGGCGACTGCCCTGGTCTGCTGCTGGCTGGCCAGCGCCGCAGTGGCATTGCGCTCGGCATCGCCAGTCGGCTGGGTAATCATCAAGGCGGCAGCGGCCACGCTCGCGGCAATCGCGCCGCCGGCCGACCAGCGCAGCCAGTGATGACGCCGGGTGGCTGCAGCGACTGGTACCGATTCCTGTTCGATCGCCAGCATCACCCGATCGGCAAAACCAGCCGTGGCCATCGACGGCAACTGTCGACGCAAACCGTCGCGGGCGAGGTGGTACCGCGTCCACACCTGTTGCAGCGCGGCATCGTGGTCGATTCGGCGCAGCAGAAAACGCAACTGCTCCTTCGACAACTCGCCGTCGATGCCGGTGGAGAGGGTTTCCCGCACGTCCTGATTCATGTCTGTCTGGTTCATGCCTGATCCTCGCGGTCCGACAACAGGGGCCGCAGTTTTTCGTCGATCGCCTCACGCGCCCGGAAGATGCGCGAACGCACCGTACCGATCGGACAGCCCATCGCTTCGGCGATTTCATCGTAGCTGAGACCGTCCACCTCGCGCAGCGTGATGGCTGTCCGCAGCTCTTCGGGCAGGGCTTGGACAGTGGAAAATACGGATTGTTCAATTTCCTGGCGCATCATCTCGCGCTCGGGCGTGGCGCTGTCGTGCATGCGCTCGGCGCCGGCCATGAACACGGCATCCTCGGCATCGATGTCATCGGTCGGCGGCCGCCGCCCCATCGCCACCAGATGATTCTTGGCGGTGTTCACGGCGATCTTGTACAACCAGGTGTAGAACGCGCTGTCACCACGGAACGAACCAATCGCGCGCCAGGCGCGGATGAACGACTCCTGCGCGATGTCCTCACACTCGGCATAGCTCCTTACATAGCGTGACACCAGCCCGATCACCTTGTGCTGATACTTGCGCACGAGCAGATCGAAGGCCCGTTTGTCTCCATTCTGGACACGTTCGACCAGCGCGCGATCCAGTTCGTTTTCGCCCATCCGGGCCGTATCCATCGTCAATGCCGTCATCCGCTGCGGGAACTTGTTGGGAACTGAATGCGCGGATCAGACCATCGTCGATCGCGCAAGTTCAGTGTGCGTGGTATCTCGCGAACCATAACGCACGGGCCGTTCACTGATTGTCATGCCTGTTATGGGGGCTCCGACCACCGGCTCAAGCCGGTTCGGTCACCTGCACTTCCAGCAGACGCTGCCGCTCGGCCAGCAACTTGTCGAAACTGACTGGCTGCAGCGGCCGGCAGAACAGATAGCCCTGCAGCTCGTCGCAACCATGACTGCGCAGGAACTGCATGTGCTGTTCGATTTCCACGCCCTCCGCCACCACCGCACGCTTCAGTCGATGTGCCATCTCGATAGTGGCGCGCACGATCGCCTCGTCGTCGGGATCGACACCGATGTTGCGCACGAAACTCTGGTCGATCTTGATGCGGTCGGCTGGCAGCCGGCGCAGATAGTCCAGCGAGGCTGCACCGGTGCCGAAATCGTCGATCGCGATATGGCAGCCCAGCCGGTGCAGTGCATGCAGGTTCTCGACCAGGTTCGGCGCCTCCTTGATGCTGATGCTCTCGGTGATCTCCAGTTCGAGCAGGGTGGGATCCATGCCGGTCTCGCGCAACACCCTGGCCACGGTATCCAGCAGCTTCGGCTCCATCAGCTGCACGGCGGACAGATTCACGCCCAGCCGCAGGCGCAGTCCGTAGCGCTGCTCCCATTCCATGGCCTGATGGCAAGCGGTGCGCATCACCCATTCGCCGATCGAGACGATCAGGCCGCTCTCCTCGGCCAGCGGAATAAATACCGCCGGGCTGATCATGCCCAGCTCCGGATGCTCCCAGCGCACCAGCGCCTCCATGCCGACGATATCTTCGCTCTCGGCATCGACCTGCGGCTGATAGACCACCCGAAACTCGCCATGGCTTTCGGCATGACGCAATCGCGTCTTCAACGCCATGCCGTGTTCCTGCGCGTACTCCGGGCTCACCTCGTAGATCTGGAAATTGTTGCGGCCGAGATGCTTGGCCGCATACATCGCCTCGTCGGCATGCTTCAGCAGGGTCTGTGCATCGCCCGCATCGTCGGGGAAGAAGCTCAGACCCATCGACGCGGTGACCTGGAGCTCCGTGCCATCGTCGAGGTACAGCGGCGCTTCCATCAACTGCACGATCTTTTCAGCCACGCGCGACACATCGTCGTTCTTCACGATATGTCGCAACACGATGGTGAACTCGTCGCCGGCGTAGCGCGCCACGGTGTCAGAGGCGCGGATGCTGCCACACAGGCGTTGCGTGACTGTCCGCAGCACCTGATCGCCGGCGGCATGGCCGTAGGTGTCGTTGATCGTCTTGAAGCGGTCGAGGTCGACGAACAGCACTGCGAAACACTCGCCGTTGCGGATCGCCTCGCGAATGATCGTGTCCAGCCGGTCATTGAACAACAAGCGGTTCGGCAAGCCGGTCAACGCATCGACCAGACCCTCCGCGCGACCCTGTTCGCGCGTGCGCCCCAGCTCCAGCACCTGCGCGAAGCGGGCGGCGGAGCAGCGCAATACCGGCTCGATGATGCCCATCACACCGAAACCCCGACGACTGCCGGCCAGCATGGCACCAAGCACGGTGTGGCGTTCGTCGTATAGCGGCAAACCGGCAAACCCGGACAGATCGAGTTGCTGCAGCAAGGGATCGACCGGCGCCAGCCGCTTCGCATCGGACCGATACAGAATCGGCTTGCCGCCCAGCACCAGCTGCAACGAAGTCTGCAGTTGCGCTGGCGGCCACACCGGATCATCGCCATTCCACAATTGCAGCATCTGCATGGGCGCATCGGCACTATCCTGGCGCGCCGACCAGACCGCCAGATAATCCAGCCCCAGCTCGTCGAACAGCAGACGAGCGGCAGCCCCCTGCGCATCGACACCACTGGTCGAGGCAAAAATGCGCGAGAGCAGGGACAACGCCGCCTCAGCGCGCAGGTCGGCCCGATCGCTGCGGAACATCAGTGCCAGCGCGTCGCGCCCGGCATGCCGTATGCGGCGCACGCTGGCCTGGCCGGTATCGGCGCCCTGCACCGATTTGCGCTGGCATGGATACCAGTTGCGGTTCGCTTCGGCCAGCACCTGCGCGAGCGCAACGCCCTCGAAGCGCAGCACCTCTGACAGCAACAACCCTTCCCATTGACTGGCATGCAGCCGACTATGCCGGACTACGGTCGGACTGACCTCCACTAGACGACCGCTCTGGGCATCGACAATCATCCATTCGCTGTTGCCCTCCTCGAACACGTAGCGGTAATCCTCATGCGCGTCACTGTCGGGCAACAACACCTTGCGCAGGTCTTGCGGCGTTGCCAGCGCGCGCCGCCAGCGCGCCACCAGCTCGGTGCCGATCTGCGAAGCCGACAACCAGTCGGTGATGCCCGCCGGCAGATCGGCTGAACTGAGCGTGGCCTCCTCGGCCAACACCACGATCAGCGGTGTCTCGGATCCGCCCGGCAGCCGGCGCAACTGCTCACAGACACTCAGCGCCTGCTGCTGGTCGCCAGCCAGTACCACCACCATCAGTTGCAACGGCGGCAACGGCGGACGCCCTTCCAGCAGGATCGCCGCATGCGATACGTCACGCGCACTGTGGATCTGCGGATAACCCGCCTGGTCGAGCGCATCGAACAGGCGACGGCGCAACTCGCGCTGTGCAGCGACTACCAGGATGCCGGAGTTCATGCGCGGGTCTGCCTCAAAGTATCCGGCCTCAAACCAGCCAACGGCCGTCACGCAGGCGCAGACGCCGCGGCTGGCTGTCTTCGCTGCTCATGCGTACCGCCAGCTCACCCAGATGCTCGGTGAGTGGCGCTGGCGCATCGATCAGCACGACACGCCGCAGATGTTCCTTCGGGGCGCGAGCCAGCTGGCGCAGCAAGGTGGCGTCCATCGCCGACAACGGCAACTCCAGTCCCAGCAGGAAATAGACACCGAAATGCATGCTTTGCTGCATGTAGCGCAGCGCGTTGCCCAGCCGTTGGCAATCCGGCACCCGCGCATGGGCGTCACGCAGGCTGCCCAGCCCGGTATCCGGTTGCCACAGATAAACCGCCTGGCCGGTATGCCGGGCAATCGCCCGGAACTGCTCGATCAGCACGTGGGCGTCCTTGCAGTCCAGCACAACCAGGCCGCTGGATGCCGCCAGGATGCGTTCGAAAATATCGGCGCCGGCTTGCGGTGAAGTGGAAGCCATCACGGAAGTCATTGCATCCCTGTCCTGCAGTGCCTGCGGTAATACCGTGGTGAAACCAGACCCTTCGTGGCTGGCAATGCAGCCCAGTGGCCGATCCGGCCTGAAGGTGACGCATTGAACCACGCCGAACCGCCCCGCTGTCCAGTCAGACAGTCCATTCGCCGGCATGCCAGACGAAACAGCCACGCCCAACGAGTTGGTTTCCGGCAACTGATGGATTTCATACCCGCTTCCCGGTCATGGTCAAGCACGCGCGTCACATCTCGCAATCGCGACGGCGGGACGGTATGGTTCAGGCCTCCCCCACCACGCCTGTATCCCCATGTTCGAAGGATTGCGCTTCAACCACTGGAAGACCAGCGAGGGTGATGACGGCATCGTCACGCTGGCGCTCGACCGTGCCGACAGCAGCGTCAACGCGATTTCCCGCGCCGTTCTGGACGAGCTCGAACAGATCGTCGAGCGGCTGGCGATCGAAAAACCGGCCGGTGTGATCATCCATTCGGCCAAGCCCGCCGGGTTTGCAGTGGGTGCCGACATCAAGGCTTTCGTCGAGTACGCGAAGCACGACACCGTGCTGGAAAACATCGAGCACGGTCAGCGCGTCTACGAATCGCTGGCGCGCCTGCCCTGCCCGACGGTGGCCGCCGTACACGGTGCCTGCATGGGTGGCGGCACCGAACTGATCCTGGCCTGCCGCCAGCGCATCGCAGCCGATGACGACAAGACCCGGATCGCGCTACCCGAGGTAATGCTCGGCATCCATCCCGGCTGGGGTGGCACGGCACGCCTGCCACGGTTGATCGGCGCCACCGAAGCCCTGCCGCTGATGCTCACCGGCAAGTCGCTGTCGGCCAAACGCGCGCTGGGTCTGGGCGTAGTCGATCGCCTGGCTCGTCCCGAGGAGCTGCTGGTCGAGGCGCGCCTGCTGTTGCGTCGCCCGCAACCACACCCATTCGCGCGGCGCGCCAAGGCCTGGGCCACCAACACCTGGCTGGCGCGGCAGATCCTCGCCCCGGTGGTGCTCAAGCAGACCGCAGCGAAGGTGCGCAAGGAACACTACCCAGCACCGTTTGCGATGATCGACGTATGGAAGCGCGGCGGCTCCGATATCCAGCAGCGGCTGAAACTCGAGGCACGCTCGGTGGCGAAGCTTGCCAAGACGCCGACCGCGCAGAACCTGATCCGCCTCTTCTTCCTGCAGGAGCGCCTGAAGGGCCAGGGTGGCGGTACTGATCCAGGCATCAAGCACGTACATGTGGTCGGTGCCGGCGTGATGGGCGGCGACATCGCCGCGTGGGCCGCGCTCAAGGGTTTCGAGGTGACCCTGCAGGACCGCGAGATGAAATTCATCCAGCCTGCACTGGATCGTGCCCGCCAGTTGTACGAGAAGAAGCTGAAGGTGCCGGAGCAGATCGAGGTAGCCGTCCGTCGCCTGCGCGCCGACGTCGAAGGCAGCGGGGTGGCAACAGCCGATCTGGCGATCGAGGCGATCTACGAGAATGCCGAGGCGAAGCGTGAGTTGTACGCCAGGATCGAGCCGCAGTTCCAGACCGACGAGATCCTCGCCAGCAATACGTCCAGCATTCCGCTGGATCAATTACGCGGAAGCCTGAAGGCACCGCAACGCTTCCTCGGCCTGCACTTCTTCAATCCGGTGGCGCAGATGCCGCTGGTCGAAGTGGTGCGTCATGATCAGCTCGATCCGGCGATCGAGAAACGCGCGCTGGCGTTCTGCAAGGCGATCGGCAAACTTCCAGTGGTGGTCAAGGGTACGCCGGGTTTCCTGGTCAACCGCATCCTGATGCCGTACCTGCTGGAAGCGATGCGCTTGTACGGCGAAGGCGTGCCGGGGCCGGTGCTGGATCGCGAAGCGAAGAAGTTCGGCATGCCGATGGGACCGATCGAACTGGCCGACACCGTGGGTCTGGACGTCTGCGCCTCGGTCGGCAAGGAACTCGCACCGTTCCTCGGACTGGAAGTGCCGTCAGGCCTGGACGACAAGATTGAAGTCGGCAAGCGCGGCAAGAAGGACGGCCAGGGTCTGTATATCTGGCAGGACGGCAAGCCGCAGAAACCCGAAATCGACAAGGACTATGTGACGCCGCCGGACCTGCAGGAGCGCATGATCCTGCCGATGGTCAACGAAGCGATCGCCTGTCTCGCCGATGGCGTGGTCGATGATGCCGACCTGCTCGACGCGGGGGTGATCTTCGGCACCGGCTTTGCGCCGTTCCGCGGCGGCCCGATCCAGTACGCGCGCAGCGAAGGCGCCGACAAGCTCAAGACAAGACTGCAGCAACTGGCCCAGCGCTACGGCGACCGCTTCAAGCCGAAGAACGGCTGGGATCATTCCGCTCTGGAAAGCAAGAGCGAGGAGTGAGTGGATGAGGAGTGAGAAGTGAGTAAAAGCAACACGTCGCCCACTCTTTTTTCACTCCTACACTACTCACTTCTCGCTTGTCACCACATCAGATCGTCTGGCACGCCGTCGTCACCCACGCCGCTTGCATTCGGATCGATCAGCAGCGCGACCAGATGTGCATCGATGGCCCGCACCTGTTCGGCGATCTCGCGGCTGACCAGCAGGTAGCGGCCGCCTTGCTGCACTACGCCCAGCTCACCGGCATTGAGTGCCGCCAGCTGCGCGGCATCCACATGCACCCGACGGATCTTGCCGCCGTATTCGAAATTGCGTGGCTGATCGGCCTCGGCCTTGTTCAGCACCTTGCCGTCGAGCAATTGCTGGATCTGCAATTTACGCTCCCGACGCATCCGGGCCTGCTCAGCAGCTTCCTGTTCAACCCGCTTGCGCTCATGCGCTTCGGTCTGTGCGCGTATCGCATAGGCTTTGGCCAGGTCAATGTCTTCCTGACTCTGTCGCGCTGGTCGTGGCGCGTGCGACGAGACGTGCGGCTTTCCGCCGCCCTTGCGCACGGGTTTGCCGGGTTGCGGCGGCGCGTTGCGTTTGTCTTCGCGCGGACGGTCCGTTTGAACGCGGGTTACCTGAACCTGTTTGACGATGCCGCTCTTGAGCAGCTGATCGCGCAGGGAATCGGCCATGAGAATGATCCGTGGTCGGTGATCTGGAATATCAGTAATGCGGCGGCGGAGGTTCGTTGTGCGGGTCATCGGCCTGCGCGACGCGCATCGCCGAAAGCTCGCCATGCAGTTCGCGCATCGCACGTTCCAGCGCAGCTATCCGCTGCGACAAATCGGCGTCCGCGCTCGCCAGCGCCTGCACCGTGTCATCGATGAAGGTCAGCTTGACCTCCATCTCGTCGAGCCGCTGCTCATGTGCGTCGTTTGCATTCATCGGGTCACTCTCAGGCTGCGGCCACGGCCGATGCCGTAATAGGCCAGACCAGCCTCCTCCACCGCCGCGGGATCGTACAGATTGCGGCCATCGAAGATCGCCGGCTCGGCCAGCGCAGCACGGACCCGCGAAAAATCGGGACTGCGGAAGGCCTTCCACTCGGTCACCACCGCCAGCACATCGGCGCCCTGCAGAGCTTCGTTGGCGTGCTCGCACAGCACCAGATCCTCGCGTTCGCCGTACAGCCGGCGGGCTTCCGCACGCGCTTCCGGATCGAACGCGCGCACCTTGGCGCCGGCCTCCCACAACGCCTCCATCAGCTGCCGACTGGAAGCCTCGCGCATGTCGTCGGTATTCGGCTTGAACGCCAGTCCCCACAGCGCGATGGTCCTGCCGGCCAGCCGCCCGTCGAAGTGACGCGAAATCAGTTCGAACAGCTTGCCCTTCTGCTGCAGGTTCACCGCCTCGACGGCACCGAGCAGGCGTGCCTCATAACCGTAGCTGTGCGCGGTGCGTTCGAGCGCCTGCACGTCCTTGGGGAAACACGAGCCGCCGTAACCGGCGCCCGGATAGATGAAGTGGTAGCCGATCCGCGGATCCGAGCCGATACCCTGGCGCACCAGTTCCACGTCGGCACCGACCCGCTCGGCGATATTCGCGATCTCGTTCATGAAACTGATCTTGGTCGCCAACATCGCATTGGCGGCGTACTTGGTCAGTTCGGCCGAGCGTTCGTCCATCAGCACCATGCGCTCGTGATTGCGGTTGAACGGCGCGTACAGCTTGCGCAACACCGCCACCGCACGTTCGCTGGAGGCGCCCACGATGATCCGGTCCGGCCGCAGGCAGTCTTCCACGGCCGCGCCTTCCTTCAGGAATTCCGGGTTGGATACCACGTCGAACCCGACCTTGGCGTTGCGCGCAACCAATTCCGACGCCAATGCCTCGCGCACTCGATCGGCGGTGCCGACCGGCACAGTCGACTTGTTTACCACCACGGTGTAGCGATCCAGATGCCGGCCAATCGTCCCGGCCACTGCCAGCACATACTTCAGATCCGCACTGCCGTCCTCATCCGGCGGGGTGCCGACGGCGATGAAGATCACCTCACCATGCGCGATCGCGGGAGCCGCGTCGATGGTGAAATCGAGTTGTCCGCTGGCGTGGTTGCGTTTGACGATCGCTTCCAGACCCGGCTCGTAGATCGGAATCTCGCCGCGTTTCAGGCGTTCGATCTTGTCCGCGTCGACGTCGACGCAGATCACGTGATTGCCCATTTCCGCCAGGCAGGCGCCGGTGACCAGCCCCACATAACCGGTGCCGAATATGGTGACCTTCATCATCGTCGTGATGATCCCTTGAAACGTAAGCCGCCTATTCTAACCGCGCAGCCGACGGCACACGGCATTGACGACGACCAAAAAGCAGAAGGGCGCGGATCACTCCGCGCCCTTCTGTCATGTCACGACCGCGTAACGGTATTACTGGCCGCCACCCGGAGCGCCACCCTGGGGAGCAGCGCCAGCCGGCGTCGGGCCGGTGCCGACCAGAGTCACGTCGAAGATCAGCGTAGCATTCGGCGGCATCGGCGGCTGCGGTTCAGCACCGTAGGCCAGCGACGCCGGGATGAACAGCTTGTAATGGCCGCCTACCTGCATCAGCTGCAGACCTTCGCGGAAACCGGGAATCACGCCAGCCAGCGGGATCGGTGCCGGACCCGGCGGATTGTGCTTTGCCGAAGCGTCGAATACGGTCCCGTCGATGAAGGTACCGGTGTAGTCGATTTTCACCGTGTCGTTCGGACCCGGACGTGCGCCGGTACCCTGGCTGATCACCTGGTACTGCAGGCCCGAGGCTGTGGTCTTCACGCCCGCAGCGCTCTTGTTCTTGGCCAGGAAGGCGTCGCCCTCGGCCTTGTTCTTGGCGCCGACCCGGGTCATCTCGGCCTGGTACTTGGCCTGGATCTTGGCCATGAACGCGTCATGCACCTGTTTGGCTTCGGCTTCGCTCATGCTCGGCTTCTGGCCGGACAGCGCCGCCTGCACGGCACGGCCAACGGCCGCAGCGTCCAGCTCGTCACGCATGATCGGCGGAACCTGGGAAGCGATTTCCCAACCCACTACGTAGCTGGCCTTGGCCTTGTCGACCGTACCCGCGGCCGGGGCGGCGGCGCCGGTCTTGGCGGCCTGAGCGTACACGCCCGCAGTCATGCCCAGCGCAACGGCCATCGCGGCCGCCATCAGCGTGGGACGCAGAAAATGCTTCATTCGAAACTCCCTCATGTATGGATATGCCGGCGTTGCCGGCCGGGCCCCCCCGATGGAGGCAGGCCTCGCATTGTGCGGTGCTTGTCCGGTCTTGGCAACGTTGCAGGGCTCCGACCGTCAGTCTGCATAAAGGTTCCCAGCGCCAATGCTAGATCCGGCCAATCAGCCCGGACCGCCCGCCGATGGCCCCGGTTTGTTCAGGGTTTCCTTCAACGCCGCCTGCAGGCGCGCATGCATCTGCACCAAAGCGCGCCACAGCACCACCGCCAGCACCAAGCCGAGTACCACCAGCAACAACGCGATGCTACGCGGCGGCAGGATCGTCGAACCGAGCACGCTGACCAGCAAACCCAGTCCCAGCAGTGTCACCAACGGAATGACACGCGCCAGCACGTTACGGATCGCCTGCGTATAGGCTCCCGCAAACCGCTCACGTATGCCGATCTCGGCCAGCAACATGCCCAGCGCCTCGGCCTTGCGATAGATCGCGATCAGCATGGGCAGCGAAAGAAACAATGCACACGCCCAGATCAGCGTGTGCCGCAGATCGCGATCGATACCGAACATCGTGAACCAGCTCCAGTTGTGCGCATTGATATAGGCGCCCACGATGAACAGGGTTACCACCAGCAGCACGTTGATCGCGATATGCCACAGCAGCCGGCGGAAAATTGCAGCGATCGCCGCGTTCTCGTTGACCGGCTTGAGATTTTCCAGCCAGCCGCTGTAACTGGTCGCCAGCAGGCGGATCGAACGCGGCGTCAGCCATCGCAGGCCATTCGCCAGCCCGTCCGCCGAGCGGGTCAGATACGGCGAAGCCGCCATGCACAGCACGGATACCGCCACGGCAATCGGGTAGATGAAATTGCTGATCACGCCAAGCGAGAGTCCAAGCGTGGCGATCACGAACGAGAATTCACCGATCTGCGCCATGCCCAGCCCCGAGCGCAATGCCGTGCGCCCATCGTGACCAACCACGAAGATGCCCAGGCTGCATATCAGCGTCTTGCCGACAATCACCGCCAGCGCAATCAGCAACGCCGGCAATGCGTACTGCAGCAGCATAGACGGATCGATCTTCAGGCCGATCGCGACGAAGAACAGCGCCGCGAACATGTCACGCAGCGGCTCCACCAGGTGCAGCACGCGTCCCACGCTGCGCGATTCGGCCACTACCGCCCCGGCCAGGAATGCACCCAGCGCCACACTGAAGCCCATCCACGCAGCCAGCAGGCTGGCGCCAAAACAGATGCCCAGCACGCTGACCAGCAAGGTTTCATCGCGACCAAACCCGGCCACGTAGTCCACCAGCCGCGGCAGCAACAGCAGGCCGAGAATCATCCCCACCACCACGAACAGGCCGAGATGGCCAATCAATGTGAATGCAGTCTCTGCCTGCACCGAACCGCCGATCGCCACCGCCGTCAGCAAGGTGAGCATGACGATCGCCAGCATGTCCTCAGCCACCAGCAGGCCCACCACCAGCTGCGCAAAACGCTGATGCCGCTGACCGGCTTCCGCCAGAGTGCGGGTTGCCACCATCGTCGACGACAGCGAGATGATCGCGCCGAGGAACAGCGCATCCATGCCCTTCCAGCCGAACAAGCCGCCGATGCCTGCACCGATCCACAACATCAGGCCAACCTCGCCCACCGCCACAGCCAGCACGCCGATGCCGACCTCACGCAGCTTGCGTACGCTGAACTCCAAGCCCAGCGTAAACATCAGCAGCACGACACCGAGATTGGAGATGTCATCGATCGCGCGCGGATCGGCCACCAGCATGCCCGGCGTATGCGGGCCGATCAGCACACCGGCCAGGATGTAACCCAGCAGCACCGGCTGGCGCAGCCGCTGGAACAGGATCGTGGTGGCACCGGCCACCAGCATCACCATGGCAAGATCGCGGATGAAACCGATTTCGTGCATGCCACGACTCTTCAAGCATCAGATCGCTGCAGCTTAAACGAACGACGATCGACTTCTGCGCAAGCGCCGACGGCTGCCATGCATGAGCTTGACTGCCATCGTTCACCGAACGTGAAAAAAAGCTTGACGGATATCTGACTCGGACCTATTCTTTCGGGCTTCCAGCGGCGGGGCCATAGCTCAGCTGGGAGAGCGCCTGCATGGCATGCAGGAGGTCGGCGGTTCGATCCCGCCTGGCTCCACCAACTTGAATTGTCCCCATCGTCTAGAGGCCTAGGACATCACCCTTTCACGGTGGCGACCGGGGTTCGAATCCCCGTGGGGACGCCAAGTTGGCCCGCAATAGCTGGAAAGAAATGTGGAGCGGTAGTTCAGTTGGTTAGAATGCTGGCCTGTCACGCCGGAGGTCGCGGGTTCGAGTCCCGTCCGCTCCGCCACTGAAACGGAAAGCCCGCCTAGTGCGGGTTTTTTGTTGCCTGTCGTTTGGCCGCGCCGATCAATTCAAGTCACCGGCCGCAGCGTATCGGTGGAATGTCCCTGCTCCACCAGATATTCCAGCCAGCGCGAGAGAAACCCGTTCATGCGCAGCCGATGCTGGAACACGGTATGCGCTGGCGTGAACGGCCCCAGCACCTGCCACAAGTGTCGGCCGGGGTGGCAGTGCAGCGCCTCGGCCACATGCGCATCGGTATACATCCGAAGCTGTGCCGATGGCGCACGCTGGCCCGTATGTGCATCAACGAAGCCGTAGGTGAGCTCCAGCTCCAACGTGTAGGGATGGCATTCCTGTATATGCAGATGCACGTCCAGTCCGTCATCCACGTCGGAGACATAGCGACCAGGCGCGAGTTGCTGCGGCGCGAACAGACGCGTCAGCCGGTGATAGTTCTCCGCATACAGCCCCATCAGGAACTCGAAGCGTCCCGGCAGCAGGCTATGGCGATTGTCCAGTACGGCACTCATAAAAGGCGTGGCAACTCCAGTCGGCAATCAGAACATGGTCCGCTCGATCCCGAAGCGGTCAAAGATCTTGCTGGCGATCTCCTCGATCGACACATGCGTGGTGTTGAGGCTGGGAATGCCGGCCTGGCGCATCAGCCGATCGGCCTGCTCCAGCTCCCAGCGGCATTGCTTCAAGGTGGCATAACGGCTGCCCGCGCGACGCTGCTCGCGGATCTGCGTCAGCCGCTGCGGATCGATGGTCAAGCCGAACAACCGATCCCGGTACGGGCGCAGGCGCACCGGCAGTTCCAGTTTTTCCAGGTCCTCGTCGGTCAGCGGATAGTTGGCGGCACTGACACCGTAATGCAAGGCCATATACAGACAGGTGGGCGTCTTGCCAGACCGCGATACCCCGACCAGGATCAGGTCGGCCTGGGAATAATCCACGTCCATGCCGTCATCATGGGAAAGCGCGTAGTTGGTCGCATTGATACGTGCCTCGTACTTGGCGTAATCGACCATGCCATGCGAGCGATTGACCGCACCCGAGCGCTTGGTCGCCAGCTCCTCTTCCAGTGGTCCGATGAACGGTGCAAATACATCCAGCATCAGCGCGCCACTGGCGGCAACGATGTCGCACAGCGCGCGTTCGGCCATGGTGTTGACCACGATTGGGCGTTGTCCGCTCTGCGCGTAGTTGGTCTTGATGCGCAACGCGGCCGCCTCCGCCTTGTGCGCATTGTCGGTGAATGGCAGGCGGTGCTTGTCGAACTGCACGCCCTCGAATTGCGCCAGGATGCTGTTGCCGATCGTCTCCGCGGTAATACCAGTGGAGTCGGAGATGAAGAAAACCGTGCGCTGCATACAGTGTCCCGATCGCGTGGGTGCGTTTGTTCGCACCTTAGCGCAAGCACAAAACCCTGTCGCCGATTGACCGTCAGCTGACTGGTATGCCGTTGGAATGACATCCCCGGGCAATGGTCTTCTTGTGCTGTGCATCATCGGCAGCGGACAATACCAGTCCTTTGCAGCCCGCCTCCGGTCTGCCTGCCGCATCCATACCGTTATCCATCGAAAGCTCTTGAGGAGACACCCTTGAACGATCTGGTGCTTTGGCTCGACCAACTGCGCATGACTGACCTGGGCAAGGTCGGCGGCAAGAACGCCTCGCTCGGCGAAATGATCGGCAACCTCGCCAAACTTGGTGTGTCCGTGCCGGGTGGCTTCGCCACCACCGCTGACGCCTTCCAGCAGTATCTGGAAAAGAGCGGCCTGGCCAAGCGCATCCAGGAGCGTCTCGCATCGCTTGATGTCGATGATGTAGACACACTGGTCGCGGCCGGCAAGGAGATCCGTGGCTGGATCGTCGACACTGCCCTGCCGGCCGAGCTCGAGCAGGCTATCCGCGCGGCCTATATCAAGCTGTGCAAGGACGCTGGCGCCGAGGACATCGCCGTCGCCGTACGCTCGTCGGCCACGGCCGAGGATCTGCCGGACGCCTCGTTCGCTGGCCAGCAGGAAACCTTCCTCAACGTGGTCGGCATCGACGACGTGCTGCACAAGGTGAAGGAAGTCTTCGCCTCGCTGTACAACGACCGCGCGATCGCCTATCGCGTGCACCAGGGCTTCAAGCACGAGGACGTGTTCCTGTCCGCCGGTGTGCAGTTGATGGTGCGCTCCGATGTCGGCGCGTCCGGCGTGCTGTTCACCCTGGACACCGAGTCCGGCTTCCGTGACGTGGTATTCGTGACCGGTAGCTATGGCCTAGGCGAGATGGTCGTGCAGGGCGCAGTCAATCCGGATGAGTTCTACGTGTTCAAGCCGACCCTGCGCGACGGCAAGCCGGCCGTGCTGCGTCGCAATCTCGGTGCCAAGCAGCTGCGCATGGTCTATTCCAGCGCGCCCGGCGAACGCGTCCGCACCGAGGACACGCCAGCGGAAATGCGCAATAGGTTCTGCATCAACGACGAGGACGTGCAGGAGCTGGCGCGTCAGTCGCTGATCATCGAAAAGCATTACGACCGCCCGATGGACATCGAGTGGGCGAAGGACGGCAACACCGGCAAGATCTACATCGTGCAGGCGCGCCCGGAGACGGTGAAGTCGCGCTCGCACACGACCCAGCTCGAGCGCTTCCATCTCAGCGAGAAAGGCAAGGTGCTCGCCGAAGGTCGTTCGATCGGCCAGAAGATCGGCGCCGGCAAGGCGCGCGTGATCCGCTCGCTGAGCGACATGAACAAGGTGCAGCCGGGCGACGTGCTGATCGCCGACATGACCGATCCCGATTGGGAGCCGGTAATGAAGCGTGCCTCCGCGATCGTCACCAACCGCGGCGGCCGCACCTGCCATGCGGCGATCATCGCGCGTGAGCTTGGCGTACCGGCCGTGGTCGGCACCGGCAATGCGCTGGAGCTGATCCCCGACGGCACCGAGGTCACTGTCTCCTGTGCCGAGGGCGACACCGGCACGATCTACGAAGGCATCCTGAAGTTCGAGCGTGTCACCGCCGACCTGGGCGACATGCCCGAAGCGCCGCTGAAGATCATGATGAACGTGGCGAACCCGGAGCGCGCGTTCGACTTCGGCATGCTGCCGAATGCCGGCATCGGCCTGGCTCGCCTCGAGATGATCATCGCCAGCCACATCGGCGTGCATCCGAAGGCGCTGCTGGAATACGCCAAGCAGGACGCCGAGACCAAGGCGAAGATCGACGAACGCATCGCCGGCTACGCCGATCCGGTGAGCTTCTATGTGGATCGCCTTGCCGAAGGCATCGCCACCATCGCCGCCTCGGTCTATCCGAAGCCGGTGATCGTGCGCCTGTCGGATTTCAAGTCGAACGAATACGCCGGCCTGCTCGGCGGCTCGCGTTACGAGCCGCACGAAGAAAACCCGATGATCGGTTTCCGCGGCGCCAGTCGCTACGTCGATCCGAGCTTCGCCGAGGCGTTCGGACTGGAGTGCAAGGCGGTCAAGCGCGTGCGTGAAGTGATGGGCCTGGACAACGTATGGGTGATGATCCCGTTCGTGCGCACCTTGGGCGAAGGCCGCAAGGTGATCGAAGTGCTGGCCAAAAACGGCCTCAAGCAGGGCGAGCACGACCTAAAGATCATCATGATGTGCGAGGTGCCCTCGAACGCCCTGCTCGCCGATGAATTCCTCGATATCTTCGACGGCTTCTCGATCGGCTCCAACGATCTGACCCAGCTCACCCTCGGTCTCGACCGCGACTCCAGCATCGTCGCCAGCCTGTTCGACGAACGCGACCCGGCGGTGAAGAAGCTGCTGTCGATGGCGATCAAGACCGCCCGCGCCAAGGGCAAGTACATCGGCATCTGTGGCCAGGGCCCGAGCGACCATCCGGATCTGGCCGAGTGGCTGATGGAACAAGGGATCGAATCGCTGTCGCTGAACCCGGACACCGTGGTCGATACCTGGCTGCTACTGGCGAAAAAGAAAGCCAGCTGAGCCGGCTGACTGCCATTGCCATGGAACAAGAGGGCCGGAATCATCCGGCCCTTTCCATTTCGCAGACATGCCGGAATCGCGGTCAGCTCACTTTCGTTTCAATGACTGATCCGGCATCAGCGGAGCAACGCATCCTGACCACTCACCACCAAGGAAAGCTTCAGCTGGAGCGCACGATGATCGCGGTGATGTTGTCGTCGCCACCGCCATCGAGTGCGCTGAGCAGCAACTGATCGACGCATTCCTGCGACGCCAGATCGGTACGCGCAACCGTTCGTGCGATCGACGCGTCGCTGACGCCTTCGGTCAGGCCGTCACTGCACAGCAGGAAACCCATGCCTGGCTCAAGCTGACCGCGTGCCATGCCGATGTGCAGCTGCTCGGCTGCGGTCACACCCAGTGCCTGGGTAAGCACATTGCGTTGCGGGTGTTGCGAGGCCTGTGCCGGATCGAGCCGGCCAGCCTCGACCAGCGCCTGCACCAGCGAGTGGTCATGGCTGATCTGCCGCAACTCCCGCTTCCACAGGTAGATCCGACTGTCGCCTACCCAGGCGACTTCGTAGCCATCGCTTGTCAGCCGCAATGCCGCAATCGTGGTGCCCATCGGCAGCACGTCGAAGCTGGGTCGGGCATGCGCCTGCAGCCGTTCAGCCGCACCCTGCACAGCCTCGATCAGGCTGTGTCCACGGCCGACCAGATCAACCATCGCATCACGCACCAAAGCGGATGCAACCTCGCCATGCTGATGACCGCCCATGCCGTCGGCCACCAGAAACAGCCCCAGTGAGGCGTCGGCGTAATAGGTATCCTCATTGCGCGTGCGGCGCAGGCCGACATGCGTTCCGTGTCCGAATTCGATCATGGGCTTTCAGGTAAGGCGAGCTGCTGCAGCATGCCGGAACTACTGCTGGTTGTCACGGCAAGTCCTCTCGCGTATCATCCCCGGCTCGCATGAGCCACCATGCAATCCACTGGAGAGGTGGCAGAGTGGTCGAATGTACCTGACTCGAAATCAGGCGTGCGTGTAAGCGCACCGTGGGTTCGAATCCCACCCTCTCCGCCAGAAAAGCAAAACGCCCCCATGTGGGGCGTTTTGCTTTTCTGATGGTGACGGCTGGGTGAGAACCCACCCGGTTCGACAAATTCGTCCGAAACGAATTTGGACAGCCGAATGGCTGGCCCCGCAGCGAAGCGAAGGGGTTCGGCCCAAGGATGGGCCGAACAATCCCACCCTACACCTCGCCACATCGAGCGTGCGACGTTTACCTCTCCAGAAAAATCACTCCACCCGCCAAACACTCACCCCACCCGCACTCTTGTCCAACGCATCCAGCCGCTGCTCATGTAAAGCCAACTCTTCCATCGACGCATGCAGAACCAGCGGACGCGCATGCAAGGCCACCGGCGCGATAGCCGCCGTAGTGCGCTGCTCGCCCGCACCACCGAAACCGAGATCGAACGCCTCCTGCCCCGACGTCATCGCCAGATAGACATCAGCAAGCAACTGCGCGTCGATCAGGCCGCCGTGCAGGTCACGCCGCGAGTTGTCCACCCCCAAGCGCTTGCACAGCGCATCGAGACTGTTGCGCTGGCCCGGATAGCGTTCGCGCGCCATCACCAGCGTGTCGAGCACGCTGCAGCGATCGCCGATTCGGCCACTGCCGTTGTCCAACCGCCCCAGCTCGGCATCGAGAAACCCGATATCGAAACCGGCGTTGTGGATGATCAGTTCGGCGCCATCGATAAAGGCGAGGAACTCTTCCACCACCTCGGCGAAATGCGGCTTGTCGAGCAGGAATTCGTCGGCAATGCCGGTGACCTGCCGCGCACCTTCGTCGATCGCACGCTCCGGGTTGAGATACGTCTGGTAGTGCTGGCCGGTGAGCCGGCGCTCGACCATCTCGACGCAGGCAATCTCGATCAGCCGATGCCCCTGGCGAACTTCCAGGCCGGTGGTTTCCGTGTCGAGAACGATCTGTCTCATGCGGCGCCCTTCATCAGTTCGGCCTGTTCACGCGCAGCCTGGTCGACCCGCTCGTTCTCGGCATGTCCGTTATGGCCCTTCACCCACTTCCAGCGCACCTGATGCGTGCTGACCGCCGCGGACAGGCGCTGCCAGAGATCCTGGTTCTTCACCGGCTTCTTGTCGGCGGTACGCCAGCCGTTCGCGCGCCACTTCGGCACCCACTCCTCGATGCCCTGCATCACATAGCGCGAGTCGGTGGTGAGCATCACCTGGCACGGGCGCTTCAGTGCCTCCAGCGCACCGATCGCCGCCATCAGCTCCATCCGGTTGTTGGTGGTGGCCGGATCACCACCGGCGACCATGCGTTCGCTGCCCTTGGCCCGCAGCAGGGCAGCCCAGCCACCGGGACCCGGATTGCCCAGACAGGCACCATCGGTAAATGCTTCCACTTCGCTCATCGTTGTCCACGTATTCCATTGAAAGTCACAGCGCCGAACTGCGCCGCGTACCAGGCGACAGTCGACTGTTGGCCGGTACCCGCACAGGTGCCGGTTTGATCCGCAGCGGCGTGGCCATGCGGCGACGCTTGCGCGCGATCAGCACAAAACCGCCGCCCCATGCATTCACGCCAGTCGGGCCCGCTGCCGGCCTGTCGGCTGGCCATGTACGGCCCACCCGTTGCGCCCGCTCGATCTCCAGTCCGGCCTGCTGCAGGCCAAGACTGAGCCGCAGCGGTACCTGCAGAACCGGTTGCCGGCCACGCGTACGCCACCAGAACCACGGTGCCCAGACGCTGAGCGGATGCACGCCGGTCACCACCAGCACGCCGCCGGGCGCCAGCACGCGAACCGCTTCGGCGAGTACGTATGAGGGTGCCGGTACGACCTCCAGTGCGTGACGCAACAGCACGAGCTCAAACGCATCGTCGACAAAGGGCAATGGCTCGTCCACGGTGGCGTGCAGATCCCCGCGATAACGGTTGTTGCTCACGCACAACCGAGTCCAGCTGCCCAGCAACGGCAACACGGGTGGCGCATCGTTGATGGTCGCGCTCAGCAGGAGTCCATGCGTGCCGAAACAGCGCTGCAAATCGGTAGCCATCACACGCGTCTGCTCATCCAGCAATCGGCGCAACGGCGCACTGGCATAGATGTCGCGATCACGTTGAAGCATGCAGCCGGCCTGATCCCAATTCTGTCTGCAGAGTGTAGCCGTTGGTGAGCGCCGGCAGCAGAGGAAACGGTACTGCCGCACGCAGCTGAACAATCAAATGCCCGGTTAACGATCTGCTAACGAGCCTGCGGCGGAGCCTGTCTATAGTCGGGCGCTTCACGCACGCCCCGGATGGCTGCGTCTGTCGTTCGCCAAGGAATCAGCATCCGCTTCACCGGATGTTCCTTAAACGCAAAACGCAGCGGAGCTCCATCTTGCACCTCGTCCCGTTACCAGCCCTGCTGGACAACTACATCTGGCTGCTGCACGACGACGACGGCAATGCGATCGTGGTCGATCCCGGCGATGCTGGCGTAGTGGAGCACGCCCTGGCCGCACGACAGCTGCGACTGCGTGCCATCCTGCTGACGCATCATCATCATGATCACATCGGCGGTGCCGCCGAACTGCACGGGCAGCATGCTGCGCCCGTGTACGCGCCCGACGACGAACGCATCGAGGCAGCCACCGTCCGGGTACATGACGGCGACACGATCGAGCTGGCGTCGCCGCGGGTTCGCTTTGACGTGATCGCCATTCCAGGCCATACGCTCAGCCATCTCGCCTACGTCGGGGCAGGCCTGCTGCTGTGTGGCGATACCTTGTTCAGTCTGGGCTGCGGGCGGCTGTTTGAGGGCAGTCCGGCCCAGATGCTCGCGTCGCTGGATCGTCTGTCAAGCCTGCCGGGAGAAATCCTGGTTTGCGGCGGCCACGAATACACCGAGACCAACGGGCGTTTTGCACACACCATCGAACCGGAGAACCCCGAACTGCACCAGCGTCTGCAGGAAGTCTCGGCACTGCGCGCGCAGCTTCGCCCGACGCTGCCAATTGCACTGGCCCGCGAGCTGGCGACCAACCCGTTTCTGCGCGTCGATACCGATGCAGTGGCTGCATGGTGCCGGCAACACGGCATCGACAGCGATCGGGTCGCCCGCTTTGCTGCCGTGCGCGCCGCCAAGGACGAATTTTGCTGATGAAGATGCGCCATCTCCAAGCGCTGCCGCTGGCACTGTCGATCCTGCTGGCCGCCTGCGCTGGCGTACCCTCGCAGGCACCGCATCGACAAGTCACCGTGACCCCAACAGCAGCAACGGCAACGACCATTGATAGCGCCGCCGTACCGGTACTCGACAAAGTCGCTGTCACGCCAGCGACGGTCGATATGTGGGATCAGCTGCGCGGCAGTTTTGCCATGGCCGACTGTGATGCAGACCCAGGGATCCTGACCTGGGCCAGGCGCTATACCCACAATCCGCAGCAGTTCGAGAACCAGCTGCATGAAGTGTTGCCGCAACTGGCCTACGTGCAGCAAGTAGCTGCCCGATACGACGTGGCGGGCGAATTCGTGTTGCTGCCCTGGGTAGAGAGTCATTTCCGGCCGGTGCCTGGACGCAGGAGCCTGCCTGCCGGCATGTGGCAGATCATGCCGGTCACGGCCGGATCAATGGGATTGCGTGTCGATGGCCATTACGACGGCCGCCTTGATGTGCCCGCTGCCGCCAACGCCGTGATGAAATTGCTCGAGCAATACCACAACCAGTTTCACGACTGGCGAGTAGCCGATTACGCCTACAACGCTGGTGAATCCGCCGTACGGAAATTGATCCAGCAGCATGGCATGCCAGCGAATAAGCCCGTAATTCCCTCGTGGCCGGTGCGCAAGGTGACTCGCGAACATCTGACCAAGCTGCTCGCGATCGCCTGCGTGGTACGCGAACCGGAGCGCTTCAATGTGAGCCTGCCCACGCTGCTGAGTGAACAGCGCCTGGTACAGGTGGCACTCCCCCGCTCCATGCCGATTGCACAAGCAGCCGATCATGCCGGCATGTCAGTGGATGCCTTGAAGGATCTCAATGCCGCGTTCCGCAGCAACACGGTCGATACCGCCGCCGCATCGTATTTGCTGTTGCCGGTCAGCCACGCCCAGCAGTTCCGTGATGCCTTGCCGGATCAGACGAGCGGCACCACCGCCAAGGTGGCACCTCCGTTCGTCGATGGCAGTGCTAGCGATCCGGTTGCCTCATCCACCACGGCCAGCAGTCCGGCGGTCGCCAGCACGCGCCGAAAAACCCACACCGTGCAGGATGGTGAAAGCCTGTGGCAGATCGCCCGTCGTTACGCCGTGAGCACGGCCGAGCTGCAGCGCTGGAATCATCTGCACGGAAATGTCCTGAAGCCAGGTCAGCTGCTGCAGGTCGGCAGTACCCACTGATGCACCCGCGCACCGCTGTGCCGCCGCAGTGTCAGCATCGACGAGGCCGGTAACACCGGCTACAACATCTTCGGCATGACCGGCATCTGAACTTCGCGGCGGCATGCAAAAGTGGCGGCCATTGGCCGCCACTTTGTGTGTCACGGATCGCCTGGAGGGCTTACATCAGATTCTTGTTGATCTTGATCTTGGTGCTTGCCTTGAGCAGTTCAAGCAGTTCGCGCGTCGCCTCGGCACCGTAGGCCTGGGCCATCTGCTGACGCAACGCATCGCGCTGTTCCGGTGGCACCTTGGACAGGTCGCCGCCCTGCACCTTGTCCACGGCCAGCAGCGCATAGCTGCCGTCCTTCATGTCGACCGCAGCGAACTGCGACTTGCCTGCCGCCGGATGCGGCAGCAGGAACGCCTGCGTGAGCAGCAACGCCGGCACATCGGTGCTTTGACGAGTCGCCTCGTTCACGCTCTTGAGCTGGGCACCCATCGCGGTCGCCACCGCCGGCATAGCCTCACCCTTGTCGAGACGCGCCAGAGCCTCGTCGGACAGCTTCTTCTCGGCCGCGGCAACGCGCTCGTCAAGAATCTTCTGCTGCGCGTCGGCACGCACCTCGGTCAGCGGACGGGCAGCGGCAGCGATGTGCTTGTCGACGTGGATTACCACCGAGTGATCATTGCCGAGATCGATAAGGGCGGAATTGTTGCCCTGTACCAGTACGTCATCGCTGAACGCCGCGACAATCACCTTCGGATTCGCCGCGATGCCTTCGCCACCTTTCCGCGAGAACAGCGCAGTGTCCTTGATCGGCAGATCCAGAGCCTGCGCAGCCGGCTCCAGCGAGCTCGGATTCTGATAGGTATTGTCGGACATCTTGCCGGCGACTTCGTTGTACTTGCGGTCGCGGTCAGACGCCGAAGCCTCCTTGACCAGCTGATCGCGCACTTCGTCAAACGGCTTGGATTCACCGCTGCGGACATCGCGCAACCAGATGATGTGGTAACCGTCAGGCGACAGGATCGGCTTGGAGATCTGGTCTTTCTGCAACGCGAATAGCGCCGCATCGAACGCCGGATTCGTCACGCCTTTTTCGAGCCAGCCCAGGTCACCGCCCTGGCGCTTGGAGCCAAGATCCTCGGAATCCTGTGCGGCCAGCTTGGCAAAATCACCGGGGTTGGCTTCAGCCGCAATCTTCTCGGCCTTGGCCAGCGCCGCTTTCTGCTGATCCGGTGTGGCGTTGGCCGGCACGTTGATCAGGATATGCGAAACCAGCCGTTGTTCCGGCTGCACGAAGCGCTGCTTCTCGTCTTCGTATCGCTTCTTCAGATCATCGTCGCTAGGCGTGGTGTCGAGCTTGAGAGCGGCACCGTCGACTTCGATGTACTTCACCGAGACCTGCTCGGGGTTCATGTAGTCGGCCAGGTGCGCCTTGTAATAGGTCTCGATCTGCGCATCGCTGACCTGGTTGTCCGTCAGGTTCGGCTTCGGCAGCAGGAAGTAATGCAGATCGCGGCGCTGGGTAAGCAGGCTCAGGAAACGATCGACCTGATCGTCGCTGGTGATCGTGCTGTCGTTGATGGCGCTCGGCAGCAGCTGGGTTGCCAGCGAGGAGCGGATATCGTCCTCGAACATTTCCGGCGTCTTGCGCTGGCTGGCCAGCCACGCGCGATAGCTGGTTGCATCGAACTGGTTGTTGACCTGGAATACGGGGATCTGGGCAATGTAATCACGCACGGCCTGGTCGGCCACGCGCATGCCCCAGTCGTCATTGGCCTGCAGCAGGAGTTGCTGATCGATCAGCCCATCGACCACGTGCTGCTTCGTTTCGGGCTTCTCGAAGATGCTGGCATCGAAATGTTCACCCTGCTCGGTGCTCATCTGCTGCCGCAGCTGATTCATCCGGGTCTGGTAGTCGTTCTGGCTGATCTCATGCTTGCCGACCTTCGCCACGAACGAATCCGTATGCGACATGAAGTAGGTCTCTATGCCGAAGAACGACATCGCAAAAACGCAAACACCAAGAAGGACGATGGACGGCCATCCATGCATCTTGTTACGCATTGCCTGCAGCATTGAAATCTTCCCGCAACGTGGTTGAAGGCGCATGAAGCGCGTGATGCATGGATGGCACGGGCCATCGCCAGCTTCGTACCCGGTCGACCGAAGCACCACACGGATGCGTTCTGCCTAAATGACAAGGGCGCCACACGGGCGCCCTTGCGAACTGTGGCGGAGTGGACGGGACTCGAACCCGCGACCTCCGGCGTGACAGGCCAGCATTCTAACCAACTGAACTACCACTCCGCATTTTTCTGGTGGGTGCTGTAGGGATCGAACCTACGACCACCGCCTTGTAAGGGCGACGCTCTACCGCTGAGCTAAGCACCCGAAACCAAGCGTCAGCCGCTTAGTTTAGGGCATCCTTGAGGGTCTTGCCAGCCTTGAACGCGGGCACTTTCGACGCCTTGATCTTGATCGCTTCGTTGGTGCGCGGGTTGCGACCGGTACGGGCAGCGCGCTTGCGCACAGTGAACGTGCCGAAGCCCACCACCGAGACGTCCTCACCCTTCTTCAACGACTTCTGCACGGTTTCGAAGAAGGCTTCGAGAGCGCGGCCGGCATCGGCCTTGGTCAGCTCGGCCTTTTCGGCGATGGCATTGATCAGATCGGTTTTATTCATTAGAAAAAACTCCCTTATTCGGTTTTCGCCAAACGCGGTCCGTCCTGGGACAGGACAACGCCGGCATGGATGGTTGGCTCTTGCAAGGCGCCGTAACGCAACCCCGCATCGCTGCGCTGACTGAAGCAACGCCGGGACTGCGGTAACGCCTTTATACCAGTGCCTTGCTGGAATCCGCAACACAAGCCACAGCAACGTTTCCGGAAGATCGACGGCAAACGAAACCGCTTGCAAAACGGGCGCCAGAAGTCTACGGCGCCGCCCAGGTCGATCAACGACGAAAGACAGGCAAAAAAATGCCCCGCCAAGGCAGGGCATTCCTGAGTTGACCCGATCGGATCAAGGCATGCTCAATGCGGGCGGGAGTGCACTTCCGCCGCCTCCCCGGCCACCGCGGCAGGAGTCTGTTCCTTGGCGGGATTCGGCTGCAGTGGACGTTCCAATGCAATGTCCAGCACTTCGTCGATCCAGCGCACCGGATGAATTTCCAGTGAAGACGTGATGTTGGCTGGCATGTCGGCCAGATCCTTCTTGTTGTCCTCCGGAATGATCACCGTGGTGATCCCGCCGCGGTGCGCTGCCAGCAGCTTCTCCTTCAGGCCTCCGATCGGCAGCACGCGGCCGCGCAAGGTGATCTCTCCTGTCATCGCCACTTCGGAGCGCACCGGCACCTTGGTCAGCACGGAAACCAGTGCCGTGCACATCGCGACACCCGCGCTGGGGCCATCTTTCGGCGTGGCGCCTTCCGGCACGTGAATATGCACGTCGAGTTTCTGATGGAAATCGGGGTCGATACCGAGTTGATCGACGCGCGCACGCACGACCGACAGCGCCGCCTGGATCGACTCCTTCATCACATCGCCAAGCTGACCGGTATTCACCAATCGGCCCTTGCCGGGCACCACCGAGGCTTCGATGCTGAGCAATTCGCCACCGACCTGAGTCCAGGCCAGCCCTGTAACGAGGCCGACTTCGTTCTGCAGTTCCTTGCGCCCGAAATCAAAGCGACGAACACCCAGGTAATGATCCAGGTTGGCCGAGTCCACCCGCACCCGCCCCGCTCCCGACTTGGCCTTGGCTTTGCCCGTCTTTGCGGAGGAGGTTTTAGCCTTGGCCTTTTTCACTTCGCCCAAGGTCAGCTCCTTGACCACCTTGCGGCAGATCTTGGAAATCTCACGCTCGAGACTGCGCACGCCCGACTCGCGCGTGTAGTAACGCACGATGTCGCGCAACGCCTCTTCGTCCACGCTGAGTTCTTCGGGCTTCAAGCCATTCGCCTTGAGCTGCTTCGACAGCAGATATTTCTGCGCAATGCCGAGCTTTTCATCCTCGGTGTAACCGGGAATGCGGATGACTTCCATGCGGTCGAGCAGCGGACCGGGAATGTTCAACGAGTTCGCCGTGGCGATCCACATCACCTCGGACAGGTCGAGATCGACCTCCAGGTAATGGTCGTTGAATGCATGGTTCTGCTCCGGATCGAGCACCTCCAGCAAGGCTGACGATGGATCGCCACGGAAGTCCATCGACATCTTGTCGATCTCGTCCAGCACGAACAACGGGTTCTTGGCACCCACCTTGTTGATGTTCTGCACGATGCGGCCAGGCATCGAGCCGATGTAGGTGCGCCGATGACCACGAATCTCGGCCTCGTCGCGCACACCACCCAGGCTCATGCGCACGAATTTCCGGTTGGTCGCCTTGGCGATCGACTGCCCCAGCGAGGTCTTGCCCACGCCAGGCGGACCGACCAGGCACAGGATCGGCCCCTTCATCACCGACACGCGCTGCTGCACGGCAAGGTACTCAAGGATGCGATCCTTGACCTTCTCCAGCCCGAAGTGATCGGCATCGAGCACTTCCTGCGCCATCTGCAGATCCTTGCGTACCTTGCTGCGCTTCTTCCACGGCACGCCGACCAGCCAGTCGAGGTAGTTGCGCACCACGGTCGCTTCGGCCGACATCGGCGACATCTGCTTGAGCTTGCTGAACTCCTGCCGGGCCTTGGTCAGCACGGCCTTCGGCATCCCGGATGTCTCGATCTTCTTCTGCAGTTCCTCGATCTCGTTCGGGCCTTCCTCGTTGTCGCCGAGCTCCTTCTGGATCGCCTTCATCTGCTCGTTGAGGTAGTACTCGCGCTGGCTCTTCTCCATCTGCGACTTGACCCGGCCACGAATGCGCTTCTCGACCTGCTGCAGATCCATCTCGCCATCGACCAGGCCGATCAGCAGTTCCAGCCGCTGGCCCACATCAGCGGTTTCCAGCACACGTTGCTTGTCAGCCATGCGCACCGAAAGATGTCCAGCGATGGAGTCGGCGACGCGTGATGGATCGTCAATACTGGACAGGCTGGCCAGCACTTCCGGCGGCAGCTTGCGGCTCTGCTTGACCAGTTGCTCGAACAGCGAGATCAGCGTGCGCGATACCACGTCGAGTTCACGCTCCTTGGCGTTGTAGACCGGCTCGATCAGGCGCGAGCGGGCGGTGAGCATGCCGCCCTCCTCGCGATAATCCTCGACCGACACGCGCGATTGACCCTCGACCAGCACCTTGACGGTGCCATCAGGCAGCTTCAGCAACTGCAATACACCGGCCAGCGTGCCGACCTGATGCAGGTCGGCGATCTCCGGGTCATCGATATCCGGGCTCTTCTGCGCCACCAGCAGGATCTGCCGCTCGCCCTCCATCGCGCGCTCAAGCGCACGCATGGACTTGTCACGGCCGACAAACAGCGGGATGACCATGTGCGGATAAACCACCACGTCACGCAGTGGCAATACCGGCAGAGCGTCCAGCGCAGCGGGAAGGGGGGCGTTCTTGGCCATGGAAGACGGGTTCCTCGGAATTCGGACAGATTTCGTCCCGACACTGCGCCGGGCACATCATCAGGTCAAGTGGTGGCTGCAAGGTGCTCACTCAAGGTGCAGCGGACACTGAAAACAGAACGGCCCCGGCGAAATCACCGGGGCCGTCGTCAGGACAAGCCTGCGGGAGCGCGATCAGGCTGCGCCGCTGCTCTCGCCTGCCACGCGCTGCTGCAGGTTGCCGCGATAAATCAGGTAGGGCTCGGCCTGCCCGTCGATCACCGCGTCGTCCACCACCACCTTGCTGACATGCTCCAGTGAAGGCAGCTCGTACATGGTGTCGAGCAGCACCTGTTCGAGAATGGTGCGCAGGCCGCGCGCGCCGGTCTTGCGCTTGAGCGCCTTCTTGGCAATCGCCTGCAGCGCCTCGGGGCGGAACTCCAGCTCCACCTCCTCCATCTCGAACAGTTTCTTGAACTGCTTGGTCACGGCATTCTTCGGCTCGGTGAGAATCTTCACCAGCGCCGGCTCGTCCAGCTCGTCCAGCGTGGCCACCACCGGCAGACGTCCCACGAACTCCGGAATCAGGCCGAAACGCACCAGATCCGCCGGTTCGACGTCGGCCAGTACCTTGCCCAGATTCTCGGTGCGCTCCTTGCTGCGGATCTCGGCAGAGAAGCCGATGCCAGTGGTCTCGGAACGCTGCTGGATCACTTTTTCCAGACCAGCGAACGCACCGCCGCAGATGAACAAGATATTCTTGGTGTCGACCTGCAGGAATTCCTGCTGCGGATGCTTGCGTCCGCCCTGCGGTGGCACCGAGGCGAGCGTGCCTTCGATCAGCTTCAAAAGCGCCTGCTGCACGCCTTCGCCCGACACGTCGCGGGTGATCGACGGGTTCTCGCTCTTGCGCGAGATCTTGTCGATTTCGTCGATGTAGACGATGCCCGACTGCGCCTTCTCGACGTCGTAGTCGCACTTCTGCAGCAACTTCTGGATGATGTTCTCGACATCCTCACCGACGTAGCCTGCTTCAGTCAGCGTGGTGGCGTCGGCGATCGTGAACGGTACATTGAGCAGGCGCGCCAGCGTCTCGGCCAGCAGCGTCTTGCCCGAGCCGGTCGGCCCGATCAGCAGGATGTTGGACTTGCCCAGCTCGATATCGTCGCTCTTCTGGCGCGACTCGATCCGCTTGTAGTGGTTGTACACCGCCACGGCCAGCGCCTTTTTGGCGCGGGTCTGGCCTACTACGTACTGATCCAGCGACTCGCGGATCTCACGCGGCTTGGGCAGCTGGGTACGCCCGGAGGCAGCCTTCTCCTCCAGCTCCTCGCGGATGATGTCATTGCACAGTTCCACGCACTCGTCGCAGATGAACACGGACGGGCCCGCGATCAGTTTGCGTACCTCGTGCTGGCTCTTGCCACAGAAGGAGCAATAGAGAATCTTGCCGCTGTCGCTGGAACGCCCCTGCCGGTCGTCGCTCATACTTTCGATCCCGCTGGTAAATCTGGATGCGCCGCGAGAATAACACAGGGCTCCGCGTCTGCATCCAGACGCAGAGCCCGTCTCACGGCTCGTGGGTACAGCGTGGAAATCAGGCCGATTTGACCGTTTCGCCGGCGCGCTTGTCGAGCACCTCGTCGATCAATCCGTAAGCCTTGGCGTCCACCGGACTCATGAAGCGGTCGCGCTCCATGTCCAGCTCGATCTTCTCGATCGGCTGCCCGGTATGCTCAACATACAGCCTGTTCAGGCGCTCGCGGATATACAGGATCTCGCGTGCCTGGATCTCGATATCGGTCGCCTGCCCCTGCGCACCGCCCGAAGGCTGGTGGATCATGATGCGCGAGTTCGGCAGTGCAAAACGCTTGCCCTTGGCGCCGGCCATCAGCAGGAACGAGCCCATGCTGCAGGCCTGCCCGATGCACATGGTGCTGACGTTCGGCTTGATGAACTGCATGGTGTCGTAGATCGCCAGGCCCGCGGTAACCGCGCCGCCTGGGCTGTTGATGTAGAACTGGATGTCCTTGTCCGGGTTCTCCGACTCCAGAAACAGCATCTGCGCGACCAGCACGTTGGCAACCTGGTCGTTGACCTCGCCCACCAGAAAGATCACCCGCTCCTTCAGCAGACGCGAGTAGATGTCATAGGAGCGCTCGCCGCGAGCCGTCTGCTCGACGACCATCGGTATCAAATTGAGGTTCTGGATCTGATCCATGGCCATTGCAGCTCTCCGGTTGATGTGCCTGACAGTATCGCATCGGGCCTGAAGTCAGATCAGGCCCGATTTTCACGGCACCTGAATCACTCAGGCACCGGCCGGGCGCATCACGTCATCGAAGCTCAGATCCAGGTTGGTGGTCCTGGCATGTTCCGCCACCCACTCGGCCACCTGATCTTCCATCACGCGATTCTGCAGCCCAGACATCAGTTGGGGGTCGCCGTTGTAGAGTTCAATGACCTTTTCCGGCTCTTCGTAGGTCGAGGCGATTGCGGCGAGCTGCTCGGCAACACGCTTGCGATCGATCTTGATCTCCTGCTTGCGGGCGATTTCGCCCATCAGCAAGCCGGCGATCACGCGCTTGCGCGCGATCGGCATGGCTGCCTCGATCAATTGTGGCGGCGGCTGCTGGCCCTGCGGCACGCTGCCCACAGCCATGTTGCGCGCCTCGGACTGCACCATCAGCTTCGGCACATCCAGTTCGCCATGCGTATCAGCCAGCTTTTCCGCCACCTCGGACTTCAGGCGCGCCATCAGCGCCGCCTTCAATTCGCGCTCGAGATTTGCACGAACTTCCTTGCGGAAGGTATCCAGGTCGCCATCGTCGATGCCAAACAGCTTGGCGAATTCGCCATCGATCTCGGGCAGCTTCGGCTCCTGCACCTTGATGATCCTGAAGTCGACCTTGGCAGTCTTGCCGGCAAGCTGGTCGTTGCGGAAATCTTCCGGAAACGCGATCTCCGTGTCGAAGCTGTCACCGGCTTTGTGGCCGGTCAGCGCCTCGTCCAGCGCCTTGAACAAGGTACCCGAGCCGATCACGCTGCCGGCACGCTCCAGACCTTCGGCCGGGAAACGGTAGTCGCCAGCTTCAGCGGCGTATTCGAACATCACGAAATCGCCTTCGGCCGAGGCGCGCTCGACCTCCTCGAAGCTGCGGCGCTGCTGGCGCAGGGTCTCCAGCATCTTGTCGATGTCGGCATCGGCAACCACCGCGACCGGGCGGCTGATCTCGAGCGCAGCGACGTCGACAGCGGGAAACTCCGGCATGATTTCGAAGGTGGCGGTGTAGGCGATCTCGCCGTTTTCCGGCTGGCCGGTGGTATTGATCGCCGGATTCGCGATCGGCTGCAGCTTCTCCTGCTCCACCGCCTCGCGCAGCGTGCTGCCGATCAGGTCCGACAACACCTCGCCACGCACCTGCGAACCGAAGCGCTGCTTGATCACCGTCGTCGGCACCTTGCCCGGACGAAAACCCTTCAGGCGCATCGTGCGGCCCATTTCCGCAATACGTGCGCTGACCTGCGTCTCGAAACGCTCCGCGGGGAATTTCACCGTGAGCTTGCGCTCGAGCGTGCCGATGTTCTCAACCGAAACCTGCATGACGTCTCCTGGTACTACCGAATGTGGTGGGCCTGCCACAGGCGCCATGGCGACAACTGTCGCCAACAAAAAAGAAGGAAACCCACGGGGCGTGGTGCGAAAGGGGGGACTCGAACCCCCACGGGGTTAACCGCCAGAACCTAAATCTGGTGCGTCTACCAATTCCGCCACTCTCGCCTTTTGCCCCGAAAACTCATGCAACCACATGATTATGAAACTGATTTTTACCAGCCCCACAAATCCAGCCGTTGCTTTCGGCGTGCGCTTGCCACGCCTGTCTAAGTCGATGATTACCTTATACGAAAGCTGATCATTTTACGGTTGCAAAGCCCTGCAGCACAAGCCGGTCAGCAGCGACCGCGCAGCCACTCCGGCTGCCGCCGATCATCGATGATGAGGCACGCGGGCATGCCACTGGTCGAGCACACCTGCGCCCCGCAAAACAAAACGCCGATCGCAGGCGATCGGCGTTTTGTTTGATTGGTGGGCCGTGAAGGATTCGAACCTTCGACCAATTGATTAAGAGTCAACTGCTCTACCAACTGAGCTAACGGCCCCTGAACTTGCTTGCACCTGCAAATCAGGCTTTGAAACTGGGGTGGATGATGGGATTCGAACCCACGACAACCGGAATCACAATCCGGGACTCTAACCAGCTGAGCTACACCCACCATAAATCTTGAAACTGGTGCGCCCGACAGGACTCGAACCTGCAACCGTCGGCTTAGAAGGCCGATGCTCTATCCGGTTGAGCTACAGGCGCCATCTACTGTGACTGCAGATTGCGTCGCTGGTCGGGGCAGAGGGATTCGAACCCCCGACTTTTGCGTCCCAAACGCAACGCTCTACCAGACTGAGCTATACCCCGCTTTCGAATCCCCGACAGCATCACCACCGGAGCCTTGAAATGTTACGGGTGACGCCTCGCTCAGTCAATCCGTATCGAAGCACACCTTTGTCGCTTGATCATCGTTTTCGCGAAGTAGAAACACCCACTCCGTGAAAACAAAACGGGGTGCAAGCACCCCGCCTCGCCGTATAAAAATGGTGCGCCCGGAGAGATTCGAACTCCCGACCACCTAGTTCGTAGCCAGGTACTCTATCCAACTGAGCTACGGGCGCACTGAAAAAATTGTTCGAACTTCATCGCCGTGATGCCTGCGCATCAGGAGTTGAAGCAAGGAGCGGAATTATTCAGGCTCCAGCGCTATGCGTCAACACTTTTCGTGAAATTTTTTCATAACATTCGCCAAATCACGCGAACATGACCTGACAGATGGCCTTGCCACTCTTGTCCATGACGAAGCCACGAATTCACATCACGGCGATACAAATCAAGAGAGCGGCCTATGGCCGCCCTCTTTCGTCACTCTACGTCGAAACGCTTATGGCCGTCCAAATCCGGATCAACCATCCAGACCGGAACGATTCTGCGTTGCTGGCTCGACCTTGCCCACGGTCGAACCAGTATCACCCTTCGGTGGCGGTGGCGGCGGCGTACCGGTCGATGCATTCTTCGTCCACTCCGCTGGCGGCCCTGGTTCGCGCCCGGCCATGATGTCGTCGATCTGGCGTGCATCGATGGTTTCGTATTGCAACAATGCGTCAGCCATCGCGTGCAGCTTGTCGAGATTCGCGGTCAGCAGCTCCTTGCTGCGCGCATAGGCGCGATCAAGGATGCCACGCACCACTTCATCGATCTTGCTGGCGGTCTCATTGGAGATGCTCTTGTGCTGGGTCACCGAACGACCGAGGAATACCTCGTCCTCGTCCTCGCCATAGGTGATCGGGCCGAGTTCGTCGGACAGACCCCATTTGGTCGCCATGTTGCGCGCCATCTTGGTCGCCCGCTCGATGTCGTTGGAGGCGCCGGTGGTGACCTTGTCGGCACCGAAGATCAGCTCCTCGGCCACGCGACCGCCATACAGCGAGCACAACTGCGACTGGATCGCCACGCGGTTGATGCTGTACTTGTCGCCTTCCGGCAGATACATGGTGACGCCGAGCGCGCGCCCGCGCGGAATGATCGTCACCTTGTAGACCGGGTCATGCTCGGGCACCAACCGGCCGACGATGGCATGGCCAGCCTCGTGATAAGCCGTGAGCTTCTTCTCGTCCTCGCTCATCGCCATCGAGCGACGCTCGGTACCCATCAGAATCTTGTCGCGCGCCTTGTCCAGATGAACCATGCGTACTTCGCGGGCGTTCTCGCGCGCGGCAAACAGCGCAGCCTCGTTGACCAGGTTGGCCAGGTCGGCGCCGGAGAAGCCCGGCGTGCCACGCGCGATCGTCATGGCATTGACGTCGCTCGCAGTGGGCACCTTGCGCATGTGCACCTTGAGGATCTGCTCGCGACCGCGCACGTCGGGCAGCCCCACCACGACCTGACGGTCGAAGCGGCCCGGCCGCAGCAGCGCCGGATCCAGCACGTCGGGACGGTTGGTCGCGGCGATCACGATGATGCCTTCGGTACCCTCGAAGCCGTCCATCTCGACCAGCAACTGGTTGAGCGTCTGCTCGCGCTCGTCATGGCCACCGCCGAGGCCGGCACCGCGATGGCGGCCAACGGCGTCGATCTCGTCGATGAAGATGATGCATGGCGCGTGCTTCTTGGCCTGCTCGAACATGTCGCGCACGCGGCTGGCGCCCACGCCGACGAACATCTCGACGAAGTCGGAACCGGAGATCGCGAAGAATGGCACCTTGGCCTCGCCCGCAATCGCCTTGGCCAGCAGGGTCTTGCCGGTACCGGGCGGACCGACCATCAACACGCCACGCGGAATCTTGCCGCCGAGCTTCTGGAAGCGGCCCGGATCGCGCAGGAACTCGACCAGTTCGCCGACTTCTTCCTTCGCCTCGTCACAACCGGCGACATCGCTGAAATTGACCTTGATCTGGTCCTCGCCCTGCAGCTTGGCGCGCGAACGGCCAAAGCTCATCGCACCGCGACCACCGCCGCCGGACTGCATCTGGCGCATGAACCAGATGAACACGCCGACGATCAGCAGCACCGGCAGCCAGCTGATCAGCAAACCGATCAGCGAGAAGCCCTCGGACGGATCCTGGCGGACTTCCACGCCCTTGTCCTGCATCTGCTTGACCACCGCGTTGGTGGAGAAACCGAGCATCGGGGCCACCGTGCGGTACGCGCTACCGTCTTTCAGCTTGCCACTGAGCGTGGCCGGCTGGTCGGCGCTGATCGTGGCGCTGGCCACGTTGCCGTTGTCCACGCTCTGCACAAAGCTGCTGTATGGCAGATCCGAGGAGGACGCGCTGCGCGGATTGAAGTTCTGGAACACGGCAAACAGCACCACCGCGATGATTACCCAGAGCAACACATTTTTCGCTGTTTCATTCATGCACGGTTCTCGCCCGGTGACACTGCCGAAGGTTTGAGGCCCATCGCCAGTGCGTACACCTCACGCGAACGTGCGCGTGAGGCCTTTGGTTTACGCATGGTTACGCGGGTGAAGTCCGCACGCAAGCTGCGCAAGTAATCGTCGAAGCCAACGCCCTGAAACAACTTGATCAGGAACGACCCACCCGGCTTCAGCCACTGCCGACTGAAATCCAGCGCCAAGTCGGCCAGAGCCATTGCACGGATCTGGTCGGCCAGCGCCACTCCACTCATATTGGGGGCCAGATCGCACAGCACAAGATCCAGCTTGCAGCCATCCAAACGGGACTCCAGCTCGCGCAGCACGGTTTCTTCACGGAAATCGCCCTGCAGGAAGTCCACCCCGGCGATACTCTGCATCGGCAGGATGTCCAGTGCGAACACCTTGCCGGTGTCGCCCAGACGGTTGCGCACGAGCTGTGACCAGCTGCCCGGCGCGGCGCCCAGGTCGACTACATTGATGCCAGGCTTGAGCAGGCGGTCACGTTCGATCAGCTCTTCCAGTTTGTAGACCGCACGCGAACGCAAGCCCTCGGCCTGGGCTTTTTTGACGAATTCGTCGTTGAAATGTTCGCGCAGCCAGACTGCGCTGCTTTTGCTGCGGGCCATGTCGTCTTCGGTCACAGATTGGGGATCGGGATGCTGCATGATACCCTTTGCCGTTCACTGACCGCGAATCGAGCACCACCGCATGGCCCTTTCCTCCTCGCAGATCCGTTACCTGCGCAGCCTCGCCCACGATCTGAGCCCGCTCATCCTGCTTGGCAACAAGGGGGCCTCAGCGGCTGTGGTCAAGGAACTGAACCTGACGCTGGACATCCACGAACTGGTCAAGGTGAAGCTTTCCGGCGGTGACAAAGATGAACGGCAGGCGCAGATCGACGTGCTCGTCGATGGCACCAAGGCCGAAGAAGTCCACCAGATCGGCCATGTTGTCGTGCTGTTCCGCCGCAACGACGACGAGCCGAAGATCGCCCTGCCGCGCTGAGAGGCTGCCGGATGGACCTGTCACTCGACCGTCCCGAAGGATATTTGTTCGTGCGCCGGGTCGGCGCCCGCAGCGTCACCCTGATCGACCGCGAGCTTCATGCCAGCTTCCTGCTGGCACCGGATCAGGCAATCGAGCACTGGCCGGTGAATACCGTCGGCGCACTGGATGCCAGTCATGTCGATAACGTACTGGCCCTGCAGCCGGAGCTGGTGATCCTGGGAACAGGGGAACGCCAGGTGTTTCCGGCCGCCGCGTTTGTGGCCGGCTTCCTGCGCAAGGGCGTCGGTATCGAAGTGATGGACAACGCCGCCGCCGCGCGCACTTACAACCTGCTGGCGGGCGAAGGCCGCCGCGTGGTGGCCGGATTCATCCTGCCGCCCGACTGATCGCCGCGACCCTGCGCGGCTATCTCAACGGGATGGCAGATAACCCAGCGGATCGACTGGATTGCCGTCCTTGCGGATCTGGAACTCCAGCTCGTTGCGCGTGGCGCCGGTGGAACCCATCTCGGCAATCTGCTGACCGGCACTGACCCGCTGACCTTCCTTCACCAGTCGCTTGCTGTTGTGTCCATAGGCGGACAGGAAGCTGTCGTTGTGCTTGATAATCACCAGCTCGCCATAACCGACCAGACCGTTGCCGCTGTAAACCACCACGCCATCGGCAGCGGCCCGGACCGGGTCGCCCTGCTTGCCGCCGATCTCGATACCGGGGATCGCATCGCCACTCTTGAACCGACTGATCAGGCTGCCTTCGGCCGGCCAACGCCAGTTCACTCCGCTGACGCCACGTGAGGGGCCGCTGGCCACCAACGGTACCGGAGCTGGCGGTGGCAAGGTTGCTGGTGCCGGCGTAGGCAGGCCCGCCACCGGGACGACCGTCGTCGTTGATGCCACGGCGGGATGCGTTGGCAACCCAGGCTTCGGCAATGGCGGCAACTGCACCGGCGAAGCCGGAGCAGGATGCGCCGACGTGTCGATGGACGCAGACGTGGCAGGTGGCGACCTCACTGTCTCGAATACCGGGGCCGCCGCCACGACAGGCGGGGGCGTGGCAGGCGTCGCGGACGGTGTGCTGGTCACATGGACAATGGCAGGCTTACTCGACGGCGACAACGTCAGTCGCTGCCCTGGCCAGATCGTGTAAGGCACGGCAATGCCGTTCCACTGTGCCAGATCGCGAAAATCCACGCCATTGCGAAAAGCGATCGAATACAGCGTGTCGCCCTTGGCCACTTGATAACTGCCACCGGGAATTGGCGTGCGGGCTGGCATCACGGTCGTGCTGCCGCGATCGTAACCACTGCCTGGCGCTGGCTCGACTACTACCGAGCTGCGCATGGTGCCGCAACCGACCAGCAGCAGGGACACGACAAAAGGCATCAACCATTGAAGAGTTCGATCCATGCGCATCAGCATAGCGAGGCGACACAGCTTTTTCATGCACAGTCGCTCCGCCAGCCAGCTGGCCATCAACGCGGCCACAGCCACCACACCAGGAGCAGGCCCAGCAGCACCAGCGCGGCCCAGCCGATCCATTCGATATGCTTGTGCAACATGCGCTCGGCGCGCTCGCCGAACAGCTTGATCAGCAACGCGAGCAGCCATACCCGCTTGCCCCGGCCCACCGCAATGCAGGCGAGGAAAGGCAGTACCGGCACGCCGACGATACCGGCGGCCCAGGTGACAAATTTCATCGGAATCACTGGCTGCAGCGCAGCCAGCATCAGTGCCCCCAGCATGGCCAGCCAATGCTGGTTCATGTCGGTGCGCAGGTTTTCCACCCAGGTCGTGACCGTTTGCTGCATATGCGGACTGAACAGCGGCTTCACCGCCTCGTAAGCCCAGTGCCCCAGCGCATAGCCGACGAGTGCCCCGATCAGTGAAAACAACAGCGAGATGTTGGCGTAGAAAAACGCCTTGTGCCGCTTGCCCAGCATCATCGGGGCCAGCATCACTTCGGGCATGACCGGAAAGATGAAGGCCTCGACAAAACTGAGTCCGCACAGGTAATACACCGCGCGTGGGGCGCGTGCCCATACCAGCGCGCGCGCATAAAGCGTTCCGAACAGGCGCATCAACCGATCCCGCCCAGCAGCGGCACGAAGCTGACCGCGCCAAGTTCCTCCTGGGTGAAATCGCCCTGCCCATCACCGCGCATGCGGATCAATGTCTGCCTGCTGGGTGAGCCGACCGGTGCCACCAGCACGCCGGTAGGGCTCAACTGATCGAGAATCCTGGTGGGGATAGTGTCGCCGGCAGCGGTGAGGATGATCGCGTCGAACGGCGCCTCATCGGGCCAGCCGAGCTTGCCGTCGTCGTAGCGCGAACGCAGATTGGTCAGGCCGAGTTGACGGAAACGACGGCGCGCCTGGCGCAGCAACTCCTCGATCCGCTCCACGGTGAACACCTGTGGCACCAGCGAGGCCAATACGGCTGCCTGGTAACCGGAACCGGTGCCGATCTCCAGCACCTTCTGCGGTATACCGAACTCGAGCAATGCCTCGGTCATGCGCGCCACCACCCACGGTTGCGAGATGGTCTGGCCATGGCCGATCGGCAACGCGGTATTTTCGTACGCGCGCGAATGCAGCGCCTGGTCGATGAAGTGATGGCGCGGCGTGTTGCGGATCACATCGATCACCCGCAGATCGCGGATGCCTTCCTCTTTCAGGCTGGCCACGAGGCGATCACGCGCGCGCTGCGAGGTCATGCCCTCGCCCTTGAGATCCGCCGCCGACATGGGATAGACATTCATCGCTCAGGCGGCCTCATCATTGTGGATGGTCTGGCCGGTCGTCATGTCGTCGCTCAATGCCTGCATCCAGCTGCTGACCTTCTCCAGTGCCTGGAAACGGGTCAGGTCGACGTGGATCGGCGTCACCGAAACAAACCCGCGCTGCACGGCATCGAAATCCGTACCGGGACCCGCGTCGTCCACTTCACCGGGCGGTCCGATCCACCAGATCGGCCGGCCGCGTGGATCGGTCTGCTTGATGCACGGCGCGGCGCGATGGCGTCGTCCCAGCCGGGTCACTTCGAAGCCCTTGATCTCTGCCCATGGCCGGTCCGGCACGTTGACGTTGAGGATCGTGTCGGCCGGCAGCGGATCGACCAGCAGCCGCTGCATCAGCAGCAACACCGCGTTGGCAGCCGCGTCGTAATGCACACCCTTGTGATCCCGGCTGACCAGCGACACCGCGATCGCCGGCAGGCCGAGGAAACGTCCTTCCATCGCCGCCGACACCGTACCCGAATAGATCACGTCGTCACCGAGATTCGCCGAGTTGTTGATGCCGGACACCACGATGTCGGGCTCCTCGGCCAGCAGCCCGGCCAGCGCCAGGTGCACGCAATCGGTCGGCGTGCCGGCTACCCGGTAATAACCATTACCCATCGGCAGCACGCGCAACGGCGCGTCGAGGGTGAGTGAATTGCTGGCGCCGGAACGGTCGCGGTCGGGCGCGACCACCGTCACCTGACCGACCGCACCGAGGCGCTCGGCAAGCACGCGGATGCCCGGTGCATCCACGCCATCGTCGTTACTAACCAAAACTCGCATGATGATCCGTTCGAAAGCTGTCTGCGGGTGCGCCGCCGGTGATTCCCTGCACGCACTCCATCCATCGAAGTCTACCGTAGCAGGCAAGCGGATTCACATGCATCGCGCTGCCGCGAGCGGCGACACGCATTACCATGGCGACATGAAGCGCCGTACACCTTTAGCGGTCGACGATCACGACAGCCGCCTGTTTCGCGAGGCGATCGGCGACGTGCGCCCGCTCGATCACGTCGAACCGCCGCCAGCCGCGCCGAAACCGGAGCCCCACCCGCACATGCTGGAAGCCGACGAGGCGGCGGTGCCGGGCGAATTGCTGCAGATGGCATTCGACCCGGCCACGCTCGAGGTGGGCGAGGAGCTGAGCTACCTGCGCGACGGCTACTCGCCGAAGCTGCTGCGTCAGCTCAAGCGTGGCCAGTTCAGCGTGCAGGACGATATCGACCTGCACCAGATGAATGCCGCCGCCGCGCAGGCCAGCATCATCACCTTCCTGGCCGAGGCCAGACATGGTGGATTGCGCTGCGTGCGCATCGTGCACGGCAAGGGGCTGCGCTCGAAAGCCGCCGGCCCGGTATTGAAAAACCTCACCGACCGGATGCTGCGCCGACGCGACGATGTAATCGCGTTTGCCTCGGCACGGCCGGCACAAGGGGGCACCGGCGCGGTGGTGGTGCTGCTGAAGGGCTGAAGAACAACTGTAGGAGCGGCTTCAGCCGCGATAGCTCACCCCATAGAAGAAAATATGGCGCAAAGCATCGCGGCTGAAGCCGCTCCTACAAGAATCTGGCACGTCCTATTGTCCGTCTAGCTCTGCGCCAGTTCGCGCACCACGACCGTGGCATAGGCCCCGGCCGGCAGCTCGAACGCCAGCTCCAGCACATCGTCGCCGAGCCAGCGCCATTTCAGATCCTTCGGCAGCAGACGCAGGGGGCGTCGTTCCTGATCCATGCGCGCCGCGGCCACGCCTTCAGCCAGATCACTGTTGGCCGCACCAATCTCGCGCTCCAGTGCGCCGGCTTCGCCTTGGGTCGGCGGCTCGCCCTGTCCCCATAACGGACCGGACGGATGGATGTCCGCACGCGCCAGCCGCTCGGCCAGCACGTCGGTGAACGGCTCCGGGCCGAACCATGAGCGCGAACCGGCCAGCGACCAGATCTCGCCATCCAGCGGCTGGTCCCAGGCATCGCGCTCGACCCGTGCCGCCAGCACGCTGTTGAAGATGTGCGAACGTGCGGCCGACAGCAGGAACGAACGCTTGTCGCGTTCGACCCGGCGCCCGGCAAACATCGCCCGCGCCTGCGCCACATTGCCGCCTTCGCGACCGAAGCGCTGCTCGCCGTAGTAGTTCGGCACGCCACGTGCAGCGATCTGTGCCAGCACTTGCTCCGCGGCGTCGCGATCACCTTGCGCCGCGCGCAGCACCAGCACGAAACGATTGCCCCGCAGCGCGCCGCGCTTGAGCTTGCGCGAATGCCGGGTCGCCGCCAGCACCTTCACCTCCGCATGCGGAAACGTCGACCAGTCCGGATCGGGCTTGCCAGCCAATTGCACCGAAAACGTCTGGCGGGTGACTGCATGGCGATCCTTCATGCCCGCATAGCCGACGGCCATCGGCGACACGCCGGCAAACTTCGCCAGCTCGCGCGCTACCCAGTCGGTGTTCGCACCACGCTTCTCGACCCACAGCAAGGCATGTTCGCCCGCGCCATCGGCGTCATAACCGAGGATTTCCTCGACGACGAAGTCCTCTGGCGTGCTGCGCAATTGCGCCTGCAAGGGCGGCGCACCGTAGGCCCATGGCAACGGGGCTTGGGCAAGTTCAGATTCGGACATGACACTCCGCCGGTCACGCCGGCATTAAATAGGGAGAAGCAGCGCTCAGCGTCGCTCGAGCAGGACGCAGGCCTGCGCCGCGATACCTTCGCCGCGGCCGGTGAAACCGAGCTTCTCGGTGGTGGTGGCCTTGATGCTGATGCGGCCGATCTCGCTATCCAGGTCATCAGCGAGTTTTTTGCGCATCGCCGGCGCATGCGGGCCGACTTTGGGCGCCTCGCAGATCACCGTGACATCGGCATTGCCCAACGCGTAACCGTGCTGCGCCATCAGCATCGCCGCATGGCGCAGGAACTGGCGGCTGTCGGCATCGCGCCAGCGTTCGTCGCTGGGCGGGAAATGCGTGCCGATATCACCCAGCGCCAGCGCACCGAAGATCGCATCGCACAGTGCGTGAATCACCACATCGCCATCCGAATGCGCGATCACCCCGCGATGATGTGGCACGCGTACGCCACCGAGCGTGACATGGTCACCGTCACCGAACGCATGCACGTCGAAACCGGTACCGATGCGCATCATGCTGTCCTCGCGAGCAGGAACTCGGCCAGCGCGAAATCCGCCGCCGTGGTTACCTTGATATTGTCCTCAGCCCCTTCGACCAGCAACGGAGCGAAGCCAGCCTGCTCCATCGCCATTGCCTCGTCGCTGGGATTCACCCCGCGTCGCGCGGCGTCGCGCAAGGCTGTGGACAGCGCGCCACGTCGGAACATCTGCGGTGTGAAAGCACGCCAGCGTTGATCCCGCGGCTCAGTCAATCCGCTGCGACCGGCGGCATCCGCTTGCTTCAACGTATCGCGCAGGGGCGCGCCCAGCAGGCCGCCGTCGGCCGCGCCAGCCAGTTCGATCAACTTGCCGATATCGGCCAGCCGCACACAGGGCCTTGCGGCATCGTGGACCAGTACAAAATCATCCGCGCCTACGCTATCCGGCAACGCATTCAACCCGGCCAGGACCGAGTCACTGCGCTCGGCACCACCGACTGCCGTGAGTATCGGCTTGCCATGAAGTGTGGTCATGCCGGACCAATGCGCATCCGTCGCTCCCAACGTCACCAGCAGACCGGCAATCCGCGGATGCGCGGCAAGCCGTTCCAGCGTGTGTTCGATCAGTGGCCGCCCGGCCAGAGGCAGGTATTGCTTGGGATAATCGCCGCCGACCCGGGTGCCGCGTCCGGCCGCCGGCACCACGCACCACAACAGCGGCGCGTTCATGGCGAACCGGTGGACGAGGTGGCCGGTGTCGGTGGCGTGCTGCTGGCGTTGGCCGGCTGCTCGACCACCTGATAGAACGTTTCGCCCGGCTTGATCAGTCCCAGCTCGGTGCGCGCACGCGCCTCGACAGCCTGGTCGCCGTGCTTGAGGTCAAGCACATCGGCGCCGACCGCCTGGTTACGCTGCTGCAACTTGGCGTTCTCGTCGGTCTGCTTCTTCACGGCTACCCGCAAGGTATCCACCTCGTGCATGCTCCCGTTGCCGGTCCACAGCTTCAGCTGCAGTCCGATCAGGATCAGGATCAGAACCAGGGCGATCCAGCGCAACATGGGTCGGCGATCTTCCCGCTCAGCCCGGCAGGCGGGTCAGATTGGGGAACGCATCGCGACCGGCATAACGCGCGGCGGCACCGAGTTGTTCCTCGATGCGCAGCAGCTGGTTGTACTTGGCCACGCGGTCACTGCGGCACAGCGAACCGGTCTTGATCTGGGTCGCGGTGGTGGCCACCGCGATATCGGCGATCGTGGTGTCCTCGGTTTCGCCGGAGCGGTGCGAGATGACCGCCGAATACTTTGCCGCGTCAGCCATCGCGATCGCTTCCAGAGTCTCGGACAACGTGCCGATCTGGTTCACCTTGATCAGGATCGAATTGGCGATCTTCTTCTCGATGCCCTCGCGGAAGATCGCCGGATTGGTCACGAACAGATCGTCGCCAACCACCTGGATGCGATCACCGATGGTGTCGGTCAACAGCTTCCAGCCATCCCAGTCGCCTTCGGCCATGCCGTCCTCGATGCTGACGATCGGATACTGCTTCGACCAGCCGGCCAGCAGATCGACGAATTCGGCCGAGCTGTACTGCTTGCCTTCGCCGGCCAGGTCGTACTTGCCGTTCTTGTAGAACTCCGAGCTGGCCGCGTCGAGGCCGAGCAGGATTTCGCTGCCGATTTTGTAGCCGGTCTTGTGGATCGCTTCGAGAATAGTGTCGAGCGCTTCGATGTTGGAGCGCAGGTTGGGCGCAAAGCCACCTTCATCGCCCACCGAGGTGCTCAGGCCACGGCCTTTCAACACGCTCTTCAAGGCATGGAATATCTCGGCGCCGGCGCGCAGCGCTTCGCCAAAGGTCGGCATGCCGACCGGCAACACCATGAATTCCTGCACGTCGATATTGTTGTCGGCATGCTCGCCACCGTTGATGATGTTCATCATCGGCACCGGCAACGCACCCGGCTTGCCATTGGAGAGATAATTCCACAGCGGCTCATCGCGCGACGCGGCCACCGCATGCGCCGCCGCCATCGACACGCCGAGCAGCGCGTTCGCACCCAGCTTGCTCTTGTTCGGCGTGCCGTCCAGTGCAATCAGCTTGGCATCCAGACCCTTCTGGTCGGCCGCATCGAAGCCCTTCAGAGCCTCGGCGATCACACCGTTGACATTCGCCACCGCGTTCTTCACACCCTTGCCGCCATAGCGCGCCTTGTCGCCATCACGCAGCTCGACCGCCTCGCGCGAACCGGTGGAAGCACCACTCGGCACCGCGGCGCGACCAAAGCCACCGCCGGCCAGGGTGACTTCGGCTTCCAGTGTCGGATTGCCGCGCGAGTCGAGGATTTCACGGGCGTGGATGCGGGTGATCAGAGTGCTCATGCGGTGTCCGTTGCGTTCGTTGTGATGATAATGAAAGAGCGCATCGCTGCGCCCGGTAGATCAGGAAACCGTCTGCTCCAGGAACCCGTGCCGCTTGGTCACGGCATCCAGCTCCATCAGGGTTTCCAGCAGCGCTTCCATCTTGCCCAGCGGCCACGCATTCGGGCCATCGCTCAGCGCCTTGCTCGGATCCGGGTGCGTTTCCGCGAACAGGCCAGCCACACCGACCGCGATCGCCGCACGCGCCAGCACCGGCACGAACTCGCGCTGACCGCCCGAGGTGGCACCCTGGCCGCCCGGCAGCTGCACCGAATGGGTGGCGTCGAATATCACCGGGCAGTTCGTATCGCGCATCACGCTGAGCGAGCGCATGTCCGAGACGAGGTTGTTGTAGCCGAAACTGGCGCCGCGTTCGCACACCATGATGTCGTCGTTGCCGACCGCCTTGGCCTTGGCGACCACATGCTTCATGTCCCACGGCGCGAGGAACTGGCCCTTCTTGATGTTCACCGGCTTGCCGGCGCGCGCCACCTTCTGGATGAAGTCGGTCTGCCGGCACAGGAACGCTGGCGTCTGCAGCACGTCGACCACCGACGCCACTTCGTCCATCGGAGTGTATTCATGCACGTCGGTAAGCAGCGGCACGCCGATCTGGCGCTTCACTTCGGCGAGGATGCGCAGGCCTTCTTCCATGCCCGGTCCGCGAAAGCTGTCGCCCGAGGAGCGGTTCGCCTTGTCGAAGCTGGACTTGAAGATGAAGTTCACGCCGAGCCGACCGGTGATTTCCTTCAGCGTGCCGGCGGTATCCAGCTGCAACTGCTCGGACTCGACCACGCAGGGGCCGGCAATCAGGAACAGTGGCTGGTTCAGCCCGATCTCGAAACCACACAGCTTCATGCGATCGACTCCTTACTCGCGCCTTCCTGGCGCTCGCCCTTCGGGCCAGCTTCGCTGTTCGCGAGCGCTGCTGCGCTCGCGGTCGCCAAACGCTCACCTTCGTGCACCGCCTTGAATTCGCGCGCGGCACGGACGAACCCGATGAACAACGGATGGCCGTCACGCGGCGTCGAAGTGAATTCCGGGTGTGCCTGGCAGGCTAGGAACCACGGGTGCTGCTGCTGCGGCAGCTCGACCATCTCCACCAGCAGGTCATCCATCGACTTGCCCGAGATCACCAGTCCCTTGTCCTCGAACGGCTGGCGATAACGGTTGTTGAATTCGTAGCGATGACGATGACGCTCGCGCACTACGTCCTGCCCATACAGTTCACGCGCCAGCGTGCCGGCTTTCAGGCGGCATTCCTGCGAGCCGAGGCGCATGGTGCCGCCCAGATCGGAACGGTCGCTGCGCTGTTCGACCTCGCCGCCAGCAGTGGTCCATTCGGTGATCAGTGCGATCACCGGATCCGGTGTATTGCGATCGTTCTCGCTGGAATCGGCCTCGGCCAGTCCGGCGACGTGACGAGCAAAGTCGATCACCGCTGCGTGCATGCCGTAGCAGATGCCGAAGTACGGTACACCATGCTCACGCGCATATTTCGCAGCCAGGATCTTGCCCTCGAAACCACGCTTGCCGAAGCCACCTGGCACCAGGATCGCGTCGGCGTTACCGAGTGCCTTGGCGGCGCCCTCGGCCTCGACCTGCTCGGAATCGATCCAGTCCAGGTTCACCCGCGTCTGCTGCTTGATGCCGCCATGACGCAGTGCCTCACCCAGCGACTTGTAGGCATCCTTGTGCTCGACGTACTTGCCGACGATGGCGACGGTGACTTCGCCCTTCGGATGCTCCACCGCATCGACCGTGCGCTGCCAGGCGGACAAGTCCGCCGGCTTCGCATCGAGGCCGAGCTTCTTCACCACGATGTCATCCAGCCCTTGCTGGTGCAGCCACAGCGGTTGCTTGTAGATGATGTCCACGTCGGCGGCGCTGATCACCGCGTTCTCGGGCACGTTGGTGAACAGCGCGATCTTGCGTCGCTCACCCTCGGGCAGCGGCTGCTCGCAACGGCATAGCAGGATGTCCGGCTGGATACCGATCGAGCGCAATTCCTTCACCGAATGCTGGGTCGGCTTGGTCTTGATCTCGCCGGCAGCCTTGATATACGGCACCAGGGTGAGGTGCATGAACACCACCTTCTCCGGGCCATGCTCGATGCGCAACTGGCGGATCGCCTCCAGGAACGGCAACGACTCGATATCGCCGACCGTGCCGCCAATTTCGACCAGGGCCACGTCGAAACCGCGGGTGGCCTCGTGGATGCAGTGCTTGATCTCGTCGGTGATGTGCGGGATCACCTGCACGGTCGCACCGAGATAATCGCCACGGCGCTCCTTGCGGATCACGCTCTCATAGATCTTGCCGGTGGTAATCGAGTTCTTGCCGGTCAGGCGGGTATGCACGAAGCGCTCGTAGTGACCGAGGTCGAGGTCGGTCTCGGCACCGTCGTCGGTCACATAGACCTCGCCGTGCTGGAAGGGGCTCATCGTGCCCGGATCCACATTGATATACGGATCGAGCTTCATCATGGTGACCGAGAGCCCGCGCGCTTCAAGGATGGAAGCGAGCGACGCCGCAGCAATGCCCTTGCCAAGCGAGGACACCACACCGCCGGTGACGAAAATCAGGGGGGTCATGGAAAGCAGCCGTGCTGGAAATTAGGCATTTTAGCTGCAGAAGCGCCCCTCTGCGAGATGGCAGCGAAGAATTCTCTGTTTTGATTCATTTCCGCGGTCGCCACCATGGATGAAACGGCCGCGGGTCGCCTGCTAGCATGACTGGATGAACAACCTCATCCCCGCCCGTCTCGCCGCCCTGCGCGCGGCCATGCAGCAGCATGGCGTCGCCGCCGTCCTCGTTCCCAGCGCCGATCCGCACCTGTCCGAATACCTGCCCGAGCACTGGCAGGCGCGCGCATGGCTGTCAGGCTTCACCGGTTCGGCCGGCACCCTGATCGTCAGTCGCGAACACGCCGGACTGTGGACCGACTCGCGTTATTTCTCGCAGGCCGAACAGCAGCTGGCCGGCAGCGGCGTCACCCTGATGAAGCTGCGCGTGCCGCACGCCGCCGAGCATCTGGAATGGCTGCAGCAGCATCTGCGCGACGGCGATGTGCTGGCCGCAGCTGGCGACAGTCTGGCGCTGACCACCCAGCGGCAGATCGAACATCGGCTGACCGAGACCGGCGCCAGCCTGCGCACTGACCTGGATCTGCCCGGGAGCATCTGGCCGGATCGCCCCGTGCTGCCGCAGGCGCCGGTGGTCGAGCACGATTTGAGCTACGCCAGCATCCGGCGCGCCGACAAGTTCAGTCGCCTGCGCAAGGCGATGCACAAGCTCGGCGCCACCCACCATCTGCTGTCCAGCCTCGACGACATCGCGTGGCTGACCAACCTGCGCGGCAGCGACGTCGAGTGCAATCCGGTGTTTCTCGCCCACCTGCTGGTGCAGGCGGACAGCCGCGCCACCTTGTTCGTCAACCGCGCCAAGCTCAGCGATGCGCTGGTCGCGGCGCTGGCTACCGATGGCATCGGCATCGCCGACTACGCCTCGATCACCTCGACCCTGCAGGAACTGGGCGCCGCCGACCACCTGCTGCTGGACAGTGGCAGGGTGGTCGGCGCGATCGCCGCGGCGATTGCGCCGACCGTAAGCCGGATCGAGGCAGCCAACCCGAGTACTGCCTTCAAGGCGGTCAAGAGTGCCGCCGAACTCGATCATATCCGCGAGGTGATGCGCCGCGACGGCGCCGCCCTGGTGCGCGGCTTCCGCCGACTGGAACAACGTCTCGCCGCCGGCATGACGGTGACCGAACTGGATGTCGACAGCCTGCTGCACGAGGAGCGCTCGGCCCAGCCTGGCTGGGTTGGCGAGAGCTTCGCCACCATCGCCGGCTACCAGGCCAACGGCGCACTGCCGCATTACCGCGCCACGCCGGAGTCGCACAGCACGCTGCAGGCCGAAGGCCTGCTGCTGATCGATTCGGGTGGCCAGTATCTTGGTGGCACCACCGACATCACCCGCGTGCTGGCACTCGGCGAGACGACGCCGGAACAGCGCCGCGACGCCACCCTGGTGCTGAAGGGCATGATCGCGCTGTCGCGTGCCCGTTTCCCCAAAGGCGCCAGCGGCCCGCAACTGGATGCGCTGGCGCGCGCGCCACTATGGGCCTGCGGCATGGATTACGGTCACGGCACCGGCCATGGCGTCGGCTACTTCCTCAACGTGCACGAGGGTCCGCAGTCGATCCGCCCACCGGTCGCCGGCGGCGCGCTGGTGGCGCTGGCGCCGGGCATGATCAGCTCGATCGAACCGGGCCTGTACAAGCCCGGCCGGCATGGCATCCGCCACGAAAATCTGGCGGTGGTGATCGAAGCCGATCGCACCGAGTTCGGCGAGTTCAACGCGTTCGAGACGCTCACGCTGTGTCCGTTCGACCGCCGCGCGCTGGAACCGAGCCTGCTCAATCCGGAAGAACGCGCGTGGCTCGACGACTACCACGCCAGTGTGCGCGCCGCGCTCAGTCCGTTGCTGGAAGACGCCGATCTGGAGTGGCTGCACCGCCACTGCGCGCCGCTGTAAGCGACAACTTCAGCGGAGAGTTCAGGTGGTGCGCTTGGGCGGTACCAGCCGGAGCCTGCTGACTGAAAGCTGCGGCTGGTTGGGGCGCAACAGGCGCTGGATCTCGTCCGCCTTCAGCGGATACGAATACAGATAGCCCTGCCCTTCAGCGCAGCCGGCCTGCAGCAGGAATTCGTGCTGCGCTTCGGTTTCGATGCCCTCCGCGATCGTGCCCAGGCCTAGACTGCGCGACATCGCCAGCATCGCCTCGGCAATCGCCGCGTCGTTCACACTGCCGGGCAAGCCAGTGACGAAGGAACGATCGATCTTCAGATAGGCGACCGCCGGCAGCTTGAGATAGGCCATCGACGAGTAGCCGGTGCCGAAATCGTCGATCGCCACGTCGATGCCCAGCGCATGCAACGTGCGCATGGTGCGCTCGGTGTCATCGCCCAGCTGAAGCATCGCGCTCTCGGTGATCTCCAGCAGCAGACGCTTCGCCAACAGGTGGCGCGACTGCAGAGTGCGCCGGATGCCGTCGACGAAGGCCGGATGGCCGAACCAGCGCGCCGAAACGTTCACCGCGACACGGATCGGTGGCATGCCGGCCAGATCCCATGCCTCGATCTGCGCGCACACCGCCTGCAGCACCCATTCGTCGATGCGGCGAATCATGCCCAGGCTTTCCGCCACCGGAATGAATTCACCCGGCAGCACCTCGCCACGCTCCGGATGCTGCCAGCGCAGCAGCGCCTCCACCGCCACGATGCGCCCGCTGCGCAACTCGACGCTGGGCTGGTAAAGCAGATGGAACTCGTTGCGCACGAGTGCCTGACGCAACTCACTGGCCAGTTGCAGGCGCCGACGGGTATCGGCATGCATCATCGGCGTGTAGAAACGGAACGTATTGCGCTCCTCGGTCTTCGCCGCATACATCGCAGCATCGGCGTTGGCGATCAGTGCCGCCGCATCCTCACCATCGAGTGGATAACCGGCCACGCCGATGCTGGCGCTGAGGACGACCTCATATTCGTCGACCAGCAGCGGCTCGGACAAGGTGGCCAGCAACCGGTTGACGACGGCACGCGCATCCTCACGCACGCCGAGCCGGTTGATCAATACGGTGAACTCGTCGCCACCGATGCGCCCGGCGACATCGCCCTCGGACAGCTGCCGGCGGATACGCTCGGCAACCTTGACCAGCAGACGGTCGCCGATCGCGTGGCTGTAGCTGTCGTTGACGATCTTGAATGCATCCAGGTCGATGAACAGCACCACCACCGCCAGCCGTTCGCGCTCGGCCAGCGTGATCGCCTCGCTGCAGCACCGCTCGAACTCGGCCCGGTTGACCAGTCCCGTCAACGGGTCGTGCCGCGCCAGATGCTCCAGCCTGTGTTGATGCGCCTTTGCCTCGTGGATGTTGCTGAACACCGCAACGAAGTACACCACCTGGTTGTCCGCGTCGCGGATGGCGCTGATGCTGAGATGCTCGGGGTAACTGCTGCCGTCGCTGCGCCGGCTCTGTACTTCGCCCAGCCAGTTGCGGCCGGCGGCAATGTCGGCCCAGATCGACTGCGGCAACGGCTTGCCGTCAGGCAGGCGACGGCTTTCGTCAAAGCGCCGGCCCTGCAGCGCCTGACTGGTGTAGCCGGTGATGTCGGCATGCGCGTCATTGGTCGAAATCACCCGGCGATCGGCGTCGGCAATGATCACGCCCTCGGCAATGCTGGCCAGCGCCTCGGCGGCGACCCGACGCTCCTGTTCGATCGCCACACGCTCGGAGATGTCACGGATGATCGCCTGGCGCACTGGCAGATTGCCCCAGCTGGTGATGCTGCTCTGGGTCTCCACCGGCCGCGTGGTACCGGCATCGCCGAGCAGGACGTTGCAGGCAGCGCGACCGGCCGGCTGCCCCACGAGGGATTGCTTGAACAGGTGCACATAGCGGTCGCCGATCAGCTCGGCGACACCACGGCCAGTCCACGCCGCAGCCGTGCGGTTGACGTCGAGAATGCGTCCACTGGTCTCGTCGATCATCACGATCGCATCGGCGGCGCTGTCAAACAGCAGTCGGTAGCGCTCCTCGCTGCCGCGGATGCTCTCCAGGATGCGCCGCGCCATGCGCAGCCATAGCAGGGCCGCAATGCCGAATGCACCCAGCACAGCCCAGAACAGGAAGCGGCCCAGCCAGACCGCACCCTTCACCATCTCGATCGAGAACAGGTCCGTGCGCGGTCCCACGTAGGCATTGAGCGCATGGATGCGCGCGCGCTGCCGCGCGATCTCCGCAGCGGACGGCCCACCGTTGCGGTAGGCCTGTTGCAGTTCGTTGGCGATCGTGCCGAACTCGTCCAGCGACGCATCGGTGGAGCGCCAAGCCGCCAGTGCCTCGCGCATATGCGGCGCGTCGGAAAAATATTGCAGCATGAAGGTCATGCCGGGCTGCGCAGCCGGCATGATGTTGCCGCGGGTGAATGCCTGTGTGATGTCCCGCTGGGTGAAATGACCGGAAGTGATCGCATCGCGTCCATGGCGGTCGGACTGGAGCAGGCCGTCGTTGTTCCTGAAACTGGCCAGATCGGCGGCAGCGCCGTCCATGGCGTAATTGTCCAGGTCGATCACCGCCTGCTTCTGGGCCTTGGACCAGACACTCTCGCTGTTGAGGAAACCAGCGAGAGTGACCTGAACCTGCAGCACGCCCCAGGTCAACGCCATGATCAGTGCAATGGCGACCGCAAGCGCATAAGCCAACGGCATCAGGCGCCGTGATAGTGGCTGCTGCAGACTGTTACCGACGAAACGCATCGCATGTCCATCTTGATTTGATGACAAGGCAGCCCTCCGTCAGTTCCAGTTCGCTTCCATACGGCTATCAGGCTGCCGCTTCTCTCCCCACCCACAAGTCACGACACGTCCGGATGCAACGATCACCCAGCAGGACCATGCTCATGTAGCTGCGCTTGATGCACTCAACCAGATGCGCCACTTCATCGGCCGAAGGTGACTTGCCCATCAGCGTACACACTATATCCAATGCCTCCCACGGATGGACATCGTCATACGCCGCATGCAGGTGCAGCCAGCGCAGGCTCGATGCCCTGATCGCTGGATCAAAGCTCTCGCGGTACTTTGTACTCTGGTAGATCATCTGTGACCACTCGCCGGTCACGCCTTCGATCGCGTAATTGGTCGACACCATGCCGGCTGCGAGCGTCCCACGGGCGCTGATCTCCTCACACCAACGGGGGAGTCCGTCGGTACCGTGCGGGGCGACGCCATGCAGCAGATCGTCACGCGCCACCCCGGCACCCTCGGCCCAGTGGAGCCAGTATTCGGCGTGGTTCTGCTCGACCCGGATGTTGCGCACCAGCCAGCGCCGTGCCATATCGTCACCCGGACTGCGGCCATAGCGGGTCTTCAGCAGGTTCAGCGCCATGTAGCTCGGGAACCGTTCGATGAAGGGCCACAGCCCCATCATGAAGTTGCGGGTGGACTCATGGTCGAGCTGCAGGTCGACCATCATGGCCCAGATATCGTGATCCAGAACGCGCTGCTTGGTGCTTGCGCAATCGGCCACCATGTCCTGTGCCCACTGGGGGTAGCTGGTCAGTTCATTCAACGGGCCGCTGCGTTCGAAATGGGTATTCATGGGACTCTCCTTTGCGATTGGATGTTTCGATGGATTTACTGCCTTGCGTGGCCGACCCACGGGATAGACGCAGCCGGCCGTACTCTGGCATCCGCATGGATGCCGGAAATCCTGGATACGCGATCCGTACTTCGTGCCGCACGATGTGGACACCAGTCGGATCCCGGCGCCGTTCCCAGGAACTGTCTACAGGCGGCGCCAGCCCAGCGTAGCGCCGTCCGTCCCGGTCATGAGAATGAGGCTCCCGCTTCGGGGCGAAGCTGTCTGAATAACGTGCCGCCATCCGGACAGCGCGGGCCGGCCAGCGGTATCTCACCGGCCACTACGCGATGTGGCCGATCAGGTACGGCCATACAAGATGATGTGGAAGCCACGCTTCGGCCGACGGAAGGAGTACAGGCGCGACCTGCAAGCCACGATGCGGGAGTGGGCTACCAAGGATGGCCGCCGACTGGTACCTGTGCGTGCTCGTTGCCGGTCGACTACGGCAGGAATGCCTGATCGCACCGGTCATCGACGAGAGGGCCTGGGCTGGTGGCTGGCAGGCACGGCACGATGGGTACGCAGGCTGACCTGGCTCAAGCAGCCGTCGCAGCGGGTTTGCCCGCAACCGGACAGGCATGCAACGCCACTTATCAATCGATCAGGCGCGCCCGATCGCGCTGATATCCGCTGCTTCCAGTACCGCCTTGGGCGCACCATGCCGGGCAACCGCCAGCATCGCGCGGCCAACGATCTTGGTGCTCAGCACGGTGTTCGGCAGGAGCCAGCGCAACAACGGCAGCAACGGCCGGCTCAACGTGTAGAACCAGCGATAGGAGCCGGTCTTGGAACGGATCCCGTGCAACGGCTGGATGATGCCGGGCCGGAACACGTACACCGCCTTGAATGGCAGCCGCTGCAGCGCATTCTCGAGTCGCCCGCGCACGCGCGCCCACATCACCTTCCCCACTTCGCTGCTGTCTGCGCCCGCACCGGACACATACACGAAGGTCATCTGCGGGTTGAGCCGTACCAGCGTCTGTGCGGCCGCCAGCGTGAGGTCATGCGTGAGCCGCGTGTACTGCGCCTCCTGCACGCCGGACGAGGTCACACCGATGCAGAAGAAGCAGGCATCAAAGTTCGTGAGATCGGCCTCGATGGCGCGGTAGTCGAACAGATCCTGATGTACCAGCTCGCGCAGTTTCGGATGTTGCTGGCCAGTCGCGGTGCGGCCGATCGTCTGCACCCGCAGCACATCGTCGGCGAGCAGGCATTCGCGCAACGCGCCTTGGCCAACCATCCCGGTGGCGCCGAACAACAGAACATTCATGGTTCGATTCCTGTGTCTTGCTTGACGAACCATAGGACAGGCTGCGCACCGGCACCAGCGAACTCACACGCCAGTCATTCGATCCAACGAATCGGCCGGCATGAATGCATGCTTTTCCCGATCTGCCTGCCGATTCATGAGTATCCGCCATTGGCCCTAAGCCTCCTTGCGTATTGGTACCTCATGATCGCAGGCGTAGATTCAGACCAGCCGATCCGAAGGACTGCGCCGGCTCCATCCATCTCAGCGCCATGCGCTGCTGACACCGACACCGACGTCGCCGTTCTGAGTCCACCCGCGACCGGTGCGCCGTCCGTGATCAACCTGATGACGGGCGGCGAAACTCGAAACCCTGCAACAGCAGCAACGACACGAGGAAAAACCCATGAGCGATCTCAACCCGCAACCGCTTCCGCCCGGAGAGCGCATCCGCATTTATGTCAGCCCGGACATCACCTTTGATCTCAAGAAGATGAACAAGGTGACCGCCAACATCCTGAACAAGCTGGGATGTGGCGGCTGCCACTCGGGGCGCATACTCGAATTCCAGGCTATCTCCGAATTCGTAGTCAACCCGCAGACTCTCGAGCCGAGAGAAATACTCGGCGGCAACTTCTAAGGGAAAACATGCGCATAAGCGCCGTGCGTGAACTGGGCGTAGGGCTGGTCTATTGGCCTGAACTCGCCGCCGTCTTCGAGGACACCGCATCAGTCGGTGCCCTCGAAGTCGAACCGCAGGCGTATTGGGAGAAAGTCAGAGGGTCCGAGGGCGACCACTACCGACCCAACGACGCGCTGTTGCAACAGATCGCGCAGTATCCACAGGCCAAGCTCCTGCACGGCGTCGGACAGCCGATAGGTGGAACGGTCGACGATCCGGTTGAATATCTCGCGCCACTGAAGTCCGCCATCGACCTGCTCGATCCCGTCTGGATTAGCGAGCATCTGAGCTTCAACCGCACAGTCTGCGACGGGACCTGTCAGGAAGCCGGCTTCCTGCTTCCACCACGGCAGTCGCCAGCAGGCGTGCATCAGGCTGTGCTCAATATCGAAAAATACGCGCAGGCCACCAAACGACCCTTCGCATTCGAGACCGGCGTCAATTACCTGCAGCGGCGAGACGACGAGATCGATGACGGCGCGTACTTCGGCGCCGTCGCGGCGCAGGCCGAGTGCGGAATCGTGCTTGATCTGCACAATCTCTGGTGCAACGAAAAGAATGGTCGCGGGCGAGTGCTGGACGTGATCGCGAAGCTGCCGCTTGATCGGGTATGGGAGTTGCATCTGGCCGGTGGCATGGCGTTCCAGGGCTACTGGCTCGACGCACACAGCGATGTCGTCCCCGCGGGCGTTTACGAGCTCGCAGCGCAGATCATTCCGCGGCTACCAAATCTCGGAGCGATCGTGTTCGAGATCCTGCCCCAGCATTTGCCAAATATCGGCATCGATGGCGTGCGTCGGCAGCTTGCTGCACTGGATGAACTGTGGCTATTACGTCCGGCACGCACGGTCGTAGCAAATGATGCCGTCACAACCAGACTGACTGCTTGCGCTGACCGGGATCATGCGGCGGATCACGAAGAGGTGGCGGCCTGGGAAGCGTCTCTCGCCGCTGCGATTCGCGGTGACAAAGAGTGCGCGCCACGTTTCACGGAGCTGTCTCACGATCCTGGCATTCGCGTGTTTCGGGAGTTGATCAACGACGCCCGTCGCTCCAACCTGAGCCGCTCGCTTCGCTACACGACGACGCTGTTGCTGGTTGCGATGGGCATGCGGGAGACACTTGCCCTGCTCGACGCCTACTTCGCACAGCAGACGCCGGAGACGTATGCAGCGATCGAAGCGGATCATTTCGCCAGCTTTCTTCTGGACCATCCCGACGTGCTGTCACGAATACCTTATCTGTCCGAAGTCGTGGCGTTCGAGCATGCGCTGGTGCGCGCCACCATCCGCCCCACCTCTACCGATCTGGTCTGGTCGACCGATCCGACCGCCATCCTCTCGGCACTCGATGAAGGCCGTGCACCAGCCGAATTGCCCAGCGTTCGCAGCACCATGCGCGTCTCCTCCGCTTAGATACCATCATGAACAGCAGGATTCTCGCGGCAGCCTGCGGGATGCAAGGATCGCCGGCACCGCCTGTGCCGGCGACAAGCCACGCATCAAGCCGCTATCGGACCTGTCTGCACATCACGTATAAACGCTGAGCGCCCCTTGCGCATCTGACGGATGTTGCCCACCTGGAGTAGACGCCGTGCGTAAAGCCCTTCTTGCCTTGTTGTTGACCACGCTGCCGCTCGCGGCCAGCGCGATGGAATGCCGTTACAGCGAACCGCGCAATGCCGATCTCGATGCCGCTGGGCTGAACAGCCTGCTGCTGAAACTGGGTTCCACCGACCTGGATATACAGAGCACGCCAGGCCTGACCAGGATCGAGGTGCGCGGCACCGCCTGCGCTTCGGATGCGGCATGGCTGAAGGATGTGCAGATTGGCACCAGCCGCAACGGCGACCGTGCTGCCGTGGCAGTCCAGAACAATCACCATGAAAATACGTTCAGCCTGTTCGGCTCCAGCTACGCTTATCTGAAATTGCAGGTGCGCGTGCCAGCAACGCTGGCGATCAGCGTCGACAGCGGTTCCGGCGACGTCAACGCCGCCAACCTCGCATCACTGGATTTCAATTCCGGCTCAGGTGATCTCGTCGCGGATCACATCGCGGGCGCCCTGACCCTGAAACTCGGCTCGGCCGATGCGAAGGCCCGGCACGTCGGCAGTGTCGATCTGCACGAAACCGGCTCCGGCGACGTGCGCGTCGACGGGGTACAGGGTGACATCCAGGCAGATCATGCCGGCTCCGGCGATCTGGTTTTCAGCAATGTGAGCGGCAACGTCAACGTCGGTGCCACCGGTTCCGGCGACATCACGCTCAACGACATCGGCCGTGACGCCAAAGTTGGCAGCACCGGCTCCGGCGACGTCAATGCCAATGGCATCGGCGGCAATTTCACTGTGGGCGCCAACGGCAGCGGTGACGTTCACTACACGAACGTCAAAGGCAAGGTCAGCGTGCCGAAGAGTGACGATGAGTGAGTTGAAGCACACTGACCTTGGGCAAGGCTGACGTCGCATGGCGCAATACCGGTGCACTTGGCGTACCTGTGCTGGATATAGTCAAAGCACGAGCGCCGGCACGGATCATCCAGGCGCCAATTTCCTGGCGCCTATTTGTAGATCACATCGCCGCGTTCTGGCGCCAGCCGCCTGAGTAACCGGTTCTGCACCCGCACGGAGATGTGCAGCGAGGTCATGGACGCAGTCAGGCCCTCGACCACCGCATTGAACTGGGTCTCGCTCACGTTCATGCCGCGATGGACGTCCGCCATGCTGTCGCCGGTGTAGTGACAGGGGCCGTCGGCAACCTGACAGAGATACTGGGCGAACATGCGGCGGAAGCGGCCGATATCGGCATGCGCGAAAGCCGGCGCCACCCGCGGGTCAGCCGCATAGTGATCGAGCGCGGCATCGGTCAGCGCGGCAATGCCCTGCTCGCCACCGAGCTGGTCATACAGGGTCGCAGGCGCACGTGCCGGCCCCGTCGAACAGGCCGACAGCATGCCGAGCAACGCAGCGGAAATCAGGAATCGAGACAACCACGTCGCCATGTCAAAGGCTCCCCTGCAGCGATAGATACCATCCACGCTGGCGATCCAGGCCTGCAATCGAACCCAGGTCGACATACGCCGCCACCAGCGCCAACCGCTTGTTCGGAAACCAGGCCAGGAAGCCATCGGCGGCATGGTCTTCGCGCGCAAAGCTGAGGTTATCCGGCTTCTGCCGATATTCCAGCCCAACCGCCCAGTTCGGATTGAACAGCATGGCCAGCGAGCCTTCAGCCAGCCAATGGCGATCACCGCGGTCGCCGCCGAAACCGAGCAAGCCAAACTGGTTGGCATTGCTCGAACGCAGCGTGACGTTCCACAGCAGGTCATAGCCCCCTGCTCCACCCAGCACCAGCCGCGTGGCCGCGATATAGACGTCCGTTCCCGAAGCGTGACGCGCACCGGCCAGCTGCGGAATGGTGAAATCCAGATCGTGCTTTTGCTGTGCACCGATACTGATCTGCGGCAGGTCGCCATAGACCAGGTCGCCGGCCAGCCGCCATTTCACGCCGAGGATGTCCTGCCGCAGTGCCGCGCCAGGCATCCCGATGGCCTTGCCCAAGGTGCCCAGATCGAAGCGATCGCGCGCCACCGAGAATTCCACCCGGTTGTCGATCGTGAACGCGGCGCCGTAGCTGTCCAGCCGATAGTCCGGCAGCTGCAGTTGCGTGTAGTAGGCGGTGCCTCCGAATTCGTCGCGTGTACCGTAGCCAGCGAGCACGGCCCATGGCACCAGGCCGCCGCCTGCCGAACCCTCGACCTGGGTGGCGCCGCCGGTCGCCAGCAGCCGGCCATCGCCGGCATGCGCGACCTGTGCGATCGGCAGCATGACGCATAGCGCCAATAGCCAGTACGGGAGCTGACGAAAACGGGGCAGCCGAACATGCTGTGCCTGGCTTCGTGTGACGCTTCTGGCGCCGCTCATGCTTCTTCCATAGCCGTATTCCAGTCGAGCGATTCGAACGCCGCCGTGCGCGAGTGAAGCAGCCAATCCGTCACCTGCTTGACCGGCAACGGACGGCTGATCAGATAGCCCTGCGCGACATCGCAGCGATAGCCCCGCAGCATTTCCAGCGTGCGCGCATCTTCCACGCCTTCGGCCACGACTTTCAGTCCCATGTTGTGCGCCAGCTCGATCGTCGAGCGCACGATCACCGCATCGTCGTTGTCGTCGGCCATGGTCATCACGAACGACTTGTCGATCTTCAACTCGTTCACCGGCAACCGCTTCAGATGCGAGAGCGAGGAATAGCCGGTACCGAAATCGTCGATGGCCAGTTTCACGCCGCACGCGCGCAGACGGTTGAGTACCTCCAAGGCATAGACGGCATCGCGCATCACCGCGGTCTCGGTCACCTCCAGGATGATCCGCGCGGGATCCACCCCATATGTCGTCAGATGCGCAGACAGCAGTTCCGGCAGATCGCCACAGCCCAGATCCATCGCCGACAGGTTGAGCGCTATGCCGATATCCAGCTGTTGTGCAGACCATGCCGCGCACTGCCGGATGACTTCGTGCATGACCCAGTCGGTAAGCATCCGGATGATGCCTGAGTGCTCGGCCAGCGGAATGAATTCATCCGGTGGAATCTGCCCATGCTGCGGATGATTCCAGCGCAAGAGCGCCTCGACATGCCCCACCTGCCGACTACCGAGATTGAGCTTGGGTTGGTAATACAGCTCCAGTTCGCCATTCGGGATCGCGCGGCGCAGATCGTTCACCAGCGACAGCCGATACAGGTGCAGCGCATCGCGTCCGGTCTGGTAGACCTGCATGCGCGTGCGCGCCTGCTTGGCGTCGTACATGGCGATGTCGGCGCGGCGCAGCAGCTCTTCGGCGGTGACACCGTGCTCGGGATACACGGCCATGCCCAGGCTTGCGTCGAGGAACAGCTCCATCGAATCGATCCGCATCGGCAAGGTCGCGGTCTGGGACAACGCATTCGCTGCATGCATGAGTTGTTCGACGTCGCGGCCTTCGATCAACACCACGAATTCATCGCCGCCGAAGCGTGCCAGCATGGCGTTGCCTTCCAGGCCCGCGCGCAGGCGCTTCCCCATTTCGATCAGCACGCGATCGCCGATCGCATGGCCCATGGTGTCGTTGATTTCCTTGAAGCGATCGATGTCCAGCATCAGCACGGCCAGCATGTGGCTCTTCGTCTGCGCGGTGTCGATCGCCCCGTCCAACTGCACCTGCAGGCTGGCCCGATTGGGCAAGGAGGTCAGGCTGTCGTGATAAGCCTGGTGCGCGATCTGCTGCTCGCGCTGCGCGATGCCGCGCTGCATGCGATTGAAACTACCGGCGAGATCACCGAGCTCATCGTCACGCACGACGCCGACATCCATCGCGTAGTCACCCTGTTCGATGCGTCGCACGGCCACAGCGAGGTTGGATACCGGACGCGTGACATGGCGGGAAAGCCACAGTCCTCCGACCAGCGATCCAATGAACGAGAGCAATGCAATCAGGATCAGCTCGCGCTCCAGCGCCCGGTAGGTCTGCAACGCCTGATCCCGCGAAAATTGCAGCACCGCACCGATGCGCGTGTTGCCGGCCGCCTGCAATGGCTGCCATAGCGTGAAATAGTCGTCCCGTCCCATCCGGACCAGCTGCGGGGTTCCATGAGATGCTGGCGTGCGTGCCGTCGTCAACAGCGATGCGGTTTGCATCGGGTCCACCGCCGGCAAGGTCGAGCTGAGCCAGGTCGGCCCCTGCACTGGCTGGGCGAGAAAGCTTACTTCCAGCCGTGTCTGCTCCTTCAGGCTCCCCGCCAGCTTGTCGTCAAGGGCGAAACCCATGCCGAGCCACGCGATCGGGGTCGGCGCCTTCACCGGCACGATCACCAGCTGGTAGGGCTTGCCACCGATCATGCTGACCGTCGACCACTGCTGGTTGCGCTCGGCCTGATGCAGCAGACTCGACCAGTCGCCAACCGGCAATGGCCGGCCCGTGCCATCCAGACTCGCCACGACCTGACCATCAAGCCCGGACAGCACGACCAGGTCCGCCGCGATGCGATGCCCCTGGTTGTAGAGCACGGTATGAATCGTCGGTGTGTCGCCGGTCGCCACCGCCTGCTTGAAGCCGAAGTCACTGGTGATCAGCTGCACGGCATCCAGCAGCTGGATGCCGTGCGCGTGCATGAGATCGGAGAACACCCCCGCGCCGGATTCCAGACGTGTCTGCGCCTGCGTCACCGCGCTCTGCCGGGTCGCGTAGTAGAAGGCGAAAAACGTGGGTAGCTGCACCAGCACAAACAACCCCAGCAGCATCACTGTCATCCGTGTGCGAAATCTAAGCTCCATGCGTGTGCATCCGGTCGCCGAGGCCCATCTCGAGATTGGCAGGCGGCATGTTGCTCTGGTCGGGCGCGTGCAGTTGCAGATGGTAATCGCGCTGCAATGGAGCTTCGCCGACCACCAGCTGCTGCTCCACCACGATCGGCGTTGCGCCATCTATCCGTGGCTGCCACAGACGCGCCACATAGGTTCCGGCCGGAAGGCCAGTCAGGTGCGCGATGCCATCAGCGCCGGTCTTGGCGAAATACGGCGTGTCCAGCACATAGACGTAACCGACCATCCAGTCGTGGATGTTGCAGCCGAGCGTCACGATGCCGGGCTGGTCGAACACCACGGCAGACGCGTGGTTGCCCGCATAAAGACGCAACTCAAAGCGCTTTGCCGGCGAAAACGAATAGACGTGATGGCGCACATTGTCGCTGTTGGGAAAGGTCACCGAGGTCCCCGCCTGGACCGGCAACACAAACGGCACGAAGCGCAGCCCACGCTGATCCATCACGGCCGCTTTCTTCGGCAGCGCCGGGCCGCCGACCACCGGGTACAGCGAAAACACCGCATCATCGACCGACGCGCCTGCCGCATCCATGACATGCACGCGCAGATCGGCAGCCTGCGCCGCGACCGCCATGCAGCACAGGCAGATCAGCACCCACCATCGATGCCCGGCGCGTCTTGCCCCCATGTCCATCCCCATCAAGACCAATCCCTGATCAAGCAAAGAATACGCCATCAAGCTGCAGCTGAGCTCGGCTTGGCCGGATGCGTGGACACACAAGGCCGAAGCCTATGTCGCAACCTTCGCGCAGATAGCTCACGGCATGGCCCGTGCTGCCAAAAATGAGCCGAAAGTGACACAGCCGACCCGGCGTACGTCAACAAAAGCCATCGCGCAGACAACTCCCGTGTCATCACGACCTCGCTATGTGGGACCCTGGTGTGTCCGTGGCAGTCACCCGGTTAATCAGGCAATCTTGGCTGCAGGCAGGATACCAATCTCCAAGGGAACCTCGTGAAACGTGCAACCTTTTTCGTTCCCACAGTCATGGCTCCGGTCATGGCACGCTTGCTCCCGGTGGCCGGATTGCTGGTACTCGGCCTGATCGGCACCGCCCAGGCGCGCACGCCGGATGAAACACGCTGGCAGCGCGAGGCGCAGGCGGTCACGATCACCCGCGACGACTGGGGTATCGCGCACGTGCATGGCAAGACCGATGCCGACGCCGTGTTCGGCATGGCCTATGCGCAGGCCGAGGACGACTTCAACCGCGTCGAGACCAACTACCTCAACGCGATGGGCCGGCTCGCCGAGGCCGAAGGTGAATCCGCGATCTGGCAGGACCTGCGGATGAAGCTGTTCATCGACCCGGTCACGCTGAAGGCGTTGTACGCGAAAAGTCCGAGCTGGCTGCAGGCGCTCATGAACAGCTGGGCCGATGGACTGAACTACTACCTCGCCACACATTCCGACGTGCATCCGCGTGTCATCGCGCATTTCGAACCGTGGATGGCGCTGAGCTTCAGCGAAGGCAGCATCGGCGGCGATATCGAAGACGTGTCGCTGGACCAGCTCGAAGCCTTCTACGGGCATAACCCTCAGGCGCTGGCGCGGGTCGCGCCGCCGTCGAGCTGGCAGGAGCCGACCGGATCGAACGGCATCGCGATTGCGCCCAAGCTCAGCGCCGACGGTCATGCACTGCTGCTGATCAATCCGCATACCTCGTTCTTCTTCCGCTCGGAATTGCAGATGACCAGCGACGCCGGGCTCGACGCCTATGGCGCGGTCACCTGGGGCCAGTTCTTCATCTACCAGGGTTTCAACCACCACATCGGCTGGATGCATACCTCGACCGGTCTCGATGCGGTCGACGAATTCGCCGAGACGATCGTGCACCAGGACGGCAAGCTGTTCTATCGCTACGGCCAGGAACTCCGGCCGGTCACCACGCGCACCGTCAACATTCCCTATCGCGCGGCCGACGGTTCGATGGCTACACGCAGCTTCACCACCTACGCGACGCACCACGGCCCGATCGTGCGCGCGCTGGACGGCAAGTGGATCGCCACCGCGCTGATGAACAAGCCGATGGAAGCGCTCGAACAAAGCTGGCTGCGCACCAGGGCCAGCGATTACGCCAGCTACATGAAGGTCGCCGAGCTCAAGGCGAACTCGTCCAACAACACGATCTTCGCCGACGACAAGGGCGAGATCGCCTATCTGCATCCGCAATTCATCCCCAAGCGCGACGACCGCTTCGATTACACCAAGCCGGTCGACGGCAGCAATCCGGCGACCGACTGGCAGGGCCTGCTCCCGCTCGACGCTGCCCCGCACCTGCTCAATCCGCCGAACGGCTGGATCATGAACACCAATGACTGGCCGTATTCCGCTGCCGGCCCCTACAGCCCGAAGCGTGCGGATTACCCGCGCTACATGGACACCTTCGGCGAGAATCCGCGCGGACTGCACGCCACCCGCGTGCTGACCGGCCAGCGCGACTTCACGCTGCCGTCGCTGATCACTGCGGCATTCGATTCCTATCTGCCGGCATTTGCGCGGCAGATTCCGATCCTCGTCGCCGACTACGACGCGCTTCCGGCCAACGATCCACTCAAGACCAAACTGGCCGGCCAGATCGCGCTGCTGCGCCATTGGGATTACCGCTGGGGCATCGCCTCGATGCCGACCTCGCTCGCCGTGTTCTGGGGCGACATCCTGTGGGACGAGGTCGACAAGGCTGACACCGCGGAAGGTCTGTCGATCTATGACGTCATGGCCGAGAAGGCCGGCGCGAAGGCGCGGCTGGGCGCGCTGGTCGAAGCGTCCGACCGCCTGCAGAAAGACTTCGGCAGCTGGGGCGTGCCGTGGGGCGAGATCAACCGCTACCAGCGCATCAATAGCGCCCTGGTGCAACCGTTCGACGATGCCAAACCGAGCATCCCGGTGCCGTTCACCTCGTCACGCTGGGGCTCGCTCGCCTCGTTCGGCGCACATCGCTGGCCGGGCACGAAGCGCTACTACGGCACCGGCGGCAACAGCTTCGTCGCCGTGGTCGAGTTCGGCCCCAAGGTGCACGCTCGTGCGATTACCGCCGGTGGCGAGAGCGGCCACCCGGATTCAAAACATTTCGACGACGAGGCCGAGCGCTACACCACCGGCAACCTGCGCACGGTCTACTTCTGGCCGGAACAACTCGTGGGGCATACCGAGCGTGTCTATCATCCGGGTGCACAAGGTGACTGACCACGCACGGGGTCAGATCGATGCCGCGATGCGACCGACCTCAGCCAGCACGGCATGACGTTCGTCGTTGGACGCCGCCGACCCTGCGTAATAGGCCGTCACCAACAGCGGCTTGCGCTGCGGCGGCCAGATGATGGCGATATCGTTGGTTTCACGCTGGGCGCCACTGCCGGTCTTGTCGCCGACCCGCCAGCCGGCTGGCATGCCGGCGCGCAGCTGTTCGGTGCCTGTGCTGGTGGCACGCAGCCACGCAGCCAGTTGCTCGCGTGACGCCGCGGACAGCGCATCACCCAGCAGCAACGTAGACAGGTCCGCCAGCATGGCACTTGGCGTGGTGGTATCTCGCAGATCACCCGGACTGGCCACGTTGAGTTCGGGCTCGATCCGGTCGAGTCGAGTCACCCCGTCACCGAGGCTGCGTACATAAGCAGTAACCGCGGTCGGGCCGCCCAGGCTCGTCAGCAGCAGATTGGCCGCGGTGTTGTCGCTCACCGTGATGGCTGCCTGACACAGCTCGGCCACCGTCATGCCTGGCGCACCCACGCGATGACTGGTTACCGGCGCGTACGCCAGCACCGCCTCCTGGTCGAAGACGATACGTCGATCCAGCCGCTCCGCCTCGCGATCGACGCGCGCCAGCACCGCTGCCACGGCCAGCAGCTTGAACGTGCTGCACATCAGAAAGCGCTCGTCGGCGCGATGCCCGATGCGGCGCCCGTTGCCGGTATCAAGAATGGCTACGCCCAGTCGGCCGCCATGCTGGCGCTCCAGCGCAGCCAGCCGCGCCTGAGCTCCATCCATGCTGGCAGCCAGTGAAAAGGTGGGGCGAAGAACAAGCGCCGAAGCACCTGCCACGGCGCCTTTCAGCAGATTTCGACGGTTCATGGGATCACCTTTGGGTTGGCAGCAGAAAGTCGGCACACCGCGTGCGCGAGCTCACCCACCCTAGTCGCCGGCGAAGGCTTTTCGTAGCAAGCGATGAGGCAATACCGGGGCAACCACGTCACGCGACGGCATCAACTCCGGCTGGGAATTTTCAATCCGCGCTGCACCGCCGGGCGAGCCAGTCCACGCTCAAGCCATGCGACAACATTGCTGAAGCTGTCGTACGCCACGATGTCGCGTGCTTCGTAGAACGTGATGAGGTTGTTGACCCAGCCGAGCGTGGCGATGTCGGCGATCGTATAGTCGTCGCCCATGATCCAGCGGCGGCCTTTCAGCCGAGCATCGAGCACACCCAGCAATCGCTTCGATTCGGCAACGTAGCGCTCGAGTGGACGTTTATCCGCATACTCCTTGCCGGCAAATTTGTTGAAAAACCCCACCTGGCCGAACATCGGCCCGATCGACGCCATCTGGAAGAACACCCACTGGATCGTCTCCCAGCGCGGCGCCGGATCGGCCGGAATGAACTGGCCGCTCTTGTCCGCCAGATACAGCAGGATCGCGCCCGACTCGAACAAGCCGAGCGGCTCGCCGCCAGGGCCATCCGGATCGATGATCGCGGGGATTTTGCCGTTGGGGTTGAGCGACAGGAACTCGGGCGTATGGCTTTCGTCCTTCATGATGTCGACGAGGTGCGGCTCGTAGGGCAGTCCCGTCTCCTCCAGCATGATCGACACCTTCACGCCGTTCGGCGTGTTGAGCGAATAGAGCTGGATGCGCTCGGGATGTCGTGCCGGCCAGCGTGAGGTGATCGGGAAATCGGACAGATGGGGCACGGCTTGCTCCTGCGGCACGGGGATCGTCGAAGGTAGGTTGTTCTGCGGATGCGTTCAACACGGCTGAAAGAATGCCCGGGTCTTGCCGATTGGCCTGGAGACCCTGGCAACCCCATCGCGGTCCCGTCTTGAAACTGCGCCTGGGCATCGCTCTTGCATGGTATCGCCCTTGGTTCCGGCAGCACTGACGCTGCTGGCGTCACAGCTGCCTTGCCGCCCTGTATTCAAGGAATACGCCGTGTTGACCGCGTCTTACAATTTTTGGCTGGTTATGACCTCCCTGGTCATCGCTACCCTGGATTCCTACGTTTCGTTCAGCGTCGCCCGCCATCTGGCGCGCAGCCGGGGTACGGAGGCATTCGGCTGGCTGCTGCTCGGCGCGCTGACCATGGGTATTGGCGTCTGGTCGATGCATTTCATCGGCATGCTCGCTTTCGACATTGGCACACCGCTGGGATACGACGCCTGGCTGACCCTGCTGTCCGTGGCACCGATCGTCGTCGCTGCAGGTGCGGTCATGTGGATGGTCTCGCACGGCGCGATGCCACCCTGGCGACTGCTGCTGTGCGGAGTGCTGCTTGGCGGCGGCATCGGCGCGATGCACTACACCGGCATGTTCGCGATGCGCATGGATCCGGGCATCGTGTGGAACTACTGGCGGGTGGCGCTCTCGGTGCTGTTCGCGATCGCGGGATCCACCGTGGCCCTCGGGGTCGCGATGCGCGTCACCAGCGATCGCCAGCGCACCTATCGCGCCACACTGCGCTGGGTCGCAGCCACCCTGATGGGTTGTTCGATTGCCGGCATGCATTATCTGGCGATGTCGGCCGCCGAGTTTCCCTTCGGGTCGTGGTGCCTCAGCACGAACAGCGCCCTGCATGGTCGATGGCTGGGCCTGATCATCGCGATCATCTCGCTCTGCATGCTGCTGTTCACCCTGTCGATGGCGGTGCTGCGCCAGCGCATCCAACGCCGGGAATCGCGCATGGATGCCGCACTCACGCGCGCGCAGAATGCGCTCACCTTCCAGGCCTTCCACGACGGATTGACCGGCCTGCCGAACCGCACCTACCTGCTGGATACGCTGCGACAGCTGCTCAAGGATTCGCGCGAACCCATCGCCGTGCTGTTCGTCGACCTCGACGGTTTCAAGGCGATCAATGACTCGTTCGGCCATCATGCCGGCGACGAATTTCTGCGTTCGGTCGCCCATGCGCTGCGCGCAAGTGTGCGCGAACGCGACATCGTCGCGCGATTTGGCGGCGACGAATTCGTGCTGGTGCTACGCGCCTACCGCAACACCGACAATCTGAATGCGATCTGCCAGCAAGTGCTGGACCTGGTGTCGCGGCCGGTCGTGGTCGCCGGGCACACGGTGACCGTATCGCCGAGTATCGGCGTAGCCGTGGCGCCCGCCGATGGCGAGGACGCCGACACCCTGATGCGCAATGCGGATACCGCCATGTACACCGTCAAGGAACTCGGCAAATCGGGCTTCCGCTTCTTCGAGCGCAGCATGCACACGCTTGCTCGCGAGCGCCTGACCCTGTCGCAGGAGCTGCGCGAAGCGCTGCACCTGGGTGCGATCGACGTGCACTACCAGCCGCAAAACGATTTGCGCACGGGCAAGCTCGCCGGCCTGGAAGCACTCGCGCGCTGGAACCACCCGACGCGCGGCATGATCAGCCCCACGATTTTCGTGCCGATCGCGGAACGCGCAGGCTTGGTCGCAGCGCTCGACGCCCATGTGTTGCAAACCGTCATCGAACATCTGAAATGCTGGAAGGCACGCGGTTTCGAACCCCCGTACGTCGCCATCAACCTGTCGCCGCAGGAGTTGCGCGAGCCCATGTTCGCGGACAACGTGCACGAAACCGTCGTGTTCAACGGCATCGACCCCGCGCGCATCCGCTTCGAGATCACCGAATCCACGGCCATGCACAACCCCGAGGTCACGTTGCGGCAACTGCGGCAATTGCGCCAGAAGGGCTTCCTGCTCTCGATCGACGATTTCGGCACCGGCTACTCGAGCCTGAGCTACCTGCGTCAGCTGCCGACCGGCACGGTGAAGATCGACCAGTCCTTCATCCAGGGCAGCTCGCTGAACCGCGAAGACCGCGAGATCACCGAAGCGATCGTGGCGCTGTCCAAGAAGCTGCATCTGGAGACCGTGGCCGAAGGCGTCGAATCGGAAGCCCAGGCGACGTGGCTGAAGGAAATCGGTTGCGATGTCGCCCAGGGGTTTTTCTTCGCCAGGCCGATGGAGAAGAACGAACTGCTGCGCCACCTCGGCGTAGTGGATATCACCGACCAAGTGCCGTGTTGATGATCAATGCAGCGGCGAAACGGCAACCTGATGTCTGCGGACTGCCGAAACCTCAACCACCGTCCGGCAGGTAGGTTTGCCCATTCTTGAGCACGAAGGCGATCTTGCCGGTGTTGTGGATATCGCGTGTCGGATCGGCCGTCAGCACGACAAGGTCGGCGCGCTTGCCGACCGTGATCGTGCCGCGTAGCGTCGTCTGCCCCATCGCCGCCGCGCTGACTTGCGTGGCGGCCTGGATCGCCTCGATCGGGGTGAAGCCGCCATGCTCGACCAGCAAGGCCATTTCCGCGTGCACCGACGGCAACGCATGCAACTCCGGCCCATGCGCATCGGCTGGAAGCCCCGAGCTGTCGGTGCCCACGTCGATCAGCACGCCTTGCTGGTGCGCCAGCCGGGTGACCGCATAGCTCCACGGCATGATGCCGACACCCACATTTTTCGAGTGCTGCTGTGCTTCGTCGACGAACGGCAGCAGCGTGGCGTCGAGGATCGTGCCGTGCTGTTTCATCGCCTTGAACAGCGCCAGGATTTGCGGCGAGTCGGGCCGGATATGTGCGAAATCGCCCATGGCACGTCCGCGGTAATCATCCGGCACCTTCGGCGCCGCCTCCCACACCAGATACGGGCTATGTGAAATCGTGTCGACGCCAGCAGCCACCGCATCACCTGGCGTGGCCGGAAAAATCGTCGCATGTGTCCATACGCGCAGACCTTGCCGATGCGCTTCCGCCGTGATCTTCGCAACCAGGCTTGCAGGCAGGTTGGCATACAGCTTGAGTGCTGTCGCCCCGGTGCCCTTTGCTTCGGCCACGGCAAGCGGGATATCGGTGGTCGGGGTCATTGCCTGCATCCATGGCGCTTGGCCCAGCGGCTCGCCGGCGGACGCTTCCTGTGCGCGCGCGTCTTCGGCAAAGAACGTCGGGCCGGCCATCAACGCCACGTAGAAAATGTCCGGCGAAGCCAGGGCATCCGAATTTGCCTGCGCCGCGAGATAGGCCAGCAGACGATCGTCACCGGCCATGTCGCGGATCGCGGTGACGCCACCGCGCAGCAGCGCCTGCAGATGCGGCTGGTAGTGCGCGAAATCCGGCTCGGCACCGGTGAGGTGCACGTGCGCATCGATCAGGCCCGGGATGACATAACGTCCACTCAGGTCTTCCACCCGTGTGCCGTCCGGCACCGGACGGCTGGCATCGGGATAGATCCCTGCGATGCGCTCGCCCTTGATCTCGATGGTCATGTGCGGCTGCGCCGGCGTCCCGGTGCCGTCGATGATCGTGGCGTGGGTCAGCAGCAAATGCGGCTCGGTGGCAAGCACCGGCGCAGCCAGCATGGACAACAGCAGCGCCATGCGTCGCATGAAGACACTTGCCGACATTTGTTCTCTGCCCATTCCAGATGGTGCCAATGAAACTGGTGAGGCCGCTGTTTGCGCGAAGCCTCGGAAAAGGCGCGACCCGCTCCGCCCTCTCAAGGCACTAACTCATTGTGTCGCGTGCATGCGACGGATGCGCACCGTGCTACCGCCTTCATAGGTCACCACGTAGGTGGAGCCTTCATGCGTCTGCTGCGCCACGTGCACGGGATCGGCCTGAATGGATTTCTGCAGATCGTCCTGGTGAAATGCAGCCAGATCGCCTTCCGGAATCAGCATCAGGGGCGGGCTGATCTGCTGAAAACTGGCGAAGTGGCCACCGCAACTGACGGTTTGGTTATAACCGAGGAACGTGCCCTGGCCGCAGCTCCTGCCGGAGACTTCCGGCAGCCGCTTGAGCCAGATGAAATACTTGTTCTCGTGGGTGATCTGGACCCGATTGTGTCGCGCATCGTCGCCACCTATATTGCTCGAACTCCAGAAGCGGACCAGCGAAGCCTCGTGGCAGTCGGCTGATGCGCATTCCTGCAGCACCAGGTATTCGTCGTCCTGCAGATGGATCGGCTCGATGCTCAGGATGTCGTTCTTCACCAGCGCCTGTGCCGGGAACACCACCGAAGGCATGCGCGGATCGACCTTGAAATCGCCGGAGATCAGGTAGCCGCCGTGTTGCGATGAGTACGCCGGCGCGGTCACCGTCACGCCAGGCAAGCTCTCTTGGGCCGACGCCGGGAGGCACAACAGGTACAGACTTGAACTGAGCAGCACACATTCGAGCATGGACTTTTTCATGCTGACTCCTGTCAGGATCGCACTCGATCAACGGATGGACCGTGCAGCATCAGCTCGTTGACTCCCCAGCCTGCCCGCAAGATACCGCAGATTCGAACAGCCGAGAAACGGTCCTTGAGCGATCTGTGGCAATGAGTCTGAATTCCGCGACTGGAGGTATGGTGCCTGGCATAAGGAATACAGCATCTCCAACGACTTGCTGCATGGCAAATTATGGGCTGAGCACAATGCCCGCTTCGGTCAACAGCTTCTGCAGGTCGGCCGTTTGCGCTTCGTAGTGTTTCCAGCGCTTCAGGGAACTGCGGTACATGGGCTTGCGCACCTGCACGACACTCGCCGTGGCGACAGGTGCCGGATTGTCCTCGAAACGCAGGCAGGCATCGTCCCAGGGCAAGCCGCAGAACTCCAGCAATTGGCGCGAACTCGCCTCCTGCGACTCCACCAGCGTCTCGTAATCCACTTCCAGGATGCGTCCCGGAAAAAGCTGCTGCCAATGCGCCATCAGGCGATCAAACAGGACGTAGTAATGGCCGGTGTCGAGCAGGTCGAACGAGTAGTCATAGTTGCTCGACTCCAGCGCAAATAGCTGGCGAAAATTGCTGAGGCATGTATCCATCGGATCACGCCGCAGGCAGATGATCTTTGCCTGCGGCAGCGCCTGGGCAATAAAGCCCGCATAAAGAAAATTGTGCGGAAGCTTGTCGATGAAATGAGGCTTGTGGCCCGTCGCAGGTCGGGTACCGGCGAGATAGGCTTCGCCCAGCCGTCGCCAGTCAAGGTTGGGCACACAGTCGATGGTTTCCGGATCAAGCAGGAGCCGTGAGCGACTGCCTGATAGCTGCTTGAACGTGACTGGGAAGTTATGCAGCTCGCCAGCCGAGTGCACATCAGGGTGGTTCGAAATGATGCGCTCGACCAGGGTCGTGCCCGAACGTGGCATGCCGATGACGAAGATGGGTTCGTCGGTAGGAAAGCCGGCGGCAGCAGTCTCCGGGTTCGGCAACGCCTGGGTCAGCGCCGCGAACAGGGCCTCCTGGCGCTCGCGTGAATAGTCCCGTCCTACTTTTCCCGCGGCCTTGCCGATGGCAAGGTGCTCGAATGCCCTGGGATAGTCGGCCAGATCCTCGTATTCCTTGAATAGTGCCAGATGCAGATGTATCTGCGCGATAAGGTTGCCTGCACTCTTCGGCAACAACGACTGCAAGCGCTCCAGATGATTGTTCGTCGCGGTCTGCGTGCGCAGATACGACAACGTCAGGTGGATCCCCCACGACTGCGGTGCCAGCTCGATGCAGGCTTCCATTTCCTGTTCCGCTTCGTCCAGCTTGCCCAGGCACATCAATGATTTGGAGAGGTTGTAATGAAGGTCGACGCGGGATGGCTCCTGCGCCGCCGCGCGCGCGTAAAGAACCCGTGCGCGCTCATGTTCATTCGCGCGCGAGAGCACGACCCCGAGGGTATCCAGCGTCGTTGGGTCGAGTGGCGACAAGGTCAGCGTCCGGTCCACGACAGCCAGCGCCACGGCTTGCTGGTTGACCAGGGAAAGTACCTTCGCAAATTGCGCCGCATACTCGCCACGCAGAGGATCCAGTTTCACCGCCCTTTGCAGGTACTTCACTGCCGTTGGCATCTCCTTCAGGTCGAGTGCGGCAAGCCCGATCAGGTAGTGCAGCCCCGCATGATCCGGAGCCACCGGCAGCAGGGTCTTCGCCAGATCAAATGCCTGGCGATGGTTCCCTTGGTTGTACACCGCCGTGGCCTCGGCAAAGAGCTTGTTTGGGTCAGACATGCGGTGCCTTATCGTTACAGTAGGTTGCACCCCGATGATTATGCCCGATGACAAGCCATTGCAGCTGCTCAACATGTCGGGTGTGGTTGAGCAACATCAGGGCGAAATCCAGCTTAAGAAAAGCACAATGTCTTTCTCGCCATGCATGTTTACGCCAAGGTAAAGAAAGAAAAACAACTTGCCGCATGGCGAGCTATGGGCTGAGTGCAATACCCGCGTCGATCAACAGCTTCTGCAGGTCGGCCGTTTGCGCTTCGTAGTGTTTCCAGCGCTTCAGGGAACTGCGGTACATGGGCTTGCGCACCTGCACGACACTCGCCGTGGCGACAGGTGCCGGATTGTCCTCGAAACGCAGGCAGGCATCGTCCCAGGGCAAGCCGCAGAACTCCAGCAATTGGCGCGAACTCGCCTCTTGCGAGTCCACCAGCATCTCGTAATCCACTTCCAGGATGCGTCCCGGAAAAAGCTGCTGCCAATGCGCCATCAGGCGATCAAACAGGACGTAGTAGTGGCCGGTGTCGAGCAGGTCGAACGAGTAGTCGTAGTTGGTCGACTTCAGCGCGAAAAGCTGACGAAAATTACCAAGGCAGGTATCCATCGGATCACGCCGCAGGCAGATGATCTTTGCCTGCGGCAGCGCCTGGGCAATAAAGCCCGCATAAAGAAAATTGTGCGGAAGCTTGTCGATGAAATGGGGCTTGTGGCCCGTCGCAGGTCGGGTACCGGCGAGATAGGCCTCGCCCAGCCGTCGCCAGTCAAGGTTGGGCACACAGTCGATGGTTTCCGGATCAAGCAGGAGCCGTGAGCGACTGCCTGATAGCTGCTTGAACGCGACCGGAAAGTTATTCAGTTCGCCAGCAGAATGCACATCCGGATGGTTGGAAATGATGCGCTCGACCAGGGTCGTGCCCGAACGTGGCATGCCGATGACGAAGATGGGTTCGTCGGTAGGAAAGCCGGCGGCAGCAGTCTCCGGGTTCGGCAACGCCTGGGTCAGCGCCGCGAACAGGGCCTCCTGGCGCTCGCGTGAATAGTCCCGTCCTACTTTTCCCGCGGCCTTGCCGATGGCAAGGTGCTCGAATGCCCTGGGATAGTCGGCCAGATCCTCGTATTCCTTGAACAGTGCCAGATGCAGATGTATCTGCGCGATAAGGTTGCCTGCACTCTTCGGCAACAACGACTGCAAGCGCTCCAGATGATTGCTCGCCACGGTCTGCGTACGCAGATGCGACAACGTCAGATGGATCTCCCACGACTGCGGCGCCAGATCGAGGCAGGTTTCCATTTCTTGTTCCGCTTCGTCCAGCTTGCCCAGGAACATCAACGATTTCGCGAGATGGTGATGAAGGTCGACGCGGGATGGATCCTGCGCGACCGCACGCGTGTAAAGAGTCCGTGCACGCTCATGTTCATTGGCGCGCGCGAGCACGAACCCGAGGGTATCCAGTGTCGTTGGGTCGAGTGGCGACAGGGTCAGGCTCCGGTCCACGAGAGCCAGTGCCACGGCTTGCTGGTTGACCAGGGAAAGTACCTTCGCAAATTGCGCCGCATACTCGCCACGCAGAGGATCCAGTGTCACCGCCCTTAGCAGGTACTTCACTGCCTGCGGCATCTCCTTCAGGCCGAGTGCGGCAAGCCCGATCAGGTAATGCAGCCCCGCATGATCCGGAGCCACCGGCAGCAGGGTCTTCGCCAGATCAAATGCCTGACGATAGTTCCCCTGCTTGTACACCGCCGTGGCCTCGGCAAGGAGCTTGTTTGAGTCAGACATGCGATGCCTTAGCGGGAAAGCAGATTGTGCCCCGACGATTATGCCCGATGGCAAACCCTTGGCTGTTCAGCATGTCGGAAGCGGACGAACAACATCGGGCTGAGATCCAGCTCGAGAAAACACAACGTCAGGGTTTGAGCTGCCCAGCCTATGCCCGGCACAGCGACCAGAAGCCGATGTCGCGGCGTCGGCGATAACCGATCTGTTCGTACAGCAGCTTCGCGTGATGATTCTGCTGGCTCACGTGCAGGAACGGCGTACGGCCACGTTCAAGATTGTCGTTCGACAACATGGCCACCAGACGGCGGGCATAACCGCGACCGGTGAAATCGGGATGCGTGCAGACCGCGCTGATTTCCTGATACGCGTCCATGCCCAGACGCTCGCCGATCATCGCCGCCAGCCGACCGTCCTGGTAAATCCCGAAGTAGCGGCCAAGCTCCATCGTGCGTGGACGGAAATAATGCGGATACACCAGCGCGGTCAGCGCCAGCACGTCCGCGCGATGCGCCTCGGACAACTCGATCAGCTCGGGCCCGTCGATCAGCGGAATCGGTGCGGTGCAGATCATCTGCGCCAGCGGCGCATAAGCCTCGAGAATCCATTCGCCCGGCAACTTCGGCGCCACGCCGAGCAGGTTCAGGGTTTCGCCCGGCGCGACCAGGGACGCGATCGCGTCGGCCACGTCTGTCTCCGCGCTCGCCACGCCCAGGAATGGCGCGAACTCCGCCGGATAACACGCTGCATCATCGCGACACTGTGCCAGCGCGCGATGCCGGCTGCGCAGCGAAGCCCAGAAAGGATTGTCGAGTTCCGCCGAGATCATGCCGCGATGCCGTCCAACTGTCGTAGGCAGAACAGATTGCCATAGATGGTGCCGGCTGCGCGTTCGAAATCCACTTGCGCTACGCACGCTCGCCTCCAGTGCACTCCTGCTTATAAGCTCATGGCCGTTGCTGGCGGCTATCGAGTGATACGAAGGTTCGCCGAATCGCTACAGTTCGCACTTGGAGTACTGCCATGCGTTTCCATCGCCTGATCATTTTGTGCCTGCTGCTGGTTGGCCCGTACACGGGAGCCTTTGCCCAGTCGTCACCCCAAACGCCGATCAATGGCGACTGGGATGGCAGCCTCAAGGTGCCTACGGGTATGGAGATGCGGCTGACGCTGCATCTGTCCGAGCATGCCGCCACGATGGATAGTCCCGACCAGAATGCCTCCGGCATACCGGTGACGCTGAACCGACAGGACAGCACCGTGACGGTCGCCATCTCCTCGGTCAAGGCCAGCTTCACCGGCACGCTTTCCGCCGATGGCCAGAGCATGACTGGCCGTTTTTCCCAGGGTGGCATGAACATGCCCGCGCATTTTTCCCGACGCGCTGCAGGAGCCGCTGCGCCGCAACCGGACCGCCCGCAGACACCGCATCCGCCGTTTCCTTACACCTCCCGCGACGTGAATTTTCCCGGCAAGGACGGCGACCTGCTCGCCGGCACACTGATGCTGCCCAAGGGCCACGGGCCGTTTCCGGCCGTCGTCATGATCGCCGGTTCCGGTCGGCAGAACCGCGACGAGGACGTGGCCGGACACAAGATTTTCCTGGTGATCGCCGACCGGCTCACGCGTGCCGGCATCGCGGTATTGCGTTACGACAAGCGCGGCATCGGCGCCTCGAAGGGCGACTTCAAGACCGCCACCACCGCGGATTTCGCCATCGATGCGCAGGATGCGGCCCGCTGGCTGCGCACCCAGCCGGGCATCGCCCGGGACAAGGTCGGCCTGATCGGCCACAGCGAAGGCGCCGAGATAGCTCCGCTGGTCGCCAACCGCGATGTGCAGGTTGCCTTCGTCGTGCTGCTATCAGCCCCCGCGCTACCCGGCGCCGACATCATCGCCGCGCAGCAACTGGCCATCGCACTCGCCTCTGGCGTTCCCAAGGCTGAGGCCGAAAAGCTGCATGCCAACGAAATACGTCTGCTCGATGCCGTTCGCCACTCAGCGGATCAGGCGAGCGCCAACGCCGCCGCGCAGAAGATCATGGAACAGGCTGGCATGCCCGCCGAACGTGCAGCGACTGAGGCCAGCGAAATTTCCTCGCCCTGGTTTCGCGCCACCCTTGACTACGATCCCGCGCCCGCGCTGCGCAAGCTGCAGCAACCCACGCTGGTGATCGCCGGCTCCCGCGACCTGCAGGTTGATCCTGCCGCCAATCTGCCGGTCATCCGCAGCGCGCTGGCGAAAAACGCCCACGCCCGCATCGTCGAACTGCCGGGGCTGAATCACCTGTTGCAGCCCGCAAAAACGGGAGCTCCGCAGGAGTACGGCTCGATCCCAATCACGGTTGACCCGGCCGCACTGGATCTCATCACGGAATGGGTGAAGCAGCAGGTTCATCTGTAGCCACGGATGACTTCAGGAGGAAAACTGCGTAGCCGGGTGCCCGCGGCACGGCCGTCATGTCCAGCGATCAAATGATCGGAATTAGCCAGTGGAGCGTAATGTAGACAAGAATTTCGGCGATGACAAACGTGCAAAAGCCGACACAGAACCTGTTCGTCGGCTTTTCATTCCAGAATCTATTTGATTCTTTCAGCGCTTTTGCCGATGGTTGTTCTCTCATCGTGCCCCCGATTGTCTGATCCATTCCGTGTCATCAGCATCATGGCGATCCGTCCATGGACAACGCATTACTGCGTCAGTGCCTGTCCGGAGCTGCCTCTGGAACCGTAGCGCCCGCGCTGTAGCGTATGTCGTCGAACTTCCAGTTGCCAAGTGTCGTGCCGTTCAAGGCTTCCAAGCGGATGCGCAACGTGCCGGACCTCCATCCTGTCTGCACACGCTGCAGCCGCCCCGCCGGAACCGTGATCGTCACCACCTGATTCGGCGGCGAGTCGATCTTCAACGACATGTCGATCGGCCCGCTGTTGAATACCGTGATGCCTGCCAGCGCATGAGGCGTGACGAATGAAAAGTCCGCCTGCCCGACTCTGGCATCGGCCACGGCCAAGTTGAACGTCGCGAAGCGCCCCTCGGGTACACCGACTCGCCATGTATTCGCGCCCCAGTCGATAATGCCATTCGGGTATGCGCCATGCAGCAACGTTCCCGCCGGGACGTGTGGATCATCGAAGTCCACCGTGTGTGTTGGTTCCACGCCACCGGCTCCCTCGATACTCACGTTGCGCGCATATGACCTGTGTACACGCAGCACATGCCTGGCCGCGTCGAACGCATAGCCATCCGCGTTCTTTTCCGCATCAGGCGCGAGCGCATGGCCATCGGCCAGCACCCGCGTCGGCGTGAAGTCCAGGCGCAACACATCATCAGCGGCGGCATCGAAGGTGGCATACGTGACGCTACCGCGACCGTAGACGATATGGGTGACGACGGACGTGCTACCGAGGAAATGTGATTTCGTGGCAGGCGCCCATTCCGGTACGGCCCACAGGCCATCCATCATGCGTCGCGGCCCATCCGCGAATTCATCGGTGAACCACCACTGCCCCTGTCCCCACGGTGTGACTCCCTTGGGTGGAAATCCCTGCTGGTAGGTGACCCAGTTGTACGAGCGAAACGCCTGTTCCTTGTAATCCTCGTCTTCGGTCTTCCAGTAGTAGATCGCCTCGATAGCCGCGAGTCGCGCCGTGTGACTATCGCAGCAATCGTTCGGCTTGCCGCAGCAGAAGTGATGGCCGTCGCCCTGCTCGGTCGTCACCATCGCGCCACCCACAATGTACTTCGGCCATTTGGGCGTGGTCCTTACCCAGTCGATCAGCCCTGCTGCATCCTGCTTCCAGTGCGGATCCAGCTCGGGATGCAGCAGCAGATAGCGCGCGGTTTCCAGCGGGATCACGTTGTTCATGTTGGCCATGTCGGGCGCCACGTCCTCGAAGTAGCCGACCCACACGTTGTCCGTCATCGGATAGCGGAACAGCCATTGCCAGGCCTGTTCGCGGACTCGCCGGTAGCCAGCCACGTCACCGAGCTGCAGGCGGATCAGCTCATCGAACAGCTCGATCGGCTCGATCACATTCGCCGAGTATTCGCCCATGGCGTGCTTGCCGACCTTGCCGGTACGCGCATACACCCGCACCGGCCATGGCGAGTGGGTGGCATCGCCCTGGCGGATATTTTTCACCAGCGCATCCGCACAGCGGATCGCCGCCTGCAGATAGCGGACTTCGCCGGTCATCTCGTACAGACGCAGGTAGCCGTAGCCATCCTCGCCAACGATCGGCGGCTCGATGAAATCCACCGCGTGTTTGCTCCACCCCCGATACGTCGTCGCGCCGGGATCGGCCGACGCGTAAGGCACGCCGCTCCACGCGTAATCGCGCGGCGTGGTGCCGTGCGCCAGTTCGTAGTCGACGAAATCCTTCAGCAACCGGATCGTTTCCGGATCTCCGGTATACGGATAAAGATGCTCGACGAAGCCCTCCAGCATCGCGCGCAGATACCCCGTGGAATTGGCCCAGTGACGATCCGGTATCAGCTCGAAAGTGCTGCGGTCGAAATCCACGCAGCAGAAGAAATAATAGTCACGCGGCCCGTGGTACTCGCGCCGCAACACACTCCACTGCGTCAGGAAGTACGACTCGTACGAGGCACCGATGTCGTGCGGGTACGGCCACGGCAACAGCTTGCCCTGGCTGTCCAATTCCACCGGCCGCCCCTGGATCGCGGGCGCGTCGAAAGTGGACACGGGCTTGAACGCATCCTGTGCGTAAGCAGGGGAGACACCCCATGCAAGGAACGCGAGCAATATCAGATAGCGTTTCATCGGGATGCGTCCTTAAGAAACTGACGGCATTAAAGGTCGGATAGCTGCTTTGAGTGGAAAGCCTGCTCTGGATGAGAGCATGCCTCGAATTCACTCATTGCAGTATCCAAAGCCATACCCACCAGTACGATAGCCAGCTGGCGCCGGAGAAAAGCATCGTCCTGGAACTATGGGACCGCCCAATCCTCACGATGCCATCTGGCACGTATCGCGCCCAACGCGCGTCGTATAACGTGGCGCAGCATCCCGAAAGGCTCGCGGCGACCGGGGCAGCACTTCGCCAGGAATGTCACGCTGCAACGAGTGTTTGCGGATCGGGAGTTCACGATGACAGCAGCAGCAAGACAGGCATCACCGCAGAGCTATGCAAGGTTCGGCGGCCTGCTCTATCTCATCATCATCGTGGCCGGTGCGCTCGGCGAACTGTTTATTCGCGGCAAGCTGGTGGTGCCCGGCAATGCAGCAGCCACCGCCAGCAACATCCTGGCCTCGGAAACGCTGTGGCGTCTGGGCATCGCCGGCGACCTGGTGATGCATGTCTGCGATGTCTTCGTGATGTGGGCACTCTACGTGTTGCTACGGCCGGTAAGCCGGAACCTGGCCTTGCTGAACCTTCTGCTCAACCTGATCCAGACGGCTGTGCTGGTGGCCAACAAGTTGAACCTGCTGGTGCCGCTGTTCCTGCTGGGTGAAACGCCCTACCTCAAGGCTTTCGAGCCGGCGCAACTGCAGGCGTGGTCGTACGTCGCGATCCGGCTGCATGAATACGGCTTCGGCGTCGGGCTGATCTTCTTCGGATTCGTCTGCCTGGTGGAAGGCCATCTGATCCGCGCATCGGGATACCTGCCACGCGTCCTCGGTGTGCTGATGCAGGTCGCGGGAGCGTGCTATCTGATCAACAGCTTCGCGCTGCTGCTCGCCCCCGACTTCGAAGGACAGCTCTTCCCCTTCATCCTGATGCCATGCTTGGTCGCGGAACTGTCGCTTGCCTTGTGGCTGCTGGTGAAAGGCGTGAACCTGCAGGAATGGACACGCCGCACCGGCTCGGCATCGGTTGAGGGATCAGCGACGGCGGGCCTCCGCTAGCGCAGCCCCACCGTGCCATTGGCCGCCTTGACCAGCTTGGCCGGGTCGTAGCCCACGCCGTCCTTGAACACCAGTTCGACGTTTTCGATGTCCTTGATGTTCTTCGCAGGGTTACCGTCGATCAATACCAGGTCAGCGGCTTTGCCTGCTTCGATGGAACCGATGCGCTTGTCCTCGCCTATGAAGCGGGCGCCGTTGAGGGTGGCGATCTGGATCGCCTGCCGTGGGGTGAAGCCGGCTTCCACCAGCAACTCCACTTCATGCTGATCGCCGTAACCGGCAATGACGCCGCCATAGCCGGTGGGGTCCAGCCCGGCTAGCAAGGTGCCGCCCTGCTGCACGAAGGCATGCTCGAAATCTTCTTCCAGCCTGAACACCTTCACCCAAGGCGAGTCGGGCGTCTTGGCAACGCGCTCGCGGGTCGCCAGATACTCCAGCCGAGTCTCCGGCAGCATCGCATCCAGCACGCGCGCATCCACAGGCGCGCGGCCGGGTACGAAGGTCTCGAACACCGGCAGGGTCGAGGTGACCGCCACGTGCTTCGACACCAGGTGTTTGATCAGCTGCTGGATGCGCGGATCATCGACGCTCATCGTCGCCAGGTTGGCCACCGCGAGCTTGGTATCCGGGCAGACATCCGGCTGCTTGCCGGCGGTGAACTCGGTGTCCACCGGCAGCCCGTGCTCCAGGTCGTCGATGCCGAGGTCGGCCGCTTCGGTGAAACCGATCGTGCACAGGTGCCCGGTTACCTTGATGCGCTTCGCATGCGCCGCCGCGATCGCCGCAGAGAGTTCGGCGCGGGTGATGTGCATGTACGCCTTGAACGAGGTCGCGCCTTCGCCGATCCAGTAGTTGACCGTGTCGATGGCATCGACCGCATCCACCAGCTCATGCATCTGCGGCGTGAAGCTGCCCTTGCCCTCCAGATACGGCCCGGTGGTATGCATCTTCGGCCCGGGGATCTTGCCGGCGTCGATCGCCTTCTTCAGCTCAAGGTCCGTATACGGCTCGGTGCTGCCGGTGGTGCGGATCGTGGTGACACCGCCGGCCAGATACAGCTTGGGAAAACTCGATGCCTGCTCGGGATAGATCGCCTCCTTCGCTTCCGGGTTCACCTTTGGCGCGGGGTAAAACATGTGGTCGTGCATGCCGACCAAGCCTGGGATCAGCGTGTGCCCGCTGCCGTCGATCACCGTCGCATCCTTCGGCAGCTTCACGTGCTTGCCGACTGCCGCGATCAGGCCATCACGCAGCAACACCGTCTGGTTTTCCCGCGCCGTTGCGCCGGTGCCGTCGATCACCCGCACATGAGTGATCGCCAGCACGGGCTGTGCATACTTCACGAACTGCTGCGTCTGCGCCGACAACTGCGGCGCCTGTGCTCCGGCGGATGTAGCGGTACAGAGCCCCGCCAGTGCGACGGCCAGCAGGGTATGCCGACGGGTGTTGAGCGGCGACAGGACAGACGCGAAGCAACGGATATTCGTAGGCACGGTTGGACTCCCCCTATCAACGAGCGCAGGCGTATGCCTGTCGATCAGTCAAAATCACGATCGCATGATGAAAGCCGTTGGCGTCGGGCTAGGCAGGTGTAGCCAGATCATTGACCAACGATACATCCCCCGTATGTTTGCGGGATCGGCAAGCCGATTATGCCAGTGCCGGACGCGCACTTGGCATTCGCGTCTCATGCGCCTATGTCTCACTCGGACATAGGCGCTAATAGCAACTTTATGGTTGCGTATGTGCAGATGCAGACCTAGACTTATATGCAACCTGGAGGTGGCATATGAACGATCGCATCGAAAAGTCCATCGAGTTGAAGGCGCCGGTATCGCGCGTATGGCGCGCACTCACCGACTACCGTGAGTTCGGCGAGTGGTTTCGCGTGAAGCTGGGCGCGCCCTTCGAACCAGGCAAGCTGGCCAAGGGGCGGATTACCCATCCGGGCTATGAGCACGTCATTTGGCAGGCAACCATCAAGGCGATCGAGCCCGAACACCTGTTTTCGTTCACCTGGCATCCGTATGCGGTCGATGCCAGCGTCGACTACGAGGCCGAAACGCCCACCCTGGTGGAATTCAGGCTGGAGTCGACCCCCACCGGCACCCTGCTGCGGATCACCGAGACGGGCTTCGACAAGGTTCCCAGCGGGCGTCGCGCCGAGGCGTTCCGCATGAACGAGGGTGGCTGGGCCGCGCAGCTGGAAAACATCCGCCATCATGTCGCGTAATCCACTCGCCCGACTGTCCCGTCAATCGGATGCGACCGCCACCGTCTTTGCCGCATTGGGCGACAGTACCCGCCTCTCGCTCGTGCTGGCGTTGAGTCGCGGCAACCGCCAGTCGATCGCCCAACTCACCGAAAGCAAGCCACTCACCCGTCAGGCGATCAGCAAGCACCTGCGGATTCTCGAAAGCGCCGGAGTGGTCAGCAGCCGACGCGAGGGACGGGAAAACCTGTTCGCGCTGAATCCCATAGCGCTCGACGAGCTGCGCAGCTACGTCGAGCAGATCTCCGAGCAATGGGATGCCTCGCTGGCACGGCTGAAGGCGTTCGTGGAAAAGTGATGGCGCTTCGAGCGCCGGACCATCAGCTGGCCCAATGACACTCCATGCTTCTGTGGTTTCAGCCCAGGGCAGCTCCTGATCAGCTCATCCGAAGCGCTCGTTGTCGTGCATCTCAGTCGGCAGATCCGGTTCCTTCGGATGCCGTCCCAGTGAACTGTGGGTCACGGTGCTGGAAGTTGGATTGTCGGTGGCCACGAAGCGCGCCGAAAAATGTCCCTGCATCATTTTCTCAACCGTATGACACTCAATCTATCCTGATTGCCTCCGTTCCCTTTGCCGCAAGGCGTGCCTCGGCAGTCGCGACCATGGCCAGATAGCGCGGATCATGGCGCAGGAACTCGAGATCGGGGTCGGCTTTCGCGTAGGACATGAAATTGTCCGAGATCGTGTCGAACACCGGACCGAGCATGTCCAGCGCTGCCTCTCTGTCCTTCAGATGCACACTCAACGCACACACGAAGTTGTAGCGCATATTGAAATTATCGGGGTCGATCAGCAGCGCGCGGTTCATGCGCGCCTTGGCGCGCTCACCCTCGCCAAGCGCGGCGAGCGCGTAAGCGCTGTAAGTCGTGACCTCCACGTTGTTCTGGTCATGCGCCAAGGCGATCTCCGTACGTTTGAGCGCCCGTTGCGCGTTGCGCTGGGCACCGTCGACATCACCCAATGCAGTGCAACAACTGATCAGCATCATGACTGAATTGATATCCGCCTCCATTAGAGTCGCAGCCTTTTCATAGAAGCCAATGGCATCTTCGTGCCGGTGGAACTGATAGCTCAAGCGCCCAGCCGAGCGGTTGACCTCGTACGACTGCGGATCCAGTACGAGTGCGTGTGCGACTTCCGCAGCCGCCGCATCGGCGTCGCCGTCAAGCAGCAGAAGCTGGGCTTTGACCGCATGCGCCTCGGCCAGATTCGGATCCACCATCAGCGCGCGTTCCACGGACATCATGCCGTCATCGGACCGGTCGCCGAGTACCCGCAACCGCCAATAGCCAATGGCCATGAGCACCCAGGCCTGCGCATAGCGGGGGTCGATTTCGGTGGCACGTGCGCAGAGGCGAACGATCGCTCGCGCAGAGCGCGCATCGACCTCCTGCCCGGACACGTATGTCTGTCGCGCCATCAGGTAGAGATTGTGGGCCTCGGCATTGTCGGTGCCGCGCCGCTCGATGGCTTGCTTCTCCTCGGGCAACAATCTGAGCTTCAATGCCTTGACGATGGCCTGGGAGATCTCGTCCTGGAGCGCAAAGATATCGCTGGAGTCGCGATCGTAACGCTCGGCCCAGACATGGTTGTTGCTGGCGCCGTCGATCAGCTGCGCGCTGATCCGCACCCGGCCACCCGCCTTGCGAACGCTGCCTTCCAGCACATGACTGACCTTGAGTTCGCGCGCAACTTTTGGCACATCGACGTGCTTGTCCTTGTACATGAAGGCGCTGTTGCGCGAGACGACCGCCAGCGCCGAGACCTTGCTCAGATCCGTAATGATGTCCTCGGTGATGCCGTCACTGAAATACTCCTGCTCCGGATCGCCGCTCATGTTCGCGAACGGCAGCACGCAGATCGTGAAGCGCGCGGAGCCCCTGGCCGAAGGTGGCGGCGCCGAACCGTTTCCCGACTTCCCGGATTGCGATGTCTGTGCGCGCGCGATCATGCTGCCGAGCGCGCGCAGGCACTCCTGGGCCGACGGGCTCTCGGGATCCTCGCCCCAATTGTCGAGGTCGGTGGTGTGAATGGCACGCACGTCCATCGGCAGGCGCGCCTGCTCGAATCGCACCGGGACGAGAATGCCGCGCTCAGCGGCTTCGCGCGCCTCGCCGCGCACCCAGCGCGATACCACCGAAACCGGAGTCCAGACCACCACCACGGCCTTGGCTGCATCGATCTCGGCATCGATCTGGTCGTCGAACTCCTGACCCGGCGTAATGTCGGGGTCCCACCAGACCGTCCATCCCTTTGCCTCGATCGCGGCCACCAGCGGCGCGACCCGCGCCTTGTCGCTGCGTGCGTAAGAAACGAAGACATCAGCCATGTCTATCAACCCCCTAAGCGGGTCGGTTACCGCAACCCCCGACCTTTCAAGCATAACCCCGCGCCGAATCGGAGAGTAGGAGAAGGCACCAGACACATCCAGCACCTCGCGCCGGGATTGATCACGCTAGACAAAGCGGGTGTGCAGGCGCTTATGGATGATGCAACGGGAAGCGACTCACCGGCTGCCACGAGAAAGTGAGTTCGATCTCCATTTTTATCGCTGCGATAACGCCGACTCTCACTTGTTTTGACATGCCGGGCATGCCGGAGCCCGCAAAGAAAAGGTACCCTGATGCCTGTTTTGCCAGGACACAACCCATGAGCAAAGGCACGCACGACTACCAGAGCGATCCGCGCAACGAAACGATCAGGATCAGCGTCGACGGCGAACTGCAACTACGCCACGAGGCGCGCGTGTCGGTGTTCGACAGCGGCTTCGTGCTGGGCGACGGCATCTGGGAAGGCTTGCGCCTGCACGACGGCGGCCTGCCGTTTCTGGATCAGCATCTCGATCGTCTCTACGAAGGCGCCCGCGCGATCGATCTCGACATCGGCCTCAGCCGCGAGCAATTGACCCAGCGTATCGTCGACACGCTGCGCGCCAACGGCATGCAGTCGGACGTGCACATCCGGCTGATGGTGACGCGCGGCGTCAAGGCCACGCCGCACCAGGATCCGCGCTTCGTGATCGGTGCCGCGACCATCGTCATCATCCCGGAATACAAGCAGCCGCTGCCGGCTACGGTCGAGCAAGGCATCCGGCTGTTCACCGTGCATGTGCGGCGCGGCGCGCCGGACGTGCAGGACCCGAAACTCAACAGCCATTCCAAGCTCAACTGCATCCTCGCCTGCATCCAGGCACAGAAGGCCGGTTACGACGAAGCGCTCATGCTCGACCCGCATGGCTTCGTGGCCACCTGCAACTCCACTCATTTCTTCATCGTGCGGCGTGGCGAGGTGTGGACATCGACCGGCGATTACTGCCTCGGCGGCATCACCCGCGCCAACGTGATCCGGCTGTGCCGCGCGCACGGCATCCCGGTATTCGAGAAGAATTTCAGCCTCACCGAGGTTTACGGCGCAGAGGAGGCCTTCGTCACCGGCACCTTCGCCGGCGTGGTGCCGGCCTGCGAGATCGATGGCCGCACGATGGGCGACGGCAAACGCGGCCCCATGGTCGCGCGGCTGCAGCAGCTCTACATGGAATTGGTGAGGACGGAAAGCCGGCTGGAACCCCGCGTATGAACGCGCCTCGCGATGGACGGCGCATCGCGATGTGGTCGGGGCCACGCAATATCTCCACCGCAATGATGCGTGCCTGGGAGAACCGGACGGACACCGTCGTGATTGACGAGCCGTTCTACGCGCACTATCTGGTGCAGACCGGCGTCCAGCATCCGGGACGCGACGAGGTGATCGCCGCACAGAACACGGACGCGGCAGCAGTCGCCGCGATGCTGACCGGCCCGATCCCGGATGGCAGGCCGCTCTGGTACCAGAAACACATGACCCAGCACATGCTGCCGGATATGCCGCTGGACTGGCTCGACGATGTCTGCAACTGCTTCCTGATCCGCGAACCGGAAGCAGTGGTGGCCTCCTTCACCATCCAGCGTCCCGACGCCGCCGCGTGGGAGCTCGGCTTCGAACAGCAGGTGCGATTGTTCGATCATGTATGCGACCGGCTGGGCACCACGCCGCCGGTGATCGACGCCACCGATGTGCTGAAGAATCCCTTGGGCATCTTGAATGCCCTGTGCACGCGCCTGCGCATCCCCTTCAGCGCACGGATGCTGCAATGGCCACGCGGCCCGCGCGCCAGTGACGGCGTGTGGGCACCGCACTGGTACGCGGAGGTCGAGCGTTCCACCGGCTTCGCGCCATGGCGGGAGCATGAGGTCAAGCTGACTGCCTTCCAGCGCGGCTTGGCCGAACAGTGCCAGCCGCATTACGACAGACTTTCAGCATTTCGGCTTGCTGCCGTACGCACGCCAGCGTTGCGCTGACCGCGTGCTCTCTTCCGGGATTGCCGCTACGTCTTCAATTGCGTTAGAGAAAACCGGCGCTGACACCTTCCCCTAAACATTCGCCAGGAACGTCGCGGACGGGACAAAGAACAGCGAACCGGTGACGGCCTTGCTGAAGTCCAGCAGGCGGTCGTAATTGCCCGGTGGGTTGCCGACAAACATGTTGACGAGCATCTGCTCGATCCGGTCCGGTGATTGCGCGTAGCCGATGAAGTAGGTGCCGAACTCGCCCTTGCTGACATCGCCGAACGGCATGTTGTCGCGCACGATCTGCAGCTGCTCGCCATCCTTTTCGATATTGGTCAGCACGTTGTGCGCGTAGGGAGCCTTCGCGGCATCAGCCTGTTCGATATCCGAGAGTTTCGCCCTGCCGACGATGTTTTCCTGTTGTTCGACCGGCACTGCGTTCCACCCCTTCAGATCGTGCAGATACTTCTGCACGATGACGTAGCTGCCACCGGCGAAGCTGGCATCATCGTCGCCGATGACCGCCGCATCGATCGCGGCCTGGTCCACCGGGTTCTCGGTCCCGTCAACAAAGCCGAGCAGATCGCGCTCGTCGAAATACTTGAAGCCATGCACTTCGTCTGCCGTTGCAACGGCGTCGCCAAGGCGGGACAGGAGCTGGGTCGCCAACTCGAAGCACAGGTCCATGCGCATGGCACGGATGTGGAAGAGGATGTCACCCGGCGTGGAGACGGCGTGGTGCTGTCCCCTGATCTCGCGAAACGGGTGCAAACCGCTGGGCCTCGGCTGCCCGAAAAGTCGATCCCAGGCGTCCGACCCGATGCCCATGATGCAGGACAGGCGACCGTCAGGGTCGCGGAAACCTATCGCGCGCAAAAGCGACGAGAGGTCACCACAAAGCGCTCGCACCGGCGCTTCATGCTGAGGCTCGGGATTCAACGTCACCACGAGAAAAATGGCGGCGCTCGTAAACTTGGCGACAACCGGCTGCGGAATGACGGAAGACACGATCCACCCCCTTGTGAACGATTCACGCCAGTATGCCTCCGGCTCGATGAAGTTCCAAAGCAAGAAGGCATCGGTCCCCCGGCCATCAGCAATCAAAGGCGGGGCAAGTCGACTCTAACCGCTGCCCCGGATTGTGGCTTAGGCTTCCACGCATGAGTTCGACCACGACACAGAATCACCCGGAATCCGTTCGCATCCACGCCATCGACGGTTACTCGCTGGGCGCAGTCGTTCGGCGCCACCCTGGCTCGTCTTCCTTACCGCGTCCGGTCGTGATCATCAATCCAGCGACCTCGGTGCGTAGCCTTTACTACGCGCGGTTTGCGAACTACCTGCACGCCCACGGTAGCGATGTGCTGACCTACGACTACCGCGGTATTGGCGAGTCTGCGCATGGCTCGCTGCGCAGATTCCGGGCCGATTGGCTCGATTGGGGAGCATCTGACTTCGAGGGTGTCCTCCAGTACGCCGCCGCACACTTTCCCGGCCAACCCATCGATGTCGTGGGGCACTCCATCGGAGGCTTCCTGATTGGCCTGGCGCCCTCCGCACATCTGGTGCGCCGCATCTTCACGATGGGCGCGCAGTACGCGTACTGGCGCGACTACCTGCCGAACGAGCGAAAACGCATGCTCCTGCGCTGGGACGTTGTCATGCCACTGTTGGCTTACGTGTACGGCTACGTGCCCGGCAAACGTCTGGGCTGGATGGAGGACACGCCCAAGGAGGTTGCGCTGGACTGGGCACGGATGGGACCGCGTTTCGAGCTCTCACTGCGCCGGAGGCGCAAGCTGCCGGACGATGTAACTGACCGGATGACCCTGGCTCACCGCTTCGGCCGGATACGTGCCCCGATCCTGGCACTTGGCATTGAAGATGATCCGTTCGGCACGGTACCGGCCATCGACCGATTGCTTGGCTACTATATGCAGAGTGAGCGCCATCATCTGCGCCTGACACCAGCGGCCATTGGTCAGGACGCGATAGGACATTTCGCGTTTTTCCACCAGCGTTTCCGGGAGTCACTCTGGCCGATCGCACTGGATTGGTTGCACAACCAGACGCTTCCATCGCCTTTGCCTGGCAGCATGAGGCATCGTTTTCCCGAGGGTCAGGCCGAAAACCCTGCGACTCAACCTGCCGAGGAAAAGCAGCATGAGAGATCAATCCACGCCCCCTCCACGTGAGCTGGACGCAGAAGCCGAGGCGCGTGTCAGGACCAGCTTTTCCCGGCAGGGCCTGATGCGTCACCTGGGCGCCGTGCTCACGGAAGTGACACCAGGACGAGTCAGCATCCAGCTGCCCTTCCGTGAGGAACTCACGCAACAGCACGGGTTCTTTCATGCCGGCAGCACCAGCGCGATCGCCGATTCGGCGGGGGGCTATGCCGGTTTTACGTTGTTCCCGCTGACAGCTCGGTCCTCACCATCGAGTTCAAGATCAACCTGCTGGCTCCGGCGCGAGGTGACTACCTGGAAGCCGTCGGTTGCGTCGTGCGTTCCGGACGAACCTTGACCATCTGCCAGCTCGAAGTGTCCGCCGTGACTGCCACGGAGCGCACGCTGGTCGCGCTGGGTCAACAGACGCTGATGTGCATGCATGGCAAGCAGGATGGAGATGCGAGCAAAGCCGACAACGGCACAGGAAACAAATAGCGCTGCTTCAACATGCTCGTGGCAAGCACGTTGCCGCGCCGAAGACCCGGGCTCTTACTGGTTCTTTGGTCTTACGACACCCAAGTGCCGTATCCCCAAATCACGCTGTCATCGGTAAGCAGAAACTCCTCGTAACCGAAAAGCCGCGTATCGGTGTGCCGCACGATGACCACTGGCTCCGGCAAGCGCATGCGCTTGGTGATCACGAGAGCGTGACCATGCTCCAGCAGCCAGCCAATCAGGAAGCCCGTGTCCATTGATACCTTTCCGCGGACTGCAACACAACCATGGTCGTCATGATCCTTGCCAAGGGTCTTCAGAAATTCGCGAGCGCGTGATTCGGCGAGAAGATCAAGCCGCATCAACCCAGCCTCCTCAACTGGCGTATGCGGCGCAGCCAGCCGATCGAGCTCGTCGCGGGGAAGCACAATCATGGCAGCTGTGTGCTCTGCCGCAAGCGACACACAAGCGGCCGGCATACCGGTAAGCAGTTGTACTGTTTGCGTCGTGACGCGCGTGCCACTCGGCGCAATCGGAGTTCTGTCCTGTGCATACGCGACCGTCGCCGCGACCATCGCCATCATGCTCAACAAGATTCGCATCATGTCTGTGTCCTTCATAATTGCTTGCGGCAAAAAATGTCTCCGCGCTGGCCCGAGTTTGACGGTCACCTTTGAAGGTGGAGGAACTACCTCTATCCTGACTATCGTCATCTCGACTGTGTCACCTGCTTTCCCGTGCCTATCCCATAACCCGGCCGTGCTCGAACGAGATTGAACCATGGATGCCTTCAGCTATCTCTCCGTATTACTGTCGATCATTCTTGGTCTCGCGATCACCCAGGTATTGCAGGGCTTTCGCGGTTTGATGCTGGCCCGCACCCGCTTGCATGCCTACTGGCCGTGCATATCGTGGGCAGTCCTGTTGCTGGTGATCGACGTGCAGGTGTGGTGGGCGATGTACGATCTGCGCTTTCGTCATGATTGGAGCTTCGTCGGCTTCGCCGTGGTGCTGGCACAGACGGTTCCGTTGTACCTGATGGCTGGCTTGGTGTTGCCGGATATCGGTATTGAGGGGCAGGTCGACCTGCGCACGCATTACTACGCAAATCATCGCTGGTTCTTCGCCATTCTCGGCCTGATGCTGGTCACGAGCATCGCCAAGCAGCTGGTTCTCTTTGGCAACCTGCCAGCCCTGTTGGATCTCGGCGTCCAGCTGATTTTTTTGATTGCTGCTGTCATTGCCGCCTCGACCTCGCGCGAGTGGTTCCACAAGGCACTTGTTCCATTCAGCGCGGTCACCATCGCAGCTTATATCGCCGTATTGTTCCCCTATCTGCACTGACGACGACATCCTCAAGGACAGTGTCAAAAAGATCAGAGCACGGTTGCTGGAAAAGTCGACTCTGACTTGCCTTGTGGCCGCTCCCTGTACGGCCAGCTCATCAAAGCAAGTAGCTGCGGTTGACTCTGACCAAATCAGTTTCAGGCTCCATGCTGCTCCCGGCCTTAGACTATCCGCTGAGCCTCTGGAGATTTCACATGCGCAGCCTGGACTTCAGTTCGTGGCATACGCTTCTTTCGACCCTGCTCGGACTGTCCGTGATCACGCTGCTTGGCGTTGGCTTACGCCTGTTGGCGATGCAGGCAATCCAGCAGCGGCGTGAACGCGAGAACCGCCAGATCAACGAACGCCTGCGCACGCTCATCGCGGCTTACAAGACACTGGGTGGTTCGTTCAGCGGCAATCTCGCGGTCGACCCCAGCCACATGCGCGATCTGCGGCAACGTCGCGAACAGGCACTTGCCGACGCTTCCAACCCTGCCTCAACCGAAAACGCCACGCCGCCTTCAGCCTCTGCCGCGCCATTGTCCGGCGGCGACCGCGCACGCCGGGTACGCGACGCTGTCGAGGCGGCCCTGTCCGACATCATTCTGCTCGGCACGGAGGATCAGGTGCGCCTTGCCGCAAAGGCTGCCACCGAACTGGCCGAAGGGCGCCCTACCCACACGGCCGAACTGGTGACATCGCTGCGCGACTTCATTCGCCAGGTGCTGGACCTGGAGCCCATTCCGGCAAAACTTTCCATTCCCATGCAGGGACCGACGCGCGTCGCCGCAACACGCAGCAAGGGCGAAAGCGGCGACAAAGGCAATGCCGGAGGTGGTGGCACAAAGGGCGGTGGGTCGGGTGGCGGCATGGGCGGCTTCAGCATGGGCGGAAGCCAACTTGGCGATGACGATACCGACCATCATCATTAGCCATCGCTGGCTCGATGGATTCACGACCCGCGGAGGCACTGCACCATGAGCCTGATCGACACGACTGCAGGAGTGCCTTCATCGACCGATGAAAGGGTACAGCCTGTCGCTATCGCGGACCGGATTCACGCTATCGACATGCTCAGGGGCATCGCCTTGTTCGGCGTACTCGCGGTAAATCTGGTGGGTGAGTTCCGGGTATCGCTGTTCCAGCAATTTCTTCCTGCAACGCCCTTCCTCTCGCCGCTCAACGGTGCGGTAGAGAGCTTCATCTCGATGTTTCTGGAGATGAAGGCGTTTGCGCTGTTCTCGATCCTGTTCGGCGTGGGGCTGGCCATCCAGTCGGAGCGACTTGCGCGCAGCGGTTGCCGGCTGCGTCTGCTGGTGCGGCGCCTGGCGGCACTCCTCGCGATCGGCCTGGTTCACCTGCTGCTGATCTGGAACGGTGACATCCTGACTGAGTACGCCCTGGCCGGATTCGTGGCGCTGCCGTTGCTATGGCTGCCCATCTGGAGCACGGCAGTGGCCGCGTTCGGGTTGCTCGCGTTCTATGTCGCCATGCCGGCCCTGTCTCTCCCGATCTCCTGGCCTTCCATGGTCTGGCTGCAGCAGCATGTGTCAGAGGCCAATCACGTTTATGCAACCGGTTCGTACGGGCAAATCCTGCGTTTCAGCTGGCACGAACTGGCTTGCATCTTGCCATTGCATGAGTTCGTGTTCCCACGCACCTTGGGACTGTTCCTGGTTGGCATGTTGGCGTGGCGTTCCGGCGTGCTACGGGACCCGCAGCGACATCGAAGCCTGTTGCTTGTCGTGGCCAGCCTCGGCTTGATGCTAGGGATGCTTTTGAACTCGCCGGCCCTGACGCAGGCGATGGCATCCTGGGACATGCCGCCTGCGACGAGACCCTGTCTTGAAAATGCCGCTGGCATCTTCATGGGACTTGGCTATGGCGCATCGGTTATTGCGCTGGTCGAATTCACTCGCGCCCGGAGCGTCCTTCAGGCATTCGCACCGCTCGGCCGCATGGCATTCACCAACTATCTGATGCAGTCCCTGATCTTCAGCTGGGTGTTTTTTGGCTATGGACTTGGCTATTTCGGCCGGCTTGGTGCGGCCGAGACTTTGTTCTTCGGCATCATCTTCTACATATGCCAGATGGCTCTGAGCGCCTGGTGGTTGCGCCGACACCGCTTTGGTCCCATCGAGTGGCTGTGGCGGACGCTGATGTATGGGATACGCCAGCCGATGATGGTTTCCGCTGCAACGCGATGAGCTTGGCTGTCGGACCCGACGGCATGTCGATCCCGCATGCACTCGTTCGTCGCAAGTAAGAAGGCGGCCATACCGGCCACTGCCGAGGAAACAGCCATGTCCTACATCGATGGTTTCGTGATCGCCGTACCCAACGCCAACCGCGAGCAGTTCATTGCGCACGCCAGCACCTTCGACGCCATTTTCATGGAGTTCGGCGCCACCCGGGTGGTCGAGTGCTGGGGCGAGAACGTGCCCGACGGCAAGCTCACCGATTTCCGTCGCGCCGTGCTGGCAGAGCAGGACGAATCCGTGGTGTTCTCCTGGATCGAATGGCCGGACAAGGCCACTCGCGATGCCGGCATGGAGAAATTCATGAATGATCCGCGCATGGCAGCCGCCAGCGAGTGCCCGTTCGACGGCAAGCGGATGATCTTCGGCGGCTTCGCGCCGGTGGTGAGTTTGCCAACGCAACCATGACAGATCGCACCGCGCTACCCGTTCGCCCTGCAAGACCAGGGCTGATCTTCTGCAAAGGAAACCATCATGGCTAGCAACACCATCCGTCTCCACCGCGTGCTGCGCGCGCCGCCCGAACGCGTCTACCGCGCCTTCCTCGACGCCGATGCGATCGCCAAGTGGCTCCCGCCGAACGGCTTCACCTGCAAGGTGCACCAGCTCGACGCACGGGTCGGCGGCAGCTACCGGATGTCGTTCACCAACTTCTCCAGCGGCAACGGCCACAGCTTTGGCGGCGCCTACCGGGAGCTCGTGCCGGGCGAACGGATCCAGTACACCGACCGCTTCGAGGACCCCAACCTGCCCGGCGAGATGACCACCACGATCACCCTGCGCACCGTGGCCTGCGGCACCGAATTGCAGATCGTGCAGGAAGGCCTGCCCGAGATGATCCCGGTCGAGCTGTGCTACATGGGCTGGCAGGAATCGCTGGTGCTGCTCGGCAAGCTGGTTGAGCCGGAAATTCCGGACTGACCCGCGCTACAGCGAATCGCGACATGGCTGGCCGTCGATGCTCGCTTGCGTCGCGGCCAGGATCAGTCGAGCCAATCTATCGTCATGTTCCGGGCCATCGACAGGTCCCCGCTCACCACGGAACCCGCCGGCCCAGGTAATCAAGATACTGCAGGCCTGCTTTCCCCGCCTGCGCATCGATGGTGTTGGCGAGGTTCGGAATGCTCTCCTCGATACTCAGGCGCGCCTCGGGTCCGCCCAGGTCGGTCCGCACCCAGCCCGGAGCCATGAGCAGCAGTGTTCTCTGATCATCGGCGTGGCGGGCGGCGAAGCTGCGCATGAACATGTTGAGCGCCGCCTTGCTGCTGCGATACACCTCGTGATGTCCGTTCTCGTTGTTGGTGACACTTCCCTGCCCGGAAGACATGACGCCGATCGTGCCATCGGGCAATACGACATCCAGCAGGACTTCGATTACGCGCATCGGACTCAAGGCGTTGGTAACCATCACGCGGACAAACTCGTCGGTCGACACATCCGCGATCGTTTCGTGGTCGGCATTCGTGACACCGGCATTGACGAACAGCAGGTCGAACTTTCTCAATGCCAGACGTGCGCGCAGCGCGGTCACCTGAACAGGATGGACGATGTCGACGCTCTCGATCTCAAGCCGCCCGTCGTAAGCCTCAGCCAGGTCGTGCAGTCTGGATGGGCTTGCACCACGCTCGGTGGCGACAACGTCCCACCCACGCTTGAGGTACTCCTCCGCCAGGGCGAAGCCAAGGCCGCGGGAGGCGCCAATGAGCAGGATTTTCTTGTTCAAAACGAGCGGTGGCATCAACCATGTCCTTTATCGACGTGTTCAACGAAAGGCAGCATGTCGCGGTCCAGACGAAACGGGAAAGACACCTTTTCGAACCTACGAGACCGGCACCATCACGCATGCGCACCAATCATCGCCAGCTCCTCCAGCGCATCATTGTCGAGCCGGATCGTCGCGGCCGCCAAGTTCTCACGGAGGTGCGCCAGGGAGGACGTACCCGGGATCAGCAGGATGTTGGGTGCGCGCGCCAGCAACCACGCCAGTGCTACCTGCATCGGCGTGTCGCCCAGTCGGCGGGCCACGTCGGACAAGGTGTCCGACTGCAGCGGGGTGAAGCCACCCAGTGGGAAGAACGGTACGTAGGCGATGCCGTGACGGCCGAGGTCGTCGATCAACGCGTCATCCGCGCGGTGAGCGAGATTGTAATGGTTCTGCACGCAGGCCACTTCGGCGATGCCGCGCGCCTCGGCCACCTGCGTCGCAGTGACATTGCTCAGGCCCAGGTGGCGGATCAGTCCGCGCTGCTGCAGCTCTGCCAGCGCGGTGAACTGCGCCTTGATCGATCCTTCGGCCGGCGCATGCACGTCGCCCATGACGCGCAGGTTCACCACGTCCAGCGCGTCGATGCCGAGGTTGCGCAGATTGTCGTGCACTGCCGACGTAAGTTCGGCCGGACTCTGCGCCGGGTTCCATGAGGCGTCGGCACCACGCAGCGCGCCGACCTTGGTGACGATCACCAGATCATCCGGATACGGATGCAGCGCCTCGCGGATCAACTGGTTGGTCACGTGCGGACCGTAGAAATCGCTGGTGTCGATGTGATTTACACCGCTCGCCACCGCCTCGCGCAGCACCGCCAGCGCAGCAGCGTGGTCCCTCGGCGGCCCGAACACGCCGGGGCCGGCCAGCTGCATGGCGCCGTAGCCCATGCGGTTCACCGCGCGACCACCCAGGGCAAACGTGCCCGCCTTCGTGAGGTTGCTCATGTCGTTCTCCAGACAGGGGCGGCCGGGGTGCCGCCATGCATGCATGGTACGCACATGCCGGTTGCCTGATAATCCGGTGCAATCGGCACGGGCCGTACGGAATTTCGAACAATGGATGCCAATCTGCGTGATCTGTTTGCGTTTCTGGCCGTGGTGCGCGCGGGTGGCTTCCGCGAAGGTGCGCGCGCCAGCGGGATGTCAGCCTCGCGACTGAGCGAGAGCGTGCAGCGCCTCGAAACCCGGCTCGGTGTACGCCTGCTCCACCGCACCACACGCAGCGTTTCACCCACCGAGGCCGGCGCGCGGCTGGCCGAACGGCTGTTCCCCGCACTGGGCGAAGTGGAAGCGGCGCTCGACGTGGTCAACCACGACCGCGACCGCCCGGCCGGCACGCTCAAGCTCAATGTGCCGGCCGTCGTGGCGCGACTGGTGCTGCCGGCGATCGTCGCGCCGTTCCTGAAAACCTATCCCGACATCCGCCTGGAGGTCGTCGTCGAAGACAGCTATGTGGACATGCTTGCCGCCGGTTGCGACGCCGGCATCCGCTACGACGAGCGGCTGGAGAAGGACATGATCGCCGTGCCGATCGGGCCGCGCATCCAGCGCATGGCCACGGCCGCCGCGCCGGCGTATCTCGCGGCGCACGGCCGGCCGCAACATCCACGCGACCTGCTCGCCCACGCCTGCCTGCGCGGACAGTTCGCCAGCGGCGCCATCCCAACCTGGGAATTCGAGCGGGACGGCGAGATCGTACGGGTCGATCCCGACGGCCCCCTGCTGGTGCGCCTCGGCGCGGCGGTGGACCTGAAGGTGGCCGCAGCCATCGAGGGCCTGGGCATCATCCATCTGTTCGAAGCGTGGCTGCAGCCACACCTGAACAGCGGCGCGCTCGAACCCGTGCTCGAACCTTGGTGGCAGGACTTTACCGGCCCGTACCTCTACTACTCCGGCCGCCGCCACCTGCCCGCGCCATTGCGGGCGTTCGTGGACTTCGTGAAAGCAGCAGGAAAGAGTGGGAGTTGAGCTGACTTGATTGCCACTGGCTCCCTAGCTTTCCAGGATAAGGGACCCTGACAGGGTTACGCTCTCAATTCCCCCGTTGAATGGAGAAGACCGAATGACCCACATCCTGTTTGTCGGCCAGATGCCGGAGACCGTGGATTTTTCCGACCCGTCGCTTCCCCCAGGCTTTGATGCCGACAAGATCAACGCCGGTATCGCCGTTGCCGTCACCAAGATCCAGGAACGCGGATGGCAGGGCGACACGTGCATGATCACACCCGACGAGGCCGGCATCTCCACGCTCGAAAAACAACTGAAGAGCGCCACCTATGACTGTGTGGTGATCGGCGCTGGCCTCAGACTTCCGCCGAAAACCCTGCCACTGTTCGAGACGGTGGTGAACACCGTCCATAAGGCAGCACCAGGCGCGGCCATCGCATTCAACACGCGCCCGGATGACACCGCCGACGCTGCTGCGCGCCAGCTTCATCCCGGCTGATATACGACATATTGTCGACAGGAAAACCGGGAGCGGAGTGCCTTCCCTTTCTCTTGGAAGGGCACTAAACATCTCTTTGGTTGATCACGGAACCTGCCTGTCTCGCCGGCATATCGACATGGCGTCGTGTCGATCTGCGCGCCCGTCGTTCGTCGAAGAGAATGAAGAGCATCCTCCCCGCCCCGAACCAGGAGAACCCGCATGGTCAGCAAGAACACGATTTGCCTTTGGTATGACGGCACCGCGCTGGACGCCGCGACGTTCTACGCCAAGACGTTCCCGGATAGCGCCGTGGGCGCCGTCCATCGTGCGCCGGGTGACTATCCCGCCGGCAAGCAGAGCGATGTGCTGACGGTCGAGTTCACGGTGATGGGCATCCCGTGCCTGGGCTTGAACGGTGGTCCCGGGGTTCCGCACACCGATGCGTTCTCGTTCCAGGTGTCCACCGACGATCAGGCCGAAACCGACCGCCTGTGGAACGCGATCATCGACAACGGCGGCCAGGCCAGCGCCTGCGGCTGGTGCAAGGATCGGTGGGGCCTGTCCTGGCAGATCACCCCGCGCGTCCTGATGGCAGCAATCACCGACTCTGATCCTGCAGCAGCCAAGCGCGCGTTCGACGCCATGATGGGGATGACGAAGATCGACATCGCCGCGATCGAGGCCGCCAGGCGCGGTTGACAAACGCCCGTTCGTCCCCGGATCGGGTGCCGCACCGCACACCACCGCAGCCAGCAACGCAAGGGAAAAATCCGTGAGCAAACAAGTATTCATCAACCTCCCGGTCGCCGACCTCTCGAAGTCACTGACGTTCTTCAAGGCACTCGGTTTTTCACAAAACCTGCAGTTCACCGACGACACTGGCACGTGCATCGTCGTCAGCGACACGATTTCCGTCATGTTGCTTACGCACGCCAGGTTTCGTGACTTCACGCCCAGAGCCATCTGCGACACGAGCAAGGCCGTCGAAGTTTTGCTCAACCTCAGTTGTGAGAGTCGTGATGAGGTAGATGGCCTCGTTGCCAAAGCGCTCGCCGCAGGCGGCTCGACCCACGACGAGCCGGAAGATTATGGCTTCATGTACTCGCATAGCTTTATCGACCCGGACGGCCATGGCTGGGGGCTCTTCCACATGAATGCCATGCCGGCACAGAAGTGACCTGTATGTTCAAACACGAAGACTTCCCATGATCCCCACCATCACCGCCTTTGAACGGTCGCCCGATCGCGGCAAGGGACTCGCGCGCGACATGCGCGTGCGCTGGGCGCTTGAAGAAGTGGGCCAGCCTTACGAGGTTCGTCTGGTTTCGTTCAGTGCGATGAAGGAACCCGCGCATCTGGCGCTGCATCCCTTCGGGCAGATTCCCACCTATGAGGAAGGCGACCTCGCCCTGTTCGAGTCGGGTGCCATCGTGTTCCATATCGCGGAGCGCCATGCGGGTCTGCTGCCGGACGATGTGAATGCCCGGGCGCGCGCGATCGCGTGGATGTTTGCCGCGGTCAACACGGTGGAGCCGCCAATCCTTGATCTTGTAACCGTCAAATTCCTGGAAGGCGACCAGCCCTGGAGCGAGCAGCGCCGGCCTATTGTCATGGATCGCATCCGTGACCGGCTGAAGCAACTTTCCGCTTGCCTTGGCGATGCCGACTGGCTCGATGGCGCGTTCAGCGCGGGCGATCTGATGGTGGTGGGAGTGCTACTCCGGTTGAAAGCATCGGGCCTGCTGGACGAATATCCGAACGTCGCCGCCTATGTCGCCCGCGCCGAAGCGCGGGCCGCCTTCAAGCGTGCCTTCGCCGCTCAACTGGCGGTGTTCACTGGCGAGCATCCGAACGGCTAGAAGTTGAGACTGGCGGTCAGCTTGCCTTGCCAGTGCGGCACCAGCTGCTGGCCGTTGACGTGTTGGTAGACCGGCCGCTCGACATCCGCGTAGAGACGAAACCTGCGCACGCGAAGTTCCAGTCCGGGTGACAGCAGCAGCCGCTGGTAGCCGCTGTCCGGCGGGTCCGCATTATCGCCGTGATCCTTGCTGCGTATGGACATGAGCGCCTGGAAGATTGGCGTCAGGTGCACACCGTTGCCCAGTGTCCAACCGCCCGGATACACGCCTGCGGCAGCATCCAGTTCCGTGCCGGGCCGATAGCCCTCGCGCGTATTCAACGGCTGATCCAGCTGGGCCTGGACAAATCCGCCCCAGTTGCCGGTTCCGAAATGCATCTCGTGGTAGCCGCCGAGCAGAAGATCCGTGGTGCCGGTGCCAATGGACGTGTCGCGATCAAAACCCTTGTAGGTGAAGTCGCCAGTCGCGAGCTTCGCGCCGAACGTGACACCGGTGGACATGTCATCGGAGAAGCCGGTGTACATGCCCATGATCCGGATATCGCCCAGCGCCGCGTGATCGTTGCTCACGATCAATCCGCTGTCGTCATCGGTAGTGGCGAAGTGTCGCTGCGTGTACGGAACCTCCACCATCACGCCCCAGGCGCGATTGAACGTGTGCTGGAAACCGGCGACGTAAAACTCGCTGCGGATGTGCTTGTCGTCATTGTCTGCGGCGGGCGACGACGAACTGCCGCCCCAGTTTTCCGGCTGATCCAGGTAGCTGTATTGAAGGAACACGGTGCTTTTTGCGCCGTTGGGCAGCAGTGCGCTGGTACCGACGTCGAACACGCCGCAGCCACAGGCGCACGCATGCGCAAGCGAAGGCATGGTGGCAGCCATACCGGATAGCGCCATGCCAGCAAAGGCGCGGGCGATCGGATTTTTCGGAAACATGGTCAACACCTCAAAAGCCGCCCGGGCGGACCGCTTCCACAAGAATAAATAAGGGGTCGGAGGCATTATCCAGTCGTGAAAAATAGCTCTACCCCCTTTTCTTTGAGCTTTCAGCCGTGAGGCGATCTTCAGTGCTTCCAAGCCAAGTCGAAGACAGCATCGACGATGTCTTTTCCGATTCCGTCGTTGAGAGGGCTTCGATACGGAGGGTATTTCGTCCCGACGCCCTGCTTGGCGCGCCAAGCTTCAAAATCCGTATAGGTTGCAGTTAGAGCGTCTCTTACATAGGGCCCACCCAGGCTCGCCATCGACCATCCTATCCACTGTGCAAGGTCGGGAAAGCCTGGCATCGGAGATCCCGACAGCAGCAGGGCCAGGCGGGCACACGCCGGTCCCGTCAGCGCCATGCCGCGGTTCACGTAACTGATCTGCGTCTCCGGGTATTGAACGTCCAGAGAACCCAGTGCCGTCAACGGGTCCGTCTGGGTTTGTCCGGCGACTTCGCCCAGCACGCTGGCCAAGGCGGAGGACATCAGGTCCGTCGTGGAAACGAACTGATGTAACGGTGAAGTCGCAATCTGCACCGGCGCTATCGCACCATCTTGCATATTGACCGTCACCGTTGAGACGGTCTGCCCATAGTAGGTAACGGCACGCGTGACCTTGGCATAGCCGCCCGGTCCAGTCGCGGGGGCCAGATCCAGGCCAATGGAAGAGCTGACATTCTCGTGATACATGGAGAGTGTCACCAGCAGATCTTCAGGGCTGAAGCCCATCGACATCGAAAACTGAGGCTTGCCTCCCATGCTCAGATCCGCTCGGCAAAATACCCAAGTGGTATTGGGGTTCGCAGCCCGTCCAGCGACCCGTCCAGGCAACTCCGCGTTGGAAGGGGTGAGTGAAAGCTGGAACAGTGTCCCGTCCTTCGCTGTCCCGGAAAAGCCTGAAATGGGGCCGATGCCCTTTACCTTCTCCACCGTCACTGGCGAACCGTCGTAGAGTTCCAGACCGGCGGGCGTCACCTGAGGGTTGTTGAGAAGAGGCACTTGTGCGATTTTCCCGACATTAAAATTCGGGGAGCCCACCGGAGCCGGGGGCGGTGCATAGTCGCTGAAGTACAGCGGCGTATAGAGCCTCACATAAAGGTTATTGGTAAGCGATGGTACCGCTGGTGGCGGCGTCGTGATCGCGGTGGTCAAGAACTCGACATAGCGCGCAGGTAAACTCAAAGGGGTAGTCATCCGCGTATATTCGGGATAGCTCGCGACGGGTGCCGGGTTGCCGAAAATCAGTAGATTATCGCTGTCGTTACTCATATCAACCTCGTCGAATGCTTGGAGATGGAACGCATCGATACCTCGCATACATTTGGAAAATGTGAGGTAGACAATGTCTCAAACTCTCAATTCGCTTAAGCCCTGGTCCTTGAAGCTTCAAGTCACAGGTATATTCGCAAGTTACAGCTGCTTTAGACCTTTGGGAGCGACCGGCACATGTTTCAGAAGTACTCCACGCGGACCAATCACTGTCGCTTTTGTCAGCGCATTTACCTTCAACACTACGTCTTCAGGCTGTAATTGGCTGGTAGGCGTGATGGAATAAGTGACTTCATAATACGAATTTCCACCACATCCGGGCGACGAATCAACTCCGGGAAATGCAAGCGTGCGCCTATACGTAGACCCCGTATGGGTCATTTCGAAGAGTTCCGCCCCAGTCGCTGGAACAGATCCTGCCACTACCGGACCGTCACAATCCGGATTTACGATATTAATCAGGCTACCGATGGCATCCGTGACTTTGCCGAGCAGTGAGCCATAGACAGGGACAACTTGCCATATCTGCCCAATGATACCGGTAACGAGAGTAGTGGTCTTCTGAGCAGTTGGATTCCCTGCATTGACCACACTGTAGGCAATGTTGATCCGGTCAGTTGGAGTAACACTGTCAACCAGCACGGGAAAATTTACGCCCTGCGAACCAGTCTTGAACTTGCCAGCCGACATATTTGCGATATCGGAAGGCGTACCCTCCACCATGACGCCCGCCGACAAATCCAGAGTGTCGTTGTTCTTGGAACGCAAATGGCGAATGGTGATATTTTCCAAGTTGAACAGGTAATTCGCGGTTGCCGGGGCGTTGCCTGGTGAATCCTGGGTCGATATATCAACAATCACTGACGCATCGTTGACGTTTTGGCATTGGTTGTTTGGCCCGTTGTCGTGATGCTTGTATCCGTTGTCCTTGTAGTTGTCGTCGACATACCCAAGTGCGAGATGATCGGACAGAAGCAATTGGGCATTCGAAGGAATCTGGTACAGCGTCGGCTGAGCTGGCGTAAATGACACTAGCCCTTGCGTCGCTCCCGGTATTGAAATCTGCCCATGATGCAGCCCTGCATCATCCCCGAATGGATCGACGTAGCGCGTCGATGTGCTGCCCTGACCACCCGGGTTGGCACAACCAGCCGCAGTGACCAGTATGGATTCACCTGGCTTGAACTGGATCTGGGGGTATTGCGTCTGTGCCTGGTCGATCGTTGGTCGGGTGATCTGCCAAATGGTATGTCCAGGGGGCCCGACAATTTGCTCAACGACCTGAGCATTATTTGCTTGTGCTTGCGCCAAGGATGAATAGCCGAAAATGCAAAAAAATGCTGCTGCAATTTTTTGCGAAACCGTTGAATCATGGCATGAGATTCTTGCGGGCACTTTCATGACTATGTCTCCTGAATTCATCAAATTGACTTGCCATATCGAGATATCCCGGCGCAGCAAAACGCATTGCAATCAAGCAAGCGGTTCACCTCGAGAACCTGGCTTCAAGTCCCCATTTCGCGCACCAGCGCGAAACTCGGTTCGTTATGACACTCGTGGTGCGCGGTGCTCAGTCATCCACGGTGCGGACAACAACCGTAGTTTGGAGCGGTCAATCTTCGGGATGGAAATCACCATCAATCCGCCTGCCCCTACATCGGTGCAGCCAATGAAAGCTCATCTGAGCCCAGCCACGATCGACAAGCCTGGCAAACAAAACCACAACTGCGCGGCTGAACTACTCCGTGTAGCTGTCGCACGACACGTTCGGATTCCACATCGAGAACACGCCCATCGGGTTGTACTTCCAGGCCCATACATGCAGGTTGTAGACCGCCGGGAGTCGGAAGCGGTTTGGCGCTTCCATATAGTCGAACTCCTGTCCTATCAGTTTGGCCGGCGAGCCGTCTGTGTGACTGCCATCCCAGAGCTGGGCGATCGTGATGTATTCCACTGCCACCAGCCCCAGCCGTCCGTTCCCCAGCGGCTCGTACACCAGCCCCTGCGGATGCGCGGCATCCAGAGGGCCACCACCAATCAGGCTGCCATTGATGTAGTGCACGCCCATGGCCCCCTCGTCGGGGCTGCTGACACAACCGTTCGCGTCAGCCTGGTAGCCATCCTTTATGGCTTGTGACACGTTCTGGTATTTGGCGGTGGCCAGACGCACTGCCTGGACCAGGCCGGTGGCCTGCTGGTTCAGGAAATTCTGCGCGTTGTCCGGCCCGGCCATCTGCGCGGCGGACGGTGCCGATAGCGGCAGCAACATCGCCAGTGCGCTGAAGAAAACCACTTCGCTTCGAATAGTCATGATCGTTCTCTCGCGTTGGATTGTCTTGGGAAAGGGCGATATCGCTACGCCCGTTGGGTCCGTGGTCCAGCGTTGTGCGATTGCCATCGCTTTGGCGCACCAAAGATGGAAGGTGTGGTGTTCGTTCCCCCGTCCGGCTGATGCCGCCGCCTGTAACGCCGACGGGAGCAGGTTCACGCTGATCACGTCGCAATGCATGATGTTCCGGTGTGGAACTGGTTGGGGTGTCGTTGGGAAATGCTTGGGAATTTGTTGGGGCAATATTTCCCAACAAATATCTCTTTGATTTGACAGGCAATGCCGTTGAGTGCCGAATAGGAGCATTCGGGGGAGGCACGATGATGGAAACCGAAAATCCAGCTGGATGGATCGTGTTCGACGCGGTGGAAATTGATCTCGCCGGACGGCGACTATTCGTGGCCGGCACGGACGTGCCGCTCGAACCGAAGGCGTTTGCGGTGCTTGCCTTGCTCGCGCAGCATCCGGGCCGTGCTTTCAGCCGGGATGAACTCCTCGATGCGGTTTGGGGCCATAGCCATTTGACACCCGGCGTGCTCAATCGCGTCGTCACCATGCTCCGACAGGCGCTTGGCGAACGTGTTGAAGATCAACACTATTTGCATACGCTTCACGGCATCGGCTACCGCTTCGACGCACAAGTACGCCTGCTCGATGCACGACCCGTCTTGTCCGGTGCGAATGCTGATACAACAAGTGCGCAGCCGATCGTTTCGGCGACGGCGTTGGCACCCGTACTGAATGCGGTGGACATCCTGCCCGTGTCCCCGATACCTGCAACTGGCGGCGAGCTTGCGGATTCGCCGATCTCGTCGACGCCTGTCGCCGATTCGTCCTCAGTCGCGCTTCCGGCGCTTGCAACGCCGCACAGGCGCATGCGCAACGCCGTCATGGCATGCATGCTGGTCATAACCGTTGCTGGCCTGCTGTGGTTGCACCACGCGTTGATCGCAGCACCTGCACCTTTGCCTGTCCTGGTCGTGTTGCCTTTGCGCACGACCGGCGCAGACAGCCATGAGATCGCTTTCGCCGATGGCCTGAGCGAGGATTTGACGACACGGCTCGCACACGTCAATGGCTTGCGCCTGATTTCCAGCGCGTCGGCCCTGCGGGCGCAACAGGATGGCTTCGACGCCAAGCAGCTGGCTGAACGCCTGCATGTTACTCACGCCATCGAAGGCAGCTTGCACGAGGCCGGTGATCAGCTGCGTATCAGCCTGCGCCTGATCGAAACGCCGTCGGGTCGCACGCTGTGGACGCAGGACTACGACCGCAAATTTGCCGACGTATTCGCGCTGCAGCAGGACATCGCGCAAGCCGTGGCTTCTGCACTGGCTTTGCACATCGGCATGGCACATACCGGTGCCAAAACCGTCGATCCGCAGGTGTTTCGCGAATACCTCGAATTGCGCCACGTGTTTCTTACGCAGAGCGATTCAGCCGCCAACACCAAGGCGGAAACCGCACTGAATGCGCTGGCCGCACGCGCGCCGGATTTTGCTCCTGTACATGGCTTGCTTGCGGCAAATCTTGCATCCGGCTTCGAGGACGACGGCAGAGACAACGATGCGCTGCACGAGGCGCGGCATGCGCTTGATCTCGACCCCGACGATATCTATGCCCATGCGGCCTTGGGGTTGGTGGCTTCACACAACCACGACTGGGCCACGGTGAAGAAGGAATACGATGCCGCGCTCGCGCAGTCCCCTACCGATCCAATCATGCACTCCATTGTCGGAATGTGGCTGGGCAGACTCGGATATCGCGAACAGGCTCTCTCCGAATTCGAAACCAACTACTCGTCCGACCCGCTCAGCTATTGGGGCACCTACAATCTTGCCACCGAGCTGGATACGCTGGGTCGTCACGACGAAGCCAGGCATTATCTGGATTTGCTACCGAGCCTCGAATCGGAACCCGAATGGCTCACCGTAGCCGCGCGCTGGCGCAATGCAGTCTGGCGCCACGACTACACGGCCGCACGCCATTTCGTTGGGCAGATGTCCAGTCTGTCCACTCAATCCAGTGAGGAAGACGAGAAAACTGCGTATGCATATGCCGCCGTTGCGTATGCTGCCGTCACCGAGGCGTTGCTCGATCCCGCGCGCTGGCCGAAAGCCGAGGCTGCTATCGCAGCATCGGAAACCAAGATCGGTGGCGCGAGCCCGTTGCGGCTTTTCGCACCGCCATTGGACGCCGCGCCGTTACTCGCTGAATTCGAACTCGGCGACCAGCAACCCAATGGCAAGATCTTGTGGACGGTCGATTTCACTGCCTTGCACCGTGACCCGGCATTTCAGAGTTTTCTGCAGCGCATGAAATTCATCGAATTTTGGCGCAGCAACGGCTGGCCTCCACAATGCAAACCCGAAGGCGATGGCGCGCGTTGCGAATGAGCTGGATTCAATGACCTCAGTCACCTTGTCGCTGTGCCGTGCCGAGTGGCAGCTCGGACTATCCGTCCAATTCACCTGAATGCATACTTTGATCGTGGCATAGAACTTTTTTTGCAGATGTATCTTCATCACAGGGGAAAACATGAAAAAGATACTTGTGGCTCTGTTGACGCTCGCGTGCACCGCATGCGCACCTGTAGTGACAAAGGTGAGCGTTCCGGACATGGGAAAGTCGGATTCGGTCACGGTAAGTGACATGCGGCCGACTAGCGAGAAGGACCACCAGATCTTCAGCTTGATGATCACCAGCAAGGAGTACGGGATCTGGCGCGTCGGGGATGCGCGCTTGTCACCCTCCCCCGTGAGGTTGCTGCAGTACCAGATCGCCAAGCAGTCCAACGCGCAAAATGGATCACCCCAGGTCGCCGTCTACCACTTCGTGGTGTACTCAAACATGAAGTCGCAGCTTAGACATGGCGCCGCCGGGGCGGCTATTGGTGGCGTAGCCGGTGCATTGATCGGCGATGCCATGGTCAGCCGCGACGAGATGGCACAGACCAGTCTTGTCGACGAAAAAGCGTTCGACGGCATGTCCGCCGATGAGTACAAGCGTGGCCTCTATACGCAGGCGGAGGACCCGAACAAGGCCTCTGTTTACATCGTCTACATTGATACCAGCATCAATGGCAAACGCATTTTCACGAGAACGATTGCACCTGCCACCAAGCAGGGCGAAAACGATCCGCTGGTCGATGCGGTGCAGCTGGCGATCAGAAATCAGCTCACCAAGTACAATGACAGCGAAGCCAACGCGCATTCCTGATTTTTGACTGGGCACCCGTGGCTGCAATGCGACGGGATGCCAAGCGTCACCCACCAGAGGCCAGGGACATATACCAGGGTATGTGTCCCTGGCCTCGTTGCATATGCGTCACTTGCGCAAACGGATCAGAGTCACTTTTCGCATAGGTGGCTCTGAGCTGGACCCGCTTTGCTTCAACGGATCCAGATAGAGGGCAGAATCGACTTTCCAGGGCCGAGCGGTTGATGAGAGTGCACTCTGTTTCCCAACGCATCGCGTGAGCAACTTAATGGCAAAAATCGTTATCTACGGCGCTGGCTCGATTGGTTGCTATGTCGGTGGACGGCTTCTTGCCGGAGGCAGCGACGTCAATTTCATTGGGCGTGCGCGCGTCGCCGACCAGTTGCGCCATCAAGGCATCACGCTGTCGCGGCACGACGAAAGCCGCTGGCATGTGCCCCGGGAGCGGATCGAGGTGTCGACGGACCCTGCGACGGCTGCCACAGCGGATCTCGTACTGGTAACCGTCAAATCCATCGCGACAGCCACGGCCGCGGCAGAACTGGCGAACGTGCTTCGCCCCGGCACGATCGTCGTGAGTTTCCAGAACGGCATCGGCAACGCGGACGTGCTGCGCGCCGCGCTGCCGCAGTGCACGGTGCTGGAGGGGATGGTGCCCTTCAATGTCGTCGAACGCAGTGCCGGTGCATTTCATCAAGGCTCAGCGGGCGAACTGGAGATCAGGCGTGCGCCAGCCATGCAGCCGTTCGTCGAAGCGTTCAGCAACGCGGGGCTGCCGCTGATCCAGCACGCCGACATGTTGCCGGTGCAGTGGGCGAAGCTGCTGCTCAATCTCAACAATGCCATCAACGCGCTGGCGAATCGGCCCTTGAAGGAGGAACTCTCGCAACGCGCCTACCGGATCTGCCTCGGCATGGCGCAGAAAGAAGCGCTGGCGCTTCTGAAGCGGGCCGACATACGACCCGCCAGGCTGACGCCGCTTCCGGCCAGCTGGATACCGCGTGTTCTCGGCTTACCCGATGCATGGTTCGAGCGGCTCGGCCGCAGGATGCTGACGATCGATCCGCTCGCGCGATCGTCGATGTCGGACGACTTGGCGGCCGGGCGTGCCACGGAAATCGACTGGATCAACGGAGAAGTCGTGCGCCTCGCCCAACGCCTTGGGCAAACAGCACCCGTGAACGAACGGCTATGCGAACTCGTACGCGAAGCCGAACGAGCCGACATGCGTCCTTCATGGTCGGCTGAAGCACTGCTGGCGGAGATGCGGGCTGCAGCTGGCGCCGCTTCGTAAGCGGGCCATAGCCACTTCGCGCCCTCTTACCCGGAAAAAATCAAACAGATGTAAGTGGCTCTGAGCTGGCCCATTATCGTTCCAAAGTTGACCAGGCTCGCCACCCAACTTGCCCGGCATCGCCAACCAGCCGAGCTTCCGACTGAAGGTCGCTGGTCGATCCTTGGCGCCCTCGTGTCAAACGATAAGTTGGCGCGCCGTCTATCCCGGATTGACTTTGGCACGCGGCACCAGCCGCGCGCCCAGCGCCGCCAGCGGCGCAAGCGTGACAAGAAATGTCAGGTGGTACCAAACCGGAAATTTGTTCCAGATGTGGATGTGGTCCGGCACAAACAGCGCAAGCAGCACCAATCCGACGATCCATGGCGCCAGGTTTGAGCGCGTGATGGTACGTACCAGCGCACCGGCGGCGAGGGACGAGAGCGCCCCGATCGAAAGACGCGCGATTTTCATGCCGAGCGTGAACAACATCGCAGGCTCGGCCTGCACATAGCCCGGTAGCCACCATCGCAAACCAAAATTCAGGACCGTTACCACAACAACCCAGGCTACCAGCCCGGCGGTGACCCCTGCGATAGCACGCCACATGTGCCTTCTCCCGTTGTAATAGTTTAATTAGACTAATATTATTTCACCATGAAGGCAAAACTTCTCATCCTCGGCGTGCTGCATCGCGGGAACTTCCATCCTTACGAGATCAAGCGCCGCCTCGAGAACGCGATGATCGAGTGCTACACCGACGTTGAGGTGGGGACGCTCTACTATGCGATCCGGCAAATGGATAAAGAGGGCCTGATTTCGACCGTGTCCCACCAACGCGTGGCCCGCGGTGGCATGCGCACGGTCTACAAGATCACTGCGAAGGGAAAGACCGAGTTTGTGGACCTGCTGCATCGGCAATTCGAGGAAGACGGCCCGGTATCCCAGACGTTATATGGAGCGCTCCTGTTCCTGCACCTGAGCGATCTTTCCATCGTCCAGGATCTCATCCGTGACCGGATTGCTCGTCTCGACGAACAGATCGCCAAGCTCGGTCCGATCCGCAAGGAACTCCGTCCCGTGCTTTCAACAGGCGGCGAACATCTGCTGCGTCATCTCGACCAACAGCGACGCCTCGATCGCGACTGGCTGAAAGGTCTGCTCACAGACGTCAAAGCGCGTCGCGTGTGCGACGTCGTGGATCCAAAGCGCCTCGCTATTGACTAAAGATGGCCGGAGCATCGATGGCGCCGCCAAACTGCCGCGCCAGTTATATTGCGGATGCCAGTCGAGTTGAACATCGATTCCGGCACCGCTCCAGCGAACTTCACCGTGCTGTCCATGACATTTCCAAGCGCATGCTCACCCAGACCTTGCGCGATCTGGAGCGCGATGGACTGATCACCCGCCATGTCTTCCCGACCAAGCCGCCGGGCGTTGAATATCGGTTGGCCCCGCTAGGCCAATCGCTGTTGGACCCGATGGCGGGTCTCATCGAATGGGCGGACCGTTGCCATGGCGATATCCATGCCGCACGTGCACGCTTTGACGGCACGTCCCGTGACGTTCCCCCTCAGGTTTTTCCTGCTCGATCGAAGGTGCCGCCTCACAGCGCCAACCGGCAAGGGTGACCAACTCAACCCGGCATGCGGTCACTTCCTGCCCGCACCGGCAGATTCGTCCGGTGTCAAAGTGGCGCTAGTGCACGCACTGAGCGCTAACACCGTCAACGCGACACTTACAGCCTATGAGTGCGACTAGCCGCCAGTAGTCGCCAATGACGGCCCACTGAACTCGACCTCGATAGACACGTCGATCAAGTCGCCCACACCCATGGTGGTGCCCGGCGCGGGCACGCCGTATCCCATACCAAAATCCGAGCGGTTGAAGGTCCCATGCGCGGAGAATCCGATACGAGCGTGTGGGTCCATGTTGGCGATGCCTGCATACCCTCCGTTGTATGTGCCGGTCAGCACCAGTGGGCGCGTGATGCCATGCAGATCCAAGGTGCCCGAGATCTCAAACGATTTGGCGCCGGTCATGCGAATTTTTTCCGAGCGGAAGACGATCTTGGGAAACTTTTTGGTATCAAGGAACTGAGGTCCTTGCACGATATCCACACACATCTTCGGTGCCGCATCCATTTCCAACGACGCAGCGTCGACGGTGGCCACAAGTTTGGATACAGGCAGGTTGTTTGGGTCGAACATCAAGGTTGCATCGAAGCGGCTAAACCGCGTGGTGTAAGTCGAGAATCCCATATGGCTTACACGAAGTTGCAGACTCGCGTGAGTCTTGTCGATCTGGTACATGCCCGCGGGTGGTGCCATCGCAGGAGGCATGGCAGGTGGCGCGGACGCGTTGGCAGCACGGGACATGGCGCAATGCACGCCAAGCAAAGCAACAACCGAGCTGACGGCAAGCCGCCGCGAAACGGTTCGGATCGTGTTGTTCATGACAAGTCATTCCGTATGATTTGAAGTGTCTCGATCAGGGTTGCCAACGGCTGGTTGCCGCCCCTGTTCGCATGTCGGTTCCCGGTGTCGTACGTCTCATCTGCGTACTCTTCCAACCATGCGACGAACGACTCATGGCCAAATCGACACACATCGACGGATGCGGTTTTGATGCCGGGCCACTCAAACACCATGCATCAAAGGCCCCGCATCCAGGTCTGACCGACCAGGTCATCAGGAACGGAGCCGGTTCATTTTCGCGCCTTTACCAAGTGAACCTGAAAACTCATGTCGCCGCTTCCAAAGAATGGTGTCAGGGACAAGGCTGGCGACTTGGTAGACGATCAAAAATTGTCCGAACCCTGCTTCGCCTGAGCGTGGCAGCGTGGCAGCGTGGCAGCGTGGCAGCGTGGCAGCGTGGCCAGTGTCGAAACACGCCAGTCGCGTCAATTCACACCCGGGAAAAATAATTCGCGAAGATGTCCATTCTCTCCTTCGCCATTCGTCTAGTTATCAGCAGCCACCCTTCGTCTGAAAGGAAAGATCATGCTGAAACTCTATGGATTTGCCGCCACCCGCTCACTACGCGTGTTATGGGCATTGAACGAACTCGATGCCGAATTCGAGTTCGTGCCGGTCAACCTCTTGACCGGAGAGCAGCCATGAAAATCTACTGGATCAAGGCACAGGCGCCGCGGCGTGTGCTGGCGCTGGTGAAGCATCTCGGCATCAAGGCGGAGTTTGTTGAAGTTGACTTGATGGCTGGTGGGCTCAAGACGCCTGACTATGCGGCGCTCAACCCCAACATGAAGGCGCCCATGCTGATCGATGGTGATCTTGTGCTGTGGGAGTCTGGGGCCATCATGGCCCATCTCTGCATCAAGACGGGATCGGACATGTGGCCCGCGCACAATCCGGCCGAGCAGGTCGAGCTGTTGCGCTGGCTGTCGTGGAACGATTGCCACTGGTCGACCGCCGTCGCGCCGTTTTATTTCGAACATGTCGTCAAGACGACATTCGGGATCGGGCAGCCGGACAGCGCGTTGCTGAAGGCGTCCGTGCCGGATTTTGTGAGATACGCAAAAGTTCTGGATGGCCACCTGGCGGACCGCCGCTTTATCGCGTGTGAAAGGCTCACGATCGCAGACTTCGCTCTCGCCTCAATGGCGGCCTACTGGCGCGAATCGGAAATGCCGCTGGAGGCGTTTCCCCATATCTTTCGCTGGCTCGATGCGTTGGCGCGTATTCCAGCGTGGGCCGATCCCTGGCCAGCCAACCATTGTCCCTGACACCTTTTGTCCAAGTGAACTTGCCCCTGCTTTGCCCTACTCCGCCGCTTCGGGCGCGCCCATGCTGCCCTTGCTGTACATCCCGGAGCGATCGAAACAGCAGGCATTGCGCTTGCCGCAAGCGAGCTTGTCGCAAGCGGTGGCGATGCGCTTGTCGCGCGTCTCGGCCTTCTTGCCGGAGGTGATCCAGTGGATCCAGTCGCGTCGCGCCACCGGCGTGATGTCGGCCCATGTCGCCTTGGCGTCCGCGTTGGAAGCCAGCGCCTTGCGCAGATCGGCGGGTACCTTGGGTTCGGGCTCCTTCCCCACCGGCGCGATCTCCAACGCGACGCTGTCGCCCGCGGCGACACCGGCGGCCTCGCGCAAGCCCTTGTCGATCTTGAGCCAGTGACTACCCTGGCCGTCCGGTTCCAGCGTGGCCTGGAAGGGCTGATCTTCAAAGCTGCCCTCGACGGTGACCATGCTCCGCGTCGGCAGCTTCGCGCTCGCGGCCACGGGCAGCACCAGAAAGGTCCACGCCGCGCCTTTGGGCGTCGCGGGGCGCGACAGCTTCGCCTTGAACTTGATCACCGCGGTGGATTTGACCATGGCGGAACGGTAGCACCGGTCGTCGTGATCGACGAAACTGGGACCGAAACTGGGACGGAGGACATTAATTGGGGATAAGCATTTCTCCGTCCCTGAGGTTTTCACGTATTCATGATGGCGAAGGGTTTAATTACCTCCGTCCCCTTATCTCCGCTTTATTCCCGATATGGCGAGTCACACGAAGTAAGCGTATGGTCCGCGCACGGGCTGGCTCAGGGGTGAAGCATGACCATGCCCAAGGAAGGCAACATCGACGCGACTGCGCCGATGCAAGACGGGGAATCATCGAAGCATTCACAAGCGAACTCCAAATCACGCGAGGATTCGACACATGTCACGTTTCCATTTTCTCCGCAGCGCCCTGGGCGCGAGTCTCGGCCTGGCTGCGGCCTGCATGTCGCTGCCCGCCTTCGCCAACACGCCGGTCACAGTAACCTTCGAGGCAAACAGTGTCTGGGCGCAGGAAATCGGCAACCTCAACCACTCCGACAACTCGCTCGATTACACGGTTGCGGTCGCGGCGGGCAAGACATTGCAGCTCAACCTGCTCAGCCGCAATCCCAACGTGCATTTCAAGGTGAAAGACCAGAGTCACGGCAAACTGATGCTGGACACCCTCACGACGGGTGAATCCACCTGGTCGACACAGAACGCGACAGCCACCACGTATGCGATCCGGGTCTACATAGACCCTGCCGCGATACAGTCCGGCGATACCGCGAAATACGCGTTGCAGATCGGGCAATACGGCGTCGAAGACATGCAGCCGCCGACGACCGCAGTGACATTCGAAGCCAACAAACCATGGTCGGAACAAGATGGGACACTGGCCTCCGACGCTGCCGCACACAACTTCACCGTTGCCATCGCGGCAGGCAGGACAGTCAAGATCAATCTCGTTTCGAGCAATCCCGGGCTGCACTTCAAGGTGAATGACCAGACCCATGACAAAAAGCTGGTCGACACAAGCACGACCGGGGCGAACACCTGGTCCGAGTCGGTTGCGGCAGCGACGACTTACATAATTCAGGTGTACGTCGATCCAGCGGCGATACCGTCCGGTCAAAAGGTACCGTTCGCCCTGCAGGTCGGGCAATACGCTACTGGGGACACCCAACCCGCGAAGCCCGCCGGCGCCACCACGGCCACGCCGCCTGCTGCGGCAACATCGATGTCATCGCCTCCGGCCTCGATGTAGACAAGAAGAAAATATGGTGTCAGGGACAATTTCAGTACTGCGCTGTGCGCCCCAAAAATTATCCCTGACACTTTTTTCTTGAGTTGCTTCAGTTGTTCATTGCTGCATCAGTTGGTCGACCCGTTCGCGCATGCTCTTCGCCAGGCACTCTGTGTCGGTGTTGCATGCGTTTCTGGTGTTGAGCCAGCTGATCTGTTCCTGCTTGAGCGACGAGGTGTCATCGCCTGCTGTCGCCAGGGCACGATGATAGGCCGCGGTCACGCTGCGGTCGTATCCGGCCAAAGTCTGGGAGGTACAGATCGTCCGTTCGGCCGCACTTTGCGCCTTGTCGCAGGCAAATGAAGGCCTGATCGACGTGCTGCCGGCACGCCGGCGAAGCACCAGCACGAAACCGCTGTTGTCGTCATTGGTGAGCAGGCGATCCGGTGAAAGCAGGATGAACCATGCATGGTTCCATTGGGAGGCATCGGGAGTGCAGCTGGCTTGCCACGGTGAAACCGCGGCATCGGCAAGCTTGAGGCCGTAATCCGACAGTGTCGGGTAAGTTGGCGTCTGGAAATGTTCCGGGCGCGGGAAACTCTGGCCGATGAATTTTTGCAGCGACGTCTTCGGAAGCGACGAAAGCACAGGTTTCTGGCAATCGCGGGAATCGTCGTTGAGGCTGATACCGGACGCGCTGATGCGCAGTTCACGGCCAAGCAAACGCGGGTCATCCGGAAAGTACAGCCAGTGCGACTGGTCCTGCTGGTCCACTGCCACCTGAACCACGTCCCAGGTGCCTTGCAGGTTCGGTGGCGGTGTTGCGGCTATTGCAAGCGCCGACCAGGCGACTGGCCAGAGAAACAACGGTATCCAGCATGGACGCAGTAACGCGGAAAGGCGCGAGTGGGATGTGGAGAACGGCATCTTGGTGACCAGGTCAGGATGTTGCAGCGAGAAGAATCGTTTCGAACTTCCTTGCATTGTCAGAAATTTCCCTGGCGCCATTGAAAATTGATGTCAGGAACAGTTTGGCCATCTCTTTCAGATCACCCGAAATTGTCCCTGACACCCTTTTCTGGATCAACCGCAAATCGCGTGTCGCCCAAGAATAAGGGGCAGGTTCAATTACCCATTCGTAATACATGAACCTGGCCCTTTGTTTTATTGTTTCTTCGGAAAAGGCCGCCTACCCTCATCGTGGGGGATCGTCCATGGTGGCGGCATACGTCAAAGCCTAGCGGCAAGGAGGTAGGCACATGAGTGCAACTACCAGCTGGATTCACGGCAATGCCCTGCGCGTCGAGGATCCGGGAGAATATGCGAACGTCCGGCACCGCGGTTGGGGAAGCGAGCTGAATTACGCGGGACCGCGCGATGACGAGGACGGACAGAACCTGTCTTGGCGCTGGTGTCACATCGGCGTGCCGACGCCGACGCCAGTCGATGGCGTGGAACCTGAGTTGGGTCGCATCTTCGTGCTGTACAAGACTGACAGTACGAGTGACCTGCACATCACACAGATCGATGTCTACGACGCCGGGAACAAGCTGGGGTCGATTCCCCTTGGTTACGACAAGGCGGCGAATGATTGGCTAGGGAGCGGCGATCATCGGAGCCTTGATAAATACAATCAGTTCGCGCCTCCGGTCAATAAATACAGGGTGCAGAACGGAATCGGCCTCTCGTTTGCATGCCTGTTCACTGTGATCCCGCCCAATGAACCCGAGACGCCGGCTACTCAATACTGGCAACTGACGATCGCCGCCGTGGGTGTGGAGTTTATCTGGCCGATCCTGATCGAAGAGCAGCGGGCGACATTCGAGGGCAAGATTCCACTCGGGCACGTAAGCCAACGGCAGCCGTAGACAATCGGCAACGGCGCTGCTGCAAGAACGCAAGAACAAGGGGTCAGGTTCATTTACCCATTCGTAATAAATGAACCTGACCCTTTTGTTTTTTGTTTCATCTCTTCCGCGGGATGAACCCCGGCAGTCCGGTGTCCACGACGCCGTTCAAGCGGATGCTCGTCACGATGCCTTCCCGGATCTCCTGCAAGGCCTCGGCGGGCAGCGCAGTGATATCGAAATTTTCCCGGATATGGTCCGGATGGGTCGAAGTAGTCAGGAACGCGGTGCCGCGCTGGACTGCCCAGGCAAGCGCGACTTGCGCAGGCGTCTTGCCCACGCGCTGCGCGATGGCCTTGAGTACCGGATCGTCGGTCAGCCTCGGCTCCATGCCATGCCCGAGCGGCGCGAAGGCGAGCAGCACGATGCCATGCTTCGAACAGTAGTCGAGCAACTCCCACTCGGGCAGATACGGATGGCATTCGACCTGCACGACCGCCGGCTTGATACGGGCGTTCGCGACGATCGCCTGCACCTGCTCCAGGCGGATATCCGACAGGCCGATGGACCTGCACTTGCCCTCCTCAACGAGACGCTCCATCGCTCGCCACGTATCCAGCAAGGTCACTCCGGTGTCATAAGCCGGCCGACCGTCTTCATCCTTTGGATACTGCTCATCGCCAGGTTCGAAAGCGAAAGGCGTATGGATCAGATAGCAATCGAGATAGTCAAGTTGCAGACGACGGAGACTCGCCTCGACGGCAGGCGTGACGCGCTCCGGGCGGTGATTGTTGTTCCACAACTTGGTGGTGATGAACAGGTCTTCGCGTCGAACCGTGCCCTCCGCGATGGCCTCCCTTATCGCATCACCGACCACATCCTCGTTGCGGTAGGCCTCCGCACCATCAAGATGGCGGAACCCCACTTCCAAGGCGGTTTTTATCGCCTGTTTGGCAGCGACACGATCAGGAATCAACGTACCAAAGCCAACCGCTGGAATCGCGCCCGATCCATCGGCAAGAGGAATCGTCGTGTTACGAAGGGTGTCGGAAGTGTGCATGGTGATGCCCTCTCTTCAGGGATCTGCTGCCGCGAAGTCGGCGCAAAGCCATAAGCCAGAAAACAAAAGAGTCAGGCTAATTTATCGCTTGCCAAAAATGAACTTGCCCTTTATTTCACATGCTCAGTTAGTTAAGCGCGGTGCGCTTCCCTGTCAGAGAACCATTGCTCCGTTTACGAACACAATCGGTCCCACGCAATCAAGCAAAGGTTCGCGTACATCCTCCGGCAGCCCGACTTGAAGCATCGAGTACCTCTCCAACACGTACTGACGGACGGTCTGAAAACAGGATCGTGAAGTACGGGCACGAGAACGGGTAGCGACGCGGACCATCAAGGCAAAAACCTTCGCATCTCCGATATCTACGTCGTCGAAAGCGATCGTTACTTCGCACTCGCTGTCGCCCGTGGCAGTCACCAGCATGCCGGTTTCGTACAGCTTGTCCTCGATGCACCGAAGCGCTTCCCGCACCGAAGCGTTGGCCGCTGCCTCCTTGGAGTTCATTCAAAGTCTCACGAGTTTGAACTCAGACCTACGGCACGACTCATCCTCTTCCAGTCGTTCGATGCGCGCTCGGGATCGCCCTTATTGCGATTCCGTTGCCCCCATGCCCCAGGATGGGCCTGGGCCCAGATGGCAATCTTGCACCCATCGAATTCGATGTCGAACGGAGAGTCGATGGCACCGGCCATGTCGTGACAACGAGAAAGACCGGGCGTCAACTCAAGCTTGGCAACCGCCACCCGCAGAGCATTGAACGTGTTCTTGCCTAGGCAAACGACGAGTCTTGGTGCAACGATCCGGATCTGCGGGATAGCGAATTCCTCAGCCGCGAAGACAAGGTCCACGAATGGGATGCGTGACGAGAGTCCACCACCCTTTATGTAAGGGAAGAGGTTGGTCGTATAGGTTTCATGAAACTCCATGCCGAGGGCGGACTTCAACAGCGAATCCAAGTTACGGTTCGTAGGAAGGTTGGGATCACGTCCAAGCTCGCTCGGCCCCTTACTCCGCTGCAACGCATGATCCGAGCTCCAGTCCTGTAGCAGGACCATCACGTCCGAATCAAAGTTGTGCGCGCCCTTGGAATAGGGAGAGACGAATTCGCAATCGAAGAGGCCGCCCTGGTAATCACCAAGGCACTTGTAACCCTTGAGCCTGTCGCTTCGCCGCTTTGCGACAATTTTCTTCAACTCTTCTTCTTTGAACAAAGCGGACTCCGATGAAGTTGCAAAAGTCGAAAAGCACGAAGTGACCGACCGCAAAAAAGAGCGCACCTAAGGACACTCTGATTTATTTCCCGTCTGCGGCATCATAGCCAGCCGTTCCCAGGAAGCCCATCGCCGATGAAGCAGCGTTCCTTTGCCTCGCTGAGTTTCGAGTCCAAGAAGAAGCCGACACGGCGTGA